>JADJSA010000001.1 GCA_016711925.1 Candidatus Methylophosphatis haderslevensis
TACTGACGATACCCGCAATGCATTGATGGGCACGACGTTTTTGGGGGAAGCGAACGTCGCGGCGATATTCGGCGGCGACCTTTTGCCAAGCGGCGTCAAAGCGATCGCTCTGAGCGAGGGCGCGGAAGGTGAGGATGGCTTGGCCGCCGTCGCTACTCCAGCGCTGACCGGATCGCTTCATGCGCTGGGTGACGAGCGTCTTGCAAGTGGCCTCAACGACGCCGGAGCCGATCGGTAGATTTTGTGCGCGCAGCCGTGCGTAGTCCATGCGTGCGCGGTTGCGCCGGAAGTACCGCAGCTCCTGCTCGAGTGGGCCGCAACGCGGCTTGCGCTTGTGGTGATAGGCCAAGGTGCGAATCACCTTTTCAACGCCGTCGTCGACTTCCAGCAACACGTGTCGGTATTCGGCGAAACTGGCTCGGGACTTGACCGAAGCCTCGCCGTAAGCATGGTCGAAGGCACGCTTCAGGTGTTCGCCCGCGTGATAGAAATCCACGACCTCAATCCCGATGGGTAGATCCTTGGCCAGGAAGTCCCAGTTGTCCCGCGCCCCATCGGCGACTTTGACCAGTCGCAAGTTCGGCTGTCGTCGGAAGGCGTTTTCAACTTCCGCCACCAGTTGCCGTTTCAAGGTCTGCTTCTTCACCTCCGGCATGCGGGCGTTGCGCACGGTACGCAAGCGTTCGCCGTTCTCGTCGTAATGACTGACGCAGCCGCAACCGACCTCGCGGTAGCCCGCCGGACCTCGTGTTTGCTTGCCTTCCTGAATGCTCTGCTCGCGTCGCGCCTCGCGCTGCCCGTCCTTCATCGGTGCCATTACACCGTCCAGCGATACCGCCAGCACAGCCGCCCCGACAACCGCTTCTTCCTGCGTCCGCAACGCCTTCTCCCATTCCTTGCGCCGCGCTTCCCACTTTTCGCTGACGCCCTTCGGTAACCGATCCAGCGTGCTGCGCGACGGGTTCATGCCACCCAGTTCATGGAACAAGGATGCGCTTTCCGCCGGCGTCAGGTGCGTCACCGCCCAGAGACCCATCCGCGCCGCCAAGGGCGTGAAAAAACCTTCGACGATCCCGGCACGCAGTTCCAGCGGGCATTCGCTCCCGCCATTGGTCCCCACAATCCGATAGCGGTGCCGCAGCACGCTCACCGGCCCGGCCGCCGTCATGTATTCGCCGATGCCGCTGACCACCCGCCGGTGCCGCACCCCGTCGATCACCACCTCCGGCAGCGTGACATCCAGATGCGCCAACTCCTCGCCAATAAATTCCCGTTCCGCTTCACTGAAACGCTTGCGAACCTCTCGCTCGAACGCTTCAAATCCGTCGTCATCTCGGCAAACCCCACTCCGACGTTCTTCGATGAACTTCAACAGCCTCGCCAACGCCTCTCCTGCAATCCCTGAGGATCCCCTCTCTTCACTGATCTTCGCTACACTTCTCATGGGCCGATCTCCAGGTGGTTATCTCTCGACAAGACAACCACCGTCTAGCATAAAGGTCGGCCCGCCTCCATCCCTCAGCAAACTAAATTCGCCTCCACGCGCCAGCCGATGCACGTAAGTCATTGGTTTTATTATCAGTGGTGGACCACACCCAATGCAATTGCCCCATCACTCGCTGCAGCGTCAGCCTCAAGCCGTGCAAATCGCAAGCAGATTTGACGATCACAATCCGGCGACGAGTCGGTATGGCCAGCGATAGCGGGTTCCACTTTAGGGCAATGCCGCTGGGTAGCGTCGATTGGCCAGCGCCGAGTTCGCGAGTTCGCGAGCGTCGCGGCTAACCCTTAACGCCCTCGCCGATTGGACCGATGCCTGCCGGGTCGATGCTTTCGCGGGGCGTCGACCGGGAGTGTACTGAATCCCCTCGTTCGAGTTGCTCGCGCCACGCGGCTTCCTGGGACGCCGAGGGCCACTTTGCGGCCATCAGATCTGAGAGCGCCACGACTGGACTGGGTCGCGAGTTGCCGCCGGCATGATGCGAGAGCTGCCGTTCGGTCTTGTTGACTTGGCCGAAGAGCTGGCCTACGTCAGATTCACGTGAGCGGCAGCTTGATCATCGGCAAGCTGCCATTGCGCTTGAGAACGTCATCAGGCAAGCGTGGGTCCATAGCGCGCGGTACGATCGAGGTTAAGGTGGCGGGAACCGGCCGTAGAGGGACTGGCTGACCCGCCAGACGCAGCGCCAAATTGGTACGCGCAGAGTTGGCGTCATTGGCAGCTGACCGTCTTTGGTCGTCAGCACCGCGCGTGCGGATCGTTCACCTTGCTCCGACCCCGATGCCGTGCTAATCTAGTCAGCATGACCAGAAAAGCACCAGCCCAACAAATGGCCCCTGACCAGCCTCCACGCAGTCGTTGGCGCCTTCAGGACGCCAAGGCGCGTTTCAGCGAACTGGTGCGCCTGGCGCACAGCGACGGGCCGCAGCACGTCACGCTGCATGGCCGCGATGCAGTGGTTGTCATCGACGCAGAGGAGTTTCGCCGCCTATCGGGTTCGCGCACTGGGCAGTTGTTGATCGACGCCCTGCAGGCATCACCGCATCGCGAGATTGAAATCGAGCCGCGTCGCTCGGCAATGCCGGTGCGGTCCGTCAAGCTGTGAGTGGCTGGCTGCTCGACACCAATGTGATTTCGGAATTGCGCCGACCGCGTCCCAATGCGCGGGTGCGCGCGTTTGTCGCTGGTCAAGCGCTGGAGGAACTGTTCGTCAGCACGGTGACATTCGCCGAGATCCGCTTCGGCATCGAAACGGTCGGCGATCCGATCCGCCGCGCGGAACTCAATGACTGGTTGGTGCACAAAGTGCGACCGATGTTCGAGCAGCGAACACTGGAGGTTTCCGAGGATGTGATGTTCAAATGGCGCCTGCTCGTCGAGGAGGGACGCAAGACCGGTCATACCTTTTCGCAGCCCGACCTGATCATCGCGGCAACCGCTCTCCACCACGGACTGACGGTCGTGACCCGCGACACCGGCGACTACATGCTCGCCCGAGTCTCGCTGTTGAATCCGTGGGCCGATAGAACGCCGTAGCCTGGCGGAAAGGGCGTCCAGATCCCAGGCAAACGCCGTTCGACAGGCCTGTTACTGACCAACCTTTTTCGGTCCAAGGTTTGGAACGTCCCGCATCCACTGCTTGACGGAAAGGTGGTTTGTGCCGTAATGCCCGCTATCCCTGTGCATGGAAGCTCGCAATGCCCCGGTTGCCGAACAATCCCACCAGAATGGGCGGTGCGATCAGGGCAAAGGGATGGAACGTCACGGGGAGAAGAAACAGCACCAGGGAACCACAGACGATCAGGACGCCTAGCGTCATATGGAGACTGAACAGCTCGGCGCTGTGCTGCTCGAACTGCTTGCTCCTGATCGATCGTCTCAGATAGCCGTCAATGACGCACGCCACGACAAAGCCCACCAGCAGGGCAAACCACTCGATAAGCCCGGACAGGCGGAACAGAAACAGGGTCAGCAGCGCATCGATAGAACGGGTGTACTGATTGTTGAACAAGCGCGCGGTGGCTTCCGCAAGTCGCTGGGCCGCGACCGTTTCGACCGGACTGGATGCCGCGGCAGCGCTCACGGCGGCGGGACTCGGCGCGTTGGACTGGACCTCGCCGTGCAGGGTGATGGCGCGGTCGAGAACGCGCAGGGCATGCGCCTCGCCGCAATACCGGTCGTTCAGATCGTGGTCGATGTGAATCTGATCGAGGAACCGGTCCGGGCCGTAGACCGACGGGAGATAGAAGAACAGGCAAAGGAACAGCACCATCGTCGCGATGGCGACAATCCGGATCATGGCGCGCTCCCGGCGGCCGGCGCTGATGGACGCAATCGATGATCGGAAAGCGGCCCTTGAATAGGCGACCACCCGAAACGGAGGCGAAGTATTGGAGGTTGGGCAGCTTCCCGAGGACCTCCGGTGGAATCATTTCCTCGGGGGTATCCGTGACCTGAGCCGAGTAGCCGGACGAGAAGTCGCCGAGATGGCCGTCGGCGCCATGGTTCAGGCCGACCCGCAGGTTGTGGATGCCCGTCTTGCCAAACGTCTCGACAATGAAATCCTGGGTGGGACGATCCTTCGAGCGCAAGGCGATCAGGTTGTTCAGATTGCCCAGTGCCATCCGTGCGGCCTCTTCGCTGCCGAGCCGTTTCGCCATGTCGGCAAGGGTCTGCATGGCGCAGGTCGTGTAGATCCCGCCCTCGGCCCCTTTGTTGAGCAATTCGATCAGCGGCGTGTTGATGACATTGGCGACCTCGTCGACGAACAGCGAAATCCGGCGATCGCCGCCGAGGTTGTAGCGCATGCCCGCGAAGGCCGACAGATCGGCGAGCCAGATCGCACCGATCGCCGAGGCCACCGCAGGATCGGGCAAGGAGTCCAGGCACATGTAGAGCACGTGGCCACCGCGAACGATCTTCTCCATGTTCATGATGGGGCGCGTGTCGACCGGATCGAACGGATCGGGCGACAACGACTTACCGAGGGTCCCCGAGGTCAGCATCGAGAGGATCGGCAGGAGATTCGCGGTGATCTTCTGGTAGTGTTCCCGGTTGTGCAGGAATGTCCTCACCTGGGCATCGACCACCTTGCTGCGCAGGGAGGTCGCGACGTTCTGCTGGTAGTAGGCGACGAAGGCGAGCAGGTCCGGCGTCGCCCGGTCGGAGGGTTTGCGGATGGCGCCCCTTCGGGCATCCTGCAGCAGGCTCCTGAACTCGGGCAAGTCCCGCCATCCAGACCCAAGGGTCTCGTCGAAAAAGCGCCGCAGCGTCTCTTCGAGGATCGGTTCGATGCCGCCCTCGATGTAGTTCGAGAGTTTCATGAGGTTCGGCCGATCCTCCAGTGCCACCGACCCCTGCACGACGACGTTGACCGCATCCCAGCCGAATGCCGAGAACGCACCGGCGGTGTCGGGGGGCATGATCGACTGGATGCGCGAGGCCAGTTCGGTGGGCTTCTGCCAGTTGAACATCGGGTCGAGCCGCACACCGAGCTCCGGAAAGGCGGGATGAAACTCGAGGAAGGTGTCCGGTTCGCGATACACCTGGCACGCGCGTTCGACGACGCGCTTCATGCGCCGGCTGTTCTTCGGATCGAGCACGATGACCACGTCGCCCCGGCGCACTGCCTGCGTGATCAGGCCCGCGAGCGCCACCCCCTTGCCGGACTGGGTCGTGCCGACGAGCAGCGTGCCGCCCTCGAAATTCTGCAGCGGCCGGTATAGCGGCTTCTCGACCGGCTCGACACCGTGAATGTAGGAGAGGCCAATCTCGCGGTCCGGTTGCGGGTCGACACCAAATCCCAGCAACCGCAGCCACCAGGGAGAGAGCATGTGCTCTCGGAAGTCCACCTTCGCCAGTTCATAGAGGCGCTGCGAATGGACCGGTTGCCATTCGAAGCCGTACCCCATAAAGACGTCGGCGGGATCCCGGGTGAGCTTCGCATGCTGCTCGAAGGACACGACCTGCATCGCGCGGCCGCAGAGCGAGGCCCGGATCTTGATCAGCCGGACCGACTGCGCCAGCCGAAAGAGCGCCATCGCCGCACAGATCGCCAGCAGGGCGAGCGTCACCGCGACCGGGCGGGTGGTGCGAAGCGACTCGTAGGCAAACAGGCACGCGGCGGCGAACCAGATCGCCGCTGCATACCCCTCGTAGGCCTTTCGCCAGGGCATTTCGTATTTTCTGACGAGCATCATGGACCCTCGCGGGACTGGGTGGCGACGAAATCGGACGGGCTGAGGCCCGCCACGAAACCGGGCAGAATGACGACGCCGCTCAGCGTCTCGCCGCAGAATTCGCAGACCACGGTCTTGGCCTTGGTCTGCGGTGCGATCGCCAGGACCTCCACCTCGGCCAGGGCACGCACGGCGATCGCCGGTTCGACCTTGCGGGCTTCGAACGACTTGAGCGGCACGAAAACCCCCTGCGCAACGGTTCGCGCCGCAACGTCCGCCGGGCTTCCGTTCATCGTGTCGATGATGCCCTCGAGGGCCTGGCGAACGGGCGGATTGAGGTGCGGGGGGGAGAGGAAAGCGAATCGAACAGGGAGCGGGACGTCCGCCGTGACGGCGGCGCGTCCCGGCGAATCGACGCTCGGGGACGCCTTGTCCTGATCCTCAACGACCGCGGCGGCGGCAGCCACGGCTTTTGCAATCGGTGGGGGGGCGTGCCGTTCGAGCGCAAGCGGGATCTGGTGTTGGGTTGCAGGGGTGACGACCTCGCTGCCCGGCACAGCGACCGCCGGCGCCGGGCTTCGCGTGGGCGAGGTCTTCGGAGGGATGACATCCGGTTCGGCAACCAGCAGCGCGCGTTCGAGCGCAACCGGGCCGCCGGCGCTGCCCGCAAACAGGATGTCGGGAAAGACCAGGCGAATCGCCTCGATTGGCTTCCTGGCGTTGGGCGGATAGATGTCCCAGGTTGCACGAGACTCGCTTTGCGGCTGGACCACGCCCGCGGCGAGCAGAATCTCCAGAATCGTCTCGGAAGACTTCGGTATGCCGGGCAACTGATCGGCCTCCAGGAGCTTGGAGAGATCGGCGGCGGCGTTGGGCCAGACGATGAAAGCGCCATCGGAACCGAACCAGACGCGCGAGCGTTCCGAATTGGGTTTCCAGGCCTCGCTGTCGATAACCAGTCGCCGCATGCCGTCGACGAGATAGCGTTCGAGGTGGGAGCCCAGAATCGGCTTGCCATACCGATCCGCGCTGGCACGCAGGTCGCGGTCGATGACCAGAGCGGCCGCACGGCGGACGAGCTGGTCGAGCACATTGTGCTCGCGCAGGCTGGGCATGCCGCTGACGCTGCCCAACATCTGGGGCACGACGACCGAATTGCCCCGCGCGAGATACTGGAGGGTGTCGGCATCGACGATGCGCGGCAGGGCGAAGACCCCGAGGCTGCGCATCTCCCCGGCATTGGGGATCCATTTGAGGAAATAGCGATTCGCCTTGACCGATGCGAGCCAGGCGCCGAGCGGGGCGATGTACGAGGGCCACTCGTTGCCCTGGCTGTCGGTGACCACCAGGTGGCTCAGCGTGCGATGGATTTCATGACAGAGGCCGGAAATGAACGTCGCCTTGCGCCAGCGCGGTTCGAGGTCCCGGCGCTGCAGGATCGTTGCCCGCCCCGAGAAGATCTGCCCATCGGTCCCCTGGAGGGCAAAGAATGCGATTTCCAGACCCAGCCGGAAGAGACCCCCGGGAGAACAAAAGTAGTTGTCGGAGGTCGCGGGCAGCAGATGCACGAAGTCCGCGTAGCGTCGTATCAACGGGAGCAGGTCGGTCGAGAATGCCCGCGCATCGGCGCCATCGGCGAGCTTGATACGCGCGATCAGGTCGGCGTTCTGTTCGAGGATTTCGTCGACCGCGAGAACCGGCAATCCCGGATCGACCGACGGATAGGCCATCGCCGCGGCGTCGCCGCGTACGCCTGGCTCGGCGCGGCGCCCGGCTGGCGACTTGCGCTCTGCACCCCACAGATGTTTCAGGAGACCGGTCATCGTTGGCGATTCGCAAGAAGAGAGGCCTCATTCTTGGCGCAGAACGGTCAGGGGGTCCAGGCGAAATAGGCCCTATTTTTGCGGGCTTTCGACGTTAGCTCTCGTTTCCACGCCTTGCGTGCCGTCAGTTGTCCACAGGGTCTGCCCGGCGTCTTCCGGCATCGATCGGGTCGGAAAGTGAGCTTGCAACCGGGCGTCGGCCACGTACCGTTGGACGAACTTGCAAAAGATGCAGCCGCCGATCAGTCTCTCGTACCCGACTTGAATTAACTGCTGCGACTTGCACTGCGGGCAAACAGCGATGTCGAAGGAGCGGTTCCGGACACCCCAGACATTGCCCTCGAGATGGCAGACCAGATTGACGGCGCGGTCGAAGGAGATCGACGGTTGGGAGCCAACGCAACTGAGATAGCGCCCGTAGGCGTCTATCAGCGACTCGACGATTTCGAACTCGTTTCTCCGGTTGCGCCAATAGTGGACCGCAAAGAGCGAGGCCTCCACGCGCTTGGCGAGATTAGCCGTGTGATACCAATCGATACTCGATGGCCAGCGCCCGGCGGGCGCTTCTTTGCGAGGAACGAGTTGCTGAATTTCCTTCAGCGATAGACCGGTGATCGTGCACACCGTGCCGCGCCGCGCACCGAACCCGAGCATCCGCTCGGCATTCCCGAGAACGCGCACGCGCTCCGCAATGCAGGACATGTTGGGAACCAGACCAGCAGACTACCCGGACGCTGCGGTCCGCAGGCGCCGGCGAGGTTGCATGCTCCGAACCGCTGACAATGCGCCGAGTAGTGGGGTCGGGCCGGCCAGGATTTCACGGATATCGGGCCGAAGCGATACGAGGGACTCGCCTGCCGAATTCGCCACCGCGGCCAGCAAATGCTCGGCGGATAGATGCGGTCTCAACTCGTCCAGTTCCGACTTGGTGAGTCCAAATGTCGCGCAGGCGGCAATTGGGTTCTGGTCGCAGCCTTCACGCAGCAACGTCAGAGCGAGAAAGTTCAGGTACTGGACCGAGTTGAGTGGTGAGCCAGCCATGGTGAAATCTCCTCGTAAGCCCGCTTCGGCCATGTAAGCGCTAGGCGAATTCGTCACAGAATCTGCTTTTCCAGCGCGAAGAACAGCTCATTTCAGGTGCTCATTCCTAGCAATCTATTCACCGTACAGGATAATGTCAAGGGCAGTCGTTCTGACTTTGCCTTCTTGTGTCACTCTGGAAGGCTCGAGGCGACCGCTTCCTCTTCGCACCCGGCATCCAAGTTCTCTATAGACGCTACCAGCCGGGACCAAACAATTGTGCCTATACTTCCGCAACATACGAGCAAGTTCAGGGTGGCAAATCGATGCTTTGTCAGTGTAACAAAGTTACTTGTATAAAGCTGAAAGGCCCCGTAGTTCTTGACGACATGCGCTTTGCTGTTGTTTACTGATGCCCTCAACTCACCCAAGGATGAGAGACTATGGTGGCGCAAGAACAAAAACCTTCAATTCGGGTGCTGCTGGCGGACGATCACCCGCTGATCATGGCGGGATTCGCAATGTCATTGGAAGGCTTCGGAATAGCAGTCGTAGGTCAGGCTCTCACCCCAGAAGACGCCGTCAAGAGGTACCAAGAGCTACTGCCGGACGTTTTGGTCCTGGATATTCGGTTTGGGGAGAAGCTGACCGGCCTTGATGCCGCACGCAGCATAATCAGTCAGTGTCGCGAGGCAAGAATCGTATTCCTGAGCCAGTTTGATCAAGACAATCTGATCAAGGAAGCGTACGGCCTCGGCGGCCGGGCATTTGTCACGAAGAATTCCAGTCCCGAACAATTGGCAACGGCAATTCAGCACGTCCATGCTGGCGAGGTCTACTTCCTTCCCCAAGTGGCCGAGCATCTGGCGACGCTCGCCATTCACGGGGATCCCTCACCAAAGTCGATGCTTGATCCGCGCGAACTGCAAGTCTTCACGTACATGGCCCAGGGACTGACCAATCCCGAGATGGCGGAGACACTTGACTTGTCGCTCAAAACCATTAGCAACGTCAGCCAAGCCGTGAAAGAGAAGCTGGGCATGCATCGTGCCGCCGAGATCACGCGCCTGGCGATCAAACATGGCTTTTTCGAGCCCTAGCTTTCTCGCCAGCACGCGGCAACGCTGATGCCTGTCACGTTTGTCCTGTTGGCACTCTCGATTTGCGCTGTTTGGCTACCCTCAATTCGGGTTGGGGCAAAGCTTCATGTGCCGCCCTGGTTCGTTCTCTTGTTCGGTGCGATCACAAGCGGGCTCGCGCAGGGCTATCTGACATTCCTGGCAGCACTCTGGATTGCATTGTTAGGACTCGCCGGCCGACTCGCGGGCCAACCGGTCTCCATACGTTGGCAACTAACGTTTGGTACCACCTTCGCAAGCCTTCTTGCTCTGGCCTTGGCGTTGCATTTGTTGCCCGGCTTCTACAACCCGGTCCTTGTCGCAAACGCCCATTTCTCGGTCGATGCGGCACCCTATACGCAATATGCCAACTTCGATAAGGCGGTAGGCGGCCTAATCCTGTTGACCTTTCTTTGTCGGCGCACTAGAACGCTCGCCGGATGGCGGCAATGCTTGCGCAACGCTTCCTTACCCATTCTAACGACTACGCCGATAGCCGTTGGGCTCGCCATCGCTCTGCGCTACGTAGAGCCGGATTTCAAGTTGCCAGCATACATTCCGGTTTTTCTGATCACGAACCTTCTCTTCACTTGCGTTGCGGAGGAAGCGTTCTTCCGCGGCTTTGTCCAGGAACGCCTTGCCACTGCAATCGGTTTTGGGCGAATCGGCAGCGTCATCGTCATCCTCATTTCCGGCTTGCTGTTCGGCCTTGTGCATTACCCGGGTGGAATCGCTTACGTGGCAATCTGCAGCGTTCTCGGCTGCGGGTGCGCGTATTCCTACGCCATCACCCGCCGCATAGAGGCACCGATCCTTACGCACTTCGCCTTGAACGCCGTGCACTTCATCGGTTTTACTTATCCTCGACTCAGCAATTTTTGAAGGGGAGTAAACATGAATGCAAGTCTGTGGCCTCTCGTATTGACCTGCGTCCTGGCAAACCTCTATGCACCGACACTTTTGGCGGCGAAGGATCCGGACATCCTTGGCGCCGACCTCTCGGTAGTTCTCACGCCGTCGCGGTTGCGCCAATCGCTGGCCGACACGCCAGCCAGCGTAACCGTGATCACGAGCGACATGCTGCAACGATACGGCATCGCGTCAATTCCAGAAGCGCTTCGCTTGGTTCCCGGCATGGCCGTGACGCTGACCACGGGCAACGACTACCGAATCAACTATCACGGCACCAATGCTTTGGTGCCCCGGCGCATGAACGTGCTCATTGATGGCTTGTCCGTGTACCGGCCGGCGCTGGCCCAGGTCGATTGGAAGGAACTGCCTATCGCGTTAGAGGATGTAGATCGCATTGAAGTGACGCGAGGCCCGAACTCGGTCTCCTACGGAGCGAACTCGATGCTCGCGGTCGTCAACATCATCACCAAACATCCACGGGATGTCGAGGGAACCACCATCGCCGCTACCCGCGGCAGTCAAGGCACCGCCAATGCGACAGCGAGATACAGCGGGAGACTGGGCGAAGCCACTTCGTTTCGCGTCACCCTTGATTACCAACATGACACGGGCTACAACTACGCGTCGTCTTTGGGGCAGGGTCACGACAGCTCGCGATTCAGCACCCTAACTTGGCGATCTGTTACCGATCTCGGCCCAAACGACAGTGTGGACCTCCAAGCAATGGCGCTTTCCGGTGTCAGAGAAGTCGAGTTCAGCACCCGCACCCAGCAGTCCTTCCCGGATATTGATCTGCGCGACTACTATTTGAACGCACGGTGGCATCGGAGCATCGCCCCCAATCATGCGCTGCAGGTGCAGGTCTACATGGCGCAGCTCCACAACAACCAGGATCTGAACGATTGCTTGCCTACGATCGCCTTCTTGCCGGAACTATTCACGATGTGGCGGGCCAACCCAACCTATGCCAGAACGCTATTGGCCGGTCGGCTTCCCGCTGGCGGCTCGCCAAGCGACGATGCCTTGGCCAAGGCAGTACTGTCAGCCTATCGCGCGTTGGGGGCGCGCGCCAATGTCCCGACGTGTGCCAACTCCAATCAGGACTATCTCGAGAGACGGTATGACTTCGAGTTGCAGGACACCTACGTTTTCTCGGATTCACTGCGAATGGTTGGCGGTTTCGGCCTGCGGCGTGATCTGGGTGATAGTCAGACCTACCTGGGCGGGCGTGTCGTCAACAACGGATGGCGGATTTTCGCGAATGCCGAATACAAACCTACCGATTTCCTCAACATCAACGCTGGCGGCTTCTTTGAATCCGACGCTGTGACCGGGCGGTCGTTCTCGCCGCGCATCGCGTTCAATGGCCATCTCACCGATCACCATACCGTGCGGTTCATTGTGTCCAAGGCGGTAAGGATGCCCGATCTGTTGGAACAACGCGCCGACTGGCGTTACGCGGCGACGAACTTCCAACCCACGCTTGCGGGCAAGGCAGATGGCTTCTTTTACGCCAGTGCGAAAGCACCCGGCAACCTTCGCGCAGAAGAGATCGTTTCGCGAGAGATCGGCTATCTCGGGAACTTCCCGAAATACGGCTTGTTGATCGACGGGAAAGTATTCGACGATCGATTGACGAATCTGATTTCGGAGAAGTTGCAGGCGATCGACTTCTCGCCGACCAACGACAACGCTGCCCGTCTTCGCGGTACTGAATGGCAAATCAGCTACAACCCCGACCCAAGCTGGGCATTCAATCTCGGCTATTCCTACCTCCGGAATTCGGCAACCACCGTTCTTGAGCAGACGCAATATGCACGACACAGCGGCTCGTTTGGGATTTCTCACGCGTTCGGCGCTGGATGGCGTACCGCATTCATCTACTACGGCTACGGGGCCGACGGCGCCGGAGAGTCCGGCTATGGTCGGCAGGATCTGACCATCTCGAAGCACCTCCGGTGGCGCCCTGACTACAATCTCGGCATGGCGTTCACCATTCGTCACCTGGACAACCCGTCGACCACCATCTTTAACGATTTCGGCGTGACGCGAGAAAGCCGATACAACGGGACCATGCAGTACTCGCTCACCTTGCGATTGAGCCTATGAGGCCGACCACATGTTCGCAGGCCCCCGTCCGGATGAATGTGCGCCCGCCGCGCGCGCCACTTCCCGGTTCGGCTGCAGTGCATTGTGAGTAGATCGTTTTGGCGCCTACTGAGCGCAGCCGCCATACTGATCCTCTTGGCGACCGCTCCGGCAAGTGGCGCGCCGCCGCGCATCGTGAAGGCGGAAGAGCCCCTGCATATCGTGGTCGAGGACGATACCGACCTCACTCGCCACATCGTGCGCGAACTGCAGGGTGCGTTCCCCGAGGCGACCGTGGCCCCCGCGGCGACCATCACGAGACCGAGCGCCGCGGTCTATATTGCCGTTGGTCCAAGTGCGCTGCGTGCGTTGATGCGCCGGCCCGTCAGCGGGGTGGCGATTGCGGTGTTTACCGCAAGCCATCTGTACAACGAGATCGTGGCGGGCACGCCCGACCCACGACGTCTGATCGTGACGGGAATCTATGCCGACCCTTCACCTGCAGACCAGTTGCGCTTGACGGCTGCGATCTTCAAGAAGCGTACCGCCGTTGCGGTGCTCATCACAGAACGTACCGCGCACCTGCTGCCCGTTTTGGACGCTGCCGCCTTGCAAACCGACACGGATCTGCAAGTCGAGCGAGTGGACAGCGCCGACAAACTCAGCCGGGCGCTCAATCGCGTGTCGACAGCGCCAGTGCTTTTAGCCCTACCTGACAGCTCGATCTACAGCGCCCAAGCAGCCCGGCAGATTCTGTTGTCCACCTACCGAAGGAATCAGGCGGTCGTAGGTTTCTCCGAGTCATTCGTCAACGCGGGCGCGCTTGCGTCAACGTATTCCACTGTCGAGGACATCATCGCGCAAGTGCGCGAGATGCTCGTCGAGTATGGTGCCTCCGGTCGCCTGCCGAGCCCGCAGTTCCCGAAATACTTCCGTGTGGCAACCAATGATCACGTGGCGCGATCGTTGAATCTGCTTGTTGACGACACCGTGCGTCAGTTGGCGCGAAAGCCGGGGAGCAAATGAAGATATTCCGTTGGACCGGGTGGGGCATCAACGCACGAGTAACATTCATCGGCTTGCTGCCCGTGGTGCTGATGTTCTTGGCTGTCGTGCCTTATTCTTACTACGCCAGGTCGATAGACGTCGAACAGGCATTGCACGACAGAGGTCGTCTGATTGCATCGCTTGTCGCCGAAAGCAGCGAGTACGGGGTTCTGTCGGGGAATCTCGGCTATCTCGAACGCACGTCCCGCTGGCTCTTGCAGGTCGACCCAAGCATCTACGCGATAGAGATTACCGACCAGAACAAGCGACGGCTCTTTCATCTGTCGGGCACGAATCCCGTCGGCGCGAACACTCGGGTGTTCATGGCGCCAATCAAGCGGGAACGGCTTGTCGGCAATACGCTCGATGACGAAACGCAACCCCAGATCTCAGCCGCGCTACCGGAGTCGCTGTTTCCGAACAAGCCAGACGATGTCATCGGTTATGTCCAGGTGACGGCCTCGCCGGAACTGATGATGGCCAAACAGCGGGAGCGGATCCTTCTTGGCTCACTGATTGCCGGGGTCGCGCTGCTGATCAGCCTTGCTCTGGGCTATTCCCTTTCGATGGCCTTGACAATCCCACTGTCGAAGACGATCGACGCGGTGCGCGCAATCAAGCGGGATGAATACCGGACGCCTTTGGTCGCGAGCGCCACAGGAGAGATCGGGGAATTGCAGACCGCCATTGCGGATATGGCGTCCTCGCTCATGCAGATGCGTCGTGACCTTGAAGACAAGGTGCTCGCCAGAACGCGTGACTTGGAGGCGGCGCGAGACGAAGCGCTCCGGTCCAGCGTTGAGAAGAAGAAACTCATCCAGAAGGTCAATGAAGTCATCGAGCTGGAACGAAAGAACATCGCGATCGACATTCATGATCACCTGAATGCAACGCTGATCGTTGTGCGGCTGGAAGCGCAGCGCATTCTTGCCCTCTTGGCCAAGCCGGCACCCACTGAGATTCCCGAGGAAGTCAAAGAGAGAGCCGAAGCGATCGTCGAGCACTCGTTGCGCTTGTATGACATGGCGCGCAATCTCGTTGGTCGCTTGCGCCCGGAGGTGATCGACACGCTGGGTTTGCGCGTCGCTGTCGACGAAATGGTGCGGCAGTACGACGCCCTGCATCCGCACTGTCGGTTCGAGCTTCAGGCAACGGGCGACTTCGTCGGGTTGGGCGATGAGATCGCCATCGCGGCGTATCGTTTGATCCAGGAGGCGTTGTCGAACATCGTCAAACACGCTTCGGCAACACAGGCATGCGTCCACATGGTATTCCCGAGCGAACACAACCAACTGCATATCCAGATCGATGACAACGGATGTGGTTTTGATCGTGACACCATCGAGTCGGGAATCGGTCTGATCGGCATGGCCGAGCGCGTCGATGGTTTGGGCGGGACATTGGACATTCAATCGCGACCGAACGCGGGAACCTCGATCTTGATCGACCTGCCCGCGACGTTGTAACACCATTGCCGCGAGCCAGAGGGGACGCGGCGATCCTCGGCCGCAGCCCGGTGCGACGGACGGCGAACACCTGCCTGCACGTTTGTGGCTGCATAGGAAAGCGAGGACGCTCCCGTTCGTGTCTCAGCACCACCGGTCACAAGGAGAAGGTGAATGATCGACCTCTATACCGCTGCCACACCCAACGGCCACAAGGTTTCCATCGCACTCGAGGAACTCGCGCTGCCCTACGAAATACACGTACTGGACCTTGGCGCAAAGCAGCAAAAAGAACCTTGGTTCCTGGCCATCAATCCGAATGGCCGCATTCCCGCCATCGTCGATCGCGACGAGAACGATTTCGCAGTATTCGAATCCGGCGCGATCCTGATCTACCTGGCCGAGAAGACCGGCAAGCTGATGCCGCAGGACTTCAAGGCGCGCTCGCGCGTGCTGCAGTGGCTGATGTTCCAGATGGGCGGCATTGGTCCGATGATGGGGCAAGCCAATGTATTTTTCCGCTACTTTCCTGAGAAGATCCAGCCGGCAATCGACCGCTACCAGGGCGAGGTCAAGCGGTTGTTCCGGGTGCTCGACAGTCACCTTGCGGGCAACGCGTATCTGGCTGGCGACTACTCGATCGCGGACATTGCCAACTGGGCCTGGGTGCGCACTCACCGATGGTCCGGCGTCGAGGTGGATGACCTGCCGCACCTGAAGCGCTGGATCGACGCGCTGCGCGCCCGCCCGGCGGTGCAGCGAGGTATCGAGCGGCCGCTCTCGTCGATCGACGGTGGCGTCGGCGAGGAGGACAAGGCGCGCCAGTTCGTGGAGGACGCGCGCAAGATGGTGGAAACGGGTCAGTCGAAAAGCGAAGGGATATGACCGCTGCGTGGCTCAAGTCAATACTGGGCCGAGAATCTCGTCGACGTGTTGCAAGCACTTGGCGTCGAGGCTCTTGCCGGAAGCCGCGACATTCTGCCTGATCTGCTCGGGGCCGGTGGCACCGACAATGGCCGCGGCCACCGTCGGCTCCCGCAGCACCCATGCCAGGGCGAGCTGTGCCAGCGTCAGGCCGGCATCCTCGGCCACCGCCTTGAGTTGCTGGACCGCATCGAGTACGGGCGCCTGCAGCCACTCGTTCGGAAAGAACCCGCCCATCGAATCGCTCGCAGCGCGCGAGTCGGCCGGCGGCGGGTTGCCGGATCGATACTTCCCAGTGAGCACACCCTGCGCAAGCGGCGACCAGACCACCTGCGAGATCCCGCTTTCCCGGCATAGCGGGATCACAGTCTGTTCGGGTTTCCGCCACAACATCGAGTACTGCGGCTGGCTCGAGACGAAGCGTTCGACACCGGGAATGGCGAGCGCAGCGCGGATCTTGTCGGCGGGCCATTCGCTGAAGCCGAGATACCGAACCTTGCCCTGGCGCACGACTTCGGTCAGCGCGTCCATGGTCTCTTCCAGGGGTGTCTGCGGGTCGTACCGGTGACACTGGTAGAGGTCGACGTGATCGGTCTGCAGCCGTTGCAGCGACGCATCAAGCTGCTTGAAAATCTGCGCCCGTGACAGGCCTCGGTCGACCTCGGTCATGGGAAAGAAGAGTTTGGTCGCCAGCACGTACGAGGCGCGGGGCACACCGGCAAGCGCTTCGCCCAGCACCGACTCGGCGGCACCCCGGCCGTAGACATTCGCCGTGTCGAAAAAGTTGATGCCCAGATCAAGGGCGGTGCGGACACAACTGATGGCTCGCGCCTGCTCAACGCCGCCCCCGTAGGTCAGCCACGAGCCAAGCGCGATTTCGGACACCTTCAGATCGCTCGTGCCAAGTTGTCGATAGTGCATCGTTCCCTCCCGGATCTTCGCGCGCATCTGCCGTTCTCGTGGCGAACTGGCGAAACGACACGTTTCTCGGTGCGGCGGTTGAGTTCAGAGACGCGATTGACCCCAAAACGCACTCGTGTGCGAGCGCGCCGCTATTGCATTGGCAAATCGGCGTCGACAAGCTCGCCACCGGTGACGATGGCCAGAACGCCGACCAGCGCCTCGGTTCCGTCACGCAGCAAACCCACGCTATCGCCACCCAACGTGGTCGCCGAAAGCAGCATCGCCAGATCCGGCAACTGCAACTCGCCATACTTCCGGGCGAAGTGAGCAGCCTGCATGGCCAGAATCCGTGCGGCTTCGGCCACCTCTTCCTTGGTAGCATTGGCGATCAGTTCTTCCGACAAACGCCAGTAGGCACGGAATTCCTCAAACAAGGGGTTGTTCGCGTCCATGCTCTCCCTTCGCGGCCTCGTCATAGGCGGCCTGCTGGCCAGTTTGCCGGCCCACGCCCACAACATTCTGATCGGATTCGTCGTCGGTGTCTCGGACGGAGATACGATAACCGTCCTGGATGGCCAGTTGCAACAACGCAAGGTTCGCGCGATGGCGATCGACGCGCCGGAGAAGGCGCAAGCATTCGGCGACAAGTCGAAAGCCAACCTCGCGCGGCTCGTATTCAACAAGGACGTTGAAGTCGCGTGGAACAAGCGAGATCGCTACCAGCGTATCGTGGGCAAGATCAAGGTCCAGCCGCCGGATTGCCCGACCTGCGCGCAAACGCTTGATGCCGGGCTGGCGCAGGTCGCAACCGGCATGGCCTGGTGGTACAGGGAATACGCTCGCGAACAGTCGGCCGAGGATCGTGGCGAGTACGAGCATGCCGAGTCCGAGGCGAGGGCCCAGCTGCTTGGAATATGGCACGACAAGAATCCTGTGCCACCTTGGGAATGACGTCGCAGGTGATGGGCAAGTTACGGCCATCGACCGTCGTTCAGATCACAGGCCGAATGGGCAAGGAAGCGGCTCTTCAGACATATCGCGTGTATTACAAGATTCGAAATGCGCGATCCGACCTGGTGAAGTCCTCATGTTCCGCCGGCGAATAGCTGCGGGAATTGCCGTCGTCCTTTCGATGACATCCATGAATCCGGCGCAAGCTGATTCGCCAAGCGTACGCACGGGGGAGAATTCGATGAAGTTCACACTGACCTCACGGGCCTTCGGCCACAATGAAAGTATTCCTCGACGTTTCACCTGCGAAGGGGATGACGTGTCCCCGGACCTGGCGTGGTCCAACGTGCCGCCAGGAACCAAGAGTTTCGCGCTTGTCGTTGACGACCCCGATGCGCCAGACCCAGCGGCGCCGAAGCTGACCTGGGTACACTGGGTGCTCTACAACATCCCGCAGAATGCGATCGGCCTCGCGACAGCGGCGACCGCCGGTGAGCTGCCGGACGGTACGCGGGAAGGGCTGAACGACTGGAAACGCACGGGCTACGGTGGGCCATGCCCGCCCATTGGACGACATCGCTATTTCCACAAGCTCTATGCGCTGGACACCGTGCTGCCGGATCTCGGCGCGGCGACGAAAGCGCAGTTGGAAAAGGCCCTGGCAGACCACGTTTTGGCGAAAGCCGAATTGATCGGAACGTATCAGAAGGGCAAGTGACGCGGGGATCATGCGCTCGGGCGATACCGCAACACCGCCGGTACCGGCCTTCGGACCATGGCGTTTCAGAACCTGCCGAACAAGTTCTTCCAGAAACGCGCCCGCCCGCAGATAGTCAAGAGCCAGCCCATGCGCGAAGTGCCCAGAATCGGGCTATGTGCCATCATTTGAGCGCAGACATGGGACGCCGCGATCACTACCACGTCTATGTGGTCGAACTGTCAAAGGACGTTCTCTACGAACGGCGCTTCACCAAAGCCAACCCGGATTACGTCAAGGGCAAGCCGTGCGTTTACGTCGGCATGACGGGATTGGATCCCGACGTGCGCTTCGACAAACACAAGGCGGGTATCCAGGCCAATCGATACGTCCAGCGATTCGGGTTGCGGCTATTGCCTGATCTCTACGAAGTCTACAACCCGATGCCCTATGACGGTGCGCGCGACATGGAAGTGGAGTTGGCAATTGGCCTGCGTGAAGCAGGGTATGGCGTTTGGCAAGCGTGAGCCCGCTGCCGCCGAGACAGCCCCGTATCGCAATGGGCTTGCTCCCTGACCAAACCACCCGAAGGGCGCAAAGGAATCCGCATTGGCGCCACCGGGAACCCATTTTGGCAAGCAAATGGACGTAACGCTCATGGTCGAACGGCGGGTCGGGCCAGGCGAAGGCCCGGGGGGCGTTCGACATTCGCGAACTGCTGCGGGTGCGCGAGCGGCCGCTGCGCCGGACGCGCTTCATTGCCGACGCGCATTTCGGCGGCCTCGCGCGCCTGCTGCGCATGGCGGGTTTCGACACGCTCTACGACAACGGCTACGAGGATGCCGAGATCGTAGCGATCGCCGTGCGCGAAGGGCGATCACTCCGCCTGGGGGCCTCCCACGGCTTTACACGCTCTCCAGCGCCCCTGTTGGCTCGGGTCCGAATGCGATCCTGCTCACCAGGATCGGGGCGTCTTGCGTCGGTACGCGCATCGATCCGCCAACAATAGTCTTGCTGGCGGCTGAGGTGCGCTGTTTGCGGATTGGCCACCAGCGTGCCTTGCGCGAGGGTGGATAGACTCATCTCTCTTCTGCTGACTTCTCGTCGCAGTATTCGCGCAGATGGCGCGGTCTGTGCAATACATCCGCTTACAAATGCTTACGGCCGCCTGCAAATCTGCTCGGTAGAGTGGCACCAACGAACAAGCAAACGCGTCCATAGGAGCAGACAAATGAAATTGCTTTGGCTTCCCGCCGTCGTAGCAGTAACCGTCTTCAGCGCAAATGCCTTCGCTGATCGCGGTTGGGACGATGACGATCACCGCGAACACCGGTACGGCAAACACGGATACGGCGAACACCGGTACGGCAAACACTGGCACCGCAAACATGGACGACAGGTCGTCGTTCAGCACTACTACGCACAGCCCCAGGTCGTCTATGCGCCGCCGCCGGTCATCTATCAGGCGCCGCAAGTGGTGTACCAGCAGCCGCAGGTGGTTTATCGCGAGCGGGTCGTCTATCGCGAAGTCCCCGTTGTCTACGAGTCCGCACCCCGCTACTACGAGCAGCCAGCCGTCCAGTACCACGTCGGAGATCGAGTCGTAGGGCAGGCAGTGGGCGCGATCGCCGGCGGTGTCATTGGAAACCAGTTCGGCAAGGGTAACGGGCGTGTCGCCGCTACAGCGGTTGGCGCCGTAGTAGGCGGCATCATCGGTGGAAACATGGCAACGGTTCGCTACTAGGGGGTCGGACCTCAGAGGCATGCTTTCCGGTACGAATGGCGATCGTAGCAAAGGCAACCGTTGATCCCACGATGTGGCGGGCTCTCGACGGCGGGCGAGCGGCTCGTCACCCCTGTCGCCGGATCCAGGACTCGAGCTCCTGCCGGGGAATCACATCCAGAATGCGCAGCGTCTTGCCCGGCTGCCAGTGAACCATCAAGCGATAGTCCAGACCGAGTCGGATGCGATAGTGCTCCGGCAAACGTTCGAGTGGCTTCGTGTGGCGCCAGATGTCGGCCTCTTGCGAGGCAAAACCACCAATCGCCAGTATCGCCTTTGCCGCCAGCGGTGCTGGCAGGGCGGCAAAGCGCTTGCAGAAGCTGTCTGCGTACTCCGGGATGAGCGGCCGACCTGAGGGTTGAACGGCCGGTGCCGCCTCGACGGCGACGGGTTCTTCGGGCGCGCCCGGCGCGCTCGCGAGCTTCTTGCGCTCTTGGGTAAGCATCTTGCGCAGTTGCCGGCGCTCTGCCTGTTGCGCACCGATCTGCGCTTGCAGGTCCGCCACCTGGTCCCGCAGACGTTGCAGCGCGGCCTCCTTCTCCGCGCCAAGGCGCGCGGTCTCGTCGATCCGTGCCGGATCGGGCGGACGCGAAACGCGGGCCTTCTCCAGTTCGGCGCCGACTTGTCCGAGCGCCTGTTCCGTCTGCCGCAGGGTCTGCTTCTTCTCGTCGAGGGCGGCAAGCGTGTCACTCAACTGAACGTTCAGCCGCCCGATCTCCCGGTTCTCTGACTGCGCCTTTTCCTTCAGTTGCGTGCGATCCTCGATCCAGTCGAAAAGCGCTTCCGCCGGATCGCCGTCCGGCGTGAGGTCAAGGTCGACCCGTGCGTCTCGTATGACGTCCAGCAGCATGTCGTTGTCGAAATGCCGGTCCGGATTGCTTGCGATCGCCGCTCGCGCAAGGGCGATGGCCAAAGCGGGGTGGAGTGGGGAAAGGTCGTAGGCCAGGCGGGTCAGGGGCTCGTCGAACTCGGTCTCTTCGTCCGAGACTTCGCACACCGCCTTGCGGCAGTCGCGCTCCAGGAGCGCATAGCGCTCAGGGTTCTCCAACAGGTCGAAACGGAATGCAATGGCCTGCGGCCGCCACCAGGTCTGATCCCCGCAGTGCTCGCGAATCCTGCGCGCCAGATCGAGGTCGCCCGCTTGCAGGACGGCATCGAGCAGATCCTCGAAATGGCCCTCGTCGAACGCCTCCGGACCGGTCAATCGCCGCTCGCACTCAAGGAGCATCTCGAAGGCGAGCTCGCGCAACCCGAAGTCCAAGGCGCATTGGTAGCCGGTGAGCAGCTGACCCGCGCTGAGCGCGGCCGGCGCAAGCCGTCTCAACTCGTGCGCGCGCAGATCGCGAATCACCTGCGGGTCATCGACCAGGCCGGGGTTGCTCTTCAAATCGGTCCGGGTAGCGCCGGCATACTCGGAGGCATCGCGGAGCAGTTCCTGATCCTTCGCGTAGCAGCACTTCTTGTACTTCTTGCCGCTGCCGCAGTGACACGGGTCGTTGCGCCCGAGTTTGGGGATCGGCCGACGGACAGTGTAATAGCCGCCGACACCGCTGTGCGCTGGGTGCTCGGGGAGTAGCCTGGAGAGCGGGAGCTCGCTCCAGCGGAAGATTCGAGTCTCGCCGGGATTCGTTCCTTCGTCCAGAATCAGCAGGGACTGGTTGAGCAGGAACTGGATATCCGGCGCGTGCGCGGCGTGCTCGAGCTTCCAGAGGGCTTTGCGGATCGGTTGCGGGTCCAGGCCGAACTTCGCGGTCAGCTCGGCAGCCAGCCGGGCGGCGAAACATCGCCGTTCCAGCGACAAGGCCTCTGCGGCGGCGGCCTCCAGCAGGGGCTCGATTGCGCGTTCATCCTGCAACGCGAAACAGGGGAGCGGATCGGTTATCTTCTCGCACACCCCGAGGCATCGGCATAGAACGATCGGGTCGAGCTTGACCTCGTTCAGCGCGCACGCGTGCAGCAGACGGCTCAGCGCCCGGTCTTCGCCGTCTTCCACAAACGCCTGGAGAAGCGACTCGATCTGCCCGGTGGCAAGACTGCCCAGCTGACCCGCGAGCGCGCCGATATCGCTCAGGCACGCGCCGGCGGAGTGTATGGCCTCCCGTAGCGCCGCAGGAATTTGAGAAGTCATCAGGGCACCCGCATCGTGGAGGATCGCAACGGCGGCATGGGCGACCATGCGCGGTTTGACTTCGAACAAACTAATGCCATGATTGGCACCGCAATCTCGTACCCCTTGAAGGAGACCCCGCGTGGCGAAGAAATCCCCAACGATCCACAACCCCAGCGAACTGCGCAAGGCCTCTGGCATGAACCAGACGGAATTCTGGAAGCGATTCGGCGTCACGCAAAGCGCCGGCAGCCGCTACGAAAGCGGCCGGAGCCTGCCGAGGCCGCTGAGGGTGCTCATGCAGGCACAGATAGACGGGGCAATCGATGAGGCGACCCTTGCCAGGCTGTTGAAGAAGGCGACATCGGCGAAGTAGGTCAATCGCGATCGACAACGTCGCGCAGCAACTTGCCGGGTTTGAAGTGCGGCGCTGTTTTGGCCGGAACCGCAACGGTTTGGCCCGTCTTCGGATTCCGGCCTGTTCTCGGCGCTTTGGTCGTCACCGAGAAGCTGCCAAAGTCCCGAATTTCCACACGATCACCCTCGGCCAGCCTGGCAGTCATCGCGCGCAGGATCTGGCCGACGGCCGCATTCGCGTCGGCTCGCGTGAGATCGGGGAACCGAGCCGCCAAGCGCCCCACGAGTTCGGACTTGACCATGGCCGTCATGGTACCATTCGAGATACTGGCAATAACAACAGTATTTCGATGCTGCATCGTCGCGCGCCCTGGAGGGTTCATGCCAATGGTTACGGCCTCGGCAATGCAATTGCCGACACCGACCGAAGAACTTGGGCGGCATCCCTTGGCGCCATGGACGGGCAACCGATGGCCGCGGTAGCGACGATTCCGGCTGTGCGCAAGTGAGCGGCGGCAAGACTGCCGGAACAAGATGATCGAGGCCCTCTTGCGTGTCGGGTGATCGCACCCATCCGATGATCGACATGAATAGAGCAGTCGCGCCGCTGGCGAGCGAGGCCGTGGTCGTCGCTCCGGCGCCGGCTCCGACCTATCTCGACACCCTCAATCCTGCCCAGCAAGCGGCCGTGCGCCACGGCGAGGACGACGATGTTGCGTCGCCGCTGCTGATCATCGCCGGGGCCGGAACCGGCAAGACCAACACCTTGGCCCATCGCGTCGCCCACCTGATTGCAAAGGGGGGCGATCCCGGACGCGTCCTGCTGCTCACCTTCTCCCGTCGTGCCGCCGAGGAAATGACCCGCCGGGCGAATCGGATTCTGGCCCAGCTTACTGCGAGATCGAGTCATTGCGCAGCGCCGATTGCCGGTCTGCCCTGGTCCGGGACGTTCCATAGCGTCGGCGCCCGACTGCTCAGGGAGTATGCCCCGTCGATTGGACTGAGCCCCGGGTTTTCGCTTCACGATCGGGAGGACGCCGCGGATCTGATGAATCTGGTCCGCCATGAGCTGGGGTTCTCGACCAAGGCCAAGCGGTTGCCGCTCAAGGGAACCTGTCTGGGCATCTACTCGGCGGTGGTCAATACGCGTACCAGCGTCGCTTACGTTCTGCATTCGACCTTCCCCTGGTGCGCAGCCTGGGAGACCGAACTCAAGCACCTCTTCCTTGGCTACGTCGAGGCCAAGCAATCCCAGCAAGTGCTCGACTACGACGATCTGCTGCTCTACTGGACCCAGATGGCCACGGTGCCGGCGCTCGCACGGGAGCTTGGAGACCGCTTCGACCATGTCCTCGTCGATGAATACCAGGACACCAATCGGCTGCAGGCGGAAATCCTCCTCGCCCTCAAACCCGATGGACGCGGACTGACCGTGGTAGGCGATGATGCGCAGTCGATCTACGCGTTTCGCGGCGCGACGGTACGCAACATCCTGGATTTTCCCAAACTGTTCGATCCACCGGCCCGACAGGTGACCCTCGAGCGAAACTATCGTTCGACTCAACCCATTCTCGCCGCGGCCAACGGTGTGATCGGCCTGGCCGGGGAAGGCTTTGCCAAGGCGCTCTGGACGGAACGTGTGTCGTCACGCTTACCGCTGCTGGTGGCCGTCAAGGATGACGCCGATCAGGCGGGTTACGTCGTCGAGCAGACCCTCGCCCGGCGCGAGGCTGGGGTGAAGCTCAAGCATCAGGCGGTGCTGTTTCGTGCCTCCCACCATAGCGCCCGACTCGAAGTCGAACTGACCCGGCGCCAGATCCCGTTCGTGAAGTTCGGCGGGCTCAAATTCCTCGAGGCCGCGCATGTGAAGGACGTGCTGGCGCTGATGCGCTGGTCGCAAAACCTTCGTGATCGGGTGTCGGGCTTTCGAACGCTTCAGTTGTTGTCCGGCATCGGTCCGAAGACCGCTGGCCGGATTCTCGAGAACCTTGCCGCGTGCGTCACCGGGTTGCACGCTGCTCGGCGAACAACCGGTACCGGAAGCCGCCCGGGAAGACTGGCAAGACTTCGCCTCATTGGTGGAATCGCTCGGCCTGCCCGCAGCGCCCTGGCCGGCGTCCTTCGAGACGGCGTGTCGCTGGTACGAAGGCCAACTCGACCGCCTCTTCGAGGACGCGTCGCAACGACAGATCGACATCGACCAACTCGCGCGGATGGCTGCAACCTATCCGAGCCGCGAGCGCTTTCTCACCGAACTCACCCTGGATCCACCCGAGGCAACCAGCGCGGAGGCGGGTGTGCCGCTGCTTGACGAGGACTATCTGATCCTGTCGACGATCCATTCCGCCAAGGGCCAGGAGTGGAAGGCGGTGACCATCCTCAACGTCGTCGACGGTTGCATTCCCTCGGACATGGCGACCGGAACCACGGCAGAGATCGACGAGGAGCGCCGGCTTCTTTACGTCGCGATGACACGAGCAAAAGACGAACTCGACCTGATGGTGACACAGCGCTTTTACGTGACGCACCAGTCGGGATTCGGGGATCGCCATGTGTATGCGAACCGGACCCGTTTCATTCCGAACTCCCTGCTGTCGCTCTTTGCACAGCGATCCTGGCCGGCGCCGATGCCGGAAATGCAGGGCAACGCTGAGTCCCGACGTGAGGCGGTCGACTTGGCCGCGCGCATGCGGGCAATGTGGCAATAGCGTTGTTGCAGTCGATCGACTACAACTTCGGATTGCGTCAGCTTGGGTACCGGTCCGGGGGCGAATGCCTGCCTCGCGACGAGTGACTCCATGCGAAGTGGGGCTGCTTCGGGTCGCTTGGCGCAGAGAAGCGGCGTACGTCACAAGTCGGTTTGGAGCACCTGAACGGCCCTTGGCGATAGGAAGGGCAGCTATACGCAGCATTGCTGCCGTTGGCGGTGTTCTCGAACACGCGGTCCGACGGGCCGGACCCGGCCATCAGCTGCCGTTGGCGACGCCGTCGGAATTTTCCTGCCTGGAATCGTTCGGATGACCGGTTTTCGGCGACCAACTTGAACCCCGCTTTGGCTCGATCCGGCCACAAGCGGTCGCTCGATTATCAGCTCCAAAGCGGTCATCGACGTGAGGGGGCATGCCGTGGCGCTCGGTTACCTGCTGATGCCGAACCACCCCGGGGAATCAGATATCGGGCAGAGAGTCCATTGGGCTGCGTACCCCGCCACCGCCGACCTTCAAGACATGCGTGTAAATCATGGTAGTGGCCACATCGGCATGGCCCAGCAGTTCCTGGACAGTCCGGATGTCGTAGCCGGCCTGCAACACTGCCGTTGCAAAGGAGTGCCGCAAACTGTGTGGTGTCGCCGGCTTGGCAATGCCGGTACGTTCCAAGGCGCGTTTGAAGGCCCGCTGGAACGTCTGGTCGTACATGTGATGACGGCGTACGACACCGGAACGTGGATCTGTCGAATGTGCATCCTGGGGGAACACCCAGAACCACGTCCAGGATGCGCCGGCACGCGGATACTTGCGATCGAGCGCATCGGGCATGGCCACACCACCGCGGCCGGTCGCCCGATCCGCCTCCCACAACACCCGCCCGCGGGCCAATTGCTGGCCAAGCCCCGGCACCAGCCTCTCCGGCAGCATCAACGCCCGGTCCTTGCCACCTTTGCCTTCGCGAACGATGATCGTGCCGCGGCCGAAATCGATGTCCTTCACGCGAAGCTGCAGGCCCTCGTTGATCCGCATCCCGGTGCCGTAGAGCAACTGGGCGAACAGGCGGTGCTCGCCTTCGAGCAGGCACAGGATGCAGGCCACCTCGTCGGGCGACAACACCACCGGAAGTCGCCGCTTCGTGCGGGGCACGCCGATCTCCGTCATCCACGGCAAATCGGTGCCGAGCACCTTGCGGTAGAAGAACAGCAAAGCCGACAGCGCCTGCCTGTGCGTCGACGCCGCGACGCTGCGGGCGTTGGCCAGCCAGGAGAGGAACGCCTCGACCTCGGCGCCGCCCAGGGTTGCCGGGTGGCGCAAGCCGTGGAAACGGATGAACGCCCGAACCCAATGGACATAAACCTCCTCCGTGCGTATGCTGTAGTGCAAATAGCGAATGCGCTCGCGAAGCTGGTCGAGCACTTTCACGGACTTCAACGGTGGCAACGATGGAGTGCCGCTTTTCACGACTTTTTAGTACTGGACGAAACATCAGTATACATGCCCGGAAACGAGTAGACAAGCCAGTTTCCGCGCAACGCCCGACGCCGTTTTAGGGAGCAGACGTCGCTGTTAACCGGCGAAACTGTCTCCCGATAACAAAGTTGGGCCTCACAGGAATCATCCTGCACACTTATCTGAAAGTCATTCATCGTGTCCGAAACCGCTCCACACTATTTCGTTATCACTGTCGGCACTACCGGTGATATACATCCGTTTATGCGTATCGCGAGCGCGTTGCAGGCGCTCGGCCGGAAGGTAACGTTCATAACCCATTCCTACTATGAGAATGTCGTTCACG
This sequence comes from Candidatus Methylophosphatis haderslevensis, assembly GCA_016711925.1. Taxonomy (GTDB): domain Bacteria; phylum Pseudomonadota; class Gammaproteobacteria; order Burkholderiales; family Rhodocyclaceae; genus Methylophosphatis; species Methylophosphatis haderslevensis. Next base: position 27,358 of record JADJSA010000001.1, read on the forward strand.
ATGCAGGGCTTCCGTTTGTCGGAATTGGAACAGACGAAGAGTTCCTCCGCGTTCTCAGAAATCCAGACATATGGGATCCAAAGAAAGGGTTCACGGCTCTTTTTGCAAACTACAGCGATGGACTAAAACAGGTACTCGAAGCCATCAGATCCGTTTCCGCGCAGGCCCCGCAAGTCGTAATCGCCCATCCGTTCGCTGTCCCGGGTGCTGTAATCGCCCGTGAGCGCGGCTTGGTGAAATCGGTAGTTGCCTCCTATCTCGCCCCTTCGAATTTGCGGTCCTGTCACGACCCACTGAACATCGGCGATTTGTCCGTACCACGCTGGGTACCGATGAGCTGGCGACGTGCACTCTGGCGGTTCGTGGAAAAAGGCTGGATTGACCCGGTTGCAGTTACCCAACTCAACGCTGTCCGGACTCAGCTGGGTCTGTCAAAGGTTCATTCTTTTCTGACTCACATCGCCGAGGCACCTGACCTATCGGTCACCCTTTTCCTTCGTGGTTTGCTCCTATCGTGCCTGATTGGCCGCGCCCGTTGATTGAAGGCGACTTCCAACTGTTTGAAGCGACAACACAAGACGGCTTCACCGAAGAACTGTCCGCATTTCTTGCTGCAGGCGAAAAACCACTTGTGTTCACTCCAGGCACCGGGAATCTCCATGCCGCCGACTTCTTTACTTGTGCACTTTCCGCCATTCATGTGCTCGGGCGTCGTGCCGTCTTTCTGACTAAGGAACGCGCACAAATTCCAGTGAACCTCCCTGAGTCAGTGCTGTGGCAATCGTATGTACCTCTGTCCTCTCTTCTTCCCCGCGCCGCAGCGCTTGTCCATCATGGCGGCATTGGCACTACCGCCGAAGCCCTACGCTCCGGCACTCCCCAACTAATTGCCCCCTTCGCCTGGGATCAATTCGACAATGGGGCTCGCGTTGCGTCACTCGGCGTTGGTATGGTCATTCCTGCGAAGCGGCTACGGCCTCGCAAACTGGCGCGAAGTCTCCAAAATCTTTACACCTCAGAAACAATTCGCGCCAAATGCTCGCTACTTGCGTCACGCTTCATACCACCTCACGACCCAATCGCCATTTGCAGGGAAGTCGAACGCCTTGTGCTGGCGACACGCAATGACGCCCAACCAATCATTCCACCGGACGCTGCGCGATAAAGCCGCGCATCGCCGGTGAATTCAAACGTTAGCCCGCAATAGCCTGCCATTCTCTATGACCATGGAAACAACACTCGACTTACCCTTTTTCGAGCCGCGACATCGGGAACTGGCAAACGCCTTCCGCAGTTGGGTCACTACACGACTCAATGAATTCGAGGTAAAACGAAGGGGGTGACGGTCAGGCCGCGAGGGAGATATTCGAAAGACTTGCCAGAGATGGTTGGCTTCCGGCAACGGTCGCGCCTAGCCCCACAGTATTTGACAACCCGATCGATCTCCGTACCGTTTGTCTCGTACGTGAAGCGCTCAGTTATAGCTCGGTCATCGCGGATGTGGCTTTTTCAGAACCCTGGTTGGCGGTTTTGCCAATCGTCCTATACGGTTCTCAAGAACAAAAACGGAGCTACGTTGAACTGTTCTCCAGTGGAAAGTGCTTGCCTGCCTTTGCTCTTTCCGAGCCGGAGGCGGGGTCAGACGTAGCAGCAATCAAGACCACCGCAACTCCTACGGGGAGCGGCTACGTTCTGAATGGAACCAAGACCTGGACGTCGAACTCTGGATTGGCAGACATCTACGTCGTTTTTGCGCGGATCGATGGCGAAGCCGGCGCTCAAGGGATTTCTGCGTTTCTTGTAGATGGTAAAAATGTGGGAGTCGAGCTGCAAGAGAGACTTCACGTTCTGTCACCCCATACCGTCGGAACACTTCGCTTCAAGAACTGCCACGTTGACTCAGCATCTGTTCTCGGTCAGCCCGGTCGTGGGTTTGAAATAGCGATGAAAGCTCTTGAGCTTTTTCGGCCAACTGTTGGTGCGGCAACATTGGGTATTGCGCGGCGGGCAATGGATGAAGCTCTGAAGCGAAGCACGGAACGAGTTGCTTTCAAGAAGCCCATTTCGGAGCATCAGTTGATTCAGGCAAAGCTGGCGGATATGGTCGTAAAGACTGAGGCCGCTGCGCTCTTGGTCTATCGAGCCGCATGGGGCCACGATGTTGGCTCCGGTTCCATGGGGCGAGATGCTTCGATTGCTAAGCTCTATTCCTCGGAAATTGCGCAAGAAGTGGTGGATCAAGCGCTTCAGGTTTTTGGTGGATTGGGTGTTGTCGAAGGCACTACGGTAGAACGCCTATACCGACATGTCCGAGCCTTTCGTATCTTTGACGGAACGAGCGAGATACAGCAACTCATCATTGCCAAGCACCTGCTCAGATGACGTCACAACATCGCGTACATTGCGGGCTAACACTGCGTTCCAGGGGACGCTGCGCGATAAAGCCGCGCAGCGCCCCTGAACTTGGACGTTGGGCGTCACAATCACCGAACCGAAACACATCTGGAGACTCCTCTAATGCTTAGCCTTGAATTCCTAATCACCTCGTTTATTGTTGTGCTCATTCCCGGCACTGGGGTTGTCTTTACCGTATCCACGGGTCTTGTCCAAGGTCGGAAGGCGAGCGTGTTTGCCGCACTGGGGTGTACGGCGGGCATCGTTCCTCATCTTCTGGCTACCGTTCTTGGCCTTGCTGCCATCATGCATACAAGCGCCCTTGCTTTCCAAGTCCTCAAGTACGCTGGTGTCGCCTACTTGTTTTACATCGCCATTGCCACTTGGCGTGACAAATCATCCTTTGCTATCCACGGTACAACCTCAGCAACTACGGCCATTGGACTCGTGGTGAAGGCGTTCTTGCTCAACATTCTCAATCCCAAGCTGACCATTTTCTTCTTGGCATTTCTCCCGCAATTTGTTCAGCCGGGAGCGACGGAACCGCTCTTGCAGCTTCTTATTCTAAGCGCCACGTTCATGGCAATGACGTTTGTCGTATTCGTGATTTATGGGTTCCTCGCTCATGTGTTTCGCAAAGCAGTCATTGAGTCACCCCGAGTCCAAGCGTGGCTTCGGCGAGGCTTCGCTGCCACTTTCGCGGGCCTCGGCGCAAATCTCGCGCTCACCGAAAAGTGACGCCCAACCCATCCATCAACACGGACGCTGCGCGATGAAGCCGCGCAGCGCCGGTTATGTCAGACGTTAGGGGTTACGCATGAAAGACATCGTGCTACTTCTCAGTTCATTTGCTGGCGGGTTGTTCCTCGGCTACTTAACAGCCATCCTCACCTTCTTCGTATGGGGGCTCGTCAAGGAAGGCTTTGAGGCTCCAAGCCAAATGGCAATACCAGCAATTTTTCTACTTGCAATATTCGGCACCGCGCTAGGTTACCTAACGGTTTTCGTGTTTCAGAGTTGGCCGGTATTCATCGGCGCAGCTATTACCTTTGCTCACGGGGCTCGCCCACTATTCCGTTCGGAAGAAGTCGATGATCAAACACAAAACCCCTAACATTTCGGTCAAGGCGCTCCCTTCGGTCGCTGGGACGTCCCGCAAGCGGGCCGCCCCTTACCTATAACGTTAGCAGTCTTATGCCACGACTATTCACATACACGATTCCCGTCGATGACGGAGCAGCCCCAAACCCATTTCACGGCATGTGTTCTCTCGCCATCTGCAAGCCGGGTATTCGTCGAGTAGCAAAACCAGATGATTGGGTTGCTGGCCTTGGTTCAAAGAACGCACCAAGTGGAGATTTGAGCGGCCACTTGGTGTATGCCATGCGCGTTGAAGAAGTTCTGTCTCTGCGAGATTACGACCTTTACGCCAGTTCCCGCTGGCCGCACCGTATTCCAAATGTTCAAAGCGTAGCGCTCCAAGACCGTCTTGGTGACTGCGTTTACGACTTTTCGAACGGTGCGCCTATTCAACGGTCAAGCGTCCATGGAAGCGGCAATGTGGCAACCGACCTTAGCGGCGAAAACGTATTGTTATCGAGGGACTTCTACTACTTCGGCAGTCGGGCTAGAAAACTTCCCGATCACCTACGCCAAATTTGCCATCAAACCCAAGGCCACCGAAGCAACTCGAACGCACCTTACTTCGATCAATTTGTTTCATGGGTTCGCTCACTTGTTTCCGCACCTGGGCAACTCTATGGGTGGCCTGATCACATCGTCGAATGGAATACTGTTTCGGCATGTGGCGGCTGCACACCCAGAAAGCTCGATGATGAATACGACCCCGACTGCTAACCCGGCGCTCAACCTCGCTCCTTTCAGTCGCTGGACGCTGCGCGATAAAGCCGCGCAGCGCCGGTTAGCTCTACTACAAGGGCTTCCCCCAATGTCAAGCGAAAGTGATGCCGTGCGGATCGCGGAGCGATCCGTCATTGACGATATCCTTCGCTTTCCGCCATCGCATCGCGTGCAGCCTGCACAGGCAAAGTGCGGACTGGAAAAACTACAAACGGTCATTGTGTGGCCTGGATTCGGCTGGCCACGGACCCTCATGAAAGACGCACGCGGGGGCCTCATTCGTTAGTCGCGGTCATCAAACGATGCCGCCTTGAGCTAATCAGGCATACCCCGCGCAGGTCCGACCTGCCCTCATGAACGCTGCACAGTACGCGGTGGTGGAACACTTCGCTGCTGCTCTGCTGGCGCCTTTTCGCCTTTGCGGTTGCGACCCAGTCCAGCCCCGTAGCCGGGTCAATGGCAGGCTGCGGCCTTGTGCAGCCTGGCGAAGCGAACCATTGACGCGGTGAAGGGGCGATACGCTCGGTCATGGCAGTAAGCGCGGCACTGTGGCGCTTACTGCCATGCAGACAAGCGCTTTTCATCCCCAAAAAGAGGCGGATTTCCACCCCCGGCAACAGCCGACGCTGCTCGATGGCGATGCCCCTATGCCGGCATGCGGAAGTCCTCGCCCGTGCGCAACATCGCCCAGGCCAGCCGTGCGTTCTTGGCCGCAATGGCGACCACCGCCTTGCCGTGGCCGCGCCGTGCGGCCAGGGCTGCCGCCCAATGCGCCAGTTGGCTCGCCGGCTTGGCCGGGTTCTCCTGCTCCTCGGCCACCGCCCGCTGTGCGGCGGCGAGCATGGCCCGCGCACCGAGCACCAGCAGCGTACGCAGGTAGGTGTCCCCCGCCTTGGTAATACGTCCAAGACGCGTCTTGCCGCCCGAGCTGTATTGGCCGGGCACCAGCCCGAGCCAGGCGGCCACTTGCCGGCCGCACTTGAATTCGGCGCCGTTGCCGATCGTGGCGCGCAAGGCCGTCGCGGTGATCTGGCCCAGGCCGCTCAGGCGCTGCAATTCGGCACAGCGGCTGTCCTCGCGGGCCATGGTGCGAATGAGCGCGTCGTACTCGGCAATGCGCTGGTCCAGGTGGTGGGTCTGACTGAGCAGATCGCCGATGACCCGGTTCGATTGCCCGGGCAGGGCTTCGAGCAGCTTGGCGGCTTCGCGGCGCACGGTGTCGGCCTTGGCCGCCAGGATGTGGCCGAACTCGGCGAGCAGCCCACGGATGCGGTTGATGGTGGCGGTGCGTTCCTTCACAAAGCCTTGCCGGGCGCAGTGGACCATCAGTTGGGCCTGCTGGGCTTCGCTCTTGACCGGGACGAAGCGCATCTGCGGGCGTTGCACGGCTTCGCAGATGGCCTGCGCATCGGCCGCATCGTTCTTGCCGCGCTTGCCGCTCAGCCGATACGGGGTGACGAACTTCGGGGCGATCAGCCGCACGCTGTGGCCGTGCCCCATGAACAGCCGCGCCCAGTGGTGCGCACCGGTACAGGCTTCCATGCCGATCAGGCACGGCGGCAGGGTGGCGATCAGCTCGTGCAGCTTGTCGCGCGCGACCGACGGACGCACCAGCGCAGCGCGACCGGCTTCGTCGACACCGTGGACGGCGAAAACGTGCTTGGCGAGATCGATGCCAACGGCAATAATAGTCATGGTCTTCCCCTTTCCGTGTGTGTGGATGAGACTTCGCACTTCCCATCTTGGCACCACCGTGCCGCGTACCCAACTGCGCCGACCTCGGGACGGGGAAGTCCCTTTCATTCGTTAGCCATTTCGAGGGGAACACTATGGACATGTCTCTTATCCAAGGCACGATTTCCGGGCTCAAGGTTGCTGGCGACATCGCAAAAGGACTCCTTGAACTCAAGACGCTCTCCGAAGTTCAAGGAAAAGTAATTGAGCTTCAGAGCGCCATTCTGTCCGCTCAGGGCAACGCCCTTTCCGCTAATGCGGATCAATCTGCGATGGTTGAAGAAATACGCGCACTGAAAGAAGAAATTGCTCGCGTGAAAGCATGGGATACACAAAAGCAAAGGTACAAACTGGTGCAGCCCTGGTCTGCCGGTGTTGCCTATGCGCTTAAAGAATCCATGAGCAACGCCGAACCACCGCATCTGATATGTACAAACTGCTACGAGAGCGGGCGAAAATCTATCCTCAATCCTGTTGAAGATTCTCAAAAGTGTGTTCTCTACGCTTGCCCCATTTGCAAATCGCAAATTCCCACTGGCTATCGCGGCGGCGTCACTCCGCAATATGCGCCCGATTAAACACCACATGGCTAACATGGCGGTCAACCGGACAGGGGAACATGCGCCCTTTGGTTTTCTCTTAGTCATGTGCGCCCCCGCCGGTTACCTTCAACGTTATGCCCCATGACTGACGACCGCGCCCTCTACCAATCTTCTATCGTTCGAGGAAGCTACTTCAATCGTATGCTTGACTGTGGCCCCTATGATCGCTGGGTTGAAATCGCGCTGGGGTATTTGCCGCGCGACGTCCTCGACGAGCACAAAGAAGATCTTGCGTTCATTTCTATGGCACATCGAGACGGCTGTCGGTTGTCACGAGTGCTATGCGAAACCCGAGAAATCATCCTGCTGTCCGATCATGTGCTTCCCAAGGGCCGCTCCGACGAAGGGCAACCTGATGTTCGGTACTTTATCTACGTTGTGCTTCACGAGGTCGCCCACGCAACCAAGAAGCACAAGTCACCTCAGTACGACTCCTTAACCCAAGAGGAATTCGAGGCCCAAGAGGAAGAAGCCGACGCCCTCGCTTTCCAGTGGTTCAACGATCACATTTCCTTACTCGAAAATCCGCACCTTCCTGCAATAACGAGCGAAGAAATTGAGCAGGCGCAAGTCAAGAGCCAGGAAACCATGAAGGCGTTGCTAAATGGGGCATAACCCGGCGCTCAACCTCGCTCCTTTCAGTCGCTGGGCGCTGCGCGATAAAGCCGCGCAGCGTCGGTTAGCTCTACAAGGGCTTCCCCAATGTCAAGCGAAAGTGATGCCGTGCGGATCGCGGAGCGATCCGTCATTGACGATATCCTTCACTTTCCGCCATCGCATCGCGTGCAGCCTGCACAGGCAAAGGGCGGACTGGAAAAACTACAAACGGTCATGGTGTGGCCTGGATTCGGCTGGCCACGGACCCTCATGAAAGACGCACGCGGGGGCCTCATTCGTTAGTCGCGGTCATCAAACGATGCCGCCTTGAGCTAATCGGGCATACCCCGCGCAGGTCCGACCTGCCCTCATGAACGCTGCACAGTACGCGGTGGTGGAACACTTCGCTGCTGCTCTGCTGGCGCCTTTACGCCTTTGCGGTTGCGACCCAGTCCAGCCCGTAGCCGGGTCAATGGCAGGCTGCGGCCTTTTGCAGCCTGGCGCAGCGAACCATTGACGCGGTGCAGGGGCGATACGCTGGGTCATGGCAGTAAGCGCGGCACTGTGGCGCTTACTGCCATGCAGACAAGCGCTCTTCATCCCAGGAGACGGATTTGCACCCCCGGCAACAGCCGACGCTGCTCGATGGCGCTGCCCCTATGCCGGCATGCGGAAGTCCTCGCCCGTGCGCAACATCGCCCAGGCCAGCCGTGCGTTCTTGGCCGCAATGGCCACCACCGCCTTGCCGTGGCCGCGCCGTGCGGCCAGCGCCGCCGCCCAATGCGCCAGTTGGCTCGCCGGCTTGGCCGGGTTCTCCTGCTCCTCGGCCACCGCCCGCTGTGCGGCGGCGAGCATGGCCCGCGCACCGAGCACCAGCAGCGTACGCAGGTAGGTGTCCCCCGCCTTGGTAATACGTCCAAGACGCGTCTTGCCGCCCGAGCTGTATTGGCCGGGCACCAGCCCGAGCCAGGCGGCCACTTGTCGGCCGCACTTGAATTCGGCGCCGTTGCCGATCGTGGCGCGCAAGGCCGTGGCGGTGATCTGGCCCAGGCCGCTCAAGCGCTGCAGCTCGGCACAGCGGCTGTCCTCGCGCGCCATGGTGCGGATCAGTCCGTCGTACTCGGCAATGCGCTGGTCCAGGTGGTGGATCTGGCTGAGCAGATCGCCGATAACCCGGTTCGATTGCCCGGGCAGTTGCTCGAGCAACAGGGCGGCCTGGCGACGCACGGTGTCGGCCTTGGCCGCCAGGATGTGGCCGAACTCGGCGAGCAGCCCACGGATGCGGTTGATGGTGGCGGTGCGTTCCTTCACAAAGCCTTGCCGGGCGCAGTGGACCATCAGTTGGGCCTGCTGGGCTTCGCTCTTGACCGGGACGAAACGCATCTGCGGGCGTTGCACGGCTTCGCAGATGGCCTGCGCATCGGCCGCGTCGTTCTTGCCGCGCTTGCCGCTCAACCGATACGGGGCGACGAACTTCGGGGCGATCAGCCGCACAGTGTGGCCGTGCTGGATGAACAGCCGCGCCCAGTGGTGGGCCCCGGTACAGGCTTCCATGCCGATCAGGCACGGCGGCAGCGTGGCGATCAGTTCGTGGAGCTTGTCGCGCGCCACCGACGGACGCACCAGCGCAGCGCGACCGGCTTCGTCGACACCGTGGACGGCAAAAACGTGCTTGGCGAGATCGATGCCAACGGCAATAATAGTCATGGCTTTCCCCTTTCCGAGTGAGTTGATGAGACTTCGCACTTCCCATCTTGGCACCACCGTGCCGCGTGCCCAACTGCGCCGACATCGGGACGGGGAAGTCCCTTTCATTCGTTGGGGCTATCCATATCAACGTATGGCGTTTTGTATGGTCTAGTGCTACCCTGTGTCCATGGCGAAAACTCGCTTTGATTGGGACCCCGACAAGGACGCCGAGAATCAGGGAAAGCACGGAGTCTCCTTCTCCCGTGCCCAATACGCCTTTGCCGACCCGCAGCGCGTAATTGCCAAGGACGAGACTCACAGCCAGACCGAAGAGCGGTTCTATTGCTTTGGCGAAGTGGACGGCGGTGTGCTCACGGTGCGGTTCACTTACCGCGCTTCGGTTATTCGAATCATCGGCGCCGGTTATTGGCGCAAAGGAAAGACGATCTATGAGCGCGAAAATCAAATACACCGATGAACCCCTTGGGAAGGTTAAGGTGGTTGCCGACTTCCTCCCTTCGCCGGCCGAATTGGCATTTCGTGAAGAAGGTGTGAAGGTAACTCTGTCTCTGAGCAAGAAGAGCATCGAGTTCTTCAAGTCGGAGGCTACAAAGCATCACACTCAGTACCAGCGCATGATTCGCCGGCTTATCGACGCTTATGTTGATGGCCAAGCCCCAACCCAGCAGTCCACACGGACGCTGCGCGATAGAGCCGCGCAGCGCCGGTGACTTCTACGTTGGACCCCGCGGTAGGAGTAGTGGAATGGCATTCGGTGACCGACAGCGTACTTGGTTTCCAGAAATGATCGAGTTTCTTCGGGCTGACTGGCGGCCGGAGATGTCATGGGCAGAGATCATCGCACTGCGTGATCAACTGGACGACATGCTGAAGGGGATTCGGAAATCGAGGAACCTCCAACCCGTGACGACCTTGGCGCTATGCCCGTGCTGTAACGAACCCTTGGTCCAAGGCGCGGGGGGTGTCTCTGTGCGGGCGACCATCCTTGCCCTGAATCGCTTCGGCATCGCGCCGGCGAACGTGGTAAAGGTCTTGGAGAAGACTTGGACCAAGCACCGCCGAGAGACCGAGATCGATCTCAATGGGAAGCCCCCGCATAGCGGAGCCATGCACTCGACCGCCGGAGGCGGCGCGTGATGGCGGGCGTTAAACGTCCGCTTTCAGAACCCTTCTACTTCCGCTTTGGGTCGTGTGCACTCGGTGACGAATGGCTGCTTCCAGGGATCAGAATCTCACTGACTGCTTTTCGGCGATCAATTCAAAGAGAGGACGGTCGCGTCGCGACCCACCAACAACACCCACTGTCCTGACCTTGCTGCCGTAAAGCCGTCGCTCGCACGGGCGCTCGAAGTCACGCGCTGCGACGAGTGGCCGCTGCGGCCGAGTGCCGGGCGCACTTTGGCCGGGTCTTGACACATACCAACCAGTTGGTATGTAATGGGTACTTATGACCCATGCAGCGACCCAGCAACCCGCTCACCCTGCGCGCGGCAACGCCCGCGCCGCCCTGCTCGATGCAGCACTCGCGCTGGTGCGTCGGCAGGGCTGGGCCGCGACCTCCATCGACCAGCTCTGCCGCACGGCGGGCGTCACCAAGGGCGCGTTCTTCCACCACTTCGAATCCAAGGACGCGTTGGGCGTAGCCGCCGCACACCGCTGGACCGAAGTCACCACGCCCCTGTTCAAAAACGCGGCCTACCACCGCCATGGTGACCCGCTCGATCGCATCCTGGGCTACCTGGATTTCCGGGCTGCCCTCGTGCACGGGCCGCTCGAAGCCTTTACCTGCTTCGCAGGCACCACGGTGCAGGAGACCTTCGCGGCGTCCGAGGCCATTCGATCGGCCTGCGGCGAATGCATCACCGACCATGCGGCCCGGCTGGTGGAGGATTTCGAGGCCGCCCTGCATAAGTACCGGCCGCGCGAGACGGTCACCGCGGAGGGCCTCGCCCTCTACACCCAGACGGTGCTGCAAGGGGGCTTCGTGCTGGCCAAGGCGAAGGGCGATGCCGGCCCGCTGCTCGATGGTATTGCGCATCTCAAGCGCTACTTGCAACTCCTCTTCAAAGCCAGGAGAACTTCATGAGTTACGTTGACGGATTCGTGATCGCCGTGCCCACGGCCAACAAGCAAGCCTTCATCGAACAGGCGCATGAGTTCGACACCGCGCTCAAGCAGTTCGGTGCGCTGCGCATCCTGGAGTGCTGGGGCGACGATGTCCCGGTGGGCAAGCTCACCGATTTCCGCCGCGCCGTGCAGGCCACGGCAGAAGAGACCGTGGTCTTCAGCTGGGTCGAGTGGCCGGACAAGGCCACGCGCGACTCGGGCTTCGCGCGCATGGAGCAGCTCATGAGCACCGACCCGCATTTCAAGAACCGACCCATGACCTTCGACGGCAAACGGCTGATCTTCGGCGGCTTCACGCCGGTGGTCGAACTCTGACATCACCTGGGAGAGCACCATGAGCAATGCTGCAGGCGGCTTCATCTGGTACGAGCTGATGACCGCGGACGCGAACGCGGCCTCGCGCTTCTACGGCGCTGTGGTTGGCTGGAAGATTGCGGACCGGCCCGATCCGCGCGCGGGCGGGCCCGACTATCGCCAGATCACGCGCGATGACGGCGGCAGCGCCGGCGGGGTGCTGCAAATCACGCAGGACATGCAGGCGCACGGCGCGCGCCCGGCCTGGGTCGCGTACCTGCACGTGGGCAATGTCGACGCGGCGGTGCAGGCGATCACGGCCGACGGCGGCCGCGCACTCATGCCGAAGATGACGCTGCCGGTGGGCGAGATCGCGATGGTCACCGACCCCATGGGCGCGCCCTTCTACGTGATGACACCGGTGCCGCCGCCCGGCAAGCCCGATGCGGTGAGCGATGTCTTTGACACGGCCAGGCCCCAGCATGTCCGCTGGAACGAATTGCAGAGCCCGGACGTCGCGCGCGCCAAGGTCTTCTATGCCAAGCACTTCGGCTTCCAGTTCAACGAGTCGATGCCGATGAGTCCGCAGTACGGCGACTATCAGTTCATCGACCATGGTGGCCTGCGCGTCGGCGGCATGATGAAGCAGGTGGACGCGGCCTTGCCGGGTGGCTGGAACTTCTTTTTCGGCGTGCACTCGGCCTCGGCCGCGAAGCGAGCCATCGAGGCGGCCGGCGGCCACGTTCAGATGGACCTGCACCAGGTGCCCGGCGGCGACTGGGTGGTCATCGCCACCGACCCACAAGGCGCGCGCTTCGGCATCGTCGGGCCCAAAGGCGAATAGGGTTCAGGAGGGCATCGTGACGCAAACCATCCCGAAGGCGACGATCTGCCTCTGGTTCGACCGCGACGCCGAGGAGGCAGCGCGCTTCTACGCCGCCACCTTCCCCGACAGCGCGCTGCGCGCCATGCATCGCGCGCCGGCCGACTTTCCGGGCGGCAAGGAGGGCGACCCCCTCGTCGTGGAGTTCACCGTGCTCGGCATTCCGTGCGTCGGCATCAACGGCGGGCCCGTGCCCTTCCAGCACAACGAGTCGTTCTCCATCCAGGTCGGCACCGTCGATCAGGCGGAAACCGACCGCTACTGGAACGCCATCGTCGGCAACGGGGGCCAGGAGAGCGCCTGCGGCTGGTGCAAGGACCGCTGGGGCATCTCCTGGCAGATCACGCCGTTCGCGCTGACACAGGGACTGGGAGACCCGGACCCGGCGACGCGCAAGCGCGTGTTTCAGGCGATGATGACGATGCGCAAGATCGATATCGCAGGCATCGCGACTGCGCGAAATGGCGGAGGCTGAAACGAGTCGCGGGCTGAGCGGCTTGCCTCACCTGGCTCCTCAGTCCAAGGCCTCGTCCTCGGACGCGCGAATGAATCGTGCGAGACGAATCGCGGACACGCTCTCGGCTTCGGCATGCCGGTCCATGGGTCCAGATACGAGCTGCCGATGCGGCCAAGGCGCGGCACTGTCATTCAACCGAAGGGGGTAGCAGCTGGCCAGGCCGCCAGCGAATGATGGCCCACTGGGTTGCCCCATAGCTGCCCGTCGTGAGCGTCCGCCTCTGGCCGGCTGCCGGAGATCACGAACGGCTGCTTCGTAGAAACGAAACACGCGAAAACTGTAGCTGAGCGTCTGACCGCTTTGGAGCAACGTGACGGGCAGGTATGGGTCGCCTGCGGCCAACGAGGAATTGCACGTCATATGGCGGCTTTACGATGCTAAACGGCCGTTGGCATGGCGCGGAGCTTCAATTCGTCGCATTGACGCTGTTGTCAGTATTCTTCGCACCAATCTCGCCGTCAGGGCATGGCGAATCCGCAAGCTTTCGCGTACCTCTCGAGTGGGCGCAAACAATCAGATTGGCCGATTCATCAAGGCACGTCGCTCGACGACCTGGGCGCATTGGTTGAAGGGTGGGGCACTTGGCACCATCCGTTCATGGTGGGCGTGGCGGGTCGACCACCTGCCGCCCAGATGACAGTGGACAGAGCGATGGCATAGGCTGATGCCGCCTGATATCATCCGGCGCTTCACAGAGGGCGATTGACTTCAAGGCCCGAACGATTGACGCGGGATCGGCCGGCCGAATTGGGCGGCTCTGTATCACGCTTGACCAAACAGGGGAGTAGCACCAATGAACAACAGCATCACGAAAATGACCCAGGACGTGCAGGACCGTATCCGCGACGTGGCTTATCTGATGTGGGAGGCGGCGGGTCACCAGCAGGAATTGGCGATGCAGTACTGGCTGGCCGCCGAAAAGGACGTGATGGCCGCGATGGGGACTGCTGTAACGAAACTGGCACCGAAGCAAGAAGCCGCCGATGCCGCCGCCGAAAAGGAGACTGCGTCGCGGACCCCGAAGAAGGCGAAGTAGGCCGGCAAGGGCAGCGGTTGCCGTTTTGATGTCGATCGGAGAGAGGTGAGATCCATGGCCAAGTCCAAGGACACGAAGAAGGACCAGAAGAAAGCGCCCCTGAAGACGGCCAAAGAGAAGAAGCAGGCCAAGCGCGACAAGCAGACCCATCCGTCACCTATCCACACGAAGACGGCCGGCAGTTGAGGGTGCGGGTGGCTGATTGGCCATCCGGCGCGGGCAGCGCGGTTTGAAACTGGCCGTGGCATTGCGCGGACGGTCGTATCGACCAAGGCAGTCGCAAGAGCGGATGTGGCTTCGGCACGTTGCGCTGGCGACCAGCCGTCGCATGCGCGATGAACGGGTGGGACTTTGCAAAGCCGCGGTGTCGGCCTACCTCGCCGACGCTGGCGTCGAGCCGGCGCGTCAGATCGTCTCGGCGTGCTCGTGCAGGATGACCTTGCCGCCGGTTTCCTCGATCAGGCCGTGCACGTTCAGATCCTTCATGACGCGGCTGACCATTTCGCGCGACGCACCGATCATCTTGGCGATGTCCTGCTTGGAGATCTTCCGGGTCACCACCTTCTGGCCACCGACATCCTCTGCCATGTCCAGCAGCAGACGCGCCACCCGGCCATAGACATCGAGCAGCGCCAGACTTTCGATCTGGCGATCGGCTTGGCGCAGGCGTTGTACCAGGTTGCGCGTGATCTGCAGCGCGACCTCGGCATTGTCCAGCATCACGCGCTTGAAATCGCCCTTGGACATCACCACCAGATTGGCCGATGAGACGGCCAGCACCGTGGCCGAGCGCACATCTTCGTCGAGCACGCCCATTTCGCCTAACACTTCCCCAGGCCCGATCATCGTGAGGATGACTTCACGGCCGTCCTCGTCGCTGACCAGCACCTTCAGATTGCCGGAGAGCACGAAATAGATGTAATCGGTCCGGTCGCCCGCGTGCAGAACGATCGCGCCGCGGGCGACGTTGCGCAGGATCGCACAACGCGAAACGGGTTCCAGGCGCTCATCCGACAGGTTCTGGAACAGGTGGAACGACTTGAGCGCTGCGAGCGAAACCGGACGATTCGACGTCTTCCCCTCCTGAAGTGATAGCCATCGAGATCAATCCATAACGGCACCGTTTCAGAACCCTGTAACACCGGGTTACCCCACTTTGAACGGGGTCCGGATTCGATTCCCAGCGTATGCCCACGCGATTGGACAGGGCCGGTCCAATCCAGGACCGACCCCACCTATCCCGTCAAGCCGCCGACTTCAGACCGTCACGAGTTCCTGCCACTCGCTCTGGTTGAGATCGATCAGCTTGCCCCCGAGCGCCTCGAACTCCGTCGCGCGATCGTAGTCGGGGATCTCCTGCGAGAAGCCGGTGACGGCGTTCACCAGCCCGTAGCCCGACAACGTCTTCTCCTCGATCAGGTGACGCAGCACACCGGTACGCTCCGCCTCGTTGAACCCGTAGCGATTGCCCAGTACCGCGACCGTCTTCACCGGGTCCCCCGCCAGCCGGATACCCAGGGTCTTCTGCAGCTTGTCGCCGATCTGCCGAAAGGTGGCTTCGGACACTGCTGCCTCGACCACATCGCGGACCTTCAGGAAGAACGCCCGGTCATCGGCCAACAGCGTATCGTCCTTG
Organism: Candidatus Methylophosphatis haderslevensis; assembly: GCA_016711925.1. GTDB lineage: Bacteria > Pseudomonadota > Gammaproteobacteria > Burkholderiales > Rhodocyclaceae > Methylophosphatis > Methylophosphatis haderslevensis. The sequence continues at coordinate 42,748 of JADJSA010000001.1, forward strand.
AAGACCGACACCGCCTCCTCGCCGGCCTCGACGGTCTTGCCGATATGGGTCTTGCGCATCGAGCGGTCGCTGGCGATCAGCCCGTTGCGGCAAACCAGCCGATAGATCAGCGGCTGGACCGCGAGGCTCCCGCAACCGACCTCGGAGTTCGATACGACCACGCCCGCCTGGATGACGTCACCCGGCGCCACTTCGTATTCCACGGCTGGTGTCACAACCTTCAGGTACATCCTCGTGTCGGTCAGTTCCACCGACTCGAACCGCGCGCCCGGAAGGCGCTGGAGCACCGGCAGGATGTGTTCGGCCAGATCGAAGTTGTCGAGCCGCCGGTAGCGCGACGAGAGCACCGCCCGCACTTTGCCATCCAAGGTCCGGATCATCCGGTTCTCGTCCTCGGCACCCAGCCAGGTGTTGATGTTTCGATCGAGCAGGGCCGGTTGCTGTTCGCGCATCCGTTCAAAGTACGCGAACGGAATCTTGAGCTTCTCCGCCAGCTGACGACGCGCGAGTTCGGTCGTGTCGTAGGTCTGCGGGCCATCGGGCTCCCGAATCACCAGCGCGCAGGTCTTCGAGGCGCCGGTCATGCACGTCAAGAGCGAGGACGGGACGATCAGGTCCTTCTTCGAGGCAAGCTGGCGATCGAGTTCGGTGGCCAGATCAACGAGAGTACGTCCGCTTTTCATGGGAATCTCCAATAAAAAGCGGGGACGCGCCTACCCCGGCGGGGTCGGAACACGTCCCCGCGGGGTCGAATGAAGACCGGCAAAACCGGTCTGAACGATGCGCGGCAAAACCGCGCGATGACTTGAGGGCTACCTTGCGGCCGATCGCTCGACCCTGGTACGGCAGCTACCAGACAGAAACCTTTGCGCTGACCGCTCGACATCGAGCAGCCACTGCAAAAGGCGGGGTGCAGACGACTCTGCACCCCACGAACTTCATGCCGCCTTGCGCGTCCTGATCAGACGTCTTACCCAGACGTCCTCCCAGTCCTCGCCGGCCTGCTTCGGGATATACACATCGACCTGGATCGAAACCCCGCGCCGACGCGCTTCCTTCTTCACCCGACGGGCCAGCGCATAAGCCGCCGCCTGACCGTCATAGGCCTTGTCGGCATCGTTGTCGCCGTAGATCCCGAGCCGCTTTACCGAATCCGGAATCCACAGCTTCTCCAGGTTTCCGCAGCTGAGCGCCGGCCAGACCGGTTTGCCGGTCGCCAGATGCACGGCGAGCGACTTCTCGATACCCTCTGCCACCGCCAGTTCTTCTGCCACCGGGAACAGCCGTACGGCCGCCCCGTTGATGCCCGAACTGAGCAGCTTCTTCACCTCCGGCAGATCGGCCTTGCGGCCGTCCTGCAGGTAGGTCCGGTGGAGCGTGACGGCGAGTCCGTCCGGACCTTGCACACACGCCAGCATGGCCGGATACTCCCCGACCTTCTTCGTTCTGGCGCCTTCCTTGACGAAATATCCCAGAGCCGGATGAAAGCGCAGGACATTGGGGTACTTGTCCATCTTCAGACCGCGATGGGTCAGGTAGCGGTCCACTTCATCACCGTCACGGATCGGCTGCGCTTCGTCCCAGATTCGCCGGGCCAGTTTGCGCATCTTCTCCGCCGACGGTGCCGGTGAACCGGCCAGGGCTGCCGCCACCGGCTTCCCGACGACGGCTTCGACCTGCCTGAAGACCTCCATGAACGACAGCCCGAGGGCCATCTCCACAAGCCGGAACCCATCACCCGGCCCACAACCGCGGCAGTAGTAATCGCCGTGGCGGTACTTGTCGGTGTACTGAAACCGATCGGTGCCACCACAGCCCGGACACGGCTGGTTCTTCCTGTTGAGCACCGTCGCCTCGACCCCGATCGATTCCAGGATCGTGCTCCAGCGTCCTTCCGCCCGTGCTTTCACTTCGCTTAGGCGGGCCTCGAAATCGCGCTGTTCCATGATGCTCACGCGCCTTCTCAGCCACAGGTGCCAATGGCACCGCAAACCGAACAGCGCTCACAGCCATCGACCTTGAACACGGCATGCTCCCCGCATTCGGTGCACTTCGACCCGCTGATCCGATCGGCGAGCGAACCGCCCACCGACCGCTGCGCCGGACGAACCATCGAACCGCCGACCCGTGCGCCACCGTCACCATCGAGCAATCCCAGCACCTTGTACCGATGCAGGATCAGTTGGGCGATGTAGGCGATCGTCGACGGATAGTGGGCCTGTTTGCCGTTACCGGGCATCCAGTGCATGAAGTCCAGCTCGGCCTCGGAATAGTTCAAGAGCTTCCTCAGCTTGAGCCCGATCCACGCCGGGTCATGCACCCACATGTCCACACTCAACAACTTGCACAAGCCGTCCAGCGCCCGTGGATAGACCCCGGACAACCACACGCTGTAGGGCCGCACCGTGCCATTGGGCAACTGCAGCTCTTTCAGGCCGACAACGAAATCGTCACCCGCCCGGTCGTTACGCACATCCCAGGTCCATGACAGCGTGCCTTCCCCCTTTGACTTGGGCTCCTTGCGAAACAGGAGCGAATCCATCAGCGGAGTCGGTTGCCGACCGAGGTTCGAAAATGCGCACCGTGCTTCGCACCGATACTCGACCAGCGCCGCGAGGTAGGGAACGATTCCATCGAAGCGCTTCACGCTGCCATCGGGAAACGCGGCCTCGAATTTCGTGTCGGTCGCCTTGAGCAGCTTGTCCAACTTGAACTTCAACCACGCCAGATCGCCCGAACGCATGTCCATGGACAGCATCTTGGCGACGGCACCCAGACCCCGTGGCTGATCGACACCATTGACCCAGGCCTCGAACGGCAAGCCTGAATCATCCTGGCCCACGAACAGGCCCGCATCGATCAGCCCGGGTACGTCCATCATGTACGTCCAGGCCATGTTGCCGCGCTCGAACACCGGCCGCGACGGATACTGCAAGGTCGCAACCACCTCGGGTACGGCATCGAGGCGAATCCGGCGATCGGGATCGTCCTGCTCCGGCCATTGCACCGGCACGGCGGCCACCGTCGGTTCCACTGTCAGCACCGCCCCGAGAACCGAATTGGGCCGATACGTCGCGATGCCTTTGAGCCCGGCCTTCCACGCTTGCATGTAGAGGCCTTCGAACTGCGCGTACGGGTACTCCTCCGGGACGTTGACCGTCTTGCTGATCGACGTATCGATGTAAGGCGCCACCGCCGCCACCATGTCCTTGTGCGCCTGTGCCGATATTTCCAGCGCGGTCACGAAGTAGGGCGGCAGTCGTCCTTCTGCCTCGGGCGATACGACACCCGAGGCCACCAGGTGCCGATACAGGCGCCAGGCGTGATCCTCCACCGCATAGGCCTTGCTGCTGCCATCGGCCATGCGCTTCTTGCGTGTGTATCTCCACGAGAACGGCGGTTCGATGCCGTTGGACGCGTTGTCGGCGAAGGCCAAGGTGATCGTCCCGGTGGGCGCGATCGACAGCAGGTGGCTGTTGCGGATGCCGTGCTGGCGAATCTGCGCCTTGATGGGCTCGGGCAAGCGTGCGGCAAAGTGCTCGCCCTCGAGATACGCCTCGGCGTCGAAGAGCGGAAAGTACCCCTTCTCCTTGGCCAGTCCCACCGATGCCAGGTAGGCGGTATCGCGCATCACCTCGCCGATCCGGGCGGCCATATGACGGGCCGCGGGCTCGTCGTACTTCAGCCGCAGCATGATCAGCGCGTCCCCGAGCCCGAGAAACCCCAGCCCGATCCGCCGTTTGGCAAACGCTTCGGCCCGCTGCTGCTCGAGCGGCCAGACCGTCCGGTCCAGCACGTTGTCCAGCATCCGCACCGCGACCGTCACGGCTTCACGGAAGCTCTCGAAGTCAAACCCGGCCGCCTCGGTAAAGGGCTGACGGACATGCTGCGTCAGGTTGATCGAACCGAGATCGCAGCAGCCGTAGGGCGGCAACGGCTCTTCCGCACACGGGTTGGTTGCCTCGATCCGCTCGCAGTACCCGAGGTTGTTGTCGCGATTGATGCGATCGACAAACAGGATCCCGGGTTCCGCGTGGTCATAGGTCGACCGCATGATCTGATCCCAGAGCTCCGCCGCCTGCACCTCGCGATACACCCACAGCCCGTCTTCGCGCTGAACCGCGCCCGCCGCCTTGAGTTCCTCGGCGGGCTCGGCCGCGTGCACCAGGCAGAACGGCTGATGCGCCTCGACGGCTTGCATGAACGCATCGGTCACCGCGACCGAAATGTTGAAGTTGGCCAGATCCCCGCCGTCCTTGGCATGGATGAAGGTCTCGATGTCCGGATGGTCACAACGCAGCACGCCCATCTGTGCACCGCGCCGCGCGCCGGCCGACTCCACCGTCTCGCAGGAGCGATCGAACACCCGCATGTAGGACACCGGCCCGGAAGCCCGCGACTGCGTGCTCCTCACCCGCGCGCCAGCGGGACGAATGGCGGAGAAGTCGTAGCCGACCCCGCCTCCACGGCGCATGGTTTCTGCCGCTTCGGCCAGCGCCGTGTAAATACCGGGACGCCCGCCGACGGCTTCGCAGATCGAATCGCCGACCGGCTGCACGAAGCAGTTGATCAAGGTGGCGGCAAGCTCGGTGCCGGCCGCCGAGCAGATGCGGCCGGCCGGCACGAAGCCGAGGCGGCGTTGGGCATCGAGAAAGATGTCTGCCCATGCCCTCGAGCGGACCGGCTCGACGGAAGCCAGGGCCAACGCGACGCGACGACGCACGTCGTCGACGGTTCTCTCGTTGCCCTTTGCATACTTCTCCCGCAGCACTTCACGGGAGATTTCCTGCTCGGCAAGTGTGCAGGCGACTTCGGGTTGTTGAGAAACGACGTCATTGAGTTTCATGATGAGTCTCCAAACCGGGTTACCCCCGCGGCAAGGCGACCCCCCGAACGGGGTGGCGCGCTCGACTGCCGAACGAAGGCGAAAGGTGAGCCGCATCGGGCTCACGACGGGATTTCACGAAGAGGTCGCCGAACGGAACCAACGGGACCTCGGGGTGTCGGCCTGCGTGGCGGGTGACGAAAACCCTTGAGGGGTCTCAACACCGTTTTCGCGAACCGACTTCTCCTGGGCTGACTTGAGGCCGGCGGGACCGGCCCGAGGTGTGTCAGCTACCTGGGGAAAACCTTTCCACAGCGCGCTATGCGTAGCGGGTTGTGGAAAGAAGGCCGCAGCCTTCCTTCCCCTTTGCTAGTTCACGACCGGCGTAAACAACTGGCCGGACTGCATGGCGGCACCGAGCCGGTGCTGTCCCAACGCCTCGATCGCCACGGCATCGGTGAAGATCGGTTCATTGCCACCGTCCAGCGGGGTCACCTCGAAGACGAAGGAGGCCACCGCAACGCGATAGACCTGACGAGCCGCACCCGCCACGACGAACTGGCGACCGGGCTTGCCGGTGACGATCTCGGCTTCCTTGACCAGAAACGCGATCTCGGAATCCTCTCGGACCGGAACCAGACCGCACACCCCTGGACGACCCGCAGCGATTGCACCGTACACGGCTAGGCCACCGCCGACGTGCGATGCAGACGCTGGGAAAAGCCGGAGTGACTGCGGTTCTCGACAAAGCGTTTGCGGCTGCCAGGTCCCGGCGAATGGATCGGTGAAGGCATCGCCCGTTCTTCGCATGGGCACGGCGGGCAGGAAGCACGTTCCTGCGCTGTCGCAGCCGCAGTCTCGAAGTCTGCGCGACCGGCCAACCCGTAGAGAAACAGCAGTGCCGCGAGTATCCCGATGGTCTTGATCATCTCGATTTCCTTTCTCATGCGCCATCGACGTCTCGCGCGCGTTATGCGAAGAGATCGCCATTCGACTGACGCTCCCGAATCTGCTCGTTGAGGTACTGCGGATTGCGTTCGAGCTGCGCCAGGACCGCCGCCGGATTGCGCCGCAGGGTTTCCTGGACCCAGGGTGGGAAACGCTCGACCGACTCCCGCATCCACCGACGCGCCGAGTGGGCGATCAGGTCGCGCAGGTCACTCACATCGAAGTCGCCGATGAACGGCAAGGGCGACAGCGGAGAGCAGCTGACGACCTTCACGCAATTCACGAAGGAGAACGGCAACGCGTCTTTCTCCGGATCGGTGAACACCCAGTTGAGCGTCCAGATCTTCTCCGCGAACGGCGTTTCGGGATCCGCCAGGCGTTGCACCTGTTTCAGGAGCAACCAGTGGAGCCCTACAACGTCTTGCTCGGACCAATCCGGAGCGGGACCGCTGTCCTCGCCGACGTCGGGTTCGACCGGCTGCGCCGCAGCCGCATCGGGATCCTCGAACAAGCGGGGTGGATCATGCGATTGGGCGCGCGGGCAGACCGTTGCGACGGTGCCCGAAAGTGCACGGGTCGGAGACCCAAGGCTATTGAGCATAGTTGCCTCCTGAAACAGACGAAGGCAACCGTCCCAGGCGGGCGCAATTGCCCCCGCAGGGTGAGATGAGACCCGACCGGACGGTCAGGCTACTGGGCTAGCTTGGAAGGGCGGCGTGAGCCACCGGATCGGTGTGCCAGCTACCGATCGAGCAAACCTTGCAGCGCGTGACAACACCACGCCTTGCAAGATCTTTCGACGATAGCTATGGATAACGGGGATCCGGAACGGACCCGCTTCGCGGTGAAAAGCGCGCAAGCGCGCTGCTGTCTTAGGGGCTGGCCTGATGATGACGCAGGGCTAGCTGCTGCGATGCCTGAAAATTACCGCCCCAAAACGCCGGTGTCAACACCTGCGCGCCGAGATTCGGAGGCTAGCGTCGAAAGTGCCCGGTTTTTGGGGGTATTTCTCCTATCTTTGCGTGGTCGATCGCACCGATCATTCCGGTCAGGACAACCCACCGGAGAAGGACATGAACGGACCGGCAAATGTGAGACTGGATGAGGGCGCGGTCAATCAGCGCATTCTGGCGCGCGAAGCCGTCGGCGATTACCGGCGCGTCGAGCAGGCCAGCCTCAAACAGATCGTCAGCCTGAAGAGCCCCGAAGCGAAGCGCGTCTTTGCGCGCTACTTTCATTCGCTTCAGCTCAACACCCATTTCATCTCGGACATCACCCGCATCCGGCTTGCGACCGAGGACGTCGAGAAAGTCGAGGAGGCGATCCGGTCGAGCCTGGTCCGTGTGAAGGACGAACTGATCAGTGCGATCGAGGGAGCCCGCCTGCTGTTCAAGAATGAAGGCATTACCGCGGAGGCGACGTACGACACGATGCCGCTCGAGCAGCAGGTGGGCGTCATATCGTCATTTGGTCGCCGATACCTCGAGTGCCTGCAACAGTTCGACCAGCTCATGCCGATGCTTCGGACACTCGAGATTCTCGAGGTCATCACGCCGGCGGAGATTGACCGCCGCCGTGCGCTGTTCAAGCGGGCCGTGACGAAGCCGCCGAAGTCCGCCAGAGCGTTGGCAGATGGACTACGCCGACGAATGGACGATGCCACCAAGCGAGCAGCGCAGCAAACATCGGGTAGTGCGCAACAGAACGTTCAGCCGCCGGAAGGGGAGGCCACCTCAGTCGATCCTGTGTTGCCTGACGGCGCGGGCGCTACGCTGGATTCGTCCGACAGCAAGACACCGATGGAGGTCACGGCAGAAAAGTCGACACGGTCGCGGAAGCCGCGGACGGGACCACCCGAACCAACCCAGTTGAAGGCAACATGATTCAGCGGGTGCGGTCACCGAAGCCTAATCCCCGGATTTGACCCAACCTTCGCCGGCGTTTGCGGATTGCCGCTCCAGTTCTTGAACTTCAGGAAGCGGCTTGCCTGTATGCAATGTCATTGGCGTCATTGTTGACGCCAACGCAAACAACGCTAACAGCGGACTACGGCACAGAAGGCGACTTGCCGTTCCGCAAAAAAACAGACTGGATTCGAGCAAGTCACGCTCAACCATTGGCGCCGGCAATGCGTCGGTCGGAGGATTGAAGTGTTTCCGGTTTGGGTAATTGTTTGCCCTAAGTCGCTGATTTTGAGACAGGATTGCAAGACCAAGGTTTTGGGGGCATTTCTGGGGGCACAAATTGCAGACCAGACTGGAAACGCTTATCAGGTAAGCCGTTAGTACGACGCCCTCTCCGCCAGGACAACAATGAAGCCCAAATGGCGGTCGGTCGCGAGAGGAAGCTGCAATCTGCCGACCGATCCGGAACGGGTGCCTCGGGCTGCAAAGGTCCGGCGGAGCACGTCGGGTCAGCCGTGCGCCGCCGTATCGGCCCGTTTGGCGACGGGCTAAGCCCGCATCTTCTCGATCGCCTCGGCCATTGCGACCACCCGCTTTGCGCTTTCGACGTGCAGGTTCTCGATCAGCTTTCCATCGACAACAACCACACCCTCGCCGCGGGCGCTTGCCGCGGAGTGCGCTTCGATGATTTTGCGCGACCACTCGACGTCGGAGGCGTTTGGCGTGAATACCTTGTTGCAACTCTCGACCTGTTTCGGATGGATCAGCGTCTTGCCGTCGAAACCGAGTTCCGAACCCTGGCGGCATGCAAATTCAAAACCGGATTCGTCGTTGAGGTCGAGATAGACCCCGTCGAGTATGGCTAGGCCGGCCGCGCGCGCCGCAAGCAGGCATAGACCGAGTGAAGTAATGAACGGCAGCCGCTCGTGAGTGTGCGCGCAGTCGAGTTCCTTGGCCAGATCCGAAGTACCCATCACCAGGCAGGCCATGCGAGTGGTGGACTCGGCAATCCGCTGCGATTCGAGAACGCTGCGCGGCGTCTCCATCATCGCCCAGATGGCCATCTCGTCCGGCGCGCCATTCGCGCGCATGATCGATTCCATGTGGCGTATGGCGTCTGCGCTCTCGACTTTTGGCAGCAACAAGGCGTCGGCGCCGGACTTCGACGCCATTGCCACATCGTCGAATCCCCACCGGGTAGACAACGAGTTGACGCGGATGATCAGTTCGCGCATTCCGTAACCGCCGGCCTTCACGGACTCGCACACCTGCTTGCGTGCAACGTCCTTGGCATCCGGCGCGACTGCATCTTCCAGATCAAGAATAAGACCGTCCGCGGGCAATGTCCTCGCCTTGTCGAGGGCGCGGGCGTTCGAACCCGGCATGTAGAGAACACTCCGGCGCGGTCGTGCTGTTTTCAGCATTGTTGCTCCCCTTCGATCGTCAAAAAAATAGCGATATTGCGTTTTCGGAAAAGGTACTCCCGGCCTCAAGCGAAGTAAAGCGGCGGTTTTTCGGTGCGCCCGGCACCAGCCGACCGCAATTCCGGCAGGCTGCCAGTTTTCATGACGCCAACTGCCGTGTGCCGTGAAGAAAAATGCCGCACCGCCTTCAGTTTCTCGATCTTGGCGCCGTTAAGGGGGGAAGTTGGGGCGCCGCCCGTCGGACTACCCGGGCTCTCCCGTTGCTCGTAGATGCGGCTTCAACCAACTGAAAAGCGATAGGTAACCGAGCGTTTGGAGACTCTGAATGGCCGAACCAACAATTACAACCGAGCAACTGTCGGCCTTCCTGCGCCGAGCCAAAGCCCTGACGCTGGCGCTGGAGGCAAGCCACAAAGCCGGCAACATGTACGCTACGGAGCACACCGTTGCTTTGTGTCCCGACGCGATTCTGGTCGGCTCGGAAGGCGAGATCAGCTTCCGCGCCATCGCATTCAACGATTCGGTACTGTCCGGCAGCCGCCTGCGCTACGTTTCGCCCGAGCAGGCGGGGCGGCTAGGCAAACTGGATCTGCGTAGCGACCTTTACTCGGCCGGAATCATCCTCTACGAATGGTTGCTTGGGCACCCGCCTTTCCAATCCGACGATCCGCTTGACCTGACGCACCGGCACATGGCCGAAGAGCCATGTCCGCCAATCGGATTGGCGTCGGGCGTGCCGAGAGTGCTTTCCGACGTGGTGCTTAAACTTCTGGCCAAGTCGCCGGATGCGCGCTACGCCACCGCGCGGGGCGTGCACGACGATCTCAACACCTGCCTCGATCGGCTCGATGAAACAGGTCGGATCGAGCCCTTTGAACTGGGCCGCACCGATCGCGGCTCGCAGTTCCTGATTCCCGAACGGCTGTATGGTCGCGAGGCCGAACTGCGCTCGTTGGCCGATATTTATCGGCGCGCGGTGGCCGGCGAGATCGTGCTGTGCATGGTTGGCGGCTACTCCGGCGTCGGCAAGTCGGCCCTGGTGCGCGCGATGCGTTCTGAGATCACCGCCAGCGGCGGCCGTCTGGTCGAGGGAAAATTCGACCAGTATCGCCGCGAAACACCCTATTCGGCGCTGATCGAGGCTTTCAGAGGCCTGCTGCGGCAGGTTCTCTCGGGTCGCCAGGCTGAAGTCGATCTGTGGCGGGAGCGCGTCAATGCGGCGCTGGGTGAAAATGCCAGCGTGGTCATCGAAGTGCTGCCGGAACTCGAACGGTTGATTGGTCCCCAGCCGCCGGCTCCGGTACTGGTGGGGTTTGCCGCGCAACAGCGTTTCAACGCGGTGTTTGCCCAATTGTTGAGACGTTTTGCCAGCGCAGAGCATCCATTGGTGATGTTTCTTGACGACCTGCAGTGGGCCGACGATGCTTCCCTTGCCCTGATCCAGACGTTCGTGCTGGGCGGACAGGGCGCGCACCTGCTGATGGTCGGCGCCTACCGCGACAACGAAGTCGACGCCGCTCACCCGATGACCCAGATGCTCGGGACGCTGCGCAAGAACGACGCCTTGATCATCGAACTGCTGCTGGGTCCGCTGCGCCAAGAACATGTGGTGCAACTGATCCGCGATACCTGTTACAACATCGCCGAACCGGATGCGCTGGCCGCGCTTGTCATGAAGAAGGCAGAGGGAAATCCGTTCTACACGCGGCAGTTCCTCAAGAACATGGTGGCCGAGGGGCAACTTTACTTCGACCGGCAGGCAGACGGCTGGCGCTGGCGCGCCGAAGAGGCGCGTCTGAGCGACGCCGCCGAAAACGTGGTGGATCTGATGATGCGTCGCCTGCGCGGATTTCCGGTTGCGACGCAGGCAGCACTCAAGGTTGGGGCGTGCATCGGCAAGCGCTTCGATCTGGCGTTGCTGGCCGCGGTCTGCGATGGCGACGAATCCGCGGCACTGACCTGGCTCGCCCCGGCGCTGCAAGAGGAACTGCTGTTGCCTGTCGGCGGTGGCGCCGGCACGCGCGAGTTCCAGTTCGTGCATGACCGGGTCCAGCAGGCGGCGTACAGCCTGGAAGGGCGCACGGACCGCGACGCGCTGCACCTCAAGATCGGTCGGCAGATCTGGCGCGACACGCCTCCAGTGGATCTCGACCGGCGCGTCTTCGACATCGTCGATCAGATCAATCATGCGTCCGCCCTTTTGGACGACAACGACGAGCGGCGCGCGGTGGCGGAGTTGAATCTGCGCGCAGGCATCCGCGGCAAGGGCTCCATGGCTTATCAAGCTGCGGTTCGCTACCTGCAGGCCGGAATCGACCTGCTGGGCGCCGATGCATGGACTGCCTGCTACGCACTGAGCTACAGCCTGCACTTGCATGCAGCCGAAGCGCACTCAATGCTCAATCAGGAAGAGCCGTTCCATCGCACGGTTAGCGTCTTGCTGGCCAACGTCGGGTCGGTCGACGATCGGCTGGCTGCCGGTGCGCATCCGCCAGACCATCCACCTGTGCCAGTCGAGTCGCCTGATCGAAGGCCTGACCGTCGGCCGGCAGGGGCTCTCGGAGGCCGGCATCGACATTCCGCCCCTCGATGAGCAGGTCGGAATCGACAACGCGTTCCGCCGTGAACTCGAGATCTTTCGCGAGCGGACCGCTGGCTGCCGTCTGGCCGAGCGCCTCTACGACCTGCCGATGGCCAGCGATGCGCAGACCGAGAATCTGTTGCGACTGATAGGCGCCATGGGTGATGCCGCCACCATCACCAATGTTCCGCTGCTCAACCTGATGGCGGTCGTGGGTGCCAACCGATCATTGCACTACGGCAACACTGTGCTCTCGCCGCTGGCGTATACGCTGCTCGGCCAGGGCCTGGTGTCGCATTTCAAGTCCTATCGCGAAGCCCGCGAACTGGCGGAGGTGGCGATTCGCCTGTCGGACGAAAAGTTGATCGATTTCTGGTCCTACGGCCGCTCGCGCGTACATCAATTCTGGTTCGTGCTGCACTGGTCGCGCCACATCGAGACGTCGCTGCCGCAGATCGAGGAAGCCTTCACCGTTACCCGCCGGGCACACGATCCGCTCTATGGCGCCTACTTGCTCGCCCTGGTCACCATCACCCGCTACAACCTGGGGCGCAATATGGGCGAGGTACTGAGCGCCCATCAGCGCATCGTCGAGCATTGCCGGCCGTATCCGATGGAAGTCGTCGTCGCCTTTTCGCAAGGTTTTGCCGGTGCCGCGGCCGCCTTGCGCGGCGAGACGGCCGGTCCGACCGAGATTACCGGTGCGCATGTGGACGAAGCGGCGTACGTCGAGGCATTCCGCGCGATGCCGATGGTGATGGGCCTTCTGCGCGGGGCACAGGTGCCGCTCTACGCCCTTGCCGGCGATCACGAACGGGCGCTGGAACTGGCCACCGACAAGAATCTGCTCGACTCGCCGCCGTTTCTGCTGCACGTATCGTTGACGTTCTGGCGCGGTGTCTCGGCCGCTGCCCTGGTTCGAACTGGAGGTGGCGCCCGCAGGCAGGCGTTGATCGACATCCTTCGCGAATCCGACGCCTATCTCGATCACATCGCGCGAAACGGTTGTCCGGACAATGTCGCCCACCGCCTGGCAATTCTGCGTGCCGAACAGGCCCGCATCGAAGGGCGTGCCGATGACGTCGAGCAGGCCTACATGCAAGCCGCGCATCTGGCCAAAACCCACGGTTTCTTGCTCGAAGAGGGCTACTGCCACGAATTGCTTGGCGCCTGGCTGGCGGAGACCCTTCCTGAAAGCGGCGACTGTCAATCGGCCTACCAGCTTGCCGCTGCCTGCTACAAGGCGTGCGAGGCGCGGGTATTGCTGGCTCGCGTCGAACAACAGTTGCGCGTGCTGGGTGGTGGTCGCGGCATCGCTGTGAACGAGGAGGAAGGCCGGCTGGACGAAATCGATACCCGCGCAATCCTGCTTGCCGTTCGCACCATCAGCCGCTACGTCGAGCGCGAACCGCTGCTCGAGCGCTTGCTGCGAATCATCGTCGAGGTTTCCGGCGCCGAACGCGGTGCCGTGATCCTGCGCAATGGCGACGGACTGAACGTCGAAGCGGAGCACGGCGTGCGCGGTAGCGCCAGCGGCATCCCGGAAGGCCTGGTGCGCTACGTGCTGAATTCGGGCGAAACGATCGTTGTCGACGACTTGGGCTGGACTGTCGATTCGCCCGGTGGCATGGATGACTTCGGCGATCGAGGGTTCTTCGCCCGGAGCCGACCCGAATCGGTCCTGTGCATGCCGATCGGACGGCGGACACCATTGCGCCGGGCGCTGTATCTCGAGCACCGCTCGCTGGCGGCGGTATTCACGACACAACGGCGGCAAGTTCTCGGCTGGCTGACGGCGCAGGCGGGAATCTCGCTCGAGAACGCGGAACTATACGGCAACCTCGAGGGGCAGATTGCCGAGCGCACACGCGCGTTGACCGCCGCCAACGAGCGCCTGCAGGCGCAGCAGCACGAGTTGCAACAAGTCAATGGACGCCTGCATCAGCAGCAACTCGAACTCCAGGCGGCCATCGAGAAGGCCAACGAAGCGACCAGCAGCAAGTCCGCCTTCCTGGCCAACATGAGCCACGAGATTCGCACGCCGATGAACGCGATCATGGGCATGTCGCATCTGGCCCTGCAAACCCAGTTGAGTGAGCGGCAGCGGGGCTACATCGAGAAGGTCATGCAGTCGGGGCAGCATCTGCTCGGGATCATCAACGACATTCTCGACTTCTCCAAAGTGGAAGCCGGGCGCATGCAGATCGAAAGCATACCTTTCGATCTGGGCAAGGTCTTCGAGACGTTGGCAGGTGTCACCGCCGACAAGGCACTGGCCAAGGGTATCGAACTGATCTGGAACATCCACGCCGATGTCCCGACGCGTCTGATCGGGGATCCGCTGCGCGTGGGCCAGGTCCTGATCAACTACTGCAACAACGCCCTCAAGTTCACGCAGCAGGGCGAAATCGAAGTCACTGTCGAAGTTGCCGAACGGAGCGCATCGAGCATCCTGGTCCGCTTTGAAGTGCGTGACACCGGCATCGGTCTTACCGAAGAACAGATGGGTCGCCTGTTCGAAAGCTTTAGCCAGGGGGATACAACCACCACCCGCCGCTATGGCGGCACCGGACTGGGCTTGGCGATCTGCAAGCGGCTGGCGACGCTAATGGGCGGGCAGGTCGGTGTGCACAGCGCATTGGGGCGCGGATCGAACTTCTGGTTTACCGCCAGACTCGGCATTGAAGCGGAGATCGAGGAGCGGGCCTTGCCGCATATACCGGCCGGAATGCGCGTGCTGGTAGTCGATGACAACGCTCACGCTGCGCAGGTGCTGACCGAGATGCTGGTGCACCAGGGATTTGAGGCCGAGAGCACCGACGGCGCAACACATGCGCTACAGCTGCTGCACAGGGCAGCCGATCGCAGCGTACCGTTTGACATCGTCCTGATCGATTGGCAAATGCCGGAGATGGACGGACTGGCCCTGGCGAGGCAAATCAAGACTCTGCGGTTCGAGCCAGCGCCACGTCTGGCAATCGTCACCGCCTACGGTCGCGAGGAAGTGCTCAAGGGCGCTGCGGCGATCGGCATCCCAGATGTCATGATCAAGCCGGTGACCCCGTCGATGTTGCACGATACGATGATGAACCTCGTCGTCGACCGTCCGCCGGCCCGATCTGGTGTGCGCATGCAGGACACCGCCGCGGCGCTGGAAGCCGTCGCGCCGCTGCGAGGCGCGCGTGTTCTGGTGGTCGAGGACAACGATCTGAATCAGCAGGTCGCATGCGAAATGCTCGAGGCGGGCGGGTTCGTTCCGGACATTGCCGAAGACGGCCGCCAATCGATCGACATGGTGGCCCGGGCCGTGAAAGTACGGCGCCCGTACGACGCCATTTTGATGGACATGCAGATGCCCGTGATGGACGGTCTGGATGCGACCATCGCCATTCGCGGCAAACCTGAAAATGCCGAGACGCCGATCATCGCCATGACGGCAAACGCGATGAATACCGACAGGGAGCGCTGCCTGCAGGCCGGAATGAACGATTTCATCGCAAAACCGATCGACTTCGATATCCTGATGGGCACTCTGCGGCGCTGGATCCGGGCAAAACCGGCCGTCCGCAGCAGCCCGGCGGGCGGCGACGCTGCAGCGCCAGGCGAGATTGCTCTTCCGGAAGACGTGCCGGGTCTCGACACAAGCGAAGGTCTGCGGCGGACGATGGGCAAACGCGCACTCTATCGCGACTTGCTATGCCGATTCGTGGCAGGACAGAAACAAGCCCTGTGCAAGCTTGACGCTGCGCTCGACGGCGGGGATGCCCAACTGGCCGGGCGGATCGCCCATACGCTGCGCGGGCTCGCCGGAACCATCGGCGCCGGCGCGCTGGCGCGTGCGATGACGGAAGTTGAAAATGCGATGGGCGACGGCACGTCGCGTGCCCGGCTCGTCAAGCCCTTGCAGAGTGCCCGGGAGGTGCTGGATCCCTTGGTGGCGAGTCTGGAGATCAAGCTCGGCATTGCGGCCGAAAGGACCGCAGTCGATGCCGTCAATCCGGAGTTGCTCGAGCGCAAGTGCAAGGAACTGATAGGCCTGCTTCTCGAGTGCAACGTGAATGCCGAGAGCGTGTTTGTCGCCAATGCCGGGTTGTTCAAGGCGGCATTCGGAACGTCCTACGACAGATTGAAAACGGCCATCGACGATCTCGACTTCGACAGCGCGCTCGCCGTGCTCGATGCGGCAAGGACTGACCACCATTGGGAGACGAAACCTTGCGCGGATTCGGGCCAGCTTGCCGAGTTGGCGAGCGTACCCTGCCATTGAGTGGTTCGGCACCGGGTGCGGCGGGGTGGGCGACGCCGAATCTGGAATACCCCGGCCCTGACGTGGCAAGCGGGACTTGACCGCCGACACGTAGTTTTCCTCTGGCCGACCCTCTGACCGGCAACGGCGCTTCGGCAGACCGCGGCGGCGCGGTCGCCTTCCTGTCGTTGTCGGTGAAGGATTTCCGTTTCGGGCGCGCGGCCGCATAACCGGTTGCGACGCGCGGAGCGCCGAATCCCTATCTGAAGCACTGCCTTTCGGCGATCGACAAAGACGCGCCGATTGTCGGGCCACGCCTGCCAGACCTGGCGATACTCTTCGGTTATACTCTCATCCGTGTCACAGGATTCCCTGTCCAAACGGTTTGGCGGCAAGGGGGCCCCAGATCGATGGTCGTCCGTTGGGAGCCCGTGCGCCGAACAGCGAGATCGACGAGTTGAAGGTGGAACCTGACCGGCTCATCAAGAGTCCGGGATCAGCCAGTCGTGTTGGGGCGATCGCGGATCGACAGGGGGGAAGCAGTGGCATGATTCGGCCATGCGTCCGGGCGGGGGTATCCTTCGTGGCGGCGCCCGCTCGTCAGCAAGCCGCAGCGGCTGATGAGCGCGATCCGTTGAACCGTCAATTGCGATCCCGCCGGCAATTCGTTCCCCGATTACTTCGTGTCTGCCGCCCAGCGGCACGCCGCAAGATGCGGCCAAATGCACGCGTCGCTGACCTGCCGTCAAGCACAATGGGCCGGCCGGAAACCTTCTTTGTTGTTCTTGGCGGCCGCGGTGTCTGGGCGCGGAGATCTTCCGCACTCTTTCATGCGATTCCCGCTGCCGGGTGCCGGGTTCACCGGCTCGCTCCCGACATTCACGGCATGGCGTCGCTGTTTGGACGCCGCGACACTCCCGCGATAGAAAGCCCGCGCCCGAACGCAAACCGGCGGCCAGCAACGGCGTCCGCCGGAGCAAACCCCGCCTCCATGCTGCCAGTCCGTGAACGCCGGCGCGCTGAATGCCCGCGAACCGGCGAAATTCGCGTAGTCGGGCAACGACTATGGAGACAGTGCAGGAAGCTCACACTGACGCCTGGCAAGTTGGACGCGGACCGCCGCGATGTCTTGCCCGAAGCGGGGTTCCTGCCGAGCAAGCGCTTGAACACGCGTGCCCAGAAGATTTATTGCAGATCAAGTTCGATGAAAGGGAATTGCCATGACTGAAGTCAACCGCGGAATTCAGGGCGCACAGCACTGTCTGGAATCCGCCGACGCATTGATCAAGAAGTCGCTTGGATGGGTAAAGCGGCAGTGCACAGGCAGCAAGGGCATCTCGAACGAGAAGCTGGATGAACATCAACTCGCCAGCTTCGATCTGGCATGGTGTGCGGCCGAGTCGGCCGGCGCTCGCTTTGCGATTGATTATGCCCGGAAGGTCGCGGCCGGCGGAGGGGCCGGAAGCGGCCCCTGTCTGGAAGAGCGGATGGCGCTGGTGTTTTGCGCCGAGGCTTTGCAGAACATTCACAACCGCCTGCGCGCGCGGCCGCAGAGTTTCGGTCTCGACGACGCAGATCTGGCAGCGCTGTCAGTACCGGGGGTTAGCGGTTTCTGCCAGGCACAACTCGATGCCGGCAATCTGGGAGCACTTGGCGAGGCGGTGGCAGCGCTAAATGGCGCCACCGGCGCGTACATGCTGAGCGACGACGCGACGATGATGCAGGACTCGTTCCGCAAGCTGGCGACCAACGTGGTGATGCCTCTGGCCGAGAAGATCCACCGTGAAGACCGGATCATCCCGCAGGAGATTCTCGATCCGCTGACCGAGATGGGCTGCTTCGGACTGTCGATTCCCGAGCGCTACGGCGGCTTGCAGAGCGACGATCACGAAGACAACATGGGCATGATCGTGGTCACCGAGGAGCTTTCTCGCGGCTCGCTCGGCGCGGCGGGCAGTCTGATTACACGTCCCGAGATTTTGAGTCGGGCGCTGCAAAAAGGCGGTACCGAAGCCCAGCGGCAGAAGTGGTTGCCCCAGGTCGCGATGGGCGAGCCCTTGTGTGCGATTGCGGTGACCGAGCCCGATACCGGCTCCGATGTCGCCGCGATGCGCCTCAAGGCGACCAAGTGCGATGGCGGGTGGATACTCGATGGTGCCAAGACTTGGTGCACCATGGCGGGAAAGGCCGGAGTTCTGCTGGTGCTGGCGCGCTCCAATCCCGACAGCGCGCTCGGCCACAAGGGACTCAGCATGTTCCTGGTCGAGAAGGACTCGTATGAGGGCCACGACTTCGAATACCGGCAACCCAAGGGTGGCGTCCTGACCGGCCGCGCGATTTCGACGATCGGCTACCGCGGAATGCATTCCTACGAGCTTTTCTTCGACCATGTATTTGTGCCGGACGAAAATCTGGTCGGTGGACCGGAAGGCGAGGGGAAGGGCTTTTACTTCACCATGGCCGGATTTGCCGGCGGGCGCATCCAGACCGCGGCACGTGCCATCGGCATCATGCAGGCCGCATTCGAAAAGGCCGTTTCCTATTCCCAGGAACGCAAGGCGTTCGGCAAGCCGATCGGTGACTTCCAGCTCACACGCGTGAAGCTGGCACGCATGGCCACACTCCTGACGGTTTCACGCCAGTTTACCTACGCGGTTGGTCGGTTGATGGATCAGGGGCTCGGGCAGATGGAGGCCAGCATGGTGAAGCTGTTTACCTGCCGGACGGCCGAATGGTTGACCCGCGAAGCGATGCAGATTCACGGCGGTATGGGTTATGCCGAAGAAACGCCGGTCAGCCGTTATTTCCTGGATGCCCGCGTGCTGTCGATTTTCGAAGGTGCCGAGGAGACCTTGGCGCTCAAGGTGATCGCGCGCGCGCTGATCGACGCGGCGTAGCAGGGGCTTCGGCCCGGCCGCCGGTTGTGTAGAAAGGGAAACGGTTTTTTGGATCGGGAGGCGGCTCCCGATCAGACGAAGGGGATAGTCATGGCTTCCGTACAGAGCAAGCGCGATCAGCCCTGGCTGATGCGAACCTATAGCGGTCACAGTTCGGCAAAGGCCTCCAACACGTTGTATCGCACCAATCTCGCCAAGGGTCAGACGGGCTTGTCGGTGGCGTTCGATCTGCCGACGCAGACCGGCTACGACGCCGACAGCCCGCTGGCAAAGGGCGAAGTGGGAAAGGTCGGCGTACCGATTTCGCATATCGAGGACATGGATCAGTTGTTCGATCAGATTCCGCTCGATCAGATGAACACGTCGATGACCATCAACGCGACCGCGGCGTGGATGCTGGCCCTTTACATCGGGCTGGCGCAGCGGCGGGGCATCGATCCGAGGACCTTGAGCGGCACGACCCAGAACGACATCATCAAGGAGTACCTGTCGCGCGGCACCTATATTTACCCGCCGGGTCCGTCCATGCGCTTGATTGCGGACACCATCAACTACACGGTCAAGCACGTGCCGAAGTGGAATCCGACCAATATCTGCAGCTACCACCTGCAGGAGGCCGGGGCCACGCCGGTTCAGGAACTCGCGTATGCGCTGTGCACGGCGATGGCGGTTCTCGATCGGGTCAAGGCATCCGGCGAGATCGAGCCGGCGGCGTTCCCGCAAGTCGTCGAGCGCATATCGTTCTTTGTCAATGCCGGCATCCGCTTTGTCGAGGAGTGCTGCAAGCTCAGGGCATTCGGGGAAATCTGGGAAGACCTGACCTTGACTCGCTACAAGGTCGAGGATCCGAAGCTGCGCCGGTTTCGATACGGCGTGCAGGTCAACTCGCTGGGGCTGACCGAGCCGCAGCCGGAAAACAACGTTCAGCGAATCGTCCTGGAAATGCTGGCGGTGACGCTCTCCAAGCGCGCCAGGGCCCGTGCGATCCAGTTGCCGGCCTGGAACGAGGCAATGGGCCTGCCGCGTCCGTGGGATCAGCAATGGGCGCTGCGGATGCAGCAGGTGTTGGCGTTTGAAACGGATCTTCTCGAGTACGGCGATATTCTGGATGGGTCACCCGTCATTGCCGCGAAGGTCAAGGAACTGATCGAGGGCGCCAGAAAGGAGATCGACAACGTCGAAAGCCAAGGCGGGATCATCGCTGCGATCGAGTCGGGCTACATCAAGCGGGAACTGGTCGGCAGCCATATGAACCGCCTGCGCGCCATCGAGTCGGGCGACCTGAAGATCATCGGCGTCAACTGCTTCCAGGAAACGGCCGAATCGCCGCTCACCGCGGGCAGCGACGGCGCGATTATGAAAGCCGATCCAGCCGCCGAACAAGGCCAGATCGATCGGCTGCGTGCGCATCGCACGAAGCGGAACGACGCCGACGTCCGGGCTGCGCTGCAGGGACTCGTCGATGCGGCAAAGAGCGGCGAGAACGTCATGGCGAGTTCGATCCGCTGTGCCTTGGCCGGTGTCAGCACGGGCGAATGGGGAGATTCGCTACGTGCGGTTTTCGGCGAATTCAGACCGCCGACCGGTATCGACATTGCCATCGACAACCGCGAGGTCCTTGGCAAGAAGGATCAAGTGACCGAACTCAGGGAAAGGGTCGCCAGCACCGGCAGCGCGATCGGCCGTCCGTTGAAGCTGCTGGTCGGCAAACCCGGGCTGGACGGGCATTCCAACGGCGCGGAACAGGTGGCTGTGAAGGCGCGCGATGTCGGATTCGAGGTCGTCTATGACGGCATAAGGCTGACGCCGCAGCAGATCGCCCAGGCCGCCCAGGAAGAGGGCGTCCACATGGTGGGCTTGTCGATCCTCTCCGGAAGCCACATGGATCTGGTGCAGTCCGTTTTGCAGGAATTGCGTTCGCGCGATTTGGCGGGTGTTCCGGTCATTGCCGGTGGGATCATTCCGGCGGAAGATGCCGAAAAGCTTGCCACACTGGGCGTGCGGGCCGTCTATACGCCGAAGGACTTCAATCTGAACACCATCATGGCCGACATGGTCGACGTGATTCGGGAATGCAACGGACTCAATCGTATCGGTTCGCTGCACTGACAGGCACATGACTCGAACCAGCCTTCCCGATCCCGATCAGTTGGCAGTGCGGATTCTGCGCGGTGAGCGTGCAGCGGTGGCCGGCGGCTTGAATCTGCTGGACAACAAGCTGGCCGAAGCACGCAACTGCGCGGCGCGGCTGCTTGCTTCGCTGTCGGGGGAGCGCTGGCTGAACGAGGGACACCTGGTCGGGATAACCGGGCCGCCCGGCGCCGGCAAGTCGTCGCTGGTTTGTGCCATGATCCGCGAGTGGCGCCTTGCGGGCAGGTCGGTCGGCGTACTGGCGGTGGACCCGTCCAGTCGCCCCGAGTTGGGCGGCGGCGCCTTGCTGGGTGATCGTATACGTATCAAGAACTCGTCTCAGGACGAGGGTCTGTTCATCCGCTCGCTGGCCAATCGCAATCAACTGGGCGGTGTGGCAACCGAGGTCTGGCCGATGAGTTGGTTGATGCTGGCCAGCTTCGATATCGTGGTGATCGAGACCGTTGGTGTCGGCCAGACCGAGATCGACATTGCCGATATTGGTGACACCGTCTGCTATGTGGCGCAACCGGCCTCGGGCGATACGATTCAGTACTTGAAATCCGGCATCATCGAAATTCCGGATATCTTCGCGGTCAACAAGTGCGATCTGGGCGCAGCGGCGCGAAAGACCGCCAGCGAAATCAGTCGCAGCGCCCCCCGCCAGGATCGCCGGGAAGACTGGGATTACCCTGTGTGTCTGGTAAGCGCAACCATGAATGCAGGGATTCGCGAGTTCCACGAGCAATTCGACCGGCACCGCAAGTATCTCGCCAGAACCGACTTGCTACGCGGGCTGCGCACCCGACACCAGAGCGCCTGGGTTGTGCGCTTGTTGAAAGAGGAATTCGGCACGCTCGGTCTGGAGTTGGCGGGTGGGCGCGCTGGTATCGAGAGGTGTCTGGGTGACAACGCATCCAATCAGTTTGCGGAATACGAGCGTATCCGCAAGCATTTGCTTTCCAGATTCATGTCGGTGAACCCACCGAGCAGTCTAACCAGAAAGGAGCATTCCGATGAGCAAGCAACTGTATGAACTGGGCGAACGGCCTCCCCTAGGCGAAGTTCCGGAAAAGATGCACGCCTGGTTGGTCCGGGCGGACCGCTTTGGCAAGCCGACAGAGGCGTTTCAGAAGGAAGTGGTCAATACACCGACCATCGGTGATGACGAAGTTCTTGGTACGTCATGGCGGCCGGCGTCAACTACAACAACGTCTGGGCGGCAATGGGCATTCCCGTCAACGTGATCGCCGCGCGCAACAAGACGGGCGAACCGGAGGATTTCCACATCGGCGGCAGCGACGCCTCGGGCATCGTCTACAAGGTCGGCAAGGACGTGACCAACGTCAAGGTCGGCGACGAAGTGGTGATGCACTGCGGAACCTACAGCCGCAATTGCGATTGGGTCAAAAAGGGCGGCGATCCGATGTATTCGCCGACGTTCAAGATCTGGGGTTACGAAACCAATTTCGGCAGCTTTGCCCAATTCACCCGAGTGCAGGCCCAGCAGTGTATGCCCAAGCCCAAGCACATGAACTGGGAAGAGGCAGCGGCCTATACGCTGGTCGCGGCGACCGCCTGGCGAATGCTTCATGGCTGGGGTGCCAGTTCGATCAAGAAGGGCGACGTGGCCTTGATCTGGGGCGGCGCAGGCGGCTTGGGATCTATGGCGATCCAGATCGCCAAGGCAGTCGGCGCGACCTCCGTGGCCATGGTGTCGGGCGAGGACAAGTTCGATTACTGCATGAAGCTGGGTGCGAAGGGCTGCATCAATCGTAACGAGTTCGATCACTGGGGCATCCTTCCGCACTGGAAAGACAACGCCGGCTATGCCAAATGGCTGAAGGGTGTGCGGGGCTTCGGCTCGAAGATTTGGGAGGTGCTCGGTGAGAAACGCGCCCCGAACATTGTCTTTGAGCATCCGGGCGAGACGACCATCCCGAGTTCGATTTTCGTCTGCGAAACCGGCGGCATGGTTGTCGTTTGCGCCGGCACCACCGGCTACAACGCCACCGTCGATCTGCGCTACTTGTGGATGCGCCAGAAGCGTCTGCAAGGCTCGCATTTCGCCAATACCGTGCAATGTAACGAGATGAACGAACTTGCGCTGAGCGGCCAGCTTGATCCGTGCATGTCGCGGGCATTTACGTATGAAGAGCTGCCGGTTGCGCATCAGTTGATGGCCGACAACAAGCACCCGCACGGCAACATGTCGGTGCTGATCGGCGCCACAGGGTTCGGTCTGGGCGTCAGCGGCAAACCGTCAGTGACGATGGTCCATCCAACCTTGCCCAAGGGCGATGTTCATACCACGCCGGCGCCCTATCCGATTTCTGCGCCGCTGCCGGACATCGCCGGGGCTGAAGCGATCACCATTGCCGACGATGGCACCAAGGTTCGCGATCTGATGCATCGTGGCATCATTTCCTGCACGCCGGACGAGTCGGTCGGCGCAGTAGCCAAGATCATGGTGGACAAGGAGATTCACGCCGTGGTCGTGATGGACAAGGACGGCAAGGCGATCGGCGTTGTGTCGCAGACCGACATGGTGCTGGCGCGCCAGGGCCGCACGCCGGAACAGGCGCGGGCAATGCGGGCCAGGGAGGTCATGACTCCGGGATGCGCGACCTGCGATGCGGATCTGCTGTTGAGCGAAGCGGTCAGTCTGATGACAGGGCGGCGGATGCATCGCCTGGTAGTGACCGAGAAGGATCTGCCAGTCGGCGTCATCTCGATGACTGACGTGGTGCGCAAGATCATCGAGTAGTCGGCGTTCGATCGAACCACCGCGGCGCTTTGCGCCAGCCCTCCCGGCAACAAGAGGGTCTAATGCAAAATGCCCTTCTCGTCGTTCGCGGCGGGAGGGGCGTTTTTCTTGATTTATGGAGGTCCTGCTGCGATGCGAGCCATCGTCTGCAATGATTTCAGCGGCGTGGCCGGGTTGCGCCTGGAAGAGACACCCGAACCACGTCCCGGCACCGGCCAGATTGCCATCCGCGTTCGGGCATGCGGAGTCAATTTCGCCGACAGCCTGATTGCGCGCGGCAAGTATCAGAACCAACCGCAGCCGCCGTTCAGCCCGGGCTTCGAGGTTGCCGGCGAGGTGCTGGAACTCGGCCCCTGTGTCAAACACCTCGCCCCGGGCGATCGGGTTATCGCCATGGTTGCACACGGCGGTTACGCAGAACGAGTCGTTGCCGACGCAGGGCGGTGCGTGCCCATGCCGGCGTCGATGTCCTGGGAGCACGGCGCGGCATTCCCGGTGGTGTTCGGCACCTCGCATATCGCCTTGTGGCATCGTGCCCGGTTGCAGCCCGGGGAGACGCTGGTCGTGCATGGCGCCTCGGGCGGCGTCGGCCTGACTGCGGTCGCCATCGGCAAGAAACTCGGGGCGACGGTTATTGCAACGGCGCGCGGCCTGGAGAAACTCGAACTGGCTGCCGAACATGGTGCGGATCAACTGATCGATACCGGCCATGAGGACGTCCGGTCGAGGATCAAGGCGCTGACCGATGGTCGGGGAGCGAATGTGATCTACGATCCCATCGGAGGCGATCTGTTTGCGGCGTCGCTGCGCAGCGTCGCCTTCGAAGGGCGTATCGTCGTCATCGGTTTCGCGAGCGGCAACGTACCCCAGATTCCCGCGAACCATTTGCTGGTAAAGAATGTTGACGTGATCGGACTCAATTGGCCGGCATATGTCGAAGCGAACCCGCAACTGGTGACGGCCAGCTTCAAGTCGCTCATGCAGTGGTTTGTCGATGGCTCGATCAAGCTGCATGTTTCGGCGACCTATCCGCTGGAGCGCGCGGCCGAAGCGATCGATCAACTCGTTGGCCGGAAATCCACGGGCAAAATCGTGATTACAACGGATTGACCTGCGCATGTTGCCCTTTGTTCGGCTTTGTCCCGTGTCGGTCGAAAATCACGAGGCATGCCGGCGCTAGGACAATGGCAACGGCGGCGCTCATCGCCGACGGAGCGCCCGGTGTGCCGGACGCATCGGACGATTTTGGTTTGACTGGCATCGCCGGATTGGGGATACTTCCATTGGTGCGACCAAGCGTTTCGCACTCGCGACGGACAGACTTCACGACATCCGCGACCCGCGAGCAAATCGAGTCGGTACTGCCGTAAGCCAGTCCACTTTTCCCCGGTGCGACGATGTGCGCACCAATGATCATGTAAAGGGCTTTCATGAATCCCCAGAACGGTTACGACGTCGAAGACCTCGCTGTTGGAATGTCGGCAGAAGTTGCCAAGACCATTACCGATGCGGACCTCGTCCTGTTTGCCGGCGTATCCACTGACGTCAATGCGGTCCATATGGATGACGACTTCGCCAAGACGACAATGTTCGGTGGCCGCATCGCGCATGGCATGCTTACCGCCACCCTGATCTCCGCCGTGCTCGGCAATCGGTTGCCCGGGCCGGGCTGCATTTACATGAGCCAGTCGTTGCGATTTCGCGCGCCGGTTCGCCCGGGCGACACGGTTCATGCCAAAGTCACCGTCAAGGAAGTCGTCGCCGACAAGGGCCGTGTGATACTAGATACCGTGTGCACGGTCGGCGACAAGGTAGTGATCGATGGCGAGGCGACGCTGATGCCGACCTCGCGGGCAAAGCGGGAAGCGACCAAGAAGTAGCCGTCGCCTGCCGCTCGGCACTTGCGCGCGGATTCGGCGCCTTCGCCGGATCCGACCAAGTGCCGGACAGAAGTGTTCTTCCGCCGAGTAGGTAGCCGCGTTGAGGCTTGTCGAACGGCGGTCAGGAGGTCACGGTGTGCGCAATCCGTTCCGGTTCGCCGGACGGCGGGCGCGTAACCGTACAGTTTGGCGATATTGCCCGTAGATTCTTCCCTTGCGGGCCGATCGAAGGACTTGGCGTGAGCCTCAAGCGAGGTTGCTCCCTCATCTGCTCCCGAAGCGCGATGAAGGATGGGAGGCTTGAAGAGCCTGCCTCTGATTCCAAATTCTATCTCTTCAACCGACAATAACCCGCCGCAACGAACTGCAGAGCAGACGTTGTGGATGCCGCGGGGCCGTGGCCGACTCTTGATCGGCACCGGCGTCTCTGCCAGTACCGGCCCGAGGCACTGTCGGTCTCTCGTCGCGCCGCCGCCCCTGATCGCCGGTTCAACACTGACCGATTACCCGATCAATCACACCAAGCCATCGGCTTGGAGGCCGGGATTTCTGCCTTCGTCGGTCGACGACCCATACTTCCGTCCTATTGCAAAGCTGCCGGCAAGGTCTAGTGTACCCGTCAGAACGCGCGGGGGTCGGCGGCCTGGCCAACGATCCCCAGTACCAAATTCCGTGGGTACGCGATGACCGGTTTCCTTTCGAATTCGACTGAGCAACTGCCGCGATCGGGCGTGTCCCGCCATGGTTAGCGCGTTCATCGTCAGGCCGTTTGGGCTCAAACAAGGCGTCGATTTCGATCGGGTCGAGGACTTGCTGATCAGGCCTGCTCTGCAGAAGATTGGCGTCACAGGCGGAACCACCGCCGAGATCGTCGAACAGGGCAACATCCGGGAGGACATGTTTCGCCTGCTTGTTACGGCGGACCTGGTGATCGCCGACGTCTCTATCCACAATGCCAATGTATTCTACGAGCTTGGCATCCGACACGGCCTGCGGCCCAACGCGACGTTCATGCTTCGGGCAAACATCGACGAGTTTCCGTTCGACTTGCGCACCGATCGCTATCTTTCCTACGACCAGGCGAACCCTGCGGCGCGGATCGACGATCTGGCCGGCGCGTTGAAGGCGACGATGGATTCCAGTCGCATCGACAGCCCGGTCTATCAGGTATTGCCGAATTTGAAGGCGCCCGATCCCGCGGTGCTGCGCGTCGTACCGGGCGAGTACCGGGAGACCGTCGAGCAAGCCGAATCGGCGGGTTGCCGTGGCGATTTGCGCCTGCTGGCCCATGAGACGCGGGGATTCGACTGGGCTGGCGAGGGGCTGCGCCTGGTCGGGCGCGCGCAGTGCAATCTGCAGGCATTCGCTGGCGCACGGGAGACCTGGGAGTGGCTGCGCGAGTGGCGTCCCGGCGATATCGAGGCCAACCAGAAGCTGGCCACGATCTACCAGCGCCTCGGCGACCTGACGCGTTCCGACCAGGCGATCCAGCGCGTCATTGACTCGCCCCTGCCGTCGCGCCGGGATCGAGCGGAAGTGCTTGCGCTTCGTGCCCGCAATGCCAAGACCAAGTGGCGGGCGACATTCAGCGACCGGGCGGGGAATGACGCACGAGAGACCGCACTGTGGGCGCCGGAACTCCAAGAGGCTTTGCAGGGCTACGCTGAAGGATACGCGCAGGATCTCAACCACTATTATTCCGGGCTTAACGCCCTGTCGCTGTTGTGCATTCGCATCGAGTTGGCACAGACGATGCCGGATTTCTGGGCTGGCCAGTTCGATACCGACGACCTCGCGAAGCTGGAACTCGAGACAAGCGTTGCGCAGTTCCAGCAACTCGCGGGTGCCGTGCTGCTTTCTGTCAAATCGTGCGAGAAGATGCTGCGGCGCCAACCGAATCCAGACACGGACGAGATGATGTGGGCACGCATCAGCGAAGCCGACCATGCGTTTGTCACCGGGCGCCGACCCAAGGCGGTGGCCCAGCGCTATCGCGAGGCGCTGGCCGATGCGCCGTCGTTCGCGATCGAAGCGGTTTGCGAACAGCAGCAGGTTTTCGAGCAACTCGGGGTGCGATCCGCATTCGGGACCGAGGTGCAGGCGGTACTGACGGGTCTGCGCAACCGTAGCGCAGGCGACAAGGTGGCAGATCGGCCGGCGCGCCTGCTGCTGTTTACCGGGCACATGATCGACGCCCCGGGGCGGGTTCCGCAGCGATTTCCGGGCAGCGTTTCGGCGCACCGGCGCGCGCGCGAGATGATCCGCCAGGCGGTCCAGGCCGAACGCGAGCTCGAAAGCGGCCTGATAGTCGGCATCGCCGGTGGCGCCTGCGGCGGCGACATCCTGTTCCATGAGGCGTGCGCCGAAATCGGCATCGAAACGCGGCTGTTCCTCGCATTGCCGCGCGAGGATTTCTGTCGTGAATCGGTTGCGCACGGCGGACCCGACTGGGTCGAGCGTTACAACCGGCTGTGCGAACGCCTCGCTCCGCGCATCCTCGGCGAGACCCGGGAACTGCCGAAATGGCTGCGTTCGCGCGCCGGCTACGGCATCTGGCAACGCAACAACCTGTGGATGCTGTTCAATGCGCTGTCGCTCGATGCCCGCTCGCTGACGCTGATCGCGTTGTGGGATCAGGGCAAGGCCGATGGTCCCGGCGGAACCGAGGATCTGGTGTTGCAGGTGCAGTCGCGCGGCCACAAAGTAGTGCGATTGCCGGCGGAGGAATTGAAAGCGCTGGACAAGGATTGAAGCGGCAAGTCAGCAGGTATCCGCAAACGCAGCTTGAACAACAAGGAACCGAAAATGTCCCTCAGAGATCGCAAGACACGGCCCGGCCCGAAGAAGATCCTCGCCCTCGATGGTGGCGGCATACTCGGCCTGATATCGATCGAAATCCTTGCCAGGATCGAAGCGCTGCTGCGCGAGCGCCAGGGCAAACCCGACATGGTGCTTGCCGACTATTTCGACTTCGTCGCGGGGACCAGTACCGGCGCGGTCATCTCGTCCCTGGTGTCGATCGGCATGTCGATCGACCAGATTCGCCAGTTCTACGTCGAGTGCGGGCCGCAAATGTTCGATCGCGCCTGTCTGCTGGAGAGGCTCAACTACGAGTACTCCAGCGAGCCGCTTGCCAGCAAGCTGCAGAGCACGCTCGGCTACGACCGCGAAGGCGATGCGGCAAGCGGCCTGGCCACGCTCGGCAGCGAGCGGCTGCGCACCCTGCTGATGGTGGTTGCGCGCAACGTGACGACCGACTCGCCCTGGCCGATCACCAACAATCCGGACGCCAAGTACAACGATCGCGCGCGTGACGATTGCAACCTCGGGCTGCCCCTTTGGCAGGTAGTGCGCTCGAGCTCAGCGGCACCCTCGTACTTTCCGCCCGAGGTGGTCGATGTCGGGCAGCGGCGCTTCGTCTTCGTCGATGGCGGGGTGACCACCTACAACAACCCGGCGTTTCTCGCCTTCGTGACTGCCACTGCCGGCCCGTACAACATCAACTGGAAAACCGGCGAACGCGACATGCTGCTGGTATCGATCGGCACCGGCGACTATGCGCGCGAGCAGCCCGACATCACGCCGGCAAAAATGAATTTGCTGTACACGGCGAAGAACACGCCGGGCGCCTTGATGAACGCTGCGTCGGCGGGTCAGGACTTGTTGTGCCGCACGTTCGGCAAATGCCTGAGCGGCGATGCGATCGATCGCGAGGTCGGCGATCTCATCGGCGCTGCCGGGCCGGTTTCGCCGCGACTCTTCACCTACATGCGCTACAACCCCGACGTCAGCCGCAAGGGCCTCGATGCGCTTGGCTTGCCGAACGTGCAGGCTGGTCACGTGCAGTTGCTCGACTCGATCAAGTACATCGACGAGATCCGCCAGGTCGGTCAGGCGGTGGCAAACCTGAAGGTCAAGCCGGAACATTTCGCGGGCTTCTGAGGCGTAGCGCGTGAGCGGTGAGGGGTGAGGGGTGAGGTTACTCGACACATGTCACTGAATTCCAGGAGACAAACATGGCCAAGAAGGCATTGCTGATCGGCATCAACCGGTACCGGATGCCCGGTGCCGACCTGCGCGGCTGCGTCAATGACGTGAAAAGCATCGGCAAGATACTGGCCGACTTCTACGGCTTCAGCAAGGCCGACATCGCCGTCCTGACCGACGACAAGGCCACCCAAGCCGCGATGGAAAGGGGCATCAAGGCGCTGGTGGCGGGCGGGCGCAAGGGCGACGTCTTGCTGATGCACTACTCGGGGCACGGTGCCAATGTGCCGGACAAGAACGGCGACGAGGCCGACCAGCGCGACGAGATTCTCTGCCCGCACGACCTCGACTGGAAGAAGCCGCTGCTCGACGACTGGCTGCGCACGAGCTTCGACAAGCTGCGCGCCGGGGTGAGCCTCACCGTGATCATGGATTGCTGCCATTCCGGCTCGAACACCCGCGCGCTGTTTCCGCCCGATGCCAAGCGGATTCCGCGCTACCTGCCGAATCCGTGGGACATCATGGCCGAAGAATCTGGCCGCAGGCTGCGCGGCAAGGTCACCGGAACCCTGCGCCGCTCGACCGCCGCGACGCGCAAGCGCTCCGACGTGGTCACGGTGGACATCCCCGAGTTGCTGATCACCGGATGCCGGGACACCCAGACTTCCGCCGACGCGTTTCTCGGCGGCACCTACAACGGGGCGCTGACCTACGCGCTGACCACCGTCTTGCGCGAGGCAAAGGGCAGCATCGGCAACCGCGAGCTGCATGCCCGCGCAATTTCCTGGCTGAAGGGAGAAGACTTCGACCAGGTGCCGCAACTCGAAGGGCGCAAGGAAAGTCTCGATCGCCAGTTTCTCGCGCCGATCGCCTGAGTAGCGACACCCTTCGAGGCGGCGCAGCAGCATGGCAACGCGCAGGAAGGCAAACGATCTGGCCAAGCCCGAGGCGGCCCGCGTTGGCACGACCAAGGCGCGCATCGCCGGCGAGCCATGCGACCTGCCGGTGCGCAGCTACTGCGGCGGCGCGCTGACCCTCGCAACCGACAAACGCTTCAGCATCACCGGTGCGCGCGGCGGCGCGCAGCAGACCTCCGATGAGTTGATCGCAGACGACAGTCTGGTGGAAATCGAACTAGAGGGCGGCATCACGCTGTGGACCTCGTTCGCCCGGTTGAAGCAGGACTTCCCGACCGATCCGGCCTCGCGTGGCGCCATGCACGCGGACCCAGGAACCTACGTCTTTCCCGCTGCGCTGCCGGTCGGCGACGCGGCACGCGGCAGCCTCACTGGCTGGGCGGTCAAGGCGTGGAACCTGCTGTCGCTCAATCTCGATGCGGAAGGCGCCGCGCAACTGGCGGCGCGCGGTGTAGGCTGGCTGCTCGAACACCGTATCGAAAAGCGTCAGGGCCTGCACCGTTTCGCGCTGGGCGCGGACAACGGCCTCGAGCAAATCGCCAACGCGGGTTCGCCGCCGCCGCTCGCGGACATCGATGTCACCCGGCCGCTGCTGGTATTCCTGCATGGCACCGGGTCGAGCACCGCGGGCAGCTTTGCCGGTGTGTGGGAGCCGCGCAACCGCGACCTGCGGAGTTCGCTCGCGGCGGCCTACGGCGAGACGAACGTACTGGCGCTCGAACACTGCAGCGTGTCGCAAAGCCCGGTACGCAATGCGCTCGATCTGGCGCAGGCGCTGCCGCAGGGCGCGCGCCTGCACCTGGTCAGCCATTCGCGCGGCGGGCTTATCGGCGAGCTGCTGGCGCGCGCGAATCGGCGCGACGGGGCGGCTTTCGACGACACCGACCTGGCCATCGTCGGGCAAGCCGATGCGGCGCTGCTGCGCCAACTGCGCGACGTGCTGCAGGAGAAACGTGTGCGAGTCGAGCGCTTCGTGCGCGTGGCCTGCCCGGCGCGCGGCACGTCGCTGGCCTCGGGACGGCTCGACCGCTACCTTTCTGTCATCGTCAACGTGTTCAAGCTGGCGAGCCTGGGCGGGTGGGTGCCGTTGCTGGCGGAGCTCGAGGATCTCACCGCCTTCGCTGCCGCGGTGGCCCAGCGGCGCAGCGATCCCAGCGAGTTTCCGGGGTTCGAAGCGATGATGCCCGAATCGCGCCTGATCCGAATGCTCAACCGGCCCGGCGTCGAGGTCGACAGCGACTTGACGGTGATCGCAGGCGATGCCGAGCCGCAAGGCATCCTCAAGCGGCTGGCGCTGCTGGTGACCGATCTGTACTTCGACGAAGACCACGACTTCGTCGTCAATACCGCCAACATGAGCGGTGGCCCGGCCCGCGGGCGCGATGCCGTTCGCATCTTCAGCCACAAGCATGCCGACGTCAGCCATTTCCGCTACTTCCACAACGTTGAAACCAGCCGGCGCATTGTCGCCGGCCTGCTGCAGCCGGCGGGATTCGACTCGGGCTTCGTAGCGCAGATGCCGCTGCCGGCGCAAGCCGCGCGGGGCTTCAAACGCGGCCCCGGCGGACCCTTGCCGGCCGTTGTGGTGCTGCCCGGCATCATGGGCAGCGCGCTCGCCGTGGCCGACGGCGGGGCGGTCGACACCGTTTGGATGGATTACCTCGATCTGGCGCGCGGCGCTCTGTGCGAAAAGCTCGCACTGCCCGATCGCCACCGCGTGCTCCCCGACCGGCCATTGCCGCGCACCTACGGCCGGTTGCTCGACTTTCTTGCCGATAGCCATCGCGTGGTGCCGTTTGCCTATGACTGGCGGATTTCGCTCAAGGACGAGGCGCCGCGCCTGGCCGAACGCATCCTGGTGGAGCTGGAACAGACCGAGCGCGACAACCAGCCGCTTGTCATTGTGGCCCATTCGATGGGTGGACTGCTCGCGCGCGCCCTGGTCGCGTACCGGCCCGAAGTGTGGCAGCGGATCTGCCGCCATCCCGATGCACGGGTGCTGATGCTGGGCACGCCGACGCGCGGCTCGCATTCGATCGCCCAGGTGCTGGCCGGGCAGGATCGAATGATCACGCTGCTCGCGGCACTGGATCTGTGCAACACCAGGCAACAGATTCTCGACACGGTTGCGCGATTTCCCGGGCTGCTCGAACTGTTGCCCGATGCGCGCCGCGTCGATGCCGACGGCGGCAAAGACAGCCTGCTCGACGCGACCTTCTGGGCCGCGCTGCCGGCGGGTCTGCGGCGCGCGTTCTCGCTGCCGGATGCCGCGCTGCTGGCTGCCGCCGCAGAAGTACGTGCGCGGCTGGCGCAAACGCAATTCGGCGCGGGGCGGCTGGTCTATGTGGCCGGACGTGCCGACGAGACGCCGATCGATTTTGCCGACCATGACGGCGAACTCGCATTCACCGCCACCAACCTGGGCGACGGGCGCGTACCCTGGCAAACCGGAATTCCCGCCGATGCCACCGAGGTCTATTACCTCGATGCCGTGCATGGCGACATGGCCGACACACCGGAGGCATTCGGCGCGCTGACCGAGATCCTGCGCAGCGGGCGCACGGCCAGGCTGCCGCAGCAACCGCCGGCGGCTGCGCGTGGCGCCGCGGCGCTTCGGATCATGCGCCGTCCGGCGCTGCAGGCCTTTCCCGATGAAGCGGCGCTGGAGATCGCGGTGCGCGGCGGCGCGCCGCGGCGCCGGCGCGAGCAGCTGGAAGAACTGCCGCGCGTGCGACTGACAGTGCGCCATGGCGATCTGCGCTATGCGCCCAACCCGCTGGTGGTCGGGCATTACTTCGGCGATGGCATTGTCAGTGCCGAGAAGGCGCTCGACCGGTTTCTCGACCATCGCCTGAGCGCGCGCCTGCAACTCGGGCTCTACCCGGGGCTGCGCAATACCGCAGAGGTCTTCGTCAACCCGGACGCGGCCAAGCCGAGTGCGATCGTCATCGGACTGGGCGCGGTTGGCGAACTGACGGTCGGCGCGCTCGCCGAGTGTTTTGCTGCCGGCCTGCTGCGCTACGCGGTGCAGCAGGCCGAAGGGCCGTCGGGCGCGCAGAGCGTTTCAGTCTGCGTTGCGGCGCTGCTGATCGGCACCGGCGGCGGCGGACTGGGCATCGACGACTCGCTGACCGGCCTGCTGCGCGGCATGCGCCGGGCAGTCGAGACACTGGCGGACGGTCCCTATGCCGGTCGGGTGAGCTTCGCCGAACTGGAACTGATCGAACTCTACGAGGATCGGGCGATCGCCGCCGTGCAGGCGCTGCGGCGGCTGACCGGCCAGGCCGAATTCCGCGACCGCTTCGCTGCGCCAACGCGGCTCGAGGCACGCAAGGGCGGGCTGCGCCGCGCCATGTTCGACGAGCCGCCGGGCTGGTGGCAGCGGCTGCTGATTTCACCCAGCGAAGACGGCGGCCTGCGCTTTGTCTCGCTGACCCAGCGGGCGCGGGCCGAGGCGCGTCTGCAGGCGTTGCAACGGCCGCTGGTCGATCGCTTTCTCGAACAGGCGCGCGCCGGCACGGCGACCGACGAGAGCCTCGGCGTCACCCTGTTCGAACTGCTGCTGCCCAACGAACTCAAGCAGTTCGCACCCGAGCAGGGTGATCTGGTGCTGATCGTCGATGAGGAATCGGCGCGTTACCCGTGGGAACTGCTGCGCGATCGCACCAGCCGCGAGGAAGCGCCGATGGTCGTCGAACGGGGCGTGCTGCGGCAACTGCAGACCGACGAGTATCGGCGCAATCCCGACAACTGCCGCAACAGCCGCGCGCTGGTGATCGGCGATCCGTTGTCGAAGTATCCCGAGCTTCCCGGTGCGCAGCGCGAGGCAGAAGCGGTTGCCGCCGCGCTGCAGGCAGGCGACAGCGCCGCGCGCTTCGACGTGACGTGCGTGCTGCGCGAGAATGCGCGCGCGATTCTGCGCGAACTGATGGATCAGGACTATCGCATCGTCCATCTGGCCGGCCATGGCGTGTTCGAGTTTCCGCTTGGCGCCGATGCCGCCGAACCGCAAGGCGATGACGGCATGCGCAAGCCGCGCACCATCAGCGGCATGGTGATCGGTGACAACATCTTTCTCACGCCGGTCGAGGTGCGGCAGATGCGCCAGGTGCCGGAACTGGTATTCATCAACTGTTGCCATCTCGGCCGAGTCGAGGCGGGCGGCGAGCGCAACGAGTGGTTCGTGCCGTACCGACTCGCGGCGAATCTGGCGGTGGAGTTCATCCGCATGGGCGTCCGCGCGGTGATCGCCGCCGGCTGGGAGGTGGACGACCAGGCCGGGCGGGTGTTCGCCGAGACCTTCTATCGGCAGATGCTTGCCGGCGAGCGCTTCGGCACGGCCATCCAGCAGGCGCGGCGCGAAAGCTGGGAGTTGCACCGCCAGGTCAACACCTGGGGCGCCTACCAGTGCTATGGCGATCCCGACTTCCGCTTCGGTGGAGGCCAGCGCGCGGAGCCGGGCGCCGGCGAGTCCGTGCCCTATGTCGCCGCCGCCGAGGCAGGGGTCGATCTGCACAACCTGGCCAGCGCGATCGCTTCGGCAGAGCCCGACTGCCGCGACGAATTTGCGGCACAGGTCGCCGCCGTCGAGCAGCGCCTGCCCGATGAACTGCGCGCCGACAGCGCGCTGCGCGCGGGGCTGGCCGGCAACTATTTCGACAGCGGCGATTTCGCCAACGCGCTGCGCTGCTATCGCATGCTGCCGCGCAGCGAACTGTTGCCGCAGGACATCGAGCGATTTGCCAACGCCGCGGCGCGGCGCGCCGGGCAACTGGCCGTGAACGCGGCGCCGCCCGATCCGGACAAGCCTCGGGCGCGGCGCAGGCGCCGGCCGGATGCGGACGACCCTGCGGCACTTGCCGCGATGGCGGTCGAACTGCTCGACGGTCTGCTGGCTTTTGCGCCAACCGTCGAGCGCCACAACATGATGGGCAGCGCGCAGAAACGGCTGGCGCTGCTGGCGCGCGCTGCGCCCGCGCGGTGCGAGGCGCTGAGCCGCATGTCATTGGCTTACGCGCGCGCGGCGAAGCTGCAGCCGGCGCAGTCCGGCGAGCAGGATGGCTATGCCGCGATCAACGCGTGGACCGCGCAGATCGTACTCGGTTGGCATCACGGCAGCGCGGCGAGAGAGCAGCCGAAGCTGGCGTCGATGAAAGACGGGCTGCCGCAATTCGAGGCGCTGGCGGCCGCGTCGGTGCGCAGCGAGGATTTCTGGACGCGTGCGCTGGCCGGCGACTGCGCGCTGTTGCGGCTGATCGCCAAGCCGGCGCCTGGCGCGGCGGACATCGACGCCGTGGTGCGCGCCTATCGCGGCGCGGCCGCGCTCGGCGTGCGCCCGCGCGAGTGGAACTCGGTGCTGTCGCAGGTCGATATTCTGAAGGCATTGGCCGGATCGTCCGCCCAACTCAAGATCGCCGGCGCGCTCGAAACGCTTCATTCGCGCTTGCAGGGGGCGGCGTGAAGCCCGCGCCGATCGCCGCGCGCGACCTGCTGCACCTGGCCGGGCAGGGCGCGCTCGGCACGCTGCTCGCCGATGCGCAGGGCCAGCCGTTCGTCTCGGCAATCGAGTGCGTGCCGGATCAGGGCAATGCGCCGGTGTTTCTCATCAGCCGGCTCGCCGAACACACCAGAAATCTCGAACGCGACCCGCGCGCCAGCCTGCTGCTTGCCGCCCCGGCGCAGGCGGGCGGCGTGCTGGCGCAGGCGCGCATGACGCTGGTCGGCGAGGCACGGCGCTTCGACGCGGAGCCGGGCCTGGTGGCGCGCTACCTGCGTTACTTTCCGGCAGCAGAGGCCTATCTTGCGCTGGGCGATTTCGCCTTCTTTCGCCTCGAAGTGTCACGAGTGCGGCTGATCGGCGGCTTCGGCAGCATGGGTTGGCTCACCGCATCAGCGCTTGCGCCGCCGCTGCGGCTGACGCCGCAACGCGAGGCCGAACTGCTGCAATCGGCGGGTGCGGCGCTGTCGCCCCGGCTGCTCGGCGTCGATGCCGAGGGCATCGACGTGGCGGAAGATGGGCAGCAGCGGCGGCTGCATTTCGAAGTGGCCTTCGATCCGCAACATGGCGAATCGATGCTGGCCGCGCTGCTGCGCGGCTTGGGTTGAGTGTCGGCTGCGGATCGCGATTTTTCGCGAGTCGATGCCCTGGAAGCCGCACCGGCTGGACGTTCCACGGCATGCATCGCCAGGAGCCGCATGGAAAGGCGATCGCAGGCTTGAGGGCCTGGAGAGCGCCTGTTCATGCGGCTGCCAGAGCACCCCCATCCCGGCCTTCTCCCTGAGAGGAAGAAGGGGAGACGCGCCGCTGAGGCAGCGGCTGGCGCGGCCTCTCAAGAAACAGAAACTGTAAGTTGCTGTTTTTCCGAGAACACCGTGTCCGCGTCGACGCGGATTTGGGATGCTCAGAAGGCGTAGCTGGCGCTCAGGCCGACCAGGTAGTTGCGCTCCGGCGCCGGGGCGTAGTAGCGGCCGTTCTGGTCGTTCACGTAGATCGCGCCGATGTATTTCTTGTCGAACAAGTTGTCGACACGGACGAACTCGCTGAGCTTCAGGTTGCCGAGTTTCTGTTCAAAGCCGGCGCGCAGGCCAGCGACGAAGTAGGCCGCGACCGGGTCGGCCGGTGCGTCGGCGCGCACTGTGCGATTGGCATCATTGACTTCCGCCTTGCCGTTCCAGCGGGCTTCGAGCGCGCTGCTGAAGCCGAGCGGCTGATAGGCCCAGGCCAGCTCGCCGTAGATCGAGTAGCGCGGAATGCCGGGTATCGTGTTGCCGGAGTTCACCGCGATCTGGCTTGCCGCGTTGCACGGCGGCGTGACGCCGCCGCAGCTCGAGAAGCCGTCGCGGAACTTGGCGTCGATCCAGGTTGCCGCGAGCGTGCCGTTGAAGCCGGCGCCGAGCGGGCCGTCGATCGCCAGCTCGATGCCGCGCCGTTCGGTGTCGCCGGCGTTCTGGTAAGTGGCGCGTCCGCCGGCGTTGGTGTTGATGACGATCTCGTTGCTGGTGTCGATCTTGAACAGCGCCACATTCACCTTGATGTCGTTGGTCACGTAGGCCTTGACGCCGATCTCGTACTGGTTGCTGCGCGACGGCTGCAGCGCGAAATTGAGGCCGCTTGCCGGCGCCGGCTGGTAGGCCAGTTCGATGAAGGTCGGCGTCTCGAAGCTGCGGCCGGCGTTGGCGTAGAGGTTGATGGTCGGCGTGAGTTTGAAGACTGCGCCAACGGTCGGTGTCCATGCCGAATGCTTTGCCTTGCCGCTGTCGTTGGGGTTGGTCGCGTTGATGAAATGGTCTTCCGAACTGAAGCTCACGCGGGTATAGCGCAGGCCGCCGGAAAGGCTCAGGGATTTGCTCACGTCCCACTGCGCCTGGGCGTAGGCGCCGGCCTGATAGACGGTGTTGATCTCGTCGCGCGACAGGGCGCCCTTGCTGCCGCCGTTGTTGGCAAAGCCCTGGCGAAGATCCTGCGCGCGTTCGTAATCGCCGCCGGCGGTCAGGGTCAGCGCGCCGGCGCGGTGGGTCCAGCGCAGCCCGGTCCCCTGGAAATCGCGATCGAAGGCGCTGACGCCGTTGGCGGCCAGCGCGAGGTACTGCTCGTTGCTGCGCTTGCCGCCATAGACGATTGCGCGCAGCGAATCGGCATCGCTCAGGGCGGTGTCGAAGACCACGCCGGCCTGCATGTTGTCCAGGTTGCGCCGGGTCTGGAATGTCAGCGCAGCCGGCTGGGCCTGGCGGCGATCAGCCGATACCTGCGCGGCAGTCAGGCCGAGCGGGTCCTGGTTGTTGTTCTGGTCGAGGTAATTGCCGATCAGCGTGACAGTCGATTTCTCGCCGGCACGGATGCGCAGCTTGACGTTGGCCTGATCCTTGGTCGCCTCGCTCCACTGGCGGTAGCCGTCGGTCTCAAGGCGCGAAATGCTGCCGATGTAATTGACGATGCCCGCATCGCCGCCGAACTTGAGCGTCTCGCGGCGCGTGCCATAGCTGCCAGCGGCGAGCGACAGGCCGAGCGTGGGTTGCGCCGGCCCATCTTCGGTAAACACCTGCACCACGCCGCCCGAGTGGTTGCCGTAGAGCGCGCTGAAGGCGCCGCGCAGCACCTCGATGCGTTTGGCGGTGGCCAGATCGAACAGGCCGGTGCCGCCCTGGCCGTCGGGCGTGCTGGCGGGTATGCCATCGGCAATCAGCTTGACGCCGCGCACGCCGAACTGCGAGCGCGCGCCGAAGCCGCGGATCACCAGGCTTTGTTCCTGCGAATAGGTTTCGCGGTTCTGCACCACGGTGCCGGGCACCCGGTTGAGCGATTCCGAGATATTCGCGCCGAGCCGCTGCTCGCGCAATTGCGCGGCGTCTACCGAGTCGATCGATACCGGCAGGTCGAAACTCGATTGCTCGACGCGCGTGGCGGTGACGACTACCGGCGCGAGAGTGGTCTGGGCAAACGCGGGTAGCGATCCGAAGGCGGCGGCGATGCAAATGGCAAGCGGTGTGGCAGGCACGGCAGGGTGCGGATTGTTTTTCCGAGAGGTCATGTCGAAGTGTTTTGCTGGATGGGAAATCGGCGCGCGGCATCGGGCCGCTGCAGTGGGTATCAGAGCAGGCGGAATTCTACTGGCACCCGCATCTCGAAGGCGTGATCGCGCAGCGCCTCGGGCAGGGCCGGCAGTTGGGCGGTCTTGACCATGTCGCGCGCGGTGTCGTCGAGCAGGTCGACGCCGCTCGAGCGGGCGATGCTGACATCGCCGAGACGGCCGCCCGGCAGCACTTTCACCAGTACCGTGGCCGTGCCCTGCCAGCCGCGAGCCTGGGCCACGCGCGGATAGCGGCGGTTCTTTTCGATCGCCGCCTTGAAGCCGCTGCCGTATGCAGTGATCATGGCTTCGGTCGGCAATTGCACGACAGGTGTCGCCATCGGGACGGGACGCGGCGGTTCCTGGGCAACCGGCTCGAGCACCTCCGGCAGCGGAGCCGGTTCGATGCCGGGCATTGGCTCGGCGACCGCGGAGGTCGGGGAGCGCGCTTCGGGAGCGGCGGCGATGAGGCGCTGCTCGCGCATCCGCGTTGCCGGCTGGCGTGGTTCGGCCTGGCGCTGGATCGCGCGTTCAGTGATCTGCCGGGGCTGCGGCTGCAACTTCGGCTCGGGTGCCGGCTCTGGCGGCAGCGCTTGCGCTCGCGGCTTGAGCAGGACATCAAGCCGGTCAGGCAGCGGTATCGTCGGAAGGGCCTTGCGAAATTCCGGCACGAAAGCGAACAGCAGTGCGTGAATCACCGCCGACGCGACAAGCGCCCGCCCGATGGCCGTTTGACGCAGGCGGGGAAACCATTCCGGCAAAACCGGACGGCTATCCAGCGACGGGGCGAACGCGAGTGGGCTCATCGATCCTGCTGTATGTCGAGTGCTGTTACGGAAGAAGTCCGCAAGGGTCGCCTGATGATATTTGGCGAGCACCGACCCGTACATAGAGAAATTCTTTAAAGCGATGCGGTGGCGCACAACAAAAAAGGGGCAGACCGGATTCCGGCCTGCCCGAAGTTGCCAAACAACTACAAGATGTGGATTGCAGATGTCTCTTGTCAGCCGCCAAAGCGGTAGCGCACCCCGATCCAGCCGGCGCGCGGTGCGCCGGGCGCGATGAAGGTTTCGCCGCGCTCTTCCGAGGTCACGGCGGAGTTCACGTTCTGGAAGATGTTCTCGGCCAGGATGCCGCCGGTGGCGTAACGCTTGTCGAATACGTTATTCAGCTTGGCGAAGATCTCCAGCCCGTTGCCGAAATCGTAATTCGTGGTCAGGTTGAAAACCGTGTAGCCCGGCAGTCTTCCAGAGTGCAGGTAGTTTTCGCCGTCGGCCCGGTGAGCATTGTTTTCGTTACCGCGCACGTACTGGTCGGAATAGGCCGTCATGTTGGCACCGATGCGCCACTTGTCCGTGACGCGAAGTCCGAGGTCGAGCTTCAGGCTGTGAGCCGGAATGCCCGGAATCGTCGAACCGGAAGGAACGTAGATGTTGCCGTTTTCGTCCTGCGAGCTGTTCGCGGCGCCGAGCAGCAGTTCGTTGGAGCGGAAGCGGGCGCGAACGTAGCTGTAGTTCGCCGACCAGTCGACGATGCCGGCCTTACCCGAAAGGCCGATTTCCGCGCCGCGCCGCTGCGTCTTGCCCACGTTGTCGAAGTAGCCCAGCCCTCCTGTGCCGCTGCTGATGAACAGGATGTCGTCAGTGTTGGTCGTCTGGAACAGGCCGACGTTCCAGCGCAGGGCCGTGCCCGTCGAGCCACGTGCGCCGGCTTCGAGGGTCCGTGAAACAACCTGCCTGAGGGGCGGATCCGAAGCCATCGCGTTAGGCAGCCTGCAGGCCGTTTCCGGGTCTGCGCAGCCGAGTTCGATCGGCGAAGGGGCGCGATTCCCCTGATTGAGGCCGCCATACAGCGTGAGGGCGGGAGTGGCCTGCCAGGTCAAGCCAATCGCGGGGTTGAACTTGGAATACGCTTGATCGCCGTCGAGCGACTTGCCGGTATCCGGATCGGGCCCCATCTGGTCGATGGTGGTTATCTTGGTCTTGTTGTAGCGGCCGGACAAGGTGAACTGCAGGTTGGGCTGGATCGAAAACGTGTCGGTGACGAATATGCTCCAGTTGCGCGTGCGGCCGGTAATGTCGGTAGTCGTTTGCGCATCGCCGACATTGACGACGTTGCGTGTCTCGTCCATGTCGCCTTCCGCCTCGGTCTGCGAAAAACGGATACGCCCGCGATCGTACGTCGCGCCGACCGCAAACTGGTTGGACGTCGTGGCGAAGGTCCATTGAAGCGCGCCGCCGACGCCGGTCTGACGTGTGGCCGAACGGTTCTCGGAGCCCAGCGGTTCTGCGGTCGGATCGTCCGGATCGAACTCATCGCTGATGTCGCCATTGAGCGTGCTGGTGCGGTTGCGTCGGGTGTACAGCGTGCCGGACAGGGTCTGCGCGTCGCTGAGGAAGTAGCTGCCGTTCAGCGTAACCATCCGCATTCGGTTCTTGGTCTGGTCGGGCCGCGTGAACACCGCTTCGCGGCGTTGCTCGTAGAGCGTCGGCGGGACGACGCCGTTGCCGATCAGGTCGGTATTGGCAAGCGTGACTGCGAGTTCGAGATCGTATTTCGCAGTGCGTTGGCCGACCTTGGCGAACAACTGATCGACATCGCTGGGCGAGAAATCGCGCCAGCCATGCTCGCGGAACAGATTGCCGGCGAGAAACCAGTGCATGCCGTTGTCCGCCTTGTTGCCGGTTTCGATCTCGAGGCTGCGCCGCTTGAACGAACCGTACTGGGCTTCGATCGCGGTGCCCGGATTGGTGTAGCCGCTCTTGGTTCGCAGCGAAAGGGCACCGCCCAGCGTGTTGAGGCCGAACAGCGGGTTCGAGCCGGGCATCAGCGTGATGGACCCGAGTGCGGCGCGCGGAATCAGATCCCAGTTCACGCTGTCGCCGAACGGTTCGTTGATGCGAACGCCATCCTGGTACACCGACAGGCCCTGCGGCGTGCCGAGCAACGGGCTGGCGGTAAAGCCGCGGTAATTGACGTCGACCTGAAACGGGTTGCCCTGGATTTCATTGACGTTCACGCTGGGCAACTGGCTGGCCATGAAGTC
The DNA here is from genome assembly GCA_016711925.1 of Candidatus Methylophosphatis haderslevensis. Lineage (GTDB taxonomy): Bacteria > Pseudomonadota > Gammaproteobacteria > Burkholderiales > Rhodocyclaceae > Methylophosphatis > Methylophosphatis haderslevensis. The sequence goes on from JADJSA010000001.1 coordinate 84,867, forward strand.
GGGCAGGTTGAGGCTTTGCGCATTGCGCAGTTGCTTGTCATCGGCGGTCTGGACGTTGGCGGGAATCTGGTCCTTCGGCAACCCGACACCGGGAATCGGCGTGGTCCCGACCACTTCGACACTCGGCAACAGCGTCGGTTTGGAGGCTTGCGCGTGGGCCAGCGACGCGCATGCGGACAGTACGGCAAGGGCGATACCACTGCGCCGCAGGCTTGTGCGGCTGTTGTTCTGGTGATGCATGACTCCTCCGAATACTGGGCACGCGGCCTTGTTGAGGGAATTGGTGGTATGCCGGCATGCAGCGAGCCGGACAGCGACCCCGTGTCGCGGCGAAACTATCAGATGGTCGATCGCGTTCGCAGGGAATTTCTCCTGACACGTCAGGGGTGTCGACTTGTCGCGCCGACTGTGAAGTGCCGGCCGGTGCAACGAAGTCGCGGGTTGCGGTCGAACGGCCTTTCCGATCCGAACCAAGCGCAAGTTGACCTGAGGAGACACTCCGCGTCGCGCAGCTTTGCGAAGTCCGGCACTTTATGGCGGGCCGGGCTGCAAGGCGCATGGATAGGCGATCTTCAGGCAGATCGACCCACGATCGCCATTCCACGCTGCCCTCAGGGCAGGTATGCCGTAAATGCCCAGCCGGTGCGGCTCGCAGGCAAGGGCTCGAATCGACCGTTGGTTCGCGTCGAGGGCGGCACCCTCGTCACCGACGTCGACGCCGGGCACCCGGGCGGCTTCCTCCAAGTGGCGCGCCGCGGCTTCTCCGCCGACGTCGCCGCCGCACAGGGCGCCAAGAACCCGGCTGGCGGATCGGTCGAGGCAGGGCGATGGCATAACCCGGTGTACCTGATACTATGTGACTATGTACCGGGGGCGAGCCGTTTTGCGGCTCGATAGGTTGTGGCGGGATCGGCCGGTCTGGTTGGACGGCTCTGTATCACGCTGGCAAGAACAGGAGAAGCAGCAATGAACGACAGCATGACGAAAATGGCTCAGGACGTGCAGGACCGAATCCGCGACGTGGCCTATCTGATGTGGGAGGCAGCAGGGCATCAACAGGAGATGGCGATGCAGTACTGGCTGGCCGCCGAGAAGGAAGTGCTCGCCGCGATGGGGGCTGCAGCGGTGAAGCTCGCGCCCAAGCTGGAATCCGCTGCTGCCCCGGCTCAAAAAGAGGCGGCGCCGCGCACGTCGAAGAAGGCCAAGTAGCCGGGCGGCACAACGGCTTGCGCCCGGGAGCGTTGCCCGGCCGGGGGACGGGCGGGCGGCAGGTCACGGCTGAAGGCAGAAACGCCGGGCAGAGCGCGCCGGAGCGGGCCGGGCTGTTCGATCCCGGGAAGTACCTGCCGCGCGCGGCGGGTTCGCGGGTCGACCGGGAGTGGCGTTTTGATGTCGATCGGATTGAGGAGAATCGAATGTCCAAGTCCAAGGATACGAAGAAGGACCAAAAGAAGGCGCCCCTGAAGACGGCCAAGGAAAAGAAGCAGGCCAAGCGCGACAAACAGACCAATCCCTCGCCCATCCTCTCGAAGACGTCCGGCGGTTGAGCGGCGGGCGGTGATCCCGCAAACGCAAGCTGGCTGCGTGATGAACGCGGCCGCGTGACTGCGGCGCGCGCGCGAGGGGCGCGGTCGAGCCTTTCCACTGATCCAAACATCGCCAGGCGGCGGATAAACGCCATTCGTTAGGCGTCACATTCGCGCCGCTGCCCGCGCGTTGTTGGCAGACCGCCCAAGAGAAGGACCGGCACCATGGAAATTCGGTGTGAATGCGGGAAGTTTCGAGCCAAGCTCAAAGCCTTTCCCAACAACACGCCAGGACGCCTGGTCTGCTATTGCGACGACTGCCAGAGGTACTTGCGTCACCTCAAGCGTACCGACCTGCTTGATGCCAATGGAGGCACAGAAGTAATTCCTGCGTATCCTGCTGATGCGGAGATCCTTCATGGACGAGAGCATCTGAAATGTACACGCCTGTCGCCCAACGGAACCTTTCGCTTTTCCACTGCGTGCTGCAACACACCGGTCGCCAATACACGACCAGGAGAACCGTGGGCGGGCTTCTTGCGCTGCGTCTACACGACCGGAGAAGACGCACATAAGCTCGACCGAGTGCTAGGTCCAGTTCGAAGCCGCATCATGGGGCGCTACGCGCAGGGGATTCCGCCAGTCGGCACGCCCAAGAAATTCGACCTGAGGGCCATCCTGACAGTGATGCCCTTCATGTTGAAAGGAAAGTTGCTCGGGAAGTCTAGTCCGTCCCCGTTTTTTGCCGAGGATGGCGTCACCCCTATCGCAGTTCCTCACGTCCTCAGTGAAGTGGAGAGGCAAGCATTGCTCGGATAGTGGTGCTACTCGTAGCTCCAGAGGCGCAACGGCAAGCGGGAAAGCGGGCCGTGGTCGAGTTATCCAGATCCGCGCGACTCGAACATACCTTGTATCGCGGCTCGATCAGCCTGTCACGCCGCAACTCTCTGCCGTAGACCAGACCGCAGCCCGCGTGGATAGGCGATCTACAAGCACATCGAGCCACGAGCGCCAATTCACGCCCCTCGCAGGGCAGGCATGCCGCAAACGCCCAGCCGGTGCGGCTCGCAGGCCACCCTCAAAGCGGCGGTAACGTCGCTTCGATGGCGGCACCCTCATCGCCGAAGCCGACACCGTACAGCCGGGCGGCTTCTTGCAGGCGGCGCGCTGGGAGTCGGGGGATGCTCGCCAATTGGCGTCGATGCAGCCAGGGCGTCGAGATGCCATCATCCCCGGGATGAGGTGCGCCGTGCGCAAACTGCTCCTGCGCGCCATTCTTTCTGCGGCGATGCGCCGCCATCGACTGACCCGATCGCGCCCGGCACAGTGCGAGTGCAGCGGGCACGCAGCGGCAAAGAAAAGCGGGTCGGCGCAAAACGCCGGCCCGCGAGGGTGGAGCCTGTCAATCCCCGATGCGTCGGCCCGGTGCTGCGAAGCGGGCCGCGAGCCCATGGCGGCGCGGGCCGCATCGGCATGCTCACCTTACTTGCGAATCGCCGCCGCTGCCCGGGAAATTCTCCCGCAGCGCGATTTGGCGGAAACAGCGCCAATCGGCACGGCGCCGCGCCTCAGCTCCCGGAGGAGGAAATCACGCCGTTGCGGATCGCCAGATGGACCATGGCGGCGGAGGTGGAGACGCCGAGCTTCTCCTTGATCTGCGTCTGGTAGTTGGAGAGGGTCTTCGGGCTCAGATTCAGCGTCTCGGCGCACTCGGCCAACGAGTGGCCCTGCGCCAGCAGGCGAAAGATCTCGAACTCGCGTGCGGTCAGCGATTCGAGCTGGCCGGCCTCGTAGCGGGTATCGCGTTCGAGCAGGGCGGGCGACAGGTCGTTGCTCAGATAGCGTTGCCCGCCATGCACCGCCCGCACCGCTTCGATCAGGCTCTCCGGCGCGCTGCTCTTTGAAAGGAAGCCGCGCGCGCCGGCATCGAGGGCGCGGCGCACCAGCAGCGCGGTGTCATGCATGCTGAACACCAGCACGCGGGCGCTCGCGTCGCGCGCGATGATGCGCCGTATCAGTTCCAGGCCGCCGCTGCCCGGCATCGACAGATCGGTGACGGTGACGTCGGGCTGGTGGGCCACGTATGCGGCATAAGCGGCATCGACCCGCTCGGCCTGCGCGACCACCGCAATGTCGCCCGCCTGTTCGAGCAGGCGCTGGTAGCCGGTGCGCACCACCGGATGGTCATCGACGAGTAGGAGGCGGATCATTTTCGCGGTGGATTATCGCCCGGCGCGGTCGCGACAGCCAGCCGCGGATTGCCCGCCAGCCGGATCGTCAGGCGCGTGCCCGCGCCCGGCCGGCTGTCGATGTCGAACTGCCCGCCGAGTGCCGCGACGCGTTCCGCGGCACCGAGCAGGCCGAGGCCGCGGTGCGACGCGGCGACCTCCATGCCGATGCCATCGTCCTGAACCGTCAATTGCACCCGGCCGTCCGCCAGTGCGGCCAGGCCGATGCGCACCTTCGCGGCGCGCGCATGGCGCATCACGTTGGACAATGCTTCCTGGGTCACGCGGTAGAGTGTGATGTTGGCCGCGTCGCCGAGATCGTCGAGCGCACCGTCGGAGTGGAACACGCAGGGAACGCCGCTGCGTTCCTCCCACGATTCGCACAGCTCCTGCAGCGCGGCCACCAGCCCAAGTTCGTCGAGGTTCGCCGGGCGCAGCCGCCGCAGCATGCCGCGCACCATCTCGTAAAGGGACTCGGCGACCGTCGCGACACGGGTGGCGGCCGCGACCATGCCGGCGTGGTCGTCCGGCCGGCAGCGCTGGATGTACGCCGCCTCGACACGAATCGCGTTGCAGCTCTGGCCCAGTTCGTCGTGCAGTTCGCGCGCCAGGGCGCGGCGCTCGCTTTCCTGCAGCGCGATCAGTTGCTGGGCCAACTCGCGGTTGTGCAACAGGAGTTCGCCGACGCGCGCTTCGGCGGCGATCCGCTTGACGAGTTCCGCGCGTGCCTCGCGCCAGCGCCTGAAGGCAAACCAGCACAGCCCGGCGCCGAGGATCAGCAGGGCAAACGGCAGTTCGTCGGCTTGATAGGGCTCGAACGGCGAAATCCAGCGCGAGAAGGCTTCGTGGAGTTCCAGCCATGCTGCCAGCACGAACACCACGGCGGCGCTGCACGCGACCAGCAGCAGGTCGGTCAGGGCGCTGGGTATTGCGGCGACGGCCCGTTTCCCGGCGGCGCTTTCGGTGACGGCGGATTCGGCTGTCACGAATATGCCCGGCGGAGCGTCGGCGAGGCTCGGTTCGTTTTGCGGGTCGCGTTTCATGCGAGGACTGGTAGCACCCGATCACGGGGAATGCGTAATTTGTCGGATTGGAGATCAATGCAATTCGCGTTGACCACCGCACGACTCACGGGTCGATCTTACCGCTCCCCGGCAAGACCACGGGCTGTTTGTGCGGAAGCGGCCTGCGCAGGCTGTCCGGCCTTCTGGCGACGGCAGGTCGAGGGAAGGTGGAGCCTCGGCAGCGGCAGCGGTGTCCGGATCGAGGAATCCGGCGGCCGTGCGCTGCGCCTGCGACGTGAGCGCCCCCGGCGCGAGGCGCTCGGCCGGCCCGGCGGCACGCTTTGCGAAGCCGTGCGAAAGACCGTGCGTTCAGCGCCTGCTCAAAGCGGAAGCGGGTGAAAGGTGCGGGAAATGTAGCCGACGATGGCGTCGATTTCCGGTGGCTTGAGCACACCGCCCCAGGCGGGCATCGATGTATCGGGCAGGCCGTCGCGAATCCGCTGTGCAAGCTGGCGGCGGCTCATGCCCCGCATGAAGGCCGGGTCGGTCAGGTCGCGCGGATGCGGCTCCATGAACCGGCCGATCCAGTTCTTGCCCGTCCCGTCTGCGCCGTGGCAGAACGCGCAGTTCTTCTGAAAGAGCGCTTCGCCCCGCCGTTCGAGGGCTGTCGCCCGGAGGAGCTTGGGCGCAATCTCGTGTTTCAGGTATGGGCTGGCGCCGCTAACCGCATCCACCGCCTTTGCGCTGTCGCCCGGCACGTAGAGATTGCGCGGGTAGGACAGCGGTCGCGCGTCCCAGGTCGGCCCGGAATCCTGCGTGCGGCCCCGGTCATGGCATGTCACGCAGGTTGAAAGGAACAGGGCTTTTCCCTGCCTCTGCTCGGCAGTCAGACGCTCGAACGGCGTGTCGAGTGCGATCTCGCCGGTCGCGAACGGGAACGCGGCGCGATGGCGTTGGTGCCCGTTCCAGCCGTTCTCGGCGGTGTGGTACTGCGTGTTGCGGGACATGCGGCGCATGAATTCTTCGCGAACGAAATCCACGGCGGCGGCTACCTCGTCCGGGTTGAGTATTCCGGCGAAGCCCTTCATTGCGGTGCCGGCGCGTCCGTCGGTCACCGCACGAACCATCGCATCGCGCGAGAGCGCATCCGGCGACGGGCGGGTGAAATCGCGCGGCGGCGGGGAGAGGTAGGTCGAGGCGAGTGTGCGGGCATCGCCGGAATAGCCGTGGCAGAAGTAGCCGCGAAAGTTGTAGCTGCGCCGCCCCAGTTCGTGGCTATCCGCGGCGCCCGTTCCGACGGCGACGGTCGCAAGGGCTGCGGCGATCGCGCAGCGAAAGAGCCATCGCGTCATTGTCTGGCGGCGACTGTCTTACCCTGTACGAATTGGCGGAACACGTACTCGGCGACATCGGCGATTTCCTGTTCGCTGAGCACCTTGCTCCACGCCGGCATCTCGGTACCGGTTTTTCCCATGGCGATGGCGGCGTAGAGCGCCGGGCGATTGAAACTCGTGCGCGACGATGCGTCGAGGAAATTGCGCGGCCTGGGGCGGATGAAATACGCGCGGGGCCCGTCTCCATCCCCCTTCAGGCCATGACAGGTGGCGCAGTTCTTCGCATAGAACCGTTCTCCCCGCGCGGTCATTCCGGTCAGGCTGTTCGGCAGCGGGAGAGACATGTCGGATTTGACCGGCGCCGGGGCGGGCGCTGCGGTCAAGGGCGCAGCGGAATCGCGTTCGCGCCCGCCGTGGGCGTTGGTGCCGGAAATTGCAGCGGCGGCAGGCGGCGTCGTGGCGCCCGCTGCGGCCTGGCCTTCGACGAAGGCATGTCGAATGTAATCGACTACTGAAGCGATCTCGCGTTCGTTGAGCTGAGTCTTCCATGCCGTCATTGCGGTAGCGGCCTTTCCGTTGGCCACGATCGAGATCATGTAGTCGCGCGTGAGCCCCTGCGCGGTCGTGAAATCCCGCGGCGGCGGCACCAGGCTGTTGCGGGCACGCGAGCGGCCGTCACCTCGGTCGCCGTGGCATACCGAACAGTAGTTGTGGTAGATGACGTCCGGCTTGATCTCGCCCCCCTTGGCCGGACGCTCGCCGGCATCGGCGGCGGCAACGAAGTGCGAAGCCAGCGCGACAGCGACAAGTTGAATTGCATAGCGGATGTGTTTGTTGCCGGTCACCGAAAAGCCTCCTCGGGCAAGAATGGTTGCCGCGTTACCGGCATCCGATGCAATTTCCGCACCGTGGGAATCTGTCGCGGCGAAAAGTGGGTCCGGCATGCGGGTTGCTTAAGCCTTGCTCGACGTGGCCCTGGCCGGCGGGATTGAATGTCCGGTCCCGATTGCGGCCGGCAACCCAGTATGCGTTTGCTTCCGATGGAGATCGAGATGGTGAAGATGGTTGCCCTGCTCCTGCTCTATTGCGCCTTCTTTGCGCCGGCGCCAGCATCGGCGGCAGCGCCCGACGGCAAGGCGGTCTATTCGCAGACTTGCGCCGCCTGTCATGCCAATGGGGTGGCCAATGCGCCCAAGCTGGCCGACCGGACGGCCTGGGAAACCAGGGTCAAGGCGGGGAAGGATTTGCTGGTCGCATCGGTACTCAAAGGAAAGGGTGCAATGCCGCCCAAGGGCGGCAATGCGTCGCTCTCTGAAGAGGATGTGCGCGCGGCGGTCGATTACATTGTTGCGCACACTCGCTGAGCCATCCGCGCGATCTGCGCGCTAGGGATCGACGCTTCCGGGAGGACGGTTTACTGTTTTTGGGAAGGAGGTCGTTTGCGCCGTCTTGCCTGCGTGACCTTCTCCCGGTAGGCGAGGACACTCGATGCGATTGCTATTGGCAATTATCGTTTGCGCTGGGATGTGGTCATGGCGCGACGCCTCATCGGCCGATGTGCGATCGACGCCGCACAACATGATGCGCGGCAGCGCGTTCAACGCTTCTAGCGCCGACGCAGGTGAGGTCTGCGTGTTCTGCCATACGCCGAGAATCGGCGAGGCGGAAGTCGGCCAGCTACCGCTTTGGCAGCGCAGCATCAATGGCTTGAGTACCTATCCGACCTACGACGATATCGGCAGATCCGGCACCAGCGGAAGTACGGCGGTGGGCTCACAGTCGCTGGCCTGCCTATCCTGCCACGATTCGAACCAGGCGTTCTCGGTCACGCGATCGCCGATGGAGCATCCCTACGGTGTGCCGTATCGCGGATCGTTTCCGTCGGCTACCGGGCAACTGGTTACACTGCAGCGCAGTAGCGCGCGCGGCAATGCCCTGATCGATCCGGATCGCCCCGAGCACTTGAGCGGGTTTCGCCCGGCTTACCGTGGAGTGATCGACGACAGGCCGGTCTGGTGGGCGTCATCGAGCGGCAGTTCGGCCCGGCGCGGACGCGGCGACCTGCCCCTGTACGGGCGGATCGATAGAGATGCCGGCGTGCCGGTGCCCCACATCGAGTGCGCCACCTGCCATGATCCGCACAGCCCGAATCGCATGTTTCTGCGCGGGAGCGCCGCGTCCGGCGAGCTGTGCCTGACTTGTCACAACAACTGAGTGTGAACACATCCTGGCGGCGGCTGAATCGTCTCTCGCGTGGGAACGCAAGTTGCCTGTACGCGGGACGGGAGGGATCGAAATGAAGTCGATGTTCATCGGGTCGCGCACGGGCATGGGCCTGCTGTGGGCGGCGATCATGTCGGTGATGCTCGGCGCCTGTGCAGAGCTTCAGAGCCCCACGGATGCAAGGAGCAGCGCGCCGCTGCTGTTTCCACCGCCGCCCGATCAACCGCGTTTTGCTTACGAGCGCACCATCTACAGCGCAGCCGACGTAGTGCCGGATTCGGGCGATTCCGCCCTGCGCCGACTGGTGACCGGCGAGTCGCGCTCCGGCGAAGGCCTGGCGAAGCCCTATGCGATCGCGGTACACAAGGGCCGCATCTTCGTGTCCGATTCCGCGGAGCGATTCGTCAAGGTGTTCGACTGGCCGCAGGGGCGGTTCTTCCGCATCGGCGAGGACGACCCCGGCCGGCTATTGAAACCGCTCGGCATCGACATCGATCAGAACGGCAACCTGTTCGTCGCCGATGCGACGCTGCGGGCGGTCCTGGTCTACAACCGCGATGGCAAGTACCTGCGCAAGATCGGCGGCGAGAACATGTTCGATCGGTTGTCCAGCGTCACGGTTGATCCAAACGGGGCGCGGATATACGTCGTCGATATCGGCGGAGTGCAATCCGAGAACCACCGGGTCAGGGTTTTCGACACGCTGTCGGGCAAGCATCTGTTCGATTTCGGACGTCGCGGCAAGGAACCGGGCGAATTCAATCTGCCGCGCGACATCGCGATCGGGAAAGGGGGGCAACTCTATGTTGTCGATGGCGGGAATTTTCGGGTGCAGGTCTTCGGTCACGACGGAGCGTATCGCAACGCGTTTGGCACGGTCGGGCGGCAGACCGGAAACTTCGCCCGGCCGAAGGAGATCGCTACCGATCAGGACGGTAATGTCTACGTGGCCGATGCGGCGTTCGGCAATTTCCAGGTGTTCAGCGCCGACGGGGACATGCTGATGTTCATCGGCAGTCGCTCCGAAGTCGATGGACCCGCCCGCTACATGCTTCCATCGGGCATCTTCGTGGACGAAGACGGGCGCATTTACTTTGTCGACCAGTGGTTCCGCAAGATCGATGTCTATCGACCGGTTGCGCTCAAGCCGGAAGAGGGTTACCTCGGCAAGCGCCAGCCTGCCCCAGCCGCCCGCTGAGGCTCGCTGGGCGCGGCGCATTCCCGCCGGCCGGAAGGCGGGTTTCCCGCCGCTTGGAAGCGAGCTTCCCCGAAAACTGGAAATCCCCTGGATTGGCAGTTCTGCTTCAATTGTCCCGCAAATGGGAATCATCGTGAAAACAATGTTTTGCAGTTTCCGAGGGACGCCTGGGAGATTCGTCTGGCCATAGGCATGCAACCTGCAGGTGACCTTGCATGCGCCGGGCTGCGGAACGTGTGTTGTTCATCGGCCGCCGGCGCCGGGTGCGTCTTTTCTCGACCAAAGGGGGGGCAAATGCTCAGGGCAAGCGAGAGTTTGAGAAGGTTGATTGGAGCCGTCGCGGCGGGGGCGTTGATGCTCGGAGCCGGTGCGGCGTTCGCCGGGATCTCGGCCACCAAGCACAACCTCGGTACGACGGGTGCAGCGGGGCAAAACAAGTCCGGTGGCACCGAAGAGATCTGTGTCTTCTGTCATACGCCGCACGGGGCCGACACCAGCGCACAGGCGCCGTTGTGGAACAAGAATCTCAGCAGCCTGGGTGGTACAGGAGCCAACGCCTATCAGCTCTACCAATCTTCGACGATGGATGCGGCACGGGCCAACGACGGCAATGGCGGCGGCGCAATCGGTTCGGTCTCGTTGGCCTGCCTGTCCTGCCACGACGGCACCCAGGCGATGGACAACATCATCAACGCCCCGGGTTCCGGCGGCTACGATGTCACGGGTGGCGGCCCGACCGGCCGCACCGGTACCGGCCCAGCCGGATCGTGGGCCTGGACCGGGCCGACCGTATCGACCGAAGGCCTGATGCAGGACGGGGCCGGTGGACCGAACGTAGCGCTGATCGGCACCGACCTGCGCAACGACCATCCCATCGGCATCCAGTATTGCGGCGGCGGCATAACAGGGACTGCCACGGCCGGTTGCAAGGACGGCGACTTCTGGGGCGGCGGCGCGAACAATGGTCGCCTGCGCAACGCAACCATCAACACGCAGAACGTGTGGTGGGTCGACACCGAGGCGACCACAGGCAACAACCTGCGCAACAAGACCGATATGATCCTTTACACGCGCAACTTCAGCGACAACACCACGGGTCCCTCGGTTGAGTGCGCCAGCTGCCACGATCCACACACCTCGGATGCCCCGACCTTCCTGCGGGTGAGCAATGCCGGTAGCGCGGTCTGCCTGTCGTGTCATGTGAAGTAGGACAAGCGCCGAGATCTCACAATCGATGTAGACGGCGGGTCGAGTGCTTCTGGCGCCCGGCCCGCCGTTGTTTCCGGAGCAACCGACGATGAAGAAGTATCTGTTGAGGGGGCTGCTCGCTTGGGCGGTCTTTCCCGGCTTGGCGTGCCATGCTGCGCAGTCATCGGTCGAAGTGCCGGCAGCGCCGGTGTTTGCCACCGTCGGCAAGAAGGTGATCACCGCGCAGGAATACGAGAACTCAGTCAACGCCGCAGCACGCCAGAAGTTCTATCACGGCAAGCCACCGGACGCGGAAGTCGACGCCCTGTTCCGCGAGATCGGGAACAAGTTGATCGAACGGATTCTCCTGGCAGACGAAGCCGCGCGCCGCCATATCAGGCCGGATGCGAAAAAGATTGCGGAAACGATTGCCGGCTACGAGGCCCGCTACAAGGACAGCGCGCAGTGGAAACAGAATCGAGAACGCCTGTTGCCCGGTTTGCGCGAGAAGCTCGAGCAGCACGATGTCATCGATCAACTGGAGGCTACGGTGCGCAAACAGCCGAAGCCCACCGTGGCCGAGGCGCGCGCTTACCATGAATCGCACCCTGACGCATTCACCGAACCGGAGAAAATACACCTGTCCCTGATATTGCTGAAGGTCGATCCGTCCTCGCCCAAACTGGCATGGGACAAGGCGGACGAGGAAGCGCGCCAGATCGCGGGAAGACTGAAAAAGGGAGCCGACTTCGCCGAACTTGCCAGGCTGCACTCGGGCGACGACTCGTCGCAGAGGGGCGGTGATCTCGGCTATCTGCACCGCGGCATGCTGCCGGAGAACCTGCAGGACAAAGTGGACCAGCTAACCCCGGGCAGTTTGTCCGAGCCGATCCGCATGCTCGAGGGAGTCGGCCTGTTTCGCCTTTTGGATCGCAAGCCTGCGTTGAAACGGCGGTTCGAAGATGTCGCGGAGCGCGCCGGGGACTTGCTGGCGCGCGAACGCAGCGAAACGGCATGGAAGAACTTCACTGCAGGCCTTCGCAAACATGCGCAGGTGGAAATCGATACCAAGCGCTATCCGAAACTCGCCGCGTCGGCGCCGTAGCCCGGCCTCTCCACTGGCGCCGAACGGCATATCGCCGCTTGGATGTCGATCCGCTTCCGCACGCGGAGAGTGAGGCTGCGGCCGCAGTTTGTCGCGCAATTGGCGCGACGACAGGCGCGCGCGCAAAGCGAGCGTGGGGATCGCGGCATTGCGCGACGACACCTGAAATTGACAACTCGCGCGGCATAGTGTCTGGTTGCGGTGAGCCTGCTTCACATGCGCAGGCGCGTCGCGAAAATCCCGAGGTGCATGGGACCGCGGATCCGTCCGCCACTCGCATCGGTTGGTGCCAGGCGGGCAATGCCGGAGGCATTGTGACCGCAGTCGCCGAACGGGCTTGCCGACGGCAGGAAACTTGCCTTGTGGATCGTCGTGCAAGGATTCAGTCTTCCAGTGATCGCGTCGTCGCTACCATGCCTGCTGCTTGGTGGAGCGCTGCTTTCTCCGTTCTCCACGGCGCTGGCTGCCGACGAGGTGGAGCCGCGCGGCGCCTTGGACTCCGCGGCGTCAGAACCCGTGGCATTGGGCAATGGCCCGCAGCTTCCCGGATCCGGGAATCGGCTCGATGAAGAGGGCATCGTCCTTGCGCAGGCAACGACGGAGACCGATGCAGGCACGCAAACTGGTGACCTGCGCGCCGTGCCGAGTCCGGCGATCGACAATCAGTCGAGCGAAAGCGCAGCCAGAGCGGAAAAGGGTGGTCCGGGAAGTGGCGGGGCGAAACGCCCGTCCCGCTGGGGCATTGCGCCCATCCGCTGGGGCCTGACCCTGTCCGATTCCTTGCGCTGGTCGCGATCCGACGAAGGTCAGTCGGGCATTCAGCATCTGCAGCAGGCACAGTTTCGCGCCAACTCATACCTCTGGCAGCCGTGGTTCGCGCAGGTCTCGGGTTCCCTCGGCCTGATCTCTGGCGTCGACCGCTCGAAGTCGCTGGAAGGAGCCACGGACTCGCGCAATCGGCAGACCAGTGTGGTGGGTGGCGCGCTGATCAACCTGTTTCCGGTGAGCCGCTTTCCGTTCGTCGGCCAGTTGGAGGTCAGCGACAGCCGGACCAGTACGGACCTCACCGACAGCAACTACCGCAGCACACGCCTGTCGTTGCGTCAGACCTATCGCAACCTGAAGGGCGACGTCAGCGCGAACGCGAGCTTCGACCACAGCCGGCTCAACGGAGACTTCGGGAGCGATACTGTCAATGCGGTATCGCTGGGGTTCTCGCGGGCATTTGAAAAACAGAGCATCGCCGGCGATTTCTCGTACGCGCGCAATTCCCGTTCGGACGATGTGGGGTCGGCCTCTTACTTGAGAGCCAGCGCACGTCACACCTATCGATCCAGTGCTGCGCTGGGCATCGACAGCAACGTCAGCTACAACGATTCCGATCAGCGATTTTCCGGCGGCGCCGGTTCGCTTGGCAGCGGACTGGGTCGCTTTCGCTTCCTGCAGGCCACCTCTTTCGCTACGTGGACGCCGGAGAATTCCCGCTGGCGCGGTACCGGCACGGCCCGGGTGTTCCAGGCCGACACCAGTTCCGGTGGCGACGGCGGAAACTCGCGCTCGCTGTCGCTCAACGGCAGCGCTTCGTATCTGTTGAACCGCAACGCCACACTCTACGGCGGTCTCGGCATCAATCTCGTGCGCACCGACGCCGACTCGAGCGTTCTGACGACACAAACCCTCGGCGCCAATTACAACGGCGATGTTCTCGACTTTGGGAAGTATTCCTACAACTGGTATGCATCGGCGAATCTGGCCAACCAATCGGGCGGGCAGGAAGGGGCCGTCCGCACGCTGAATCTGTCGATCGGACATGGACTGAACAGGAGTTGGGATCTGTCGCCGACATCCGGCGTAAGCGCCAATCTTGGACAGACCATATCGGCAACACAAACCAGTCAGTTCGGCAGCGGTCGCGGCATTAGCCACAACGCCGGCGTGTCCTGGCGGGGTTACCCCGGCGAATCGCTAAGTACCTATGTCAGCCTGAGCGCCGCCGACAGCCGCAACAGCGGCGACAACGCAAACAGCTTCCAGTTGATCAACTTCCAGGCGAACGGACAATGGCAACTCTCCCGCTATTCGAGCGCCTCGGCCGATTTTACCTGGCAGCACACGAAGCAAAGCAGCAACCTGCGGCGCACGCAACGGGAACGCACAAGCGACCCGATCGACGATACCGAAAGCAAAGGGTCCGGCAGTGCGGCCGGTGGCAACCTGACCTACGTTCACGCACGGGCTTTGGGCGTGCGCGGTCTGCGCTACTCGCTGCTGTTCAATGCCAATTCGTCGCGCACCGTGTCCGATACCCGGCAGGAGGGCAACCCTGACGCCGGTCGCGATCTGGTAACGAAGTCGCTCGAGCAGCGTCTCGACTATCGAATCGGGCGACTGGATCTTCGCCTGTCCACACGGGTAGCCGAGATCGATGGCAAGAAAAATGCTCTGGTCCTTGTGCGAATCAGCCGCGATTTCGGTCCGAAATGAGTCGAGCGCGGCGCAGCGAATCCCTATCGTCGAGGTGTCCAATGGCTCCCCGCCCCACGACCGGCCCGATTGGCCGCGCGCTTGCAGCGCTGTTGACGCTGCTGTTCGTGCTTGCGTTCCTGGATATCGAGCCTGCGCGCGCCGAGTACGGTGACGTGGTGATCAACAACTATTCGGACGCCGCCGGAATGCGACCGGTTGTCTTTCCGCACTGGTTCCATCGCATCCGCTTCCGCTGCAAGGTCTGCCACGCCGACCTGGGATTCCAGTTCAAGGCGGGCGGCAACCAGATCAACATGGCGAAGATCATCGACGGCCAGTTTTGCGGCGCCTGCCACAACGGTGACATCGCGTGGTCGGTGGAAAACTGCAACCTGTGTCATTCGGCCAAACCGGGCACCGTGACGCAGGTTCATGAGAGCACCATTCAAAAGCTCGCCGCGCCGGCCGAACCGGCGCGCAAGTGAAGGAGCGTGGCGATGCACGGTTTGGCCAGACTGAGCGTTTCGATTCTGGTTGCCGCCGCCAGCGGCGCTGCAACCGCCGATGTGGCCAAGGGCAAGTCGGTATATGAGAAGACCTGCGCGGTCTGCCATGGATCAGGACTGGCTGGCGCACCCAAGATCGGCGACGCGGCCGCATGGGCGCCACGCATCAAGAACGGCAATGCGGCGCTTTACGCCAGTGCCCTCAACGGCAAGCCCCCGGCGATGCCGAAGAAGGGCGGCGCGCTGGATACGCCGGACGCCGACGTGAAATCCGCTGTTGATTACATGGTCGCGTCGGTCCAGGCGAAGCCCGATGCGAAAAAGGACGCCAGAAAAGAAGACAAGAAACCCGACGACAAGACCGCCAAGCCTGAAAGGCCGGCGGAAAGCGCGCCGGCGGCCAAGGCCGGTGAGCCGTCGGTTGTCTCGGTTGCGCCAACGGCTGCGCTGGCCGCGGTTGCGACGCCGGTTGCCGCGACCACTTCCGTGCCCGCCCAGACTCCCGCTGCGGCCGCAGACATCAACGCGTTCAATCGCCTGCTCAAACCGGTTGGCAGGCGCAATCTGCCGCCGGCCGAGGACGGTATTCACGATCCTGCAAACGACGGCACGATTGCGCTGCAGGCACCGCTGGCGGCCTATGGCAACCTGCCCAAGAGCAACGCGGGCAATCGAATCGACTGGGTCCAGTCGATCGCGACCAAGAAGATCACGCCGCGCTGGGATCGCAACGATCTGAAGGCCGAGCCGGTTGTGATGGATCTGAACATCGTTCGCGAGGTCAAGGGTTCGATGCCGGACGTGGTCTATCCGCACAAGCAGCACACCGAATGGCTGGATTGCTCAAACTGCCACCCGGCGATCTTCGTACCGCAGAAGGGGGCCAACCAGATCAGCATGGCTGCCATCTTGCTTGGCCAGAAGTGCGGCGTTTGCCACGGCAAGGTTGCGTTCCCCGTTTCGGAATGCCGGAACTGCCATTCCAAAAAGAAGGATCTCGCAGTCCAGAAGACGGCCGAGGCCAAATAGTGTCCCATCCCGCCCGTATGGCCTTGCCGATGCTCGTGGCACTGGTCGAACTCATCCCAACCCTGTCGCCGGCCCAGGAAACAAGATCGCCTGTGCCGGCGCAACAGGTGACGCCGGAACTTGTTCGCAGCAAGGAGACCATGGTGCGGCGGCTGCTCACCGATTCGCCAGTGGCGCACCGGATCGGATTGTCCAACAGCGCGGAAGCCAAATCGCTGCTCGGGCATGCGCTCGATCAGTACGGCACGGCGTCTGCGGCTCTCAAGGCGGGGGAACTTGCGCGCGCCAACGACGCCTTGAACGATGCGCTTTGGACTGTCGGCAAGGCGCGCCAATTGGTTCCCGACGAAGCCGACCGCAGAGTCGAGCAGAAAGTGCGGTACAGCCGGCTGCTGGAGAGCAGCGAGACACTGAGGACTTCCTACGTGCGTCACTCGGCGCGCGGCGGCAACGCCGCGACAGAGCGCGATCTCGCGCAAATCGACTCACTGATATCCGAAGGGAAGAACCTTGCAAACATTGAAAAGTTGACCGAAGCGATACGCTCCCTGGAACGTGCCGAACAGCTCTTGATGGCGGGAATCAATCGAACGCTTGGGGCCACTACGCTCGACTATGCAGAAAAATTCGATTCGCCGGCAGATGAGTTTGCCTACGAGCTGGACCGCAACCGGAGCTTTGCCGATCTTGTGCCGCTGGCGGTCGCAGACCTGCGGCCGGGTGAGGATGCCAAGCGACTTATCGATCGCTACGTCGAGCAGAATCGGGGAATGCGCGAACAAGCACAAGCGACATCGAAATCGAAGGATTTCGCAACCGCGATACGAACCTTGAGGACCGCCACCGGATTCTTGCAACGCGCCTTGCTTGCTGCCGGCCTGGTGATTCCCCAACAGGAGGCAAAACCGGAATAACGCGGCGGGTTGGAGTGTTTAAGTTGGTGCCCGCCAATCGACCAACCGCAGAGGCCCATTCTCACGCAGCGCGGCGCGGCCGCACGGTACCGTGACTGATCGGTGCGCCGGGCCGGTGACCAATCGGGCCAGGCCAGTCTTGCGCCGGCGCTTAGCGGACTGCAATACCGAAACAGGGAGTTCGAGAATGAACAGTTTACGCATCGCTAGTGTTGTGCTCGTCCTGAGCAGCGGTGCGCTGTGGAGCGTTCCGTCGGTCGCCCAGGAGCCATCCGCTCAGCAGCCGGGGACGCGACGCGCCGGCGAAGTCGAAGTCGACCGCATTCAGCTTGAGCGCCGGCTCGAATCGGTCGGGACACTGGTCGAACGTTCGTCGGGAGCGAAGCAGATCGAAAGCGCGGGCGAGCCACGCGCCATTGAGCGGCGCGCCCGAGCGCGCGATCTTTACCGGCAGGCACAGGATGCCTTTCGCGGCAACGACCTGATGAAGGCATCGCGCCTGCTGACCGAAGCCAGCGTAACCATGTTCGAGGCCGTGAGACTTGCCGCCCCCGAAAAGGTCACGGCGGAGAAGTCGCAGAACGATTTCAACTCGCGCATGGAAAGCGTGAAGGCGCTGCTTGCCGCGCAAAAGCGGGTCGCGGCTGAGAAGAGCAACGTCAATGGCGCGGCCGAAGCAACCCGAACCGTCGACAGCCTCATCGCCGAAGCGAGTCAGCAAAACGCCGCGGGCAAGACTGCTGAGGCGCGGCAGACGATCGACCGTGCCTATCTGATCGCAAAGGCTTCAATTGCGTCTATGCGCGGCGGTGACACGCTGGTTCGCTCGCTCAACTTCAAGAACAAGGAAGAGGAATACCACTACGAACTCGATCGCAACGATACGCATCAGATGTTGATCAAGGTGCTGCTGGCGGAGAAGCGGGATCAGCCGGAGATGGACCGGATGGTCAAGGGGTTCCTGGAAAAGGCCGGGATGTTCCGCGGGCACGCCGAGGCGGCAGCGTCGCGCGGCGAGTTCGGTGGCGGTGTCAAACTGCTCGAGGAATCGACCGCCGAATTGGTCAACGCAATTCGCAATGCCGGAATCTACATTCCCGGCTGATCGCGGCACAGTGTCGAGAACGGGCACGGGTCGCCGGTGCAGGCGTCGGGCTCGCGCCCATCTGGGGCGTGCCGCGCTGCTCTCTCTTGCCATGGGAAACTGCGTCGGGGCGACGTGGTTGCCGCTCGAAGATGACGGGGTTCACGATCCTTTGGCGCCCGGCGTGCGATTGCTGCAGCAGCCGGCCGAAGCGCTCGGCAGGCTGACGCCCGATTCGGCCGGTAATTATGTTCGCTGGGTCGAGGCGCTGGACAAGGGCGAAATCAAGCCAAGGGAGGCGCTGCGGTCAAAGGCAGCGCCGCGATTCCGGGACGATGACATCCTGCTCAACCTGAAAGGCGGAATGCCGATCGTGCGCTTTCCGCACCGGGCGCACACGTTGTGGCTCGATTGCTCGAATTGCCACGACCATCTGTTCAAAGCGGTGGCAGGTGCAAACAAGCTGTCGATGTTCGCGATACTGCAGGGAGAACAGTGCGGCGTTTGTCATGGTGCTGTCAGCTTTCCGCTGACCGAATGCACTCGCTGCCACAGCGTCGCGCGTAGCGCGGTCAATGGAAAGCCGGCGCAAGCGGCGCAAGGCGGCGCGCTTGTTCCTGCAGCGAAGTGACGATCTGCCGTGGGTTTCGCCAGGGCGCGAACGTCGTCGCTCTGGCGCTGCTCGTTTTGGCAATCGGGTGTTTCGCGCTCCCGGCTTGGGCCGAATATGCCGATGTTGTGCTGAACAAGCGGGCGGAAAAGGAAGGCGTTCGCCCTGTGGTGTTTCCGCACTGGTTCCACCGTATCCGCTTTCGCTGCAAGGTCTGCCATGCCGAACTCGGGTTCAAGATGCGCGTAGGCGCCAACGACGTACTGATGTCCGACATCATCGACGGAAAGTTCTGTGGGGCGTGCCACAACAATGAAATTGCCTGGGGACCGGAGCGCTGCGATCTGTGCCACACCGGCAAGCCAGGGCTGCCGAGCGGCATCTACGGAGGACACGAAACTGGTGGACCGGGTCGCTGGTGAGCTTGCGCATTCAAGCCGCGGGGCCGTCATTCGCCGGGTCCTAGCCGGGGCAGCCTGTCTCTTGCCGGCGGCGTGCGCAGAGATCGAACAGGCTGCGAATCCAATGGTTACCGCGGAGCGGCCGGACGGATTAGCAATGCGGGCGGGCTCATCCGCTGCTGCATGGCTGGTTCCGCAGCCGCCGCTGCTCGGCGGCACGTTGGCCGATTTGGACGAGCGGAGCGGAACCCGGCGAAGCGGCGCGCGCGGCGGTTACTTCAAGCTCGCGCGCCCGACCGCGGTCTCGGTATGGGGGCCGGATGTCTATGTCGTGGATAGCGCCACCTCGGCGCTGTACCGGTTCGATTCGACAACGCAGACGGTCACGCGCCTGGCGGCGGTGCGCGCCCTGATCGGCACGCGCGTCCTGGCGGGGCCGGACGGCAGCGTCTACCTGCTTCAGCCGGGAGCGGCCGGCATCGGTCGATACGCGCGCGACGGCCGATTGATTGCGACCTATGCCGCACCGGGCGACCTCATCTATCCGGTCGACATGGTTATCGAGCCGGCGCGCGGCTTGCTCTGGGTGGCAGATGGAAGCCTGGAGCAGATCGTTGCCTTTCATCCGATGGGACGCATCGCCTACGTCGTCGGCCAGCGCGGCAATCCCGAGAATCGGCTGGACGGCGGGATGCGCCAGATGGCGGCCGGCGAGCGAAGCGTGTTCGTTACCGATCCGGCGTGCCGCTGTGTCGGCGAAGTGCTGCCGGGCGGACAGGGGCTGCGCACATTCGGCGAAGGCGAACTGATCCGCCCGACGGCCGTCGCGGCGGATCGTTGGGGACGCGTGTGGGTGGTCGACACCGGGGACCGACGGATCAAGGTGTTCTTCGATGGCATGCCTGCCGGCTCGGTCCGGTTTGCCGAACTCAATCTGGCGAGCGCCGAGGCAATGACGATCCACGAGAACGATCTTTACCTGGCGGATGGCCAAGGCGCCCGGATCGCGATCTTTCGCATCACTGCGCCGGCCGCGGCCGCGGCACGACCATGATGGCAGGCTTGCGCGCGCCAGTATCGTTGCTCCTCGCTGCGGCACTTGCTTGTGGATGTGCCGGCGACAGCGGCACTGCGGCGATGCGCTACGGAATCGAGGACGCACCCGAAGGCAAGCGGTTGCTCTGGCCGCAGCCGCCGGAGGTTCCTCGATACCTGTTTTCGGGGCAGTTGACCGGGGAAGCCAATTTCGTGCGCGATGATGGAGGCCAGTCCCGCGTGGGCAGTTTCTTTCGCTGGCTTGCCGGCGTCATGTCAGGCGATGAGCAACCGGTCGTACTGCAGCGCCCGCAGTCCGGCATGGTCGATGAATCCGGTCGGGTCATGGTAACCGACGTCAGCCGCCAGGCGGTGTTCGTATTCGACGAACCCGCAGGGCGACTGCAATTGTGGGAACGTGCCGACGCCAGACAGGGATTCGTTGCGCCCTCCGGTATCGCGGCGGCCCCCGATGGCGGGGTATGGGTTGCCGACGCCCAGTTGGCGCTGGTCGCGCATCTGGACCGTGAAGGCAATCCGTTGCAGCCGGTGGGAAAGGGCATTCTGCGGCGCCCGACCGGCGTTGCCTGGGATGCAACATCCCGGCGGCTCTTCGTCGCCGATGCCTATGCGCACGAGATCAAGGTGTTCGACGTTGCCGGCAATCTGATCGAAACAATCGGTCGGCGCGGCGACGGACCCGGCGAGTTCAACTACCCATCGCACGTCGCGCTCGCCGGTGATGACCTGTACGTGACCGACACGATGAACAGCCGGGTGCAGGTCATCTCGCTGACCGGGGGAGCGCCACGGATATTCGGCGAACGTGGCCTCTACATCGGCAATCTGGTCCGGCCCAAGGGCGTTGCGGTGGATAGCGAAGGAAACATCTACATCGTCGAGTCCTACTACGACCACTTGCTGGTTTTCAACCGCAAGGGCCAGTTCCTGATGCCGATCGACGGCATGGGATATGCAACAGGCAAGTTCTATCTTCCCGCCGGCGTGTGGGTGGATAGTCGCAACCGGATCTTCATTGCCGACATGTTCAACGGGCGCGTTACCGTGTTCCAGTTCCTCGGCGGAGGCGCAGAAAATGCGGGTTGAGCG
Organism: Candidatus Methylophosphatis haderslevensis; assembly: GCA_016711925.1. Taxonomy (GTDB): domain Bacteria; phylum Pseudomonadota; class Gammaproteobacteria; order Burkholderiales; family Rhodocyclaceae; genus Methylophosphatis; species Methylophosphatis haderslevensis. Next base: position 105,828 of record JADJSA010000001.1, read on the forward strand.
CCTTGCCGCGCTGCTGATCGCGATGACGGTCTGGCTGCCGGCGGATGCCGAGAAGGTTTCCGATGTGCGCAACACGCGGCACAATCTCTCCGTCACAGGGCCGGGCACGGTGAAGGCGACCACGGAAACCCAGGTTTGCGTGTTCTGCCACACGCCTCATGCCGGTACGCAGGAAGGCGACCCCAACGCGCCGCCGTTGCCGCTGTGGAATCGTCGGCTGTCCGGCCACACCTACGCCAACACCGAGTTGTATCGTTCTTCCTCGCTCGACGCTCTCGCGGTGCAGTCCAGCCTGGACCAGCCGGGCGGCAGTTCCAAACTATGCCTCTCATGCCACGACGGAACGCTCGCTATCGGCAATGTCAATGTACTCAACGGGCAGGCCAATGCCTCGATCGCGATGCAGGGCACCGGCGCTGGCGGCGTGATGCCCTCGGGTGCTGGCGATGCCACCGGCTTCACGCGCAAGTTGGGCGTTGACCTGACCAACGATCATCCCATCTCGGTGACCTATAACAGCGAGCTTGCCAATCGCGACGGCGAATTGCGGCAGGTCGACGCGAACCAGCGCTGGCCGGCCGACGGCAGCGTGCTGGGCGTGCGTGCGCCCGGTTACCGGCCGAAGGTGCCGCTGGAGCCGACCGGCGGCGCCTTGCGCGAAGGACAGGTGCAGTGTGCCACCTGCCACGACCCGCACTCGCGCGAGGTAGACGCGTCGAAAGGACCGCAAAAGTTCCTGCGCCTCAACCGATTCCAGGAACTGCCGCCGACCAACAATTTCGATCCGAACAGCGACATCGTCTGCTTGTCCTGCCACGACAAGAATCAGGGCACCGGCAGTTGGGCGTATTCGGCGCACGCCAACGACCGGGTGGCCAATCAGACCTACAAGGGCGCGCTCGAGCAACCCGCGACCCCGGCCGGATTGCGCGAATTCCCGACCGGGTTGCCGGTCTGGAAGGCCGGATGTCTGAACTGCCACGATTCGCATACCGTGCAGGGCGCGCGCCGTTTGCTGCGCGAAGGCACAGACAGCGTATCGACGCCAAAGAGCGGTGGCGGGGCGGCGCTCGAGGAAACCTGTTATCAGTGTCACACCGACACCGCGGCGTCAATCGTCACGCCGACGACGACGGTGCCGAACATCCGGAGCGATTTCCTGCTGCCGCGCCATATGCCGATCCGCTCGGTCGACCAACCGGCCGGGCAGGAGGTGCACGACATTGCCGGGGGATTTTCCGACGGCGGTTTCATCGATTGCAGCGGCGCGACCAACCGTTGCGGCAAGGACATGATCGAGCCGCGCGAAAAGCTTGGCGCCAACAATCTCAACAACCGGCATGCCGAGTGCACCGACTGCCACAACCCGCATCGGGTGGTGAAGTTCCGCGACTTCCGCGGCACCCCGGCCGGGTCGATCAGCGGCAACCCCGATCCGGCCGGCACGCACCCGCATGTCGATGCGGCCAGTTTCATCCACTCGAACATTGCCTCGGGCGTGCTGCGCGGGGCATGGGGTGTCGAGCCGATCTATGGGTCGGCGTCGTTCCAGCAGCTTCCGATCAGTTTCATCGTCAAGCGCGGCGATCCGGGCAACAGCGTTGACTTGTCTGCCAGTGCGCCCTATGTGACGCGGGAATACCAGATATGCCTCAAATGCCATTCCGACTATGGCTACGCCGATAACAACGCGTATCCGATCGGCAGCCGGCCGGACCTGGGCAATCCCGGAGGCACGCCTCTGAATACCAACTTCCTGTCGCAATACACCAATCAGGCCAAGGAGTTTCAGGCGCCGGTCGGGCATCGCGGCGAACTGACGACGACCGACTCCGGCGCTGCCGCTGCATTCGCCACCAACAACCATCGTTCCTGGCATCCGGTGATGGACCAGACCGGGCGCACCGGCCCGATTCGCGGCAACGGCAACGATATCAGCAGCAACTGGCTGTTCCCGTGGCGCAATGCGGTTGGCTCGCAGACCATGTATTGCACCGACTGCCACGGGTCGAACGTCACCTCGCCGGGGTCGGTCATTCCGGATGGCGGCGAAAACGGCAATCCCTGGGGACCGCATGGATCGACCAACGACTTCCTGCTGAAAGGACAATGGAATACCAGCACAGGTACCGACCAGCAGGCTACCGGTTTGTGTTTCAAGTGTCACCAGTACACCATCTACGCCACACGCGCCGAGACGCGCACCGGTTTCTACAATGCCGACAGGAACGATCTGCATTCGTATCATGCAGACAAGATCGGCCGCATGCGCTGCAACTGGTGCCACATTGCCGTGCCGCACGGGTGGAAGAACAAGGCGTTCCTGGTAAATCTGAACGATGTCGGTCCGGAAGCCGGCCTTGCGCCCGGTACGCAGGTGCGCACCAACACGACCGCGTACTACAACAACGGCCCGTACTACATGAATGCGGTACTCAAGGTGCGCCGCTTTGCGCCGAGCGGCCAGTGGCAGGAGACGGACTGCGGTTCCGCCGGGGCGCCAGGCAACGGCCAGTCGGGACGCGACTGGATGCGCGACTCGAACGAGAATTGCAAGAACCCGCCATGATCGCGTCGCCATCGGTTGGTCGATTGGCACGACTGGCTGGCGCTTCCGGCGGCGCTAATCGTTGGCTGGAGCGGCTCGCCTCGCTCAAGCTGACTGCGTACTTGATCGCCGTGCTCGGCGCCGGTGTGCTGATGGCATATCTATCCGAGACGCGGACAACCTGGTCGCTGGTCGTCCCCCTGGCCCTGATTGCACTGAATCTGGGTGCAGCGGTCGCGACCAACGGTGTCTTCCGGCGCAACTTGCCGCTGCTGGTTTTCCATCTTGCGCTCATTGCCGTCATTGCGCTGGTGGCGCTCGGGCGGCTGACCTATCTCAAGGGTCAGATTGAACTTGCCGAAGGCGAGGAGTTCGCCGGGGATCTCGTGTCGCACGATGCCGGACCGCTTCACTGGTGGCGCCTGGACCGGATCCACCTGGTGAACCACGGGTTTTCGATCGACTATGCGGCAGGCGTCAAGCGCGGCCCGACGCGCAACGAAGTCGGTTACGCGGTGGACGATGGGCGGCCCCAGCGCACCGTGATAGGCGACAACGAACCGCTGGTTCTGCTCGGATACCGCTTCTATACCAGTTTCAACAAGGGCTTTGCCCCTGCATTCCTGTGGCACGCGAAGCAGGGCGAAGCGCTGTTCGGGACCGTGCATCTGCCGGCGTACCCGATTCACGAATACCGCCAGGCGCGCGACTGGACGCTGCCCGGCACATCGACCACGGTATGGACACAATTGCAGTTCGACGAAGTGATCCTCGACCCGGACAAGCCGTCGAGTTTTCGCCTGCCACGACACTACAAACTGGTAGTCCGGGTTGGCGAGATGCGCGCCGAGTTGCAGCCAGGCGAGTCGATCGAATTGCCGGACGGACGACTCGAGTACCGCGGGTTGGGCTCCTGGATGGGCTACACGGTATTCTCGGACTGGACGACGCCCTGGCTGCTGGCCGCCGCTGCCCTGGCCGCGGTCAGCCTGGCTTTGCACTTCTGGAACAAGTTCTCGTCGAGACCCTGGAACCCGGAGCATGCCGCCGATGCTTGAGCTGAACCTGCTATGGACGGCACTGGTCGCCTATGTCGTGTCGGGGTCCACGGCGATCATCTCGGTGGTGCTCGATCGGCGGCCGCAGCGGATGATTCTGGTGTTGCTGGTGGTCGGACTAGCGCTGCATTCGGCGTCCATCGCAGTACGCTGGGACCGGCTGGGTCACGGACCTTACGTCACGATGTTCGAAATACTCTCGTCGAACGTCTGGAGTCTTTTGCTCGCTTTTGCATTGGCCTACTGGCGGATTCGTGCGATCCGCGCCTCTGCTGCCGTGGTGATGCCGATCATGTTCGTGATGATGGGCTGGCTGCTGGTGAGCAGCCCCGGAGAAGGCCATTTGCCGCCGACCTATCACACGATCTGGCTGTTCATCCACATAGGATTCGGCAAGGTTTTCCTCGGCGCAGTGCTTGTCGCGGTCGGAATCGCCGGTGTGATCCTGTTGCGTCACTGCGGAGTCGGGGTGAAGCGGCTGGCGGGTCTGCCCGCGGACGAGCGGCTGGACGATCTCGCCTGCCGGTTCATGTCGCTCGGCCTGGTTTTCGAGACCCTGATGCTGGTTGCGGGCGCGATCTGGGCGCAGGACGCCTGGGGCCGCTACTGGGCCTGGGATCCGCTTGAAACCTGGGCCTTTATCACCTGGCTGACGCTTGCGTTCTCCTTGCATGCGCGACTCGCGTTCAGGCTCCGCCCCCACCATGGTGCCGCACTGATCATCCTTGTGTTCGTGCTGGCGTTTCTGACTTTCTTCGGCGTGCCGTTCGTATCGACGGCGCCGCACAAGGGCGCCGTATGAGCAGTCTCGACGTTCGGCGTCCGGCAATGCTGGTGACCATCGCGACGGTCCTGGTGCTCGGCGCCGCCCTCGCATGGTGGCCGGAGGCCGCACGCTGGGCTAGCTCGCCGTTTGAGGCCGGAATCCGGACCGACGGGCGCGCCGAACACGCTGAAAAGCAGCGGCAGATCGAAATCCGCTCGCGATTCGATCAGGGTGTGGTAATGCTCCATGCCAAACAGTACGAGCATGCGATCACCGCCTTCCATCGTGTTCTCGAACTTGCCCCGCAGTTGCCGGAGGCCCATGCAAATATGGGATTCGCGCTGCTCGGTAAGGAACGCTTCGCGGCGGCGCGCGATTTTTTCGAGAGCGCGACGTCGTTACGGCACGATCAGATCAACGGCTATTACGGCCTGGCAATCGCCCTCAAGGGACTCGATGATCTGCCCGGGGCATTGGGTGCGATGCGGGTCTATCTGCATCGCGCGCCGGCCGACGATCCGTTTCGCCCGAAGGCCAGGGCGCTGGTGAGCGAGTGGGCATCCACCTCCTTGCCTGACCCCTCGCGACGATCTGCTTCGACGAGCACCGCCAGATGATTGCCGGCATCCGGGTCGACAAGGTCGGAAAGTGCAACGGCGGCTTATCCGATGTTCGTTGCTTTTCGGGCGCAACCGGCGTGATTCGAGGCAACTTGTCCGTCATCCGCTTGTCTGGCAACTTGGCGGATTCGCCGAGCCCATGACTGCAGGTCGATCTCGGGAGGCCATCCTCGAGTTCGATTGCGGATCCCTTCGCAAGGGGCGGCGCGGGACTTGACGCAAATGCCCGCCACCGGTACAGATACCGTGGTTGCAGGACGAACGAACAGAGTGGATTGCCTGCATTCCCGAAAACGGGATATCTGGCATGGAGGTTTCTCATGATCAGGAAAAGACATCTGGCATTCCTGCTTGCGGCGCTGCTGGCTGGAACGCAAACGCGTGCAGCCGCGGCGGATGAGGATGCGGAACGAATGACCGAGGAGGCGCGCAAGGTCGCGACCTCGCTTCTGCAACAGATTGGCGGCGAACTCAAGAAGGAGCACGACATTAGCGGTCCGTTGCGCTCGGTCATCGTTTGCAAGTACACGGCACCCGAGGTGTCATCCAGTGTTTCTCGAAAGAGCGGCGCGGCAGTCAAGCGGGTGAGCCTGAAGGTGCGTAATCCGGTGCTCGGCATGGCCGACGCCTGGGAACAGAAGGTTCTGCTTGATTTTGAACGACGTTTCACTCGTGGCGAAAAGCCGGAAGCCATCGACCATGCGGACGTTGTCACCGAAACGCAGGGGCGCTACTTTCGATACATGAAGGCGATTCCGGTCACTCCCCTGTGCGTCGGGTGCCACGGACCCATGGATGCCATGACCGAGGGCACCAAAGCACAAATCGCCGGCGAGTATCCCCACGACAAGGCAGTCGGCTATTCCGTCGGCCAGATTCGCGGGGCCGTCAGCTACAAGAAACCGCTTTGAGTGCCGGCACCTCGCGCGCCGCGTGACACGGAGGTTGTGGCGCGCCGGCTGGCGGCCGCACCGGTTATTTGCCCTTGCCGTCGTGCGAGGCAGCGAACGATTGCGCGCCCGAGTGACCGTGACTCGCGGCGCGGCGTATCCACTTGATCGCCTCATTCTGGTCCTGCACGACGCCTTTTCCCGCAAGGAACATCAGACCCAGGCCGTATTCCGCATCAGGATGGCTGTCCTTGGCGGCCTCGAAGAACCATTTCGCGGCTTCCCGATCGGGGTCGTCAACCAGTTTCGGCGCCTCGTCGCCGAAGACGAACATCGTGCCAAGGAAGTACATCGCATCGACGTTGCCGGCAGCGGCGCTCTTGCGCGCCATCGCCAAAGCGGTCTGTTCGTTCTCCGGTACGCCCCGCCCGTAGAAGTGCATCACGGACAACCTGTGCTGCGCGACGGCGTTTCCGGAATCCGCCAAAGGCTTGAGCAGATTGGCCGCGGTCGTGTAGTTGCCGGCCTCGTAAGCACTGAGCGCAGCATCAATGCCGGCGTCTGCGGCGCGTGCGCCGCACGAGACAAATGTTGATGCAAACAATAGCGCTGCCACAAATCGGCTCAATGGCATGGAATAAGCTTCCCTGGCTGGGTGTTGCACACAAGTCGGGTATCGCGTCACACTTGGCCCGACCCGCAGTGCGCGGTTCGAATGCGTCAGTAGCCTCGCGACCCGCGCGCTGTTCTGACAACGATCTAGCAACAATCAGGCCGCCAACTTTGCGGCAATCGGGGAATCGGAATGGACCGCCTTGCAAGCAAGTCGATAAAGGAACGCGCTGATTCGACCGTCGCTTCCGCGTCCGAGGCAAAGACGGAAAAGATGACGCCAGGCTCCGATGGGCACGTCGGCATATCGCTGCGCACCAAGGGAATCATCGCCTTTACCGGCCTGGTGATCTACGTGCTTCTGGTCGCTTTGGTCATCAACACGGACCGGGTGCAACTGCTGTCGCTCGTTGGCCAACTCGAAAGCACTCACCGCAATGAAGAACAGCTCATCCAGATCAACATGTCGGTTGCGCGCGCGATCCTCACGGTCAACGAGAACTTCGCCACCGAGGATCTGGCCGGCAGCTCGATGCCGATCGTGATCGAACTGGAAGGCGTCGCCGCTGCGTTGGGGACGCTGCAGGGCCAGCACCCGCGGCTGGTGATACTTGCCCACGCCCTGGAGGCGCTGGCAGCCGACATGTCCAAAAGCCCCGGACGCGGGCTTCTGGCGGTATCGCGCAGCACCCTCCACGATCTGGTCGGCGAGCTTGACGAGATCACCCAGCGCGAGCGCCAGTTGAAGCTGAGCTTGCTCGGACAGTATCAGGGCACGCATGAAAAAGTTTCGCTCAAGGGGACGGCGCTATCGCTGATCGGGATGATCGTACTCGGCGCGGTGACCTCATACTTTTTCTCGCGACTGACGCTGGACATCGGCAGTCTGGAAACCCGTGCCCGCGAGGTGGTTCGCGGATACCGCGGGGAGCCGCTCGAAGTCACGCGCAGCGACGAAATCGGCGGCCTGATGCACGCCATCAATGCGATGCAGTCGGATTTGCGTGCGCGCGAGGCCCAACTGGAGCTTGTACGCCAGCAGGATTTTCACCGCGAGAAGATGGCGGCTATCGGATCCCTGGCGGCGGCCGTCGCGCACGAGATCAACAACCCGATCCAGGCGATCGCCGGCGTCGCGCAGTCGATTCGTGATGTGCGCAGCGTGCATCATTGTCCGACGACCGGTGTCGTTTGCCGGCCGGAACTGATACTCGAGCAGGCACAGCGGGTCGCGGTCATCACGCGGCAGATCGCGGACTTTTCCGTCACCAGATCCAAGGAGCCGACACTGACCGATGTCAATGGCCTGATCCGGAGCATGTGCAACCTCATCGTGTACGACAAGCGCTTTCGCGGCGTTACGGTGGACACGAACCTGGCAGCAGATCTGCCCGCGATACGCATTGTTGGCGACCACGTTACGCAGGTGTTGATGAACGTGATGATCAATTCGGCAGATGCACTCGAAAACGTCGAGGGACGGTCGCGCCGGATTTTTGTCGAGTCCGTGCCGCTGGATCGCGCGATCCGAATCGTTGTCACCGACTCCGGCGTGGGCATGGATCCAGGGACGCTGGCTTGTGCGTTCGACGAGTTCTACACCACCAAGCCTGCGGGCAAGGGCAATGGAATCGGGCTCGCTTTATGCAAGCAGATCGTCGAGGCCGCCGGCGGAACGATCCGGATCGAATCCACCCTCGGGACGGGTACCCGCGTCGAAGTCGAACTGCCATTGCGTGCGCCGGAGGCGATCGCCGCATGATGCGGTGACCCTGAGTCGGCCAAGAGAGGAAGATCGATGCATGTTCTGGTAATCGACGACGAAGCTGCGGTCAGGCAGATTCTGGCAGAGACCGTTGCGAAGGCGGGCAACACGGTCGACGAGGCCCGCAACGCGACCGAGGCAGCCGCCAGGCTGGTGCGGGGCGATGTCGACGTCGCCTTGTGCGACATCAAGATGCCCGATGGAAACGGGGTCGATCTGATGCGCTCGATCAAGAGCGGTGGCATTGAAACCACGTTCATCATGGTGACGGCATTCGCCTCGATGGAAACCGCAATCGAGGCGCTGCGCGCCGGCGCTGCCGACTACATCATCAAGCCCGTAAACAACGAGGAACTGATTCACCGGCTCGGCCAGATTGCCGCTCTGCGCGGTTTGCGTGACGAGAATCAGGCGCTGCGCAAGTTCATGCGCGATCAGGCCAGCCCGTTGTTTCGTTTCGAATCGGGACCGATGGCGGAGATCGACCGGCTGGTCGGCCGGGTCGCACCCACGGCTTCGACGGTATTGATCACCGGCGAGTCCGGCACCGGCAAGGGCGTGGTTGCGCGTTCGATTCACGACAAGAGCAACCGCGCCGACGCGATGTTCCTCCCGGTCAACTGCAGTGCCATTCCCGAGCACCTGCTCGAGGCCGAATTCTTCGGTCATACCAAGGGCGCATTCACCAGCGCCGACAAGTCACGCAAGGGATTGTTTCTGCAGGCAGATCGCGGGACGCTGTTCCTCGATGAAATCGGCGAGCTGCCGCTGCACATGCAAACCAAACTGCTGCATGCGATCGAGGACAAGGAAGTGCGTCCGGTCGGCTCCGAGACGTCGCGAAGGGTGGACACCCGAATCGTCGCCGCGACCAATCGCAACCTTGAAGAAATGGTGCGAGCGGGCAGTTTTCGCGAAGATCTCTTTTTCCGCCTGTCGATGTTCCATATGCATATTCCGCCGCTGCGGGAGCGCCACTCCGATCTTCGCGGCCTGATCCGCTTCGTCCTTTCGCGCGGGCGCAGCGGTTCTTCGGCGCGTGCACTGGACATTGATCCCGATGCCGAAGAGTTGCTGCTGGCATATCAGTGGCCCGGCAACGTGCGCCAGTTGGAGAACGTGCTCAACCGCGCTTGCATTCTGGCAGACGGAGATCGGATAACGATTGCGGATCTGCCGCCGGAGTTCAGTCGAACGCTGATGCCCAACGCCAGTCATGGCACACCGGTTGCTCGGAGCGGCCGGAGCCTGCGCGACCAGCTTCGCGAGATCGAGGCTGACATTGTTTTGAAAATGCTTGAGGAAACCCATGGCGATCGGCGGTTGGCAGCAGTCAGGCTGGGAATCGGGTTGTCGAGTCTCTATCGCAAGCTCGATGAGTTTGAAGAATCCGGCATCCTGCCTGCGGATGGCGCGGTGCGCAAAGGAACGGCCTCGGCCGAGGCCGGGAATGGCTAGGTGGGTAGTGCCGTGCGGGCGCAGTGCGGGCCAGCCGGCAGTTGTTCTCGGCATCACGAACCGCGCCAATCATGGCAACAGCGTTGTACCGCCGGGTCGATCGCCAGGCAGGATTCGGCCTTTCGGAAATGCGCATGCGGCGCGGACCGTGCTGTTCGTGACAGCGCTGATACTCGCGCCCCACTGCGTCGCTGGAGCGGGCGAAGACTTCGAGCAAGGAAAGCGGGCGTTTCGCGCCGGCGACATCGTGACCGCGATGGTTCCCCTCAAGCGCGCTTCACAGGCGGGACACGCAGGCGCACAGGCGCTCTATGCGCAGATTCTCGACCGTCCGGAGTTCAACGAGGAAGCGGTCGCATGGTTCAGAAAGTCCGCCGAGCAGAGTGACCCGGATGGCCAGTACGGCCTGGGCTCGATGCTGGCGGCAGGCGAGGGCGTCGAGCGCGACCTCGTCGCGGCTCGCGGCTGGATGGAGAAGGCGGCAAGCCAGGGACATGTGCTGGCGATCAACCTGCTTGCGCAGAGTTACATCAACGGCCAGTTGGGCCTGACCGCGGCGGATCGCGCCAGCCCGCAGGCGCTCGCCGTGCTCATCCGGGCAGCAGACATCGACTTCCTTCCGGCGATCGAGGCTCTCGCCCAGGCCTACGTCAGTGGCGGTTACGGCGCGGCGCCCGATCCTGCCAGCGCCGAAAAATATGCAGCAAAGCTGCGCGCAAGACCTGGCGCCAAGACCGGCAAGGGGGGCAAGAAATGAAGCCGGCTTCATTTCGGGCGCAGACACTGGCCGCCCTGTGCGGTCTTCTGACGCTGCCGGCGGCGCATGCGGCGGACATGCGCAACGGCGGCAGGATCTACAACGTGCATTGTGCCGGCTGCCACGGCGCCGACGGCCGCAGCGTGATGCCCGAGGCGCCCAACTTCGCCCGCGGCGAGAAGCTGATGCAGTCGGACGTCGCGCTGCTGTCGGCGATGCGTATCGGCCGCGGTGCGATGCCCGGTTATGTCGGGATTCTTTCCGACAGGGAGATTCTCGATGTCGTCTCGTTTTTGAGAACGCTGCGATGAGATGGGCCTGCCTGTTTCTGTGCGCGGTGAGCGGGGGCCAGGTGCTCGCGCAGACAGTGGTGCCGCCAAGCGCACCGGCCGACGGCGAAAGGGTGATAGAGACATTCAATGTCGGCGAAAAGGTCTACGTGCGGGCGCTGGCCGTCGACAAGGCGAGAAACTCGCTCTGGGTCGGCACATCGAGCGGCGTCAATGAAGTGGATCTCGCCAGCGGCAAGTTGCGCAACACCTTCACCCGCAAGGACGGGCTTGCCAACGAATATGTGTTCGGCATCGGCATCGATTCGGAAGGCCAGAAATGGTTCGGCACGAATGCCGGCGGCGCGTCTCGCTACAGGTCGGGCGAACCGGGCACCTGGAAGACCTACTTTCCGATGCATGGTCTGGCCGACTACTGGGTCTATGCGTTTGCCAACGACAAGCAGGGCAAGCTGTGGATCGGCACCTGGGCGGGGGCAAACCAGTTCGATCCGAAGACCGGGAAGTTCAAGACCTTTGTGAAAGAACTGATCAACGAGTGGGTCTACGGCATCGACGTCGACGCGCGCGGTCGCGTCTGGTTCGGTACCGAGGGCGGGGTGTCCATGTACGACGGCAAACGCTGGAAGGCATGGACCCACAAGGACGGACTGGGCGCACCGAACGTCGAGAACCTGCCCGCATCGGCCAACACCGGGCTTGGTACGCGCTCGCGCCACGATCTGTCGACGCTTAGCGAAGGCAGCCTTACCTACAACCCGAACTACGTGTTTTCAATCGTTGCCACGCCCGAGGGAGAGATCTGGGCAGGAACATGGGGCGGTGGCGCCGGCCGCTTCGACGGCAGCAAATGGGTCAATTACACGACACGCGACGGGCTTGCCGGCAACGTCGTCTATGCGATGGCGCGCGACGAGGCCGGCCGCATGTGGTTCGGTACCGATCGCGGCGTTTCGCGGTTCGACGGCAAGAACTGGAAGAGCTTCACACCGCACCAGGGATTGCTGGACGCGCATGTCTATTCATTGGCGGTTGGGCCGAACGGCGACATCTGGGCGGGTACCCGGCGTGGTGTCGCCCGTATTGGCGGGAAATGAGGAAGAACGCTTTGGCAATCAACCACACGGCAGCAGCGATGGCACTGGTGGCATTTGGCGCGACGGTGGCCGGGGCGTATGCCCTGGGCAGACAACAGGCGGTTGGGCCGGAAACGCGGGCGCCTGCGGCCCCGGTCCAGACCAGTCCGCACCCCGGGCGGCCGGGCGCTGCCATTGCAGGAAACCTGGCCCAAGTGGCGGCGCAGTCCGCGCCGACGGCGGCGGCAAGCGAGGTGCCGCCGGCGCAGGGCAGGGAAGGGGTGGTTGGCGAAGACCCCAGCCAGAAATTCACGCACTTCAGGGTCGGCAACAAGAACGTCAAGGCCATCCACGCCGAAGGCAGCACGATCTGGGTGGCGACCTCCGGGGGCGTGATCCGCTATGACACCGAGAGCGACAAATTCCGCCTGTTCGACGCCCAGAGCGGGCTGTTGTCCAACGGCGTGTTCTACGTCGGCCGCATCGCGGGGCGGATCACCGTCGGCACCTATGGCGGCGGAATGTCGATGTACGACGAGAAGGCCGACAAGTGGGACACCCTGAACATTCCGGACGGGCTCGGCGACGCCTTCGTCTATGACGTTCTGGAAGCGAAGAACGGAGATATCTGGATCGCCACCTGGTCGGGCGCCAACCGGGTCCGCGGCGGTGCGCTGAAAGATCGCTCGAAGTGGGATCTGTTCACGGTCGAAAACTCGAACAAGGGCTTGCCGAACGACTGGGTGTACGGCCTTGCGGAAGGCAAGAACGGCGACATCTGGCTTGCCACGGAAGGCGGTCTGGCACGCTTCGCCGGCGGCAAATGGGAAAACTGGAATCACGCCAGGGGGCTCGGCGCGGACTATGAGCAGGTGAAGGCGGACATCGAATTCAAGAGCGACCCCGGCAAGGCCTCGGTCCATCACGCCAAGCAGAAGCAGGAGATGGGGCTGACGGACGTTGACCAGGCCTACAACCCCAACTACATCGTCTCGCTCGAAGTCGATGATAACGGCGTGGTCTGGGCCGGCACCTGGGGCGGTGGACTGGCGCGATTCGACGGCAAATCCTGGAAGAACTACACGACCGCCGACGGACTGCCCGGCAACCATGTGTTCATGCTGCAGCGGGATGGAGCCAACCGGTTGTGGATCGGCACCAACAAGGGCCTGGCGCGCCTTGTCGATGGCAAGTTCAAGGTCCTGACGACGCGCGACGGATTGTTCGCCGACGCGGTATTTTCGATGGCCAGCAGTCCCGACGGAACGATGTGGGTCGGCAGTTTCGGTGGCGTCGCACATCTGCGGCCGGTGGCGAAGATCGAGTGATCCGCGCCGGCAGGCGCGCCGATTTTCGAATCGGCCTGTATCGGCCCGCATCGGCGTGCGGGCGAGAGCGCCAGACTGTCGGCGCGAGGTCATCGCGCCCGCTGCGGAGTGGGCACGACACATGGCAGAATGCCGGACGTCAAACCTGTCGGCACGCCCATGTCCGAACGCGATTCGAAATTGCCCGTGGAATCCCCGTCCGCCAGCCAGTGCTGGCTGGTTGCCTGCCTGTGCGCCGATTGGTGCGATACCTGCCGCGCATTTCGCGCGTCTTTCGATGCGCTTTCCGGGCGCCATGCCGACGTGCGGTTTCGCTGGATCGATATCGAGGACGAATCAGATCTGCTAGATGGCATCGATGTCGAGAACTTCCCGACCATCCTGATCCAGCGCGGCCGCGATGTTCTGTTCCTCGGCACCACGGTGCCCAACGCGGGAATCATCGAGCGTCAGCTTGCCGCCCTCCGCGGCGATGCCGCTGCTGTGCCGATTGGCGGCACACCGGATGTGCTTGCCCGGCTGGGCGGCTGAGCGGCGAACTCGCACCGGCGCCGGCTGCGCGCGTCGTACGGCTCTGCAGCAACCTGTTGACTACGCGAGTGTTCGGCTCCGTCTCGCGCCGACGGCGGCCCCGCCCGTCAGTTTCGCCAGGAATGCGGTGCGGGTATGGACGTCGAGCCGCTCGTACACGTCGGCGACATACTCCTTGGCGGTGTTGACCGAAATTCCGCATGTCCTTGCGATTTCCTTTAAGCCCTTGCCCAATACCAGAAGCAGGGCCACCTGCGCCTGGCGCGGCGTCAGACCGAATCCGGAAAGTTGGGTTCGCGGCCCGTCGGCGCCTTCGATCGGTTCCAGAACAACGAGGACGCGCTGACGCCGATCGTCGGGCGCAACAAGCACTCTGTTCTCGGACAGTTCCGGCGCCGTATTGAAGTTGAGTTGTGCGGAGGCCGGCACACTCCACAAGCTCTTCGGACTGAGATCAACGCTTCGCACTCCGTAGGCGTGTCCGTTCGAAATGAGCACAAAAGTGCGATCCGGTACCGGTGGAAGCGCGAATCCCGTACCTTCCGGCATTGCGGCGAGCACTGCTCGCGCCTCGTCAGTCAGAGCCAGAATGCACCTCGCGGGAAGATCGACGACCATGGTCGCAGCGTCTGGGTGTTGCACGCGCGCAAGGAGATGACGGTAGTCCATTGCCCTCGCGGCGTGGGACACGTACCAACGAAAGAGCGCCCGCTCTTTCTCGTCGAAGTCCCGCCGACGCCGCGGGCGATGCACAGCGACGCCACCCAGCGGCACGCCACGGACAAAGGGCACCATCGCCATAGCGTGATAGTAGTCGAGCTGGCGCATGGCGTCGCCGAATTCGCTCTGGCTGAGTTGCCCGACATCGACGAATTCCGACATACGAACCGCTTCGTTCGGGCGCTTCAGGTTCACTAGGTGAACCCGATACGGATCAAGCAGGTAGTAGCGTTCGGCATACGCCTGCATGAGCACTTCGTCGATGTTATGGGTATAGGGCACGGATATCGTCCAGTCATTGGGATCGAACCGGATGAATAGCCCACTGGCAAACGAGAATTGCCGGGTTAGCGCCGCGAACAGCGGCTGCAGCACGCCCAGCGGATCGGCGCCGGCGGATTCGCCGTAGACCTCGTCGACGAAGTTTCGCAGGTGGCGTTGCGCATTCGACGTTGCCATTTCTCCCTGCCGCGTTGGCGCGGCGAATCTGCCTGAAGGGGAGTGATCCCCCCACATCCGGGGGGTACACGAGCATGCTTTCTATGCATATATTATAGATCATTCGCTGAGGGATTGGATGCTGGTTGCGCCGACCAGATGTTTCGGGGGGCTGCGTTGCGGAGCCCGAGGCGGTTTGCGTCTGATCTGGGGCGGGTTGCGCTTGTCCCATCGCATCACCAACGATCAAATCGCCAATGTCGCAGGCAGCAAGAAAGCGCCTCGTGTCCCTCCGTCAAAGGGTCCGCATCGATATGGCTTTGGGCCGAGATGGGTGAATCGCAAACAAAGGGAGCATCCAGACGCAGTTCAACATGACAGGAAAGGAAGAGGTCAAATGAAACCATCGAAGATGTTCATGTCCATCGCCGCCGCCATGGCATTCGGATCGGGGGCAGCCCTCGCGGATTCCGACGCGAACCAAGTACGCTACAAGACCGGTTTCGAAGCGCCGGACTTCGTAGCTGGTCAACCGCTAGCGGGACAGCAGGGCTGGAACGCGCCGCCTCCGCTCAGCGCAGAGGCTGCCGTGGTGTCCAAGGACAAACCCCGTCAAGGCAAGCAGTCGGTGTTCGTCCCCGGCGCCGATCTTGTCCACCAGGATTTCATCAACGAGTTGACTCAAGGCTACTACGACGCGATAGGCTCCTATCGGAAGCCGATTTGTCTGATTGCCACCCAGTCTGGCTGCAAAACGCTTGTTGACGAGTTGGATTCGGAGAACATTTACACTGGCTACGAAGCGAAAGGCAGGGTCGTCCGGGTTTCCGCGCATGTCCGCGTGGACGGTGCCCGAACACTCGGAAACAATTTCTTCTCGGCGAGCGTCGGCGCCATTGCAGTTGGCACGGACTCCGACACCGGCAAACTGGCTCCGGAGGGAGTGGGCGAACTGGCAATCTCATCCGATGGGCACGTCTACGGTTACTCAGGGGCACACTATGTGCCGACGCCTTTCCTGGTCAAGGATCGAGTCACTCTCGACGAGTGGCACACGCTGGCGGTCGAGGCGGATTTCGGGGAGCGGAAGACCAGATTCTTCGTCGATGATGAGTACATTGGCTGGATTTGGTTCGACAACCAAGTAACCACCGACCTTCTGTTGCGCGGGAGCATGCTGGTGTACGCCGCGCCCGAGTCCGGAACAGCAGAGAGAACGCTGTACGAGAAGAAGAACTATAGCGCGCACTTCGATCAGTTCGCTATCAAGGTCGAGCACCCGCACAACCGATGACAGCAGATTTTGAGATCCACGCGATCGATCGAATCGCTGATCTCCTTTGAGCTAGTCTGCGAAGGCTGCCCTCTCAGAGCAGGAGACTTGGCGCAATGTCCCAAGACATTGCGCCAATCTCTTTCGCAACGCCGGAACCCGCTTGCAGCCTTGCTTTGGCGGCATGCTGTGCCGGGAGCGCCATTTCATGCGGGTTCCAGCCTTGACTGGCTGGAGATGGCCGTCCTGTCTGGCTTGCAGACTGGCACGCCGTTCCCCCGCCGATCGAACGGCGGACGACGCGTGGCGTGAACCGTGGGCCGCGAGCGTACCCGTCTCGGGTACTCAACCTGCGAACGGGTTGCGGCCGGGTATCGGGGATAAACTACCGCATCGGCACTTGCCCGAAGCGCGCCGATCACTCGCGCAGTTCGGCTCTGCCCAACATAACGGTAGTCAAATGGACGACGAGAAGATCGAGATACGGGTGACCAGCAGCGGCCAGAAGCTGCAGGTAGTGGTGCTCAGAAAGACACTGGACATGATCGAGGTGGTGATCGGCGAGGGCGCCCACAATGTGCGCTGCAGCCTGACGCCGACCCGCAACGGCGCGGCCTACGTCGGCAACGCGATGGGGCGCGAGATCGTCTACGAGAAGAGCCGCGAAGCCGTCAAGGCCGACATGGCGCGCGCCGCGGGGTTTCACGACTTCAGGCGCTAGGCGCGCCCGGCTCGGGGCCAGGAGTTTGCCGCGCCGGGATGGACGATCCGATGAGCGATGAGCGGTTGATCACCTGGATGGAATCCGGCGAGAGCCGTTCGGCTTTGTGGCACTCGGAGGCCGGCACGGCGCCGCCGCGGCGCGTGGTGATTGCCGACGACAGCCTCACCGCCGATGCGGCGTATCGCTTGGCCTGCGAGGGTACCGCCATGCTGTGGCGTGGCGACTTCCACAATGCCAGGCAGTTGCTGCAGGCGATCGCGCGGCGCGTCGATCGCAAGCCGGCGAAGGTGGCCCGGCAGCGGGTGGATGCGGCAGCGCCGCTCGATGCGTTCCACCGCCACCGCCTGGCGCAATCGCAGCGTGCCCGCACGCTGGGTATGCTGCTGCTGCCGTTCGAGGCCGACTACACGGTGGCGCTGCGGCGCGCACCCGATGTGCGCCAGGCCTGCCAGGAAGCCTATGGTCCCGCCACGCAGGCGTTTGTCGCCTCGCTGCGCGAGTTGCTTGGCGTAATCGGGGCGCACGAATGGCGCAGGAACGGCGTGCCGATCGCCGAGCTCGGCGCGAGGATTCATCCGCACTACGGCGTGTTCTCGCCGATCCGCGGCGAATACCTGGCGCTGGTCGCCAGGGCGCCGCTGCCGGCCCACAACCTGGCTTTCGATATCGGCACCGGCACCGGCGTGCTGGCGGCGCTGCTGGCCCGCCGCGGCGTCAAGCGGGTAGTCGCGACCGATCGCGACCCGCGTGCGCTGGCCTGCGCGCGCGAGAACATCACGCGCCTCGGGCTGGGCGATCGGGTCGAGGTGATGCTGCAGGATCTGTTTCCGCCGGGCCGCGCGCCGTTGATCGTGTGCAATCCGCCGTGGGTGCCGGCACGGCCGGCTTCGCCGCTGGAGCACGCAATTTTCGACCCCGACAGCCGCATGCTGCGCGGATTTCTCGCCGGGCTCGCCGGGCATCTCGAAGCGAACGGCGAAGGCTGGCTGATCCTCTCCGATTTTGCCGAGCACCTCGGCCTGCGCACGCGCGCCGATCTGCTGGGGCTGTTCGCCGCCGCCGGCCTGGTCGTGGTCGATCGCATCGACATACGACCGGCGCATCGCAAGGCCGGCGACCGCAGCGATCCGCTGCACGCGGCGCGCAGCGCCGAAATCACCTCGCTGTGGCGGCTCGCCCCGGCGCATTGATCTGCCAGGGGCCGCATGCAGGCTGGCTCGCCGGGCAGGCAGGCCCGAGAGCGCCATTCCATGCGCCTCCCGGCGTTGCCTGCCCGGAGAGCGCCGTCCCGTCTGGCCCGCAGGCGGGGCTATGCCGCCATCGCGCCGGAGCGGCTGCCTGCCAGCGCGTTAGCATTCATGGCGGCACCGATCGCCACTACCTGGTCGGGGTCGAGCGTTGTCAGTGCCTTGCGGCCGAACAGCGCCTGCACCGCATTGCGCACCGCGGGCATGCGCGTGGCACCGCCGACCAGCACGACATCGTCGATGTCGGCTGCACGCAGACCGGCGTCGGACAGCGCGCGCCTGACGCGCTTCATGGTGCGGGCGATCAGATCGTCGGCCAGCACGGCGAAGGCGTCACGGGTGAGCGGCACGTCGATCGCCCGGCCGGAGGACAGCATCGCGGTGATGCGGGTTTCGATGTCGTCGGAGAGCGCTTCCTTGGCGCTGCGAGCCTGCGTCAGCAACAACCTAGTGTCATAAGCACCGAGACCCGACAGACCGAGCAGCGTGCATAGCCAGCCGACGATCTCGCGGTCGAAGCCGTCGCCGCCGAGCCCGCTGTCGCCGTTGCGCGCCAGCACCTGGAAGACGCCGCGCGAGAATCGGAGGATCGAGATGTCGAAGCTGCCGCCGCCCAGGTCGTAGATGGCGAAGGTACCGTGCGCCGAGTTGTCGAGTCCGTAGGCAATCGCCGCGGCGGTCGGCTCGTTGAGCAAGTGCAGTACGTTCAGGCCGGCCATCCGGGCGGCATCACGGGTGGCGGCGCGCTGCGCATCGTCGAAATATGCCGGAACGGCAATCACGGCACCGGCAAGTTCGCCTTCGAGACGCGCTTCGGCGCGCACGCGCAGGGCGCGCAGAATCTCGGCCGAGACGTCGATCGGCGTCTTGACCCCGGCGGCAGTGTCGAGGCTGACCATGCCCGGCGTGTCGACGAAGCGGTAGGGCTGGCTGGCGGCGTCGCGAATGTCGGCGAGCCGCAAGCCCAAAAATCGCTTGACCGATACGATCGTGTTGAGGGGGTCGACACTCTGCATGGCCTGCGCGGCGCTTCCTACGGCCAGCGCGCCGCCTGCCTGATAGCGCACTACCGAGGGCAGCAACGCGCAGCCGGCGTCGTCGCGCAGCGCGCATACCTCGCCGCCGGAGACACTGGCGACCAGCGAGTGCGTGGTGCCCAGATCGATGCCGACGGCGCGCTGATGCAGGTGCGCGGAGGCAGCAAGTCCGGATTCGGTGATCGTAAGCGGTGTCATGAATTCACCTCGCGGTTTCAGTGGATTGGATGGTCGGAATGGGTAGTCGCAATGCTGGGGGCGCGTTGCCGCGCAAAGGGTCGAGACGTCGCCACTCATGTCGAGCGGAAAGTCTGCGAAACTGTGCGCTGGCGGCACCGTCGCGGTGCGCAGTGCAGCAATGGATGCATCGATATCGGGCACGCGGTTCCGGAGTAGGCCCGGCCGCCCGACGGCCGGGTGGATGCGCGCGGGCGCATGGATGGCCGCACTTGCGGTGCGGCGCGGCGCGCGGTTTGTCCCGGCAGCGCAGGCCCGGCGCCGTTCGCGGGGCGCTAGGCAGGTTTGCGGCGAGGTCGAATTCGTGGGCGTGGTCGGTCATCAGCGCTGGGTTTTCCGGTGTCTGGCCGTGCCGGCTTGATTTGAGACTTAGCAAGGACGGTGCCATTCGCTGACGAGTCTGCAACGGGCAGTCGTCGCCGCGGGTCGAGTCAAGGAGGATCGTTCGCAGTCAGGCGCGGTTGCCTGCTGGAGGAGATGCCATTGGGTTGTTCATCGCCGGATGATGACCTTCGCGAAGGGCGTCTTGCGTCGCTTCGGCGCGTCAGCCGGAGGTGCCGGTCAAGATGTCGATGCGGTTCCTGCGGCCGTCTCAATCAGAAGCGGCAGGGCTGATTCGGCAGCCAGGCGACGATCGGCCCGGAATGACAAGCAGGGGGCAGAGAGCACGACAGGCTTGATGGCGCGGCGGGATGGCCGCGCCTTGCCGTGCGGGACTTGTGATAGGTACCGGCGTTCGGTCGGGGAAAGGCATGAGGGAGGAACCATGAGCGGATCGCGCGGTGCCGGGCCGACCGGCTTGAACGAAACAGGCCAGGCGGGCGGGGCATCAGGAGTCTTGGGGGGCGGCGAGGTTCCGGGCCCGCTGGGCAATCAGGCCGGGATACCGCTCGACGGCGGGGCAGGCGAGACCAAACCGGCGGTCACCGGCACGGAATTGAATCTCGTTGGGAGCTATCCCAAGCCGGCGGCGTGGACTGCGGCGAAGGAAAAGGAGCTGATCGGCAAGGACTCCTGGTTTCCGCACACCCTGGATTTTCTCGCGGTGGCGGGCAAGGGCAGCAAGGAAATCACGTCACCAGAGGATTTTCTGCTCAAGATCATCGAGGCGAGCGGGCCGATCGGCCGGCTGAATTTCTTCTCCCATGGTGTGACGGGAAAGATCGCGACCTCGGGCGAGGTCGATCCGGCAGGGCAGTTCTGCACGCTCGATACTGGCTGGACATCAGTGATCGGTGGCAAGCGAATCGCCGACCCCTACGCCAAAGTGTGGGGCGATAACGGCGAGAACAGCGGAACGGCGAAGGTCACCGTCGGAAGCAAAACCTTTTCGCTCGACGATGTGCGGGCGAAATTCGCTCCGGATGCCGAGCTTTGGCTGTTCATCTGTCATGGTGGGGCCGATCCGATGCTGTTGCAGAACATCTCGAACACGCTTCAGGTGAGGGTGAAGGCCTTCTCGAAGATCATCGTGTATTGCGCGCCGAACAACTTCCCGGCCAGCCGGCAGCACCGCGTGAACATGTTGACTGGCGCGACGCCGAAAGAATCGTGTCCGAGCGCGGTCAGCGATTTTCACCAGCTCAGTTCGGACCGGGGGGCGTCGCCGAGGAAACCCTAGGCGCGACCTGGCCCAGAGAATGGCCAGGCAGGGGATCGTCACGCACGATGCGTGGTATGCCTGTTCCGCAAGCCGCCGCATGCTGCTGCACCCCACCGCGCCAGCGCGGCAGCTCACGGCCGATGCGGCGCGGTGGGGCGTGCGAGTGCAGGCGCTACGAAAGACGCTCCCGCATCTTCGCCAGTGCGATGACAAGCGCCGCACCGCCGAGGGTCTTCACCAGCGACGAGTGCTGCGCATAGAACTGTCCGAGCTGATCGGCCAGTCCCGGTTGCGTCTGGTTGGCGTGGGTGACGATGTCCTGAACCTGACCCGGGCTGAGTTTTGAAGCCTGATCCGGCGTGACCTGCGTTGCGCCCGGGGCGAGGATTTTGCCGAGCGCACCACCGGCGGCGCTGGCCAGTACGGCAGGGCCGACCGACGCCAGGATCTGGTTGAGCAGGCCGGCCTGTTGCGCCGAATTTGACTGCCCGAACAACTGGCCGACCATCTGCCCGATCTCGGGCGTCTGGTCCGAGCGAAAGGCCTCGGCGACGCCATGGCCCAACAGATCCGGCGAGGCGCTCTTCGCCACCTGATCGAAGTGCTGTTCCGGCGCAGCAGCGCCCGCGACCACCTGCGTCAAAATGTCCATCAGAATCATGCCTTGCTCCTCGTATGAAATAATGGGTTATGCCATTGCCGCGCAAGGGAACCCCGCGGGCGCGCCGCGGGGCACTGCCCAAGCCATGACGGCTACTTTGGCCTGACGGCGCTCTCGGCCTTGTCAGTCGCGTTGGCCTTGACCTTGTCCTTGGTCGCGACGCTCGCGGACTTGGCGTCGACGGGCTCGTCGGACGCGACGGGCTTGTCTGCTGCAATCGGCTTATCGGCGGACTTGGGCGATCGATCATCCGGGCGAAACGTCGCACGCCAGGACGATGGCCGGCGAATCCAGTCTTCGCCATGCCCGAGCGGTGTAACGCACCTGTGCCCCGGACCAGTTGACCCAAAAGCAAACAATTTGACATGAGCGCATCGCGGGGAAAGGTTTTTCTCTGTCGCGCCACTTGGCAAGCCTTACTTGCCCGCTGCTCCTCGAACGCGGTGCCGATCGTCGAAGGGCGGGCAAGTCAGGGTGAAACGGATCGCGATCGTCATCGCGGCTTCTTGCAGGGTTGGAATTCAAGGAGCAATCATGCGTCTGAAAGACAAGGTGGCGCTGGTCGCACGCATGGGCGGCGCTGCGTGTCTACCAGATCGAGCGGCGGCTGCGTGGCACCGGCGATACCGGGTTTCTCGCACGGGATTTCCACAAGCTTTTGCTCAACTTCACCTGGTGGGTGAATCGCAAGGACGTCGACGGGCGCAACGTCTTTCAGGGAGGTTTTCTCGGTCTCGACAACATCGGCGTCTTCGACCGCAGCGCAAAACTGCCGATTGAAGGCTCGCTTGATCAGTCCGACGGTACCAGCTGGATGGCGATGTACTGCCTCAACATGATGGCCATCGCGCTCGAATTGGCGCGTCATGACGGCACGTACGAGGATGTGGCGAGCAAGTTTCTCGAACACTTCTTCTACATCGCCCACGCGATGAACGATCGGCCCGCCGCCCGCGGTGACGACGGCATCGACCTGTGGGACGAGCAGGACGGTTTCTACTACGATGTGCTGCGCTTTCTCAACGGCGACCACCAGTTCCTGCGCGTGCGGTCAATGGTCGGCCTGATTCCCCTGCTGGCCGTGGAAACGATCGAAGCCGATCTGCTCGACGCACTGCCGCAGTTCCGCGCACGTCTGGACTGGTTCCTCGCACACCGGCCCGATCTCTGCGCCAACGTCGCGCCGGTCATGCAACCTGGCAGGCAGGACAGGCGATTGTTCGCCGTGGTCAACGCCGGCCGGCTGCGCGCGATCGTCGCACGCATGCTGGACGAGTGCGAATTCCTTTCCCCATTTGGCATACGTTCGCTATCGCGACATCACCTCGACCAGCCGTACCGGATATCGCTGAATGGGCAGACCCACGAAGTGAGCTACCAGCCCGCCGAATCGAATACTGCGCTGTTCGGCGGCAATTCCAACTGGCGCGGGCCGGTGTGGTTTCCGCTCAATTATCTGCTGATCGAATCCTTGCAGAAGTTCGACCACTACTACGGCGCCGAACTGGCGGTCGAATTCCCCTCCGGCTCCGGCCGACCGATGAGTTTGGCGGACGTGGCTACCGAGCTGTCGCAGCCATTGATCCGGCTGTTTCTGCGCGGAGAAGGCGGCCGGCGGCCGGTATTCGGGAACGTCACGAAATTCAGCGAAGACCCGCATTTTCGCGACCTCATTCCGTTCCACGAATACTTCCACGGCGACAACGGTGCGGGCCTCGGCGCGAGTCACCAGACCGGGTGGACGGCGTTGGTGGCAAAACTGATTCAGCAAAGCGGGCAATAGCCGCTTCGTCCCGGTGGTTCAAGCCAGGTTCCGGCGCCGTCGGGGCTCTGACAGCATCAGCGATGCGGCTGGCGAGCCTGATCAGTGGCGCTGCCAGTAGCCGCCCGCAAACTCCCATCCGCTGGCGCCGTGCGACCAATGTCCGGGCACCCAGAAGTGGCCAGGGCGAGGCGCCCCAGTCCGGCCACCAACAGGCGCCCGCCGCGCCACCCCAAGCCTGAAATGGCGCCCCGGGGTGGTGGCGGGGGAATCGCTACGATCACGCGGGCCGGTTCCGGAGGCAGCGCAACCGGCACCCATTGCCCGGGATGATGTAGCCAGTAGCCGCCTTCGTTGCTCCACCAGGCCGGCTGCCACGCATAGCCGGGGCGTGACTGGACCCAGTGTCCAGGCGCCAGGCAGCCCGCCCCAGGGCGGGGCGGCCCAGGGGGGGGGGGGGGCGCGACCACGCAACCTTCGAGCATGACGCACCCGATCAGCGCGGCGACAAGGCATGGAACCGGCCGAAACCTTCGTAGCGATGACATACTCATTGCCTCCCGATCTGGAATGGTTGTAGGCGGCCACCGATCTCCCGTCGGCGCCGCAGTCCTGATTATCTTCGCATACAGGTACACCGCGTTCGATCAGCGTATCGGCGATCGAATGCGGTCTGCGCTTGCGCGCGCCGGCAAACAAGGCGTCCGTCAGGTTCGCTATGACGGCCGCGCGTTTTCACAACGGGAGCGATCCATCGCGAATTCCCTTTATCATCACAAGGTGCGGCAATCGGAGGATGGCATGAGCGCAGCAGACATTGGCGTCATCGGTCTCGGTGTGATGGGTTCGAACCTGGCGCTGAACCTGAGCGACAAGGGTTACCGGCTGAGCGTCTACAACCGCAATTTCGATGTCACTGCGGAGTTTGTCCGGTCGAAGGGGCAAGGCCGACAGATCGCTGCGGCCGACAGCTTGGCGCAATTGGTGGGCCAGCTCGGACACCCACGCGTCATTCTCCTGATGGTGACCGCGGGGCGGGCGGTTGACGCGGTGTTCGAGCAACTGCTGCCCTTGCTGACTCCCGGCGATATCCTGATCGACGGCGGCAACTCCAACTATCAGGACAGCGAGCGGCGCTGGCGCGATCTGGCGGCACGCGACATCCACTTCGTCGGCATGGGTGTCTCCGGCGGCGAGGACGGCGCCCGCCACGGCCCTTCGCTGATGCCGGGCGGTGCCGCAGCGGCGTGGCCGGTGATCCGCGACATGTTCCAGGCCATCGCGGCCAAGGTCGACGGTCAACCCTGCTGCCAGTGGCTGGGCGAGGGCGGTGCGGGCCATTACGTGAAGATGGTTCACAACGGCATCGAGTACGGCGACATGCAGTTGATCGCCGAGGTTTGCCATTTGATGCGTCGTGCGCTCGGCATGAGCCATGACGAGATGGCGGAGACATTCGCCGGCTGGAACCGCGGCCGCCTCGAGTCCTACCTGATCGAGATCACCGGCAACATCCTGCGCCAGCGCGACCGCGACGGCAGCCCGTTGGTGGAGAAGATACTCGACCGCGCCGGACAAAAGGGCACCGGCGTGTGGACCGCTCACGATGCGCTCGAACAGGCGGTGCCGCTGACCCTGATCTCGGAAGCCGTGCATGCACGCATGCTCTCTGCCCGCAAGGCGGAGCGAGTTGCAGCGGCGACGCTGCTCGGCAGTGCACCGGCCGAGGCACCGGCCGAGGCAGCGGCCGGGCAACGTGTGCCCTGTGTCGACGCGTTGGGCGACGCGCTGTATGCCGCCAAACTGGTGTCATACGCGCAAGGCTTCATGCTGCTGCAGGCCGCAGCCGCGAATCATGGATGGGCGCTGCCTTTCGGCGACATCGCGTTGCTGTGGCGTGCCGGTTGCATCATCCGCAGCCGGTTTCTCGGCGACATCAAGGCCAGTTTTGCCCGCGATCCCGTTCCGCAAAGCCTGTTGCAGGATCCGTTCTTCGCCGCGGAGTTGAAACAGGCGGAGAGCGGCTGGCGCCGGGCGGTCATGCTGGCGGTCGGCAGCGGGGTGGCGGCGCCGGCCCTTGGGTCGGCGCTGGCGTTCTATGACGGTTACCGCTGCGCCAATGGCTCGGCGAACATTCTGCAGGCGCAGCGCGACTATTTCGGCGCCCACAGCTATCAACGCGTTGACCGCGATCCGTCGCAGCATTTCCATACCGACTGGATTGGGGACGGCGCCGAGGTGCAACTGCCGTGAGCTGCGCGGTCGAGTCGCATGCTTACGTAATCTTCGGGGCAACCGGCAATCTGGCGACGCACAAGCTGCTGCCGGCGCTGTACCAGCTTCACTGCATGAACTATCTCGCGCCGAACGTGCTGATCCTCGGTTGCGGACGCAGCCCGTATGACCGCAACGGCTGGCGCGATCAGGTGCGCAAGAATCTGGCCGACGCGGGAATCGGAGGTGGCGAGCAGCTCGACGGTTTCATCATGCGGCTCGACTATCTTTCCGGCAGCCTCGAGGATGCGCGGTTCTATCAGGCTCTGGCTGCCTGGGCGGAGTCGGGCGAATGCGCGAGGAACCTGGTGTTTTATCTGTCGGTCAGCCCGGAGTTCTACGTGCCGGTCACGGCCGGTCTGGCGCAAGCCGGCCTGCTGGACGAGAACCACGGCTGGCGGCGGATGGTGGTGGAAAAGCCTTTCGGCCACGATCTGCAGAGCGCGCGTGAACTGCAGCATCAGTTGCAGATCCACCTGGACGAACAGCAGATTTACCGGATCGATCACTACGTCGGCAAGGAGTCGGTGCAGAACCTGCTGGTGCTGCGCTTTGCCAACCTGATTCTGGAACCCTTGTGGAATCGCCACTACATCGACCATGTGCAGATCACGCATGCCGAGACCGCGGGCGTGGATGGCCGGGCCGGTTACTACGACAGCAGCGGCGGCGCGACCCGCGACATGATCCAGAGCCACCTGCTGCAGGTGCTGGCGCTGCTGGCGATGGAGCCGCCGGTAACGCTGGAGGCGGAGTCGCTGCGCGACGAAAAGGTCAAGGTGCTGCGATCGATCCGCCCACTCGATGCGTCGCACATCGAGAGCCATGCGGTGCGCGCCCAGCATGCCGGCTACCTGCAGGAGGCGGGCGTTGCGCCGGGTAGCCGAACCGAAACTTACGCGGCACTGAAACTCCATGTCGACAACTGGCGCTGGCGCGGCGTGCCGTTCTACCTGCGAACCGGCAAGCGGCTGCAGGAGAAGCGTTCGATGGTGGCGGTGCGCTTCAAGGAGCCGCCGATCCAGTTGTTCCAAGGCAGCGGCGGCGCTGCCGTGCGGCCGAACTGGCTGCTCATCGGCATACAGCCGGACGATGTCGTGCAGATGGAGATTTCGGCCCGACTGCCGGGGCTCGGCTCGCACACGAGGGCGATTTCGATGGACGCCTCGGTGGGCGAATCCGGCGAACGCAAGGCCGACGCTTACGAGGGCCTGCTGCTGGACGTGATCCAGGGCGATCGTTCGCTGTTCCTGCGTTATGACGAAGTCAAGGCGGCGTGGAATGTCGTCGATCCGCTGATGCACGCCTGGCGCGCCGATCCGCGGCCGCCGCTGCAGTATCCGGCCGGCAGCTGGGGGCCGCAGGCGGCCGGGCAACTGTTCGGCCGCGCCGACCGGCAATGGCGCCAGAGCCTGGTCTGCGACGGCAACGCCGACGACCAACGCTGATGCTGCCGGCCGATACGCGGGTGTTCGCCGACCCCGACGCCGTTGCCGCCGAAGCCTGTCGGCTGATCTGCACGGCGGCACGGAAGGCAATCGGCGAACGCCGGGTCTTTCGCCTGGTCCTGGCCGGCGGCAGCACGCCCGGTAGCGCCTATCGGCTGCTCGGCGCCACGGCGCAGGATTGGGCGGCATGGGAAATCTTCTGGGGCGACGAGCGTTGCCTGCCGATCGAGCACCCGGAGCGCAACGAACGCATGGCGCGCGAATTGTGGCTGGCGCGCGCCGCGATACCGGAACCGAACATCCATCCGATACCCGCGGAAACCGGCGCGACGCGCGCCGCCGCCGGCTATGCCGTAGTGATAGCGGGCAAGCAGCCGTTCGACCTGGCGATTCTCGGCATGGGCGAAGACGGGCATACTGCCAGCCTGTTCCCGGGCGGGGAGGTCGGCGATACTTCGGTGGTGGCGGTGAGCGATGCGCCCAAGCCGCCGTCCGGGCGTGTCAGCCTCGGCTATCAGGTGTTGCGGGCCTGTCGCGGGCAACTGGTGCTGGTCACCGGGGCGGCGAAGTCTGCAGCATTGGCCGCGTGGCGGCGGGGCGACGACCTGCCGATCGCCCGCGCGGTGCGCAGCGACGCCTGTTTGCTGGTTGACCAAACCTTGGGCGCAGTTGTCGGCGAACTTGCGCTGCCGCGGCGGCCGAATCGAAGCCACGGCGACGGCGACGGCGCTAACATCATGGCCTGAGACGCGCGCCGCGTCTGCGCTGGCGCCGGAATCGGTCGCGGGGCAGCGCGGTAGTGTTTGACGGAATGCGCGCCGGGAGGCGCAGGAGGCGGTGCTGGCCAGGTACGCTGCCCTGCAAGACCCGCTGCAGGCGCCATCGCGGGGTGGCAGGCCCGAGACCGCCTATCCATGCGGATCCTGGCGATGCCGTGCGCGGCGACGGACCTGCTGGCCGCTGCCGTAGTGGTGGCGATCGACTTCACGGCGAACCGCTCCGAGCAGCGCCGGCGCAATGTGAGGATGAGGATGTGACTGCCACGACTTCGATTGCAGGGGCGCAACCCGACCGGCCGCCTGCCGGCGAGGGTGAAGTGACCGCGCCGGCTGCGGCGGACTGGGATCGGCAGTTGATGTACAGCCCTCTCTCCCACATGATCCGGCGTCCGCCGGTTGTCTGCGCGCCCGACCTGAGCGTGCGCGAGGTGCTCGAGTGCATCAACCTGAACAAGGTCGGGTCGATGGTGGTCTGCGACCCGCAGACGCGCAAGCCGCTCGGCATCTTCACCCTGCGCGACCTGCTGCAGCGGGTTTCCCTGGCGCAATTCGATCTCGGCCGCCCGGTTGCAGATGTCATGACGGTGAAGCTGGTCGCGCTGCCGCCCCAGGTTTCGGCTTACGAGGCGGCGGTAACGATGGCGCGCAACGGTCTGCGCCACCTGCTGGTGATCGATGGCGAGCGCCTGGTGGGCGTGGTGTCGCAGAACGACGTACTCGGCTCGGAGCGCCAGGGCGCGCGCGATGTCGGTGCAGGCATCCGCGACGCGGCGGACGTGGCGGCGCTCAAGCAGTCGGCGGGCGACATTCGCCGGCTCGCGCAACGCATGCTGCGCCAGGGCATGGGCATCGAGATGCTGACGCAACTGGTATCGACGCTCAACGATCTGCTGACGCTACGCGTGATCGAACTGACCCGGGCCGAATTCAGTCTGCCAGAAATGCCGATATGCTGGATCGCCCTCGGCTCGGAAGGGCGCTTCGAGCAGACGATCAGCACGGACCAGGACAACGGGATTATCTTCGTGCCGCCCGCCGAAGAGCGGACTGAGGACATGCGCGCGGCGCTGCTGCCGTTCGCCCGCGCGGTCAACCAGGCGCTCGATGCCAGCGGATTTCCGCTGTGCAAGGGCGACATCATGGCGGGCAATCCGGCCTGGTGTTTGAGTCTGGCCGAATGGCGCGGCAAGTTCTTCGACTGGATTCTGCGGCCGGAGCCGGCGGCACTGCTCAACGCGATGATCTTCTTCGACTTCCGCGCGCTTTATGGCGACGAGTCGCTTGCCGAGCGGCTGCGTGCCGGATTGGTGGAATCGGTGGCGCAGAGCCCGGCGTTCCTGCGCCACATGACGGAGGATGCGTTGAGCTGCCGGCCGCCGCTGGGCAGAATCCGCGATTTCACCCTCGACAAAGGCGACAAGGACTCTCCGCGCGGCATCGACCTGAAGAAGTACGGTTCGCGGCCGTTCGTCGATGCCGCACGCATCCTCGCCCTGGCGCGGGGGCTGACGCACACCAATACGGCGCAACGCCTGCGCATGGCGGGCGACCATGTTCGTCTTGGCGCCGACGCGATCGAGTCGATACTGGAAGGATTTTTCTTCATCCATCGCATGCGTCTGCGCGCGCAGATGAATGCCGAAACGCAGGGCGGCGGCGCCAATCGCCTCGATCCCTACGCCCTCAACGACATGGACCGGCAAATGCTGAAGGAAGCGTTCAAGCAGGCGCGCATGCTGCAGGCGATGCTGGCTGCCAGCAGCCAGTTTTCGCTCTCGCCAGACCGCTTGTGAAGCGCTGTTCGATGCCGCGATGCTGCGGGCGCCCGGCGCACATTGTCATGTCAGTCTCGTCGATCAAAGCGGGTCTGGCGCGCGCGGCGGCGCCGGCCGTGCCATGGTCTCCATGACCGGGCGCAGGGCGAGCCACCACTGTTCGAGCGGCCGGCGGTGTTCCAGATCGACCACGTCGAGCATTTGCTTGAGCTTCGAGATCGTGACCTTGCCCTCGGCCAGCCCGATGTAGGCGCCGGACGACGAGCCGCGCTCCAGTTCCTGCGTCAGGAAATCGATGCAGTGCGCCGCCAGCCGGGTTGCCAGCACACGATCGAAGGGCGAAGGGTTCGCGCCTTGCTGCACGTGCCCGAGGATCGACTGGCGCACGTCGAACAGCCCGTCGCCTTCTTCCTCGAACAGCCGGCGCATGAAGTCGGTGGTGTACTGCGGATTGGCGCGCTCGTTGCGGATTGCCAGGTAAAAGCGCCGGCCGCCGTGAAACCCTTCGATCATGCGTTCGACATCAGCCTGCAATTCCTTGAGCGAGATCCCTTCTTCGGGCAGGTAAATGCGCTCGGCGCCGCTGGCCAACCCGCTCAACAGCGCCAGATAGCCGCAGTTGCGGCCCATCACCTCGACCACGAAGCAGCGCCGCGCGGCCATCGCCGACTGCTTGATGCGGTCGAGCGCTTCGACGATGACGTTGAGCGCGGTGTCTGCGCCGATGCTCAGTTCCGAACCCGGCAGGTTGTTGTCGATGCTGGCCGGCAGGCAGATGATCGGTATCTTGAACGCCGGGTAGCGCTCGCGTTCGCCGTAAAGGGTGTAGGCGGCCTTGTAGGCCGTCCATCCGCCTATGATGAGCAGGCCGTCGACGTGATGGGTTTCGAGCACGCGCGCCACACCATACAGTTGCTCAACGGCCGGCACCTGCCGGGTGGTGCCCAGTTCGGCGCCGCCCATCGCGGTCCAGCCCTCGACGTCGCCCCAGCTCAACTCGTCGATCTGGCCGGCGATCAGCCCGTCGAAGCTGCCGCGCACCCCCAGCATGGTGTGACCGCGATCCAGTCCGAGCCGCACCGCGGCACGCGCCGCCGTGTTCATCCCCGGCGCCAGTCCGCCGCCATGTATCACGGCGAGCCGGCGGGGGCGGGCGGGCGGCATCACGCTCGGCAGGGCGCCGGCGATCGCCTTGAAGGTTTGGAACATCTCGGTGAAACTGCCGCCGCGCAGTTTCATCGCCGAGTCGTAGTCCTTCTCGGCGATCCTGCGCGCCACGGCGTGGGTTTGCTCGACGCATTGCATCAGCGGGGCGCGCCCGACCCGGTTGTAGCGCATCCCGATCATCTGGGGTTCGCTGTCGGGGGTGGCCGCCAGTAAATCCTGCACGGCCGCGTGGCCGACCAGCGTGCTCATGCAGCGGTCGAATGCGCTGGGCTTGCCGCCGCGCTGGACGTGGCCGAGAATGGTGACGCGGGTGTCTTCGCCGAGCCTGTCTTGCAGCACTTGCCTCACATAGTCGCTGCTGATCGGCTTGCCGTCGCGGTCGCATGAGCCCTCGGCGATGACCACGATGCTGTCGCGTCGACCGGCAGCGCGGCCGTTGCGCAGCAGGTCGCACATTTCCTGTTCCCAGTTCTCGGCCGGCGGATTTTCCGGGATCAGCACGTAGTCCGTACCGCCGGCAATCGCGCTCATCAGCGCCAGGTAGCCGCAGTGGCGCCCCATGACTTCAACCACGAACGTGCGCTGATGACTTGCGGCAGTGCTGGTGATGGCGTCGATGGCTTCGACGATCCGGTGCAGGGCGGAATCCGCGCCGATCGTCATGTCGGTGCCGACCATGTCGTTGTCTATCGATCCGACCAGCCCCGCGATCATCAGCGCCGGATGCCTTTGGGCGGTGGGCTCGTCGATTTCACCGCGCTGCACCAGCTCGGCAAGCAGACCCGGCCATTCCTGCCGGAACAGATTGGCGCCGGTAAGGCTGCCGTCACCGCCGATGACCACCAGCCGGTCGATGCCGTGTTTGAGCAGGTTGCGGGCGGCGGTCAGGCGGCCTTCCCGCTCGCGGAATGCCGGGCAGCGGGCGGTGCCGATCACCGTGCCGCCCCGGTGCAGAATGCTGCCGACATCGTCCCACGAGAGCGGGCGGATGCGCTCGCCGCCGTCCACCATGCCCTGGTAGCCTTCGAGGATCGCGTGGACAGCCGCACCCTGGTGAAGCGCGGCGCGCACCACTGCGCGGACCGCTGCGTTCATGCCCTGGGCGTCGCCCCCGCTGGTCAGAACGCCGATGCTGGTCGGGAGAATGTTCGCCATGGATTCGATCTTCCTTCGGATGTTGGAACGGCATGCGGGCGAGTTTAACGCAGCAGCGGCCGTCTTATCTCTGGCATATGCCGAAAAATCACCGCTGCAAGCCGCCCGTCGATGGGGGAGGCGACACCAGCGCCGGCGGCACAACCTGGCAGGCAGCCGCTTGCCGAAACTGCGGCGTGCGGAATCAGGATCTGTGCATGTTCCGGGCTGAACCCGGCCATGGTTCGCCATCGCACGTTCGGGTGCAAGACCTGCATCGTCGCGCTTTGGCGTAGACTGTCAGGATTACGGGAGAGGGGTGGTGCCGCTTTGCGGCGGCAGTCTAAGGAGAATCATGAAGTGCGTGGATGACTTTCGCCTGAAGTTCGGCAATACGGAGCTGGTTCCGATTGTCATAGGCGGCATGGGTGTGGATATTTCTTCTGCAGAACTGGCCCTCGAGGCCGCGCGACTCGGCGGTATCGGCCACATCTCGGACGCGATGGTGCCGACGGTTTCAGACCGCCGCTTCAACACCGATTTCGTGAAGGAAAAGGCCAAGCTGTACAAGTACAACGTGGCCAATACCGACAAATCGACGGTTATTTTCGATCTCGGCAGGCTGGCCGAGGCCACGCACATGCATGTCGGCCAGACCATGGAAGCCAAGCGTGGCGATGGCCTGATTTTCATCAACTGCATGGAAAAGCTCAGCATGAATGCGCCGCGCGACACGCTGCGCGTCAGGCTTTCCGCTGCGCTCGACGCCGGTATCGACGGCATTACGCTGAGCGCCGGGCTGCACCTCGGATCCTTCGCGCTGATCGAGGACCATCCGCGTTTTCGCGACGCCAAGCTCGGCATCATCGTGTCGTCGCTGCGCGCGCTGCAACTGTTCCTGCGCAAGAACGCCAGGCTCGACAGGCTGCCCGACTACATCGTCGTCGAAGGCCCGCTGGCCGGCGGCCACCTGGGTTTCGGCCTGGACTGGGCCAAGTACGACCTGCATGTCATTGTCGCTGAGATTGTCCAGTATCTGCGGGCCGAACATCTGGATATACCGCTGATCGCGGCGGGCGGCATTTTCACCGGCAGCGACGCCGTCAGCTTCCTCGAGAGCGGCGCGGCAGCCGTTCAGGTGGCGACGCGCTTCACGGTAACCCGCGAGGCGGGCCTGCCGGACAAGGTGAAGCAGGAATATTTCCGCGCCAGCGAGCAGGACATCGAGGTCAATAACATCTCGCCCACCGGCTACCCGATGCGCATGCTCAGGAGCAGCCCGGCAATCGGTGCCGGCATTCGGCCCAATTGCGAGGCGTATGGCTACCTGCTCGACGGCAATGGCAACTGCGCCTACATCACCGCCTACAACCGCGAGGTGGCGCTGCACCCGAACGAAAAGAAGGTCTCCGTGATGGACAAGACCTGTCTTTGCACCCACATGCGCAACTTCGACTGCTGGACTTGCGGGCACTACGCCTATCGGCTGAAGGACACGTCGCGCCTGCTCGACGACGGCAGCTACGGGCTGCTCAGCGCCGAACACGTGTTTCGCGATTACCAGTTCAGTACCGACAACCGGATCGCTTTGCCGGTGTAACGGTCTGCACTCGGGCGTCGATGCAGTGTTGCGGGGCGGGGCGGGCCCCCCGGGCGGCAAGGGGGGGGGGGGGGGGACGCGGCGACGGCCGCGCAATGCCCGGAGAGCCGCATGGATAGGCGCTCTGCGCGATGCCTGTCGGCAGAGCCTTGATAGACGCGGCTTCCGGGGCAGGTTGCCGTGTGCCGCCCAATCACCCGGCTGGTACGGGCGGGTCGGCGCCAGCCGGCTGTTTGCGCTGCGGCCGGATCAGCGTTTGTCGCGCGGTACGACGTCGCGGCGCGGCGAGCCGACGAAAAGCTGACGCGGTCGCCCGATCTTCTGGTCGGCCTCGCCGATCATCTCGTTCCAGTGGGCGATCCAGCCGACCGTGCGCGCCATCGCAAAGATGGCGGTGAACATCTCGTTGGGGATTCCCAGCGCCCGCTTGACGATGCCCGAATAGAAATCGACGTTCGGATAGAGCCCCTTGCTGACGAAGAAGTCGTCTTCCAGCGCGATTCGTTCCAGGTCCAGCGCGAGCTTGAACAGGGGGTCGT
The DNA here is from genome assembly GCA_016711925.1 of Candidatus Methylophosphatis haderslevensis. GTDB lineage: Bacteria > Pseudomonadota > Gammaproteobacteria > Burkholderiales > Rhodocyclaceae > Methylophosphatis > Methylophosphatis haderslevensis. Next base: position 139,945 of record JADJSA010000001.1, read on the forward strand.
CGTGCAGGCCGAGTTCGTTCAACACCTCGTGGCAGGTCTCGCGCATGATCTTGCCGCGAGGATCGAAGCTCTTGTAGACGCGGTGGCCAAACCCTTCCAGGCGGAAGCTGTCGTTCTTGTCCTTGGCACGCGCGAGATACTTGCCGATGCGTGAGGCGTCGCGAATCTCTTCGAGCATGTTGAGCACAGCCTCGCTTGCGCCGCCATGGGCCGGCCCCCACAGGCAGGCCATGCCCGAGGCGATGCAGGCAAAGGGATTGGCGCCCGAAGAGCCGGCGAGACGAACCGTGGACGTCGAGGCGCCCTGTTCGTGATCGGCATGAACGATCAGTATCCGGTCGAGCGCGCGCGCCAGAACCGGATTCGGTACGTATTCTTCGCATGGCGTGGCGAACATCATGTGCAGAAAGTTTGCCGCGTAATCGAGATCGTTGCGCGCCCGCACGAACGGAAGCCCGACGCTGTACTTGTACGCCATTGCGACGATGCTCGGAATCTTGGCCAGCAGCCGGTCGGCCGACTGGTCGCGATGCGCCTGATCGCTGAAATCCATCGCGTCGTGATAGAAGGCGGAAAGCGCGCCGACCACACCCACCAGCACCGCCATCGGGTGCGCATCGCGGCGAAAGCCGGTGAACAGCCGCGAAAGCTGTTCATGCACCATGGTGTGGTCGCTAATCTCCTTGATCCAGGCCTGCTTTTGCGTGGCATTGGGCAGTTCGCCCTTGAGAATCAGGTAGCAGACTTCAAGGTAGTCACATTGGTAGGCGAGTTGTTCGATCGGATAGCCGCGGTACAGCAGAGTGCCGGCTTTGCCGTCGACGAAAGTGATCGCCGACCGGCAGGCGGCGGTCGACAGGAATCCGGGATCGAACGTGAACATCCCGGTCTTGGCGTAGAGCGAACGGATATCGATAACGTCAGGTCCTACGGCACCGCGGAGTACCGGAAACTCGACCGACTTCCCATCGACGGTGATATTTGCAGCGCGTTCGTTGCTCATGCTTGCCTCGTTTCAGTTTCAGCGGATCGCCAACTACAACGCCCGCCGCCATCCTGCGCGGGCCAATGCGCAATACCGACCGGGCGCTTCGTTTGCGGCGGAACCGGCCGCATGCGACCCCGAATCGGGCTTCTGTGCACATTGTCGTGCACCTTGCTGCATTGCGCAAGAAATGACCGCCAGTGGCGCTGGCGGTTTCGATCGACGCGCTGCCGCCGAACGGCGTTCGTCGGTCCGACGGCCCCGGCTACGGGAAATCGTAGGTCAGGATGTCCTTGGTCCGGCGGCAGATCTCGCGTCCGTAGTCGGTCCAGGTGCCCTGACCCCAATAGCGATAACAACTGGTCTGTGAGGCCAGCAGGTGAAAGAGGGCGTTGCGGTAACGCGGCTCGCCGGGATCGACCTTGTGGCACAGCGCCTTCTCGTGGAACAGCGCACTTGCCGCCTCCATCGGACCGAGCACATCTTCATAGCCACGGACCCAGGAGCGGTTGCTGGTCCAGCTTCCGCCTTCCATGTTGAAGCGGTCGTCCTCGCGCCGCAGATCGGCGATGACCTGCTCCAGCCGCTGCGGGCCGGCTCCCGCGGGCAAGCGATCCCAGATGCGTTTCTGGCGGACGGGCTGGATTTCCGGCAGGTCGGCAACTGTCACGCCGGCTGCGAACAACTGATCAAGGTACTCGCCGACATTCATCAGCGGCGTCTCCTGCAAACGGGCGTTGCGAACCACGTCGAAATACTTGCCGGGAAACTCGTTCATCATTACGCCGCCGTTCTCGCCATCGGCGATCTGCACCACCAGCGGCGGCACCGAGTGTCCGGCGAGGTCGATCCGCAACAACCCTTGCGCTTCGTAGTAGGGTTGCATCTGTCCCACCAGCTTGGTGTCGGAGCCCTGCGTCTTGATCACCGCTACGATGCTCGCGGTCTCGCCGCTCGAGTTGGAGCACATCAGCCTGTGTGGCAGGTGCTTGAAGTGCGGCGGGGCGCCGTCGCTGCGCCGTTCGATCGTATGTTCCTGCACCAGAACCCAACGGTAGCCGCAGTCGTTCAGGGTGCGGACGAACTCGTAGGCGACGTCCGGGTGGTTGGGCAGCGCCATTTCCGATGGCGAGAAGCCGCGCACTCGTGTCATCGCCTCGACCCCGAAGAGGGCGGCAAAGTGGTGCTGCCACGCCCGCACATGCAGGCGGTAGTCCTGCGTCGGCGTCGACGGTGCGACCGGGTGGCCCCACGGTGCGCCCAGCCACTCGACGGCGTGCCGATAGTCGGCGCGGCAGGCGAGCACGCGCAGGCTGTCGAGAACCTCGCCGCAGCCCATCTGACGCAAACCGTAGAGCAGGGTGCCCGAGTACTCGAGCATCACCCGAGGTTGCTTGCCTTCTTCCAGAAGCTGCGGAACGATCTCTCCCATCCGTTGATAGCAGCGCAGGAAAACGGGGGCGTTGTGGTTGTCGCCGACCCCCGGGTGTTCCATCATGTGCTGCAGGTTGCCGATGATCCGGGCGCTACGCAGGTCCGCGCCACCGGCCGGAAGCAGCGGCTGGTGCATGTGCAAAGCAACGGCGCTGGCGCTGCGGATTTGGTGGAACGGAACGCGGCTGTCGCGCAGGAATACCGGTTGGTCGCGGCTGGCCGCAAGCGCTTGCACGATGACATCGTCGCTGCCGGACAGGTTGGGCAAGCCGTCAACGATTTCGGTTAGATCGCTCGTCATGTGAGGGCATCCTTTGCGCCGTGTGGCGCAGCAGCGGCAGCGACCGTGGCGGCCCTGTCAGCGAAGCCGAACGCCGCATGGCCGCATGCCGGCCCGGGCAGTCCGGCGAAGCGTGCAAGCAGACCTGCCTGAAGGCGACGGCAAACGTGCGTTTGCGGCCCAGCAAGTGAACGGCGGTGGCCGTTTGGCACACCGCCGCAGAAGAAAAACCACTTCGGCGCCCCACCGGCGACGAAGTGGGGGTGTCGATCAGACTTCGCGGGCGAGTTCCCAGCGATCGGGCGAACGCCACAGGCGCGAGCGCAGCAATTCACGCTCGAAAGTGAACTCCTTGGGCAGGCGATCGAGGAAGCGATCGAACAGTTCCTCATGCGAATGCGCCTCTGCCGTGCCGGCTTCGCGACCCACAGACATCAGATCGTGGAAGCTCTTGGCCGGGAAATCCAGGCCCTTCCACTCGATATCCTCGTAGCGCGGCATCCAGCCGATCGGGCTCTCCACCGCGAAACCGCGGCCATGCACGCGATCGACAATCCACTTCAACACCCGCATGTTGTCGCCGAAGCCCGGCCACAGGAACTTGCCGTCTTCGCCCTTGCGGAACCAGTTTACGCGGAAGATGCGCGGCGGATTCGACACCTTGCGTCCGACGTTGAGCCAATGCGTGAAATAGTCGGCCATGTTGTAGCCGCAGAACGGCAGCATCGCCATCGGGTCGCGCCGCATCGCCACCTGGCCGATTGCTGCAGCCGTCGCCTCGGAGCCCATCGTCGCCGCCAGATACACGCCGTGGGCCCAGTTGAACGCCTGATACACCAGCGGCATGTCCTTGCTCATCCGTCCGCCGAAGATGAAGGCGCTGATCGGTACCCCGTTCGGGTTCTCCCAATCAGCATCGATCGACGGGCACTGGCTGGCCGGGGCCGTGAAGCGCGAATTCGCATGCGCTGCCGGGCGACCGCAATCGGGCGTCCAGTCCTTGCCTTGCCAGTCGATCGCATGCGCAGGCGGAGGACCGTCCATTCCTTCCCACCATACGTCGCCATCGTCGGTCAGCGCGACGTTGGTGAAGATCGAGTTCTTGGTCATCGTCAGCATGGCATTCGCGTTGGACGACATGTTGGTGCCGGGCGCGACGCCGAAGAAGCCCGCTTCCGGGTTGATCGCCCGAAGAAGGCCGTCCGGCGCCTTCTTGATCCAGGCGATGTCATCGCCGACCGTGGTGACCTTCCAGTTCTCGAACCCCGCTGGTGGGCGCAACATCGCCAGATTGGTCTTGCCGCATGCGCTCGGGAATGCCGCGCCGATATAGGTCTTCTCGCCATCCGGACCCTGCAGGCCGGAAATCAGCATGTGCTCGGCCAACCAGCCTTCGTCGCGCGCCATCACCGAAGCGATACGCAGCGCGAGGCACTTCTTGCCCAGAAGGGCATTGCCGCCGTAGCCGGAACCGTATGACCAGATTTCGGTGGTGTCGGGGAAATGCACGATGTACTTCTTGCCGATATCGCCTTCGCAAGGCCAGGTGACATCTTTCTGACCCGCTGCCAACGGCGCGCCAACCGAATGCATGCACGGGATGAACGGGCCGTCGCCCAGCACATCGAGTACCTTCGAGCCCATGCGGGTCATGATGCGCATGTTGACCACGACGTACGGACTGTCGCTGATCTCAACGCCGATCTTGGCGATCGGCGAACCCAGCGGCCCCATGCTGAATGGAATCACGTACATGGTGCGCCCGCGCATGCAGCCGGCAAAGACGCCTTTCAGGGTTTCGCGCATTTCTGCCGGCGGCGCCCAATTGTTGGTGGGGCCGACTTCTTCCTTGGTGGCGGCACAGATAAAGGTGCGTTCCTCGACCCGGGCAACGTCCGATGGATGGGAACGGGCAAGGAAACAGTTTGGCCGCTTGTCCGGATTGAGTCGGATGAAAGTACCGGCCTTTACCATCAGTTCGCAGAGGCGGTCATACTCTTCCTGAGATCCGTCGCACCAGACCACCTGATCCGGCTTGCACAGATCAGCCATTTCGCTGACCCATGCGAGAAGCTTCTTGTTGCTGGTTTTCCCCTCGGAAACGCTCGACTTATTGCTCATCAATTGACTCCTTGCAGGTGATATTGGTCAGATCAAGTTCAGCGTCCAGGCGTCCCCCGAGCACGGATGCTGATCGAACCAATGGAATGGTGATCAGATGGGTCAACTACCACACGGCAAACGCCGCATTGCACAAGTGAAACCGTACCACAGGGCGAGAGGAGTCGCAATGCGGGTCAGCGCCAAACAGTCTGGCGCGCAGCGCATCTGCCGCTTGCAAAAGCCCGCACCTGAACGCACGGCGCATGCGGGGCACAACAGCCTCTCTGGAGCAAGCAATTGCGGCGTGCTCCGGCGCCTGGCGCCCAGGAACTGCAGGGCACCGGCAGTCGTGTCGCGATGAACCCGCGCGCCGGAAATCGCCGCCCGGCGACGAGCCTGCACCTTCCTTGCCGCGCGCCACCGAACGGTGTCCGCTGCGCCCAAGTCGCAACGGACCCGGCCCCACGAATCAGCCTTCCGGCTTCAATACTATTCCCGCCAGCGGCGGAACGGTCAGCTTGATCGAGTACGGCCGCCCCATCCACGGGGTTTCCTCTGCCACCAGGTGCTCGCCGCCGTTCCCGAGGTTGCTGCCGCCGTAGAGGTGGGAGTCGGAGTTGAGGATCTCGCGGTAAACGCCGCCGCGCGGCACGCCGATTCGGTATTCGGTGCGCGGCACGGGCGTGAAGTTGACGATCACCACCAGGAAATCGTCCTGCGTCTTGCGCACGAAGCTCAGGATCGATTGATGCGAATCGTGACAGTCGATCCACTCGAAACCGTGCCATTCGAACTCGTGCGTGTGCAGCGTCGGTGAATTGCGATAGAGACGATTCAGATCCTGCACCAGCAACTGCATGCCGCGATGCAACGGATACTGGAGGGTGTACCAGTCGAGAACGCCGGCGCTGTTCCATTCCAACCCCTGCCCGAACTCCGTGCCCATGAACAGGAGTTTCTTGCCGGGATGGGTGAACATGTACGTGTACAGCAACCGCAGATTGGCAAATCGCTGCCACTCGTCGCCCGGCATCTTGTTGACCATCGAGCCCTTGCCATGCACCACCTCGTCATGCGAGAACGGCAGCATGAAGTTTTCGGTGAACGCGTACAGCATGCTGAACGTGAGCAAGTCGTGATGATACTGCCGGTAAATCGGCTCTTTCGACATGTAGCGCAGGGTGTCGTTCATCCATCCCATGTTCCACTTGATGTCGAATCCGAGGCCGCCGAGATATGTCGGGCGGGTTACCTGCGGCCAGGAGGTCGATTCCTCCGCGATGATCAATGCGCCCGGACAATCGCTGTGGGCGACAGCGTTGAACTCGCGCAGGAAGTCGATCGCCTCGAGGTTTTCCCGCCCGCCGAACATGTTGGGAATCCATTCAGTGCGTGAGTAGTCGAGATAGAGCATCGAGGCGACCGCATCGACCCGCATGCCGTCGATGTGGAATTCCTTCAGCCAGTAGAGCGCGCTCGACAGCAGGAAGTTCTTTACCTCGTTGCGGCCGAAGTTGAAGATCAGCGTGGACCAGTCGAGGTGTTCGCCCTTGCGCGGATCTTCATGCTCGTAAAGCGGCGTGCCGTCGAAGCGTGCCAGGGCATGGGCATCTTTCGGAAAGTGCGCCGGAACCCAGTCCAGGATCACGCCTATGCCATGGGCGTGGCAGTAGTCCACGAAGTAGCGGAAATCGTCCGGCGTGCCGAAGCGGCTGGTCGGCGCAAAATAGCCGGTCGCCTGATAGCCCCAGGACATGTCGAACGGGTGCTCGGTAACGGGCAACAGCTCGATGTGCGTGAAGCCCAACTGGACGACGTAGTCGACGAGCTTCGCGGCCAACTCGCGGTAATTGAGGAATTCGCCTTCCTGGCCGCGCTGCCAGGAGCCGAGGTGCACTTCATAGACGGACATCGGCGCGTGCTGCCAGTCGACTTGGGCGCGTCCCTGCATCCAGTTGGCGTCCTGCCAGACATGCGTCGAAGGGCCGACAACGATCGATGATGTGCTCGGGCGCTTCTCGAATTGCTGGCCGTAAGGGTCCGATTTCAAAAGCACTTGGCCCGAATGCCGATTCCTGATCTCGAACTTGTAGAAACTGCCGGGACCGATGTCCGGGATGAACAGTTCCCAAACGCCGCTTCCCGGCCGCACCCGCATCTGGTGACGGCGGCCATCCCAACCATTGAAGTCGCCGACCACACTGACTCGCTCTGCATTGGGCGCCCAGACCGCGAACAGGACACCCGCGACGCCGTCCACCTCGTGTTCATGCGCGCCCATGCACAGGTACGCTTGCCGGTGCTTGCCTTCGGAGAACAAATGCAGGTCGAACTCGGACAATTGGGGCGGGTAGGCGTAGGGATCATGGGCGATATGGTCGTGGTGACCGGAGTCGCGCCAGATCAGGCGATAGCGCGCCGGAACCTTGCTGGCCGGACCGTGCCACTCGAAGAAATCGCTCTCCGGAATGCGCGTCATCGGAAGGTTTCCTTCGGCGATCGAAACCTCCGAAGCGTGCGGCAGGAAAGCCCGCACCACGATGCCATCGCCGTCCGGGTGCCTGCCGAGGACGGCGAACGGGTCATGGTGACGCGCGTCCCTGATCCGGATCATATCTTCACTGAATTGAGCTTTTCGCATGATTTCCCCCTAATTGACCGGTTCAACCGTACCGGCGTCTGCTTGCGTTGCTATCGTATTCAAGGCTGCCTATTTCCTCTATCTGGCATCGGGCTTGCGCACTCGATGCCAGCGGCTCCAACCGCACATCTGCACGGGCACCTTTGCGGCAGGGCGCAAACGCGGTTTGCCGTGACAGCGGAAGCGCGGTTAAATTGTTTGCGGGCAACCCGGCGTTCCGGGTTGCCGAAACGCGACGGAGAGCGCGCGCAGCCCGCTGGATCAATGCGGGATTCTCGCTGTGACCGGCGCCGCGATCGGAGGGTCGGGATGGGTCCCGAGATTCTTCTCATTGCGCCATTTTACGCCTTGTGCGACGCCGCAACATTTCCGCGACCGGGCGGCAACCGCCCCGCAGCAGGCCAGGCCCCTCAAACCGTTGAATGCACGGGACTACCATGATCAAACATTCTGTAGTGTGGCCCGGCAAACCCTATCCGCTGGGTGCGACCTGGGACGGCCAAGGCGTCAACTTTGCCCTGTTCTCCGAACACGCGGAGAGGGTCGATTTGTGCCTGTTCGACGCCCGCGGCCGACGCGAGATCGAACGCATCCCGTTGCGCGAGCGTACCGACATGGTGTGGCATTGCTATCTGCCGGACGCGACTGCCGGGTTGCTGTACGGGTATCGGGTGCACGGTCCGTACCGGCCGCAACTCGGGCAGCGGTTCAATCCCAACAAACTATTGCTGGATCCGTATGCCAGGGCGACGTTCGGCAAGTTGCATGGCAGTACCGCCGATTTCGCCTACAAGATCGGCGCAGATCGGGAAGACCTCTCGTTCGACTGGCGCGACAACGGTGCGGCCATGCCCAAGTGCCAGGTGATCGGGGCGACCTTCGACTGGCAGGACGACCGGGCTCCCGACATACCGTGGAGCGAAACGGTCATCTACGAGTTGCACGTCAAGGGCTTTACCGCGCTTCACCCGGCCATCCCGGAGCCGCTGCGCGGCACCTACGCCGGCCTGGCCCGCGCGCCGGCCATTGCCCACTTGCAGGGCTTGGGCGTCACGGCAGTCGAACTTCTGCCGGTGCACTGCTTCATCGACGAGCGCGATCTGCTCGAGCGCGGGCTGTGCAACTACTGGGGGTACAACTCGATCGGGTTCTTTGCGCCGGCACGCCGGTACTCGGCCAGCGGCGACGCGCCGGCCGAATTCAAGGCAATGGTGAAGGCGCTGCACCGGGGCGGAATCGAAGTGATCCTGGACGTGGTGTACAACCATACTGCGGAAGGCAACCATCTCGGGCCGACCTATTGCTTTCGCGGCATCGACAACGCCTCCTACTATCGCCTGAAAGCCGACAACCCGCGCTTCTACATGGATTACACCGGCTGCGGCAATACCTTGAATACGATGCACCCGAGGGTGCTGCAACTGATCATGGATTCGCTGCGTTACTGGGTGCAGGAAATGCACGTCGACGGTTTCCGCTTCGACCTCGCCGCCACGCTGGCGCGGGAGGCGCACGAAGTCGATCGATTCGGCGCCTTCCTCGACATCATTCATCAGGATCCGGTCCTCTCGCGGGTGAAACTCATTGCGGAGCCGTGGGACGTGGGCGAGGGCGGCTACCAGGTCGGAAATTTCCCCGTCGGCTGGACCGAATGGAACGGCAAATACCGCGACGCGGTGCGTGCCTACTGGAAGGGCGACGGCGGGCTCATCGGGGATCTTGCCTATCGCCTCACCGGCTCGAGCGATCTGTACGCGCACAACGGACGGCGCCCCAACGCGAGCATCAATTTCATTACCGCCCATGACGGCTTCGTTCTGCACGATCTGGTGAGCTACGAGCGCAAACACAACGAAGCCAATGGCGAGAGCAACCGCGACGGCGCCGACAACAACCAGAGCTGGAATTGCGGTGCCGAAGGTCCCACGGAGGATGCCAAGACACTCGCATTGCGAGCGCGCCAGAAACGCAATCTGCTGGCCACGCTGCTGTTGTCACAGGGCGTTCCGATGCTGGTGGCAGGTGACGAGATGGGCCGCAGCCAGCACGGCAACAACAACGCTTACTGCCAGGACAACGCGATCAGCTGGATCGACTGGGCATTGTCCGACGAGGATCTCGAATTGCTGGCGTTCGTGCGCGAGTTGATCCTCTTTCGCCGCCAACACCCGGCATTCCGGCGTCGTAGCTACTTCAAGGTTCATTCGGCGCACGACGGCGCCAGGAACATTCTCTGGTTCGATCCTGACGGACTCGAGATGAGCGATGACGAATGGAACCAAGGCTTTGCGCGTTGTCTCGGCATGTACTTGGCCGGCGATGCGATCGGCGAAACCGACGCAGCGGGAAGGCCGGTCGTCGATGACGATTTTATGGTGCTGATAAATGCCCACCACGAGGCGATCCTGTTTGTCCTGCCCAGCTTCCACGCCCACGTGCGCTGGCAAGTCGCGTTAGACACAAGCCAAACAGCCGGCGTCGCCGGAGTTCGGCGTTTCGCCGGCGGCGATATCTTTCCGCTGCAGGGGCGTTCCCTCGCGCTGCTCCAGCAACCGGGGCAGGGATCGAAATCGCCGCCAGTTGCCGCGACCATCTGACGCCGCGCGCGACTGATCGGCACGGGACGATGCGCGCCATCCGAGCGCCGTTCGCGGAACGCGTTCGGTTGGCGGTTTTGAGTGAGAATCCGCATCAGAGCCGGGTTGTTGACGATGCCGCGGCGGTGCGGCATAGTTTGCCGACAAAAAATTTAGCGCCTGCAAGTGCGCAGTCTCGGATGCCTGCTAGAAGCAAGGCATGAGTCGCAGGTTGGGCACTCAACGCAGGTGATTTGCGGTTCAGGCGCAGGGGGCATTCATGGCCCCTGCACGCGCGTCTCGAAACGCCCAAAAGGTTCGACTCCCCAATCCAGAATGGCAATGGCGGTGCCGGTTCGTCCGCATGGCGGCAGGCAGTCCGCAGGGACAGTTCCGCCGCCGAGCGAACGGAAGTGTCTTGATCGGCAGGTTGGTCTTTCAAAGAGGAGGGGGAACTCAGCATGGCAAAGGCGGAATTCGCAGAAATCGCAAGGCATCCGAAGTTCCGGGAGCTTTCGCGCAAGAAGTTGCGCTTCCTGGTCGGCTGGTGGCTTTTCTCCACAATCTTCTACTTCGGCCTGCCAATCTGGGCCGGCAATACCACATCGCAGTCCGATGTCGGCAACATGAAGATCGTCGGCAACGTTCCGCTGCTTTATCTTTACGCGCTTGCTCAGTATGTCCTGTGCATCGTGATTGCGCTTTACTACACGTATTGGGCCAACAAGCACGCGGACCCGCTTACGGAAGAATTGTTGCGCGATCTGAAGAACAAGTGCTTCGTCAGTAGAATCTGTGGGAGAGTTCCGGCTCCGGCAACTTGCCAAGTGCATGATACAAAGCGAGTTCCGCGATGCGGAATGTGCGAAAGCCGTAGGATTTTCTCATGGTCACTTTGGCCTTGTTATTGAGGCCCTCGACGACACCGCTGGAGAAACTGCTTGCGGGCCCGAAAGTAGTTGAGGATGAGCTCGCGATGGTTGCGTAGCGTCGCAGCGATTTTCTTCATCGGCTCGATGCGCGAGCACATCACGTCGTTGCACCATTGATCGAGGAATTTCCCCGCCCAGGTGGGCGAGTTGTAGTTCCAGAACTGTTGGAAGTCTTCCTTGAGCAGATAGGCGCGCACGGTCTTCAGGTTGTAGCGCAGCACATCGCGTAGGCGGGGCGTTGTTTGGCGGTCAGGTTGGTCTTGCGTTTGAGCAGGCACCAGCGGCTCTTCTTCAGTACCGGCTCGTAGCCGTCCTGCGCAAGCCGGCGCGCCTCGCCCGCGCGCACCTCGTCGAGCGCCTTGTTCATCTTGGCCACGATGTGAAAGCGATCCAGGATATTCAGCGCATTGACGCAGCGCGTGCGGATCACCTTCAGGTAGGGCTGCCACATGTCGGAGCAGACGAACTCGATCTTCTCGGCCAGCTCCTTGCCGATGAGGATGAAGAACTGCTCGAAGCTCGCCACCGTGCGCTCCCTGCCGATCCACAGCAGGCGCGTGCAGCCTGCCTCGATCTGACGCGAGCGGTCAAACAATACCTTGCGGGTCTCGGCGCGGAGGCGATCTGGTCGACGCCGATGGCAATAATGGGCCCTGCGGTGGTGCGCCCCCCGGGGGGTTTTTTTTTTTTTTTTTTTTTTTTTTTTTTTTTTTTTTTTTTTTTTTTTTTTTTTTTTTTTTTTTTTTTTTTTTTTTTTTTTTTTTTTTTTTTTTTTTTTTTTTTTTTTTTTTTTTTTTTTTTTTTTTTTTTTTTTTTTTTTTTTTTTTTTTTTTTTTTTTTTTTTTTTTTTTTTTTTTTTTTTTTTTTTTTTTTTTTTTTTTTTTTTTTTTTTTTTTTTTTTTTTTTTTTTTTTTTTTTTTTTTTTTTTTTTTTTTTTTTTTTTTTTTTTTTTTTTTTTTTTTTTTTTTTTTTTTTTTTTTTTTTTTTTTTTTTTTTTTTTTTTTTTTTTTTTTTTTTTTTTTTTTTTTTTTTTTTTTTTTTTTTTTTTTTTTTTTTTTTTTTTTTTTTTTTTTTTTTTTTTTTTTTTTTTTTTTTTTTTTTTTTTTTTTTTTTTTTTTTTTTTTTTTTTTTTTTTTTTTTTTTTTTTTTTTTTTTTTTTTTTTTTTTTTTTTTTTTTTTTTTTTTTTTTTTTTTTTTTTTTTTTTTTTTTTTTTTTTTTTTTTTTTTTTTTTTTTTTTTTTTTTTTTTTTTTTTTTTTTTTTTTTTTTTTTTTTTTTTTTTTTTTTTTTTTTTTTTTTTTTTTTTTTTTTTTTTTTTTTTTTTTTTTTTGGCGCTGCTCCAGCCCCCAGGCCACCACGAACTCGACCGCCTGGCAGACCTTCTCCCACGAGGTATGGAAAGACACCGCCGTCTCCTTCAGGAGAGCTTCCTTGCCCAGTGGGCCAGAACAGCATGTAGGCGCTGGTCAGCTGATGTTTGCCGCAACCCCATGGCACTGCTCGATCTTGACCCCGCAGGCCCGGCAATCGACGCGGCGCATGCGGTACAGTAACAGCACCATGAAGCCCCAGAAGGAACGAATTCGAAGCGCCGCTGGCTCTGGTGATCGTAGATCGGCCCGCGCTGCTGGCAGCCGGAACACACCGGCTTGGAGCCGCGCCGAGGCCGCACCTCGATCTCGATGCTCTTGGTTTGTGCGCACAGGCGCGCCTTGTCATAGACGAACCCTGGGAAAGTGCTGGCAGTGGTTCAGAAGGGTGATCAGTGCATGGGAAAAGGAGCCGTCAAAGAACCGGGCGCCATCGTAGCCGAGCGGGCCCTGGCAGCGTATTGCCCGGATCTGGCTGACTGGCCCGCGAGCTGGCGCATCGAGGAACGTGACGTGGCGCCCGGCCAGCAAATCCTCGAATGCTTCAAGCCTTTCCTGCTGCATTGCTAAGCCTAGGGCTTTCGAAGAAGACGCTGCACAAGCATCGGGACAACCTCTGGCTTCTGGGCGGTGAGATGATCGGCACGATCTCGAACACGCCCAGGCTGCGAAAGCGGCCCATTGAAGAGTTGCTGTTCTCGGTGCTCGACGAAGAAGGCGGACCCCTGTTGTCGCATCACGAATCGGAGCAAGAGCAACGCGCGTTCGACTCGACCTGCCGCAAATTCTTTCGCTTCCTGCACAGAGGCAAAGACCAAATCGCGTAGTGTGAATGCTCACCCGAAGCAAGCCGGCAAGTGCCCAGGGTGGATAGCCGACGGGATCTGCCAGCACCCGGGCCAAGACAAGGGCAGATGGTTGCGCGTGGCCCGGGCAGAGGTGTTCGGAGATTCGAGGCGAATGCGGGTCGACGCCACCGCCGGCGCCGATTCCGTCGGGGGTCACTTGTCCGGGGCACGGCTTTGGTACGACGGCAACCTCAATTCGGCCAAGGATCGTGGAATTGCCCCGGCGTTGAGCGGACAGGTGCGCCCTTGACGGCGCGCCAATCGCTACGCTGTTGGTTGGGCATGGCGGAAGGCCTCTCCTCCGCCATGCCCTACCAGCCAGCGCAGCAGTTCTTCTATTGAAAGCGCATCCGCGTCATTCAGCAAATGCACACCGCCAAGCGCCGATCATGCTGCCGCCGGTCCTTCGAAGACTCCGAAAACCACCCACAGATTCCCCCGACGAACCGAACAAGTAGGCGGCCGCATTACGCGATGCCGTGCAGGTAATGCAGGAAGGCGTTCGCGGCCGAGGCTTGGGGGGCGGCCGCGGGTGTTTGACAACTCGCTTTTGGGGGAGCGCAGTAATGAGCAGGATTTTTCGACTGGCAACACTCTGCTTGGTTCTGTTTGCGGGACCGGCAATGCAGCTAACGGCAAACGCCGGTACCGACTTGTCGAGCGGGCAGATCGTACTTGCCCAGGCTCAAGGGCAAGTGCTGCCGGCGGCGCCGGCAGCGACGCCTGCCGCCGCACCAGCACCGGCACCGGCACCGGCCGCGTCGGGCGGAGTCAAGGCCAACAAGCCGCTGACGATCGGACTGTTCATCATCATCATCGCGGTCACCCTGGGTATCGTTTTCTGGGCGGCCAGCAGAACCAAGACCACGGCCGACTTCTATGCGGCCAAGTCATCGATCACCGGATTGCAGAACGGCTGGGCGATCGCCGGCGATTACATGTCGGCGGCGACGTTCCTCGGCATGGCCGGGCTGATTTCACTCAACGGCTTCGACGGCTTCCTCTATCCGACCGGCTGGATGGTCGCGTTCGTCACCGTGCTGCTGGTGGTTGCGGAACCGTGTCGCAATATCGGCAAATACACGGTCGGCGATGTTCTTTCGGTCCGTGCGGCGGCCAAGCCGGTTCGCGCCGCCGCGGCGATCGTCACGGTGTTCGTGTCGACGTTCTACCTGACCGCTCAGTTGGTCGGTGCCGGCAAGCTGATGGAACTTCTGCTCGGCGTGCCGTACTCGGTTTCCATCATCGGCGTCGGCGTGCTGATCACTATCTACGTGGTATTCGGCGGCATGATCGCCACCACCTGGGTGCAGATCATCAAGGCCGCGCTGCTGGTCAGCGGTGGCGTGGTTCTGTCGTTGCTTGTGCTGGTGAAGGTCGGGATGAACCCGTTCAAGCTGCTCGAGAACGTCGTCAACAGCACGCAGATCCAGAACTGGGTACAGGCGAAGCTGGGCCACGCAACACCGCAACCGGGCTTCGACTACGGTCAACGCTACCTCGAATCCGGCTTGTTCCTGAAAGATGTCTGGGATCAAGTGTCGCTGGGCATGGCAGTATGCCTCGGAACTGCCGGCATGCCGCACATCCTGATGCGTTTCTTCACCGTCCCAGATGCCAAGACGGCGCGCAAGTCGGTCGTGGTTGCGATGTTCATCATTGCACTTTTCTTCCTGCTGACCACGTTCATGGGCTACGGCGCCGCGACGTTGCTGACTCCGCAGGGCATCTTCGCTGTGGACAAGACCGGCAACATGGCCAATCCGCTGCTCGCCCGCTTCCTCGGCGCCGAGTTCCATCCAATCTTCGGCGATTTCCTACAGGCCTTCGTCTGCGCGGTGGCGTTCGCGACCATCCTCGCCGTGGTTTCCGGCCTGGTACTCGCCTGCTCGGCGGCGATCTCACACGACGTCTATACCGACGTGATCAAGAACGGTCGCGCCGAGCAGTCGGACCAAATGCGCGCCGCACGGATTACCTCGCTGGTGGTGGGTCTGATGGGCATGGGCATCGCGTTCGCCGCGGAAAAGCAGAACGTCGCCCACCTGGTGGCGCTGGCATTCGCGGTATCGGCCTCCGGTGTGCTGCCTGCCGTCGTGCTGACCCTGTTCTGGAAGAAGATGAGCACTGCAGGTGTCATGGCTGCGCTGCTGATCGGCACCTTCAGCGGCATCGGGTTGGTTCTCGTATCGCCCAACATGCAGTATCCGCAACTCATCGCCGCTGCCGACCAGAAAGTGATCACTTCCCTGGAAAACAAGCAGGCTGCGGGGACGGCCCTGAGCGAGAAGGAAACGGCCGACCTGGCCAAGGCCAAGACTTCCTATGCAGCGAACAAGGATGGCACATCGATGGTCGGTCTGTCCAAGCCGTTGTTCCCGCTCAAGGTTCCGGCAATTCTGTGCATCCCGCTGGGCTTCCTTTCGGCCTTTGTCTTCTCGCTGTTGTTCCCGAACAAACGCGAGGAAGATGCGTTCGAGGAACTTTACGTACGTCAGACGACTGGCATAGGTGTGTCGGCAGCGGTTGCACACTAGCTCGCCTATACGGTAAATAGGAAAGGGGGGAGCGATCCCCCCTTTCCATTTGGACCCGGCCGGCACCTCGCCGACGGACAACAGACGGCTCCCAACCAGGACATGTCATGGTCGAAAAATATGAAGATATCCTTTGCGAGATCGAGAACGGTGTCGCCACCATCACCATCAACCGTCCGGAAAAGTACAACGCGTTCCGCGCGCGGACCTGCGAAGAATTGATCGATGCGTTCCAGCATAGCGGCTGGGACCGTTCGGTCGGCGTGATCGTCTTGACCGGCGCCGGCGATCGGGCGTTTTGCACCGGCGGCGACCAGTCGGCACACGCCGGCAACTACGACGGGCGTGGCGTAATCGGCTTGCCGCTCGAGGAACTGCAGGCGGTGATCCGCGACGTGCCCAAGCCGGTAATCGCCAAGGTACGTGGCTATGCCATCGGCGGAGGCCATGTGCTGGCGCTGTTGTGCGATCTGACGATTGCCGCCGAATCGGCCAGATTCGGCCAGGTCGGACCCAAGGTCGGGTCGGTGGACCCGGGTTTTGGCACTGCCTACATGGCGCGGGTTATCGGTGAAAAGCGGGCGCGGGAAGTCTGGTACCTCTGCCGCCAATACAGCGCCGCCGACGCCGTGCAGATGGGACTGGCGAACAAGGCGGTACCGGATGCGGACCTCGATGCGGAAGTCGATCGCTGGTGTGCCGAGATTCTGGAAAAGAGCCCGACTGCGCTGGCGCTGGCAAAGCGTTCCTTCAATGCCGATACCGCGCACATCGCCGGCATTTCGGCGCTCGGGCTGCAGGCGGTCGGCCTGTTTTATGGTACGGAGGAATCCAAGGAAGGGGTGCGGGCTTTTCAGGAGAAGCGCAAGCCCAGGTTCAGAGAATCGTGAATGCAGCCTTTCACTCGCTCCGTGCCGGGCAATGGCGGTCATCACCGTGTGGCATGTCGAGCACCTGAAGGGAGTCGGGTGCACCGACAGCCCATTTGGCGCATGACGGCGCATCGCCCTGCGAAGTAACCGGCGGAATCTGTGCGCAAAATCAGCATGGTGATCGCCTCGATCTGTCGATGCGCGATTTTTGCGCCGCAATACTGTTCGTGTTCCCGTCCGCGACGGCAAAAAACTTGTTACTCTATTCGGCGGGGGCTTCTGGCTGTTATCCGAATGGCGCGCTCAGTCGGTTTGCCGGCGGCGTCAGGCTTTGCGCCTGGCGCGCCGGGATCACTTCCGAGCCATTGATCGGACATGTGACGCATGCTCTGCGTCCAGACTCGCTTTCCAAGTGGAACCACCGGCCACGGGTCCATCGAAGCAGTGTCGAAGAAGGCCAATTCCATCCTGGGGGGATAATGACATGAACAAGGAACGGCAGGCGCCAAGAGACACAGCGGCAACACCGGATACGGCGCCGCTCGTTGGGCACGAGGACACTCGCACCGGACTTGGGGTCGACGCGCTCAAGCGCGCGTTCCTCGACAAACTGGTGTATGTGCAGGCGCGCTTTCCCGAGGTGGCTACGCGGCGCGACTGTTTCCAGGCTCTCGCCGGAACAGTGCGCGACCGTCTGCTGCATCGCTGGGTGCAAACCGCGCGCACTTACCGGGTCGAAGGCAGCCGCACGGTCTGCTATATGTCGGCTGAGTTTCTGATCGGCCCGCAACTTGGCAACAATCTGATCAATCTCGGCATTTTCGAGAATGCCCGTCAAGCGATGAAGGAACTCGGGCTTGACCTCGACGCGCTGATTGAAGAGGAGGAGGAGCCGGGTCTGGGCAACGGCGGTCTCGGGCGTCTGGCCGCCTGTTATCTGGATTCGCTGGCGACCCTGGAGATTCCGGCCATTGGCTACGGCATTCTCTACGAGTTTGGCATTTTCACTCAGGCGATCCGCGATGGCAGGCAGGTCGAACTGACCGACAAGTGGTTCCGCGCAGGGAGTCCCTGGCTGATACACCGTCCGAATATTGCGTTCGAGGTCAAGCTCGGCGGCCATACCGAATACCGGTATGAAGGGTCCGGCAATCGGCGCCTGCGGGTGCAGTGGGTTCCGGCGCGGGTGGTGCGCGGCACGGCCTGGGACATGCCGGTGCTCGGCTATGGTGTCAATACCCCGAACCGGCTTCGCCTGTGGAGCGCGGAATCGCCCGAGACTTTCGACTTCGCGGCCTTCAACGCCGGCAACTACTACGAGGCGGTCGACGACCAGGTCAAGTCGGAGAACCTCACCAAGGTTCTTTACCCGAACGATGAACAGGAGGCCGGGCAGGAACTGCGGCTGGAGCAGCAGTATTTCTTTGTCTCCTGCTCGCTGCAGGACATGATCCGCCTGCAATTGCAACGGGAAAGCAACCTCGATCGCTTCCACGAGAAGTTCGTCGTCCAGCTCAACGATACGCATCCGTCGATCGCCGTCGCAGAACTCATGCGCCTGCTGGTCGACGAGTACGGCGTCTGGTGGGACCGCGCCTGGTCGATCGTCCGCCGGACCTTCGCCTACACCAATCACACCCTGTTGCCCGAGGCACTCGAGAAGTGGCGTCTCGATTTGTTCCGCCGCGTGCTGCCGCGGCACTTCGAGATCATTTGCGAAATCAACGCGCGCTTCCTCGACGAGGTGCGGATCGCGTTTCCGCTGGATCTCGACAGGCTGCGGCGGATGTCGCTGATCGATGAGGACGGTCCTCGTTATGTGCGGATGGCGCACCTGGCGATCGTCGGCAGTTTCGCAGTGAACGGGGTAGCGGCGCTTCACAGCGATCTGCTCAAGTCCGAACTGCTCCGGGATTTTTACGATCTCTGGCCGGAGAAGTTCAGCAACAAGACCAACGGCGTCACGCCGCGCCGCTTCGTGTTGCTGGCGAATCCGACGATGTCCCAATTGATCGACGACACCATCGGCAAAGGCTGGGTTACCGACATGGCGCGGCTGCGCGAACTCGAGCCGCACGCCGACGATCCGGCGTTCCGCAAGGTCTGGCGCAACATCAAGCGCAGCAACAAAGAGAGTCTGGTACGCGAAATCAAGCGCGTTGCCTATGCCGACGTCGATCCGGCGTCGATGTTCGATATCCAGGTCAAGCGCATTCACGAGTACAAGCGCCAGCACCTCAACCTGCTGCATGTTGTCTCGCTGTACAAGCGCCTGAAGGACAATCCGAACCTCGATGTGGCACCGCGCACGGTGATCTTTGGCGGCAAGGCGGCGCCGGGTTACGCGATGGCCAAACTGATGATCCGGCTGATCACCACCGTTGGCGATCTCATCGGACGCGATCCCGCGATGAAGGGCAAGCTGAAGGTCGTGTTCTTCCCGAACTACAACCTCAAGCACGGACAGTTGATCTTTCCGGCGGCCGATCTGTCGGAGCAGATTTCGCTGGCCGGCAAGGAAGCGTCAGGGACCGGCAACATGAAGTTCCAGATGAACGGCGCACTCACCATCGGCACGCTCGACGGTGCCAATGTGGAGATCCGCGAGGAAGTCGGCGACGACAATTTCTTCCTGTTCGGCATGACCACGCCCGAGGTCATGGAACTTCAGAGCCGTGGTTATTCGCCGCGCTCCTACTACGAGGCCAATCCGCATTTGCGCGAGGTCATCGACCTGATTTCGTCCGGTTTCTTCACCCAGGGCGACCGCGACGTCTTCCGTCCGCTGGTGGATCACCTGCTCAACTACGACACTTACATGCTGCTGGCCGACTTCCAGGCCTACATCGATTGCCAGGACCGGGTCTCCAAGGCCTTTCTCGACACAGAGCGCTGGTCGCGGATGTCGATTCTGAACGTGGCTCGCTCCGGCAAGTTTTCGTCGGATCGGGCGATCAAGGAATATTGCGACCAAATCTGGAAGGTCCAACCGGTGCGCATCGAACTGCACGACCTCTCACCCGAGGATCTCCAGTTCAAGCGCGCGTCGGTCCCGGCCGACTGAACCAGGCCCGGAGCCCGCAGAAGCACCGTTTTCCCGCCGGGCGATGCCCTGGAAGCCGCATGGATACTGGGCCTTCAGGCATCTCCGGCGGCGGGGTGGGTGCTGCGACGAAGAGCATGGCGCCCGTCCGTGTCGGCGGGCGCTTTGCTAGCGGCGCCGGATCTTGATGATGTGCGCCATCTTCCCGGCCGGACTCAGTTCGACATAAGCCGTCGGACCGCCCCATGTGTAGCGCTCGTCGGAGAGCAGATCGTGTGCCTCGTACGGCTCGTGCATGCCGATGCCGAAGTGGCCCAGCGGGATGTCGATGGTCGAGGCCTGGGTCTGGAACGGGTCGAGGTTCACCACGCAGACGACGATGTCCGACCGGTCTTCGCTGATCTTGGCGTAGGCGATGATGTTCGGGTTGTGGGAACCGAGGAACAGCACGTCGTTATAGGTCTGCAATGCGGGTGAATCGCGCCGGATCTGGTTGATCCGCGTGATGATCGAAACGATGTTGCCCTGCGCCCCATTCCAGTCGCGCACCTTGATCTCGTACTTTTCGGAGTGCAGGTATTCCTCCTTGCCGAGAATCGCCTCGTTCTCGCACAGCTCGTAACCGCTGTAGATGCCGTAGACGCCTGATAGCGTCGCCGCCAGCACTGCACGCATGATGAACGCCGGCCGCCCGCCGAACTGCAGGATCGGCGGCAGGATGTCCGGCGTGTTGGCAAAGAAATTTCCTGTGAAGTACTCCTTCATTTCGCTGCCGGTCAGTTCGCTGACATACTCGGTCAACTCGTGACGGTTGTTGCGCCAGGTGAAGTACGTGTAGGACTGGGCGAACCCCACTTTCGCCAGCAGGCGCATCATTTTCGGTTTGGTGAAAGCCTCGGCGAGAAAGATCACCTCGGGATGCTTGCGGTGTACTTCGCCGATCACCCATTCCCAGAACGGGACCGGTTTGGTGTGGGGATTATCGACGCGAAACGTCGTCACACCCTTGCCGACCCAGAACAGGAAGACCTTGAGCATCTCCTGCCAGAGTCCCTCGCGGTCGCTGGTTGCGAAATTCAGCGGATAGACATCCTGGTATTTCTTGGGCGGATTTTCGGCGTACTTGATGGAGCCGTCGGGGCGATGGAAAAACCAGTCGGGATGCTTGGCGACATACGGATGATCGGGCGAACAGTTCATCACATAATCGAGCGCGATCTCGATGTCCAGTTCGCGGCAGGTGGCGACGAACTGGTCCCAGTCCTGCCAGGTGCCCAGTTGGGGCTCCAGCGCCATGTGGCCGCCGTGTTCGTTGCCGATGGCCCACGGGCTGCCGACATCGCCTGGCTCGGCCACCAAACTGTTGTTCTTGCCCTTGCGGAAGCTGTAGCCGATCGGGTGAATCGGCGGCAGATAGACGACGTCGAAGCCCATCGCCTTGACTTCGCGCAGGCGCGGGATGCAGTCCTGCAGGGTGCCGTGTCGGGACGGGTCAGAAGTCTGCGAGCGCGGGAAGAACTCGTACCACGCGGCGAAGCGCGTGATCGGCCGGTTGACCATGATCGTCAGGGCGGGTGCCAGTTCGTAGCCCTCGCTGCGATCCGGATGCTTTGCCATCAATTCGCGCATCTCGCCGCCGACCCCGAGATCGGCTGCGCCATGCCAGTCGTCAGCGGCCAGCGCCCGCTCCATCTCCGCAACGATGCCGTCCATGCGGCTGTGGGCCTCGCCCTTGGCTTCGGCGGCGCTGTGTTTGAGGATCGCCAGCCCCTCGATCAGTTCGCTCTTTAGTTTGGCACCCGGCACGCTCTTCTTGGTGAGCTCGTCTACCCAAGACAGGTAGCGCTCGGTGTAGGCCTCGATGGTGTACTCCCAGCGGCCGATCGCGGTGACGGTGAAGTCGCCGTACCAGCGATCGTTGTCGCCCTGATGCATCGGGCTCTCCTGCCACTTCTTGGCGCCGATCTTGCGTACCTTGAGCAGCGCGGCCAGCTTGTTGTGGCCTTCCTGATAGATGTCGGCGCTGACGGCGACCTTTTCGCCGATTACACGCTTGATGGGATAGCGTCCGCCGTCCACCTGCGGGTAAACCGCCTCGATGATGACGCGGGGAAAGTCTTTCGGAACCATTGCGCAACTCCTGAATGCTGATCCGGCGGCGCCGGAGAAAACGCTCAAAGCGGCACTGGCATGCGCCGACCGGGGCGTCCCGGCGCAGCCCGGGCGACCGCCGGCGCAGTGCCGGCCGGGTCGAACGGGGGCAGGGTGTTCATTTCACCAGGGACTCGTACAGCCTCTTGGTCTGCTGGGCGATACTGGGCCAGCCGAACACCTCGTGCGCGCGCTTCTGGCCCGCCGTGGCCATCGATTCGGCGAGCTTGGGGTCGTCGAGAACCTTGTTGATCGAGGTCGCCAGATCGCGGGAAAAAACTTCGGGGTTGACCCGCTCGAACGGGGCGACTTTCAGTTGCTCCAGCGGCACCTGGTAACCGGTGACCCCGTCGACCACCACTTCCTTGATGCCACCGACGGCGCTGGCCACCACTGCCGTGTGGCAAGCCATGGCTTCAAGGTTGATGATGCCGAACGGTTCGTAGATCGACGGGCAACAGAAGACCGTGGCGTGCGAGTACATCTGGATCGCCTCTTCCTTGGTCAGCATTTCCTGAATCCAGATCAGGTTGGTCAAGCCGTCCTGGCGCACGCGGGCGACGGCGGCCTCCATCTCGGCAAGAATCTCCTTGGTGTCGGGCGCGCCGGCACACAGCACGACCTGGGCGTCGCGGTTGATGTGCTTGACCGCGTTGACCAGGTGCACGATGCCCTTCTGCCGCGTGATCCGGCCGACGAACAGAACGATCGGCTTGGACGGATCGACCCCGTATTTTTCCAGCGCACTGGTTTCGGCGGTCCGCTTGTACTGCTCGACATTGATGCCGTTGTAGATGACTGTGATCTTCGCCGGGTCGATGTCGAAGTGTTCGAGAATGTCGTCCTTGGTTCCTTGCGACACGGCAATTACCGCGTCGGCCATCGCGAGCGAGGTGCGCTCGATCCACGACGACGTGTCATAGCCGCCGCCGAGTTGCTCGCGCTTCCACGGCCGCAGGGGTTCCAGCGAGTGCACCGTGTGCACCAGCGGAATGTTGTACAGAAGCTTGGACAGGATGCCGCTGAGGTGCGCATACCAGGTGTGCACATGCACGATATCGGCGTCGACCCGCGCGCCCAGTGTGGCGAGGTTGGTCTCAAAGGTATCCAGTGCGCCGCTGAGCTTGGCATCGACATGCGCGAAACTGCCCTTGGCGAACGGGTAGCCCTTGACGCGCACCCCATCGACGCTGGTGTCCTGATCGCCGAAACAGCGGACCTCGACATCCATCAGTCTGGCCAGTTCGGCGGACAGATACTCGACGTGAACCCCTGCTCCGCCATACACATAAGGGGGGTATTCGCGCGTGAACAGCAGTACTTTCATTGTGGCACTTTCTGAAAATGAAAACCGACCCACCGGCGCAGTCACAAAACCCTACCGGACGAGTAGTCATTTTAACCGACACGACGGCCTGGCGGGCAGGAGGGCGAATCGAAATCGTGTTCGGGACGTGTCCGCCAAGTCGCTCGCAGGCAATTGCGAGTCGGGGCACGTCAGCGGCGCTTGCACCGTATCGCAACGGTTGAATCTCAGCCAAAGGTCGCCGGCGTCCGGAAGATGCCCGGACGCCGGCCATCCGCAAGCAGCGCCTACGCCTCCGGAAGCGGCAGGTAGCGCACCGAAAGCACGCCGCTGATACCGCGAATCTCGTCGAGCACGCCATCTTCCACCGGACTGTCGACGTCAACCAGCGTGTAGGCCATATCGCCACGCGACTTGTTCACCATGTTGTGGATGTTCAGGCCGGCCTTGGCCATTGCGGTGGAGATCTGGCCCAGCATGTTGGGCACGTTCGAGTTGGCGATGGCGACGCGATAGGCCGATTCTCGCGCCATGCTGGTGGCGGGAAAGTTGACGGCATTGGCGACGTTGCCGTGCTCGAGGTAGTCGCGCAACTGGTCCGCGACCATGACTGCGCAGTTCTCCTCCGCCTCGCGCGTCGAGGCGCCCAGGTGCGGCAATGCGATTACACGCTCGTGGCCGTTGATCGCAGCGCTCGGAAAATCGCAGACGTACCAGCCCAGGTGCTTGCTTGCCAGCGCGGACAGCACGGCGGCCTGGTTGACCACGCCTTCGCGGGAAAAATTGAGCAGCACGGCGCCGGCGCGGGTCAGGCCGATATTGTCGGCATTCACCAGATCGCGCGTGGCATCGACCAGCGGTACGTGCAGCGTGATGAAGTGAGCGTGCTTGAGCACGTCGGCCACGCTGGCAGCCCGTTTGACCTGCGCCGGCAGGCTCCATGCCGCATCGACCGTGATGTCGGGATCGTGCCCGAGCACGTTCATGCCCAATTTGATGGCAGCATCGGCCACCAGGCAGCCGATCTTGCCCAGGCCGATGATGCCGAGGGTATGCCCGGCCAGTTCGAAGCCGGCAAACGCCTTCTTGCCTTGTTCCACCGCCTCGCTCATGCTGCCCGCCTGGGTGCCGAGGTTGGAAACGAAGCGCAGGGCGGAAGCCAGGTTGCGCGAGGCCATCAGCATGCCGGCGAGCACCAGTTCCTTTACCGCGTTGGCGTTGGCGCCGGGTGCGTTGAATACCGGTACGCCGCGCTGGGTCATGGCCTTGACCGGGATGTTGTTGGTACCGGCGCCGGCACGGCCGATTGCCAGCACGCTGGCGGGAATCTCCAGCGCGTGCATGTCGGCGGAACGCACCAGCACGGCATCGGGCGCTGCCACGTCTTTCCCGACCGAATAGTGCTCGGTCGGCAACTGCTTCAGGCCGTTGGCGGAAATCTGGTTGAGCACCAGCACCTTGAATGGAAGAGCGCGCGCATTAGCCATGGCTGGCCTCGAATGCTTTCATGTAGGCGACCAGTGCCTGCACGCCGGCAACCGGCATGGCGTTGTATATCGACGCCCGCATGCCTCCCACCGAGCGGTGTCCCTTCAACTGGACCATGCCATTCTCTTTGGCACCCTTGAGAAAGGCGTCGTCCAGCTTGTCGTCGCGCAGCTTGAACGGCACATTCATCAGCGAGCGGTCCTCGCGGGCGACCGGATTGGTGTAGAACTGCGTCGAATCCAGATAATCGTAGAGCAGCGCGGCCTTGTCGCGGTTGTGCCGCTCGATGGCGGCGAGACCGCCTTGCGCCTTGATCCACTTGAACACCAGACCGGCAATATAGATCGCATAGGTCGGCGGCGTATTGAACATCGAGTCGTTGTCCGCCTGTTGCTTGTAGTCGAATGCAGAAGGTGTCACCGGCAGGGCCTGGCCGATCAGATCCTCGCGCACGATGACAATGGTAACGCCGGCCGGGCCGACGTTCTTCTGCGCGCCGGCGTAGATCAGGCCGTAGCGGCTGACCTCGACGGGCCGCGACATGATGTTGCTCGACATGTCGGCTACCAGCGGCACATCGCCGGTTTCGGGCGTCCAGTGGTACTCGACGCCGCCGATCGTCTCGTTGGAGCAGATATGCACGTAGGCGGCGCCGGGATCGAGCTTCCAGTCCTGCTGCTTCGGAACGTTGGTAAAATTTGCGGCCTCGCCGCTGGCGGCAATATTGACGCTGCAGTATTTCTTCGCTTCCTTGATCGACTTCTTCGACCATTCCCCGGTGTTCACATAGTCGGCGCTGCTGCGGCCGCGCAGCAGGTTCATCGGAACGATCGCATTCTCGCCAATGGCTCCGCCCTGGAGGAACAGGACCTTGTAGTTTGTCGGCACCGCCAGCAATTCGCGCAGCAGGCTCTCCGTTTCGGCGTGGATAGCGATAAACTCCTTGCCGCGATGGCTCATTTCCATCACGGACATGCCGGAGCCGTGCCAATCGAGCATTTCTTCGGCCGCCTGGCGCAGCACCGGTTCGGGAAGCGCGGCTGGGCCGGCGCTGAAATTGAATACACGTGTCATAATGCAGGGTCTCCGGACGATGGCAAGATTGTGATCGGCGCACAGCATACCGAAGTTTTGCCGGACGTGCCCTGTGGCGGTTGCAGGAAAACAGTGCGAGCATTCGCCTTGCAGCGCCCGCGCGCCTGCGCGCGGGCGTAACAACGAAAATACTAAGGGGGAGTCCATCATGCTCATAGCCTCGGCCGACAAGGCTGTCCGGACAGAGCGCGGCTTCAGCCGCGACGCCTGGGAGCTCGCTGCAATTTCAGGCACCACCGGCCATGTCGCGCGGCACGCCGCACCTGCGACCAAAGGCAGGCTCTGATGCGACGCGTTGATTCCGGCACGCCGGAGGCGCTGGGTCTGACGCTGGTAGACGGCGGCGCAAACTTCGCCGTCGCCTCGGCGCATGCCACCGCCGTCGATCTCTGCCTTTTCGGCACGGCGGGTGTCACGGAGATCGAGCGCATTCGCCTGCCGGAGCGCACGGGCGATGTGTTTCACGGGTTCATCGCCGACGTGGGTCCCGGCATGCGCTACGGGCTGCGCGTGCATGGTCCGTGGGAGCCGGCGCAAGGGCATGTCTTCAATCCCGCCAAGCTGCTGGTCGACCCCTACGCGCGTGCGCTGGACCGTGCGTTTGCCTACTGTCCGCTGCAGTGTGCGCATCGACCCGATGGTTCGCGCTGCAGCGCCGACAGTGCGTCGACGGTGCCGCGGGCAATCGCCGTCGAAGCGTTCCCGGCCGCGCGCGGCAAGCGGCCCGGCGTGCCCTGGCAGGACACGGTCGTGTATGAGATGCACGTGCGCGGGTTCACGCGGATGCATCCGCAAATTCCGCCAGAACTCCGCGGTACTTGCGCCGGCCTCGCTCATCCCGCGGCAATCGAGCACCTGGTCAAACTCGGTGTGACCACGGTCGAACTGATGCCGGTCGTTTCCTGGGTCGACGAACGGCACCTGGCGCGCCTCGGGTTGACCAACTACTGGGGCTACAACCCGGTCGCCATGCTGGTACCCGACCCACGGCTGGCGCCGGGTGGAATAGCCGAATTGCAACTGGCGGTCGCGGCACTTCACGCAGCCGGCATCGAGGTCATCCTCGACGTGGTGCTCAATCACACTGGCGAAGGCGACGAGGAGGGGCCGATGCTGTCGTTGCGCGGCATCGACAATGCCACCTACTATCGCGCGCAGGCTGGCGACGCCGGACGCTACGTCAATGACACCGGCTGCGGCAATACGCTGGCCCTCGACCGACCGATGGTACTGAGATACGCCATGGACGCGCTGCGGCACTACGCCGTCGTCTGCGGCGTCGATGGCTTCCGCTTCGATCTGGCGACCACCATGGGGCGGCGCGCGGACGGTTTCGACCCGGCGGCGCCGTTGCTGCAGGCGATCGCCGAAGATCCGGCATTGCGCGAACTCAAACTGATTGCCGAGCCGTGGGATATCGGTCCCGGCGGCTATCAGATCGGTGCCTTTCCGGCGACTTGGGGCGAATGGAACGAC
Organism: Candidatus Methylophosphatis haderslevensis; assembly: GCA_016711925.1. Lineage (GTDB taxonomy): Bacteria > Pseudomonadota > Gammaproteobacteria > Burkholderiales > Rhodocyclaceae > Methylophosphatis > Methylophosphatis haderslevensis. The sequence goes on from JADJSA010000001.1 coordinate 167,081, forward strand.
CGTTTTCGCGATACCGTTCGCCGCTACTGGCGGGGCGACGACGGTCTCGCGCCGGATCTCGCGACGCGCCTGGCCGGTTCTGGCGACCTGTTTCGACGTGCCCACAAGCCGCCATCGCGCTCGCTCAATTTCATCGTTGCCCACGACGGATTCACGCTCGCCGACCTGGTCGCGCATGCCTATAAGCATAACCAGGCCAACGGCGAGGACAACCGCGACGGCACCGATGGCAATCACTCGTGGAACCACGGCGTCGAGGGAGCGACCGACGATCCTGCGATTGGCGCGCGCCGTGCCCGCGACATGCGCAACCTGCTGGCGACCATGCTGTTCGCGCGCGGCACGCCGATGCTCGCAATGGGCGACGAATGCGGACGCACGCAGCAAGGCAACAACAATGCCTACGCACAGGACAACCCGATCACCTGGTTCGACTGGGCTGGCGCAGATGCTACCCTGCTGGCATTTACCCGCCGGCTGATTGCGTTGCGCCGCGAACATCGTTCGCTGCACGAAGATCGCTGGCTGGAGGGATTGCCGCACGACGAAGACGGTGTGCCCGACATCGAATGGTGGATGCCGGACGGGCGGCCGATGACAGCGGAAGCCTGGGCGGATGGACGCACGCGTATCCTGATCGCGCTGCTGCATGTGCCGGCGGCAGGGTCGCTGCCGGAAGACCGGGTGTTGACAGCGTTCAATGCCAGCGGCGAGCGCGTAAGAATCGTTCTGCCCGAGCCACGCGCGGGGCGCAGGTGGCGAGTGCGGCTGGATACGGCAAACGATTCGACCGGCACGCCGGGCGAGGAGCGCGATGCGGCGGCGGCAATCGAGGTCGCGCCTCTGTCCGTGACGCTGGTGGCGGAAGTGCCCATGCCCGCTGGCCGCCCCAAGTCCCGCGAGCTTGATATCGCTGCGCTCGGGCGTCTCAGTGCTGCCGCAGGAATCAGCGCCGAGTGGTGGGATTTGAGCGGCGTGCGTCACGAAGTCAGTGTCGACACCAAGCGCTCGCTGCTGCGATCGATGGGTTTTGAAGTACTGTCGACCGATGGCGTGCGTTCGCACCTCGCCTGGTTTGCCGGCAATCATCAGCGGCGCAGGCTGCCGGCGACGGCCGTCATCGCGGCCGGCCAGCCGGGGCGGCTCGCCATTCCGCTCACCACGGGCGGCGGCAAGCCGCGCGGCGGATTGGCGCTCGACTGCGCTGACGGCACGACCCATACGCTACCGCCGATCGCGGCGGCGGCCGAAAGGAACTCATTCACCGCCGTCGACGGGCTGATGGTGGTGCAGGCGCTGTATGCCTTGCCTGCGCTGCCGCCCGGTCGCCATCGCCTTTACGACCCGGATTATCCGGAAACGATTTGCCTGCTGACCGCCACACCGGGACGTTGCCATTTGCCTGCGCCGCTGGCCAATGGCGGCCGCCGGTTCGGCATCGCGGCTCAGCTCTACGCGCTGCGGCGCGCTGATGACTTCGGCATCGGTGATTTCACCACCCTGGCCGAACTGGCCGTCGAGTCTGCCGCTGCAGGCGCAGCCACGGTCGGGCTCAATCCGCTGCACGCATTGTTCGCAACCGATCGTGAACGGGCCAGCCCGTACTATCCATCGGACCGACGGTTCCTCGAACCGATGTCGATCGATGTCAGTCTGGTTGCGGAACTCCAGGAGAGCGACTCCGCGCGGCGCCTTCTGGTCGGCCACGCCGCCACGATCGCGGCGCTGCGAGAACGGCGCCTGGTCGATTATGCGGGCGTTGGCAAGGTCAAGGACGCAATCCTGCACGCCTGTCACGAGGTTTTCGAGCGCCGTGATGCTGCCCATCCCCGGGTGCGTGATTTCGCGGCTTTCGTCGCAGCCGGCGGCGCGGCGCTCGAGAACTTTGCCGTGTTCACTGCGTTGTCCGAGACGCGCGCCAACACGCCGTGGTCGCGCTGGCCGACGGAGCTGCAGCAGCCGGGCAGTGCCGCGGTGCAGGCCTTCGCCAAGGACCATGCCGAGCGCGTGCGCTTCCACCTCTACCTGCAGTGGATTGCGGATTGCCAGCTTGCGGCAGCCGCGGAACGCGGACGGGCAGCCGGGCTGACGCTCGGCTTCTATCGCGACCTCGCGGTCGGTGCCGCGCCGGACGGGGCTGAAGCCTGGTCTCATCAGTCATTGCTGGCGCGCGGCGCAACCGTGGGCGCTCCGCCCGATGCCTTTGCGCCGGCAGGGCAGAACTGGGGGCTTCCGCCAATGGTCCCGCATGCCTTGAAGGCGTCGGGCTATGAAGCCATGGCGTCCCTGTTCGCCGCCAACATGCGGCATGCGGGCGGCTTGAGGATCGATCACGTGATGGGTTTGCAGCGGCTGTTCTGGATACCCGAAGGCGCCTCTGCCGCCGAAGGCACCTACGTGAGCTATCCGGTAGAGGATCTGTTCGGCGTACTGGCACATGAGAGCGCGCGTGCGAGCTGTTTTGTGGTCGGGGAAGACCTCGGCACGGTGCCGGATGGGTTTCGTGAAAGGCTCGACGCCGCATCGATCCTCTCCTATCGGGTGCTGCGCTTCGAACGCGAAGGCGAGCAGTTCCTGCCGCCGTCTCGTTACCCGCTGCACGCTGCCGCGTGCACGTCGACGCACGACCTGCCGACAATTCGCGGCTGGTGGAACGGCGTCGACCTGCTCGAACGGGAGCGGCTGGGCCAGATCAACGCAGCGGTCGCGCAGCAGGCCAGTGCGGAACGCCAGCGCGAGCTGGACGCAATGCGCAGGGCGATTGCGACGCAGGACGGCCAGCCGCTTGTCGAGGACGCAGGCGACGAAGGAGCGGCCGTCATCGCCGCCGCCCATCGCTATGTGGCGGCAACACCCTCGGCACTTGTGCTGCTGCAAGCCGATGACCTTGCCGGTGAAATGGACGCGATCAACCTCCCGGGAACCGATCGCGAGCGGCCGAACTGGCGGCGCAAGGTCTGGCCGCTGGCGGCTTCGCTGTGGCAGGGGCCTATCGGCCGTGCGGCCAAGCGTGACATGAGCAACAGCGGTCGCAGCAATACGCCGAATGGGTAAGCCGTCCGAGCGTGACCGCGGTGCGACCGCCCTGTGGGCGAGGCGGCAGAGGGACTGGAATCGAAGGTCTTTTGATGCGCCGCTGCGGCCAGTTTATAGTGTATTAGAGATCGCGGATGAACTCGCGAAAAACGCTTTGATTGACCGCGGCGGTCAGGGTCAGAGATACTCTTTGGCGGGGCGATGGAATTCCTATCCTTCTGTCGGTGTGCTCGGGGCGCCAATCAACATTGGATTCGCTTGAAGCGGGAAAGGATTGGACGTGGAAGTTTTCAAGGCCGATGTTGCAGTTGTAGGGGGGGGAGGGGCCGGATTGCGTGCGGCGATCGCCGTTGCCGAAGCCGATCCGTCGTTGAAGGTCGCTCTGATTTCCAAGGTATATCCGATGCGCAGCCACACCGTGGCGGCGGAGGGCGGTGCGGCCGGTGTCAAGAAGCCGACCGATAGCCTCGAGTATCACTTTCACGATACCGTGGGTGGTGGCGACTGGCTATGCGAACAGGATGTTGTCGAGTATTTCGTGTCCCAGGCACCAGTGGAACTGACACAGCTCGAACACTGGGGCTGCCCGTGGAGCCGCACCGCGGATGGCCATGTCAATGTGCGCGCTTTCGGCGGGATGAAGATCGAACGAACCTGGTTTGCCGCCGACAAATCGGGATTTCATATTCTGCATACGCTGTTCCAGACATCGATGAAATATCCGTCGATCAAGCGTTTTGACGAGCACTTCTGCGTCGACCTGCTCGCCGAAGACGGCCGCTGCCAGGGCGCGGTGGTGATCGAGATGGGTACCGGCGAATTCACGATGATCGAGGCCAGGTCGGTAATCATCGCCACGGGAGGTGCGGGCAGGGTGTTCCGGGAGAGCACCCTGGGCGGCATAGTCACCGGCGATGGAATGGCTATGGCATATCGCCACGGGGTTGCCTTGCGCGACATGGAGTTCGTGCAGTATCACCCAACCTGCATGCCTGTCACCGGGCTGCTGTTTACCGAAGCCTGCCGCGGTGAAGGCGGTTATCTGGTGAACAAGGATGGCTATCGCTACCTGCAGGACTACGGCCTTGGGCCGCTGCAGGACAAGCCCAAGAACAAGTACATGGAACTCGGTCCGCGCGACCGGCTCAGTCAGGCTTTCTTCTTCGAACAGCAGAAGGGCCGCACGATTCAGCATCCGACTTTGGGCGCGGTGGTTCACCTCGACCTGCGTCACCTCGGCGAAGCCTACTTGCACGAGCGCCTGCCGTTAATCTATGAAATGGCGGAAACCTTCATGGGCCTCGATCCTGCCAAAGATCCGATTCCGGTTCGTCCAGCCGTGCATTACACGATGGGCGGCATCAGGGTCGATGGCAGGTGCGCCGCATCGCTCAAGGGTCTCTACGCCGCCGGCGAATGTGCGAGCGTCGGTATCCACGGCGCCAATCGCCTTGGCTCGAATTCGCTTACGGAATTGCTTGTTTTCGGCAAGGTCGCCGGCGTTGAAGCGGCCAGAAATGCCAAGTCGTCGTCCGCTGGCAATTCGGCCAGCCTGCTCAAACAAGCGCAGGCCGTCGAGCAACGCGTCATGTCGCTGAAGACCAAGCCGGGTGGCAGCGAGAAGATCTCCGTCCTGCGCAAGGAGATGGTACAAAGCATGGAAGAAGGTTGTGGCATCTTCCGCGTCGAGAAGACCATGCGGGCGACATGTGAAAAGCTTTCCGAATTGCGCGAGCGTTTCAAGAACATCAACATCGAGGACAAGACCAGCGTCTGGAATACCGATTGGCTGACGGCAATCGAGCTTGACTACCAGCTCGACGTCGCGCAGACGATGGCGCATTCGGCGATCAACCGCAAGGAGTCGCGCGGTGCGCACCAGCGTCTCGACGGTTTCGAACAGCGGGACGACGTCAACTTCCTGAAGCACTCGGAAGCGTACTACGTTGCCGGCGGTATCCCACGTATTGCCTATGGCGACGTAAAGATCACCAAGTCTCAACCGGCGGCGCGCGTCTACGGTGCGGCCGGCGAAAAGGCAGACCAGGAGAGAAAGGGATCCCATGTCTGACACGAAGAAGATCATCGAAATCGAGGTTCTGCGCTACCAACCCGAGAGCGATACGGAGCCTCACCTTGAAGTCTATAAGGTTCCGTTCTCGGATGACATGTCGGTGCTGCAGGGCGTGCAGTACATCAAGGACAACTTCGACGGGTCATTGACGTTTCGCTGGTCGTGCCGGATGGCCATCTGTGGCAGTTGCGGCATGATGATCAACGGCATTCCCAAGCTCTCGTGCGAGACGTTCCTCCGCGACTATTACCCGAATCGGGTTCGCGTCGAAGCCATGGCACACTTCCCGATCGAAAAGGATCTGGTGGTGGACCTGAGCGGCTTTATCGGCAAACTGGAGAGCATTCAGCCTTACATCATTCCCAGGGAGGCGCGCTCGCTCGAGCAGGGCGAGTACATCCAGTCGCCCGAGCAGTTCAACGCGTACATCCAGTTCACTTCCTGCATCAACTGCACGTTGTGCTATGCCGCGTGCCCGCAGTTCGGGCTCAATCCGGACTTCATCGGACCTGCCGCGATAGCGCTGCTGCACCGCTACAACATGGATTCGCGTGACGGTGCCGCAGAACAGCGGATGGAGCTTGTCGCCTCCGAGGAGGGGGTGTTCAACTGCAGCGCAGTGGGCTATTGCTCGGAAGTTTGTCCGAAACACGTTGATCCGGCCAACGCCGTGAATATCAACAAGACCAACGCTGCGAAGGACTATTTCCTGCGCTTCCTGTCGCCGAAGGGGGGTTCCAAGTGAGCAAGCGTCGTCCGTATGTCCGTTCGATGGACGGTTGGTGGAAGAAGAATCCGTTCTTCGTTGAATACATGATCCACGAGAGTACGGCGCTGTTTGTCGCCGCCTATGCTTTCGTCCTGCTGGTTGGGCTGATTCGCCTTGGCCAGGGCGAGGCGGCCTGGAACGGCTGGCTCGAAGCGATGAAGAGCCCGCTCTCGCTGGTCTTTCACCTGGCATTTCTGGTGGCGATCGCGTATCACACCTATTCCTGGTTCGTGATCATGCCGAAAACGCTGCCGCCAATCATCGTCGGCGGCAAGCGGGTCGGTCCGGCTGCCATTACCGGCGGAGGTCTGCTGGCGGCTGTGGTAGCGAGCATCGCAATGCTCGCGCTGGTGTGGAGGATCGCATTATGAAATCTGGATTGAAGCGTTCCAACGCGCCGATCTTCTGGAGCCTGTTTGGTGCCGGCGGCATGCTGTCCGCCCTGTTCGGTCCGGTTCTGGTATTCATCACGGGTATTGCGGTTCCGCTCGGCCTGTTGTTGCCGGCGGGAACCATGAGCTACCCGAAAATGCTGGCGTTTGCGCAGAACTTCATCGGCAAGGGATTCATCTTTGCGGTGATTGCGTTGTTCCTGTGGTTTGCCGCGCACCGGATTTACCACTCGCTGCACGAGATCGGCATTCATCCTGGACTGCTGGCCAAGCTGCTTTGTTACGGCTCTGCATTTGCGGCTACGCTGATTTCCGCTTACGTTTTGCTTGGTTTGGGCTTCTAGTTCGGTCGGCAAGGTTGCATCTGCCGCGGCGCGGGAATTCGGGCAGGCGCTCGCCGAGTGATGACCCGGATTGACCGCCTGGGCACTCGTCAGTGATACTCTGCCAAACGGGTGTTGCGCGCGGCTTGGCTTTGGTCGACTTGGTTTGTCACGAGGCCCTGGTTTCCACCGCAAGACCAGATTATTGGTGTGGTTTTTGGGGGTGCCGGCGCTCAAGCTGGCAATCAGTCGGGGGGCTGATCGATTCACATGGATTGGATGCGGAAATCGCCGCCGCTCGCGCGGACGGTTGCTGGCTGCGTTTGACCGGGCAAGCGTCAAGCATGCATGGTCACTCGCACTCAGCTCGGCTTCAGAGGGTTCCGTCCGCACCCATGTCAGTGCAGTCGGGGATAGTTCTGCGCGGTTGATCGCGTCTCCATCCTGGCGCGCCGAACACTGAACGTCATACTTCTTTTCTGGTCCGGGCGTAAGTGACGCCCGGATTGCGTTTGGCGTCTGAGCGGTGGCCAGTATGGGCACCTTGTCGACAATTGTCTTCAAATCGTGGATCTGACCGAAGTGAGAGACGAAACCGTAATCCTGGAGAAAGCGATCTCAGCCACCGATGAACCGGTCGGACTTGGCGGTCCGCGCAGTCTGCATTTGTCCGCGCACCTGCCGATTCCCAAGTACTTGTCGCAGACCTACTGGTGGGCCTACCTGCATCCGCTCGGCGTGCGCGTATTTGAGCGGCAGTGGCTCGTCAATCTGATCCTTTGGGGCAACTTCGGGCGGCTGCGCGAAAGCGTGCTGCGCGAACTGGACGGGACCAAGCCGAGCCAGGTACTCCAGATTGCCTGCGTTTATGGAAATCTCACCGACCGGATCGTCGATCGTCTCGGTCGCGCGGGGCACCTGCACGTGGTAGACGTGGCGCCTGTCCAGCTCAAGAATCTGACCGAAAAGTTGTCGGATGCCTCGCGGGTCACCCTGCATCATCAGGATTCGACCCAGCTCGAGTTTCCCGACGCCAGTTTCGACCAGGTGGTGGTTTTCTTTCTGCTCCACGAACAACCCGAGGCTGCACGCGCCCGTACCGTGGCCGAGGCGGCGCGGGTGGTCAAGCCCGGCGGCAAATTGATCTTTGTCGACTACCATCGGCCACGTCGGCTCAATCCCTTCCGTTACATCATGCAGCCGATCCTGCGCACGCTGGAGCCGTTCGCAATGGATCTCTGGCAGAAGGAGATCGAGGATTTGATGCCGGCTGCCATCCCTCCGCTGCGGGTCCAGAAACGGACGACGTTCGGCGGTCTCTACCAGAAGGTGGTGATGACGTTTTAGCCTGTGTTCGCCGTAGCGATTGCCGATCGTCCCGGGGCCGCCAAGGCGCAACTGCGGCGCGGGAATCGGCGGCTGCCGCTATGGCCGCACAAGCGTATTGCGTGGTAGACATCGGTGCCATGCCGCGGCATGCTGGTGGGCAATCCTCAGCCTCCCGATGCGCGATGACACTGCAGGCCCAGTCTCCCAAACAGCCACTGCAAAGCGAAATTCAGCCGCTGCTGCAACTGCTGAATGCCGGGCGCTGGACGCAGGCAGAGAGCACCTGCCGTGCGTTGCTGCGTACCTACCCGAATGCGCTGGTCGTACACAACCTGCTCGGCGCGGCGCTGGAACGGCTTGGCCGTCTCGATGATGCGGCAGAAAGCTATCGCAAGGCGCTGACGATCGATCCGGGAATCGCCGAGATACATTTCAATCTCGGTGTTCTGCTGAGCAATCTGGGCAAAGTTGACCAGGCCGAAGCAAGCTATCGCCGCGCGATCACCCTCAAGAGCGATCTGGCCGTGGCGCAGTTCAACCTTGGTGCGTTGTTGCAGGAAACCGACCGCCTCGACGAGGCGATCGCGTGCTATCGCAACGCCACCGCCATCGAACCGGGGTTTCTCGAAGCGCACGCCAATCTGGGCACCGTTCTCCAGCGGCGGGGTGAACTCGATCAGGCCGCGGCAAGCTACCGGCGGGCACTGGCAATCCAGCCGACCGCCAAGGGGCATTTCAATCTCGGTACCGCCTTGCGCGGCCAGGGAAAGCTCGATGAAGCCGTTGCGAGCTATCGCAACGCGCTGGCGATCGAGCCCGGCTACACCGAAGCGCATAACAACCTCGGCGAATCCCTGCGCGATCAGGGAAAGATGGACGAGGCCGTGGCGTGCTACCAGCGCGCCCTGTCCATCGACCCGAGCAACGCGCAAGCGTCGTATGACATGGCCGAATTCCTCGCTCTGGCGGGTCGATACGACGAGGCGATACGCAATTTCGAGCAATCGGGCCTATGGGATTCGCGTGAGCGTGCGCTGTACTGCATGTACAAGTCTGGCAGGTTCAAGGAGTTTGAAGGCAAGCTCGAAGCCGCGCTGGCCGGCCGACATGCCTCGCCGCTGCTTGCGACCTTGTCTGCCCACCATGCCGCCAATTTTGCCGTGGAAGATCGCTATGGCTTCTGCAAGGATCCGATGGCATTCATTTTTCACAGCGCCATCGACGCGCTCGTCGAGCCGGACTCGCGGCTGCTCCGCGATCTGCTTCGCGACATCACCCACACCGAGATCGCCGAGCGAAAGCAGGGACGCCTGTATTACGGAATCCAGTCGGCGGGCAATCTGCTCAAGCGGCCCGAAACCTCGTTCCAGACGCTGGCGGCGCTGATCAGGGAGAACATTGCGCAGTATCGCGAGCAGTTTTCGGGAGAAGACTGCGAACTGGTGAGAGCGTTTCCGGTCAACCTTGAATTCAGCAGTTCCTGGTATCTCAAGATGCATAAGGGCGGGCACCTCACTTCGCACATCCACGAGGAGGGCTGGATCAGCGGTTGCGTTTACCTGGCGGTGCCGCCGAGGAGAGGCGAGCACGACGGCAGCATCGAATTCAGTACGGATGGCGACGATTACCCGAAAAGGCACGACAACTTTCCGAGCCGAATCGTCGACCAGCGCGTCGGCGACATCGTGCTGTTTCCGTCGTCACTGTTCCATCGCACCATTCCGTTCGATGCCGACGAAGAGCGGGTTTGCATCGCGTTCGACCTCAAGCCCGCCCTTGCATGATGCCGATGCGCCCCCGGAGATGCCCTGGAACCCGCATGGATATTGGCTTCCAGGGCATCGGTGGAACGGCCTTTAGACTTCGTGCAAGATCGAAAGATATAACGCCAAGCAATTGTTTAACGTATAGTTATCGATGTTTTGTAGCACATCACGTGAAATAACTCTCGCAACTATATGAATTCACTTTGATAGCAGGATTTCGCAGGTGGCCCGCCAGGAATCGCTGCAGGTCTTAACCTGAATTGACGACACAAATCAAATGACCGATGGAATTGTTGCGCGCTACATCCGCAAGGCGCGCACGCTGCTGAGCGACCAATCTGCGGCCGGTGGCCTGAGTGAAAGGCAGTCAGCCCAGATACGCGAACAGCTCAAGGACTGCGCGGCCGGGTTGGGTGGCGAGGTGTCGGCGCGGCAACGCGCTGCGCGACTTGCCGACACGTATCTGGGACTTACCGATGGCGGTCGGGCAGCATTCCTGCGCATCATCGCCACCGAGTTCGGCCCGGATCCGAAAGCGGTCACCAAGGCGCACGCCCGCTACCAGGAAGCGATCGGCTCCGACGCCCAATGGGCCGCGGAGTCCGGACTGCGTACCGCCATGCGCTCGGCGCGCCTGCGTATTCTGACCCAGTTCAACGCACTGCCCAACGGGATGAAATTCATCGTCGATTTGCGCGCCGATCTGCTGCGCCATCTCAACAGGGACCCCGCGCTGCTCGCCTTTGACCGCGAAATCGAAATCCGGCTTGGTGCTTGGTTCGATGTCGGTTTTCTCGAACTGCAGCGGATTTCCTGGAACTCGCCGGCGCTGTTGCTGGAAAAGCTGATCAAGTACGAAGCGGTGCATCAAATCAGTTCGTGGAACGATTTGAAGAACCGCCTAGACTCCGATCGGCGCTGCTACGCCTTCTTCCATCCGCGCATGCCGATGGAGCCCTTGATCTTCGTCGAGGTGGCGCTGGTCGATAAGCTCGCCGACAACGTGCAGACGCTGCTCGACGAACGTGCCCCGGTTTTCGACGCGCATCGGGCCAAGACTGCCATTTTCTATTCGATCTCGAATACCCAGGTCGGCCTCCGGGGTGTTTCCTTCGGCAACTTCCTGCTCAAGCGTGTGGTCGATGATTTGAAGCGTGACTTTCCGCGTCTGGTGACGTTTGCCACGCTGTCGCCCTTGCCAAAATTGCGGCGCTGGGCAGAGAAGAATCCCGAGGCCTGGCAGCGCGCATTCAGTGAGGAAATTGTTCAGCGTGTCGCTCGCCATGTCGGGCCAAAGGGGCCGGTCGTCAATAGCGTCGAGGACATTCGAGCCATGCTGGCTCATGACGAGTGGGTCGCGAGCGTGCCGCTGGCGCGGGCGCTGCAGCCTGGATTGACCCGGCTCGTCGGCCACTATCTGGTCTTGGCCAAGGTCGACAACCGCCCCTTCGATCCGGTCGCCCGATTCCACCTTGGCAACGGCGCACGCATTGAGCGCATAAACGCACTGGCCGACACCTCGGCAAACGGTTTGCAGCAATCCTACGGGATGATGGTCAACTACCTTTACGACCCGGACGCCATCGAATCCAACCTGGAAGCTTTCTCGCGCGAAGGGACAATCGCGACTTCGGGCGCCGTCAGACGCGCGTGGCAGCACCGTTGAACACCGGCGTGTGTCGAAGGGCAGGGTGCAGCAAAGGCGCGCGCAAGGACGGCCGGGCCGGTCGCGAAGCGTGTCCCAGCGGGCGGCACGCTCCCCGGCGAGCGGCATCGTTGCGGCTGGTGCGCGGCCGGCCAGGGTCGGACCCTGAAGTGCGGACGGATTCGGATCGGCGTCTCGGGGCGGGTCGCGAAGCCAAGGCTGGCGCTGCGGAGCGACCTGTAAAGTTACAAGGCACTACTTGTTTTCGGCAAAACTGATGTCATAATCGCACCTGCAATCTCGTAACCCTACAAGGAGACCTAACATGGCAAGGAAATCCCCCACGATCAATGACCCTAGCGAACTGCGTAAATCGGCCGGTCTGAATCAGACCGAATTCTGGAAGAGGTTTGGCGTTACGCAAAGTGGCGGCAGTCGATATGAGAGCGGGCGCAGTATGCCCACACCGCTGAAAGTGCTTATGCAGGCCTGGATCGACAAGCTCGTCGATGACGCCGCGATGGCGAAACTGCTCAAGAAGGTCGCGCCTGGCAAGTAACCGGGCGGCCCGGGCCGGCGCCTGCCGCACGCCGCCTTTGATCACCGGTGTTTGGAAACGAAGGTATGGCCCGGGCAGAAAGACGTGTCCGGGCTCGGCGGTTACCAGCCCGGCAATACAGCCAGCGCGGCCTAATCCTCTGACGGCCTCACCGTTGCCAGCCCAGTGGTCTTGTCGATGGTGAGCCGCAATTCACAGTATTCGCTTTGTGGCGTGACAGGCGTGGGATCGTCCGGACAACTGCAGCCAGCGGTGATTCCGGAATAGAAGACGCCCGCCTTCGCATGAATGAGGCCGGGCTCGTCGGTCACGCTGATTATCATCACCTCGATAGCTTCATCCAGTGCATAACTGCTGGCTAACAGTCCCTGCTGGAGCGGGAGTTGCCCGGCGCCCCGTTGCTCGAGCTCCCGCTTGAGGACTTCACGGAAACCGGGGCTTCCCCATGCAATCGCCGATTCGGGAAGGTACAACATTGGATGGCATTCCTTTGGTTGAGCACATTGGCAGTGTATTCTTCCGCCCTGCACGGCGGCAGGGGTTCCGGCGAATCGGATGATTGCCGCGGCAGATCTGTAGCGGCGCTGCATCGCGGCATATCGCGTTTTCGGAGCATGTCATGCCGGCGCCGCCACGCACAAGCCGGCGACCGGGGCCGCAGGTTCGCGATCAGTGACGTTGCCGCATCCCAAATGAGTCTCCCGGGTCTTGTTTGCTCTCTCTGGCGGGGACCAAGCCAGCCGGTTGGGCGGCCCATCGACTTTCAAGACCCCGTCCCTGGCCAATCGTTCGCGCCGTTGCTGGGCTTGAATGCAGCGCCCGACGCGCGCAGAAGGAGGGCGCCGAAGACCTTCCATACTTCTGCGCGCCCTCCCTTCTCCCACCGGACGTCGCGATAGTCCCGGATTAAGGCTTGACCTTGAGCAGCGGCCCTTCCAGATCGGGGAAGTTTCGCGTGCTCAGAACCTGGATGCCAGCGTTGTGCTCGCCATTGAAGGGGGTTACGTTGCCCGGGCAGCCGGCCATGAGTGCATCGTCGGGGGAATTGAACCACAACCCGAGATGAAAGGTATGGACGGGTCCCGTCGGCGGGTTGGTATTGATGTCGGGAGACTTGTTGTGATGGATCACTGGCGCAACGGCGGTGCCCGGCGCAACAATGAAAGTTTCCTCGTTGAACCGACCGATGAACGTCTCCGTGCCTTCGCCTTCTTCGTCGGTCTCGATGTCGCCCTGGTACCAGCTCATGCCGAACGGGTTATTAGGAACCTGGATGACGAAGAAATCGAAGTTGGTCTTGGGTGGCAGCCCCTTCACCCTTACCCGCATGCGTTCTACCGGTCCCTCGGGCGTGATTCTAACTGTCGCCGCGGCGTGGGGCAGGCAGTTCGCGTTTTCTGCCGCAGCGGACCGAACCATTTCGAACTTGGCTCTATGTTCGTCGCCGCCACGCAGCGCGGTGGGACCCGCGATTGCGCTCGTCGCACAAAGCGATGTCAGGGTGGCTAGCCAGACTGTCACACGCCGTGCCCGGGCGTTTGCATCGCAGGGTCGACGCAACTCGCTTTGGGAAACGCTGGCAGCAAGCGTCTGTGTTTCGATTTCTCTCATGTCATTCTCCTTGGAATACTGTGGATGGGCGGGATCTTGGAGTCCGCCCTCGGCGTTACGGGTTCTGATGGCTCCGACAACCGCAGCGTCCGAGAGTCGAATAGCATGAATGTCGAAAACCCGGGCTGTCAGCCGCAACGATCTCCCGTCCGCAATGAATGTGCCACGGGTTTGCAGCATGCAGCTTGGGCATTTGTCGTGCGATCTGCCCCATTGCGGGCATGCGGGACGTGCACGCTGCCCGATTTGAGTGGAGTCAGTGAAGCCGTGTCTTCGCCCGTGGCCAGAGCAATTCACGTTTTTTGGTAACACACCACGGCTTGCGCCGGCTCCCGTATTTCTACGTCACATATCGTTGCGAGATTCGTCTTGCGAATCTTGGCGTATACGCAAGAATTCCAAGTTGTTGCCTTGAAGTGGATCGTCCCATGTCCAAGTCCCGCGCCGAACTGGTAAGGTTGCTGTCCCCCTATGCGAAGTCCAGCACGGCGATCGGACTGGGGCTGCTAGCTTTCGACATCTTGCTCTACGCCGCTGCGATCGCGGGCGTGCTCTGCCTGTCGCCGATGTTCGCCAAGCTTGCCTGCGGAATCTACGCGGGCGCGAAACTCGGCAATCTCCTGATTCTCGCGCATGATGCCGCCCACCAGTGCCTGGTAACCGGCAGGCGGCTCAACAAGCTGCTGGCGGTAATCGCCTTCGTCATGTGTCTGCACAACTATCGACTGTGGATCCTCGATCATCACGGCTTCCATCACCCGAACACAAACGGCGGCCACAAAGGCACCTACACGCCGCTATCACTCGATACTTTCCGCTCCTTGCCCCGGTGGAGACGGCAACTGGAACGGTTCTACCGTTCCGGGAATCCGTTGGCGCTGGCCGTTCACTACTTCAAAGAGCGGTGGCTGCACGCCCTGTTCTTGCCAAACGATCGGACTTGCCCGGAGAGAGCCGACAGGGTTTCAGCCTGGCGCCACGCTGCAGTCGTGACCGGATACCTCGCGGTCTGGCTGCTCGCGATGATTCTCGCGCCCCAGTACAGCGAAACCTCAACGGCGGCGGCTGTTGGCTTTGGTTTCGTGGTGCCTCTCGCGGTGTTCCATCTCCTCGTTGGTTTCGTGGAGTTCGCACAGCACACCCACCCGAGCGTCGGATGGTTCCGTCGCATCGGCGACAAGCCCCGGTTTGTGGAATCCGAGCTGGTTTCCGTCCACCTCAAGACGTCGTCAATCCTTGGCGTCTTGATGCACCATGTTCTGGACCACCCGGTCCATCACGTGCATGCCCGCGTGCCGTGCTATCGCCTGAGGCGGGCGCAACAGCACCTCAATGAATTGCTCGGTGCCAAAGCGGTTGTCGACACACTTTCGCTTGCCTGGTACATCCGAACGATGCGAACTTGCAAGCTGTTCGATTTTGCGCACCAGCGCTGGCTCGACTTCAACGGAACGCCGACACAGGTGGTTGCGTCAAGGCGGAGTGTGGCACTCAAATCCCTGCCAGTGGCGGAATGTGGGGCGCCATATCCGTTTGAGGATAGGCGCATTTCCCGCTAGTCAGGCGCCTGATTCTGCTGAGCCATACCGGGTACGCACAGCAACTTGATGCAACCTGTCGGTCGCGCAACTTTCTAGTGGTCGAGCCAACGCCCTACATGGCGCGCCACTGGGCAGACCCGGAATTATGTCCTCGCGTTCAGTGCTGGACATGGCGGCCGATGTGCCATTGCTCAAGCGTCTTTCCAGACAGTTCGAGCAGCGGTAACAGGCGTTTCGCCTGTCCAATCGCTTCGGCCGGGGCCTCCGTTTCACACAACGTTTCCAAATCGTCCATTGCGCTGGACAGGCGGGAGAGTCCCACGTGGTTTGCCGATGACTTCAGCGTATGGGCGATCGATTTGATACCCGCGACATCTGCCGCCTCGATGTGCTGGGCGAGTGCCTTTCCGAAACGCTCGATCTGCTTCAAAAAGAGCGGCACGAGCTTCTCCAATACGTTCGATGCGCCCGAAGAATGGAGTTGTGACACCTTCAACAGGTGGGCCTCGTCGAACAACTGCACTTCTTCGCAATTGGTTCGCACTGGCACGGCTAAAGCATTCATTGGCGATATACCGGGTGGCGTCTTGTCGGCGAGAATTACCGCCTTGTCGAGAAGATGTTTGGCCAACACTTCGTACAATGCATTTGCGCGAAACGGCTTGGACAAATAATCATCCATTCCCACTTCAATGCACCGGTCGCGGAAACCCGCAGTCACGTTGGCGGTACACGCGATTATCGGCACATGACGGGCGTCGTCTTCAAGCCTGCGGATAGCCCGGGTTGCCTCGAAGCCGTCCATTCCGGGCATGTGGCAATCCATCAGAATGACGTCTGGCTTAGCGGAGGCGTAGGCCGAGATGGCATCGCTGCCGTTGCTCGCGGCAATCACCGCCAATCCAAGGCCCCTTAGGGTCATCGCGGAAACCAGCTCATTGACCTCGTTGTCCTCCACCAGCAGCACGGTTCCGCATAGTTGATGCTTATCGGCGACCGAGGAGGGCAGCGACACATCTTCGGACAGGAATTCAGAGGGGAGGGCCAGCGTGAATACCGATCCGAGCGAGGGTTCGGACTGCAGTTGAATCGACCCGTTCATCAGTTGGACGAGCTTGCTCGAGATTGCCAGCCCGAGACCCGATCCGCCGAATTTTCTGGTGGTTGACTGGTCCGCCTGGGCGAAAGAATCAAAGATCGCGGTGTGCTTTTCCTTCGGAATGCCTATTCCCGTATCCCGCACGGTAAGCACCAGCGTTCCGCGCGATTCCGTTTCCCAGTTCCAGTCAACAGCGACGCGAACGTAGCCCCGTTCCGTGAACTTCACCGCATTGGAAACGAGATTGGACAGTACCTGCCCGACCCGCACCGGATCCCCGAGCAATTTGGGTATGGTGCCCTCACACTCGAGTTCGATCGCGATCTTCTTGGCCTCGGCCTGGGCGAAGAACATTTCCGTCGACACCGTCGCTACGTCCATCACGTTGTACGGAACGCGTTCGATCGTCATTTTTCCGGCTTCAATCTTGGAAAAATCGAGCACATCGTTCAGCACGGCCAGCAATTGCTCCCCGCTCGAACGCAACGCACGTACATAACGGCTCTGCGTGGTGTCGAGGTGCGTTTGTGCCAGGAGGTGGGCCATGCCAAGCACTCCGTTCATTGGCGTGCGAATCTCGTGGCTCATATTCGCCAGAAACTCGGTCTTGGCTCGACTCGATTCCTCAGCCAGCCGCAATGCCTGTTCCCGTTCCCCGGACACAACCCGAAGCCGATAACGCGAAACAAGCCAGCGAAAGTGATGCATCGACATGCGCCGTGCGGTAAACAGCGCGATCAGCAAAAAGAAGAACCCGGTAAAGCCCGCAAACATGTCGGCGCGCGTGTCGCCCAGAAATCGCATCAAGATGAATGGCGCGAGCATCGGTATGGCGAATGTCGGATACGCCCAAAACACGGGATACTGGGAGAACAGGCCGGTAGCGCTTACAGCCAACATGATCATGGCGATCACAAGTTGGCTGTGCGGGTCGGTGCTGGGGTACAGGGCTGTGCCGATCAGCCCCCAGGCAAAACCGGCGATGCCCGTCAGTGCGACGAAACCCGTCCGCCACGGCGCAACCTCGTGGCCGGACCGGTCGCGCGACAAAAACGCCCGACCGAGAAGAAATCGAAACAGCGTGACTACCTGCATGCCGATCATCCAGGCGGTCGCGCCCACCGGCGAGACCTGGGCGTACAGGAAGTAGAAAACCAGCAACACGACGATCACCGTGTTGGCCAGTAGCAGTCGATTCCAACGGAATGCCGACGTGACTTGCGCCAGAACGACCTTTTCTCGTACCTGGCCCTTATGGCTAACCCTGTCCAAGGCTGTCTCCCAATGGTTCGCTCGGCAAAAAATTTACCGCGCCTTGACTAGCCGCAGCATTGTTCAGAATTTACACAGATTATCGGACGTAACTATTTAATTTGTGGTGAAATAATCAAATCCTGATGACGAGATTTGTTACAACTTCGATCGCTTCGTGAAATGATGCCTGACTCGCACATCGATGGAGAACCGGGTCTGTTTCAATACCGGGACGCCGCATGGACTCGGGGACCGGTGAAGTACGAGCATTTGCAAGCGCTCTGCGGGGAACACCTGAGTATCGATCTCGATGTCGATCGCAAGGCGTTCTGGTTCTTCTTCCACCCAACGCCGGTACCCTGTTTCAATCCGGGTGTCCTTAAAGAAATACTGGCGGTTCAGGCTGCGCTCAAGGCGGCCCGGTGTCAAATTGCGGTTGACCCGGATCATGTTGTCGGCTTGCGTTGGGTGGTGGTTGGCTCCAAGGTGGAGGGTGTATTCAACCTGGGTGGCGATCTCGCGCTCTTTCTCGATCTGATCGAGGTGCAGGACTGGCACGCACTGAGTCATTACGCTACCGACTGCATCGACACGATCTTCAATCACGTCGAAGGTTATGGCGCGGGCGTTGGAACGATCAGTCTTGTGCAAGGACGCGCGCTGGGTGGCGGATTCGAATGCGCCCTTGCGAGCGGAACGATCATTGCCGAGGAGCAAGCGGTACTCGGGTTGCCCGAGATCCTGTTCAATCTGTTTCCCGGCATGGGTGCCGCCAACATGCTCGCGCGACGCGTTTCCGGACATCGTACCGACGCTCTGATCACGGCAGGCGGGCAATGGAGCGCTCGCCAGTTGTTCGAGTGGGGCGTAATAAACCAGGTCGTTCAAGATGGCGCTGGTGTAGGCGCGGCAAACGAGTGGCTCGATCGCTACGGCGAGCATGCCATTCTTCATCAGCGCATGAAGCGCTTGCACAATCCGCTGACTTACAGCGAACTGGTTGGCTCGATCAACGAGTGGAGCGTAGCGGCGATGGGGATATCGCCGCGGGATCAAAAACTGATCAAGCGATTGCGCCGGGCGCAAGGTGGTCTTGGCTCGGCAGACGAGGGCGACTCGTAAGCAGGCGAGGGTCGCTGCGGATCTGCGGCTCCCAAAGTCTTGCGCGGTCCCGCATCTGACGGCCGCAGTGCCGCAGACAGTTGCAGATCGGACTGCGGCCTGACAACACTTCGTCACCCAAAGGATGGCGCAGGTGCGAATCGGTTCGCCAAAGACGCGACTTCGTATAATCGGCGCGAACATCCTATCCGGGGCCGCGTCCACTCATGCGCCGAATCGCCCTTCGTTCGATTCTGTTCGATCGCGGCAAGCTTGTCGCATCGCTGCTCGGCGTGGCGCTGGCCTCGACGCTGGGATTCGTGCAGATCGGGCTCTACCGCGGTTTCGAGCAAAGCTCTTCTGCCGTGATCGACCATGTCGGTGGGGACATGTGGGCCATGCCGAGCGGGCTCGACGTGATCGACTACTCGGAAATCGTTTCGGTCGGCCCGCGCAATCTGCTGTTGTCGCACCCCTGCGTTGCCGACGTGCGCGCGCTGCTGTACGGCTTTTCGTTCGTCCGCCGGCCGAACGGCACGCACTCCACCGCGCTGGTCGTGGCAGTCGAGCCGCGGCCGGGCAGGCAAGTGCCGTGGGGCGAAGTTGACGGCGACCTCGCCGATCTGAGCCAGCCGCTGCGCATCAGCGTCGACCGCACCGATCTGGCCAAGCTTGAACTTCCCGCCGACCCGATCGGCAGCAGCTTCGAGATCAACGGGCAAGACGGTCACGGTAGCCGTGGCGACCCATGGCATCCGTTCTTTTACGCTCAACCCCTACCTGTTTACCACCACGACCAACGCGCGCCGGCTGCTCAATGTCGGCGAGAACCAGGCGATGTATTACGTCATCGATCTGGCCGACAAGCAATGCGGACCGGCGCTGGCGGCCTGGATGAAGCGCCAGCCGGATATCCAGTTGCTCGACACCGCAACCTGGAGCAAGAAGACCCAGGCGTTTTGGGTCAGCGGATCGGGCGCCGGCGCAGCGCTGCTATTCACCGCCATTCTCGGATTGTTCGTCGGCGGCGTGATCGTCGGACAAACTCTGTATTCGATGACCAAGGAACACCTGCTCGAACTGGCAACGCTGAAGGCGGTCGGGGCGCGGCCGTTCGAGCTGGCAGGATTCGTGTTGTGGCAGGTCGCGTTTCTCGCCGCCGCCGGCGTGGTATCCGGCTTCGTCCTGGCGCTGGTTCTCAAACGCGTGCTGGAGAACGCCGGACTGACCGTGGTCGTTTCGCCCGAGACTGTCGGCTTGAGCGTAATGGCGACGATACTGATGTGCGCGATGGCCAGCATCACCAGCCTGGTGGCGGTGTACAAGCTCGAAGCGGCGACGGTGCTGCGCTAGCCACGGAAGTCAACCCGAGATGAGCGAAAAGTCGATCCTGATCCGCGCACGCGGCCTCGCCAAGACCTTCCGTCCGGCGGCAATTGAAACGCCGGTTCTTCGCGGCATCTCGATCGTCATCCGCAGTGGCGAACTCGCGCTGCTGATGGGACCCTCCGGCTCGGGCAAGACGACGCTGCTCTGCGTGCTCTCCGGCCTGTTGCGACCGAGCGCCGGAGAGGTCGAGCTGTGCGGCGTTCCGATATCGCGCCTGCCTGATTGTGCCGCGGCGGAAGTGCGGCGCGACAAGGTCGGCTTCGTCTTTCAGAGTTACAACCTGTTTCCGGCGCTGAGTGCGCTCGACAACGTCGCCGAAGTGCTCGCCCTCAAGGGCACGCCGCGCGAACAGGCACGCGGGATCGCCACCGAGGCTCTCGCGCGCGTCGGTCTGGGCGCGCGGTTGGGCCATCGGCCCGGCGAACTCTCCGGCGGCGAGCGGCAGCGGGTGGCGATCGCCCGCGCCCTGGCCGGCAGCCCCGCACTGATCCTGGGCGACGAGCCGACCGCGGCGCTGGACCGCCACACCGGGATGGACATCGTGCAACTGATCAAGGATCAGGTGAGCGAGCGCTGCGGCGTACTCCTGGTGACCCACGATATACGGCTGACGCGGTTCGCCGACCGGGTGATCGAGATCGACGACGGCCAGATCGTCAGCGATGGTGTGGCCGTTGCCGCAGACGAGACGGGCGGGGGGAGCGGAGGTTGAAAATGCGAAAGCACTGGTTGTTGCTGGGTACTGTGGTCACTGCCGCCGTCATTGTTGGCGCGATCGCGACGCGGCGCCCGACTTCACCGGTTGACGCATCTGCGAAGCCCGATACGGACGCGCGGGTGGTGGCGCAAGCGCAGGTCGTGCCGATCGACGGCATTATCGAAGTGCGCCCGCTGGCAGAGGGAAAGGTGCTGCGGGTGTTGGCGCACCCGGGCGACCACGTCAAGACCGGCCAATTGCTCGCCGAAATTGAAAGCGACCTCGAATCGGCAGCGGTTCGGCAGCGACGCGCCGACAGGGAGGCTGCGGCCGCCCGGCTGACGCTCGCCAATGAGGGCGTACGTTCCGAAGAACAGGCGGCATTGACCGCGGCTGCCGAAGCGGCGAAGCAAGAAGCTGATCTGGCGCGCGACAGATTGCAGCGCCAGCGCGCGCTGCGCGGGCAAGGATTCGTTGCTGAACAATCGGTGATCGAGGCCGAAAGCAGCCTGAGGATCGCCGAGGCGCGGGCGCGCGAGGCGGCAATGCGGGCGCGCGCCGGAGTGGCCGGTGGCCGCGCCGGCGAACGGCGTGCCGCGCGAGAGGCAGTGTCATCGGCCGGTGCTGCGCTTGCCCAGGGCGAGGTGGCGCTGTCGCGCACGCGGATTGTCGCGCCTATCGCGGGAGTCGTGATGGCGCGCAACGTCAATCCCGGCGACATCATCGGCTCGAACGTCACGTCGCCGACACTGTTTCGCATCGTCGATCCGGCGCGAGTCGAAATCCGCTTCGAGGTCGAGGAGTTGCTGGCCTCGCGCGTGGAAGTCGGCTTGCCGGTCGAATTCGTACTGCCCGGAAGCAAAACCGTTGTCGGCCACGGCAAGGTGACGAGAATCGCGCCGCAGGTCGAAAAGCGCAGCATCGGGGCCGACGACGCTCGAATTCGCGCCGACAGCATGGTGCGGCCCGCCTGGAGCGATTTCACCGCGCAAGCGGACGCCCGGCCGTTGCCGGTCAACTATCGTCTGGAAGCCTGGATTCGCGTGAGCAGCCAGGGAGCCGGTGCCGGCGCACCAGTTGCTGCCGAGTTCTGACCGCCCGCCCGGGCGGACCAGGTCGAACACGCATTCGCGGACAATGGCCACCATGTCAATCGCCGACGAACTCCAGAAACTCGCCGATCTGCGCCGGCGCGGCATGCTGAATGCAGACGAATTCGAACTCGCCAAACGGCGTCTGCTGACGGTTTCGCTGCCGCTGGGCATACGCAGGCAATCGAAGCGCACGGTCGCGGGTTGGCCATTGTGGGCGATCGCCAGCGGTCCCGATCCTGCCCGCGGCGAATCGCGCGGGCACGCCAGGGCAATCGTCGCCATCGGCGACATGGCAACCGGCCTGCTGGCAATCGGCGGCTTCGCCCGCGGCGTGATTGCTTTTGGCGGAGCGGCCGTCGGCGTGATCTCCGCCGGCGGATTGGCCATCGGCCTTGCGCTTGCGGGCGGGGGCGCGGCTGTCGGCGGCATCGCGCTGGGTGGCGGCGCGCTCGGCGGTGTGGCGATCGGCGGCGGCGCCGCTGGCCGCTACGCCATCGGCGCCGCCGCCGCGGGAACCAACGTCATTTCCGCCGCGCGATGCGACATCGAAGCGGTCGACTTCTTCACGCGCAACCGCGAGTGGATTCCGCTGGCCGGCAGTGCGCTGGCCCAGCAATCGCGGACGTTCGCCCGTTTATGCGCGCCTGCGGTTCCCGGGAAGTAAGTCGCGCAACGCGTTGCGGCCGAGTTTCACGCGCAACAGCCGAAATCCCCCCGGCGATTTGAATGGTTCTGAAAATTCCCGTTATCAGAAGTGCAGACGAGTTCAAGGACCCGGCCTCATACTATTGATTGTAATACAACTCACCAGCCCCACACTTCTGGCAATTTATTGGTCTTTTCGGCAACTTATGATTTGATTTCAGAGCCGGGTCAAACCACATTTCTGCGCTCCAACGGTTTGCAATTCCGGCGAGCCGGCGTCGATCAACCCGACTGAAATGCTCCCTTGGGCTCCGGCTGCGCTTGCATGGGTTCGTCGGTCAGCAACGGGTGCGCCGCTAGCGCGCGGCAGAAGTCCTCGATCGCGGAAAGAATGGCTGGCACCAGGTTCAGCGCCTGCTGGTCGCCTTTGCGCGCCAGTTGTTCCGCCTCGTTCGCCAGATCGCCCAGCCTGTCGCCGCCGATGGTCTTGCTGGACGACTTGAGAGCATGAAGACTGGCAACCAGGGCGTTGAGATCGCGCTGCCTGGCCTCGCGCGCGATCGCATCGCGATAGGGTCCGACAGTGTCGAGATACGCGCGCATCAGTCGGCGCACGGTCGGCGCGCCGAATTCGGCCACCAGGTCGTCGATGACGCCGTCGGCAATCGGCGCGCTGCCGCTGGCCGGGGCCGGCGCTGGTGAATCGGCCTCGCGATGACCATCGATCGAGGAAGCCGGCAGCCAGCGCTGCAACACCTCGACCAGCGTGGCGAAGCTCACCGGTTTGGCCAGGTAGTCGTCCATCCCCGCCTTCGCGCAAAGCTTGCGGTCCTCGACGAAGGCATTGGCAGTGAGGGCGATGATCGGCGTGCGCCGATCCGGCGGTTCGCTGGCGCGGATCTGCGCGGTCGCGGCGTAACCATCGAGCACCGGCATCTGGCAATCCATCAACACCAGGTCGAAGCGTTCCGTGCGCAGCGCTTCGACCGCGCGCGCGCCGTTGTCGACGATGTTCGTCTCGACGCCGAGCTTTGCCAGCATCGCGCCGACGATTTCCTGATTGACCAGGTTGTCCTCTGCGATCAGTACACGCGCGTGGATGCGCCGCGCCGCGGGCAAGCTCGCGCTCGACTGGGGCGCTCCTGACGTTGCGGCCTCGAACGGCAACTCGAAGTGAAATGTCGAGCCCTGGCCGGGCGCGCTCTGCACGCCAATCGTGCCGCCCATCAGCTCGACCAGATACCGTGAGATCACCAAGCCGAGTCCGGTTCCGCCGAACGCGCGAGTGGTCGACTCGTCGGCCTGCACGAACGGCTGGAACAGCCGTTCGAGCGACGCTGGGGCGATGCCGATGCCACTGTCGCGCACTTCAAAACGCAGCCAGATGCGCGCATCGCCTGCCCGCGCTGCCAGCCTGCGGGTGCGCAGGGTGACGGTGCCGCGCTCGGTGAACTTGACCGCGTTGCCGAGCAGGTTGGTCAGCACCTGGCGCAGGCGGACCGGATCGCCGGAAACGCGCAGCGCACATGCCGGATCGAACTCTTGTGCAAGCACATTGCCGCGCGTCGAGGCCAGTTCGCGATAGACGTCGGCCAGATCGGCGACCAGTTCGGCCAGTTGAAAATCGGTGTGTTCGAGTTGCACCTTGCCTGCCTCGATCTTGGCCAGATCGAGAATGTCGCTCAGCAGATCCCGCAGCGTCCGCCCGGCCGCCTCGATGACCTTGGCGTAACGCGCCTGTTCCGCGTCCAGCGGCGTACGCTGCAACAGTTCGGACATGCCCAGCACGCCGTTCAGCGGCGTGCGAATCTCGTGGCTCATGGTCGACAGGAACTGCGATTTCGACGCGCTCGCCGCGTCGGCGGCGGCCTTGGCTCGCTGCAATTCCTCGTTGCGGTCGATCAGCCGCTGCGTCAGGGTATCGAGCACCTGCACCACCGCGGTCACTTCGTCGCGGTTTTCCGCCTCGATCGTCCGGCCGGTCAGCTCGACCGCCGTCTTCTCGGCGCGCAGGCGCAATTGGCGCAAGGGCCGCAGCACGATGCGCAAGGTCAGCAGCAACAACATGATGCTGGTCGCCAGGATGAACCCGCCAAACAATCCCGCCCGCCGATACGATGCCTCGAGCAGCCGGTAGGCCGACGCGCTGTCGATCTGCGCCAGCATCACGTAGGCGTCGTCCACCACCAGGATCGGCAGGTAGGCGCGCGTCTGGTGCGCCGCGCCGTCCTCGCGATAGACCGGGATCTTCTGGTGAAACGCTTCGGTGACGGCTGCGTCGTCGAGAACGGCGAGCCCGCCCCTGCTCGATGCCACCACGCGGCCGGAACGCGACAGCAACGCCAGATCGGCGCCGACCTCCTCGCTCAGGGCCTTGATCAGCGCATCGTCCAACTGCAACCCGGCACTGAGCGTGCCGACAATCTTGCCGCCGACCCGCATCGGTTCGATCGCGCGCACCGCCGGTGCGCCCTTCGAGGCGGAACTGGCGAGCATCGAGCTGCCGGCAAGCGCTTCGGCGATGCCCCAGGATAGATCGCGGTCGCCCTTGCGCGCCGGATCCTGCGCCCGATAGATCACCACTTCCCGTGCGTCGGTCACCTCAAGCAGACTCAGATTGCCGTTGGCGAACGCAAGGTCGAGCGTCTTCGGGATGTCCTCAAGCCGGTGATGCGATTCCTGCACCAGACTCAGCGGCACGTCATCCGAAATCGCCAGCAACCGTGCGATCTCGCGAACCCGCGCGGTATGGTGCTCGATCAGACCCTGCAGCACGCGGCTCACAGTCTTGACCTTGTCGACCTCGCGCTCCTGCACCGCGGTGCGCAGCAACTCGCCAGACACCCGGTACGCCACCCACTGCGAGAGCACGAGCAGCAGGGTGAACAGGAGCACCAGCGTCATGCCGGTGCTCGGTCGCCATCTGCCCAGCCCGCCTGGCTTCTGCTGGTTCACGTCAGATCACACGATCGCGGGTGGCATGCGCTATCCGTGGCTCAGCGTGCCTGCGCAGCCGGCACCACGCCGTTTTCGCGCAGGATGCGCATGGCAGCGGGCGACTGGACGAACTCGATGAACGCCCTGGCGGCCGGTGTCAAATTGCCGGGCTTGTAGATCAGCCCGAACTCCAGCCACAGCGGGTAGCGCCCGCTCTCCAGGTTCTCCGGCGTCGGCTCGATGCCGTCGAAGGCGAGGCGGACCACCCGGGTCTTGCACGCGGCGAGCGCCGACCGGTTGATGAATCCAAGGCTGGAAGGAAACCGGTCCAGCAACTCGATCAGTTGCGGGTCCAGATGCACGACCTTGACGTTTTCGCCGAACACGAGGTTCTCGAACGGTTTGATCAGGCGGTTGATCGCTTGGCGCGAAGCGTCGGTCACTTCGCGCCCGACCGCGCGGATCGGGGCCGGCTTGCCGCCCAGATCGCGCCAGTCGGTGGTCTTGCCGGCGAAAACGTCCACTGCCTGGGCTGCTGTCAGGTTGCGCGTGGTGACCGCGGCCCCGGCCGCGAACACCACCGCATCGCGACCGAGCGCAAGGTAGCTCAGGCCGCGGCTGCGTTCCTCTGCCTTGAGCGGCCGGCCGACGCGGCCGAGGCTCGCACTGCCGGCCTCGATGTCGCGCAGCGCGCCCGCCGTGCCGGTGGACGGCGGCACGCTCGCCCGGTGCTCGGTTTGTTGCTTGTTGAAGGCCGCGGCCAGCTCGCCCAGCACATGCTCCGGGTTGCCGCTGCCGGGAATCGACAACTCCTCGGCCAACGCCGGATTTCCGATGACCAGTGCCACAAGCAGCAGCCAAATCCGCCCGAGTCGCATCGGATGCACGAGCCTTCCCTCCTGTGGAAAATCGATGTCCAGCGTTGCGTTTGCCACCCGACTCCCTTACCGAGGGTGGTCCCGGCAGTGCTGCCGTGCGCGTCGACAATTACGGCGCCGGGTTGCGGTTCTTGAGCCGGCGCACGGTCGCGGCCGGCAGGTTTGCGGGGCGCTATCGGGGCGCGGTTGGCACGCTGCAGCCACGCGGGCACGGCGACAGCGATGCGCTGAAAGGCGCATGGACAGGCGATCTTCAGCATGGCAATCGGGAAAGCGCCTGTCCATAAGGCTTTCCGGGTGGCCATGCCGCAAAGCGCCTGTCCATGCGGTCTGCAGGCCAGCCTTCGGGTCACGCGTGGAAAAACCGGATCGGCGGTCCGGCCCAGGTTCGCGGATCTTCAATTCTGGTCGATCTTGTCGGCCAGCCAGTCGAAGCCGACGTAGCCGAGCACGCCGAACAGCAGGCCGCCACCGGCGCAGGTGAGCACCGCACCCGGCCCGGTCTCGATGCCCAGCGCCGCCCCGCCGGCGCAGCCGAGCTTCATGCCGGCCCAGGCCATGCCCCAGCCGCCGGCCTGGCGCACGCCCTCGGCAAGCAACGGGCTGGCCGAACGGCGCTCGACCGACTTGACGGTGGCATTGCCCAGGTCATACACGGTGAGCACCACGCCGACCACCTGCACTGCGCGCAAGCCGCGCGTCACCGCCATCGCGCCCGCCGACTTCACGGCGCCGGCTGGCACGTTGCCTTCGAGCAGAACCTCGCCCTCGACCGATTTAATCACTTCCTTGAGCTTGTTGACGCGCGCCCGCAGCGACGGGTCGGCCGCCGCCAGCCGTTCCAGATCGGCGACGATTTCTTCGGTGTTGTGGATCACCACGCCGGCCGCCCTGGCCTTGGGGATATCGATGAACACCGGTCGCCCGGCGATGTTCGGCGCCCCGCCCTTGAGGCTGCTGGCCGAGGTGTAGCGGCTGGCGGTATTGCCCAGCGCATGCTCGCCGATGCTCACTGTCGAGGCCGGATTGCCCGGCTTGATGCCGAACAGTTCCGGGTGGGCGGCGACGTACTCGGCGCTGCTCACCGGAACCTCGAGCACCTTGCGCACCAGCTTGCCCGAGGGCAGGATTTCGTCGGCAAGCACGAACAGGAACGCCCGGGCCGGCAACGCGTCCGCGCCCTGCTCGCGCGGCGGCTGCGCGGCACTGCCGGCGACCAGCCGCACCGGCGCACCGGCGCGCGAACCGCCCTCGGTCCACCCGCGCAGGTGCGCGTTGTCCCGCTCCGGCACCTGCAGGCTTTGCCCGGTCACCAGCGTGTAGGGTGGGCCGATGCCGTTGAGCCGCGCAAGCTCATCCCAGCGCGCCGCATCGCCGAGCATGCTGCCGGCAATCTGCCGCAGAGTGTCCCCCTGCCTGACGATGTATCGCATGCGCCTGTCGCCCTCGCGTGGTTTGCGCTTCGCCGCCTCAGGCGGCGCGCCGTCGAAACGCCCGCCAGCGCAGCAGCAGCCGTTCCCACGGCCGCGGATCGCCGACCGGCAGATACAGGCCGCGCATCAGCACGCGCCCGCTGGCCGGATCGGGCTCGCCCAGCGCCACCGCGTGCGGCGCCACGGTGCCGAAGCGGCGGCTGCGGAAAACCAGTGCGCCATCGCACCAGCACGCCGCCATGGCCGCGCGCGCCGCGCCGCCGCCATCCAGCGGCTCGACGCGGTAGCTGTCGATGAACATGTCGACGCGCTGCGGATCGCTCAGCAGCGCGATCGCGCGGCCGTCATGCTCGACCAGCCAGCCGGCATCGCGGCCGTGGCGGCTCTCGAACATCTGCAGGCGCTGCTCGGCTGCGGACTCTGGCATGGCAACGGGATTGATCGTCTGGCGTGCAAAACGGCGTCATCGAAGCGCGCATGCTGCCGCAATTCGCCGGGCGCATCAACCGGTGCGCCGCCCGCGCGAGCGGCGTCGACGGCACCACCCACGCGCGACAGGCCGCCCCGTCGCTGCCGCCGCCCAGCCTGCACGGCCGCAAGCCGCACCGGCCGGGCTTCTCCGGCATGGCATGCCTGGAGGCCGCATGGAATGGACTTCCTGGCGATGCCATGCTGGAGAAGGCCAGTTGGTGCGGCTTCCAGCACCCTCTCCCGCCAATCGGCAACCGCCGTAGCCGACCACATGCAATTCGCAACGCCAGGGGCTTTGTTGCGCGGGCTGCACGCTGCGCAAGGTCACAGCGGGAGGGCCTCGCGATATCCAACAAGCTTGAAGGAAAGCCAATTCGCGGCTATGTTTATCATGTTCGAGTCGGCCGACGCCTGCCGAAGTCTGCCGGCAACCAAGGTGGGTAACCAACCAACGGAGGGTCAGAGACAATGCGCAATCAAGTAACGTCGACCGCTGCAGTGGCCATGATTGCCCTTGCTGGCAACGTAAATGCCGCAAGCTTCAGTTCTACCGAGACGTTTTCCGGAACGTTCGGTCTTAGCGACAATCGTCAAACCTACACCGAATTGCACGGGATCGTGCCGGGCGGCAGCAATCTGCCACCCCTGTTTGCTTCAGATGCGTACCGGTCATCTGCATCGTTTGTCACTGGCTTCGGTACCTTCAGCGGTGGCAACGCCAACGGCGAGTACTTCGGCTCGTTCCAGGTTACGAGCTTCATCCAGCGCGGCTCAAGCAACGTATGGGATCTCGTCGGGAACTACAGTTACACAAATGGGACCGGCGTGTTCTCCGGCATTGCCGGCAGCGGCGTGGTGACTGGCTTCAATACTTTCCTGACCGACACCACGGGCACCACGTTCCGCCAGTTGAACGGCTCATTTACGGTGCCGATACCGGAACCATCAAGTTACGCGATGATGCTGGCCGGTTTGCTGGTGCTCGGGGCTTTGGCGCGGCGGAGGCGGCCGTAGTCTCAAAGGCGAGCAGCTGAGCCCCTCACCAATGTCATTTTTGAGATTCCCGCTGTGGGCGGAATTGCCCGAGCAGACTTCAAAGCTCATTTCTGCGAATGGAGAAGACCATGCGTTTCAAACTGATGATACTGGTGACAACGATGTGGTCGGCGACAAGCGCGCTCGCTCAGAGTTCAGTCGGAGAGCTTCTCGACGGGGGCGCGACAAAGTTGAATCGGGATGAACTCAACGCTCTGCTCCCGGGAGCAACGCTCACCGGTCTTAACTACGCAGGTGGGGCGGTCACCTCAACATACAAGCAGGATGGAACGCTGGCGGGCAGAGCGGCAATCACCAGCGGTCCAATGATCGGACGAACGACCGGTATTGTCGGCAACTGGAGCGTCGCAGAAGATGGAAAGTTGTGCACTGACCTATCGACTCTGAGCGGGCGCCGCCAGACGTGTTGGTACCTGTTCAAATTGGGAGACCGACATTTCTTTGCCGAGTCGGATTCTGAACGTGCGGCGTCGATCCTGCAACGCACCATCACTAAGCCGTAGCGGCGGGCGACCACTTTCGCCGCAATCTGCATTTCCGCAAGCCGCACCGGGTGGCCTTCTCCAGCATGGCATGCCTGGAGGCCGCATGGAATGGACTTCCTGGCGATGCCATGCCGCAGAACGCCTGTCCATGCGGCTTTCCGACCACCCTTTTCGGGTGGCGCGGTGGCGTCAGTCTTCGAGTTCGGACTTGGCCAGTTCCACGTCGAGCCGCTCCATGGCGTCGAGCGGTGTGCATTGCGCGGCTTCCTCGTAGAGCGTGCCGGCCTCGCCGAGCTTGCTCTTGCCGTACATCATGACCAGGCCATTCGCATACTCGATGCGGGCGATGGCCGAATCGGGATTGAGCTTGAGCGCCTGCTTGAAGTGCTTGACGCCTTCGTCCTTGCTCGCGCCGTAGGTCGCGCCGCCGAGCAGCGAGCCGACCTTGTCGATGATCTCGGCGTGGTAGGTGCCGAAGGCGATGTGCGCATCGGCGTGTTTGGCGTCGAGCTTGATGGCTTTGCCCAGGCTGTCCTTGATCTTGCCGCCCAGGCCCTGCGCCAGCGCCTTGACGACGGATATGCCCTGCGAGTAGCGGCCGAGCGCGTAGGCGTGGAAGTACCAGGCGTTGGCCCATTTCGGCGCGGCCTGCTGCAGCGCTTCGCAGCGCGCGGCGACTTCCTCGAACAGGGCGAGCTTTTTCGCCTCGGCGCTTTCCAGGTAGTTGCCGTAGATGCAGGCCGACTTGTTGGCCACGGTGCTGCCGAGCAGGCCGATCTCCAGTCCGGCCTCGTGCGCCTTCTGGAACTCGCCAGCGTGGTAGTGCCGCCAGGCCTCCTGCAGAGCCTCGGCGGCAGCCTTCAGATTGCCGCTCGCGTCGTCGAGGCCGGGGTTGGCTTTGACGAGCGCCTTGAGCCCGGCTTCATCGGGGTAGGCTTCGCCATCGCCGGCGTGCAGACGCGGCCAGTTCTTCTTCAGCGCCGCGCCGGCGTACTGGTACGCCGCGTCGGCGTGGGGGAATTTCTTCCAGCTATCCTTTTTCGCCATGCTGTCTCCTCCGGTTTTCGGGCCTGGCCCTGTTGGTCGTGGTTGTGATGGTTGTTAATCGGCGGCAACGTATTTTTGCGCCAGCATTTCGAACAGGCTGCGCGCATCGCCGACCAGGTAAGGTGCGGC
Organism: Candidatus Methylophosphatis haderslevensis; assembly: GCA_016711925.1. GTDB lineage: Bacteria > Pseudomonadota > Gammaproteobacteria > Burkholderiales > Rhodocyclaceae > Methylophosphatis > Methylophosphatis haderslevensis. Next base: position 197,841 of record JADJSA010000001.1, read on the forward strand.
CAGCGCCATCACCTGATAGACGCCGCGCGCCAGCGATTCGTCGCCGACCGGCTTGCGCGGATTGCAGACGTATTCGTAGGACAGCCAGTAGGTCGCGACGACCACGATGTTGGTGGCGATTGCCTGGCGCTCGGCCACCGAGGCGCGCATGTCGCCGGCCGCCACCAGGCCGTCGCACATCTGCAGCGCGACCTTGCGCGAGTATTCGAGGATGCGCTTGAAATGCACTTCGAGCAGGCGATTGCGCGACAGCAGATCGTTGAGGTCGCGGTAAAGAAAGCGGTACTTCGAGATCAGTTCAAAACACAGGTGCAGGAACAGCCAGATGTCCTCGACGTTGGGCGCGCGCCGCGCCGGCACGCCGAGGGTGCCGCCGAGTTCCTTCTCGAACTCGGTGAAGATGGCGTTGATGATCTCGTCCTTGTTGCGGAAGTGGTAGTACAGGTTGCCGGGGCTGATGTTCATGTCGTCGGCGATCAGCCCGGTGGTCACGTTGGGCTCGCCGAACTCGTTGAACAGCCGCAGGCTGGTCTCGAGGATGCGTTCGCGGGTACGACGTTTGGGTTTGTGCTCCATCGCTCCGGCTCTGGTCGTGGCGGGCCACAGCATACCACCCTGCCCCGTCCCGACAAATCCGCACCGCGCCGCCCTGCCCTGCCGCAGCGCAGGCCGATTATGCCGCGCGTCTGAGCGGGCGCAGGCGCCGCTCGACCAGAACCTGCAGATCGGACAAGGTGGCCGCGAGTTCGCGCGCAGCGTCCAGCGCCTGCGAGGCCGGCCGCCGGTGGCGGCGGCTGACGCCCAGCAGGCGCCGGGTGGGATCGCGCAGCACATCGAGCCGGATCGAGACGCCGTGGCGCGCCAGGATCGGCTGCAGTTCGTCGTAGCGGCGCAGCAGTTCGGCGCGGGTCTTCTGGTAGGCGTGTTCAGAGAGCCGGCGCCGGCTCGAGTAGCTGAACATGTTGGTGAAGAACATGTCGGCGTCGTCGCGATTGGGTTCGAACAGCACCACGTCGGAACCGCGGTATTGCGTTTGGTATTTCGACATGCCGACCTGCATGCGCGAGTGGATGATGGCGCGGAAGGTCTGCGCCAGCACGACGGGCAGTCCGCCTTCGACCAGCTTGTGGTCGCGTGGCGCGCCGCGGCTGGCGGCGAGCTGCGAATCGAAAGGCACCAGCGGATTGACACACAACAGCAGCTCGGCCCCGTGATCGAGGGCGACCGAGGCGTGCAGGGTCTTCTTCAGCGCGCCATCGACGTAGTAACGGTTTTCGATCACGACCGGGGGAAACAGCCCGGGCAGCGCGGCACTGGCCTGCACCGCCGCGGATATCGGCACGTGATCGTAGCCTGGCGCGCCGAAGGCCACCGACGCGCCGGTATCGAGATCGGTTGCGACGAGAAACAGCTTGTGCGGCAGCTCGCGGAAATCGTTGGAACGCCCGGGCGCCGAGAACAGCCGGGTCAGAAACGCGTCGATGCCAGCGTTGTTGAATACGCCAGTCGGAATCGCCCGCGACAGGCGCTGGAACGACTCGAAGAAGTTGCCCGACAGCGGATTGCTGACGTAATGCCAGATCGAGTTGAGCAGCAGCGGCGGCACCGAGGCGGCGCGCCGCGCGTACTCGCGCAATGCCGGTCTGAGCAGCATCGACGGCGACAGCGGCTCGTCGGACGTTTCGCTCTCGACGAACATCGCGGCCAGCTTGCGCGGCGCGATGCCGTTGGCAAGCCCGGCCGCAATGAAGCCGCCGGCACTGACACCGACATAGACGTCCAGCGCGTTGAAATCGACACCGGCCAGCGCCTCCGCCAGCGCCGACAGTGCGCCCAGTTCATAGACGGCCCCCAGCGGACCGCCCCCGGCGAGCGCCAGACCTATGCGCGGTTTGGAGTCTGCAACCATGGCTTATCCGTCTGTTCAGACCGAAATGGGAAAAAAGAACCGCCACCGGATGAAGCCGGCACGTTCGACTTGGGAGGGGGCGTCGAACGAGCCACACTCCGGCGGCGGTTGATCATGCAGCCCCTACTTGGCCGCGCTGCGCCGGCGCGGTGCCGGCTTGCGTTGCGCCGCTTCGCCTTCGGCCAGTTGCTGAACCATTGTGGTCAACTCATGTACGCGGCGCGTCAAGGTCTGAACGTCCTGCTTGGTGGGCACGCCGAGGCTGTGCAGCGCGCGCGCCACGCGATCCTCGAACACTTTCTCGAGCCGGTCCCAGGTGCCGGTGGCGCGGCTGGTCATTTCGGTAACCTTCTCGGCGGCGGCTTCCTTGGTGCGCGACTGCAGGGTCTCGCCTTCCTTGATCAAGGCCTCGAATACCTTGGTACCGCCTTCCTGCGCCTTGGCAAATGCACCCAGCCCGGCGAGCCAGATTTGCTGCGCCGAATCGCGGATCGCGCTGGCCATCTGGTTCTCGCCAGCCGCCGAGGCCAATTTGTTCAGTTTTTTCACCATTGCAGATCTCCTTACATACGATGTCCTGAATACCGCGCGCGGGACTGCCGCAACGGTGATCGCGATGTGTCGTGCGGCACTGCGGCATGACACAAGCTCGCTTCTCAAACAGCAGTGTAGGTCGCATGTTTAGAGCATGCACACTAAACGACAGACACCGCGCGGCCCGCGTTTGTGCCTTGCGTGTGTATCATCCGCATTGGCCCGCATTGGCCCGCACTGGCCCCGCCGCACCGCCTGCACCCTGACAGGTTGGCGGCGCATCAATAAGACAGAGGAGACATCCATGATCTACTTCGTCACCGGCGCAACCGGATTCATCGGCAAGCGGCTGGTCGGCAAGCTGCTGGAACGCCCGGCTTCGACCGTCTACTTCCTGACCCGCGAGGCGAGCCTGGCGCGCGTGCCCGAGTTGCTCGAATTCTGGGGCGTGGACGCCTCCCGGGCGATACCGGTGACGGGCGACCTGACCGCAAAGGATCTCGGTGTCAGCGCGGCGGACAAGAAGAGACTCAAGGGCAAGATCCGTCATTTTTTCCACCTGGCCGCGGTGTACGACCTCAAGGCGGGCGAGCAGGAGCAGCAGCAGGCCAATGTCGTAGGCACCGCGAACGTGGTGGCATTTGCCAACGCCATGCTGGCCGGCTGTTTTCATCACACCAGTTCGATCGCCGCGGCCGGCATGTTCGAAGGCATCTTTCGCGAAGACATGTTCGCCGAGGCGGAGAACCTCGAACACCCGTACTTTCGCACCAAGCACGATTCCGAAGGCATAGTACGCAAGGATTGCAAGGTGCCCTGGCGCATTTATCGCCCGGCCGTCGTGGTCGGCGATTCGCGCACCGGCGCCATCGACAAGGTCGACGGCCCTTACTACTTCTTCAAGCTGATCCAGCGCATCCGAGACATCCTGCCGCCATGGATGCCGACCATTGGCCTCGAAGGCGGGCGCATCAACATCGTGCCGGTCGACTTCGTGGTCGACGCGATGGACTACCTCGCCCACCTCAAGGGGCATGACGGCGAGTGCTTCCACCTCACCGATCCCAACCCGATGCGGGTCGGCGACGTACTGAACGTGTTCGCTCGCGCAGCGCATGCGCCAGCCATGGCGATGCGCATCAACGCCGCCCTGCTCGGTTTCATTCCGAAGAGCGTGAAGAAGGGCCTGATGGCGCTGACGCCGATGCGGCGTATCCGCAACGCGGTGATGAAGGATCTCGGCCTGCCGGACAACATCCTTGACATGATCAACTACCCGACCCGCTTCGACTGCCGCGAGACGCAGAAGCTGCTCAAGGGTTCGGGCATCGAGGTGCCGCCGCTCGACAGCTACGCCTGGCGCCTGTGGGACTACTGGGAGCGTCACCTCGACCCCGACCTGTTCGTCGACCACACGCTGAAGGGCCAGGTGGCAGGCAAGGTGGTGCTGGTGACGGGCGGCTCCTCGGGGATCGGCAAGGCTACCGCGCTCAAGCTGGCGGAAGCCGGCGCGATCACCGTGATCTGCGCACGCGACGAGCAGCAACTGGCCGAAACCAAAAAGGAATTTGAATCCCTCGGACTGAAACTCGCGACCTATTCGGTCGATCTGTCCGACTATTCGCAGTGCGACGAACTGGTGAGCAAGCTGGGCGACGATCTGGGCGGCGTCGATATCCTGATCAACAATGCCGGCCGTTCGATTCGCCGCGCGATCGAGAATTCCTTCGACCGCTTTCACGATTTTGAACGCACCATGCAGCTCAACTACTTCGGCGCGCTCCGCCTGACCATGGGCCTGCTGCCGAAAATGATCGAAAAACGGCGCGGCCACATCATCAACATCAGTTCGATCGGCGTGCTCACCAACGCCCCGCGCTTCTCGGCTTACGTGGCTTCCAAGGCGGCGATGGATTCATTTTCGCGCTGCGCGGCGAGCGAGTTTTCCGATCGCGGCATCGAGTTCACCACCATCAACATGCCGCTGGTGAAGACCCCGATGATCGCCCCGACCAAGCTTTACGACCAGGTGCCGACGCTGACACCGGATGATGCCGCCGACCTGGTGGTCCAGGCCATCATCTACAAACCGGTGCGCATCGCTACCCGGCTGGGTATCACCGGGCAAGTGCTGCATGCGTTGGCGCCGCGGGTGGCGCAGATTGTCATGAACACGACATTCCGCATGTTCCCCGACTCAAGCGCCGCCCAGTCCGCTGGCAAGGATGCCGCCAAGGCGGCGGCGGCGGCGACGCCGGATCAATTGGCATTCACGCAACTGATGCGGGGAATTCACTTCTGACAACCTGACGCGCGCTTTCGGCCGGAGCCGCGTCGAGCACGCCGAGCAGCAGATCGTGCACTCGGCGCGACACCAGCATTTCGTTGTGGCCGAGGCCCGTCAACGGCATCAACTGCGTGCCGGGCAGCATCGCATTGTCCTGCGGCAGGACCAGATTGTCATGCAGGCTGTAGATCGAGATCGCCGATACGTCGGCCGGCAGGTGCGCCTGCGCTAGCGCGCCGATCCATTCGCTGCCTTCGCGCATCTGGCGCGCATTTCGCCCCAGGCCCAGCCGCGCCGCGATGCTGCCCTGATGCGGCGTTGCGATGGTGATGAGCCGCGCCACCCGTTCGCTGCCGCAGGCGCGAATATAGGCACGCGCCGTCAGCCCGCCCATGCTGTGGCACACCAGCGCGACGCGTTGCGCGCCGGTCTCGCTGCAGAGCGCCTCGATCCGTTCCTTCAGGGGACGGACGAGATCGTCGATTTCGCCCAGAACCGGCTCCAGCGTGACCGTCGCTACGGCATGACCGCCGCGCTCCAGCCGGGGTTTCAGCCACCACCAGACGCCGCGGTTGCACAGGTAACCGTGTACCAACAGAACTGGCACCTCGCCATTGGCCGAACGGGGCAAGCGGTCCGGCGCGACGAAGACATGGTCGAAAGCCTGGCCGAAACTGTACTGGAAGGCGGTCACCGCCCACTCGCGGAGAAACACCAATGCGCCCTCCAGCGGCGATATCTCGCCCGCTTCCGGCCTCGGCGAGTGGAAACGCCAGGACATCGCAAAGCCGATTGCGGTCAGTATGCCGCGCACTACCAGCGGCATGCCGAGGATGAACAGGATGGCGAAGGCCGGCGACCATGCACCCAGCACGACTCGCGCCACGGCATAGCCGCAGTACACGAACATCTCGACGAACAGGATCAGGGTGAGAACGCGGCCAAGCATGTGCCTATGCTAACGGAGGCGCGGGCTTTCCGGTCATCCGACTTGTCAAAATGCTCGCATTGCGGGCGGCAACCGCATAGACCGAGAGTTGCGGATTGGCCCCGATGCTGGTCGGAAAGACCGATCCGTCGAACACCGACACGTTGTCCACCCCGCGCAAGGTGCCATCGGGCGCGGTCAGGCCGGTCGCTTCGCTTGCGCCCATCGCGGCGCCGCCCATCACGTGTGCAGACACGACGCGCGTCAGCAGCGGCTTCATCGGCAACCTGGCGATGCCCTCCTTCGCCTGCGGCCAGCTCGTGTAGCCCCGGCATTGCTCATGCACGGCCTGCACGCTGAGTGCGCCGGCGGCAAACTGAATCTCGGCCATCGCCAGCAAGGCGCGCGCCGCCGCTTCCCAGATCGGCTCGTTGAGCGGGTAATCGAGCAGCGGCGTGCCATCTGCGCGCAGCGCGACCCGCCCGCCATGGCTTTGCGGATGGAAGCCGTCGCGCAGCAGCGCCAGTTGCGCGTGGGTATGGGTAAATTCGCGCATGGACGCAGCGTGCTCGTCGCCAAAACCCTGCAGCGTGGTCGAGAACAGCACCGGGTGCAGCGGCGGCACTTCGAGCTTGAAGCCCAGCGGCCCGTCGATCGGAAGCTGTTCGAGAAAGTGGTCCGAGTAAAGCGACTGCGGCGCGCCGGCATGACCATGTACCGCCTTGGCAAAGCGGCCCGCCGCCACCACTGTCGGGTGGAGGAACGTGCGAGCCCCGGTCAGACCATGCGGATCGGGCAACTTCGATCGCAGCAGCAGTGCCGGCGTTCCGATGGCGCCGGCCGCCAGGACAAAATGGCGTGCGCGTAGCGTCCATCGGATCGGTCGCGGATGCACTCCGTCCGCCTCCATCGCCACGCACTCCAGCGCGTCGATCCGGGTGCCGGCCGTCACCAGCCTCTCGGCGCGCAGGCGGTGGATCAGCATCGCACCGCGGCCCAGCGCCGACGGGATGGTTGTTACCAGCATCGATTGCTTGGCGCCTGTCGGGCAGCCCATGCCGCAATAGCCGAGGTTCCAGCAATCGCGCACGTTGCGGCGGATCTCGCCGACCGGAATGCCGAGCGTGGTGGCGCCGGTGCGCATCAGTGTGTTGTTGGTGTTCGGCGCGCGCTGCCAGGGGCCGATGTTCAGGCGCCGTTCGACCATCTCGAACCACGGTTGAAGCGCTTCCGGCGTGTAGTCGGCAAGCCCGAAACGTTCGCGCCAGAATGCGAGCGTGCTCGCCGGCGTGCGAAAACTCGACGCCCAATTGACCGTGGTCGACCCGCCGACGCAGCGTCCCTGCAGGATGTTGATCGCCTTGTCCCGCGTCTTGCGGGCCGCCGATTCCTGATAGAGATGCGGATAGGCTTCAGCTTCCCGCATGCGGAAATCGCGGGTCGACTTGAGCGGTCCTTCCTCGACCAGGATGACTTCGAGACCCGCCGCCGTCAAAATCTCCGCGGCAATCCCGCCACCGGCTCCGCTGCCGACGATCACCACGTCGGCCTCCAGGGCGCGCGGCGCATCCGGCAGGGAGGCATCGAGCACTTTCCAGCCCGCGGCGATGCCGTCGCCCATGGGATCGCGGATCGTCACTTCACCTCCGGCGGGCCGGGATAGCCGATGGTTTCCCAACTCTCGGGCTGCGCATACCATGCGCCCAGCACCAGGTCGTGCAGCGCCGCATAGGCGCCCTGCATCAGCGCGATGCGATGCAGGCGCCATCCGTCCAGAAATGCCTCGATCTCCGCTCTCGTCGCGAGCCGCCAGTCGCCGATGCCGGTCAACAATAGCCGGGCCGGATAGAACCCGAGCAGGCCGAACAGCTCGCCAAGCTCCGACTGCGCGGCGGCCGAAAGCCCGGCTACCGCGCGTTCCACGCCATCGACCACGCGCTCGACAGGGCCATTCCCTTCGTCCAGACTGCCTGCCAGGATCACCGGCGTGATAGCGGCAAACATCGCGCGCGTCGATCCGGGCAAGTGTCCGGCTGGCGCACTCTCGCGAGTTGCGCCATACCAGACGCCGCCTGCCCCGAGCGCGATGCCGCCGAGCAGCCCTGCCTTGATGAATGTGCGGCGCGAGAGCATCAGTGCATCAGCAATGAAACCAGCCGCTCGAACAAGCGGCCGTAGGGCGGCTTGAACAATCCGAGGCCGTTCAGCCGCGACTGGTGGAACACCGGCTTCAGGGCGGAAAAGGTGTCGAAACCGGCCTTGCCGTGATAGCTGCCCATGCCGCTTGCGCCGACGCCGCCGAAGGGCAGTTCGTCCTGCGCGATGTGCATGATGGTGTCGTTGATCGTCACCCCGCCCGCATGGGTCGTGCGCAGCACCCGGGCAATCCGTCCGGCATCGCCATCGAAGTAGTAAAGGGCGAGCGGGCGGGGCCGCGCGGTGACGAATTCGATCGCCTGCTCGAGTGACTGGTAGCCTATGACCGGCAACAGCGGCCCGAAAATTTCGTTGCGCATCAGTGCGAGCCCGGCTGGCGGATTCAGCACGGCCAGCGGCGGCATGCGGCGGGTCGCCGCATCCGGCTGCGGCATTCGGCTCGACAGTGCGATCGTCTCGCAGCCGGCGGCGCGCGCCTCATCGACATAGCCGGCAAGCCGGGCAAAGTGGCGCGAATTGATGATGTGCGTGTAGTCGGGGGTCGTGGCGAGTTGGGGGTAGATCGCATCTATCGTCGCTCCGAGGGCAGCGACAAATTCGCGTTCCTGTCCCTGCGGGATCAGCACGTAGTCCGGTGCAATGCAGGTCTGGCCGGCGTTCATCGCCTTGCCGACGGCAATGCGTTCGGCCGCCCTCGCGAGCGGGTAGCCGGGCGCGACGATCGCCGGCGACTTGCCGCCCAGTTCCAGGGTTACCGGCGTGAGATTGCCGGAGGCGGCCCGCATGACATGATGGCCGACAGCGGTTGAGCCGGTGAATAACAGGTGATCGAACGGCAAGGCAGAAAACGCCTGACCAACCTGCGCGTCTCCATTGACCACTGCAATCAGGTCGTGGTCGAAGTAGCGCGCCGCCAATTCGGCGAACAAGGCACCGGTGCGCGGCGTGAACTCGGACATCTTGAGCAGCGCGCGATTCCCGGCGGCGAGCGCGCAGATCAGCGGTCCTGCAGCCAGGAAAATCGGGTAGTTCCAGGGCGCCACGATGCCGACCACACCCAGCGGTTGCGGCACCAGGCAGGAACGTCCCGGGTGGAACCAGCGCCCGGTGGGCCGTCGCTCGGCGCGCATCCAGCGGCGCAATTGTCCCTTCGCATGACGGATGCCTTCCAGGCAGGGGAACAGCTCCAGCAATCGGGTTTCGTGGGACGACCGATGGCCGAAGTCATAGTTGATCGCCTGTTCGATCGCGGAAGCGTTTTCACGCAGCAATCGATCAAGCGCGGCAAGCCGCTGCAGGCGTACCCGTTCGGCCGGGAACGGCTCGCGAGCAAAGGCGGACTTCAAACCAGCGTAGACGGCATCCATGTGCGACTGTGCCGCCTCCGTGTTCGGAAGTTCAACTGTACCCATGGCCGCCTCTCTGCACCGTCTTTCGGGGCTACACTGCTGGCAGCATAACCGAAGGCGTATTCGCCGGTTAGGCAACAAGCTCTAATCGGCCACGCGCTCCGATTCGTGCGCTAGTTTTGTGCCGCGCCGCGGTTAGACTTTTTTTGCCCGAGTGGGATGGGGACAACGACCGTGAGCGAGGACAAGCAGCACTACGCGGCGCTTCTGCGAAGCAATCTTTCGCGTGCCAAGGTCCTGCGCTGCGCCAGTGCAATCAGCCGCGAAGACCAGGCCGATCGCTACCGGCTTCGCGAGTGGCAATCGCTGCGGCTGGCGCGCACCCACCGTGACCTCCTGGATAGCCCGCGTTACTGCCCGGCAGCCCGGTTCTTTCTCGACGACCTGTATGGACCGAAAGACTTCAGCCGCCGCGACGACGAGGTGGAGCGCATCGTTCCGCTAATGACACGACTGCTGCCGCCACCGGCCCTGCGCACCATTGCGATGGCGATCGGGCTGGACGCGCTTTCGGAAGAACTCGACTGCGCGATGACTTCGGCATTGCGCGCCAGCGGTGGCGTGCTGCGGATCGACGATGCGGCCTATGCCAGCGCCTATCGCGCCTGTGACAATCGGGGGCGACGCGAAGAGCAGATTTTCCTGATTGGCGAGATAGGCAAGGCGCTGGACGGATTGACGCACATGCCGATGTTGTCTGCCCTGCTGCGCGCGATGCGCGGTCCGGCGCATGTGGCCGGGCTGGCCGAACTGCACGAATTCCTCGCCCGAGGGTATGCCGCCTTCAAGCACATGGGTAACGCCGAGGTTTTTCTGCGCACTGTCTGCGACCGGGAGACAGCGTTGATGAATCAGTGGTTCGCCGCCGACGCGGCCTGTTGAGCCTGACCGGCAAGCGTGAGTGGATTCCGGCATGGCGCCACGGCCAGGCTGTTCATGCTCCGGTGCAAGGAAAGCTACTTGAGAGAAAAGTCGACGCGGCTCGCCTTGGCCTTGGGCGTGTCCTTGGTGCCCGGCGCCGGCTCCTTCACTCCGGCGGCGCCGACCTTGGCCGCCAACAGGAACACCCGCTCCTCAGGGATCTGGCCGTTTTTCAGCAGCCATTCCTTGACAGCCTGCGCACGCTGATTGCCCAAGTCGGTCATCGCGTCGTCGTTGACCTGCGCGTTGGTGAGCATCAGCTTTTCCATCTCCTCGACCGGCAGAGCCTTCTGCAGCCCTACCGCGTTGCGCGGTTTCGGGAACTTTTCGTCCTTGTAGACGCGTTTGAGGAAGGCCGGATACTCCTCGGGGGTCACGGCAAGGCTCGCCGGATCGACCGATTCGCCCTTCTTCACCAGGTCGTTGAGCTTGAGCGCGCGCACCTTGCGCTCGATGCTCGCCTGGCGCAGCCCGTCGCGGTCGGTTTCCGGGTCGACGCGGCCGGTGATCTCGAGCTTGAGCCCCGGCCGATCGGTCAACGCCTTTGCGAGGGTCTTCAGTTTGGTTTCGCCGGCTTCCGCGATCGAGTAGCGGCCGGCGTCGAATTCCAGGTAGGAAAGCTCTTCTCCGCCGCCGAACAGCGAACCCAGCAGCGCGAAGGGCGCGGTCACGGCCTTGGTTATCAGGTTGACGATGACCTTGACGATGATGCCGCCGACCGAAAACTGCGGATCATCGAGCGATCCGCCGATCGGCAAATTGATGTCGATCACGCCGTTGCGGTCGCGCAGCAGCGCCACGGCGAGCATCACCGGAAGCTTGGTCGCGGTCGGACTTTCGATCTTCTCGCCAAAGGTAAGCTGATCGAGCACCAGCCGGTTTTCAGCCGTGAGTTTTCGGTTGTCGATCTTGTAGTTGATATCGAACGAAAGCTTTCCTTTCTCGATGCCGTAACCAACATACTTGCCGGAGTACGGACTCAGCGGCGCAAGTTCCATGCCCTTGACATCGGCCTTGAGATCCAGGGACAGATCGCCCTTCAGCGGGTTGATCGTTCCGACGATGTTGAGCGGCGCGTGATTGACCTGGCCGCGCAGATCCACATCCGCGGTGGTGGCTGCGTCGGAGGACAAACCGGTAACCGATCCACCCAGGTCCATCAGGTTCGCCGTATAGTTGGGTCTGACGAAGTTGTCGGTGAAGTTGACCTGCCCGCCCTGCAGCGTGACCTTGCCGACGCGCACCGGCGGTATCGGGCCGGTACTCGGTGTGGGTGGTTCCTGCGCGGGCTTCTCGGTCGCTTTCTCACCGGGGCCAGCGGCAGGCTTGGCACCAGCCGACGCGGCCGTGGTCACGCTTTTCGCTTCCCCGTCTTCGCTGCGTACGACGTCCTGCAGGTTGATGCGGCCTTCCTGGCTGACAATCACGCGCGAGTAGAAATCGCTGAGCGCGATCTGCTCTACCGAAATCGATAGCGGCGCCAGCCTGAGATCGACGCCGCTGAAGAACAGCGACTTCCACTTGAGAAAGTCGCTCGAACTGATCTTGTCGATCGACGCGAGGTCACCGATGTTGAACTCGCCCCGGAAACCGCCCTTGAGGCCGCCTGCCTTGGGTTCGTCGAGGAACAATGTCCCCCGCGATGTCAGCGCGGCGCTGGTGAGCAGGATGTTCACCCGGTCGGTGAAATAGGGCTGCAGCGGCAGCACATCGACACCCTTCAGATCGAGCTTGAGGTTCGCGTGCAGCGGCGACGCGCCGACTGTGCCCGCCGCCGCAAGCACGCCTTTCTTGTTGATTTGTGCCCGGATATCGACTTTGGAACGGGCGCCGGGCAGCGTCGACAACTCCTGCGCCTTCAGCGAGATCGGCTCAACCACGGTGACCACCGGGCGCGCCATGGTCTGGTCTTCGACGCGCGCCGACCATTTGTCGATGTCGAGCCGGCCCAACGTGAGCGTGAATGGCTTGTCCGGCCGCGATACTGCCGGCGCTGGCGGCTGTGCCTTGTTCGGCGCGGCAGCGTCGTTCGCAGACGATTTCGGAACCAACCGTTCGAGATTGAGGCTTCCATCCTTGTTCCTGATCAGCGCAAAGCGCGCGTTCTTCGATGAAATCTCGCCGACTCGGACCTCGCGCAGAGCAATATCGGCGGCGGCGTTTGCCACCGCAAACGTTTCGATCGGTGACCACCGGGCGCTTCTCGCCCGGCAGTCGAAGCGCAAGATCGGACAACGCGGCTGCCGCCTCGGTGACCTTGATCTGCGGCTGACCCTCGGCCGCCGCAGCGAAAGCGTATTTGGCCGACGCGACCAGGGTTCCCTTGTCCAATTCGCCGGCGAACTGCGGAACATAATTCGGCAGGTAGCGCGCCAGCGCGATTCCAGCCGCCTGCAGACTGCCTGATGCTTGCAGCGGCTGCAGCGTGAACTGCCCGTCATGCCTGATCGTCTCCCCCGCTGCGCTGTGTGCCGACAGTTCAACCGTCGCCGGCGTTGCACCCGGCAGCGAGAACTGGCGCACCGCGATATCCAATTTGTCGATTATCGCTTTGAACGGTTTGGCGGGAACCTCGTCGGTGAGCCGGACGACCGCGCCGTCAACCACGATCTCGGCTACCCGCAGATCGATCTGCGGCGTCTTCGACTTGGGCGCCGGACCGGCCCGGCCGGCGGACGGTTCGTCCGTCTTCGCAACATCCGGCGCAGCGGTTTGCGGCGGCGGCACCAGCTTCAGCAGGTTGATCTCGCCGGCCTTGCCGCGCACCACATCGACTTCAGGCGAATGCAGCGCAATGCGGGACATGTCGATGCGCTTGTCCTGAAAATCGGCGCTTGCCAACGCCAGGTCAAGTTGCCCAAAGCGGATCAGCGGGCTGCCGTCCAACGTCGTTAGCACGACCGACTTGAGTGCGCCCGTGCCCTTGAGGACGAGCCTTGGCGGGGCCTCTTTCGGCTGCTGAAAAATCACGTTCATGTGCAGGTCGAGCTTGGCCGCCGCCAACTTGAAGCCCGGCTTGAACGGAAAGTAGTTGTAGAAGCGCGTGAGATCGACACCGTCGTAGTCGAGGTCTATCGATGCTTCCTGCGTATCGCGGAACGGGCGAGCCTTGCCGACAAGCGCAAGGGGCGCGCCATCGACCTTGGCCGACAAGGCAGGTTCAACGTACACTTCGACATGCGACTGCAGGTTCGAGACGAAGGGAATCCCGATCTTCAGTTGTTCGACCGTGTGCATCACCTTGTCCGGACGATCGTCGAACTCGATCCTGCCGGCATCGATCAGGATGTTGTTGATCGAGAATCGCGCCGGTTCGTCCGATGGCGGCTGGCTCTTGATCAACTCGACGATGTCGCTGAAGTTGAACCGCTGGCCGTCCAGACGGACCATGTGTACATACGGATTGAGCAATCGAACTTCGCGCACTACCGGGGCGGCGCGAAAGAGGGATTCGGCCTCGAGATCGACGTATAACTCGTCGAAGGACACGAACACCGCCGTGCCGTTCGGCTCCATCATCTTGACACCGCGGATGGTCGCTTCCAGCGAATACGGCTGAATCTCGACTGCCTCGATCGTCGTCTTGCGATTCAGCTTCTCGCCGATCAGTTCCTCCGCCTTGTTCTTGATGATGCCGGGCAGGACGAAGTATCCGATCACGCCAAACAACACGATCGCGACGAGCAGTCCGATCAGGGTCCGCCTGACCAGCGGTTTCTTTGTCAGGCCGACGACACGGCCTACCGCGCTTTGTGCCTGCCCCATGCGAGCGCAACGCCTCCCGATTTACGATTGACCAATCGATGGCGCATATTACCAGCCATCCGGTTCCACGGAGGTGGCGGGACACATTGGCACAGACAGTGCTACATGGCAACATCCGTCCACGATGATGACAACCTAAAGCGATGATCCGCTTTCGACGCCGCCCTGGCGAGACGCTTTCCACTCGCGATCTGCTGATCGCATCTGTGCCGATCATGATCGCCGTTGCGCTCTGCGTCTGGATCATGGTTCACTTCGCGAGGCCGCTGCCGCCCGATACCATTGTCATGACGACCGGGTCGGCGGACGGGGCCTACCACGGCTTCGCCCTGCGCTACCAGGCCATTCTCGAACGGCACGGCGTCAAGCTTCAGTTGCGCCCCTCATCCGGCGCGCTGGAGAATCTCGATCGCTTGAAAGATCCGTCCAGCGGCGTCGATGTCGGTTTCGTGCAAACCGGCCTCGGCAGTGCCGGTACGGCAGATTCGCTGGTCTCGCTCGGCAGCCTGTTCTACGAGCCGGTCTGGATCTTCTATCGCAGCGAAGCCACGCTCGACCGCCTGATCCAGCTCGTTGCCCGGCGGGTCGCGGTCGGTGCGCCAGGGTCGGGAACGCGTGCGCTTGCCGACATCCTGATGGCCGCGAATGAACTGACACCGCAGATGCTCACGCTGGTTCCGATCGGCGGCGAAGCGGCAGCCAATGCGCTGTTCGCCGGCGAGGTCGATTCGGCAATTTATGTCGGCGCCCCCGAATCGCCGGTGATTCAGAAATTGATCGCCAATCCGGAAATCAAACTGATGAGCGTCACCATCGCGGAAGCCTACTCGCGGCGTTTCCCGTTTCTCACCGCGCTCACCCTGCCCCAAGGCTCGATGGATCTGGTCCACGAATACCCGCGGCAGAACACCCAGTTGTTTGCGCCGACGGCCACCCTGGTTGCGCGCGACGATCTGCATCCGGCGCTGGTAAGCCTGTTGCTGCAAGCGGCCACCGAACTGCACAGTGGTGCCGGTCCATTTCACCGCGTGAGAGATTTTCCGGCGCCCCGCGACGGCGACTACCCGTTGTCTTCGGAAGCGCAGCGCTACTACAAATCCGGCCCGCCGTTCCTCCAGCGCTACCTTCCGTTCTGGGTGGCGGTTCTGGTCGATCGCCTGCTGTTCCTGCTGCTACCGGTACTGGCGATCGCAGTGCCCCTGCTGCGCGTGATGCCGTCAGTCTATTCCTGGCGCATACGGCGGCGGATTTATCAATGGTACGGCGAACTGAAGTATCTGGAACAGGAAATGCGCGAGAATCCCGATCCGTCGCGCATCGGCCATTTCATGGAGCGGCTCGACCATATTGAAGACCGGGCATTTCGCCGGACGCTGCCGCTGGCGTTTCAGAACGAGATGTACACGCTGCGCGAACACATCAATCTGGTTCGCCACACCCTGGACAAGTTGATCGCGCGCTGAGCAAACGCGGAATGACGGAAGCCTGCGACTGTCATCGCCATGCGGCAAACGACGATTGCGTTTCGGCACTCAGGGAATCGTATTGCGGCCAAAGCCATGGCACGGATAGCGGGGCAAAACGGCCAAAACCGCCAAAACCGCAAGCAAAAGAGCCCATCTTTCGATGGGCTCTTTGATCTTGGCGGAGCGGACGGGACTCGAACCCGCGACCCCCGGCGTGACAGGCCGGTATTCTAACCAACTGAACTACCGCTCCAAAACCTGCGGTCTTCGACCTGCCGGTCGAAGCGAAAACATGCTGGCGTCCCCACGGGGATTCGAACCCCGGTTACCGCCGTGAAAGGGCGATGTCCTAGGCCTCTAGACGATGGGGACCCGGTACTTCCGGACTGCATTTCGTTGGTGGAGGTACGCGGGATCGAACCGCGGACCTCTTGCATGCCATGCAAGCGCTCTCCCAGCTGAGCTATACCCCCGACGAAAGAGGCCGAATTATAGGCAGTGTTCAAATGCTTGTAAAGGAAAATGCCGAGTGGCGAGCGCCTTGGCGGCGCCTGTCAAAGCAGTTTGCCGCGATTGAACAATCCGGCCGGATCAAGCGCGTTCTTTAGCGTTTTCATCAACTCGATTTCGAGCGTTGACTTGTAGCGCAGAATCTCGCCGCGCTTGAGTTGTCCGAGGCCGTGCTCGGCGGAGATCGAGCCGCCGAGGTCACCGACCAGATCATGCACGATGCGATTGACCCGTCCGGACTGCGAGATGAATGCCGCGTTGTCGGCGCTCACGGGTTTTGACAGGTTGTAATGAAGGTTGCCATCGCCGATGTGGCCGAAGGCGACGATCCGCAGATCGGGGAATTCACGCCGAAGCGCGCTCTCCGCCAGATCGAGGAATACCGGAATTCGGCTGACCGGCACCGAAACATCATGCTTGATGCTGATTCCCTCGATCTTCTGCGCTTCCGAGATGTTCTCGCGCATTGCCCACAAGGCGGCAGCCTGTGCCTCGCTGCGGGCGATCGCGGCATCGCGGATCAGTCCGCTGGTCGCGGCTTCGCCAAGTTCGCTTTCCACGGCCGCGGCCAAATCGTAACCATCGAACGAATCGGCAACCTCGATCAGGCAGGACCATGGCGCCGCGCTCGCCAGCGGTTTGCGCGCGCCGGGGATGTGCCGGAGCACCAATTCCAGCGCCGGCGCCCCGACGACTTCGAAGGCCGTGACGCGCTCGCCAAAGCGCCCGCGGAGCAGTGAAAGCAATTGCACCGCGTTGGCCGCGGAGTCGATGGCGAGCCAGCAGACGACCGCAACGCGCGGTCTGGCAAACAGCTTGAGCACTGCGGCAGTGATCACTCCCAGCGTGCCCTCGGCGCCAATGAACAGGTGCTTGAGATCGTAGCCGGTGTTGTCCTTGCGCAATGCGCGCAATCCGTTCCAGATACGCCCGTCGGGCAAGACGACTTCCAATCCGAGCACCAGATCGCGCATGTTGCCGTAGCGCAGGACGTGCACCCCGCCGGCATTGGTCGAGAGGTTGCCGCCGATTTCGCAACTGCCCTGGGAAGCAAGGGAAAGCGGAAACAGGCGATCCGCGCCTTGCGCCGCCTGCTGTACATCCTGCAGGATGCAGCCGGCTTCGACGGTAATCGTGTTGTTTGCAGGATCGAGGTCGCGCACCTTGTTCATGCGGGAAAGGTTCAGCACGATGTCCTGGCCGTCGGCCAGCGGCGTACCGCCGCCCACCAGCCCGGTATTGCCGCCCTGTGGAACGACGGGTACACGATCGCGTGCACAGATTTCGACCACGCGCGATACCTCTTCGCTCGATGCCGGCTTTACGACCGCCAGTGCGGCACCCGAATAGCGTCCGCGCCAATCGACGAGATAAGGCGCGAGCTCATCGCCAACGGCGAAGACCGCCGATTCGCCGACAACGGCGCGCAATTCCGATAGTAGTGCCGCGGGTGTCATCGAGTCCTCGCCATCGATCTATCGTGCGAGGGCGAGCCGCAGGTTGCGTCCCAATGCGCCGGCCGGCCGCTCGCCATCGCAGGCCGTGCGGCATGGCCCGCAGCCTTACTCGACAGGTTCAGCGTAAAGATCATGAACGTCGCAATCGGTCACTCGTACGCGGTAGAACTCGCCGACTTCCAGCCCCTCACAATCGGGAATGATGACCAGACCGTCGATTTCCGGCGCATCGCCTTCCGAGCGCGCCAGGGCGCCGTCCTCGTCGATGTCGTCAACCAGCACCGTGATCTCGCGGTCGATCTTGCGTTCGAGTCGCTGGGTGGAGATGTCTTCCTGGAACGCCATCAGGCGCGCGGTTCGTTCTTCGCGCACGGCTTGCGGCAGCGCACCGGGCAGATCGTTTGCGCTTGCGCCGTCCACCGGCGAATAGGCAAAGCAGCCGACCCGGTCGAGTTGCGCCTCTTCGAGGAAGCGCAGCAAGGCTTCGAATTCCTGTTCGGTTTCGCCCGGGAAACCGGCAATGAACGTGCTGCGGATCGTCAGATCGGGACAGATCGCGCGCCAGGCGCGGATGCGCTCGAGGTTGTTCTCGGCGCTGGCGGGCCGCTTCATCAATTTGAGAATCCGCGGACTCGCATGCTGAAACGGGACGTCGAGGTACGGCAGGATCTTCCCCTCGGCCATCAGCGGCAACAGCTCATCGACATGCGGATAGGGATAGACGTAGTGCATCCGCACCCACACGTCGAGTTCGCCCAGTGCTTTTGCAAGATCGGCGATTCGCGTCTTCAGCGGACGGCCGTTCCAGAATCCGGTGCGGTACCTGACGTCGACGCCGTAGGCGCTGGTGTCTTGCGAAATCACCAGCAACTCGCGCACGCCGGCATCGACGAGATTCTCCGCCTCGCGCATCACGTCGCCGATCGGGCGCGAAACCAAATCGCCGCGGAGCGAGGGAATGATGCAGAACGTGCAGCGGTGATTGCAGCCTTCCGAGATCTTCAGATACGCGTAGTGCCGGGGAGTCAGCTTGATGCCTTGCGGCGGCACCAGATCGCTGAACGGATCGTGCGGCCGCGGTAGATGCGCATGGACGACGTCCATCACCTCCTCGGTCGCATGCGGCCCTGTGACCGCCAGCACCGCGGGATGAGCGTCGCGCACCACGTTTCCCTTGGCGCCGAGGCATCCGGTGACGATGACCTTGCCGTTTTCGGCCAGGGCCTCGCCGATCGCATCGAGCGATTCCTCGACTGCCGCGTCGATGAATCCGCAGGTGTTGACCACTACAAGGTCGGCACCGGCGTACGACGGTTCGATGTCGTAACCTTCGGCACGCAGGCGCGTCAGAATATTTTCGGCATCGACCAACGCCTTCGGGCAGCCGAGGGAAACGAAGCCGACCCGCGGCGCGGGCTTGGGTCTGGCCATGCTGCTCGGTCGGCCGTAAAGAAAGGAGGCGGAGCGCCGCGGGCGGCTACTCGGCCTTGTTCTGCTCGGTTTTCGCGGCGGGCGTTTGGGCGGAAAGGCCTGGAAACTGGAACCCGGTGAACAGCGTGCGGGTCTGGTTTTCGATCTGTTCCTGCATTTGCATGAACATTTTCTTGGACTGTTCCATGTAGGTGCCCATCATGCTCTGCATCGCCGGCCCCTGGAAATTCAGAAACTGCGTCCACAGATCCTTGCTCATCCCGTTGTTGTCGCCATACAGGCTGCGCACCTGCTCCTGCAGCTTGGCCTGCATGTCGGTAAACGAGGTGATGTTGGTCTCGAGGTACTTGCCCATCATGCCCTGCATCGCATTGCCGTAGAACCGGATCATCTGCGAAAGCAGATCGCTGGTGAGCATCGGCATGCTGCCGGCTTCTTCGTCGAGAATGATCTGCAGCAGTATCGAGCGCGTCAAATCGTCGCCCGTCTTCGCATCGACGACGTGAAACTCCTCGGTCTTCAGAACCAGTTCCTTCACATCTGCCAGCGTGATGTACGAACTCGTCTTGGTATCGTACAAGCGCCGGTTCGGGTATTTCTTGATCAACCGGACGTTCTGTGCCTTTGCTTCTTCTGCCATATCGTCTTTCCTGACCGCTGCACTCGACATCACCGACCCTCCAGACCACAGTTCTTTTTGCTTTATGCTTGGGACCGGAGCCTGCACCCCCTCTTGACTCCTCATGCAGATTCCGGCTATCCGGCAAAGTATACAAGAAACCTTCGGCATACTGCGGCCGTTTTTCACAGCGCCGGTCGAGCGTATCGCGGCCGGCCCCGTTCCCAACCGCAACACCGAGCCAACACACGCACATCCGTGTACATCGTAGCGATCGCCTGGGTCTACGTCGTGATCATGATGTCGATCACCGAAACCAGCATCACGGCCGGGATTCTCACCTTCGTCTTCTATGGCGTGTTGCCGCTCGCCCTGCTGCTCTGGCTGATGGGCACGCCGATCCGGCGGCGGCTACGGCAACGGGCCCAGACTGTCGACCAGGCGGTGCACACCGGGGACCGACAGCACGCCCAACCCGATCAGGGCGACCTGGCCGACGGTCGCGCCGAGTTGCGGGCGCCGGTGCAGGCCGGGGATCAGGTCGGCAACCGCGACGTAGATCATGCTCGAGCAGGCCAGCGCGAGTAGCACCGGAACTGCCCCGTCGACCAGCGGCAGCGCCAGGTAGGCCAGAACGCCGCCGACCAGGGTCGCCAGGCTCGACAGCAGGTTGAACAATAGCGCGCGGGCACGGCTGTAGCCCGAATGGAGCAGGATCACGAAATCGCCGACTTCCTGCGGAATCTCGTGCGCGATCATCGCGGTCGCGGTCACCAGCCCGAGCGGCACGCTCTCCATGAAGGCCGCCGCGATCAGCACGCCATCGACGAAGTTGTGGAAGGTGTCGCCGATCATGATCAGCGCGCCGCTGCGCCCGTCGTCGGCGCCCGCATGGCCGTGCGCGTCGTGCAGCGGTGCATGCTCATGGCCTTCGCAGCGGTCTTCATGGCAATGGCGCCACAGCACCAGTTTCTCCAGCACGAAGAAGATCAGTATTCCCGCCAGCACCAGGCCGGCGGTTCGCTGCGGATCGCCAGTCCTGGTCAGCGCGTGCGGCAGCACTTCGAGAAAGGCCGCCCCCAGCAGCGCCCCGATCGCGTAACTGACCAGGTGATGCACCCAGTGCGGCCGCAGCGAATAAGTGAAGGCGGCAGCAGCGACGACCGAAAGCACACCGCCGGCGAGGCTTGCTGCGATGATCCAGTACAGGGGCGACATTTACGGGGTCCGGACGGACCGGGAACGGAGCGGCGGATTATACGCCGGCCGCCTTTCTCCCCGGGCCGCTCAGGCCAGCGCGCGGATGCTCGTCAGCGGTGGCTGGCGCAGCACCCGCCTGGTGCCCAGCCAGCCGACCAGCGCCACGCCAAGCGCGCCGGCCGGTGTGGCAAGCAGCAGTGGCAGCAGACTCGGCAGATAGTCGAGATTGAACACCTGGTGCGCGATCACCCAGCCGATCGCGCTCGCCGCGATGCCGGCCAGCGCGCCGGCCGCCGCACCCAGCGCCGCGAATTCGGCCAGTAGCGCCGAGCGCAGTTGCCGGTTGCGCGCACCCAGCGTGCGCAGCACCGCCATCTCGAATCCGCGTTCGGCATGGGTCGATTCGAGTGCGGCGAGCATCACGACCACGCCGGCAACCAAGGCAAAGCCGAACACGAACTGCACGGCAGTCGCCACCTGATCCATCACGCCGCGCACCTGGCGCATGATCGCGCTCATGTCGATCACCGTCAGGTTGGGAAAGGCCGCCACCAGCTTGTTGGTGAAATCCGCTCGCGCGTCCGGCAGGTGGAAGGCCGTGATGAAGCTGGTGGGAAAGGCATCCAGAATGCCGGGCGGCGCCACGACGAAGAAATTCACCCGCATCGAATCCCAGTCGAGCTTGCGCAGACTGGTGATCTTCGCCTCGACCGGCGCGCCGGCCACCGCGAAGCTGAGCACGTCGCCCAGATCGAGCCCGAGCGTCTTGGCCAGGCCCTCCTCCACCGAGAACTGCGGCGTGCGATCCGCGCCATGCCAGGCGCCGGCCACCACGCGGTTGCCCGGCGGCATGTCGGCCGTGTAGGACAGGTTGAATTCGCGCTCCACCAGCCGGCGAGTCCGCTCGTCGTCGTACTGTTCCGGCTCGACCGGTTTGCCGTTACGCGCGGTCAGCCGGCCGCGAATCATCGGCGCCAGCGCCGGCCGGGCGATGCCCTGCGCGACGAAGAACTCGCCGATCGGCTGCACCTGCTCGGGCTGCGCATTGATGATGAAGCGGTTCGGCGCATCCGGCGGCGCGGCGCGCTGCCACTCGGCCAGCAGGTCGTTGCGTATCAGCGTCAGCAGCAGCAGCGCGGTCAGCCCGACCGACAGCCCGACTATCTGGATCAGCGACGCACCCAGCCGGCGCCGCAGCGAGGCCAGTCCGTAGCGCCAGCCGGCGCCCGCGGCGGACCGCACCCGCCCGACCACTTCGATCGCCAGCCGCGCCGCGCCGACGAAGACCGCCAGCGCGACAGCGAACCCGCCGACCACCGCCAGACCGAGTTTGACCTCGGCGGCGATCCAGAACATCAACCCGGCCAGCGCGCCGATCGCCACCGCGTAGCCGGTGAAGGTCGGCCCCTCCGCGCCCGCCCACTCGCGGCGCAGCACCCGCAAGGTGGAAACCCGACCCAGCCGCAGCAGTTGCGGCAGCACGAACCCGCCCAGCAAGGTCAGCCCGACCGCGAAGCCATGCGCCACCGGCAGCCAGCCCGGCGGCGGCAGTTCGCCGCCGATCAGGGCCGACAGCACCTGCGCCAAGCCCAGTTGCACGAGGTAGCCGAACGCGCAACCGAGCGCCACCGCCACCGCGCCGAGCATCAGGAATTCGGCCAGGTAGAGCAGCGTGATGTCGCGCTGGGCGGCGCCCAGGCAGCGCATCACCGCGCAGCCATCGAGGTGGCGCTGCATGAAGCGCCGCGCCGACAGGCCGATCGCCACCGCCGCCAGCACCACCGCCAGCAAGGCCGCCAGTCGCAGGAACTTCTGCGCCCGGTCGAGCGCCGCGCGCACCTCGGGCCGGGCGTTGTTGATGTCCTCCAGCGATTCGCCATGGGCCAGCCGCGGCTGCGCCCACTTGCGGAAGCTCTCGACCTGCGCCGGCTCGCCGGCGAACTGCAGCTTGTACGACACCCGCGAGCCGGTCTGGATCAGCCGCGTGGCCGGCAGATCGGCGGCATTCATCATCAGCCGCGGCACGATGGCGAAGAAATTGACGCCGCGATCGCCCTCGTAGGTAATCACCCCGGCCACGGTGAAGCGCGATTCGCCGAGCCCGACGGTATCGCCGGATTTCACCTGCAGCGCCGAACTCAGGCGTTCGTCCAGCCACACCGTGCCGGCTGCCGGGATGCCGCTTGCCACCGCGTCGGGCCGGTTCAAGTCGGGCGCCGTGCGCAACTGCCCGCGCAGCGGATAGCCCGGCTCCACCGCCTTGATGCCGGCGAGCTGGGCCACCTCGCCGGTGCTCGCCATGCTGGTGAAGCTGGTGGTGGTGACCACGCGCAGGCCGAACGCGCGCGCCTGCTCGGCGTAGCGCGCATCCCACGGATGGTCGGCCGTCAGCAGCAGGTCGCCGCCGAGCAACTGGTTGGCCTCGCGACCCAGCGCCTGCGACAGGCGGTCGGCGAAGAACCCGACCGAGGTCAGGCTAGCGACAGCGATGATCAGCGCAAAGCCGAGAATGTGCAGTTCGCCTGCGCGCAGATCGCGCAGCAGCAGGCGCCAGCCGAGTCGAATGGTTTTCATGGCAAGTGGGCAGAGTAGCCCGTGCGCGGCTTGGTTCCCCTGGCGTGAACACGGGCAAGCGCGCCGGCTGTTTTTCCGCAGCCCCGGCGCGCGCTTGGGCCCTCGGTCGCAGGCTCGGTTTCTCCGCAGCAGCCATGGCTGGAAGCCGCATGGACAGGCGCTCTACAGGCACCCCGCCCGGCGCGGCCCGTGGATGCTGGCTCGCAGGCATGCCATGCTGCAGATCGCCATTCCATGAGGCTTGCAGGCCGCCCGGGTGTAAGCCGGCCGGACCGGCGGCGATGCGCGCTACGCCTGGATTTGCAGCGCATCCTGCGCCGTGGCCGCCAGTCGCCTGACCGCCGCGTCGATCAGGCGGCCGAATACTACCTGTTGCGCCGGCGGAAAATCGACCTTGAAGTTCGCCTGCAGGATCGCCACGAAGGTGGCGGTGGCGCGGCTGATGCGCGCATCGGCCGCGTCCGCTCCCTGCGGCGACGGGGCGGACAGATCGCTCAGGATGTCGCCGAGAAAGCGCTCGAACAGGCTGCTCACCTGCTGCGTCGTTGCCTTCGGCAGCGGCTCGTTGGCGGGCGTGGAAAGTTCGGTCAGGCAGTCATCGCGGCCGCGCCTCAGGTCGTCGAGGGTGCGCGCATAGGTTTCGGCGTCGATGCGCCCGGCCATCGCCGGAAACCCGGCCGCCACCGCCCAATAGGTCGCGCCGTGCAGCGCGATCAGGACGAGCGAGGTGTGGAACGGCTGCCGCAGCGCCTCGCGGATGATCGGATAGTGCGCCAGCGGCGGCATCTGAAACGCCTGCAGCGCGGCGGATGCCTGGTCCGACGACCACTTGACCGACCAGTAGCCGAGGTATTTCGCGTCCACCGTTTTCGCGGGGTTGCTTTTCAGCGCGTACCTGCAACTTGCCATCTTCGTTTGTCCCGACTGTTGAAAGACTGATTCGGCGGGCATCGACGAACTGCGCCGGCTGCCTCGCGCCCCGGGCCGGATGATACTCCGCGCGGCGTGCCCGCCATGCCGGCGTGATCGCCATGCCGGCGTGATCGCCATGCCGGCGTGATCGCCGTGACGATCCGATGCTTCCGGTTGCGCGGCCCTTGACATTGTCCTAGCCGCTTCCCGTAATGACGCTGAACTAGAGGTGGCGGTTGCCGACCGCATCGGCAGTCCCGCAATTGGCATTCCCATCCCGTCGAACCGGAAGGAGAAAAAGCATGAAACGCAGCGGATCATCACCCGGATTGCCTGGCATCGTGCGCAAGGGCCTGGCCGTCGGTCTGGCTTGCGCCACGCTCAGCGCCCACGCGCTGCCCACGATACTTTTCTCCGGCAGCGGCTTTGTTGCCGGGCCTCAACCGACGTCGCCGGTCCTGACCGGTCTCCAGGTGCTCCCAGGCTCGACGTATACCTTCGACGGCCAGACCGGATGGTCTCTGGGTTCGCTGTTCAGCTTCGACACGCTGACGCTGACCGGGCAGGGAAGCGGAAGCCTTGCCAAGGGACCTGATTCGCTGAACTTCACCTTCACATCGACCGCGCCCGCACTCGGCGCCCCGCTCTCCTGACCTATGCAATCACCGGCGGGACCGGCGCCTATGCCGGTCTGGTCGGCAGCGGCGCCTCGCAGGTGCAGTTGCTGGGCAATCCGCTCGGGCTGCCAACACCGATTCCGTTCGTCGAAACCGGCGGCTCCCTCAGTCTCGCGCCGGTGCCCGAACCTGAAACATGGGCGCTTCTGGCGGCCGGACTCGCGGGGCTCGTCGGCTACAGCAAGCTCAGAGCGCGACGCACGAGCTAGCCGATTCGCGACCCCGCACCCGGGCGGGCGGGGTCGCACCGCTGTCCCGAAAGGCGCATGGACAGGCGCTCTCCGGCCATACACTGCCGCGACGCCCGCAGTTCGGACCTTTCACGATAGCCACCCCGCAAAGCGCCTATCCATGCGGGTTTCAGGCCGATCGATTGCAGGCGCCGGCCTCAGCCGCGCGATAGCGCGCGGTCGAGTTTGTCGTCGACCTGACCGATGCAGGCCGACAGGCTGTTGATCGATTCGCTCAGCGACTGCTGCAGCGCGGTGTCGCGACTCTGCGACCGTGTGTCGGACTGCGCCTGCGACTGCCCGATCAACTCGCGCAGGCCGGCCACTTCGCGGTCGAGGTGGGTGCGCAGCTCGGTGAAGCGCGAGGCTTCCGCCTTGTCCGCCAGATCGCGCTGGGCAGCCAGTTCCTGCGCCATGCGGCGCGATTCGGCGTACATCGCGGTGCGCAGCAGCAGCACGTAGAGCCCGCACAGCGCCACCAGCAGCACCATGGCGGCGAGCAGGATCAGGCCGAGCGGCATGTCGACCCCGGCCACCAGCAGCGAAACCGGCACCGGCGCCGCCAGCGACGACCAGTTCAGCATGGCGAAAGCGGCGATCAGAACAAGCACGACCAGAATAACGAAACCCAGCAATTTCATTTCACTACCCCGCTTTATTGACGTATCAGTTGAATTCCCGCAGACGCTCGATCGCCTGTTCTATGCGGTCGAGCGCAATCACCTGCATGCCGGGGATAGCCTGCCGCGGAGCGTTTGCCCGCGGAATGATGGCATGGCTGAAACCGAGCTTGGCGGCCTCTTTCAGGCGCTCCTGTCCGCGTGGGGCCGGACGCAGTTCACCGCTCAGTCCAACCTCACCAAACACGACAAGTTTGTTCGGCAATGCCCTATTTTTCATTGATGAAACGATCGCCAGGCACGCCGCCAGATCGGCCGCCGGCTCGCCGATCTTGACGCCGCCGACCGCGTTCACGAACACGTCCTGGTCGTACAGCGCCAGCCCGGCGTGACGGTGCAGCACCGCCAGCAGCATGGCCAGCCGGCTGGCGTCGAGCCCGACCGAGAGCCGGCGCGGGCTGGGCGAATGCGCGCCATCGACCAGCGCCTGCACTTCCACCAGCAGCGGCCGCGTGCCTTCCTGCGTCACCAGCACGCAGGAGCCGGCTACCGGCGTTTCGTGCTGCGAGAGGAAGATCGCCGACGGGTTGGACACACCCTTGAGTCCCTTGTCGGTCATCGCGAACACGCCCAGTTCATTGACCGCGCCGTAGCGGTTCTTGAAGGCGCGGATCAGGCGGAAGCTCGAACTGGTGTCGCCCTCGAAGTAGAGCACGGTATCGACGATATGCTCGAGCACCCGCGGCCCGGCCAGCGTGCCTTCCTTGGTGACATGGCCGACCAGGAACAGCGTGGTGCCGCTCTGCTTGGCAAAGCGCGTGAGCTGGGCGGCGCATTCGCGCACCTGCGCCACCGAGCCGGGCGCCGATTGCAGCGCATCGCTCCACAGGGTCTGGATCGAGTCGATCACCACGATGTCCGGCTTGTGCTCGCGCAACACGCCAACGATCTTTTCCAGGTTGATCTCGGGCAGCAGCTTGAGCGCGCCGGCATCGAGGTTCAGCCGCCGCGCCCGCAGCGCCACCTGCTCCGCCGATTCCTCGCCGCTGACGTAGAGCGAGACACGCGCGAGGCCAGGTGCGCCAGCGCCTGCAGCAGCAGCGTGGATTTGCCGATGCCCGGATCGCCGCCGATCAGCACCACCCCGCCCGGAACCAGTCCGCCGCCCAGCACGCGGTCGAACTCCTCGATGCCGGTGGGCGTGCGCGGATGCTCGCGCGGCCGGATGTCGGCCAGCGCCTGCAATTTGCCGACGCTGCCGGAGATGGCCGCGAAACGCGAACTGGGCGCGGTTTCGGCCGCCGTCTCGACCAGCGTGTTCCATGCCCCGCAGCCCGGGCACTGGCCCTGCCATTTGGGTGACGCCGCGCCGCATTCGGTGCAGCTATGGATCGGCCTGGCCCTGGCCATGCTCAGCCGACCACCTCGACCGGTACCCGCGGCGCCAGCGCACAGAACAACTCGTAGCTTACGGTGCCCGCGGCAGTGGCCACATCGTCGGCGGGACAGCCCTCGCCCCACAGCACGACCGGCGCGCCGCCGCCGGCATCGGGCACGTTTTCGAGGTCGACCGCGATCATGTCCATCGACACCCGGCCAACCGTGCCCGTCATCCGCCCAGCGACATTGACCGGCGTGCCGGTCGGGGCGTGGCGCGGGTAGCCGTCGGCATAGCCGCAGGCGACCACGCCGACGCGCATCGGCCGCTGCGCGGTGAATAGGCAGCCGTAGCCGACACTGTCGCCCGGCTCGAGGCGCTGGACGGAAATGATTTCCGAGCGCAGCGTCATGACCGGCCGCAACCCGAGTTGCGCAGCGCTGTGCCGGACGGGAAACGGCGAGCCGCCGTACAGCATGATGCCCGGCCGCACCCAGTCGGCATTGGCCTGGGGAAAGCGCAGCAGCGCGGCCGAGTTGGCCATGCTGCGCGGCAGGCCGCTGCCGGCGCACAATGCATCGAAGCGCGCCATCTGCCAGTCGATGCCGCGCTCGCCGTCGGCGTCGGCAAAGTGGGTCATCAGGGTGATCGGGCCGACCTGCGGGCAGGCGCGCAGCGTCGCCAGCGCAACCGGCCAATCCCCGGCGGCGAGTCCGAGCCGGTTCATCCCGGTATTGGCCTTCAGGTACACCGGCATGCGCTGCGGCAGGCCGGCACCGACGATCATCGCCACCTGCCCCATGTGGTGGATCACCGGCGTCAGGTCGGATTCGGCCATTCGCAGCAGATCTGCCGGTTCAAATGCGCCCTCGAGCATCAGTATCGGTTGGCGGATCCCGCTGTCGCGCAATTGCACGGCTTCGTCGAGGTCTAGCAACGCAAAACCGTCTGCCAGATCGCGCCAGGCGCGCACCGCGTTGTCAAGGCCATGTCCATAGGCGTCGGCCTTGACCACGCACCAGACCTTCGCCGAACCGGCATGGGCACGGGCGACCGCAAGATTGTTGCGCAGGCTGGAAAGATCGATGGTGGCGCAGATCGGGCGTGGCATAGGAGTGCCCCGGAGGGCAGGACGGCGGTTGTTGGCCACATGATACCGCGCTGCCGCGAGAGCCGCGGCGCGCCGATGCCAATGCCATTGTCGCGGCGCGATGCCCCGGGCCGGGCGCTGCCTGTTCGTCGCCGCCGGCCCGCCTTCATGGTATAAATCGCCACCCTCCAGCCCGAGCCAGCCGGACCCGTGCCGCCGCAACGACCTTCTCATCGATGAATCGCGGGTTTTACATCATCATGGCGGCGCAGTTCTTTTCGGCGCTGGCCGACAATGCCCTGTTGATCGCCGCGATCGCCCTGTTGCGCGACATGCAGGCGCCGCAGTCGCAGGAGCCCTTGCTCAAGCTGTTCTTCACCGTCTCCTACGTATTGCTGGCGGCCTTCGTCGGCGCCTTTGCCGACTCGATGCCCAAGTGGCGCGTCATGTTCATCAGCAACGGCATCAAGGTGCTGGGCTGCGCGATGATGTTTTTCGGCGCCCACCCGCTGGCCGCCTACGCGATTGTCGGGCTGGGTGCGGCCTGCTATTCCCCGGCCAAGTACGGCATCGTCACCGAGTATTTGCCGCATCGGCTGCTGGTAGTCGCCAATGGCTGGATCGAGGGCCTGACGGTCGCCGCAATCATCCTCGGTACCGGGCTCGGCGGCGCCTTGATCAGCCCGCGGATATCGTCGGTCCTGCTCGGATTCGACATGCCGTTCATCGACACCGGAATCGACACGGTTACCGAGATGTCCCTGTCGATCGTCGCGGGGCTCTACCTGCTGGCGGCGCTGTTCAACCTCTACGTGCCGGAAACCGGGGTGGATCACAAGCCGCTGCGCAACAACCCGCTCTACCTGATCCACGATTTCAACCACTGCCTGCGCCTGCTGTGGCGCGACCGGCTGGGCCAGATCTCGCTTGCCGTGACCACGCTGTTCTGGGGCGCCGGGGCGACCCTGCAGTTCATCGTGCTCAAATGGG
Organism: Candidatus Methylophosphatis haderslevensis; assembly: GCA_016711925.1. GTDB lineage: Bacteria > Pseudomonadota > Gammaproteobacteria > Burkholderiales > Rhodocyclaceae > Methylophosphatis > Methylophosphatis haderslevensis. Next base: position 226,905 of record JADJSA010000001.1, read on the forward strand.
CGGAAGTGGCGCTCGGGCTCGACTTGTCCAAGGCCAGTCTGCTGCAGGGCGTGACCGCGGTCGGCATCGCCCTCGGTGCGGTTCTCGCGGCGAAGATGGTCTCGCTGCGCAGCTCCGTCCGGGTGATCCCGCTCGGCATTGCGATGGGCGTGGTGGTTATCGGCATGAATTTCGTGCGTGAGGTGTGGCTCGCCGTGCCGCTGCTGATCCTGATCGGCTCGCTGGCGGGGTTCTTCGTCGTACCGATGAACGCGCTACTGCAGCACCGCGGGCACATCCTGATGGGTGCCGGGCATTCGATTGCCGTGCAGAACTTCAACGAGAACCTGTCGATACTGATCATGACCGGTCTCTATTCCCTGCTGATCTGGGCCGACCTCTCGGTGTACGCAGTCATCACGCTTTTCGGGCTGTTTGTCGCCGGCATGATGTTCTGGGTCAAGCGCATCCACGAGGCCAATCAGCGCGAGCGCGACGATGTGAGCCTGCTCGACGATTCCTGCCACTGAATCAGAGCAGCACGGGCCGATCGGGTAATTCGTTCGGGTTGTCCGGATGGGCCGGAAAGTGGGTGGCGAGCAATGCGCCGACGCGCCGGATCGCGGCAATGGCGCCCTCCTCGTAGCGTTGCTTGCGAAAAGCCTGCTCGACCTCGCGGCAGATGGCGTCCCATTCGCGCTGGGCGACGCCCGCGCTGATGCCGCGATCAGCGAGAATCTCGACCTTGCGATCGACCAACTGGACGTAGATCAGCACGCCGCTGTTTTCCGCCGTATCCCAGACGCGCAGATCGGAAAACAGCTCGACCGCGCGCTCCCGCGCCGTCTCGCCGTGCCACACCGGCAGCAGGTCGAGACCGGCCTCGACTGCAAAGCGCAGCTCGCCCCGATGCATGCGTTCGGATTCGCCTACTGCGGCCTCTATCGCAGCCAGCGTGGCCTGCCGGAAACGCCTGGCCGACGGTCCAGGGGGGCGCGAGCAAATGACGGATGAGGCGGCCGAAACGGGACATGCGCGCCATCACCAGTCTCCCGAGGCGCCGCCGCCGCCGAAGCTGCCGCCACCGCCGCCCCAACTGCCCGAGCCGCCGCTCCACGAACCGCCCGAGCCGCCGGTCCACCCGCCGCCCCAGCCGCCGCCCTGGGTCGCCCGGCGACCGGCCCCGGACGACAACACGAGCACGAAGACGAAGGCAATCAGCGCCCCCAGTCCGGCGACCAGCATCGACCCGGTGATGAACCACGCCGCCCCGCCCACCAGCCCGCCGGAAAGCCCCGAGCCGACCAACCGCCCGAACATCGCCCGCAACACGCTGCCGCCGACCACCGCCAGCATCAGGCCGATCACGAACAGCTGTTCGAGATTGCCCTCGCTGCCGCCCGACGGCCGATCCGCAGGCGAGGCGCCAGGCAGCGCTTCGCCCTCGATGAGTTTCTGGATCTGGGACACTGCAAGGGTGAGCCCGCCGGCGAAATCCCCCTGGCGGAACTTCGGCGCCATCGTCTCGCTGATGATGCGTTTGGCCAGTGCGTCGGGTATCGCGCCTTCCAGCCCGTAGCCGACGTCGATGCGCATCTTGCGGTCGTTCTTCGCCACGATCACCAGCACGCCGTCGTCATGCTTGCGGCGGCCGATCTTCCACGCCTCGGCGACCCGGATCGAAAACTGCTCGATCGCCTCGGGCTGGGTGCTCGGCACCATCAGGAGCGCGATCTGGCTGCCGCGCGCGCTCTCGAAGGCGGCAAGCTGCTGCTCCAGTTGCGCCTGCTGCGCGGCAGACAGCGTGCCGCTCAGGTCGGTGACACGCGTCTTGAGCGGCGGAATCGCCACCAGGTCGCCGCTCGCCGACTGGGCAAACGCAACCGCCGATGCCAGCCACGCGCCGGCCAGCACAAGCAGCAGAAAGATCGCGCGCGGCAAGCCGCGCGAGAGGCGGATCATTGGCTACGCGGACCTCAGTTGGTCGCCGGCTTGGGCGCAGCGGCCGGCGCCGGTGCGGGCGCCGGAACAGGCGCGGGCGCGGCCGGCTTCTGGAAGTTCACGGTCGGCGGCGTGGAAATCGACTTCTCGTCATCCACCGTGAAGTTCGCCTTGGGCTTGTAGCCGAACACCATCGCGGTCAGGTTGTTCGGGAACGTGCGCACACCGACGTTGTAGTTCTGCACCGATTCGATGTACCGCTTGCGGGCCACCGTGATGCGGTTCTCCGTGCCTTCGAGCTGCGCCTGCAGGTCGCGGAACTGGGTGTCCGCCTTGAGGTTCGGATAGTTCTCGGCGACCACCAGCAGGCGGGCCAGCGCGCTCGACATCTCGCCCTGCGCCTTCTGGAATTTGGCAAAGGCTTCCGGGTCATTGACCAGTTCGGGCGTCGCCTTGATGCCGGCGACATTGGCTCGCGCCGCGGTGACCTGGGTCAGCACGTCCTTCTCATGCGCGGCGTACCCCTGCACCACCTGCACCAGGTTGGGAATCAGGTCGGCGCGGCGCTTGTACTGGTTGAGCACTTCGGACCACGACGCCGTGACCGACTCGTCGTTGACCTGGATCTGGTTGTAGCCGCAGCCGCTCAGCAGCAGAGTCAGCAGAGCAACGAGTGCAACACGCATCGAGTGCATGGAAATCCTCCTCTTCGGTTTGAAAGCCTGCGTCAGGGCCGGCGCCGTTGGGCAAACGTCGGGGCGAAGCATACCCGTTTTGGCGCGCGCCCAGCCGATGGCGTCGACATACGCCGGACGATCAGTCGCCACCCGCGGCCGGCGCAACCGCGGCGAGCCGCCGCCGGATCCGGCACAGATCTTCCCAGGCGCGCGCCTTGTCCGGCAGGTTGCGCAACAGGTAGGCCGGATGATAGGTCACCAGCAACGGCACGCCCTGGTAGGCGAAACTCTGCCCGCGCGCGACACCAATTTTCACTTCCCGGTCGAGCAGTGCCTGGGCCGCGGGCCGGCCGAGGGCGACGATCAGCTTCGGCCGCAGCAGTGCGATCTGCCGGCGCAGGAACGGAAAGCAGGCGGCCATTTCGTCGGCCTGCGGCGTGCGGTTCTCGGGCGGGCGGCATTTCACCGTGTTGGCGATATAGACGCCCCTTGCCGCGCGCCAGACCGATCGTCGCGAGCATCGCATCGAGCAACTTGCCGGCCTGACCGACAAACGGCTCCCCGCGCTCGTCTTCCTCGGCGCCCGGCCCTTCGCCGACGAACAGAACCTGCGGACTGAGATCGCCGACGCCCAGCACCGCCTGCTTGCGCCGCTCGCACAGCCGGCAGGCGCGGCAGGCCGACACGGCGTCGCGCAACTGCGGCCAATCGAGCGCAGCCACGGCCTCGGGTTCAGCGCCCGGCGCGTCTGCGGCAAGGCCGGGGGGAAGGATGGCCGGTTCGACCCCCGGTTCGATCCGCGATTCCACGGACGCCGCCGCGCCCGCCGGTTCCGCCGGGGACGGGCAGGCCGCCGCAGGCTGGCGCTGGCGCCAGATCGGCGTCAAACCCATCTCGCGCAAAATGGCGCCGCGTCGCGGGTTCATAGCGCAAGCTGCATCACGATTGCATCCTCCCGGCCGTCGCGCGCCGGATAGTAGCCACGCCGCCGCCCCACGATCTGGAAACCGACCGAAAGATAGAGCGCCTGGGCGATCGCGTTGGACGGCCGCACCTCGAGAAAAAGCTGGCGCGCCCCGCCGTCGTGCGCCAGTCTGCATACCTGTCCGAGCAAGGCCCGCCCGCGACCGACCCCGCGCGCCGCGATCGATGGTGATGTTCAGCAGGTGGGCTTCGTCTAGCACGCGCAGCAGCACGGCATAGCCGAGCATCCGTCCGCCGCTGCGCAGCACCCAGGCGCTGTGGCCGGCCTGCAGGGAATCGCCGAAATTCCCGCGCGTCCAGGGGAATTCATAGTTGCGCGCTTCGATTTGCGCAACCTCGTCGAGGTCAGCTTCGTCCATCGGTGCCAGCGACACGTTTTGTGCCGTGTCGAACCATTGCCGCGGCTGCGAACTCACGCCCGCCCTCCGCGCGCGAGGCGTTCCGCCGTGGTCAGGGCAACCTTGTCGCGCACATAAAGCGGCGCCGCCAGCGCCGCATCGACGCCCTCCCCGCGCGCCAGCCGCGCGGCGGCTATGCGTGCCACGGCCCGCGCGCTTGCGGCCACTTCCGGCTCGAAGGCCACACAATGCCCGGCCAGCATTGGCAGCAGCATCTCCCGATAAACGGACAAGGCGGAACCGGCCGCATGCCAGCCTTCGCCCTCCGGCGCCGGCACCAGTTCCGGGGCCGCACAGGCGGGTTCGATCAGGGTTTGCACGTCATCGCCATGCACGGCGTAGGCGGCGTAATACATCTCGCGCATGCGCGCATCGACGCCGACCCACACGCGTTGGCCGCCACTCGCCAGGGCCAGCGCCGCCAGGCTGGGCACAGCGACAAGCGGCAAATCCGCCCCCAGCGCCAGCCCCTGCGCGATGCCGCAGGCCAGACGCAGGCCGGTGAAACTGCCGGGGCCGGCGCCGAAGGCGATCGCATCCAGATCGTCCAGTCGCAATCCGGCGCGGCCGAGCACGCGCGTAACGGCGGGCAATGCCCAGCCCGAGTGCGGCTGGCCGGGCAGCGAGCATTCCTCGAACGATAAACCCTCGCCGAGCACGGCAATCGACCCGGCATCGGTGGATGTTTCGATGGCAAGAAGGCGCGGCATTGCGCCATTGTAAGCGACGCTTTGCAGCCGGCCGCCGGCACCGCCGGGCCAGCCTACGACCCGCGGCGAGCGACCGGTCAGCGAACCCGGCGGGCGGTGAATTCTTCTTCGATATTGTCGCGGAAGTAGCTCGACATCGAACCCGAGGTCGACAAGCGGCGCCACAATTCCTGGCCGACCGCCTGATACTGCATCACCCGGCCGTCGTCGAACTCGATCTGCAGCACGCGGGCGCCCGCGTCATAGCCGATCGCCCGCAGCTTGCCGGCGCTGACCTTTTTCATTTCGATTGCCATTGCACCCTCTCCGATCGACCCGGTTCATGTCCTGAGAAAGCTCTCGGCCCGGAAGCGCCCGCCAAGCACGTCGGTCGCCGGAACGCCAAGCCAGTGATCGAGAACGGTAGCGTAAACCGCGCGAAAATCCATCCCGACCGGAAGACCGCCGTGCCCGTCGGCATCGCCTAGGGGCGGCGTCGTGCCATGCAAGCCGCCGCGCACCCGTCCGCCGAACGCGAACTGCGCGGCCGCCGCCCCGTGATCGGTTCCGCCCAGCGTGTTCTCGGCGCTGCGCCGGCCGAACTCCGAGTGCGTCACGACCAGCGTCGAATCCCAGCGTCCCTGCTCGCTCAGCGTGGTCCGCAGCGCACGCAGCCCGTCGGCAAGCTGTGCCAGCAATCGCGCATGGCGCGGTGCCTGGTCGAAATGCGTGTCGAACCCGTCGAGCGTCAGGCGGATGACCTGGCAGCCGCCTTGGCCTGCCGCGGGTTGGCAGCTGCCGGAGGCCGCCGCGAAATCGCCATCGGCAAGTGGCTGAACTCGCGGATCCCGCCGCTGGCCGGCCGCCCAGTCGACCGGCAACGGCTGTCCGGGACTCGCGGCGCTATCCCAGATCTCCCGGAGCGAAATGCAGAGGCTGGGCTGCGGACAGCCGACGCCCTGCAGGACCGCCATTTCGCCAGCGCACCACAACGGCATCAGCGCCGCCAGCGACGGATGCAGCCCCACCCGCTGGTCGAGCTGGAGCACGCGATCGCGCGCGATGGCAATCGTCGGCCGCAGGCGGTAGTAGGACGGATCGGCAAACGGCACGACGGTGTTCAGCCGTCGTTGCCGCCCCTAGTTCGACCAGCAGCAACTGTCGCGGATGCTTGCGCGGTCGGCCAGGGCGGCCGGCGCGGCCAATGCCGCCAGTGCGGTGCCGCCGATCGTGCGCAGAAAAAGCCGGCGATCCATGTCGAACCTCGCCCGAGCCCGCCGCCGCCACCTGTGCGTCATATCCGGCGCGCGGCCCGCGCGCCAAGCCTGCAGGTTATTCGTTGGGAAAGCGTCGCGGCCGTCGGTAGATGTTGCGGCCGGCTTCATCGATGTCGCGGCGCAATTGCTGCCGCTGTTCTTCCGACATGCGACGCTGCTGGCGCCGATCGTCGCGCAACGCCTCGCGCTGGCCCTGATCGCGCGGCGCGCCGGGAAACACGAAGCGATCAAAGCCCGCGCCCGCACCCGGGCCGTCGCCGCGGCGTTCTCCGCGCTCGGCCCAGGCATTGCCGCTCAGGCACGCGCCGGAAAGCAGTGCCGCGATGGCGGTGCCGAGCGCCAGCCGCCGCCAGACCGATTGCTTCGACTCGCGAACCCCGTCCACCGCCTGTCCTTGCCTTTCCGCGCTTGCGCCGCCACCGGACTCCAGGATCCGGACGCCGGGCTGTTAAGATTCCCGTCGCCAGTCGTGCCGCGGCGGGCGTTCTTTCAAATGACCGAAAGAATACTCGCGCATCGCTGTAAGTGGTCTGTGATTCGGCACGCACCCATTGTAAGTCTTTGTAACCGCAGCCGCCGTCGATTACATCCGCTCACCGTCTGCCGCTGGCGCAATGGCGCGGACCGGCCGGCGGCGTTAGGATTGCCACATGTCCGAGGACAAAAAACGAATACTGGTCGTCGATGACGATGTGCGCTTGCGCGATCTGCTCAACCGCTACCTGACCGAGCAGGGCTTTGCCGTCAAGGCCGTCGGCGACGCGGCGCAAATGGACCGCGCGCTCAATCGCGAGCACTTCGACCTGCTGGTGCTCGACCTGATGCTGCCGGGCGAAGACGGCCTGTCGATATGCCGCCGCCTGCGCGGCGCTGGCGCCGGCACCGCCGCGGACATGCCGATCATCATGCTGACCGCCAAGGGCGACGAGGTCGACCGCATCGTCGGTCTCGAGATGGGTGCCGACGACTACCTGCCGAAACCGTTCAATCCGCGCGAACTGGTCGCCCGCATCGCCGCCGTGCTGCGGCGCAAGCCGGCCTCGCCGCCAGGCGCGCCCGCGACCGACGAGGAATCGGTCACCTTCGGGTCGGTCACGGTGAACCTCGCCACGCGCTCGATGACCCGCGGCAGCGAAGATCAGCCGCTGACCACCGGCGAGTTCGCCGTCCTCAAGGCGCTGCTGCAGCACCCGCGCCAGCCACTGTCGCGCGACAAGCTGATGGAACTGGCGCGCGGCCGCGAGTACGAGGTGTTCGATCGTTCGATCGACGTGCAAATCTCCCGCCTGCGCAAGCTGGTCGAAGACGACCCCGCCAAGCCGCGCTACCTGCAGACCGTGTGGGGCTTCGGCTACGTCTTCGTCCCCGACGGAACCAAGCACTGATCCCGGCACCGATTCCGATGCGCAGCCTACTGCGCAAGCTGCGCTTCGCGCCGAGCACCCTGCTGTGGCGCACCTTCATGCTGATCGCCGCACTGATGCTGGTATCGGTGCTGGCGTGGTTTCGCGTCTATGCGTTCTACGAGCGCGAGCCGCGTGCCCAGCAAGGCGCGCAGACCGTCGTCAGCGTCGTGAACCTCACCCGCGCCGCGCTGGTCAGCGCCGACCCGGCGGCGCGCCGCGAACTGCTGCTGGAACTGTCGGACCGCGAAGGCATCCGCGTCTACCCGCTCGACGACAAGGACGTGCTGACACCCTTGAGCGACCGCCCGGTGCTGCATCTGCTGGCCGAGAAGGTGCGCGCGCAACTGGGCGCGGAGACGCGCTTCGCCAATTCGGTCGACGGCGACGAGGGCTTCTGGGTCAGCTTCCGCATCGACGAAGACGACTACTGGATCGTCCTGCCGCGCGAGCGGGTCGAGCGCAAGTTCCCGCTCGAATGGGTCGGCTGGGGACTGGCCGCGCTGGCGCTGGCGCTGGCCGGCGCCTACCTGATCGTGTTTCGCGTCACCCACCCGCTCAAGGCGCTGACCACCGCGGCACGCGCTGTCGGCCGTGGGCAAACCCCGGAACCGCTGGACGAATCCGGGCCGACCGAACTGGCCACCGTGGCGACCGCCTTCAACCGGATGTCGCGCAGCCTGGCGCAGCAGGAGGCCGACCGCGCGCTGATCCTGGCCGGCATCTCCCACGATCTGCGCACGCCGCTGGCCCGCCTGCGGCTGGGCATCGAGATGTCCGGCGCCGACCAGACCGCGCGCGACGAAATGGAAAGCGACATCGACGAGATGGACAAGATCATCGGCCAGTTTCTCGAGTTCGCCCGCCAGGACGATCCGTCCCGCGGCGGCGAATCCAGCAGCCCGATCGACCTGGAGGCGCTGGTCGCCGAGGTGGCCGAGCCCTACCTCAGGCGCGGCGTCGATCTGGCCACCCGCCTGGCGCCGGTGCCGCCGCTGCCGGGCCGGCCGCTGGCCCTGCGCCGGCTGCTCACCAACCTGATCGACAACGCCCTGCGCTACGCCGGGGAAAGCAAGCCGATCGAGATCGGCCTGCAGCACGACGGCGAGATCGCGCTGCTGTCGGTCAGCGACCGCGGCCCCGGCATCCCGCCCGCCCAGGTCGAACGCATGAAGCGGCCGTTCACCCGGCTCGACGCCGCCCGCAGCGACGCCAAGGGATCGGGCCTGGGCCTGGCGATCGTCGACCGCATCGCGCGCAGCCATGGCGGTGAACTCAAGCTGCTGGCGCGCGACGGCGGCGGCCTGACCGCGCAGATCGCGCTGCCACTGCGGCAAAAAGACGCAGTTCGCTGGGCGTGAGGCCCGGGCAATTCGACACGGCCTCGCACAGCAACTGCGGGAAAGGGTCGCGGGCACGCATGAACGGACGCGTTGCCACCCGGCTTGAACCGATCCGCCGAGCGTCCATCAACGTTCGCCGGCGCGTTGCGTGCCGGCCTGCAAGCCTCATGGATAGGCGCTCTCCGGGCACGCCATGCCACGAGCGCCTATCCACGCCGATCTCTGGCATGCCACCCTGCAGAACGCCAAAGGACGAGGCTTCCAGGCCTTGGGTCATGTCGTCAACAGAATAAATTGTATTGACAACGACAATACACCAGCTAGAATCCAAGTCGTGGATGTCCAGTTCAAACTTCGCGGCGAAAGCTTCATCTGGGATTCCGAAAAGGCGCTGCAGAACGTGCGCAAACACGGCATCTTTTTCGACGAGGCAGCCGGCGTGTTCTTCGACCCCTTGTTCATCATCGTCGACGCGAGCCGCAACGCCGAAGCAAGAAATGCCGCGATCGGATTCGACGTATCCGGCCGGCTCCTGTACGTCGTCCACGTCGAATTCGAAGAGAACTGCATCCGCATCATTTCCGCCCGCCGGGCCACTGCAGGAGAGGAACGCGACTATGCTCAGTGATCGAATCAAGGCGCGCTTGCGCAAGGACAGGCCGATGACCTCCATCACCATCCGCATGCCGGTGGATGCCGTCGAATCGATGAAGGCGATCGCGCCGATCAAGGGCCTGATCGGCTACCAGTCGCTGCTCAAGTCCTACGTCAGCGAAGGTCTGCGCCGCGACGAAGCGCAGTATCTCGACAATACCGAAGCGCGTCTGATCGAGGCACTCAAGCGGCGCGGCGTGCCGGATGACGTGCTGGAGGATGCGGCGCGCGAACTGCATCCGGGTTGAATTGACAAGGGTTTCTGGTTGGGAACAAAGCTGGCAAAGGATCGTCTATGCCGTGGAAGTAGTCGACCGCGACCCCTCCAATCGATCCCAGGGAGTGACGATGAATCGATTTTACGAGACGCCGCACCAGCTACTCATGAGAGGTTTGAAGATTGATCCGAGCAGCGCCGCAGCGCTTGCGACGGCAGGCATGACCACGATCGAAGAGATTGCTTATGTTCCCATCGAGGAGATGCGGACCATCGTGGGACTTGACCAGGAGTCAATTGAGGACTGGCGCAACAGTGCGCGCCGTTACCTGCTCAGGGAAACGAACGGTGGAAACGATGACGATCCGCAATCGGAGGCAACGACTAACCCGGTGAAACCGCCTACCGGTGGCTCGGGCGCAACCAGGGTTAGAGGGGCCGGCTAAAGCGGCCAGGCTCGATTTAACCAAGAAGCGGAGCCGCAGGACCAGTTGTCGCTTGAAATCTGGGCCTGGCGCCTTTTTCCCCTCTCACGCAAAAATCGCTCGACCACGGCCCGTTCGATTGTTACGATGGCGCAGGACAGATCGGTAACCCAATCCACATACGCCGGCCCGGTCCGCGCAGTGTGGTGCTGCGGGCGAATCTTCCCGCGCACCTGCTCTGGCAGGCGGGGCGGCGAAAGCGAACTGGACGATGAAATCGGTGCATCCATCTTTAGGTCCCCCTAAAATTGGACAACTCACTGATGGAAAGAGGATTTCATGAGAATCGGTGGTTTTATACAGCCTCTTGTCGGAAAGTTTTCCGTCATGTTTAGGCGCCACACGTTACGTTATGCATCATTACTCTCGGTGGGATAAATGACCGAAGCTGAAATTTCTCTCCTTGCCGCAAAGGTTGTGAGTGACACAAAGTTTTGGATAGCCCTGGTTGGCGTTATCGGCGCGATTGCGGGATCACTACTAACCTTGATCGGTAGTTTTGCTCTGGAGTGGTTTAAGAGAAAACCACAAAGAGATGTCGACTGTGCCCGTCAGAAACTGTTACGCCAAATGCTGGATGACAAAGCATTTCAGTGGCGCAACCTTTCGACATTGGCTGCCGTAATCGGCTGCGATGAAGAGCAAACCAAAACCCATCTAATTGCAATTGGTGCGCGCGGCTCCGAAAAGAGCGATGGCAAGTGGGGTTTAATCAGTCGCCACCCTTTGTCGGAAATTGAGCGCCATGATGCATAACCTTTCAGTCGAGCGGACCTGCGCGAACGAAAAAGGGGCCAGGCTCGAATTCTCCTGCTAATTTGTCATTTTTGGCGCCCCTCCCCTCGACGGCATCCCTGCACGCCGGTGTCGATTGACCAGCGGTCGCTTTCGCCTGTCCCGCACCGTGACAGGGTCACGGCAATTCCAGGAGCGATCCGGTCCGCCTGCATCGCAATTTGCCCGGACCCGGCCAAGCCAGAACCCGCATCGACAGGCGCTCTGCGGCAAGGCGTCGCCAGCAGCGCCATTCCATGCGGTGTTCAGGGCAGGCAGTGAAAGGGGCCATGGTCGCATTTCTTGATTGGGAGCCACTGCAACTGTTGGCGCCCCCGCCTCGACGGCGCATCGCCGCGGCCAAATCGTCGGCTCGATCTGTATCGGTGAGCGTCGATTGACGAAGGGATGGTTTCGACCGGGTGTCGATCGAGACGAGGCCACGGCCGTTCCGGCGTAAGCGTCCACCGCGACCACCTGTACTCATCGGTTGAACTCGTGCGATGTTGTCGCCTGTTTTTGAGGCGCGACGAATGGCGAAGAGACACGGACCGGCTTACTGGCGAGAGCACATTCAAAACTGGGTTCGAAGTGATCTGACGCAGCGCGAATACTGCGCGAACAACGGACTGAGCGAGCGAGCGTTCCATCGCTGGCGCAGTCGGGAGAAGCAGACCATCGCGGCGGCAAAGTCATCGCTGACCCTGGTGCCGGTGAGCGTGGGCAAGGCGGAAACGGGTAGCGTCGTGCGCCTGCGCAGTCCGGATGGTTGGGAAATTGAGTTGCCGGGTAGCAGTGTCCCGTTGCTGGTCGAGTTCTTGAAACAACTGTCATGATCCCGAGCCCGCACCAGGTCTGGCTGGTTGTCGAACCGATTGACATGCGCGCCGGCATCGACGGACTGTCGCAGCGCATACAGAACACGCTGGGACGCTCGCCCTGCGATGGCAGTGCCTATGCCTTTCGCAACCGGCGTCTGAATCGGCTCAAGCTTCTGGTGTGGGATGGCACCGGCGTGTGGCTGTGTCATCGGCGCCTGCATCGGGGGCACTTCATCTGGCCGCGTGCCGACACCGCGGTCTTTACCCTCAGCGCTGCGCAGTGGCAATGGCTCGTCAGCGGGGTCGATTGGCAGCGACTCGAAGCGCCAGCGCCGGCGCACTGGCGGGTCTGAACCGGGCCACGAAGACCTGCAAGAAGAATCTCGGCAAATATCGCTGAAAGGCCCTGTGCATGCGGCTCTTCGGCCTGTTGCAGAGTATAATATCGGCATGAATTTGGACGCTGAACTGGCCCGCCTGAATGCCACGCCCGCACTGCCGGATTGGGTACTCGGCACCGTTCAGAAGCTCATCGACCAGGCACAAGAAGAAGAAGCCGAAGCGCTTCGGCTGAGCGAACAAATCACCCGCCGCGACAGCGAGCTTCACGCCGCCAGGATCAAGATCCAGGCCCTCACGCTGGGCTCGCGCACCTGCGCCGGATGCGCTTTGGCGCGCGCAGCGAAGCCTTCTCGGCCGAAGCAGGCGATCTGTTCCAGGAGACGCTGGCCAGCGATATCGCCGCCGCCCAGGCCGGCTGGCCAGGAAACAGGCCGAGGCCGCAGCGACCAGCGAGCCGCAGGTGCCCCGCACGCCTCGCCTGCGCGCCGGTCGTCAGCCGCTGCCAGATCATCTGCCGCGCATCGAGCACCGGCATGAACCGATCTCCTGCACCTGTGGGCAGTGCGGTACGGCGCTGGTCAAGATCGGCGAGGACATCAGCGAACAGTTGGACGTCGAGCCGGCCCGTTTCTTCGTGCATCGGCACATCCGCCCGCAGTACGCCTGCCGTGCATGCGAGACGGTGTCAGCCGCACCGATTGCGCCGGCCGTGATCGACGCGGGCATGGCGGCCACGGGGCTGCTGAGCTGGGTGGCCATCAGCAAGTTTCTCGATCACCTGCCGCTGTACCGGCTGGAGCAGATTGCGGCCCGCGATGGAGTCAGCCTCTCGCGTACCACGATGGCCGAATGGGTGGGACGCATCGGCGTGGCCCTGCAGCCGCTGGTCGATCGGCTGGCGGTGATGCTGCTCAAAGGCCGCGTGCTGCATGCCGATGAAACACCGGTCAAGCAACTGGACCCGGGTCGAGGCAAGACCAAGCGCGCCTATCTGTGGGCGTACCGGAGCAACGTGCTGGAGACGGGTCCGCCGATCGTGGTGTTCGATTACCAACCCAGTCGCGCCGGCGCCCATGCCCAAGCGTTTCTCTCGGGCTGGCAAGGCCATCTGATGGTCGATGACTACGCTGGCTACAAGGCCTTGTTTGCCGACGGGCTGACCGAGCTTGGCTGTATGGCCCATGCGCGCAGGAGTTCTTCGATCTGAATGCCGCCGAGCCCAATGCCATTGCGCAGGAGGCGTTGCGTCGGATCGGCGCCTTGTATGCCATCGAGGCGCAAGGCCGCGACATGGATGGCGTGGCACGCACGCATCTGCGCCAGGACCAAGCGCAGCCGCAACTCCCAAGCCATGCACGATTGGTTGCTGCGAACGCGGGTGAATGTGGCCAATGGCGGGGGCACGGCGAAGGCGATCGACTACAGTCTGAAGCGCTGGCCAGCCTTGAGCCGGTATGCCAGCGACGGAAGCCTGCCGATCGACAACAATCCGGTGGAGAACGCCATCAGGCCGATCGCTATCGGCAAAAAGAACTGGCTCTTCACCGGATCCGAGCGCGCTGGAAAGCGGGCTGCAGCCATTCAGAGCCTGCTCTACACTGCAAAGCTCAACGGGCTCGACCCGGCAGCCTGGTTGCGCGAGACCCTGGAAAAACTGCCCACCTGCCCGAACAGCCGGATCGATTCGCTGCTGCCGTTGCGCACCCCAGCCCTACAGCACTGATCGCCGCACATCAAGGTGGGCGCGTTGCGCGCTTACGTTCCGGCTGTGGTCTTGCCCGCCGGTATCGCCGGATTGCTTGAAGCGAGCCGGGCCAGAACCCGCATCGACTGGCGCTCTGCGGGCAGCCATCGCCAGCAGCGCCATTCCATGCGGTGTTCCGGGTAGGCTGCCTGGAGAAGTCCGATCCACGGGGCCTCCGGGCAACACCTCACCGTCTGACCACGGTTTCCGCCATCACGGCAGCGCCGACTTTTGCGAAAGGCACGCCCCACGCCTAAACTCACGACATTCGCCGGATCACGAGGAGCACAACGTGCCAATCATTTCCATGTTCTACGGCATCATCATCCGCCTGTACCTGATCGATAACCAACACCACAACCTGCCTCACATTCACGCCAAATACGCTGAATTCGAGGCGTCAATAAGTCTTGGAGATGGTGAGATTCTCGCCGGTGACTTGCCGCGCAAGCAATTGCGTCTGGTGCAAGCGTGGATTGAACTCCATCGCGACGAACTCATGGCCAATTGGGAACTCGCCATCAGTGGCGAGAACCCCTACAAGATTGAACCGCTGTGAGGAGGCCGCCATGTATTGGGATGTAAAGACTGTTAAACCGCTGCCAGACTTCCGAATTTATGTCGAGATTGAGAATGGACGCAAGGGCATCTTCGACTTGACTCCCTATCTCGACCACGGCGTTTTTCGTGAGCTTCGTGACGTGCATTATTTCAATCGGGTAGGCGTTCTATTCGGCGCGGTAACTTGGCCCAATGAGCAGGACATTGCGCCAGAAACCCTGCTGTCTGAAATGCTCCCTGTGGAGCCCGCGTAGGTTGGCCTGACGCAGGAAGCCCAACGTGCGCATCCCAATGCTGTTGGGCTTCGCGGTGCTCTGCCCAACCTACGCGGGCTGCCTTGATTGATTGCTTATAGGAGACGCGAAGGTGGCCAGTAGGTGGATGGCGAGGATGAGGTGTTCGCGCATGGGATGAACGCGACGAGAATCGCCAGCACGCACAAGACTGCACCGCACAGGCGAATTCCGTCATACTGCGAATTCGCCACCTACAGGTCAACGGACTAGCTGCGAAGCAAAGGTGACACAAGATCAATGGCTCAAGCCCGCGTAGGGCGCAATCGATATTGCGCCGAATGAAATTGCGCGGTGCTGCGCTTATTGCACCCTACGGGTCCTTACCCGATTAGGTTTCATTTGAGGTCTTTTACAGCCATCAAGAGGAAAAAGGGGCCAGGCTCGAATTCTCCTGCTAATTTGCCATTTTTGGCGCCCCTCCCCTCGACGGCTTCTCTGCACGCCGGTGTCGATTGACCAGCGGTCGCTTTCGCCTGTCCCGCACCGTGACAGGGTCACGGCAATTCCAGGAGCGATCCGGTCCGCCTGCATCGCAATTTGCCCGGACCCGGCCAAGCCAGAACCCGCATCGACAGGCGCTCTGCGGCAAGGCGTCGCCAGTAGCGCCATTCCATGCGGTGTTCAGGGCAGGCAGGCTGAAGAAGTCCAATCCACGCGGCCTCCAGGCATGCTGCCGGGCGCGTTCGAGCCCCGTTCCCGCCGCGGGAAGCTGCGTTCGAGACTGGCGGAGTGGCCCGCCCTTCCGATCGATTGCCGGCGGGTTCCGCTACGTTTTGCACCGTCCGCCTGCGCCGCGAAGAGCCCGCGGTTTTGCTTGCAGGGCTGCCTTGTCCGCCCGGCCCCGCCACTCAGGTGTTCAGCCGGATATGCGGGTTTCGCCACTCGAAGTGGGCGGGCGCTCCCCGGCCTCGCGGGCCTTTGCTGACCTTGACCGTGCCGTCGCGCCGTACCTCGCAGGCATGGGCGTTGGTCGCGAGCACCTGGCCGGTATCGCCGCTGCCGGGGTCGTGGTAATCCTTCGCCAGCGCCTTGTACTGCACGTCGATGTCGAGGTGGTATCGCGCCAGCACGCCCGCCGCGTTCGGGTCCTGGGTGTCGAGCCAGTTCCAGCCTTGCGTCTCGAAACTGTTGAACACGCGGTCGATGAAGCCGACCGTGCCCGAGACGCCGCCCACGCTGCGGATCACTTCGAGACCCTGTCCGCCATCGATGGCCGCCGGATGAATCGCCGCCTGCGGGTGATGGTCGAGGTAGCGCCCGACCGGCGCGGGGGTGCTGGCGGGGTCGAAGGCAAGGAACCAGTTTTCCGCATTGCCATGCGCGGTGTGGGCGCATCCGACCAGGGGTTCGGGCACGCCGCCATGCACCTTGTGGCTGTCTAGCGTGCCGTTCGCACCGCCGCGGTTGTCTTCGTCCGCCATCCAGACGCCCCGGCCCCACTCGCGCAGGATCACGCGCGCGAACGACACGCTGTCGGGCAGCAGCATGAACGCGGCGCGAAAGCCGGCGTAGGGATGCCACAGGAACTCGTTGTTGATGTCCTCGTACTTGGCGACCTCCAGGCTGGGCTTGATCACCTCGAACTCGACGCTGGCGAGAATCTCCTGCCGGCCCATGACCTTCTGCGCAAGCTCCAGACGCACATGCCCGCTCGTATCCGGGCAGTAGAAGATCGCCTCGCCCGGATGACCCGCATGCTCGGCCAGTTCGCCGGTGCCGAAGGCGTTCTGCCAGCGCCGTTCAGTCTGCCCGCCCGACACCGGCGCATCGAACGCGAGATAGATCCGCTCCCCGATGCCGAAGCGCCAGGAGTCCTGCACGGCGCCGCGATTCCTGACGGCGACTTCCGGAATGACCCGGACCTTGTCTTTCATTTCACCTTCGATGCGCATGTGCCCTCCGCAATCAATACCCTTGATCCAAGTGTAGTCCCGCGCGCGGACAGGCGAAACAAAAGGTGCCGGATCGGGACGGACCGGAAGCAGAAAAGCAGAAACGGGGCCACGAAAAGCAGAAAAGAAAGCAGAAAAGGGGCCACCCATTAGCCGCCCATTAGCCGGCGCGTGTCAAGCGAGTAGAGAATCCCGTGGCGGCGCAAGCCGCCAGTCTTTTTGCTTCTGACACTGCCCTCGCAATCGCTGACCGCGCCCGTGTCTTCAAAGTATGGCTGCGAACGAATCGCGCCAGCCACCCATCAGGATCAAGCGATCAGCGATGCAATGCTTTCGCCCTGGCGGCTTGGCCGCCCCAGAAGAATGTTGGTGCCGCTTCGTGTCCAATGGATTTCACAGACTCGTGGCTGCCGGTTTCCCGGCGCCAACCCCTGGCTGGCTCACATCGCAGGCGATCCGCTTTACTGCTCGGGTGACGGCCAACGGCATCCCATTCAGGCTTGTGGTTCGTCGTCCAGGCCCCTTGCCGGGCTTGCCGCCGCCGTCGTGACTCATGCAAAGCAGCGCGTGACATCAAAGGGTTTGCGCTCCTTCAAAATATGGAAGCACGCTCGCGCCAGCTTGTGGGCCAGCGCCTTGATTGCTACCACAGTGTTTGTCTTGGCTTTCTTGCGCTCATAGAAACGCTTGGCCTCGGGACAGAAGCGCAGCGCAAAGTTCGCTGCTTCGACAAAAGCCCACGCCAGATACTTGTTCCCGTTCCTGGCGTTCCCTTCGCCCTTCTTCTTGCCATTGCTCATGTGCTGGCTGTCGACACAGCGCGCGTTAGAAGCAAAGTTGCCTACCGCCGCAAAGCGATCAACAGTGCCGGTTTCCAGCAAGATGATGGTCGCAAGAATGCGGCCGATGCCTGGCACACTCGTCAGCAAGCCGTACTCCGGGCGCTCACCCACCCTTTCCTGCAAGGGCTTTTCCAGCAGATCGATCTGCGCACTCAGGGTGGTGACGACAGCGAGGTTGCTCTGGATCGCCAGCGCCACATCGGCCGTCAGGCCCATATGCTCGACGGCATCGTTGTTCAGGCGCTTGATCTGGTTGCTGTCGATCTTCGCGCCCAGTTGCCGTGCGACGATGTTCTCGATGGCCAGTATGTGGCTGGTGCGACTGCGCACCAGTTGCATGCGCTTTCTGGCCAGATCGCGCGTCGCCCTTTGTTCGGGTGCCAGGATGGTGCCGGTCGGCAGAATGCCCAAGCGCAGCAGATGCGCCAACTGGCGGGCATCGGCCTTGTCGCCGCTGTGCTTGAGGCCGTCGTATTTCTTGATGGCGCCGGTGTTGGCAAGATGCACGACAAACCCGGCCGCCTGCAGTCCATCAACCAACCAGTACCAGTTGTAAGTCGACTCGACGACCACACCGGCCAGATCGTCTCGCCACGGCTCCAGAAATCCGACAATCTTCGCCAGATCGTTCGGCAGCCGCTTTTCTGCGATCACGCGATCCTCTTCGTCCGTCACCGTCACAACGCTATTGTTCGAATGCAAGTCGATTCCGCTATATTTCATCTCCGGCCTCCTCGGGTTATCGCAAGTTCGCAAACTCACTTTAACCCCACCGCTTCACCGCGGTGGGGGGCCGGCTAGATGATCTTCAGGCTCGAATTCTCCTGCTAATTGGTCACATTTGGTGCCCCTCCCGTCGACGGCGTATCGCCGCTGCCAACTCATCGGCTCGATCTCTACATGCCGGTGTCGATTGACCAGCAGTCGCTTTCGGCTGTCGCGGACCGCGAAAGGGCGACGGCAATTTTTGCAGAGAGCCGGCCTACCTGCATCGCAGTTGCTCGACCCCGACAAAGCCAGAACCCGCATCGTCAGGCGCTCTGCGGCAAGGCATCGCCAGCAGCGTCATTCCATGCGGTGTTCAGGGCAGGCAGGCTGGAGCAGTCCAATCCACGCGGCCTCCAGGCATGCTGTCGTGCGCTTTGGAGCCCGCTCCCGCCACGGAGAAATCGGAGCTTTGCCCCTTTACCCTTTGCTCGCCGGCGCAAAATCCCCTTGCCTGGCGAACCACGTCAAGTGGTTTTTCAACAGAAATGCCTTCGATTTGCGCCCTGCCAAACGACTGCGCGGCAACCTAAAGGCCATATCCCGGAGAATAATATCTACAATGCCCGTCAGCCTTTTATGCTTGAAATAGCCCTTGTTGTTTAAGCGAGCTTACTTGGCGGGAACTGTTCCCGCACACTTAGTGTGTGTATTAAAGACGCTGTTTGGTTCGGCTATGCCCTACAAGCTTCACTAATCTTGAGGAGCTCAACATGTTGACTCGTATCGTCCGCTTCTTGCTCAAAGTAAGTGCTTCTCTCATTGGGTTTAGTGCGCTAGCGCTGCCCTCTTTCGCGCAAGTCCCTCCACCCTACACGATCGGCGTCGGCCCGCTCATCGCGGAAGCGGGACAGTCCCGCACCCTTGTCATCAGCGGCATCTGGCCCAACGGTTGCATCCCGCAATCGGCTGCGATCACCGCTTTCGACCCGGGTGCCTTGCGTGACGTGGTCATTAGTCTTAGCGTACCGCCGCCTGATGCACAATGCACTCTCGCCACAGAGGCGTTTTCGGTCAGCACCACGATCACACCGCAAAACATCGGCGTGCAGAAGCTCACCGCCGTAACTACCAATGGGCAGTTTGTCGCCAACGGCGAAATTGTCACCTCATCCTTCGCAGAACAACGTGCATTGTTCGATATCAGCGGCCTTTGGTACAACCCTTCCGTGCCGGGTTGGGGCCTCTCGTTTTCGCATCAGCACTCCGGGTCGGGCGCGGCGTTCGGGACGTGGTATGTGTATCGCGCGGATGGCTCCGGTGCACCCAAGTGGTATACGCTACAGGACATCAAATGGGATGTGCCCCTCTGGAGGGCGGGTCCTACCGCAGTTGCGGTGCCGGTGCCACAAATCCTGACGGCGACCGTGTACGAAACGGTCGGCGGGGAATGCCCGCTCGCACCGTTGCTGATTGAAGCCTGCCTCGTGCAGCCGAAGGAAGTGAAGAATGTGGGCCGCATGACCATTTCCTTTACGTCGCGCGACACTGGCTACATCGCCATCGAGCGTCCGCCGGCACTTCTGTTTCAAGCGTTGGGGCCGATAGAGCGGCTTAAGTTTTAGCGTTCGGCACCAGAGGATAGAGCGGCCAGGGTCGAATTGTCCTGTTGGCTTGTCATATTTGGCGCCCTTCCCCTCGACGGCGTATCTCCGCGGCCAACTCATCGGCTCGATCTCCGCAGGCCGGCGGCGATTGACCGCCGGTCGCTAGCGACCGACGCGGAGCGCGAGAGGGCCACGGCAATTCCGGTAGCGATCCGGCCCGCCTGAAGCGCAAATGCTCGAAGCCGACCAAAAAAGCCATAACCCTCACCAGCTGGCGCTCTGCGGCAAGACATCGCCAGCAGCGCCATTCCATGGGGTGTTCAGGGGCGGCAGGCTGGAGAAGTCCAATCCACGAGGCTTTCCAGGCATGCTGCCGCGATCTTGCAGACCCCTCCTCGCCTCGGCGGGCCTGCGCTTGAGAACAGCGGTGCGGACGTGTCCGACCACGCAACCGTGCCGGCAAGTTTACGCCATGCGACGGCCCGCCCCGCATGCGCGGCGTGCTGGTAGGATTGATCCATGGATCGCACCCGCATCGTCGAACTCACCGCCGTCACCACGCGCTTTCGCGGCGGGCGCGGTCGGCGAGTGTCGTAGGCATCGCCATGGCGCAAACCGGCGCTGGCCAACCCGCGGCTTCGACGCCGTATCAACTGATCGGCGGCGAACCCTCCGTGCGGGCGCTGGTGCGCCGGTTCTATGAACTGATGGACACGCTGCCCGAGGCGTATGCGGTGCGCCGCCTGCATGCGGCCGACCTGTCCGGCGCCGCGGAAAAGCTGTACCTGTTCCTGTCCGGCTGGCTGGGCGGCCCGGACCTGTACGTGCAGCGCTACGGCCACCCGCGGCTGCGCGCACGCCATCTGCCGTTTGCGATCGGCAGCCGGGAGCGCGACGAATGGCTGCTCTGCATGAACCAGGCGTTGGACGAATGCGTCGCCGACGCGCAAATCCGCGGCCGGTTGCGCGACGCGCTGGCGGCGCTGGCCGACCACATGCGCAATCGTCCGGACGCCGACTGATCGCCGGCCCCACCCGGCAGCGCCGGCGGCGCGGAAACCCACCGCTACAATTGTCCGGCGCCCTTCGGACCGCGCAGTTTTCCTGTTTCAGCAGGCGGATAGGCCGTTTTTTTAATGTAGTATCGAAAGTGCCGTCCGGGCCTGGCGCGAGGTATCCATTGCGCCGCTCGCGGCCGGCGTCTAACCTGAAGTCGGGCATTCGCCCACCCTCAATCGTTTCAGACAATCCGGAGGATGACCTATGGCTCAAACTACGTGGATTCTTGTCGCCAACGCCAGCCTTGCAAAGTTCTACGCGAACGCAGGACCGAACAAGGGCCTGGCGCTGATGAAAGAAATCCGCCACCCGGAAAGCCGACAGAAGAATTCGGATCTGGTAACCGACCGGCCGGGAAGCATGGCCGGTACGGCCGGACGCGGGGCGATGTCGCCCCAGACCCAACCGAAGGAACACGAAGCTCGCGTTTTCGCGCAGGAACTGGCGCGCGAGCTGAACGACGGTCGAAATGGCAACCGCTACAAGCGCGCCATTCTCGTTGCGCCGCCCGCCATGATGGGCCTGCTCAACGATTCGCTCGATTCGGCAACCTCGACAATGGTGACCGACCGGTTCGAGAAGGATTACACCAAGGTCAGTGAAAAGCAGATCGCCAGCCAGCTTGAGGGCTGCATCTACCTTTAAGGCAGAGACGCGTCATTGCAGCAGCGGCCAGCGCCCGACGATCGCATATCGGGCGCCGGCCGCAGCCAGGCTGGATTCCACCAGCACGATCTCACCCACCTTCCATTCAAAAGGCTCGAAAACGGGTGCGGCGCGCGTGCAATCGGCATTGCGCAGCAGCGTTGCGTGGGCAGCAAAAGGCCGCTTGTCGAGGCGGAATCCCTCGGCCGTCAGGCGCTGGCCAAGCAGCCCGGCGATGCCGCCAAGCGCAGCGGGAAACGCCTGCGGGCCGCACCAGACGATGCGGTTGTGGCGCCAGCAGCCCACCTGATCGATCGACATCGCGAACGCTGGCTGCC
The DNA here is from genome assembly GCA_016711925.1 of Candidatus Methylophosphatis haderslevensis. Taxonomy (GTDB): domain Bacteria; phylum Pseudomonadota; class Gammaproteobacteria; order Burkholderiales; family Rhodocyclaceae; genus Methylophosphatis; species Methylophosphatis haderslevensis. The sequence continues at coordinate 248,578 of JADJSA010000001.1, forward strand.
CGGCCAAGCCTTCGCCGGCCCGCAACGCGCAATCCACCCGCGCCGGCGCGACTTCGCCGAGAAACGCCAGCGTCATGTGCAGCGTGTCGGCCTGCATGCGCCGTCCGCCGAAAGCGGCGTGCGCCAGCGCGGACAGCGCTGCCAACCGGTCGCGCGTCGCGGCGTCAGGCCAGAGCGCGAAGAACAGGCGCCGCGCGCGCTGTTCCGCGGGCATCGCGGCAGCTCAGGCCTCGCGCCGCACCAGCAGCGCCACCGCCTGCGCGGCAATGCCTTCGCCACGCCCGGTCAGACCGAGCCGCTCGGTGGTCTTGCCCTTGATGTTGACCGCGCCCGGCTCCACCCCCAGATCGGCCGCGATATTGGCCACCATCACCGGCACGAACGGCCCAATCTTCGGCCGCTCGCAAATCACCGTCGCGTCGACATTGACAACACGGTAGCCGGCGGCGCGCACCCGCGCCATCGCCTCGCGCAATAGCGCCCGGCTGTCGGCGTCGGCGAACTGCGCATCGCTGTCGGGAAAATGGCGCCCGATGTCGCCCAGGCCGGCGGCGCCGAGCAACGCGTCGGTGATCGCGTGCGCCAGCACATCGGCATCGGAATGGCCGAGCAGGCCCAGCGCGGACGGAATGTCGACACCGCCGAGCAGCAGGCGGCGCCCCGGCACCAGCGCATGGACGTCGAAACCCTGGCCGATGCGGAAGGGGTAATCGTCGTGCGTCACGCCAGACCTTCCTTGCGCTGCCGCAGTATCCATTCCGCCAGTTGCAGATCGAGCGGGAATGTCACCTTGAGGTTGGTCGAATCCGCCGCCACCAGCCGCGGATGCACGCCCAGCGCCTCGATCGCCGAGGCTTCGTCGGTCACGTCGCGGGCATGATCCAGCGCCCGCCGCAGCATCACGTAGCGGAACATCTGCGGCGTCTGCGCCTGCCACAGCCGATCGCGCGAAACCGTCGCGGCCACGCGCCCGCGCTCGTCGGCGCGCTTGAGCGTGTCGGCGACCGGCAGCGCCAGCAGGCCGCCGACCTCGTCATGGCCGACCTCGTCGAGCAGCCGGTCGAGGTGCCACGACGCCAGGCAACAGCGCGCGGCGTCGTGCACCAGCATCCAGTCGTTGGGCGCCACCTCGTCGGCCACCGCGCGCAGCCCGTGCGCCACGCTGTCGGCGCGTGTCGCCCCGCCGCAGAACAGCGGGTGCAGCTTCGGCCCCAACTGGCGCCAGTCGTGGCGGTCCCATTCGCCGTCGCCGACCGACAGCACCACGAAAACACGGTCGATGCGCGAATGCGCGCACAGCGTGGCGAGGGTGTGAAAGATCAGCGGATGTCCGGCCAGCGGCAGGTACTGCTTGGGCTTGTCGCGGCCCATGCGGGCGCCGCTGCCCGCAGCGGGAACGAGAGCGAAATGGCGAGACATGGCGCGGATTGTAGCCCGAGGCGCCGCAAATGCACGGTGCTCGCGGGCAACAGCGCGCGCGCCCGGCAGCGCCGCAGGCGGTCGTCCGAACGCGGTGGCCGACACGACTTGAAACTGGTCGCGGCCGGGGCCATAGTGCAGGCATGGTGTCGATCAATCCGTCCATTTCCGTGCGCCCTGCTGCCGTCGCCGGCATGTTCTATCCGGCCGACCCGCGGGTGCTGGCGCGCGAGGTCGACCTGCTGCTCGGCCGCGCGCCGCGGCCCGCGCTCGACCCGCTGCGGATCAAGGCGGTCGCGGTGCCGCATGCCGGTTATGTGTATTCGGGCGAGACGGCCGGATGCGCCTACGCGCTGATTGCGCCGCGTCGCGCCGCGATCCGGCGAGTGGTGCTGCTCGGTCCGACCCATCGCGTTGCAGTCGCCGGGCTGGCGCTGCCGGATGCCGACAGCTTCGACTCGCCGCTCGGCCCGATCCCGCTCGACAGCGAACTCGTTGCCGCCGCGCTTACCCTGCCGCAGGTCGTGGTCAGCAAGGCCGCGCATGCCGCCGAGCATTCGCTCGAAGTGCAATTGCCGTTCCTGCAGCGCGTGCTCGAGCGCTTCAGCCTGCTGCCGCTGGCGGTCGGCCGGGCCAGCGCGGCCGAGGTGGCGCAGGTGCTCGATGCCCTGTGGGGCGGCCCGGAAACCCTGATCGTCATCAGCACCGATCTGTCGCATTTTCATGCCTACGACGAGGCGGTACGCATCGATTCGTCGACGGTGCAGGATGTGCTGGCGCTGCGCACGAGCATCGACCATGCGCACGCCTGCGGCGCCACGCCGCTCAACGGGCTGCTGCTGTGCGCCCAACAGCGCGGCCTGACGCCGCACCTGATCGACGTGCGCAATTCCGGCGACACGGCGGGCGACAAGTCGCGCGTGGTCGGCTACGGCGCGTTTGCATTCACCGAACAACCATCACATGGATAGACAGACCGACATCGACACACCGGACGAGATCGGCGCCGTGCTGCTGGCGCGCGCCCGCGCGGCGATCGCGCGAGAACTGGGCTGCCCGTGCGAGGCGGCGCCCGATCACCCGTCGCTGACCGAGCCGGGCGCGAGCTTCGTCACGCTGACGCGCGATGGCAAGCTGCGCGGCTGCATCGGCACTCTGTCGGCACGCCGTGCGCTGCGCGACGATGTGGACAACAACGCCGTCGCCGCGGCCTTGCGCGATCCGCGTTTCCCGCCGCTGTCGCGCGAGGAGTTCGCCGGCACGCAGGTCGAAGTCTCGGTGCTGAGCGAGCCGGAATTCATGACCTTCCGCGACGAAGCCGATGCGCTGGCGCAATTGCGGCCCGGCATCGACGGCGTGATCCTGTCGAGCGGCTGCCGCCAGGCGACCTTTCTGCCGCAGGTGTGGGAAAGCCTGCCCGAGCGGCGCGATTTCATCACCCAGCTCAAACGCAAGGCCGGCTTGCGCGACAACCACTGGAGCCCGAACGTCATGCTGGCGCGCTACCAGGTGCGCAAGTACAAGGAAGCCGCCGGTGGATGAGCCGATCGCCGACACCTGGCCGGCACGCTGGTGGCATGCGCTCGACGATGGCCGCATCCAGTGCGACCTCTGCCCGCGCGACTGCCGGCTGCACGAAGGCCAGCGCGGCGCCTGCTTCGTGCGCGGGCGCAAGGACGACGCGATGGTGCTGACGACCTACGGCCGCAGTTCCGGATTCTGCATCGATCCGATCGAGAAGAAGCCGCTGAACCACTTCCTGCCCGGTTCGAGCGTGTTCTCGTTCGGCACCGCCGGCTGCAACCTCGCCTGCAAGTTCTGCCAGAACTGGGACATCTCGAAGTCGCGCGACATGGATCGCCTGATGGACGGCGCCAGCCCGCAGGACATCGCCCGCACCGCCGCCGCGCACGGCTGCCGCAGCGTCGCCTTCACCTACAACGATCCGGTGATCTTCGCCGAATACGCGATGGACACCGCCGATGCCTGCCATGCGCTGGGCATCAAGACGGTCGCGGTGACTGCCGGCTACATCCACCCCGAACCGCGGCGCGATTTCTTCGCCGGGATGGACGCGGCCAACGTCGACCTCAAGGCATTCACCGACGATTTCTACCTCAAGCTGACCGGCTCGCACCTCGCGCCGGTGCTCGACACCCTGACCTACCTGGCGCACGAAACCGCGGTGTGGGTCGAGATCACCACCCTGCTGATTCCCGGCAAGAACGACTCCAGCGAGGAGATCGAGGCGCTGACCGGCTGGGTCCGCCGCGAACTCGGGCCGGACGTGCCATTGCACTTCTCGGCGTTTCACCCGGACTACAAATTGTCCGACATACCGCCGACGCCGGCGCCCACCTTGACCCGCGCGCGGGACATCGCGCTGAAGAACGGCCTGCACTACGTCTACACCGGCAACGTGCACGACACCCGCGGCGGCACCACGACTTGCCCCGCTTGCGCCAAGCCGCTGATCGTGCGCGACTGGTACGAGATTCTCGACTACCGCATCACGCCGCAAGGCACCTGCAGCGGCTGCGGCGCCGCCGTGGCCGGCCGCTTCGCCGACTACGCCGGCAGCTTCGGCCAGCGCCGCGTCCCGGTGCGCATGCTGCGCCAGCCCGCTTGATTGGCCGTACCGCAGCGACCCGTTCGTGCAGCGTGTCGCGGGCGGCTGTCGAACGGACCCGCGCAGCGTCGACCGGGTTCGTCGACACCGCGAACGGGAAAAATGTGCTTGGCAAGATCGATGCCAACGGCAATAATGGTCGTGGATTTTCCATTTCCCGTGTGTGGATGAGACTTCGCGCTTCCCATCCTGGCACCGCCGTGCCGCGTGCCCAACTGCACCGACCTCGGGACGGGGAAGTCACTTTAATTCGTTCAACGGCATGAAGCACTACGCCGAGGAGCTCGTCGCACGATTGCGGAGTCCAAATGAATGGCCGGGCGTCGGTACTCTTGAACACTTGGACAAGTTGTCGAAGTTAGCCGGCGAGGCGATGAACAGAGCAACGACAGACGGCTATCTCGCTGCCATGCTCATCATCCATCAGATTACGGAGGAATTCATAAAGGTACTGATCGACGACGCGCACTTCTATACGCAGCTTCGCCTGTATCCGCTTCCCCTCGAACTGACACGAATCAAGAAAAATCGAATGTTCGGACAATGCCTCTCTGACTTGAAGTCCACTGTGTGGTTTCAAAAGAAGAAATACATCGTTGACAAAGCTGAGCGCCTGAACGCAATTCGCATCTCCATTGTCCATGGACTCACACGGCCCGGTGCTCTTACCGTTGTCGAACGAGACGTGAACGAAGCATGGAAGCTCTACGCCGAACTTTCGTTTTTGGCCCTTGAAGCTCATATGGTGTTGCGGTCTGAATTCGAAGATATTTCCCGAGACCCTGATTGGCCACCAAAGCATGCCAAGATCCTACGTGACGATGGTTCCTATGACGGCTAATCGAGTGCGGGCCGGCGTCGCGCGAAAGGGGGCAAACTGAAAGCGCGAAAGATGCCACAGTCGGCCACAACCAGCATCAACAGGCGCTCTCAAGCGATGCATCGCTAGAAGCGCCATTCCATGCGGTGTTCCGGGCAGGCAGGCTGTAGAAGTCCAATCCACGCGGTTGCCAGCCATGGGGTCGCGAGACTTCCAGGGCGCTTCCCGCTGCGGCAAATCCTCGGGCGCGTCGAGTCGCGACGACGCCGACGGCTAGTTTCCCGCCGCCGCGGCTTCGTAGTTCTTCCTGATCGTATCGACGAGCGAGCGGGTTTCGGCCGTCCATCCGCGATAGGGCGCGACGAAAAGCACGAGCAGCCGGCCGTGCCTGAGAAACTCGTAGGTGGTCGCGCCGGACTTGGTCGTTACCGCGAGCGGACCCTTCGCCAGCCGGTTGGCCGCGCGCTGGGCGTCGGCTTCGCTGCGCAGTTCGAGCTGCTCGACGTTGAGCAGGTTGCCGTCGTTTCTGATGAGGGCGAAGGTGTGGTTCCTCATGCCCTGGAAAGACCGCGCGTCTGCCAGTTGCTTCAAGTCGCGCAGTAACGCCCCGGTGTGGTCGCACGGGGCGCCTTCGCCGAGAAACTCGACCGAACCGCGCCCGGCGAGCGACCGATCGAGCGCAGCCTGAAGCACTAGCGCGTTGCCCGGCGATCGCTTCACGCACTCGTGCAACTTTGCCGTCTGGCCGAGCGCGCCACCGGCGAGCAATAGCCACAGACCCAGAATGGATAGAACGCGGAACAGCTTCATGGCCTGGGCAGCGAGTGTCTGGCGGTCACAGTGCGGATGGTCGAGGTCGCGACTTTCCGGCTGAGCTTGCTGCGGATATCGGGCGCCGCCGCACCCTTCAGATCGACAATGAGTTTGCCGTGGCGTACCAGGGCTTCGATAGCGGAATCCGACGCGGTCACGATTTCGGGCGTGGGCGCCACACCCGGCGCCAGGCGGGATTCGATCGACGCGTAGTAGGACGAACCCGACAACGAGGCGATGTTGAGCTTGAAAACATCATAGTTGCCGATGATCTCGATGCACCCCGCCGAACCGAATCCGAAATCGCCGATCAACCCGGGACCGGCATGAATGTAGAACGCGCCTTTGAGCACGATCGCTCCCCGGCCGGGCGAATAGCGGTTCTGCACCTCGTAGTCGCGGCGGTACTGTGTGACTGTGATCGTTCGGGCCCGGGACAGGCCGGAATTGGCCCACCCCAGGGTCGCGTAGTGCCGATTGGGATGGACCTTGGGATCGTTCCAGTAGGGCATGAAGCGAGGTGCCTGATGGACGAATGCCTGCTCCGCACCGGCATCGTCCTTGCCGGTGATCGTGATCTCGTACACCGGCACTTCGTAGAGTTCGATCAGGTTGTCGTCGGTCATGCAATCGTGCGGGTACGACCGCGCCTCGTACTTGCCGACGACTTTGTTGCCGACATGGATTACGACCTTCCTTAGCGGCATGACAGCCTCCTGAGATCCGGGGACGAAAGCGTATCACAGCAGCGCGGCTGATCGGCCCGGTGCTGGTAGGATGGCCCCATGGACCGCACCAGCATCGCCGAGCTTACCGCCCTGGTCGCGCGCTTTCGCGACGAACGCGACTGGGCGCAGTTTCACACGCTGCGCAACCTGATCGTTTCACTCAATCTCGAAGCCGCGGAGCTGCTCGAACTCACGCAGTGGAAACCCGACCCCGAAATCGACGCGCTGGCGGCCGACCAATCGGCGCGTACCGCCTTGCAGGATGAATGCGCCGATGTGCTTGCGTATCTGCTGCTGATCGCCGATCGCGCGGGCATCGACCTGGCCGCCGCGCTGCGCGCCAAGATGGCGAAGAACGCGCTCAAGTACCCGATCGAAGCCAGCTACGGCTCGAGCCGCAAATACACCGATCTGGAGCCCTGAGGCCTCCGCTTTCAGCCGGCCGCAGCCGCGCTTGCCTGGAGCGCCGCGAATTCCTTGTGCAGGCTGACGGTGGCCGGATGGCGCGAGCGCGTCAGAAACATTCGCCGCAGCAGCACGCGCATGCACGCGAGGTCGTTGCCGGTTCCGGCCTCGCCTTGCTTGAGCAGGTCGAGCAGCGCCGCGGCCGCCGCGCTCGCCGCGTCGAAGTCGTCGGGTGCCGCGTTCGACTGGCCGACCGCGTCCCGCACCGTCGCGGGAACGGCATCGAGATCGAAATGGTCCGGATCGACCGGCGCGGCGACGGGTTCGCCGCCGGGCTCGCCCGCGCGATCGATGCCGTCTGCATCGGCGTCCGGCGCCGCCTCCGGCACAACCTGCACAGGCGCAACTGGCGCACGTGCGCTCTGCCCAGCGGGGGCATCGGCCGTGCCGCGATGCTGCGCCAGCAGATCGCGCATGTCCGCGCGCAGGGCGACGCCGCCCGCCTCGAGGCGTTCGAGCAGCGAAATGGCCGAGCCGGGCATGTCGTGCAGCGCGCACGACTGCGCCAGATCCATCAGCAGCGCCGGCGAGACTGCCTCGCCGAGCGCGTGGGCGCCATCGAGCGCTTTCATCAGGCTCGCCCGCGCAGCCGCATGCTGGCCGCGCCGGGCGAGGCACAGGCTGTCGAGCACGTCGGCGGCGAAGTCGCCTTCGGGCTTGCCGCGAAATCGCCGCCGCAATTGCTGGACGTACTTTTCCGTGTCCTGGACGCTGCCCTGCTGGATCGCCACCCGCACCGCGTTGGCGTAGTCGTCGGGCGAAACGATGTCGGAATCGCCGGCGCGTTCGAGCACCTTGTCGAAAGCCCGGCGGGCACGCTCCAGATCCCGCGCGCCCACCGCCAGGCTGCCGAGCTTGCGCAGCCGCGCGACATTGTTGGGCGAATGCGCGGTCGCGCGGTCCAGCGCCTGCATCGCCGATTCGGCATCGCCCTGGGCTTCCTGCACCTCGGCGAGGAACGTGTAGGCCGACAGATACGTCGGCGTTGCGGCAATCACTTCCGCTGCCGCCGCGCCGGCGGCATCCAGTTCGCCTTTGGCAAACAGCACCCACGCCAGCCCCATGCGCGCCCACGGGACCGCCTTGCGCTCGAGTATGGCCCGGTACAGTTCTTCCGCCTCTTCCCGGCGCTCCAGCGCAATCAGCAGTTGCGCCTTGAGCCGCATCGCGTCAAGCGCATGACGCGTGTGGCCGCGGGCGATCTGGTCGCACTCGCCGATCGCCTGTTCCGGCTTGCTTGCATCGACCAGTTCGTGGGCAATGCGGAAGACGTGCTTTTTCTCCAGCGCCTTGTGCAGCCGCTGCGCCAGATGTTCCGGGGTGAAGGGTTTGATCAGGTAGTCGTCGGGCGCCAGCTCGGCCACCGAGACCACGCTCTGGTAGGTGCGTTCGCCGGTGACGATCATGAATATCGTCGACAGCGCGATGGCGCGGGTGTGGCGCAGATCCTCGAGCAACTGCTGGCCGTCCTTGTTGTCTTCCAGCAGGTAATCGCACAGGATGACATCGAAGTGCTGGTTGCCGACGTGGCGCTTGGCCGACTGGCTGGATTCGGCCATGTGGATGGAAGTCACCCCGAGTGTGGAGACCAGATCCCGCATGGACGCGCGGACCGCCGGATGGCGGTCGACCAGCAATACCCGCTTGCCGCGAAATGCCCCCGCCGGAGTGCTGCTGCGAACTGGACTGACCTTCAATGCCTTGACCTCCCGGGCGCCGGCGGTACACCCGCGCGCGAACCCGATGCGAACCCCCTAATTACGGCACGACATGCGCGGCACTGTAGGGGTTTGTGCCGCCGCTGGTCGCAGCGGGTGGCTCGCGAGGCGTAAACTGCAGCCATCCAACTGCGGAGCATCGAACATGATCGGCTTGCGAGGCTTGCTGCCCGCGCTATGGCTGGGCCTGTGCCTCACCGCAGGCGCCGGCGCGGCCGGCCCGGGCAATGCGCCACAGCTTGCGGCCGCCCCGATCGTCGAGGCCGCGCCCGCGCAGCCGCCAAACTCGCTGCCTGCAGGCGCGCCGGTTGCGACGCCTGCCGTCACGCCGGCCGATGTGCCGGTGAGCGCGCCGGCGGGGCCGGCCCGGGCGCCCGGGCCGGTCGAGCGCGCCGGCAAGACCGTGAACGAGGTCGTGCGCAAGACCGGAACAGCGATCGAAGAGGTGGTCGAAAAGACCAGCGCCGGCGCGAAGTCGGTAGCCGAAAAAACCGGCAGAACGATCCGCAAGGCCGGCGAAAGGATCGAGGAAGCCGCGTCGCCGCAAAAGTGACGCACCGCCGGCCCGCGCCCGGCGACTGACTTATAATCAACGCGTGTCGCGTCGCCGGACGATCGTCCGCCGACGCGTTTTTTGCTTTTCAGGATTCGTCGATGCTGCCGCTGCCTTCCCCGATCGCCGGTCTGTCACTGCCCAGGCCCGGATCGCGCCTCGATCTGCCGAACCTGGCCGGCGCCAGCGACGCACTGTGGCTCGCGCACCTGGCGCAGCCCGGCCGGCTGACCGTCGTGGTCACCGCCAACCCGCTCGATGCGCAAAGGCTGCAGGACGAAATCCGCTGGTTCGCGCCGGCACTGACGGTGCGCGTGCTGCCGGACTGGGAAACCCTGCCCTACGATTCGTTCTCGCCGCACGAGGATCTGGTCTCGGAGCGGCTCGCCACGCTCTACGACATCCAGCGCGGCGGCTGCGACCTGGTGCTGGTGCCGGCTTCGACGGCGCTTTACCGCATGGCCCCGCCCGCCTATCTCGCGGCCTACACCTTCTTCCTCGGGCAGGGGCAGAAGCTCGACGTCGAAGGCTTCCGCAAGCAGATGACGCTGGCGGGTTACGCCCATGTGACCCAGGTGGTGAGCCCGGGCGAATACAGCGTGCGCGGCGGGCTGGTCGACCTGTTTCCGATGGGTTCGACCGTGCCCTATCGCATCGATCTGTTCGACGACGAAATCGAGTCGCTCAAGACCTTCGATGTCGATACCCAGCGCACGATCTATCCGGTGAGCGAGATCCGCCTGCTGCCGGCGCGCGAGTTCGCGCTCGACGACAAGGCGCGCACGCGCTTTCGCCAGCGCTTCCGCGAGGAGTTCGAGGGCGACCCTTCGCGCTCGACGATCTACAAGGATGTGTCCAACGGCATCGCGCCGGCCGGCATCGAATACTGGCTGCCGCTGTTCCACGAAGAAACCGCCACGCTGTTCGACTACCTGCAGCCGGACGCGGTGCTCTGCCTGCACCACGACGTGCCGGCCGCGATCGGCGAGTTCTGGCGCGATCTCAAGAGCCGCTTCGACCTGCTCAAGTCCGATCGTGCGCGGCCCCTGCTCGCGCCGGCGCGGATGTTCCTCGACGAAGAGAGTTTCTTCGTCCGGCTGCAGGCGTTTTCGCGCGTCAACCTGTCGGCCCGGCCCGGCGGTGACGCCCCCGCCACCCTGGCGCTGCCCGATGTGTCGGTGGACCGCAAGGCGACCGATCCGCTGCTCAGGCTGCGCGCCTTCTGCGCCGGTTTCGACGGCCGGGTGCTGCTGCTCGCCGAGGCGCCAGGCCGGCGCGAAACGATCCACGATTACCTGCGGGAGTACGGTCTGCAGGCCGAGGCGGCGGCCGACCTATCTGCATTCGCAAGCAGTGAGACAAGGCTTGCCCTGACCGTCGCGCCACTTGGCGCCGGCTTCATCTGGCCGCAGGCCGGGCTGGCCTTCATCACCGAAAACGAGCTTTATCCGAACACCGCGCGCACCCGCGGCAAGAAGGCGGTGGCGCGCCAGGCCAGCATGGAAGGCTGGCTGCGCGACCTGACCGAACTCAAGATCGGCGATCCGGTGGTGCACGCCAGCCACGGCATCGGCCGCTACCACGGGCTCGTGCACCTCGACCTCGGCGAAGGGGACACGGAATTCCTCCACCTCGAATACGCCGGGCAGACCAAGCTCTACGTTCCGGTCTCCCAACTGCATGTCATCTCGCGCTACAGCGGCGTGGCGCCCGAGCAGGTCGAACTGCACACGCTGGGCTCCGGCCAGTGGGAGAAGGCCAAGAAGCGCGCCGCCGCCCAGGTGCGCGACACCGCGGCCGAACTGCTTTCGCTGTACGCACAGCGCGCCGCGCGCCAGGGCCACAAGTTCGACGTCGCCCAGCACGACATGGAGGCGTTTGCCGATGGCTTCGGCTTCGAGGAAACGCCCGACCAGCTCGCCGCGATCGACGCGGTGATCGCCGACATGCGCTCGGGCAAGCCGATGGACCGGCTGGTCTGCGGCGATGTCGGTTTCGGCAAGACCGAAGTCGCGCTGCGCGCCGCTTTCGCCGCTGTAGCCGACGGCAAGCAGGTCGCGATACTCGCGCCGACCACCCTGCTGACCGAGCAGCATTTTCAGACTTTCTCCGACCGTTTCGCCGACTGGCCGGTGCGGCTGGCCGAACTGTCGCGCTTTCGCAGCGCGAAGGAGCAGGCGGCCTCGCTCGAACAGGTGGCCGAGGGCAAGATCGACATCGTCATCGGCACCCACCGGCTGCTGCAGAAGGATGTGCGCTTTGCCAGGCTGGGGCTGGCGATCATCGACGAGGAGCACCGCTTCGGCGTGCGCCAGAAAGAAGCGCTGAAAGCGCTGCGCGCCGAAGTCGACGTGCTGACGCTGACCGCCACGCCGATTCCGCGCACGCTCGGCCTGGCGCTCGAAGGCATGCGCGAATTCTCTGTCATCGCCACCGCGCCGAGCCGCCGCCTTGCCATCAAGACTTTCGTCTCGCCGCTGTCGCGCGGGCTGATCCGCGAGGCGGTGCTGCGCGAATTCAAGCGCGGCGGCCAGGTGTATTTCCTGCACAACGAGGTCGACACCATCGAGACCATGCGCAACACGCTGGCCGAACTGCTGCCCGAGGCGCGCATCGTCATCGGCCACGGCCAGTTGCCGGAGCGCGAACTCGAACGGGTGATGCGCGAGTTCACCCAGCAGAAGGCCAACCTGCTGCTGTGCTCGACCATCATCGAGACCGGCATCGACAATCCCCATGCCAACACCATCATCATCAACCGGGCGGACAAGTTCGGCATCGCGCAATTGCACCAGTTGCGCGGACGCGTCGGCCGTTCGCACCACCAGGCCTACGCCTACCTGCTCACCGACCGCGACGCCAAGCCCTCGAAGCAGGCCGAGCGCCGGCTGGAGGCGATCCAGATGTCGGAAGAACTCGGCAGCGGCTTCTTCCTCGCCATGCACGACCTGGAGATTCGCGGCGCCGGCGAGATTCTCGGCGAAAACCAGAGCGGCGAAATCCAGGAGATCGGCTTCAGCCTGTACACGCAGATGCTCAATGCCGCCGTCAAGGCGCTGCAGAAGGGCGATGCGGTGCCCGACCTGACGCAGCCGCTGGAGGTCGTATCGGAAATCAACCTGCATGAACCGGCACTGTTGCCGGCCGATTACTGCAGCGACATCAACGAACGGCTGACGCTCTACAAGCGCATGGCCAACTGCGAGGCGGCCGACGAGCTGCAGGCGATCCAGGAAGAACTGATCGACCGCTTCGGCCAGTTGCCGGCGCAGACGCAGGCGCTGCTCGAAACCCACCGCCTGCGCATCGCCGCCAAGCCGCTGGGCATCGCCAAGATCGATGCCGGCGAAGCGAAGATACAGTTCAGCTTCATCCCCAATCCGCCGGTCGAGCCGATCCGCATACTTGATCTGATCCAGAAGAATCGCCACTACAAGCTGGCCGGGCCGGACAAGCTCGTCGTCACCGTGACGACAGCCTCGCTGGCCGAGCGCGCCGGCGCGGTGCGCGATGCCCTGAAGAAGCTCGGCGCCTGAATCAGCGCAACGGCAGATCCGCGCCTGCCCCGAAAACCGCATGAACAGGCGTTTTCCAGGCATGCCACGCCAGCAGCGCCATTCCATGGGGCTTTCGGCATTGCCATGCCGGAGAGCCCCTATCCATGGGCCTTACGGCGTATCGCCCGATGGTCAGGCGGTACGGAAACGCTCGACCTGGGCACGCAGGTTGCCGGCGAAACCTTCCAGCCGACTGGCCAACTGCGCGGCCTCGGTGGCGGCAGTGCTGTTTTCGTCGGTCATGCGCGCAATTCGTTCGACATGGCGGGCGATTTCGTTGCTGGCGCCCGACTGTTCGTTGGTGGCGTCGGCGATGTCCGCGACCTTGGCCTGTGTCTGCTCCGTACTCTCGCGAATTTCGGTCAGTGCGCGCGCCGCCTTGTTGGCAAGATCGACGCCGACGCTGACGCGTTCGGTGGACTGTTCCATCGTCCCGGCGACATCGCGGGTATCGGTATGCACCAGCCCGATCAGTTCGGTGATTTCGGCCGTGGATGTGGCGGTACGCTCAGCCAGTTTGCGCACCTCGTCGGCCACCACCGAAAAGCCGCGGCCCTGCTCGCCGGCGCGTGCCGCCTCGATGGCGGCGTTGAGCGCCAGCAGATTGGTCTGTTCCGCGACGTCCTTGATCACGCGAACGATGCCGCTGATGTCGTCCGAGCGCTTGGCCAGCGACTGCGCCAGCGCCGACGATGTGCTGACGTCATTGGAGATCGAGCCGATGCCCGCGGCAGCGGCCTGCACCACCTTCTCGCCGTCGACCGAGACGCCGGTCGCGGTTTCGGCCAGCTTGAACGTGGCCCTGGCGTTGTCGGCGACATGCGAAATGCTCACCGCCAGCTCTTGCACCGCGGCGGCAGTGGCGGACGCGGCTTCGCTCTGGGTGCGGCATCCCGAAAGGATATTGCCGGACGAGGCCGCCAATTCGTTGGCCGAGCCGAGCAGTTCGCGCGACTGCTCCTTGACGGCCTCCATCGACTGTTGCAGTCCGTCGAGCAGTCCATTGAGCGCGCCAGCCGCCGTGCCGTACTCATCGTCGCACTGCGCGGCCACGCGCAGGGTCAGGTCGTGGTCGCGATGCATCCGGTTCAACACGGTCGCCAGCGATTGCAGCGGCACCACGATGCGCCGGATGAGGAAGTACGACAGAATCCCGATGACAAGGATCGTCGCCGCGATTGCCGAGAACAGCGCGACCTGGAGCCGATCGGCAGTCTGGTGCGCCTGCGCGATCGCGCCGTTGGTGCGCTGGTCGAGCAGGACGAAGAACTCATCCACCGGTTTCATGATCTCGGCCTTGAACTTGTGGTAGTCGGCGCTGTGCATGAGCTTGCGCCCCAGTTCCAGATCCGGCTCCTTCTTTACCGTGAAATTGCCCTTGCCGTCGTCGAACAGTCCCTTCACGGCGTTCATGGCGATGACTTCCGTGCGCACCAGCGCGTCGGAATTGGCCTGTGCCTGCTTGAGCTTGGCGAATTCCGCCTCGGAGAATCCGGCCTGCTTCATCAGGTCGAGCAGCGCCACCGCCTGCTCGTCGGGGCGCGGCTTGGCGCCGTCGGCCGCGACGAAATCCCAGTAAATGCGGTGGTAATCCTGCGGCCGCGGCTTGCGGCCGTTGCGGATATCGAGAATCTCGTTGTATTGCTGCTCGTACCGCGCCTCGCCGGTGGTCACATAGGTTCGCGCCAGACGCGTCAGGTCGTCGGAACTCTGCCGCAGTTCGTCCGCCAGCAGGTAGGATTTGTAACGCAACTCCTGCTTGGCACCGACATCCTGCTCGGCGCGGTTGTTCAGGATCGACAGACCCAGCACGACTGCCAGCAAGCCCATTGAAGCGGCCAGCGTCAATAGCAAAGTTGCCGTACGGCCAACTTGTTCAGCATTTCTCGCCTCCCATCGAAGCTTCCCCCTTGCGCCGCATGGCGTGCAACGGTGCAACCGTAATTCGTACCGGGCGACGCGTCGGGCGCGCAGCGACGTCGCCAACATATCGGCCGATAGCTTCGGGGTGATCCCGCCGCTCAGATGGCTTACGACACCAGCGCGCAACACTTTAGCCGGTCCGGGTCCGGGCGACGGCAGGATGCGGACCCGCCAGCCGCTCACGCAGATCCGGGCCTGCCCTGAAAGCCGCATGAAAAGGCGTTCTCCAGGCATGCCGCCCTGGGAGCGCCATGCCATAGGCCTTCTGGCATTGCCATGCCTGAGAGGCCCTATTCATAAGGCTTTCCGGCGATGCCGTTTACAGCGCGACGCGCTCCGTCTCACCAACGGCCGGGCTGCAATCTGCTGCGCGGGGCGCAGCTCGCCGTGTCACATCGAGCCACAGTCGCAGCGTGGTTCCGCCGCCTAACGCCGACTCGATCGACAACTCGCCACCGAGTTCGACCGCACGTTTCGCGAGCAGGCGCAGTCCCCGGCCCGGCGGCGGCGCCGAGGGGTCGAACCCCTCGCCATCATCGCGGATGCATAGTTCGATCCGCTCGCCCACCCGGGCGGCCGCCAGTTGCACGCGTCGCGCCCGCGCGTGCTTGATGACATTCGCCAGCGCCTCCTGCACGATGCGCAGCACCTGCAGCGCTTCGGTCGGACCCAGCCACGCCAGCGGCGGCAGATCCTGCACGCGCCAGTCGAGCTGGATTCCCGCGCCGTCCAGTCTCTGCCCGATGCGAAAGCGCAGCGTGGCCAGCAAGGCCACCAGATCGTTGTCGATCGGTTCAAGCGAATCGATCACCGCGCGCAAGTCGTCTACGCATTCGCGCAGCATGGCGGCCAGCGCCGCCGCCGGCACCTCGCCGCGCTCCGCCACAGCAAGCGAGGAAGTCAGCGCCGAACCCAGGCCGTCGTGCATGTCGCGCATCAGTCGCTGGCGCTCCGCGGTCAGCATCTGGGCCTGCTCGAGCGCGCGCAGACGCAGATGGTTTTGTGTGAGTTCCGCCTCGCGCTGCGCCAGCCGCCTGGCGAGGTCGGCGCTCAACTGCTCGAAGCTGCCGATCGCGCCCAGGTAGCGGCGGCGCACGGCATAGAGAAACGACGCGAACAGCAGCATCCCGCAGTAGGGCACCAGAAACAGCCTCTCCGGATCGGCCAGGTGCGCCTTCAGCGCGAGATCGTTCGCCCCGGCAAACGTGGCTGCGAACAACACGACGCTGACCACGCGCAACTCGCTGCCGCCGCTCACTACCGCGAGCCAGCAGATCACGACGATGGTGGAGATTCCCACCGCGGTGTAGATAACGACCACCAGCAATTCGATGTTGCGATTCGCCCACCACAGCGGCAGTGCCATCAGGCAGATGCCCAGCACATAGAGCGGCAGCAAGCGCTCAAGCCAGACCAGGCGGCGGCTGGCCAGATGCGCCGCGAACAGAAAGACCACCCAGTTCAGCCATGGGATCGGCATTTCCTGAACCAGTGCGGCGTACCAGGCATCGAGCTGCGGGTCGTCCCAGCGCGGCAGCGCGTACTGCAGATTGCACACGCTCCACACGACGCTGGACAAGGCCAGCAGCGGGTACTCGGCGTCGCCACGGCGGGCCGCCCAGATCGACAGGAAGAATGCCCCGAGCACCAGCATCACCGCGCTGCCTGCCTGCGGCAGCGTCAGTTGCAGGAACTGGCGCGTCGCCAGGGCGCGCCCGACCGAAACCGCGGGGCCGATGGTCGGCCGCGACATCGCGAAGCCCATCGCATCGACGACGACGACCCCGATGGCGATTTCGAGCCTCTGCCCGGGCCGAAATCGTTGCGGATCGAGGCGCGCGGCCAGCGGTCGGTTCCATGTCATGCGCCAGTCGTCGAGGTTGTCGGTCAGCACCGCGCCGTCCACGCGTAGCTGCCAGGCCGCGCCCATGACGCGTGGAACGTAAACCATCAGCGAGTCCCCCGCGATCCAGTCTTTCGGCACCTCGTAGCGAATGCGCAACCAGGTGCGTCGCAGGAATTGTGTTTCGGTGCGGAAGGTCAGCGCGCCGGCGCTTCTCTGCGCCGGCAGATCGACCGCTTGCCAACAACCGGAAGGCGCATCCAGCGGGCGTCGCAGCAAGTTCGCCAGACCGGCTCGATCGTAGGATGCGCTGACCGGCGCTTCGTCGCATTGCTCGGCTTGGCCGAAGCGCAGCGGCTGCACGCCATCGCTCGCGGGCGAAGCCAGCACCCAGACCAGCACCGCCAGCAGGCCGGCGCCGAACAGGGCCATCGGCAAGTGAAGCCGCCGCAGCCCCGCCTCAGTCTTCCACCAGTCCCATGCTGCGGGCTTCATAGACCGCTTCCGTCTTGGAGTGCACCTGCAGCTTGCGGTAAATGCGTTTGACGTAAGTGCCGACGGTATGCCGCGAGACGCCCATCAGCCGCGCGACTTCGTCGTAGTTGTAGCCCTTGGCGCTCAGCGAGAGCACGCTGCACTCCTGCGCCGACAGGCTCGCGTCCGGCGGCCCGCCCGCCGGCGCGGCCGGTTGCGGCGCGGGCGCAAGCCGCTTGAGCAGCCGGCGGGCGACGGCCGGGCTGATCGGGCTGCCGCCATCCTTCAGCACGCGAATCTGCTGCACGATGTCGATGCCGCGCGCATCCTTGAGCAGATAGCCGCTGGCACCCGCCTCGATGCAATCGATCACCAGCCGGTCGTCGGCGAAGACTGTCACCACCATCGAATCGCAGTGCGGCACCCGATCATGCGCGCGGCGTATCAGTTCGATGCCGCTGCCGCCGGGCAGACCGATGTCGACCAGCAGCACGTCGGGCCGGTGCAGATCCAGCAGGCGGAGGCCTTCGGGCAGATCGTCGGCAGCGCCGGCAAGGCGCATATCGGCAGCGCCGCGAACCGCCTCGGCAAAGGCCGAGCGGAACCGGGAATCATCCTCAACAATGAGCACCGAGTGCGTCATCGCACGTTCTTGTGTTATCCGAGCAGAAGAAGCTGCTCGCCCCCCTAAAGCCTGCCTGTCCCGCAAACACGGGACATGAGTCCAGCATAGACCATATTCCATCGGGGAGACAAGCGCTGTAAGGTTGCAGCGCAGGGGGACGATGCACCCTGTGGCGCGGAGAATCGGGCTAACCAGGCATGGAATAACCGGGAGAGAAAGCCATGGGAGCGAGGAAGCTGAAGAGAGCATTTGCGACGTCGATTGCCGCCATAAGCATCGCGGCGTTACCGTTGTCTTCGTTCGCACACAGCCATCATCACTCCGAGTCACTGGTCTACGCTCCAGACTCAGAGCCGTTCGGCAAGGAGTTCAGGGAATGGAATGCGGAGTGGTGGCAGTTTGTGCTTTCGATCCCTACCGCCGACGATCCACTCCAAGATGTAAACCCGCTTCACGATGAAAAGGGGGATAGGTGTGTCGTCGGTCAGCGCGGCCCGGTCTGGTTCCTGGTGGGTGTTTTCAACGATACGGGCACGGCGGTGCGCAAAGATTGCAGGGTGCCACAAGGCAAGGCGCTGTTCTTTCCTGTACTGAATTTTGTCAACATCAATACCCCCGGAATCCCGGGCTGTGGCACGAACGGAGATGAGGTTTGCAAGAATGAAAGGCTAAGGACCTGCGCGAGGCAATCGCACAGGTCGTGAGCGACGCAACCGATTTGTCCGTGGAGGTCGACAATGAGTCCATTGATGCGATTAAGGATGAGTTTCGCGTCAAGTCAAAGGTCTTTGAAATCACGGTTCCAGCGAAAAACCTGTTTGGATTCTTGCCGGCAGGAACTTACTCCCCCGCAGTAGACGACGGATTCTATGTGATGCTGAAGCCCCTTTCCGTGGGCGCCCATAGCATTCGGATGCGCGGATCCTTCCCAAACGGCTTCTCGATGGATGTGACGTATGAGTTGACGGTCGTGCCTACATCGCGGAAGTGACTAACGCAATCAAGGGGCCGTGGTCGAGCGTTATCCGGTTTTGAAGTCGCTTGATAGGAACGTCGTCTGCCACGTGAGCGATGTCTCGTCGTGTTTCGGCCAGCATCGGGTGGGATGGGTTTGAGTACTCGGCGTTGGCGTGCCACCCACTCCCAGACTGGCACCAACCGACAAACGGTAACTCAAGGACGCGCGAGCAAGCTGCCGTCGGCGTTGGGACTCCTTTAACTCCCTGTCGTCGCGAACGGGTTCTCCACCGTCACGTCGAATTGCGCAAAATCGGCAACGTTGCGAGTCACGACGGTCAGCTTGTGAACGATGGCCGTGGCCGCGATCATTGCATCCTCGTAGTACGTGTCCGACTTCCCGTGCATCAGCCGCGCCCAGGCGCGAAAGGTCTCGGCGTCCATCGGCAAGACGTTGTACGAGGCCGCCACAAGGTCGGCCCATGCCTCGATCTCGGCGGCCTTGGCCGCGTCCTGCTCGCGGGTCAGTTCTATGCCAGCCTGAATCTCGCCCAGCGTCACCGCAGAGAGGTGCAGGTCGGCGTCGGCAGCGGATTGCAGCCACGCGACGACCGCGCCGTGCGGTCGCGGCTTGCGCAATTCGGATACGACGTTGGTGTCGAGCAGGTACATGGCGCTTATCCCAAGGTGGCGACTTTCCGCCTGCGGACGGCTCGCCGCGGCGCAGTCAGGACGTCGGTCCGCCCTTCATCCGACAGCAGCAACTGCTTGAGCGAAGGCCGCGCCGCCGCCTGCAATCTCCGCCACTCCTCCACCGGCACCAGCACCGCGGCTTCGGCGCCGCGCTTGGTCACCATCTGCGGACCATTGGCAATGCATGCTTCGAGGAATTCACTGAAACGCGCTTTTTGCGTCCTGAACCGGCCAAGTATCCATCTGCGCCTCCAATAAACTAGTCAGAGGACTAGTCTACCAATTTGGACTGGTCGGCTCAATGGCTGGCACCGGACGGACGAAAACGACACCGCGCCGAGCCCCGGCAATGCGCCGGCACCCATGCGTTCCCGCGGTCTGCTGGCTCAGCGGATCGCGCCGACGAAGGCGTCGATCTCGGGGCCGGATTCGGCGATGTGGGCGAGGCACTCGTCCCAATCCGCCGCACCCAGTTGCAGCAGCGCCAGGTGCGCGTCGCGCTCGGCTTCGCGCGCCGGTTCCAGCCGGCCGGAGGCGGCGGCGTGGGCGGCCTGGTTGGCCAGGCCGATCAGCGCGCAGAAGCGGCTCTCGTCGCCCGCGGCGGCCGGCTCATGGTGGTGCGCGATGGCGGCTACATAGCGGGCAGGCAGGTTCCAGCGCTCGGCCACCGTTTCGCCGACCTCGGGGTGGGTGAATTCCAGCAGGGTCCGTTCGGCCTGCAGGCTGCTGGCGCCGGTTTCGCGCTCGAGGTCGAGCACGCGCTGATAGCCGGCGTCGGCCTGCATGGCGAAGATCAGCTTGCCGATGTCGTGCAGGATTCCGGCGGTCAGCGCCTCGTCCGGCCGGCAGTTCACGCGCGGCGCGAGCATGCGCGCGGCGCTGGCGGTGGCGATCGAATGGCGCCAGAAATCGCCGAGATTGAGGCGCTCGGTGCGGAAGGTGTCGAAGGCGCCGATGCCGATGATCATGCCCTGCACATTGTTGAAGCCGAGTATCCGCACGGCATCGGCGATGGTGCTCACGCGGCGCGCGAAACCAAAGTAGGCCGAGTTGGCCACGCGCAGAATCTTGGCCGAGATGGCGGGGTCGCGGGCGATCACCTTCTGCACCGACGTGGCGTCGCTGTTCGGATCCTGCATCGCGCCCAGCGCTTGCATCACCACCGTCGGCAGGGTCGGCACCTCGAACAGTTCGAGCGGGTTGAAGCGCGCCAGCGGCTGCCCGGTCAGCTTGCTGGCGCCGGCCAGTTCCTGCGTCTGCAGCAGGCCGGGCGCGAGGCCCGGGTGGATCAACTGGAACACGTGAATCGGGTGCGGCAGGTCGCGCAGCCGGTGCAGGCCGAGGTCGTGCAGGCTCACGCCCGCGGGCAGCGCATCGCCCACGCCGCTTTCGGTGGCCGAGCTGAGCAGCGTCTGGCCGCCGCGCGCCACCGCCAGCAGGCGCGCGCAACGGTTGACGGTGGTGCCGAAGTAGTCGCCGGCGCTCAGGTGCGCCGGCCCGGTGTGCAGCGCCACCCGCACGCGCAGCGGCGTGCGGGTGGGCCAGGTCTCGGCAGCGAGGCTGCGCTGCATTTGCAGGGCGGCGGCGATGGCGTCCGCCGCATGGTCGAAGGTGACGCAGAAGGCGTCGCCCACCGTCTTGAACACGCAGCCGCGATGGCGCTCGACCGCGCCAGCCAACAGGTTGTTGTGGCGCTGCAGCGCCACCCGCATGCGCTCCGGTTCTTCTTCCCACAGGGCGGTCGAGCCCTCGATGTCGGTAAACAGGAACGTCAGCGTCACCAGCGTCCCGTCGACCGCCGTTGCATTCGCCACCGCCATTGCCTGCGCCTCCGCTTCGTAGAGCCGGCATCATCCGCCCGCGCACGGCGCTTGTCGAGAGTCCGCAGACAAGGGTCGCCGCCGAGTCGGCGGCAGGCGCGCACCATCGAGGAATTGGAGCCCGCAAGCGCACCGGGCCGCGGTCGCGCCGCCCCGCGGGACGTTCTGCCTAGCGGATCGGACCGGGGACGCGCGCGCTCCCGGAAGGACCATTCACCGGCCCCGGAATCCGGCCATGGGCAGCGGGGGTTACGCCCGGACTCGTTGGTTGCAGGTTGCGTGCCGCCTGCGCCAGCGCAT
Source organism: Candidatus Methylophosphatis haderslevensis (assembly GCA_016711925.1). Taxonomy (GTDB): domain Bacteria; phylum Pseudomonadota; class Gammaproteobacteria; order Burkholderiales; family Rhodocyclaceae; genus Methylophosphatis; species Methylophosphatis haderslevensis. The sequence continues at coordinate 269,915 of JADJSA010000001.1, forward strand.
CGGAGACCTGATTCGTGTGGGCGGCGACGACGTCTTTCGGGAACATTTCCAGGATATCCCGCACGATATGTTCCACTTGGTCGTCGCCATGCAGCGCGGACTTGCCCGCGTTCATCCGTCCGCCATGGGCTGCGAGTTCGTGCAGGAACGAATAGACCAGCGTGGGTTCGGCGATCGGGATTCGCTCCGCGCTGGCAAAATACAGAAGCACTTCTGGAAGGAACTGCGAGCCGAGCGCAGAGCCCATGTGGACACCGTACACGCTCATCCGGTTGATGATGATTATCAGCGCCCGCCCACTCTTGAGCCGGGTTTCGGCCGAACCTTCGCCCTTCTTTGCATGCCTGTTGACGTTTTCGTTGGAGAAGGTCTCGCCATACTCTATTGCGGCGCTTCCCAATTCGTAGGTCTTGTCGAACGAGTACCTGTCCGGCGACCATTCCTTCTGGTTCGGTCCGGTCGTGAACCAGTAGCCGGGGCCGAACTCGCCCTTGCCCAGATCGGGGTAGATCTTGCGTCTGACCTTGAACACGCCCGCATGCTTCTCGAGTTCAAAGGTTTCCTCGGCAGTAGTGATCTCCCAGTCGCCAGAGGCGAACGCCGCCGCGAGGTCGGCAAGCCAGTCACGCGGAATCGTATTCTCGGGCTGCGTGATCTTCGACCAGCCGACGATCAGGTTGCCCCTGGCGCCGATGCCGCGCTGGAGAAAACTGGGTAGGTGACTGCTTCGCCGGAAGATGTCGACCCATTTCGCGGCGCTGATCTGCGAGGCGGAATTGACCGCGATGCCCTGCTCAGCCATGACGGCGGCCCGCTCCGGTTCGCGGCTTGCGGCCCGCCGGCGCGATGACATGCGGGTTGGTTCGGCGCTGCCGCCCGCGGTGCGCCGTTTGTGCGGCCATCGCTCGCAGTCGGCGCGGTTCGGTTTCCACGGGTCGCTGGCTCATGCCCGGTCTCCTCTTTGGCGTCGTTCGGATGTAACGGCGGGTCGATAGCGGTTGCGCGCGCGCCCGGCACGACCCGCCGGTTGGCACGCCGCGCTGCATCGACGCAGCGGTACGGACACGCGCAGTCTGCCGGGGCGAGATATCGCGCCGATGTCGCTTTGCCGGGCGTCGAGTTTCATTTGTTTCAGCGGGCGTTGCCGCGGCGCGGTCGAGGCGCGCCGGCATCCGCGGCATCGACTGGCGGCAGCGCCGAATTCTGCTGCGGGCACGCCGGCAACCCGCATGAACAGGCGCTTGCAGGGCATGCATCGCCAGGAGTGCCATTGCATGCGCCTCTCCGGCCTGCATGCCTGAAGATCGCCATCCGCCGCGGCTCTCCAGCCGGCGTGCGGGTCGGCTCGGTCGAACGGGCCAGCGCAAGCGGATGATGCGGGGTGCGCCGCGCGGCTGCGGCGTATAACTTCCGGATGATTTCGCGCCCGGCGCCGGGCGGGCTATGATTGTCTGGTCAGGCGCGCCGCGCGTTCGAGCAGCCAGGGATTCGCCATGCCAAGCAGCGAAACGTCCCCCGGCATCCAGCACCGGGAGTCCGCAGTTCAAACAAATCGCCGCCGCCGGCCGATCTGGCTGGCGGCGCTGTGCCTTGGGCTGGCCGCGCTGCTGCAGGCTCTGCCCGCTCCGGCGCTGGCCGCCGAGAAGCGTATCGCGCTGGTGGTGGGCAATGCGCGCTACCCGAACAATCCGCTGGCCAATCCGGAGAACGATGCGCGGCTGATCGCCGGCGCGCTGCGCAAGCTGGGCTTCGAGGTGACCGAAAAGCTCAACCTGGGCAGCCGCGAGTTTCGCAAGGAAGTGATCGATTTCGCCAACCGCACCGAAGGCCAGGAAGGCATCGCCCTGCTCTACTACGCCGGTCACGGCGTGCAGGTCGATGGCAAGAACTACCTGATCCCGGTGGATATCGCGCTCAACGACGAGCGCACGGTGAAGTGGGAATCGATCGACATCGAACGCTTCCTCGGCGAAATGGGCAAACCGGGCCGCCAGGCGCGCATCGTGGTGCTCGATGCCTGCCGCGACAATCCGTTTCTGGGCAAAACGCGCGCGATCCAGGCGGCCGGCGGGCTGGCCGAGATGCGCGCCTACGGCTCGCTGATCGCCTATGCCTCAGCGCCCGGTGCGGCCGCCGAGGATGGTCCGCCCGGCACCAACAGCGTCTACTCGCGCCACCTGGCGCATGAAATGCAATCCGAAGGTCTGCAGATCGAGGAGATGTTCCGCAACGTGCGCGTCAAGGTCTATCGCGACACCGCCGAGCGGCAGATTCCCTGGGACCACTCGTCGCTGACGGTGAAGGTGGTGCTCAACCCGTCGCGCAGCAGCGGCGGCAGCGAGGCGGCATCGGCCGAAACCCAGCGCCGGATGGACGAAACCCTGCGCAAGCTCGAAGCGCAACGCGCCCAGCTCGAAGAAGAGCGCCGCCAACTCGACGAGGAAAAGCGCCGCTGGACCGGCGAGCGGCAGCCGCCGGTGGCGCTGGCCAAACCGGCTGCCAGCCCCGCCAGCGCAGCGCCGGTCGCCGCGGTGGCCGAGCCGAAAAACGCCGACCTGCTGCGCAAGGAAAGCGAACTCGCCGAGCGCGAAAAGGCGCTCAAGCGCATCGACGACGAAGTTCGCCGCGAGCCGCCGCCTGCGGCAGTCGCGAAGGTCGCGCCTCCGGACGCCGCGCCGGTTCGTCCGACGGCCCCGGCGCCGCTCAAACCGGCAAGCCCGGTCGCGGTTGCGGCCGCCACCCCGCCGGCTGCCGGCGCGACCACGCCTTCGCCTGCCGCACGCGCCGGACTGTGCGCCGAGCTGGTCATGCGGTTCCAGGTCGGCCTGCCGCTTTCGGCCGAAGAAACCAAGTTCCTGCAACAAAAGGAGTGCAAGAAATGACAATCCATCACCCAGTAAAGAGACCCTTCGCCGGCCTGCTCGGCGCGCTGCTCGCGGCGCTCGCGATCGCCGCCTGCACCAGCCCGCCGGCAAAACCGGCCGCCGAATCCCCGGCCAAACCGCCCGCCGCGACCGACCCGCGCGGCCTGGCGGTAAAGGATGCCGGCGCCCCCGCCGCTGCCCCTGCAGCGCCCGCAGCGCCGCCCCCGCCGCCGCCGATCATGGCCTTCGACGAAGCGGTGCAATTCGCCGCCAACAACCTGTTCAGCAAGGCCGATCTGCCGGTCAATCGCGGCATCGGCGACAAATACCAGCTTGTCATCGACCCGCTGGTCGACGGCAATTCCGGCGTGCAATCCACCGCCACCCAGACCATGGAATCGCGCATCTCCGCCATGGTGAAGGCCAGCTTCCCGAAGTTCGAACTCAAACCCTTCACCTCGGAGAATCTGGTGCGCGGCCCGCTGCTGTTCATCGGCACCTTCACGCCGGTGGACAAGGAAGGCAAGAACGCCGGACCGCGCGAGTGGTACCGCGTTTGCCTGGCGCTGGTTGACCTGCGTTCCGGGCAGATCATTTCGAAGGGCTTCGCCCGCGCCAGCCCGCAGGGCATCGACCATACGCCGACGGCATTTTTCCTCGACAGCCCGGCCTGGGCACCGGACCCGGCCACCCAGGGCTACGTCAAGACCTGCCAGGGCACCAAGGCCGGCGATCCGATCAACCCCGCCTACCTCGACAAGGTGTTCGCCGCCGCCCAGATCAACGAGGGCATGCTCGCCTACAGCGCCGGGCGCTACGACGAGGCGCTCGACATCTACCGCGGCGTGCTGCGCGGCGGCTCGGGCGATCAATTGCGCGTGCATAACGGCATCTACATGTCGAGCTGGAAGCTCGGCCGCCGCGACGAGGCGATGAAGGCCTTCGGCAAACTGGTCGATTTCGGCCTCGGCCAGAACCGGCTCGGCATCAAGTTCCTGTTCCGCCCCGGCTCGACGCAGTTCTGGAGCGACAAGGAACTGAGCGGCCCCTACGACCTGTGGCTCAAGCAGATCGCCGCTACCGCGGCGCAGCGCTCCAGTTGCGTCGAGGTCTCGGGCCATACCAGCCGCACCGGCTCGGAGCCGATCAACGACCGGCTGTCGCTGATGCGCGCGCAGTACATCAGCCAGCGTCTGGCCAGCGACGCGCCGCAACTGCGAACCCGGCTCAGTTCGGTCGGCAAGGGCTGGCGCGAGAACATCATCGGCATCGGCTCGGACGATTCGCGCGACATACTCGACCGGCGCGTCGAGTTCAAGGTCAGCCCCTGCGGCACCAGCGCATCGTGACCCGCCGGGCCAGTCGACAGCCGGCGCCGGCCGGCTGTCGATCCGGCGCAGGCATAGCTGGAAGCCGCACCGGGCGGTCTTCTGCGACCTGCCTGCCCCGAGAGCCGCATGCAGCGGCGCTCGTGGCGATGGCAGGCCGGAGAACGCCGCTGCATGCGGGTTCTGGCCGGGGTCGCAACACTCGTTCGTGGAATTTCGAGGCCGACGGCGTGCGGAAATCATCGGCGCCGGGCGTGCTTGCTGTTCCCGGTTGACTTTGCCGGACGCTGCAAGCCAAATGCCGGCTCAACCTTCACGCGAACCGCCAACTGCCACCATGGCGCCGGAAATCGAAGGCTTCGATCACATTCACGTATTCGTCTCGAACCGGCCGGCTGCCGAACGCTGGTATGCCGAGGTGCTGGGCTTGTTCCGAGACGAAGCGCTCGTGTTCTGGGCGCAGGACGGCGGCCCGCTGACGCTTCGCAACGCGGCGGGCACGGTGCACCTCGCGCTGTTCGAGCGGCCGAGCGAGAAATGCCGCTCGACCATCGCCCTGCGTGTCGGTGCGCAGAGCTTCCAGGACTGGCGCGAGCACCTTCGCCGCTTTCCCGAAATCGCGGTCGAGGTCGAGGACCATGCGGTGTCGCTCTCGCTTTATTTCAGCGACATCGATGGCAACCCGTTCGAGATCACGACATACGAGCATGCGAAGGCCAGGGACGGTCTGCGCTGATCCGCGCTCCATGGTCGAGCCTCGCAGCGACGGCGTGGCAGCCGGCTCGCGGCGAACGCCGACATCAGGCGTTGCGGCCGGTTCGCGTTCGCCCTGCCGGGCGCAACCCTGCGCCACCCACGCGCGCGCGGCTTTGCCAGATTCGATCGAATCGCCGTGACAGAGAACCGAATCTTGCGTCCCGTCTTGGCGGTCGTGTTTTCTTCGCTGGCGATGTTTTCCCTGGCCGGCCTCTACACCGGCGTGCTTGCCCGCGAGTTCATCTCCGCCAACGTTGACGCCGCTCTGTTGCGGATGCCGCCGAACCTCGGCCTGGTGTTTGCCGGCTACGTCCTGCTTGCGGCCGCCATGACCGCGCTTTACCGGCGATTCGGTCCGTTCCACCACTCGCCGGTCATTTCCGGCGCGAAGTTCGGAACGGCAATCGGCGTCTTGTGGCTGATGCCCTACAGCCTCGTCTTGTTCGGCGTGTATCGATTCCCGTACCACGCCCTGCCGCTCGACTTTGCCTGGGCAATTGTCGAGCAAGGGATCGGCGGTTGCATCATTGCGCAGGTGCTATCGCTGCGCCGAAAGGATCGATAGCTGGTCCGCATCGGCGCCCAGCCTGCGATGAGGGCACCCAAAACCGGCGTGGTTGCGCTTGGAAGTTTTGCGGGTTGGACCGGTTGAGTCCACCCGGCCTGCCTGCCGCGTGTAAAGGCGTTACTGGCGGCCGCTGGTGCGGGAGCGCCTGACTGGGAGAACGCGGCCGGTCGCTCCCGGTCCCGGCCACGCAACACGATGTCGCCGAACTGCCTAGAGCAGCAGCAACCCGGCCGCCGAGAAGACCGCGATCATACCCGCCTTGAGCAGGAGCGTTGCGACCACCGCAATGGCGATCGATACGACAAAATCATTGCCCGCCCGACCTTCCCTGCCGACGATAGTAGCCATGATTGACCTCCAATGACATTTGGGAAAAGATCGGCCCTCCGCACGCGAGTCAACTCGCCGGGAGGCACTTGGAACCGCTGCGCCTGATACCGACTCTGCAAAGCAGCCTCACTGATATTTGCGTGATGCTGCGGCGCAACAACCCATACCTTGAATATAGGTGCGTAACCGCAGATATCAAGGCAATCGCGCACATCTTTCTTCGGATTCGCCGGATGACGCGAACTGCGTTTCCGAACTTGTCCGAGCAACGGCATGTTTGGCTTCCAGACTTTCGCAACGGCGCCGGGGCGCATGCCTCCAGCGAGTTCGCGATCCTGCGCGTTACGCGCACATGGATCGTTCCGGCGCCTGCGGGCACGGCGCAAATCGCACGCGCTGTCGAGACCCAGAAACACGCGAAAAGCGTGTCGACCGCGGACTGTCACGCAGCCCGGCAGCGGGGACGGTCACCTTCCAGGCAAACCCTGCGCCGAGTCGCGGCCCATTCCTTGGCCGGTCGCCTGACCATGCCGTAGTCTCTGGCGTATCGGTTGGCGCTCCCCATTTCCAGGAGAGTGCGATGTCGCGAGGAAGATCTCGCCACATCTTGATCTGCCTCAACACGGTCCACTATGCACGGCGGATCGTAGTCATCACTTGCCGGCTCGCATGCGCATTACAGCGATCGACGGGATGTGAATCCGTCTGATGCGTCGGCGCCCCAAGGCTGGTCGATAACTCGACCTGGCGTTGTTTGCATCACCCGACTTCCCTGTCGGTCACCGGGACCGGAAAACAGTCGGGGCCGCCGCAACCGAAGTAGACGGCGGCTTTGAAGTTGTTCGGAATGCGGTACCCACAGGCTCTGATCCGGACGGAGCAGGTTCCGGTTGATCCTTGCGGTCCTATCTGATCCCTTGGAACTCGTTGAAGGAGTCTTTCAATGAACAGATCAAACGACAAGTCGAAACTGCGTGCATGGACGGCAATGGCCACCGTCGCCACCGTAATGCTGTCTGCCAGTGCAATCGCCCAGCGTGCCGAGCGCGCTGGCAACGAGGTCGTCGACACGGTGTGCGCCTCCTGCCACGCAAAGGGTTTGAACGGTGCGCCCAAAATCGGTGACAAAGCGGCCTGGGCCAAGCGCGCCTCACAGGGCCTCACCGCGCTGACCGAGCATGCGTTGACGGGCATCCGTAACATGCCTGCGCACGGCGGCAATGCGGCGCTCAGCGATATCGAGATCGAGCGGGCCATCACCTACATGGTCAACCAGTCCGGCGGCAACTGGGTCGAGCCGCTGGGACGGGCCACGCCGGCCGCTGTGCGCGGCGCCAAGCAGATCGTGCAGACCCAGTGCGCCAAGTGCCACCAGGACGGCGTCAATGGCGCGCCGAAAATCGGCGATCGCGCGGCCTGGATACCGCGCCTGTCCAAAGGGCTGGACAATCTGGTCAAATCCGCCGTGCACGGGCGCGGCCACATGCCGTCGCGCGGCGGCGACCCCGAGCTGAGCGACATCGAGATCCAGGGCGCCGTAGTCTACATGTTCAATTACGGGGTCGTAACGCTGCACACGCCGCAGCCCGCGGCAACCGCGGTCGAAAACCCCTATCACAAGGTCATCGACGGCGCGGACATTTATCTCGGCATGATGCGGGCGGACGCAATACCCGCGGGTCAGCGCCAGGGAAGTGTGCCGAGCGGCAAGGGCTACTACCACGTGAACATCTCGCTGTTCGACGCGAAGACCAAGTTCGCCATCACCGACGCACAGGTGAAAGTGAACGTCACCGATCCGATCAGCAGCGAAACCAAAGCACTGGAAGTCATCTCGGCGAACAACACGATCAGCTACGGGGGCTATTTCCGCTTGACCGGAGAGTACCCCTATACGATCACCGCCCAGGTTCTGCTTCCGGGTGCGGCGAGCGTGAGCGAGGCGAAGTTCCAATACAAGGCACGATAGCCGCCGCTGCACACCGGCCCGGCCACCGCGTAAACAGTGGTCGGGCAGGATGCTCGGCTTCGCGCCGATCGGAGAAACGGCCGTCGCATGCGCATTTCGCCGTCCGGCAGGTAGGCGGCGCAGTCATTGCGTGTGCCCTGTCGCAGCGCAGATCTGGCGGGTAGCGCTTCCGGAGTCACATCGGCCCACGAGGGGCTACACGCGGCTCTGCCGCGGCATCGCTTACAATGTCCGCCCGGCCCGCCCCGGTATGCGGCGGGCGATCCCACTACGACACCCGCATGAGCACTGCAGAAACCGAGAATCTGGCCATCGAGGCCTTCGACCTGATGCCTTCGCCGGCCGAGATTCACGCGCGGCTGCCGCTGACCGGGCGCGCGGCGCAAACCGTGCTGGCCGGTCGGGCAGCGCTGCGGCGAATACTGGATCGGCAGGATACGCGCCGGTTCGTGATAGTCGGCCCCTGCTCGATCCACGACCCGCTCGCCGGCGTCGACTACGCGCGACGCCTGAAGGCATTGGCCGATGAAGTGGCCGACACGTTGCTGCTGGTGATGCGGGTGTACTTCGAGAAACCGCGCACCGCGACCGGCTGGAAAGGCTACATCAACGACCCGCGCATGGACGATTCCTTCCACATCGAGGAAGGCATGCAGAAGGCGCGCCGCTTCCTGCTCGATGTGGCCGAAATCGGCCTGCCCGCCGGTACCGAAGCGCTCGACCCGATCGCCCCGCAATACCTCGGCGACTTGATCAGCTGGACGGCGATCGGCGCCCGCACGGCGGAGTCGCAAACCCATCGCGAGATGTCGTCGGGACTGTCGACGCCGGTCGGCTTCAAGAACGCCACCGACGGCGATCTCGAGGTGGCGGTCAATGCCATCCTCTCCGCATCGCGGCCGCACAGCTTTCTCGGCATCAATGCCGAGGGCCGCTCGGCCATCATCCGCACCCGCGGCAATGCCTACGGTCACCTTGTGCTGCGCGGCGGCGGCGGCCGGCCCAACTACGACACGGTGAGTGTCGCGCTGGCCGAGGCGGCGCTGGCGAAGGCGAAGCTGGCGCAGAACATCGTCGTCGATTGCTCGCACGCCAATTCCTACAAGAAGCCGGAGATGCAGCCGCTGGTGCTAACCGACGTGGTGCGCCAGGTGCGCGAAGGCAATCGCTCGATCGTCGGCCTGATGCTCGAAAGCCACCTCGAAGCGGGCAATCAGCCGATCCCGGCCGACCTGTCCACGCTGCGCTATGGCTGCTCCGTTACCGACGCGTGCATCGACTGGCCGACAACTGAAAGCGCGATTCGCAAGGCCAGGGCGATGCTGCGCGGCGTGCTGACGGAGCAGACATGAATCTCGTCATTCAGGGTCTCGATATCGAGACGGGCTGCCTCAAGGAACTGGCCAAACTGTGCGCGGCAAGCGGCATCGAGCAGATCACGCCGCAGGCGTTTCGCCTGCGCGACGCGCGCCAGCACGACGGTGTCGCCGCCTACTGCGGCGCGCACCGCCTCGACTACGGCTACGTGCCGGCCGGCCGCAGGCTTACCGACATGCGGCTGTTCGTCACCGACATGGATTCGACGCTGATCACCATCGAATGCATCGACGAAATCGCCGACATGCAGGGGCTCAAGCCGCAGGTGGCAGCGATTACGGAATCGGCGATGCGCGGCGAGATCGATTTCAGCGAGAGCCTGCGCCGGCGCGTCGGCCTGCTTGCCGGACTGGAAGAGGCGGCGCTGCAGCGCGTTTACGACGACAGGCTGCGCCTTTCGCCCGGCGCCGAACGGCTGATCAAGCAGCTCAAGGCGGCCGGGGTGAAGACCATGCTGGTCTCGGGCGGCTTTACCTTTTTCACCGAACGCGTACGGGCGCGGCTCGGCTTCGACTGGGCCCATTCCAATGTGCTGGAAATCGAGGGCGGCCGGCTGACTGGGCGGGTGCTCGGCGGCATCGTCGATGGCGAAGCCAAGCGGGCGCGCCTGATCGAGGCGCGCGAGGCACTCGGTGCGTCCCGCGCCGCGGTGATCGCCGCCGGCGATGGCGCCAACGACCTGAAGATGCTTGCGGAAGCGGAAATCAGCGTGGCCTACCACGCCAAGCCGGTGGTGCAGACGCAGGCGGCCTACGCGCTGAACTTCAGCGGCCTGGACGGCATACTGGCGCTGTTCGAATAGCGCACTCGGATGAGTTCAATTTCAGTTCAAGGATCGCGAACTGAAATTTAACGCACTCTAGAGCCGCACGGCCAGCTTGAGCGCAAGCACCGCCAGCACGAACAGCACGCCGAACGTGCCGATGGTACCGGCCATGCGGCCGAACGAAGTGCCGCTCGAATGCGAAAAGCCCCAGGCATGCAGCAGCCGCGAACCGATCAGCACGACTCCGGCCATGTGTAGCCATTTAGCCGGTATGCCGTTGATCTCGAGCAGCAGCATCAGGACCAGCGACAGCGGCACGTACTCGACGAAGTTTGCCTGCACCCGCATGGCGCGGGCGAGCGGCTCGTGGCCGCCGTCACCCAGTCCCACCTTGAGCACGTAGCGCTGATTGACCACCAAGCCTGCGAGTAGCAGCAGGAGCAGCGCGCACAGCCCGCCGTAGAGTGCCGAAACCGGCGCGCCGACGATCATTGCAGTTCCTCGATCCAGGCCATCTGGATCGCTTCGAGGATCCTCTCGCCGCAGTGCTTCGGATCGTCTTCGAATTCTTCGAGCGCTGTTACCCAGCGCATCAGGTCGACAAAGTTGATCCGCTGCGGATCGACTTCGGGATGTTTGTCCGCCAGTGCGATCGCCACTTCCAGCGTGTCGGTCCACTTCATCAGTGCTTGCCCTCCGAGACCATATTGATCATACTTGGGATCTCGATCACCAGCGGCGATTCGCCCACCAGGGCCTGACACGACAAACGCGAATTCGGCTCGAGGCCCCAGGCCTTGTCGAGCAGATCCTCCTCAACTTCCTCGGCCGCGGCCAGCTTGTCGAAGCCCTCGCGAATCACCACATGGCACGTGGTGCAGGCACACGATTTTTCGCATGCGTGTTCGATATCGATGGCATTCTGCAGCAGCGCATCGCAGATCGAGACCCCGGGGGTCCCCTCGATCACCGCGCCGTCCGGGCACAGCTCGACATGCGGCAGTACGATCAATTGTGTCATCGTCGTTTACCGGAAATTACCTAAGGCCTCGCGTCAAAATAAAGTGGCTACTTATTGCGCCGAAGTGGTAGCAGCGTGTAGTTCCACTCACCATGGAAGTCGGCACGTTTGAGATTCAACGCGGCCAACTCGGCGTCGGTCACGCTGAGACCTGTGGGGTAGTGGCCGGTGTCGAGTTCGGCGCGGATCTTTAGTCCCGTCTGGGTGGCCGTGTTTGCAATCAGCTCGATGATGACTTCGTGACTCACCAATGGCCGGCCACGCCAGTTGCGAGTGATGTGGGAGAACATGCGATGCTCGATCCGGTTCCATTTGCTCGTGCCGGGCGGAAAGTGACGTACGTGGATCGGCATTTCCATTTTGGTCGCCAACTCTTGCAGGGCCACCTTCCACAACCGACATCGACTGCCGTTGCTGCCGCCTCCGTCCGCGGTAATCAGCAACTCGCGCGCGTCGCGATAGCGCTTGGATCCCATCTTCTTCCACCACCGGCGAATGGCCTCGGTGGCGAAACGCGCGGTATCGGGATCGATGCCCACGCTCACCCAGCCCTGATTCTCGCTGAGGTCATACACGCCGTACGGGATGGCTTCGCCGAGGTCCGGGTCAAGGAAGTCATGAACCTTCACCTCTTCGGGCTCGCCCTTGGGTTGCCATTCGCGCCCGCCATTCCTGAAGGCGCCCACCAATTCCTTCTTCTTCGTGTCCACCGAGATCACCGGCTGGCCGCGTTGCTGGAACCGTTTCACGCTTGCGTTGATGTACTCGAACTGGGCATTGCGATCCGGGTGCGAGTCACCCTCCAGGGTCTTGCGGTTGCTCTGCAGGCTGTAGCCCGATTCGTTGAGCAGGCGTCCCACCGTGCGCGGGCTGACCGGGTGGCGCTGGCGCGTCAGCTCCTGCGCCAGCAGCGTCGTGCTCTTGCAGGTCCAGCGCAACGCCGATTCCGGATCGCCTCGCGTCGTCGGCTCGACCAGACTTTCCAAGGCCTGCAACAACTGCGGGTCAGCTTCTATGCGCTTCTTGCGCCCTGCACCCTTACGACGCAATCCCGATTCCAACGGCGCATCGGGGTTCTCATCGCGAACCGCCAACTCCGCCAAGCCCTTGCGGATGGTGTTCGGCGACATGCCAATGACGCTACTCACCGCGCGCACGCCACCCCATCCGTAGGCGCGCGACTCCGCCGCCGCCCATTGCCGACGCATGCGCTCATCCATCAGCACATTTAGCGAGCGGTACTTCAACTCGATCGCACGCAATACCGATTCCTCTTGCATGACCGGATTAAAATACAATCCAAATAAGTAGTCAAGTTATTCTGACGCGACGCCTAAACCTTGATTTCGTCCAGCTTCTGGCCGGCGAATGCGCAGCGCACGCTCTGGTTCATGCGTCGCGCGGCGAACTCCGTGGTGGCTTGGTTGGCTTGCGCCACCGCTGTTGCGAGCGCCTTGGCGTCGTTGCCGGCCGTGAGCCGGCGCAAACCCGCGAGCATGCCGACGATCGTTGCGCGCTCGGCCTCGTCCAGCAGATTGCCGTCCTCGGCCAGCGCAGCTTCGGTCGCTTCGATCAGGCGCCCTGCCTCGACCTGGTGTTCGCGCAAGGCACGCGCCTGCATGTCGTCGCTCGCGTGGTCGATGCTCGAACGCAGCATGCCGGCAATCTCGTCGTCGCTCAGACCGTAGGACGGCTTCACCGTCACGCTGGCCTCGACGCCGCTCGACATCTCGCGCGCGGCGACCGAAAGCAAACCGTCGGCATCCACCTGAAAGGTCACGCGGATGCGCGCCGCGCCCGCCACCATCGGCGGAATGCCGCGCAATTCGAAGCGCGCCAGCGAGCGGCAGTCCGACACCAGTTCGCGCTCGCCCTGCACGACATGAAAGGCCATCGCGGTCTGGCCATCCTTGTAGGTTGTGAACTCCTGCGCCTTGGCGATCGGGATCGTCGAGTTACGCACGATGATCTTCTCGGTGAGCCCGCCCATCGTCTCGAGGCCGAGCGAGAGCGGAATCACGTCGAGCAGCAACCACTCGTCATCGGCTCGACGATTGCCGGCCAGCACGTTGGCCTGGATCGCCGCGCCGAGCGCGACCACCTTGTCGGGATCGAGATTGTTCAGCGGCTCCTGGCCGAAGAACTCTCCCACCGCGCGCTGGATATGCGGCATGCGCGTCGCGCCGCCCACCATCACCACGCCTTTGACATCGGATGCTTCGAGGCCCGCGTCGCGCAGCGCCTTGCGTGTTGGCGCCAGCGTCTTGGCAACCAGATTGCGCGTGATATCGACAAAAGTGTCGCGCGTGATCGTCAGCTCGACGCGTTCGCCCGAATCCAGCTTGGTGTTGATCGTCGCATCGGTATTGGCCGAAAGGTGTTCCTTCGCATAGCGCGACTTGAGCAGCAGCCGGCGTGCGTCGTGCGCTGCAGGCGGGGCGATTTCGGCATTGTCGAGCACCCAGCAAAACAGGCGATGATCGAAGTCGTCGCCGCCGAGCGCGGCGTTGCCGTTGGTTGCCAGCACCTCGAACACGCCGCGCGACAGGCGCAGGATCGAGATGTCGAAGGTGCCGCCGCCGAGGTCGAACACCGCATAGACGCCTTCCGCCGAGTTGTCGAGGCCGTAGGCGATCGCCGCGGCCGTCGGCTCGTTGAGCAGCCGCAACACATTGATGCCGGCGAGCGTTGCCGCGTCCTTGGTTGCCTGGCGCTGTGCGTCGTCGAAATAGGCCGGGACGGTGATGACGGCGCCGGTCAGCTCGCCGCCGAGACTCGCTTCGGCCCGCCCGCGCAGCACCTTGAGAATATCGGCGGAAATTTCGACCGGGCTCTTCACGCCCTGGGCAGTACGCAGCCTCACCATGCCTTCGGCATCGACGAAATCGTAGGGCATCGACTCGACGTGGGTGACATCCTTGAGCCCGCGCCCCATGAAACGCTTGACCGAGACGATTGTATTGCGCGGATCGCGCGACTGCGCACCATGTGCGGCCCAGCCGATGTCGGTGATGCCGTCGGCCCGGTAATGCACGATCGATGGCAACAGCGCCCGCCCTTCCTCGTCATTGATACACACCGCGATGCCGTTGCGGACGGTGGCCACCAGCGAATTGGTGGTGCCCAGGTCGATGCCCACCGCCAGCCGGTGCTGGTGCGGCGCGGTGCTCATGCCGGGTTCGGCGATCTGCAACAGTGCCATCAGCTTTCCAGAGATTCGATCGCGTCGAGCAGGTCGTGCTCGAGTTTCTCGACGAACATCAGGCGGCGCACTGCCGCAGCGGCAGCCTGGTAATCACGGGAATGGTCGAGGTCGCGCTCGATCTCGCCGATGACATCGGCGTGTTGATGCCTGAGCCGCAGCAGCAGTTTCTCGAGTTCGCCGGCATCTTCGGCGATGCGCGCTTCATCGACCGCTTCGCGCCATTCCATCTGCTCCATCAGGAACTCGGCCGGCATCGTCGTATTGCTGTCGGCGGCGGTATCGACGCCATTGAGATGCAGGAAATACTGCGCCCGCGACAGCGGGTTCTTCAACGTGCGATAGGCTTCGTTAATGCGCGTTGCCCACTGCATCGACACCCGCTTGTCGGCGTCGGGCAGGTGGGCGAACTTGTCGGGGTGAACGCGCGCCTGCAGATCGTGATACGCACTTTCGAGCGCGAGCGGAACCAGGTGAAACCCCGGCGACAGTCCGAACAATGCGAAGAAGTCCTGCGAGAAATCCGTACTCATGGGAATCGGACCATGCGACAAAGGCACTCAACCGGCGGCGCGCGGCAACACCGCGCGCGCCAACGATATCCTTGTCCCCTCCCTCTTCGTTCTTGTTGTGATTTTGCCCGAACCCGGCTTCAGATGTTGAAGCTTTCCCCGCATCCGCATTCGTTCTTGACGTTCGGATTGTTGAACTTGAAGCCCTCGTTCAGTCCTTCGCGGGCAAAGTCCAGTTCCGTTCCGTCGATGTAGGGCAGGCTCTTCGGATCGACCACCACCTTGACGCCGTGGCCCTCGAAGACCAGATCGTCGGCATCGACCGCATCGACGAACTCGAGCTTGTAGGCCATGCCCGAGCAACCCGAGGTGCGCACGCCAAGGCGCACGCCGACGCCCTTGCCGCGCTTGGAAAGGAAAGTGCTCACATGCTTGGCGGCGCGTTCGGTAATCGTGACCGTCATTTCTTCCGACCTCTCAGGCTTGCGCGGTCAAACCGCCGCTGTTTTCGGATGGTGCAGCAGGCGCGCCGTGTTTAGTCTTGTAATCGGTCACCGCCGCCTTGATAGCGTCCTCGGCGAGTATCGAACAATGGATCTTCACCGGCGGCAGCGCGAGTTCCTCTGCGATCCTCGTGTTGCGTATTTCCAGCGCCTGATCGAGCGTCTTGCCCTTGACCCATTCGGTTACCAGCGAGCTTGACGCGATCGCCGATCCGCAGCCGTAGGTTTTGAACTTCGCGTCCTCGATGCGCCCGTCGGCGCCGACCTTGATTTGCAGTTTCATCACGTCGCCACAGGCCGGGGCGCCGACCATGCCGGTGCCGACCGAATCGTCGTTCTTGTCGAAAGCGCCGACGTTGCGCGGGTTCTCGTAGTGATCCAGTACCTTTTCGCTGTAACTCATTTCAACCTCCGGATGCGATGACGAATGAAGAGTGACTGGCCGCGGGAGACCTCACCCCTCACTGCCTTCAATGCGCTGCCCACTGCACGCTGTTCAGATCGACGCCGTCCTTGTACATCTCCCACAGCGGCGACAGCTCGCGCAACTTGCCGATCTTGCGCTGGAGCAGGTCGATGGTGAAATCGATCTCCTCGTCGGTGGTGAAGCGGCCGAGCGAGAAGCGGATCGAGCTGTGCGCCAGTTCGTCGTTGCGGCCGAGCGCACGCAGCACGTAGCTGGGCTCCAGGCTCGCCGAGGTGCAGGCCGATCCGCTCGACACCGCCACCTCCTTGATCGCCATGATCAGCGATTCGCCTTCGACGAAGTTGAAGCTGATGTTGAGGTTGTGCGGCACGCGCTGTTCGAGATGGCCATTGACGTACACCTCTTCCATGTTCGCGAAGCCCTTGAGCAATTTGTCGCGCAGGTAGCGAATGCGGTCGTTCTCGACCGCCATTTCGGCCCGTGCAATGCGGAATGCCTCGCCCATGCCGACGATCTGATGCGTCGGCAACGTACCCGAACGCAGTCCGCGCTCGTGGCCGCCGCCATGCATCTGCGCTTCGAGGCGCACGCGCGGCTTGCGCCGGACATAAAGCGCGCCGATGCCCTTCGGACCGTAGGTCTTGTGCGCCGAGAACGACATCAGGTCGACCTTCAGCGCGGCCAGATCGATCGCGATCTTGCCCGTGGCCTGCGCCGAGTCGACATGGAAGATGATGCCCTTGTCGCGGCAGATGTCGCCGATTTCGGCGATCGGCTGGATCACGCCGATTTCGTTGTTCACAGACATCACGGATACGACGATCGTGTCCGGACGCAGCGCCTGCTTGAACCTCTCGATGCTCAGCAGACCGTCGGGCTCCGGATCGAGGTAGGTCACCTCGAATCCGTGGCGCTCCAGCTCGCGGCAGGTATCGAGCACCGCCTTGTGCTCGGTCTTCATCGTGATCAGGTGCTTGCCCTTGCCGGCGTAAAAGTGCGCCGCGCCCTTGATCGCCAGGTTGTTCGACTCGGTCGCCCCGGAGGTCCAGATGATTTCCTTCGGATCGGCGCCGACCAGCGCCGCAACCTGCTCGCGCGCTTCGTCTACCGCCCTCTCCGCCTCCCAGCCGTAGGCATGCGAACGGCTGGCCGGGTTGCCGAAGTGCTCGGTCAGATACGGAATCATCTTCGCGGCAACCCGCGGATCGACCGGCGTCGTCGCCGAGTAGTCGAGATAGATCGGAAACTTCAACATCTCACGCTCCAGTTTGCAGCCGGCATCAGGCCGGGGCGATCACCGCGGGCCGCGGGTCGCGCGCGCGCCGGCCATCGCGCAGGACGCTAATGCCATCGACGCTCTCGCGCTGTCTTTGCTGGGCAACCAGGTCGGCAAGCGACACGCTGTTGAGGAAATCGAACATCTTTTCGTTGAGACTGGTCCACAATTCGTGCGTCATGCAGCGCTGATCGTCCTTGCAGTTCTGCTTGCCGCCGCAGGAGGTCGCATCGAGCGGCTCATCGACCGCGACGATGATATCCGCGACGCTGATCGATTCGACCGCCTTGGCAAGCTGGTAGCCGCCCCCCGGACCGCGCACGCTGCCGACGATGCGGTGCCGGCGCAGCTTGCCGAACAATTGTTCGAGGTAGGACAGGGAAATCCGCTGCCGCTCGCTGATGCCGGCCAGCGTAACCGGGCCGGCATCCTGACGCAGCGCCAGATCGATCATCGCCGTTACCGCAAACCGTCCTTTGGTCGTCAGTCTCATCACCTACCTCGCCGCTCAGTCTCCGCGCCAGCCCGCACGCGTTTCACCCGGCGCGACTGAAACGGTACGCCGGGCATCTCGATACCTGAATTGTCTGGTCAACTATACGAATCCCGAACGATTTAGTCAACTATTTTCGACAGGTAGTTCGGATCGAACTTGTCGGCGGTTGCCAACTCGTCGCTGCACTGGACGCCCGATCGTTCGAGCTGGCGAACCAGCGCTTCGATCCGCCGGTCGGTCTCCACCGCGTGGTCGAGCAGCCCGTGCAGCGCCACCGCCAGCGGATCGTCGTCATTGCGGGTGACCGCGTAGGCGGAGAATCCCATCTGCTCGGCCTTCTCCTGGCGCATCAGATCGAGTTCAGATTCGATGATGCGCGCCGGAATGCCCACGGCGGTTGCCCGCGGCGGCACATCGCGCACGACCACCGCATTGGAGCCGACCTTCGCGCCCAGTGCCACGGTAACCGGTCCCAGCACTTTGGCGCCGGCACCGATCACCACGCCCTTCTCCAGTGTCGGATGGCGTTTGCCCTTGTCCCACGAGGTGCCGCCGAGGGTCACGCCATGGTAGATCGTGCAGTCGTCGCCGATCTCGGCGGTCTCGCCGATCACCACGCCCATGCCGTGATCGATGAAGAAGCGCCGGCCGATGGTCGCGCCCGGATGGATCTCGATGCCGGTGAACCACCGCGCAAAATGCGAAATGAAGCGCCCGAGCCACTTGAATCCGCCGCGCCACAGGGCGTGCGCCAGCCGGTGCAGCACCAGCGCATGCACGCCCGGATAGCAGGTGAGCACCTCCCACGTCGAACGCGCGGCGGGGTCGCGCTCGAAAACGCAGGAAATGTCTTCACGCAGACGGCTGAACATGCGGCTTCCCTTTGATAAGCATGCAAAATTCCAAGACCCAGCATTTTAGTCCACTTTTCCCGGCGGCTGCTCGAAGGCGCTCAGCATGCCGCGCAGAATCGCCACTTCCTCGCGCTCGATGTGCGCCCGCGCGAACAGCCGGCGCAAGCGCGGAATCAGCCGCTTGGGCACCGCCGGGTCGAGAAAGCCGCTGGCAACCGCTGCCCGCTCGAAATGCGCCACCAGCCGCTCGACCTCTTCATGCGGCGCCGGCACGCCCTCGCCGGCAACCGGCGGCGGCGCGCCGATATCGGCGGCGGCCAGACGCAACTCGTAGCACAGTATCTGCACCGCCGAAGCCAGATTGAGCGACGAGAAATCCGGATTGGCCGGGATCATGACCGGCATGTGCGCCAGCGACACTTCGTCATTGGACAGGCCCGAGGTCTCGTTGCCGAACACCAGTGCCACTTCGCCCTGCCCAGTCGCCGCGATCAACTCCCGCGCGCCCTCGCTCGCCCAGCGCGCCGGCGTCGACAACTCGCGCCGCCGCGCGGTGACGGCCGCCACCAGCACGCAGCCTTCGAGCGCCTGCGCCAGCGACTCGACCACGCTTGCGTTGACCAGCAGATCTTCCGCACCGGTCGCCCGAGCTATTGCGTCGTCATGAGGAAAACGGCGCGGGCTCACCAGCACCAGCCGGCCCAGCCCCATGGTCTTCATTGCCCGCGCCGCGCCGCCGATATTGCCCGGATGGCTGGTACGCGAGAGCACCACGCGCACGCGACCGAGCGATGCGATGTCTTCCATACTAGAATGACGGCCTTTCCACCGCGCCCACCCTTGAGCCCGCCGGCGCGCTTGCCGCCCAGCCAGGCTTCGACGCGAAGCGCCTTGAAGAACTCGACCCCATGCACCCAGCCCTCACCATCGCGGTCAAGGCCGCGCGCCGCGCCGGCCACATCATCAACCGCGCCTCGACCGACATCGACCTGATCAAAGTCAGCAGCAAGCGGCAGAACGATTTCGTCACGGAAGTCGACAAGGCCGCCGAGGCGGCCATCATCGAGGTGCTGCGCGAGGCCTACCCGGACCACGGGATTCTAGCAGAGGAGTCCGGCACCACCGCCGGGCGCGGCGAGTCGGAATTCCAGTGGATCATCGATCCGCTCGACGGCACCACCAACTTCATCCATGGCTTTCCGCAATACGCGGTGTCGATCGCGCTCGCGCACAAGGGCCAGATCCAGCAGTCGGTGGTCTATGATCCGACGCGCAACGAGCTGTTCACGGCCAGCAAGGGCCGCGGCGCCTTCCTCAATGACAAACGGATTCGCGTCACGCGGCGCGACCGGCTCGACGGATCGCTGATCGGCACCGGCTTCCCCTACCGCGTGTGGGACCACGTCGATGCCTACCTGGCGATCTTCCGCGACCTGATGCAGAAGACCGCCGGCCTGCGCCGCCCCGGCGCGGCCTCACTCGATCTGGCATACGTCGCCTGCGGCCGGCTCGACGGCTTCTTCGAGATCGGCCTCGCGCCGTGGGACATGGCTGGCGGCGCGTTGCTGATCACCGAGGCCGGCGGGCTGGTCGGCGATCTCACCGGCGAGGCCAACTGGCTGCACGGCGGCAACATCGCTGCCGGCAATCCGAAAGTGTTCGGGCAGTTGCTGCAGGTCATCGAGACGCACCTGACGCCGGCGTTGCGCGGCTCGCCCGCGCCCTGACCCCGCGCACCCGATGCCCGACTGGCTGACTCCGCAACTGCCGCTGGCGGCGGCGTGGGTCGGCTATGCGGCGCTGCATTCGCTGCTCGCGGCGCTGCGCGTCAAGCACGGCATCCAGCGCCGCGTTCCGGCTGCCGCACGCTACTACCGGCTCGGCTACAACCTGCTCGCCATCGCCCTGCTGCTGCCGCTGCTGGCGCTGGCGCGGGCGAACCCCGGGCCGCTGCTGTGGCAGTGGCAGGGCGCGGCGCAGTGGTTGGCCTGGGGGCTGATGCTGGTCGCGCTGGCGGGCTTCGTCGTTTCCTCGCGCGACTACGACATGCCGGCCTTTCTCGGCCTGCGGCAGTTGCATGAATCGTCGGCGGCGGTCGACGAGCCGCCATTTCGCATCGGCCGCCTGCATCGTCATCTGCGCCACCCGTGGTACGCGTTCGGCATGATCCTGGTGTGGGCGCAGCCGATGAGCGCCGCCTGGTTGGTGTCGAGCGTGTTCATCACGCTCTACTTCGTGCTCGGCTCGCGCCTCGAAGAAGCCAAGCTGATCGCGCGCTACGGCGAACCCTACCGCCGCTACCGCCGACGCGTTCCCGCGTTCCTGCCGCTGCCCGGGTGCAGTCTCGACGCCGCCGAAGCCGCCGCCCTCGAACGCGACGCACTCTGAACCGCCGGCCTGGAAGCCGCGCGGATTGGCGCTCTCCAATGGCATCGGGCTGGCAGCCCCAAGGCACGCGGCTTTCGCGGTGGCCTGCCCGGAGAGGCCCTATCCATGCGGCGTTCAGCGATGCCGCTCGAGCGCGATTCGGCGCCGGATCGCATCTCCGGCATGCCCGCAATCGGCATTGGACCGGATGAAACCGCCCGGTTCGATGCGCTGCGCCCTGCAGCGCGCCGCCTTGGCGCACTCCGGCCGGCTCAGGGCGGCGCAGCGCTGGCGCTGGCAAGCAGCGAACGCAGGTCGTCCTCCCAGCCTTTGAGCGTCTCGCGCGCCTTCTGCCGTTGCGCCGGCGTGGTGGCGTTGTGGATGCGGGCGGCGAAATCGCAGTTGTATTCGACCAGCCGGCGCTGGTAGTCGCGATAGGTCGGGTCGGGCGAGCGTTCGCTGCGTTCGACCAGCACGCGCAAGGCGGCCAGCCGGGCGTCGCGCTCGGCCTTGTCGGCGGCCAGGCGGCGCAAGGTGAGCACGGTGTCGCGCTGGCGGCGCTGGCGCTCCTCCATCCAGGCTTGCGGGTCGAAAGGCGACGTGGCCACGCCGTCGGCGATGACCTTGCGCTGCGCCTCGCCAAGGCGCCCGTAGATTTGCTCGACGCGGTCGATCGCGCGCTTGACCGAGGCGGCGCGCCGCTCCGCCGGGTCGGGCTGGAGGTACTCGGCGCGCATCTCGTCGAGATTCTTCAGGTAGCGTTGCTCCAGATGGCGAAACTGGGCTTCGCCCAGCCCGGGCAGCAGATCGGCGCCGAGCAGGAGCGCCCGGTCGATCGACGGTTCGAGCCGGTTGCGCAGATCGGTATTCCAGCGGCAGAACTGCGCCGCGGTGTGGTCGTCGCCTGCCTGGGCGCGCAGGCTGGCGAGCCAGACCAGGTAGTCGGGCAATTGGGTACTGCGGTGCCACTCGAACCAGCGGTCGATCGAGGCCTTCACCGCCGGCACCTGCGGCGCGGGGAAGTCGAGGTAGCCGTCGAGCCACCACCAGAGAAGCTGGGGGCCGTTGCCGTAGCCCAGCCGCACCGCGCTGCAGCCGGCCAGCAGGACAACGAGCAGCGCCACAATCGCCGATTGGTGCAGCCGTCGCGGCGCGAGCAAACCGCACAGCGCGGTCAGCGTCGTGATCATTGCCGATGGCAGGGTCGAACCGAATACAGCCGCGCGCAGCCGGGCGGTGCCGCTTGCCCGGCCGGCTTGCGCAGGGAGGTAACGGCCGGGTGCACGACCGGCCGGCGCGAAGGCGGCATCAGGCTGACGCCGCCGGCGGTTCTGGCACCGCGCGATGCTGCCGGCGGCTTGCCGACCGCAGGCGTTCGGAACGGGCAGGACTACGATCTCTTCTACGCTCCCTTGCGCCAGCGATCTTCCGCGACCGGGACGATCAGGCCACCGGATGCCGCAGGGCCGGATTGCCGACAGGCGGTTTGACCGAGTAATCGTAGAAGCCCTTGCCGCTCTTGCGGCCGAGGTAGCCGAGCTGAACCAGACGGGTCAGGGTGTGCGGCGAGGCGACATGCGGCTGGCGTACGTCGGCGTAGATGTTCAGCGCCATCGCCTCGACCACGTCCAGACCGATATAGTCGGCCAGTTCAAACGGCCCCATCGGATGCGCGGCGCCCGACTTCATCGCATGGTCGATGTCGGCAATGGTGCCGGTGCCCATTTCGAGCAGGTGTATGGCGCTCAGCATGTAGGGCGTGAGCAGACGGTTGACGATGAATCCGGTGGTGTCCTGCACGATGACCGGATCCTTGCCGACCTTCTTGCAGAACTCGTCCAGTGTGCTGACAACCTCGTCGGAGGTCTCGAAGCCGTGGATGATCTCGACCAGCTTCATCACCGGCGCCGGGTTGAAGAAATGCAGCCCGGCCACCCGGTCGCGGTGTTTGCAGCCCGCCATCAGCGCCGTAACCGACAGCGTGGAGGTATTTGTAGACAAAATCGCCTTGGGCGAAACGATGGTTTCGAGCCGCTGGAACATCGCCTTCTTGATCTCCAGATCCTCGACGATCGATTCGACGATCAGATCGCAGTCTGCAACATCGGCCTCGTTGGTCGTGAATGTCAGCAGCCCCAGGGTGGAGTCCTTGAGTTCGGCGGTCATTTTCTGACGCTCGACCATCTTGGCCAGAGACTTCTCCAGGCCCGAGCGAATCTTGTCGGTCGAACCCGGCGTTGCCTTGACGGCAACCGTCGGAATGCCCGCCTGCGCACACACCTGCGCCACGCCCACACCCATCGCGCCACAGCCCATCACGCCTACTTTCCTGATTTCCATTTTCTTCTTCCTCTCATGTTGGTAACGACAACGCAGTTTCCCGCATTTCGGGCCAAACCGATAGTCGGGACGAACCGGGAGGCGGCGCCTCAGCGGTGCTTGAACTCCGCGTTGCGCTTGGTAGAGAACGCCTCCATGCCCTCTTTCTGGTCGGCGGTGGCAAACACCGCATGGAAGGTTCGCCGCTCGAACAGCAAGCCTTCGGCCAGCGTGGATTCGTAAGCGCGATTGACGCATTCCTTCGTCATCATCACCGCCGGCAGCGAAAAGCCGGCGATGGTCTCCGCGGTCTTGACCGCCTCTTCGATCAGACTGGCAACCGGCACGATCCGGCTGACCAGGCCGGCCCGCTCGGCTTCCACCGCATCCATCATCCGTCCGGTCAGACACAACTCCATCGCCTTGGACTTGCCGACCAGCCGGGTCAGCCGCTGGGTGCCGCCGGCCCCCGGCAGGATGCCGAGCTTGATTTCCGGCTGCCCGAACTTGGCAGTGTCGGCGGCCAGAATGAAATCGCACATCATCGCCAGTTCGCAGCCGCCGCCCAGCGCGTAGCCGGCCACTGCCGCGATCACCGGCTTGCGGCAGCGGCTGGCGCGCTCCCAGTTGCGGGTGATGAAGTTGGTCTTGTAGGCATCCATGTAGGAATAGTCCTTCATGCCCTTGATGTCGGCGCCGGCGGCGAACACCTTTTCGCCGCCGGTAAGGACGATGGCGCGGATCGCCTCGTCCGCCTCTACGGCGTCCAGTGCATGGGTCAGTTCGTCCATCAACTCATCCGACAGCGCGTTGAAGGCCTTGGGCCGGTTAAGGGTGATCAGGGCCACCGGCCCGCGGGTTTCGACCTGGATGTTCTGGTAAGTCATGGCGAGCCTCCTAGCTCAATTTGAATGCTGAGTACGCTTCCGGCAGCGCCGTCGGCGACATGCACGGCTGCGCGCCGCGACGCTCCGGCTCGACGCCGCGCGGCGCACGGCCGACGATGGTCCTGCCGGGCCGCAACCGGACCGAACGCCCGAACCTGTCCGTGCGGGCCGGCAAGCGGCCGGGCAAGGAATCGGCATCGCAACGGCAAAGCCCGGAGTATCTCTGGCCGGCGCAGCCGCAGTCAATCACGGATTCGCCGCGCGTGGTCGACACAATGCGTTTGGAATTGCGGCGCGGATTCGCGCCGCAGCGGGCGGTGCGGCAGTGGCCGCGTCCGCGGCCGACGTACGATCACCTCCGGCTGTGCCCGGGCATCGCCCGTGATAGCTCAGTTTGCGATTCGCGATGCGTTTCGCATGAGTCGGCGCGGCCGGTCCGTCCGGGCGGCAGAACGGATTCAGCGGCAGCCTGGCCTGCGAGCCGCGCCCACTGGCGCTTTCCACGGGCATCGAGCCGGCAGCCAGTATTCATGCGGCTTTCCGGGCCACCACCCTGAAGATGCCCTGTCCATGCGGCTTCTGGCGATGCCAGATGTTGAAGCCGTGGCGGCGGCTCAGCTGACTCCGACCGCTTTCGACACCTCGGCAATGAACGCCTGTTCCTTGTCGCTCACGCGTACCCCGCCGAAGCCGAGAAAGCCGCCCTCCTTCGACGCGTTCGCGGCCTCCTGCGCAACGCTCACCAGCATCTTCTTGTACGCCTCGGCCTCGGCCGGCGAGGCTTTGCCGGTCACCAGATCAGCCGCCGACTTGACCCGCTCGAGGACCGCGCTTTTGAGGTTTTGCATCTGCTGTTCGCGCGTGCCTTCGCCGAGCAGCGATTGCGGATCGGGCATGCCGGGGAAACTGCGGTCGGCCGCCAGAGCGGCAAACAACTCCAGCTCGCCGTTGGCCTTGAGTGCCTCGGCCATGCCCAATGCCCCGGCACCCGCTTCCTTGATCGACGCAAACAGCCCCGACGGATCGGCGGCCGAGGTGCCGCTGGCGACGAACGAGGGCGCAAGCCGCAGCAGCGTCCATTCTTCCGTCGTGAAAGTGTCCTGCTTTGCCATGATGTCGAACTCCTTCGCTAAGGGTTGGCAACGCATCGGTTCGCGCAACGCGCCGGGCCACCCGCACGGGGCAGCCCGGCTCGCACACGCAAAACGGTTGCTGGCGCTATTGCTTGGTGATTTCGACGCGGCGCGCTTCGGCTTCGCCACCTGCCGTGCCCAGTTCCACGAACATTGGCATCTTCATCTCGATCACCGACTCGGCAACGCCGGCTGCCTTCAACGCGTCGCGCACGGCGAGCGCGCGATTCTTGGCCAGTTCCTCGTTCCTCGCCTGGTCACCGGTCTTGTCGGTGTAGCCGGTAATTGCGATCTTGACGCCGTCCTTCTTCACCAGATCGGCGACTGCCCCGATGGTCTTGCTGCCGTCGGCACCGATGGTCGCGGCGCCGACATCGAAGTACACTTTCGCCGGCAGGCTGACGGCGACCGCGGCCGGTGCCGGCGCCGGAGGCGCGACTGCTTTCGCAGCCGGTGCCGGGGCCGGCGTCGGCGCGGGCTTGCCCGAGAACATGTTCCAAAGGAATAGCAGCGCCGCCGCACCGACCAGCCAGGGCAGCCAGCGCATCAGGCCCGAGGAGGCGGCCGTGGCGGCTGTACCTGCCGCCTGGACCGCCTGGCTGCCCAGCCCGCCGAGGAAGGCGGCCGGGCTCGCGAAACCGAGCGCGCCCGTCAATCGGCTGTCCAGCGCGCCCTGCAGATGCGGGCCCTGGCCGGCAAGCAGCGACGACAGCGAACCGGCGTTCAGACCCTTGTCGCCAATGTATTTCTTCAGGAACGTCAGCACCAGCGGCACCGCCATCCCGACGAGATTGCTCGCCGAGGTGCCGCCGATGCCGCTCGACGATGACAGCGCGTTGGTGAGCGCGCCGACCTTGTCGCCGAACAGCGCCGGAATCAGGCTCGCGCCGGCCTTGAGCAGTCCCTTGACGCCGGCGCCGTCGCCGGCGAACAGTCCGGCAATGTTGCCGAGCGAGGAAACATCGAGATTGGCACCGTTGATCAGTGACATCAGGCTCGATGCGCCCTGCTGGGTGGCGCCCTTCTGCGCGATGCTGCCCAGCAAGGCTGGCAGCAGCGAGCCGATGGCGGACTGTGTCGAGCCCTGGGACTCGCCCAGGAACTGCCCGGCAAGTTTGGCGAAATCACCGCCCAGTGCGTTCTGCGCGAGAGAGAGCAGATTTGCGTTCATGACGATCCTCCTGATTGCTGCGACTGTTGTAAGTGCGGATGCCGCATTCGGAACGCATGGCGAGTCCGAATGGATAGGGATGAGTGAATCAGTGCCGGAAACCCAGCCGCTTCGGCCGGCGCGTCCGACCCTGCCGTGCTCCAGGCCACATCGGCATTGCTGCGTCGAAGCCATGGAAGCAGCGCCATTCTGCCCCTACCGGGGAAAAACGGCGCAAACTGTTGTGAATTTCTGTGCAGAGTCGAATACCCTGACATGCTGGCGCTGGGTCGACGCGCCGCGCGCTCGACAAACCGTTTCCGGCTGAGGCCCCGGAACGCGACTCGACAATTTCGCCGGGCAAGCGCGCCGGCAAAATCCGCGCGTGCCGGACCAATGTCACCATGATACGTCGGGCGGGTACCCGCCTGACAACAGGTCAGCCTACCGGTGCCCGCGTCATTCCCTGCTCGTGCGCAATCATGGCGCCCTCCGGATTCTCGGCTTCCACCTCGATTTCGCGATCGAGGGTTCTGCGCAACCGAGTTTCGTCAAGCTGTTTGCACCACTTGCCGACAACCACGGTGGCGACGCCATTGCCGATCAGGTTGGTCAGGGCGCGCGCTTCCGACATGAAGCGATCGATGCCGAGGATCAGCGCCAGGCCGGCAACCGGCACGTCGCCGACTGCCGACAGTGTCGCGGCGAGCACGATGAAGCCGCTGCCGGTTACGCCGGCCGCACCTTTCGAGGTAAGCAGCAGAACGCCGATGAGCGTCAACTGATGGGTCAGATCGAGCGGCGTATTGGTGGCCTGGGCAATGAATACCGCCGCCATCGTCAGGTAGATCGAGGTGCCGTCGAGATTGAACGAGTAGCCCGTCGGGATCACCAGGCCGGCCACCGACTTGTGGACGCCGAGGTTCTCCATCTTGGCCATCATCCGCGGCAGCACCGACTCGGACGAGGAGGTGCCGAGCACGATGAACAATTCCTCCTTGATGTACTTGACGAACTTCCAGACGCTGAAGCCATGAAGCTTTGCGACTGTACCGAGCACGACGAAGATAAAAAGCAGACAGGTCGCGTAGAAGCAGGCCATCAGCTTGCCCAGCGAGAGCAGCGTGCCCAGACCGTACTTGCCGATCGTGAAGGCCATTGCCCCGAAGGCGCCGATCGGCGCCACCCGCATGATGTAATTGACGATCTGGAACAGCACGTGGGAGACCTTGTCCACCACGTTGAAGACCAGCTTTCCGCGCTCCCCGGAGGCGTGCAGCGCAAAGCCGAAGAACACCGCGAACAGCAGCACCTGCAGAATTTCTCCCTTGGCGAAGGCGTCGACGACGGTGTTGGGGATGATGTCGAGCAGGAAGTCGGTCGTGCTCTTCATCTTCCCCGGACCCGTGTAGGCGACAATTGCCTTGGTATCGAGGGTAGCGGCGTCGACGTTCATGCCGACCCCGGGCTCGGCGAAATTCACGATCAGCAACCCGATGATCAGCGCCAGGGTGCTCATGACTTCGAAGTAGAGCATTGCCAGGCCGCCGGTCTTGCCGACAGCCTTCATGTCTTCCATCCCGGCAATCCCCACCACCACCGTGCAGAAGATGATCGGCGCGATGATCATCTTGATGAGTTTGATGAAGCCGTCTCCCAGCGGCTTCATCTTGGCGCCAATCTCGGGATAGAAGTGCCCGAGCAGAATCCCGATCACGATCGCCGTCAAAACCTGGAAGTACAGCGACCGATAGAACTTCCTGTGGGCGACCGGTGTCGCCCCTTGTGATGTCTTCGTCATGCTGCACTCCTCCTTGATGTCTGCGTGCAGGCCCCGCTGTGCGAGGTCTCGTTTTGCCAAATCCAAACTTCATCGAGCATCCGTCTTCGCGGGACTGGCTCGCGCTGACGAAGACTTGCTGTCTCGGAACTTCAGTCGCCCTGCAACCCCTGGACCTTGAACAGTTCCTCCATATGCGGACTCATCGGCATGTTCAGGCGCACGCCCGACGGCAGCGGCCTGACAAACCACTTGTCGTAGATTGCGCTGATCGTCCGACTGCCCGAGAGCTTGACGAATGCGCGTTCCACGACCTCGGCGAACTGCGGGTCGTCCTTGCGGAACATCAGCGCATAATCGGCATAGGTCAGGAACTCGCCCACCACGCGATAC
The DNA here is from genome assembly GCA_016711925.1 of Candidatus Methylophosphatis haderslevensis. Lineage (GTDB taxonomy): Bacteria > Pseudomonadota > Gammaproteobacteria > Burkholderiales > Rhodocyclaceae > Methylophosphatis > Methylophosphatis haderslevensis. The sequence goes on from JADJSA010000001.1 coordinate 298,193, forward strand.
TGCTTGCCGGTCCGGGTTTCGGCAACCATGCCGTAGAGCTGAACGTCGTCGTTGGCAAAGGCATCTGCCTTGCCGGATGCCAGCATTGCGAAGGATTCGTTGTGGTCGGCGCCGCTGACGAAGGCAATCGGCAGATTCTGTCGCTCGGCGAGTTTCGGCATCCATTCCGCGTGCACCGTGCCGCGGCTGAAGACAACCGTCTTGCCCTTCAGGTCGCGCAGCGATCTGACCTTGCTCGACTGGGGCACCAGCAGCTTGATTCCGGTCACGAATATGGTCGGCGAAAAGGCCACCCGCTTGCGCCGTTCAAACGTGTTGGTGGTCGACCCGCACTCCATGTCTATGGCGCCGGATGTCACCAGATCTAGGCGGTTTTCCGGAGTGACCGGCTGGTATTCGATGCGAATTTCCTTGTCCAGCTCGGCGGCGACTTCATCGACTACGGCTTCGCACAGGTCGAGCGAATAGCCGACCGGCTTGCCTTTGAGATCCAGAAACGCGAACGGCGGGGAGTTTTCGCGATGCCCGAGACGGATGACCCCGCTGTCCCTGATCTTCTTGAGCGTGCCTGCGTACTGCGTCGGGAACAGTTGCTTCATGTCCTGCGCCATGGCGGTGGTCGCCTGCAACAGAACCGTCGCGCAGACCAGGGTCGTTAGTAACCCGTGCTTCGGCATTGCAGTTCCTCCTGTGAGGAAGAAGACTTCCGTCGAACCCGCGCCAAGGATCGAAACGCAGAATGTTCAACGGCAACTCCAAGAGTATCTGCGCCCAAGCCGACCGCCGTCAATCGGAGATTCCGTCAGGGTTGCGCCAGAGTCCGTCGAATGGCGATCCCCAGCCCACCCCGGCCGAACGCCGCGCTGCTAGAGCCCGCGCCGAAGGCCCCCCTGAAGATGCCCTATCCATGCGCCTTCCAGGCATGCTGCTGGCGCGGCGCTGTCAGTCGGCGAGGTGGCGCCGAGGCGCCCGGGCATGACGCTGCGGACGAGGCAATGCCTGATGGCTTTCCGCCCGCCGCCGCCCTCGACTCACTCCCGGCCCAAGTACAATTGCGGCAATTGCGCCGTCGCGCAAACCGCCGCCGCCTGCATGCTCTCCGAAGCCGAACTCGCCCACCATACGCCGATGATGCAGCAGTACCTTCGCCTAAAGGCGCAGCATCCGGCGCTGCTGCTGTTCTATCGCATGGGCGATTTCTACGAACTGTTTTTCGACGATGCGCAAAAGGCGGCGCGCCTGCTCGACATCACGCTGACCGCCCGCGGCCAGTCCGCGGGCAAGCCGATCCCGATGGCCGGCGTGCCCTACCACGCGGTCGAGCAATATCTGGCCAGATTGGTAAAACTCGGCGAGTCGGTCGTCATCTGCGAGCAGATCGGCGACCCGGCCACCAGCAAGGGTCCGGTCGAACGCGCTATCTCGCGCATCGTCACGCCCGGCACGCTGACCGACTCGGCGCTGCTCGACGACCGGCGCGACGCGCTGCTGCTGGCCGTGACGCTCAATCGCGGGCGCGGCGCTCTGGCCTGGCTCAACCTCGCCAACGGCGACCTGCGGCTGATGGACGTCGACAGCGTGCAACTGCCCGCGCAACTCGAACGCCTGCGCCCGGCCGAGATACTCGCGCCCGACACGCTGGCGCTTGCCCTGCTCGATGCGCAACCGGCGGCGGTGCGCCGGCTGGCCGAATGGCAGTTCGATCCCGCCTCGGCGCAGCGCCAACTCGCGCAGCATTTCGGCACCCGCGATCTGGCCGGTTTCGGCATCGACCAGCCCTCGCCCGCGCTGGGCTGCGCCGGCGCGCTGCTCGACTACGCGCGCACCACCCAGCAACAGGCGCTGCGCCATGTCACCAGCATCGGACTCGAAAGCGAAGGCGAATTCGTGCGGCTCGACGCCAATACCCGGCGCAACCTCGAGATTTCCGAAACCCTGCGCGGCGAGCCGGCGCCCACGCTGCTCTCGCTGCTCGACACCTGCGTCACCGCAATGGGCTCGCGCTGGCTGCGCCACGCGCTGCATCACCCGAGGTCGGACCGCAGCCAATCCGCGCTGCGCCACGATGCGCTGGCCGAGTTGATCGGCGACCGCGGCGACGGCCCGTGCCGCGCGGTGCGCGAGCGCCTGCGCGCCATCGCCGATGTCGAGCGCATCACCGCACGCGTCGCGCTGAAGAGCGCCCGCCCGCGCGACCTGGCCAGCCTGCGCGATTCGCTGGTGGCCGCGGCGCCGCTGCGCAGCGCCCTCGGCGAGCCGGTAGCCCGGCTGCTTGTCGACATCGTGCAGGATCTGCAGCCGCCGGCCGCGGCGCTCGACTTGCTGCTTCGCGCCATCCGCAGCGAACCGGCGGCGCTTTTGCGCGATGGCGGCGTGATCGCCGATGGCTACGATGCCGCCCTCGACGAGCTGCGCGGCATCCAGTCGAACTGCGGCGCGTTCCTGCTCGAACTGGAAGCCCGCGAGCGCGAACGCAGCGGCATCGCCACCCTGCGCGTCGAGTACAACCGGGTGCACGGCTTCTACATCGAGGTCGGCAACGCCCATGCCGAACGGGTGCCCGCCGACTACCGGCGCCGCCAGACGCTGAAGAACGCCGAGCGCTACATTACGCCCGAACTCAAGGCCTTCGAAGACAAGGCGCTGTCGGCCAGCGAGCGCGCATTGGCGCGCGAAAAGCTGCTTTATGATGAACTGCTCGAAGCGCTGGCACAACACATCCCGCAGTTGCAGCGCACCGCGCGCGCCCTGTCGCTGCTCGACGGGCTGTGCGCCTTCGCCGATTGCGCCCTGCGCCGCGACTGGTGCCGCCCGGCGTTCACCGGCGCGCCGGGAATCGACATCGATTCGGGCCGCCACCCGATCGTCGAGCAGCAGGTCGACAGCTTCATCGCCAACGACTGCCTGCTCGCACCGACCCGCCGCATGCTGCTGGTCACCGGCCCGAACATGGGCGGCAAATCGACCTACATGCGGCAGGTCGCGCTGATCGCGCTGCTCGCCCACTGTGGCAGTTTTGTTCCGGCGGCCAGTGCGCGCATCGGCCCGCTCGATGCGATCTTCACGCGCATCGGCGCCTCCGACGAACTGGCTTCCGGACGTTCGACCTTCATGGTCGAGATGACCGAAGCGGCGGCGATCCTGCATGGCGCAACCGGGAACAGCCTGGTGCTGATGGACGAGATCGGCCGCGGCACCTCGACCTTCGACGGCCTGGCCCTGGCCTTCGCCATCGCCCGCCACCTGCTGGAGAAGAACCGCTGCCACACGCTGTTCGCCACCCACTATTTCGAGCTGACGCGGCTGGCCCACGACTATCCGGAATGCGCCAACGTGCATCTGGACGCGGTCGAGCATGGCCACAGCATAGTCTTCATGCATGCAGTGGAAGACGGCCCGGCCAGCCAGAGTTACGGCATCGAGGTGGCCGCGCTGGCCGGGATTCCCGGCAGCGTGGTACGCGAAGCGCGGCGCCGATTGCGCGCGCTGGAGAACCGCGAAGTCGCAGCGCAGTCGGGCGGCGACGTGCAGCCCGACCTGTTCATTGAAACGCACGACGCTGGCCAGACGCGGATCGCGCACCCGGCTGTCGTCGCCCTGCAGCAGATCGACCCGGACGCCCTGACGCCGCGCGAAGCGCTCGAACGCCTGTACGATCTGCGGCGCATGCTCAAGGAGTAGGCTCGCGCGTGCGGCCGGGTTCAAGGCGGATGCCGTCTTGTGCACTGCGGATAGCGTGCCCGTGCGCCATTCTATGAATCGTCCTGCGGCTACGCTAAGCTACGCGGTACCTGTGCACGCCGGGTTGCCATGAGGTGTCGAGCATGTTGATCAGATCGAGTGTCCGTCGTACCGTCCTGCGGTTAGTCGCAGGCCTGATCGGACTGGCCTCCGGCATCGTTTTCGCAGCCGACATCCTGATCGCGCAGGTCGCCCCGCTGAGTGGGCCGCTCGCGCCTACCGGCAACGGCATGCGGGTCGGCGCCCTGATCTGCTTTGAAGCCGTCAATGCTGCCGGCGGCATTCGCGGCGCGAAGATACGGCTGGTATCGCGCGACGACGGTTACAAGGCCGAGGAAACCGTCAAGCTTGCCCGCGCGGCGCTCGCGGAATCGCGTCCCCTGGCGTTCTTCGGTATCGTCGGCACCGGCAATCTCGATGCGCTGATCAAGGACAGCGTGCTGGGCGAGGCGGGCATCGCGGCAATCGGCCTGCGGTCCGGCGCGAGCAGCCTGTTTCGCCCGGAAAATGCGCTGCTGTTCTTCACCCGGGCCAGCTATGCCGAGGAGGTCGAGCGCATCGTCTCGCACCTCGCCATGACCGGGCAGAAGCGGATCGCCGCCTTCTATCAGGACGACGCCTTCGGCGCCGACGGCCTCGCGGCAGTCGACACCTCGGCGCAGCGGCACAGTGTCGAGGTGGTTGGACGCGCCAGCTATCCGAAGAACACGACGCAGGTCGAGGCCTCGGTCAAGACGCTCGGCGCCTCCAAGGCCCAGGCGATCGTCATGATCGCCAACACCGCAGCCAGCGCCGAATTCCTCAAGCAATACCGCGCCGCCGGCGGAACGGCGCAACTGTTCGCGCTATCGACGACCGAGGCGCCGCAGGTCGCCGAGAAGGTCGGCGTGCAGACGGCGCACGGGTTTGCGGTCTCGCAGGTGGTGCCCGATCCGCTCAATCGCGGGGTGCCGATCGTGCGCGAATTCCAGGACGATTTCAGCAAACATGCGCCGGCCGGCAGCCAGCCGTCGGCGACCGTCCTCGAAGGCTATGTGGCAGCGCGCGTGCTGGTCGAAGGCCTGCGCCGCGCCGGCGCCGAGCCGTCGCGCGCCAGACTGGTCGCCGCGCTGCAGGCGCTGCGCAACGTCGACCTCGGCGGAATGACCATCGGCTTCGATTCGCGCTCGCGGTCAGGATCGCGCTACGTCGATATTGCCATCCTCGGCGCCGACGGCAAGCTGCTGCGCTGATTCGCGGCGCCCTGGACGCGCAAAACGCGGCACGCAGGCCGCGTCTTCGTTCGACAAAACCCCCGGTCGCGTTCAGTGGTGATGATGCCCGCCCGGCCCATGCACATGGCCGTGGGTCAGCTCTTCGCGCGTTGCGGCACGCACTTCGGCGATCGTCACGTCGAAGATCAGCGACACGCCCGCAAGCGGATGATTGCCGTCGACCACTACCTTGCCGTCGGCGATGTCGGTAATGGTGTAGAGCATCTCGTCGCTGTCGTCATCTTCGCCGCCGCGCTCGAACTGCATGCCAACTTCGATGTTCTCGGGAAACAGGTTGATCGGTTCGACGCGAACCAGTTCGGCATCGTAGTCGCCGAATGCGTCTTCCGGCTGCAATTTGACCGAGAGCTTGTCGCCGGCGTTCTTGCCTTGCAACTCTTCCTCCAGGCGGCTGAAGATGCCGTCGTAGCCGCCGTGAAGGTATACAAGCGGATTCTTGCCGTCGTCGATGATGTTACCGTCCGGGTCCGTGACCTGGTAGTTGAGCGTGACGACGGTGTCCTTGGCGATCTGCATGAGTGCGTCCTGATTTGTCGAGTTGTTTGACGAGCTGCAGCACCTGGGCCGCATGCCCGCGCGGGCTGACCCCATAGAGTGCGTGCTGCACGATTCCGTGGCGATCGACGACGAAGGTCGAGCGCACCACGCCCATTCTGCTGACACCATCGGACTCGCGCAACTGCCAGACACCGTACTGGGCGCAGACTTCGCAATCCGGATCGGACAGCAGCCGCACCGCCAGGCCGTGCTTGTCGCGGAATTCGGCATGCGTGATGCAATCGTCACGGCTGACACCGAGCACCGGGCAATGCAAGCGGATGAACTCCGGTTCGAGATCGCTAAACTCCGCGGCTTCGGTGATGCAGCCAGGCGTGCCGTCCTTGATGTAGAAATAGAGCACGAACGGCTGGCGGCCGAGCAATGCGCGAAGCTCGAACATGTCCATGTCCGCATCGGGCAGCGAGAAATCCGGTGCCGGCTGGCCGGGCTGGATCATGTGCTCTCCTTCGAGTCGAAGCGATTCTAAACGGGATTGGATGATTGCACTACCACCTGGCAGATCGCTCATTGCGTTCATCGTTCGCCCCCGCCAATTTCCAGCGACCGCAGCAGCCCCGGCGTACTGCGCACGCTCCACTACTCTTTGGATAGACCAGGGTTCTCGCTCGAACAAGTTCTTTCGCCATGCGCGTCTGCTGCGCCAGACGGTTCGGCTAGCGCAGCAACCCGTAGCGCGCGGAGATTTTGCGTGCCGTCTGCGGCGACTTCGCCGCCAGCCAGGCATAAACGAAGTAGCGCAGCCCCTTTCCCGCCAGAAGCGCGATGAATGCAAGCGGCAACGGCTGGGCGGCAATCGCGCATACTGCGAGCGCGGGTGTCTGCGGCAGCGGTATCACCGTCGCCACGAACAGCGCCCAGACGCCCCAGCGCGCAACCCATTCGCTGACCCTGGCATAGACCCCGGATTGCGCGATCTCGGGAAAGCGCGCCACCACCTGATCCCAGCCCAGGTGGTGGAAGAAAGCGAGGAGGATCAGCGAGCCGACTGCGGCCGCCAGGCTGGATAGCAGCCAGATGCGGACCCAGCGGCGGTTGTCGAGCAGCACCGCGGTCACCAGCACCACGCCGAACGGCAGGCTGGGCAGCAGCGTCAAGCCGAGCGAAGCCAGCGCCACCCACGAGGCATAATGGTGGCTCGCGGTATGGCGTTCGAGAAAACCGCGCACCCGCGCGGGCATCAGATGAAGAATCAAGATCGAAATCGGGTGTCGGCCGGGATGGCGGGGGCACCGGCTTCTCGCCGTGCCACGGTGCATTCCTCTGTTGCGCGATTCTACGTCGACTCGATGCGCAATCCGGCGCGCCGCCCGGCCCCACAAATTTTTCTTGCACTTTTTCGATAACTGTACAAAACTACAGCCATCGAGAACTGCTGCCCGCACACCATGGAACCGCGCCTTTCCCTCGTCACCCTCGGCGTTGCCGACCTCGGCCGCTCGATCGCCTTCTACCGCGACGGGCTGGGCCTGCCGCTGCGGCCGGAGAGCGCGGGCGACGTCGCCTTCTTCGGCCTTGCCGGTGTCTGGCTGGCGCTCTACCCGCGCGCCGCGCTGGCTGAAGACGCCCTGAGCACCCCGGAAGGCAGCGGCTTTCGCGGCTTCACGCTGGCCCATAACGTGCGCAGCGAAGCCGAAGTCGATGCCCTGCTCGTCCAGGCCTGCGCAGCCGGCGCCACGCCGGTCAAGCCGGCACAAAAGACATTCTGGGGCGGCTACTCCGGCTACTTCGCCGACCCGGACGGCTTTCTCTGGGAAATTGCCCACAACCCGCATTTCTGGATCGAGTAGCCCCTGCCCACCATGACCGAAAGCAACGAAAAGCTCACCCCGCGCCAGGCGGAAATCCTGCAACTGATCCGCGATAGCGTCGAAGCCGACGGCGCCCCGCCCACCCGCGCCGAGATCGCGAAATTCTTCGGCTTCCGCTCACCCAATGCCGCCGAGGAACATTTGCGCGCGCTGGCGCGCAAGGGTGCCATCGTGCTCGAGGAAGGCCGCGCCCGCGGCATCCGCCTGCTGGGCGAACTCGGCCTGCCGCTGATCGGCCGCGTCGCTGCCGGCAGCCCGATCCTCGCCACCGAGCATGTGCAGGGGCGCTACCAGGTCGACCCCGCCATGTTCAAGCCGCGCGCCGACTATCTGCTGCGCGTGCGCGGCATGAGCATGCGCGACGCCGGCATACTCGATGGTGACCTGCTCGCCGTACACCAGACCACCGAAGTACGCAGCGGCCAGATCGTCGTCGCCCGCCTGCACGACGAAGTCACCGTCAAACGCCTGCGGCGCAAGGGCAGCATCGTCGAACTGCTGCCCGAGAATCCCGAGTTCGCCCCGATCGTCGTCGACACCCGCAATCAACCGCTGGTCATCGAGGGCCTGGCGGTGGGCCTGATTCGCAACGGCAAGTCCTTTTAACACCGTTCGTCCTGAGCGTAGGCCGCAAAGCGGCCGAAGTCGAAGGACCGGAACACGGGAGGTCGAATGCCGTTCCGGGTTTATATGCTGCGTTGTGGAGACGGTTCTTACTACACCGGTCATACGGATTCATTGGAGCAGCGCCTCGAACAGCACGAAACCGCTCGAATCGACTGCTACACATCGACACGCAGGCCCTTCACGCTCGTTTTTGCCCAGGAATTTCCGAGCCGCGAAGAAGCGCTGACGATGGAATTGCGGATCAAAGGATGGATCCGCAAGAAGAAAGAGGCGTTGATGCGCAGCGACTGGTCCGAGATCAAACGCCTGTCCCGCGGCCGGCATTTGCATGAACGCATGGGTAAATGTCCTTCGACTTCGGTTGCTGCGCAACCTACGCTCAGGACGAACGGGGTGGCTGGAAATGATGGCACTCGTTAGCAAACTATTAGAACTCCCCGTTCGTCCTGAGCGTAGCGCGCAGCGCGAAGTCGAAGGACTCAAGGCGAACGGATTCATTCAAGAGGAAGAGAAACGTTGTCTTTCGGAGGCTCCGGCATGATCCACAAAGGAAGCTGCCACTGCGGGCGCATCGCTTTCGAGGTCGAAGGCGAGATTGAACGCGTCATGGAATGCAACTGTTCTCACTGCAGCCGCAAGGGCTACCTGCTGTGGTTCGTGCCGCGCGACAAGCTGCATCTGAGCACACCGGAGGCCGATCTGGCGACCTACACTTTCAACAAGCATGTGATCAAACACCGCTTCTGCCCCACGTGCGGCTGCGCGCCGTTCGGCGAAGGCACCGACCCGTCGGGCAAGGCCAGCGCGGCGATCAACGTGCGCTGCCTCGAAGGCATCGAGCCGGCCAGTCTCAAGATCATCCCGGTCGACGGGCGCAGTTTCTGAAACCCTGAATCACGGAGGCAAGCCATGAACACCCATGCCATGGACACCGTTGCGAACGTCATTCCCACCCTGCGCTACCGCGATGCGCCGGCCGCGATCGACTGGCTGTGCCGCGCCTTCGGCTTCGACAGGCATCTGGTCGTGCCCGGCGAAGATGACAGCATCGCGCACGCGCAACTGGTTTTCGGCAAGGGCATGATCATGCTGGGCTCGGCGCGCGACGACGCATTCGGCCGCCACCTGAATCCGCCCCACGATCTCGGCGGCAGCGGCACGCAGGGCGCCTGCCTCATCGTCGCAGATGCCGATGCGCACTACGCCCGCGCCGTCGCCGCCGGTGCGCAGATCGTGTACGACATCAAGGACGAAGACTACGGCGGCCGCAGCTACAGTTGCCTCGATCCCGAAGGACATCTGTGGAGCTTCGGCACCTACGATCCCTGGGCCTGAACCCGCATGCATCCGTTGCTGAAAATGCTCGAAGGCGGCGACCGGCGCTCGATCGGCAGATCGAACGAAGCCGTCGCGCGCGTGCTCGCAGCGCCCGGCCTGATCGGCGTCCTGTTCGACGGCATGGGCAGCGACGACCCGCTGCTCGCCATGCGCTGCGCCGATGCGGCGGAAAAAGTCACGGCGCTTCGCCCCGACCTGCTGCAGGCCCGCAAGGCCGCCCTGCTCGGCCCGCTTGCGCAGATCGAGCAGAAGGAAGTCCGCTGGCATGTCGCGCCGATGCTCGCCCGCCTGTCGCTGTCGCAGACCGAGCTGGAGCGCACCGTCGACATCCTGCTCGCCTGGACCAACGAGCGCAGCAGCATCGTCAAGGCACTCGCCATGCAGGCCCTTGCCGATCTGGCGCTGCGCAACGAAAAGCTGCGTCCGGCCGTGCTCCGGCACATCCGGGAACTGGTCGTCATCGGCACGCCGGCCATGAAAGCCCGCGGCAGAAAACTCGTCGATCTGCTCGACCCACACAAGGCCGCAACACGACCGCGCCGCAATTCGCCGCGGGCGGCGCACAACCCGTCGGTCAGCCAGTGAAACATGGCCAGCCTCCTGCCCTTTGCCGACCTGCCGCCGCGTACCGACATCTGGCGCGGCGACAGCCTTGCCGCGCCCGCGCTACCCGGCATTGCCAGCGGCTTTGCCCAGCTCGATGCGCAACTGCCGGGCAACGGCTGGCCGCTCGGCGCGCTGACCGAAATCTATGCCGAGGCCGAGGGCATCGGCGAACTCTCGCTGCTCGCCCCGGCGCTCGCACGACTTGCCGCCCAGGACAAATGGATCGCCTGCATCGCCCCGCCCTGGCTGCCCTACGCGCCGGCGCTCGCCGCGCTGGATATCGACCTTGCGCGCCTGCTGATCGTGCGCCCGCAAAGCCGCGCCGAAACCCTCTGGGCGGCGCGCCAGGCCATCGCCTCGCAGGCCTGCAGCGCCGTGCTGTGCTGGCTCACGCGCGCCGACATGCAAAGCCTGCGCCGCCTGCAACTGGCGGCCGAGGCCTCGCACACCCTGTCCGTGCTGTTCCGCCCGGCGCACCAGGCGCAGCAGGCCACGCCTGCCGCGCTCAAGCTGCTGCTGCAGGCGCGGCTCGATGGTCTCGCGCTGCGCATCCTCAAGCGCCGCGGCGCGGCGCCGGCCGCCCCCATCCTGCTGCCGCAACTGCAATGCACGGCACGCGCGCTGCCGCACCTGGCAGAAGCGATGGCGATGGCGATGGCGATGGCCGGACATCATGATCTGGCTGGCGCTGCATCTGCCAAACCTGCCGCTGCAGCCATGCACCCGTGCTGAAGGCAGCGCAGACACACCCATCGCGGTGTTCGGCACGACACCATCGTCAGGGCACCCCTGGCGCTACGCGCTGCCGCGCCAGACGCAAGCCGGCCCCCCTTCGGGCGGCCGTGCGGGGGGCTCACGCCTGGTGGCAGCGAATGCTCGCGCGCTGGCTGCCGGCATCCACCCCGGCCTCGGCCTGGCCAGCGCACTGGCACTAGCGCCGGATCTGGTCGCCCGCCCGCGCGACATTCGCGGCGAAGCCGCACTGCTCGTCGAACTCGCCTGCTGGGCCGCGCAGTTCACGCCGCAACTCGCGCTCGATGCGCCCGACTGCGTGCTGCTCGATGTCGGCGCCAGCCTCAGGCTGTTCGGCGGCATCGGCGAACTGATGGCGCGCATCGCGCACGGTGGCGCCGCGCTCGGTCTCGAACTCTCGCTCGCCGCCGCGCCCACGCCGCTGGCGGCGCGCTGGCTTGCGCTCTGCGGCGGCGGGCGCATCGTCGAACGCCACGACGACTTGCCGGCACGCCTGGCAGCGCTGCCGGTCGGCGTGCTCGAATCCGCCGCGGGCGGCAGGGACGCGGTCAGGGCCGAATCGATCGCCCTGCTCGAAGCCATCGGCATCGGCACCATCGGCCAGTGCCTGCACCTGCCGCGCGACGGGCTGGCCAGACGCGACGCGCAGGCCGTCACCCGCGCGCTCGACCGGGCGTTCGGCCGCCTGCCCGACCCGCGCCCGCCCTTCGTGCCGCCGCAGACATTCCGCTCGCGCATCGAACTGGCGCTGCCGAGCGCCAATGCCGAGCAACTGACCTTCGCCGCCCGCCGCCTGCTCGCCGCACTGGCCGGCCACCTCGCCGCCCATCAGTCGGGCATCGAGCACTACCGGCTGCAACTCGAACACGACGAGTTGCCCGCCAGCGTGCTCGGCGTCCATCTGGGCGTCGTTTCGCGCGACGAGGCGCGCTGCAGCCTGCTGGCGCGCGAGCACATCGCGGCGCTGCGGCTGGTCGCGCCGGTCACGGCAGTGGCGCTGGAAGCCGCGCAGATCCTGCCGCTGCCGGGCGAATCGGGCACGCTGTTCGGCGCCCAACTCGGCAACCCGCGCGAACAGGCCGAAGCCCGCACGCTGCTGGTCGAGCGCCTGCGCGCGCGCCTCGGCAACGATGCGGTCGGCTGCATCGAAATGCATGGCGATCACCGCCCCGAGCGCGCCTGGCAGGCTGTCGTCCCACAGGACGGCAGGGTTGCCCGGACGGGCGTGCACCACCCGCCACCGCGCCCGGTCTGGCTGTTGCCCGAACCGCAGCCGCTCGCCCGCAGCGACACGCTGCAACTCGTGGCCGGCCCCGAGCGCATCGAGGCCGGCTGGTGGGACGGTTTCGATGTGGCGCGCGACTACCACCTCGCCCTCGGCCCGCAGCGCCAGTTGCTGTGGGTATTCCGCGAATTGCGCGACGGCGAAAGCTGGTTCGTGCATGGGGTGTTCGGTTGAGCGGGCAAAGGCGTGCGGAAACTGCGCCGCGCCAGATGAACCGGCCGCTTGCGCGCCCCATCACCCAACCTGTCGCGGCGGCAAAGGCCCGGGCGGCTCGAAGCAGCATGGCTGGAACCCCCATGGATAGGCCGTTTGCAGCCTGCCTGCCCTGCACGCCCCATGGATTGGCGCTGTCAGCGATGCCGTGCCGGAAAGCGCCTGTTCATGCGGGTTCTGGCCTGGGCATGTGCGACAACACCTGCACCCTCGCTCCGGCCAGCGGCCCGCTGGCGGATGCGCCGACCCCCGCTATCGGCGAGCACGGATGTTGCCGGATCCCGGATCACGCCCGAGAAACGGGCATGGCGTGTGTCAGAAAAAGCGGGTCCGCGACATGCCATACCCCGGCACGTCGCGGACCCGCTTGCGGTCAGAACTGCTTGTTGTCAGTACTGCCTGTGGTCAGTGCTTGCTGGCTCCCGATGCACCGAAACCGGTCTGGGCACGCATGTACTGATCCTCGAACGCATCGATTTCCCGCTTCGCCGAGGCGCTCGAATCGGTCTTCGAGAAGATGTACGCCAGGATGAAGGCCACCGGCATCGCGAACAGCGCCGGCTGCGTGTAGGGGAAGATCGGCGCGGCGTTGCCCAGCACGTCGACCCACACCGACTTCGACAGCACGACGAAGGCGACCGCCGAAAACAGACCGCCATAGCCGCCGAACAGCGCGCCCCGCGTCGTCAGACCCTTCCAGTACATCGAGAGGATGAGCACCGGGAAGTTGCCTGCCGCCGCCACACCGAAGGCCAGACCGACCATGAAGGCGACGTTCTGCTTCTCGAACGTGATGCCGAGGATGATGGCGACGAAGCCCAGGCAGATGGTGGCGATTCGCGACACGCGGATCTCGGAGGCCTCGGTAGCTTGCCCCTTCTTGAAGACGCGGGCGTAGAGGTCATGCGAGATTGCCGACGCACCGGCCAGTGCCAGGCCCGAAACCACTGCCAGGATGGTGGCGAAGGCAACGGCCGCCATGAAACCCAGTAGCATGTCGCCGCCAACCGCCCGCGCCAGGTGCATGGCGACCATGTTGCCGCCGCCGATCAGCTTGCCGCCGATTTTGCCGCCCTCGAAGAAATCGGGATTCTGGCCGACGATCAGGATCGCGCACAGGCCCATGAGGAAGATCACGTTGAAGAAGTAGGCAACGATACCGGAAGCATAGAGCACCGATTTGCGCGCTTCCTTGGCGTCCGACACGGTAAAGAAGCGCATCAGGATGTGCGGCAGGCCCGCGGTGCCGAACATCAGGCCAAGGCCGAGCGACATGGCATTGATCGGATCGGACAGCATGCTGCCGGGCGTCATCAGCTTGAACCCGAGCTTGTGTACCGACGTCGCCTTTTCCATCAGGGTCTGGAACGAAAAGCCGAACTGGTTGAATGCCAAAAGCATGGCCAGCGTGCCCCCGGCAAGCAGCATGCAGGCCTTGATGATCTGAACCCAGGTCGTCGCGACCATGCCGCCGAAGGTCACATACACCATCATCAGGATGCCGACCGCGAAGATGGCGATGTTGTAGTCGAGGCCGAACAGCAGCTTGATCAACTGGCCGGCGCCGACCATCTGCGCGATCAGGTAGAAGCAGACCACGGTCAGCGACGAAATCGCCGCCATCGTGCGCACCTTGCCCTCGTCGAGGCGGAAAGCGGTGATGTCGGAGAAGGTGAAGCGCCCGAGGTTGCGCAGGCGTTCGGCCATCATGAAGAGGATGACCGGCCAGCCGGCGAAAAAGGCGAGCATGTAGAGGTAGCCGTCGAAACCCTGGCTATACACCAGCGCGCTCAAACCGAGCAGCGTGGCCGCCGACATGTAGTCGCCGGCAATCGCCAGGCCGTTCTGGCGGCCGGTGATGCCGCCGCCTGCCGAATAGAAGTCAGCCGTGGACTTGGTCCGGCCCGATGCCCAATAAGTGATCCCCATGCTCAGCGCCACGAAGATGCAGAACATGATGATGGCGTGCCAGTTGGTGGCCTGCTTTTCCATGGCGCCTTCGACCGGCGGACCGGCATAAGCCATGGCGCTCACGGCCATCAGCCCGAGCGTGATACCGAGTTGACCCAGGCGGCTCATTGTTTGCCCTCCTTGTGCGCTTGCTTGATGAGTTCCTGCGTCATGTCGTCGAACTTGCTGTTGGCGACCTTCACGTAGTAAGCGGAGAGTATCCAGAAGAAGATGAACAGGAAGAGTTCGACGGCAACCCCGACCGTAAGCATGGAGCCATCGCTGACCGCCTTGCCCATAGCCGCCGGATTGAAGGCGACCATCAGGAAGAACCCGTAAAACAGGATCAGAACAATAAAGGTCAGCGTCCAGGCGAAGCGCCCGCGTTCCTTGACGAGCTTCTGGAATTTCGGATTGACCCGCATCCGTTCATACATTGCTGCACTCATGGCGTACCCCCTCCTCGTTGAATTGTTAGTTCATTGTCCACACTAAATGCTGCAGCATTCTAACGGAGGTTCCATCGCAATGGGGGGTGGGCACCGCAAAGCCGGGAGACACGCGCGCCGGGCGTGCCGCCCGCTCGGTTACCATGCGCAACCGATCCCCCTGTCCGCGCCGTCTACGTCCCGATGCTGCTTCGCCGCCTTTTCCACCTCGCCTGGCCGGTGCTGATCGGCCAGTTCGCCTCGATGGGCATGATGGTGTCCGACACCATGCAGGTCGCCCGCTACGCCACCGGCGACCTTGCCGCGGTGGCCGTCGGCAGCGGCATCTACATCTCGGTGGTGATGGCGCTGGTCGGCATCCTGTCGGCCCTGTCGCCGACCGTCGCGCACCTCTACGGCGCCAAGCGCAACGACGAAATCGGTCCGCAATTTCAGCAAGGGCTCTGGCTGGCGCTGTTTCTCGCCGTGCCAGGCACGCTGATCCTGCTCTTCCCCGATCCGTTGCTGGCGCTGTCCAGGCTCGCCGCGCCGGTCGAAGCCAAGGCCCGCGCCTATCTGCACATGCTGGCCTTCGCGGTGCCGCCGGTGATGCTCTATCGCGCCGTGTTCTTCTTCAACCAGGCCATCGGCCGCCCGCGCCCGATGATGGTCATCGCGCTGCTTGGCACGGCGATCCACGTGCCGCTGTCGTATGTACTGATCCACGGCATCGGCCCGTTTGCCGAACTCGGCGCGCTGGGCTGCGGCATATCCAATCTGGTCGTCGCCCTGTTCGGCTGCTGCGCCGGTGGCCTCTGGCTGTCGGCCGGCGCCGCCTACCGCCCGTACCGCCTGTTCAGCCGCTGGCACGGGCCGCGCCGCGCCGCCCTCGGCGCGCTGCTGCGCCTGGGCGCGCCGATGGGCTTTTCCACCTTCGTCGAAATCACCTCATTCACGCTGATCGCGCTGTTCGTCGCGCGACTCGGCGCCGAAGTGGTCGCCGGCCATCGCGTGATTTCCAACCTGCACGCGCTGATGTTCATGATGCCGCTGTCACTGGCCACCGCGACGCTGGTGCTGGTCGGCCATGCCGCAGGCGCGCAGGACTGGCTGCGCGCCCGCGCCACCGCGCGGGTAGGCATCGCGGTCGCCGGCGCGCTGGCGCTGCTGTTCGGCATCACGGTCTGGCTTGCCCGCGGCGCGATCGTCGCCGCCTATTCGCCCGATCCGGCGGTGCAGTCAGTGGCACTCGGGCTGATCGGCTACTCGGCGGTGTTCCTGTTCTTCGACGCCACCCATACCCTCGCGTCATTTTCGCTGCGCGGCTTCAAGGTCAGCTTCGCGCCGATGTTCATCCATGTCGTGAGCTTCTGGGGCGTCGGGCTGGCCGGCGGCTGGTGGCTTGCCTTCGAGGGCGTCGGCACCTGGCTGGCGCCGATGGGCGCTGCCGGATTCTGGCTGATGGCGCTGATCGCCACCGTGCTCGCGCTGACGCTGGTCGGCGCGCTGCTCGCGCGCGTGACACGCGAACACATCGAAGAAGCCCGCGCGGCGGCCCTTGCGCCGGCCTAGGCATGCCCTGGAACCCGCATGGATACTGGCTTTCAGGGCAGCGTTCGGGGGCTGTTTTGGCGTTCCGGTCAGGCTTCGATCAGGCCGTGGCGCACGGCGATCAGCGTCATCTCGGCCTGATTCGACACGCCGAGTTTCTGCTTGATGTTGTAGAGATGGGTGCCGACGGTTGACGGCGACAGGCTCAGCGTCTCGGCGATCTGGTTCACCGACTGGCCGCGCGCCAGTTGCACGAACACTTCGAACTCGCGCTCCGACAGCTGCTCGACCGGATTCTCCTCGCCGGTGAGATCCTGCACCGCCATGCGCTGGGCGATCTGCGCGTCGAGATACATGCGGCCGCGCGCGATGGTGCGGATCGCCTCGATCAGCGCTTCCGGCGCGCCGCGTTTGGATAGATAGCCGAGCGCGCCGGCCTTCAAGACCCGTTTGGGATGGCTGGTGTCCTCGTGTGCCGAGAGCGCGAGAATCTTCGCGTTCTTGTCGCGGGCGACGATGCGCTTGACCGCTTCGATGCCGCCCATGCCGGGCATCGCGATGTCCATCACCACCACGTCGGGCGAGAATTCGCTGTAGCGCTGGTAAGCGGTCTCGCCGGTTTCCGCCTCGGCCACCACCTCGATGTCGTCGGTCGCCTGCAGCAGCAGCTTGAAGCCCATGCGCACCACGGCGTGATCGTCTACCAGCATGACTCTGGTTTTCATCGTCTCCCCAGCTTCTCAGTTCAACGGAATACGCGCAAACACGCGCAGGCCGCCGTCGTCCGGTTTCTGCAATTCGAGCGTGCCGCCGAGCGTGAAGGCGCGCTCGCGCATGCCGATCACGCCGTAGTGACCCGGCGTGCGCCAGTCGGCCGGCAATCCGCGGCCGTTGTCGGCAATGCTGATCGTCAGATCGCCCTCGGCGACGCCGAGTTCGATCGCGATGCGCGTTGCCTGCGCGTGGCGCAGCGCGTTGTTCACCGCTTCCTGCACGATACGGTACGCGGTCGTTGACAGTGTGTCGCCCAGATTGTCGGGGAGTTGGTCGCGCTTGAGGACAAACTCGATCTGCGGATGCTGCAGCCGCCAGTCGCCGAGCAGATCGCCGAGCGCATCGGCCAGACCGAAGCGGTCGAGCGCCAGCGGACGCAGCCTGGGAATCATGTGATGCACCACATCGTAAATCTGCCCGGCGGTATCCACCACCAACTGCGCGGCGTGCTCGATGTCCGGGTCCTTGCCGGCCGCGCGCTGCACGATCGACAGGCCGACGCTCTTGATCGCGGTCACCGACTGGCCGAGTTCGTCGTGCAGCTCGCGCGCGATGGCGCCGCGCTCCTCCTCGATGCGGGCCTGGATGATCTGCGTCAGCTCGCGGTTCTCGGCCAGCTTCTCGGTGGCTTCGGCGGCCACCTTCTTCGCCGCGACGCTCTCTTCCACCGCCTGCGCCATCGCATTGAAGGCATGGCTCATCACCTGCGCTTCGCGGCCGGGCAGATCGGGCAGGCGCGTGTGGTAGGCGCCGCGCTCCATCTCGCGCAGGCCATCGACCACCTTGCGCAGCGGACGCAGGGCGCGGCCGGCCAGGCAGTATGCAAGCAGATTGCCGAACAAGAACACCGCCGCCGCCACCCACAGCAGGCGCTGCAGATCGTCCCAGCCGTCGAGCGTGGCGCGCGACGGATCGGCCCGCACCAGCAGGCGCCCGCTCGGCAGTTCGATCTCGCGCGGCGCCGCGGCGGGCGAGACGATGCCGGCGAACCAGTCGGGCGCATCGCGCCCCGCCTTGTACGGCGACGGCGGCGAGCGATAGAGCAAGCCGCCGCGCTGATCGAAAAGTTCGATCTCGTTGGCCCGCACGCGGCCCAGACGGGCGAGGAATTCGGTCATGCCAGACAGGCCGCTCTGGCCATACACCCAGGTCACGCGCGTGAGCAATTGCGTCGCGACCAGGCTCGCCGCCTCGACTTCCTCGCGCACGCTGCGCCGCGTGCTGTCCACCTGCTGCCACACCAGCACGCCGACGAAAAAACCGATCAGCGCGGTGAGGATCAGGTTGATCTGCAGGCGCAGGCTCACGTCCCAGTCCGCTCATGCACGCTCGTACCCCAGCCAGAGAACTCCCCGTGCGACAGAAAATGGTCGGTGGTCTCGACCAGCGCGCGGGCCATCGGCGGATCGAACGGGCTGTGCCCGGCGCCGTCCACCAGCTGCAGCCGGCTGCCGTGCAGGGTGCGGTGCACGCGCCAGGCCGCTTCCGGGCGGCAGATGAAATCCAGCCGGCCATGCAGGATCGCGGTCGGCAACCCGTGCATCCGGGCGGCGCAGTCGAGCAGGCGCCTGTCGCCGAGAAAGCACTCGCGCAACAGGTAGTGCCCCTGCAAACGGTACTTGTCGATCAGCCGCTGCACCTCGTCGCCGGCGGGCGCCGGAAGTGCGGGCGGTGCCCGGCCCGGCTGCGTCAGCGCCTCTTCCCAGCGCATCCATTCGGCCACTGCAGCGAGCGCCGCGTCGCGATCCTCGCCGCTGATTTGTTTGACATACCAGGCGAGCAGGTCGCGCCGACGCCGCCTGGGCGCGTGATCGGCCAGCCGCTGCCAGGCATCGGGCAAGAGCTGCCTGGCTTCGTCGAAGAACCAGGCGACATCGCGCCGCCCGGTGAGGAACACGCCGCGCAGGATCGCGCCGCTGCATGAGGCCTTGTGCGCGGCGCAGTAGGCCAGCCCCAGACTCGCGCCCCACGAACCGCCGAACACCAGCCAGCGTTCGATGCCCAGATGCGCGCGCAGCCGTTCGATGTCGGCCACCAGATGCGCGCTGGTGTTGTGCTTGAGTTCGCCGCGCGGCGTGCTGCGCCCGCAGCCGCGCTGATCGAGTAGCACGATACGATAGCGTGCCGGGTCGAAGAAGCGGCGATGCCTCGGGCTGCAGCCGCTGCCCGGCCCGCCGTGCAGGAACACCACCGGCACCCCATCCGGCACGCCGCATTGCTCGAAATACATCCGGTGGCCGTCGCCGACGTCGAGCAGGCCGCTGGCGAACGGCTCGATCGGCGGATACAAGCCTTGATCTTCGGTGACGGCGTTCATCCGGCCAATGCTAGCGCATTTCCCTGTGACGACCCGGGTGGCGCCGCAGTGCAGCAGACCGCTCATGAAATTCATGAGGCAACGTTCCATGAAACGTGGAGGCGGTCTGCCCGCGCGGCGAGCACACTTCATTCCGTGGCGAGCAACTCATCCGAGTGCTTGAGTCCAACCGGTCCGTGAGGGCCACCCCGACAGGAGAGTCATCATGAAATGGGAACAACCGACCGCTTGCGACATGCGTTTTGGCTTCGAAATCACGATGTACATTGCCAACCGCTGAGTTTCACCGCCCGTCGGTTCGTCTGACGGGCCGCCCGCAAAGCCTCCTCCAGGGCCAGGGCAGGATCAAACAGGTCGGGGCGTTCCGGCAGCGCGTGACAGCCGGGACGTCCCGCTTTTTTTCGCCCCTGCGCGTTGCGGCGCGAGAGGTCAGCCCTTGAAAGTTCGCATTCTCGGTTCCGGCGCCGGTGGCGGCTTCCCGCAGTGGAACTGCAATTGCCCGATGTGCGATGGCCTGCGCAAGGGCAGCATCCGCGCCAGCGCGCGCACGCAGTCGTCGATTACCGTCAGCGGCGACGGCGAAAACTGGCTGCTGTTCAACGCCTCGCCAGACGTGCTGCAGCAGTTGCGCAGCTTTCCGGCGCTGCAGCCGGCACGCGCGCTGCGCGACACAGCGATCCGCGCCATCGTGCTGATCGACGCGCAGATCGACCACACCACCGGGCTCTACATGCTGCGCGAACATCGGCAGCCGCACGAGATCTGGTGCAGCGGACTGGTGCGAGAGGATCTGACCGCCGGCAACCCGTTGTTCAAGGTGCTCGGCCACTACAGCGGACTCAACTGGCACGACATTCCGCTCGGCGGCCGGGGTTTTGAGATTCCCGGCATCGCCGGGCTGTACTTCACCGCGCTGCCGCTGATCTCCAATGCGCCGCCCTACTCGCCGCATCGCGACAACCCGCAGCCCGGCGACAACATCGGCGTCACCATCACCGACAGCCGCAACGGCCGCAAGCTGTTCTACGCGCCGGGCCTCGGCCGGATGGAGGAGCACGTCTGGGAAGCGATGAAGTCGGCCGACTGCGTGCTGGTGGACGGCACGCTGTGGACCGACGACGAAATGATCCGCCTCGGCGCCTCGAAGAAAACCTCGCGCGACATGGGCCACATGCCGCAAAGCGGCGACGGCGGAATGATCGAGTGGCTGGACAAACTGCCCGCCACCACGCGCAAGATCCTCATCCACATCAACAACACCAACCCGATCCTCGACGAGGACAGCCCGCAGCGCGCCGAACTCGCCGCACACGGAATCGAAGTCTCGTTCGACGGCATGGATATAGCGCTGTGAGCCACCGAGCAGGGGCCACGCGAAGCGGGGATGCGAGCAAGGCGACCGGCGCCGGCCGCCGACACCGCGAACCTTTGAACACAAGCTACCGCCCGGAGGCGGCGTTATGACGCACCTGGCGATGATGAACGACACCCGCCCGCCGATGCCGGCCGACGAATTCGAGGCCAGGCTGCGCGACAAGGGCACCAGCTACCACATCCATCATCCGTTCCACGTGATGATGGCCGAGGGCAAACTCACGCAGAAGCAGTTGCAGGGCTGGGTGGCGAACCGTTTCTACTACCAGATCGCGATTCCCGTGAAGGACGCGGCGATCCTGTCCAACTGCCCGGACCGCGAAATCCGTCGCGAGTGGATCCAGCGCATTCTCGATCACGACGGTTTCCGGATCGGCGGCATCGACGATGCCGGCGGCATCGAGGCCTGGATACGCCTGGGCGAAGCGGTCGGCCTGACACGCGAGGATGTGACCTCGCTGCGCCATCTCGCGCCGGCTGCGCGCTTCGCGGTGGATGCCTACATCAACTTCGCGCGCCGCCAGCCGTGGCAGGAAGCCATCGCCTCCAGCCTGACCGAACTGTTCGCGCCGCACATCCACCAGCAGCGCATCGAGACCTGGCCGGAGAAGTATCCGTGGGTCAAGACCGAGGGCCTGCAGTACTTCAAAAACCGTCTGACGCAGGCGCGGCGCGACGTGCAGCACGGCCTCAGGTTCACGCTCGACTACTTCAGCCAGAGCCGCGCGATGCAGGAACGCGCGCTCGACATCCTGCAGTTCAAGCTCGACGTGCTGTGGGCGCTGGCCGATGCAATCATGCTCCAGCAATGCGACATCGAAATCAGGGGGCCGAAACCGTGAGCGACGCAGCCGTGGGCACGACACTCGACGCGAAGCCGCGCGTCTCCAGGCAGTTCCGGCTGCAGTGGGAAGAGGTGCAGCAATCGTGGGTTCTGCTCTACCCCGAGGGCATGGTCAGGCTCAACCGCAGCGCCGGCGAGATCATGAAGCGCAGCGACGGCATCGCCACCGTGCAGGAGATCGTCGCCGACCTGGAACGCAGCTTCGGCGCCGAGGGTCTGACCCATGACGTGCTCGGATTCATCGACCTGGCGAAGAAGCAGCGCTGGATCGAAGTTTGAATCGGCCATGTCCAAGCACCGTTTGCCAACACCGTTTCCTGACACCGTTCGTCCTGAGCGTAGCGCGAATGCGCGCAGGGGCAGCACTTCGGGCGCTTCGACTTCAGCCCGGCGAAACCCGCCGGGCCTACGCTCAGCACGAACGGTAATTTGGAAAGTGGACGATTCACAAGTCCGCTCGTCCTGAGCGTAGCGCGAATGCGCGAAGTTGAAGGATCGGCGCACGACGGCAAGGAGACAGCCCCGCAATGAACACACCGCAAACGTCGCAGACCACCCCCCAAATCGGCCCACCCCTCTGGCTGCTCGCCGAGATCACCTACCGCTGCCCGCTGCATTGCGTGTTCTGCTACAACCCGACCGACTTTGCCAAGACCGCCGTCGACAACGAACTCTCCACCGACGACTGGTTGCGCGTGCTGCGCGAAGCGCGCGCCGCCGGCAGCGTGCAATGCGGCTTTTCCGGCGGCGAACCGCTGCTGCGCGACGACCTCGAAATCCTGGTTGCGGAAGCGCACCGGCTCGGCTTCTACACCAACCTGCTCACCTCTGGCGTCGGCTTGACCGAAACCCGCATCGCCAGACTGAAGCAGGCCGGGCTGGCCCACATCCAGCTTTCGTTCCAGGATTCCACCAAGGAACTCAACGACTTTCTCTCGCACACCAGAACCTTTGAACTCAAGCAGCATGTCGCGCACCTGATCAAGTCGAACGGCTGGCCGATGGTGTTGAACTGCGTGATCCATCGCCTCAACATCGACTACATCGACAAGATCATCGAGATGGCGGTGGAACTCGGCGCCGAGTATCTCGAACTCGCCAACAACCAGTACTACTCGTGGGCGCTGGTCAATCGCGACCAACTGCTGCCCTCGCGCGAGCAACTGCAGCGCGCCGAGCGCATCACCAATGAATATCGGGAGAAGTTCGGCGACAGGATCCGCATGTTCTTCGTCGTGCCCGACTACTACGAAACCCGCCCGAAGAAGTGCATGAACGGCTGGGGCAACGTGTTCCTCACCGTCACGCCGGACGGCACCGCGCTGCCCTGCCACACCGCGAAGATGCTGCCGGGATTGCGCTTCCCGAACGTGCGCGAGATGAACGTCAAGGACATCTGGTTCGATTCCGAAGGCTTCAACCGCTACCGCGGCGACGGCTGGATGAAGGATCCCTGCCGCACCTGTCCGGAGAAGGAAAACGATCTCGGCGGCTGCCGCTGCCAAGCCTGCATGCTGACCGGCGACCCCGCCAACGCCGACCCGGTGTGCGGCAAATCCGCAATGCGTGGCGAGATCGAGAAGGCGATCGCCTACGCGCAGATTCCCGACGCCGAGCGCACGACGGTCAAGCCGCTGATCTTCCGCGATCCGAAAGAATCGCGCCGGCTGATCGAGGAAGGGACCGCCGCCGAACGCCAACCGGCCTGAGCGCAGGCCCGGCCACTCGCCCGCAGGTCAATCGGCCTGCAAGCCGCATGGATAGGCGCTCCCACGGCATGCCATGCCACGAGCGCCATTCCACGCGGATCTCGGGCATGCCACGCTGCAGAACGCGTATCCATAAGGCTTCCGTGGCCTATGGGCGGTCGCCACCGCGTAGCTTGCATTGACGGCGCCACTACGGCCGCCAAGATCGCCCGGGGCAGATGGAGATTCCATTACTCGGGCGGGAAGGATTCGTCCTCAATTCTGAGAACGGGCGCGGCATCGCTCTTGACTGGTCACCCTCGCCGTGAAACCGGACGAACGCGACCATGCGCAGTGATCGAATCAAAGCGCGCTTGCGCAAGGACGGGCCGAACTGACAAGGGTTTCAGGCTCGGATCGAATCCGGCAAGGATCGTCCCTGCCGGCGCAGTATTCGACCAAGGCGCCTTCTACCAGCACTTCATCATATGCCGTTGAATTTGGCGGATCGAAAGGCGTCCTTCTTGTACCAGTCGTGCCGCTGGACCGCGCTCTCGAGGGCCTGGATCTCGATTCCCAGGTCGCTCATTTTTTTCCCGGCGGCCAGGGCTTGCGCAATCGCAAAGGCGCAAAAGAAGACTTGCTGACTCGGGCCGCCCTCGTCGCTCAGCCCGCTGCCCGAGGCCGCCAGCATGAACATCGTCTGTGCCAGGAAGGCGGCGGTTTCCGATTGATAGACCAGGAACCCGGAACCTGCCTTGTCCAGCGCGGCATGAACGACCTCGTGCACGATCAGCGATTTGCGGGTGTTGCCGGCGGCCGACTCCCACGGCAAGAACAGCGCATCCTGCAAATGGTCGTACTCGCCATGATCGAGCGTGGTATCCACGGCTACCCGTATGCGGTTGTCGATGATGGCGTTTGCCACGCTGCGATATGTGCCGACATTGATGGACCGGCCGGAATAGACGAATTGAGCCTTGTACAGCGCGGGGTGGCCGAGGGTATCCAGAACCCAGGCACGCGCCGTGGCGTTCTCGCCCGGGACGGAGGGTTTCGCAGGTGGCCCTCCGGGCTTCCAGGTCTTCGGCGGAATGTAGATCAGGCCGGGAATGTCCGCACTTGAGAAGCGGAAATTCTTTCCATCTGGCGTTTCCGTGCGGCAACCCACGTAGGTACTGAGAAACCAGTTGATCTCGCGCGGGTTCGTGGTCTCGAAATTGAAGAGGATGATGTCCAGAGGATTCTCGCGATAATAGCGGCTTGCCAGGTTGCCCCAGTTGTCGGCGGTTTGCACGCGGTGGAAAGACTGGTAGCCGACCGGCGGGAAGGACTTCGGAAATTTCTTGGGAATGTCCATGTGTGCCATATCTCACCTCGCGGTTTCGACGCGGCGCAAGCCGGGTCGCGCGACAAGTGCAAGCTTGCGGTCTCGGACAACGCTGGATATGCACGATTTCCACATTGGATTCTCCCGGCGGAGTCGAGGCCAAGAAAACTGGTTGCTTGACCAGGTCCAAATCGTCTGAGTTCGCCCACCTTATTCGCGGCCTGCCTCGGAGCCATTGCGACGGTATGAGAATATGCGCGGTTTGCCCCGAAGAAAATCCGTCGGAAGTCGCGGACGAGAGCCATAGACTCGGCCCGATGGCGCAGTTCCGGTGCTTCTCTCCGTCGTCTGGGGGACATCCGAAAGTCTGCCGGGGCAGCGCGCCGGCCGTTTCCACTGTTGGCAGGGATCAGTCAAGCGATCCGGTCAGAGTGCCGGGGTCACGTCTTGTTTTTCCCCTCTTCTCCGGTTGACGCCGGCATCGGCCGCACGCACGGGACGCGAATATCCCGGTGCCGGGTCCATCGTCGGAAGCGGGCGATTGCTTGCCGGGTGCCAGGCCGAACCCGGCGTGAGCAGGCGCTCTCCGGTAGTCGAGATGCCGTACTAAGGGACCGGCTTCGCAGCGGTACGCTTCAGCATCACTTCTTGTGAACGGATGAGGCGTTCTATCAGTTTGATATCTGACGCATCCATCCGCATTGCCGTATCCACCCACGCGCGAATCGAGGCGTCCAATTCCGCCTCGGTCACAGGCTGATCGCGCATGCAATGATCGCGGCGCCCGTTCGGGTAACGATCTATCCAATCCTCGACCGCGGCGACGCCCTGGCCGTCCGGCACCACCAGATCAACGCCGCCGAGCGCCATCATCTCGGCCGCCGAGTAGACCTTCTCCGAAAACACGATACGCTCGGCCTCTCTTGCGGGCATGCGGCGGGCGAGCAGGTTGAAAGCGCCCATGCCGGGAAAGAGGCTGAACTTGGTTTCGGGAAGCGCGAATTTTGCGGACTCCTCGGCCACCAGCCACTGGCTCGACAACGCGGATTCAAAGCCCCCGCCGAGCGCCATGCCTTGAACCAAAGCAATCGTTGAGACCGTCCCGCCGTATGCCTTGGCGTGCTGCAAACAGATCTCGATGCAACTGCGGGCATAGCGGTATAGCGCCTCTGAATCCTGTTCTCGGGCACATTGCAAAAAGAACGGGAGATCGCCGCCCAGGTTGAATACGTTCGGTACGGCGGACGCGTAGACCAGCCATTTCAGTTCGATCTCGCCATTGCTTGCCGAAACAACACCATGGCTCTCGGTCAAGCGGCGCTGCATGGCAAGCACTTCGTCGATGAAGCGGTGCGTGAACCGCGGGGCCGGTGTCGGATGGCAGCGCACCCAGAGCGTATGTCTGGCGCCATCGAAACTCAGGGAGAGTTGCGTTGCGCTGGCCCCCTGAAGCGCGGAGATACTGGGTGCTTTGGTGTCAGCAGGCATCAGAGTTTGCAACCAGGGTGGAATAAGACACAATGTCCGAGCGAAGGCCCGCATAGGATATCAGCACCTGAATCTGGGGTTCGCCGAGAATGCTTCGAGAAAAGCGCGAGTTGATGCGGCGGCACATTGCCCGCGAACGGGTCGCGTCTGTTTACCGGGGCACACCGCGAATCCTGTTTGTGACGGTTGT
Source organism: Candidatus Methylophosphatis haderslevensis (assembly GCA_016711925.1). Classification (GTDB taxonomy): domain Bacteria; phylum Pseudomonadota; class Gammaproteobacteria; order Burkholderiales; family Rhodocyclaceae; genus Methylophosphatis; species Methylophosphatis haderslevensis. The sequence continues at coordinate 324,333 of JADJSA010000001.1, forward strand.
GGCCGGTGTCCTCATGTGGACAATGCTTGTGCGCATTGGACCGTCGTCGTGGGCACACATTTGGCTGACAACCCTGCTTGGGATTTCCGGGGCGAGATTCGCCCTGGTCAAGGCGTGGAGCAACTATGGGGAGCGCGACGAGACCCATGAACGCTGGCGAGCGGCGTTCATCGCACTGACCTTCTCCGCCGGTTTGACATGGGGGTCGGTCGGCGTCTTCTTCTATTCTGACGCAAGTCCAGCGCAGCAGACCGTCATTGCCATCACCTTGATTGCGACGGCTTCAGTGGCGATGTACTCGCTCTACCCCCTCTTCGAGGCCTACGCGGCCATGGTCACGCCGGTGTTGCTGCCGTTTCTGGTAGCGCGGGCAACCCACGGCGACACCGAAGACATGTTCCTGGCCTTTGCCACACTGATATTCCTCGTGGTTGCCCTGACCAGTACGGCGAGGATGAGCAGTCGCTATGGCCGGTGGGTCGCGGCCAGCGTGCAACTGAAGGGCTTGCGTCTCAGAGACAGGCGAGCGGCACTTGTGTCCGCGAACGCCGCGGAGTCGGGCAAAGAGTCAGTTCCTGGCCAACATGAGCCACGAGATTCGCACGCCGATGAACGGCATTGTCGCCGTGGCCGATCTGATGGAGCGCACGCCGCTGAACCCTGAGCAGATGCGCTACCTTGGCGTGATGAGAGCGTCGTCCACGTCGCTCATCGGCATCATCGACGACGTGCTCGATCTCGCCAAGGTGGAAGCCGGGAAATTGCAGATCGAGAGCGTTCCTTTCGATTTGTCGGAGACGATACGCAACGCCGTCGACATCTTCGAGGGACGCGCCAGGGAAAAGGGGCTGGAGTTGATCGTCCGGATCGACCCTCGGCTGCCAAGGGCCATCAGCGGGGATCCCACGCGATTGACTCAGGTGGTCTCGAATCTGGTGAGCAATGCCATCAAGTTCACCGAGCTTGGCGTGGTGTCGGTAAGTTGCGCGGAACGAACGCAGGGCGACCAGCGCAAACTGCGGATCGAGGTCCGCGATACCGGGATCGGGATTTCGCCCGACGCGCTCAAGAGAGTCTTCTCGGCATTCGCGCAAGAGGATGAATCGATCACCCGGCGGTTCGGGGGAACCGGACTCGGCCTGACAATCTCGCACCAATTGGTAGAACTTATGGGGGGCACGCTCGACGTCATCAGCGTCCCTGGCCACGGGTCGACTTTCTGGTTCGAGCTGCCGCTGGTTGCACAGCCCGACATAGTCGCGGAGACTGCACCCACGGCAGAAACCTATTCCGGATCGATTCTGTTGGTCGAGGACAACGACGTCAATCGCTTCGTGGCCGGGTCCATGCTCAAGTGTCTGGGGTTTGTGGTGCATGATGCGGCCGACGGACAGGCAGCGGTAACGGCAGCCACGCAACGCCGGTTTGACCTCATTCTCATGGACATCCAAATGCCGGTTCTCGACGGCATTGCTGCTACGCGGCAGATCCGCGAGATGGAAAGGGAGAGGGGCCTCGCGCCAACCCCGATCCTTGCACTGAGCGCAAACGTGGTCGCTGAGTATCGACACAACTGCACGCAAGCCGGGATGAACGGGTTTTTGAGCAAACCCTTCAGGAAAGGGACTTGCGGCGTGCGCTTGAAAAGTACCTGACGAAGGCCGCGTCGATCGAGCAAAGTGCGGACCCGGGCGTGGGACAGGAACCCGAAAAGGATGCAGCTTGCCCGGCGGTTCTAGATCCCGTCGGGCTGTCGGCATTGCGCTTTTCCATCGACGGCGTTCAGGACCGCGCGGAGGCTCGCCGACAGATCGAATCCGGGCTGCGCGACCTGAAGCTTGCTTACGATGTGCTTGCAGGCGGGGCGCTCGCTGATCGCGCGGCCGACGAGATATTGAGTGCCATGAGATTTCTATCCCAATACTTGCGCCTGTCCGGGTTGACGACGCTTTTGGACCAGGTCATCGGACGCGGCGTGCCTTCAGAGTCCGATTTGGCGGCGCTCAAACGCCAGATCGACGCCAGCACGCAGAATCTTGCTTAGTACGCCGCGCGGACGCATGACGCAGTGCATCGATCTGTTTGGTGGTTTTTTGTTACAACAACGGTTTACCGTTGAATGTTACCTTAACTTCTGACAATCTGCCCGCGAGGGGTTCGTCCCTTTTTGCGCGGAGATTGTGATGGCTCCAACTGGAGTTTCGCCAGCAGTTAGGTTTCAGTCGCGGGTAGATGTCCGGCTCTTTGAAGAGGCTGGAATCGTTCGGGCAGCGCTCGGGGATGCCTCGGCTGCTTCATTCGATGCGTTGGCCAGCAAAGTCAGGGAACAGCACACGTCCGCGAACGATGGCGTTACCACGTTCGTGCTGGCGGTGCCTGACTTCAAAGGCATGGGTGGCGCTCAGAACGCGCTGACGGCCCAGGTCGTCGACAGTTTGAGCCGGCCGCGGAAGAATTGCCTCTTTGTTGGCGCGCTGGCCGTAGGTGGCAATTTTGATGGCGGTCTGCTGTTGGCGGCAGCCTGTCCGCTACTGGTCGCCGAGGTCGGTGCAATGCTCACGCCTGACTGGACGATGGAACCCGCCCTGCTCGAACAGGTGCTCGCCAAGCGGATTGGCTTGCGCAAAGCAGCGGCGTTGCTAAAAAACGGCGGCCCTTGGGATGCGGTTTCGCTCTACGAAATCGGCGTGATCGATCAGATCGCCGAACTCGGTGCCGGTGAAACCACAACCCGAGAATCGTTATTGGCCAGGAAGGAGCGGGGACGCGCCTACATGGGCTTCTGGGGCGCACGCGAGGCCTATTTGCCATTCCAGCCAGCAACTTACCCCGCTTCATCGAGAAACAGATTGAAGATCTCCGTATCGGACTCTGCTTTGCCCTGAATGGCAATGGCGTCCGCGGCAATCCGGCGGACCAGGCGGACGTTGGAAATGCAGTCCGGGCGCAGGACCAGGGCAAATTTTGCGGCAATACCTTGAATCTTGTAGGTCACGCCGTCGATCGCTCCATCCTGCAATGCCGCAACGTGTTCGTCTGCGAGAAGATTGTTGCAGAGTGACAGATCGATGAATCGTCCGCGTATCGCGCTTGACCATAGGTTCAGGGCTGTCACTGGGGTGATACCGCCAGCGGAATCGGCGAATCTCTGCCATCGCGCGCGAGTTCTTTGGAGCACGTCGGCCTCGGAGAGTCCGCAATGCCACCCTGGCGTGTCGATCACAGGACCGGGCAAAGGCGGTCGCCGAAAACTCTCAGCCAGGGGCGCCTGCAGTCCCGTCGGTGCAAGCGTGTCCCGCGCCAGCTCACGCAGGGCAAAGGCGGGCAGGCCGACATGGCGTTCGAGCTCTCGGATTGACTGATCCGCTACGTCGGCCCGAGCCGGTCGCACGGTATACGCGCGACCCCAGACCAGATGATCGGCAATCAAGCGGCCTGAAATGACTGAATCCAATCGCTCAACACCCATGCACGGTTCTCACACGCACTCCTAAGCTGGTCTGCCGGCGCTTCTCCCGCGCCCACGGGATGGAAATTTGGGTTCTGCGCCCACCTGGCAAGTTACCCCGGATCAGCAAACAAAACTGAAAACCATCGGAAGGCAGTAACGAACGCATCGATCCGCGCGGACGAAAAAATCCGTCATCTCTGGCAATCTCGTCCCACGAATCCCCAACGCAGACACCATCGCTTGATTGGTCGCGATCTGTTGTTTGCGAGAAAGCGACAACCGAGGCGGCAGAGCGGTTCGACACACAGGTATTCCTGATTGAAGTCAGCAACACTGACTCTACTGTCAGAGGGCCGCCAAGAACGTGACCGAATTCCCGGCGCCGAGCAAAGGCCGGGCCAATATCTGTTTCGTGCATCCCTTCGCGGGACCCGGGCTGATCTCAACCTGAGCAGGTGTTGGCGGGGTTGGCACCGCCGGTGGCCGTTGCCCTGTCAGGCGCGAAACAAACGAAACAACAGGAGTCGACGCGTGAAGTTTGGCTGATACGGCGGATCGCTATCGTTCGCAGAACTTCATGACTGGCGGGTTCGACCGCCCAGACGGCGATGACAGGACATTTGCGCATTCCCGGACCGACCGGCATGTCCGCCGGTCCAGGTGCCGGACGGATACCCGGTTCGCTCGGGCTGGGAGCCGGAGCCGGTGCGGCACCCGGCCCCTCGCCCAGCTCGCCCAAGCTGCTCCCGATGCCGAACCCGGCCGGCGACAGCAAGACCAAGGTCGCCAGCGACATGGCATGGAAGGTGTTTCCCGGCAAGGTGACGCTCGGCGACGTGCACCAACAGACTTTGCTCGACTGTACTGTCGGCGCATTGCTTGCGGCATTTGCGCACACCGAAGCCGGCAGAAAGAAAATCCGCGGCATGATCGACGAGCATGGCGTGGCCGTTGAGACCGACCTGTCGAACCTGCCCGATGACGTCCAGATTGCCGTCGACAAGAAGGACAAGACCGGCGCCGAGTCAAAGAATGGCGAGCCGGCAAGGCCGAAGAAGCGTGCCTCCAGCCGCTATTTCACGGTGCGGCTCGGCGGCAAATCGGTCGAGGTCAGCCCGGTGCTCTACACCGACGAATCGCGCGATCCCGAGCCGGTGTATATGTCGTCGCCCAACAACGCGCTGTGGCCGTGCCTGGTCGAGAAAGCCTATGCGCAGATGCTGGGAGACTACGCCAAACTGAACTCGCCCAACGACAAGAATGCCAATACGATCTGGGAGGAAGTGACCGGTTTGGCGCCGAACGCCTTCAAGGTGGCCGATGCGACCGACGCGGAGATTCTCGACGCGGCCAAACGCGCCGGCCATGTGCCGACCATTGCCGCTTCGGTCATGGGAACCACCAGCGAAAGCGAGCTTCAGGGATTTCACGGATTCGTGTTGCTCGGCACGGCGGGGAAAAAGTTGCAAGTCTATGACGCGAGCAAGCTGACGAAGACGAATCTGACCGTGGAGCAGTTTCGCGCCAACTTCATAGTGGTACTCAGTTCCGCCGCCTGAGCTTGCGGCTGGTCGACTGGCGCTCAAGCCGCGGTCGGGTTCCGCCAACGAGGCCAAGTTCTGCGCTAGCGCCGGCGACCGGGCCTCCGCGAGCCGACTACATCGCAGCGGCTGAACGACGCGCACTCCGTCCCGAACGTCGATCGTGGCAGGCACCGATCGGGCACGCTCGGCCAGCCACATGGCCTGCAAGCCGCATGGATAGGCGCTCTCGGGGCATGCCCTGCCACGAGCGCCATTCCATGCGCCTCTCCGCCCTGCCTTGCTCAAGCGTGCCCTTTGATGCGCATCCACTTCATGGTCGACGGCGACACGCCGCGCTATCCGGCGAAAAGATTCTACGACGACGCGCCCGCCCGTCGACCGACCCCAACCGATGCCGGCGCCCGCCTGCTGCATTTGGCGTGCGGCACTCGGGTTGCCCGAAGGCGCGTTGCGCCGATTTTCATCGGCGCAACGTCGTGCGAAAGCATACTGCCGGGAACGGCTACTTGAACGCGTAGCTCAGGCTGGCGTAGAAGAATCGGCCGCGCGGGTCGGCGTAGCCCGGGTCGTAGCCGGCCTGGAAGTAGTTCTGGCCGCCGGCATTGGTGTACGGCGGATCGGTGTTCAGGAGATTGCGCACGCCGAACGCGAGCTTGGTATCCTTGAATCCGCTGTATGACCCATGTATATCGTAGGTCACGTAGTCGCTGACGTGGCGCGCCTTGAACGCAGGATCGGTCGCCACTTCGATGGTGCCGGGCAAGTCCGTGTAGCCGCGCTGGAAGTTCTGGGCTACGCCCGCCGCCCATGGCCCCATCTTCCAGTCCAGAGTCAGGTAGTGGTGCCAGCGCGGAATCACGCCGCCGTCGCCCTGCACGAACGGCGATACCCTGCCGACGACGCTGCTCCTCGATCCGTCGAGATTCTCGACCTCGTACTTGTCGAAGTAGGTGCCGTTGAGGCCAGCCTGGAAATTGCCTGCCCCAGTTACCGGGAAGCGGAATTTCCAGTCGACGTCGATGCCGCGTGCCTTGGTCTGGCCGAGGTTGAGGTTCAACTGGTCGATCTGCGTGATCGGTCCCGGAATTCCCGGGAACGCCGGATCGACCGGGCCGCGGAGGACCAGCGATCCGTACTTCGCCTGATCGGCGAGGATCGCGCTCGGCTGAATGCCGAAGATGATCCGGTTGGTCAGCTTGACCGAAAACGCGTCGAACGCCAGCGAAACCGCGTTGATCGGCTCCAGCACGATTCCCGCCGTGATGTTGGTCGACTCCTCGGACTTCAGAGTCGAATTGCCACCTGCCTTGGTGTTGAACTGGGTCCGGCAGTCATTCGAACTCGAAGTGGTCGGGCAGCGCAGCGGATCGGTCAGCCCCTGGGTCGTAATGCCCAGCGTCTGCGGCTGGTACAGCTCGGTCAGGCTCGGCGCGCGGAAGCCCTTGCCCCAGGCAGAGCGCAGCAGCACTTCCCGGGCGGGCTGCCAGCGCACGCCGACCTTGGGTGTGGTCTTGCTGCCGGTGCCCTGGTAATCGTCATAACGAACCGCGCCATTGAATTCGAGCGATTTGAGCACCGGCGCACTCAGCTCGGCAAACAGCGCAGTGGCGTTGCGCGAGACGCTGACCGGAAGAGTATTGCCGCCATAGTTCGTGGTGTCGCCAATTTGCAGTTCCGGCGCGGTGTCGACCGAGAATTTCTCGCGCCGACCCTCGGCGCCGAGCGCGAGCGCCATGGCACCGCCGGAGAGCTGCATCAACTCGCGGCTGGCCTTGGCCGACAGGCTGTCGATCGTCGACTTGGTCTGGTAGGCCACGCCATGGAACATCGTGGCACGCAACTGTTCTTCGACCGCCGGCGAACTCGGCCCGAACGGGTTGACCTGCCCGCTGTTGAGCAGAGGCAGAATCTTCGTGTAAAGCGCGATGCCGCTATCTGCAACGTCGGTGAGCTTGGTGCTCGTGTGCAGGTAGCTCGCGTCGAAGTCCCAGTTCGCTGCCGTGCCCTTCAATCCCAGCACCATACGCGGCTGCTCGGCGGTATCGGTGAATTGGCGCGGCCCGAGCGGGTTGCTGCGGTAGCGCACCAGCAGATCCGGCGTCGCGCCGCCGGTAATGCTTTTTACATAGTCGGTCGGGTAATACGGGCTGCTCGAATTGAGCACGAACCTGGCGAACGCGAATGCGCCGGCGTTGTAGGGCGCCTGCGTGGCCAGCGGGTTGGTCATCGCGAGGCCGAACTGGTCCGAAATCGGCGCCGCCTGGATCGACATGCGGCTCTTCCTGCGGTTGTACGAGGCTTCGCCGTAGGCCTCCAGTTCCGGGGTCAGTGCGTAGCGCAGCGAACCGAACAGGCTGCTCTGCTCGACTTCGGGCAGCAGGGCGATCTCCGGGGAGGCATCGTAGCGGCAGCGGTTGGGCGGCGAGAACGGACTGGTGACCGACGGCGCGCAATTGTTCGGTGCAAGCGGATTGCGCAACCCGATGGGATTGGCGGCCGAAATGTTCGCCGGGAAGGTATTGCCCGACGAAACGTCGTTCTTCGCGCCTTGATTGATGCCGGAAATGGCGAAGTCCCGGTCGCGGCCGTAGAGCGAATTGTCGACCTGATGGCTGCCGGCCAGCGTCAGGTTGAAGCGATCCGCGCCCATGTCGCCGAAACCGACCGAACCGCTGATGCGCTTGGAAGCGCCGCCACCATCTTGCGTGCCGCCGCCGTAGAGCGCGACTTCGCCCATTTTGTAGTCCTTGCGCATGATGAAATTGATCACGCCGCCGATGGCGTCGCTGCCGTAGATCGCCGAGGCGCCGTCCTTGAGCACTTCGACGCGCTCTACCGCCGCCAGCGGAATGTTGGCCACGTCGACGGTCGTGCTGATCTGGTCCCCAAAAAACGGACGCCACGAGGCATGGTAATTTGACCTTGTGGAGGTAGGAAATGAAGACAGGATCGGATCGGAAATACACGCCTGAATTTCGGGCGGCGGCGGTCAAGCAGGTGATGGACGGTGGTCGCAGCGTGCCGGCGGTGGCCCGTTCGCTGGAGATGTCGCCAAAGACGCTTGCGAACTGGGTGGGGCGTGCGCGCAAAGGCCAGGTGCTCGTGAAGCGGGAGCAGGTTCGGCCGGTGACGGAGCTGGAAGCGGAGGTGGGCCGATTGCGGCAAGAGAATGCCAGGCTGCGCCTGGAAAAGGAGATACTAAAAAAGCGGCGGCGTACTTTGCCAAGGAGTCGATGTGAGGTACGCCTGGATAGAAGCGAATATCGACTCCTATTCGGTCACGATGATGTGCGATCTGCTGTCGGTCTCACGCAGCGGCTTGCACGATGCGCGCCGGCGCGGGCCATCGGCACGCGCGCTCGAGGAGGCGCAGATCGTGACCCGGATTCGCCGCGCACAGCTCAAGCATCGAGGCCGATACGGTCGTCGGCGCATGACCACGGAACTGGTCGAAGAGCTCGGCCGGCCGGTCAATCACAAGCGCATTGGACGGATCATGCGAACGCATGATCTTGCCAGTCGCAAGCGTCGTCGGTTTCGCGTGGTGACCACCGACTCGAAGCACGCTCACCCGGTGGCGCCGAATGTGCTTGGACGCGATTTTGCGGCCACTGCGCCGAATCAGAAATGGCTGGCCGACCTGACCTATGTCCCGACCGATGAGGGCTGGTTGTACCTGGCCTTGGTGCTGGACCTGTTTGGCCGCAAGATCGTTGGCTGGGCGATGAGCGATACGATGCCCCAGGAACTGACCGCGGCGGCCCTGTGGGTGGCACTGGGGTGGCGCGATCCGCAGCCCGGCCTGATGCATCACTCGGATCGCGGTTCGCAATATGCCGCCCGCCACTACCGCAAGGTGCTCGAGGCGCGCGGCATCACGGTCTCCATGAGCCGCAAGGGCAATTGCTGGGACAATGCACCGATGGAGTCGGCCAATGGTACGCTGAAGGTCGAATGCGTCCATGGGGAGCATTTCCGGACCCGCGCCGAGGCCCAGCAGGCGATCGTCGAGTACATCGGCTACTACAATACGCTACGCAGACACTCGTCGTTGGGAAACGTCTCACCGGCTGAATTCGAGCGGCGCTGGCATGCCAGCGCAATCTCACTCGGCCAAAGAGTATCGCCGTGAGCAACCACGCGTTATCCACCGCCGGCCGGTTTCCGGTTCGTCGCAAGCGACCGAACCGGCCGGCCGTGGATAACGCTTCTCGCTTCGTGGCGTCCGCCGAATGGGGACCGGTTCATGCTGTCCCTGAGCCGGCCGCCAGCGCTCACGCGACGCCCGTTGATCAATACAAGCGTGCGCTGCGAACCGAGTCCGCGTAGCGAAACGCCACTCACCATGCCTGCATTCTGGCTGGCGCTGGCGGCGGGAACGATGTTCGAGTTGCCCTGCACGGCAACGCCCAGCGTCTGCAGGAAGGTCTCGACATTGGGTGCGCCGGAATTCTGGATTTCCTCGCGCGTGATCACCTGCACCGGCAACGCCGTTTCGCCTTCGATACGCTTGATGTTCGAGCCGGTGATCTCGACCCGCTGCAGGTTCTGCACATCCTGAGCGAGCGCGAGCGACACCCCGCCGCAGGCAAACAGCGCGCCAACGGCGCGGGCGAGGCAGGTCGGTGAGAGAAACTTCTGGCTGTAGGGGGTTTGCTTGACTCGTGAGGGGTTCATCGCGTGGCCTTTCGATAGCGCGTCTCGTGGGGTATCAACTCCGGGTTCCGGAACGGATTATCGGCACCACAATCGGCTTCTTTAGGGCGACTTCACAAATCCACTGCAATTTGCGAAAAATTCAGATTGGGATACCCTGAAGCGCGGGTTTGCCGGGTCGGCTCCCGCACCGCCCTGATGGCGTCCTCCGGTGCTCCCGGGCAGATATGCCGGCGCGCTCTCACGCCATTTGCGTACGGTCGCAGGCACTGCGCAACACGCGGCGTGCGAGCCTGGGCGTTCTGCCGGGGTCAACAAATGCGCGGCCGGGCCGATAACTGTAGGTCGAGACCGCTCTACGGGATCTTGTGTTGCCCTGGTTTCGGGCAGCATGGCGCGCAGCGATCCGGCACGGGGCCGAAATCGCCGCTGCGCACTGCAATGCTCGATCAAACCCGGAACGGAACGATTGCGCCACGAACAAGCATGAAGCGACTTCTAACTCTTTTGCTCGGTGCCATGACGCTGCTGGCCGGGTTCGCCGTTCCCGCGACGCCGGCGCCGATGGTCAACGTCCTGCGTGCCGGTTCGATCGCCGGCGGCCTCGAACCGCGCTTCGAAAATCTGACGATCGAGGACGGCCTGTCCCATGGCAATGTCGAAGCGATCTACCAGGATCGGCAGGGCTTCATGTGGTTCGGCACCGGCAGCGGGCTGGACCGCTACGACGGCAATGCGATCAAGACCTACCGCAACGACCCGCAGAATCCCCGCAGCCTGATCGGCAACATCGTTCATCAGATCATGGAGGATTCCAATGGCGTGTTGTGGGTCGCGACCAACCAGGGCCTCAACAGCTTCGATCGCACCACCGAGCGCTTTACCCGCTATACACACAATGCCGCCGTGCCCGGCAGCATCAGCGGCAACGAGGTATGGCGGATTCTCGAAGATCGCAACGGCAACTTCTGGGCGCTGACCACCGACGGCGGCCTCAATCGCTTCGACCGGACGACCGGACGGTTCGTCCCCTACCGGCACAATCCCGACGACCCGCGCAGCCTGAGCGGCGACGAGGGGCGGGCGCTCTACCAGGACCGCGCCGGCAACCTGTGGGTGGGCATCCAGGGCGGCGGACTGGACAGGTTCGACCCGGCAAGCGGCGGCTTCATCCACTATCGCCACAATCCGGAAGATGCCAACAGCCTGAGCCGGGATGCCGTATGGTCGATCCACGAGGATCGCCAGGGCCGCATCTGGGTCGGCACCAACGGCGACGGCATCAACAGCCTGGACCCGCGCACCGGGACATTCACCCGCTACAACACCGACCCGGGCATCGCAAATGCATTCGTTTTCGCCATTGCCGAAACCAGCGACGGCCTCTTGTGGCTGTCGACACTCAGCGGCGGCCTATACAGCCTGGATCAGCAACGGCGCGTTTTCACCCAGTATCTGCCGAATCCCGCCGTCGCCAGCAGCATTCACGGCTCACAATTCACCGCGCTGTGCGTAGACAAGCACGGCGCCTTGTGGATCGGCTCAATGGGCAAGGGCGTCAATCGCCTGGACCGCGGCGCAGCCAAGTTCCAGCTCTACCTCCACGACCCGACCAACAACAGCAGCCTGAGTTATGGATCGGTCTGGCACATCTACGAAGATCGCGCCGGGTTCCTGTGGGTCGGCCTCGAGGGCACGGGACTCAATCGCCTCGACCCGGCGACCGGCAAGTTCGCCCGCTATGAGCACAACCCTGGTGATCCCCGCAGCCTCAGCGGCAAATCGGTCCACGCTATCTTTCAGGACAGGAACGACACGCTGTGGGTCGGCACGCGCAACGGACTCAACAAGATGGACGCCGCCAGCGGAACCTTCACGCGCTATCTTCACGATCCCAACGATCCCGACAGCCTCAGTTTCGACGATATCCGCGGCATTTGCGAGGATCCCCAGGGGACGATGTGGGTCGCCACCGCCTACGGCGGCCTGAACCGCTTCGACCCGCAAACCGGCAAGTTCAAGGCGTATCGCCACAACCCGGCAGCGCCGGAGGGTTTGGGCAACGGCATCATTGCGACCATGACCTGCGACCCCTCCGGCCACATTTGGCTGGGCATGTGGGGCGGCGGGCTGAATCGCTTCGACCCCAGGTCCGAGACGTTTCGCCGCTATCGGAACGACCCCAACGATCCGGCTAGCCTGAGCAGCAACGAGGTGTGGTTCATCCGGCGCGCAGCGTCGGGCACGTTGTGGCTGGGAACCAGCGCCGGCCTCAATCGAATGGACGAGCAGAGCGAGCGCTTCGTCGCGTACCGGCGCAAAGACGGTCTGGCCAGCGATCGCATCAACGGCATTCTGGACGACGACCTGGGAAACCTGTGGCTCGCAACCGGCGATGCCGGCATCAACGTCTTCGACCCGCGCAATGGCACGGTCAAGGTCTACGACACTTCCGACGGCCTGCAGGGCAACCAGTTTCTCAATGAATCCGCCTACAAATCGCGCACCGGCGCATTGCTGTTCGGGGGCGTCAACGGCTTGAACATCATCGACCCGGCAAATGTGCCGACCAATTCGCTGATTCCGCCGGTAGTTCTGACCGATCTGCGCATTTTCAACCGGTCGGTCTCCGTCGATGACCCTGATTCTCCGTTGGAACAGAACATCAACGAGACGAAGCAGGTTGTGTTGAGGCACGACCAATCGGTGTTTTCGCTCGAGTTCGCGGCCTTGAATTACCGTGCCGCGGCCAGGAACCGCTATGCCTACATGCTGGAAGGCTTCGACAAGGACTGGAACCAGGTCGACAGCCGCCGCCGCGTGGCCACCTATACCAACCTGGACCCCGGCACTTATACCTTTCGGGTCAAGGCGTCGAACAACGACGGCCTGTGGAACGAGACCGGCCTGTCGATGGAAATCGTCGTTCTGCCGCCATGGTGGAAGTCGGTGTGGTTCCGGACGTTTGCGATCCTGCTGACTCTGAGCCTGCTTGGCGGCTTCGTATACCAGCGCATGGCCGCCATTCAGCGCCGCACTCGCGAGCTGGAACGCCAGGTTGCCGAACGCACGCGGGCGCTGTCGGAGAAGTCGCAATCGCTGGCCGAAGCGAAAGAGGCCGCCGAGGCAGCCAACAAGGCCAAGAGCGTGTTCCTGGCCAACATGAGTCACGAACTGCGCACGCCGCTCAACGCGGTGCTCGGATTCTCGGGACTGATGCGGCGCGAGTCCCGCGTCGGCGGCCGCGACCTCGAGCATCTGGATATCATCAACAAGAGCGGCGAACATCTGCTCGGTTTGATCAACGACATCCTCGACATTGCCAAGGTTGAGTCCGGCCGAGTCGAATTGCAGATCGCCGGCTTCGATCTGTTTGCGCTGGGCGACGACATCGTCGGCATGCTGCAACAGCGCGCCCACGAAAAAGGCCTCGAACTTCTGCTCGAACGCTCGCCACGACTGGTCCGCTATGTCACGGGCGACGAAACCCGGCTGCGTCAGGTGGTGGTCAACCTGCTGGGCAACGCCATCAAATTCACCGCCGAGGGAAGCGTGACCTTGCGCTTCGACACGTTGCCCGAACCGACTGCGCTGCCACTCGTGATCGAGGTGGAAGACAGCGGGCCGGGCATCGCCGCCGAGGATCAGGCGCGGATATTCGATCCCTTCGTGCAGGTCGGCCACCCGTCGGCACAAAAAGGCACCGGCCTGGGTCTTGCGATCACCCGACAGTTCGTTGAACTGATGGGAGGCCAGCTCTCGGTCAGCAGCGAACTTGGCCGGGGCAGTTGCTTCCGCCTGGATTTGCCGCTGGTGCCCGCCCGCGAATCCGAGGTCAGCAGCCGCGCAGGCGACAGCGGCGAGGTTTGTGCCCTGGAACCAGGCCAGCCCGAGTGGCGGATTCTCGTCGTCGAGGACCAGCACGAGAACGCGCTGCTGCTCAGCCGGATGCTGGAGGGCGCAGGCTTTGCCACGCGCATCGCGGAAAACGGCCAGCTCGGCGTTGACGCCTTCCGGGCATGGCACCCGCACCTCATCCTGATGGATCAGCGCATGCCGGTGATGAACGGGATGGAGGCGGCGCGGTACATCCGCGGCCTCGAAGGCGGGGACGCAGTCAGGATCGTGGCCTTGACCGCCTCGGTGTTCACCGAGCAACGCAGCGAGATGCTTGCCGCCGGAATGGACGAGATCCTGCACAAACCGTTTCAGGCGCGCCAGATCTTCGATTGCATCGAGCACTTTCTGGGCGTGCGTTACCGGCGCGACAGCGGCGCGGCCACAGCGTCAGCCGCACCGCACGGTTCGCTCGACCGAACCGCCCTGGCTGCCCTGCCCGACGACCTGCGGCGCGAACTGGCCGAGGCGCTGGTGGTGCTGGAGGTCGGGCGCCTGGACGCAGCGATCGCGCGCATCGGCGACCATGACAAGGCACTCGGCGAGAATCTGCGCCGGCTGGCCGACAACTTCGATTTCGCGCCCATCGAAGACGCCTTGCGCGAGGGGTCGCCGCACTGACTGGCTCGCGGCAGGCCGGGCGTCGCGCCGAAGGATGCGCGCCGTTGCCCTGCCCCCGGCCGCCCCACGGCCGGCACAGTTCGCTGCAGCCGGCAACGCTGAGGTTGCCGGCGCCGGCACTCAGGCCGAGACTGCGGGGCGCAGCGCCGCCTTGTCGGCCCGATGGATCTCCGCCAGCAGCGCGCTCATGCGCTCGGTATCCATCGGCCGGTGCAGGAAGTAGCCCTGCAGCGAGACATCGCCCAGTCCGAGCAGGTAGTCGCGCTGCGCTTCGGTCTCGACGCCTTCAACCACCACATCGAGCCCGAGCTCCTGGGCCAGCGAGACGATGGCGCGCACGATCGCCTCCACTTCGAGATCGCCCGGCAGACCGGCCATGAAGCTGCGGTCGATCTTGAGCCGGCTGAGCAGCAGGCGCGTCAGGTAGGCAAGGCTCGAGTAGCCAGTACCGAAGTCGTCCATCGTGGCCTGCACGCCCAGATCGGCCAGTGTGGCGAGAATCTGCGCCGAACGCTGCACGTTGTTCATCAGCAGGCTTTCGGTGATCTCCAGTTCCAGACCCTGCGGCTCGAGCCCGGTGGCGGCGAGCACGTCTTCGACGATGCGGGAGAAATTCGGCATGCGCAATTGTCGCGGCGACACATTCACCGCCACCCGCAGTTGCGGCACGAACTGCCGGCGCCACTTAAGGGCCTGTGCGCAGGCCGTCCTGAGCACCCACTCGCCGACCGGCAGGATCAGCCCGGAACGCTCGGCGATCGGGATGAAATCTGCCGGCGCGAGCAAGCCTTCTTCCGGATGCTGCCAGCGCACCAGCGCCTCGACCGACTTGATCTTTCCGTCATAGATCACCGGCTGGTAGTGCAGTCGCAACTCGTCACGCTCGACCGCATGGCGCAACTGGCTCTCGCGCCGCGACTGCAGCATGATCGCCGGCGCGGCGTTTTCGGCGACGAAGCAGAACTGGTTCTTGCCCAGTTCCTTGGCCCGATACATGGCGTGGTCGGCGTTGGCCACCAGCGCGGTCAGGGTCTGGCCGTCGCGCGGATAGATGGCGATGCCGATGCTGGCGGAAACGCACAAGGACTCGCCCTTGATCAGCATCGGCTGCCCGACCGCATCGGCGAGCTTGCGTGCGACCAGCGCGAGCTGCTCGCGGTAGCCGGCCAGGTCGGCGATGATGATGAACTCGTCGCCGCCCCAGCGGCCGACGATATCGCTGTCGCGCAGGCACTCGCGCAGGCGCTTGGCGGTGAGCGAGAGCACCGTGTCGCCGGCGTCGTGGCCGTGCCCGTCGTTGATCGATTTGAAGCCGTCGAGATCGAGGAAGATCAGGCCGAACTGCTCGTTGCGCCGGCGCGCCCGGGCGACCACCTGCCCGGCCAGTTCGATGAAGTGGGCGCGGGTGGCAAGCCCGGTCAGCAGATCCTGGTGGGCCATCTGCACCAGCCGCTCCTCGGCCTCGCGCCGGGCGGTCAAATCCTGCATCTGGACGATGCAGTAGAGCGGCGATTCGTCCGGCGCGCGCACCAGCGACAGGCTCAGCATCATCCACAGCGGGCGGCCGCTGCGATGCAGGTAGCGCTTTTCCAGATGCACCGACGGCGCTTCATTTGCCACCAGCGAATGCACGGCGGCGAGTTCATCCTGCAGATCGTCGGGGTAGCTCAGCGCGCGCAGGTTCATGCCGAGCAAGTCGTCCTCGCTGTAGCCGAGCATCTGCGCGATCGAGGAATTGGTCTGCAGGATGGCGCCGTCCATCGCCACCAGGGCCATGCCGATCGACGCGTGATCGAACGCGCTGTGGAAGCGTTCTTCGCTCAAGCGCAGGGCGCGCTCGGTCGCGCGCCGATGCGTGACGTCGCGGAACACCATCACCGCACCCATCAGAGTCTTTTCGTCGTCGACAATCGGCGCCGCACCCTGCTCGATCGCCACCTGGCCGCCGCTGCGCGCCACCATGACCGTGGAATCGCCAACCTCGGCCACGCTGCGATTGACCAGCGCGCTGGCCACCGGATTGCTGATCGGCTCCTGGCTGTGCTCATCGAGCGTCTGGACGATTTCCTCGATCGAGCGTCCGCGGGCGTCGGCCTGCGTCCAGCCGGTCAACCGCTCGGCGACCGGATTGAGCAGGCGCACCCTGCCCTGGTCGTCGGTGGCGATCACGGCATCGCTGATGCAGCGCAGGGTCTTGGCGAACCACTGCTCGCTTTGCCGCAACTGGGCTTCCATGTTGGCCTTGACCAGGGCGACTTCGATGCTCGCGCGCAGTTCCTCGGGGCGGAACGGCTTGACCAGATAGCCGTAGGCGCCTGCCGCACGGGCACGGGCAACGGTCGATTCATCGCTGTTGCCGCTGAGGAAGATCACCGGCACACGGTACTCGTGATGCACCTGGATGGCGGTGTCGATACCGTCGATCGGTCCCTTGATCATGATGTCCATGATCAGCAGATCGGGCCGGGCCGCGCCGATCCGCTGCATCGCCTGGGCGCCGCTGACGGCGGTCGCCACGACCTCGTAGCCGAATGATTCCAGGCGCTGGGCGAGGTCCATCGCGATGATGGTTTCATCCTCGACGAGCATGATGCGTGTCTTGTTCATATCAATCGACCTCGATCGGCGTTTGGTTTGTGGCAGTGCGCGGTTCCCTGGCGGGCGCAGCCGCGACGGGCATGAAGGTGACTTCCTGCCCTTCGGGTGCAAAGGTAAGTTCGAAGCAGGCGCCGCCAGGCGACGAGACTTCGATGCGCCCGTCGAGCTGGCTGGCAAGCATTTCCACCAGGCGCAGGCCGAGCGACGACGCACCCGACCCGGCGAATCCCGGCGGCAGTCCGCGCCCGGTGTCGCGGACGGTCAGCCGCAACAGGCCGCTCGGCAGCAGGTTGAGCATGACCCGGATCTCGCCTGTCGCCTCACCCGGGAAAGCTTGCTTGTAGGCGTTCGAGATCAGTTCGGTGATCACCAGGCCGAGCGGCACGGCGGTTCCCACCCCGATTGACAGGTCGTCGATCTCCGCCACGATCGGCACCCGGCGCGAAATCGGGTCGTAGGCATCGGTAAGGTGGGCGACGAGTTCCCGCACATATGCCGGATAGCTGATGCTGGAAAGATTCTTCGACTGGTAGAGCTGTTCGTGCACCAGGGCGATCGAGCGCACGCGGTCGGCACTGATATCGAGCAGGGCGCGCGCCTCGTCGCCGGCCTTGGCGCCCTGCATCGCGAGCAGGCTCGATACCACCTGCAGGTTGTTTTTCACCCGGTGGTAGATTTCCTTGAGCAGGGTTTCCTTTTCCCGCAACGCGGCGGCGATCTCGGCTTCGGTGCGCTTTTTTTCCGTAGTGTCGAGAATCGAGGCGCTGCTGGCCACGTACCCACCCGACTCGTCACGAATCGCGTTGACGAACGCCATTGCGTGAATGATCTTGCCGGATTTGGTCACGTAGCGCTTCTCCAGCGTGAAATCGTCGATTTCGCCGCCCAGCATCCGGCCGACTGCCTCGCGGCTCGCCGGCACGTCGTCCGGATGGGTGACGTCGCCGATGCTCATCTTGCCGATCATCTCGTCGCTCGTGTAGCCGAGCATCTTGCAGAACGCCGGGTTGACCTGGGTCAGCTTCATGTCCTTTCCGCTTGTGCCGATGCCGTAGAGCGAGTTGTCGAAGATCGCGCGGAAGAACGCCTCGCTTGTGCGCAACGCCTCGTCCGCGCGTTTGCGCTCAGTGATGTCGCGGAAGAACCAGATCCGCCCGTAGTAGCGCCCATCGGAACCGCGCATCGGGCAAGAGTTGCGGTCGATCACGCGGTCGTCCTTGAGCGCGACCTCGTCGTGGCTGGTTGCCTCGGGGTTGGCGTAGAGAAACTTGACCTTGTCGAGGAACTCGTGTGGGGCGGCCAGCTTGTCGAGCACGCAACGCAGGGCCAGCTCGTCGGAATTGCTGGACAGCACCGACTGCGGAATTTCCCAGATTTCGGCGAAGCGCGGGTTGGTGGAAATGATCTTGCCTGCCTCGTCGACCACCAGAATGCCGTCGATCGAGGCGGCCTGTTCGGCCGACAGCAGCGCGTTGGTAAACTGCAGGCGCTGCTCCGCCTCCTTGCGCGCGGTGATGTCGGTAACGATGTCGCCGATGTAACGCGGCTTGCCTTCGGCATCGCGAATCAGGAACAGGTTTTCCTCGACCGGGACGCGGCTCCCGTCGACCGCGAGAAGTTCCAGTTCCCCCTGCCAGTGGCCCTGTTCAAACAGGGTCGGCAATACCTGCTCTGACAGCCGCCCGGCAACTTCCGGCGCGTGGAAGGTCAGCACGCTGTGGCCGATGACCGCGGCAGCGCCGTGCTCGCCGAACATGCGCGCAAGCGCCGGATTGGCGTAGGTGATGTTGAAATCGAGATCCGCCATGCTGAAGCCGTACTCGGTGGCCTCGGCAAAGCTGGTAAAGCGGGTAAGACTGTCGTCGAGTGCGCACTGCGCCACGCGCCGGGCGGTAACATCCACGTTGGTTCCGACCATGCGTTGCGGATTGCCCGCCGGATCGCGCTCGATTACCCGGCCGCGGCTCTGGATCCATGTCCAGCCCCCGCTGCGGGTGCGCATGCGGTATTCGATGCTGAGTTCCGGGGAATCGCCCTGCAAATTCGTTTGAACCGCCGCCTTGACCTGCGCCACATCGTCGGGATGCACGCGCTGGTGCCACTCGTCGAAGCCGGCGGCGAATTCGCCGGGCAGATGTTCGAGCATCGTGTACCAGCGGTCGCTGAAATACATCTCGCCCGAGGTCGGGTTCCAGTCCCAGATGGCATCGCTGGTCGCGTCGATCACCAGGCGCAGGCGTTCCTCGCTCGCCTGCAAGGCGCGATTGGCGTGGGCCAGATCGGCGGTGCGCTCGGCCACGCGCTGCTCAAGTTCGATCTGCACCTGCGCCTGGCGCCTTTGCAGCGCCAGCAGTTCAAGATGCGTGCGCACGCGCGCCAGCACCTCTTCCGGCTCGATCGGCTTGGTGACGAAGTCGACCGCGCCGGCAGCAAAACCCGCGACCTTGTCGCTGGCCTCGCTCAGGGCGCTGACGAAAACGACCGGAATCGGCCGCAGCCGCTGGTCCTTCTTGAGCTGGCGGCAGACCTCCAACCCGTCCATTTCCGGCATGCGTACGTCCAGCAGGATCAAATCCGGCACCGCAGCCATCGCCGAGCGCAGCGCCATGGCCCCGCTCGATGCCACGCGCACGCGGTAGCCATGGTCGACCAGCAGCGAGCTCAGCAGTCTGAGGTTGGCCGATGTGTCGTCAACGACCAGAATTTCATGATTCAACGTATCCGTCATGACTGGGCTTTCACAAGGCAGGGCCGCTCGGCCGACGCGGCGGGGGCGCCGCAGTGGCCGCCGGCGTCCTGCTGTGCAGGCGCCACGGCGATCATCCCGACTTCGATTCCGGCCCCGATTCCGGCTCCGATTCCGACTCCGATTTCGCGAGGCCCGACCGGTGCCGATCTATTCGTCTTGCTCACTCTCGATTCCTCGCGCATCTCGTCTCAGGCGGCCGTCGTGATCGACGCCGCACCGCCCCGGGCAGATGGACTCGCCGCCGCGTTCAACGCCGCCGACCGCTGTTCGGCCCGCGCGGTGATCGCCGTCCCTTGCATTGCACACCGCGCCGACCCATCGCGGCCGCGGCCGCGCCCGGGCAGCCCCATCATCTGCGAGTCTTAACGGCAGACCCGCGGCAGACTTTAATCACGAAAATATAACGGGTTGCGCTGGCCAATGGCATATCGAGACCGTTCCGGTCTTTGCACCGGCTGCTCGCCCACGGGCCGGCCGCGCACCCGCGGGCAACGAACCGGCGCGAGCAGTCGAGCTGTAACCCGCATGGATAGGCGATCTACAGGGTGGCACCGGCGAAAGCGCCAGGGTATGCGGCTTTCCGGGGTGGGCACGCCAGGAAGACCGCTGCATGCGGCTTGCGAGCCTGCCCCCTGTACGGCGCCGGTCTCGTCCCCCCTGCCCGGGAAGCCGTTACGGTATATTCCGCAGCGAACCGTCGCGACCACGGGCGCGGGCCACGGCCCCCTTGGTGCGGCGACGCCCGATCCACACCTGCGCGGAGCCGCCGCGCCAACGCATGGAAATCCCGCTGCTGCTCGGCCTGATCGTCCTGAACGGCTTGTTCGCGATGTCCGAGATCGCTCTGGTCACCGCCCGCAAGGCCCGCCTGCAGAAGCTCGCCGAGGACGGCGACCGCTCTTCCATGTTTGCCCTGCGCCTGGGCGAAGACCCGACCCGCTTCCTGTCCACCATCCAGATCGGCATTACCTCGATCGGCATCCTCAACGGCATCGTCGGCGAGGCGGTTCTCGCCAAGCCGCTGGCGCTCTGGCTGCAGTCGCTGGGGGCGGAGCAGAAGCTCAGCGAAATCGGCGCCACCGCGCTGGTGGTGGTGGCGATCACCTACCTGTCGATCGTGCTCGGCGAACTGGTGCCCAAGCGGCTGGGGCAGATGAATCCGGAACCGATTGCGCGCGTGGTCGCCCGGCCGATGCTCTGGCTGGCGACGCTGGCCAAGCCGTTCGTGCGCCTGCTCTCGGCCTCGACCAACCTGTGCCTGAAACTGCTCGGCGCTCGCGCCAGCGGTTCGAACGCGGTAACCGAAGAAGAGATTCACGCGATGCTCGCCGAAGGCTCGGACGCCGGCGTGATCGAGCAGCATGAGCATGCGATGGTGCGCAACGTGTTCCGGCTCGACGACCGGCAGATCGCCTCGCTGATGATTCCGCGCGCCGACATCGTGTTCCTCGATATCGACGACCCGATCGAGACCAATCTGCGCAAGATCGAGAACGCCGTGCATACCCGGTTTCCGGTGGTGAAGGGCGGCCTGCACGAAGTCCTCGGCATGATCAGCGCCAAGCAGTTGCTGACGCAGACGATCCGCGGCGAAAAGCCGGTGCTGACCGACAACATGCAGCCGCCGGTTTTCGTGCCCGAATCGCTGACCGGCATGGAACTGCTCGACAACTTCCGCTCCACCAGCATGCAAAGCGCATTGGTGATCGACGAGTACGGCGAGATTCAGGGGCTGGTGACGTTGCGCGACGTGCTCGAGGCGATCACCGGCGAATTCAAGCCGCGCAACGTCGAGGATGCCTGGGCGATCCAGCGCGCCGACGGTTCGTGGCTGCTCGACGGACTGATTCCGGTGCCGGAACTGAAAGACCGGCTCGGCCTGCGCCAGGTGCCCGAGGAGGACAAGGGCCGCTACAACGCCTTGTCCGGCATGCTCATGCTGCTGCTCGGGCGGGTGCCGCAGACCACCGATGTCGCCGAATGGGAAGGCTGGCGCTTCGAAGTGGTCGACATGGACGGCAAACGGGTCGACAAGGTGCTCGCCAGCACGCTGGCGGAAGCGGACGTCGCGCCGGCACAAGCCAACGAGGGCTCGACATGACATGCCGGGCGCCGCGCCCGATCATCTGTCGCCCGCTCCGCCGGACGGCACATCTCCAGGCAGGCTCACATGATGAATAGCTGGTTTTTCCGCATCTTCGGCGGCGCGTTGATCGCGCTGGGTTTCTGGGTACTGATCGGGGGCGAGCGCGTCATGCCGACCCGCTCGCCGCCGGAGGTACTTCACTTTGCCGGGCTTGCGCTGTGGCTGCTGGCAGCCGCGACGGCCCTGATCGGGGTGGCGTTCTGGCGCATGGGAGATCACGCGGCGCGCCGGAACAACCCGATCTTCCGCCTGATGATCGGCATCGGCATGGCACTGCTCGGCCTGGCGTTCGTGCTGGCCAAGATCAAATGACGCATGCGACACCGCCCCCGCCACGATCGCGTGGGCGCGCTGCTGCGCACGTCGTTACCAGGGCGGTGCCGGTACCTTGAAGGTTTTCTCCATGCGCCGCGCCAGCGCCTCGAAGGCGTGGCGCCGGCCGACCTGCCGGTAGACGTCCAGCAGTTTGCGCCAGGGCTCGATGGCGCCCCGCGGATTGCCGGCGATATGCTCTTCGAGTGCCATGGCGGCATCATCGACCTTGCCGAACGAGAGCAGGAAGTCGGCCAACTCAAGCGGCGATTTCGGCTCCACCACGTCGATCTTGTGCGCAGCCGGCGCGCCGTGTGCCTCGCCTTCGCTCGCGGGCGTCCCGGCCAAAGCCGCCTGCTGCCGCGTCGCAAGGCGCTGCTTCGCCTCGGCATCGGCGCGGGCGGCCGCACGCCGGCGCCACCAGCGGCGTCCCGCAAAGGCCGCCAGTGCCAATACGCCGCCACCGGCCAGGACGGCGGGCAGCCATTCGGTCGCAGACTCGCCGTCCTCGCGCGCGGCAGGTCCGAGGCTGCGCGTCACCGCCGCGCGCCCGCCATCTGCCGCTGCCACGGGCACAGTGCCGGCAACTGCGTCCCGGGCGGCTGCCGGACTATGCGCCTGTGCAAGATTCGACGACTCGATCTCGGCGCGCAGTTTCGCCACCGTGGCCTCGAGTTCGCGCAACTGGGCGTCGAGCTGCGTCGCCACCGCCCCGGCTGCCGCATAGTCGGCCGGTCCGCTCGCCGGCGGCTTGGCCGCGGCGGGCAGCGGCTGGGCCAGGCTGCGCGCGAGCGCCTCGTCGGCCGGGCTCAGCGACAGTTCGACCCGGTCGACGGCCTTGCGCGGGCGCGGCGGCAGCGGCTTGCGCGGCGGCCTGGGTGCGGCGACCTGCCGCGGCGCCGCCTGGGGGAAAGTCGGCGCAGCCAGGGGTACATCGACCGGCACAGGCGCCTCGGGCGGCAATTGCAGCCGGTAGTCGCGCGCGGCGTTGATGCCGCAGCCCAGACGCAGCCCGAGCACCGCGGCTTCGCCGAGGCGCTGGTTGCTGTTGATGATGACGCTGTGACGGCCGTCCAGCGTGCGTAAGGTGGCGCGCCCGTTGGCCAGCACCGGCAATCCTTCGGGATTGGACGGATCGGAGGCCAGGGTGAAGCAGTTCGACTGGCGCGGGAAGCTCGCTTCGACCGAGGCCAGTTCGATTTCGACCCGCAGCGCGCTGCCGACCCGCGAGACGCTGACGATCCCGCCCAGTTCCGCCGCGCCGGCAGATTGGGCCACACCCAGCAGCAGCGCCGCAAAAAACGGGCGCAAGATTTTGCGTAGCACTCTGACCTCCCCGGACCATGCCGCGGCTGCGTTTGACCGCGACAACCGGTGCGCCAGGCATCCGGACGATCCTGAAAAAACGATCGCGCGATGAAATCCGCGCGGCCTGTCCGCTACCGTACCAGAATCGCCGGGTCTGCGTGCGGCGCACTTCCCGCTTTCGGCAAACATCGGGACCGCAGGGCATGCCGTCGGCACGTAGCGCGCAACCAGGGCGACCCGGTCCGCGCAGGCTATCATCCCGAACTGCCGAATGGAGGAACGAGATGGTCGACGCGGCGCTCAACGACGCTTTGATGCACGGCGCGATCCTGCCTGCCCTGGCGGCGGCGGTCGTGCTATGGCGGTATCGGGTGGCGGCGTTCGCTGCCATGACGCGCATCGGGCAACCGGCCCGGCCGTCGGCGTTCGCGCTGCTGCTGCTCGGCGCCGCCCTGCCGCGCGGCGTCGCGGCCGAAGTGCGCGAGCAGCTTGCCACCACCGAATATGCGATCAGCGGCGATCCGTCGGTGCCGCTGCCGCAATTGCTCAATCGTGCATCGCCGATCCGCGAGGGCGGCAAAACGTTTCACGGTTACACCAAATGGACGGTCAACTGGCGCTTCCACTGGCGCGACGATGCCGGCGCCGGCTGCCGCATTGCCGGCATCGTTACCCGGATCGAAGGCCGGATGACGCTGCCCAGGCTGGTCGGCGGGTCGGCCGACCAGCGAGAGCGCTTCGAGACCTACCTGCAGGCGTTGCGGCAACACGAGATGGGGCACTTTGCGATCGCGAAACAGGCCGGGCGCGAAATCGATTCCCGGATTCTCGCCCTGCCGCCGATGCGCGACTGCGCCAGCCTCGACGCCGCGGCGAACGCGCTCGGCTACCGCGTGCTCGACCAGCATTTGGCGCGCGAGAAACAGTACGATGCGAGCACCGGACACGGCAGAACCCAGGGCGCCTGGCTCGACCGCTAGCGCCGCTCTCGCCGGTTGACCGATTCCATCACCGCCGGGGAGGCGACGATGAGCACTTTGACAGCCATTGCGATCACGCTGGTCGCCCTGCTTCACCTTTACTTTCTGGTGCTGGAGATGTTCCTGTGGGACACGCCGCGCGGCATGCGGGTGTTCGGTCTGACGCCGGAATTTGCCAAGGCGTCGAAATCGCTGGCGGCCAATCAGGGGCTGTACAACGGCTTTCTTGCCGCCGGGCTGCTGTGGGCGGTGAGCCTCGGTGCGGCCGGGCAGGCGGTGGCGATTTTCTTTCTGCTGTGCGTGATCGTCGCGGGGGTTTTCGGCGCGGTCACGGTGAATCGGCGGATTCTCTGGGTTCAGGCGTTGCCCGCCGCGCTGGCGCTGCTGCTGACGCTGTTCTCGCGCGCCTGAGCAACTGCCCGGCGGCTTGAAATCGCAGCAGCGCGCATCGACATAGGACGCATGTCCATGCGGAGAGGACCGATGTCGCATTCCAGCAGGTGGCGCCGCGCCGCCGGCGTCCTGATTGCCATGGCGGTCGCGATCTGCGGCAGCGCCGTCGCCAGGCAGCCGGCACCGCGCAGCGTATCGCCGCGCGGGCCGCTGACGGCCGAAGAGAACGCGACGATCGAGACCTTCCGCCGCGTCAGCCCGTCGGTGGTCTACATCACCACGCTCGACCGGGTGGTCAATCCCTTCACCATGAACGTGCGCGAGGTGCCGCGCGGCACCGGCTCCGGCTTTCTGTGGGACGAGCAGGGCCATGTGGTGACCAACTACCACGTGATCGCCGGCGCGCGCGGCGCGCAGGTGCGGCTTGCCGACCAGCGCGGCTACCCGGCCGAACTGGTCGGCGCGAGCCCGGAGAACGACCTCGCGGTGCTGCGCATCAAGGTGCCGGAGAAGCGCCCTGCCCCGATCGCGCTCGGCAGCAGCCGCGAACTGCTGGTCGGCCAGCGCGTGCTGGCGATCGGCAATCCGTTCGGTTTCGACCATACGCTGACCACCGGCGTGATCTCGGCGCTCGACCGGACGATTTCCGGCGAGGACGGCCGCCCGGTCAATCACCTGATCCAGATCGACGCGGCGATCAACCCCGGCAACTCGGGCGGCCCGCTGCTCGACAGCGCCGGGCGGCTGATCGGCGTGAATACCGCGATCTACAGCCCGTCCGGCGCCTCGGCCGGGATCGGCTTTGCGGTGCCGGCCGACACGGTGAATCGGGTGGTGCCGGAGATCATCGCCTTCGGCCAGTTCCGCCGGCCGACTATAGGCATCAACGTGATCGACCGCGTCAGCGAGGTGGTCACCCAGCAACTGGGTGTGAAAGGTGCGCTGATCGTCGGCGTCGATCCGAAATCGCCGGCGGCCGAAGCCGGCATCCGCTCCGCCCGCCAACTGCGCGACGGCAGCATCGTGCCGGGCGACATCGTGCAGCGCATCGATGGCGAGGCAGTCGACAGTGCGGCATCGATCGAGCGCGCGCTCGACGACAAGAAGATCGGCGACAGCGTCACGCTCGACCTGCTGCGCGATGGCAAGCCGCTGCAACTGCGGCTGCGGATGGCCGGCCAAGCGCGCTAGCGCCGTGAATAGGTAGCATGAGAGCCAGTAAACACGCGGCTCTCCAGCCTAACAGCCGGGAAAGCCGCATGCAGCAAGGCACGCAGCGATACCATGCCGGCGAGCGCCTGTCCATGCGGCCTCCAGCCGGGCTGTGGATTTGCCCGCTTGCCCGCCAGCACGCGTTGCAGGCGCCGGCCGAGTCACATGCCGCGGCCGAGCGTGGCCACACCGATGTTGAGCAGCCCGAGCGTAAGGTTGAGCCCGACCAGTTTGCGAATCTGCCCCAGCGCGGCAGCGCCGGCAGGCCAGTCCTGCGTGTCGCAGGCGCGGCCAAGCATGCGATAGGGCACGAAGAACACCAGGGCGAAGATCAGCATCATCAGCAGCCCGAGCACGAACATGACATGCCAGTTGAGTGGGGCCGACTTGAATCCGGTCTGCAGCATCATCGCCAGCCCGCTCGAAAGAATCAACGCGATGGCGACCCATACCCAGTTCAGGAACAGGTCGAACACGCCGCGCCACAGCGGCAGCCGCAGCGGCGGGTGCAACTGTGCGGCTGCCACCGGGCGCAGGCAGACATACGCGAAGAACATGCCACCGACCCAGACGACGACGCTCGCAACATGCAGGTAAAGCAGCCAGGGCCGGAGTTCCAACTCAGATCCCGCCCAGTTCGCGCTGCTGCCAGACTTGAGGCTCGCCCGACAGCAGCCGGCGCACCGGCGCAAAACTGCGGCGGTAGATGTCGATGACGCCGTGCTCGCGCAGCGCAGCCAGGTGGGCGGCGGTCGGGTAGCCTTTGTGGCGCGCAAGGCCGTATTGCGGATAGCGCGCGTCCAGGTCGCACATCAGCGCATCGCGGGCGGTCTTGGCGAGGATCGACGCGGCGGATATTTCCGCCACCGAGGCATCGCCCTTGACCACCGCCTGCGCCGCGCAGTTCACCCGTGGCGTGTAGAGGCCGTCCACCAGCACCTGCGAGGGCGCGACCGACAAACCCTCGACCGCGCGCCGCATCGCCAGCAGCGTTGCCTGCAGGATGTTGATGGCATCGATCTCCGCGACGCTGGCCTGAGCCACGCACCACGCCGTGGCGCGCTCGCGAATCTGGTCGGCCAGCCGCGCCCGCACGCGCTCGCCGAGCTTCTTCGAGTCATTCAAACCGGATATCGGCCGGGCCGGATCGAGCACCACCGCGGCGGCGAACACCGGCCCGCACAGCGGCCCCCGCCCCGCTTCGTCGACGCCGCAGATCATGCCGCGGCGCCCAGCATCGGCAAAATCGCCTGGGCGGCGCGCTCGGCGGTGTTCTGCCGCAATTCATGATGCATGTCGGTAAACACGCTGGTCAGCCGGGCGCAGGTATCCCTGTCGCAGACCAGGTTGCCGAGCGCCTGCGCCAGATTGTCGGCCGTGCAGTCCTCCTGCAGGAACTCCGGCACCACGAAGCGGCCGGCCAGGATGTTCGGCAGGCCGACGTAAGGCAGATAGCCCATGCGGCGCATCAGGAACGCGGTGGCCGGCGCGACCTTGTAGGCGATGACCATCGGCCGCTTGAGCAGCGCCGCTTCGAGCGTGGCGGTGCCGCTGGCCACCAGCACGGCATCGGCGGCGGCCATCGCGTCCTGCGCATGGCCGAACATGACGCGCATCGGCAACTCGTCGGCTTCCGCGGTGTGGCGCAACTGTTCGAACATCTCGCGCGTCCGGCGCGAAATCAACGGCACCAGGAACAACACGTCACCGAAGCGCCGCTCGAGCTGCCTGGCGGTCTCGATAAAGGTCGCGGCAAGCCGCGCCACCTCCGATTGCCGGCTGCCCGGCAGCAGGGCAAAAACCAGCCGCTCCTGCGGCAGGTCGAGCTTCTCGCGTGCGGCGGCGCGATCCACCACCACCGGCAGCAGGTCGGCCAGCGGGTGGCCGACATAGCTCACTGCAATGCCGCGTTCCCGGTAGAGCGGCGGTTCGAACGGAAACAGCGCCAGAATCCGGCTGACCGACTCTCCGATGGTCTTGATGCGCCCGCCGCGCCAGGCCCAGATCGACGGGCTCACGTAATGCACAGTGGGTATGCCCTTGCGCTTGAGGCGCGCTTCCAGACCGAGGTTGAAATCCGGCGCGTCGATGCCGATGAACACATCCGGGCGATCGTCAATCAATCTTCGGCCAAGGCGCCTGCGGATGGCGGAAAGCGCGCGGTAGTGGCGCAGCACCTCGAATAGTCCATTGACCGCCAGTGTCTCGCTCGGCCACAGCACTTCGAACCCGGCGGCCTGCATCTTCGGCCCGCCGATGCCGTAGAAATGTGCCTCCGGCAGATGCCTGCGCAGCGCTTCGATCAGGTGAGCAGCAAGCAGATCGCCCGATGCCTCGCCGGCGACCATCGCTATGCGCATGGACGGCTCCTCAACGAATCACGCCGCGGCCCGATTCGGCGAGAAACGACGCCAGCGGAGCAAGCTCGGGCACGGCGAGCACCAAATCGGCGATCTGCGTGCGCGCCTGATCAAATGACAGGCCGTTGCGATAGAGCAGCTTGTAGGCGCGCTTGATGGCGGCGATCGAATCGGGCGAAAACCCGCGGCGCTTGAGACCTTCGGCATTGATCGAGCGCGGCACAGCCGGGTTGCCGGCGCAAATGACGAACGGCGGCAAATCCTGCAGCAGCACCGTGCCGACGCCGCAAAAGCTGTGGGCACCCACCCGGCAGAACTGATGCACGCCGGTGAAGCCGCCGAGTATCGCCCAGTCGCCGACATGAACATGCCCGGCGAGTGTGGCGTTGTTGGCGAATACCGTGTGGTCGCCGACCACGCAGTCGTGCGCCACGTGCACGTAGGCCATGATCCAGTTGTCACAGCCCACGCGCGTTACCCCGCTGTCCTGCGCGGTCCCGGTGTTCAGGGTACAGTACTCGCGTATGGTATTGCGGTCGCCGATTTCGAGCCGGGTGGCCTCTTCGTCGTACTTCTTGTCCTGCGGTTCCTCGCCGATCGAGCAGAAATGGAAAATGCGATTCTCGCGTCCGATCCTGCTGCGGCCGGTGATTACGCAGTGGTGACCGACCGAGGTGCCGGCGCCGATCTCCACATGCTCGTCGATTACCGAATAGGCGCCCACGCTGACCCCGACACCGATGCGCGCCGCAGGATGGACGATCGCCGTCGGATGGATGCCGCCAGCCAGGCCCATTGCGCTACTTTACCTGGCGATAGGCGCAGAGGAGTTCTGCCTCCGCGACCACCAGATCGTCTACCCGGGCGATGCCTGAAAACTTCGCAATGCCGCGAATCGACCGGCCGGCCACGACCTCGTAGCGTATCTGGTCGCCCGGCACCACCGGCCGCTTGAAACGGGCGGAGTCGATGCCGGCGAAGTAATAAACGGACTTCTTGTCGGGCCGCACGTCAAGGGTCTTGAACGAAAGAATGGCGGCAGCCTGCGCCATCCCTTCGACGACGAGCACGCCGGGCATGACATGATAGTGGGGGAAATGCCCGGTGAAGAACTCCTCGTTGATCGAGACGTTCTTGATGGCGACGATGCGGGTCGGCGGTTGGCATTCGAGCACTCGATCGATCAGCAGGAAGGGGTAGCGATGGGGCAGATACTCCTTGATCTGCTCGATGTTCATGGCGGTCGATTCGTTCAAGTGCGATTCTCCAGTTCAGCCATGCGCTTCTCCAGCGCACGTATCTTTTCGTCCTGCGCGTCGAGGTGGCGCAGATGCGAGAAATTTTTCAACCACTCATCATGTTTCAACGGATGCACCGCACTGGTGTAGACGCCCGGCTCGCCCACCGATCTGGGCATGAAAGTGGTGCCGGATACCGTTACGTCGTCGGCAATCGTTATGTGTCCGTTGATCATCGCCGCCCCGCCGATCAAGCAGCGCTTGCCGATCTGCGTGCTGCCGGCGATGCCCGCGCAGCCGGCGATCACGGTATGGGCGCCGATGCGGCAGTTGTGGGCAATCTGCACCAGATTGTCGATCTTTACGTCGTCCTCGATCACGGTGTCGTCGAGCGTACCGCGGTCGATGGTGGTGTTGGCGCCAATCTCCACGTCATCGCCCAATACGACCCGGCCGATTTGCGGAATCTTCACCCACGAGCCATCGCGCTCGCGGGCAAATCCGAATCCGTCGGCACCGATCACGCAGCCCGAGTGGAGGATACCCCGCTTGCCGACCACGCATCCGGTGGAGATCGTCACACTGGCATGGAGGTACGATCCCTCGCCGACGGCCGCGCCGGCGCCGATCATGCTGCCGGGACCGATCACGACATCCTCGCCGATGCGCGCACCCTCGCCGACCCAGGCCAGTGCGCCGACGCTGACACTTGCCGGGATGTCGCAGTCGACCACCGCCGTCGGATGTATGCCGGGTGCGGGCAAGGCGCGTGGATTGAATAGCTGGGCCAGGCGCGCGAAGTAGCTGTAGGGATTGTCGGCGAGTATCCGCGAGCCGTTATACCGATCCGCCGCCTTCGGAGAAAGGACCACCGCGCCCGCTCGAGTGCTTGCCAGTTGCGCCGCATAGCGCGGATTGGCGAGAAAGGAAATCTGCTGCGGACCGGCCTGTTCAAGCGTTCCCACCTGCGCGACCCGAATCCGGGCATCGCCGCGCAATTCTCCACCCAGTCGTTCGACGATCTCGCCGAGCGAAAGCGAAAACGCCTGCGCAGGCGCCGCCATCCGCGACCTACTTCTTCAGATTCGCCGGGGCGCCGGGCGCAGCGGCAGCCGGTACATCGACACCATCATTGAGCGACTTCAACACCTTGTCTGTTATGTCGATGCGCGGATTGGCGTAGACCGCTTCCTGGAAAATGATATCGAACTTGTCGGCCTCGGCGATCGCCTTGATCGCCTTGTTCGCCCGTTCAAGAACAGTCGACAGTTCCTCGTTGCGGCGCTGGTTCAAATCCTCGCGGAACTCGCGCTGGCGGCGCTGGAACTCCCGACTGAGATCGGTCAGTTCGCGATCCTTGTTCCGGCGGTCGTTCTCCGACATCGTGACGCCATTCTTCTCAAGGGATTCTTGCATCGACTGAATCTGCTTGGCCATCTTCTGCAGATCCTGGTCACGCTTCTCGAACTCCTTCTCGATCTTTTTCAGCGCCTTCACGGCTGGGGCAGAATCGCGAAAGACACGTTCGGTGTTGACGAAGCCGATTTTGTTTTCGGCGACGGCGAACGTACTGAATCCGGCCAGCAGTGTGCTGACGATTGCCGATGCGATCAATCTATTCACGTAATCTCTCCAATCTGCTTAGAAGCCCGCACCCAACTGGAACTGGAAGCGCTGGATGCGATCGTCCGGTTTCTTTTTGAAGGGCTGGCCGAAACTGAACTTCAGCGGACCCAGCGGCGAGGTCCAGGCAACCGAAAGGCCGGTCGAATAGCGCATGTCGCCAAAACTGAGCTTCTGACCCTTCTCCCACACCTGGCCGGCATCGAAAAACCAGCCCAGGCGCAGCGATTTGTCGAGCCCAGAGCCCGGGAACGGAAACAGCAGTTCCAGCGTGCCAATGACTTTGCGATTGCCGCCGAGGGACTCTTCGGTCACCGCATCACGCGGCCCGATGGAACTCGATTCAAAGCCACGCACCGAACCGATTCCGCCGGCAAAGAAGTTTTTGTAGAAGGGCAAGTCGCGGCCTCCGTAGCCACTGCCGATTCCCATGTCGGTGTAGGCGGCAAGCGTGTAGGTGCGCGACAAGGGAAAGTAGCGCTGATAGAGGTAATTCGCCTTGTAGTAGCGAAGGTTGCCGCCCGGCAGAGACAATTCGGCGTTCGCACGGTGATAGCTTCCGCGCGTCGGATAGAGGAAGCTGTCGCGTCCGTCGGTCGCCCATCCAAGATTGGACAGCAGCGTGGTGTTCTTGTTGCCGAACTTTTCGACAAAATCCTTGTAGCGCTGCGGACTCGTATCGAAGGTGTCGATCTTCGTCCGGTCGTAGGACAGACCGAAATAGACCGAATCGTCCTCGCCTACCGGAAAGCCGTACCGTACTCCGCCGCCGAGCGACTTCGACTTGTATTGTCCGACCGAGAGCGAGGTGGGGTCGACGTTGCGCTGATAAAGGTCGAAACCGCGTGAAATACCGTCGACCGTGTAGTAAGGATTGGTGTAGGAAAGCCCGATATTGCGATTGATCTTTCCGGTGTTGGCGTTCAACGTAAGCGCGTTGCCGCTGCCGAACAGGTTGTTCTGCGAGATCGAGCCGGATAGCACCAGCTTCTCCGAACTCGAGAAGCCCGCGCCAAACAACAGGCTGCCGGTGGGCTTTTCCTTGACCGTCATATTGACGTCAACCTGGTCGGTTGTGCCGGGTACCGCCGGCGTCTCGACGTTGACTTCCTCGAAGAATCCGAGCCGGTCGATGCGCTGGCGCGACTTGTTGATGCGCGATCCGTCGTACCAGGCACCTTCCATCTGCCGCGCCTCGCGCCGGATGACCTCGTCGCGGGTCCGCGTATTGCCGGCCACATTGACACGCCGCACGTAAACCCGGCGCCCCGGATCGACGAAAACCGTGAATGCCGCCTCGCGCTTCTCTTTGTCGATCTCGGGCGAAGCGTTGACGTTGGCAAATGCATAGCCGTCGTTGCCAAGGCGATCGGAAATGGCCTTGGTGGTCTCGGTGAGACGCTCGCGCGAATAGACGTCGCCCGGCTTGATCGTAACCAGCTTGCGCAACTCATCTTCCGGCACCAGAAGATCGCCGGCAAGCTTGACGCTCGACACGCTGTACTTTTCGCCCTCGACCACGTTGATCGTGATGTAGATGTCGCGTTTGTCAGGCGATATCTGGACCTGCGTCGACTCGACATTGAACTCCAGAAATCCCTGATTCAGGTACCAGGACCGCAGGGTTTCGAGATCCCCCTGCAGTTTCTGTCGCGAATACTGGTCGTTCTTGGTGTACCAGGTAAGCCACCCGGGCGTCGTCAGGGTGAACAGCTTGAGCAGATCCTTTTCCTTCAGGGCATTTGCACCGATCAGGTTGATCTGGCGAATGCGTGCGACTTCACCTTCATCGACCGTGAAGTTGATCGCGACCCGATTGCGTTCGAGCGGCGTTACCGCGGCCTTGACCTCGACTCCATAGCGCCCGCGCGACAGGTATTGGCGCTTCAGTTCCTGTTCCGCCTTTTCGAGCATCGCGCGATCGAATATCCGCGATTCGGCCAGGCCGACTTCACGCAATCCTTTCTTCAACTGGTCCTTGTCGAACTCCTTGATGCCGGTGAACTCGATGGTCGCTATCGCCGGACGCTCATCAACCACCACCACCAGGATGCCGTTCTCCACCTCGACGCGCACATCCTTGAAAAAACCGGTCGCAAACAGTGCACGAATCGACTGCGCCGCCTTGTCCTCGTCAAAGGTTTCGCCGACCTTTACCGGCAGGTAACTGAAGACGGTTCCCGCTTCGGTGCGCTGGATGCCTTCTACCCGAATGTCCTTGACGACGAAGGGCTCGAAGGCGAGTGCGCCGGTTGACGCGAGCATGGCTGCGAGCAGCCCGGAAATCAGCTTCTTCTTCATACGGCGAGTCGAGAAATCAGCCCGAAAGGAGGCGGTTTATGTCGTTGTAGAAGGCGAAGGCCATCAGCATGACGAGCAGCGCTAGACCAACCTGCTGCCCGATCTCCATGACCTTTTCGGAGACGGGACCACCCTTGATTATCTCGACGATATAGTACATCAAATGCCCCCCATCGAGAATCGGGATGGGCAGAAGGTTCAGCACACCGAGACTGATCGAAATCAGCGCGAGAAACTTCAGGTAGTAACTGAGGCCAAGCCGGGCCGACTGCCCGGCATAATCGGCAATGGTCACGGGGCCGGAAAGGTTCTTCCAGGACACGTCGCCGGTCACCATGCGACCGAGTATGCCCAGGCTGAATGTGGACGTTTCCCAGGTCGTCTGAATCGCCTTGGACAAGGCTTCAACGGGCGAATAGCGTACTGTCGTCATGAGCCGACTGCGATCGAAGGCGGTCTCCTGCGGACCAATTCCGATGCGCCCGAGGCGCCGGCCGTTCTCCACGGCCTCGGCCGGCGTCAGGCGGACGGATGTCGCCTGATCGCCGCGGCGATACTCGATCTCGATCTCTCGGCTGGCAGCCGCCCGAATTGCGCTGACCACATCCATCCAGTGGTCGATCGCCTTTCCGTCGATCGCCACGACCTCGTCGCCGACCGCGAGCCCCGCCCGCTCGGCAACACTGTCGGCGGTGATCTTGCCGATTATCGGAGGCATGTCCGGACGGTACAGACGCAAACCGATCTGTTGCAGCAGATCGCCCTCGAGGTGTTCGGTCGAAATGCCTGACAGATCGAGCGAGCGTTCGTTCAACTCGTTGCGGCCATTGATCACCTCGATCTTTACCGGGGCGTTGTCAAGCGCATGCTGGAGGAGTTTCCAGCGCAATTCCTGCCAGGTGTCGATCTTCTGACCAGCGACGGCGGCAATCAACTCACCGTCGACGAAACCGGCGCGCTCGGCCACAGTCTGCTCGGCGGGCTTGCCGAGCAGCGGTCGCAACTCTTCCATACCCTGGCTGAACAGCCCCCAATACAGGACGATTGCCAGCAGGAAGTTCGCCACCGGTCCGGCAAGAACGATCGCAAAGCGTTTGCCGACCGGCTGCCGATTGAACGCGCGATGCAATTCATGCTGCTCGACAGGCGCTTCGCGCTCGTCCAGCATTTTGACGTAGCCACCAAGGGGAAACGCCGCGAGCGCCCATTCGGTGTTGTCCGGTCCGATCCGACGCGCAAACAGCGCCTTGCCGAAACCTACCGAAAAACGCAACACCTTGACGCCACACCACCGAGCGACAAGGTAGTGGCCGAACTCATGCACCACGATCAGTATCCCGAGCGCCAGCACGAACGCCGCCACCGTCGATATCATGTTCAAACGACTTCCTCCCTCCAACGAGAAATCAACGAGCGGGAAAACATCCTGGCCCTGCCATCGGCACCGAGCACATCGTCGAGTGTACGGGCCGGCGTGCCTGCGATGGCGTCCAGGGTCGCCGAGATCACGTCAGCAATACGCGTGAATCCCAACCTGCGGTCCAGGAATGCCGACACCGCTTCTTCGTTGGCTGCATTGAGCAACGCGGGCGCCGTGCCTCCCGCCCGCAACGCACGGTACGCCAGATCGAGGCACGGAAAGCGCTGTGAATCCGGGCGCTCGAAACTCAACTGGGCGACCTCGAACAGGTCCAGCGACCGCACGCCGGCATCGAGGCGATCGGGCCATGCCAGCGCATGAGCGATCGGTGTGCGCATGTCCGGATTGCCGAGTTGCGCAAGCACCGATCCGTCAACGTAGTCGACCAGCGAGTGTATGACGCTCTGCGGAT
This sequence comes from Candidatus Methylophosphatis haderslevensis, assembly GCA_016711925.1. Lineage (GTDB taxonomy): Bacteria > Pseudomonadota > Gammaproteobacteria > Burkholderiales > Rhodocyclaceae > Methylophosphatis > Methylophosphatis haderslevensis. Next base: position 359,554 of record JADJSA010000001.1, read on the forward strand.
GAATCACCACTTCGATCTGTTCAGGCGCCACATTGAACAGCCAGTGCGCCTCGATGACTTCAAGCCCCTTGTTCATCATGGTGGCCGAGTCCACCGATATCTTGCGCCCCATTACCCAATTGGGATGGGCACAAGCCTGCTCCGGGGTAACCCGGGAAAGTGCCGCGGCGTTCATCCGGCGAAACGGGCCGCCCGATGCCGTGAGGATTATCCGTCGTACGCCGGCTGCAGCCGCGTCTCCCGAATAGCCGTAAGGAAGCGACTGAAACACTGCGTTGTGCTCGCTGTCGATCGGCAACAGCCGTGCCTTGGCGCGGCGTACCTCGGCCATGAACAGGCCGCCGGCCATGACCAGCGCTTCCTTGTTGGCGAGCAGAACCTGCTTGCCGGCCGCCGCCGCCGCCAATGTCGGTTGCAGTCCCGCGGCCCCGACAATCGCGGCCATCACGCAATCGACATCCGGGTGGTTTGCGATCTCGACCAGCGCTTGCGGCCCGCTCGACACTTCGGTCGCGCAACCGGCGGCCTGCAGGTCGGCGCGCAATCTGCCGGCACCGGCCTCGTCCGCGGTTACCACGATACGCGGCGCAAACTGGATGCACAGATCGCGCAAGCGACCGAGCTGACTGTGCCCGGACAGTGCGTAAACTTCGAACCGGTCGCGATGGCGGGCGACGACGTCGAGCGTATTCATACCGATCGAGCCGGTCGCGCCCAGCACTGTGATCCGCCGGAGGTTTGGCACCGAATTCACGATTTGCTCAGCAACCAGGCGAGCGACACCAGGGGCAAGGTGGATGTCAGACTGTCGATCCGATCGAGTACGCCACCATGCCCGGGAAGGAGGTTGCCACTGTCCTTGACGCCAGCCTGGCGCTTGGCAAGCGATTCGAACAGGTCTCCGACAATTCCCACAGCGGTGATCAGCATCAGTGCGGCTGCAAAACCCAGGACACTCGATGGATCCGCCGCTCTCGGCAAACCCAGCGCGGGCCAGCCCAGCGCCACGACGAAGCCGTACACGAGCACGAACGCAACCGCCCCCAACGCACCCTCCCAGCTCTTGCCCGGACTGATGCCAGGGGCGAGTTTGCGACGTCCGATCGCCCGGCCGACAAAATAGGCCGCAATGTCGGCAACCCATACCAATGCCATCGCCGCCATCAGGAGCAGTGGATTCACAGCGCGCAAATGCACCAGGGCGAGTCCGGCGGGCACCACCACCAGCCATCCGGCTATGGCGCCAGCGCCTCCCCGACGCAATGGCCATTTGCCGGAAAGCCATAGCGGCGCCACCACCAGCCAGAAGGCGGCGCCGATGACGAATAGACCGATCAGCGCTTGCGGCGACGCCGTAAGGCTGGATCCGGCTAGTCCGCCAGCCATGCAGGCGGCGAAGAACAGTCCTGCCGTAACGGCACAATAGAAAACGGCACCGGTCCCGTGCAGCCCGATCAGCCCGCCCCACTCCACTGTCGCAATTACCAGCAACAGGCCGACCAGCAACAGCCAGGCGATCGGCGGCAGCAGGAAAACCGCGAACAGAAGTGCAACGAAAAGGATCAGCGCGGTAATGACCCGCTGTCTGAGCATGCTAGGAACTGGACCCGAGCGACGCGGCCGCGGATTCCGAACTGCCGGCCAGTTGTTCGCTGGTGCGTCCGAAGCGCCGTTCGCGTTGACGATAGGATTCGATGGCCTGGTCCAGTGCCGTGCCATCGAATTCCGGCCACAACCGGTCGGTGAAGTACAACTCAGTGTAGGCGAGTTGCCACAGCAGGAAATTACTGATGCGTTGCTCCCCGCCGGTACGAATGAACAGGTCGGGCTCGGGCGCGTAGTTCATCGCAAGGTAGGGGCTCAGGTCCGATTCTGCAAAGCCGCCCGCCGTTTCGGGCCGTTCCGCGATCATGCGCTGAAGAGCCTGCAGGATATCCCAGCGCCCGCCATAGTTGGCCGCGACGGTGAGGTTGAGCCGGTCGTTGCCTGCGGTAAGCAGTTCGGCGCGCTTGATCAAGTCCACCAGCCCCGCGTCGAACCGGGACAAATCCCCGATGACGCGAAAGCGAATGTTGTTCTCGTGCAGTCTCGCCACCTCCTCCTCGAGCGCGCGAACAAACAACTGCATGAGAAACGAGACCTCGTCTGCGGGGCGCCGCCAGTTCTCCGAACTGAAGGCAAACAAGGTCAAATAGCTCACGCCGCGCTCGATGCAGGCGCGAATTGTCGCCCGCACCGCATCCACGCCGCGTTTGTGGCCAGCCACGCGGGGGAGCAATCTCTTGCGTGCCCACCGCCCGTTGCCGTCCATGATGATGGCCACATGGCGCGGAATCGACTCGCCGCCTGGCACCTGCTGGGTGGATCTCGCAAACCGCTGATCGGACATGGCGGAAACCTGGTCGGCGGTCGGCGAAGGGGAGGCATCCTCGGAAATCGTCTTGGCCTTGACCGCTTCCTTGAGCGCACTGTTGGCATCACGGCGCAGATTGCGCACCGCAACCTTGGCGGTTTCGCCTTCGTGGCGCACGACCTTGATCAGTTCCTTGCGCCGCTCCTCGGTCAGCGCCGGCATGGGAATCCGAACCACCTCGCCCATGGTTGCCGGATTCAGGCCGAGATCGGAATCGCGAATCGCCTTTTCGACGACCGGAATCAACTTCTTTTCCCACGGCTGGACACCGATGGTGCGCGAATCCAGAAGCGAAACATTGGCAACCTGCGACAGCGGTACCATCGAACCGTAGTAGTCGACGTGGATGTGATCGAGCAGACCCGTGTGCGCCCGTCCGGTTCTGACCTTTTGCAGGTCGCTCTTGAGCGAATCGAGGGATTTCTTCATCCGGTCTTCGGTGCTCTTGCGCAACTCGATGATCATCGGCGACTCCTCTGAACCTACACGTGCACCAGTGTGCCTTCGCTATCGCCGACCACGACGCGTTTGAGAGCACCCGGCTTCAATATGCTGAATACGTTGACCGGCAGGCGCTGCTCGCGACACAGCGCCAGCGCAGTCGCATCCATGACCTTGAGATCGCGCGAAATCGCCTCGTCGAAGCTCAGGCGGTCGAATCGCGTCGCATTGCCATCCTTCTTGGGATCGGATGAATAGACGCCGTCGACCTTGGTCGCCTTCAGCACGATTTCAGCCTCGATCTCGCGGCCGCGCAGTGCCGCCGCAGTATCCGTGGTGAAGAACGGATTGCCGGTACCGGCGGCGAAGACGACGATCCGCCCCTCTTCCAGATAGCGAATCGCCTTTCCACGGATGTAAGGTTCGACCACCGGTTCAATGTTGAGCGCCGACTGCACGCGGGCATTGAGCCCGGCCTTGCGCATCGCATCCTGAAGGGCAAGAGCGTTCATCACGGTTGCCAGCATGCCCATGTAGTCGGCGGTGGCGCGGTCCATCCCCTCGGCACCCAGCGCAGCACCGCGAAAAATATTTCCCCCGCCAATGACCACGCCGATCTCCACGCCCAGGCTGGAGACCTCGCCGATCTCACCGACGATACGCGTCACCGTTTCGCGATTGATGCCATAGGCGTCGTCGCCCATGAGCGCCTCGCCCGAGAGCTTGAGCAGAATGCGCTTGTATACGGCTTTAGTCATGCACAAACTTCGGCGCCGCTGTCCGGCTTGTCCTTCTTCGCCGCGGCGGCCTGTGCCGCAACCTCGGCAGCGAAGTCGTTCGACTTCTTCTCGATGCCCTCGCCAACCACATAGAGCGTGAAGCCTGCAACCTTGGCACCCTTGGACTTGAGCAGTTGCTCGATGGTCAGTTTGTCGTCCTTGACGAACGGCTGGCCGAGCAGCGTGACTTCCTTCAGGTACTTCTGCACGGTTCCGTCGGCGATCTTGTCCAGCATCGCGTCGGGCTTGCCTGCCTCGCGCGCCTTTTCCACCGCGATGCGCCGCTCGGTATCGAGCAGGGCTGCGGCAACACCGGAAGCATCGAGCGCCTTGGGCTTGGTCGCCGCGACATGCATCGCGATATCCCTGCCCAGTTGATCGTCGCCGCCTTCGACGTCGACCACCACGCCGATCTTCGCCCCGCCATGAACGTACTGCTGGAGCTTGCCCTGGGCCGGCAAGCGCACGAAGCGGCGGATCGACATGTTCTCGCCGATCTTTCCGACCAGTGCCGTGCGCACTTGCTCCACCGTCTTGCCGTCGATCTGCAGCGCCGACAGCGCCGCGACATCGGCCGGGTTCTGCGCCGCCACGAGTTCGGCCAGTTTGGCCGAAAGTGCCAGAAAATCGTCGTTCTTGGCCACGAAGTCGGTTTCACAGTTGACCTCGATCATCGCACCCAGCTTGCCGTCCGGCGCCATCCAGGTCGCAACCACACCTTCGGCAGCCACCCGCGCCGAGGCCTTGGCCGCCTTGTTGCCAAGTTTGACGCGCAGGATTTCTTCAGCCTTGGCCAGATCGCCGGCAGCCTCCGTCAGCGCCTTCTTGCATTCCATCATTGGCGCGTCGGTCTTCTCGCGCAGTTCCTTGACCATCGAAGCGGTGATTTCCGCCATGTTCACTCCTGAATCCTTTGTCGCACAAGCGGATCGGGCACCTGCCCGACCCGGCCGGAGATGTTCTTGTCATGGGAGGTCCGACGCCGCGTCCTCCCAATGCATCATGCGGCGGAAGCGTCCCCGCCCTCTTCCTCGACTTCGACGAAATCGTCGGACACGGTGGCGACCAGATCCGAAATCGTCTGGCTGCGGCCCTCGAGTATCGCGTCGGCAACGCCTCGCGCATACAGGCGAATCGCCCGGCTGGAGTCGTCGTTGCCCGGTATGACGTAGTCGACGCCTTCCGGGTTGTGATTGGTATCGACAATCGCAACGACGGGAATCCCGAGCTTCTTCGCTTCGGTAATCGCGATCTTGTGATAGCCGACGTCGATCACAAACAGTGCGTCCGGCAGCCCCGACATGTCCTTGATGCCACCGAGACTTTTCTGCAGCTTGTCGAGTTCGCGCTGCAGCATCAGCGCCTCCTTCTTCGACATCTTCTCGAGCGAACCATCCTGGGACATCTGCTCCAGATCCTTCAAGCGCTTGATCGAACCCTTGACGGTCTTGAAGTTGGTCAGCATGCCGCCCAGCCAACGCTCGTCCACGAACGGCGCCCCTGCACGCTGCGCCTCCTCGGAAACAATCTCGCGTGCCTGGCGTTTGGTGCCGACAAACAGGATGACGCCCTTGTTGGACGCCATCTTGCGCAAAAACCCCATCGCCTCCTGGTATTTGACCAGGGTCTTTTCGAGGTTGATGATGTGGATCTTGTTGCGGTGGCCGAAGATGTATTGAGCCATCTTCGGATTCCAGAAACGGGTCTGGTGGCCGAAATGAACGCCGGCCTCGAGCATCTGACGCATCGTGGTCATTAAGAAAATCTCCGAACAGGGTTGATCCGCCGCCTGGCACTGTTCGTCAGCGGCGGTCCTTCAAGGACCGATCCGCGACGCACCCTTTTCGACACCAAGCGTGAGAATTTTGCCCGACCAGCGCCAACCCTTTGATGGAAAAGGCGCGCGTTCGAGCAATCGGGCGATTTTAGCACGCCCCGGGCACTCGCCTCAAGGCCGCAATCGCATTTGGCTATCCGTCCGGCACCATCGCGCCGGGTAAAATTGCCCACGGCGCCGGCTTCGGATAGGCTTACGCGTTTCCCGGTCCAGCCCCTTCGATGAGCATAACGATCAAAACTCCGGAAGAAATCGACGCCATGCGCGTGGCCGGTCGCCTCGCATCCGAAGTGCTCGATTTCATCACGCCGTACATCAAACCGGGCGTGGCAACCGGCGAACTCAACCGGCTGTGCCACGACTACATGGTCAACACTCAGGGAACGACCCCCGCCCCGCTGAACTACGCGCCGCCGGGCTACCGTCCCTATCCGAAATCGATCTGCGCTTCGGTCAACCACCAAGTCTGTCACGGCATACCCGGCGACCGCCCGCTAAAGAAGGGCGACATCCTGAATATCGACATCACCGTGATCAAGGACGGCTTCCACGGCGATACCAGCAGGATGTTCATAGTCGGCGAGGGCGCGTCGATCCTCGCCAAGCGCTTGTGCGCGGTTACCTACGAGTGCCTGTGGCTGGGCATTGCCCAGGTCCGTCCGGGAGCCCGCCTGGGTGACATCGGCCATGCCGTCCAGCGTCATGCCGAGGCGGCCGGCTTTTCGATCGTGCGGGAATTCTGCGGCCACGGCATCGGACGCAAATTTCACGAGGAACCGCAGGTTTTGCACTACGGCCGTGCCGGCACCGGGATTGCGCTCGAACCGGGAATGACTTTCACCATCGAGCCGATGATCAACGCCGGTCGCGCCGCGATCTCGGAACTCCCCGACGGCTGGACCATCATCACCAAAGACCGCAGCCTTTCGGCGCAGTGGGAGCACACCGTCCTGGTCAGCGAAACCGGGTATGAAGTGTTGACGGTATCCGCCGGCTCTCCCGCCGCACCGGCTCTGCTGGTCACCTGAGCCCCAGCGCATGCGCCAGCCGGTAACCGCAGGCGGGACGCCGCTGGCCGGAATCCCCCGCCAGGAACTGCACGAGCGCCTGAAGTCCCGCCTGCAGGAGGGCATGACAGCGTTGCGCGACTTGTATGCGGCCAAAGCCGACCCGAAGCGCTTCCTGCACGGCCGCTGCAGCCTGGTCGACGGTGTGCTGGTCGACCTGTGGCGTGCCATGTCCCTGCCCGATGAACTGGCATTTGCCGCAGTTGGTGGCTACGGGCGCGGCGAGTTGTATCCGGCCTCAGACGTCGATCTGCTGATCCTGGTACCGGAATCGATCACGCCCGAGACCGAGCGCAGGCTGGAAGAACTGGTCGGCGCGTTCTGGGACATCGGCCTGGACATCGGCCACAGCGTGCGCTCGCTGCAGGAGTGTCTGGCCGAATCGGCGCGCGACATCGCAACCCAGACCAGTCTTCTCGAGGCGCGCCTGCTCGCCGGTGACTCTGCGGCGTTCGCCAAGCTGCGCCTTGCGATGCACGCCCAACTCGATCTGAAAACCTTCTTCAGCGCCAAGCTTCTGGAGCAGGACCAGCGCTACACACGCCACGCGCACACCCCCTACAGCCTCGAACCCAACTGCAAGGAGAGTCCCGGCGGATTGCGCGATCTGCACGTGATCGGCTGGATCGGCGAAGCTGCGGGGATCGGCGATGACTGGCGCGGCCTCGCCTATGCGCAGTTGCTTACACTTGCCGAAGCCGGCCAGGCGCGTCGTGCCACCACGTTCTTGCAGCATGTGCGCATTCGGCTTCATCTGCTGGCAGGGCGCCGTGAAGACCGGCTGCTGTTCGACTATCAGGAGGCACTGGCGCGGGAGTTCGGACTGAAGGCAAGCCCGACCAAGCGCGCATCCGAAGTGCTGATGCAGCGTTACTACCAGAACGCCAAGCTGGTCACGCAGCTCAACACCATCATCCTGCAGAACCTCGCCGCGACGATATTCCCGACGCATGGTGCGCCAGCGGTGTATTCGATCAATTCGCGCTTCCAGATGACGCGCGAACTTCTCGATGTCACCGCCGAGGACGTGTTCGAGCGCGAACCGCAAGCCATCCTGGAGAGCTTTCTGCTGATGCAGCAACGCTCGGAACTCAAGGGCATGACGGCGCGGATGCTGCGAGCCCTCTGGCGGTCGCGACCGCTGCTTGGTGCGAAGTTTCGCGCCGATCCGCGCAATCGCGAGATGTTTCTGCAGATCTTCAGACAGAAACGCGGGCTTGTGCAGGAAATACGCCGGATGAACCAGTTCGGCATTCTCGGCGCCTACCTGCCCAATTTCGGCCGCGTCGTTGGCCAGATGCAACACGACCTGTTTCACGTTTACACGGTCGACCAGCACATCGTTCAGGTGCTGCGCAATGTGCGCCGATTCACGGTTGCCGAACATGCGCACGAGTACCCGTTGCTGTCCCGGCTGATCACCGGATTCAGTCAGCACTGGCTGATCTATATCGCCGCCCTGTTCCACGACATCGCCAAGGGCCGTGGCGGCGACCATTCCAAGCTCGGACGCAAGGATGCGCTGGATTTCTGCCGCGAACACTGCATCACCGGCGAGGACGCCGCCCTGGTCGCCTGGCTGGTCGAACATCACTTGACCATGTCGTCGGTGGCGCAAAAACAGGATCTCGCCGATCACGCGGTAATCGCCAACTTCGCCGAACTGGTTCGCGACGAGCGCCGCCTGACCGCACTGTATATCCTCACCCACGCCGACATCCGAGGCACCAGCCCGAAAGTATGGAACGCCTGGAAGGGCAAGCTGCTGGAGGATCTGTTTTTCGCCACCCGGCGCCTGCTGCGCGGTGCCACGCCGCATCAGGCGCTGGGGGTCGAGGAGCGCCAGGAAGACGCGCGCCGCCTGATACGCTATTACGGATTGATGGCCGGGGTCGAGGACAAGCTGTGGAACGAACTCGACACCGTGTACTTCATGCGGCACGCCGCCGAAGAAGTCGCATGGCATACGCGCATGGTGTACTTCCGTTCACACGACGCGGAGCCGATCGTGCGGGCGCGCCCGAATCCGTTCGGTGAAGGCCTGCAGGTGATGATTTACGCACCGGACCAGCGCGACCTATTCATGCGCCTGTGCAGCTTCTTCGCGCGGCGCGGATTCTCGATCGTGGACGCCAAGATCCACACCACCCGGCACGGGTTCGCGCTCGACAGTTTCATTCTGCTCGATCCGCGCGGCGAGCCGAATTACCGCGATGTCGTCGGGCTGCTGGAGCACGATCTCGAAGATCGCCTGCGGCAACTCGCGCCGGCGGAAGTGCCGGTCCGCGGCAGGCTGTCGCGCCAGGCCAGGCACTTTCCGATCACGCCCGAGGTGCGGATTCATCCGGACGAGCGCGGCCAGCTCTACCTCATGTCGGTGTCCGCCGCCGACCGTCCGGGACTGCTCTACTCCGTCGCCCGCGTGCTGGCCAACCACGGCATCAATCTGCACACCGCCAAGATCGCAACACTGGGGGATCGGGTCGAGGATACCTTCCTGATCAGCGGCAGCGAACTGGCAAGAAACAACGCCGTCATCCGAATCGAGCAGGAATTGCTGATGGAGCTTCAACTCGCGGCGTAGCGGACGAAACCTCCGGCGGGGTGCGCAGGCGGCGTGGGCGCCCGCCATAGTCCCCAGCCATCGGGCGTGTGGCGCCAGCGCAAGGCGGGCCGCCCCTCAATCGTCCGCCGTCGCACTCCCGTCGGGAAAGAGAACCTCGGAATAGCCGAAGCGGGAAAAATCGCGGATCCGCATCGGATACAGGATGCCGTCGAGGTGATCGCATTCATGCTGCACCACGCGAGCATGAAAGCCACTCACTTCCCGGCTGAAGTGCCGGCCCTGATCGTCGCAGCCCGAATAGCGCAGGCGCTTGAAGCGCGGCACGACACCGCGCAGGCCGGGCACGGACAGACAGCCCTCCCAGCCGTCCTCCATTTCGTCGCCGAGCGGCTCCAGCAGCGGATTGATCAGCACCGTATCCGGTACCGGCTCGGCATCGGGATAGCGCGGATTGCTGTGCACGCCGAAGATCACCACGCGCAGGCCGACGCCGATCTGCGGCGCGGCAAGCCCGGCGCCGTTCAGATGCGCCATCGTCTCGCGCATGTCCGCCAACAACGCCGCAAGACTCGCGCTGCCGAAAGCCTGCACCGGCTCGGCCCGCTGCAGCAGACGCGGATCGCCCATCCGGAGCACCTCGCGAATCATGCCGGAGCCTGGCACAAGCGGCTGAGCACGCCGCGAACCCGCGCCATTGCCGCATGCAGGGTCGCTTCGATCGTGGCGAACTCGATGCCGTGCGCCGATTCGCCACGCCCGGCCGCAAAATTCGCCACCACCGCGATGGCCGCATAGGCGAGCCCGGCCTCGCGGGCGAGCGCGGCCTCTGGCATGCCGGTCATGCCGACGACATCGGCGCCGTCGCGCTCCAGACGATTGATCTCGGCGGCAGTTTCCAGCCGCGGTCCCTGGGTGGCAGCATAGACGCCGCCATCGACGATCGGCTCGCCGATCGCGGCCGCTGCGTCGAGCAGCGCGCCGCGCAAGCCCGCATCGTAGGGGTCGGTGAAGTCGATGTGCGTCACCGGTGAATCGGCCCCCTCGTGAAACGTCATCTTTCGGCCCCAGGTGTAATCGATGATCTGGTGCGGCACCAGCAGGGTTCCCGGTCCGAGATCGTTGCGAATGCCGCCGACCGATGCGACCGACACCACGCGCGTTGCGCCAACCTGTCGCAGCCCGGCGATGTTGGCGCAGTAATTCACGTCGTGCGGCGGGATGGTGTGGCCGAAGCCGTGGCGCGCCAGGAACACCACGTCCTGCGCGCCGATGCGGCCGAAGAGCAACGCGCCCGAGGGTTCGCCATAGGGCGTGCGGACAATTTCGCGCCGATTGACTTCAAGGCTCGAAAGTTGGGTAAGTCCGCTTCCGCCGATGATTGCAAGCATCTTTCCGGGAGGCGCCGCGAGGATTGCGCAGGCGCTGTCAGGCGTCGTTTGATCGGCCGCGATTCTAGCACGCGGCCATTCGCGGCCCGACGGCGGACAGACCGCGCGTGCTAGAATCCAAGGCTTTTCTCCCCGAGCATTTTTCATGCCCCGCGCCATTCGCAACATCGCAATCATCGCCCACGTCGACCACGGGAAAACCACCCTGGTCGACCAGCTGTTGCGTCAATCCGGCACCTTCGCCGCGCATCAGCAGATGACCGAGCGCGTGATGGACTCCAACGATCTCGAGCGCGAGCGCGGCATCACGATCCTGGCCAAGAACTGCGCGATCGAATACGAAGGCGCCCACATCAACATCGTCGACACCCCCGGCCACGCCGACTTTGGCGGCGAGGTGGAGCGCGTGCTGTCGATGGTCGATGGCGTGCTGCTGCTGGTCGACGCGGTCGAAGGCCCGATGCCGCAGACGCGCTTCGTCACGCGCAAGGCGCTGGCGCTCGGCCTCAAGCCGATCGTCGTCATCAACAAGATCGACCGCCCCGGCGCGCGGCCGGACTGGGTGATCAACCATACCTTCGACCTGTTCGACAAGCTCGGTGCAACCGAAGAGCAGCTCGACTTCCCGGTCGTCTTCGCCTCGGCGCTCAACGGCTACGCGATGCTCGATTCGTCGGCCGCCGGCAGCAACATGCGGCCGCTGTTCGATGCCATTCTCAAGCATGTGCCGCAGCCCAAGGTCGATCCCGACGGCCCGCTGCAATTGCAGATCTGCTCGCTCGACTATTCGAGCTACCTCGGCCGCATCGGCATCGGCCGCATCAACCGCGGCACCATCAAGGCCAATAGCGATGTCGCCGTGATGTATGGCGACGAGCCGCGCGGCAGGGCCAGGGTCGGCCAGATCATGGTGTTCCACGGCCTCGAACGCACCACCACCGAGGAAGCCGCCGCCGGCGACATCGTGCTGGTCACCGGCATCGAACAGACCGCCATCGGCGTGACGATCTGCGACGTGGAATCCCCGCTGGGCCTGCCGCCGATCGCTGTGGACGAGCCGACGCTGACCATGAACTTCCAGGTCAACACCTCGCCCTACGCCGGGCGCGAAGGCAAGTACGTCACCAGCCGCAACATCCGCGACCGCCTGAACAAGGAACTGATGAGCAACGTCGCGCTGCGCGTGGAGGACACCGCCGACGCCGACATCTTTCTCGTCTCCGGCCGCGGTGAACTGCACCTGACCATCCTGCTCGAGAACATGCGCCGCGAAGGCTACGAACTCGCCGTGTCGCGCCCGCGCGTGGTGTTCCGCGAGCACGACGGGGAACGCCAGGAGCCCTACGAAGCGCTGACGGTGGATGTGGAGGAAGTCCACCAGGGTGCGATCATGGAAGAACTCGGCCGCCGCCGCGGCGACCTGCAGAACATGGAATCCGACGGCAAGGGCCGCGTGCGTCTCGAGTACCGCATCCCGGCCCGCGGGCTGATCGGCTTCCAGGGCGAATTCCTCACGCTGACGCGCGGCACCGGCCTGATCAGCCATGTGTTCGACGACTACGGCCCGGTTGCCGGCGACATGGCCGAGCGGCGCAACGGCGTGCTGATCTCCGCCGAACAGGGCGAGGCCGTGGCCTACGCGCTGTGGAAACTGCAGGATCGCGGCCGCATGTTCGTCTCGCCCGGCGAGCCGCTCTACGAAGGCATGATCATCGGCATGCACTCGCGCGACAACGATCTGGTGGTCAACCCGATCAAGGGCAAGCAGCTCACCAACGTGCGCGCCTCCGGCACCGACGAAGCCGTGCGCCTGACGCCGCCGATCGTGCTCACGCTCGAATCGGCGATCGAGTTCATCGCCGACGACGAACTGGTCGAGATCACGCCCAAGTCGATCCGCCTGCGCAAGCGCCACCTGAAGGAACACGAGCGCAAGCGCGCCAACCGCGAGGTCGCCGCCGGATAGCCTTCACTGGCGCGGCAGATCGACGGGGTGGCGCACACCCTGGCCTGGAAGCCGCATGGATGCTTGCTCTCAGAGCACCCTGGGCCACGACCCAGCATTGACGCGGCTCTCCGGCATACCCTTCCCGGGAGCGCCATTCCATGCGCCTTGCAGCCTTGCTATGCAGGGGCCGCCAAGCGGCCGAGCGGCCTCACGCCGCGGCGGGCGGCTCCGGCAACTCGACCCGATGCGGTTCGGCCAGGTATTCGCGTGAGCGCATCTCGATCAGGCGGCTCACCGTGCGGCTGAACTCGTTGGCGTTCGTACCGCTGCGGTACAGATCGTGCGCCTCCACTTCGGCCGAGATCACCAGCTTCACACGTTGGTCGTAGAGCACGTCGACCAGCCAGGTGAAACGCCGCGCCTCGGAAGCGCGATCGCTCCCCATCATCGGCACCAGCGAGAGGAACAGCGTGTGAAAGCGGTGCGCCAGCACCAGATAGTCGTTTTGCGAACGCGGGCCGCCGCACAGCGTGGCGAAGTCGAACCACACCGCGCCTCCGGCTTCGCGCTTGACCGGCAGCAGGTGGCCAAGCACCTCGATCGGGTCGCTGCGGCCTTCGCCGCCGGCAAGCGCTTCAAAGCCCTGCTCCATGCGGTGCTCGGTCTCTTCGGTGGCCGGCGTGTGATAGACCTCGACGCGTTCGAGCGTGCGCAGGCGGTAGTCGACGCCGCCGTCGACTTCGATGATGTCGAGCTGCTTCTTCAACATCTCGATGGTCGGCAGGAAATTGATGCGTTGCAGGCCGTGGGGATAAAGGCCGTCCGGCGGGTAGTTCGATGTCATGCAGAACAGCACGCCGAGGTCGAACAGCTTTTCCAGCAGCCGGCCGAGGATCATCGCGTCGGCAATGTCGGAAACGTGGAATTCGTCGAAGCACAGCAGGCGCGTCTGGCGCGCGATGCGCCCGGCAATCGTGACCAGCGGGTCGGCCTGGTCGCGCAGCGACTTCAACTGCTCGTGAATCTCGCGCATGAAGGCGTGGAAATGCACCCGGCGCTTGCGCTTGTAGGGCACCGCGTCGAAGAAGCAATCCATCAGGAAACTCTTGCCGCGCCCGACCCCGCCCCAGAAATAGACGCCGCGCGGCAGCGTCGGATGCACCAGCAGCTTGCGCAATCGGGTGCGCCGCTTGGCCTTGAAGGCGATCAGCTCGTCGTAGTATTCCTGCAGCCGGCGCGCGGCTTCGACCTGCGCCTCGTCGGCATGGATGCCGCGCGACTCGAGCGCAGCCTCGAATGCGTCGAGCATGCCGCGCTGGGGTACGCCGAGAGTTCGGTGTGGCACGAAATCGATCCGGTTGAATGACGCCAGATCGCCATTTTACCGTGCCGCACAAAAAATCGGCGCGCATTTGCGCGCCGATTGTCAGGCGTAGGCGTCGACCGCGTTGCCCAGATTCGGCGGATTGGCGGCAGGTGCCGGCTCGGGCAGCGCTTCGATCATTGCAGCGGCCGCCTGCTGGTTGATTTCGATCGCCTTGCGCAGCACGCGCGCGTCGACCTGTTCGGCAATCTGCTCCCGCGCAAGCGCGCCCCCGCCTGAAACAACCGATCCATCCATGGTCGCCACCACCTTCAATTGACCGTAACTTCGTTGGTAACGGCGCTCCCGCGCAAAACCTGAGGGGCGGACGAAAAAAAGGCGGGCAAGCCCGCCTTTCCGGATCGACGCGCCGCCGCTCAGAAATGCAGGGGGCGCTTGTCCACCGCCAGCGCGGCTTCGTGCATGGCTTCCGACAGGGTCGGGTGGGCGTGGCAGATGCGCGCGATATCCTCGGACGAGGCACCGAATTCCATCGCCACCACGGCCTCCGCAATCAGTTCCGAGGCGTTGGTGCCGATCACGTGAACGCCGAGAATCCGGTCGGTCTTGGCGCAGGCGAGCATCTTGACGAAACCGGTGGTATCGCCCTGCCCCAGCGCGCGGCCGTTGGCGGCGAACGGTATCTGCCCGGCGCGGTAGGCGACGTTGTCGGCCTTGAGCTGCTGTTCGGTCTTGCCGACCCAGGCGATTTCGGGGTGGGTGTACATGACCCAGGGCACGGTATCGTGATTCACGTGACCGCCCTGGCCGGCGATGCGCTCGGCGACCATCACCGCCTCTTCCATGCCCTTGTGCGCGAGCATCGGACCGGGCACCACGTCGCCGACCGCCCACACGTTGGGCAGATTGGTCTGGCAATAGTCATTCACCTCGACCCGGGCGCGGTCATCCAACTTGAGGCCGACGGCACCACCGTTGAGGCCATCGGTATTCGGCACGCGGCCGACAGAGACGATCAGTTTGTCGCACTCGAGATCGCCTGCCGCGTCGTCGGCCTGGAACGGCACGGTAATGCCGTTCTTGCCCTGGCTGACAGCGCCAATCCGCGCCCCGAGATGAATCTTCAGACCCTGCTTGGACGTGAAAACCTTCCACGCCTCCTTGGCGACCGCCGTATCGGCGGCGGAAAGAAAATCCGGCAGTGCTTCGAGGATAGTCACTTCGGAACCGAGACGCTTCCACACGCTGCCCAGTTCGAGGCCGATCACCCCGGCGCCGATCACGCCGAGCCGCTTGGGCACTTCATTGAATGACAGCGCGCCGACGTTGTCGCAGATCAGCTTGTTGTCGACTTCGATGCCCGGAAGCTGCCGCGGCTTGGACCCGGTGGCGATGATCACGTGCTTGGCGTCAACGACCGTTTGCGTGCCGTCCTGGCCCCTTACCTCGATCTGCCACATCTGCTTGTCGCGAGTGCCGACGAAGCCGCCATGACCAGCCAGGAGGGTCACCTTGTTCTTCTTGAACAGTCCGCGGATGCCGGTGGTGAGCTGGGTGACGATGTTCTCCTTGCGGCGAACCATCGACGGCACATCCATCTTCACGCCATCGGCCTTGATGCCGTGCATGAGGAAATGGTGAGTGGCCATGTCGTAGTATTCCGACGATTGCAGCAGCGCCTTGGACGGAATGCAGCCGACATTGAGGCAGGTGCCGCCCAGGCGAACTTCGCCCTTCGGATCGTCGTATGAGGCGTACTCGATGCACGCCGCGGAAAACCCGAGCTGTGCCGCGCGGATCGCCGCCACATAGCCGCCGGGGCCAGCGCCGATCACGACTACGTCGAATTGTTGTGTCATTCCTTTGGTTCCCCCCTGGATTGCCCGCACCGCGCCAGGGCACGGATGCGGGAGCAGAATCGCCGCCGTCCGCCGAAGCGGCCAGCGGCGAGATCGATCAAACTTCGAACAGCAGGCGTGCCGGGTCTTCGAGCGCTTCCTTCATCGTCACCAGGCCGAGTACCGCCTCGCGGCCGTCGATGATCCGGTGGTCATAGGACATGGCGAGATAGTTGATCGGGCGGATCACCACCTGGCCGTTTTCCGCCACCGGACGATCCTTGGTGGCGTGGATGCCGAGGATGGCGGATTGCGGCGGGTTGATGATCGGCGTCGACAGCATCGAACCGAATACGCCGCCGTTGGAGATCGAGAAAGTGCCGCCGGTGAGTTCCTCGATCGACAGCTTGCCGTCCCTGGCCTTGGTGCCGAATTCGGCGATCTTCTTCTCGATCCCGGCAAAGCTCAACTGGTCGGCATTGCGCAGGATCGGCACCACCAGGCCGCGCGGCGAACCGACGGCGATGCCGATGTCGAAATAGCCGTGATAGACGAGTTCGTTGCCGTCGACCGAGGCATTGAGCAACGGGAACTTCTTCAGCGCGGCAACCGCCGCCTTGACGAAGAAGCTCATGAAACCGAGCTTGACGCCATGCTCCTTCTCGAACTTGTCCTGGTACTTTTTGCGCAGTTCCATCAACGGGCCCATGTTGACCTCGTTGAAGGTGGTGAGAATCGCGTTTTGCGCCTGCGACTGCAGCAGCCGCTCGGCCACGCGCGCGCGCAGGCGCGACATCGGCACCCGCTGTTCGGGCCGGTCGGCGAGCACCGCTTCGATGTTTACCGGCGCTGGCGGCTGCGGCAGCGCCGGAACGGTGGCGGCCGGCGGGGCAGCCGGTCTGGCGGCCGGAGCAGGTGCGGGGGCGGGAGCGACAATTCCAAGTGCATCGGCCTTGGTGATCCGGCCACCGCGGCCGGAACCCTCGACAGCCGAGGCATCGACGCCCTTTTCATCGAGGATCTTGCGCGCTGAGGGCATCGCGACACCGCCCACCTTCGCCGCCTTCGTCGCCGCCGCAGCCGGCGCAGTGGCCGTCGCAGTGGCCGCGGCTGACGCGCCAGCGCTTGCCTTGGCTTCGGTATCGATGGTCGCGATCACCTCGCCGCTGGCTACCAGATCGCCATTGCCCTTGACTATCTTGACCAGCACGCCGGCTCCCGGCGCCGGCAGTTCCAGCACGACCTTGTCGGTCTCGATGTCGATCAGATTCTCGTCGCGTGCGACCGCTTCGCCCTCTTTCTTGTGCCAGCTAACCAGCGTCGCTTCGGCCACGGATTCCGATAGCTGCGGCACCTTCACCTCAATTAGCATCTTTTGTCCCCTCGGTTCTTTTGACTGGGTTGGATCAGAAAAACAATTTCGGGATCGCGATCAGATCTTTATCCGCAGCGCGCTTTCGACCACGATCTTCTGTTGCGCATTGTGCTTGGCGTAGTAGCCGACCGCCGGGCTGGCCGAGGCAGGGCGCGCCACGACCACGAGTTTCTGTCCCTCGGCCAGGTGTTCCGCCAGGTGATGCCGCGAGGCATACCATGCGCCCTGGTTCAGGGGTTCCTCCTGCACCCAGACCAGATCCTTTGCCTTCGGATACCGCCGGACCTCCGTCTCGAATACCTCGTTCGGGAACGGATAGAGTTGCTCCAGACGCAAAATTGCGACGTTCTCGATCTTGTGCTCGCGCCGCGCGGCGACCAGGTCGTAGAACACCTTGCCGGAGCACACCACCACCCGCGTGACCTTCTTCGGATCGAGCTCATCGACCTCCGGAATCACGGTCTGGAAGGTGCCCTTGGCGAGATCGTCGAGCGACGAGGTCGCCTCCTTGTGACGCAGCAGCGACTTGGGCGACATCACGATCAACGGCTTGCGGAACTTGCGCAGCATCTGCCTGCGCAGCAGGTGGAAAACCTGCGCCGGCGTCGATGGCACGCAGACCTGCCAGTTGTGGTCGGCGCATAGCTGCATGTAGCGCTCGAGGCGCGCCGAAGAGTGCTCCGGCCCCTGCCCCTCGTATCCATGGGGCAGCAGCATCACGAGCCCGCAACCGCGGCCCCACTTGGCCTCGCCCGAGGCGATGAACTGGTCTATCACCACCTGCGCACCATTGGCGAAATCGCCGAACTGGGCCTCCCAAACCACCAGTTCGTTCGGCTCGGCCGTGGCATAGCCGTACTCGAAGGCGAGCACGGCCTCCTCCGAAAGCACCGAGTCGATGACGACAAAGCGCGCCTGCTTTTCCTGAATATGCTGCAACGGGATGTAGTTGCCGGCATCCCAACGTTCCCGGTTCTGGTCGTGCAGCACCGCGTGGCGGTGGAAGAAAGTGCCGCGCCCGCTATCTTCACCGGACACGCGCACTGCATAGCCTTCGACCAGCAAGGTGGCATAGGCGAGGGTCTCGCCCATGCCCCAATCCAGGGGCAGCTTGCCTTCGCCCATCGCCCGGCGGTCTTCGATGATCTTGGAGACCCGCGAATGCAGCGTGAAGTCCGCCGGAACGGTGGTCACCGCCTTCGACAGCCGCTCGATCTCGATGACAGGCACCTTGGAATCGCAGTCGTCGGTGTACGCATGGCCGAGCAACGGTGTCCAATCGACTGCAAACTTCCGCTGATGATCGGTGAGCACCGGATGATCGATGAGCCGGCCCTCGTCGAGCGCCGCCCGATAGTCCTTGATCATGTCCTCCGGCACTTCGGCGCCGATCACGCGCTGGCCCACCAGCTTGTCCGCATAGACCTTCCGCGTGCCCGGATGCGCCTGGATCTTCTTGTACATCAACGGCTGGGTGACCATCGGCTCGTCCTGCTCGTTGTGGCCGAGCTTGCGGAAGCAGATCAGGTCGATCACCACATCCTTCTTGAATTCCTGGCGGAACTCCATTGCCAGCCTGGTGACGAAGGCAACCGCTTCCGGATCGTCGCCGTTGACATGGAAAATCGGCGCTTCGATCATCTTGAAGATATCGGTGCAGTAGAGGGACGAGCGGTAGTCGCGCGGATCGGAGGTAGTAAAACCGATCTGGTTGTTGACCACGATGTGCACAGTGCCGCCGGTCCCATATCCGCGCGTCTGCCCGAAGTTGAGCATTTCCTGGTTCACGCCCTGGCCGGCAACAGCCGCATCGCCGTGCAACAGCACCGGCAGCACCGTCGCACCCGACTCGTCGCCGCGGCGAATCTGGCGTGCATACACCGACCCTTCGACAACCGGATTGATGATTTCGAGGTGCGAGGGGTTGAATGCCAGCGTCAGATGAACCGGCCCCCCGGGCGTCGCGACATCGGACGAGAAACCCATGTGGTATTTGACATCGCCGGCCGACAGATCGTCGGCATGCTTGCCCTCGAACTCGGAGAACAGTTGCTGCGGCGATTTGCCCAGCGTGTTGACCAATACGTTCAGGCGGCCGCGATGCGCCATGCCGATCACGATTTCCTGCACGCCGAGACCGCCCGCGACCCGCAACAGTTCGTCCATTGCGACGATGGTGCTCTCGCCGCCTTCCAGCGAGAAGCGCTTCTGCCCGACGTATCGGGTATGCAGGTAACGCTCCATCGTTTCGGCAGCGGTGAGCCGTTCCAGGAAACGCTGCTGCTGCTCCGGCTGATATTTGGGCATCGACCGGACCGGCTCCAGGCGCGCCTGGATCCATCGCTTGTGCCCGATGTCCGACATGTACATGTATTCGGCGCCGATCGAGCCGCAGTAGGTCTGGCGCAAGGCTTCGAGAATCTCGCGCAGGGTACCCTTTTCACCCGGAAACACGAACGAACCGGTGCTGAACACCTCACCGAAATCGGCCTCGGTGAAGCCGTAGAACGAGGGCTCCAGTTCAGCGATCTGCGGCCGTTCGGCGCGCTTGAGCGGATCGAGCTGCGCCCAGCGATTGCCGAGGAACCGGTAGGCCGTGATCATCTGCAGGACCTTGATCTGGCGGCCGTCGGAAACCGTGCTCACCGCGGCCCTTGAAACGCCCTCCTTGGCGCGCTCGGCGAACGACGCGATGATCGGCGAGTGCGCGACATCGGGGCCGTCACCCGGCAGGATCTGCAGCGAATCGAAGTAACTGCGCCAGTTGTCCGGCACCGACGCAGGGTTGTTGATGTAGTTCTCGTACATCTCCTCGACAAACGGCATGTTGCCGCCGAAGAGATAGGAATTGCTCAGCATTTGTCTCAGCATGTCAGTCTCTCGCTCTTGGGGACACCTGGTCCACCGGTGTGTGGTGCGAGAGGCCCGTCGCCCGGAGGAACCCAGGAAGCGGATGCCTTGCACATCCGATCCTGCCGGGTTCTTCGCCGGCGCCCCTCGCACCCTTCTTCTTATGGTCGCTTGGCGAGCGGCGTGACGGTACGCGGTGCCGCGCCGGTGTAAAGTTGCCGCGGACGGCCGATTTTCTGTTCGGGGTCGCCGATCATCTCGTGCCACTGGGCGATCCAGCCGATGGTGCGTGCAAGCGCGAAGATCCCGGTGAATAGCGGCACCGGGATACCCAGCGCGCGCTGCACGATGCCCGAATAGAAGTCTACGTTCGGGTAGAGCTTCTTCTCGACGAAATATTCGTCCTCGAGAGCGATCTTCTCGAGCGCGAGGGCCAGCTTGAACAGGCGATCGTCGTGCAAGCCGAGTTCGTTCAGAACATCGTGGCAGGTTTCGCGCATCAGCTTGGCGCGCGGATCGAAGTTCTTGTAGACGCGGTGGCCGAAGCCCATCAGCTTGAAGCTGTCGTTCTTGTCCTTCGATCGCTTGATGTATTCACCGACCCGCGAGACGTCGCCGATCTCTTCCAGCATCTTGAGGCAGGCTTCGTTCGCCCCGCCGTGGGCCGGACCCCACAGGCAGGCAATGCCGGCGGCAATGCAGGCAAACGGGTTGGCACCCGACGAACCGGACAGTCGCACCGTCGAGGTCGACGCGTTCTGCTCATGGTCGGCGTGGAGGATCAGGATGCGGTCGAGCGCCTTGACCAGCACGGGATTCGGCTTGTACTCCTCGCACGGCGTGCCGAACATCATGTGCATGAAGTTCGCCGAGTAGTCGAGGTTGTTGCGCGGATACATGAACGGCTCGCCCATGCTGTACTTGTAGGTCATCGCGACGATGGTCGGCAACTTGGCGATCAGGCGGATCGCCGCGACCAGCCGGTGCTGCGGATTGTTGATGTCGAGCGAGTCATGGTAGAAAGCCGACAGCGCGCCCACCACCCCGACCAGCACCGCCATCGGGTGCGCATCGCGGCGAAACCCCTGGAAGAATCGGGTCAGTTGCTCATGAACCATGGTGTGGTTCTTCACCCGCTTTTCCCAGTCGTCGTACTGATCCTGATTCGGCAACTCGCCGTTCTTCAGCAGGTAACAGGTTTCGAGAAAGTTGCAGTGTTCGGCGAGTTGTTCGATCGGGTAACCGCGATACAGCAGCTCGCCCTTGTCGCCATCGATATAGGTGATGCTCGACTTGCAGGCGGCGGTGGACATGAAGCCCGGATCGAACGTAAAGGTGTTCGTCTTGCCGTAAAGCGTGCGGATGTCGATCACTTCCGGGCCGATGGTGCCGGAGAGGACAGGAAACTCGGTAGTCTTTCCGTCGAGCGTCAGCGAAGCTGTTCGTTGAGTGGTCATATCAGTCCCTTCTTGCAGCGAAAAAGTATCACGCGTTGACCGGCTCGTGCTGCCGCGTCAGCCCGCGCGCAGCAGCTCGACCAGTGCCTTCCATCTGACCTCCGGGCATTCCTTGCGCCCGCTGATGATCGCCCAAAGGTCGTGATCTTCAAGCAAAAGCAATTCCTGCAGTATGGCCAGCTGTGCAGTCATCCAGGCCATCGAAATGCACGTCCAGAAACCGCCGAAAGAGAATATCCAACTCCAGCAGTGCATGGCGGCTGGCGAGCCAGCGCAGCCGTCCGCGGTTGATCGTCGGTGTATTCCCTTCGTTCTCCATCGTCTCTTTCAATACTGACGCGGTGCTGATTCAGATAGCTCGGCGGACCATCAGATCCTTGATCTTCCCGATCGCCTTGGTCGGATTCAGGCTCTTCGGGCAGACATCGACGCAGTTCATGATCGTGTGGCAGCGGAACAGGCGGTAGGGATCCTCGAGGTTGTCGAGGCGCTCCCCGGTTGCCTGGTCACGCGTATCGGCGATGAAACGGTAGGCGTTGAGCAGACCAGCCGGGCCGACGAACTTGTCCGGATTCCACCAGAACGACGGGCACGAAGTCGAGCAGCAGGCGCACAGAATGCACTCATACAGGCCGTTCAGCTCCTCGCGCTCTTCCGGCGACTGCAGGCGCTCGCGCTCGGGCGGCAGATCGTCGTTGATCAGGAACGGCTTGATCGAATGATACTGCTTGAAGAACTGGGTCATGTCGACGATCAGATCCCGAATCACCGGCAGGCCGGGCAGCGGCCGCAGGGTGATCGGCTGCGGCAGCGAATCGACGTCGGTCAGGCAGGCCAGACCGTTCCTGCCGTTGATGTTCATCGCGTCCGAACCACACACGCCTTCGCGGCAGGAGCGGCGAAACGACAACGAATCATCGGAAGTCTTCAGGCGGACCAGCGCATCGAGCAGCTTCTTGTCGGAAGGCTCCAGGTCGACGCTGATATCCTGCATGTACGGCTTCTCGTCCTTGTCGGGATCGTAACGATAGATGCTGAACTTGACGGTACGCTTGGTCATTTGAAATTCTCCTGGCGCATCAGTAAGTGCGCTTGGCCAGCGCAATCGATTCGACGTCGGCTGACAGCGGCGTCAGATTCACCGGCTTATACTCGAGACGGTTGCCGTCGCTGAACCACAGCGAGTGTTTGAGCCACTGATCGTCGTTGCGGCCATTCGGGCGCTCCGGCGTATCTGGCGCATCGTCGCGCACGTGCGCGCCGCGCGACTCCTTGCGCGCTTCGGCGGAAACGATGGTGGCACTGGCCACCTCGATCAGGTTGTCCAGTTCCAGCGCCTCGACGCGCGCGGTGTTCCAGACCTTGGACTTGTCGCCGATCTCGGTGCGCTTGTTGCGCGCGGCCACTTCGGCAATCCTGGTCACGCCTTCCTTGAGCAGGTCGTTGAAACGGAACACCCCCGCGTGCTTCTGCATGGTGCGCTGCATGGTGAGGCGCACATCGTGCACGCTCTCGCCACCTTTCTGGCCATCGAGCCGCGCAACGCGGGCAAGCGACGCGTCTGCCGCATCCGCCGGCAGCGGTTTGAGTGAAAGATTACCGGCCCGGTAGTCCTCGACCACGGTTTCGCCCGATGACTTGCCGAACACCAGCAAATCGAGCAGCGAATTGGTGCCCAGCCGGTTGGCGCCGTGAACCGAGGCGCACGCGCATTCTCCCGCGGCGTAGAAGCCCGCGACCGGGGAATTCGGGTTGCCGCCCTTCGGTACCACGACCTGACCCTTGTAGTTGGTCGGAATGCCGCCCATCTGGTAGTGGCAGGTCGGCACCACGGGAATCAGCGCCTTGATCGGATCGACACCGGCAAACTGGATCGAAATCTCGCGGATGCCCGGCAGGCGCTTCATGATCGTCTCCGGCGACAGGTGCGTGATGTCGAGCATCACGTGATCCTTGTCCGGGCCACAGCCGCGCCCTTCGTTGATCTCGGTCACCATCGAGCGCGACACCACGTCGCGCGAGGCAAGATCCTTGAGGTTCGGCGCATAGCGTTCCATGAAGCGCTCGCCCGCCGAATTGCGCAGGATGCCGCCCTCGCCGCGCACGCCTTCGGTAATCAGCACGCCGGCACCGGCCACCCCGGTCGGGTGGAACTGCCAGAACTCCATGTCTTCCAGCGGAATCCCTGCCCGCGCTGCCATGCCGACACCGTCGCCGGTGTTGATGAAGGCATTGGTCGAGCTGTAGTAGATGCGCCCGGCCCCGCCTGTGGCGAAAATGGTTGCCATTGAGTGGAAGATAGAGATATCGCCGGTCTCCATTTCCATCGCGGTCACGCCGAGCACGTCGCCGGCCGAGTTGCGAACCAGGTCGAGCGCCATCCATTCGACGAAGAACTGGGTCTTGGCCCGCACGTTGCGCTGATACAGCGCATGCAGCATCGCATGACCGGTGCGGTCGGCCGCCGCGCACGAGCGCATGACGGGCGACTGGCCGTAGTTCTGCGAGTGGCCGCCGAACGGCCGCTGGTAGATCTTGCCGTTGTCGGTGCGGTCGAACGGCATGCCGAAGTGCTCGAGTTCGATGACGACTTCGTTGGCCTTGCGGACCATGAATTCGATCGCGTCCTGGTCGCCGAGCCAGTCGGAACCCTTGACGGTGTCGTACATGTGCCAGTGCCAGTTGTCCTCGGTCGTGTTGCCCAGCGAGGCGGCCACACCGCCCTGCGCTGCCACCGTGTGCGAGCGGGTCGGAAACACCTTGGTCAGCACAGCCGTGCGCATGCCGGATTCGGAGAGTTGCAGCGCGGCGCGCAGCCCGGCGCCCCCCGCGCCGACGATGACTGCATCGAATGTTCTTTTGGTGACGTTCACTTACAGCCTCCAGAGAATCTGCGCGGTCCAGAACAGATAACCGACTAGCGACAGGATGGTGAGGACATGCAGGACAAGCCGCGTCCCGGTGGACTGGACATAATCCATCCACAGATCGCGAATGCCGACCCATGCGTGGTAGAACAGGCAGGCGAGGAAAACGAAGGTCGCAATGCGCATGAATCCGCCGCTGAACAGCCCGCGCCAGTTCTCGAAATTCATCTCCGGCAACGTCAGGGCACGCAGCGCGAAGACGATGGTATAGAGCGCCATCACCACCGCAGTCACGCGCTGGGCGAGCCAGTCGCGCAGCCCGTAGTGGGCACCGACAACAATACGATTCACCATAGTTTGGCTCCGATGATCAGGGTGAGAGTCAGGCTGACGGCAAGTACCGCTTTGGCCGTCATGCGTGCGGTCGGCAGGTCGATGCCCTTGTGCAGGTCAAGCAGCAGGAAGCGGATTCCCGCGCAAAAGTGGTGGAGGTACGCCCACAGCAGACCGAGCAATATCAGCTTGACCAGCGGATTGGCGACGATATCCTTGTACTGCGCAAACGATTCGGCGGAACCGAGGCTGCGGTCGAGCAGCAACAACAGCAGCCACAACATGATGAACAGTGCGACGCCGCTGACGCGATGGAGGATCGAGACAAACCCGGGCAGGGGCAGCTTGATCTTCCCGAGGTCGAGATGTTTTGGACGCGCCTTTTTGATGACAGCTTCCGACATTGTGTGGCCTCCTATGCCATTAGGCTAGTGCATTGCAACTGGTCCGCAACACCTGCGAACCGTGAATTCCATCGCCGCAGATCGGCGCCCGGTTCCGGCTGCACGGCCGGCCGTGGTGAAGTCGTCATTTCAGCCGAGTTCATTGAGGTAAAAGTGTTCGGCAGTCGAATAGAGTCCGCGGCGCCATTCCACCGCACGATCGCCGTAGGTGTAAGTCACACGCTCCACCGACAGCAGCGGACTGGCCTCGATCACGCCCAGCGTGTCGGCGGTCTGCCGGTCCGCGGCGACGGCGCGCAGGCGCTCCTCCGCGCGTATCATGCGAACCCCGTAGCGGCTCTCGAACAGGCTGTAGATCGATCCGCTGTAGGACTGCAGCACATCGAGCGAGAGTCCCTGGAACAAGTCACCGGGAAGGTAGAGTTCATCCAGGACGATCGGCTTTCCGGAGAACTTCAGCACGCGGCGAACGATGATGATCGGGGAACCGAGTTCCAGCCCGAGTACCCGCGATGCCTCCTGTCCGGCGCGGGCGCGCCAGCAGTCGAGCGGAACGCTTTGCGGCGGCGTAATATCGCCGGAATTGGGAACTAGGCGCAGGAAGCGGAAGAACGAGCGCGGATCATGATGCGATGCAACGAAAGTACCCTTCCCCTGCTTGCGCACGAGCAGGTTCTCGGCGGCCATCTCGTCGATTGCCTTGCGTACCGTGCCCTGACTGACGCTGTACCGCGCTGCAAGATCCGTCTCGCTCGGAATGGACTCGCCGGGTCGCCACTCTCCCGACTCAAGTCCCTGAATGATCAGCGATTTGATCTGGCGGTAGAGCGGACTGAAGGTCGGCGACTCTTGCGGCATGTGCACATTTCATCACAAAAGAAAGCCGTCGTCTATAACCGCTCTTATGTCTTATATAAGATAGAATATCGCGATTGACACAGTGCGGAAAAATTCCTAAGATTCTAAAGATTTCGGGCGATCCGCAGGCAAGGCCTGCGCAGCAGGATTGCCCGGCGCCACCCCCGGTTGTCGGCTTGGGAGGCCGGTTACGGGGCGTAACCGCAACGCAGCATCGACCAGAGGAGTGACCAAATGGCAAAAGCCCCCGTTCGAGTCGCAGTAACCGGCGCCGCCGGTCAGATCGGCTACGCCCTGTTGTTCCGCATTGCGAGCGGCGAGATGCTCGGCAAGGATCAGCCCGTGATCCTGCAGATGCTTGAACTTCCGATGGAAAAGCCCCAGCAGGCGCTCAAGGGCGTCATGATGGAGCTCGAAGACTGCGCGTTCCCGCTGCTCGCCGGCATGGTCGGTACCGACAGCCCGGAAGTCGCGTTCAAGGACGCCGACTATGTGCTGCTGGTGGGTGCCAAGCCGCGCGGCCCGGGAATGGAGCGCAAGGACCTGCTGATGGAAAACGCCAAGATCTTCATCGAGCAGGGCAAGGCGCTGAACAAGGTCGCGTCGCGCAACATGAAGCTGCTGGTGGTCGGCAACCCGGCCAACACCAACGCCTACATCGCCATGAAGTCGGCGCCCGACCTGCCGGCCGCCAACTTCACCGCGATGCTGCGTCTGGACCACAACCGCGCCCTGTCGCAACTTGCCACGCGTACCGGCAAGCCGGTCGACAGCATGGAAAAGATGGTCGTCTGGGGCAACCATTCCCCGACCATGTATCCCGATATCCGCTTCTGCAGCGTGGCCGGCCAACCCGCGGCGCAGGCAATCGGCGATGAAGCCTGGTATCGCAACGAGTACATCCCCAAGGTCGGCAAGCGCGGCGCGGCGATCATCGAAGCGCGCGGCGTGTCCTCGGCCGCCTCGGCGGCCAATGCCGCGATCGACCACATGCGCGACTGGGCGCTCGGCACCAATGGCAAGTGGGTCACCATGGGCATCCCGTCGGACGGCTCTTACGGCATCCCCGCCGGCGTGATGTACGGATTCCCGGTCACCTGCGCCAACGGCAAGTACGAAATGGTCAAGGGTCTTGAGATCGACCCCTATTCCCGCACCATGATGGACAAGACGCTGGCCGAGCTCGAGGAAGAGCGCGCCGGCGTAGCGAGCCTCCTGGGCTGAGCAATCCTCCTGCCCTCCCCGAGGGGGAGGGCAGGCAAGGCTGCACCGAGCCGTGCCGCAGAGCACGAAATTACTCCAAAATTGCCACCCATGACCTTGCCGCGCCGATGAGCGGACGACTGAACACCGCGGAGGTCCGCTCCGTTGGTGGAAAGCCGTGTTCGTCGATGCCGGCCGCCGGTCACCCTGCCCCCGGGCGTTCGCTCGCCTCGGCCGAGGCTGAAGAACCCACGGAGAACACATGAGTCCAACCGCACCCCTGGCTCTAGCCACCGCCTTGCTGCTGGCCGCGACCGGCACGCTCGCAGCAGACATGCCCAAACGCAAGCCGGGCTTGTGGCAGATCGAAACCACCATGGCCGCTGCTCCCGCCATGGGGCCGATCAAGCAGTGCATCGACGAAAAAACCGACAACTTCTATCAACAGCTCGGCGAGCAACACAAGGACAAGTGCTCCGAGTCGGAAATCCGCAACACCGGCGACAAGATCGTTGTCCACAGCGTATGCAGGATGGGCGGCTCGACCGCCACCACGGATGCGACGTTTTCCGGCCGATTCGACAGCGATTACCGCGGCGACATACGCGTGAAATACAACCCGCCGATGCACGGGATGTCCGAATCCACCATGACGATCGCTGCCAAGTGGCTCGGCCCGTGCGCAGCCGGGCAGAAGCCGGGCGAGATGATTCTGCCCAATGGCATGAAGATCAACCCGCAACAAAAGGGCGGCGCCAGGCAATAGCGCCCCTTCCCCAACCACGACAACACGCACCAAGCGATTTACCTGGAGGGAACCACCGTGCTACAAGCCTACCGTGAGCATGTTGCCGAGCGCGCCGCACTCGGCATTCCGCCGCTGCCCCTTTCGAAGAAGCAGACCGAGGAACTGATCGGCCTGCTGCAGAACCCGCCCAAAGGCGAAGAGCAGGCGCTGGTCGAACTGATCATCCATCGCGTTCCGGCCGGCGTGGACGACGCCGCGAAAGCCAAGGCCGCCTTCCTCGCCGAGATCGCCAAGGGCACCGCGGCGTGCGCACTGATCTCGCGCGAAAAGGCCACCGAACTGCTCGGCACCATGCTCGGCGGCTACAACGTGCAGCCGCTGATCGACCTGCTCGACGATGCCAAGGTCGGCTCGATCGCCGCCACGGGCCTGTCGGGCACGCTGCTGGTGTTCGATGCCTTTCACGATGTCAAGGACAAGGCGGAAAAGGGCAGCGTGAACGCCAAGGCGGTGATGCAAAGCTGGGCCGAAGGCGAATGGTTCACCTCGCGCCCCGAAGTGCCGCAGAGCCTCACGGTCACCGTGTTCAAGGTAACCGGCGAAACCAACACCGACGATCTCTCACCCGCGCCAGACGCCTGGTCGCGCCCGGATATTCCGCTCCACGCGCTGGCCATGCTGAAGAACCCGCGCGCCGGCATCGAGGCCGACAAGGCCGGCGAACGCGGCCCGATCAAGCAACTCGACGCGCTCAAGGCCAAGGGCAATCTGGTCGCCTACGTCGGCGACGTGGTCGGCACCGGCTCCTCGCGCAAGTCGGCGACCAACAGCGTGCTGTGGTTCACCGGCGAAGACATCCCGTTCGTGCCGAACAAGCGCTTTGGCGGCGTCTGCCTCGGCAGCAAGATCGCCCCGATCTTCTACAACACCATGGAAGATGCCGGCGCGCTGCCGATCGAACTCGACGTTTCGAAAATGGACATGGGCGACGTCGTCGAACTGCGTCCCTACGAAGGCAAGGCGCTCAAGAACGGCACGGTCATCGCCGAATTCAAGGTCAAGACCGATGTCATTTTCGACGAGGTGCGCGCCGGCGGCCGCATTCCGCTGATCATCGGCCGCGGCCTCACCGACAATGCGCGCACCGCGCTCGGCATGGGCCCCTCGCCGCTGTTCCGCAGGCCGGTTGCGCCGGCCGATTCCGGCAAGGGTTTTTCGCTGGCGCAGAAGATGGTCGGCCGCGCCTGCGGCTTGCCTGAAGGCAAGGGCGTGCGCCCGGGCACCTATTGCGAACCCAGGATGACCACCGTCGGCAGCCAGGACACGACCGGCCCGATGACCCGCGACGAACTCAAGGATCTCGCCTGCCTCGGCTTCTCCGCCGACATGACGATGCAATCGTTCTGCCACACCGCCGCCTACCCGAAGCTGGTGGACGTCAAGACCCACCGCACGCTGCCCAGCTTCATCACCGCGCGCGGCGGCGTCTCGCTCAAGCCGGGCGACGGCGTGATCCACTCCTGGCTCAACCGCCTGCTGCTGCCCGACACCGTCGGCACCGGCGGCGACTCGCACACGCGCTTCCCGATCGGCATCTCGTTCCCGGCCGGCTCGGGCCTGGTGGCCTTTGCCGCCGCCACCGGCGTGATGCCGCTCGACATGCCGGAATCGGTGCTGGTGCGCTTCAAGGGCAAGCTGCAGCCGGGCATCACGCTGCGCGACCTGGTGAACGCGATTCCCTACTACGCGATCAAGCAGGGCCTGCTCACCGTCGCCAAGCAGGGCAAGAAGAACATCTTCTCCGGCCGCATCCTGGAAATCGAAGGCCTGCCCGACCTCAAGGTGGAACAGGCGTTCGAGTTGTCCGACGCCTCGGCCGAGCGTTCGGCCGCCGGCTGCACGGTGCACCTCGACAAGGCGCCGATCATCGAATACATGCGCTCGAACATCACGCTGATGAAGTGGATGATCGCCAACGGCTATGAAGATCGCCGCACGCTCGAGCGCCGCATCAAGGCCATGCAGGCCTGGATCGCCAAGCCCGAGCTGCTCAAGGGCGACGCCGATGCCGAGTATGCCGCCGTGATCGAGATCGACCTGGCCGACGTGAACGAGCCGATCCTCGCCTGCCCCAACGACCCGGACGACGTGAAGCTGCTGTCCGAAGTGGCCGGCGACAAGATCGACGAAGTGTTCATCGGCTCGTGCATGACCAACATCGGCCACTTCCGCGCCGCCGGCAAACTGCTCGAAGGCAAGAGCGACATCCCGACCCGTCTGTGGATCGCCCCGCCGACCAAGATGGACGCGATGATCCTCAACGAGGAAGGCTACTACGCGGTGCTCGGCAAGAGCGGCGCGCGCATGGAAATGCCCGGCTGCTCGCTGTGCATGGGCAACCAGGCGCAGATCCGCAAGGGCAGCACGGCGGTGTCGACCTCGACGCGCAACTTCCCCAACCGCCTCGGCATCGACACGCGGGTCTATCTCGCTTCGGCCGAGCTGTCGGCGGTATGCGCGCTGATGGGCAAGATCCCGACGGTGGCCGAGTACATGGCGCAGGTTGAAGTCGTCAACAAGAAGGCCGGCGACGTCTATCGCTACATGAACTTCGACCAGATCGAAGAGTTCAAGGAAATCGCCGACACCGTCACTGTCTGAGGCACCGGCAACCCGATACAGCACGCCCCACTACGCCGTACGCACAGCCAGCAACGGCCCGGCAACCCCGGGCCGTTGTGTTTCCGAGCCATCCCCGCTCGAATCGGCGGGTACGGTCACGCCTGTCGCGCGCTCGCCGGCCCCCGATCGGACCCGCGCCTTCGTCCAGTCAAACCGTGACGATGTGGCTGGCGAACCCGCGTTCGCCGACGAACGTCACCGACGGCTCGCCCGGCGCCACGTCGGTAATGAACATCCCGTGATAGAGAAACGGGCCAGCGGATGCGCGCCCCAGCACCCGGGTCTGCCACGCGCGCAGCGCGTCGGCGCTTTCGTGCGCCATGACGATCGAATAGCGATGCGCCTCGCTCGAGACGCGTTGGGTGCTGAAACCAAGCCGCCCGGGCGCCTGCCCGGTCACCCAGGTGTTGAAGCGGGCATTTGCCCGGTGCTGTTGCAGCCAACGATCGAAGTGCCAAGTCTGCAGCCCGGAATCGACGCGGCCGTAGGTATCGCGCAGGTCGGGCGCGGTGACGCGCGAGCAGCCGAAGAAGCGCTGGTAATCGCGCAGTGTGTCGGCCCAGCGACCGATGTTGCAGGCACGGAAACTCACCGAGTTCAGCCGCAGCGCGCGCACCCGGTTCATCTTCGCGCGAAGCGCCTCGACCGCAGGCACCGCCAGGCCGCAAAACCGGTTGACCTCGCGCGCCGAGACCGCCGCCGCCATCCCGCCGGGCGCTTCGCGATCGGCAGCGAGCATGCGGATCACGTCGACGCGCGCCTGCGCCCGTCCATGACTGGTGAGCGGCATCGCCAATCCGATGGCCTGCGCGTGCCCGACCACGATCACGTCGCGCTTGCTGGCATCCGCAGGCGTCGCCAGAATTGCGTCGAGCAATCCCTCGAGCGTGATGTGCGCGATCGGCACCGCACGCGTGACCTGCGCGCGGTACCCGCCCATGGTCTCGAACGGCGAAGACTGGTACCAGGGCACTGCCTGGCGATGTGCGGCAGCGTCGATGAATGCGATGGCCAACGGCGTTCTCCCCGGAACGATCGGAAAGCCAGACGCTAGCACTGCCGCCGGGGGGTCCGCCGAGAACAAGTTGGCGCACGCGTCGAAAATGCGCCGCAGCACCGGTCTCTTCGCCAGCCCACTGCCCTGCAACCCGCATGGACTGGCGCTCTGCAGCCATGCATCCCGCAGAAGCCCGCAGAATGGACCTCTCCCGCATGCCTGCCCGCAGACCGCCAATCCATGCGGATCGCAGGGCATGCCTGCACTTCCGGCGAGGCATACCGACCGCCGGACGGCAGGAAACCCGCGCGGCGGCGGTTGGCGTATCGTTCGCGAGCGGACATCCCCACGGACTGCCATCCGGCACAACCTGGCCCTAACGCGGCGTCTCGCCTGCGCGAAAGAAATCTACGGCGGGCCGCGCCTACGAGCAATTCCCGACGCGGCCGAATGCCTGATACACCTCCGCCAGCGAACTCGTCGCTGCCGAGGCCGTCGCCAGGTGTTTCGCGGCCTCCGCGCACAGACCGGCATCGCTCTTGCAGAGCTTGAGCAGCAGGGCATCGCGTTCGGCACGCGAGAGACTACGCGTATGCACGCGGGCAAAGCAGCGGCCCGGGCGAATTAGCGCATCGTCGAGATCGCCGACATTCGGCAGATTGGTCGAAAAAATGATCTTTCGCCCCTGCGCCCGGATCACGCCGTCCGCGATGGCAAGGAAACGGTGAAGGTTTTCGTTGCCATCGGAACGCGGCTTGAGCAGATGGTCGGCGTCCTCAACGACGAACGCATCATCCCAGCCGGTAATGAACTTGACGAAGATTTCGTCGCTTTCGAGCGCCTTCTTGTCCCCGGTGTAGAGCGCCTGGGCGTCGCCGCCCTTGCGCCGTGAAATCTCGCCCAGTATCGCGCGTATCAGGCGCGTCTTGCCGGTTCCGGGCGCACCCTGCAGCACCAGTACAGTTTCCGCCGAATCGAGGTAGCGCTGAATAAATTTCGCCACCCCGCCCTGAAGTTCAGGATAGGCCTCGTCTTCGAGTTCGTCGTTTGCCAGTTCCTCGATGCTCGCGCTTTCGAGTTCACCCTTGGATGTCAGGAAGTGCCAGTCGATCGAGAACATCGGTTCGACAATCCGCTTGTCCGCGACGAGCCGAAGTAACGCGTCCTGCACGTCGACCGCCAATGCGGTGGATTCAGTCCAGATGTTGAAAGCGCAGGAACTGTATTCGGCCTTGCGTCCGCCGTAAGCGGTGATGAGCACCCCGTCGCCGTCAAGGATCACCGAATTCGAATTGAGCCGTTGGGCCCGCCATCCGAGTTCGAGCGCGAATCGATCGAACAGGTGCTCCAGATCGTCGCGCACCGCAAAGCGCAAGCTGCGGTGGATCGGATAGCTCGAAACGCCGCGTTCCAGCGCCTGGGCAAACCGCGTTTTCACGACGAGATCACCGAAATCCCAAACCCTGAGACTGGCCCCCGAAGCGAACCGTGTAATTTGGTCTGTCAGGTCAGATTGTCTGTCCATAGTCATCATGTTTATCCGGAGGAAGCGAACCGAAGGTTGGCCGCGGCGTCCGATGCCTCGCCGGAGAATCGCAAGTACGAAAGCCGCGAGTACCAGTTTCGCCGAATTCCTCGTCCAGCGCAATCGAATGGCATTACGGCAGTTCGCAGTTGTCGGCGCCTGCCGCGATACGGTAGTTGACGTGCGATTGCTTCGACCTTGTCGGATGCACGCTATCCCACTCCCCGCGCCGAATCGTAGGCTTCCTGGTCGGCCCCGCACCAGCTACGATGTTTTGGCGGCGCGCAGAACCGGCGGCAGCGCGATGAGCGTTCGGGGGATGTCGGGCGGGGCGCTCGCCGCGGTGTCGATCAATGCCGCGATCGCGATCTTCAACTGCTGGTCGGTCCGCGCGGTGGCGAGCCGGGATTCTTCGGCCTGCTCGGCACGCGCAAATGCGATGTCGGAATACGGCACCCTTTCGGCCAGCGGAACCTTGGCGGCGTCGGCCTGCGCCGCCTTCGCGGCTTCGTTCGCGGCGCCGGCCGCCAGCTTCGCGCGCAGGTGGGCGGCGAGCCTGCGCTCGAGTTCCTGCACGTCGCCCAGGTACTTCAGCGCGAACGCCACGTGCGCCGGCTCGTGCTGCGCGCCGTGCGAACGCAGCGCGATCAGGGAGTCGTCAACGCGCGCGATGTCCTCGTCGATCCGGCGCAACGCCGCGTCATCGGAAATGCCGCCTTGCCCGTCGAGCGCCTCCGCGGCCCGCGTCAAACGGACAGTGGATTCCTGAATCAGCGGCGTGACGAATTGAATCGATGCGGCGTGCCGAACCTCGGCCAGACGGGCCGCCTCACGGGCCGTGTGCTCTTTGTAGAAGTACGATCCTGCGATCGCCAGCGCCACCGCGGCGATCGCCAAAACCAGCCAGCGAAACATTCAAGCATCTCCACAATGCGACTTGCCGGCGGGCACCGATCGTCCCGTCAGGCCAGATGGCGGACGCGGGTTGCACCCGGCAGCGTGCAGCGGCACGTCAGCGCGGGAGGCGCATCGGGTCGCCTTCACCGGCACGATCCGCTGCTGCCGCCCGGCCCGTTCCCGCAAAGCTTCGCCTACTTTTCTTCTGCCCGTATCGGTCCGAATTCCACCGGCACCCACGCATAGCCGCGCGGTTCGCGCCGCACATGGCCGATGCCGGGGAATGGCAAGTGCATGCCGCCGACCAGCAACTTCTCGCTCGCCGCGCGCGCGAACAGCGCCTTGCGTGCGGCAACCGCCTTGCTCTTGTCGACGTCGAACTCGATCGCCACTTCCGGTCTGACGAATTGCACCGCGTGGTTGTGCACCAGGTCGCCCCAGATCAGCAGCGATTGATCGCCCGAGCGCAGCAGATAGGCGCTGTGGCCGGGCGTGTGGCCGTGTGCGGCGAGGCTGCCGATGCCGGGCAGGATTTCCTGGTCGCGCTCGAAGGTCTTCCACGCACCTTCGCGCTGGTAGGGCGCGGCAGCATCGCGCGCCATCTTGAAGAACGCCTGATAGTCTTTCGGCGCCTTGGCGGCGACGTCTTCGCTGAGCCAGAAATCGTTGTCCGCCCGGGCCGACCAGATGTCGGCCTTGGGAAACACTCGCGAACCGTCTGCCGCGATCAACCCATTGACATGGTCACCGTGCAGATGGGTGACCAGCACCGCATCGACCTGCGCCGGGTCGTAACCGGCGGCCTTGAGGTTGTCGACGACATTGCCAAGTGTGGGGCCGAACAGCTTTGCGGCGCCGGCATCGACCAGCACCAGGTGATCGCCGGTGTTGACCAGAAAAGCGTTGACCGCGGTCTGGACCTTCGGCCCCTTGAGGAACATGCGGCCGACCAGGGTCTGCACTTGTTTCTCGGTCGTGTTCTTGAGCAGCTTGGTGTCGAGATCGATGTAGCCGTCGTAGAGCGCCGTGACTTCGAACTTGCCGACCATCAACCGGTAGTAGCCGGGCACCTGGGTCTTCGCCTGCGGTGCAGCAGCGTCGGCAGTGAAAATTGCCAGCGAGGCGAGCAGCGCGATGCCGAAACGGGCAGCCAAGCGTGATAACTTCGGCAATAGCTTCGATGCAGCCATGCATTTCTCCTGACGATGTCGAGCAGCCGCGAGATTACACCACGCCGCCCCCCGGCGGGATTCGACCATGCGCCCTTCTGACTTGCGGCACTTCATTACCTGCGCGGTGATCTGGAGCACCACCTGGATCGCAATCACTTTCCAGTTGGGCGATGTCGCGCCGGCGGTCAGCGTTTTCTGGCGCTTCGGCCTGGCCGCCCTGCTGCTCGCCGCCTATTGCGTTGCGCGCGGCTATGCGCTGCGCCCGACGCTGGCCGCACAGCGCGAACTGTTCGCGATGGGTGCCTTCCTGTTTTGCGGCGCGTATCTGTGCGTCTATTACGCCGAGCAACATCTGGTGTCGGGGCTGGTGGCGGTCGGCTACTCGGCCAGCCCGCTGGTGAACATGGTCGCCTCGCGCCTTGCCTTCGGCACGCGGATGAGCCGGCGTGTGATCGCCGGCGGCTTGTTGGGAATCGCCGGCGTGGTTTGCGTGTTCTGGCCCGAGTTCATGCGCATCGAGACCGATCGCGTGGTGCTGCTCGGCGCGGCGTTCACCGCCGGCGGCGTGCTGGCCTCCGCGCTGGGCAACGTGTTTTCCAGCCGGGCACAGCGCCACGGCGGCAATGTGTGGCAAAAAATGGCCTGGGCGATGGGCTGGGGAGCCGCACTGGCCGGGGCGATCGGCCTTGTTCGCGGGGAGGCGTTCGGCATGCCCGCCACGGCAGGCTACATCCTGGCGCTGCTCTATCTGGCGATTGCCGGCTCGATCGTCACCTTCGCCAGCTACCTCACGCTGCTCGAGACCATCGGCGCAGCCCGCGCCGGCTATATCGGCGTCATCGTGCCGATCGTCGCGCTGGCGATATCCTCGGTGTTCGAGCACTACGCCTGGCATCCGCTGGCCTTCGCCGGCATCGCGTTCGCGGTGGTGGGCAACGTGATCATCCTCGGCCAGCCGGCACGCGGCCGTTAGCGGCCGACACCATGCAAACCTTCGTTCACCACTTTTCGCTCGCCGCACCGCTGTTCATCCTGGTCCTGGTCGGCTATGCGCTGCAGCGCTGGGGCAGCTGGCCGAAGGCGGCGACCGATGCGCTGTCGCGCTTCGTCTTCTCGATCGCCTTGCCGGCACTGCTGTTCCACATGATGAGCGACTTGTCGCGCCTGCCGCCGGTCGACGCACGCCTGCTGATCGCGTTCTTCGGCAGTTGCCTGATCGTCTTTGCCATCGGCCGCTTGGTGGCGTGGCGGCTATTTCATCTGGATGGCGTCGGGCAATCGGTGTTCGCCCTGGGTGGCGTGTTCTCCAACAACGTGCTGCTCGGCCTGCCGCTCGCCCGCACCGCACTGGGCGACGCGGCGGTGCCCTCGGTCGCGCTGGTCCTGGTGTTCAACGCGCTGATCCTGTGGACGCTGGTCACCGTGTCGGTCGAATGGTCGCGCCATGGCGCGTTCTCGGTCGCCGGTTTCGGCAAGACCGCCAGGGGCGTGCTGACCAACCCGATCGTCGCGGCGATCCTCTCCGGCACGCTGTTCGGGCTGAGCGGCCTCAAGCTGCCCGGACTGGTCGCGGCACCGCTCGACATGACCGGCCAGGCCGCCGCGCCGCTGGCGCTGATCGCGCTCGGCATGAGCCTGGCCGAGTACGGCCTGCGCGACGGCTGGCGCCTCAGTTGCGCGATCGTCACGCTCAAGCTGATCGTGCAGCCGCTGGTGGTGTGGGGACTGGCCATGCTGCTCGGCTTGCCGCCGATGGAAACCCGCGTCGCGGTGCTGCTCGGTTCGCTGGCGGTGGGCGTCAACGTCTACCTGATGTCGCGCCAGTTCCAGACCCAGGAGGCGCCGGTCGCGAGCAGCATGGTCCTGTCCACCGCGCTGGCAGCGGTGACCACGCCGCTGTTCCTGACGCTGACCGGGGCGTTGCCGTAAATTGCGTTGCTTTGATCAGGAATTCGCCGTCTCGCCAAGAGGAATGGCCGCGAGCCGCGTACCGCCCCGTGCAGCGACCCGGCTGTGCCATGCGCCGCGGGCGGGCTACGTTCAAGGCGATCCGGAATGACTATCGGCGAGAAACAGAAACGCCCCTGAAACTGAGGACGCCGGTCGTCGGGCGGCCCTGCGCATAGATTCTGAACTCGATCGCTGAATCCGGCTGAGCATTCTCGAATTCGAGTAACGTGCTTGTACCGCCGTGAAGCTCTGCCCCGCTCAGACGGCGCGTTGCATAGAACCGGTCGTTCGTGTTGACGACTTCGAGCACCAGTTGGCCGGCCGACGCGCCGGCGCCGGCTTCGACTTCAAGGAGAAACTCGACCGAGTACGATCCGGGGGGAAGACGCTTGTACGGTCCGTAAACGACATGGCAGTCGGTGGGAACGAAGCGGATGACGATGCGGTCGCCGCGCTTCTCGGCGGCGTTGGTCTGGAACGCCGCAGCGCCAATCTTGAAATGGTCACGACTCGGCACCACGTCGGCATGGTAGGGGACGATCGTGTCGACCGGATAACGTAGCGTCGAAGGATTGGTGCCCTTGCATGCGAGCCCGACCAGAAAGCGGCCATTGCGGACGCCAGGTCCGATAGACATTTCGTTCTGAAACCAAACCCGGGCAATGCCGCACGCCGGCAGGGCCGACAATTGCGCCAACAGTTCATTGCGTTCGAAGTGGCGCACGTGAAACGGATTGTCGGTAAGCGGATAGCGTGCCGCGTTTGGGGTAGAGATCAAGAGCGTCCCGCCATCCCTGAGCCGTGACCACAGATTGGACAGGAATAGCTCGGCGTCGAGGACGTGCTCCACGGTCTCGAAGGAAACACAGACATCCCAGGTACCGACGCACTCGTCGAACCAGCGGCCCGCAGAGGCGGTCTCAAATCGGACACCATCGCGTCCCCACTGTTCGTTGGCGAATGCGATTGCCTGCGACGACCCGTCCACACCGACGACGTCCGCGGCGGACTCGGCGAGCAGGTGGGCTCCGTAGCCCGCGCCACATGCCAGATCGATGATCGATTTTCCGGGTGCGAGGACGGCTGCCGCAAACATGTATCGCGCAAGATGCGACGGGTCGACATCCTCGAAACTGTGCGGCACCTGTCGTTCATTGGAGTTGAGTTCGTCCTGCTCCACCGTGTCGGGCTTGTCCTGCAAGTCCGGAATCGTCGCGCGGATCTCGGCATCGCAGAAGTTCCTGCGAGCGAGTTCGTCATATTGGGCGACCAGCTTCAGATAGGCTGCGCCCTGGACTCCGTAGGACCGAGCCATCTTCGTGAGCGGGCTTGAATGGCTCGACGCGAACGCAACTGCCTCCCCGATGCGCGCCTCCATCCCATTGGCATCGCCGACCCGGATCAGGTGATTGTTCAACAGGAACGACAGGTACCGGACAACCAGGTCGCGCGGCGGTCGACTCGTGCGGGCCATTTCAAGCAACGGTGGAAGTGCGCCGGAATCCGACGCATCGATTGTCAGTCCGCGGCCCGCATAATGCGGTGTTCCGAGGGTCACCACGGGCTTGCGGAGGAGGAGCGCTTCCAGCCCGACGTTTGACGAGTGGGTCAAAACAACATCCGATCTCGCGATCAGTTCATGAATGCCCAGTGCTTCCACGATCAACAGGTTGTCCTGCCTCGGGCGACGGCGCCATGTCCCGGTCGCGTCCTTCGGATGGACTTTCACCACAATGCGCCAATTCGCTGGGATTCGAGCAATCGTGCTCTCGTAGAGCGCATCGAGCGTGCGAAACGAACCCAGGCCGGGAATTACGTTAGCATCCCATGGCAGCTGCGCCGGCAGAAACAAGAGTCCGCCAGCGGCGCCATCGGCGAACGCCTGAAAGCGGGCGAGTTCGTCCTGATCGTTCGGTTGCTCGTATTTCGACAGCCGCCGCTGCGACCAGTCGGCGAAAAACGCAGACGTAGCAGTCTCTTCGACCGACTTCGGCGCCCGCGCGGCAAATTCTGGCCATTCGCGGTCGATACGGCCAAGGCCTGCGAAGAAGTGTTGCGCGCCGACATCGAGGTTGATGAATCCCGGAAAGAACGGCGATTCCCAAATCAGCTGCGGGATGCCGAGGCGCGCCGCCTCGATGCCGACGAGCCGACTGACCGGCTCGGCACCTTGCTGCACGATTGCAAGATCTGAGGCGAGCGCTTTCAACAGGTGGCGCGCCTTGACTGCCGCGCCGCGCAGCCGCTGATAGTACTGCGATTCGAGGTTCAGACGCTCTTTGTCAGCGTGCCATCCGTGTGCGGCATGATCGTGGAGGGCGACATCTGCAAAATCCAGCGCCTCGCCATCGACCTGCAAGAAATCCCGCATTGTGTAGCGCGGCATCCCCGCCAACCCGAATTCAGCCAAACTGACCAGCGGCACCTTTTGATCCGCGAACGCTGCCTTCGGCGTGTAGTCACTGGTCCAGTAGTTCGCTCGCACGCAATCCCAGCCTGCCGCATGAAGCGTTTGGACAATCGCGTTCACGTCCGGCTCGACGTCGGCGGCGTTCATCGAAAATATGGCGGCGCGCATGCAAACGACTCCCCATCCAATCAACCCGAGGGCTTTCCCCTCCCGCAGTGCGCGCCTGAATTGACGCCCAACGACCCCAACGCACTCGACGTGCAGAAGCCGCTCGACTTGGGTCGTCCATCACGCCACAAGCGCTACCCGATCTGCAATATCCCCATGGACTGGATCGGCCTGCAATGGATTGTACTTGCAGCCGATCATCCTCGTTACCGCTCCGGATGCCCGGCTTGTCCCGTGCGCCGATCCTGCTCAGACCACTGCCCCGCAAGGCGCATGGATAGGCGTTCTACGCCTGCCGCATGGCTGCAAGCCAGTATCCATGCGGGTTCTGGCGATTCGATGCGGGGGAAGCGACGGCCTTTGCGGCGTCGCGAACGAAAACGGCCGCCCGCTGGCGACCGTTCCTGCCGCGCCGGCGCTGACCGGCGTACTTCGCCGATCAACCCTTGACGCGGTTCTTGTATTCGGCGGTGCGGGTGTCGATTTCGATCTTGTCGCCGATTTCGCAGAACAGCGGCACGGGCAATTCGAAACCGGTAGTGATCTTCGCGGTCTTCATCACCTTGCCCGAGGTGTCGCCCTTGATCGCCGGCTCGGTGTAGACGATCTCCCGCACCACCGAGTTGGGCAGTTCGACCGAGATCGCTTTGCCGTTGTAGAACACCACTTCGCACGGCATGCCGTCTTCGAGGTAGGCGAGCGCATCGACCAGATTCTCGGCCTCGACTTCGTACTGGTTGTATTCGGCGTCCATGAACACGTACATCGGGTCGGCGAAGTAAGAATAGGTGACTTCCTTGCGGTCGAGCATCACCAGTTCGAACTTGTCGTCGGCTTTGTACACGCTTTCGGTGCCGGTGCCGGACAGCAGGTTCTTGAGCTTCATCTTGACCACGGCCGCGTTGCGGCCGGATTTGTTGTAGTCGGCCTTGAGTATGACCATCGGCTCGGTGCCGATCATCACGACGTTGCCGACGCGCAGTTCCTGGGCTGTCTTCATTGCTGGGGTTCCTGAATGGTCTGGGAGCCTCCCGACGGGCGGGAGGAAACCCACTATTGTAGCCGATTCGCACAAAACTCCGCCAGTCGGCTCGCCAGATCGGCTTGGGCCGCCAGAACCGCGCACCAGGCCTCGGCATGGGCGGCCAATACCGGCAGGCTGGGCACGACCGCCGGCCAGGCCGAGCCGACCCCGTCGCCCCGATTCCAGGCGCGCCACAAGCCGCTCAGCGCCTGGGCAGCAGCCGGCGCCAACCCCTCGCAATAGCGGGCGCGGAAGGCCTCCAGCTTGGCCCAGTGGGCATCGCCGGCCTGCGGGTAGATCTGCCACACCAGCGGACGCGCCGCCCACTGCGCGCGAACGAATGAATCCTCGCCGCGCACGAAATTGAGATCGCTGGCCCACAGCAGTTCATCGTAGCGATCCTGGGCGACGAACGGCATCGCGCGCAGTTGCAGGCTGCCACGGGTAAGTTGTTCGCCGGGTCGCGGATCGGGGTGGTCGAACGACGCACCAGCAGCGCGCAGCAGCGGCCCGTCGGACAGCGCGCAGACGATCGGGCGATCGCCATCCGCAAACGCCCGCAGAAGTTCGCCGAGCGCCGGATTGCGATAGCCGAACAGCGACACCACCAGCGCATCGGCCGGCGGCGGCTCGAATCCGGCCCTGCGCCAGAACGGCTCGCGCGCATGCGCATCGGCGATGAACGCATCGCGGCGGGCAAGCAGATTGCGTTCGCGCAGGAGGCCGCCGCTGTCCGGCCCGAAGCCGGGAAAGAAGAAATGCTTGACCAGTGGCAGACGCGGATGCGGCGACGCCATCGCGTGGCAGCCGTCCACCCACGCCTCGGCGCTCAGATATTCGAGGTTAACCCACACCGGCCGGGACGGGCGCGCCGCCATCGCCGCGACATAACATTCGGGCAACTCGCAGGCGAAAGCCTCGACCACCACGTCGGCCGGTGTCACGCCGGCAGCGAATGCCCGATCCCAGCGCCGGACATCGACGCCAGCCACATTCTGCAGCGGCGCGGCCGGGTCGATCTGCGGGCAAAGCCGCGCGAAGCTCGCCAGCTCGTCAACCCACAACCGGACTGCATAGCCATGTTCCGCAGCCAGTTGGCGCGCCAGACGCCAGCAGACACCGATGTCGCCGAAGTTGTCGACCACGGCGCAGAAGATGTCGCAGCGGATGTCGCAGCGCATTTCAGCGGCCGGCGTCTCCGGGGGTTTCGGCAGCGCCAGGCCCGGCCTGCGCCGCGCCGTCCCAGCCGCCACCCAGCGCGCGGTACAGGCTGACGTGCGCCGTGAAGCGCGCCAGACGTACCGGGTCGACCGCCGACTCCGCCGACAGCAGCGTGCGCTGCGCGTCGAGCACGGTGCTGAAGTCCACCGCCCCGGCCTTGTAGCGCAACTCGGCCAGGCGGTAGGCATCGCGCGCATGGCGGGCGGCTTCGACCTGCTGCGCCTCCTGCCGCGCGAATTCATCGACGGCGGCGAAGGCGTCCTCGACATCGCGGTATGACGAACGCACCGCGAGCAGGTAATTCTCCACCAGCTCGCTGCGGCGGGCGCTCGCCACCTCCACCTGTCCGCGCTTGCGCCCGCCGTCGAAGATCGTGCCGGCCAGCGTTGCCGCCAGGCTGTAGAAGCCGCTGCCCGAACCGAACAGCGCGCCCACCGTGCCTGCCTGCCAGCCGCCGCCCAGGCCGAGCGTCAGCGACGGCAGCACCGCCGCGCGCGCGGCATTGACATCGGCATTGGCGGCGATCAGCTCGGCTTCGGCCTGGCGCACGTCGGGCCGGCGCTCGATCAGTTGCGCCGGTACGCCGGCGGCCAGCGACGGCAGTTGGAGGCTGCGCAGCGAACCTTGCGGATCGGGCGCCTCGGCCGGATTGCGCGCCAGCAGCACGGCCAGCGCGTCGCGCGCCACCTGGCGTTGCTGGCGCAGCGGCGGAATGCCCGCCTCGCTCGATGCGGTTTGCGAACGCTGGCGCTCGAGTTCGAGAGCCGAGACGCGCCCTGCCGACTTCTGCACCTCGACCAGCGCGAGCAGCCGTTGGGCGAGCGCCAGGTTGTCCTCGGCGGTGCGCAGCCGGTCGTTGAGCGACAGCAACTGGAAATAGTCGTTGGCCAGATCGGCGGCAAGCGACAGGCGCACCACTTCCTGCCCGAACCGGCTCGCCAGCAGCGCCGCCTCGCCCGAACGCGCGGTCTCGCGATTGAGTCCCCACAGGTCGACCTCGTAGCTCGCCTGGGCGCCAAGCGAAACACTGTTGCGCGCGTCGCCGCCGCCGGACTTGGCGCGATCTGCCCCGAGGTTGCCGCCCACCGACGGATAGAGACCGGCGGCGGCGATCCGCGCCCGCGCCCGCGCCTGCTCGACGCGCGCTGCCGCCGCGCGCAGATCGTGATTGACCGACTGCGCCTCGCCCATCAGGCCGTCGAGTTCCGCGCTGGCGAACGCCGACCACCACTGCCGGTCGGGAAACTGCCCGCCGCCATCGACCGGGCGGCCGACCCACGCTGCCGGCACATTGGGCTCCGGGCGGCGATAGCTGTCGGACAGGCCCGCGCAGCCGCCGAGCAAGGGCAGCATAAGCGCGACGACGATCCAGCGGGGTGAGGGGCTCATGGTCATTCCGACGACAACGCAACCACCGGATCGAGACGCGCCGCCCGCCGGGCCGGCAGAAAACCGAACAGCACGCCGATGACGAACGCGCTGCTGAAGGCCAGCACCACCGGCGGCAGCGAAAACACTACCGGCGTGCCGAACTGCCGTGCGATCCACGCCACCCCCAGGCCGCCTAGCACGCCGACCACGCCGCCGACCGCGCACACCACCAGCGCCTCGGTGATGAACTGCAGCAGGATGTGAATCATGCGCGCGCCGGTCGCCATGCGGATGCCGATCTCGCGCACCCGCTCGGTCACCGATACCAGCATGATGTTCATCACGCCGATGCCGCCGACCAGCAGCGAGATCGCGGCAATCGAACCGAGCAGCACGGTCAGCGTGTTCTGCGTCTCGGTGGCGGTTTCGAGCAGCGAGGACATGTTGCGAATCTGGAAATCGACCTTGCGGTGACGCTCGGTCAGCAGGTCGGTGATCGCCTTTTCGGTCTCGTCGCCGCGCGCCACGTCGGCTACCTGCACGGTGATCGCGCGCACGAATCGCCGTCCGAACAGGCGCATGCGCGCCGTGGTCAGCGGCACGAACATGTTGTCGTCCATGTCCGAGCCGAACGCGGTGGCGCCCTTGGCGGCCAGCACGCCGACCACCTGGAACGGAATGTTGTTCACCAGCACGTACTTGCCCAGCGGCGATTCGCCATCGCGGAAAAGGTTGTTGGCGACGGTGCGGCCGAGCACCACCACCGGCGCATAACTGGTGACATCGCCGTCGGCGAAGAAGGCGCCTTCGGCCAGTTCCCAGTTGCGCGCGCGGGCGTAGTTGGCGGAGGTGCCAGTGCCGGTGGTGGTGTAATCGCTCTCCTGGTAGCGCACGGTCACGCCGCTGCCGTACTCGGGCACGCTCTCGCGCACATTGGCCAGCGCGGCAATCGCATCGGCATCCTCGGGCACCAGCGTCGCGCTGTCGCCGGGCGTGCGCACGTTGCGCGCCCCGGGCCGCACCACCAGCAGGTCGGTGCCCATGGCCTCGATGCGGGACAGCACCGAGGCCTTGCTGCCGTCGCCGATCGCCAGCATCGCCACCACCGCACCGACGCCGATGATGATGCCGAGCAGCGTCAGCACGGTGCGGAACAGGTTGGTGCGCAGCGAGCGCAGCGCCATCTTCATCGCCTCGAGGATGTCCGGCAGGTGGCTCGCCGCCGGCCCGCCCGCTGTGGACGGCGGCGCCCGCAGCGGCGCAACCTGCGCCGAGCGCTCGCGGACCACCGCGTCCTCGACGATCAGCCCATCGCGCAACTGGATGGTGCGGTCGGCCTCGGCGGCAACCTTGCCGTCATGGGTGATCAGGATGATGGTGTGGCCGGCCCGGTGCAGT
Organism: Candidatus Methylophosphatis haderslevensis; assembly: GCA_016711925.1. Taxonomy (GTDB): domain Bacteria; phylum Pseudomonadota; class Gammaproteobacteria; order Burkholderiales; family Rhodocyclaceae; genus Methylophosphatis; species Methylophosphatis haderslevensis. Next base: position 404,065 of record JADJSA010000001.1, read on the forward strand.
TCATGCAACTGCGCCATCACGTCGGCGCCGCTGCGGCTGTCGAGCGCGCCGGTCGGTTCGTCGGCGAGGATCACGCGGCCGCCGTTCATCAGCGCGCGGGCGATCGAAACGCGCTGCTGCTGTCCGCCGGAAAGCTGGGTCGGCCGGTAGTCGAGCCGGTCGGCCAGGCCCAGCCGGACCAGCAGTTCGCGCGCCCGCGTGATCCGGTCGCGCCGCGACATGCCGGCGTAGATCGACGGGATTTCGACGTTCTCGGTGGCCGTCTCGTTGGCGATCAGGTTGTAGCGCTGGAAAATGAAGCCGAAGGTGTTGCGGCGCAGTTCCGCCAGGTCGTCCGATTCGAGGCGCGACACGTCGCGCCCGCAGAACAGGTAGCGCCCGCCGCTCGGCCGGTCGAGACAGCCGATGATGTTCATCAGCGTCGACTTGCCGGAGCCGGACTGGCCCATGATGGCGACGAATTCGCCTTCCTCGATCTTCAGCGACACGCCGTTGAGCACCGGCACCGGCACGCCGCCGGCATCGAAGACCCGGGTCAGATCGACGAGTTGTATGAGTGGCGCGATCAGCGGCGCGGTCGATTCGGGCATCAGAACGGGCGGCCCGGCGTCGGCAGGCCGCGCGGCGGACCGCCCTTGGCCTTGTCATCCCTGGCGGCGCTGCCTGTGATCACCATCTCACCCTCTTCGAGCCCGCTCAGCACCTGGGCCTTGAGGCGGGTCATCACGCCGACGGTGATTTCGCGCTCCTCCGGCTGGCCGTCCTTGAGCACGCGCACAATGAAGCGACGCTTCTTCGGCGCCGGCGGCTCGCCACCGTCATTGGCTGCGGGCGGGCTTTTCGCTCCGGCCGCCTCGTCCCTCGGCTTTTTTTCCGCGCCCGCGGCATCGCCGCCGGGCGCCGGCTTCTTGCCGCGCGCCGAACCCTGCAAGGCGTTGGCCGGGATCAGCAACGCGTTGTCGGCGCGGGCGAGCAGGAAGTAGACCTGCGCGCTCATTTGCGGCTTGAGCACGCCGTCCGGGTTGGCGGCGTCGAACAGCACGTTATAGAGAATCACGTTGTTGACAGTTTCGGGCGTCGGCAGGATTTGCCGCACCTTTCCCGTCCACCGCCGCTCCGGCAGGCCCAGGGTGTTGAAATACACCGGCATGCCGACCTGGATCTTCGGCACATCCGCTTCCGAAGCCTGCGCCCACACGGTCATGGTCGACAGATCGGCAATCCGCAGGATCACCGGCGCCTGCTGGCTGGAGACCAGCGTCTGCCCCTGCCGCGCGGTCAGCGAGACCACCGTCCCGGCCATTGGCGCGAAGATCTTCGTGTAGCGCAGGTTGGCCTCGTCCGCGGTCAGCGACGATTCATTCTGCTTGATCTGGGCGCGCAGCGACGTCACCTGCGCCGCGGCCTGCACCGCGGCCGCCTCGGTTTGCTGCAGCACTTCCTGCGCCACCGCATCGGACTTCATCAGTTCGCGGTTGCGCTGCACCTGCTGCTGCGCCAGCCGGGCCTGCGCCTGGCGGTCAATCAGTTGCGCGCGCAGATTCTCCAGCGTGGCCTTGGTGGAATCGACTTTCGCCTGCAGCAGCGTCGGGTCGATCTCGGCCACCAGTTGGCCTTTCTTGACGGTGTCGCCGATCTCGACGTGCAGCGTCTTCAATTGGCCGGTGACCTGGGTGCCGACATCGACATATTGCAGCGGCTGCAGGGCGCCGATGGCGGAGACCGTGTCTTCGATGCTGCCGCGCTCGACCGCCGCCGTCTGGAAACCATCCGACTTGTCGCCATTGCGCAAATACCAGTAGCCGAAACCCAGACCGCCGAGGACGGCGATTGCCAGCAGGAACAGGGCGATGCGTTTGCGGTTCATGGGTTCTTGTAATGTAAGCGGGATCGCGCGGGTCGCGGTCATGGCGGCCACGCCGTGAACTATACCCTGCCCCGCGTTCATGCCGCCCGCGTCACGGGGCGAGCCCGGCATGCGCTCAAGTCCGGCCGGACGGCGACGTTAATCCGGACAACGACTTCCCCAGCCGGTTCTGCGCAATGATCGAAAAGCCGCTCGCCAACCTCGCCACCTGGGTGGATTACTTCACCCGGGTCGACGTGCCGGTGCTGCGGCGGACGGCGCGCGACCTGGCCGCCCTGCGCGACAAGGAAGACACCGTGGGCGGGCGCCAGATCGCGCAGACCGTGCTGCAGGACCCGCTGCTCACGCTCAAGGTGTTGGCCCTGATCGAAAGCAGCGCCGCGCCAGCCAGAACCACGACATCACGACCATCGAACGGGCGATCATGATGATCGGCGTGACGCCGTTCTTCGCCCATTTCGAGACCCTGCCGACCATCGAGGATCACCTGGCACGCCATCCGCAGGCGCTGCTCGGCGTGATGAAGGTGATCGTGCGGGCGCGACGTTCTTCAAAATGGGCGCGCGAATGGGCGCTGCTGCGCCACGACATTGATGTCGATGAAGTCACCGTCGCCGCGCTGCTGCACGACTGCGCCGAAATCCTCTGCTGGGTGTTCGCCCCAACGCTGTCGCTGGCGCTGCGCGACCTGCTGCGCTCTCAACCCGGCCTGCGTTCGGCGGTGGCGCAGGGCGCCGTGTTCGGCGTCACCGCGCACGACCTGCAGAACGGGCTGGCGCGCGCCTGGCGCCTGCCCCAGTTGCTGACCCAGTTGATCGACGGCAAGGAGCGCACCAATCCGCGCGTCAGGAATGTTCTGTGCGCCACCAATCTCGCTCGCCACAGCGCAAACGGCTGGAACGATCCGGCGCTGCCCGATGATTTCGCCGAGATCGCCGACCTGCTACACCTGAGCGTCGATGCGGTCAAAGAACGCATCGGCGTGCCGGCGCCCGACGTGCCGACCGAGTTGCCGGAGCCTTCCGCTCAGGGTTCGTGACGCGATCTTCGGCCGGAGGCGGCGTTCTCGCTACGCCGCCGCGTCGGTCGCAGTGCCTCAGCCGCAGTAGCGCAAGTTGGCCAGTTGCAGCAGCAGCCCCGGCTGGGCGTAGCCGACCCAGGCGAGCCAGAGCAACCCGCCACCCACAACCGCCAGCGCAACGCGACCCAATGGCGAGCGCCGCCACTGCCCCGCTCTGCCCGGCCTCTGATCCGGCGGTGCGTCATCCATGCCGATTGCCTCGTTGATCCGGTTGTTCGATTATAGCCACACCATCGACCGGCGCAGGCCCTCACGCCCATTCATCACCCTGGCTGCGAGCCAGAACGGACGAGCCCTCCAGAAGCAGCCTGCCCAGGAGCCGCGCCAGATGGCGCTCTCCGGCGTGCCTGCCTGAAGAACGCCTATCCATGCGGCCTCCAGCCATGCCGCCCGATGGCTTCACCCGCCGGCCCGGCTCTCCAGCGCTTCCCAGCGCGCCATCGCCTGCGCCAGCAGGCCGTCCAGTTCGGCCAGCCGCGCGTTGAGCCGGGCGAGCGCCTCGGCCGGTTCGCGGTAGGTCGCCGGATCGGCCAGCCGCGCCTGCAGCGCGGCCAGTTCCGCCTCGAGCTGCGCGATGCGATCGGGCAATCCGGCCAGTTCGCGCTTCTCGTTGAAACCGAGTTTGCCCGACCGCGCGCTGGCGCGCCGTGGCGCTTCGGCTGCCGGCCGCACCGTGGCCGGCGCCGGCTTGGGCGGCGGCGCTGCCGGCGGCGTGCGCTGGCGCAGCCAGTCGTCATAGCCGCCGGCGTATTCCTTCCAGGTGCCGGGTGCGGCCGGCGGCGGCTCGACCGCGAATACCTGCGTCACCACGTTGTCGAGAAAGGCGCGATCGTGGCTCACCAGCATCACCGTGCCGTCATAATCCTGCAGCAGCGCTTCGAGCAGTTCGAGCGTCTCGATGTCCAGATCGTTGGTCGGCTCATCGAGCACCAGCAGGTTGGCCGGCTGGCTGAACAGCCGCGCCAGCAGCAGCCGGTTGCGCTCGCCGCCCGACAGCGACTTGACCGGCGAACGGGCGCGCTCCGGCGCGAACAGGAAATCCTCGAGGTAGCCGATGACGTGCTTGCGCGCCCCACCCACTTCCACCCAGTCGGAACCCGGACTGATGACATCGGAAAGCGTCGCCTCGGGATCGAGCTGGGTGCGGAACTGGTCGAAGTACGCCACCGCCAGCCGGCTGCCGAGGCGCAGCTTGCCTTCGTCCGGCTGCAATTGGCCGAGGATCAGCCTGAGCAGCGTGGTCTTGCCGGCGCCGTTCGGCCCGATGATGCCGATGCGATCGCCGCGCTGGATGCGGGTGGAAAAGTTGCGCACGATCCAGCGCTCGCCGTAGCGCTTGCCGGCGCCCTCGAGTTCGGCCACCAGCTTGCCGGAGCTGTCGCCGCGTTCGAGCTGCAAACTGACCTGGCCGAGCCGTTCGCGCCGATCGCCGCGGACGCGCCGCAACTGTTCGAGCCGCCGCACGCGGCCCTCGTTGCGGGTGCGCCGTGCTTCGATACCCTTGCGTATCCACACTTCTTCCTGCGCCAGCAGCTTGTCGAATTTGGCGGCCTGCGCCGCCTCGGCATCGAGCTGTTCGCGCTTGCGCGTCTGGTACGCGCCGTAGCTGCCGGGGTAGCTCGCCAGCCGGCCGCGATCGAGTTCGACAATGCGGGTTGCCACGGCGTCGAGGAAGCGCCTGTCATGGGTGACCACCACCACCGCCCCGGCGAATCCGCTCACCAGTTCTTCGAGCCAGGCGATGCCGTCCAGATCGAGGTGGTTGGTCGGCTCGTCGAGCAGCAGCGCATCGGGCGACGAAACCAGCGCGCGCGCCAGGGCCAGGCGCTTCAACTGCCCGCCGGAAAGGGTATCGACCCGCGCCGCGCCGTCGATGCCGATGCGCGACAGCGTCTGTTCGACGCGCGTGTTGAGCCGCCAGGCGTCGGCCTGTTCGAGCGCATGCTGCAGCTCCTGCAGCCGGCCGAGCGAGGCATCGCCGCCGGCACCGGCGACCTCGTGCAGCAGCAGGTGATAGTCGTTGAGCAGGCGGCTGGCCTCGCCGAGACCGCCAGCGACCGCGGCGAAGCAGTCCCCGCCAGCTTCGAACTGCGGCTCCTGCGGCACCAGGGCGAGCTTGAGCCCGGGCTCGCGCCATACCCCGCCGTCATCGGGCGCAGCGGTCCCGGCCAGCAGGCGCAGCAGGCTGGATTTGCCGCTGCCGTTGCGTCCGATCAGCGCGACGCGCTCACCGGCATCGAGTTGCAGGTCGGCATGGTCGAGCAAGGCGACATGGCCGAACGCGAGGCACGCGCCTTCGAGTTTGAGCAGAGGCATGGAACATGAAGCGCAAGATTGCGAGGCCGGATTGTCGCACGCGCGGCCGGATCGGCGCCTCGCGGCCAGTGTACAATGCGCGCTCCCCGCTCTCCTCGTAGCACAATGGATAGTGCACGCGTTTCCTAAGCGTGAGATACAAGTTCGATTCCTGTCGAGGGGACCACCGACAGAATCTGCGCTTCGCCCGCGAATCGGCCGCCGGGCGGCTATCCGCCCATGCGCTGGTCGGCCTGTTTGAGCCGGCGGGCCATCGAGCGCATGACGGCGAGCGCGAAGTCGGGATTCTCGTCCACCAGCCGATGGAAGCGCTGCCTGTCGATGACGGCGAGTTTGCAATCGGTGCGGGCGGTAACGGTCGCCGAGCGTCTTGTATCGTCGATCAGGGCCACTTCGCCCAGAATGTCGCCGGCCTTGGCCACTTCGACCGACAGGCCGCCTGCGGTGATTTCCGCCTCACCGGCCATCAGCACATACATCACGTCGCCGGGATCGCCCTCGCGCATCAACTCCTTGCCGGCCTTGATCTCGACCAGATCGCGATCGTCTCGAAACAGATCGAACAATTGCATTGGTGCCTCGCTTTCGACTTGCATAGCATGAATTGCTTGCGCCCGCATGCCTCGATTCGGCACTCTAGCGCGCCCGGGACCAGTTTGCACCCGAACCGGCGGCGCCGCGAAGGTCGAAATGCGCTGCGCGCCGCAACTTGCCGCTCATTGTTCGGGCCGGTCGGCAGGCGCGCTCCGGCCGGGCAGAAATCCCGCTTCCTCCAGTGCGGCGGCAAGCGCCCGCAGCCCGTCTAGCGCGCCGACTGGGAAGCCTTCGCCACGCCCGCTGCCGACACGCGATTCGGTCGGATTGAAGCGAAGCAAGGGTGCGCCGGCCTGTTCGGCAAAGTAACGCACGGTGGGAATGGCGCTGCCGGCGCCCAGTTCGATGGTCACCAGCCGCGACGCCTGCGACATCCAGTTGTCCAGCCGCCGCTCCTGCTGGTCGCTGCGCCGGGCCAGCCACTGGCCGTCGCCGAACATCAGGATGTTGGGGCGCGCCAGTTCACCGCAACGCGGGCAGTACGGCAGCGCGGATTGCAGCCTGCAGGCCGCCTCGTCAACCACCGGATCGAATTCGTCCGCCGGCCAGATGTGCGACGAACAGGGAACGCCGCACTGCAGCCAGTGGATCGAACCGTGGCACTCGGCGATGCACTCGTCGGCGAAGCCGGCGCGCTGGAATTGCCCGTCGACGTTGCTGGTGAAGACCGCAGCGCCGTGCGGCAGTTGCCGGGCGATCGACTGGAGGATGGCAAAGCCGGCATGCGGCCGCGTGCGCCGATACATTTGCAGGCGATGGCCGTAGAAACCCCAGGCAAGCCGCGGGTCGGATCGGAATGCCGCCGGACTGGCGATCTGCTCAAAGCGGATCGCCGCCCGCCCGAGCGCCGGGTAGGCGCGCCAGAAACCGGTGGTACCGCGAAAGTCCGGCAGGCCCGAATCGACGCCCATGCCGGCACCGGCGGCGATCAGCAGGCCGTCGGCCTTTGCCACCGTTTCGGCGGCTCGCGGGAACGAGTCGATTCCCGGCGGCGGCGTTTCACTCATCGGAGAGACGGCGCGAGCCGCACTTGCGAGCGAGGCGCCGGGCAAGCGGTCCGCAAGACGGTGTGGATGCCTCGGCAGTGCGGATGTCGTATCCGCCCCAAACCGCGAAACCCGGGCGTTTCACGCCGCAGCACTCGCGCCGGCTACTTGATCCGGGTGAGGTGCGGCCGGCCCGGACCGGGCTTTGGCGGTTCGTCCCTGACCGGCTCCGCCGGGCTGTCCGCGGTCTGGTGTACGTCATCGGCATTGGCCGAAGTACTTGCCGCAGCGCCGACCTCGAATGCCATGCCCTGCCCGTTTTCCCGCGCATACACCGCTGAAACATTTTCCACCGGCACCGAGATGCTCTGCGCCACGCCGCCGAAGCGCGCCGAACAGGTGAGGAACTCGTTGCCCAGCACCAGTTGATGCACGGCGTCCGGGCTCAGGTTGAGCACGATCTGCTTGTCCCGGACGAAGTTGCGCGGGACTTCGGTACGGTTATCCACTGCCACGGCGACATAAGGCGTGAAACCCTGGTCCACGCACCATTCGAAAATGGCGCGGATCAGGTACGGCTTGGTCGATGAGGAAGTCGGCGACGACATGCTTTGTGTCGAAACGGCGCCCGATCAGCGGCGCATGACCTTTTCCGATGGCGTCAGCGCATCGATGAAGCCCTGCCGGGAAAAAATCCGCTCGGCGTACTTCATCAACGGCGCCGCCTGCTTGGGCAACTCGATGCCGTAGTGTTCGAGGCGCCACAGCAGCGGCGCGATCGCGACGTCGAGCATCGAGAACTCGTCGCCGAGCATGAACTTCTGCTTGAGAAAGATCGGCGCGAGTTCGGTCAGCCGGTCGCGCACATGGCCGCGCGCCTTCTCGGCCGACTTGAGGTTCTTCTCGAGCGCCTCGATATGCGAGAACAGCTCCTGCTCGAAGGTAAACAGCAACTGCCGCGCGCGTGCCCGCATGATCGGATCGGGCGGCATCAACTGCGGATGCGGGAAGCGTTCGTCGATGTATTCATTGATGATGTTGGCCTCATACAGAACGAGGTCGCGATCCACCAGCACCGGCACCCGGTTGTACGGGTTGATCACCGCGATGTCTTCAGGCTTGTTGAAGAGATCGACGTCGATCACCTGGAAGTCCATGCCCTTCTCGTAGAGGACGATGCGACAGCGGTGACTGAACGGATCGGTTGTTCCGGAATAGAGGTTCATCATTGTGTTGGCACTCCAGGAGTACTCGGCGTCGCGCACCACACGCCGAACGCGCGGTGCGAGGAGATCCGACTTGCCGAGGAACTGTACAGCGCCCATGGCCGCAATTAGTGGACGTCTTTCCAGTAGTTTTTCTTGAGCGCATACGACAGCACGAACAGCACCGACAGTGCCAGCAGCACGCCGATGCCGATCTGCTTGCGCGTTTCGGCCGCCGGCTCACCCATATAGACCAGGAACGAGACCAGATCGGCGACCGCGTTGTCGTACTCTTCCTTGCCCATAGAGCCGGGCTTGGCGAGTTCGAGCTTGATTTCCTTGTGCTTGCCGCCGTGGCCGTCGTCCTTCTCCTCGACGTGCGCGATCTGCTCGCCCTGCAGATTCCACAGCGCGTGCGGCATGCCGACGTTCTCGAACACCACGTTGTTCCACCCGGTGGGCCGGCCTGGATCGCGGTAGAAAGTGCGCAAGTAGGTATACAGCCAGTCTGCGCCGCTGCCGAATTCCGAGGCACGCGAACGCGCGATCACTGTCAGATCCGGCGGCGCGGCACCGAACCACAGTTTGGATTCGTCGCTGCGCATTGCCACCCGCATCGGCTCGCCGACCTTGTCGGCGGTAAACAGCAGGTTGTCCCTGATCTGCTGCTCGGACAGCCCGATGTCGCGCAGCCGGTTGTAGCGCATGTACGAGGCCGAATGGCAGTTCAGGCAGTAGTTGACGAACAGCTTGGCGCCATGCTGCAGCGCGGCCTGGTCGCGCGTCTTGTCGGGCGCCGGATCGAGATGCAGTTCGGGTCCGGAGGCGAAGGCGGTCATCGGCACGACGAGCGCGGCGACCGCCAGTATCTTTGCGAAACGCTTCATGATCATCTTCATCCTGTCACGCGATCGGGTTCGGGCTTGCACTTGTCGAGCTTGCTGTAGATCGGCATCAGCAGGAAAAACGCGAAGTAGAGAACCGAACACACCTGCGCCACCGCGGTACGTACCGGGGTCGGCGGCAAGACGCCGAGGTACCCGAGTATGAAGAAGCAGATGACGAAGATTGTCAGCGCGGCCTTGAAGATCGGGCCGCGATAGCGGATCGATTTGGCCGGACTGCGGTCGAGCCAGGGCAGGAAGAAGAAGATCAGCACGCCGGCGCCCATCGCCACCACGCCCCAGAACTTGGCGTCGATGCCGAACAGCGGATAGGTCACGGCACGCAACAGCGAGTAATACGGCGTGAAGTACCAGACCGGCGCGATGTGCGGCGGCGTCTTGAGCGGATCGGCCGGGATGAAATTGTTGTACTCGAGGAAGTAGCCGCCGAACTCCGGGCCGAAGAACACGATCCACGAGAACACGATCAGGAACACCACGACGCCGACGATATCCTTCACCGTGTAGTACGGGTGGAACGGGATGCCGTCGAGCGGGATGCCGGTCGCCGGATCCTTCTTCTTCTTGATCTCGATGCCGTCGGGGTTGTTCGAGCCGACCTCGTGCAGCGCGATGATGTGCGCCGCCACCAGCCCGATCAGCACCAGCGGAACCGCGATCACATGGAACGAGAAGAAGCGGTTGAGCGTCGCGTCGCCGACCACGTAGTCGCCGCGAATCCACACCGACAGATCGGGGCCGATGAACGGGATCGCGCCGAACAGGTTCACGATCACCTGCGCGCCCCAGTAGGACATCTGGCCCCACGGCAGCAGGTAGCCGAAGAATCCCTCGGCCATCAGGCAGAGGAAGATCGCCACGCCGAAAACCCAGATCAGTTCGCGCGGCTTGCGGTATGAGCCGTAGAGCATGCCGCGGAACATGTGGAGGTAGACGACGATGAAGAACGCCGAGGCACCGGTCGAATGCATGTAGCGGATCAGCCAGCCCCACGGCACGTCACGCATGATGTATTCGACGCTGGCAAAAGCCACCGGCACGCCGGCGCTGTTGAGCGAGGCGTCCGGCTTGAAGTGCATGACCAGGAAGATGCCGGTGACGATCTGGATCACCAGCACCAGCAGCGCCAGCGAGCCGAAGAAATACCAGAAGTTGAAGTTCTTCGGCGCGTAGTACTCGGAAAGGTGTTCCTTCCACAGGGTGGTCAGCGGGAAGCGCGCATCGATCCACTCCATGAAACCGCCGACCATCGTACCGTCTGACTTGAATTTTTCTGCGTTCGAACTGGCCATCGCCTTATGCCTTTCCGTCGTCGCCGATCAGTATCCGGGTGTCCGCGAGGTACTTGTGCGGCGGCACCTCGAGGTTGTCCGGCGCGGGCTTGCTCTTGTAAACGCGCCCCGCCAGATCGAAGGTCGAGCCGTGGCACGGACAGAAGAAGCCGCCCGGCCAGTCCGGCGAAATGCCCGATTCGGCGCCGGTCTTGAACTTTTCGGTCGGCGAGCAGCCCAGGTGGGTGCAGATGCCGACCGCGACCATGATTTCCGGCTTGATCGAACGGGTTTCGTTCTTCGCGTAATCGGGCTGCATCGGCTTGTCGGACTTCGGGTCGCTGACCTCGCCGTCGGTCTTGCGCAGCGAGTCGAGCATTTCCTTGGTGCGGTTGATGATCCAGACCGGTTTGCCGCGCCACTCGACGGTCATCATCTGGCCCGGGCCGAGCTTGCTGATATCGGCTTCCACCGGCGCGCCGGCCGCCTTGGCCCGCTCGGACGGCGTGAAACTCACCGCGAACGGAACCGCCGCCGCGACAGTCGCCGCGCCCCCGGCACCTGCGGTCCACAGCAGCAGGCGCCGCCGGCCGCAATCCATTTTTTCATCCGCACTCATGAGGTTTCGATCCCTTCACACCTGGAAAGACAGGAAATCCGCAGCGGCGCAGGCCTCGCCCGAGCCAATCCGGCAGAGTATAACGAATTCCGCCGCAAGGTTAAAGTCCTTGCACCGCACAAGACTTCCAACCCAATGATTTCTAGCGATTAAATTGCGCCGAAAGCGCGCAACTCGGCAATTTTTTGCGGCGGGTAGCCAAGCCGCTGCAGGACCTCGTCGGTGTGCTGGCCGAGGGCCGGACCGATCCATTCGGTGGAGCCCGGCGTGGCTGACAGCTTGGGCACGATGCCCGGCAGGCGGAACGGCTTGCCGTCAGGCAGTTCTGCGGTTTCGATCATCTGCCGCGCCGCGAACTGCGGATCGGCGAACATGTCGGCCACCGAGTAGATGCGGCTGACCGGCACCTCGGCTGCGCTCAGGATGCGCACCACCTCGGCCTCGTCGTGCTGCGCCGCCCACGCGTCGAGCAGGCCGTAGAGTTCGTCGCGGCGGGCATCGCGCCCGGCGTTGCTGGCCAGGTCGGGCGCGTCGGCCAGATCGCCGCGCCCGATCGCCCTCATCAGGCGCTTGAAGATCGCGTCGCCGTTGCCGCCGATGATCACATACCGGCCGTCGCGCGTGGCGTGGGTGTTCGACGGCGTGACGCCGGGCATGATGTTGCCGGCCCGCTCGCGCACGAACCCCGCGACATCGAACTCGGGCACCATGCTCTCCATCATCGCGAACACCGCTTCGTAGAGCGCCACGTCCACCATCTGGCCTTTGCCGGCGACCCGCCCGCCGGTGGCATCGCGATGGCGCAGGGCCATCATCACGCCGCAGACGCCCCACAGCGAGGCGATCGAATCGCCGATCGACACGCCGGTCTTGACCGGCGGGCGGTCGGCGTGGCCGGTGATGAAGCGCAGCCCGCCCATCGACTCGCCGATCGCGCCGAAGCCCGGCATCGCGGCCATCGGCCCGCTCTGCCCGAAACCGGACAGCCGCAGCATCACCAGCGACGGGTTGAGCGCCGAAAGTTCCTCCCAGCCAAGGCCGAACTTCTCCAGCACGCCGGGGCGGAAATTCTCGATCACCACGTCCGCCTCGGCGCACAGGCGACGCACGATATCCGCGCCCTCGGGATGCTTGAGATTGGCGGTGACCGACTTCTTGTTGCGTGACTGCACGTACCACCAGAGCGAAGTGCCGGTCAGGTCGTCCGGATAGCGCTTGCGCCACTGGCGCAGCGGATCGCCGCCATCGGGCGATTCGATCTTGATCACCTCGGCGCCGAACTCGGCCATGATGCGCGAGGCGAACGGGCCGGCGATCAGCGTGCCCAGTTCCACCACGCTCACCCCGCGCAGCGGCTTGTCGAACAGCGGCGCCGGCTGGGCGGCGGCCTCCGGCTGCGGCTCGATCTGGGTATCGGGCGCGACATGGTCGATGCGCAACGGATCGTTCATGACGTAATCATCTCACAGCGGGCGCCGCTCGACCAGCGCCTGGGCGATGGTGCCGGCATCGGTGTGTTCGATCTCGCCGCCGACCGGCAGGCCGCGGGCGATGCGGCTGACCGCCAGCCCGCGCGCACGCAGCATCTCGCCGAGATAGTGCGCTGTGGCCTCGCCTTCGTTGGTGAAGTTGGTGGCGAGGATCACTTCCTGCACCATGCCGTCGGCGGCGCGCGCGAGCAGCTTGTCGAGCCGCAGTTCCTTCGGCCCGATGCCGTCGAGCGGCGAAATCCGCCCCATCAGCACGTAGTACATGCCGCGGTAGGCGTGGGTCTGTTCGAGCATGTTGAGATCGGCCGGCATTTCCACCACGCACAGCAGCGCCGCATCGCGCTTGGCGCTCAGACAGCGCTCGCAGACTTCATCCTCGGTGAAGTTGTTGCAGCGCGCGCAATGGCGGATCACCTTCAGCGCATGATCGAGCGCCAGCGCCAGGCGCTGCGCCCCGCGCTGGTCGCGCTGCAGCAGGTGGTAGGCCATGCGCTGCGCCGACTTCGGCCCCACCCCCGGCAGGCAGCGCAGTGCGTCGATCAGCTCGTCGAGGCTGGACGGGCTCATGCCCGGCAACCCGCGAGCACCTGGCCAGGAAGCCGCATGGAATGGCGGTCTACAGGCACGCACGCCGCAGACGCCCTGTTCATGCGGTTCTCCAGCGTGCCGGCCGCAGGAACGCCATTGCATGCGGCCCGCAGGCCGATGCGCCGGAGCGAGCCATCATCAGAACGGCATCTTGAAGCCGGGCGGCAACTGCATGCCGGCGGTGAAGCCGGCCATCTTTTCCTGGGTGGTGGCCTCGACGCGGCGCACGGCGTCATTGACCGCGGCGGCGATCAGATCCTCGAGCATTTCCTTGTCATCCATCACCGAGGGGTCGATCGAGACGCGCCGCAGGTCGTGCTTGCAGGTCATGGCGACCTTGACCATGCCGGCGCCGGACTGGCCTTCGACTTCGATGTTGGCCAGTTCGGCCTGCGCCTTTTCCATGTTCGCCTGCATCTGCTGCGCCTGCTTCATCAGGCCGGCGATTCCGCCTTTCATCATCTTGCGTTCTCCCGCATCACAAGGGTTTGACCGAGGATTCGTTGAGCGTGGCATCGAACATGTCGATCACGTTCTGCACGAATCCGTCCTGTTCCAGCGCGGCCACCGCCTGTTCGTGGCGCACCGCCTGCTCGGCACGGTGCGCCTGCGCCGGCGTGGCGCCGGCGACATCGCCGATTTCGACATTCACCCTCACCGGCCGGCCGAAATGACCCTGCAGTTCGCCCTGCAACTTGTCCCTGAGCGCGGGGTTGAACAAGTGCCGGTGCGTCGATGTTGGCCGCAATTGCAGCGCGCCCTCATCCACCCGCAACAACTCGCAGTGCTGCGCCAGCTCGCGCACCATGCCGTTCAGGCGCATGTCGTCGATCAGGCGCCGCCAGTCGAGTCCCGGCACCAGCGTCGGTGCGCCGGTCGGTGCGACGCGCGGTGCGGCGTCGGTTGCCGCCGGCTCGTCCGCAGGCTTCGCTGCGGCGGCCTTGCCCGCGCCCGCCTCGGGCGGCGCGGACACGACCCGCGGCGCCGGGCGCGGCGGCACCGGTCGGGCTGCCGGGGTGGCGACCGGTGCCGGTGCCGCAGCAGGTGCGCGCTGCCCGCCCTCACCCTGCCGCGCGCCCCCGGCGCCGGGCTGCTCGGGGCGGAAGGCGTGCAGGCGCATCAGCGCCATCGAAAAGCCGGTGTATTCATCCGGCGCGAGCGGCAGATCCTCGCGCCCGTGAATCGCGATCTGGTAGGCAAGCTGCAGAAACTCCGCGTCGAACGCATCGGCATAGGGCGCCAAGCGCGCCCGCTCGATGTCGTCGGCAATCGCCGCCGGCGCCATCTGCACCAGCGCGATCCGGTGCAGCAGCACCGCCAGTTCCTGGAGCGCGGCCTCGAACGACAGGCTGCGCGCTTCCATCGCGTCGGCCAGCGCCAGCATGGCGCCGACATCCTGCGCGGCCAGCGCATCGAGCAGCGCGAACAGATGGTCGTCGCCGACGGTGCCGAGCATCTCACGCACCGCCTCTTCCTCGATCTTGCCGGCGCCGTGGGCGATCGCCTGGTCGAGCAGCGACAGCGCATCGCGCATCGAACCGGCCGCCGCCTTGGCCAGGTAGCGCAGCGCCGGCGCCTCGAACGGCACGCCTTCCTTGCCGAGTATGCTTTCGAGATGGCCGACGATGTGCGGCAGCGGCATCTGCTTGAGGTTGAATTGCAGGCAGCGCGACAGCACGGTCACCGGAATCTTCTGCGGATCGGTGGTGGCGAGGATGAACTTGATGTGCTCGGGCGGCTCTTCGAGCGTCTTGAGCATGGCGTTGAAGGCGTTGTTCGACAGCATGTGCACTTCGTCGATCACGAACACCTTGAAGCGCCCGCGGGTCGGCGAGTAGACGGCGTTGTCGAGCAGCTCGCGCATCTGGTCGACCTTGGTGTTGGTCGCCGCGTCGACCTCGATCAGATCGACGAAGCGCCCGGCATCGATTTCCCTGCACGAACCGCACTCGCCGCACGGTGTCGCGGTGATGCCGGTTTCGCAGTTGAGCGCCTTGGCAAGAATGCGCGCGATGGTGGTCTTGCCCACGCCGCGCGTGCCGGTGAACAGGTAGGCATGATGCAGGCGGCCCTGCTCCAGCGCATGGGTGAGCGCCCGCACGACGTGCTCCTGCCCGACCAGCGTGTCGAAGCTGCGCGGACGCCACTTGCGGGCGAGAACCTGGTAGCTCATGGCGGCGAATTCTAGCAGACGGCACCCCCGCAGCCGGCGCCGACCGGCGACCGCACGCGGGCGCGGCGCGGCCTTCCGCCCGGCGCCGGCAGGCGATTCCGCCAGCATCGCACCGACCCGCCGCGGGGGGCCGTGCCACCCCCGCCTGCATCTCACCCATTTGCGATATTCCGCCTGTTGTCGGATACTGTCGCCGTGGCCCGACCGCCTGCGGGCAGGCCGGGAAGGCGCCCCCCGCCCAATCACCGGACCGATTCGAACATCATGGATCTTCGCGAAGTTCAGAACCTCGAAGGCGTCACGATCATCGACCCCACGACGGCGCGCAACCGCCGGATCATCCTCGCCACGCTGGCTGCAGCGGCGATCGGCGTGACAGGCTGGTTCGCCTTCGACCGCCCGGCGGACAAGGCCCCGGCCGCGGCCCGCGCCGCGCCCGTCGGACAGCCCGCCGCCAACACCGACGGCGCGCGTCAGTCGGCCGGAACGATCGCCGCCGACGCCGCAAAACCCTTGCCGGCCATCCGTCTGGCCGAGCCACCGCCCGATCCGGCCGGCGCTCCGCCAGCATCGCTCGCCAAGGCGGCAAACCCCGCGACGCTTCCGATGACAACCCCGGTCGCACCCCCCGCGACAGCCCCGACACCCGCCCCGGCGCCGATTGCCGTCTCCGCAACAACACCCGCCCCTGCGCCGTCCCGGATCGACGCAACAGCGCCCGCCCCGGCCCCGACGCCGCCGGTTGCAGCGCCGCAGCGGCCGGCAGCCGGCACGACGGCGCAGGCGGCAGCGCCCCGCCTCAAACTCGACACCGAGTTCGCCTCGGCCAAGCGCATCGTGCCATTCGCCTTCAACAAGGCCGGCGTCGGCCCGCTCGGCGCGAAAGCGGTGAAAGAACTCGCGCCGCTGGCCAGGCGCGCCGACAAGGTCAACGTGCGCGGCCGCACCGACGGGCTCGGCAACGCCGGCTCAAATCGCAAAGTGGCGCTCGACCGCGCGCGCACCGTGTACAACGCCTTCGTGCAGGAAGGCGTGCACAAACAGAAGCTGCGCCTGACCTACTGCACGACCTGCTTCGTCGCCGCCAACGACACCGAAGCCGGCCGCCGGCTGAACCGCCGGGTCGAGGTCGAACTCATCATGCCGCGCGACCAGATCGCCAAACTGCCCAAACCGATCTACGCCCTCGAAGCGCCGCCTGCGCTGCTCACCGCCAGCCGCAGCCTGCACGACATTGCCCGCTAACGGCATGGCTGGAAGCCGCATGGATTGGACCTCTGCGGCCACCCTGCCCGGCAAGCCGCATGTAATGGCGCTGCTGGCGATGGCCTGCCCGGGAGCGCCATTCCATGCGGGTCTTGAGGCAGCGTGCGGGTCGGGTCGGGACTGCACGAACCGCTTCGCCTATCCCGCGCGACCAGGCTCGCAACTGCGGCGCACGAACCTCACGCGGCTGTCGTGCTATCTGGTTCAGTCCGAACAACGCATGCTGAACTTGCGCAAAGCGATAAATGCGTTGCGTCCCCGGCTCACAGCCGCGGGCTTTGCAAAACAACTCGACGCTGGGAACTTTGTCTTCCATCGAGCGTGCCGCCGGTCAGCGGCGCGAGATCTGCCCGCGTGGCCGGCCACGAAAGGCGGTGCCGGGAGATCCAGGGCCACAGGATCGGTTGCCACTTGAAATTTGAGCCTGGCCCCTTTTTCGTTTCTTGCGGCTGGCGACTCGCCGCAACGCCTGGGCCTTGATGATCCAGTTGCGCCCTTTCTGGAAGTACGGTTCAGCACGACATCGCTACGCCAGACAGATCTCCCCAGGTAAGAACGCGATGTTTCCGTGCACAAGCGCTGCATTTACCTTGTCCGCCGTATCCGATGGGCTTCGTCATGAGGTGCCAACTCGCCCGCAGACCAGGCCTTCTATGCAGTTTCTGTCCGTCGCCTCGCACGTTTGCGCTCCGGCTTCCTCCAGACAAGTCCTCGCGGCCTTGCCCTTGCCTTCGGCTAGTGGTTATCATCGATTCATGATGAATCCATGTCGGTACTCCCACAGGGGACTTTCACCCCATTACACCGCGCCCATGCTGGGCGCACACCCGTCGTTCAACCTGAGAGCCAACGGCATGCCACAAGGCCCGCGCTACAGTGCAGGCGTGCATTATCTGTAGCGCGGGCCTTGCGTCATACCGTTGTCTCCAGGTTAACTCGAACGTTAGCGCCCTATGACAAATACCGAGTTCAGTATTCTCTACGATGGGCAACCTGTTGCTGAGGGCACAATTGACGCGCGGGACCTTGCCCCTGCTCTTCTGGCATTCGCCGACCTTGTTGACGAAGCGGCGCCGTTGGTCGATCCGAATCTTCCACGCTTGTCTCTTCGCGTACGGCCTGATTTCAAAGAGGGGTCGTTTGAGGTATATCTTGAAATCGCAAACCTCTACGACAAATTTGTCAGCCTCTTCTCTGGGCCGGATGCCCAAGCGTGGAGTTCCTTCTTCCAGATTGTTGGTCTCGCGGGAGCTGCGGGTGTTTTTCAGCTTATCTTCCGGTCGAAGGGGCGAAAACCCACAAAGGTAACCATTGAGCGTAAAGAAACCGTTACCGTAACGTTTGAAGGCGATGAACCATTTACAGTCGATAGTCGCGTCTGGGCATTGTTTCAAAATTTCCGTGCACGAAAGGCAATCGAGAAAATACTAAGCCCCCTCGCCGAGCGAGGCTTTGACCTTTTCAAGATTAAGCACAAAGGGAAAGAAAGTCTTTCCGTAACGGAAGCTGAGGCGGCTTACTTTAAAGCCCCATTCGAGCACGAGGGTGAAACCATCTCCGAAGTTGATACGCGTGTCGTCATCGTTTCTCCATCGTTCAACCAAGGTAACAAATGGCGCGTCTCAGATGGCGCTCGAACGATCTATGTAGCGATTCGAGACGAAACATTCGAGCGTTCTGTACAACAAGGCGCCGAAGCTTTTCGCAAGGGCGATACGCTTAACGTAACGCTAAGAACTACGCAGTGGCTTGAAAATGGAAAGCTCAGCGCTGAATACTCGATAGCAAAGGTGCACCACCATGAACGTGGCCCAGAGCAGCAGAAGTTGCTGTAGTGCGCTAATCGGGTAAGGGCCGGCTTCTAACCGGCCCTCCCCACACCACCCGGCATGCGGGTCCGCACCGGGCGGTTCATGAACAGGGCACACACGAAGTCCTCATGCATAGCCGTGGGACTTCATCCAAAGATCACGGATACTCACCAGGCCCTGTGCCTTCAACCAATCGTTCGTCATCCCCACCTGCGTCGCCTTCGACCGCGACAGGTGCCAGTAGCTCTTGCTGCTGATGCCCGTCAAGATCGCCGTGCGTTTGCCCACCCCCAGCCCGCGTAGGGCGCAATCGATATTGCGCCGAATGAAGTTGCTCGGTGCAATGCGCTGCGCTCATTGCACCCTACGGGTCCTGACGGGCGCGCCAGGCGCGCTGGCGTGCCGCGTGATGGCACGCCCCGCGGAAACTCAACTGGTAGCGCCGGCCGGCACGGCGCAGTGACTCGCGCCGGCGCAGCCGCGCACAGCCGCCGGCGCAGTAGAGGTTGCCGCGGTCACAGAACGAAAAGAACGAAAAGGGGCCAGGCTCAAGTTATCTGACATAGCCTGATTTCCGCACCGCCATGATCCAGCGCACTACCGCAGCAGCAGTTTTCGGAAGGACGGAACGGGGCAGCGTGACTCGTTGCCAACACCGCATGCGGTGAGCCTGGCACTTTCTTCTTTCTGCCGAGTGACATCAACTGCGCCAGCGCCTCGGTGGCCGCATTCTGCGTGCCGGCGCGGATTCGCGCGGGGCAAAGCCAGGGCCGATGGGTGTCGAACCCGGCGGTGATCGCCGGCAGCGCGGCGCCCGGCGCGCCCATGCGACCCGTCAGGCCTGGCTGTCGGCTTCGTCCCGCTGCTCGATCAGGGCGTCGATCACGTCGCTCGCAAATTCGCTGATCAGCGCATCGAGCGTGCGGGTTTCGGCCTCGGGGTCGGCCAGCATTTGTTCGAGCGACTCGCGCGCGGAATCCCAGTCGTCCTGGTCGTAGTACAGCGTGCCGAAACCGCCGCCGCGCGTGAAATACAAATGGGTGTAAGCATTGGAATCGTGGAAGAAATCGCCGAAGACGACGAACTCGCGGTTCAGGCGCTCGATCTGTGCCGCGTCGAAACTCGCGGCGAATTCGGGGCGGCCGCCCCACAGTTCATCGATGGCTTCCTGCAACCCGGCCAGCATGCGCAGGCTGGAGCCGGAATCGCGCAGCCGCAGCGATCGCCAGTAATCGGGATCGCGCAGCGCGAACGCGCCGTGTTCCAGGTAAAGCGTGCGCAACGGCGCCGGAATTGCCCAGCCGATGCGCGCCTCGCAGGCCGCCAGCGTCCCGGGTGTTTCCGGGGCGGAGCGGATCACGGTCTCGCGGCACGAAACGTCCGCATCCGAATCCGCCGGCCATAGCACCGCAATCGCGCGTTCGACGCGCGCCACCGCTGCCGGCCACTTTTCGTCCGCTGACCCGCGGCGCAGCTTTTCCACCGAATGTTCCGCCTTGTATGCCGCATAGTCGGGATGTCCGAACCAGGTGCGAAACTCGGCCGGCGCGGCATCCAGCATCTGGCGTACCACGTATTCCCGCTTCGCCTTGTTTTCGACGCGCAGCAATGCGTCAAAGAAGTTCGTACGTGCGGCGCCCGCGGTGCCGGTCGCCAGCAGGATGCGGGCACGCAGGACTTCGTAGGGCGCGAAGGGATCTTCGTACTCGCCGCTGCTCGACTTCACCTCGAAACAGGCATCGATGTGGAAACTCGCCTCGGCGACGCGGCCGGCGTCGAGCGCATCCTCGGCCAGCATGGCGTGCGCCATGCGCAGAGCGAATCGTACCGGCACGAAGTCGCGATCGTATAGCGTCGCCTTGTCGACGCGGAACCGCTCCAGCGCCTCGCGCGCGAATTCGAGCGCGGCCTCGCGCGAGGGCAGATGTTCCGAATAGCAGAACAGCTTCTGATAGTACCGCGCCCACATCGCAAGGCTGTCTCGGCCCTCGGCCGCGATAGTCTGCTGCGACAGCAACGGCCGCTGCGCCAGCAGGAACTCGATACCCTGCTTCGGATTCGAGCGCAACTTGTTGTCTGCGGTTTCGAGCCGGTCCCAGATGGTTCTAGTGAGTTTGGTCATGGCGAGCAGATGTCGGAAACGGGGTTGTTCATGTCGGCGCATGGCGGCGGCGATCATTCGATGTCACAGCCGAAACGCATCTCGCCGGCAATTCTCGCATGACCTCGATCTCTCAAGCGCATGATCGTGGGGGTCACGAGATCACGCGTCAAGATGGTCAATGGGGTCACGTCTTGCCGTTCCCTTCCTCGCCGGCTCACGCTGCCGGACTGCCAAACGACGATCCGGCAGCCATTTACCTTGCAAGCGCGCCGGCCCGCCGGGAGGGCGGTCATGCGATCCGCCCGCCATGCTCGATCCGCGCGACCAGATCGCCAAACGGCCCGAGCCGGTCTGCGCCCTCGAAGTGGCGCTCCCGCTGCTCGCCACCAACCTTAGCCTGCGCGACGCTGCCCGCCGAGGGGGCATGGCTGGAACCCGCGTGGATTGGGCTTCTGCGGCCCGCCTTCCCGGAACACCGCATGCAATGGCGATGCCGGCGATGGTCGGCTCGGGAGCACGATCGGGTGCGGTTCATGGGCTGGCGTGCGGGTGGCGATGGGGCAGCCGGAATCGATTTGCCCATCCCGCGCGGTCCAAAACCAAAGCGCGGGCTGCATGGCCCGCGCTTTCGGATTCAATCGTTCAAGTGCGATCACCGCACGCCCGACGTCCGTAGCAGGACAATTGGGGCGCTCCCCCGTTCCCTGCCGCGCAAGAAATGCGGGACGTGACCCTGTGACCCCGCGGTACGTCGGTGGGAGCGCCGCAGTGCGCCGCCCCCGATACTGCCTCAGGCGGGTGTCTTGACTGTGGTGGTCGAGCCGTTGGTCTTGACCGACGCGATGCCATTGTCCCGGCTGTCTTCTGTCTTGTACATCTGGCTGGTGCCGATGACCTGGTGGTTGCCGGCCTTGAGGTTGAAGTAGCAGCGGCCGTCGGAGGCGACCTTCCTGTCGTACCGTTCGTCTGCCGGACTGTTCTTCTGCACCGAGGCGATGCCGTTTTCCGCCGAGGCCTTGCTTTCGTACTGTTCGCTGCGCAGAACGGTCTCGCCGTTCGCCGCCTTGAGAACGAACGAATACTGCCCCTTGTCGTTGGACGTGAGTTCGTACCAGCCTGGCATGGTGCCCTCCTTTTTCTGCGGGTTGGGAATCGGTGCGGCGGATTGTAAACGAGTACCGCTTGCGCCGGCGATCGGCCCCGGCGCGCGGATTCCGAAGTGAGGGAGCGGACTTGAAAGCTGGATGCGGAGAGAAGACTCGAAGAATGGGGCGTCGCGGACCATTGGGTCGCACAGACCATGGGTCACGTCATGATCAATGGGGTCACGTCTTGCCTTTCCCTTTCCCGCTCGCCTCCCGCTCGGCCGGCGCCCGGCAAACCAGCAGCCACGCGCCTTGCAAGCACGCCTGCCCGCAGGGCCAGCAGCCATGCGGCCTGCCGGGCGACCTGCCTGAAGAGCGCCTGTTCATGCGGCTTCCAGGCCGGCTAGCGTCTGCGGCGGGTGAGTCGTTCCGCCGTCCGAGACAGCGAAGGATCAGCGCGGGGAGGAACGCCACTGCGCCATCCGCCAGCGCTACCGGCCGGGCGCCGGCGCCAATCGCCAGGTGACGCTCGACCGGGCGCAACCGTTCTGCATTGCCACTGCGGCTCGATGACCGCACAGCGATACACACTTTGTTTCAATCGGTCGGGCGGAGGCGCGCAGAACGTGCGTCGCAGCACGAACGTGGCGCCTCCGCAATGGCCTGACGCGCGTCTTGCGAACTAGGCCGACGCCGGCCGCTTCGCCCGCCGCCCACTCGTTGCCTTCCCCAAGTTTCGCCAAACCATTCGACGCGACCCCTCTGCCGGCGCTTGCAGAAGCGGCGCCGGATCTCCTATCCTTGGCTGTCGCTCGCACCGCAAGGCGGGGCCGTCTGGATGCGCCGGAGCGGCGGACCCCGAGAAACGAGGAGATTCGATGGCTGGTTCTTCGCCGCCGGGCGTAACCGGCATCAACCCCTGGAAACCGTCGGCGACCACGCGCGGTCCGCTCGGCAGCAACAACGACGCTGCCGATCCGGACACGCCACAATGGTTCAAGGGGAATACCCCCGGTCCGGTCGGGCATGCCGATCACGCCGATCCGGCCGGCACCATGTGCCAGATGACGAGGCAAGGCGGCGTCGCCGACTACCTGCGCCAGGGACGCATCGCGCGGCTGGCCGACTGCAATGCGGTTAGACGAGAGCTGCGGGAGACGTATCGCGTGCGCAATGCATTCGCCGACCCCGCACTGATAAAGCAAGCCGACGAAAAGGGCATGGACGGTGACGAATACAACGATCTGGTTGGAGAAAGCGTTTTCGGCCCGCCAAGGAAGGGCCAGGCGTCGTTTGTGGCGCCGATGTATACCGACCCGATGAAATGCCGAATCGTCGAGAATTGGGACCACGCAACCTATGTTGCGAAAGGGATTCCGAGAATCATCTACGAGGCTGATCGAAAGCACGAAGAGGTGCACGCGAAGAGTTGCAATGATGCCGGCGGACCCAACTCGATGGAATACAGAGCGCGCATGAGTTTCCCGAAGAACCGCAGTGCGGACGAAGTCAAGGCCTACAACAAGAAGATCGAAGTGCTCGAAAAATGGTTGCAGGCTCACTGCATGGGCACTGCCGGAAGCGAGCCATGACCCGAGCGCGCTCCCGCTGATGTGGCGTGGCGGGAACCCGCGGTCAAGAGGATCTCGGGGTTGAGAGGATCTCCGGGTTGACAGGATCTCGGGGACAGGATAACGGGGTCACGTCTTGCCTTTCTCCTCTCCGCCCGCTTCCGCCGAGTCGGCGCCCGGCAGTCCAGCAGTCACGCGCCTTTTGAGCACCCCTGCCCGGCGGGCAAGCAACCATGCGGCCTGCCGGGTTGCCTGCCTGAAGAACGCCTATTCATGCGGCTTCCAGGCTGCTTCCGGAGTGGCGGTTGATGCTTCGTGCCGCCGGCCGAGCCAGCGGCCGACCAGCGCCCAGAGCAGCGCGACGGCGGCGCCGGCCAGCGCGACCAGCCAGGCGCCGGCGCCGATGGCATCGATGCCGACCTTGACCCAGCCGCTCAGCGCATCGGCGCCGCGATAGACCGCGGTGTCGATGACGTTCTTGGCCTTGTACTTGGTCTGCGCGTCGACCCGGGTGAACAGCATTTCCCGCCCCGGCCGCACCAGCGCGTATTCGCCGACCCGCCGCACCACCATCACCGCCGCCAGCACGCCGAAGGCCGGCGCCAGCGCCAGCAGACCGAGCCCGGCGGCGATCGCCAGCGGCACCGCGACCAGCAGCGGCGTGACACCGTAGTTGCGCGCGACCCGCCCGGTGACGAACACCTGCGCGGCAATCGTGAGCCCCTGCACGATGCTGTCGATCAGCGCGAACACCTGTGTCTGCCGCACCCGGTCGGGAAAGGTCTGCGCCACCAGCCGCGCCTGCTCGAAATAGAGGAAGGTGCTGCTGGCGGCCAGCAGCACCACGAACACGCAGATGCCGAGCAGATAGCGCGAGCGGACGATCAGCGCCAGCCCTTCGAGCAGGCTGCCGCGCATCGGCTGCGCCGTCTCGTCCTGCGGCTGGCCGCTGCCGGCGCCGTGCGCGGCGCGCCAGCGGTACAGGCGGTCAACCCGATCAGGCTGGCGCCGAGCAGGGCGGCCGAGAGCAGCGCCAGTCCGTCGAGGCCGAGCGGCGCGACCAGCGCCGCTCCGAGCAGCGGCCCGGCCAGCCCGCCCGCGCTGGCGCCGGCTGCCATCGGCGCGAACAGGCGCCTGGCCTGTTCGGGCCGGAACACGTCGGCCATCGCGCTCCAGGCGAGCGAGACCACGAACAGGTTGAACACCGAGACCCAGACGTAGAACACCCGCGCCAGCGCGACGCTGCCGGCATCCGCGGCGAAGCCGCCGGCGAATGCCAGCAGATTGGCGATGAAAAACAGATACACCCAGCCCACCAGCCGGCGCCGCGCCACGCGCGCGCTGAGCGCGCCGAACAGCGGCACGGCGAGCAGCATGCAGACGAAGGTGGCGGTAAACAGCCATTGCAGCTTGTCGACCCCCGCGGTGATGCCCATGGTCTCGCGGATCGGCCGCAGCATGAAGTAGCCGGCGAACAGGCAGAAGAACAGCGCGAAGCCGGCAAACACTGCCGGCAATTCGCCGGCATGCGCGTCGACCGCCCGCCCGATCCAGCGGGCCGGTCCGCCGCGGGCGGGCATCGATGCGCGCCCCTCAGCCAAGCAGCGCCGCGATGCGCTCGCGTTGCCGCGCATCGGGCATCGCACCGCTGCCGGCGGCCAGGTTGTCCGCCATGTTTCCCGGTTTCGATGTCGCCGGAATCACTACCGTCACCGCCGGTTCGGCCAGCACGAACTTGAGGAAGATCTGCGCCCAGGAACTGCAGGCGATCTCTCCAGCCCATTCGGGCAACGCCCTGCCCTTCACCTGGCCGAACAGCCGGCCGTCCTCGAATGCGCGATTGACCAGCACCGCCACGCCACGGTCGCGGCACAGCGGCAGCAGCCGGCGCTCGGCCGAGCGCGAGGTGACAGAGTAGTTGACCTGAACGAAATCGAGTTTCTCCGACTGCACGATTTCCGCCAGCGCATCGTGCGCGCTGTCGACGTAATGCGTGATGCCGACGTAGCGCACCTGCCCGGCGGCCTTGAGTTCGCGCAGGAACGCGAGGTTCTGCTTCCAATCGACCAGGTTGTGGACTTGCAGCAGGTCGACCTTGTCGGTGCGCAGGCTGGCGAGCGAGCGGCGCCACTGCGCGCGCGCATCCTCGCCGGCCCGGGCCGAGATCTTGGTCGCGATGAACGCCTGCCTGCGCCAGCCCCCGCCTTGCAGGATGTCGCCCACCACCGCTTCGGCGCGGCCGTAGCTGGGCGCGGTGTCGATCAGCGAATTGGGCGTCGCCAGCAAGAGCCGCGTCACCTCGATCAGCGGCGCGCGGTCGGCCGGCGACTCGCCGACCTCGAAGGTGCCGGAGGTGCCCATGCCGATCACCGGCAGGCGTTCGCCCGATGCGGGAATCGCGCGCAGTTGCATGGCGGCGGCCGGTGCCGCCCGCGCAATGCCGCCCGGCCGGGCAGCCAGCGCGCCGGCCGCACCCAGCGCGCCGAGGAAACTACGTCTTTTCATGCCGTTCCTCCTTTGGCAGGTGTCTGCCGTCGCTTGCCGTGGTGCGGCGACGCCGATGAGTTTGCCGCTCGCGCGCCGCCCCAATCCCCTGTCCATATCTATCTATAGCATCGCGGCGCAACGAGCGCCCGCACGGTTTCATCGGCGCCACGGGGCGCTATGATCATCGGGTCGATGACGACGACTATCCGCAGGCCGGCGCGCTGTAGCGCCCGATGAGCCCGGCGCAGCGGACCGAGCTGGTCGGCAACATCGCCGGCTCGCCCAATCATGCGCCGCGCGACATCCGCCAGCGCATGCTGTGCCACTTCGTCCGCCCCGATCCGGCCTATGGCTCCGGCATCGCGCGCGGCGTGGGCATCGCGGTCGACCCGGCGGCGTTCGGGAAAGCCGCGCAAGGCAAGCCCGCAACCCGCATGGAATGGCGATCCCGGGCCGGCATTGCTGGACAGTTCCGATCCACGCGGATTCCGGCGATGCATGGCCGGAGAACGCCTGTCCATGCGGCTCTCGGCCAACCTCGCATTCTCGACCCGCCTACTTCAACAGGTTTGAAGTCTCGTTGCCTTCGGTGCGGCCGTCGGGGAAGACACGAAGATAGTCGAATACCTCAGACCCGCGAGCGCCGACCATCTGCCCCGCGCTTAGCCCGGGAACGTCGCGGGGATCGCTGCGCAGCATCCCTCTTATTTGATCGCCATTCCATTGCGTGACCTCGACCCACATCCATTCTTGACCACCCGCTCGGGTGGAAAACGGCGCCTTGATCAGTAACTGCTCACCGGGTGCCAGCCCGTCCTGGAAAGCCTTCTGCAATCCCGGCAATTTGGCGCGGGCGCGCGCACTTGCGGCGCGGATTGCGGCGTCGTGCTTGGTATGGACCACCTTATCCGGTTCGGCGCCAAAGACCGTAGCCACAAAATTGGTCTGGCGCTCGGTGGCGTCCCGCCCGGGATAGAAGTCGAAGTTCAACGCCACCAGTGCGTTGGCGGGGTCTCCCTCCTCCGTCGGCGTCTCCAGCAGGCGCAAGCGACCTGCTCCCTTACCTCCCGGCAGAATTGCTTCCAGGAGGCGCTTGCGCACACCAGCATGGCGCAACCCCCCGACATTCAGATGCATCGCCCCAGTTTCGTCGGGCCGTCCCCGCTCGACAAGCTGCTGCGCCAGCGCATTGATCGTATTACCCAGTGGGCGGTTGAGAGACCATACACTGTCGTTAACGACCAAGTCGGGCAATCCAAGACGGGTCATGCCCAGTGATATCGAACGGATACTGCCGCCGGCGTTGTAGGCATGAATGACGATCTGCTTGGATACATCAGGCGTCCCGCCTTCCCACGTCTCCAAGCGACTTCGTCGCCACACTTCCGGCGTGAAGGCCTCGCGGGTTTCGACGTCATATATGATGGCGTTCTCTTGCTGCGCGAGTTCAAAGACCAGCTTCTCGGCATTTCTCAAGCCCACCGCACTCTGGCTCGCGGGGTGTGCAAAGCCCAGGGCCAGAACACGTGGCGCCTTCTGGAGTGCCTCGACCTGTTCGGAGCTGAGTCCGCGTCCAAAGTAACTCAACGCTCGAAGCGATGGCGGCGCATAGTCCTCAGCGACCTTGCTGCTATAGGCGATGCTCATCAACGACTGGTCGCGCGCGGTCATGTCCAGCGTCTCGACCACCTTCCGAGCGAACCACCTATCCGCAGCCAAGGTGCGTGCCGCTTTCACCGGATCGCTCCCGGGCACCCTTAGATAGTAGAGACCGATGGCAAAGCCCACTGATTCTGGCTGCCAGGATCGTGCCGAGAGGGGCTGACCGGGCTTGGCATGCGCCGACCCGATGCAAAGTGCGACAACGGCGAGAAAGGAAAACCGAATAAATGTCATGAGCAGCGCCGTGGCAACCCTGCGCGGGCGAGACTACCCGAAGCAAACGAGGGGTCAGGTACCTATCGGCATTCCGGTTACCGTGGGACATACACGCAATCGGCGCCCCGCCTGCCGGCCCCTTCAATCGCCGTGCATCGCGGGAAGCAGTATGACAACCGGCCGCCCTGCGCCGCCCCCGCCGCAACAGTCAGTTCGCCGCCCACAACCACGGCTGCGCGGCCTTGTGCCTGAGCTCGAAGGCGCGGATGTCGTCGGCGTGTTGCAGAGTCAGGGCGATCTCGTCGAGGCCGTTGAGCAGGCAATGCTTGCGGTGCGGCGTGATGTCGAAGGCGAACGATTCGCCGGAGGGCGTGGTCACGCGCTGCGCTTCGAGGTCGACGTTCAGCCGGTAGCCTTCGGCGGCGGCGCACTCGGCGAACAGCTTGTCCACGGTCGCGGCCGGCAGCACGATCGGCAGCACGCCGTTCTTGTAGCAGTTGCCGAAGAAGATGTCGGCGAACGAAGGCGCGATGATTGCGCGAAAGCCGTAGTCCTCGATCGCCCAGGGCGCGTGCTCGCGGCTGGAACCGCAACCGAAGTTGTCGCGCGCCAACAGCACTTGCGCGCCCTTGTAGCGCGGCTGGTTGAGCACGAAGTCAGTCTTGAGCGGACGATGGGTGCAATCCATGCCGGGCTCGCCGGTATCGCTGTAGCGCCATTCGTCGAACAGGTAGGGGCCGAAGCCGGAACGCTTGATCGACTTGAGAAACTGCTTGGGGATGATGGCGTCGGTGTCGACGTTGGCGCGGTCGAGCGGGCAGACCAGGCCGTCGAGTCGGGTGAAGGGTTTCATCGTGTGCTCCCGTCAGAGTGCTTTGCGGATGTCGACGAAGTGGCCGGCGATGGCGGCCGCGGCGGCCATTTCCGGGCTGACCAGGTGGGTGCGGCCGCCCGCGCCCTGGCGGCCCTCGAAGTTGCGGTTCGAGGTCGAGGCGCAGCGCTCGCCCGGGTGCCAGACGGTCGGCATTCATGGCCAGGCACATCGAGCAGCCGGGTTCGCGCCACTCGAAACCGGCGTCGATGAACACCTTGTCGAGGCCTTCGGCTTCGGCTTGGCGCTTGACCATGCCGGAGCCCGGCACCACCAGCACCAGCTTCACGCTGGCGGCCTTGTGCTTGCCCCTGGCGATCTCGGCGGCGGCGCGCAGGTCTTCGATGCGCGAGTTGGTGCAGGAGCCGATGAACACCTTGTCGAGTCTGATCTCGCCGATCGGCGTGTCGGCGGCCAGCCCCATGTATTGCAGCGCGCGTTCGATGCCGGCACGCTTCTGCGCATCGACTTCGCTGGCCGGGTTGGGCACGCGCCCGCCGATCGGCAGCACCTGCTCGGGCGAGGTGCCCCAGGTCACCTGCGGTTCGATGCTGGCGGCGTCGAGTTCGACGACCGCATCGAACGCTGCGTCGGCATCCGATTGCAGCGTCTTCCAGCAGGCGACGGCGCGCTCCCAGTCGGCACCCCTGGGCGCGAACGGACGGCCATCGAGATACTCGAATGTCTTGGCGTCCGGCGCGACCAGGCCGGCGCGCGCGCCGGCCTCGATCGCCATGTTGCAGAGGGTCATGCGGCCCTCGATCGAAAGCGCGCGAATGGTCGAGCCGCCGAACTCGATCGCATAACCGGTGCCGCCGGCGGTGCCGATCCTGCCGATGATGGCGAGCGCCACGTCCTTGGCGGTGACGCCCGCGCCGAGTTGGCCTTCGACCTTCACCAGCATCCGCTTCGAGCGTTTGGTCACCAGCGTCTGCGTGGCGAGCACATGCTCGACCTCCGAGGTGCCGATGCCGTGCGCCAGCGCGCCGAAGGCGCCGTGGGTCGAGGTGTGGCTGTCGCCGCAGACCACCGTCATGCCCGGCAGCGTGGTGCCGTTTTCGGGGCCGATGACGTGGATGATGCCCTGGTTGGCGTGCTTGAACGGAAAATACACCAGCGCGCCGAAATCGTGGATGTTGGCGTCCAGCGTTTCCACCTGCAGGCGCGAGATCGGGTCGGTGATGCCTTCGTCCCAGTGATCGGTCGGCGTGTTGTGGTCGGGGTTGGCGACGATGCTGTTCTTGCGCCACACCTTGCGCCCGCTCAGGCGCAAGCCCTCGAAGGCCTGCGGGCTGGTCACTTCGTGCATCAGGTGGCGGTCGATGTAGAGGAGGCAGGTGCCGTCGCTCTCTTCGCGGACCACGTGCGATTCCCAGAGTTTGTCGTAAAGCGTCTTGCCAGCCATTCCTTTACCTTTCGTGTCGAGTATTGCCGCTTGAGATCGTCACCGCGCGTCGCGCAGGGTTTCCTGGTCGCGCATCAGCTTGTATTCCATGGCGTCGACCAGCGCCTGCCACGAGGCGTTGATGATATCGGTGGACACACCGATGGTCGTCCAGCTCTCGCGGCCGTCGGTCGATTCGACCAGCACCCGCACCTTCGCCGCGGAAGCCTTGTCGGAATCGAGCACGCGCACCTTGTAGTCGGTGAGGCGGATTTCGCCGATCGCCGGGTAGAGACGCTCGAGCGCCTTGCGCGCGGCACGGTCGAGCGCGTTCACCGGTCCGTCGCCCTCGGCGACCGTGAGCACTTCCTGGTCGCCGACGCGCACCTTGATGATGACCGACGAATTCACCTCGTTGATGCAGGGCTCGCTGACGATGACCTTGAATTCGACCAGTTCGAAGAAGGGGGTGTAGCGGCCGAGCATCTTGCGCACCACCAGTTCGAACGAGCTCTCCGCCGCCTCGAACTGGTAACCCTCGTGTTCGAGTTCCTTGAGCTTATCGACGATGCGGACGGTCTCGGGCGATTCCTTGCCGATGGACGCGTCGATGGCGTTGATGCGCGCCATCAGCGTGCTGCGGCCGGCCACTTCGGACATCAGGACGCGCCGCGTGTTGCCGACCTGATCCGGATTGACGTGCTCGTAGGAGATCGGATTCTTGACCACGGCGTCGATGTGCATGCCGCCCTTGTGGGCGAAGGCGTGGCTGCCGACGTAGGGGGCCTTGTCGTTCGGCAGCATGTTGGCGATTTCGCTCACCGAGCGGGCCACCGAAGTCAGGTGGCGCATGGCTTCATCCGGAATGCATTCGAGGCCGAGCTTCAGTTGCAGGTTGGGGATGATCGAGCACAGGTTGGCGTTGCCGCAGCGCTCGCCCAGACCGTTGATGGTGCCCTGCACCTGGGTCGCACCAGCCTGCACCGCGCGGATCGAATTGGCCACCGCCATGTCGCTGTCGTTGTGGCAGTGGATGCCGACCGCAACCCGCGGGAAGCGCTGGCAGACCACGCTGGTCAGGTCGAAGACTTCGTGCGGAAAACTGCCGCCGTTGGTGTCGCACAGGCAGATGGTGTCGGCGCCGGCGTCGACCGCCGCCGCCAGGGTTTTCAGCGCGTACTCGGCGTTGGCCTTGTAGCCGTCGAAAAAATGCTCGGCGTCGAACACCACTTCCTTGCCGTGGCGCTTCAGGTGACGAATGGTGTCGCCGATCATCGCCAGGTTTTCGTCCAGCGTGGTGCGCAGAATCTCCTGCACCTGGTAGTCCCAGCTCTTGCCGAAAATGGCGATGGCCGAGGTGCCGGCCTTGAGCAGCGAGCGCAGGTTGGCGTCCTCGCCCGCGTCGATGCCGACCTTGCGCGTGGCGCCGAAGGCGATGATGCGCGCATTGGCCAGCCTGAGTGTCGCGGCGCGGGCGAAAAATTCGAGATCCTTCGGGTTGGAGCCGGGGTTGCCGGCTTCGATGTAGCCGACGCCCAGCGCGTCGAGCCGCTCGACGATCTTGAGCTTGTCTTCGACCGAATAGGAGATGCCCTGCGCCTGCGCGCCGTCGCGCAGCGTCGAGTCGTAGATGGAGATTCTGGCCATGGAAATTCGCGTTGGTGCGGTGAAGCGGGGATTCTACAGGCTCGACTACCGGCAATGGTGGCAGCGCCGAACCAGGCCGCGAATGGCGATGCCGACCGGAGTAGGCCGTCAGTCGGATTGACCGGGATGCCCGGCGCTCGCAATACTTCCTCGCAGCACCCTCGCGCTTTTGCAACGGAGACTGGCCATGACCGACCCGCGGAAAATCAATCTGTCGCTGCCGGCGGACTACATCGCCAAGCCGGCCGAGAAGGTCCGCAACTGGCTGCAGTCGAACACGGCCTCGCTGCGGATGCTCGACGAATCGGCCGTCGTGGCCAAAGTCCGCAGCGCGCTCGGGCCGCAGATCACCGCATTGAACGACGGCGATCTGGCCGCGCTGGCGGCGGAGTGGGCCAAGGCCAACGGCATCCAGCGCCCGGCTGGTGGTAGCGGACCGGGCGAGGCGGAGATCGTCTCACGCCTGAAGCGGCTGTTCTCGTCCATCCCGACCTCGATCGAATACGCCTGTAAAAACGGCGGTGCGCAGGTTTCGGTCTCGGGCGCAACGCTGCTGATGAAGACGGGGCCGCTGCAGCATTCGGCGACGCGCAGTTGGGGCGGCAACTACGAGTTCAAGACCGAGGCGCCGGGCGTGGCATTCTCGGTCCTGCTGGCCGAAAAGGAATGGCGGCTGATGATGTCCTTTGGCAAGCTCGCGCCGAATCTGGGCGATCTGGAATCGGTGTTCAAGAAGGGCGAAGCGGCGGTGCGCGGCGCGCTGGGCAACATCGACAAGCTGGATCCGCGCAATCTCTCGAAGTCCAAGCAGGTTATCGCCCCCTATATCGATCCGATCAAGTCGGCGGTGACCGCTGCGTCGCGAGCTGCCAGTCTGCAGGCGGGCGATTTCAGCCTGGGGGCGTGGGTCGGCGGCGGCCCGGTCGGCGGCGGTGTCGCCGGACTCCAGTTGACCATCATTTTCTGAAACCACCGCGCAAGCGCCGGTCCCCCGCCGCAGCGGTCGGGTCGGCATCGGGTGGTTGAGACTACGGGGCGGCTGCCCGGAAACCCGCATGGAATGGCGATCCCGGGATGGCATGGCCGCAGAGCGCCATTTCATGCGGCTCGCGGCCTTGCCAACCCGGAG
Source organism: Candidatus Methylophosphatis haderslevensis (assembly GCA_016711925.1). Lineage (GTDB taxonomy): Bacteria > Pseudomonadota > Gammaproteobacteria > Burkholderiales > Rhodocyclaceae > Methylophosphatis > Methylophosphatis haderslevensis. The sequence goes on from JADJSA010000001.1 coordinate 436,393, forward strand.
AGCGCCTGTTGATGCGCCTCTCCGGCCGGTATCCGAAAAAAAGCCCGCAGAACAATCTGCGGGCGTTTCGCTGTCCGGGGTGGCGAGCCTGACCCCCGGCACTTGCAGGGAGCGGCTGTGGCTGCTTCCTTCCGGACCTGACCAGGTTGACCACGCTGCAATGCGGGGAGACCCGCCACGGCGCGGATTCTAACAGGTCACCCGCCGCCGCGCTGAAAGTAGCGCTGAAAGCGCTGGATCCACGCCGCGCGCGCCGCGTCGTCGAAACCTTCGAGGCGAAAGCCGACGCGATGGCGCGGCAGGCGCAGCAGCGCGATCACGCGGTCGGGCAGCGGTTCGAGCGTGATCTGCCAGAAGCGCTCGCCGGCCCGGTGGGTGAACTTCTGCCCCTCGACGCTGTAGGCGACGTTGTCCACCGCCGCGGGCAGGCTGCGCTCGAACTCGGCGCGGGTAATCGACATGTCCCATGAAAAATCGCAGGGGGCGGTCGACTGCACCGCCCCCTCGATCGATCGAACGCGCGACGGGTCGATCGCCATTCAACCTCCGGCGATCGGCGGCCAGATGGCGAGAACGTCGCCCTCGGTCAGCTTGCGTGTGTTGCGCGCCGCGGGCGGCACGAAATGCCCGTTGACCAGCACCAGGTGGACCAGCTTCTCCGGCATGTTCAAGGGCGCAATGACGTCGGTCACCGTTGTATCGTCGCCGACCTGCATGACGAGCCGGTTGTTGCGCCGGGCTTCCAGCGGCAGGTAGTCGCCGAGCGTGGCGTAGAGCTTGATGGTGATGTTCATGCGCAACTCGCATCTCGAAAGGAACCGGACTCCATTTGAGGCGCACTGCTCTGTCCGAGTTCCCCGAGCGGGTTCGGATGGCGCGCTACTCGTTGAGATCGACAAAGGCGTCGACGACGCGGTGGGGATTTTTCAACAGCTCATCCTTCCACCGGCCCAGGTTGCGCCGGGTCTGGATCAGCCCGCGTATGGCGCCGACCGCATTCGGGGCGCCGATGATGATGGCACCGACCAACACGTCGCCGTGGAAGCACAGGCGCGTGTAATGGTAGTGCGCTTCGTCGACCAGCTCCGCGACCTCGCCGCCCTCCTGGCCCTTCCACAGCCCGAGGGTGTAGGAGTTCAGTCCGACCGTATCGAGGACGTTCATGCTGAGGCTGCCGCGGTAAGGCACGTCGCGGCCCGCCATGTTGAGCGCGGCAACACGGCCGTGTTCGGTGGCAGTGGGCTGCAGCGCGTGCACCACCCACTCGCCGGTGGAGAAATCGCGACCTTGCGCCACGTCGCCGGCGGCGTAGATGCACGGCACGCTGGTACGCATGCGATCGTCGATCACGATGCCCTCGTTCACCTCGGCGCCGACGCCTTCGAGGAACGACAGGTTCGGATGCACGCCGGTGGCGAGGATGATCAGGTCGGCATCGAGCGTCTGGTTGTCCATCACCAGGCGCGGGCCGGGCTCGATGCGTTCGGTGCGGCCCTTGGTGATGACATTGACGCCCTTGCTCTCGAGCCAGCGCTGCAACATGCTGCTGCCGACCGGCGTCATCATCGAGCGCAGGATCTGGCCGGCGCGGCCGGCGATGATCGAAAGCTTGACCCCGCTTTCGACCAGCGACTTCATGCAGACGCCGGCGACGAAGCCGGCACCCACCATGACCACCCGCGCGCCCGGCTTGAGCTTGCCGGCGATGACGCGCGCATCTTCGAGGGTCCAGCAGGCGACCACGCCCGGCGTGTCGGTACCGGCGACCGGCGGCAGCGAGGGCGAAGAACCGGTGGCGACCAGCAGCCGGTCGTACTCTAGGCGGGAGCCGTCGTCGAGATCGACCGTGCCGCCATCCGGCCCGGCATGCACCGCGAGCGCCTTGTTGTTCAGGTAGCGAATCTTCAGCAGGTCGAAATGGTTCGCCTCCCGGCGCTGGTGCGCGCCTTCCTCGTCGATACGCCCGCTCAGGATGTACGGAATGGCCATGCGCGCATAGGGCGGCCCCGGCTCGCCGCTGACCAGGGTTATGCTGCCGTCGGCGTCGACGCTGCGCAGCGTTTCGGCAGCGCGTACGCCTGCCGCTCCAGCACCTATGATCACGTACTTCATCGCACTCCCCCTGGTCATCGTGTGGATCGGGGCGATCCTCCAGTGCGGATCGCCTTTCTGGTCGAGCCGTGCGGTCGCGCAACCACGCCGGTCCCGTTGTCGGTCGATCAGCTGGCGAGCGTTGTCGGCGCATGGGCCTGCGCGGTCGCCAGATACGCCTCCATGATGCGTGTCGGATCGACCAGCAGTTCGTCCTTCCACTTGCCGAGCCGGGTGCGCGTCTGGATCAGCCCGCGCAGCACGCCGACGTTTTCGGTGAGTCCGATCGAGGTGGCGCCGATCAGAATGTCGTCCTTGAACTGCAGCGACAGGTAGCGTCCCCCTGCCTCGTCCACCATCTCGGCAGTCTGGCCGGCAGGATCGCCCCACCACTGCCCGAACGACGACGAGATCAGCCCCATCGTGTCGAGCACGTTAACCGACAGCGTTCCCTGCGACTGCGCGCCCATGCCCGCCATGTTGAGCGCGGCGATCCGCGCTTGGTCGGCAGCGTTGGGCTGGATCGCATTGACCAGACGCTTGCCGGTGGAGAAGTCGACTGCCTCGGCGACATCGCCGGCTGCGTAGATGTCCGGCAGATTGGTCTGCATGCGCTCGTCGACCAGCACGCCGTTTTCGATTTCGACACCGCTACCTTCGAGGAACGAGACGTTCGGCTTGACCCCGGCCGAGGCGATGATCAGATCCGCGACAACTTCTTCCCCACCCGCGAGTCTGGCCACCAGCGCACCATCCTTCGGCGTGATCGACTCAACCCGCGCATTGGTATGGACCGACACGCCCTTGGATTCGACCCAGCGCTTGATCATGCCGCCGGCACCCGGTGTCATCATGCGCGGCACCATGCGGTCTCCCATCTCGACCACCGTAAGCTTGACTGCGCGCTGGGTCAGCGCCTCGAGGATGATGCAGCCGATGAAGCCGGCGCCGATCTGCAGCACGCGGGCGCCGGGCGTCGCCTTGGCGGCGATCTGGCGCGCATCGGGCAGCGTCCAGCAGGTATGCACATTGGGCGAGTCGATGCCCGGCACCGGCAACTGCAGAGGGTGTGACCCGGTGGCGAGCAGCAGCTTGTCATAGTGAAGCTGCTGACCGTTGTCGAGCGTGACGGTCTTGGCTTTAGAGTCGACCCGGGTCGCACGCGCGACGATGTTCACGATGCCCTGGGCGTCGAAGTGGCCGTCCGTCTTGCGCAAGTGGGTTCCCTGCTCGCCGATGTTGCCCATCAGGAAATAGGGAATTGCCATGCGCGAATAGGGTGGCTCGGGTTCGTCGCCGATCATCACGATCGACGCTTTCGGATCGGCCTTGCGCAGCGTTTCCGCTGCAATGACGCCAGTCGGGCCATTACCCAGAATGAGATGGTTCATGGAGATGTCCTCGCGTGTGAACTCGATGGCGGTTTGCTGCCGCGCCGGTGCGCCGATCGCCCTGGCCGCAGAGCAGGCCCTCGCGCGGACGATCGAATCTGGTCGTGCCGGGCGGGCGATTCGCTACGCCGGGGCATTCATGACAAAAGCGAGGAACAAGGGCGCAACGAAACCTTCTCCATTGCGCCCCCGGTTGCCGCACATCCGCTGCGTCAGAGGCCGAGACGCTTGGTCGTCTCCGCTGTCGGACGGCCTTCGGTGTCCCAGCCGCGGATCCGGTAGTACTCGGGCAGCATGGTCGCCAGGCCATTCACCAGACCCTTGGCGGGGCCGGTCTTGGCCGGTTCGGTGGTCAGGCGCGGCGGCAGGTTGTCGTCCTTGCCGGTGAAGCCGGCGGCGTTGTTGAACTGGCGCTCCATGTTCCAGATGCGCTCGCCCATCAGGTTGAGCTTGTCCATCGACCAGTCGCCTTCCAGCGCTGCGGCCAGTTGCGGCTGCAGGTCGGCCAGCGTCCACGCAAAGGTGGTGAACACGCACACGCCGGATGAATCGAAAACCGATGTCGCATCCTGGAACGCCTTGACCAACTCCGGCTTGCCGTCGGTGGTGAGCGGATCGGTCTTGACCGGAATGCCCAACACTTCCGAGGCGACCGTGTAGCCGCGCAGATGGCAGGCGCCGCGGTTCGAGGTGGCGTATGCCAGGCCGATGCCCTGGATGCCGCGCGAGTCGTAAGCCGGGAATTCCTGGCCCTTGACGGACATCGACAGATCCCCGCGGCCGTACTTGTCGCACAGGCGCTTGGAACCGAGGCCGAGCAGCTTGCCGAAGCCTTCGCCGCGCGCCGTCATCTCGCCCATCTTGACCAGCGCTTCGGCCGAGCCGAACGGCGCATCGAAACCGATGTCCTCCTGCTTGATCAGGCCGAGCTCATACAATTCCATCGCCGCACCGACGGTGGCGCCGAAAGAAATCGGATCGAAACCGTCCTCGTTGCAGAGCATATTCACATACTGAAGCGCTTCGAGATCGCCTACGCCGTTGGCGGCACCGAGCGCCCAGGCCGCTTCGTATTCGAGTCCGCCCGATGCGCCCCAGTACTGCGGGTTGTTCTTGACGGTGAAGTGTTTCTCGTCGAGCTTGGAAATGCGGCCGCAGGCGATCGTGCAACCGAAGCAGGCCTGGTTGGTGACCAGGTGGCTCTTGCCGTCGGGGCGCTTCTCGTGCATCGCCTCGGCCGAAATCTTCGAGGCGCTTTCGAACTGCACGTCGCGGTGGTTGCGGGTGGGCAGCGCGCCGATTTCGTTGATCACGTTCATCAGCACCTGGGTGCCGTAGGTCGGCAGGCCCTGGCCGGTGACTGCGTTGTCGGCCAGCACCTTCTTCTTCTCGTAGGTGACCTTCATGAACGCCTTCGGATCGCGGATGTTGCCGACACCCTTGGTGCCGCGCACCGCGATCGCCTTGAGGTTCTTCGAACCCATCACCGTACCCACGCCCGAGCGTCCCGCAGCACGATGCAGATCGTTGACGATGCACGCGTAGAGCACGCCGTTCTCGCCCGCGCGGCCGATCGACGAGACACGCACCAGCGGATCCTGATGCGTCTTCTTGATGATTTCCTCGGTCTGCCACACGGTCTTGCCCCACAGGTGGGCGGCGTCCTTGATCTCGACCTTGTCATCGGCAATCGACAGATACACGGGTTTGGGCGACTTGCCCTCGACGATGATCATGTCCCAGCCGGCGAACTTGAGTTCGGCGCCGAAGTAGCCGCCGGAGTTCGAGCAGGCGATTGCGCCGGTCAGCGGTCCTTTGGTGACCACGGAATAGCGGCCGCCGGTCGAAGCCATGGTGCCGGTCAGCGGACCCGTGGTGAAGATCATCTTGTTGTCGGGCGACAGCGGATCGATTTTCGGATCGACTTCCTCGACGAAGTACTTGGTGGCCAAGCCACGCTGGCCGAGATAATCGTTGGCCCACTGCATGTTGAGGTTTTCGACCTTGACCGTACCGGCGGTCAGGTTGATGCGCAGATACTTGCGAGTCCATGCCATGTTTCAGCTCCTGGAAGTTCGGTGATCGCGAGCGACTCAGGCGCTGGCCTGGTTGCCGGTCTTTTCGGCCCACTGACGCATCTTGTCGAGCCCGGTCCAGTCAGCGTCGATGTAGGTGATGGCCCCGGTCGGGCAGGCCTCGGCACAGGCCGGCTCGCCGCCGCACAGATCGCATTTCTGCACCTTGCCCAGATCGGCCATGTAATTGACCGTGCCGAACGGGCAGGCGATCGTGCATACCTTGCAGCCGACGCAGACATCCTCGATAACGACCTTGGCGCCGGTATTGGTGTCGATCTTGATCGCTTCGACGGGGCAGGCGTGCAGGCACCAGGCTTCCGCACACTGCGTGCAGGTGTAAGGAACCTTGCGGCCGGTGTGTTCAAAATCGAAAATGCGAATGCGCGACTTGGATATGTTGAATGTGCCGTAGTTTTCGTACGAACAGGCCATCTCGCACTGGCGGCAACCGGTGCATTTGACCGGATCGATATGCAGCGACTTTTGCATTGCGCGTCCCCTCGGTGATCAGAGTTTGAGTTTATGCTCAAGATAGCACAGGACACCTCCCGAGCAAGAATTGCTCCCGGGGGCTTTGCAGCAGTCGGGAACGGCCATCAGAGAGAAGCGGCCCGGTGACAGACCAAGTTGGGGAACGAAGTGTTGCAGCAAGGAGCAACGGCTGTAACAGCCGCCGGCACAAACCTCACTGCGACCTCACGGCGCCCGGTAGGTGACGCCGTGTCGCGCGAAAGCCTTGGCGAGGCTGCCGTCGCTGGCCAGCTCGTTGAGCGCCTGCTGCAGCGCGCGCGCCAATTCTTCATGACCGGCCTTGACCGCCAAACCCAGCGGCCACTGACGGCGGTTGATCACCGGCAGCGGCGGCTCGGATATCGCAAAGCCCTTGGCGCCGGCCAATCCGCCTTCGAGTTCACCCTGCATCGCCATGACGGCCGAGACATCGCCGTTCTTCAGGCCCTGAATCGCCTCGCCCGCAGTCTTGTAATGAACGACGTTGGCGCGGTAGGCGCCGGCATCGGCAGAGAGCAGGATCGTGTCGGGGTAAGTGGCGCCCTCCACCCCGATCTTCTGGCTGCGGAACGCTTCGAGACTCTCGAGTTTGTCGACTCGCTCCAGATTGCGCGCGATGGCGAAGCGCTCGCGGTAGTACGGCGCGAAGAAGATGACCTTGTCGTTCTTCGCCATGTACTCCTTGTCCACCGGAACATGCATCATGAAGTCGGCAGGGCCGTAGCCGAACAGGGTGCCGCGCCAGACCATGTTGCGCAGGTCGTCGTCGGTGTTCTCGTCGGCGTCGAACCACAGCGGCTGCAGTTTCACGCCGAGTTTTTCCGCCAGCAGCCGCGCGATATCGAAGTCAACCCCGGAGCCGCCCTTCTCATCGTCTGAGAAAGGCTCGAAGTCCTTGTACAGGGCGACGCGAATCTGCCCGCGTGCTTTCACCTGCGCCAGGTCGTAGGCATCCGCTGCGATTGCGCCGGCGCTCAGCAGCAACGCCGCGCCAAGGCAGGCGAGCCTAGTTGTCCAGCGGATCACGGCGCGTTTCGAGATAAGCCTTGATCGCCCAGATCGCTTCCTGACTGAGAATGCCCGCATACGGCGGCATGTACACCGCGCCGTTGCGCACCTTTCCGGCCAGCACCGAGTTGCGGTAGTAAACGTCCGTATCCGGATCGAGATCGAGCTTGCGCAGATCCGGCGCAATGCCGCCGGAAACCGCCTCGAGCCCGTGACAGCGCGCGCAGTTCTGGTTATACGCCGACGCGCCAACCTTGATCGCAGCCTTGTCGTTGCGATACGGATTGACATCCTGCATGTCGTCGCCAAGCGGCTTGAGCGAGGAGACGTCCACTGCCTGCGGGGTCACGTCGCCATGCGATGCCGCGTTTCCGGCAATCAGGGCCAACGCGGCACTCAGCATCAGTCGTGTTGCAAATCTTGTATCTGGATTCACGGCCGATCTTCCTTTCCACCCAGTCACGCCGCCCGGCAAAAAACGCCCGCAACGGACAACCAAAACATTTGAGTTCATTTAGCAGAGACTGTGCCATTGCGCGGTCTTCGCTCGCACGGCATCTCGAGGGCAGGCGGGTTCTGCACTGCGCAAAAGAATTCCGCCGCCCGCATTGTGGCAGGTTGGTCGGTCTTTTGGTCAACCGGCCGGGCGGATCACTTCACTTTGCTGTTGCCGAATGCTACATTTCGAGACACTCTGCACGCGGCCAACAGATGCGGAGAACATCAAGGGGCAGAGCCCCGGAGGGGACACAACCATGGCTCAACGACACGGTGCCGGCATCTCGACCGCCGATGCCAATGACACGCGGGCCGGCGATGCGCCGTTGTCAAAGCCGCAGACCATCGAGAAATCCTGGGATCGCTGCCGCTCATATGGCCTCGACCTGACGGAAAAGCCGGACTTCGGCCCGCTGCGTTCCGATTTCCTGAGCGAGGAACTGGAGAAGAATCACAACCTCGTCTCGCATGCGCTGCCGGTGCTCGAAACGCTCTACCAGCAGTTGGCCGGCACCCACAGCATGGTGGTGCTGACCGACGAGCAGGGGCTGATCCTGCATTCGCTCGGCGACTCCGATTTCCTCGAACGTGCGCAGCGCGTGGCGCTGCAGCCCGGTGTCACGTGGTCGGAGGACAGTCGCGGCACCAACGCGATCGGCACCGCGCTGATCGAACGCTCGCCGATCTGCGTCAATGGCGCCGAACACTTCCTCAAGGCCAACCGCTTCCTCACCTGCTCCGCGGTCCCGATCAGCGACCCGCGCGGGCGCATGGTCGGCGTGCTCGACGTTACCGGCGATCACCGCGGCTACAACAGCCATACGATCGCGCTGGTCAGGATGTCGGCACAGATGATCGAGAACCATCTGTTCTCGGATGCCTTCCCCGAAGGCATTGCGATCCACATGCACGGCCGGCCGGAATTCCTCGGAACGCTGTGCGAAGGCATCGTCTGCTTTTCGCCCGACGGCGAGTTCATCTCGGCCAACCGCAGCGCCTGCTCGATGCTGGGACGCAGCCTGGCGGACCTGCGCACGCACTCGTTTTCCACGCTGTTCGGCAACCGCATCCAGAGCGTACTCGATCAGGCGCTGGCGCAGGGCGACGTTCCGCTGCGCCTGTCGCTGAGTTCGGGCACGCCGGTGCTGGGCCGCGTCCGCATCGGCGCGCGCGCGCGCCGGCCGATGCGCATCTTCACCTTCGACCGCAAGGGCACCGCGCAGCGCGATGCCGGAGACCAGCGCCCGATGCCCGGCGTTGGCGCCCTGGACGGCCTGATGACCGGCGACGCGCAGATCGAGGCGGTATGCAACAAGGTCCGCCGCGTACTCGGCCGCGACATCACCATCCTCATTCAGGGCGAGACCGGCACCGGCAAGGAGCTGATCGCCAACGCCATCCATGAAGACAGCCCGCGCGCCAGCGCGCCGTTCGTGGCGGTCAATTGCGCCTCGATTCCGGACACGCTGATCGAGTCGGAGTTGTTCGGCTACGAGGAAGGCGCCTTCACCGGCGCCAAGCGCAAGGGCAATGTCGGCAAGATCCTGCAGGCCGACGGCGGCACGCTGTTCCTGGACGAAATCGGCGACATGCCGCTCAACCTGCAGGCGCGGCTGCTGCGCGTGCTGCAGGAACGCAAGGTCACGCCGCTGGGCAGCATCAAGTCCTACCCGGTGGATATCGCGATCGTCTGCGCCACCAATCGCAAGCTGCGCGACATGGTCTCTCGCGGCGAATTCCGCGAGGATCTGTACTACCGCCTCAACGGTCTGACCGTCAACCTGCCGCCGCTGCGCACCCGCAGCGACATCCGCACGGTCGTTGAACGCATCCTGCGCAAGGAAGCGCCCGCCGGCAGCAGACCGCGCGTCGATGACGAAGTGATGCGGATGTTTCTGCGCCATCCGTGGCCGGGCAACCTGCGCCAGCTCACCTGCCTGTTGCGCACCGCCCTGGTAATGGCCGACGAGGACGGAGAAATCCGCCGCGAGCACCTGCCGGACGACTTCCTCGACGAACTGGTCGAACCGCCGCCGCGCGGCGAGCCCCGGCCGCAGGCAACCGGCACGGCAGCCGCCGGCGATTCCCACGCCAGCTTCAGCGACCGCCTCGACGACCTCGAACTGCAAGCGATCCGCGAAGCGCTGGAGAAACATCGCGGCAACGTCTCGGCGGCCTCTCGTCAGCTTGGCATCAGCCGCAACACCATCTACCGCAAGATGAAAAGCCTATAGAACGGCGCCGCACGCCCGGTTGGCGCCGCAGCCGGGCGTGGCCGCCGCCCGACTGCGACTCTCTCCCCGCACAAAAAAACCGGCGCACCAGGCGCCGGTTGCTGTCGCTCGAAACAAACTGAGCGCAAGAGGAGGAGTCTGAAGCCGACTCAACCCTTGTGCAGCTTGAATACCCACATCGAACCGCCCTGGTTGAGGAAGTTGACCTTCTTGGCCACATCCCCGCCCCACAGCGGCACCGCGCCGCCCCAGCCGGCCGCCACACCGATGTACTGCTCGCCATCCTGATCCCAGGTGATCGGCGGCGCAACGATGCCGGTACCGACGTTGAACGACCAGACTTCCTTGCCGGTCTTGGCATCGGCCGCCTTAAGGAAGCCCTCCGGCGTGCCCCAGAACACCAGGCCGCCCTTGGTCGTCAGCACGCCGCCCCACAGCGGCGCGTTGTTGGTGACTTCCCATTCCATCTTGCCGGTCTTCGGGTCGAAGGCGCGCAGCGCGCCGATGTACTTGTCGTCGATCGTCTTGATGGTGAAACCGGCGCCCAGGTAGGCCGCGCCCTTCTTGTAGCTGACCGGCTCGTTCCAGATTTCCATGCCCCACTCGTTGGCCGGCACGTAGAAGAGCCGGTGTCCGGGCTGTAGGCCATCGGCATCTGGTTCTTGCCGCCGAGGAAGGACGGTACGGCGAAGATCGACTCGCCCTTCTTGCCGTCGGCGCCCTTGGCGGGATCGCCGGGACGGTTGGCCGGATCGAAAACCGGCTTGCCTTCGGCATCGAGACCCTTGGCCCAGGTGATCTTCTTGACGAAGGGGAAGCCCTTCTCGAACTTGCCGGTGTTTGCATCCAGCACGTAGAAGAAGCCGTTGCGGTCGGCCTTGCCGCCCAGGCGCTTGCCGCCGGCATCGAAGGTCACGAACTCGTTGACGCCGTCATAATCCCAGCCGTCGTTCGGCGTGCCCTGGAAGTGCCACTTGATCTGGCCGGTGGCCACATCGATCGCCACGGTCGAGCAGGAATACAGATTGTCGCCGGGACGCAGATGGCTGTTCCACGGCGCCGGGTTGCCGGCACCGAAGTAGGCCAGGCCGGTCTTCGGATCGTAGCTGCCGCCCATCCAGGTGGCCGCACCGCCGGTCTTCCACAGGTCGCCCGGCCAGGTCTTGTTGGTGGTGCCGCTGATGCCGTTCTCGGTCTTGTTGCCGGCTGCATCGAACTTGTAGCCCATGTGGCCTTCGACCATCGGCCGCGTCCACACCATCTTGCCGGTCTTCGGATCGCGCGCGTCCACACTGCCGACGATGCCGAATTCGCCACCGGAGTTGCCAGTGAGCAGCAGGCCCTTGGCGATGATCGGCGCCGCGGTGTTCGAATAACCGGCAGCGTAGTCGGCGATCTTTTCCTTCCAGACGACCTTGCCGGTGTTCTGGTCAAGCGCGACCAGTTGGGCATCCAGGGTCGAGAAGATCACCAGATTGTCGTATACAGCCGCGCCGCGGTTGACCACGTCGCAGCAGGGCATGATGCCGTCGGGCAGGCGATGCTCGTATTGCCACAGCTTGGCGCCGGTCTTGGCGTCGAGCGCGAACAGGCGCGAGTACGACCCGGTGACGAACATCTTGCCACCGACCACCAGCGGCTGCGCCTCCTGGCCGCGCTGCTTCTCGCCGCCAAACGAGAACGACCACGCAGGCACCAGATTCTTGACGTTCTGCGTATTGATTTTCGACAGCGGACTGTAGCGCTGGCCCTCGGTTCCCATTCCCCAGGACAGCACGTCACCGGTCGACTTGGCGTCGTTCTCGATGTCGGCAGTGGTGACGCCGGCATGGACCTGACCGCTGATTGCGAACGAAGCGCCGAGCAGTGCGGCGATGATGGATTTTTTCACTTGCAAGCCTCCTTTGGCTCCAACGAGCTCTAGTATGATTTAGTCAAACAGGGCGAGCGACCCGCAGGTCAATGCGCAATGCGCCCGTCCGCAAGACCTGTGCCACGCTTTCGACACAGCCATTTCGACCAAAACCGGCAACCCGGGAATAGTCGCTGACTTGATCTGCTCAAAACTGTTTCATTCCGCCACAGTGCGGACAAAATGATCGGGGATTGATCTGATCACGCCACAAACGTCATGCCGCGCAGCGGGTACGCTTGTACCACGCCATTGTCGACATAACCAGCCCGCCGCGCGCCCTGCCGCGCCGCCCGCGTGAGAGCCGCGCCGGACGGCGCTTTTCAAGCGGGCACCGCCAGAAGCCGCATGGGCAGGGCCTCTCAGCCGTGCCATGCCGAAGACGACCGCCTGGCGCGGCTTCCAGGCCACCGCCACGGATTCGCCCGCTTTCGCATGCGTTTTGACCTACTGTCTGGTCGCCCCGGACAGCACGTTCTGCTCGAAGTCACGGTACAGATGCGCAATCGACCGGTCGAACTCCTGGCGCGCCAGCGCGATGCCGGCAAACTCCGCGGGCAACGGGATGCGCAACAGTTCCGGCATGTCGCGCCCGTCGGCGGCGGCCTGGCGCAGCGTCGCGTCGAGCCATTTCAGATAGCCGCGGGTCTGCGCGATGCCGCGTGCATCAGCGTGCGGCTCGCCGTGCCCGGGCACGATGGTCTTCCACTTGAGCGCCTGCAGCCGGTCGAGCGCCGCCAGCCAGTCGGCGATGGCGGCATGCGGCGTGGTCGCCGCGCGCTGCCAGAACACCAGATCGCCGGCGAACAGCACGCCGGTGGTGTGATCGAGCACCGCCAGGTCGGCCTGGGTGTGGCCCTTCAGCGCGATCAGTTCGATGTCATGGCCGCCGATGGTCGAGCGGCCGGGCCTGGCCTCCTGCAAGGCGGCCAGCGGCTCGGTATCGCGCATCCAGTCGCCGGCCATCCGGTACAGGTTGTCGGCGAACGCCCCGCCCTCCTGCTTCATGCCGCCGATCGACCCCGCCAGCGCGACGATCGGCACGTCGCGAAAGCCCTGGTTGCCGAAGTAGTGGTCGGGATGATGATGGGTTATCAGCACCTGGCGCACCGGCTGGTCGGTCACCGCGGCGATCGCCCGGCGCATCTGCTCGCCGTAAAGGCGCGACGAACCGGTGTCGATGACCAGCACGCCTTCGGTCGTGACGATGAAACCGGTATTGACGATGTTGCCGCCGTTGCTGCGGCTGAAGTCTTCGGCCAGGCCGACGAACACATAGGTATCCGGCGCGATCCTGCGCGGCTTGAGCAGGTAGTCGAGACCGGCCTCGATCGGGAAATTCATTGTCGCCAGCAACAGCAGCGCCCAGCGCACGGCGCGCCACCCGTTCATTGCGCCACCCGCGCCTGGATGCGGTTGCCGTTGTTATCGACGCCGGAGAGCAGCAGCGGCAGCTTCGGCGCACGTCCGGCGGCGAAGTCGAACGTGAACACCGGGTTTTCGCTGACCGGCTCGAAGGTTTCGAGGTCCATGAAGCGCACTCCGGACGCATCGGAGAGCGAGAGCTTCTCGATATAGAACGCCGGTATGCCGGGTGCGAGCCCGGTGTCCATCGGGTGCATCACGCTCAGGCGCAGCCGCCCGGCCTCGGCCGGGCTCCACATCTTCGCCTTGACCTGACCCAGCGTATCGGCCCAGTTGCCGCTCGAGCGCCCGACACTCGGAGCGGTGCAGCCGCCGCCAGCCGCATCGACCCACATTCCGCCGGCATGCCACACGCCGTCCGGCGTGCGCGCGATCGCACGCACCGGCGTGGCCTGCTGCAGCTTTATCCGGAACGACAGCGCGGCGCGCGCCGCCAGCGGCCGAAACTGCAGCACCTTGATGATCGGGTTGAGATCGGCGATCACCACCACCTCCTCCACTACGCCCAGCGCATCGGCATCGACGCCGACCGGCACGTTCATCGAATCCTCGGCGCGCGCCGGTGCGGTGACCTTGACGCGATCGTCGAATACCAGTTTGGCATCGCCGAAGAAGCGTTGCTTAAGATCGGTCCAGTTCACCGACTTGAGCGGATCGTCGGGCGACACCGCGCCGGCAGCCCCGGCCCAGAGCGTCGCCAGCGCAACCGCGATCGTCGCAACCATCGCTCGCAAATATTTGCCCATCCGCCGTCTCCGAGAAATCCGCACGAAGAATACCCGCCGCCATCGTCACCCGACAACCGGCGATGACGCAAGCAAGACCGGTTCCCGAGCGCAAGGCGCGGGCGTGCCAGCGCCTGCCCGGCCAGCAGCCGGACCAGCAGCCGGGTCGGGCCATGGATCGCCGCAGCAAGCCATCAGGATGCCTGGAAGGCCGCATGGATAGGCGCTCTCCGGCGTGCCATGGCGCAGAGGCAGGCGTGCCGGGCGTTTCCCGCATGCCATGCCGCAGAGCGCCATTTCATGCGGGTTGCAGGGCATCGATCGGCGCCGGTACGCGCTCCGACGCCCGCCCCGCTCGCGCCCGGCCGTGGCGCAGGTTGCCGCTACTGCGCGGGCGCCTGCCAGACGGTGACCTGGTTGCGGCCGCTGTTCTTCGAGGTGTACAGCGCCGCGTCTGCCCGATCGACCAGCGCATCCAGGGTCGCCGGGCCAAGCTTGAGCGTCGCCACGCCGAAGCTCGAGGTGACCTTGCCGACGTCGGCCGAGCGTATCGATTCGGCGGCATGCGCCTCGACCGTTTCGCGCGCCCGCTCCGCCACCGCCGCCGCCTGCTCGGCCGTGGCGTTGGGCAGCACGATGCAGAATTCCTCGCCGCCGTAGCGGCACAACACATCGCCTTCGCGCAGTTTCGAGCCGAGCGCCTTGGCCACCGCCTGGATCACCTTGTCGCCGACCGCATGGCCATGCACGTCGTTGAAGCGCTTGAAGTGGTCGATGTCGCCCATGATGCAGGAGAGTTCCGATCCGTCGCGCCTGGCCTGCTCGATCAGGTCGCCCGCCATGCGCACGAACGCCCGCCGGTTCCAGCAGCCGGTCAGCGGATCGCGCGTCGCCAACTGGCGCAGTTCCTCGTTCTGAATCGAGATCCGCTTGCGCGATTCCTCGAGTTCCTCCAGTGCCTGCTGCAACTGGTCGTTCTTGCGATGCACTTCGGTCACGTCGTCGAAGGTGACGATGCAGCCGCGCAGGCGCCCGTTGCCGTCGGCGATGCGGGCGCTGCCGACAATCGTCTCGACAGTCGTTCCGTCAGGCTGCGGAATCGACAGCGGTTCTTCTGCCACCGCCGCGGCGTCTCGCAGCGCGCGGTTCCACGGCAGCGCCTCGGACGGCCGCTCGCCGAGCGCCGCCCGCAGCCAGTCCAGTTCGGTCAGGCGCTTGCCGGTCGATGCCAGGCCGGCTTGCGGATGCAGGCCGTGAAAGGCGTCGTTGACCAGAACGATGCGCCCGCTGGTATCGAGCACCACGACGCCGTCGGCAAGCACATCGAAGGCCTTGCGCACGCGCTCGGGCACGGCGGTCGACGGATCGAGGTACTGCATGGCCCGGCGCAGGTAGAAGTAAAACAGCAGCGAGCCGGCCAGAACGAGAAAACCCATCAGGCGCACCGTCGGATGGGCGAGCCACTCGCGGATGCCGCGCGGTGCCGCTTCCTCGAACGCAATCTCGATGTCTGCCCAATGTTCGTTGTTCGCCTTGACCGGGATGCGCAACTGGTCGACGGTCGAGCGCCCGTCCTGCGGCGCGATCCAGAAGCGCGCGTGATCGCCCTGCTGGGCGATCAGCTTGCCGCCGGTTCTGCGGATCGCCATCGAGCGCACATCCTTGTTGCGGCTTACCACCTGCTGCAGGGTCTTGTTCAGGGCGTATTCGCTGCCGGTTTCCAGCAGCACCGCGACCTGGATCGCCACGCTCTCGCCGACGCGCTGGCGGGCTTTCTGTTCCGCCTCGGCGCGGCTGGGCGAAAATCCGAACAGCAGGTCGCCCGCCAGCAGCATCGATACCATCAGCGCCACCAGCCCGAGGCTCAGTCGCGCGACGGCGCCCAGTCGCAGGCCCGGAATCGGATTCACGGCTCGCGCCCGCCGGTCGAGGTGGCAAACACCTCTTCGGCCGCCTGATCGTCCGACCCGCCGTCCAGGTCGTCGTCGCCGTCCCAGTCCCGGTCGCCCTGGTCGTCGAGGATCGGCAGCAGATCGATCTGGCGCCAGGCCGGTACCGAGACCATCGCGCTGGCCAGCAGTCCGCCCAGCCGCAGCGCCCACCAGACCATGCCGACGGTGAGCGACAACCCGACCGCCTCGGCCGCGCTGACGGTGATCTCGTTGACCACCACCTCCGGCGCGACCTGTTCGACCGGCGCGGGTTCGACTTCGATCGCCTGCAGCGGCGCTTCGCGGGCGGGCGCGGCGGCCTGTGCCACCGAGACCAGGCGCAGGTCGAAATCGCCGTTGTTCAGCCCCTCGGAAATCAGGATCGCGCTCTGCCGCTCGGTATCGATCAGCGTCACCCGTGCAACGGCCGTTGCGCCCGGCTCGATGGCCGGCATCTGAACGCTGGCGGACAGAACCTGATCCAGCCCGTTGCCGCGCACGCCGGACGCAGGCGCTTCGACCAGCGGATTGAACAGCGGCGTCTCGGCCCCGCCGCTGACCGCCGGCTGCGCCGCGGGCTTCTCGGCGGGACTGGTGGCAGGCGTCGGGCTGACCGGGGTCGCCGGCGTGGTTCCCTTGCCGCCGCCTCCGCTGTCGGTTCCACCAGTGCCGGTTCCACCGCTACCGCTTCCGCCGCTGCCGCTTCCACCACTTCCGCTTCCACCACTTCCGCTGCCGCCGCCGCTATCGGTGCCGCCGCCACCCGGAATCAGCGGGCCTTCGAACGTAACCGCGGCGAGCATCGGCTTGCTGCTCGAATCGCCGTCGCTGATCGCGACCTGGAAGGTCGGCGCCATGCCCTTGCCCGAGTGCACAAAGCGCACGCCGCCCGACTGCAGTTCGTCGAGGCTGAAACTGCTGATCGCCGCGCCGGGCCGGGCGGTCGCTTCGAACCAGCCGTTGGTGACACCACTGACGGTGAAGCGCAGGCTGGCGGAAGCGCTGTCGACATCCGAGCCCAGCACATTTGCCGTACCGAGGGTCACCGTTTCACCGAAGCGCAGGTGCAGCGTTGCCGTCTGCATGACCGGCGCATCGTCAACCGGCTGCACCGAGACGGCGACCGACGCCCCCTTGCTGGCCAGGCCGCCACTGTTTTCGACCACCAAATCCACGCTGCGCGCCAGTACCGACGGGGCTTCCGAAACCGTCTCGAAGGTAACGCTGCGAGCCACAGCCTGCACCGCCGCGCTGCTCGCCTTGGCGTTGAATGCAACGACCAGCGGCGTGCTGCCGCTCGCACCATCCGCCCCGCCGCTCCAGGTGCCGATGACTTCGCCGCCGAAGGTCACGCTGCTGCCGCTGACGCCGATCTGGCCCGCGCCGATCCCCTGGTTGGCAATGGCAAGCCGGTCACCGGCCTCGCCGTTGAGCGAAATCGAGACCACCAGCCGGCCGCCGCCGAAACCCGACGCGTCCGGATTGCCGAGCAGCGCGTCCGGGGCGATCGCAAGCGGTTCGGCATTCTCGACGTAGAGGCCGGTTCCGGAGGGCAGATCGAGTACTGGCGCTTCCCTGACGTCGCCCACCGCCACGCGAATGTCCTGGGTGTCGCTGCCGCCCTGGCCGTCGCTGGCCGCCACCGTGACATCGTATTGATTGTCGGCGCCGGCGTCGGCTGGCATCTCGAAATCCGGTGCGTCGAGAAAACTCAGTGCGCCGGTGCGCGCATCGATGCTGAACTTCGCCGCGTCGGCGCCGCCGGCAATGCTGTAGCTGATCGTCTGCGCCGGCACATCGGTATCGGTGGCGCGCACCGTCGTCACCGCAGTGGAGTTTTCGTTGACGCCGATGGTGGCGCGCACGCCGCCGCCGTCGCTGGTAATCACCGGCGCGGTGTTGGCAACGTCGTTGTCGCGGTTGACCAGCGCCACGTCAGCGCCGTCCAGTCCGTTGTACGCGGCATCGGCGCTGGTGGCCGGCGCGACGATCACGCTGTAGGCGACATCGCCATCGACCGCAGCATCGTCTACACCGACCACGGTCACGATATGGGCGACGTTCCAGTTGGTCGCATCGAATTCCAGCGTTCCGATCATCACGGCACCTTCGGTGTCGTCGCTGACGCTCAGCCCGATCCGCACGTTTGCCGTCGGCGCACTGGTCAGCACGACCGAGAACTGCGCGCTGCCGCCGGCCTCGCTGGTCGTTAGGCCGGCTACCGGCGTGACCAAGATTCCCGGCGTGCCTTCCGCGACGTTGCCGACGGCAACGCTGATCGCCTGGGAATCGCTCAGGCTGCCGTCGCTGACCTGAACGACCACGTCATAAATGTTGTCGCCGCCGGCGTCGGTCGGCGCCTCGTAGTCCGGCGCGGTGACGAAGCTGAGGACGCCGGTCGCGCCATCGATAGCGAACTTCGCGGCATCGGCACCGCCGGCGATGCTGTAGGCCAGCGTTTGCGCCGGCGTGTCGGTGTCGCTTCCGGTTACGGTGGTCACCGCCGTGGTGTTTTCCGCGACGGTGATGCTGGCGCTGGCACCGCCGCCGTTGCTGGTGATGACCGGCGGCGTATTGCCCGGCGGCTGCACCGTGACGTCGATTGCCTGGGTGTCGCTGAAGGTTCCGTCAGACACGCTGACGATCACCTGGTAGATATTGTCGGCGTTGGAGTCGGTCGGCGTTGCGTGGCTTGGCGGCGCGACAAAACGCAGCGCTCCGGTGCCGACGTCGATCACGAAGCGACTGGCATCGGCACCGCCGGCGATGCTGTAGGTGAGCGATTGTGCCGGCAAGTCGGCGTCGCTCGCCGTCACGGTGGTGACTGCGGATCTGTTGTTGGCCACCGCAATCGCTGCGGTTGCCCCGCCGCCGTCGCTGGAGATTGCCGGCGCAAACTCATTCACCGGCAACACCCCGATGGTGAAGCCCGCCGTGCTGAAACTTGCGTCGCTGGAGGTTGCCCGCACGACGATCGCGTAGCTCGCCGCCGCCTCGCGGTCGATCGGCCCGGCCACGCTGACCACGCCACTGGCGGCGTCGATGGCAAAGCGCCCGCCGGCATCGTTGTCCAGGCTGTAGGTGACGCTGTCCATCGCGTCCGGATCGGCAGCCTGCGCGGTGATGCCAACCAGCGTTCCGGCAACGGCGTTCTCGGCCACCTCATTGACGGTCGGACTGGCGTCGCTGATGAAACCGACACTGCTTTCACCGACGTTGGTTACGGTGACGGCGATCGTCTGGCTGTCGACGAGCGAGCCATCCGACACTTGCACCACCACGTCATAGACGTTTTCGAGGCCCGCATCGGTGGGGTTCTCGAAGTCCGGCGCGGCAACGAAAGTCAGCGCGCCGGTATTGGCATCGATGGCGAACCTGGCGGCATCGGCACCGCCGAAGATGCTGTAGCTCAGCGCGTCAGGCGGAAGATCGGGATCGGTCGCCGTCACGACCGTAACCGCGCCGCCGTTCTCGGCGATGCTGATCGCCGCGCTGTTGCCGCCACCGTTGCTGGTGATTGTGGGTGCGCCGTTCTGCGGCGTCACGGTGATTGTGAAGGTGCCGCTGATCGTGCCGGCGCCATCTTCGGCGCCGTCGGCCAGGCGGAAGCCGAAACTGTCGCCGGTGGTTTCGGAGCCGTCGTGGTCATAACTCACGCGCCCGGCATCGATGTCGGCCTGGGTGAAGCTGTCGTTTGCATTCAGCATGACGCCGTTGAGTCGCAACGTGCCGTGGGCAACATTTGCGGTTACGGTGTAGCTCAACCCGGCGCCCGCATCGTCGGGATCGCCCTCGTTTAGCATGGCAGTGGAAATGACATTGCCAAGCGAGCCTTCGCTGACCGTGAGCCCGGTATTGGCGGCAATCGCCGGTGCGTCATTGACGGCCACCAGGTTGATGTTTCGCACCACGCTCGGGCTCGAGGCGGCACCGTCACTGACGCTGAAACTGACCGTGCGCGTGAGCAGGCTCGGACTGTCACTGGCATTGGAATAGCCAACCGATCGCAGCGCCGTCTGGTAGTCCGCCAATGTCGCGCTTCCCGACACGGTGAGCGTACCGGTGCCGGCATTCCAGTTGCCGCTGATGCCCAACTGATTCACGAAGTTCAGCACGTCCTCCCCGTTGGCGTAGTTGGACGTGATCTGTATCGTGGCGCCGGCGAGAGTCGGGCTATCGACGTCGCTTACCGTGAGGCCGCCATCGACAGCGGTCGCCGGGTCGTTTTCGGTGCAGGTCAGCGCACCGCCGGTGCCAGTGAGGATCGGCGGGTCATTGACGTTGGTGACCGCGCTGGTGTCGGCACTGGCCACGCTCTCCGGCGTGCCCTGCCCGTCGGTGTAGCTGGCGATCACGCGCAGCGTGGCACCCACATCGGTTTGTGTGGTCGTGTAGGTGGCGCCAGTGGCACCGGCGATATCCACCCCGGCGCGCTGCCACTGGTAACTGATGGTGCCCAAGCCATCGGCATCGGCGAGCGTGTTGCTGGCGGTGAGCGTCTGGCCCTGGGTCGGGGTGGTGTCGTCGATGGTGACACTGCCGGTCGGGGCGTCGTTGACGTTGGCGACCGGTCCGACCGGCGCGCTGGTGAGCGTCTCCAGCGTGCCCCCGCCGTCGGTGTAGCTCACAACCACGCGCAGGTTGGCCCCGACATCGGCATCGCCCAGGGTGTAGGTCGACGCGGTGGCCCCGCCGATGGCGCTGCCGTCGCGGGTCCATTGGTAGCTCATGGTGCCCAGGCCATCGCCATCGCTGATGCCGCTCACGTCGGCACTTAGCGTCTGGTCTTCGGCCGGGGTGCCGCCGATCGTCGGCAGGCCGACGGGGGCGTCGTTGGCGTTGGCAACCGCGGCGGTCGCTGCGGAGGCGACGGACTCGGCGGTGCCTTGGCCGTCGGTGTAGCTGGCGATCACGCGCAGCGTGGCACCCACATCGGTTTGTGTGGTGGTGTAGGTGGCGCCGGTGGCACCGGCGATATCAACCCCGCCGCGCTGCCACTGGTAACTCACGGTTCCCATGCCGTCGGCGTCGGCCAGGGAGTTGCTGGCCGTCAGGGTCTGCCCTTGCGTCGGAGTCGTGTCGTCGATGGTGACGCTGCCGGTCGGGGCGTCGTTGACGTTGCTGACCGCGCTGGTGTCGGCACTGGCCACGCTCTCCGGCGTGCCTTGTCCGTCGGTGTAGCTGGCGATCACGCGCAGCGTGGCCCACATCGGTTTGGGTGGTCGTGCATGTCGCGCTGGTGGCGCCGGCGATATCCAGCCCGCCGCGTTGCCACTGGTAACTGATGGTGCCCAGGCCATCCACGTCGGCCAAGGTGTTGGAGGCGGTCAGGGTCTGGCCCTGGGTGGGGGTGGTGTCGTCGATGGTCACGCTGCCGGTGGGGGCGTCGTTGGCGTTGGTGACCGCAGCGGTCGGGGCCAGGGCGACGGACTCTCGGCGGTGCCCTGGCCGTCGGTGTAGCTGGCGATCACGCGCAGCGCACCGCCAACGTCGGCCTGCTTGGTGGTGTAGGTGGCGCCGCTTGCACCGGCGATATCCACCCCACCGCGCTGCCACCGGTAACTCACGGTTCCCATGCCATCGGCGTCGGCGAGCGTGTTGCTGGCGGTGAGCGTCTGCCCTTGCGTCGGAGTCGTGTCGTCGATGGTGACGCTGCCGGTCGGGGCGTCGTTGACGTTGCTGACCGCGCTGGTGTCGGCACTGGCCACGCTCTCCGGCGTTCCCTGGCCATCGGTGTAGCTGGCGACCACGCGCAGCGCCGCGCCGACGTCCGCCTGCGTGGTCGTGTAGGTCGCACCAGTGGCGCCGGCGATATCCACCCCGCCGCGCTGCCACTGGTAACTCACGGTTCCCATGCCGTCGGCGTCGGCCAGGGAGTTGCTGGCCGTCAGGGTCTGCCCTTGCGTCGGAGTCGTGTCGTCGATGGTGACGCTGCCGGTGGGCAGGTCGTTGACGTTGCTGACCGCGCTGGTGTCGGCACTGGCCACGCTCTCCGGCGTTCCCTGGCCATCGGTGTAGCTGGCGATCACGCGCAGCGCAGCGCCAACGTCCGCTTGCGTGGTCGTATACGTGGCGCCGCTGGCACCGGCGATATCCACCCCGCCGCGTTGCCACTGGTAACTCACGGTTCCCATGCCGTCGGCGTCGGCCAGGGAGTTGCTGGCCGTCAGGGTCTGCCCTTGCGTCGGAGTCGTGTCGTCGATGGTGACGCTGCCGGTGGGGGCGTCGTTCAGGTTGGTGACCGCGCTGGTGTCGGCACTGGCCACGGTCTCGGGCGTGCCCTGGCCGTCGGCGTAGCTGGCGATCACGCGCAGCACCGCGCCGACGTCGGCCTGGGTCGCGGTGTAGGTGGCGCCGGTGGCGCCGGCGATATCCACCCCGCCGCGCTGCCACTGGTAACTCACGGTTCCCATGCCGTCGGCGTCGGCCAGGGAGTTGCTGGCCGTCAGGGTCTGCCCTTGCGTCGGAGTCGTGTCGTCGATGGTGACGCTGCCGGTGGGCAGGTCGTTGACGTTGCTGACCGCGCTGGTGTCGGCACTGGCCACGCTCTCCGGCGTGCCCTGCCCGTCGGTGTAGCTGGCGATCACGCGCAGCGTGGCACCCACATCGGTTTGTGTGGTGGTGTAGGTGGCGCCGGTGGCACCGGCGATATCAACCCCGCCGCGCTGCCACTGGTAACTCACGGTTCCCATGCCGTCGGCGTCGGCCAGGGAGTTGCTGGCCGTCAGGGTCTGCCCTTGCGTCGGAGTCGTGTCGTCGATGGTGACGCTGCCGGTCGGGGCGTCGTTGACGTTGCTGACCGCGCTGGTGTCGGCACTGGCCACGCTCTCCGGCGTGCCTTGTCCGTCGGTGTAGCTGGCGATCACGCGCAGCGTGGCACCCACATCGGTTTGGGTGGTCGTGTATGTCGCGCTGGTGGCGCCGGCGATATCCAGCCCGCCGCGTTGCCACTGGTAACTGATGGTGCCCAGGCCATCGGCGTCGGCGAGATTGTTCGATGCGGTCAGCGTCTGGCCCTGGGTCGGGGTGGTGTCGTCGATGGTCACGCTGCCGGTGGGGGCGTCGTTGGCGTTGGTGACCGCAGCGGTCGGGGCCGAGGCGACGGACTCGGCGGTGCCCTGCCCGTCGGTGTAGCTGGCGATCACGCGCAGCGCACCGCCAACGTCGGCCTGCTTGGTGGTGTAGGTGGCGCCGCTTGCACCGGCGATATCCACCCCACCGCGCTGCCACCGGTAACTCACGGTTCCCATGCCATCGGCGTCGGCGAGCGTGTTGCTGGCGGTGAGCGTCTGCCCTTGCGTCGGAGTCGTGTCGTCGATGGTGACGCTGCCGGTCGGGGCGTCGTTGACGTTGCTGACCGCGCTGGTGTCGGCACTGGCCACGCTCTCCGGCGTTCCCTGGCCATCGGTGTAGCTGGCGACCACGCGCAGCGCCGCGCCGACGTCCGCCTGCGTGGTCGTGTAGGTCGCACCAGTGGCGCCGGCGATATCAACCCCGCCGCGCTGCCACTGGTAACTGATGGTTCCCATGCCGTCGGCATCGGCCAGGAGTTGCTGGCCGTCAGGGTCTGCCCTTGCGTCGGAGTCGTGTCGTCGATGGTGACGCTGCCGGTGGGCAGGTCGTTGACGTTGCTGACCGCGCTGGTGTCGGCACTGGCCACGCTCTCCGGCGTTCCCTGGCCATCGGTGTAGCTGGCGATCACGCGCAGCGCAGCGCCAACGTCCGCTTGCGTGGTCGTGCCCACGTGGCGCCGCTGGCACCGGCGATATCCACCCCGCCGCGTTGCCACTGGTAACTCACGGTTCCCATGCCGTCGGCGTCGGCCAGGGAGTTGCTGGCCGTCAGGGTCTGCCCTTGCGTCGGAGTCGTGTCGTCGATGGTGACGCTGCCGGTGGGCAGGTCGTTGACGTTACTGACCGCGCTGGTGTCGGCACTGGCCACGGTCTCGGGCGTGCCCTGGCCGTCGGCGTAGCTGGCGATCACGCGCAGCACCGCGCCGACGTCGGCCTGGGTCGCGGTGTAGGTGGCGCCGGTGGCGCCGGCGATATCCAGCCCGCCGCGTTGCCACTGGTAACTGATGGTGCCCAGACCGTCGGCATCGGCGAGTGTGTTGCTGGCGGTGAGCGTCTGGCCTTGCGTCGGCGTGGTGTCGTCGATGGTCACCGACCCTGTCGGGGCATCGTTGACGTTGCTGACCGCGCTGGTGTCGGCACTGGCCACGCTCTCCGGCGTGCCTTGTCCGTCGGTGTAGCTGGCGATCACGCGCAGCGCCGCGCCTACGTCCGCCTGCGTGGTCGTGTAGGTCGCACCGGTGGCGCCGGCGATATCCGCCCCGCCGCGCTGCCACTGGTAGCTGATGGTGCCTAGGCCGTCGGCATCGGCGAGCGTGTTGCTGGCGGTGAGCGTCTGCCCTTGCGTCGGAGTCGTGTCGTCGATGGTGACGCTGCCGGTCGGGGCGTCGTTGACGTTGCTGACCGCGCTGGTGTCGGCACTGGCCACGCTCTCCGGCGTTCCCTGGCCATCGGTGTAGCTGGCGACTACGCGCAGCGCCGCGCCGACGTCCGCCTGCGTGGTCGTGTAGGTCGCACCAGTGGCGCCGGCGATATCCACCCCGGCGCGCTGCCACTGGTAACTGATGGTGCCCAAGCCATCGGCGTCGGCGAGGGTGTTCGATGTGGTGAGCGTCTGCCCTTGGGTCGGCGTGGTGTCGTCGATGGTGACGCTGCCGGTCGGGGCGTCGTTGACGTTGGTGACCGCGGCGGTGTCCGCGCTGGCCACGCTCTCCGGCGTGCCCTGCCCGTCGGTGTAGCTGGCGATCACCCGCAGCACGCTTCCTACATCGGCCTGCGTCGTGGTGTAGGTCGCGCCGGCGGCACCGACGATATCGACCCCGCCACGCTGCCACTGGTAGCTGATGGTGCCCAGTCCGTCGGCATCGGCAAGGGTGTTCGATGCAGTCAGCGTCTGGCCTTGCGTCGGCGTGGTGTCGTCGATGACGACGCTGCCTGTGGGCAGGTCGTTGACGTTGGCGACGGCCGCTGTCGGCACCGAGGCGACGGACTCGGCCGTGCCCTGCCCATCGGTGTAGCTGGCGACGGCGGTCAGCGTCTGGCCGACGTCGGCCTGGGTCGCGGTGTAGGTGGCGCCAGTGGCACCGACGATGTCGCCCCCGCCACGCTGCCATTGGTAGCTGATGGTGCCCAGTCCGTCGGCATCGGCAAGGGTGTTCGATGCAGTCAGCGTCTGGCCTTGCGTCGGCGTGGTGTCGTCGATGACGACGCTGCCTGTGGGCAGGTCGTTGACGTTGGCGACGGCCGCTGTCGGCACCGAGGCGACGGACTCGGCCGTGCCTTGCCCGTCGGTGTAGCTGGCGACGGCGGTCAGCGTCTGGCCGACGTCAGCCTGGGTCGCGGTGTAGGTGGCGCCAGTGGCACCGACGATGTCGACCCCGCCACGCTGCCATTGGTAGCTGATGGTGCCCAGTCCGTCGGCATCGGCGAGGGTGTTCGACGCGGTCAGCGTCTGCCCTTGGGTCGGCGTGGTGTCGTCGATGGTGACGCTGCCGGTCGGGGCGTCGTTGACGTTCGTGACCGCGCTCGTGTCGGCGCTGGCCACGCTCTCCGCCGTGCCCTGCCCGTCGGTGTAGCTGGCGATCACCCGCAGCGTGCTTCCTACGTCGGCCTGCGTGGTGGTGTAGGCGGCGCCAGTGGCACCGGCGATATCGACCCCGCCGCGCTGCCATTGGTAGCTGACGGTGCCCATGCCATCGGCGTCGGCAAGGGTGTTCGATGCGGTCAGCGTCTGGCCTTGGGTCGGCGTGGTGTCGTCGATGACGACGCTGCCGGTGGGCAGGTCGTTGACGTTGGCGACGGCCGCTGTCGGCACCGAGGCGACGGACTCGGCGGTGCCTTGTCCGTCGGTGTAGCTGGCGACGGCTGTGAGCGTCTGGCCGACGTCGGCCTGGGTCGCGGTGTAGGTGGCGCCAGTGGCGCCGACGATGTCGACCCCGCCGCGCTGCCATTGGTAGCTGATGGTGCCCAGTCCGTCGGCATCGGCCAGGGTGTTCGATGCGGTCAGCGTCTGCCCTTGCGTCGGCGTGGTGTCGTTAATCGTGACCGACCCTGTCGGCGCGTCGTTGAGGTTGGCGACCGGGGCGGTCGGCAGCGAGGCGACGGACTCTGCGGTGCCTTGGCCGTCGGTATAGCTGGCGACGGCGGTCAGCGTCTGGCCGACGTCAGCCTGGGTCGCGGTGTAGGTGGCGCCAGTGGCACCGACGATATCCACTCCGCCGCGCTGCCATTGGTAGCTGACGGTGCCCAGTCCGTCGGCATCGGCCAGGGTGTTCGATGCGGTCAGCGTCTGCCCTTGCGTCGGCGTGGTGTCGTTAATCGTGACCGACCCTGTCGGCGCGTCGTTGACGTTGGTGACCGCCGCTGTCGGGACCGAGGCGACTGACTCGACAGCGCCCTGCCCATCGGTGTAGCTGGCGACGGCGGTCAGCGTCTGGCCGACGTCGGCTTGGGTCGTGGTGTAGGTACTGCCGGTGGCACCGGCGAGATCGACACCGCCGCGCTGCCATTGGTAGCTGACGGTTCCCAGTCCGTCGGCATCGGCGAGGGTGTTCGATGCGGTGAGCGTCTGGCCTTGCGTCGGCGTGGTGTCGTCGATGGTGACGCTGCCGGCGGGCTGATCGTTGACGTTAGTAACCGGACCGACCGGCCCACTGGTGAGCGTCTCGAGTGTGCCCCCGCCGTCGGTGTAGCTCACCACCACGCGCAGGTTGGCGCCGACGTCGGCATCGCCCAGAGTGTAGGTCGATGCGCTGGCCCCGCCGATGGCGCTGCCGTTGCGGGTCCACTGGTAGCTGAAGAGGCCCAGGCCGTCGCCATCGCCGATGCTGCTCACGTCGGCGCTCAGCGTCTGGTCTTCGGTCGGCGTGCCGCCGATCGTCGGCAGGCCGCTGGGCGCGTCGTTTTGCGCCACCACTGAAATCTGCTTTGACGCTGTCGCTGAGGTACCGCCGTCGCCATCAGTCAATACACCATCGACCGTGCGCGTGGCCGTCGACGGTGCATCGCCCGCAACCCAGAAGCGAATGTTGCGCATTGCTTCCTGCACGACCGCGGCATCTGCATTGGCATTGAAGGTGATGACGAACGGCACTGCACCGATGCCGCCCGCCTCAACTCCTATCTGGGTGCCGCTGTAATAGACGCTGGTGCCGCTGACGCCGATCTGGCCGGCGCCCATGCCGGTGTTGAGGAGTTCGACACGATCGTCGGCGCTGGCGTTGACGCTGATGGCGATGGTCAGCGTGCCACCGTCGAAGTTCGCCGAATCGAGATCGCTTGCCGTGGCCGAAGCATCGATCATCACCGCCGCCGCGCCTTCGGTGAAGCTCTTGTCCCCCTCCCCGAACGCCAGTACGGGCGGGTCGTTGATCGCCTGGACATAGACCAGCTTGATTTGTGGATTGGCCGCGCCACCGTCGCCATCGGAGAGCTCGATGTAGATTTCGCGTGTGGCGGTCGAGGGCGCGTCGCTCACGTTGTCGAACTGGATGCTCCGGTATACCTGCTGCACCGCTCCTGCACTTGCGCTGGTGTTGAACGATACAAACAAGGCATCCCCGTTCGTGCCGCCGCTGACGGTGCCGATCACCGTGCCTTCGTAAGTCACGTTGCTGCCGGAGACCCCGACCTGCCCCGGACCGGTTCCCCAGTTCCCGACCATCAATCGGTCGTCCGCGGAACCATTGGCCGTGACAGATACGATCAACACGCCGCCGTCGAAATCCGTCGAATCGGCATCGGTGATCGTGCCCGTGGCATCGATCAACTGCGGCAGGCCGCCTTCGATGAACGTCGGGTCCGGCGCGATCGGCGTGATCACTGGCCGGTCGTTGGTCGCGATGATCGTGGCTGTGGTACTGCCGGTCGCGGCCAATGCCCCGCCCGTACCCTGGCTTCCGCTGTTGCCGTCGCTGAAGGTCCAATCGATCTGCGCGCTGGCCGGAGGCGTGTCGCTCGAGTTGCTGTAGGCGATCTGCTGCAGCGCCGAGTTGACCAGCGCGTTGGTGGCGCTGGCGTTGAACGTGAGCACCAGCGTGCCGCCTGAGTTGGTGGTGGCCGTGCCGATGGTGGTGCCGCCCACCACCAACGCGCCGCCTTGCGTCAATGCGCCCAGTGTGCCGGTGCCGCTGAACACATCCTGCGCATTTGCGCCGCCGGTGCGTGCCAGCGTAAGGGTGGCGCCGCTGAAGTTATCGTTCCCGCTGAGTTCGGCATCGAACAAGGTCACGTCAGCGTCGAGTACGGCAGGTGCGCCGCCCTCGGTGTAGGCGGGTGTGCCATTGAGGTTGGCGAACGCCGGGGCGTCGTTGACCGCGGCGACCGTCACCGTCGACGCGATCGACAGCGCCGTCGTGTCCAGGCCGCCGTTGGCGATGCCGCCGTTGTCCTTGATTTGCGTGAGCGTGACGACCCGGCTTCCTGCTGTGGGGCTGTCGGTGCGGATGTTCTGGTAGGCGATGCCGTTGACCAGCGTCTGCGTCGCCGCCGTGGTCAGGCTGCCGCCTGAGAGCACGACCGTGGCCGTGCCGCCGCTGACCGTGGAGTTGTAGGCCAGGCCGTTGGTCACGGTCGTGCCCGAGCCGTTCGCGCCCATTGCGATCGTCCTGCCGTCGACGACGACCACTTCGTTGGCACCGTCTGCCAGGCCGCTGACCGTGAAGGTCAGTCCGGTGATCCTCTGCCCCGACTCGATGGTGCTGGAGGCAGCCGTGCTGAACACGCTCACCGCGGCGGCCTGCGTGCCGAGCCCGCCGGCCTCGCTGAAGGTCGGGTTGAGCGAGGTGGCGCTCAATGTGGGCGCGTCGTTGACGGCATTGACCGTGATCAGGACAAACTGACTGATGCTGTCAGACCCGCCATCGGCCGTACCGCCCGAGTCAGAGACGTTGAACTGAAAAGCCGTCACGCCGCTCGCATTGGCCGTCGGCTTGAACTGCATGCCCTGGATTTCTGCCAACGTGTAGGAACCCACAGTGACCTGCGTGGTGCCATCCGCCAGGTAGATTCTGCCGGTGCTGCTCAAAGGAACGACCGTCACCGCGTAGCTGAGGGTCTGCCCGCTCTCGTCGGCGCCGCCGCCGGGACTGTAGGCCACACTCCCGAAGCCCAAAGAGGTGAAACCGGAGTCCTCGGGAACCGTCAGGTTGGCGACCGTGCCGGCGGTGCGGGTCGGCGCGTCGTTGACCGGCGTGACGTCGATCGTCAGCGTATTCGGCGTCGGGTCGAGGTCAACACCACCGTTGGCGATACCGCCGTTGTCCTGGACCTGGAAGGTGAAACTGGCATAGCCGGTTCCGTTGGCGTTCCCCGCCGGGGTGAACTTGAGGTTGCCGGCACTGATGTTGGCAATGCTGATGGCCTGCCCGGCCGTGACCGCGGTACCGGAAAGCGTCAGGCTGCCGGCAGCCGGCAGTACTGTGATCTTGGCCGCCAGCAGGGTGTTGGCCGGGCTGTCGCTGGAATCGGTGATGCCGAAGTCGGCCGCGGTGAAGGTGTAAGTCGTATCTTCCAGCGTGTTTACCGTCTTGTCGGCGCCGGCGGGCGCATCGTTGACGGCAGTGACGGTGACGCTGACCGTGGCCGTCTCCGTGGCCCCACCGGATGCAACGGTATACGTGAAGCTTGGCGTGCCGTTGTAGTTGGCCGTCGGCGCGAAAGTCAGCGTGCCACCAGCATTGAGCGTAACGGCCCCGCCGGTCACGGCGACCGATCCTCCGGTCGAGATCGATGTGCCGTTGATGTGCGTGATGACCCGGCCGGCATTCTCGAAGGTATCGTTGCTCAAGGGCGAGAACGTGACAGGCGTATCTTCGTTCGTCGCCGCGCTGTCGTCAGCGATGTCGGCCACCGCGGAAATCGTGCCGCTGGCCGTATCGCTGTCCGACAAGGCGCCGCCGCTGCCGGCGTTGCCGTTGTCGTTGGTGACCAAGGTGACCGACACAGGACCGTTGTAATCGGCTACCGGCGTGTAGAGCGGCGCAGTGGCGGGAGCCGCGAAATAGCTATTGATCGACGACAGCGTGCCGGTGAGGACGAGCGTCGCGGTACCGGTGCCGCTGACCGTCACGCCGCTTCCAGACGCTGCGGACAAGGTACCGGCGGCCGCGTTGATCGACAGGGTCACCGTGTAGCTTCCGGCGCCACCATCGACATCCGCGATCACGACCGAATTCAAAAGCTGCACCGCCGTATCCTCTGGCATCACCGCACCGTCGCCTGCCAGCGTGTTTACCGGCGGGTCGTTGACCGCCGTGATCGAGGTCGACAGGCTGGCGGTGGCCGCGGCAATCGCCGTGGTTCCGCCGTTGGTGGTGGTGTTGACGTTGACGCGCGTCTCGCTGCCCGCCGTGCTCGAGGAGCCGCCCGCATAGGTGTTGTCCAGGCCGCGCACCGCCAGAGCTGTCGGCGTGCCGTTGTAGTCGGCTACCGGCATGAAGCGCACCAGCGTCGAGCTGCTCAACGCCAGTGCAGTGGCGCCGTCGGCGACCGTGCCGATCGCGAACCAGTTGCCGCCGGCGTTGGTCGAGTACTGCCAGATGCCCTGCGTGCTCGCGTTGGCACTGTTGCCAACAACGGCGATGCCGCTGAAGCTGGCGCCAGCATCGACGTCGGCGAACTGCCCCGTGAAGACCGTGCTTACTGTTTGGCCCGCCGGGTTGGCCGTGTCTTCGGCTACCGAGGCGAGCGTGCCGTTGCCTAGCGTCGGCGCGTCGTTGACCGCGCTCACCGTCACGGTCGCATCGTGGTTGGCACTCGCGCCACCGTAGCCGTCAGTCAGCGCGAACCGGACGCCGCGCGCCCCAGTGGTGGGTGCATCGGTGTCAGTGTTCTGGTAGGTGATATTGCGCACTAGCGCTTGTGCGGCGACGGGCGTTGAGCTGGCGTTGAAGGTCACTACCAGATTGGCGCCACCACTGCCACCACTGAAGGCGCCGATGGTCACGCCGCCGTAGGTCACGTTGCTGCCGCTCACACCGATCTGCCCGGCCCCGGTGCCCTGGTTGCGAATCGCCAGCACATCTTCGGCACTGTCGCTGCCGGCGGTGAAACTCACGGTCAAGGTGCCGGTGCTGAAGTCAGCCGAGTCGACATCGGCGACCGTGGCGTTGCCGCCTTGCTCGATCACCACCGCGCCATCGCCCTCGGCGTAGGCTAGGGTATCGCCAGCCAGGCCGCCTATCGTTGGCGCGGCAGAGGGCGTGACGGCGACCTGCAGGTCAGGCACAAAGGCGATGCCCCAAGGACCGTTCATTCCCGTGGCCCCGTTGTCGAGATAGCCCAACGACGTGCCGCTCGCGGTGTCGAAGCGTTCGATGCGATGCACGCCAGAAAACCGCGCCACGTAGAGCTTGCCGTCGGCGCCGGTCTCGATGTCGTAGGCGTACTGGCCGCTGGCCAGCGTGGCCAGGTGCGCACCGGTGCTGCCATTGAACTTCATCAACCCGTAGCCGTTGCCGCCATCGCCGGCATAGAGCTGGCCGTCGGCGCCGAAGCCCAGCGCCGAGATGCCCCAGCCGGCGGGGCTGGTGGCGAAAACGCCGCCGATCTGCGCGCCGCTGCTGCCGTCGAAGCGGTAGATCTTGTCGTCGGCCCAGTCGCCGACGTAGAGGTTGCCGTCGGCGCCGAAGGTCAGTGCGTTGGGCTGGTTCAGCGGGCTGGCGGTAAACACGCCCATGTAGGCGCCGGTGCTGCCGTTGTAGCGCAGCACCTGGTTGGTGCCGAGGCTGGCGACGTAGAGGTTGCCATCGCGGCCGAAGGCCAGGTCGGTCGGCGTCGACAGCCCGCCGCTGCCCGTCGCCACGAATGTGCCCGTGGTACCGGCCTGCAGATCGAACCAGACCACGTTGCTGGAGTACATCCCGGCCACGTACAGCCGGCCGTCGGGACCGAAGGCGCTGCCCGTAAGGCCGTCGAGCGCGGCGTTCACCGGCAACGTGGCCTCCAGCGCGCCGCTATTGCCGTCCACGCGCCGCAGGCTTTCGTTGCCGAAGCTCGACACCAGCAGATCGCCGCGCACGTAGCTGCCATCGGCA
The DNA here is from genome assembly GCA_016711925.1 of Candidatus Methylophosphatis haderslevensis. Classification (GTDB taxonomy): domain Bacteria; phylum Pseudomonadota; class Gammaproteobacteria; order Burkholderiales; family Rhodocyclaceae; genus Methylophosphatis; species Methylophosphatis haderslevensis. The sequence continues at coordinate 468,301 of JADJSA010000001.1, forward strand.
TCGGTGGCGCCGACGAGGATGTCGTAGGTCAGCCCGGACACGGTGTAGGTGTGGGCCACCGACGCGGGGTTGCCAGCCACGGTCTGCACACTGCCGTCGCCCCAATTGATGGTCCACGAGCTGATCGTCACGCCTTCGGGGTCGGTGGCCGAAAGGCTCAGGGTGTAGGGGCTGCCGGCCGTCACGGTGGCGCCGCCGCTGGCACTGAGCGTGGGGGGGCTGGCTACCGCCGTGATGTTCACCGTGACGCTGCCGGTGGCGCTGAGCGCACCGCCCGTGCCCTGCGCGCCCGTGTTGCCGTCGCTGAAGGTCCAGTCGATCTGGGCACTGGCCGGCGGCGCGCTGCTGGAGTTGCTGTAGGCGATCTTCTGCATCGCCGAGTTCACAAGCGCGTTGGTGGCGCTGGCGTTGAAGGTGAGCACCAGCGTGCCACCGCTGTTGGTCGTGACGGTGCCGATGGTGGTGCCACCGACGGTCAGGTTGCCGCCCTGCGTGAGCGCGGCGAGCGTGCCGCTGGCGCTGAACAAGTCCTGGCTGTTGGCGCCGCCGTTCCTCGCCAGTGTGAGCGTGGCGCCGCTGAAGTTGCCGGCCGATAGTTCGCTGTCGTAGATCTGGACGTCGGCATCCAGCACTACTGCGGCACCGCCCTCGGTGAAGGCCGGCGCGCCGTTGAGCGTATTAGTGCCGCCGAAGGTGGTGTCGACTGTGCCGGCGCTGCCGTAGCGCACGACCGCGAAGTCGTTGTTGCTGCCATTCGAGCTGAGGCCGGCCACGACGATGCTGCCATCGGCCTGCAGCGCCACGCTGTTCGCCTGGTCGAGGCCGCTGCCGAGCGAGGTGGTCAGCATGCCGTCGCCGGAAAACGTCGTGTCGAGCACGCCTGCCGTCGTCAGCCTCGCCACGGCAAAGTCGTCGGTGACGCCGTTGCCGCTGGGGCCGGCAAGCACGATCGCGCCGTCGGACTGGATGGCGACGCTGTAGGCGGCATCGTCGCTGGCGGTCACATCGACGAGTTGCATGCCGTCACCCGAGAACGTGGTGTCCAGCGTGCCGGTCGTAGTCAGGCGGGCGACTGCAAACGCGTAGCCGGTGGCGGCGCCGGTGTAGTACTTGCCGGCTAATACCAGCTTGCCGTCGGCCTGTTGCGCGACGGAGTAGGCGACATCCAGGTTGCCGCCGAAGGCCACTGTCTGCATGCCATCGCCGGAGAAGGTGGTGTCGAGGGAGCCGTCGGTGTTGTAACGGACGATGGAGAAGTCGTCGCTGGCGACGGTATTGCTGCTGCCGACCAGCACGATCTTGCCATCGCTCTGCAGCAGGGAATCGCGCGAGACGTCGCTGTTCGTGTTGAACGACGTGGTGACCTTGCCGTCGCCCGAGAACGTGGTGTCGAGCGAACCGTCGGTGTTGTAGCGCACGGCGGCATAGTCGTAGCTGGCGCCGTTGAGCGCCGAGCCGGTGACGACAATCTTGCCGTCGGACTGGATGAGCACGCTGCTAGCGTTGTCGGTGCTGGCCAGGATGTCCGTGGTGGTGATGCCGTCACCGGAGAAACTGGTGTCGAGCGAGCCATCCGTGTTGAGTCTGACAACGGCAAAGTCGTTGTTGGCACCGTTGTAGCTGACCCCGATCACGACGATCTTGCCGTCGCTCTGCACGGCGGCGGACACGGCCTGGTCCAGCCCGCTGCCGATGGCTACTGTGGTCTTGCCGTCGCCGGAGAACGTGGTATCGAGGCTTCCGTCGCTGTTGTACCGGGCGATCGCGAAGTCGTCGTTGCTGCCATTGCTGCTGCGGCCCACGACAGCATATTTGCCGTCGGGCTGAACAACCACTTCCTCGGCGGCGCCAGCACCCGAGCCCATGGCTGTTGTCACGATGCCGTCGCCCGGCGCGAAAGTCGGCGCCTCGTTGCCCGCGACCACGGTGATGGCAACCGTGTCGGTGTCGCGCAGGCTGAGGTCGCTGGCCAGCGCGGCGACTTCGGCGGCGGTGAGCGCGCGGCTGTAGACCCGGGCGTCGTCGATCTTGCCGATGAAGTCGTTCACTACACCGCCGTTGCCGTGTTTGCCGATGAAACTGTTGGCTCCCAGGGTGTAGCTGATCGAGTTGGCGGTCGAGCCCGAAGCGACCTGGGCGCCGTCTAGGTACAGCGCGTACGTGTTCGCCGTGTCGTTGAACGAGTAGGCGACATGGTGCCAACCGGTGCCCACCAGATTGCCTGCCGCGGCATAGTTCAATCCGATCCAGGTGCTGCCGTTGTAGAACCAGCCCTGGACCACACCCCCGCCACTGAGCTGCAGTACCACGCTGTCGCCCAGCGTGACCACATCGGAGCCATTGGAGTCAACGGCTGAAGCGTTTATCCAGGCCGCCACTGTCACGTTGGCCGGATTGCCGAAGTGGCCGGTGGCTTGGACGTAGTCGTTGCCGTCCAGGCTCAGCACAGAGCCGCGCGTGCCGTCGACCACCGACGTGGCGCCGCTCACCGTGCCGGGGTAACCCGCCGCGGGGCTGGTGTCGGTGCCCAGCGCGCTGACGTTGTCGAAGGTGTAGCGGCCCTTAAGCGTGGCGTCGATGTTCAGGCTCAGCAGCACCGAGTCGGTGGTGGCGATGGTCAGCGTGGCGCTGCCGCTGTAGTTGGCGGTGGGTGCATACACCAGCCCATTGAGCGCGGTGTTGATGTTGGCCACCGTGCCACGCACCGTCATCATGGTATCGGCGGTGCCGTCGCCCGAAGTGAAGCTCAGGCCCGAGGTGCCCGCCAGCGTGAGCGTGCCATTGGTAACGCTGAGGGTGATTTCGTTGTTGGCGCCCCCCGCATCGGCGTCGGCGATAGTGATCGGGTTGCCGTTGGCCGAAGAGAACACCTTGCTCGTGTCCTCGTTGGTGCTCTGTGCGCCCGGTACGGTATTGACTGGCGGCGCGTTGACCGTGATCACGGTGGCCGAGAAGGCGTGGTAAAGGATATCGCTTCCGCCGTCGGCGGATTGGCTCAGCGTCGCGCCGGTGTCGGCTTGCCGGACGAGCGACGAAATGTTGGCGGTCGATTTCAGAGCGCCGCCGTTGGCCGAAGTCCAACTGTTGGCGGCGACAACCGTCGTCGCGCTCGGCGCCGTCGTGCCTTTGAAGGTCAGGGCATATTCGCCGAACGCGTCCTGGCCATCCATCGTCGCTAAGTACAGCGTTCCGCCGATGGCCGGCCCCGGCAGCGCGCTGCCGCTGTTGAAGTTGATACCCCATGACGCCGGGCTGTTGCCGACGGTGTTCAATTGGTCGTTGACGGAGACGATGCGCTGCTGAGTAGAGGAGCCGTCGGAATACACGACGACCAACGTCGCCCCGCAGTAGTAGTCCGCCGCCAATCCGGTCGCGCCGCCGAGTGTGTACGAGCCGTTGCCGGTGACGATGGCCGACACGTCGGCCTTGATGTTGACCACCGAGGTGGCGCCCCAAGCACCATCGGGCGAACTCGAAACCTGGCTTCCGGTGACGCCAGTGCCGTTGAGCGTGAACGTGGTGTCGATGCTGCCGAAGTTGAGCTCGGTGACGATCAGCCAGGCCTGCACGATGCTGGCGCCCACCGGCACACCGGAAATCGTCAGCGTCGGCGTCGACGTGCCGCCGGTGAACAGGCCGCTGGTGCGCATGCCTTTGGTGTCAAACGCCACACCACCGCCGGTGATCTGCTGCGTGTAGTTGGCGAGCACGCCCTGCCACTCGGTGGGCGCCAGCGCCGCGGCGTCGATGACGCCGTCCTGGATCTCCAGCGTCCAATCGCCGCCGCGCGCGGCGTTGCCGGTCAAGTCGTCGCTGGCTGCCACGTCGGCGCCGGTCAGCCGGCCCAGCGCATCGACGAAGGATTGGCCGTCGGCGGTGGCGGCCACATCGCAGCCGTAGATCAGCAGGTCGGCGTTTTCGCTCAGCGCATCGCCCCAGGCCTTGATCTGCCCGGCCTGCTTGCGCAGGGAGTCGAAGTCGAGCGCGCCGCTGCCGAGTAAGACGCGGCCGTCGGCGCCGTGCGAGATCAGGTGCACCGCGCCGATGTCATGGCGCTGGGCCAGCACTTGGCCGATCTGTTCGACACCGTCGCGGTTCGGATCGAGCAGGAAGATTTCCACCTCGCGCAAACCGTCGTTCTGGCGCAGGAGGTCGTCGACCAGTATCTGGTGGTCGGGCACCCGCGAGTCGATGAACACCAGCTCATGGCTGCGCGGCTGTTCGCTGCGCGCGTCCTGCGTAGCGGCGATCGCCTGTGCTGGCGCAGGCGGCGGCTCTATCACCCGCACCTCGGCCTGCAGGCCGGCATGGTCGGCATCGAGCAGCCCGGCGAAGGCGTCCGCCGAATAGAGAATCCGCGGATCGAGTTCCTCGACCAGCGGGCGGCGGCGGACCGGGCGATTCTTCATGCGGCGCCGGTGCCGGGCCGGCTAGGCGCCCGGCCGGGCGCTTGCTGCGCCCGCGGGCCGCGGGTTGGGAAGCCGGTTGTCGAGCTTGAGCACGGCGGGTTGGCTGGCAGCGCCGGTCTCCGGCAGGGTCTGGCGGGTCGGCCGAACCAGCGCCGGCATGTCGATGCCGAAATCGACTTTGCAGCGCAGCCCGGCCGGCAGGCGCAGATCCGGGTTCGGCAATTCGAGATGCACGCGGAAGGTGTTGCTGGCGGCGTCGATCACTTTGTCGACCAGGCTGACGCGTGCCTGCGCGGGTGCGGCGCCGGGCAGTTCCGGCATCACGGTGGCGCTGCCGCCGACCGCAATGCGGCCGTACTGGGCGGTCGGCACCACCACCTGCACTTTGAGCGGATCGACGCGCGCCACGCGTACCAGCGGCTTTTCCTCGACCCGCTCGCCCGGCGACAGGTAGCGTTCGGCGATCACGCCGTCGATCGGGCTGCGGATGGTCCGCTGCGAGAGCTGCGCCGTGGCCAGCCCGAGTTCGCGCTGCGAAACGCGCCGCTGCTCGCGCGCCTGCGCCAGCTTCTGGTCGGCGATGTCGGCTTCGGTGCGGGCCTGGTCGAGCGCCTGCTGGGAGATGAATTTCTTCTGGAACAGATCTTCGGCGCGCACCGCGCGCTGGCGATTGAATTCGACGCTGGCCTGTGCGGCCTGCACGTCGGCCTCGGCGTCGGCCTTGGTCTGCGCGACGCTGACCTGCGCGCGCTCGACATCGGCCCGCAGCACGGCAATCGGCTGGCCCTTGGCGACGCGGTCGCCGCGTTCGACGTTCATGGTTTCGATCACGCCGACCATCGGCGAGCCGACTTCGGCCACCTTGTCGGGTTCGATCAGGCAGCCCAGCGGCGTGGCCGCGCGGGCCGGGCCGGCGAGCGTGAGCCCGAGAATGACAGCACAGGCAGTGGCTTGTTTCATGGTTTTTTTCCCTTGGTCACCGTCACCGATGCCGCGCCCGTGGCCGCCGCGTCGCGTTGCGTGCTCGAACCGCGCGCGTCATGCCGAATCGGGGCGATCAGCATCATCCGTCCGAGCATAAGCGACCAAGGTTGTAGCGATAGCGCGAATAAGAGGGTGAAAGCACGCCTGCAATTGCGACCCGGAAATTCTTTCCCAAAACACAGCTTCGGCCTGTGAAGTATCGGCCGCGCAGAGACCGGCTTGACCGCGAACCGCGCGGCGAACGTGATGCAGTGCCGGCTCCGCCGCAATTCCTTTCCCGGCCGTCGGCCCGGCGCCGGAGCGGAAGAAAGTTCCGAGACCGCCTGCCTGCGCGGCATGCCCTGGAAGCCGCGCGGGACAAGGTTTTCCGACCCATCAACCCGGCGAGCCGCATGGATGCTGGCCCGCAGCCTCAGTTGCCTGCAGAGCGCCATGCCATGCGGCTCTCCACGGTGCCTGTTTCATTCCGGTGTTCCGGCCGCGCAGCGATTCACGTCCTTCGAGGGGAGAGAATCGCGGACGGACGCCGAGCGGTGCGTCCCGGTGGATCGATTGCGGGGCGAAGGAAAGTGCGTGCTTCGGCTCAGTGCCGCGGCGCGAACGACAACCGGTGATCGAGGTTACGGTCGAACTCAAGCAGGCGCTTGCGCTGCGCGACATGGCGGCGTTCTTCCAGCCGCTGCAGCAGGCCGACCAGCGCCGGCGTCACCCAGCCCGGCAGGCGGGCCGCGCGCCGGCGCAGCAGCCCCAGCAACCGCCCGGGCAGCCGCCCGCGCAGCAGCGGCGACTGCAGCGACAGCCAGGTTTCGACGCTGCCGGGGTCGCCCTGGCGGGCGCAGCGGCCGGCCAGTTGGCGGTCGATGCGGCGCGCGGCGTTGACCTGGCAGCACAGGATGTGCAGCCCGCCCTGCTCCGCCACGCCGTCGCCGAGCTGGATGTCGGTGCCGCGGCCGGCCATGTTGGTGGCCACGGTGATCGCGCCGCGGGCGCCGGCTGCGGCGACGATCGCGGCTTCCTCGCGATCGAAGCGCGCGTCGAGCACCGCATGGACGAGGCCGGCTTCGCTGAGCCGGCGCGACAGCGAAGCCGAATCGGCAACCGAATCGGTACCCACCAGCACCGGGCGGCCGCTCTGCGCCATCGCCTGCACGCGGGCGGCCACCGCCTCCCACAGCCCGGCGCGATCGGCGAACAGGCGGCCGGGCAGCACCTTGCGCCGGCTCGGGCGGCGCAGCGGCACCCGGCGCACCGGCAGGCCGTAGATCGCCAGCAGTTCGGCGCGCGATTCGGCCAGCGTGCCGCTCAAGCCGCCCAGGCGCAGGTAGCGCGGAAAGAAGCGCTGGTAAGTGATCTGGGCGATGGTCTCGTACGGTGCGGTAGGCGCCAGCCCTTCCTTGAGTTCGATCAACTGGTGCAGCCCGCGCGACCAGGCGCGCCCGGCGGCGATGCGCCCGGTGGTCTCGTCGATGATGTGCACCTTGGCCTCGCGCACCATGTAATGGCGGTCGCGCCGGTACAGATGCAGCGCGGCCAGCGCCGAGGCGACGGATTCTTCGCGGTGCAGGCGGTTGTGCCACACCGGCCCGAGGCCGGCCGCCTCGCGTTCGAGCCGCGCGCAGCCGGCCGCACTGAGCGTCGCCGCCATCGCCTCCGGCTGCAGGTGGAATTCCGCGCCCTGACGCAGGCCGGCGGCGATGCGCAGCGACTGTTCGAGATACTGCGCCTGCTGCCCGGCGTCGACCGGCCGCGACAGGATCAGCGGCACCCGCGCCTCGTCGATCAGGATGCTGTCGGCCTCGTCGACGATCGCCATGCACAGGCCGCGCAGCAGCGGCGCCGGCTGGCCGGCGCCGCCGGCCAGTTGCTCGAGGCGCCATTGCAAGCCGTCGCGGGTGCGGCCGAGGCCATCGCGCAGGTAGTCGAACACCAGTTCCTTGGCGGTGCAGTAGGTGATGTCGCAGGCATAGCCGGCGCGGCGCTGCTCGGGGCTTTGCTCCTGCGTCACGGCGCCGACGCTGAGGCCGAGCGCGGCGTAGAGCGGTTGCAGCGTCTGCGCGTCGCGCGTCACCAGGTAGTCGTTGGCGGTGATCACATGAACCGGTATGCCGGCCAGCGCCGCGGTCGCGGCGGCCAGCGCCACCGCCAGCGTCTTGCCTTCGCCGGTGGCCATCTCGGCCAGGCGGTTGTCGAGCACGATGCGCGCGGCAATGATCTGCGTGTCGAAGGGCGCGAACCCCAGCGTCTGCCGCGCCGCGCGGCAGGCACAGCCCAGCGCCTGGGCGAGCAGCGCGCCACGCAGCCCGTCGCGCCGCAGGGCGATGCGCAGGCCGCGCAATGCCGCCTGCATCGCCTCGGCGGACGCTGCGGCCAGCGCGGCGTCGTGCGCGCGCACCCGGGCGACGAATTGCCGGTCGCGACGGCGCTGCAGGGCATCGGCCCGATCGACCAGGGTGCGCAGCGCGCCGAGACCGGGCGGGGTGCCCGACTGGCGCGGTTCGCGGCGTTCGGGATAGGCGCCCAGCAGCAGACCGGGAATCGGCAATGCGGCGGCGCGTGGGTTCATGCGGCGCGCGGCGTCAATCAGCCGGGTTGAAATGCTTGAGGAATACCTGCAGCGCGCGCCGGTAGAGCTGCGCGGCGAGCGACTCGGCACCGTGATCGAAGCGCACCCAGGCGCGCTGGCCGACGCGCTCGAGCGCGGACCCGGGCAGCGTCAGGTCGAACAGGAACACCGGATCGACGCTGCGCTGGCCGTCGCGGTCGGCGGGGTCGGTGACGTAAGGTCCGCCGGCACGGTCGCCAAGTGCGGCCGTCGGCAACTGGCGGGTGGCGGCCGGCACGTCCTGCGTAACCGACGCGGCGAGCGCCACATCCGGCGCGTCGGCCAGGCGAACTTCGGCAGCGCGGGTGCGATTGCGCACCAGGAAGGCATCTTCCTCGGCCACCGCGGCGCGCACGCGCAACTCGGCGTGGTCGAGCACGTAACCGAGCGCCACGCCCTGGCGCGCGTTGACGCCGATCAGGTCGGACTGGCGCGGCATGCTGAGCCGGCCGGCGACATTGGCGTACACCTGCAACTGGGCGATGCGCTCTTCGGCACGCGCCAGTTCGGCTTCGTTGCGGGCGATGTCTTCGGCCAGGTTCTGCGCACCGACCGGGTCGCGCAGCATCAACTGGTACTGGTCGGCGCGCTGGCCTTCGAGGCGGCTGAGAATGCGCTCGCGCGCGGTGAGCAGATCGGGATTGTCGAGCACCGCCAGCAACTGGCCGGCTTCGACATGTTCGCCGTCGCGTACCGGCAGTTCGACGACGAATCCGTCAACCGCCGGGCGCACCTGCGCCCGCTCGGGCAGCCAGACGACGGCCGGCGCGACCGTGGTAAACGGCAGCGGCACCACGAACAGCAGCAGACCGGCCGCCAGGGCGAGTGCCGCCAACCCGGTACGGACGCGGTTGAGTTCGCGCCCCGGCGCGGCAGCGGCCAACGCGTGGCGTCCCCAGGCGAGCAACGGCCGCAGCAGCACCGAGATCACCATGTAGCCCAGGGCGAACAGGCCGAGGATCAGCCATTTGCTGCCCAGCCACAGCACGATCGACAGCGATATGCCGATTCGGTAGGCGAACGACAGAGGCGCATAGGCGAGCAGCCATTTGCCTTCCCCCGCGGCCGTCAGCGGCGCCGGGGCGCGATCGCGCAGCAGCACGCGGCGCAGCAGCGCGCTCCAGCGGGCGTTGCTGCGCGATGCCAGGTTGGGCAGGTCGAGCAGGTCGCACAGGACGTAGTAGGCGTCGAAGCGCAGCAGCGGATTGCCGTTGAACAGCAGCGTCGATGCGCTGCCGATGAACATCACGGCAAAGGCCAGGTCGCGCACCAGGCCGGGCTGGCTGTTGAGCCACACCACGAGCGCCAGCGCGGCCAGCGCCAGTTCGACCATGATGCCGGCGGCGCCGACGACGGCGCGCTGGCCGCGCCCGGCAAAGCCGGTCGCCGCCGAGGCGTCGACATAGGGTGCCGGCACCAGCACCAGCATGCCGAGGCCCCATTCGTGCACTTCGCCGCCCCAGCGCCGCAGCGCCAGCGCATGGCCGAGTTCGTGCAGCGCCTTGACCAGCGGAAAGCACAGCCAGGTCAGCGCCAGATGGCGCGGCGTCAGCAGGTTGAGCCGGGCGTAACTTTCCAGCGACTGCCATTCGGCCGCCGCGGCAAGCGCGGCGATCGTCACGCCAAGCAGCCAGACCCAGAAAACGGCCGGGCGGAAAACCGCGCGGGCGAGCGGATCGAGCCGGTTGAGCCAACCCGCCGGGTCGCCCAGCGGCAGGCGGAAGGCGAACGGATTGATGAAGGATTTGCGCCGCGTCCGGGCGCGAACCTGGCGCCGCCCGAACATCGCCTCGAAGTCGGCCGAGCGCTCGCATTGCAGCAGTTCCGACTCGTTCAGTTGCCCGAGCAGATGGATGACATCGTCCTGGGTCGGCGCGCTGTCGCCGTCATGCTGCAGCAGCGCGTCCCACACCTGCTGCACGCTGCGCTTGCCGTCGCAGCGTCCGATGAACTGGTAGCCGGCGGTGTTGATGCGGTGGTGGCGCCCGGTTGCCTGGTCGGTCAGCAGGTACCACAACTGGTCGCGCCAGCGCTGGCGCTTGACGCGAACCTGCCCGCGCAGGCGCGGATGCAGCTCGGCCACGCGGTACCACTGGGCGCTGAACAGCGTTTCGGCCATCTCAGCCGCCCCATATCCACAGGTGCAGACGCAGCCAGTCGACGATGCGATGGCCGAGCAGCCAGGCGGCGGTGCGTTCGCCGACCTCGATCTTGGCCACGCCTTGCAGGCCGGGGCGCAGCGGTCCGCCGCTCGCCGCCAGCGTGGCCTGCACTTCGAAGCCGTTGCGGCCATCGCCGGAGGTGGCCACCGGCGTCACCCGCTCGACGGTGAAGGGGACGCTGTCGGCCGGCATGGCCGAAAGCGCCAGATAACCTTTCTGGCCCTCGCGCACGTCGGCGACATCGCGTTCGTCGACTTCGATGATCAGGCGGTACTGGTCGAGCGGCGCCAGCGTCATCAGCGCTTCGCCGCGCTGTACCGGCGCGCCCAGCGATTGGCTCAGATCGCCCTTGATCACCATGCCGTCGATCGGCGCGGTCAGGCGGGTGCGGGCAAGCCGCTGCTCCACCAGTTCGAGCTGCGCGCGCGCCTCGGTCGCCTTGGCGTGATTGATGACGAACTGCGCCCGGTCGGCGCGCGCCAGCGCGGCGCCGTAGGTGTTCTCGTATTGCGTCAGTTCGCTTTCCCACTTGCGCTTTTCCAGCAGCAAATCCTGGCCATCGAGTTCGACCAGCAGATCGCCGGCCTTGACCACGTCGCCGGGGCGGGCGTGGGCTGAACGCAGGAAGCCTTCGGCAGGCGCGGCGACGATGCGCTGCACCGCGCCTTCGATGCGCGCCGGCGCGCCGACGCGGTAGGCCAGCGGCAGCGTGGTTGCAGCGGCCAGCGCCGCGACGGCGGCAGCCAGTGCCAGTTTCGGCCACGGATCGTCGCGCTGCGCAATGCGCGCCCCCAGACGCTTGAACGCCTCAGCGCTGCGCTGCGACCAGGGCGCTTCGGCGCGCTGGCGCAGCACCAGCATGGGTGCAAGCAGGCAGGCCAGGTGCTCGAGACCGGCGAGTTCCTGCGCACCGGGCGGCTTGCCGCTGCGCTCGAAGCACAGCGCACCCACCACCTTGCCGTCGCAGGCCATCGGCACGGTGCAAAGGGCGTTGCCGGCACGAGCGGCCAGTTCCGCATGCGCCAGCACGATGCGGGGCGGCGCGCTCTCGTCGGCCGGGTAGCACACGCTTGCCGCCTGGTCGACCGCTTCTTCCATCACCGCGGCGATCGACCGCAACAGTTCCTGACGGCTCTTGAACTCCGCATTGTGCGAGAGCGCCAGCACCCTGATCCGCCCGCCGTCGATCAGGCCGATGCTGGTGCGCTCGAAGCCGCGCGCCGCGGCCAGTTCGCTGGCCAGCACGGTGGCCGCCTCGCCGAGGCGCGACCGCCCGAGCAGCAGATTCTGGAAATGCAGGACCTGCGCGGCATCCAGGTCGGCGCCCGGCCGGGGCTGGGCGCCCAGCGCGACGGCCAGCGCGATGCAGGCGCGTTCGAGTTCCTTGAGCAAGCGCGAGGTGGCTTCTTCGTCGTTCGATTCGAGGGCCAGGGCAACCGCGCCGAATGCCCGGTCGCCCGACTTGAGTGGCAGCGAGATGACCCGCGCGGCGCCCGCATTGCGCGCTGCCACCGACGGTTTGATCACCAGCGGCCGTGCGCGCTCGACGGCAGCCGTGGCTGCCGCAATCAGCGGCGGACTCAGGCTTCCCTCGGCGGGCCACTCTGCAGCCGTATGCAGTCCGCCGTCGTCGGCAGCGGACATGACCACGCCGCCCGCCACGCCGGCGGCGCGACCGCAGTAATCCTGCAGCCAGCTTTGGACCCTTGCGGAGTTGAGTGTCGCTTTCATGGATACCGTTGTGTGCGGTCGGCGCGCCTGGATGATCGCCTTTTGCCGCACCTCCAACTGTGCTTAACGTCCGGTTCTGCCTGAAACTTTAGCCAGTTGGAGGCACAAACGTGACGCCTTGCCGCTTTCGTTGGCCGCGGCCGAGTCGGCTCTCACCGGGTACGAATGCAGTGCCGCGTCAATCTAAGCGGCTTGGCCTGCGATTCCTTGAGGGAAGGCGAACGGGATCGCCGGAGAAACGAGGCGCGGCGCGCCGGTTAAATCCCCGCCTTCACCGGCCCCGCGACTACTTCTTGGATCGGGCATCCATGTTGCGCCGCGCCTTCTTGGCGAACGGCTTGGCGGGGCCGCCGCCTGAACCGGGCTCCTTGCGCCGCGGCTGTTCGGTTCGCCGACCGGAATCCTGCCGCCGGCCGGGCTCCTGCCGCTGACCGGCAGGACCGCGCTGCTCTTGCGTCCTGTTTCCCGGTGCAAGCTGGATTTCGAGTTCGATCATCTCGTCCCATTGGGCGTCGCTGCGGTCGCGCTCGGGAACGGCCAGAAGCTCGCGCAAACGCCGGCGCGGATCCTGGTTTTGCGGATTCGGACGTTCTTGGTCGACCGATTGTGGCTCTGTTGGCTGCGGATCGGCCGGTTGCGTCTCGTCGGGCTGTTCCGTGCCGGGATGTCTTCGTTCATGGGAGCATTATCCCCCGGAAAGTGCCGACTGGCCAAATCGAGAAGTTCTCACTTTTCGCCAGCTCGCGATATTTCGGCCGCGCAAAGCCGCCGCGCGACCGCTTGGTCGCCGCGGGCAGACGATGCCCGACGTGGCCGCCCGCACGGCATCGGCATCTGCCACTCGCCACCGCTTCGACCACCGCCCGGCCCGCGGTGGCGATTTTCGGCCGAGCCAAACAGCAGCGGCAGCCATTGTCGACCGCATGAGTGCCGAATTGGGGTAGAGTCCCGTTGGTCACGCGACAATTTCTTGCTGGTACCAACCGTGGAGAACACGATGATCGTACGCCGCAGAACTTGGCTCTACCGCATGGCAGGACAGCCGTTTGCAAGGGTCATTTCGTTTGAGCGCCCGGTCACCGCGTCGATTGTCCGGGATGCTCTGCGCAGGACAGTCGGCATTCCACTCGAACTTTGGGGCCGCAACAACACCGACCTCCTTTCGCTCCACAAGTAGCCGTCGCAGGCGCTTCCAGCCGGGCACGACGATTGGTCGGCCATGCACTTCGGCTCTGCGCCCCGCTCGCGCCACATATGCGAATGACCTGAGCGCACGCGACTTCTTCGCCGCCGCTCGCACGTCGCCCCGGGCTGCCATGCCTCCGGCGCTGCAACCACAGCCCGCCCGCGCTTGTCCCGGCCCGTCGCCCGCGAGTCGACGACCTGTGGCGGGCAACCTATACTGTCGCCGCCGCACCGCCCCGAATCCGCATCCCCTTAGCGGGCATTCGGAGGCGCGCGCCGATCCTCCACAAACCGAACTGCCGCGCCGACACCTGCAGCGGCACCTGAACTGATGCGTGCCGAACAACTCGGCCTCGACTGGCTGGCCGACATAATGCTGCGCCGCCTGCTCTATCTTGCCGTGCGCCCGCGCCTGACGCTGGCGGATGGCGCGGCTGCGCTCGACTTCTCGCGACCGATCTGTTACGTGCTGCACGACCGACGGCTCTCCGATCTGCTGGTCATCGCGGAGGAGACGCGGCGTGCCGGGCTGCCCTCGGCGCTCGGCCCGATGGCGGCGCCGCTGGCCGAGAAGCGGTCGGTGTTCTTCATCGGCCGCGCCCGGCATCCGCTGGCGCCGGCAAGTGCGCGCGCGACCCATTCGCCGCGGCTGGTGCGGTTGGTTCGCGCCGCCTTGCGCGACCCGTCGGTCGACGTGCAACTGGTACCGGTCACCATCCTGTGGGGACGCAGCCCCGGCACCCAGACTTCGTTGCTCAAGGCACTGTTCGCCGAGGCCTGGGAGACCACCGGCGCGTTGCGTCAGTTGGTCACGATTCTCGTGCATGGCCGTCAGATCGAAGTCAAGCTCGCCCCGCCGGTATCGCTCAGGGAACTGATCGCGGATACCACCGACGAAGAACGTGCGCTGCGCAAGGCGAGCCGTCTGTTCCGCGTGCATTTCCGCCGCCAGCGCGAAGCGGCCATCGGCCCCGATCTTTCCCATCGCCACATGCAGATCAAGGGCATGCTTGCCAGCGAGCCGCTGCGCCAGGCCATCGCCAGCGAGGCGCAGGCGAAGGGGATCGGCCACCAAGAAGCGCTGGAGCGGGCACGCCGCTTCGCCTGGGAGATCGCTTCCGATTATTCGTATCGGGTCGTCCGCGCCTTTGAACTGTTCCTCGGCCGGCTCTGGAACCGGCTGTACGACGGCATCGACGTGCATCACTTCGAGGCGATCGAACGCATCGCCCCGGGCCACGGCATCGTCTATCTGCCCTGCCACCGCAGCCACATCGATTACCTGCTGCTATCCTACCTGGTCAGTGCGCGAGGACTGGCGCCACCGCATATCGCCGCCGGCGCCAACCTCGACCTGCCTGTGCTCGGCTCGCTGCTGCGCCGCGGCGGCGCATTTTTCCTGCGTCGAAGCTTCAAGGGCGAAGCCTTGTATGCCGCGGTATTCCGCGAATACCTGCACATGATGCTGACCAAGGGCTTCCCGATCGAATACTTCATCGAGGGCGGCCGCAGCCGCAGTGGTCGCGCGCTGCCGCCCAAGACCGGGCTGCTGGGCATGACGCTGGAGAGTTTCCTGCGCGATCACACGCGACCGCTGGCGCTGGTTCCCGTATACATCGGTTACGAGAAGCTGTTCGAGGGGCGAAGCTTTATCGCCGAACTCGAGGGCAAGCCCAAGCGGCGCGAGTCGCTCGGGGCCCTGCTCGGTTCGATTCGCGACTTGAAGCACGAGTATGGCAAGGTCAGCGTGAATTTCGGCGAACCGCTGTTGCTCGACGGCTATCTCGATGCAATCGCGCCGCAATGGCGCGCGGTGTCCAGCGGCGAGGAGGCGGCGCTGGCAAAGGGGATCACCACCCGCCTAGCGCGCGAACTTGCCTGCAGGATCAACTCGGCTGTGGTGGCAAACCCGATCAATCTGCTGGCCATGGCGCTCCTCGACACGCCGCACCACGCGCTCGACCAGCGCGTGCTCATGCAACAGATCGAACTGCTGACCAGGCTCGCGCGACGGGTGCCTTGCAGCGCGGCCATGGTGGTGAGCGAACTCGATCCACCCGCCGTGCTCGCCTACGGTGAGAAGCTCCGCGCCGCAGAACGTGTGCCCCACCCGCTCGGCGAAATCGTCCGCGTACCGGCCGACCAGGTGGTCTTGCTGACCTACTTCCGCAACAACGTTCAGCATGCGTTCGCCCTACCGGCGTTGGTGGCCTGCCTGCTTTCCCGAAGCAACGGCATGAGCGTCGACGGCTTGGCCGGCCTGACCGCCGACATGTGGCTGCTGCTGCGCGCCGAGCTGTTCCTGCCCGACGACGCACGGCAAGCGGCGGGCAAGGTCGGCGCGATCGTGGATGTACTGGTGGAATGCGGTCTTGCCAATCGGACGGGCGAGCAACGGGTCCGGCCATCCGATGCCGGCAGCAATGGCGCTTACCGGCTCGACCTGCTGGCGGGATCGCTGCGCCTGTTGCTCGAACGCCAGTACCTGGTCGTGGCGCTGCTCTCGCGCTTCGGTTCCGGTCGGCTAAGCCGCCAGCGCCTGGAAACCCTGGTGCAGTTGCTGAGCCAGCGACTGGCGCTGCTGTTCGAATTCGCCACGCCGGACTTCTACGAGCGTGCGGCGTTCTCGACATACGTCGATTCGTTGCTGGAAACCGGGCTGGTGGGCGTCGACGAAGGCGGCAATCTGGTGTTTGACGAACGCCTGCGAGCGCCGACGCAACAGGTCGAGCACTTGTTGCCGCCAGACACCCTGCAGACCATCCGCCGCATCGCCGACGAGGAGCAGCAACGGCAGCATTGACACTGCAATCAAATGCTACACTGCGCGCGAGGCACCGCCGGGTAGTCGGGAGTTGTGGGCAGTTCGGTCCAGTCGCGTTGCCGATCGTGCCGCTGCCCGGTTCTCCGGATTGGTCGCCTTCCGAGGAAGCTCGGCACCATGTCCCGGCCCGGCGCCCCCGTTCCCTCGGGAACGGCACGGCGCGGCGGCCTTGGGCGATACCGATGCAGACGTCGATAATGGAGGACGCACGATGAACCGTATTGCCAGCCATGCCGGATGGATTGCATTCGCGCTGCTCGGCGCTTTTGCGCTGGGCACGGTTGCCCTGCACCGGGGCGAAACGATCAACGCGCTATGGATCGTGATTGCGGCGGTGGCGACTTACCTGATCGCCTACCGCTACTACAGTCTCTTCATCGCAAACCGCGTCATGCAGCTCGACTCCACCCGCATAACGCCGGCAGTGCGCCGCAACGACGGCCTCGACTACGTGCCGACCAACAAGTACGTTCTGTTCGGCCATCATTTCGCCGCCATCGCGGGCGCCGGACCGCTGGTCGGCCCGGTGCTCGCGGCGCAGATGGGCTACCTGCCCGGCATGCTGTGGATCCTGGCCGGCGTGGTGTTCGCCGGTGCGGTGCAGGATTTCATGATCCTGTTCATTTCGACGCGGCGCGACGGCCGTTCGCTGGGCGAGCTGATCAAGGCCGAACTGGGCTACGTGCCCGGCGTGATCGCGCTGTTCGGCACCTTCATGATCATGGTGATCATCCTCGCCGTGCTGGCGCTGATCGTGGTCAAGGCGCTGGCGCACAGCCCCTGGGGCATGTTCACCGTCGCCATGGCGACGATTCCGATCGCCATGTTCATGGGGGTCTATCTGCGCTACATCCGGCCTGGGAAGATCGGCGAGGTATCGATCATCGGATTCATCCTGCTGATGATGGCGATCGTGTTCGGCGGCGACATCGCGGCCAGCCCGGTGTGGGGTCCGCGCTTCACCTTCGAGGGCACCCAGATCACCTGGATGCTGATCGGCTACGGCTTCGTCGCCTCGGTGCTGCCGGTATGGCTGCTGCTGGCCCCGCGCGACTATCTGTCCACTTTTCTCAAGATCGGCACCATCCTCGGTCTGGCGCTGGGCATCGTGTTCGTCGCGCCCGACCTGAAGATGCCGGCGCTGACCCGCTTCGTCGACGGTAGCGGCCCGGTCTGGTCGGGCACGCTCTTCCCCTTCCTGTTCATCACCATTGCCTGCGGTGCGGTTTCCGGCTTCCACGCGCTGATCTCCTCGGGCACCACGCCCAAGCTGCTGGAAAACGAAGTGCAGGCGCGCTTCATCGGCTACGGCGGCATGCTCATGGAATCGTTCGTCGCGATCATGGCCCTGGTCGCGGCCTCGGTCATCGAGCCGGGCATCTACTTCGCGATGAACAGCCCCGGCGCGGTGCTCGGACCAACAGTCGATTCAGCGGTGCAGGCGATCAGCCAATGGGGCTTCGTCGTGACACCCGAGATGCTTACCCAGACCGCCAAGGACATCGGCGAGACGACGATACTCTCGCGCGCCGGTGGCGCACCGACGCTCGCCGTCGGCATGGCGCACATTATCTCCAGCGTGATCGGCGGCAAGACGATGATGGCATTCTGGTATCACTTCGCCATCCTGTTCGAGGCGCTGTTCATCCTCACCGCGGTCGACGCCGGCACGCGCGCCGGACGCTTCATGCTGCAGGATCTGCTCGGCACCTTCGCGCCCAGCCTGCGCAAGACCGAATCCTGGGCCAGCAACCTGATCGCCACCGGGCTGTGCGTGGCCGGCTGGGGCTACATCCTGTATCAGGGCGTCATCGACCCGTTCGGCGGCATCAATTCTCTGTGGTCGCTGTTCGGCATCGCCAACCAGATGCTGGCCGGCATTGCGCTGATCCTTGCCACGGTCGTTCTGTTCAAGCTCAAGCGCGAGCAGTATGCATGGGTCACGATCGTTCCGACCATCTGGCTGCTGGTGTGCACGCTGACCGCCGGGTTTCAGAAGATCTTCCACGAGAACGTGAAGATCGGCTTTCTCTCCCATGCCGAAAAGTTCCAGGCCGCCATCGACAAGGGCCAGGTTCTGGCACCGGCCAAGAGCATGGCGCAGATGCAGCAGATCGTCTTCAACGACCGGCTGGACGCGGCGCTTGCGAGCTTCTTCGTGCTGGTGGTCCTGGCCATGGTGGTGTTCGGTCTGCGGGCATGCGCGAAGGCGCTGCGCGAGAACCGGCCGACCGCGGCGGAAACCCCGTACGAGCCCATGCCGCACCGGGCAGCGCCGGCCTGAGCGGGCCATGTTCAAGGACTTGTCCAAACTGGGCACGTATCTCGGGCAGGCCGCCCGCCTGATGGTCGGCCTGCCCGATTACGACACCTATGTCGCCCATACGCGCAGCCAGCACCCGGATCGGGTGCCGATGACCTACGAGGAATTCTTTCGCGAGCGGCAGGAAGCGCGCTACAGCGGCAGCATCGGCAAGTGCTGCTGAACCCGGCTGCGTTGCGGGAAAGGCGGGACTTTGAGTGAGCCGATCCCGGCCACGCTGCTGACCGGCTTTCTCGGCGCCGGCAAAACGACGCTGCTCAACCATATCCTCGCCAGCGCCGTCGGTCAGCGAATCCTGGTGATCGAAAACGAGTTCGGTCCGGTCAGCGTCGATACCGAACTGCTGATCTGCGACCGCGCCAACGTCATCGAAATGACCAGCGGATGCCTGTGCTGCACTATACGTGGCGATCTCGCACGTCATCTCACCGACATTTTGCGGCGGCGCGACGCCGGCGAACTGGCTTTCGACCGCCTGATCATCGAAACCACCGGCCTGGCCGATCCGTCGCCGGTGGCGGGCACCTTCTTCGGCGATCCGGCGGTCGCGGCCGGTTATCTGCTCGATGGCGTGCTGGTGGTGGTCGATGCGGTGCATGCCCAGCGCCAGCTCAACGAACACCCGGTCGCGCAGAAGCAGGTCGGTTTCGCCGACCGGCTGCTGATCTCGAAGAGCGATCTCGTCGATGCGGCGCAACTCGCCGCACTCGGCGATCGGCTGAGCGCGATGAACCCCGCGGCGCAACGGTTCCTTGCAGAGTGCGGCGCCATCGCGATCGATGAATTGCTCGATATCCGCGGCTTCAATCTGCGCGAACCCCCGCCTATGGCCGGCGCAGCCGATTCGTCGCGACCTGCCTATCGGCAGGCGACCCGGCGCCGGACGGGCGGCGCACCCGCCCGCCATGACGACGAGATCGCGGCGATCCTGCTCGAGCACGATGGCCCGATGGACATGGACCGCGTGAGCGCATTCATGCAGGACTTGCCGATACGCTGGGCGAGCAGTTGCTGCGTTACAAGGGAACGCTGGCAATTGACGGCGAACTGCGTCGATTGATCTTCCAGGGCGTGCACCGGCTGGCCGGTTTCGACTTCGGCAGCGCGTGGCAGCCCGGCGAGCAACCGCGCAGCCGCGTCGTACTGATCGGCCGCCGCCTGCCGGCCGATCAATTGCAGGCCGGCTTCAGCAAGGGCGCGGCGCTGCGCCAGCCGGCCTGAGCGGGCAGGCTTCAGTCGGTTTTCCCGCTCCACGGCAGGTGGAGCTTCTGTGCCTCGTCGTGCCAGCGCTCTTCCTCCTCGTGGATATAGCGCCGTGTCGTGCGTGCATCGCTGTGCCGCGCATCCTTCTGCACATAGCGTTCGCCGATTCCGCTGTCGAGTTTGGCGGTAATGCCGGTGTGGCGCCCCCAGTGCGCGGAGGCGGCGCGCAGCTTTTCGCGCTTGTGCTCTGACTCGGGCGGCAGCAGATCGGCCGCCTGCGCGAAGATCCGCTTCAGAATCTGATTGAGCCGGCGCGCAGTGATCGGGCTGCGGTCCTTGAGCGACACCAGCAGCGGCGTCGTATCGCTGCGCTTGGGCACTGCCGACAAGCCGAGGTGTTTGCGGTAACGCACTAGCGCCTGCAGCATGTCGTCAGCCACCGGCACCCTGGCCTTCTTGCCGCCCTTGCCTACCACATGCCACCACCAGCGGCCGCGCTCCTCGCGAAAGCTGTTCATGCGATGCGACTCGAGTTCGCCGGCGCGCGGCGCCAGCATGTAAAGCACCGCGCCGATGAAGCGCGCGCGCTCGTATTCGTCGTGTTGCGCCGGCGTCGAGCGCGGCATCTGTTCGATTGCGCGCGTCACCGCCTGCCACATTTCCTCGTCGAGGAACCGCTCGATTTTCTCGGCTTCGTCTGTCGTGACGACCGACTGGATCGACCCCGCCGCTTCGGCGGCCAGCTTGCGGCGGCGCTGGCGAATCAGTCCGAGCGGGTTGCCGGCGAGGTAGCCGGCATCGACCAGATAACGCATCAGCGAATTGATCGCCGCCATCGCCGTAAGCACGGCGCTCTCGGAGAGCCGGCCGACGAAAGGCCGCCACTTGTCGCTTGCGCGGTCGGCCTTCGGGCCGCACCACAGCGAAGCCGGTTGCGGGTCGGCGAGGAAGTTGAGGTAGCCCTCGAAGTCCTGCCGGTTCAGGCTGGACAGCGGCTTGCCGCAGTCGACAATCGACCACAGCAGCAGGCGTTCGCATTCGCGCTGATAGACCCGCAGCGTGCCGGGCGATCGATCGTACTCGGCGAGAAAGCAGCGGATCGCGTCGGCATCGGTCCTGGCCGAGATCTGCAGTCGCGCGCGCTCGGCGCGATTGTCCCCGTCGTGCCCATCCACTTCGGGCGCAATGACAATGGCGTCGAGCGGGCGAATCGGTATGCGGGTAAGCGGGACAGCCTCGCCCGCCTTGCCATTCACGGTGCCAGGCGGCATCGTTCCCAGATTTCCCCGGGCAGGCGCAGATAGCGCAGACGATCATGCAACCGGCTCGGCCGCCCCTGCCAGAATTCCAGCACCGTCGCGGCCAGGCGGTAACCGCCCCAGTGCGGCGGGCGGGGTACCTGTTCCGGGTAAGTGCGCGACACATCCGCCACCCGTTTCTCGAGGACTTTGCGGTCGTCGATGATAGCGCTCTGCGGACTGGCCCATGCGCCAATGCGGCTGTCGTAGGGCCGGCTGGCGAAATAGGCGTCCGATTCCGCCGCAGCAATCCTTTCCACAACCCCTTCCACCCGCACTTGCCGCTCCAGCGCGGCCCAGTAGAACAGCAGGCTGGCGCGCCGGTTGGCGGCGAGTTCGGTCCCCTTGCGGCTGTCATAGTTGGTGAAAAAGGTGAAGCCGGTCTCGTCGGCGGTTCGCAGCAGCACGATGCGGGCACTGGGCACGCCGTCGGCGGTCGCGGTTGCCAACGTCATGGCATGGGGTTCGGGCAGACCGGCGTCGATCGCGGCCGCAAGCCATTCGTGAAACAGCGGCAGCGGTTCCGTCGGCGCGGCTTCTTCGACCAGTTGGCCCTTGCGGTAGTCCTCCCTGAGGTGCGAGGTATCCATTGAACGGCGTCCCTTCACATGTTGGGGTAGTTCGGCCCGCCGCCGCCTTCGGGCGTCACCCAGACGATGTTCTGCGTCGGATCCTTGATGTCGCAGGTCTTGCAGTGCACGCAGTTCTGGGAATTGATCTGCAGCCGGTCGGCGCCGTCTTCGCCCTTGACGAACTCATAAACGCCGGCCGGGCAATAGCGCTGCTCGGGGCCGGCGAAGCGCGACAGATTGACGGCAACCGGCACCGAAGCATCCTTCAGCGTGAGGTGGATCGGCTGATTCTCTTCATGATTCGTGCTCGAAATGAACACGGAAGACAGCCGGTCGAACGTGACCACGCCGTCCGGCTTGGGGTAGACGATCGGCTCGCATTCCGCTGCGGGTTTCAGTTTCTCGTGATCGGGGCGGGTGTTGTGCATCGTCCAGGGCGCCTTGCCGCGAAACACAACCTGGTCGATGCCCACCAGCAGCGAACCCAGATAGAGTCCCTTGCCCATGGCCGGTTTGAAGTTGCGCGCCCGGTGCAGTTCGTCGTGCAGCCAGGAATCGGCAAAGGCCGCCGGATAGGCCGACAGTTCGTCGTGCTGCCGATCGCCGGCCAGCGCGTCGACGGCCGCGCCGGCGGCCAGCATGCCGGACTTGATTGCCGCATGACTGCCCTTGATGCGGGAAGCATTGAGGAAGCCGGCCTCGCAACCGAGCAGCGCGCCGCCGGGAAAAACCAGCTTCGGCAAGGATTGCAGCCCGCCGGCGGTAATGACCCGCGCGCCGTAGGCGATCCGCTTGCCGCCCTCGAAGAAGTGCCGTATCGCCGGATGGCTCTTGTAGCGCTGGAATTCCTCATACGGGCTGAGGTAGGGATTCGAATAGCCGAGCCCGACCACAAAGCCCACCGCCACCTGGTTGGCATCCATGTGGTAGAGGAACGAGCCGCCATAGGTATGGCTGTCCAGCGGCCAGCCGGCGGTGTGCACGGCCAGGCCGGGCTGGTGCCGCGCCGGTTCGATCTCCCACAGTTCCTTCAGGCCGATGCCGTAGGTCTGCGGATCGCGTCCTTCGTCGAGGCGGAAATGCGCGATCAACTGTTTGCCGAGGTGCCCGCGCGCCCTCCGCGAACAGCGTGTATCTGCCGTGCAGCTCGATCCGGGCTGAAAATTCGCGCTCGGCTTGCCGTCGCGGCCAACGCCCATGTTGCCGGTTGCGACACCCTTCACGGCGCCCTGGTCGTCGTAGAGAATCTCGGCGGCGGCAAAACCCGGATAGATCTCGACACCCAGGGCCTCGGCCTGTTCGCCGAGCCAGCGCACCACGCTGGCCAGGCTGATGACGTAGTTGCCATGATTCTGGAAGCAGCCGGGCAACATCCAGTTGGGCGTCTGCCGCGCGCCGGATTCGGTCAGGAACAAAAAGCGATCCTCGCTCACCGGCACCGTGATCGGCGCGCCGCGTTCGCGCCAGTCGGGGAACAACTCGTCGATCGCGCGCGGATCCATGACGGCGCCGGAAAGGATGTGGGCGCCGATTTCGGAGCCCTTCTCGAGCACGCAGACGCCGATCTCCTTGCCCGCCTCGCTAGCCAACTGCTTGATTTTAATAGCCGCTGCCAAGCCGGCAGGACCGCCGCCGACGACAACGATGTCGTATTCCATGATGTCACGATCGCTCATTTGCGGTTCCCCCCGTTCAAAATCGAATGCGCAACCCGCTTGCCGGACTCTTGATCGCCGGCTGAACGATCATTCTATCCTGCCGGCCCGATAGTCCCGAAACCGTGGCGCCTGCCGCGAGGCGTGAACCTTGACCTGTTCAGAAGCCGCCTCGAGCGCCGATAATCCACCGATCCGCATGGCCCGACCGGCCGGAAAGACACGCTTGAAACTTCATATCCTGTCAGACCTTCATTTCGAGTACGACACCGAATTCCAGGTGCCGGAAACGATTTCGGACGTCCTGATCCTCGCCGGGGACATCAGCCCCGGCCTCAACGGCATGGCACGCTTCGCCCGCAGCGCCAAGCCGGTGATCTATGTGCCGGGCAACCACGAGTTTTACGGCGAGTCGATTCATGCCCTGCCGGCCGCACTGCGACTGCTGGCCAAGGCAAGCAGCATCCACCTGCTCGACAACGACGAAGTCCGGCTGGGAGACGTGAGGTTTCTCGGCGCCACCTTATGGACCAACTACGAGCTTTACGGCATCGATCGCATCGGCGAGGTCACGGCGCACGCCGACCGTCATCTCAATGATTACATCTGCATCCAGGGCGCCAACGCGCAGTCGCTGACCCCCGGACAGACGGTGAGCCTGCACCTGAAGTCGGTCGACTGGCTCACGCGCAAGCTCGACGAGCCGTTCGACGGCAAGACGGTGGTCGTCACCCACCATGCGCCGCATCCTGGCAGCCTGATTCCCAGGCACGAAGGCAAACTGATCAACGCAGCCTATGCCTCCGATCTGACCCACCTGATGGGCAAGGCCGTTCTGTGGATACACGGCCACACCCACCATTGCGTCGACTACACGATCAACGGCACCCGCATCGTCACCAACCCCAAGGGCTATGGCGCCGAAAACCGCGCATTCAACCCGGGAATGGTCATCGACGTCTGAACCGGCTCGCCTGGAAGCCGCGTGGCACGGTCATCTGCGGGCCGCCTGCCCGGAGAGCCGCGTGAAATGGCGCTTCCGGCATGGCATGGCTGTAGAACGCCATCTGGCGCGGCTTGCAGCGATGGCGTCGTGACGGCCGGCGCCGTGCGGTGCCGATTCAGTGCAATGCGTCGTCGTCCGGCCAGGGCAGCGGCACCACCAGGATGCCTTCCTCGAGCAACGCCTCGGCCTCGCCGGCGGAAGCGACGCCGCGGATGCTGCGTTCCTCGGCCTCGCCATAGTGAATCTTGCGCGCCTCCTCGGGGAATGCCTCGCCGACGTTTTGGGCGCCGTGCATCATCGAACGCGCCAGATTGAGCAGCGCCGCCTGCATGCTGGCGGCAGGCACTCTGGCGACGGCCTGCTGCGGCTGGGCCGGTGCGCCGCTTTTTTCGCCGCGCTGCACGTAGGGCGCGCTGGGCCGGCGCACGATGATGGCGGAATTGCACACCGGGCACACCACGCTGCCGGCGGCGCGCTGCGCCTCGAAGGCCTCGGCGCCGGCGAACCAGCCCTCGAACACGTGGTTCGAATCGCAGCTCAGGTCGAGAACGATCATGCGGACGCGGATGCGGATGCGGATGCGGCACCGGCCAGGTTGACCGACTCGCGCAGCGGCCGGGCCGGGTAATGGAACGCCACCGGGCCGTCCGCTTCGGCGTGCAAGAACTGGCGCACGAAGGGGTCGCCCGAATCCAGAATTTCGGCGGTCGGCCCCTGCGCGACGATCCGCCCGCCGTCGATGAAAAATGCATGATCGCAAACCTTGAGCGATTCGCTGACGTCGTAGGTGACGACGATCGAGGTCACGCCCAGCGCGTCGTTGAGCGTGCGGATCAGGTTGGCGATGACGTTGAGCGAAATCGGGTCGAGCCCGGCAAACGGTTCGTCATACATGATCAGCGTCGGGTCGAGCGCGATCGCCCGCGCCAGCGCCACCCGCCGCGCCATGCCGCCGGACAGTTCGGTCGGCATCAGCCCATGGGCGCCGCGCAAACCCACTGCGTGCAGCTTCATCAGAACCAGGTCGCGGATCAACTCGTCGGGCAGGTCGGTGTGCTCACGCATCGGGAAAGCCAGGTTCTCGAACACCGACAGGTCGGAGAACAGCCCGCCCTGCTGGAACATCATGCCCATCTTCTTGCGCAGCTCATAGAGCGCAGCGGTGTCCAGTTCATGCACCACCTGCCCTTCCACGCGCACGCGCCCGCGCGAGGGTTTGAGCTGGCCGCCGATCAGGCGGAACAACGTGGTCTTGCCGCAGCCGCTGGTGCCGAGAATGGCCGACACCTTGCCGCGCGGTATGGCCAGATCGATACCCTTCAACACCTCGCGCTTGCCGAAGGCGAAGCAGGCATTCTCGATCTCGACCACGGCGCCGTTGTGGCTGGTCATGGCGGCGGCGTTCAGGAAAGCGGCTTGAAGCGCAGCCGGTGCGGATTGTCAGCGTCATCGCCGAGCCGCTTGCGGCGGTCTTCCAGGTAGTCGGCATAGTTGCCCTCGAACCATACCGCCGTGCTCTCGCCCTCGAAAGCGAGGATGTGCGTGGCGATGCGGTCGAGGAACCAGCGATCGTGCGAGATCACCACCGCGCAGCCGGGGAAATCGAGCAACGCGGTCTCCAGTGCACGCAGGGTTTCCACGTCGAGGTCGTTGGTCGGCTCATCGAGCAGCAGCAGGTTGCCGCCGCTCTTCAGGAGCTTGGCCAGATGCAGCCGATTGCGCTCGCCGCCGGACAGATCGCCGACGCGCTTCTGCTGGTCGGCGCCCTTGAAGTTGAAGCGGCCGACGTAGGCGCGGCTCGGTGTCTGGTAGTTGCCGACTTCGATCATGTCCGAGCCGCCGGAGATTTCATCGAACACGGTCTTGTTCGGATCGAGCGAATCGCGGCTCTGATCGACGTAGGAAATCTTCACCGTTTCGCCGATCCGCAGGTTGCCGCCGTCCGGTGTTTCCTGCCCGACCAGGATGCGGAACAGTGTCGACTTGCCCGCACCATTGGGGCCGATCACGCCGACGATGCCGCCCGGGGGCAGGCTGAACGACAGTCCCTCGTACAGCAGCTTGTCGCCGTAGGCCTTCTTCAGGTTGGTCGCCTCGATCACCATGTTACCCAGCCGCGGGCCGGGCGGAATGTAGATCTCGTTGGTCTCGTTGCGCGACTGGAATTCCTGCGAGGCGAGTTCGTCGAAGCGCGCCAGACGAGCCTTGCCCTTGGCATGGCGCCCCTTCGGGCTGGTGCGCACCCATTCCAGTTCGGCCTGCATCGCCTTGATGCGCGCGCCTTCCTGCCTGGCTTCGGTTTCGAGGCGGGCTTCCTTCTGCTCCAGCCAGGATGAATAGTTGCCCTTCCAGGGTATGCCGTGGCCACGGTCGAGTTCCAGAATCCAGCCGGCGACGTTATCGAGGAAGTAGCGATCGTGGGTGACCGCGATCACGGTGCCGGGAAAACGTTCGAGAAACTGCTCCAGCCACTGCACCGACAGCGCATCGAGGTGGTTGGTCGGCTCATCGAGCAGCAACATCTCGGGTTCGGAGAGCAGCAGCCGGCACAGCGCCACGCGGCGCCGCTCGCCGCCCGAAATCTTGGTGACATCGGCATCCCAGGGCGGCAGGCGCAGCGCATCGGCGGCTACCTCGAGCTGGCGCTCGATTTCCCAGCCATTGACGGCGTCGATCTTGGTCTGCAGCTCGCCCTGCTCCTCGAGCAGCTTGGTCATCTCGTCGTCGTCCATCGGCTCCGCGAAGCGGTCGCTGATGGCATTGAACTTGGCGATCAACTCGAGCGTCCTGCCGACGCCCTCCTGCACGTTGCCGCGCACATCCTTGGCCGGGTCGAGTTGCGGCTCCTGCGGCAGGAAACCGATGCGCAGATTGGGCATCGGCATCGCCTCGCCTTCGTATTCCTTGTCGATGCCGGCCATGATGCGCAGAAGGCTCGATTTGCCCGAGCCGTTCAGGCCGAGCACCCCGATCTTTGCGCCGGGAAAGAAGGAAAGCGAAATATCCTTGAGAATCTGACGCTTGGGCGGGACGATCTTGCCCACGCGATGCATCGTATAAACGTACTGAGCCATCTGGGAACCCGAATTCGGCGAAAGATGCCGGCGTCGCCTGATTATGCAGCAAGCGCGGCCTCGCTGCAGGGCGTTGCCGCGATGCGGCAACGCATGTCCGCTGCAACCGGCTTCAGCCGGCGGAAAGCATCCAGGTCGAAATTCGGTAGGTCAGGAACGCAGCCCCGTAGGCCAACGCGAACAGATAGCCGGCCATGACCACAACCATCCGCCAGCCGCCGGTTTCGCGTTTCACTGCCGCCAGAGTGGCCATGCACTGGGGGGCGAAGACGAACCAGGCGAGCAGCGCAAACGCGGTCGGCAAGCCCCAGTCATGTGCGATCAGCGGGCCGAGTGCCTGCGCGGCATCGTCGCCGCTCGCGGAGAGCGCGTACACGGTGCCCAGCGCGCTCACCGCCACCTCGCGTGCCGCCAGCCCCGGCACCAGGGCGATGCTGATCTGCCAGTTGAAACCGATCGGCGCGAACACGTGTGCCAGAAGGTGCCCGAGCACGCCGGCGAAGCTGTAGCCGATGGCCGGACCCTGCGCACCCTCGGGCGGCAAAGGGAAGCTGGCGAGAAACCACAGCAGAACGGTCAGCGTCAGGATGATCCCGCCGACCCGCCTCATGAAGATCACCACCCGCTGCCACAAACCGAGCGATACGTTGCGCACCGTCGGCCAGTGGTAGCTCGGCAGTTCCATCATCAGCGGGCGGACCTGGCGCCCGGCGCGCGTGAAGCGCTTGAGCACCCAGGCCACCGCCAGCGCTCCGGCTATGCCGGCGAGATAGAGCCCGAACAGCACGAGCCCCTGAAGTTCGAGCACCCCGGCGACCTTGCGCTGCGGAACGAACGCGCCGATCAGCAACGCATATACCGGCAGCCGCGCCGAACAGGTCATCAGCGGCGCGATCATGATGGTGACCAGCCGATCGCGCGGATTGGCGATCGTGCGCGCGGCCATGATGCCGGGGATCGCGCAGGCAAAACTCGACAGCAACGGAATGAACGAGCGCCCCGAAAGCCCCACGCTGCCCATCAGCCGGTCGAGCAGGAAGGCTGCGCGCGGCAGGTAGCCGGTTTCCTCCAGCACCAGGATGAAGAAGAACAGGATCACGATCTGCGGCAGGAACACCAGCACGCCGCCCACTCCCGCGATCACGCCATCGACCAGCAGACTTCTCGCCCAGCCTTCGGGGAGAAGCCCGCCGACACCGGCGCCGACCCAGTTGGTGGCGGTCTGGATGAGGTTCTTCGGCGCTTCGGCCCAGGCGAACACAGCCTGAAACATCAGGAACAGCACGATCGCCATCAGGATCGGCCCCAGCACCGGATGCAGCACCACGCCGTCGACCCGGTCGCTCGGCGTATGCGGCACAACCTCGTCGAGCCCGATGTTCTGCAGGATGCGCCGGACCGTCTTGTGGTCCCCTTCGGCCGCGTCGAACGCAAGCGGCGGGGGCGACGCATCGTCTCGCTCCGGCGGGTTGCGCCATCTCGCCGGATCGTCGAGCAAGGCGCGCAGGTCGACGTCGCCACCGGCCTTGACGCCGACCGTTGCCACCACCGGCAAATCGAGTTCACGCGACAGATCGCTGGCGACCACCATCAAACCGCGCTTGCGCGCCAGATCGGTCATGTTCAACGCGACCACGCAGGGCAAACCCAGCCGCTTGACCGCCAGCACGAGCCGCAGATTGCGCCGCAGATTGGTCGCGTCGACCACGCAGACCACCAGATCGGGCCGCTTTTCGCCAGTCGCATGTCCGAGCAGTACGTCGTGAGTGACCTTCTCGTCCGGCGAGCGCGGATGGAGGCTGTAAGCGCCCGGCAGATCGAGCACGCGCAGCACCCTTCCCGATGCGGTGATCAGCCTGCCTTCCTTGCGTTCGACCGTGACGCCAGCGTAGTTGGCTACCTTCTGGCGGCTGCCGGTGAGCAGGTTGAACAGCGCGGTCTTGCCGCAGTTCGGGTTGCCGGCCAGCGCAATCAGCGGGCCGCCACGATGAACGTGAATGACGGCCTTCTTGATCACGTGGAAACCGCGCCCTGCGGTCCGCCGCTGGCCTCGTGGCGTTCGACCAGCACGCACGCAGCCTCGGCGCGGCGCAAGGCGAAGGTGGACATGACCGACCCGAACGACCAGCGGATCGCCGCCGAACGCACCGCGCGTCATCACGGCGACGCGCTCTCCGGGCAAAAAGCCGATCTCCTCCAGCCAGCGCGACCACTCGGGCGCGTGACCCGGCGCGCGAACTGCCGCGACCACGGCCGCACGGCCAACCGGAAGCGTGGCCAGAGACGCCGGTTCAGCAGTTGCCATCAGTCGTGTCCGCAGCCATTTCGACCGCAATCTCCGTCGGATGGTCTGGTCGAGGTTGTGGGCCGGATTTGGAGCAAGACAACCGTAGCAAAATGGCGACAATCAACATTTATTCTCATTCATTTCACAGATGAAACTTAAACAATCTCGCACAATAGTCATATAACTGTTTGAAAACAATTAATCGTGCAATGGCGGCTAGCCGAACTTAAGATCACTCGGCTCCGTATTGCGAATCGTTCGCATTCTTAGTATTATAGCACGCACCGCGGATGTCGCGGAGCTACCGATCGAGATTCTCACATGCGGCGCCACCCTTTGAGCCAACAAGAACTCGCCGGCCGGATAGAGAAACGACAAGACGCCATGAATGCGCTCCACACGACCAAACCCGGACCCTTGCTCGACTCAACCGCGCGCAACAGCGTGCCCAAAGCAGCCGTATCCGCCATCGCCTCCGTTTGCGGGATCGCTTTGGCAAGCGCAGACGTGGCCGGCGCGGGAAATCCCTCGCGTGGTCTGACTTGACTCGCCGAGATCGGTGCACGCGACTTCAACGACCGTGGATTGTCCGCCTCGGGCCGGCTGGCGTGTCCGCCCGACCATGGCAGCGGCGCGCCGCCGACTGACCGCTGCCGGCCCTGACCCAACCCTCCCCTTGCCGAGACCCTCGATGAAGCCCACCCTGCTCGCCCTCGCCCTCGCCCTCGCCCTCGCCCTCGCCCTCGCCCTCGCCCTCGCCTTCGCCACCGCCATGACCTCGGCCGCGCCCGCCTGTGCCGGTGAAGCGGAACTGCTCCAGCGCATGGAAAAGCTCAGCGCCGAACTGGAATCTCTGAAGGCCGAGATGGCCAGGATGAAAAGCGAACGCGCCGCTGCGCCACCTGAAACGGCTGCCGGTTCTTCCACTGGCGCCGCCCCGTCGGCAATCGCCAGCCAGACCACGCTGACCGGATACGGTGAAATCAACTACAACCGCCCGCGCCGCGACAGCAGCCAGACCCGGGCCGATCTGCGTCGCGCGGTGCTGGGAATCGGCCATCGTTTCAACGATAAGACCGAACTGGGCTTCGAGGTGGAGTTCGAGCACGCGGTGACCTCTGCCGACGATTCGGGCGAAGTCGCGGTCGAACAGTTGTGGATCGATCACCGCTTCACCGACAACCTCACCCTGCGCAGCGGACTGTTCCTGGTGCCGATGGGATTGCTCAACGAACGCCACGAACCGCCGACGTTCTACGGTGTAGAGCGCAACTTCGTCGAAACGGCGATCATCCCGACCACCTGGCGCGAAGGCGGCCTGATGCTGATGGGCAGTTCCAGCGATCAGGCCTGGGGCTGGAATGTCGGCGTCAGCACCGGCTTCGACCTGACCAAGTGGGACGTCAGCGGCAGCGAAGGCAGGGAATCCCCGCTCGGCAGCATTCACCAGGAACTGGCGCAGGCCAAGGCGCGCAACCTCGGCACGCTGGG
Source organism: Candidatus Methylophosphatis haderslevensis (assembly GCA_016711925.1). Taxonomy (GTDB): domain Bacteria; phylum Pseudomonadota; class Gammaproteobacteria; order Burkholderiales; family Rhodocyclaceae; genus Methylophosphatis; species Methylophosphatis haderslevensis. The sequence goes on from JADJSA010000001.1 coordinate 499,107, forward strand.
CACGCTCAACTATCGCGGCATGCCCGGCCTCACGGTCGGGGGCGCCTTCTTCACGGGCCAGGCGTCGCACAAGACCGCCGATTTCGCGGCGCCGAACGCGCGCGTTACGTTGTGGGACGTGCACGCACGCTGGGCGCCCGGGCCGTGGGATTTCAGCGCCCTGTACGCCAGGGGCACGATCAGCGACACCCGGGCAGTCAACGTGATGTTGCTCGGCAACCCGACCCTGATTCCCGAAGCGTTCTGGGGCTGGTATGGGCAGGTTGCCGTCAAAGCCTGGCGCAGCGGCGATTACGCGCTGTCGCCTTTCCTGCGCTATGAACGTTTCAATACCGCCGCCAAGTTCGCCGAACTGGGGCCGGGCCTGACCCCGGACAATGCGCCGACCGAGCGGGTAATGACGGTCGGCGCCAACTTAAATTTCCATCCCAACGTCGTCTTCAAGGCCGACTACCAGAAGTTCCGCGTCGATTCCTCGCGCGACCGCTTCAATCTCGGCCTCGGCTTCATGTTCTGAGCGGCCATGCACAAGCACACGCCGTGGATGGTGGTCGCCCCGGTCGCCCTGGTTGCGGTGCCGCCGGCCTGGGGCGCGCAATACCTGTCGCTCGAACAGGCGCAACAGCAGATGTTTCCGGCCGGATCGCGCTTCGAGCCGGTGGCGCTGACCGCGGACGCCGCCCGGAAGGAGCGTATCGCCGCCGCAGGCGCGGTGATGAGCAGCATTGCGCCGCGCGCCTGGCTGGTGCGCGCCGGCAACTCCACTGCCGGCTACTTCTTCGCTCAGGAGGTACTCGGCAAGCAGGAGCTGATTTCCTATGCCGTCGCCATCGACGCCGAGGGCAAGGTCAGGGGCGTGGAGATTCTCGCGTATCGCGAAAGCCACGGTTACGAGGTTCGCAATCCGCGCTGGCGCGCACAGTTCAACGGCAAGGGCGCGAGCGACCCGCTGCGCCTCGATTCGGACATCGCTAACATCAGCGGCGCCACGCTCTCCTGCCGCCATCTGACCGACGGCGTGCGTTACCTGATCGCGTTACACCAGGCCGTATTGAGCGCGAGGCCGTGATCCGCGTGCGACGCGCACGCCCGTTGCTGGGCACCCTGGTCGAAATCGAGGTGACGGGTTCGGACGAGTCGCCACTTCGCCGGGCCGTCGCAGCGGCGTTCGACGAGATCGCGCGCATTCACGGTCTGATGAGCTTTCACGAAATCGGCAGCGACGTCGGCCGCCTCAACCGCACCGCCGCGCAGTCGCCGGTGCAGGTTTCGCCAGACACCTTCGCGGTGCTTGAAATGGCGACGGCAATTCATTCTGCATCGGGCGGCGTGTTCGACATCGCGGTTGCGCCGCAACTGGTCGCACGCGGGCGCCAGCCTAACCTGCACGGTTCGCCGCTCCCTGCAGCAGCCGGCTCGACCCGCGACATTCTGCTCTTGCCGGCATGCATGGTCCGCTTCGCGCGGCCGCTTGCGATAGATCTCGGGGGCATCACCAAAGGCTACGCCGTAGACCGGGCGAACGACCGGCTGGCCGGAATGCCTGCCGTCGCGAGTGCGCTGGTCAATGCGGGGGGCGACGTGCGGGTTGCAGGCGGTGGCGAAGTACCGATCCACGTGCGCCATCCGCTGCGCGCGGGACAACTGCTGCCGCCGATTCTGCTCGCTGGCGGCGCGCTCGCCAGTTCTGCCGTCGACGCTCCCGGTCCGGACGAGGCCGCACTCGGGCCGCACGTTCTGCGGCTGAATCCGGACGCGGCACCGCGCTTTGCCGCCGCCTCGGATTGCGCGCCGATCTGCATGGTGGCCGACGCGCTGACCAAGGTGGTCCTCGCCAACGTGCCGGCCGGCGGCGCGATCCTGAAAAAGTTTGGCGCGTCGGCTCTGGCTGTCGGGTGGGACGGCGAACTGCTGCTAAGCGCCGGATTCCCCGCTTTTGTTGGCGCCAGCGCGGCATCGCCGCCGTATCCCGACCGCCGTGAGGCCGCCGGTGCCTAGCCGACCGCGCCAGATCCGCCTCGGCAAGCGGCACGAGGCAGCGGTCCATCTGTGCTTGGCCGCGCTCGTCCTCACCGGCCTGCTCTGGCTGCTGTTCCACTTTTTTGTCGTAGTGCCGGGCGACTTCGGCGAACAGCATCACCCGCTCGAGGCCTGGTGGCTGAGACTGCACGGCTTCGCCGGGATGGGCGGGCTCATGCTGTTCGGATCGCTGATGCCGCACCACATTCGCAATGCCTGGCAGCACGGCGCGAGCCGCTGGAGCGGCGGCGCGCTGGTTGTGCTGTTGAGCGTGCTGACGCTCAGCGCATACGCGCTCTACTATGCCGGAGGCGAGGAAACCCGGGCCTGGATCAGCAACTTCCACTGGGTCGCCGGATGCGCGCTCGGCCTCGGCCTGCCGCTGCACATCCTGCAACGGCAACGCAACCGGCGGCGCCCCGCCGTGGCGCGCAGCCAGCCGGCAGCGACCGCGCCGGCCGACGAGTTGCGGCTGGTTCGCGGCCGGTGCGATACGCCGCCGGGCTGATCAGGCAGCCCGCGGTTCGGCAAGCGAGGCCAGATCGTCCGCACCCAGACCCGGTGCGAACAGGCGAATGAACTCCATCATGTAACCGCGCAGAAAGCTCCCCTTGCGCACGCCGAGCCGCGTGGTATTGGGCTCGAACAGGTGGCGCGAGTCGAGCAGTTCAAGCGACTGGTCGCGCGCGGGGTCGTAAGCCATCGAGGCGACGATGCCGATGCCCAGACCGACCTCGACGTAGGTCTTGATGACGTCGGCGTCGATTGCGGTCAGCACGACGTCGGGTGCCAGACCCGCGCGAAGAAACGCGGCATCGATATGCGAGCGGCCGGTAAAGGCTTCGTCGTAGGTGACGATCGGATATTCGGCGATGGCATCGAGGGTGAGCATACCGAAGTCGACCAGCGGATGGCCGGTCGGCACGATCACCGCATGGTGCCAGATATAGCAAGGATACGTCAGCAGGTCGGCAAAGGTGTCGAGCGCTTCGGTGGAGATGCCGATATCGGCCTGGCCCTTGGACACCATCTCGGCAATCTGCTGCGGGCTGCCCTGATGCAGGCCCAGATGCACGCGCGGGTAGCGGCCCTTGAACTGCTTGATCACCGGCGGTAACGCGTAGCGCGCCTGGGTGTGGGTGGTCGCCAGGATCAGGCCACCCGCATCGTCGCCGGAGAACTGGTCGGCAATCCGGCGCAGATTCTGTGCATCGGTAAGCATGCGATCGACAACGTCGATCAGCGCGCGCCCCGGTTCGGTCAGGCCGACCAGCCGCTTGCCCCGGCGCACGAACAGCTCGACACCCAGTTCATCCTCGAGTTCCTTGATCGCGCGGCTGACACCCGGTTGCGTAGCGTAGAGCGCGGCGGCCACTTCGGTCAGGTTGAAGCTGCGCCTCACCGCCTCGCGGACGAAGCGCAGTTGCTGGAAGTTCATCGCGGCTGTACCGCCTTGTCCGCAGCGGCGGGCGCCGGAAACACGCGCACGCTGGCGGGCAATACCAGCACCGTTTCGCCTTCGGTCAGGGCCAGTTCGCGCAGCCGGCTGCGGCCGATTTCCGCTTCGATGATCTGTCCGTCATCTGCCAGCGCCAGTTCGAGACGCACGCTCGCGCCCAGCGGCAGCACGCGCAGCACGCGCGCCGGCAGGCCGTCGGCGAGCCCCTCGCCCGGGCGGCGGATGTCCAGTTCGTGCGGCCGCGCAAAGCCGATCGCCGGATCGCCCGGCGCAAGGGTATGCGCATCGAGTTCGAGTTCATGGCCGCCCACCTTCAGCGTATCGCCATGCACGCGTCCATGGAACAGGTTCACCGAGCCGAGAAAGCCATAGACGAAGGGCGAGGCAGGATTGTCATAGACATCCTGGGGCGACCCTTCCTGCTCGACGTGGCCGTGGTTCATCACCACTACGCGGTCGGCGACCTCCAGCGCTTCTTCCTGGTCGTGGGTGACGAATATGCTGGTCACGTGCAACTCGTCATGCAGCCGCCGCAGCCAGCGGCGCAATTCCTTGCGCACCTTCGCATCGAGCGCGCCGAAGGGTTCGTCGAGCAGCAGCACCTTCGGCTCGACCGCCAGGGCGCGCGCCAGTGCAATGCGCTGGCGCTGCCCGCCGGAGAGCTGCGACGGATAGCGGTCGGCCAGCCAGTCGAGCTGCACCAGTTTCAGCAGCTCATGCACCTTGTGCGCGATCTGCGCCTTGCCCGGGCGCTCGGCACGCGGCTTGACCGTCAGGCCGAAGGCCACGTTCTCGAACACCGTCATGTGGCGAAACAGCGCGTAGTGCTGGAAGACGAAGCCGACCTGGCGCTCGCGCACGCTCTGGCTCGAGGCATCCTCGCCGTCGAGCAGCACGCTGCCACCGTCGGCCACTTCGAGGCCGGCGATGATGCGCAGCAGCGTGGTCTTGCCGCAGCCGGACGGCCCGAGCAGCGCGGTGAGTTCGCCGCTGGGAAAATCCAGCGACACGTTGTCGAGGGCGACGAAATCGCCGAAACGCTTGGCGATGTTGCGGACGGATATGCTCATTTCTGCACCGGTTCAGGTGAAAGATCGGACACGGATTCGCGGGTCTTCCATTCGACGATTGACTTGAGCACCAGCGTGACCAGTGCCAGCAAGGCCAGTAGCGAAGCCACGGCGAAGGCCGCCGCGAAGTTGTATTCGTTGTAGAGGATCTCGACGTGCAGCGGCATGGTGTTGGTGAGGCCGCGGATGTGGCCGGACACCACCGACACCGCGCCGAACTCGCCCATCGCCCGCGCATTGCACAGGATCACGCCGTAGAGCAGGCCCCACTTGATGTTCGGCAGCGTCACATGCCAGAAGGTGCGCCAGCCCGAGGCGCCGAGCACGATGGCGGCCTCCTCTTCCTCGTTGCCCTGCGCCTGCATCAGCGGGATCAGCTCGCGCGCGACGAACGGGAAGGTGATGAACACGGTGGCCAGCACGATGCCCGGCAGCGCGAAGATGACCTTGACGTCATGCTCGGACAGCCACGGCCCGAGCCAGCCCTGGGCGCCGAAGATCAGCACGTAGATCAGGCCTGCCATCACCGGCGAAACCGAAAAAGGCAGATCGATGAGCGTGATCAGCAACTGCTTGCCGCGGAAATCGAACTTGGCGATCGCCCAGGCAGCGGCGACGCCGAAAACGAGATTGAGCGGCACAGCGATCGCCGCAATCAGCAGGGTGAGCTTGATCGCCGACCAGGCGTCCGGTTCGACCAGCGCGGCAAAATAGACTGCGGCGCCCTTCTTGAACGCTTCATAGAAAACCGCCAACACCGGCAGGAACAGGAAGACGGCCAGAAAAATCAGCGCCGTGCCGATCAGCAGAGACTTGACCAGCGGCGATTCGCTGGTGGCGCCGGCGATGCGGGAATGCTGGGCCGGCAGCGGGAGCGCGATGCTTTCACTCATGTCACTGCCCCTTCGCGCCGCGCTTGCCCGCCCAGCGCTGCAACAGGTTGATCGCGAGCAGCAGCACGAACGAGGTGACCAGCATGACCACGGCAATTGCGGTGGCACCGACGTAGTCGTATTGCTCGAGCTTGGTGATGATCAAAAGCGGCGTGATCTCCGAGACCATCGGTACGTTGCCGGCGATGAAGATGACAGAGCCGTACTCCCCGAGGGCGCGGGCGAAGGCCAGCGCGAAGCCGGTGGTCAGCGCCGGCAGGATGGCCGGCAGAATCACGCGCAGGAAGGTTTGCAGACGCGAAGCACCGAGGCTGGCGGCGGCCTCCTCGGCTTCGCGTTCGACATCCTCGAGCACCGGTTGCACCGTGCGTACCACGAACGGCAGGCCGATGAAGGTCAGCGCGACCAGCACGCCCAGCGGCGTGAATGCCACCTTGATGCCCAGCGGTTCGAGAATCTGGCCGATCCAGCCGTTGCCGGCGTAGATGGCGGTAAGCGCCACGCCTGCCACCGCGGTCGGCAAGGCGAACGGCAGGTCCACCAGCGCATCGATGACCTTCTTGCCAGGAAACGTATAGCGCACCAGCACCCAGGCGACGATCAGCCCGAACACCGCGTTGATCGCAGCGGCAAGCGCCGAGGCGCCGAACGACAAGCGGTACGACGCGACCACCCGCGGCGAGGTCACCGTCTCCCAGAATGCCGGCCAGCTCAGCGACGCCGTCTTGATGAAGGCCGCCGAGAGCGGAATCAGAACGATCAGCCCGAGGTAGAGCAGCGTGCAGCCGAGCGCCAGGTTGAAGCCCGGCAGCACGCTGTGGCGGCGCAGCAGGAGCGGCATGCTATTTCCTCGCCACGTAGATTTGGTCGAACAGGCCGCCGTCGTCGAAGTGGACTTTCTGTGCCTTCTGCCAGCCGCCGAATACCTCGTCGATGGTGAACAACTGCAGCTGCTTGAATTCGGCCGCATGTTTTTTGACTACGCTGTCGAGGCGCGGCCGGAAGTAGTGCTTTGCGACGATCTCCTGCCCCTCCGGCGAATAGAGGAAATCGAGGTACGCCTGCGCGAGCTTGCGCGTGCCGCGCTTGTCGACCACCTTGTCGACCAGGCTCACCGGCGGCTCGGCCAGAATGCTGATGCTGGGGTAAACAATGTCGAAGGCATCGCCGCCGAGTTCCTTCTTGATCAGCAGCACTTCGTTCTCGAAGGTGACCAGCACGTCGCCGATATTGCGCTGGGTGAACGTGGTTGTCGCCGCGCGCCCGCCGGCATCGAGGATCGGCACGTTCTTGAACAGCCGGGTGACGAAATCGCGTGCCTGCGCCGGGTCACCGCCTTTCTTCAGCACGTAGCCCCAGGCGCCCAGGTACGTATAGCGGCCGTTGCCCGATGTCTTGGGATTGGGCACGATCACCTGCACGGCGGGCTTGACCAGATCATCCCAGTCGCGAATGGCCTTCGGATTGCCTTTTCGAACCAGGAACACCGTGGTCGAGGTGTAGGGCGCACTGCTGTTGGGCAGGCGCTTGGCCCAGTCGGCCGGCAGCAGCCCGCCGCGCGAGGCCAGCAGGTCGATGTCGTTCGACTGGTTCATGGTGACCACATCGGCTTCCAGCCCGTTGACCACCGACATCGCCTGCTTGCTCGATCCGGCATGCGACTGGTTGATGGTCACCGTCTCGCCGGTTCTGGCCTTCCAGGCAGCGGCAAAGGCGGGGTTGATGTCCTTGTAGAGTTCCCGCGTGACATCGTAGGAGACGTTGAGGAGGCTTTGCTGTGCCTGTGCCAGCGGCACCAGAAAAACCATCGAGAGAAGTACGAATATGCGTGCGAATGCGCGTGCGGATTTGCTGCGAAACCGGTGGGACATGTCGTTTGCGCCTGTCTGAGTGGATCGGGATTGATCCGCCAGCGCCATCGCACCGCGGAGCAACGTCCGTCATTCTGGACAAACGCGCTCATGCGGAAAAGTAATATTATTTTCTTTCGTTATGCCTCAGATACATATGCTGCGACCTCAGCGTTAGCGATGGCTTGAAAGGCGCATGGAATGGCGATCTACAGCATGGCAGGGCTGCAATCGCCTGTTGATGCGGCTTGCGGCGGTGCATGCCCGCAGAACAAGGCTGTGCCTGCCTTCCAGACCGCCGGCCCGGGCAGCCGCGCGCCACGCCGCCGCGTGCGGCCGTCGGTTTGCGAGCCCATGCGCGAACCAGTCAGGCCGAAATCCGGCGGGCCGGCACGCCGGTCCGTTCAGGGCACAACCACGCGCCGTGCATGACGCATGCGCCGCAACGCCGCGATCAGCGCATCGACTTCGGCGCAGGTGTTGTAGAAAGCCAGCGACGCGCGAACCGTCGCCTCCAGTCCGAACCGCCGCAGGATCGGCTGCGCGCAATGATGGCCGGCGCGTACCGCGATGCCTTCCTGGTTGAGCGCCTTGCCGACCTCCTCGGCCTCGAAGCCCTCGAGCACGAACGACAGCACGCTGGCCTTGTCGGCCGCGGTGCCGATCAGCCGCAGGCCGGGAACCTGCGTGATCAGGTCCGTCGCATAGCGCAGCAGGTAATGCTCGTATTCGGCGATACGCGCGATGCCGATCGAGCTGACATAATCGATCGCCGCGCCCAGCCCGACCGCATCGGCGATGTTGCCGGTACCGGCCTCGAAGCGGGTCGGTGCCGGGTGATACTCGGTGTGCTCGAAGGTGACGTCGCGAATCATGTTGCCACCACCCTGCCACGGCGGTGTCGCGTTGAGCAGCGCCTCCTTGCCATGCACGACGCCGATGCCGGTCGGCGCGAACAGCTTGTGGCCGGAGAAGACGAACCAGTCGCTGTCCAGATCCTGCACATTGACCGGCATGTGCGAGACCGACTGTGCACCATCGACCAGCACCTTCGCGCCGGCCGCGTGGGCCATGGCCACCATCTGCCTGGCTGGCGTGACGGTCCCGAGCGCGTTCGAGACCTGGGTGAAGGCGACCAGTCTGGTCTTTGGCCCGAGCAGCTTGCCGTACTCGTCGAGCAGGATCTGCCCGCACTCATCGACCGGTGCGACGCGCAGCCGGGCGCCCTTTTCGCCGCACAACTGCTGCCACGGCACGATGTTGGCATGGTGCTCGAGATGGCTGACCACGATCTCGTCGCCCTCGACGATGTTCGCCCGGCCCCAGCTTTGCGCCACCAGATTGATACCCTCGGTCGTACCGCGCACGAAGATGACCTCGTTGGCCGACGCGGCGTTGAGGAAACCACGCACCTTCTCGCGGGCCCCCTCGTAGGCATCGGTCGCCCGTGCCGCCAGTTCGTGCGCGGCGCGGTGGATGTTCGAGTTCTCGTGCTCGTAGAAATAGGTCAGCCGGTCGATGACGGCACGCGGTTTCTGGGTCGTCGCCGCATTGTCGAACCAGATCAGCGGACGACCGTTGACGCGCTCCTGCAGAATCGGGAAATCGCGCCGGATAGCCAGCACGTCGAGGGGCGGCACGGCTGGCCCGAACCCTGCCGCGCCATCCGCAGAGCCCGGCACCGCCGGCGTACCCCGCAGCGGCGCCCGCGCGGCATCGACAAAGTAGTACGTGCTACCGGGCAGCGCATCGGGTCTGTCGATGGCCGGCGCCGTGAGCGGCGAGCCTGCGCCGGCCCGCGAGGCCGGCACGCCGAACTGGCTGATGCCCGGCATGGCGCTCAAGGCGTCGAGCTGGAACGGATCGGTCGCGCCAGGCAATGCAGACCCTCGCGACAACTCGGCTTCGCTGACAAGTGCGGCCGGCACGTCGAGCGCTGGCGCGTTCAGTGGCGAGGCTGCGCTCCCAGCTTGCGCCGGCGCGCTTTGAGCACTGGCAAGCGAAATCGGCACGCCGTGCGAGATACCGGCCAGCAGCGCGCGCAAGGTGCTTTCGTCCGGCATCGCAGACGCTGCCGCCAGTATGTCAGCCGCCGCCCGATGTGGATCGCCCCGCACTGACGACGGCACCGAGAGCGAAGGCACAACTGCCGGCGCCAGGGTAGACGGCAGGCCGGAGCCTGCCTGCAACCCGCTGCCGCTTATCCCGCGCACACCACCCAGGCTCGATGGACTTCCGCCCGGCAGCGCGGAGAACAACTCGTTGACGAGTCGCTCCATCGCATCGATGTCCGGCAGCACGCCAGGGTCCGCCGGTCCCGGCAGGGACGGGGCGAATTCCGGCACGGCAGCAGCGTGGGTCGCAGGCTTACTTGTATTCATGGTACTTGCCCACTTCGACGCCTTCGAGCACGCCGATCGCATCGGGTGTCAATACCGCCAGCGAGCAATAGAGCGAGATCAGGTAGGAGGCGATCGCCTTGTGGTTGATGCCCATGAAACGCACCGACAGGCCGATGCTCTGCTCGCCCGGCAGGTTGGGCTGGTAGAGGCCGACCACTCCCTGACGCGATTCGCCGGTGCGCAGCAGCAGGATCTTGCTCTTGCCACCTTCGACCGCAATCTTGTCGGAAGGAACCAGCGGCAGGCCGCGCCAGGTCAGGAACTGCGAGCCGAACAGCGAGACCGTCGGCGGCGGAACCCCGCGCCGCGTACATTCGCGGCCGAAGGCGGCAATCGCCAGCGGGTGGGCGAGGAAGAATGCCGGTTCCTTCCATACCCGGGCGATCAGTTCGTCGAGATCGTCGGGCGTCGGCGCGCCGCTGCGCGTCTGCAGCGCCTGCGATTGCGCCACGTTGTTGAGCAGTCCGTATTCCTTGTTGTTGATGAGTTCCGACTCCTGGCGCTCCTTGATGATCTCGATGGTCAGCCGCAACTGTTCGCGGATCTGGTTGTGCGGGCTGCTGTAGAGGTCCGACACACGGGTATGCACGTCGACCACCGTGTTGACTGCGCTGAGCATGTACTCGCGGCCCCATTCTTCGTAATCGACGAAGGTTTGCGGCAGTTCCCGTTCGTCGCGTCCCGAGCAGTCGACCGTGACGCTCGCTTCATCCTTGACGCGGTTGACCCGGTAGATGCCGGCCTCGACCGGCACCCACTGCAGCAGGTGTACCAGCCAGCGTGGCGAGATTGCCGCCAGCATCGGCACCGTCTTGGTGGCATTGGCAAGGGTTCTTGCGGCGACGTCGCCAAGGGCTGTGGGGTGATCCATGAGTGCTGCCATTTCTTCCTGCTCCCTGAAGGTGTTGAAAAGTTCAAATGCCGCTGCCATCGACGATCAATTCGTCGAGGGCGCTGGCCTGCGAGACGTTGCTGAACGGCGGCACGCTGCGGGTCAGCCAGACGTTGCCGCCGATGGTCGAGCCGCGGCCGATGGTGACGCGGCCGAGAATCGTCGCCCCTGCGTAAATGACGACGTCGTCTTCGACGATGGGATGGCGCGCCTCGCCCTTGACCAGCGCGCCGCCGGGATCGGCGTGGAAACGCTTGGCGCCCAGCGTGACTGCCTGATAGAGCCTGACGTGATCGCCCAGCACTGCCGTCTCGCCGATGACGACGCCGGTGCCATGGTCGATGAAGAAGCGCTCGCCGATGTGCGCGCCGGGATGGATGTCGATGCCGGTGGCCGAGTGCGCCAGTTCCGAGACCATCCGTGCCACCAGCGGCGCGCCCAGACAATGCAGGGCGTGCGCAAGCCGGTAATGGGTGATCGCGGTGATGCCCGGATAGCACACCAGCACCTCGTCGATGGTGCGCGCCGCCGGATCGCCCTCGAAGGCTGCGACGAGGTCGCTCTCGAGCTGGCTGCGAACCTTGGGAAGATACTGGGCAAATGCGTGGGTGACGTAAATCGCGCGTTCGCGATCGACATCGCTCAGCCGATCGAGACCGGAGGAAAACTGGAACTCGCGCGTCAACTGCTCATGCAGCAAACGCAGATTGACCTCCAGCGTGTGGCCCACAAAGTAGTCGACCCCTGCGTCGGTGAGATCGGGCGAGCCCAGACGGTTGGGGAACAGCGCGGCGCTCACGCCGTCGACGATGCCGGCCAGCGCCTTGCGCGACGGCAATCTGGGCGGACGATCGCCCCGGCTGCGCGCCTCGAGGGACTTCACCCGCAGGGTGCGCAACTCGGCGACGATCGCATCGATTGGCCAAGGCGCGGCGTTGCGCGGGACGGCGGACACGTCCTTGCGGGCGGACTTCATGCCGCGACCGCCAGACCGCTGGCATCGAACACGCCTTCGAACAGGATCGAACTCAGATAGCGCTCGCCCGAGTCGGGCAGGATGACAACGATGGTCTTGCCGGCATTGTCGGGCCGCCGGGCGAGCCGCACAGCCACGGCTGCCGCAGCCCCGCAGGAAATACCGGAGAGAATGCCTTCCTCGCGCGTGAGCCGTTGCGCAAAGCGGATCGCCTCGTCGTTGCTCACCTGCTCCACCGCATCGACCAGCGACAGATCGAGCACCTCGGGCACGAAGCCGGCACCGATGCCCTGGATCTTGTGCGGCGCGGGCTTGAGCGGCTCTCCGGCCAACTGCTGTGTCAGCACCGGACTGGCTGCAGGCTCGACCGCCACCGAGTGGATCGCCTTGCTGCGCGCATGCTTGATGTACCGCGAGACGCCGGTGATGGTGCCGCCGGTGCCGACACCCGAGACGAGAATGTCGATCGAGCCGTCGGTGTCCTCCCAGATTTCCGGTCCGGTCGTCCGTTCGTGAATCGCCGGATTGGCCGGGTTCCTGAATTGCTGGAGCAGGACGTAGCGCGACGGATCGGCGGCCGCGATCTCCTCGGCCTTGGCCACCGCGCCCGCCATGCCCCGGGCGCCTTCGGTCAGCACCAGCTTCGCCCCATACGCGATCAGCAGCTTGCGCCGTTCCAGACTCATGGTCTCCGGCATGGTCAGGGTCAACGGTATGCCGCGGGCTGCCGCGACGAAGGCCAACGCGATACCGGTGTTGCCGCTGGTGGGTTCGATAATCGCCTTTCCGGGTCCGAGCAGGCCGCGTTGCTCGGCATCGCGGATCATCGCGGCACCGATACGGCATTTCACCGAGTATGCCGGATTGCGGCCCTCGATCTTTGCCAGCACGGTTGCCTGAGCGCCTTCGGTGATTCTGTTCAGCCGCACCAGCGGCGTGCGGCCAATCGAGAGAGAATTGTCTGCGTACCCATTTGTCATGTCTGCCTCGCAAATGTCGAACCGTTCGGCGTTGAAAGCCCGGCGATCGAGTGTGGGACGCCTGCGATCGCCGACTGGCCGTGCGGCACGGGCGTCCCGGCCTCGATCGGGCCACCCCCTGGCCAGGATCGTGTCGGCCTCACAGCGGGCGGGCGCACGGCTGCAGCCGGAGAAACGTGCCTGCCTGCCCTGCGCCGCGAACCGGCCAGCCCGAAATTGGATCGGCGGCGGCCGGAACCGGCTGAACGCCAGGCACATCGAACGCCCAGCCCTGCAGGAAATCGGCCCCGCCCAGTTGCGCGAGCGAGGCCTGCGCCGGCGTTTCGATGCGCTTGACAATCACCCTTGCACCGCGCGGCGCAGCCCGCGCCACGAGTTGACTCAACGCATCGGCCGAGGCCAGATTGCGCACGTCGACCTTCACAAAGTCGGGCTGAAACCGGCTCAGCAACCCCGAAGCCTGATTGGCCGACGCGAGGTTGATCGCCACCCGATAGCCGTTGCGGCGGTAGTTCTGCATTACGCAACTCAGCAGCGCCAGATTCTGCGTCAGCACCTCTGGCGACTCGATGACGATTCGCGACGACGGTATTGCCAGCGAATCGAGTACCGAACGAAAAGTCCGGCCGTGATCTTCCTGCACGGCCAGCATCAGCCGCCCATGCACATTCAGGAACAGACTGCCTTGAGCCGGCCGTCGCACGAAATAGCGAATCGCGTGGATGGTGCGGCAGGCGCGGTCCAGTTCGACCAGTTGATCGTCGGTCGCGGCGTGGGAAAAAAGTGACCACGGCGACAGGCCGTGGTCGGCCTCGTCATGACTGCGGATGAACGCCTCGTGACCCACGATGCGGCGCGTCTTCGCTTCCCGCACCGTCTGGAACGCCGAAGCGAGGCTCAGACCGAGAAACCGGCCGACCACTTCACCGCGGTGGTCGCGCCACAGGTCCGCGCCCGGCCGCTGGCCACGGCTCAGGGAATCGACGAATTCCTTCAGCGGATCGTCTGTCATCGCGGCGATACCGTTGTTGTGCGCGGCGCCATTGCTTGTTCACCGGCCGCCCGGCTGGAAGATCTGGTCGAACACGCCGCCATCGACGAAGTGCGTCTTTTGCGCCTTCTGCCACCCGCCAAAGACCTCGTCGATGGTAAACAGGCTCACTTTCGCGAAGCTTTTCGCATACTTCGCGGCAATCTTGCCGTCGCGCGGGCGGTAGTGGTGCTTGCCGGCGATTTCCTGTCCTTCCTCGCTGTAAAGGTAGTTCAGGTAGTCCTCGGCCAGCTTGCGCGTGCCGTGCTTGTCGGCCACCTTGTCGACCACCGCAACCGGCGGCTCGGCAAGTATGGAAAGTGTCGGCGTCACGATCTCGAATTTGTCGGGGCCGAGTTCCTTCACGGCGAGGTAGGCCTCGTTCTCCCAGGAAATGAAGACGTCGCCGATGCCCCGTTCGGTGAATGTCGTCGTGGCACCACGCGCGCCGGAATCGAGCACGGCGACATTCCTGTAAAGGCGCGCGACGAAGTCTTTCGCTTTGGCCTCGTCGTTGCCGTTCTTCTTCAGTGCATAGCCCCAGGCGGCGAGATAGTTCCAGCGCGCGCCGCCAGAGGTCTTCGGGTTTGGCGTAACGACCGAGACGCCCGGCCTGACCAGATCGTCCCAGTCCTTGACGGCTTTCGGATTGCCCTTGCGCACGACGAACACGATCGTCGACGTGTACGGCGAGCTGTTGTAGGGCAGGCGCTTCTGCCAGTTCGCGGGCAGATAGCCCTTCTCGGCGATGGCATCGATATCGTAGGCAAGGGCCAGCGTCACGACGTCTGCCTCCAGTCCGTCGATTACCGCCCTCGCCTGCTTGCCGGAGCCGCCGTGCGACTGCCTCACCACGACCTCGCCGCCGCCCTTGGCCTTTGCCTGTCTGGCGAAGGCGGCGTTGAAATCCTGGTACAACTCGCGCGTCGGATCGTAGGAAACGTTAAGAATCGAAACTTCGGCCCGGACCGATTGAATGGGGATTGCGGCGGCAAACAGCGCTGCGAGCAAAGCATTCTTGAACTGCACGACGACCTCCAGGCTGGCATATGAACAAGCAACTGGAGCGCAGTGTAGGGAACCCGGCAAACCCGAGGAAATGATAAGAACGCAGGTTCTTATCCGTCTGTCGCATTAGCCGGCGGACGTGGGGATCGAGTTCAGGCCGGGCGCAGCGGCGGCTCGTCCATCAATGCCACCTGCTCGCGCAATTCGAGGATACGGTCCTGCCAGTAACGCGGCGTGTCGAACCACGGGAAGGCGGCCGGAAAGGCCGGGTCGTTCCAGCGTCGGGCTATCCATGCCGAATAGTGAATCAGGCGCAGCGTGCGCAGCGCTTCGACCAGATTCAGTTCGCGATCGTCGAACTCGCGGAACTGTTCGTAGCCGGCGAGTATCCAGCCGAGTTGCCGTTCCATCGACTCGCGTTCGCCCGAGAGCAGCATCCACAAATCCTGGATTGCCGGCCCCGTGCGGCTGTCGTCGAAGTCGACGAAGTGCGGCCCGTCGTCTGTCCACAAGACGTTTCCCGCATGGCAGTCGCCGTGCAGGCGCAGGATTGGCACACTCCCGGCGCGCGCGAAGCAGCGACGCACACCCTCGATCGCCAGATCGACCACACCGCGCCAGGCCGGAACCAGATCGACGGGAATGAATTGTTGACCCAGCAGGAATGCGCGCGGCGCTTCGCCGAAGCTCGCGATATCGATTGCCGGACGGGCGGCGAATGGCTGCAGCGCGCCGATCGCATGGATACGCGCCAGGAATCGTCCCATCCATTCGAGCGTGGCGCGATCTTCAAGCTCCGGGGCGCGGCCGAGCAACCTGGGAAACAGCGCGAAGCGGAAGCCGCCGAACCGATGCAGCGTCGAACCGGTTTCGCTCGCGAGTGCCGGTACCGCCGGGATTTCCGCCTCGGCAAGGCGGGCGACGAATTCATGCTCTTCGAGTATCGCGTCATCGCTCCAGCGCCCGGGCCGATAAAACTTGACGACCAGCGGCGGGCCGTCGTCGATCCCGACCTGATAGACACGGTTCTCGTAGCTGTTGAGCCCGGAAAGGCGGCCATCGGTGCGCCAGCCGACGCTGTCGACCGCGTTGAGGATCAGATCGGGCGTGAGTGCCGAGTAGGGTTCCGCCGCGCTAGTCTCCGTGCTCATCCGCAACGTCGCATGCCTTACTTCTTCTGGCGGCGGCTCGCGTCGGCGCGCGGCGCGGGCTTGGCGGTGGCGTCGGCATCCTTGTCAGGTTTGGCGGCGTCACCGAGGACGGTCTTCAGCGGGCATATGGAATAGGCCGGGCATTTCCGGCAGCCGGCAACGACTGCGATTGGGCAAATGGTCACAGGAGTCTCCGTTCTTCGGTAAGGGTGAGAGCCTAGCCTACCGCACTAGCGGTGCGACGGGGAGATCCGCAGAGAACCGCCTGGCCATGGCAAAAAAATCGGGCGGCCTGCTCGACCGCCCGGAAAAGCCGAATCGCGCTCCGGCTCAAGGGGGGAGAGGGCCGGAGCACACGAAATCTGACATGCGAACGCTTCACCGACCAACCATGTGTCCGGTCTATCGGGGCGCCCAGCGAAGGCTCTGAGGGGATTGGGGGAGCGCCAGAACGCTCATCGCTGCGTAACGCCAGACTTCAACACATCGAAGAGACGAATGTTTCGTCACCCGAAATGCGGAGCCAGATTACCATTCAAACATTCAAGCTTCAACGATGCACTGCACACACGGATGCAACAGTGATACCCGATCCGGCCTCGCCCCAGAATGCTGCGGCGCAGCGTCCGGGTTGTTACGGATAGGCATTCGCTTGACGCGCAGGATCGCAAAGCCCAAAATGACGCGTGCAGTGTCGAAGGCATGTGATTGTCCGTAAGTTGCGATCGTCAAGACGGTACTACAGTTCGTCATATCTCCTGTCCTGCGATTCACCTGCGCCTCGGGCAACTTCTCGCCGATTTGCCCAAATTGACAACTTTTTTGGAAGGCTAAGAAATGGCAACAGGTACCGTCAAGTGGTTCAACGACGCAAAAGGTTTTGGCTTCATCAAGCCGGATGATGGCGGCGAAGATCTCTTCGCGCACTTCTCCGCAATTCAGGCCAACGGGTTCAAGACGTTGAAGGAGAACCAGAAGGTCACCTTCGACGTTACGACGGGCCCGAAGGGCAAGCAGGCTGCGAACATTCGTCCGATGGACTGAGGTTCATCGGCATCAAAGAAGGCCCGGGCAACCGGGCTTTTTTTCGCCCGTGGTCGCGGCCCAGGCGAACCGCTGCAGGCGGCGCTGGCACCACCCGTCAGGGCAGCGCATAAACCATCAGGTAATCGCCCTGCTTGTAGCCGAATAGCTGATTGCCCCCCGCCGCGACCGCGACGTACTGCACGCCGTCGATCTCGTAGGTGATCGGCGGCGCATTGACGCCCGCCTCCGCCTTGTGCTGCCAAAGCAGTTTGCCGGTTTCCGAATCGAACGCATCGAGGCTGCCGCTGCCTTCACCCGTGAACACCAGTCCGCCGGCGGTTGCGAGCACACCGCCGATCAGCGGCTGGGCGGTTCGATGCTGCCAGCGAATCCGGCCCGAATGCAGATCGACGGCCGACAGCAGCCCCCAGCGTGGTTCCTCGATCGGCTCGAGCACCGAATAGCGAATCGCCGGCTTGTCGCCGTCAGCCGGCGCATCATGCAGCGTGTAGCGCATCGGCATATGCAGCGCAGCGACGAAGGCCAATCCCGCGTCCTCGTCGACCGCGGCCGGAGACCAATTCACGCCACCCACCACGCCCGGGTGCAGGCGCACGCCCTGCGCCGTGGCCGGCGCAAACAGGTTGTGCTGCGGCACGAAGGCATCGGACTTGAGGAGCAACTCCCCGTTGTCGCGCCGATGCACGAAAAACCAGCCGAGCTTGCTCGCCTGCCCGACCACCGGAACGCGCTTGCCGTCGCGCGTCAGCCCGAACAGGACAGGCGGACTGGCCACGTCGTAACCCCAAATGTCGTGCGGCACCTGCTGGTAGTGCCAGCGCCGGGTTCCGGTAGCCACATCGAGCGCGATCAGCGAAACCGTGTAAAGGTTGTCTCCCGGACGCGAGACATCGTCCATCTGCGGACTCGGATTGCCGGTGCCGAAGAAAAGCATGCCGCTTGCCGGATCGATCGCCGGCGTACTCCAGGCCGATCCGCCGCCGTAGCGCCAGGCGTCGGCGTATTTCGCCGCGCTCGCCCGCTCGGCCGCGGTGTTGCGATTGAGCGGTACGCCGAACGGCGTGGCGGCCACGTATTCGCCCTCCCAGCCCTGCGGCGGAATCGTATCGAACTGCCAGAGGCGCTTGCCGCTGGCAACGTCGTAGGCGGCGAGAAAGCCCGGGCGGCCGTAGCGGCCGGCCACGCCGACCACCGCACCCATCGGCGCGTCCTCGCGCGGCCCGTCCAGGTGCAGGCCATAACCGACGCCGGTTATCCCGACGATCACCTTGCCGTCATAAACGATCGGCGCCATGTTGATGCCGACGCCGGTCGCGCCGGTGACTTTGGCCCGAGACAGCGGATCTGAAGCACTCAGCGAGCCGACGACCTCCGCATTGGTCGCATCGCCACCGACGACGTCGACGTCCCACAACTTCTGGCCGCTGCGCGCATCCAGCGCGATCAGCCGTGCATCGACAGTGCCGATGAACACCTTGCCAGCTGCAAGCGCCACGCCGCGATTGGCGGGCCCGCAGCACAGCGCCCGATCGGTGCGCCGCACATGCTCGTAGCGCCAGATCTGGCGTCCGCTGCGCGCATCGAGCGCCACCACATGGTTGAACGGCAGCGACAGATACATCACGCCGCCGACCACGATCGGCGTCGCCTGAAAGGTCGCCGCCACTCCGCTGCGATAGGTCCAGCGCGGCGCCAGCGCGGCGACGTTGTCGCGGTTGATCTGCTTCAGCGGCGAAAAGCGGCGGTTCGAGTAGTCGCGGCCGTAGCTGGGCCATTCGCCGGAATCGATTGGCGCCGGGTCGCGGCGCAGCGCAACGTCGGAACAAGCGGCCAGCACGAAGCAAAGCGCGGCCAACGCCGCCATCGGAACTCCAATTCTGTACATGCGTGTTCTCCGCTTCGCCAGTTCCGTTCGCCGGGCGCCGCGATCAGCGTGCCATTACCCCGTCATGGATTCGCCGCAGCGCCAGTTCCAGCACGGATCTGGCGCAGCCGAAGTTCAGGCGCACATAGCCGGGCGCGCCGAAGTCCGCGCCGTTCGAGAGTCCGACGCCGGCATCCTCGAAAAACCGCACCGGATCGCGCAGGGCGAGCGGGCGGGCGTCGATCCACGCCAGACAGGTCGCCTCGACCGGCCAGGTGGACAAGCCCGGAATCGCGGCAATCGCCCGTTCGACGCATTCGGCATTGCCGCGCAGATACTCGAGCAACTCGCGCCGCCAGGGATCGCCGTGGCGATAGGCGGCCTCGGTCGCCGCCAGACCCAGCACATTGGCATGAGGGACGATGCCATGCATCGCATCGAGCATCTGGCGCCGCAGTTTCGGGTTGGCAACCACCGCGAAGGCGCAGCCGAGTCCGGGGATGTTCCAGGTCTTCGACGGCGCCATCAGGGTGATGGTTCGCTCCGCCGTGGCGTTGTCCAGCATGGCGATCGGCAGGTGTTGCACCTGCTTGTCCAGCACCAGGCCGCAATGGATTTCGTCGGAGCAGATCACCAGGTCGTGACGCTCGGCAGTCTGCGCGATCGAGGTCAGTTCCTCGCGCGAAAATACCCTGCCGACCGGATTGTGCGGATTGCACAGCATCAGCAGCCGGCTGCGCGGCGTGACGGCGCGTTCGAGGCGGCCGGCATCCCAGGTCCACCGGCTGTCGGTGCGGCGCAAATCGACCGTCGTCACCCGCCGCCCCGAATAGCACGGCGCGCTGAGGAACGGTGGATACACGGGTGTCGCGGTGAGCACCTCGTCGCCGGCGTCGCCGACCGCGCGGCAAACGATGTTCAGCGCGCTGACGAGGCCGGGCAGCCAGACCAGCCAGTCCGGGTCGATCGACCAGCCGTGGTCGCGCTGCAATGCTTCGACGACCGCGCCGGCCAACGACATCGGCGGGCTGCCATAGCCGAACACGCCGTGGTCGACCCGCTCGCGCAACGCCTCGATCACGCACGGCGGGGCGGCGAAGTCCATGTCGGCGACCCACATCGGCAGCACATCGCGACCGGCATACTTGCCCCACTTGACGCTGTCGCTGCCGCGCCGGTCCGGTGGGTGGTCGAAGTCGAAGATCACGACACCGCGGCTTCAGACTTCGAGGTGGCTGTAGAGCACGGTCGACAGGTAGCGCTCGCCGAACGACGGAATGATCACCACCAGCAGCTTGCCCTTGTTCTGCGGGCGCGCAGCCACCTGCATCGCCGCCCAGACGGCCGCGCCGGACGAGATGCCGACCAGCAGGCCGTCCTCGGTCGCCATGCGCCGTGCGGTGGCCAGCGCGTCGTCGTTTTTCACCCGCACCACTTCGTCATAGATGCCGGTGTTCAGGATGGCCGGCACGAAACCCGCGCCGATGCCCTGGATCGGGTGCGGGCCGCGCGCACCGCCCGACAGCACCGGGCTGGCATCGGGCTCGACGGCGACGATCTGGACGCCGGGCTTGCGCGCCTTGAGCACCTCGCCGACGCCGGTGATGGTGCCGCCGGTGCCGATACCTGAAACGAATATGTCGATCCGGCCGTCGGTGTCGGCCCAGATTTCCTCGGCCGTGGTGGCGCGGTGGATCGCCGGATTGGCCGGATTCTCGAACTGCTGGGCGATTACGTAGCGCGAGTCTGCCGCCGCCATCTCCTCGGCGCGCCGGATCGCCCCCGGCATGCCGTCCGGCCCCGGTGTCAGCACCAGCTCGGCGCCGTAGGCCTTGAGCAGCAGCCGCCGCTCGCGGCTCATGGTCTCCGGCATGACGAAGGCGCACCTGATGCCGCGCGCCGCGCAGACCATCGCCAGGCCGATGCCGGTATTGCCGCTGGTCGGCTCCAGAATCACGGTGTCGGGCTTGATGCGGCCCTGCGCGGTGAGCGCATCGATCATCGATACCGCGATGCGGTCCTTCACGCTGTGCGCCGGATTGAAATACTCGAGCTTGCAGGCGATGGTCGCCTCGATGCCGGCCGCCACCCGGTTCAACCTCACCAGCGGCGTGTTGCCGATCAGTTCGGCGGTGTTGTTGGCTATGCGCATGGATCCTCCGGTAGAAATCGGGCCGCGGCATGGCGGGCCGGCGTTTGCAGGGTCACGCAGTTTGGCGCAATTCAACCGCCGGCGGAAGGCGCGGGCGCTATCGCGCGCCGGCCGCCCGCAGCAGTTCGCCGATGTCGGTATTCTGCGAATCCAGCGCCCATTTGAGCGCGGTATCGCCGCGATCGTTCTTCGCGTTCGGGTCGGCCTTGGCCGCCAGCAGGGCGCGCACGACCTTGATATGGCCGTTGCGCGAGGCGATCATCAGCGGCGTGAGCTGGCTGGGCGCACGCGAATCGGGATTCGCGCCTTTCTCCAGCAGCAGCTTCACCGTATCCAGGTGGCCTTCCATGGCGGCGTAAAGCAGGGCCGACCAGCCCGGCTGATTGACCTCCGAGCCGCCTTCGATCAGCCGCCGGATCACGGCGGTGTGGCCTTTCTGCCCGGCCAACGACATCGCCGAGTCGCCCCAGCTCGTGCGGGCGCGCACATTGGCTCCGTTGCGCAACAGGAAGTCGGTCAATTCGAGGTTGCCTTCGCGCGCTGCCCGCATCAGCAGCGACACCCCGGCCTCGTCGCTCGAATTCACATCCATGCCGCGGCGCACGCCGTCCATCACGGTGCGGTTGTGGCCCATCTCGGCGGCATTGAGCAGGTCGTCGAGCGTGGTCTCGGCGCGCAGCGGTGCGCTCAACGCCAGCAGCACGGCCAGGGCGAGCAGTCTTGAAGTCATCGGTCGCATGTCAGGAATCCGCCTTTGCAAACAATCGGAAGAAATTTTCGCTGCTCGCCGCGGCAACGGTCTCGAGCGGCACCTGGCGCAGCCGTGCGATCTCCTCGGCCACATGCACCACGTAAGCCGGCTGGTTGGTGCGGCCGCGGTAGGGCATCGGCGCAAGATAGGGCGCGTCGGTTTCGATTAGCAGCCGGTCGAGCGGCACCGCCTGCGCCACCTGCTTGAGCGCCAGCGCGTTCTTGAATGTGACGATGCCGGAAAACGAGATGTAAAAACCCAGTTCGAGCGCCTGCTCGGCGACCTCCTGCGTCTCGGAAAAGCAGTGCATGACGCCGCCGGCCTGCCCGGCCCCTTCCTCGCGCATCAGCCGTATGGTGTCGGCCGCGGCCTCGCGCGTATGCACTACCAGCGGCAAGCCCGCCTCGCGTGCCGCGCGGATGTGGGTGCGAAAGCGTTCGCGCTGCCATTGCGGCGCGTCCTTCTGCCAGTAGTAGTCGAGCCCGGTTTCGCCGATGGCCACGATGCGCGGATGCTGCGCCAGGCGCACCAGTTCCGCCACATCCGGCTCGTACCCGTCCACCTGGTCCGGATGCTTGCCGACCGTTGCCCACAGGTTGCCGTGCGCCTCGGCCAGTGCCAGCACCGCCGGCCAGTGTTCGAGGTTCACGCTGATGCAAAGGGCATGGCTTACCCGGCTCGCGCGCATCGCGGCCAGGACATCGCCAATGCGGCCGGAAAACTCGGGAAGATCGAGGTGACAGTGCGAGTCGACGTACATCGTCTGAAAGGGGGGGTGGCAGCCTCTAACTACAAGGTATGCGTCGGGCGCGTGGACCCGAGGTGCGCACCGAGCAGTTGTTCGATCTTGCGTTTGGCGGTCTGGCCCGACTCGTCGTCGGAAAACTGCACGCCGATGCCCTGCGTCTTGTTGCCCTGGGCGCCGGCGGGCGTCACCCACACCACCTGACCGGCGATCGGCATCTTGCCCGGCTCGTCCATCAGGGTCAGCAGCATGAACACCTCGTCGCCGATCGCGTAGGGCCGCGTGGTCGGGATGAAGATGCCGCCGCGCTTGAGCTGCGGCATGTAGGCGGCGTAGAGCGCCGACTTGGAATTGATGTTGAGCGACAGCACCGACGGCCGCGGGCCGATCAGTTGCGACTTGGTCGGATCGTAGGGTTCGGTCATCGTGCCACCAGCCGTGCGTATCTAAGAAGCATGTCGTCGAGAACCAGCCTCAGGTTCAGGGGATGCGCCGCCACCCGGCGCAGGCGTTGCAGTTCATTGTAGCAATTGAGCAGCGCGGCAAGCGCCAACCTGCCGGCCTGCGCCTGCAGCGCCGCCTGCTGGTCGGGAAAGAAGCGCACCCGCCCGGCCAGCGCCACCAGCACCAGATCGGCCACCCAGCGCTGCAGCCAGCCGACCAGTTGCGGCACGCCGAAGCCGGCGGCGAGCGACTCCTTGCTCTTCAGCCAGGTTTCCCAGGCGCCGGCCAGCGCTACCGGGTCGGCCTGCTCGAGGCTCAGCATGTCGCGCACGAAACGCCCGCGCGCCGCCACGCCGATGCCCCGGGCGAGTTCCGCCGCTGCCACCGGCATGCCGCCGCACAGCGCGAGCAGTTCGGCCGGCTGATCGATGCCCTGCCCGGCCAGCCAGGCGGCCGCCTGCGCGGCATCCGGCCGCGCCAGGGTGACCATGCGGCAGCGGCTCAGGATCGTCGGCAGGAGCCGCCGCGGGGCGTCGGAAACCAGCACGAAATGGGTCTTCGCCGGCGGTTCCTCGAGCAGTTTTAGCAGTGCGTTTGCGGTGTGGTGGTTCATCGCCTCGGCCGGGTCGATCACCACCACGCGCACCCCCTGCCGCACCGCGCCGACCGTAACAAAGCCGGCCAGCGCGCGAATCTGCTCGATCAGAATCTGCGTCGAGCGCTTGCCCGGCTCGGCTGGCTCGGCGCCTTCGCCCGCTGCGTCGCCGGCATCGCCATCGATGTCGTCGGAGCCGGGCGCCACGAAGCGGAAATCGGGATGGTTGCCGGCGAGAAACCAGCGGCAGCCGTCGCAGTCGCCGCAGGCTTGCGCGCTGCCCTGCGCGGTTTCGCACAGCAGCCGCTGCGCCAGCGCCTGCGCCAGTTCGCTCTTGCCGCCGCCCGCCGCGCCGGCCAGCAGCAGCGCATGGGGCAATTGTTCGAGCCGGCCGAGCAGGCCGTTCCAGTCCGCTTGCTGCCAGTCGAAGATCATGCCGGCAGCAGCGGCGTGACGATGGCGTCGACCGCGGCGCGGATCGCCTCGGGCGAGCGGTCGGCGTCCACCACCCGCACCCGCGTCGGATCGGCCGCCGCGCGCTCCAGGTAGGCGGTGCGCACGCGGGCGAAAAAGGCGGCCTGCTCGCGCTCGAATTTGTCCGGCGCATTGCCGGCGCGCGCCAGCCGCCCGGCGGCGACTTTGGGGGCCAGATCGAACATCAGCGTCAGATCCGGCCGCAGGTCGCCGTGTACCCAGTCTTCCAGCGTCTCGATCTTCCACCAGGCGAGGCCGCGGCCGCCGCCCTGGTAGGCGAAGGTGGCATCGGTAAAGCGGTCGCACACCACCCAGGCGCCGCGCGCCAGCGCCGGCGCGATCACCTGCGCGATGTGCTCGCGGCGGGCGGCGAACATCAGCAGCGCCTCGGTTTCGAGATTCATCGATTCATGCAGCAGCAGTTCGCGCAGTTTCTCGCCGAGCGCGGTCCCGCCGGGTTCGCGCGTCGACACCACCTCCAAACCGGCGCCGCGCAGACGCGCCACGAGGTAGCCGATCTGGCTGCTCTTGCCCGCGCCGTCGATCCCTTCGATGGTGATGAAGCGTCCCGTCATCTTCAGAGCCCTACCCTGAGAGCCGCATGGAATGGCCTTCTACAACGCAACAACGCTGAAACCCGCATGAATAGGCACTCTGCGGCATGCCACCCTGCAGAGCCAGCACCGGTGCGGCCCGCAGCCCATGCCCATTCAGCGCTTCTTCTGATACTGCGCCACCGCGCGGTTGTGTTCGTCGAGCGAGCGGGAAAACGCGCTGCTGCCGTCGCCGCGCGCAACGAAGTACAGATAATCGCTTTTCGGCGGATTCAGCGCCGCCTTGAGGGATGCCACGCCGGGTATGGCGATCGGCGTCGGCGGCAGCCCGGCGCGCAGGTAGGTATTGTACGGCCCGGCGGTGGTCAGATCGCGCTTGCGCAGGTTGCCGTCGAAGCGCGATCCCAGGCCGTAAATCACCGTCGGATCGGTCTGCAGCAGCATGCCGGCGCGCAGGCGGTTGACGAACACCGCAGCCACCAGCGGCCGGTCTTCCGGCCTGCCGGTTTCCTTTTCGACGATCGAGGCCATGATCAGCGCCTCGTAGGGCGATTTGTAGGGCAGCCCGTCCGGCCGCGCATCCCACGCCGTCTGCAGGCGCGTGCGCATTTCGCGGTAGGCGCGGCGCAGCAGCGCGGTGTCGCTCGACTGCCTGGCGAACAGGTAGGTGTCGGGAAAGAACAGGCCCTCCGGATGGGTCTCGGTGGCGCCGATGCGCTGCAGGATGTCGGCATCGCTGAGCAGGCGCGAGTCGTGCAGCAGGTCGGACTGCGCATCCAGCGCCGCCCGCAACTGGCGGAAGGTCCAGCCCTCGATCAGCGCGATGCCGACCTGGCGCACATCGCCGCGGGTCAGCATGGTCAGCAGCGTGCGCGGTGTGGCGCCGGCTTCGATCTCGTAGCTGCCGGCCTTGATCGCGGTGGACTTGCCGAACAGGCGGGCGAGCAGCCGGAAATCCCACCCGCGCAGCGGCACGCCGGCGTCGATCAGTTGCTGGGTCACCGAGGTGAGGGTTGCGCCGGGCTCGATCGAGACATCGATTGCCGACGCGGGAAGCGCCAGCGGCCGGTTGGCGAACCAGGCAAACCAGCCGCCGAAGCCGATGCCGGCACCGACCAGAAACAGCAGCAAAAGCTTGAGCAGGCGCATGCAGAAACCATCGGCGCTCGCCTCGCGGCGAGCCTGTTGTTCGAGTTTTTCCGGCGCGCCGCGCGGCGCCTGCGGCGGCGCCACCGCCGCTGCGCGCCGACGATCTCCTATGATACCTTAGGCCCATCGCCACCTTCCCAGCGCACGCAGATGAATCCGGCCTACCTGCCCCTGCTCGACGCCGCCCACGCTCGCCTGGAGGGCGAGACGCTGCACTCGTTCGGCGACCCGCGGGCCGAACTCGCGGCAGGCGAATCCGGCTCGGTGATCGTGCCGCTGGTCCACCTGGGCCTGATCCGCGTCGCCGGCGACGAGGCCGCCATCTTCCTGCACAACCTGCTCTCCAACGATGTCAAGGGTCTGGCCGCCACGGGCGCGCGCCTGAACAGCTTCTGCACGCCCAAGGGGCGCATGCTGACGAGCTTCCTGATGTGGCGCGATGCGTCCGGCGCGATCCTGTTGCAGCCGGCTGCCGACATCGCCGCCGGCCTGCAGAAGAAACTCACGATGTATGTGCTGCGATCCAAGGCCAAAGTCAGCGACGCCGCGGGCGAAACCTGCCAGTTCGGCCTGGCCGGCCCGCAGGCGTCGCGCGCGCTGCAGTCCTGCGGCCTGGCGGTGCCCGAAGCGGCGCTCGGCGTGGCGCACAGCGGCGAGGCCACGGTGACTCGGCTCGACGCCGCGCGCCTGATCGTGGCGGTGCCCGCGGCCGCGGCAGCAGCACAGTTCGACGCGCTGACCGCGGCCGGCATGGTGGCGGCGGGAACCGCGGTCTGGCAGGCGCTGGACATCCGCGCCGGCTGGCCGCTGATCACCGCCGCGACGCAGGAGGAGTTCGTGCCGCAGATGGCCAACTTCGAGCTGCTGGGCGGGGTCAGCTTCAACAAGGGCTGCTATCCGGGGCAGGAAATCGTCGCCCGCACCCAGTATCTCGGCAAGCTGAAAAAGCGCATGTACCGTGCCTTTGTGGCCGGCGGCGATCCGCCCGCCAGTGCAACCGACCTCTACAGCCCGGATGTCGGCGAGCAGTCGTGCGGCAAGGTGGTCACGGCCTCCGCGCTGGCCGGCGGCGGCGTCGAGTTGCTGGCGGTCATGCAGATGTCGAGTCATGAGGGTAACGACGTCCATCTTGGGCACGCCCGGCGGGCCGAAACTCGAATTCCGCCCGCTGCCCTACGCGGTGTCGTGATCCGGTGCGCATCGATTACTACGTGTATTACCGGGTGCTGCCTGGCCGGGAAAGCGAACTGATGGCCGCGCTGTCGGCGATGCAGGCGGCGCTGGCCGAGGCAACCGGCATCAGCGGGCGGTTTCGTCGCCGGGTCGATGACCCGCTGACCTGGATGGAGGTCTACGAAGGCGTCGGCGACCCGCGCCTGTTCGAAGTCGAACTCGGGGTGCAGGCGCTGCGGCACGGGCTGCACGAGTTTCTCGCCGGCGGCACACCGCGCCACCTGGAGCGGTTTCGCGCCGTCTGCTGAGGCGCGCTTGCGATGTGCCTGATCCTGATCGCCTGGCAGGTCCGCGACGATCTTCCGCTGCTGGTGGCCGCCAACCGCGACGAGTTTTTCGCCCGACCGACCGCCCCCGCCGCTTTCTGGCACGACGCGCCGCAGATCGCCGCCGGGCGCGACCTCGAAGCCGGCGGCACCTGGCTGGGTATCAGCCGCGACGGACGCTTCGCCGCCCTGACCAATTTCCGCAACCCGCAGCGCCAGTTGCCGGACAAGCGTTCGCGCGGCGAACTGGTGGCGAACTTTCTTTCCGCCGCCACCACTCCGGCCGACTACGCCGCGGCGGTCGAACGCGAGGCGGACCGCTACAACGGCTTCAACCTGCTGGTCGCCGATCGGCGCGAGCTGCGCTATGTCTCCAACGCCGGCGGCGTCGCGGCGGCCCTGGCGCC
Source organism: Candidatus Methylophosphatis haderslevensis (assembly GCA_016711925.1). Taxonomy (GTDB): domain Bacteria; phylum Pseudomonadota; class Gammaproteobacteria; order Burkholderiales; family Rhodocyclaceae; genus Methylophosphatis; species Methylophosphatis haderslevensis. The sequence continues at coordinate 526,518 of JADJSA010000001.1, forward strand.
CGGCATCTACGGCCTGTCGAACCACCTGCTCGACACGCCGTGGCCAAAGGTGACACGCGCCCGCTCGCAACTGGCACAGTCGCTGGCGGCGATGCCGCAGACCGAACCGCTGTTCGCCATGCTGCGCGACGAAGCCATCGCGCCCGACGCGCATCTTCCGCGCACCGGCGTCAGCCTCGAATGGGAACGCCTGCTCTCGGCCGCTTTCGTGCGCTCGCCAGATTACGGAACCCGCTGCTCGACCGTCGTCACCGTCGGCGCGGACGGCGAAGTGCGCTTCGAGGAACGCAGCTTCGGACCCGGCGCCCGGCCCGACGGCACGGCGCGCCTGCGCTTCACGCTGGGCGAAGCGAGCGGCGCATCGTGAGGTGCTCGATGCCGGCTTCGAAAAACGGCGTGCCTTCGCCGGCGAAGCCGAATTTCTCGTAGAACGCCATGGCGCCGGTCTGCGCGTGCAGCACCAGATCGGTCTGCGCGAGCCGCTGCGACTGGTCGAGCAGCGTCTGCATCAGCAGGCGTCCGACGCCGCGGCCGCGCCACGGCTTGAGCACCGCCAGCCGGTTGAAGTAGCAGGTGCCGCCGCCGCGCGGCGACAGGCGGGCGGTCGCGATGGCCCCGCCGCCCGCCTCGAACACCAGCACATGCAGTCCCGCCTGGTCGTACTCGTCCCATTCGAGTTCCTGCGGCACGCCCTGCCCCTCGACGAACACGCGGTGGCGGATCGGCCTCGCCGCTTCGCGCGCCGCGTCCCACGCCAGCACGCGCACCAGGAATTCACTCATTCGCAGATGTCGACCGGCGTGTGCGGCGCCACCAGGTCGTACAGTTCGACGATGTCCGCATTGCGCATGCGGATGCAGCCGATCGAGCCGGGCTCGCCCATCGGCACCGTGTCCGGGCTGCCGTGCAGATAGACGTAGCGGCGCATGGTGTCGACATCGCCGAGCCGGTTGAAGCCGGGCTCGCAACCGGAAAGCCAGAGGATGCGGGTGAGAATCCAGTCGCGCTCCGGATTCTGCGCGGCCAGCTCGGGCGACCAGATCTCGCCGGTCGGCCGGCGCCGCACGAACACGGTGTTCTCCGGCTGGTTGGCGCCGACTTTGGCGCGGATGATGTGGCGGCCGCGCGGCGTGCGCAAGCTGCCGCGCTGCTCGCCCGGGCCGTTCTTCGCCGTGGACACCGTGTAGCGCCGGATCGTCGCGCCGTCGTCGCCGATCAGTTCGAGCGCCTGTGCCGGGATGTCGATTCTCAGCCGCATTTCAGGCGCTCAAGGTCTGGCTACGGCGCGCCGCGAAGAACGACGACAGCAGCGCCGCGCTCTCCTCGGCCAGCACACCGCCTTCGACCTTGGCATGGTGATTCAGCCGCGCCTGCGCGAACAGATCGACGACGCTGCCGCACGCGCCGGTCTTCGGGTCGGCCGCAGCGAACACCACGCGCGCGATCCGCGCATGCATGATCGCACCGGCACACATCGCGCACGGTTCAAGCGTGGCGTAGAGCGTGCAGCCGGCCAGCCGGTAGTTGCCGAGGCGCTGCGCGGCATCCCGCAGCGCCAGGATCTCGGCATGGGCGGTGGGATCGTGGCCGCCGATCGGCCGGTTGAAACCGCGGCCGACAACCTGGCCATCGAGAACAACCATAGCGCCGACCGGCACTTCGTCCGCTGCACCCGCCGTGCGCGCCAGCGCCAGCGCTTCGCGCATCCACTCGATGTCGGTTTGGTTCATCGCGCGATTGTAGCCCGACGAACCGCGGACTCAGTCGACGCGCACCGCCTTGCCGGTAATGGTGGCAGGTGAAGCGCTGGGCCGCGTGGCGCCGGGCCGCGAGGCGTTGGGCGGGGCGGCCCGCGACTCGGTCCCGGTGGCAGCCGGTACGCCGCCGCGCCTGCGCAAGGCCGCGAGGATCAGGGTTGCCAGGGCGAGCAGGATCTCATCGACGAAGGGGATCAGATCCGGCAGGATCAGATCGAGCAAGAACAGTCCGCCGGTGAGCAGGAACAGTTGCGGGAAGCGCAGCCGCTCGGCAAAGCGCAGGATGAAGCGCGGGAACAGGCGGGCCAGCAGCGGGGACATCGCAAACCTCCATTGGAACGAACAGCGCAACCGTCTAACGCGCGGATTGCCGCAGCGGGTTGACCGCCACGGCCAAATGCGAGTTTGCGCCTTTCATCGGTCCGGCGCCGGCTGCAGCGCCGGCATGTCCTCGCGCACGCGCAGAAAGCGCGCAAAGCGCGGCAGGCCGCTGCCGTCGTGGAACCCGACATGGCGGTAGCTGACCCAGCTTCCGGGCGGCGGCGGATCGCGCCGCTGCGCATCAGAAAACCCGCTGCCGAGGCGAAAGCGTTTGCCGTCGGGCATCTCGACCAGCAGCGCGCCCAGCATGCCGGCAAACTTGCCCTGTCCTGGAACATGGCCGACGACCCGCGCTTCCGCGTCCTCGAACGGTTTGAGCTTGAGCAGGTCGTCGCTGCGCTCGGCGCGGTAGCGCGATGCACCGCGGTGGAGCATCAAACCCTCGCCGCCCTCGCGCACCACCCGGTCGAGCATGCTTGCGAGTTCGCCCCGGCTGCGCACGCGCGTCTGCGCAACCGTCTGCACCCAGGGCTTGCCGATCCGCCGCACCACGCTATCGAGTTCGGCGATGCGTTCTCTGAAGGTGGCGCCGCTTGCCGGCAGGTCGAACACCATGAAGCGCACCAGCGACCACTGCGCTTCGTCCGGCGACTGCTGGCGCACGATCGACACGGTACGTGCAAACTGGCCCCGCCCCGACCAAAGTTCGCCATCCAGCGGCGTCTGCGGCCAGTCTCGGGTAAACCAGGCAGGGGCGGCGATGCGTTCGCCACCGCGCGTGAGCAAGGCCCTGCCGTCCCAGTAACCGCGAATGCCGTCGAGCTTCTCGCTCACCCAGTAGTCGTCGAGCGCTACCTGACCGCGGTAAACGTTGGCGAGCATCAGTGGCGGCGCCTCCGCGGCGCCCGCGCCGGCATTGCCCGCCGCCGTTGCCACCCACAGGGCCAGCATGATGAACTTGCCGATGCCTCTCAACGCACGCACCTCGGTCTCTCGCCGGGTTCGACCGGTACTTCCGGCATGCGCCAGGCGGTGGCCAGAGCGATTTTGGGGGAACCGCCAGCCGCGTTGGCTTCGGCCGCCAGACCCCGGTCGATATTACGCGCCGGATTCATGCGCGAATCATAGCGGTTTCCCGATCGCGTTGGGGTTGCGGATTGCCGGCAAGGCCAATCCATGCGCAGCTCGCAGTCCCGGGCCGCACCCTCGGACCGCGTCAGCGACTTTTCAGGCAAGGCGGCCGGGGAATGCGTAACATGGAACGTATCGCCGATTCGCCGGGAAGGGGAGCGCGCATGCCGCCACCAGACCAGATCGATCATCAGCCGCAGCGCGAGTCACTGTGCCACATTTGGTTTCGCTTTTTCTGGCCGTTCCGCTATTTCCGCGACGTCACCCGCGGCTCCCTGCTGGAGCGCCAGTTGAACTACCGGCACAACCGCGCGATGCGGGTATTCCTGCCAGGATTCGTATTCAAGTGGGTGCTGCTGACCGCCCTGTGCTTTGCCCTAGGCGGGCTGCTCGACCAGCTTGCCGGACTGGTGATTCCTGCAGCCTGCTGCTTCATGACCGGGAGCTGGACGCTGATCGTCTCGCTGCTGCTGCTCACATCCTGGGCCTGGCTCGAACGGTTTCCGGAACTCTACGACCAGCCGCTGGCGGCTCGTCGCCTGCGGGATCGCGAGGATTGAACTTTTCCCGCCCAAGGCGTCCTAAAGGTCGTTTGGGTGCTCCTGCCCTCGGGCCGGGGTCGGCACTGATTCCGGCGACGGGGAACACCATGCGCGGTCCAATCCTGCTGCTGTCGGCGCTGCTATCCGCACCGGCGAGCGCCCAGGTCGATTCCACTTTCATAACGCGGCTGTCGCTGAGCGTGGTCAAGGTCAGCGCATACGCGGCCAACGGCAGAACCTTTCTCGGTTCGGGCGTGGTGGTGGCGCCGGACGAGGTGCTGACCAACTGCCACGTGACCCGCGCGGCGAACAGCATCATGGTGATCAAGAGCGCACTGCGCTTCCACGTCCATTCGCAGAAAGCAGACATGGATCACGACCTGTGCCTGCTCAAGACCGACGTCATGCCGCTGCAGCCGGTGGCGCTGCGGGCGTCGTCCACGCTCAAGCCGGGCGAGCCCTCGTTCTATTACGGCTACACCGGAGGCGTCGAGTCGTTCTTCGCGCAGGGCAAGGTGAGCGCACTGCATGGCGTGGACAGCAGTTCGGTAATCGAAACCACGGCCGGCTTTTCGCTCGGCGCCAGCGGCGGCGGGCTGTTCGACGAACAGGGCCGCCTGCTCGGCATCACCACGTTTCTTGCGGCTGGGCATCGCGGCGCCTACTACGCGATGCCGGCGGACTGGCTCGAGCGCCTGCGCAAGCGTTCGGCCCGCAGTATCGAGCCGCTCGAGGGCAGTCCGCTTTGGGACAAACCCGAGTCCGAGCAGCCGTTCTTCCTCAGGCTGGCGCGCCTGACCGAACAGAAGCGCTGGGACGAAGCCGCCGCACTGGGCGCAACGTGGACGCGCGAGGAATCGGCCAATCCCGGCGCCTGGCTGTCGCTGGGCACCGCCCTGTCGATGCTGTCGAAGAATCGCGAGGCGCTGCCGGCATTGCAGAAAGCCTACGAGTTGTCGCCGAATGATCCGCGCACGTTGTTCCAGCTCGGCACCGCACTGGCGCGCACCGGCGAGAGCAATCAGGCGCAGTCGATGCGTACCTCGCTGGCGCTGGTGGATGCCGAACTTGCCGGCAAGCTGCAGCAGACCATCAACGAGTGCTCGGCGCTCTGCTGAGCGCGACCGCTCAGGCGAGCCAGCGCCGCGCGTTGGCGAACATCCTGAACCACGGCGACATGTCCTGCGCGCGCCATGCCGCCGGCGCCCATGACATCTGCACACTGCGAAAAACGCGCTCGGGATGCGGCATCATGATCGTGAAGCGGCCGTCAGCCGTGGTCACGCCGGCGATGCCGGCGGGCGATCCGTTCGGATTCGCCGGATAGGTTGTTGCCACCTTGCCCGCATTGTCGACATAGCGCATCGCGACCAGAGCATTGTCCTGCGCATCGACGCCGGCAAACACCGCCCGCCCCTCGCCATGCGACACCACCACCGGAATGCGACTTCCCGCCATGTCGGCAAAGAACAGCGACGGGTTCGGTGGCAGTTCCACAGTTACGAAACGCGCCTCGAACTGCTCGCTGCGATTGCGCTGGAAGGCGGGCCAGCACTCGGCACCGGGAATGATGGAGGAAAGATTGGCCATCATCTGGCAGCCGTTGCAGACGCCGAGCGCGAAGGTGTCCGGGCGCGCGAAGAACTGTTCGAACTGGCCGCGCAAGTCGTCGTTGAAAAGGATCGACTTGGCCCAGCCCTGCCCGGCGCCCAGCACGTCACCATAAGAGAAGCCGCCACAGGCCGCGAAGCCGTGAAAATCGGCCAGCCGCCGGCGACCCTGCTGCAGGTCGCTCATGTGCACGTCGTGGGCAGCAAAGCCGGCGCGCACGAAGGCCGCCGCCATCTCGACCTGGCCATTGACGCCCTGCTCGCGCAGGATGGCGATCTTCGGTCTGGCGCCGGCATTGATGAAGGGGGCCGCGACGTCCTGTTCCGGATCGAAGCTCAAGCGCGGCGACGGGCCGGGATCGGCCGCGTCGGCAAGCGCGGCGAACTCCTCGTCGCACGAGGCGGCATCGTCGCGCAGGCGGGCGATGCGATGGCTGGTCTCGCTCCAGGTCTGCCACAGCAGGCTGCGTTTGGCGCCGTAGACCAGCTTTGCGTTGCGCCAGACGCGAACTTCGTCGTGGGTGTTCGGATGGCCGATCGAGTGCAGGCAGTGGCCGAGTCCGGCCGCGCGCAGCGTCGCCGAAACCCGCGCGCGGTCGTCGCGGCGAATCTGGATCACCGCGCCCAGTTCCTCGTTGAACAGGCTGGCGAAGATGCGGTCGTTGAAGCGGCCCTTGAGCGAATCGGGCCGGCGGTCGAGGCCGTCGACATCGTTCATTTTCGGGTCGTAGCAGACGGTGTCGATCATCAGCGAGATGCCGCAATGCGAGGCGAATGCCATCTCGCATATCGTGGCGAACAGGCCGCCGTCGCCGCGGTCGTGGTACGCCAGCAGCAGGCCGTCGCGGCGCAGTTGGCCGATCGCGTCGAAGAAGCGCTTGAGCAGAGCGGGCGCGATGTCGGGCGCGAACTCGCCAACCGAGTTCCAGGCCTGCGCCAGCGCCGAACCGCCGAGGCGCTGATTGCCTTCGCCCAGGTCGATCAGCATCAGTTCGGTTTCGACGCCGTCTTCCAGCACCAGTTGCGGCGTGAGTGTGCGCCGCACGTCGTCAACGGTGGCGAACGCGGTGACGATCAGCGACAGCGGGGCGACGACCTGCTTCCTGGCGCCGTCCTCTTGCCACGCGGTCTTCATGCTCAGCGAATCCTTGCCGACCGGAATCGCCACACCGAGTTGCGGGCAGAATTCGAGGCCCACCGCCTTGACGGTTTCGTACAACTGCGCATCTTCGCCGCGATGGCCGGCAGCGGCCATCCAGTTGGCCGAGAGCTTGACGCGGTCGAGGCCCGAAAGGTCGGCCGCCGCCAGGTTGGTCAGCGCCTCGCCGATCGCCATGCGCGCCGACGCCGGGCCGGACAGGCAGGCCAGCGGCGTGCGCTCGCCCATTGCGAACGCTTCGCCGCGATAGCCCTGGTAGCTCATGCAGGTGACCGCCACATCGGCCACCGGCACCTGCCACGGGCCGATCATCTGGTCGCGTGCGGTGAGGCCGCCAACGGTACGGTCGCCGATGGTGATCAGGAAATTCTTCGACGCCACGCTGGGCATGCGCAGCACGCGCTGGCAGGCCTCGGCCAGTTCGATGTCGGTAGTGTCGAAAGGCGGCAGGTAGATGGCGCGGGTGGACACCTTGCGTTCCATGCGCGGCGGCTTGCCGAGCAGCACCTCCATCGGCATGTCGACCGCGTAGTTGCCGAAATGCGGATCGGCGACCACCAGTTCGCCGTCTTCGGTCGCCTGGCCGACCACCGCGAACGGGCAACGCTCGCGCTCGCAAATGGCCCGAAACTCGGCCAGGCGCGACGGCGGGATCGCCAGCACATAGCGCTCCTGCGCCTCGTTGCTCCAGATCTCGCGCGGACTCATGCCGGGTTCCTCGATCTGCACCGCGCGCAGATCGAACTTCGCGCCGCAACCGGCGTCATGCGCAAGCTCGGGCAGCGCATTCGACAGGCCGCCGGCGCCGACGTCGTGGATGGCCAGAATCGGATTGCCGTCACCCGCCTTCAGCCCGTCGCCTCGCGGGCTTCCAATCTGCCAGCAGCGGTCGATGACTTCCTGCGCGCGCCGCTGGATCTCGGGATTGCCGCGCTGCACCGAGGCGAAATCGAGATCGGCGGTGTTGGTGCCGGTGGTCATCGACGAGGCCGCGCCGCCGCCCAGGCCGATCAGCATGCCGGGCCCGCCCAGCGTGATGAGCAGCGTGCCGTCGCCGAATCGAATCTTGTGCGACTGCTGCGCCTGAATGCTGCCCAGCCCGCCGGCGATCATGATCGGCTTGTGGTAGCCGCGCACTTCGCCCTGCACGGCCTGCTCGAAGGTGCGGAAGTAGCCGGCGAGATTGGGCCGGCCGAATTCGTTGTTGAACGCCGCCGCGCCGATCGGCCCTTCGATCATGATGTCGAGCGCCGAGGCGATGCGCTCGGGTTTGCCGTAGTCCTGCTCCCACGGCTGCTCGAAGCCGGGAATTTTCAGGTTCGAGACCGAGAAGCCGGCCAGCCCGGCCTTGGGCCTGGAGCCGCGGCCGGTGGCGCCTTCGTCGCGGATCTCGCCGCCCGAGCCGGTGGCCGCACCCGGAAACGGCGAAATCGCCGTCGGGTGGTTGTGCGTCTCGACCTTGGCCAGGACGTGGGTCAATTCCTCGCGGAAGCCGTAACCGCCATCGGCACCCGGATAAAAGCGCGGCACCGTCGCGCCTTCGATGATGGCCGCATTGTCCGAATAGGCCACCACGGTTCCCTGCGGGTTGGCCTGGTGCGTCTGGCGGATCATGCCGAACAGCGTGTGCGGCTGCGCCACGCCGTCGATCACCCACGAGGCGTTGAAGATCTTGTGCCGGCAGTGCTCGGAGTTGGCCTGCGCGAACATCATCAGCTCGACATCGGTCGGATTGCGGCCGAGCCTGCCGAAGTTGTCGATCAGGTAGTCGATCTCGTCATCCGACAGCGCGAGGCCGAGTTCGCCATTGGCGGCGACCAGGGCGGCGCGGCCCTTGCCCAGCACGTCAACCGTGGTCAGCGGCCGGGGCTCGTAGTGGTGGAACAACGCGTCGCCATCGTCGATGGTCTCGAGCACCGACTCGGTCATGCGGTCGTGGATCAGCGGCAGCACCGCGTCGCGCGATTTCGCGTCGAGTCCGCCGCGCAAGTCGAAATGCCAGGCGATGCCGCGCTCGATGCGCAGCACCTTGGCGAAACCGCAGTTGCGGGCGATGTCGGTCGCCTTGGACGACCAGGGCGAAATCGTGCCCAGCCGCGGCGTCACCAGCAGCAGCGCGCCGGCCGGCGCCGCGCCCGCCGGCTTTGCGCCGAGCAGATCGACCAGCCGTTCACTCGCGTCGCCATCGAGCGCGCTGCGCAGTTCGACGAAATACCAGAACTCCGCAAGCAGCGATTTCAGTTTCGGCAGTTCGGACTTGATGCTTTCGGTGAGACGCGCGAGACGGGTCGCCGAGAGGGCGGGCGCGCCGCGCAGCTTGAGGATTTCGAACATCGCGGTACGGGCGGTGAAAAGCCTGATCAGGCAAAGGCGGATTATACCCTGCCGCCCGCCGCGTCCCGCCGGCGGGCGGCGCGCCAAAACCGGCCGATCGCCCCAAAGTCCGCATGGATAGGCGCTCGGCGGGCACCGATGCCCGCCGAGCGCCTATCCATGCGGGTTCCAGCCATGCTGGCTTGGGCAACTGCGTACCGGTTCATTTTTTTCCCGGACAGTTGCATCATTGCCCCATGGCACGCCTCGTCTTCACCCAGCAGTTGCGCCGCTTCACGCTCACGCCGGAGATCGACTCGCCCGCGGCAACCCTGCGCGAGGCGCTCGACAGCGCGTTTGCGGCGAACCCGCAGTTGCGCGGCTACGTGCTCGACGAGCAGGGACATTTGCGCCGCCACGTCACCATATTCATCGACGGTCTGCGCCTGCGCGACCGCGAGCGCCTCGACGACGCCCTCTCGCCGACCAGCGAAATCTACGTGATGCAGGCTTTGACAGGAGGCTGAGATGACCGACCGCGCCTGGGTGGCAACGCGCAAGGGCTTGTTCGAACTGGTGGCCAACGGGACCGGCTGGCGCCTCGGTCGCGCCAGCTTTCTCGGCGAGCCGGTCAGCATGGTGCTGCCCGGCGCGGCAGACCGGCCGATGCTCGCCGCCCTGAATCTCGGGCATTTCGGCGTCAAGTGCCATGCGTCCGACGACGGCGGCACAAGCTGGCGCGAAGTGGCCACCCCGGCTTACCCGGAACAGCCCAGGGATGTCGAAGGCGACGTGCCGTGGAAGCTGGTGCAGATCTGGTCGCTCGCCGGCAGCGGCGGCACCATCTGGGCCGGCACCCTGCCCGGCGGGCTGTTCCGCTCGACCGATGGCGGCGCGAGCTGGCAACTGGTCGAATCCCTGTGGCGCCGGCCCGAGCGGCGCGAGTGGTTCGGCGGCGGCTACGACGTGCCCGGCATCCACTCGATCTGCCTCGATCCGCGCGATGCGGATCGCATGGTGATCGGCGTCAGTTGCGGCGGCGCCTGGCGCACCGCGGACGGCGGCGCGACCTGGGAACTTGCCGCCGAGGGCATGCTCGCCGACTATTTGCCGCCCGAGCAGGCGAGCTACCAGAATACCCAGGATGCGCACCGGATCGAGCGCTGCGCCGGCGCGCCGGACGTGCTGTGGTGCCAGCATCATTGCGGCATCTGGCGCTCGACCGACAACGGCACGCTGTGGCACCGCATTCACGCGCCGCTGTCGAGCTTCGGCTTTGCCGTGGCGGTGCATCCGCAGGATCCGCAGACGGCGTGGTTCGCGCCGGCCATCGCCGACCAGTGCCGGGTGCCCGTCGCCGCCGCGCTGGCCATCAACCGCACGCACGATGGCGGACAAACCTTCGAGACGCTGCGCGCCGGCCTGCCGCAGACCGACTGCTACGACCTCGTGTATCGCCACTGCCTGCAGGTCGGCGGCGACGGCCGCACGCTGCTGATGGGCAGCACCACCGGCAATCTGTGGGCGAGCCGCGACGCCGGCGAATCCTGGAACTGCCTGAGCACCACGCTGCCGCCGATACTGGCGATCCGCTTCGACGGCGGCACTTGAATCCTGCGCGCGCGGACCGCATATCGCACACCGGACGACAGTGTCCGACTGTTGCCGACTGCCGGAGACTCGCATGTCCGCCTTTTCCTGCGACGTCAGCGTCGAGGATTTTGAACACAAGGTAATCGAGCCGTCGCGCCGTGTGCCGGTGCTGGTCGACTTCTGGGCGCCCTGGTGCGCGCCATGCCGCGCGCTCAAGCCGATTCTGGAGAAGCTGGCCGACGAATACCAGGGCCGCTTCCTGCTCGCCAAGCTGAACTCGGACGAGAATCCGGCGCTCTCGGCGCGCTACGGCGTGCGCAGCATTCCGGCGGTGAAAGCCTTCGTCAATGGCGAACTGGTGGATGAATTTTTGGGCGCGCTGCCGGAGGGCCGGGTGCGCGAATTCATCGATTCGCTGGTGCCCTCGCTGGCCGAGCCGCTGCGCCGCGAGGCCGACGCTGCGCGCGGCCGCGGCGAGCCCGAGGCGGCGCGCCGTCTGCTCGAGCAGGCCGTCGCGCTCGACCCGAAGCATGAAGCCGCGCGGCTCGATCTGGCCGGCTTGCTGATCGATGACGGCCGGTTCGAGCAGGCGAACACGCTGCTCGATCAAGCCGGCGACCGCGCACGCGACGGAGCGCGGGTCAGCGCGCTGCGGGCGCGCCTCGGCCTGTTGCAGAACGCGCCGCCGGCCAGCGACGCCGCGCACTGGGAAACCCGGCTCGCCGCCAACGCCGACGACAACGAAGCCCGTCTCGCGCTGGCCAACCTGCTCGCGGCGCGCCAGGACTATGCCGGCGCGCTGGCGCACCTGATGCAACTGGTGCGCCGCGAGCGCCGCTCTGCCGACGACGCCGGGCGGCGCACGATGATCCAGATCTTCGACCTGCTCGGCTCGGACCACGATCTGGTGCGCCGCTACCGCCGCGAACTGGCCGCCGCGCTGAACTGAATCGCGCGCCTCCGCTGGTCCGCAAGCCGCATGGATTGGCGCGTTTCAAGGTGACCGGCCTGGAAGCCGCATCCCTGCTTGCTTCCAGCCTTGCCTGCCCGCAGAACCAGCATCCATGCGGCTTGCAGGCCGGTGCCGCCGAAGCTGCAATCAGGGCAAATTGCCGCCGCGCAGTTCGTCGAGCAGCAGCAGGTCGGCAAGGTCTCGGCCGTTGACGCGCACCACGGCAATCGCGTTGCCGCCCTCATCGAGCGCCTTTTCGGCCAGCGTCACCTCGCCGCTGTCGAGCGCTTTCTGCAGGCGCTGCTTGGCCAGTTCGGAGCCTTCCGGCCCGGCGCTGGGCGCGCCGCGAACACGAATCTTCTCGCCGTTCAGGTAGAACGACTGGCCGTCGGCGGCGTAGGCGCGCGACGGGATGTTGCGCGGCGTGACCGTGTCCGTCCTCACCGGCGTGGCCGCGCCCTCGCCCTGCACCATCGGCGGCGGCGGCGGCGCGTAGTGCCGGGCGCAACCGCGCTTGCCGCCTTTCTTGCGGCCAGGCTTGCAGGCCGCCTTGGTCGCGCCGCCCGCCTTGCCACGCACCACCGATCGACCACGCGATGCGGACTTGCCCTTGGCGCTTACGCCGGACTTGGCCGACGCCCTGGCCGACGACTTGCCGCGGGCTGCCGCGTCGAGCGACGGCAGCGCGAAAAGCAAGGCCAGCAAAATGGGCAACCAGCGGATTTTCATGTTCGTACCCGTCTCTGTTTCGCAACGCGCCAACGCCGCTGCACCAAACCCGCCGCACCAGATCCGCGGGGCGCGAATTGTACCGCAGCCGCCGTCATAGCCATGCCGCGGACACGCCGCGCGGCGCGTCAGGCGGCGGCGACACTTGCCTCGCGCGGCGAGATTCGCCATAGTGCGCGGTCATTTTAGCCCCAGCCGTCCGACAACCGATGAGCCTTCCCCCGATCGAACAACGCATCGCCGACGAAATCGGCGTGCGCCCGCAGCAAGTTGCCGCCGCCGTCGCCCTGCTCGACGAAGGTGCCACGGTGCCTTTCGTCGCCCGCTACCGCAAGGAAGCCACCGGCGGGCTCGACGATACGCAGTTGCGCACACTCGACGAACGGCTGGCGTATTTGCGCGAACTCGAAGAACGCCGCGCCACCGTGATCGCCTCGATCGACGAACAGGGCAAGCTGACGCCGCAATTGCGCGCCGAAGTGGAGAACGCCGAAACCAAGCAGCGCCTCGAGGATCTCTACCTGCCCTACAAGCCCAGGCGCCGCACCAAGGCGCAGATCGCACGCGAAGCTGGCCTCGCACCGCTGGCCGAGATGCTGCTGGCCGAGCCGGCGCGCGACCCGCAGTTCGAAGCGGCCGCGTTCGTCGATGCCGAAAAGGGTGTCGTTGACATCAAGGCGGCCCTCGACGGCGCGAAGCAGATCCTGATCGAGCAGTTCGCCGAAGACGCGCAACTGGTCGGCGAACTGCGCGAATTCGTCCGGACGCATGGGGTGGTGGTATCCGGCGTGGTCGACGGCAAGCAGAACGACGGCGCGAAGTTCCGCGACTACTTCGACTACCGCGAGCCGCTGCGGGACATTCCCTCGCACCGCGCGCTGGCGCTGCTGCGCGGACGCAACGAAGGCGTGCTGCGGGTGGCGCTCAAGCTCGACGAGGAACTCGGCGAGCAGCCGCCCTCGCCCAACACCTGCGAGCGGCGCATCGCCGCCCGCTTTCGCGTTTCCGACCAGGGCCGGCCCGCCGACCGCTGGCTTCTGGAATGCGTGCGCTGGGCCTGGAGCGTCAAGCTTTCCCTGTCGCTGGAACTCGATCTGATGGGCGCGCTGCGCGAGCGCGCCGAGGAAGAAGCGATCCGCGTGTTCGCCGCCAACCTGCGCGACCTGCTGCTCGCCGCGCCGGCCGGGGCGCGTGTCACCCTCGGCCTCGATCCGGGCCTGCGTACCGGCGTCAAGGTGGCAGTGGTCGATCGCACCGGCAAGCTGGTCGATACCGCCACCATTTACCCGCACGAACCGCGCCGCGACTGGAACGGCGCGCTGCACACGCTCGCGCTGCTGGCAAAGAAACATGCTGTCGAACTGATCGCCATCGGCAACGGCACCGCCTCGCGCGAGACCGACAAGCTGGCGATCGAACTGATCAGGCAACTGCCCGAACTCGGCATCAACAAGATCGTGGTATCGGAGGCCGGCGCCTCGGTGTATTCGGCCTCGGAACTCGCCGCGAAGGAATTCCCCGATCTCGACGTCAGCCTGCGCGGCGCGGCATCGATCGCGCGCCGGCTGCAGGATCCGCTGGCGGAACTGGTGAAGATCGATCCCAAGGCGATCGGCGTCGGCCAGTACCAGCACGACGTCAACCAGTCGCGGCTGGCCAAGGCGCTCGACGCGGTGGTCGAGGACTGCGTGAATGCCGTCGGCGTCGACGTGAACACCGCCTCGGTGGCGCTGCTGGCGCGCATCTCCGGGCTCAATGCCGCGCTGGCGGCGAACATCGTCACGCATCGCGACGCCAACGGCGCCTTCGCCTCGCGCGCGGCGCTGAATGCGGTGCCGCGTCTCGGTCACAAAACCTTCGAACTGGCGGCTGGCTTCCTGCGCGTCAGCAACGGCGACAACCCGCTCGACGCCTCGGCGGTGCACCCGGAAGCGTATCCGGTGGTCGAGCGCATGCTGGCCGACATCCAGCGCAGCGTGAAGCAGGTGATCGGCGATGTGCGCACGCTGCGCGAGATCGATGCGCGCAAATACGCCGGCGAGCGCTTCGGCCTGCCGACCGTGCGCGACATTCTCAAGGAACTGGAAAAGCCCGGCCGCGACCCGCGTCCCGAGTTCAGGACGGCGGCATTCAAGGACGGCATCGACAGCCTGAAGGATCTCGAACCCGGCATGCTGCTCGAAGGCGTGGTCACCAACGTCACCAACTTCGGCGCCTTCGTGGACGTTGGCGTGCACCAGGACGGCCTGGTGCACATCTCGATGCTGTCGAACAAATTCGTCAAGGATCCGCGCGAGGTGGTCAAGGCCGGCGATGTCGTGCGGGTAAAGGTGGTCGAGGTGGACGTCCCGCGCAAGCGCATCGCGCTGACCATGCGCCTGGACGATCGGTCCGCCGCGAAGGGCGACGAGGCGCGTGCGCCGAGGACGCAAGCGCGGCCGGAACGCGGCGGCCAGCGCTTGGCGCAAAAGGCGCCGCCGTCCGCCGGTGGCGCGCTTGCCGATGCGCTGGCGCGTGCGCTCAAGCGCTGATTGCGCGTCGGCTACAATTCCGCGATTGTCCGCGGACTCGCCCGAATGACCAAAATCTACGGAATCCGGAACTGCGACACGATGAAGAAGGCCTTCGCTTGGCTCGACGAGCAGGGCATCGCCTACGCGTTCCACGACTACAAGAAGTCGGGCATCGATTCGGCGCGGCTGCATGGCTGGTCGAAGGCGCTCGGCTGGAAGACGCTGCTCAATACGCGTGGCACAACCTGGCGCAAGCTCTCCGCCGAAGAGCAGGATGTCACCACCCAGAGCAAGGCGGTGCAGTTGATGGTGACCTACCCGAGCCTGATTCGCCGGCCGGTCGTCGAAACCGCCAGCGGACAGCTGCTGGTCGGCTTCGAGCCCGCCGCCTGGTCGAGCTTCATCAAGCAATGAGCATGACCGACGCTGCCGGCGATTTCGTCCAGCGCTTCCTCTTTGAAGATCTGGACATCAGCGGCGTCGTGGTTTGCCTGCGCGAATCCTGGCAGCGCATGCACGCCCGGCGCAACTACCGGACGAACATCCGCGATCTGCTCGGCGAACTGGCCGCCGTGACGGCGCTGATCGGCAGCAATCTCAAGCGACCGGGCAAGATTTCGGTGCAATTGCGCGGCAACGGACCGCTCTCGCTGCTGCTGGTCGAATGCACGGAATCGCTGCGCCTGCGCGGCATGGCGCGCGCAGGGGAGCGAACCACCGCGCAACGGCTGATCGAACTGTTCGGCGACGGACAGCTTGCCCTCAACATGCGCGGAGACGGCGCCGGCGGCACTTACCAGAGCATCGTTCCGCTGGACGGCGAAAGCGTTTCCGAAGTCTTCGAGCACTATCTGTCGCAATCGGTGCAGCAGCCCGCTAGTCTGATGCTGGCGGCAGACGACTCGCATGCGGTGGGGCTTCTGCTGCAGAAACTGCCCGGCGCCGATCGATGCGATGCCGATGGCTGGGCGCGTATCACCCAGCTCGCCGCGACGGTGACGCTACGCGAAATCGCCGGCCTGCCGCCGCTGCGCCTGCTGCCGCGATTGTTTCCCGGCGAAACGCTGCGGCTGTTCGACGCCCGCCCGGTGCGTTTTCACTGCCCGCTGGACTGGGACAAGGTGCGCCGCGTGCTGCGTTCGCTTGGCCGCGAGGAAGTGGATTCGATCCTGCGCGAAAACGGCGAGGTCGTGATTCACGACGAGGTCTGCAACCACGCCTACCGTTTCGACGCGGCCGAAGTCGCCGCGCTGTTCCCGGCGCTCGAACCGCCGCCGACGCTGCACTGAACGGTCAGCCGCGCTCCAGCGACGCGGCGTCGCTGACCGACTTGCGCACCTTGGGATTGCCGTAGTAGGTCAGATCGGCACTGCCGCTGACCTCGGCCTCCAGACTGTCGCGCACCTTGACGCTCGCGTTGGCCG
This sequence comes from Candidatus Methylophosphatis haderslevensis, assembly GCA_016711925.1. GTDB lineage: Bacteria > Pseudomonadota > Gammaproteobacteria > Burkholderiales > Rhodocyclaceae > Methylophosphatis > Methylophosphatis haderslevensis. Next base: position 542,562 of record JADJSA010000001.1, read on the forward strand.
AACCGGACGCGGCCACGCGGGCCGACACGCTGTCGAGCGCCTCGCCGTGATAATCGGCAGAGCCCTTGATCTGCACGATCTGGCTGGCCGCCGTGCCGCCGAGCGTGGCGGTGGCGGAGCCGGCCAGGCGCAGTTTCAGCGTATCGACCGCCAGCCTGGGCGCCTTGAAGCCGGCGCTGCCGGACAATTCGATGTTCAGCGCCCCCGCCCGCAGCTTGTCCACATGGATGTCGGCGCTGCCGTCGGCCTCGAGATGCTGCAGTTCGCGCAGGGTCAGATCGACGTGCAGCTTCTTCTCGGTCTTGATGCCGCCCGTGGTTTCGATGATCAGGGTGCGCTGTTCGACTCGCGTCACGATATTGGGCATCAGGCGCGGCTCGGCGGTGACGAACAACTGTTCGCGCGCACCTTGCGAGATCGACACGTCGATCACCCCATGCACGACAACGCGATCGAACCCGCCGACGGCGCGCTCCTGGCGCACCACGTCGGCGGCATCAGCCGGGCGGGTCACGATCTTCCCGGCGGCCAATGCCAGGCACAATTGCAGCAGTCGGCGACGGTCCATCTTGATGTCCTATTTGATCAGGCACGAGGCGTTGTGCATATCCACCAGTTGCACGCTGCCGGCACGTCCCTCGAAGCGATGTCCGGCACCACCCAGCGAAGCCGGCACTTCGGACACCGGCTCCTCGAAAATCAAGCGGCCATACTGCCAGCAGCGCAGGCTCGGCCCCCGGTTCGTCGCTACCCGCTTGCCGGAGGGGCCGGGCCGGAAATCGTCGTTCAGCGGCACGACTTCCGCCTTCGCCGGCTTTGCCGCAGCGACCTGATTGACCGCGCCATCGCTGCTGACGCCGGCCGCTGCGGCCATGGCAAGCAGCGAGAGACCGATGGCGATTGTATATCTCATTTCATGCTCCCCGATTCGTTCATTGCACGCTGATCTTGAACTGCGCCTCGCCGATACCCTTGCCGGCGACCGAGGCAAACGCGGTACGAATCTGCTCGAGCGATGCGTTGCCGACCGGTTCGAAATCCGGCGCCTTGAGCGGATCCGGCAACGCGTTGAGGGCTTCGGTGGGCGTGGCCAGACACATGATGGTTTCGTCCTTGCCCTTGTCGCTCGCGGCGATCTGGAAGCGCATGCCGCCCGGCAGTTGCAGCGGTTCCTTGGCGCTCACCATCGCATCGCGCGAGAAGCGATTCGGGAAGAAGCGCTGCACCTTGTTCTTGTCATCGCGCAGATAGCAATAGACGTAGGCATCGCGACTTGGCTGAACGGTCAATCCGAATGCTTCGCCGCGGCGGAACTTGCCACCCGGCTTGTCGCTGCTGATCGCCAGCTTGAGCGGTTCGGCCGGCGCGGGTTGCTGCGCCACCGTCTTGGCCTTGCGTGCATCCTGAATCTTGTTGTGATCGGCATTCAGGTAGTACGAGAACAGTTCGAGATTGAGCTTGGAATTGACCGGCAGTCCCGCCGCCTGACGGTATTCTGCGATCGCATTCGCGAGTTCGTCGTTGCTCTTGCCATCGACCGGGCCGGTGTAGAAGCCTCGAATGGTCATCTGGTACTGGAAGTAGGCGATCAGGTCGGCGGTGTCGGCGGTCATCTGGTAGAACCAGTCGGCGATTTCGTTTTTCACCAGATCGCTGTTGGCATCGGCGCCGAGGCAGGACCAGTACGGCGTGCGCGTCAGCTTGCCGAACAACTCGACCGAAGCCAGCTCGATCAGATTGCGCAAGGCCTGGGCGTTGCCTTCCGACTTGGCCAGCGAGGACGTGTAGTTGATGCCCAGCTTGCGGTAGGTTGCATCCGCGTCCAGGCCCTTGCCCGACTTGTAAATCACTACGCTGTTGCTCGAGGTCACGCCAGGCACGACCGACAGATCTTCGGTGTCGAGCACCGTCAGATCAAGACCAAGGATGGTGGCCGCGCCGCCGGCCGCTCGGCCGTACGAGAACACCTCGCCGATCGAGATTCCACCGCCGGCTTCCTTCTTGGCGACGTTCTCGTCGTATTGCGAGATGGAACCCTTGATGTCGTATTGCGGGATCACCGAATAGGCGCCCTCTTTTTTGGCCGCCTGCAGGAAACCGATCAGGTTGCCCGAGTCCTGGCCATAGGCGATCAGGCGGACCGCGCGGCTGCGTTTGGTCATCTCGGATACCGCCGAGATCAGCATGTCACGCGTGCCGGCACTGACCTTCTTGGTCTGGTCGGACAGATCCTCGACCAGCATCGACACGTCGCGCACACCGAACGAGATCATGTGATTGTCCATGCAGCGCAACGCATGGGAGAAATTGGTGATCGATCGGAACGGCGCCTGCTCCGGCCCGCGCTTGACCTCTTCGGCGGTCTGCAGCGTCTCTTCCTTGACCTGGCCGGCACAGCCACTCATTGCCAGTATCGCCAGCGCACAGGCGGCCAGACCGACACGCGGGTCAGTCTTGCGCCGAGCAACATTGCGACCACAATTCATGAAATCCCCCTGATTATTTGCACTTGTTGCCGGATACGATGACGTCGCCCTTGACGAACACCGCAATTTCCTTCGGCGCATTGCCTCGCGGCGCATTGACGCTGTTGCCGATATTCACCGCGCAGCTCGGCAGGCCGCTGCTCTTGCCGCCACCGCCCTCGCCTTCGGCATCACGCTTGGCTTCCTGAACGTCCTGCTTGGCGCGGACCTTGCCCATCTTCGCCAGCAAGCGCGGGTCCATGTCGGTCGGCTCGGCGTCGGCTGCGGCAAAGCTCGCCGGCACGTGCCAGCACAGAATCGCCGCGCTCAGCAGCGCCATCGTCGTCTTTTGTTTCATGACCTCGTCCTTGTGTCGAACCGGCTCCAATTTGTGGCGTATCCGGTGTGCGCTTCACGCACACCGGATAGCCGGTGCCATGGTGCTGCCTCGAACGCTTACTGGGCGTTGCCGACGTTGACCGCTTGGGTGTTCAGTGCGCCGGACTGCTTGACCGTCATGTTGGTCGACACGACCTTGCTGCTGCCGCCGTTCTTGGCGTTGCCGATGCGCACGGTCTGCGAGTTCAGGGCACCGGACTGCTTGATGTTGGTGTCCTTGATATCGACATCCGACTTGCCGCCGTTCGCTGCGTTGCCGATTTCGACACGCTGGGTGTTGAGTGCACCGGACTGCTTGACATTCAGGTTCTTCGAACGCACGTAGGACTTGCTGTTGGCGCCGCTGGCGTTGCCGATATCGACGCGCTGGCTGTTCAAGGCGCCGGACTGCTTGACGGTGGTGTCCTTCAGATCGACATCGGTCGAAGCCGGCGCGGCGAACGCGCTGGCAGCGGCGAAGGCGATGAGCGAAACAGCGGCGGACTTGATGATTGCTTTCATTTTCTGAACTCCTTGCTAAGTGGGTAGATTGACTGCTCGTTTAACTACGTGTTGGCTTGCGACAGCCTTCCATTCCATTCAAGTGGATTGGATTCCTTACAGCGCCGCGCGGAACTGCACGCGACGATTCTCCGGTGCGAACGGGTTGTCCCGGACCAGCGGATCGAATTTGCCCCTGCCGACGACCCGGAAACTGCTTGCCGGCAGTCCGTGACGCAGCACCAGATAGTTCTTTACCGACTCGGCGCGGCGACGCGACAGGAGCAGGTTGTAATCGGCGGCGCCCGCCGCGTCGGTATGCCCTTCGATTACGATGCCGATCTGCTTGCCGGCCAGCCGGATGCCCTCGGCCACGGCATCGAGTGCCTCGAACATCTCGGGCTGAATCTCGGCCGAGTTGAACGGAAACTGCACCTGCAGCGCGAACGATGTGGCTTCGCCGGTCTGACGTGACGGCGCGGGTTCCTTCGCGATGCGTTCGATTTCCTTGTGCGACGGCTTGGCTTCGCTCTCGCCGCCTTCCGGCAGCAGCTTGAGGCCGCGGGTGCGGATCGGCGCCGCACCCGATTCCTCGACGCTTTGCACCGAATCGCCGCGCAGCATGCGTGCGACATCCTGCGGCGAGGGCTTCTCGCCCTGGCGGTAGAGCATCACGTCGCCCGCCAGCGCAGTTCCAGCCGCGGCCAGCAATGCCAAGATCAGCATCGTGGGGCGCAAAGTTTTCAGATTGTTCATGTTCATCCTCGCCAAAAATTCGTTTGCACTATTGCCTTGTTTCTCGCTTTGCTTCTCGTCTTGCTTCGTGCCCTGATTTGTTCTTCTTGCTTTGTTGTCTGCGGACTGCAGCGGTCTTGTTTCCTGTTGCCGCCTTTCCCGTCTTGGCTTCTGACCTCTCTGCTGTTTGCTGCCAGCTTCCGACTTTGCTGTTCCTGACCTTGTGGCATTCCGATCGCGTGTTTCTTTGCCCCGGGTGCCTTTGTGTTTTGTTGCGTGTTGCGATGGAGTGAATTCTCCGCTTTCCAGCCCGGCGAACAATTCAACCGTTGGGTTAGACCCATGACCGACGTGGTTTCCCGACACCATGCCGGCAGCCCTGCCGGGCAACCCCTGCCAACCAACCGCCTTTCAGAGGGAAATCCGCTCCTTCTGCCGGGATCGCGAGGGTGTGGCGAGGAGCCTCGATCCCACCGTTTCCAGGTGCCGCGTCTGCGCATTCCGGTCCATCGCCCGTAGTAGGACCGACGGCCTAATCCCCTTCCGACGTCCTGTCGAAGCCGTCGAAACGCACCCGAATCAGTGATTTGCAGCGAACCCGGAACCGATCCCGCGGCGAACCTGTCGAATCGCTGCCAGCCACGACGGTAACGATCGAATTGTCCGACTCCCGCCAGATCCCGATTCCCCGAGCCCCCTTGTGGCTGGGGCTAGCCGGGCTTATTCCGTTCTTCGGCATGCTGGCGCTGGCGGCGGGTGCCGATGGGCCGCAACGCACGGTGCGCCTCTTCTATCTGGCCAGCTACGGCGCGATCATCCTGAGCTTCGTCGGCGCGTTGCACTGGGGCGTGGCGATGATGCTCACCCGCGACAGCGATACCGATCGCTGGAAGCTGATGACCTGGAGTACGGTGCCGGCGCTGATCGGCTGGGCCACGCTGCCCTTGCCGCCGCACCCGGCTTTCCTCGTGCTGATCGCGGCCTACTGGATGCACTTCGCGATGGACCGCACGCTGGCGAAGCGCTACGGCGTGCCCGGCTGGTACCTGCCGCTGCGGCTGATCCTCACCTGCGGCGCAACGGCGTGCCTGGCCCTGGGCCTGCTTTTCTAGGCGTCCGAGAGCACGCGCTCGACCAGCCGCACCCAGTAGGTTGCGCCGAGAGCGATGATTTCGTCATTGAAGTCGTAATGCGGATTGTGCAGCATGCAGTTCGAACCACCCAGGTTACCGTCACCGCCGTTGCCGATCCATACGTAGCAGCCCGGTTTGACCATCAGCATGAACGAAAAATCCTCGGCACCCATGCTGGGCAGCATGTCGCCGCGCACGTTCTCTGCACCGACCAGCGACGCGGCGACTTCGCGGCATAACTCGGCCTCGGCCGCCGAATTGATGGTGGGCGGATAGCCGCGTTCATAGTCGAGCGCGATGCGCGCGCCGAAGCTTGCCCCAATCCCGTCGCATACGCGCCGCATCGCCGACTCGCACAAATCCTGCACCTCGGGCTTGAAGGTGCGCACGGTGCCACGCAGCAGCGCCAGCTCGGGAATCACGTTGTAGGCTTCGCCGGCATGGAACTGGGTGACGCTGAGCACCGCGCTGTCCACCGGATGGACATTGCGCGCGACGACGCTCTGCAGCGCCTGCACCAGCGCGCTGCCGGCGAGCACCGGGTCGACACCCTGGTGGGGCATCGCGGCGTGCGCACCCTGGCCGCTCACCGTAATTTCAAACTCGTCGGCGCCGGCCATCATCGGCCCGGCCATCACCGCGAACTGGCCGACCGCCAGGCCGGGCCAGTTGTGCATCCCAAACACCGACTCGACCGGAAAGCGCTCGAACAGGCCCTCCTCGACCATCACCCGCCCGCCCGCCTCGCCCTCCTCGGCCGGCTGGAAGATGAACACCACCGTGCCGTCGAACTGGCGCGTCGCGGCCAGAAATTCGGCGGCACCAAGCAACATCGCGGTATGGCCGTCGTGCCCGCAGGCGTGCATGCGCCCGGCATTGCGCGAGCAGTGCTCGAAACTGTTGCGCTCCTGGATCGGCAGCGCATCCATGTCGGCCCGCAGTCCGACCGCTCGCCGGCTGGAACCCGCGCGCAGCACGCCGATCACGCCGGTCTTCGCCATGCCGCGATGCACCTCGATTCCGTTGCGCTCCAGGTGGCGCGCAATCACCTCGGCGGTGCGCAGTTCGGCGAACGCCGTCTCGGGGTGGGCATGGATGTCCCGGCGAATGGCTGCCAGTCCGCTCTGGCGATCCCGGATGGCTTCGATTATCTTCATCATCGCGCTGCCTCCAACGGGTATTCTAGCCCGTCGCGCCCGCGCCCGCCCGAGCCCGCATGAAGCTCTTTTACGCCGACCACTTCGTCCTGCCGCTGCCCGCCGGCCATCGCTTTCCGATGGAAAAATATGCCCGCCTGTGCGCGCGGCTGGCCGGCAGCGGCCACTTCGGCGCGGCGGACTTTTGCGTGCCGCCGGCAGCCGACGACGCCACGCTCGCCCTTGCCCACTGTACCGACTACGTGCGCCGGGTGACCGGCGGTTCGCTCACCGCGCAGGAGCAGCGGCGCATCGGCTTCCCCTGGTCGCCGCAGATGGTCGAGCGCTCGCGCCGTTCCGCCGGCGCCACGCTCGCGGCCTGCCGCGCCGCGCTCGATGACGGCGTCGCCGCCAATCTGGCCGGCGGCACGCACCACGCGTTTCGCGACCGTGGCGAGGGCTTCTGCGTATTCAACGATGCCGCGATCGCCGCCTGCGCGATGCGCGTCGAGCAGCGGGTGGCGCGGGTCGCGATCATCGACTGCGACGTGCACCAGGGCAACGGCACCGCGGCGATCCTCGCCGGGGATCGCGACATCTTCACCTTCTCGATCCACGGCGCGAAGAATTTTCCGTTCCACAAGGAAACCAGCGATCTCGACATCGAACTTGCCGACGGCACCGGCGACGACGCCTACCTCGCCGCGCTCGACCACGGGCTGGCCCGGGTATTCGCAAACTTCGACGCGCAACTGGTGATCTACCTTGCCGGCGCCGATCCGTTCGACGACGATCGTCTCGGCCGCCTCAAGCTGACCAAGGCCGGGCTTGCCGCGCGCGATGCGCTGGTGCTGGGCGACTGCAAGACGCGCGGCATTCCGGTCGCCATCGCGATGGCCGGCGGCTATGCGCGCAACATCGACGACACGGTCGACATCCACGCCGCCACGATCCTCGCCGCGCGCGCGATGCACGCGCCATGACGCCGCCGCGCATCATCGGCGTCGATTTCACCTCGGCCCCGCGCCGCGCCAAGGCCATCACCGCCGCCAGCGGCACGCTCGACGGCGACCTGCTCGGCATCGACACGCTGGCGCGCATCGAATCCTTCGCCGCGTTCGACGCATTCCTCGCTCAACCCGGCCCGTGGATCGGCGCCTTCGATTTCCCCTTCGGCATGCCGCGCGAACTGGTTCAGGACCTCGGCTGGCCCGACCCGTGGTCCGCGCTGGTAGAACACTGCGCGCACTACACCCGCGACGAGTTTCGCCGCGTGCTCGACGCCTATCGCGCCACGCGCGCCCCCGGCAACAAGTTCACCCATCGCGCCACCGACGGCCCCGCCGGCTCCAGCAGCCCGATGAAACTCGTCAACCCGCCGGTCGCCCTGATGTTCCTCGAAGGCGCCCCGCGCCTGTTGCGCGCCAACCTGACCGTGCCGCGCATGCACGCCGGCGACCCGCAACGCATCGCCCTCGAAGCCTACCCCGGCCTGCTCGCCCGCAGGATCACCCGCGCCAGCTACAAGAGCGACAGCCGCAGCCAGCAAACCGACGCGCGGCGCAAAGCGCGAGCGCAAATCGTCGCCGGCCTCGAATGCGGCATCGACGGGTTGCGCCTCGAACTGCGCCCGCCGTTGAGTCGCGACACCCTCATCGACGACGGCAGCGCGGACAACCTCGATGCGGTGCTGTGCGCGTTTCAGGCCGGGTGGGCAGCGCTGCGTTCCGAATCGGGATATGGCTTGCCGGTGCATGTCGATCCGGTCGAGGGATGGATCGTCGGCGCCGAGAAGGGCGCCGGAGTCCAATCAGAACTTCGCGCGTAAGGCGGAATCTCGCAGCGCAGTCCCTTGGACGTACCCGCGATGACCACCAGAATCCCTTCCGCAGGCCTTAAACGGTCGTCTGATACCTTCCGGTGCGCGCACCGCATCTGTCTGATCGCCGAATCAGCACATGGTCACGAATACAGCCACCGTCGACCCAAATACGTCGCAAGTGAAATTGCGATCGGCAGGAGAAACAGAGCAACGGAAACCGACGATTCGGAGTAACTGACGATCGACCAATAGAGAATCTGGTGCAGATGCAAATCGGATGAAGCAACGGCCACCAGCGAGAAGCCGAGGATGGGCGTGATGCCAAGCAGCAACGCAAAAACCAGTGTTGCAGTGAAGGATCCCACCTTGAGAGCGCGAGCAAACACGACGAATAGAAGAACTGCAATCATGGGTTGATACAAGGGCTGTATTGGCACCAGAGAGGCCAACAACACGGCGGCTATTGCGCCAGACGCGATCGCGATACGACGCTTCCAGTTTTCCACGCCGCGGCTCCTTGAAAGATGATCTTTACGCATACGCAGAGAGGGTCGGCACGCGTCGGTCGGAATAGCGCAGCGCAATCCGCCGAATCGCATGAAAGCGAATGCGGAACCCAAGCGCGCTGCATCGCACTTCGGGTTGCGCACCATGCCGAATTCTGGCGAGACTGAGGCGCAGTCGTCATGCGCTGAGAGCATACCGGATTCGGACGCAATCATGTCGATCGGGTGAAGGCCGGCAGCGGCGGTAGTGCTTGAACCGACGCGAAGCGATCCTGATGCGGCACCCCCATTGGCACTCCCCCTCGAAGCGGGAGGAGCCGGTGCGCCGAACGGTCGGACGCATTTTCGTTCGCGCGACTGGTCGATGCCCTGCGGGCCTCATGGATAGGCGTTCTACAGCCTGACCGCCCCACGACGCCCTATCCATTGGCCTCTTGCGACCGGCGTGCCGGAGATGCCCTATCCACGGGGCTTCTGGCGCATCATGTGAACGTGCTGCTGCGCTTGGCGAACGGCGCGTTCGCTGCTCGACCAGCAGTTCGCAGAGCGGGCAAGCGTGGCCAGCCTGCCTTGCGGGAGGATGCGCCAATCGGGCGCGACCGTCGGCGCGAGCTATTTCAACGGATTTTCCGGTTCGCTGCCCTTGAGCGCCGCGTCGCTGCGGCAGGCCGACAGCGGCCGGGCGCGGGCGGAGACGATGCGCGCCACGTCGCGCGACTGGGCATCGGCATGGACCTTGATGCAGGCGCAACCATAGCCGGCACTGCCGCTGCCGGTGCGGACCCATTCGGACGACTTGAAGCGCGGCCACGCGCCCCGGGCTTGATGGCCGCCCTGGATGCCGATGGTCCATTCGCCGTCGCGGTCGTGCAGCCAGGCGTTGCCGGGAGTCGGATTGTCGAACCAGCCGCAGCGCAAAACGGCCTCGGGCGCCGAGGCCGCCGCGCCGCCGCACCACGCCGCCGCAAAGAGCATCGTCGCCACAAGCAGGCGCGAACGCGGGCTTGCGCTCATGGAACGACCGCCGGTGCTGCCTGGGTGCGCCGCGCCTTGAGCAGGATGGCCTCGAACTTGCCCGCGATGGCGGCGATGTCGGCGGCGTGGTCCTGGCCGTTGACCATGCGCCGCGCGCCGGCGTAGTCGGTCGCCGTGCCATTGAAGTACTGCGAGAATTTGTGTCCGTTGGCGAAGCCCTCGCCGGTGCTCATGCCGTGCGACATCAGCGCATAGGCGATCTCGGGGGACTTGACGAGTTCCGGGTCGGTCAGCAGGTCGAGCCCGCGGCCGATGGCGACTCCCGCCTTGGCGTAGTTCGACCACCAGGTAAGCTGCACATAGCCGCGGCCGTAGAACGCCTGCTCGGCGCCGTCGTCACCGTCATAACTTTTGGTCGCGGCGCCGCCGTCCGTGGTGCCCATCACCGCGCCCTTGGTCAAAGCCGTGACAATTCCCGCCGCGCTCACCTTGAACTGGTCGCCATCCTGTTCGGTGATGCGCACGCTGCCGTCGGCCTGAACGCTCACCTTCACCGGCTCGTGGTACTTGCGCCCCTTGCCGTGGCCCACTTCGTCGACCGGCGCCATGGTCATCAGCCACTTGCGTTCCTTGAGGATTATCGGTGCCTTGGTCTTCTTGTCGAGCAACGGCTGACCTTTCTTGTTGAGCGCCGGGCGGGTGACGGTGGTCGGCGAGGTGGTTTCCCACATCGTGGTGGCCAGGATGTAGGCGGCCCAGCGCACATCGTTGATCGACGCGTCGGCTTCGATCAGGCCCAGCAGCACCAGCGTGTCCGGCATCGCGGCGGCGGAGTAGCGCGCGCTCTTGGAAAACTGGCTGGCGAACTCGGCCTGGAACACGGCCCGGTCGATGCCGCCGGCCATCCGGTAGTCAGGGAGTTTCGGTGCTGCCATGTCTGCGTCTCCAGTTGGTTGTCAGTTGCATTCATTTTCCCACAGACCGTTGCGCGCCGGGGCGCCCTGCCGCGCAGGAGCGCCGCGAAACCGCGACGGCGAACTTCAAGAATCTTTACACTGCGTACATCAGCCGGTTGCATCCGGCGCGCATGATGCACGCCATCGCAATCTGCGAGAACACACAAAGGAGCAACACCATGAAGTTCGCAAGTCTGTTCGATGCCAGCCGCCGCAACTCGCGGGTACGCAAGGTACTGATCGGCGGCGCCGCCGCCACGCTGCTGGGCATCGGCGCGCTCGCGGCGCACGCCCAACCTGGCGGGATGATGGGGGGAATGGGCGGACTGGGTGGCCACATGGGCGGCCACTGCGGCCCCGGCTTCGCCGGCGACCCGGCGCAGATGGGCGAGCGCATGCTGGGGCGCATCGACCACATGCTCACCCGCGTCGGCGCATCCGACGATCAGAAGACCCGCATCAAGGCGATCGCCAAGAGCGCAATGACCGATCTGGCCCCGCTGCGCACGCAGAGGGCGGATCTGCACAAGCAGATGCACGATGCATTGGCCGCACCGGTCCTCGACAAGGCCAAACTCGCCGACCTGCACGCGCAGCAGTCGCAATTGATGGAAAAAACCAGCGCGCGCATGCACGAAGCGATGATCGCCGCCGCCGAGATTCTGACGCCCGAGCAGCGCAAGGCGATGGCCGAGCGCATGGGCCGGCGCGGCATGCGCGGCATGGCCCCGCAAGGCTGACACCCGCCTCGCGAAAGCGTTGCGACGCGTTCCTTCTTGTCCGGCTTGCCGCACGCCCGCTCCGGGTGTGCGGCGCTTTTTCATGTTGTCCCTGCGCGGCGATGAAATGATCGCCGGACGCCCCGCCGGCCACGCCCTGCCATGACCGACAGAATCCTGATCATCGACGACGATCGCGCGCTGGCCGCCATGCTGGCCGAATACCTGGAGCCGCTCGGCCTCAAGCTGAGCGCCGCCGACAGCGCAACCGCCGGACTCGCCATGCTGCAGCGCGAACCCTATGACGCGCTGATACTCGACGTGATGCTGCCCGATCTTGACGGCTTCGAGGTCGCGCGGCGCATTCGCGGCGGCCGGGCCGGCGCGCGCGACATCCCGATCCTCATGCTCACCGCGCGCGGCGACGAGACCGACCGCATCGTCGGCCTCGAACTGGGCACCGACGACTATCTGCCCAAGCCGTTCAACCCGCGCGAGCTGCTCGCCCGCCTGCGCGCCATCCTGCGCCGGCGCGTGCCGGGCGCCGGACGCAACCCGCCGCTGCGCTTCGGCCGCCTTGAAATCGATCGCGACGCGCGCAGCGTGCGCGTCGACGGCGAGGCGCGCGAACTCACCTCACACCAGTTCGACCTGCTGTGCGAACTGGCCAACCATGCCGGCCGCATCATGTCGCGCGAGGCGCTGATGGAGCGCGTCAAGGGCGAGGCGCTGGAAGCCTTCGACCGCAGCATCGACGTGCACATCTCGCGCATCCGCGCGGCCATCGAGGACGATCCGAAGACGCCGCGGCGGATCATCACGGTGCGCGGCGCCGGCTACGTGTTCGCCCGCCTGCAGGACGACTGAGCCGTGCGCCGGCTCTCGCTGCAAATCTATGTCGGCTTTCTCGCCATGCTGTTGTTATGCAGCGTGGTTTTCGCGCTGGCATGGTGGCTGTTGCACGATACGCAGGAACTGCCCCATCGCGGGCGCGGCGGCCCGCTGCACCTGCTGATCCGGCTGCTGCCGCCGGCCGATGTGCCGCCGCAGGAACTGCAGGATGCGCTCGAACGCTATGGCGAGGCGTTGCGCGCCCGCATCACGCTGCGCAGTGCCGACGGCACCACGCTCGCTTCCACCGGCGGGCCGCTGCCGCCGCCGGCTCGCGGTGACGACGACGGGCCGCAGTTTGTGCCCGGCGAGCCGCCGGTATTCACCCAGCGGCTGGCCGACGGACGCGAAGTCTCGATGCAGCCGCTGCGCCTGCGCCGGGGCGCGCCCGGGCCGCGGGCGCTGGCCGCGCTCGGCGCCGCCGCGCTCGCCCTGGCGCTGGGCGCGTTCCTGCTGTCACGGCGCATCACGCGGCGGCTGGAGACGCTGCAGTCGCGCGTCGAGGCGCTCGGCGAGGGCGACCTCACCGCGCGCGTCACGGTCGAGGGCAACGACGAGGTGGCCAAGCTGGCGGCGAGCTTCAATCGCAGCGCGGCGCAGATCGAGCGGCTGGTCGGTGCGCAGCGCGACACGCTGGCATTCGCTTCGCATGAACTGCGCTCGCCCCTGGCGCGCCTGTCGATGGCGATCAGGCTGATCGGGCGCGAGCCGCGGCCGGAAATCGTCGCCCGCGCCCGCGCCGACATCGCCGAGGCTCGACGGGCTGATCGAAGAACTGCTGCTCGCCTCGCGGCTCGATGCCGACCTGCAGGGCGACAAGCGCGCCCGCGAAGCGGTGGACATGCTGGCGCTGGCCGCCGAGGAGGCCGCGCGCGTCGGCGCCGAGGTGCACTGGCCGGACGGCCGGCAGGCCGCCGCCCAGGTGTCCGGCGACGCGCGCATGCTGCGCCGCCTGTTGCGCAACCTGCTGGAGAACGCGCGCCGCTATGCCGCCGGCACGCCGATCTCGGTCTCGCTCGACCCCCTGCCCGATGGCCTGCGCCTGCGCGTCGAAGATGCCGGCCCGGGCGTGCCGCAGGCCGAGCAGGCGCGCATCTTCGAGCCTTTCTATCGGCCGCGCGGCACGGCCGAGAGCGGCAGCGGCATCGGGCTCGGGCTGGCGCTGGTACGGCGCATCGCGCGCCATCATGGCGGCGACGCCCGCTACCTGCCGCGCCCCGGCGGCGGCGCCTGTTTCGAGGTGGAACTGCGCAGCGGCGCCCCGCATACTACGGCCTGAGGCCATCGCGCCGCCGCGCCGGGGCTACAATCGGCCATCTGCCGCAGCACCTGCCCGACCGCCATGCCGCACATCGCCTCAACCGCCCCGATCTTCCGTGTCGATGGCATACGCGCCATCGAGGCGCGCTTCCTGCCCGATGCCGTTCCGCCGCTGATGGAACGTGCCGGCGCGGCGGCCGCGCAGATCGCCCTGCAACTGCTCGGCTCCCGCGCCGGGCCGGTGCTGGTGGCCTGCGGGCCGGGCAACAACGGCGGCGACGGCTTCGTGCTGGCGCGCCACCTGCGGGCCGCCGGTCGCGAGGTGATCGTCGCCTTCTCTGACGATGCGGCGCGCCTGCCGGCCGATGCGCGCGACGCCCACGGCGCCTGGCTCGATGCCGGCGGCACCTGCCAGCCGGCAATTCCCGAGCGCGCGTTCGCCCTGGCGGTCGATGCGCTGTTCGGCATCGGCCTGACCCGCGCCGATCGCCGGCCGTCATGCCGAATGGATCGAGCGGCTGAACCGGCTGGCGCGGCCCGATTGTCCGCTGCTGGCGATCGATACGCCGAGCGGTCTGGATGTCGACAGCGGCGGAGTGCGCGGCCCGTGCGTGCGGGCAAGTCACACCGCCACCTTCATCGCGCTCAAGCCCGGGCTGCTGACGCTCGACGGACCCGATCATGCCGGCGAAGTGACGCTGTGCGATCTGGATCTCGACTACGCGGCCGAGTTTCCCCCACCCGGACGGCTCAACGGCCCCGGCCTGTTCGCCGCCCATCTCCGGCCGCGACCGCGCAACAGCCACAAGGGGAGCAACGGCAATGCGCTCATCATCGGCGGTGCGCCCGGGATGGTCGGCGCCGCGCTGCTGGCCGGCCGCGCCGCCCTGCGCCTGGGCGCCGGCCGCGTCTACGTCGGCCTGCTCGATTCGCGCCATCCGGGCGTCGATGCGCTGCAGCCGGAACTGATGCTGCGGCCGGCGCGCGAGGCGATTGCGCTCTCTGGTGCACTCGCCGGTGCGCTCGCCATCGGGCCGGGCCTCGGCCAGTCGAACGACGCGCGCGATCTGCTGCGCACGGCGATCGACGCCGCGCTGCCGCTATTGCTCGACGCCGATGCGCTCAACATTGTCGCGGCCCATCCGGTGCTGGCCGGCCGCCTGCGCCGGCGCACGCCGCCCACGCTACTGACGCCGCACCCGGCCGAGGCGGCGCGGCTGCTCGGCGCCGATGTCGCCGGGGTGCAGCGCGACCGCCTCGCCTGCGCGCTCGAACTGGCGCCGCGCTTCAACGCCTGCGTGGTGCTCAAGGGCTGCGGCAGCGTGCTCGCCGCGCCCGGCGGCGAGTGGGCGATCAATCCCACCGGCAACCCCGGCATGGCCAGCGCCGGCATGGGCGACGTGCTGAGCGGCATGGTCGCCGCCCTGCTCGCCCAAGGGTGGCCGGCATGGCCGGCCCTCGCGGGTGCCGTCTGGCTGCATGGCGAAGCGGCAGATCGTCTGGTCGAACGCGGCGACGGCCCGATCGGGCTGGCGGCGGGGGAACTGATCGACCAGGCGCGCGCCGCGCTCAATCAAGCCATCGCCGGGCACCCGCTGAGCGGCCGTCCCGGCCATTCTGCCCCGCAAGGCTGCAACTCGCATGGACTGGCGCTCTTCAGGCAGGCAACCCGGAACGCCGCATGGAATGGCGACCGCAGCCTTGGCAGGCTGAAGATGCCCTGTCCATGCGGCTTTCAGGCCACCTTGTCGAACGCTATCGCCACGAACCGCGGAGCAGTTCTTCGAGTACCGCGCACCAGCCGTGGGCGATGTTGGTGAGGTTGTAACCGCCGCCGCCGAATGCCATCAGCCTGCCTTCGCACATTTCGTTGGCCAGCCGGCACAGGCGCTGGGTGGCGTAGGCGTGCGAGGCCGGCGAGAGATCCAGATGGCCGAGCGGGTCGCCCTCGAGGCTGTCGGCACCGCACTGCATAAGGATGATGCTCGGCCGCTGGTCGCGCAGGAATTCTTCGGCGGCTGCCCAGGCCTCGAGAAAATCGCCGTCGCTCGCACCCGGCAGCAGCGGCAGGTTGAGCTTGCTGCCTTCGGCCTTGCCGGCGCCGCGCTCGCGGGCATGGCCGGTGCCGGGATACTGGTAGCGACCGTCCTCGTGAATGTCGACGACGATCAGGTCGGGGTCGTCCTCGTAGGTGTAGAAAACGCCGTCGCCGTGATGCACGTCGATGTCCACATAGGCGATGCGATTGACGCCATGCTGCTTGCGCAGGCTCTCGATCACGATGCCGATGTCGTTGATCACGCAGAATCCCGCCGCGCTGTTGCGCCGCGCATGGTGCAGGCCGCCGATGGGCTGGAAGCTGCGCGGCGCCGTGCCGCCGATCACCTGCGCCAGCGCGTCGAGCGCGCTGCCGCCCACCGCGCCGGCCGCTTCCAGAACGCCGAGAAAGCACGGCGTGTCGCCGTAGTCGAGCCAGCCTTCGCCGGTTTGCGAACCGCGGACGATCCGCTCGACGTAGGCCCGGGTGTGGAATCCGCCCAGTTCGTCGACGCTGGCGATGCGCGGCTCCAGCCGCCGCAGCGCGGGCAGCAGGCCGCGCCGCCGCGCCTCGTCGAGAAACGCCTGCTGGCGATCGGCCGAAAACGGATGACCGTCGGGGAAGCCGTAGCGGCGCAGCGCTTCGCCGGCGCAGAGCAGGACTTCCGACCCGGCCGTCATGGCGGTGGCGGTTCAGCCCTTCTTGTGGCTGCCGTCGCACAGCGGCGCGTTGGCCGTGCGCTTGCAGCCGCAGAACCACATCTGCTTGCTCTCCTCGGCCTGCCAGCCGATCGGCTCGAACCCGGTGCCCTTGTGCGAGCCGTCACAGAACGGCTGCGTCTTGCTGCGCCCGCAGGCGCACCACCAGTACTTCTTGCCGGCCTCGACATCGACGGCAAACGGCGTATCGGACGCGCGGTTGGCGGGGCTCATGATCGTTCTCCTGTTGGGCGGTGCAATGGGTTGATCCATGTTGGCCGGTCCATTCTAGTCCGGATGCGCCCCGCTTGGCGACGCCGGGCGCGGGTATGATGCGCCCTCGACGCATCACAGCCACCCGATGACTCCGACCCCCCGCCCGCTGCGCGGCATCGTCCTGCTGCTGATCGCCCTGCTCGCCTTCGCGAGCTTCGACGCCACCGCCAAGTTCCTGGCGACGCGCTACCCGGTGCCGATGCTGGTTTGGGTGCGCTACGGCCTGCCCTGCCTCCTGCTCGCCGTCTGGTTCGGGCCGCGTCAGCGCGGCGCGCTGATCGCAACGCGCCATCCGCGCCTGCAGATCCTGCGTGCCTTGCTGCTGCTGGTGTGCACCGCGTCCGGGATGACGGCGGTGCGCACGATTCCGCTGGCCGAGGCGACGGCGATCCTGTTCGTCGCGCCGCTGCTGGTGACACTCGCCGCCGGCCCGCTGCTGGGAGAGAAAGTGCCGCGCATCGCCTGGATCGCCACCGTGGCGGGCTTCGGCGGCGTGCTGCTGATCGCGCGGCCGGGCACGCACTTCGATCCGGCCGGTCTTTCCATGATGCTGCTCGCCGCCGTCAGTTTCGCCGGCTACCAGTTGCTGACGCGCCGCCTGGCCGCGACCGACCGCTCGCTGGTGACGCTGTTCTACACCATGATGGTCGGCGCGGTGGTGATGACAACCAGCTTGCCGCTGTTCTGGACGCCGCTGGCGGCGCCACCGCTGCATCTTCTGCTGATCGGCTCGCTGGGCCTGTGGGGCATGACCGGGCACTTCCTGCTGATTCGCGCCTTCGCCCACGCGCCGGCATCGACGCTGTCACCGTTTCTGTACTTTCAACTGGTGTGGGCCAGCCTGCTCGGCTGGCTGGTGTTCGGGCAACTACCCGACTGGGTGACAGCAATCGGCATCGGCTGCGTGGCCGCCGGCGGCCTCGCGCTGGCGCTGGCCCAGCGCTCGCGCATGCTGTCAGCAAGGGCCGCATCGCCAGCACCGGCGAGCGGCGAGTAGTGGTTTCAATCCACGCCGTTCTCGATCGAGAAGGGCGACTCAGCGATCCGGAGCCGATGATCAATCTCATCCAGTTTCAATCCACGCCCCTCTCGATCGAGAGGGGCGACATCACCAGCCGCGCCCCGCCGGCGGCGTGGCAGCCGAGTTTCAATCCACGCCCCATGGCAGGCGGCTCTCCGGTTGGAGAGATGTTTCAATCCACGCCCCTCTCGATCGAGAGGGGCGACTGCGAGCGCGCAGATTGACGCTGACCTTCGGTGGGTTTCAATCCACGCCCCTCTCGATCGAGAGGGGCGACTGTTCGCGCACAACTGCATGAAACACCTGCCCAAAACCCGCGTGTTGCGCGAACCCTCGCGCGCAGTTGGCAGAAAGGCGAAATACAGAAAGTCGAATCTGCGATTCAGCTTTCAATTCAGCACACTACCGGTCGCGCGAACCTGCCGGGATAGATACGGTCACTTCGGGTTCGCGCGGGGTTCATAGTACCAGCGGCGCATCGAAATCTGTCGCGCAGAACTTACCGTGCTCGCGCACGTCGCAACCACGCGTATCGGGCAGCCGGTAGAGCCGCAGGCAATCATCCTCGAGCTTGATTTCGGCCAGCAGGCGACGTTCCAGGTCTTCCATTTGCATCAGATCGACCTTGCATTCGAACACCGACTTCTGGACACGCTGCCCGGTGCTCTCGCACACCTTGGCCACCCGGCGCAGGCGCCGCCGTCCGGCTTTGGTTTCGGTATTCACGTCGTAGCAGACGATCACCAGCATCGGCTCACCTCGTCAGAAACGGCAGATAGCCCTCGGTTTCGCCGCGTATCGCGCGCGCCAGCAACCGCGCCTGAATCAACGGCAGCAACCCGAGCGCGACGGGCTGGACGAGCAGCGGATGGCTCAGTTCCTCCTGCTTGCGCTCCTGATATGCGACCACCACGGTCTTGCGCGCATCGCCTTCGAGCAGCACGGCGCCGCCTTCGCGCTCGGCGAAATCATCGGCGTCGATCTGCGCGCGATTGATCAGGGTGAGCGCCAGCCGATCGGCGAACGGGCGGAACTCTTCCATCAGATCGAGCGCCAGCGCCGCCCTGCCCGGCCGCAGCGCGTGCAGAAAGCCGACCTGCGGGTCGAGCCCCGCCGCTTCGAGCGCCGAACGGCAATCGTTCATCCACATCGAATAGAGGAAGGAGAGCAGCGCATTCATGCGGTCGCGCGGCGGCCGGCGGGTGCGGCCGTCCATGCGAAAGGCATCGCGTGCATCGACACGCACCAGCAGATTGAGCGCGGCGAAATACTGGCGCGCGGCTTCGCCCTCGACACCGCGCACGACATCCAGGTCTGCCGCCTGCGGCAGGGCACGCAGACTCGCCGCCAGGTCATCGGCACCGCGCGTGATCGCCGCCGCGTCCTCTGCTGCCTTGGCCTCGCGCGCACCACGCAGCAACACCTGCCGCGCATTCCGGATTTTGCCGGCCACGCAGGCGCGCGCGGTGTCGAGCGTGAAGGCCGGGTCCATCGAACGATCGTGCTGCGCACGGCGCAACAGCACGTTGCCCGACACCCCGCCTTCGATACGCGCCTTGAAGCGGCCATTGCCGTCAAGCAGCACCAGCGCCACGCCTTCGTCGGCCAATCGATGCATGAGCGGCGTCGACAGCCCGACGTTGCCCAGGCACACCACCGCGCCCACGTGATGCAGCGGCACGCGCAGCCTGATCTCGCGCTCGACCTCGATGCGGATGGTGTCGTTCTCCAGCCGCAGATAGCTTTCCGGCGTGGTCACGTAGAGCGTGTTGAGTAGCTGCACGGATCAATCCTCGGGGTCGAACAGGTGGCGGCGCAGTTCGATTTGCGCATCGTGCGCGGCGAGTGCTTGCGGCTGGCACAGGTCGACCAGCGAGCAGGCACGGCAACGCTCGCCATTCACGGGCGGCGGCAGCCGCCCCTCAGCAAGCAAGGTCCGAACGCCGGCCACTGCCTGCTCAACCCCGGCGCGCAATGCCGGGGTGATGGCGACGATGCGCCGCCGCTTCGAACTGGCGTAGAACAGCGCGCCCTCCGCAACGTGGCGGCCGGTCATCTCTTCCAGGCACAGCGCCTGCGCGGCGAGTTGAAGCTCGTCGCAGGCGGCGATGAAGCCGGCCTTGCGCCGCGTGCCGTGCTTGTATTCCACCGGGTAGGGCGTGCCGTCGGGCTCGAACTCGACCACGTCGGCCTTGCCGATCACCCCAGGCGCTCGCTCCAGACCGGCAGCGCGCGCTCGATGCGCAAGCCGGCGCGCACTTCCACGCCCGGCTCGTCGACACGCTTATGTACCGCCTGCCCGCGCAAAGTGAAGAGGTTCTCGGCAAACGCCTGCTCGATGTGGATCAGTGCGCACTGGCGCGAGCAATAGCACCAGTGCTGCAGGGCAGAAAGGGGGATGGGCGCGTCGTCGGACGCTGGCGGCGGCAGATTTGATATCATTGATATCGTTCAATCGAATTGGGGCAGACCGTGGCAAACATCATCCTTCGCGACCTCGACGAATCGCTCAAACAGAGCCTGCGTGAACGTGCCGCACGGCACGGCCGTTCCATGTCTGCCGAACTGCGAGAGATCGTGCGCGAGGCACTCAACCAACCTGCGCAGGAACCCAATGCCGAGTTCAAGCGACTGGCCGCCATCAGCCGCGCGATGAGCGCGGGGCGCAAACATACGCCCGCCGAAGTACTGGTACGCCAATCGCGAGACAAGGACGCAAAATGAAGTTCATCGTCGATGCCAACATCGCGATCAAGTGGCTCATGCCCGAGCCGGATTCGGCAGTGGCCATCGACCTGCTCGACCACACGCTGTTGGCGCCCGAGTTGTTGCTGCCGGAGTGTCTCAACGTGCTGTGGCACAAGCGCGTGAAGCAGGAACTGACGGCGGAAGAAGCCGTGGTCGCCCTCACCGCGCTCGCCGCAGCGCGAATCGAATGGCTGCCGGTTACACCGTTGATGCCCGCCATCCTCGATCTCGCCATACGACTCAAGCACCCTGCCTACGACTGCACCTACCTCGCCGCAGCCATACACGTGGGCGCACCGATGGTCACCGCAGACAGCCGCTTCGTGCGCCGCTGCCGGCAAGCTGATGCCAAAGACCTGGGGCCGTTCATTCGGTTGTTGGGCGAGCCAGTGGCGGGGGCAGAACACTGAAGCGCCCCACACCGCATGGGTCGAATCGCCGACCCCAAGCGGCGGTTTGCAGCACGGAGGTGCCAAGCGCAAAAAGGTCGTCAGCCGATGCGTCGATTCAAACTCACACCGGCAGGCAACGCTGCATCGTCAACGCTCACCAAATAGTCGGTGAAGCTCCTCGGCACCTCGACGCCTTCCTTGCGCTTGATCTGGATGCGATCGAACAAGGCATGGGCATGTGCGTTGCCGAGTTCGGAATCGTGCTTGAACACGTAGAGGCCGCGCGTTGCCATCTCGCCACGTGCTGCGGAGCGGTCGTGCTCGAACATCTGCTCGAGCGACTGAAGTAGCAGTTCGAGGTCGTCTTCTCCGAAGCCAGTCTGCTTCGCTAGAAAGGCCGAGATGAAGCCGTGCGCGACATACACGCCGTAGGGCACGGTGATCTGGTCCCCAAAAAACGGACGCCACGAGGCATGGTAATTTGACCTTGTGGAGGTAGGAAATGAAGACAGGATCGGATCGGAAATACACGCCTGAATTTCGGGCGGCGGCGGTCAAGCAGGTGATGGACGGTGGTCGCAGCGTGCCGGCGGTGGCCCGTTCGCTGGAGATGTCGCCAAAGACGCTTGCGAACTGGGTGGGGCGTGCGCGCAAAGGCCAGGTGCTCGTGAAGCGGGAGCAGGTTCGGCCGGTGACGGAGCTGGAAGCGGAGGTGGGCCGATTGCGGCAAGAGAATGCCAGGCTGCGCCTGGAAAAGGAGATACTAAAAAAGCGGCGGCGTACTTTGCCAAGGAGTCGATGTGAGGTACGCCTGGATAGAAGCGAATATCGACTCCTATTCGGTCACGATGATGTGCGATCTGCTGTCGGTCTCACGCAGCGGCTTGCACGATGCGCGCCGGCGCGGGCCATCGGCACGCGCGCTCGAGGAGGCGCAGATCGTGACCCGGATTCGCCGCGCACAGCTCAAGCATCGAGGCCGATACGGTCGTCGGCGCATGACCACGGAACTGGTCGAAGATTTCGGCCGGCCGGTCAATCACAAGCGCATTGGACGGATCATGCGAACGCATGATCTTGCCAGTCGCAAGCGTCGTCGGTTTCGCGTGGTGACCACCGACTCGAAGCACGCTCACCCGGTGGCGCCGAATGTGCTTGGACGCGATTTTGCGGCCACTGCGCCGAATCAGAAATGGCTGGCCGACCTGACCTATGTCCCGACCGATGAGGGCTGGTTGTACCTGGCCTTGGTGCTGGACCTGTTTGGCCGCAAGATCGTTGGCTGGGCGATGAGCGATACGATGCCCCAGGAACTGACCGCGGCGGCCCTGTGGGTGGCACTGGGTGGCGCGATCCGCAGCCCGGCCTGATGCATCACTCGGATCGCGGTTCGCAATATGCCGCCCGCCACTACCGCAAGGTGCTCGAGGCGCGCGGCATCACGGTCTCCATGAGCCGCAAGGGCAATTGCTGGGACAATGCACCGATGGAGTCGGCCAATGGTACGCTGAAGGTCGAATGCGTCCATGGGGAGCATTTCCGGACCCGCGCCGAGGCCCAGCAGGCGATCGTCGAGTACATCGGCTACTGCAATACGCTACGCAGACACTCGTCGTTGGGAAACGTCTCACCGGCTGAATTCGAGCGGCGCTGGCATGCCAGCGCAATCTCACTCGGCCAAAGAGTATCGCCGTGAGCAACCACGCGTTATCCACCGCCGGCCGGTTTCCGGTTCGTCGCAAGCGACCGAACCGGCCGGCCGTGGATAACGCTTCTCGCTTCGTGGCGTCCGCCGAATGGGGACCGGTTCACGGTGTGCTTGCGGCCCATGGTGCGGTTGTCACCCTGTTGCTTTTCGGCCTCGGCTTCGGTCGCTACGGCCATGCGAGTAATCGAATGTTCGAGTGCAACGATTGGTTCGACTGAACGCGCGAAGGTCAGTTGAACCGGGCCGCGCACTTGGCCGCAGTTGGGCGCCGATTTCAACGCCATCACTGCTCCGAAAGTACGGATATCGTAGAAGCGCTCGCACATCCACTTCCTACCTCGCTCTACTTCCGCTGCATTGGGGCGACGTGCTTTCACACCTTTTAATGCTCCATCAATAAACGCGTTGAGTTCCTTTGACGGCTTCATCTCCTTCATGGATGCTTTGATGGATTTCACGTCGGCATCTGCTGCTACAACGAGGGCCGGCTTCTCGTCGTCTTCCTCTTCGATGCTGAGTCCTTCGGGAAGGGCCATGTCTTGAAGAGACTCCACCATCTCTGCAGGAATTGCGACTCGTGCTTCTTCGCCCAGCGCAATATTCAGATCAGAAAATGCTTCTTTGTGGGCAAGCCCAAGCACAGCTTTTTCCTTTACATAGATATCAAATGGAGCCTTGCATTCTTTGACCAATCCTACGAAGTTGCGCACCTTGCGCTTGAGCGAAACGTCAGTCACAAGACCATGGCCTGATTCGGCATCCAGACGCGGCAGATTCCCCGCATCCGGGTCGCCATTTGGATTGCCATCGCGCACATCGAATACCAGAACGAAGTCATAGCGGTTGTCTATTGTTACTTCCGTAAAACATGACAACCTTTGATGATCTGAAACGTTGTATCTCCAAGTGTGATATTGGAGAATGGTGTCATGACACAAAAGCGGTTGAGCGAAGCAACAAAGAAGCGATTGAAGGCAGGTCGGATGCTGCTCGCGGGCAAAGGCTGCACGGACGTAGCCAAGGCGGTGGGTGTGGCACGACAAACGGTATATACGTGGAAAGGGCTGCTGGATGAAGGTGGCATCGATGCCCTGCGCGCCGTGCCACAACGGGGTCGCCCGGCCCAGCTCGATGAACAGCAGTTGGCGGCGGTGCGAGCAACGCTCCTGCGTAGTCCGACCGAGTATGGATTTGGCACCGAGTTATGGACGCTCAAGCGTGTGGGTGCTGTCATCGAACGCCTGCATGGTGTGCGCTTCGGCCAGACGCAGGTCTGGCGAATCCTGGGTTCGTTGGGCTTCAGTCCGCAGAAACCTGACAAGCGCGCCATCGAACGCAACGAAGACGCGGTGCGCAGTTGGAAGCGCAGTACTTGGCCCGCCCTTAAAAAAAGCCCAGCGAGAAGGCCGACTGATCGTCTTTGTCGACGAGTCTGGAATCAGCGAACGCCCAACCCGAGTGCGCACGTGGGCGCCCAAGGGACAAACGCCCATCATTCAGTTTCACTTCAATTGGAATCACGTCTCGGTCATCGCTGGACTCACGCGCACCAACTGCATGTTCCGTCTGCACGAGGGCAGCATCAAGAAAGAAGAGATTGTCGAATTCCTCAAGGCGCTCAAGGCTCACTTGAAGCAGCCGCTGCTGGTGATCTGGGATGGATTGAGGGCTCATCGCAGTCGCTTGGTGCGCGAGTACCTGGACAGCCTGAATGGGCACATCCAAATCGCCTTCCTGCCACCGTACGCGCCGGATATGAATCCGGTCGAGTACCTGTGGGCCTGGCTCAAGCGCCATGCTCTGGTCAACTACTGTCCCAACGACCTGAGCGAGTTGCACACGACCGCACGCAACAAACTCAAGAGCGCTCAAAAGCGCCCCTCGATCATCGCCGCTTGCTGGATGCAGGCTACCTTGTGGTGATGTCATGAATTACGGAAGTCTCAATAGGCTCATGGTTGTTGTCCCTTGACTGTGGTTTGCTTGCTCTCAGATTTGGTAAAGAAATCCTGGCGCTGATGGTAGTAGCCGAGCGCGAAGCGGCCCTGGTCTTGCAGCGACAGGTGTTTCGGGAAGTCAGCGACGGGGCCAAGCACTTCCCCAAGCAGCTTTTCAAACCAGATCAATCGACCGGCCATCAGTTTCTTCAAGTGCGCGTTCTTCAGGCGCAGCAGCGTGGTGAATACCGCGACGGGCGTACTGGATGCCGCTCCGTAGTAGCGGTCTCGGATTGTGGCGTTGATGCTAGGGCTGGCTTCCTCCTGGATCTTCTCCAACACGGCGAACAGCCGGCCCAGTCGGTAGGCGGTGCTGTCGTTGGTGGGGTCGAGCATGGGTTGGAACTCCTTCTGGGTAGATTGGATGCGGCGGATGTTGCGATTGAGGCAAGCCTTGATGATCGAGGCGCGCAAGTAATTGACGGTCTGCTCGGCGCGGCAGCGGTTGAGGGCGGCGTTGAACCATAGGCTGGGATACGGCGCGTTCGGTCCGGCGAGCACGGCATCGATCACCGCACCTCCCAGATTCGGCGGGATGTTGTCGGACTTGCGCAGCACCGATACGGCAGTCAGCAAGCGGAACAATGAGGGGTATTCCGCATCGTATTTGCCATGCACTACCTTCATGTCTTCGAAGTGGGCAAGGATGCGCATAGCCAGATCGCGCAAGGGCAGGCAGTGATAGAAGCGCACGCTGATCCGCGCGGCATTGGGCGCAAGCCCCAAAACATGAAAACGGTTTTCGCCTTCCAGGCCCCCGAGCTTGCCGCTATGCAGCGCCGAGTACATTGCGTGGACGGCACGGGTGTTTCGGTCGGGATCGTCTTTCGGCGGTTCTCCGAAAATATCGGGCAGAGCGGTTTCCAGGTCATCTGCCCGGTCAGCCCAGAACACCGTTGAAGCATCGCCAACCTGGATGCGCTGTTTCGAGGCCAGCAAGTAGTTCAACGAAGTTGTGTAGGCGAAAGACGCACGCATGCTGACCGGTGCGTTCTCACCATTGCGCTCACGTTTTCCATAAGACTCGAATGCCCTCGCATTGAAGGAGACAATATTGCAGCCTGCTGGCTGACCACCCCAAACACCCTTGATGACAGATTCGTTCGGAGCCAGAGGGACATTCCTGTCACCAGTTACCAGGCAATTGCCGCGAAGACCGCCTACTGGCTGTCTTGACGAAAGCGCGTTTTCGAACGCCTCCCTCACTGCTGGACGGGCATGAACGCTTTCGATATCGGAGGTCAAACGAAAAGCCAGTATCGGATCACGCAGTTCAAAATCATCCTGGACACCGAACCGTTCGAGTAATGGAACAAGGCTCTCGGGTGATGCTTGGAGGTTCGTGCAAAAGCGCAATACTACCTTTACTCCCGGGTCATCCAGTTCGCCTAACCAATCCTGCAATGTTTCAGCAAAGCTGGATAGCTTGGAGGCTCCATTCTTGCCGGAGCCTAAGACAAAGCTTGCGTTATCCCATAGCAGATTCGCATCCTTACCACTATTCGTGTGCTTCATGGCCTGCTTACCAATCGCAGGAACGGGCATGGCGCGCGGAATCAGTTTCCCCTTCTTCGGCTCACCAATCATTTCAATGGTAATGCACTGCCCTTGCTCGTCGAGGACCACTATGTAGTCCACGCCACGACGAACCCATCCCACAGGTGGCAGAGCCTCCGCGCGCTCGTAGTAGGCGTTCAGTGCTTGGAGAATCATCCCCGCGCCTCCTCAAAGGGTGGCACTTCAATGACGCCGGCCTGCATGCGTGCATTGAAAAACCGCGGCTGCGGATCGGCCGGATTGCTGAAGTCGAGGTCATGCAACATCCAGCCGAGTTCGCGAGTTTCGGAAATGGGGGCCGACTGTTCGCTCGGCTTTTCAATCAGCCGGAAATCGGCGGCAAACTCGCGGCAGCCCAGATAGGGCTGATTGACGCACTGCCCCTTGCGGGCCCGGCGCTGGAACATCTCGATGTACTTTGCGGGGTTGCCTCGCGCTTCATCGCCAATTAGATCAAGGTACGCATGGATGCAATACGACACATCGCATAAGAACAACCCCGCTCGTTGCTGGCGTTTCTCCTCAATGCATATGCCTTGATTGTCTGCCGTTGCCAGACTGGAGACTTCATTGCGCCGCAGGTTAATCCAGCGAATCGGCCGTAGCACGGCTATGCGCTGTATTCGCCATCGAATAGCTGGCCGCTGCTGTTGGTCACGTTTCCAGAGTATTGACTCGAATACGGAGCGCGCGGCCGAAGGCGTCATCACGTCGTAGGAGACGCGCTCGACCTTCATTTCCGGGCGGGTGAAGCAGGCGAATGGTCCGCTGACTTCGAGGCAGAAGCTTGCCATGGCGTCCTTTCAGATCACGTTTCCAGCAGGGTTGAAGGAAATGCCTTGTAGTGTGAAGCCAAGATTTTCGTGGTACAGGCCATCGGCATCCTGGACGTACAGCCCGGGAGCGGGGAGGCTCAGTCCGCGCCCAAGCAGCTTGTCGGCCTCGTGCTTCTTGATACTGATCGAGTAGCGTTGCAGCTTGCGCATCAGCCAGCGCTGCGGGCCTTCTTTGTTCAGCGTGTTGAGCAGCATATCGAGTTCGTCACGATTGCCGGTATAGCGCACGATGACGGTGGCGCTGTCTTCATCATCGATCAGGCGGAAAGCCTCGGCGGCGGAGCGGAACTGCACGCCCAGAGTACTGGGTTCGACTGTTAGTAGCGTGTCAATGCCCTTGGCGTCGAGATCCGTGGCGTGGTAGCGATGGCGAAAATAGTGCTCGAACAGGTCACGCGATAGCGGATCAGCATCTACGTCGTGCAGGATGGTGACACAAGCATCCCCTGCCTTGTGCAGCAACCCCGGCGGCAATGGCTCAGGAGGAACAAACACCACCACTCGCCCGCCTTCCTCGATCAACCCTTCGCGGTTGCAGCGTCCGGCAGCCTGCGCGATGGAGTCCAAGCCGGCGAGTGCACGCCAGACAACGGGGAAATCCAGATCGACACCCGCCTCGACAAGCTGGGTGCTCACCACGCGTAGCGGCCCGATGGCACCCCCTTCGCGCTTGGCCTTGAGGCGATCCTTGATATGCTGGATGACGGCCGCGCGGTGCGCGCCGCACATCAGTGCCGAGAGGTGCACGGTTCCTGGTGGCATGAGGCGATACAGATCGCG
The DNA here is from genome assembly GCA_016711925.1 of Candidatus Methylophosphatis haderslevensis. Taxonomy (GTDB): domain Bacteria; phylum Pseudomonadota; class Gammaproteobacteria; order Burkholderiales; family Rhodocyclaceae; genus Methylophosphatis; species Methylophosphatis haderslevensis. The sequence goes on from JADJSA010000001.1 coordinate 570,090, forward strand.
CGCGGCCTTACGGGTGTTGACGACGGCGAGCACGGAGTCTTCTTGGGCAAGGCGCTGCGCGATTTCCGCCCAGCTCATGGGCATTTGCCAGTCGGACGGAAGTTCCACATTGACGCGCTTGAGCTGAACATAGAGTGCATCCGGGTCGTCGATGATCTCGCGCACGTCGTCCAGCCCACGCAGGTTGCGGCTGGCGTCGAAGTAGTCCGTGCTCGACAGAGCAGGCTGGGTCGCAGTACACAGCACGACCGTGACGTCGTAGTGCCTCACGAGCAGATTCAGCACATCGAGGATAGGTTGTAGAAATTCAGGCGGAAGCTGTTGCGCCTCGTCGAGCACGATGACGCTGTTCACAAGATTATGCAGCTTGCGACAACGCGAGGTCTTGGCGGCAAACAGGGATTCGAAGAGCTGGACGTTGGTGGTGACTATCAGTGGCGCATCCCAGTTCTCGCAGGCAAGCCGGCTGCGCGCAGTTTCTGAGTGCTCGTCGGCCTCGGCCTGGCTGTGGTGTTCGATCAACACCTCCTCTCCCAGCGATTTGAAGACGGTCCGGAACACATCTGCCGTTTGTTCAATGATGCTGGTGTAGGGGATAGCGTAGATCACGCGCCGCTTCCCATGTTCGCTGGCGTGGTGCATTGCGAAGGCGAGGCTGGAGAGCGTCTTGCCCCCGCCTGTGGGCACGGTCAGCGAGAAGAAACCCGGCGGCAGGACTGCCTTGTCCCGACACTGCCGCAGGATATCGGCACGCAGGCCATTGACCTTCGATGGCGTTGCCGTTTGAGCAACGTCGACCATATGGGCATCGAAGGCAGCAAGCAAATACTGAATGACAGGAAAGCCCGCCCGAGTCTGCTGTTTTCCTTCGTCGAAGAAGGCCTCAGTGTCGAGAAAGTCTGCATCCACGAGGCAAGAAAACAGCATGCGCACCCATAACGCAAAACCAGCGCTGCCGCCTGGAATTGCACGCAGATCGGGATCGAAATCCCCAGCATCGAGGATGACAGGCGGAGGATCGGATGCAATCGCTTCGGAAAGCTCTGTACAGCTATCTTCCCCGTGCAGGCGCTGATCCAACCCGCCATCCCAGTCGTACAGCCCGGCGTGGTGGCTCGCGATTAGGTAAGCGAACACGCGTGCGGCCAGCGCTCCTCGAGCGCCATGCTTCTCGCCAAGGGCACGAATCGCCCAAAGAGCTCCCGCAGCAGAATGTGTTTTCTCGCGTCCGGCAACTTTCCCTTCAAGGTGCGCTTCAGACCCATTGGCTTGCCGAATGTAGGTCTGAAAACCCGAACGGTACTTGCCAAGGTCATGCCAGATACCGGCTAACCGCCCCCAACTTTCGGCATCGAACAGCGCCGCTCTCTCTCCCGCACCTCGCGCCACGGCATGCAGATGCTCGGCGAGCAAATGCGGCTCGCCGTTAGGCCCGATGTGCGCCAGCGGGATATCGTCGGTGGGTTCCATGAAATGAGAGCAATCCGATCCGGGTTGTGAACCGGTCCCCATTCGGCGGACGCCACGAAGCGAGAAGCGTTATCCACGGCCGGCCGGTTCGGTCGCTTGCGACGAACCGGAAACCGGCCGGCGGTGGATAACGCGTGGTTGCTCACGGCGATACTCTTTGGCCGAGTGAGATTGCGCTGGCATGCCAGCGCCGCTCGAATTCAGCCGGTGAGACGTTTCCCAACGACGAGTGTCTGCGTAGCGTATTGTAGTAGCCGATGTACTCGACGATCGCCTGCTGGGCCTCGGCGCGGGTCCGGAAATGCTCCCCATGGACGCATTCGACCTTCAGCGTACCATTGGCCGACTCCATCGGTGCATTGTCCCAGCAATTGCCCTTGCGGCTCATGGAGACCGTGATGCCGCGCGCCTCGAGCACCTTGCGGTAGTGGCGGGCGGCATATTGCGAACCGCGATCCGAGTGATGCATCAGGCCGGGCTGCGGATCGCGCCACCCCAGTGCCACCCACAGGGCCGCCGCGGTCAGTTCCTGGGGCATCGTATCGCTCATCGCCCAGCCAACGATCTTGCGGCCAAACAGGTCCAGCACCAAGGCCAGGTACAACCAGCCCTCATCGGTCGGGACATAGGTCAGGTCGGCCAGCCATTTCTGATTCGGCGCAGTGGCCGCAAAATCGCGTCCAAGCACATTCGGCGCCACCGGGTGAGCGTGCTTCGAGTCGGTGGTCACCACGCGAAACCGACGACGCTTGCGACTGGCAAGATCATGCGTTCGCATGATCCGTCCAATGCGCTTGTGATTGACCGGCCGGCCGAGCTCTTCGACCAGTTCCGTGGTCATGCGCCGACGACCGTATCGGCCTCGATGCTTGAGCTGTGCGCGGCGAATCCGGGGTCACGATCTGCGCCTCCTGCGCGCGCGTGCCGATGGCCCGCGCCGGCGCGCATCGTGCAAGCCGCTGCGTGAGACCGACAGCAGATCGCACATCATCGTGATCGAATACGAGTCAATATTCGCTTCGATCCAGGCGTACTTCACATCGACTCCTTGGCAAAGTACGCCGCCGCTTTTTTAGTATCTCCTTTTCCAGGCGCAGCCTGGCATTCCTCTTGCCGCAATCGGCCCACCTCCGCTTCCAGCTCCGTCACCGGCCGAACCTGCTCCCGCTTCACGAGCACCTGGCCTTTGCGCGCACGCCCCACCCAGTTCGCAAGCGTCTTTGGCGACATCTCCAGCGAACGGGCCACCGCCGGCACGCTGCGACCACCGTCCATCACCTGCTTGACCGCCGCCGCCCGAAATTCAGGCGTGTATTTCCGATCCGATCCTGTCTTCATTTCCTACCTCCACAAGGTCAAATTACCATGCCTCGTGGCGTCCGTTTTTTGGGGACCAGATCAGGGCTGGGGCGGGGGTTCGCCGCGGGCAGCCACACAACTGTCGATCACCGTCGCGATTCCCGCTACTATTGCCGCACTGCGCCAATTCAGGCTCGGGCAACCCCAGGCACAACGATGGCCGACTATCCGCAGCACCTGATCCGCAACCTCGTTCTGCGCGACGGCACGCCGATCGTCATCCGGCCCATCCGGCCCGACGATGCCGAACGCGAGCAGGCCTTCGTGCGCAACCTCTCCGAGCAGTCGCGCTACATGCGCTTCATGACCACCCTCAACCAGTTGCCGCCAAAGAAGCTGGCGTTTTTCACCGACATCGATTACCAGCGCCATCTGGCGCTGCTCGCCACCATCGTGCGCGACGGGCAGGAAGTGGAGATCGGCGTGTCACGCTACGTCGCCGATAAGACGCCCGGCGAATGCGAATTCGCCGTCGTGGTGGCCGACGCGTGGCAGGGCAAGGGCGTGGCGAGCCGGCTGATGCGCGCGCTGATCGAGGCCGCCCGCGACAACGGCTACACCCTGATCGAAGGCCTGGTATTCGCCTCCAACCAGAAGATGCTCGAGTTGTCGCGCGGTCTGGGTTTCGAAGTCCATGCGATACCCGGCGAAGGCGAGACCGTGCGCGTGGTTCGCCAGCTATCGACGCCGCTGCCTGCCCCGCAGGCCGCATGAAATGGCGTTCTTCGGGCAGGGCAGGCTGCAAGCCAGGTGTGGCGCGGCTTCCAGCCATGCCATGCCGGAGATGCCCAGCCAGCGCGGCTTTCCACCGCCCGCGCTCACGCCATCGCCGCCAGTCCAGCCCGCGCGACCTGCGCATCCTGTGAGGCGTGCATGCCCGACACGCCGATGGCGCCGATCACCTTGCCGTTGGCCACGATCGGCAGGCCGCCTTCCACGGCCATGACATTCGGCTGACTCAGCACGCGCAGGCCGGGCCCGCCGCCGGCGACCGCGTCTTCGAACAGCTTGGTCGGGCGGCGGTAGTTGGCCGCGCTTTCGGCTTTCCAGCGGGCGTTGTCGCTGCTGGCGTTCTGCGTGTTGTCCATGCGATGGAAGGCAACCAGGCGCGCCGCGCTGTCGACGATGGCCAGCGCCAGCGGCCAGCCGTTGCGCGCCGCTTCGGCCTCGGCGGCTTCGAGCATGCGTTTGGCAAGTTCGAGCGTGATCGGCGGCCCGTATTCGAGCGACACCTGGGGATTGGGGATTGCGGGGGACTGGGCGCTCATGTTTGTCTCCGTCGGTCGGGTTGGTGTTTTTGTAGCTGCGGCGCTGCATTCTGCCGCACCTGCTCGAACAGGCATACCGCCGCCGCCGCGGCGACGTTGAGCGACTCGGCCGCGCCGGGCATCGGGATGCGCACCTCGTGCGTGGCCAGCGCCGCCACCTGCGGCGAGAGCCCGGCGCCTTCGTTGCCGAACAGCCAGGCGAGCGGGCCGCGCAAGTCGCTGTCGAACAGGCTGTGCCCGGCATCGGGCCGGGTGGCCACGATCTGGCCGCGGTAGCCGGCGAGCAGCGAGCCGATCGCGGCATGCTCGTGGATCGTCAGCGCGAGATGCGCGCCCATGCCGGCGCGCAGCACCCTGGGCGACCACGCCTGCGCGCAGCCTTCGCCGAGCAGCACTTCGCGCACGCCCGCGGCCGCCGCGGTGCGCAGCAGGGTGCCGAGATTGCCGGCGTCCTGTACCGCGTCGAGCACGATGCAGTTGCCGCCCGCAAGCCGCGCGGCCGGGGCGGGCGGAATATCGATGCGCGCGAGGACGCCGCTCGGCGTGTCAACCGGGCTCGCCCTGGCGAACAGCGCATCGCTCAGGACGATGACATCGGCGCCTTCGCCATGGCGGCACATCAATGCCGCGATCTCCGGCTGCGCGCTGCCCGACTCGCTGACGATCAGTTGCACGGGGCGCAGCCCGCGCGCGAGCCAGGCGTCGACCAGATGCACGCCGTCGAGCAGCGTCTGCCCGAGCCTGCGCCGCTCGCGCGCCGAACCCGCCAGTTCGCGCAGCAGCTTGAAGCCCGGGTTGTCTGCGGAGCGGATGTGCTTCATGGTGGGCCAGCGCTCAGCCGCCGAGCCAGGCCTTGCGCAGCTTCAGCGCGGCCTGGCGCGGGCGCGCGGCGATGCGCAGCCTGGCGACATCGCGCGGCGCATCGGCCAGCGTCACCTCGAAGCGCATCAACTCGTCGCACCGGAAGGCGTGCACCGCCACCGTGTCGCCGCCGCGATGGCGGCCGAGCAGCTTGTCGAGGTTGTCGCGCGTGACGCGCAGGCCCTCGATCGCGCACAGCACGTCGTGCGCGGAAAGGCCCGCCGCCTGCGCCGGGCCGCCGTCATGGACGTTGGCGAGCTTGAGGTCGGCGCCGTCGGCCGCGGTGCGCACGCCGAGCCACGGCGTGCTGCCCGCGCTCTCCCACGCCAGTTCGATGCCGGCAGCGGCCAGCAGCGGCTTGAGCGGCAGCTCGCCGGTGCCATGCACCCAGGCGGCGAACAGGGGCCTGAGCCTGAGGCCGGAGATTTCCTCGGCCAGGCGCGGGATATCGCCCTTCTCCACGCCGCGGCCAGTGGCGCCATGGCGCCTCCACAGTTCGCGCATCAGGTCGTCGAGGCTGACGCGGCCATCGCTGCGGCTGCGCAGCGTGAGGTCGAGCGCCAGCGCGATCAGCGAGCCCTTGGCGTAATAGCTGACCAGCGCGTTGGGGCTGTTCTCGTCCTGGCGGTAATACTTGATCCAGGCGTCGAACGAGGATTCGGCCACGCTCTGCTTGAGCCGTCCGCTGCCGCGGCGCACCGTGGCGATCGTCTTGCCGAGCAGTTCGAGGTAGGCCTCGCGCGTGATCGCGCCGCTTTTCACCAGCGCGATGTCGTCGTAATACGAGGTGAAGCCCTCGAAAGCCCACAACAGCGTGGTGTAGTTCTCGCGCGCCAGATCGCAGGGCTGGAACACCGCCGGCCGGATGCGCTTGACGTTCCAGCAGTGAAAGTACTCGTGCGAGCACAGTCCGAGAAGGCCGAGGTAGGCGTCCGTCATCTTGTCCATTGGCGCCGCCGGCAGGTCGTTGCGCGAACACAGCAGCGCGGTCGAGCAACGATGTTCGAGGCCGCCGTAGCCCTCGCCCACCGCGGTGACCAGGAACAGGAAGCGCCGGAACGGCGGCTTGCCGCGCGGGCCGTGGAACAGGCGGATCTGCCAGGCGCAGATGCGCTCGAGGTCGGCCACCAGCCGCGCGGTGTCGCAATCATGCCGGCCGCTGATCGCCACCTCGTGCGGCACGCCGCCGGCCTTGAAACTCGCCAGCGTAAAGCGGCCCATCTCGACCGGGTGGTCGATCAACTCGTCGTAGTTCGCCGCGCGATAGAGGCCGAAGCCCCACGGCGGCGCCGCGTCCCGTTCGCCCTGCGCGCGCGCCAGCGTGGTCGCCACGCGCCAGTCGCGGTACGCGCCACCGGCCGGCGGGCGGATGTCGACCAGGCATGGCGCATCCTCGCGCCCTTCGACGCGCAGAAAGACGCTGGTGCCGTTGAAAAAGCCGTGCGTCGCATCGAGATGCGCGCCGCGCACCGAAAGATCCCACGCATACACCTCGCAGGTCAGGCTGAGCCGCCGCGCGCGCGCCGGCAGCGGGCCGGCCTGCCAGGTGTGCTTGTCGAGCTTGCGCAGCGCCACCGGCGTGGCACCGGCCTTGGCGGCGATGCGCACGATGTTGCGCGCGAACTCGCGGATCATGTAGCTGCCGGGTATCCACGCCGGCAGCATGAAGCGCTGCCCGGCCGGATCGGGCGCGTCGACCGTCAGCGTGACCTCGAACAGGTGCGCGGCCGGATTGGCCGGGGTGATCACGTAGCGGATCGGCCTGCGATCGGGCGCAGCGGATGCCATGGTGGATTTCCTCGATTCGTGGCTGGCGATTCTATCGAAATTCGCGCAATTGCCTGCCGGCAGGCGAGACAGGCGCCCGGCCACCCGCCGCTTCCGCTCCCTCCCGCTGCCAGGGGAGGGTCGGGGTGGGGGTTCGCCGTTCGCGGCCGCGCGGCCGGCGTGGATCAGGCGCCGGCGTCCGCGTCGAGCGGCGGCAGCGGCACGTCGAGCGTGGCGCACAGCGCCCGCAGCATCAGGTTCTCGCGCGCCGTCACCATGCCGTCATGGGTGATTGCGGCAACCGCGGCGCGGATCAGCAGCGGCTTGTCCATCGGCGTCAGGAACAGCAGGCGTTCGAGCGCGGCGCGCACCTGCGCCGGGCCGACCGCATCGGCCGCCAGCAGCGCCAGTTGCGGGCAGCGCGCGCCGAGTTGGCCGCGCGCCTGCCCGAAGGCCAGCGGCGTCTGCTTCTGCGCCGCGTGCGCCAGGGCGGAGAGCACGACACTCGCCGCATCGGCCAGTTGCGGCAGCGCCTGCAGCAGCCGCGCGCGCTGCGCGGTGACGCGCTGGGTCAGCCGGTATTCGATCAGGACGTACAGCAGCAACTCGGGCAGCGACAGCGTGTTGTCTACCAGCACCAGGCGGCGCATGCGGTCGAGAAACTGCGTGCGGGCGGCTGCCTCGAGCGTGCGCAGCGCGGGCACGGCGAGGTCGGCAAGCTCGAACTGGCGCGCTTCGCCGAGCGCCTCGATCGGTGCGATCAGGTCGGTCAGCCGCCGGAAATCCGCCGGCGTGAGTTCGCGCTCCAGGAACCGAAGCTGGCGTTCGCGCTGCGCCGGTTCGAGCAGCAGCAGGCAGATCGCCACCACGAGCTGCGCGCCGCATGCCTCGCGCAGTGCCTCGGTGATGCGGCTGTCGAGGCCGTCGCGAAAATCGCGCGCCTGCTCCATCTGGCGGGCCGTCACGCGGGCGACGGCGGCGATCACGCTGTCGGGCGCAAGGCGCGATTTCCCTCTGCGCGGCCTGGCGGGCACAAAGCCTGCCGCCGCATCGAGCGCGGCGATCTCCTCGGCGCCTGGTGGCGGCGGCGCGGTGGCGATGATGTCCATCTGGTGTCCGTAGATGCGCCGCACGCGCTCGTCCAGCGGCGGATGGGTGGCTAACCAGCCGTCGACGAGTTGCCTCACCGCGGCGCCAAAGCACAGGTACGACAGCGTCTCGCCGTTCGGGTGACCGATCAGCGTGCCTTCGTCCCAGCCGCCGATGCGCCGCAGCGCGCCGCCGATGCCATCCGGGTTGCGCGTGTATTGCACTGCCGAGGCGTCGGCGAGGAATTCGCGCTGGCGCGACACCGCAGCCTGGATCATCCGGCCGAGCAGCACGCCGAGGTAGCCGACCGCGCACAGCGCGCCGCCGACCAGCAGCGCCGCCACCAGGGCACGGATGTCGTCAGCCTTTAAACCGAGCCGGATCAGCAGCCGGCCCGCGACGAAAATGCCGAGCAGGCCCGACAGCCAGCCGAGCAGCCGGATGTTGAGCCGCATGTCGCCGTGCAGGATGTGGCTGAACTCGTGCGCGATCACGCCCTGCAACTGGTCGCGCGTGAGCTGCGTCAGCGTGCCGCGATTGACGGCGACGATCGCCTCGTTCGGGCTGTAGCCGGCGGCAAAGGCGTTGATGCCCTGCTCCCTGTCGAGCACGTAGACGCGCGGCACGGTCAGGCCGGAGGCGATCGCCATTTCCTCGACGATGTTGAGCAGGCGCCGTTCGTGGAAATCGCGCGTGCCGGGCTCGATCGCGCGCGCGCCGACCATCTTCGCCACCGCCTCGCCGCCCTTGGCGAGCCGCACGATGCGGATCAGCGCGCCGATGCCGACGACCAGCAGCACCCCGACCGCCGAGCCGACATGAAAGCCGGGCGCCAGCGCGGATATCGGCGCGTGAAACCCCAGATGCAAGGTCAGCGTGAGCACTGCGTCGACCGCGACGACGATCACCAGCACCGCCAGCACGAACCACAACACCAGCCAGCGCGAGGTTCGGCGCGCCTTGTCCTGCTCGGCGAAAAAGTCCATTGGGTGAGGCGCGAGGGGTAAGGGGTGAGGAGTAAGGCCGGAGGATCGAGGCGCGAGCGGTATCTGGGCACGAGGGTTCTCTCCCCTCACGCCTCACCCTTCACGCCTCACTCTTGCCCGCCACCTCTCGCCGCAGTCAAAACTTGACTGCCACCGCCTTGCGCTCGGCCTCGGATTCGGTGGCCGTAAGCAGTTCGGCGTGCGCGAAGCCGAACGCGCCGGCGATCAGGTTGCCGGGAAACTTCTCGATTTCGGTGTTGTAGTCGGTGACCGCGTCGTTGAAGGCCTGGCGCGCGAAGGCGACCTTGTTCTCGGTGCTGGTCAGTTCCTCCGAGAGCTGCATCATGTTCTGGTTGGCCTTGAGGTCGGGATACGACTCGGACAGCGCGAACAGCTTGCCCAGCCCGCCGGCGAGCGTGGACTCGGCGGCCATCAGGTCGCGCATGGCGCCGGCATCGGCCGGATTGGCCGCCGCCTTGTCCGATGCGGTCAGCGCCTTGTTGCGCGCGACGATCACCGCTTCGAGCGTATCGCGCTCGTGCGCCATGTAGCCCTTGGCGGTTTCCACCAGGTTGGGAATCAGGTCATAGCGACGCTTGAGTTGCACGTCGATCTGCGAGAACGCGTTCTTGAAGCGGTTGCGCAGGTCGATCAGCCCGTTGTAGAGCGAGATCAGCCAGATGATGAACGCAATGACGACTGCCAGAAAACCAGGAACCCGACCGTGTCTCCTCCTAGTATTTGTTGTTGTTCGCTGGGCGCCGCGGCGGTCTGCGGTTCCCGGTGCGCGCTCTGCCGGCGCGCATCCGGTAGCTACGGTACTGTATCCACTTCAATTGGTAAACCGTGGCGGACACGGTGCCCGACAATTGTCTGCGCGCGCCTCGGGCGAATCGGCGCGGCACGGTGTTCCGCCCGAAGATCCTGACAATTGTTGTCAGAGATCGTTTATCCATGCGGGTTCCGGCATTGGCTACTGACATTCTTGCGAAACCGATAGCGGCTATCGGCAGCCGCTGCCCGGCAAGCCGACACGCCCGGCCGCTCTCGGGCGGCTTCGCTTCGAGCGAACTCACGCTGCGCTGCCCTGGTTTCAACTGTCGGCTGCCGTTTGCCTGCGCGCCGACACGCGGCGCTCTGCTCCATTACCGGGACCGACGCACTGCGACGCGGACCGGCAGGCGAGGCCGCTTCCCGCGATCGAGGTTTGCGCCACCAGTTTCTGCCGCTTGCGCGAACGGAATACCCGCCCAGCCGTGCTGCAACTACAGCCGGCAGCCGCCCGCTTCGACCCCTACCGCGACGCGACGGCGGCCGCTGGCGCCGCCGAATGCGACGAGTCGGCCTTGTGCGGCGGGTGCGGCTGCCAGCCGAGGATGGCAAGCAGCGCGAAGAATCCGGTAACGTAAGCCACCGCAACCGGCCAGCCGTGGCGCAGACAGCGGCCGACCGAGCGCGCCTCGGGGTACATGTTCGACAGCGCGACCCCGGCGCTGGAACCGAACCAGACCATCGAGCCGCCGAAGCCCACCGCATAGGCGAGAAAGCCCCAATCGTAGCCGCCTTGCTTGATCGCCAGCGCGGTCAGCGGGATGTTGTCGAACACCGCCGAGACGAAGCCGAGGCCCAGTGCCGTGGGCCAGGACGCGCGCGGCAATTCCTCGACCGGCATCATCGACGCGCAGGTCACCAGCGAGAGCAGGAAGATCGAACCCTTGAAGGTCTCGGGCATTACCTCCCAGTCGGGCCGGCGGACCCCCACCGACACCACGATCGCAACCCAGACCGCCACGCCGATGAATGGAAAGCTGTTGGCAATTTCCGGCAGCTTCAGATTGATGAATACGTTGGTGGCAATGGCGGCGACCAGGATAAGCACAACGATCCCGAGGCGCGGCCAATCGACGCGGGTATGGGCATGCGCGCCCTTGAGTATCGGCGAGTAGCGCTGCTGCTGGATCGAGGCCGGAATGCCGAAGATCACCAGCGCAACCAGCGATCCGGCATAGGCATGGAAGACATCCGCCGGGCTGACACCGTCGATCCACATCATCGTGGTTGTCGTGTCGCCGACCACGCTGCCCGCGCCGCCCGCGTTCGATGCGCCGACTATCGCCGCCAGGTAGCCCACATGCACCTTGGCGCGGAACAGCTGGTGGGCCATCGCGCCGCCGATCAGCGCCGCGGCGATGTTGTCGAGAAAGCTCGACAACACGAACACGATGACCAGCATGAGGAACGCGCCCTTCCAGTCGTCGGGCAGGATCTTGGGCAGGATCACCGGCACTCGGCTCTTCTCGAAATGTCGCGACAGCAACGCAAAGCCCATCAACAGGCAAAACAGGTTGGCCAGGGTCACCCACTCGTGACCGCCATGCGCGATCAGTCCCTCCAGTCCCTCGCCGTGCTTGAAGCCGGCAAACAGCAGCTTGTAGCCGGTGACCGCGAGCAGCCCGGTCAAGGCCACCTGCAGCGTGCGCCCGTGCAGCACGGCCACGCCTAGCAGCGTCAACCCGAAAAGAATGAAATCGAACGGGATTCCGGCAACCGCAAATCCTTCCCCCGCGTACACCGAACCTGGCAACGCGGCGGACAAAACGGATACGACACGATATCGGCGACACATGCGATCAGGCTCCCCGGGAAATGATCAAGCAATCGGCGGCGGAATCGAGGGCGCAGCCGCGGCCACCCTCTCCCCGGGCCGGCCGGGCGCTGCAGGTCCGGCTCGGCGTCACGGCTACCCCGCAGCCCGCGGATTCGAACAGCCTTCCGGCCGTACAGCCGATCCGCGGACGGATGAATTCGGTCAGGCAGGTAACAAAAAAAGCCGGTGCCCATCGTCGGTACGCTCGGCATGGCGACCGCTGAGCGAGTCACTTTCGAGACCGGGCCTGCCCGCACGCGGGCCGACCCGGCCGACGGTGCGGGCGGACGGCAGGCGCTATGGTAAGCGGCATTCGGCTTTTCGCGCAGGAAATCGCGCAATGCGGGCTTTTTCGGTCGACGAACGGCCGCTCGATGACCCATGCCGATGTGCTCGTGCCGCAACCGGCTCGGCGCCGCTGGCAAGGCTGTCACCGACCCTGCCCGCGCTTCACCGGCACCTGGCCTTTGCGTGCACGCCCTACCCGGTTGGCAAGCGTCTCTGGCGACATCTCCGGCACACTGCGAGCACCGTCCACCAACTGCCTGAGCGCCGCCGCGCGAAACCCGGGCGCGGTTTTCCGCTCCGATCCCGTCTTCATTTGCAGCCTCCACAAGGTCAAATCGCCCTGCCTCGTGGCGTCCGTCTTTCGCGGACCGGATCACTTTCGCCGCGCACCGGATTCGATCGCCTGGCAACCGGTTTTGCGTCGCCAGAGCAGCGCCCGATCCGGCCGGCGTTGACCCGGAGTACTGATTGTTTGTACAGTCTCCGGTTCGAGCGACCCTGCCATGCTCCCCGCCTACGCCGAACTGCACTGCCTGTCCAACTTCAGTTTCCTGCGCGGTGCCTCGCACCCGGAGGAACTGGTCGCGCGGGCGCGGCAAGCCGGCTATGCCGCGCTGGCGATCACCGACGAGTGCTCGCTGGCCGGCGTGGTGCGGGCGCACATCGCGGCGCGCGATGCCGGGCTGGCACTGCTCATCGGTTGCGAACTGCAACTGCGCGGGCAAGACGGCACGCCCGATCTCAAGTTCGTGCTGCTGGCGACCAGCCGCAACGGCTACGGCAACCTTTCCGAACTGATCACGCTCGGCCGGCGCAGCGCCATCAAGGGCAGCTACCGCCTGACGCGCGCCGATCTCGAACACGGCGTCGAGGATTGTCTCGCGCTGCTGATTCCCGGCCGAATGCACGCGACCCGGTCGCGCCCTGCACTCCCTTCCCCCTGCCAGGGGGAAGGGTCGAGGATGGGGGTCGGGCGGTCGAACGGCAATCTCGATTGCAAAGCCGCACCCCCGCCCCGACCCTCCCCCTCGAAGGAGGAGGGAGCCCTGCTCGCCGACGCCTGCTGGCTCGCCGCGCGCTTTCCCGGCCGTGCCTGGCTGGCGGTGGAACTGCATCGCGAGGCCGACGATGCGGCGTGGCTGGCGATGCTGCTCGCCGTTGCGCGCGCCGCCGGCCTGCCGGCGCTGGCGAGTGGGGACGTGCACATGCATGTGCGGGCACGCCGGCGCCTGCAGGACGTGCTCGCCGCCACGCGGCTGCGCGTGCCGCTGGACGAGGCCGGCCATGCGCTCTACCCCAACGGCGAGCGCCACCTGCGTTCGCGCGCGGTGCTGGCCAGGCTCTACCCGCGCGAACTGCTGGATGAAACCCTGCGCGTGGTCGAACGCTGCAAGTTCTCGCTTGATGAATTGCGCTACGAATATCCCGAAGAACTGGTGCCGCCCGGCCAAACACCGGCCAGTTGGCTGCGCAAGCTGACCGCCGAAGGTTTCTGCCGGCGTTTCGGCGTGCCGCTCGATCCGCAGGACACCTGTTCCGAAGCCGAGCGTCAGCGCACGCGGCCGCCGCTCGGCCAGCACGAGGCGGATGTCGGCCAGGCGCGCCTCCTGGTCGGGCATGAACTGGCGCTGATTGCCGAACTCGCCTACGAGCCCTACTTCCTCACCGTGCATGACATCGTCGCCTGGGCGCGCGCGCACGACATCCTCTGCCAGGGGCGCGGTTCGGCGGCCAACTCGGCGGTGTGCTATTGCCTGGGCATCACCGAGGTCGATCCTTCGCGCATGAGCATGCTGTTCGAGCGCTTCATCTCGAAGGAACGCAACGAGCCGCCGGACATCGATGTCGACTTCGAGCACGAGCGGCGCGAGGAAGTCATCCAGTACATCTACGCCAAATACGGCCGCGAGCGCGCCGCGCTCGCCGCGGCGCTGATCACCTACCGGCCGAAGAGCGCGCTGCGCGACATCGGCCGCGCGCTGGGCTTCGACCTCGACCGGCTCAACCAGATCACCCGCAACCTCGCCTGGTGGGACCGCGGCGCGCACCTGCCCGGGCGCCTGCAGGAAGCCGGCTTCAACCCGGAGAGTCCGCGCGTGGCGCTGCTGCTCGAACTCACGCGCACGCTGATCGGCTTTCCACGCCACCTGTCGCAGCACACCGGCGGCTTCGTCATTGCGCGCGACAAGCTCTCGCGCCTGGTGCCGATCGAGAATGCCGCGATGGCCGAGCGCACGGTAATCGAATGGGACAAGGACGACCTCGACGCGCTCGGCCTGCTCAAGATCGACGTGCTGGCACTCGGCATGCTCACCGCTATCCGCAAGGCGCTCGACTGCGTCACTGTTTGGCGCGGCGCCCTCGCCTCTCCCCCTGATCCCGCCCCCGGTCAGGGGAAAGGGAGCGTGCAGCCTCTCACCGTGTCCGACATTCCGCCGGAAGACCCGGCCGTCTATGACATGCTGTGCCGCGGCGATTCGGTCGGCGTGTTCCAAGTCGAATCGCGCGCCCAGATGGCGATGCTGCCGCGGCTGGCACCGCGCCGCTACTACGACCTGGTGATCGAGGTGGCGATCGTGCGCCCCGGCCCGATCCAGGGCGGCATGGTGCATCCCTACCTGCGCCGGCGGCAGAAGATCGAGCCGGTGCGCTACCCCTCGCCGGAAGTCGAAGGCGTGCTCGAACGCACGCTCGGCGTGCCGATCTTCCAGGAGCAGGTGATGCAGTTGTCGATCGTCGCCGCCGGCTTCACGCCCGGCGAAGCCGACCGGTTGCGCCGCTCGATGGCCGCCTGGCGGCGCAAGGGCGGGCTCGAACACTTCGAGCAGAAGCTGGTGGACGGCATGCGCGAACGCGGCTACGACGAGGCTTTCGCGCGGCAGATCTTCCAGCAGATACTGGGCTTCGGCGAGTACGGCTTTCCCGAATCGCACGCGGCGAGCTTCGCGCTGCTGGTCTATGTTTCGGCCTGGCTCAAGCGCCATCACCCGGCGGCCTTTCTCTGCGGTCTGCTCAATTCGCTGCCGATGGGCTTCTACGCCCCGGCGCAACTGATCCAGGACGCGCAGCGGCACGGGGTCGAGGTGCTCGCGGCGGATGTGAGGGTATCCGGATGGGATTGCGTGCTGGAGGCGGTGGAGGCTGGCGATGCGCCGCATCCCCATCCCGACCTTCCCCCTGCAACGCCGCCGGCCGCCCGCCTCGGCCTGCGCATGATCGGCGGACTCGGCGAGGCCGCCGCGCAGCGCATCGTCGCCGCCCGCGCCCAGCGCCCGTTCGACGGCACGCCGGATCTCGCCCGGCGCGCGGCGCTCAATGCGCACGAGATGCGCCTGCTAGCCGCGGCAGGCGCCCTTGCGCCGCTGGCCGGACATCGCCGCCACGCCATCTGGCAGGCAGCCGGCAGCCAGCCGCCGCCGCACCTGCTGCGCGCCAGCCGCATCGCGGAAACCGCGCTCGAACTCGCCGCGCCTGACGAAGGCGAGGATCTGGTGGCCGACTACCGCGCGCTCGGCTTCACGCTCGGCCGCCACCCGCTTGCGCTGCTGCGCGGCCATCTGGCGCGCCTGCGCTTCGAGACCGCACAGGCAATCAACACCGCGCCCCACCGCAAGCTTGCGCGCGCCGCCGGCCTGGTCACCTGCCGCCAGCGGCCGAGCACTGCCAGCGGCGTGGTATTCGTCACCATCGAGGATGAAACCGGCATGATCAACGTCATCGTGCATGCCGATCTGGTGGAGCGCCAGCGGCGCGAGTTGCTGAGCAGCCGGCTGATGGGCGTGTACGGCCAGGTGCAGCGCGAAGGCGTGGTGGTGCACCTGATCGCCAAGCGGCTGGTCGATGTCAGCCACCTGCTGGGCAGGCTGGTCACGCACAGCCGGAATTTTCACTGAACGGCAGACCACGCCTGCGGCACGCGACGCCACGCGCAACGCATGCAAGAATGTGCGCTGCGCGCGCAGCCGGCCGTGCCGCACGGGATTCCCGGCGACCCAGCCGGCCCGGCCTGCCTCCGCGCTGAAACCCTTACCCGAATCCGCCGATCCGCCGAAACGGCACCCGGACAATGGAGACGACATGCAGCGCGCACCGGAAATCCTGCAGGCCGACATCACCCGTTTGCGCGTCGATGCCATCGTCAACGCGGCAAACCCGAGCCTGCTCGGCGGCGGCGGCGTCGATGGCGCGATCCACCGTGCGGCCGGTCCGCAGCTGCTGGCGTACTGCGCCCGCCTCGGCGGCTGCCCGACCGGCCAGGCGCGCATCACGCCCGGCTACGCGCTGCCGGCACGCCACGTCATCCATACCGTCGGCCCGGTCTGGCAGGACGGCCGGACCGGCGAGCCGGACTTGCTTGCCGCCTGCTACCGCAGTGTCTTCGCGCTGGTGCGCGAACACGCCATCCGCAGCGTCGCGTTTCCGGCGATCAGTTGCGGCGTCTACGGCTATCCGTGGGACGAGGCCGCGCGCATCGCGGTTCGCGAATGCCGCCTTGCGCTGGCCGAACTCGACCAGTTGGAGCGGGTGACGCTGGTCGCCTTCAACGCCGCCATGCTTGCCGTACTCGAGTCCGCCTGCGCCGCGCCCGGCGGCAACACGGCACCGCCCTGATCGCCCATTGCACGCAATAGCGCGGTGCACGGTGACAAGCGCGCGGCGCGTTCCTACAATGGACGGCCCCATCAGGAGACAACAACGCCAGGCGATATCGTGGTGCGCCGCACCCACGGAATGACAATGAAAAAAGCGCGGGCCGCCGCCGAAGACATCGCGGCGAAACTCGACGAGGAATTCGACCTCGACTATGCCTGGGACGGCAACACGCTCGAGTTCCGCCGCACCGGCGTCAGCGGATTCCTCGAGGTGGACAAGAAAGAGGTGGAGATCTCGGTGCGTCTCGGGTTCCTGATGCTGGCCTTTCGCAGCCGCATCGAAGAAGAAATCCATGCCTACTTCGACGAGCACTTCGGCAAGAGCCCGGGGCCGAAGATCTGAGCGGCCCGTGCCGGCGATCAGGCTTTCAGCAATCCATTGACCAGATCGGTGTATTGCGTCATCGCGACCTCGGGGCTGGTGCCCTTGAGCGCGGCCCAGGCGTCGTACTTGGCGCGGCCGACCATGTCGGTAAAGCCGGGCCGCTTGCCTTCAACGTCGCCGACGGACGCCTGCTTGAACAAGGCATAGAGCTTGAGCTTCGTGGCATTGCCGGGATCGTCCTTGAGCGCTTTCAGGTCGGCAACGGCCTTGTCGAACTTCTTCTTCGCATCGCTCATCGTCTGCTCCTGCTGTTGTGGCGGTGAGCCAATGATTGCCCAAGCGAGCCCGGCTCGCAAGCAGCCTGCACCGGCGGCCTTGGCGGTATCATGCCTGTCGTCATTCACCGGATAAAGAGCGAGCCATGAGCACACGTGAACGGATGTCCAGCGTCGATACCGCATGGCTGCGCATGGACCGGTCGAACAACCTGATGATGATCGTCGGCGTCATGGTGTTCGCCGGCCGGGTCGATTACCAGCGCCTGCTCAAGACGCTGCGCGCCAGGTTGCTGCCCTATGCGCGTTTCCACCAGCGCGTCGCCTTCGACGCCACCGGCGCGTGGTGGGAAGAAGACGATGATTTCGAACTGGAAGGCCATGTGATGCGCACTGCCCTGCCGGGCAACGGCGGCAAGGCGGAGTTGCAGAAGCTGGTCGCCGAACTGGTGAGCCAGCCGCTCAACCGCCACAAGCCGTTGTGGCAGTTTCAACTGGTGGACAACTACCTCGACGGCTCGGCGATCGTGTTGCGGATTCATCATTGCATTGCCGATGGCATAGCGCTGGTCGGCGTGATGAATTCGCTGAGCGACCCGGTTGCCGATGCGCCCATCGAACCGCCACCCGGCACGCTGCCGCCCAAGGCCAGGCAGCGCGCCAAATCGGGCGAAGGCCACTTGTGGGATCCGCTGCTCGCGCCGCTCGAATCGGCGGTGGCGGCAACCAGGAAATGGTCGGGCGCGCTGCTGAGCAAGTCGGTCGATGTGTGGAACCATCCGGGGCAGGCCGTCGACTATGCGCGGCTATCGGGGGCAATCGCCACCGACATCGGCGAGATCGCCATGATGCCCAACGACAGCAAGACCCGCTTCAAGGGCAAGCCGGGCACGGTCAAGCGGGTGGCGTGGAGCGAGCCAATGTCGCTGTACGAGATCAAGGCGGTCGGCAAGGCGCTCGGCTGCTCGATCAATGATGTGCTGCTGTCATGCGTGGCGGGGGCGCTGCGCGAGTACCTCGCCGCGCAGGGCGACAAGGTGGACGGCGTCGAACTGCGGGCGATGGTGCCGGTGAATCTGCGCCCGCCGGGCATGGAACACCAGCTCGGCAACCAGTTCGGTCTGGTGCCGCTGCTGCTGCCGGCGGGCGTCGACCATCCGATCAGCCGGGTGTTCGAAGTACGCCGGCGCATGCACAAGCTCAAGGGTTCCTACCAGGCCGCGCTGGCGATGGGCCTGCTGGGCGTCCTCGGCGTATGCCCGCGGGCCATCCAGTCGCAGATTCTCGGCCTGATCGCGCGCAAGGCCAGCGCGGTGATGACCAACGTGCCGGGACCAAAGACGCAACTCTGGTTCGCCGGCGAGAAACTGGTCGAGCAGATGTTCTGGGTTCCCCAGTCGGGCGACATCGGCATCGGCGTGTCGATCCTCTCTTACAACGGCAAGGTGCAGATGGGCGTGATCACCGACAAACGCTTCGTGCCCGACCCGCAAAGCATCGTCGACCGCTTCGAACCCGAGTTCGAGCATTTGCTCTTGTTGCTGCTGATGGAGCCGTGGGACGGCGAACGCGACACCGACGACATCGAGGCAATCCTCAGCGGCAAGGCGAGCGGCCCAGACACGCGCGCCGCGCCGGTCAAACCGGCCAGCCGTGCGGCGAAGCCGGCGGCCGGCAAACGCGCGCCCGGCAAACCGGCGCCTGCGGTCGCCGTCGAACAACCCGCGCCCGCGCCACCCGGCCGGGTGCCGAAGCGTTTTCGCTGAACCTGCCCGGCGCAGCGCACGCCCGCAAAACCCGACATGCCGATGCTCGCAGCCAACCTGACGATGCTGTTCAACGAGGTGCCGTTCATCGAGCGCTTCGCGGCGGCGGCGCAGGCGGGCTTTCGTGGTGTCGAATACCTGTTTCCGTATGACTATCCGAAGCAGCAACTGGCGGAACAGCTTGCCCACCACGGCCTCGTGCAGGTGCTGCACAACCTGCCGCCGGGTGACTGGGCTGCCGGCGAGCGCGGCATCGCCTGCCACCCGGACCGCGTAGGCGAGTTCCAGGATGGCGTCGGGCGCGCGATCGACTACGCAAGCGCTCTCGGCTGCACCCGGCTGAACTGTCTGGCCGGCATCGTGCCCGCTGGCGCCGATGCTGATCGGGTACGCGAGACCTTTGTCGAAAACCTGCGCTTCGCCGCGGCCGCGCTGGCCGGCGCCGGCATCCGGCTGATGGTCGAGGCGATCAACACCTTCGACATTCCGGGTTTCTACGCCAGCCGTTCGGGTCAGACGCTCGATCTGATCGCCGCCGCCGGCCATGACAACGTCTTTCTGCAATACGACATCTACCACATGCAGCGGATGGAAGGCGAACTCGCCGCCACCATCGAGCGGGCGCTGCCGCGCATCGGCCATGTGCAACTGGCCGACAACCCGGGGCGCAACGAACCGGGTACGGGCGAGATCAACTTTCCGTTCCTGCTCGACTGGCTCGACCGGATCGGATACCGCGGCTGGATCGGCTGCGAATACAAACCGCGCGCCGGCACCCAGGCGGGCCTCGGCTGGGCGCGCCCGTGGCTCGGCGCGGAGCACGCCGGGGCGCAGTGACAACAGGCGCGGAAACCGATGTGAAGCGCTTTCCCAGCCTGTTCGTGTCCCACGGTGCGCCGACCCTGATCATCGAGGACGTGCCGGCGCGCCGCTTCCTCATGCAACTGGGCAAGGATTTGGGCACGCCGCAGGCAATCATCGTCGTCTCGGCGCACGACATCGGCCGCAAGCCCACCGTGCGCACCGCCGCGCAACTGGAGACGCTGCACGACTTCGGCGGCTTCCCGCGCGAGCTTTATCAACTCGAGTACACGCCGCCGGGCGATGCGGCACTCGCCGCCGACATCGCTTGCGCACTGGCCGCGGCGGGCATCGACCATCAGCTATCCGGCGACCCGGCGCTCGACCACGGCGCATGGGTTCCGCTGCGGCTGATGTATCCGGATGCGCGCATTCCGGTAGTGCCGCTGTCGCTGGAGGCATCGCTGGATGCCGCGCGTCATATCGGGATCGGCCGCGCCATTGCGCCGCTGCGAAGTCGTGGCGTGCTAATCCTGACTTCCGGCGGACTCACTCACAACCTGCGCGATTTCACTGGCTCCGGTGCGAGCGCCCCGGCACTGCCCTACGTCGCGCCGTTCGCCGAGTGGATGGACGCCACCCTCGGCCGGGGTGACGCGCGGGCGCTGGCAGACTGGCAGAACGCGGCGCCCAACGCTCGCCGCGCGCATCCGGCCGCAGATCACCTGATGCCGCTGTTCGTCGGTTTCGGTGCCGGCGGGGCGACCTCGCGCGGCCGCCGGCTGCACGCCAGCGTGACCCATGGCATGCTGGCGATGAACGCCTACGCTTTCGAGTCGGACGGCGACGCGGCGGATCGCTGAGCGGCCGCCGCGCCGGCGCTACGTTGGGCTCGCCTACTCGTTGCAGCGTGCCGCCTTGGCGCGCGCTTCGAGCACCATCACGTTGCGTTCGTAGGTGACGCGGTTCAACACCGCGTCGCGGCCGTCGGCGAAGATCGCCCGCTGCGCGGCGACTTCGTGCTGCCAGCCCATTTCGGTGCGAATCCACTCGCACTCCTGGCGCTGTTGTGCCTCGTTCGCCGGCAGCGGCCGGTCGAGCACGGTCCGCGCATAAGGGCCGCTGGGCGGCGCCCCGGTGCATGCCGAAACGCACATGGCCACCAGCAACGCGATCGAGCCAGCCCTGGCCGCGGACACAGCGGCCCCCGGGGCGTGCCGACGGCGCCTGGCTTGCGCGAGGTCGAATGCGTGTTGGTCCCGTGCAATCAACGGGACCGCTTGCGGGCGGCTTGAGCTGGCTTTCATCTTGTCCCCGATCTGTGCCGATGCGGCCGGTCATGAAGCCGATAGTCTATCGCGCGTCGACGCCTGGGGTCGACCCGTGCGCAGCGGCACTGCGCCTGCCGTCCCGGGGCATGCCTGTGGCGGATTGCCGGCCTGCCCGCGCGCGTCGGCGGTGCGGGCTGCCTGCCCGGAGAACCGCATGCACTGGCTCTCTTCCGGCAGGCATTGCCAGGACCGCCTATCCATGCGGATCTCCGGGGTGGCCGCCGTGAATCCGGCCGCAGCGGGCATTCGACGCTTCATCCGGACTACCATCGCGTCTGGCGGCGACCGATACTGCACGCAGGACAGGTCGCCGATCCATCGCGCCGCCTTCGGCCAGCAACGCCCCCGGAGATACAACTTGCATAGTCTCGAACAAGCCGCCCTATTTCTCGTCGCTTCGGTGCTCCTGGTTCCGCTGTTCAGGCGCCTCGGACTGGGCGCCGTGCTCGGTTACCTGTGCGCCGGCATGCTGATCGGCCCGTGGGGCTTCGCGCTGATCGGCGAGGTTCAAGCGACGCTGCAGTTCGCCGAGTTCGGCGTCGTACTGCTGCTGTTCCTGGTCGGGCTGGAACTGCAGCCGAGCCGCCTGTGGCTGCTTCGTCGCCCGGTGTTCGGACTCGGCGGCGCGCAGGTGGCGCTGAGCGCCGCGATCCTCGCTGCGGTCGGCCTCGGCCTCGGCCTGTCGTGGCGCGCCGCGCTGGTCGCCGGACTTGCCCTGGCCATGTCGTCGACCGCGCTGGTGCTCGCCGCCCTGGCCGAGCGACGACAACTCGGGGCGCGCCACGGCCGCGACGCCTTCGCGGTGCTGTTGTTCCAGGATTTGGCCGTCATACCGCTGCTGGCGCTGCTGCCGCTGCTCGCCGAGGCGCCGGCGGACGGCGGAAGCCTCGGCTGGGTGCCGGCCATCAAGGGCCTGTTGGCGATCGCCACGGTGGTCACGGGCAGCCGGCTGGTGGTGCGGCCGGCGCTCAAGTTCATTGCGCGCCATGGCGGACGCGAGATGTTCACCGCCGCCGCGCTGCTGCTGGTGATCGGTGCTGCGCTGGCGATGGAATCGATCGGCCTGTCGATGTCGCTGGGCGCCTTTCTGGCCGGCGTGCTGCTTGCGGATTCGGAATTCCGCCATGAACTCGAGGCAGATATCGAACCCTTCAAGGGCTTGCTGCTCGGCCTGTTCTTCATCGCGGTCGGCATGAGCGCGAACCTCGACCTGCTGTGGGCGCGGCCGCTGCTGGTCGCCGGTCTTGCGCTCGGTCTGATGACATTGAAGTACCTTGCGGTGTTGCTGATCTCGCGCGTCGCGCGCGCCGAATTCGATCCGGCGCAACGGCTGGCCGTCGCCCTGGCGCAAGGTGGCGAATTCGCCTTCGTGCTGTTTTCGGCCGCCTCGCCTGCGGTGCTGGCGCCGCAAACGGCGCAACTGCTGGTGCTGGTGGTCACGCTGTCGATGCTGCTGTCGCCGCCGCTGATCGAACTGCACGGGCGTTGGCTGGCACGCTGGAGCGCGCGCCATGCGACGCCCGAGTTCGACACCATCGACAGCCCGGCCAACCCGGTCATCATTGCCGGCTTCGGGCGAATGGGCCAGATCGTCTCGCGCGTGCTGCGCATGTGCGATCTGCCGTTCACTGCCCTGGAAGCAAGCTACCAGCAAGTGGATTTCGTGCGCCGCTACGGCAGCAACAAGGTGTTCTACGGCGACGCGTCGCGGCTCGAACTGCTGCAGGCGGCCAAGGCCGGCGAAGCCCGCCTGTTTGTGCTGGCGATCGACGATGTCGAGGCCTCGGTCAAGACCGCTGCCGTGGTGCGCCGGCACTTCCCCGACCTGCCGATCGTCGCGCGCGCCCGCAACCGCGTGCATGTGCATCGGCTGCGCGATCTCGGTGTCGGCGTGATCTACCGCGAAACCTTCCGCACCAGCCTCGACATGGCGCACCAGGCGCTGCTGCGGCTGGGATTCGGCGTGGCCGCCGCCGGACGCGCGGTGGCGCTGTTCCGCCAGCACGACGAGGAACAACTCGACACCCAGTACGCCATCCACCACGACGAAGCGCAGTTGATGCAGTCGGCCAAGGAAGCGGCCGAACAGTTGCGGGAGTTGTTCGAATCCGACGCCATCGGCGCGATGGCGGCGTTGAAAAAGCCGCAGCCACGCGCGTGACGACCAGATTCGAACCTTGAACCGCGCAGGCCGGGCTGGTGCGCGGAGCGGGACTCGAACCCGCATTCCCTTGCGGGAGAGGGATTTTAAGTCCCCTTGTGTCTACCGGTTTCACCATCCGCGCGCGGTCAGCGCAAGGATTCTAGCATTGCACGTTTTCGCGCCCCGCGCAGCGGCCCTCAGCAATGGGCGAAGATCAGCGGCACCTGCATCTCGCGCACCGAAATGCCGCCGTGCACGCCGATCTGCCGGTAGCGGCGTTCGCCCGGCAGCCAGTCGCGCATCGTCCAGTTCTCCCGCATGACAAGCGTATGGGAGCCGATGCGCCGGGCAAGCCGCGGGTTCGGCGTGCCGGGGCCGAACCAGCCGGCGCCGATCAGCGCCTCGCTGCGCACGCAGCGCGCGACGCGGCCTAACTTGCGGGCGACGTAAGCCTCGAAGGCGCCGTGGCGCTCGGCCGCCACATGGCAATAGGCGAGGCGCGGTTCGCCGCATAGCGGCTGCGTCAGCATGGCTTCCAGTTTCGGGTGTCGCGCCAGATCGATGCCACGCGTTTCGGGCGAATCTATGAATCCGTGGTCGGCGGTAACCAGCAGCGTCGTGTCGCTGCCTTCGAGCAGCGCGAGCAGGCGGACAAATCCGGCGTCGAGTTCGCGCAACTCGGCGGCCGCTGCCTCGCCGTAGGCGCCGACCCGATGCGACAGGGAATCGAGCCCGTCGTAATAGGCATAGACGTATTGCCGCTCGGCGCCTTGCCGCGCGACGTCGGCGATGCAATCGAACAACGAATCGCGCCCGGCATATGCATGGGCGATCGCCCCGTCGGTGTGGAAGCGGTTGAAGGCGGAATCGGCAATGGCGGCCGGCGACACCACATGCGAGCGGCGGCCCAGCGAAGCGAACAGTCCCCGCCGATCGAACAAGGCCTGCGGCGGCGGCAACGCCGGCCATTCACGGTCGACAGGCCGCGCCACCCGCCGCGTCTGCGGCAGCACCGCCAGCACGCTGCCCGCTTCGGCGAAGTACATGTGCCATCCGGTGAGCCCGTGTTGCGCCGGCGCGAGGCCGGTGAGCAAGGTGGTGACGGCTGTGGCAGTGGTGGACGGAAACACCGAGGTCAGCGTACCCGCGCGGTGCGCAAGCAACTGCGTGCCCTGCCCGGCCGCCTGCAGCAAGGCTTCGCCCATGCCGTCGATCACCAGCAACACCAGGTTGCGCGACTCGCCGAGCGCGCGCGGCAGGGCCAGACCCAGCGGCGGATAAGCGGGGCCGGCGGCGCCGCATGCCAAGGCGATCGACTGCATGAGATTGACCACGCCGGCGCCGGCATAATCGGGCAGCCGTTCGCCGGATTCGAGTTTCGGGATACCTGCGAGCATCGCGTGTGCTGGTCAAGGTGACGGCTTTTAGGCATTATCCGCGCAATCGACACCCGGATACGGACCCACGACATGCTACTCGGCG
Organism: Candidatus Methylophosphatis haderslevensis; assembly: GCA_016711925.1. GTDB lineage: Bacteria > Pseudomonadota > Gammaproteobacteria > Burkholderiales > Rhodocyclaceae > Methylophosphatis > Methylophosphatis haderslevensis. The sequence continues at coordinate 594,600 of JADJSA010000001.1, forward strand.
GCGACATCGGCGGCACCAAGACCCTGCTGGCCCTGGCTAAGCCGGGGCCGGACGGGCGGTTACAGATCGTGCTCGAGCGTTCGTATGCCAGCCGCGAACATCCGACCTTCGACAGCGTCCTCGACAGGTTCCAGAGCGAAGCGCGCCACAGCGGCTGCACAGAAGCCATCGCCGCGGGCTGCATCGGCCTGGCCGGGCCGGTGCATTCGGGGCGGGCCAAGGTCACCCACCTGCCGTGGCAACTCGATGCGACCGAACTTGGCAAGCGGCTCGGCGCGCCGCTGCATCTGCTCAACGATTTCGCCACCATTGCCGCCGGGCTGCTCGATCCGGCCGCCATCCCGACGCAGGTTCTTCACGCGGCAAACGCCGAACCGCGGGGAACGCGCGTGGTGCTAGGCGCAGGTACCGGGCTGGGCGTCGCCGCCCTGACCTGCGTCGGCGAGCGTTGGAAGATCGTTTCCGGCGAAGGCGGCCACATGGGCTTCGGCCCGGCCGATGCGGAACAGATGCGTCTGCACGCGTGGCTGGCCGCGCGCAACCCACGGGTCACCGCGGAGCGAATACTCTGCGGCCGTGGGCTGGTCGATCTGTATCGATTCGTTTGTGAGCAATCAAGCGGCGCGACGGCGGAAATCGATGTGTCCGCCAGCGGCGTCGATGCAGCAGCCGCGATCGGCAACTGCGCACTGGACGACCCCGAATCGGCAGCCGGCCACGCGCTGCGGCTGTTCTGCGCTGTGTACGGCGCCTTTGCCGGTGATCTGGCGCTGCTGTTCAATGCGCGGGGAGGCGTCTTCCTTGCGGGCGGCATCGCGCCGAAGATTCTCGCGGCACTGCGCCGGCCGGCCTTCGTCGATGCCTTCCTCGACAAGGGCGTGCACAGCGGGCTGGTCGCCAACTATCCGGCACAGGTGGTGATGGAGCCCAGACTCGGCCTGCTCGGCAGTCTGCAAGTCGCGGCCGGGCGCGGCATGGCAGAAAATTGACAATCGTCAAGCTTTCGACATCAGGCCGTGCGAGAATGCACGGCAATTCTCAACCGAAGGGGTGACGCGCACCCCTCGTTCCCGTCAAGGAGACACACTATGGCAACGCGTTCCCAGGAACCGCCTGCAGCACCGAAGCCGGCTCCCAAGGGCAGGACGACCAAGTCCGCCACCAAGGAAACGCCGCCGACAACCACGTCGGCAACTAAGAGCAAGACCAGCAAGCCAGCCGTAGCGGCTACCCCGTCGAGCGCCAAGTCGGCGACGAGCAGCAAGACCACTAAGGCCGAGACGTCGGACACGCCCAAGGCTGCGCCGAAGGCCAGGGCACCCAAGGAAGCGTCACCGGCGGTCGCCACCCCGGCGGCAATCAAGACCAAGCCGGTTCCGCCTCCGGCCGAACCCGCAACGCCAGCACCTGCGGCCGAAGCCAGGACGGCGTTGCCCGAAGAACTGCGCGCCCAGTGGATCGCCCAGGCGGCTTATTTCATCGCCGAGCGCCGCGGATTTTCCGGCGGCTCGGCGGAAGAGGACTGGCGCGAAGCGGAGATGGAAATCGACAGGATGCTTGCGGCCACGCGTCACTGATCCGGCAGCAGGAGCAGCGCGCCCAGCGGTGGCAGCGTCAATTCGATACTGGCTGGCCAAGGAAGCCATGCCAGTTCGCTGGCAGTGAGCCGGCCGGCATTGCCGAGATTGCTGCCGCCGTAGTGGGCCGAGTCGGTATTGATCGCCTCTCGCCAGTTGCCCGGAGCGGGCGTGCCGATGCGGTACCCGAATTGCGGGACTGGCGTAAAGTTGAGTACAACGATGGCAACCCTGCCATCGCGTGAACGGCGAAGAAAAGCGATCACCGAATGATCGGCGTCATGGCAGTCGATCCACTGGAAGCCTTCAGGCTGAAAATCGAGTTCGTGCAGTTCGGCGCGATCGCGATAGATCCGGTTGAGATCGCGCGTCAGATTCGCAATCCCGCGATGCGCCGGATCGTCCAGCAGCCCCCAGTCGAGTTCGCGGTGCTCGCTCCATTCACGCTCCTGCCCGAACTCGCTGCCCATGAAGCCGAGCTTCTTGCCCGGCAGCATCGTCTGGTAGGCGAGCAACAGGCGCAGGTTGGCGCATCGCAGCCACTTGTCCCCGGGCATCTTGCCGAGCAGCGCGCGCTTGCCGTGCACGACTTCGTCGTGGGAGAGCGGCAGGACGAAATTCTCGCTGTAGGCATAGACCTGGCCGAAGGTCAGCAGCGCATGGTGATAGCGCCGATACACCGGATCGCGCCCGAAATAGGACAGCGTGTCGTTCATCCAGCCCATGTTCCACTTGACCGAGAATCCGAGTCCGCCAACGTAGGTCGGCCGCGACACCATCGGCCAGGCGGTCGATTCCTCCGCCGCCGTCAGCGCGCCGGGGAATTCCGCGTGCACCATCACGTTCAGCTCGCGCAGGAAGTCGATCGCATCGAGATTCTCGCGCCCGCCGTGGCGATTGGGCGTCCACTCGCCCTGCTTGCGCGAATAATCGAGATAGAGCATCGAAGCCACCGCATCGACGCGCAGTCCGTCGATATGGAATTCCGACAGCCAGTAGTGCGCCGACGAGAGCAGGAAGCTGCGCACCTCGCACCTGCCGTAGTTGAAGATGTGGGTTCCCCAGTCGGGATGCAGGCTCTGTTGCGGATCTTCATGCTCGTAGAGGGCGGAACCGTCGTAATGGGCGAGCGCCCAGGCATCCTGCGGGAAGTGGCCGGGCACCCAGTCCAGAATCACACCGATGCCCGCAGCGTGCAGCGCGTCGACGAAGGCGCGGAAATCATCGGGCGTGCCGAGGCGGGAGGTCGGCGCGAAGTAGCCGGTGGTCTGGTAACCCCAGGACTCGTCGAGCGGGTGCTCGGTGATCGGCATCAGTTCCAAATGGGTGTAACCGGCATCGAGCACGTAGGCCGCCAGCGCCTCGGCAAGTTCGCGCCAGTTGTAGCTGCTGCCGTCGGCATGGCGCCGCCACGATCCTGCGTGAAGTTCGTAGACCGACATCGGCGCGTGCTGCCAGTCGAGCCGGGCGCGGGACTCGAGCCAACTCGCATCGCGCCACCGGTATTCGCTGACCGCGCAAACCCGCGCCGCCGTGGATGGTCGCAACTCGAATTCCCTGCCGTAAGGATCGATCTTGACGAACACATCGCCGCTCTGGCGATTGCGGATTTCGAACCGGTAGAGCGAACCGGCGGGCAGCGCTGGAATAAACAGTTCCCACACGCCACTGGCGCCGAGACTGGCCATCGGATTCGCCAGACCATCCCATCGATTGAAGTCACCGACCACCGAGACGCGCTGCGCATTGGGTGCCCAGACGCGAAAACACACGCCGGCGTGGCCATCGCGGTAAACCGGCAGGGCGCCGAGCAGCTTCCAGGCGGCATGATTGCGTCCTTCGGAAAACAGGTACAGCGCCTGTTCGTCCCCCTGCGGCGGAAAGGCCCAGCAGTCCTGCAGTTCCCAACTCGTGTCGCCTGCACTCAGACGCAGGCGCCAGCGTTCGGGAGCGTCGCCACAATTCCATTCGAATACGCCAGCCGGATGCACGCGCCGCATCGGCGCGAATCCGGCGGCGGTTTCGATCAGTACATTTTCGGCTCCCGGCTGCCAGGTGCGGACGAGCGTGCCGCCGCTGTCGCTGCGATGCCTGCCCAGAATCGCGAACGGATCGTGATCACGACCCTCGGCCAAACGCGTCAAGCGCGATCTATCCATTTCAGTAACAATCCTTGTTGTGTAGGTGTGCCATCAAATTTGCACCATTGCGGAGGAACGATGCCATGAGCGATTCTTGTCCCCATATCGATTACTGCAGCCAGCGCGAAGATGCCGATCCGCGCTTTGTCAGTGCCCTGACCAAATCGACGTTCGCCATCCTGCTAGCCGGCGGACGCGGCAGTCGGCTGCACGAACTCACCGACTGGCGCGCCAAACCCGCGGTGCCCTTCGGCGGCAAATTCCGCATCATCGATTTCACGCTCTCCAATTGCGTCAACTCCGGTGTGCGCCGTGTGGCGGTGGCAACACAGTACAAGGCGCACAGCCTGATCCGCCATCTGCAACGCGGCTGGAGCTTTCTCGACGGCCGGTTCGACGATTTCATCGACATTGTTCCCGCCGCACAGCAGGTCAGCGAGGACTCATGGTACCAAGGCACGGCAGATGCGGTGTATCAGAATCTCAACATTATTCGCAGCAGCAAACCGGAATTCGTTCTCATTCTGTCCGGCGACCACATCTACAAGATGGATTACGGACGCATGCTGGCCTTTCACGCCAGAAGCAAAGCCGATCTCACCGTCGCCTGCATCGAGGTGCCACTGGCCGACGCCAACCAGTTCGGCGTGATGAGCGTCGACGATGACGGACGCATCCGTAAGTTCGCCGAGAAGCCGGAGAAGCCCGAACCGATCCCGGGCAATCCGTCGATGGCGCTGGCCAGCATGGGCATCTATGTCTTCAATGCCGATTTCCTGTTCGAGCACCTGATTCGCGACGCCCAGCAGCATGACTCCAGCCGCGACTTCGGCAAGGACATCATTCCCTACTCGGTACCGCGCAACCGCGTGTTTGCCCATCGTTTCTCGGATAGTTGCGTCGGCGCGCCGACGGACGGCAAGCACTACTGGCGCGATGTGGGAACCATCGATGCCTACTGGGAAGCGAACATGGAACTCACCAAGGTGACGCCCGAACTGAACATGTACGACAGCGCATGGCCGATCTGGACCTACCAGGAGCAATTGCCGCCGGCCAAGTTCGTGTTCAATGACGAAGATCGCCGCGGCATGGCCGTCGATTCCCTGGTTTCCGGCGGCAATGTCATCAGCGGCGCGATGGTGCGCCGTTCGCTGCTGTTCTCCAACGTGCGCACCAACAGCTATTCCCTGATCGAGGATTCGGTGGTCCTGCCCGAAGTGGAGATCGGACGCCACGCAGTGCTCAAGCGTTGCGTGGTGGATAAGGGCGTCACCATTCCGGAAGGCTTGAAGATCGGCGTCGATCCGGAGACCGACCGCAAGCGCTTCCGGGTCACCAATCGCGGCGTCACGCTGGTCACCGCTGCGATGCTCGGACAAGCCTTGCACGTCCTGACCTGAGACGGATGGTGAACGCGGTCGATCTGCTCCTGGCGCGGCGCACGCGCCAGGCGGCGGGTTTCGTTACACCGTCGGCGGTGCTGCCGGCCCCGGCCGCAACGGGGGCGCCAGCAACCGCCACAAATCCGCGACGAGGCCGCTTGCTGCGCCGGCCGGACTGAATGCATGCGGAAAGTGGACGCATCGCCCCGTGTGGATCTGTTGCTCGGCGTCCACGCCCATCAGCCGGTCGGCAACTTTGATGACGTCATCATCGAAGCGCACGAACGCTGCTACCGGCCTTTCCTGCGGACCCTGCATCGCTTTCCGTCTTTTCGCTTCAGCGCGCATTTCTCCGGTTGGCTGCTGGGCTGGCTGCTCGAACGCTATCCCGCAGACATGGCGTTGTTGCAGGACATGGTCGCCCGCGGGCAGGTCGAAATGTTCGGCTCGGGCGATAGCGAACCGGTGCTCGCCGCGATTGCCGAACGCGACCGCAAGCAACAGATCGACGTCTTGTCGCGCAAGCTGAATGATCACTTCACTCGTGCGCCCAAAGGCGCCTGGCTCACCGAGCGGGTCTGGGAATCGACGGTCGTGCCCAGCCTGGCCGATTGCGGCATCCGCTATGTCGCGGTGGACGACTATCACTTTCTGTGTACCGGCCTTGCCAGAGACGCGCTCGACGGCTACTTCAGTACCGAAGAGGACGGTCGCCGGCTCGATCTGTTCCCGATTTCGGAGGCCCTGCGCTACCGGATTCCGTTTGATCCGGCGCCGGATGTCGTCGGCCATATCGAGGGCTTGGCCGACACCGGCCAGCAGGGCGCAGTCTATTTCGACGATATCGAGAAGTTTGGCATCTGGCCCGAGACCTTCGACTGGGTCTACGCCGGCGGCTGGCTGGAAGAATTCATCCGCGGCGTGCTCGCCTCGCCCAGAATTCGCACCTCGACCTACGCCGATTTTCATGCGCGCACGGCAACACGCGGCGTGGTCTATCTGCCGACCACCTCCTACAGCGAGATGAACGAATGGTCGCTGCCTGCTCCGGCGGCGGCCACCTACGCGTCGCTGCTGACGCGGGAGAAGCGGGCCGGGCGGCTCGATCAGATCAAGCCGTTCGCCCGCGGTGGAATCTGGCGCAATTTTTTCAGCCGCTATCCCGAATCGAACTGGCTGCACAAACGCATGCTCTCCGTGTCAGAGCGGCTGGCGCATCAGCCCGCCGCACCGGCCGAACTGACCGAACATCTGCATCGCGCACAGGCCAACGACGCCTACTGGCACGGCCTGTTCGGCGGCATCTACCTGCCTCACCTGCGCCGCGCGGTGTGGCACAACCTGCTGGCAGTCGAAGCGGGACTCGACCGGCTGGCGCCGCGTCCTTCTCTGCAGCGGGTCGATCTGGACCTCGACGGATGCGATGAACTCATTCTCCATTCGCAGTCCCTGCAGATCGCGATCCGCCTCGACGGCAACGCCTCGCCGCATGAAATATCGAGCTATCCGCTGTTGCAGAATTTCGGAGACACGCTGCGGCGCATCCGCGAGCATTATCACTTGCGCGTCAGCGATCCGGAGCCGCCGCGCAAGCATGGCAAAGGCATCCGCTCGCCGCACGAGCGGATGGAAGCCAAGCACCCGATTTCGCCGGCCGACCTGGAGATCGACAGTCGGCCGCGCAGCGCGTTTGTCGACACTTGGCGGGCAGACGGCAGCGCCGACGTTGTGCTCGACGAATACCTAGCGCGCGCCGGCGACGGCGCAGATAGCCTCTGCTTTTCGACCACGGTCGGTAGTTTTACCTGCGAGAAATCGCTCCGGATCGCCGACAGCGTGCTGTCGGTTCGCTACGATTGCGCGGGCGAGGTCGGCCTGATGCGGACGACCCTGAACCTCGCGCTGCCCAGTTGCGACGGGTATTCGGGCCGATACATTCTCGAAGACGGCAGCATTCCCTGCGGACTCGGTCAGCCACTAACCCTGGCCGCGACCAGGCGACTCGTCGTCGACGACCGCTGGTTGCGCGGATCGTTGCGTATCGACACTTCGGTGCCGGTCGCCATCGAGGCAGCCCCTTACCACACGGTATCGCTGTCCGAGGCGGGTTTCGAGAAAATAATGCAAGGTGTAGAGTTACGGATTCGCTGGAGCGTCGGTGCGTCTCGCAGTGGCTGCGAGATTCGACTTGGCGTACACAGCGGATAACCGGACCCAAAAAAGAAGCAACACTCCCGGAGATAGTCTTGTTTCACGCAATGGCGCCCATGCGGGGCAGCCGCTCCGCAGGCGCCCGATACGATGCTTCGCGGGCAGGGCGCGCGTCCCGCTCGGCGCAACGTACAATTCACTTTGACTACCAATACCCCAGGCCGGTTCTCGCCTGACCAACAACGGAGCAGCAAACAATGCCCGGTACGCCCTTTTCTCTCGAAGTCAATCCGCAGATCCCGTTGCGCCTGCGACGTCTGCAGGAACTGGCCAACAACCTCTGGTATAGCTGGGACAGGCCAACGCGCACCCTGTTCGCGCGCCTGCATCCGTCGCTGTGGAAGCGCGCGGGACACAGCCCGAAAGCCTTCCTCAAGCGAGTCTCGCAGTGGCGGCTCAACGAAGCGGCGGAGGATCGCGTCTTCCTCAATGCCTACAACCGTGTGCTGTCGGCGTACGACACTTACCATGCGCAGTCGTCGCGGCTGAAGGAGACCACCGACTTCGGCGAGGGCGATCTGGTCGCCTACTTCTGCTTCGAATTCGGATTTCATGAAAGCCTGCCGATTTATTCGGGCGGCCTGGGCATTCTGGCCGGCGACCACTGCAAGACGGCCAGCGATCTCGGCTTGAACTTCGTCGGTGTCGGGCTGCTGTACCGCCAGGGCTATTTCAACCAGACGATCGACAACGAGGGCAACCAGCACGCGCTCTACACCACCTCCGATTTCGACGACCTGCCGATATCCCCGCTGGTGCGCAAGGACGGCACGGAACTGCGTGTCACGGTGCCGCTGGGGGCACGCCAGGTCACGCTCAAGGTGTGGCAGGCCCGGGTCGGCCATGTGCGCCTGTTCCTGCTCGACACCTACCTGCCCGAAAACAGCCCCGAAGATCGCGACATCGCGCACCGCCTGTACGGCGGCGACCGGACGACGCGCATCGAACAGGAAATCCTGCTCGGCGTCGGCGGCGTGCGGGCGCTGGCTGCACTCGAAGTCAAGCCGACCGTCTGGCACATCAACGAAGGCCACGCCGCTTTTCTTGTGCTCGAACGCGTGCGCATGCTGATCGAAACGGGCCTCGACTTCAGCGGCGCCCTGGAGGCCGCGGCGGCCAACACCGTATTCACTACACATACGCCGGTGCCGGCCGGTCACGACCATTTCGGCGACGACATGGTGCGGCACTACTTCGCCGGCTGGCTGCCGCAACTTGGCATCACCTCGGAGCAATTGATCGGCCTCGGCCACACCTCGGAGAGCCCCGAGTTCAACATGTCGGCGCTCGCGGTGCGCGGCTCGCGCTTCCACAACGGCGTCTCGGCGATTCACGGCGAAGTCTCGGCCCGCGTGCTCGCCAACATGTGGCCGCAGATCGATTCGACCGAGAATCCGATCGGCCATGTCACCAACGGCGTCCATGTGCCGACTTTTCTCGCGCCCGAATGGTATGAATTGTTCGACCGCCATCTCGGCTACGGCTGGGAGCAGCGGCTGACCGATCCTGAGTGCTGGGAAGGCATCCACGCCATACCCGACCAGCAGTTCTGGGCGGTGCGCCAGGCGCTCAAGTCGCAGCTTTTCCGCCAACTGCGCGACCGCATTTGCGAACAGCATGCGCGCAACCACGGTTCCGAAGCGCACATGGAACGCGTGCTGCGGCTGGCCAACCCGGACAATCCGCAAACGCTGACCATCGGTTTCGCGCGCCGCTTCGCCACGTACAAGCGCGCCCACTTGCTGTTCGAGAACCTCGACTGGCTGCGCGAACTGGTCTGCGACGAGCAGCGTCAGGTGCTGTTCCTGTTTGCTGGCAAGGCTCATCCGGCCGACGGTCCGGGGCAGGACATGATCCGGCGCGTCGCGGCAGTCTCGCGCATGCCCGACTTCGAGGGCAAGGTCATCCTCGTCGAAGGCTACGACCTGCGCCTGGCGCGCCGTCTGGTGTCGGGCGTCGATGTCTGGCTCAACAATCCGATCTATCCGCTCGAGGCATCCGGCACCTCCGGCATGAAGGCCGCGCTCAATGGCGTCATCAACCTGTCGGTGCTCGACGGCTGGTGGGGCGAAGGCTACGACGGCAGCAACGGCTGGGGCATCAAGCCGGTCGCCGATACCGCCGACTCCGCGCGGCGCGACCGCGAAGAGGTGCGCACCCTCTACGAAATCCTCCAGGATTCCGTGGTGCCGCTGTTCTACAAGACCGGGCCGCTGGGATTTTCACCGGAGTGGGTGGCCATGGCCAAGCGTTCTATCGCCACCCTGCTGCCGCGCTTCAACACCGAGCGCATGGTCGGCGAATATGTCGAGAAATTCTACCGCCCCGCGGCTCGCCAATGGCATCGCTACGCCGTCGACAACTTTGCGCCGGCGCGCGAGGTGGCTGCGTGGAAGTCGAAGATCCGCAACCACTGGAGCCGGGTGCGGATTCGCCGGCTGGACAGCCAGCCGGCGCGGATTGCATTCGGCGATTCGGTTCGCTTCGAACTGGCCGTCGAACTCGACGCCCTGGAGCCCTCGGATGTCAAGGTCGAACTCGTATTCGGCCGCCCGTCGAGCCGGGACCGGCCGGGCGATGCCAAGCAGTTTGAACTGCGCTGGATGAAGCGGCTCGAATCGGGCGAGCATCTTTATGCGCTTGAACTGCAACCCGAATTGTGCGGCAAAATCGACTACCGTTTCCGCGTCTATCCGGGCCATGCCATGCTGACCCACCCGTTCGAGATGGGCATGATGCTCTGGCTCTGACCAACCGCCGCATCCGCCGCACCTGGAGAAGCCGCGCGATGCGGCTTCTCGTTTTTCCGCCGCTCCCAAAGTCGCCCTTCCAGCCGCCCGGCGGATCCACCAGCGACACCGCCTGCGCGGCCTGACCAGGCACCGACCTGGAACCCGCATGGACTGGACTTCTCCGGGCAACATGGCCGGAAAGGCGCATGGTTATTGGCTCGCAGGCATGGCATGGCATGGTCGGATGCGCCTGCCGGTGCGGATCCTGGCCTGCCGTCAACATCGCAAAAACCCTTTCCCGGTGCTATGGTCCAAGCAGCGCAGGCCTTGTGGTTTGACCGCATCGCGCCGGCCGCATGCAACCCGGGCGGATGTTTCCGACGCAGTTGCCAAGTCGGCGCAACGAAGCAGGAGCCCCTCGATGAGCGTACCCAGCGATCCGCTTGCCAGCCCTCCGACGCTGCAGTCGCTCGACGATCGCTACGCCCGGCCTGCGGGGCGCGTGCTGCTGACTGGCTTCCAGGCGCTGGTGCGTCTGCTGTTGCTGCAGCGCGAGCGCGATGTCGCGGCCGGTCTCGATACCGCCGGCTTCGTTTCCGGCTATCGCGGATCGCCGCTCGGCGGGCTCGACCAAACTCTGTGGAAGGCGCGAGACCACCTCAAGTCGCACGGCATCGTCTTCCAGCCCGGCGTGAACGAGGATCTCGCCGCCACCGCGGTGTGGGGCAGCCAGCAGCTCGATCTGTTCCCCGGTGCACGCCACCAGGGCGTGTTCGCCATGTGGTACGGCAAGGGTCCGGGCGTCGATCGCTGCGGTGACGTGTTCCGCCATGCCAATGCCGCCGGCACCTCGCGCCACGGCGGCGTACTGGTGGTCGCCGGCGACGATCATGCCGCCAAGTCATCCACCCTGCCGCACCAGACGGACCACATTTTCAAGGCGGTGCTGATGCCCTTGCTGGCCCCGTCTTCGGTGCAGGAGTATCTCGACCTGGGCATTCACGGCTGGAGCATGTCGCGCTACTCGGGCTGCTGGGTGGCCTTCAAGGCGGTGGCCGACACGGTGGAAACCACCGCCTCGGTCGACTGCGATCCGCAGCGCGTGCGCATCGTCATTCCGGAGGATTTCGCGCTGCCGGCCGGCGGGCTGAACATCCGCTGGCCCGATCCGCCGCTGCAGCAGGAAACCCGCCTGCTCCACCACAAGCTGTATGCGGCGCTGGCCTACTGCCGCGCCAACCGGCTCAATCGCATCGTCATCGACTCGCCCAACCCGCGGCTGGGCATCATCACCGCCGGCAAGTCCTACCCCGACGTGCGCCAGGCGCTCGACGACCTGGGCATCGACGAGGCGCTTGCCGGCGAGATCGGGCTGCGGCTGTACAAGGTCGGCATGGTCTGGCCGCTCGAAGCCGAAGGGGTGCGGCACTTCGCCGAGGGTCTGGATGAAATCCTGGTGGTCGAGGAAAAGCGCCAGTTCCTCGAATACCAGATCAAGGAAGAGCTTTACAACTGGCGCGAGGACGTGCGGCCGCGCGTGGTCGGCAAGTTCGACGAGAAAGGCGAGTGGGCGCTGATCCCGACCGGGCACGGCGGCGCCGACCATGGCGACTGGCTGCTCCCGGCCGCCGGCGAACTGACGCCGGCGACGATCGCCCGCGCCATCGCGCAACGCATCGACCGCTTTTTCGTCTCCCGACGCATCCGCAGCCGGCTGGCGTTTCTGGACGCCAAGGAGCGCGCGCTGGCGGTACGCACTTACCGCATCGACCGGGTGCCAACATTCTGCCCGGGCTGTCCGCACAATACGTCCACCGAGGTGCCGGAGGGCTCCCGCGCGCTGGCCGGCATCGGCTGCCACTACATGGCGGCGGGCATGCCGGGCCGCCACACCGCGACCTTCTCGCACATGGGCGGCGAAGGCGTGGCCTGGGTGGGCCAGGCGCCCTTCACCGAAACGCGGCATGTGTTCGCCAACCTCGGCGACGGCACCTACTATCATTCGGGCCTTCTGGCTATCCGTCAGGCGGTTGCCGCGAGGGTCAACATCACCTACAAGATCCTCTACAACGATGCCGTCGCCATGACCGGTGGACAGCCGGTCGACGGGCCGCTGACAGTGCCGATGATCGCACGCCAGATTGCCGCCGAGGGTGTCGCCACGATCATCGTGGTCAACGACGGAACGGCGCGCGACTACGGCGTGGCGGATCTGCCGCACGGCACGCCGATTCGTCATCGCGACGAACTGGCGGAGATCCAGCGCGAGTTGCGCGAGTGCGCCGGCGTCTCGGCGCTGATCTACGACCAGACCTGCGCCGCCGAGAAGCGGCGCCGGCGCAAGCGCGGCACCTGCCCGGACCCGCCGCGCCGGGTGTTCATCAACCGGCAAGTCTGCGAAGGCTGCGGCGATTGCGGCCTCCAGTCGAATTGCATGGCAGTGGTGCCGCTCGAAACCGTCTTCGGCCGCAAACGGGCGATCGACCAGTCCGCCTGCAACAAGGATTATTCGTGCCTCAAGGGATTCTGCCCCAGCTTCGTCACCGTCGAGGGCGGCAAGCTGCGCCAGGGCAAGGCTCTCGTCATCGCCGAAACGCCGACGGCCAACCTGCCGCTGCCGGTGCTGCCGCGCACGCAAAGGCCGTTCGGCATCCTGATAACAGGCGTCGGCGGCAGCGGAGTCGTCACCATCGGCGCCCTGATCGGCATGGCGGCGCACCTCGATGGCCGCGGCGTTTCGGTGCTCGACATGGCCGGCATGGCGCAAAAAGGCGGCGCCGTCTATTCGCATGTCCGGATCGCCGACCGCCCCGGGGATCTCCATGCGACGCGCATCGGCCACGGCGAAGCCGACAGCCTGATCGGCGGAGACCTCGTGGTCTCGGCCGGCATCGAATGCCTGAGCCGCGTGCGCTCGGGACATACGCGCGCGGTGATCAACTGCGCCGCGATTCCCACCGCCGACTTCGCGCGCAATCCGGACTGGCAGTTTCCCGGCGACAAGATGCAGAATGCGATCCGGCTAGCGGTCGGCGACAGCGACTGCGACATTCTCGACGCCCAGCAGATCGCGACACGGTTGCTCGGCGACAGCATCGCGACCAACCCGTTTCTACTCGGATTCGCCTGGCAGAAAGAGCTGGTTCCGGTCAGTCTCGCGTCCCTCGAGCGGGCGATCGAACTCAACGGCACCGAGGTGGAAATGAACCTTGCAGCCCTGCTGTGGGGGCGCCGTGCCGCGATCGATCTGTACCGCGTCCGCTGCTGTGCCGACCCGGCCTCGTCTGTCGATCATCAGCCGCCGACGCTCGATCAACTGATCGACATCAGTGCCGATTTTCTGTCCGGCTATCAAGATGCCGCCTGTGCCGCCCGCCACCGCGAACTCGTCGATCGGGTTCGGCATTGCGAAGCGGCGTTCGGTTCGACCACGCTTACCGAGGCAGTCGCGCGCGGCTATCGCAAGCTGCTTGCCTACAAGGATGAATACGAGGTCGCCCGCCTGTACTGCGATCCCGCGTTCTGGCGCGAGCTGGACGAGACTTTCGAGGGCGACTACCGGGTTCGCTTTCACCTCGCCCCGCCGTTCCGCGTCAGGCCCGACCCTGCGACCGGGCGCATCGCCAAGCGCAGCTACGGACCGCGAACACGCTGGGTGTTCCGGCTGCTGGCCGCGCTGAAGGGGCTGCGCGGCACGCACTGGGATCCGTTCGGCCGCAGCGAAGAACGGCGGCACGAGCGTGCGTTGATCGCCCTCTACGAGAGCGACATTGCCCGCCTGATCGGTGGGCTCGATGCCGAACGACTGCCGCTGGCGGTCGAAATAGCCGCGTTGCCCGAAGCGATTCGCGGTTTCGGCCACGTCAAGCGTGATTCGGTGCGGGCGGCGGCGCTGCGCCACGAGGAACTGTTCGCGCGCTGGGAGGCCTCGCCGCCCGGAAAGAACGCCGACGCGACCGCGCAGGCGGTACAGGCAGCCTGACAGTGGCCGGGGATGGGGATGGAGGCGGGGGTCGGAATCGAACCGGCGTACACGGCTTTGCAGGCCGCTGCATAACCACTCTGCCACCCCGCCGGGGGCAATTAAAAAGGGAAAACGCGATTTCGTGTGCGGAAGCGCGTTTTCCCCGGGATTCTGGAGCGGGAGACGAGTCTCGAACTCGCGACCTCAACCTTGGCAAGGTTGCGCTCTACCAACTGAGCTACTCCCGCAAGAGAGAGGCGCATTATATCGATCCCGTACCGTGTGTCAACGCGCTGCAACAGTGGCACCGAAACCTGCGCGCCGGTCATTCGCGTCGCGCCAACGCCGGTGCCGCCTTCTTCAGGTAATAGAACATCGACCAGATCGTGAGGGCCGCCGCGCCGTTGATGCATGCGGTGCCGATCGGCCCGGTATGCATGCCCAGGATGTGACCGTCGAACAGCAGCAGCGGTATCGCCACCATCTGCGCAATCGTCTTCAGTTTGCCTACCGTGGCGACCGCCACGCTTTTGCCCTCTCCGACCTTTGCCATCCATTCACGCAGCGCCGAGATGGTGATTTCGCGACCGATGATGATGAATGCGATGACCGCATTGACGCGGTTCAACTGCACCAGCACGATCAGCGCGGCGGCCACCATCAGTTTGTCGGCAACCGGATCGAGGAACGCACCGAACGCCGATGTCTGCGACAGGCTGCGTGCCAGCCAGCCGTCGAGCCAGTCGGTGACTGCGGCGAGCATGAAGACAGCAGTGGCGACGAGGTTCTGCGAGGCCGGATCGAGCAGTTTGTGGGGCACGAAGAACACACCGACGACGACCGGAATCAGCAGAATGCGGGCCCAAGTCAGCGTGTTCGGCAGATTGAAGATCATGCGCGCATTGTGCCGCAAGACGCAGAGCCTTCAAAACCCGGCGCTGGACGGACGTGCCGGCGGTGCATTCGCGTCAGTGCAGCGCACGGTGAATCTGCTCGGCCAGCGCCCGGCTGATACCGTCGACGCGGCAAAGATCCTCGACGGTCGCGGCTTGCAGTCCCTGCATGCCGCCGAAGGTTTGCAGCAGCCGTTTTCGCCGCGTCGGGCCGATTCCCGGAATGTCCTCGAGCCGCGAGGTGCCGCGCGCCTTGGCTCGCCTGGCGCGGTGGCCGCCGATGGCAAAGCGGTGTGCCTCGTCGCGGATTTCCTGAATCAGATGCAGCGCAGGATCGTCCGCCATCAAGTGCAGCGGACTGCGGCCATCGGGAAAAACCAGTTCTTCCAGGCCCGGCTTGCGCGCTTCGCCCTTTGCCACGCCGACCATCGGCACATGCTCGAGCCCGGCTTCGATCAACACTTCCCGTGCAACGCCCACCTGCCCCCTGCCGCCGTCGATCAGGATCAGATCGGGGCAGGTTCCCTCGCCCGCCGCCACTTTTTCGTAGCGCCGGGTCAATACCTGACGCATGGCGGCATAGTCGTCGCCAGCACTTATGTCGGCGATGTTGTAGCGCCGGTATTCCGATTTCTTCATCGCCCGATCGGCGAACACCACGCATGAGGCGACGGTCGCCTCGCCCATCGTATGGCTGATGTCGAAGCATTCGATGCGCGCCGGGCGCTCCGCCAGGCCGAGCGCATCCTGCAGCGCCTCCAGCCGCTCTTCGCTGCGGCTGCTGTCCTTGAGCCGTGCAGCGATCGCCAGCCCGGCATTCTGCTCGACCTGTTCCATCCAGGCGCGTTCTCCGGCCAGACGAGGCCGAGTCAGCGCGACCGGCAATCCGGCAGCATCGTCGAGCGCATCGTGCAGGGCATCGCAGACCTCGAGATTGACCAGCACACGCATCGGCGCGGCGTGTTCCCGATAATGCTGGTCGATGAACGCGAGCAGCGCATCGGCCGGGGTCGCGCCCGACGCATTGGCCGCGAACTGCGGCCGGTCGCCGAGATGCCGGCCGCCTCTTACCATTGCAAGGTTCACGCACACCAGCCCGCCCTGCTCAACCGCGGCAATAACATCGACGTTCTCTTCCTTGACGCTTTCGACATATTGCCGGGACAGAACAGTCTGCAGTGTACGAATCTGGTCACGGTAAAACGCCGCCTGTTCGAACGCAAGCACGTCGGCGGCACGCTCCATCTTCCCGGTCAGGCGGGAAATCACCTCCGAATGCTTGCCATCGAGAAACAGTGTCGCCAGTCTGACCTCCGCCGCGTAGGCATGATCGCCGACCAAACCGACGCAAGGCGCGCTGCAGCGCCTGATCTGATGCAAAAGGCATGGCCGGGAGCGGTTCGCGAACACCGTGTTTTCGCACGTGCGCAATTGAAAGATCTTCTGCAACAGTTGAATGCTCTCGCGTACCGCGACCGCATTGGGAAACGGCCCGAAATAGCGCGCGCCCTTGGCGAAGCTGCCGCGGTGAAAGCCGATACGTGGAAAGTCATCCGCGGACAGGGTGATCCAGGGATACGACTTGTCGTCGCGGAACAGGATGTTGTACTTCGGCGCCAGCCCCTTGATCAGATTGTTCTCTAACAGCAACGCCTCGGCTTCGGAACGCGTAACGGTCACGTCGACACGCGCGACCTGCTGCACCATCATGCCGATGCGCGGGCTCGACTGGGTGCGCTGGAAGTACGAAGAAACCCGTTTCTTGAGATTCTTCGCCTTGCCGACGTAGAGCACTTCTTCGGCAGCCCCGATCATCCGGTAGACCCCCGGATGCTCGGGACAACTGGCAAGAAAGGACTTCGCGTCGAACATCGTGCGCCAGCGCAGGACCGCGCTTACCCGGAAGCGGCGAGTTCGCGGCGGACCGCCCCGAAAACAGCATGGAAGCTCGATTCTGTCAGGCGGCCGGTATTGGTGTTGTAGCGGCTGCAGTGATAACTGTCGATCAGCACGCGACCGTCGGGCAGGACATGACGCGCGCCATGTGCGAATACCGCGCCGCCCTGCTTCATCCCGCAGGCGCGGAGCACCGCCCGGTGCGCGATCAGTCCGAGGGCCAGAACCACCCTGATCGAGCTGAGCGACTGCAGTTCAAACTTCAGATGCTCGTTGCATCGGTGGATCTCGTCAGTGGCGGGCTTGTTCTGCGGCGGCAGGCACTTCACCGCGTTGGTGAGCAAGCAGTCGATCAACTCCAGCCCGTCGTCCGCCGCAAGCGAAACCGGCCGTGTGGCAAATCCGAACCGGTGCAAGGTCTGGTAGAGAAGTATTCCGGCGTAATCGCCGGTGAACGGCCTCCCGGTGCGGTTGGCGCCATGCATTCCCGGCGCCAGGCCGACAACCAGCAGACGCGCGTCGTTGCGGCCGAAGGGCGGCACCGGCGCGGCAAAGTAGCCGGAGTGCTCAAGGCGAACGGCGTCGAGCAAGCCGGCCAGTCGCGGGCATTCACGGCAAGTGGAAAGCCGGCGCGCGTAATCGCGAAGGTCGAGCGGCAGCACTCGCGGCATGAACGCTCAGGCAGCGGAACCCTGTTCCGCGGCACGCGCAGCAAGATCGGCCACTTTCTCGCGGGCCAGAACATAGTTCGCCCGCACCTCGAGTTCGAATGCGTCCGGCGCCTTGTCTCGTCGCCTCAGCCCGGCGACCCGCGCGACACTTGCCGGATCGATCAGCGGATGCCACCTGTCCAGCAACTGACGCGCCTTCTCCGGCGCATTGCAGACCAGCACAACATCGCAACCCGCGTGAACGGCAGCCTGCGCGCGATCGACAATACCGCCGGCCACCGCGGCGCCTTCCATGCTCAGGTCGTCGCTGAAAATCACGCCGCGAAACGCGAGGCGCTGGCGCAGCACGTCCCGCAGCCAGAAGCGCGAGAACCCGGCCGGCTGCGGATCGACTTTCGGGTAAATCACGTGGGCCGGCATGACGCCGGAAAGCTGGCGCCCGAGTCGATGACGATAAGGCAGCAGATCGTCGTTCCAGATCGTCTCGAACTCGCGCTCGTCCACGGGAATTGCCACGTGCGAATCGGCAACGACTTGTCCGTGCCCGGGAAAGTGCTTTCCGACACTGCCCATACCGCCTTCATTGAGGCCGACGATCAGCGCCTGGGCCAGCGCCGCGGTCACCTCGCCATCGCGATGGAAAGCGCGGTCGCCAATCACTGTGCTGTTGCCAAAATCGAGGTCCAGCACCGGCGCGAAAGAAAGATCGACGCCCTGTGCCCTCAGTTCGGCGGCGAGCACGAAACCGGTCGCCCTTGCGACGTCGAGCGCAGTCGCATGATCCGCATCCCAGAGCCTGCCCAAGGCCCGCATCGGCGGCAGCCGGGTGAACCCGGAGCGAAAGCGCTGCACGCGACCGCCTTCGTGGTCGACCGCGATTGCCAGCGGCGGCGAGCGCGCGGCGTGAATCGATTGGGTCAGCGCATCGAGTTGTTCGGGCGACTCGAAGTTGCGCGAGAAAAGGATCACGCCACCAACGAGCGGATGGCGCAGCACCTCAGCCTCATCCTGCGCAAGTTCGGTACCGGCAATATCGAGCATGACCGGCCCGGCGCCGGCGCTGCCTTGAACCGCTGGATTGATGGTCACGGTTGCGCCCTTTCAATCACGACGAAGGCCGTCGCAAACTCCGCTTCATCGCTGATGCTCAAATGCACCGTGAGCGCCTGGCCGGAGATCAGTTCCTGCAACGCGCCCGTGCAAGCCAGGCGCGGCTTGCCCAGTGCATCGTGCGTAATCTGCATCGCCGAAAACAGAACGGGTTCGCGAATGCCGGTGCCCAGCGCCTTGGCAAAGGCCTCCTTGGCGGCAAAGCGCCGGGCAAGAAAACGCCCGGGATGGGCGACGCGGCTGTACTCATCGAACTCGTCCTGACCCAGCAAGCGCCGCGCAGTTCGTTCGCCATACCTTTCGATCATGCGATCGAATCTCGCGACCCGGCAGATATCCGTGCCGATGCCGTGAATCATGGCGCCAGGTGACTGGCGTGGGCCGCCGCTTCGCGCATCAGCCGTTTCATCTCGCGAACCGCCTCACGCATTCCGACGAAAAGCGCTCGGCTGACGATGGCATGCCCGATATGCAGTTCGCGCACCTGCGGCAGGGTTGCGACCGGCTGCACGTTGAAATAGTTCAATGCATGACCGGCGTTAAAGCGCATGGCAAGATCGACAACTGCCTGACCGGCAGTCAGCAACTTCTCCAGTTCGGCGGCGACAGCCGGGCTCCGCGGATCGCGGCCCCGTTCATAAAAGGCCTGCGCGTAGGGGCCCGTGTGAAGTTCGCAGACGCGCGCGCCGATGCGCGCCGCAGCCTCGACCTGCGCCAACTCGGCGTCGATGAAGACGCTGGTCAGAATGCCAACTTCGGCCAGTTGTTCCACCACCCGACGCAGGCGAGACTCCTGCGCGGCGACATCCAGGCCGCCTTCGGTGGTGATTTCATGCCGACCTTCCGGCACCAGCATGGCCATTTCGGGTTTCAGGTCACGGGCGATCGCCACCATCTCGTCCGTCGCCGCCATCTCGAGATTGAGCTTGATATGCGTGAGTTCACGCAGCCGACGCACATCCTGGTCCTGGATATGCCGGCGGTCTTCCCTCAGATGAACCGTGATGCCGTCCGCACCCCCAAGATGCGCTTCGACAGCGGCCCACACCGGATCCGGTTCGTAGGTGCGACGCGCCTGGCGTACGGTCGCAACATGGTCGATATTGACACCGAGTTCAATCAAAATGCTTGATCCATGATTCAGGTTTCCTGGAGATCGATGAACACCCGGCGCGATTGCAGCGTCTGCCCGCCGAGGTAGTGCTGGATCAGGCGCCGCATCAAGGTCTTGCCCTGCGCCAAGGTGTCCGCCGCCGACCAGTCGTCGGCCGCCATCGCCAACAGAGCGTCGCCTGCAATGGCGATTCCGTCGCCATCGGCAGCGTTTGCGGTCACCGGTCCGCGCTCGATTATATAGGTGTAGCGTCTTGCCGGATCGATCGGCTTGCCGGCATCGGCTTCCCGGTCCAGCGTCAGGCCATAGCCAAGTTCGCGCAGCAACGCCTTTTCGAATCTTCGCAAAACCGGTTGCTGGGGCTGTTCCACCGATAGCGCGGCAAGCGCGTCGCGATAACTTTCAAATAACAAAGGATGGGGATCGTCCCGTGGCAGCAGCTTCAACAGCAGCTCGTTCAGGTAGTAGCCACACAGCAACGCCTGTCCGGACAACAGCGGTTGCCCACCCTGCCACTCTGCCTTGGCCAGCGTGCGAACCTCGGCCTGGCCGAACCACCCGAGATCGAGCGGCTGAAAGGCGACCAGAACACCGCGCAGCGGCGATCGCGGTCTGCGCGCACCACGTGCAACCAGCGCGATGCGTCCGTGATTGCGCGACATCACTTCGAGGATGAGGCTGGTTTCCTTGAACGGATAACCGTGAAGAACGAAGGCCGATTCGTCGTCGATACGCTGTCTGCCGCTCACCGCACGAATGTCCTATTCGTATCCGAGGCTCTTGACCGCGCGCTCATCGTCGGCCCAACCGCTCTTCACCTTGACCCACACCTCGAGAAACACCTTGCCGCCGAACAATGTCTCTAGTTCCCGCCTCGCATCACTACCTATGCGCTTGAGGCGGCTGCCCTTCTCGCCGATCACGATACCCTTGTGATTGTCCTTGTCGACGATGATTGCCGCATGGATGTGGCGCAAATCGCCGACCTGCTCGAACTTTTCGATCTCGACGGCGATGCCGTATGGAAGTTCCTCGCCCAACTGGCGGAACACCTTCTCGCGCAGAAACTCTGCAGCGAGAAAGCGTTCGCTACGGTCTGTGACGTCGTCGGTTCCGAATACCGGCGCGGCCGCCGGCAAGTATTTCTCGGTCGTGTCGAGCAGCGCATCGAGACCCTGCCCGGATTCCGCACATATCGGAACGAATTCGGCGAAATTACCCTCGGCCTGAAGTTGGCTGATAAGCGGCAGGAGTCGTGACTTGTCGCTGAGTCGATCGATCTTGTTGAGGACCACGATGACCGGAAGCCCCTCCGGCATCAGCTTGCGAACCGCCCGGTCGGCATCGGAGAACCGCACGCAGTCGACGACAAACAGTACGACGTCCACGTCGTTCAGGGTGTGGATGACGCTGCGATTCATGGCGCGGTTCAGGGCATTGCGATGCCCGGTCTGGAAACCCGGCGTGTCGACGAAAATGAACTGCGCCTTTCCGTTGGTCAGGATTCCCGACACGCGATGCCGCGTTGTCTGTGCCTTGCGGGACACGATGCTGATCTTCTGTCCGATCAGCCGATTCATCAAGGTCGACTTGCCAACGTTCGGCCTGCCGACGATCGCAACAAAACCGGTCCGAAAGCCGGGTGTTCCCGCCGGCAGATTCATCGCGATGACAGTTCTTCGATCGCGCGTTGCGCTGCGCTTTGCTCTGCGACCCGCCGGGTCGGCCCGATGCCTATTGTTACCAGGGCAGGTTTGCTGACACGGCATTCCACTTCGAATTCCTGCGCATGCGCCTCTCCGCGAACCTTCATCAACTCATAGCTCGGCAGCGGAAGCCGGCGCCCCTGCAACCACTCCTGAAGACTGGTTTTCGCATCTTTGCCCGACTGGCGCAAATCGATCTGCTCCAACTGGTCCCGATATAGGCCGAGAACAACGCGCTGGGCGGCCTCGAAACCACCATCGAGAAACACCGCACCGATCACCGCTTCGAGCGCATCGGCAAGGATCGACGGACGCCGCTCACCACCGCTCTTCAGTTCGCCTTCACCAAGACTCAGCACGTTGCCGAGTTGCAGATCGCTTGCGATTCGATAAAGCGATTCCTGGCGTACGAGATTGGCCCGCAAGCGCGACAGATCGCCTTCGCGGAGATCCGCGAAGCGTTGGAAAAGCGCAGTGGCAATCACGCAATTCAGGATCGAGTCGCCGAGGAATTCCAAGCGTTCGTTGTTCGGCGACCCGGCGCTGCGGTGGGTCAGCGCCTGCTCGAATAGGCTCGGGCGCGAGAATCGATACTCGATGTCTGCCTGTAAACGGGACAGGTTCATGCCTTCCGCGTGGCGGGGACTACTCCACCCGCTTCGCAGCCCGACGACCAGCCGATGTTACGTCGTAGTCGATCAGAAGGCTCACATTCGCAAACAACGGAATCTTCTTCTGGTAGGACACGGCAATGATAACCTCGCCGGCCTCCTTGGAAATATCGAGATCCTTGTCTGTCACGGAACTGAAGTCGTCGATCGCCTGACGTCGCATGAAGGCCGCGCGAATCTCCGCGACCGATGCCGATTGGGACTCGGAGGCAACGACCGTGATCGCCTTCTTGATTCCGAAATACTCGACGACCGACGGCGTCACCTTGAAACCGAGCAGCAAGGCGAGGGCCGCCAGAATGGCAACGAACAGGAACCCCCAGAAACTGAGACCGCGCTGACCCTTCATCTGACTGCCCTCTATCACTTGAATGAACCGATTCGCTTGAGGTCGCTGAAATTGAACCAGATCAGAAAAGCGCGACCGACAATGTTTTCCTCCGGCACGAAGCCCCACACCCGGCTGTCGCTACTCGCATCGCGGTTGTCGCCCATGACGAAATAATGCCCGGGCGGAACTTCGCAACTCACGCCGGCATTATTGTAAATGCAGTTATCGCGATTCGGGAAGTGCAGAACCTGCGGGACAAACGACGGCGCCTCCTTGTCGATCAGGAGCATGTGCTGGTCGGCACCGAGCTTTTCCATGTACTGGTCGGAGAACGTCAACTTGTCGGGATGCAGGTAGTCCCCGGATGACGCGGTTGGTATCGCTGCGCCATTTATCGTCAGGCGCTTGTTCTGGTAAACGACCTTGTCGCCCGGCAGACCGACTACGCGTTTTATGTAGTCCAGCGACGGATCGATCGGGTAGCGAAACACCATGACGTCGCCGCGTTTCGGAGAACCGATATCGACGATTTTCTTGTTGATCACCGGCAGCCGGATGCCATAGGCGAACTTATTGACCAAGATGAAGTCTCCCACCAGCAACGTGGGAATCATCGACCCGGATGGAATCTTGAAGGGCTCGACCAGAAAGGAGCGCAGGAAGAACACGATCAAAATGACCGGAAAGAAGCTGGCGCCGTATTCCACCCACCACGGCTCGGCTGCGTCGGGCCGCGCCGGCGCCGGAAATGGAATTTGTCTGCGCACCAGACCACGCCGGTGAAGATCAGCAGCACGAATAGAATCAGCGCAAAGTTCAAACCGCCTCCCGCTCGCTATTTTTCGCCCACACGAAGCACGGCGAGGAAGGCTTCCTGCGGAATCTCCACGTTTCCCACCTGCTTCATACGCTTCTTGCCCGCCTTCTGCTTTTCCAGCAGCTTCTTCTTGCGCGTGATGTCGCCGCCATAACACTTGGCGAGTACGTTCTTGCGCAGCGCCTTGATCGTCTCGCGCGCAATGATGTGCGCACCGATTGCCGCCTGCACCGCCACATCGAACATCTGTCGCGGTATCAGTTCGCGCATCTTGGCGGCGACTTCGCGGCCGCGGTAGATCGCGTTCTGCCGATGCACGATCAGCGAGAGCGCGTCCACCTTTTCGCTTGCCACAAGGATATCGAGCTTGACAACATCGGCGCCACGGAACTCCGTGAATTCATAGTCGAGCGAGGCATAGCCGCGCGATACCGACTTGAGCTTGTCGAAAAAATCGAATACCACTTCGGCCATCGGCAGCTCATACACAAGTTGCACCTGGCGGCCGTGGTAATGCATATCGACTTGCGAGCCACGCTTGGATTCGCACAGCGTGATGACCGCGCCGAGGTATTCCTGTGGCACAAAGACCGTCGCCCGAATGATGGGCTCACGAATTTCCTCGATTTTCGGCGTTTCGGGCAGCTTGGACGGGTTTTCGACCATCACGATAGTTCCGTCGTTCATCTTGACCTCATAGACGACGGTGGGTGCCGTCGTAATCAGATCCATGTCGAACTCTCGTTCGAGCCGTTCCTGAACGATCTCCATATGCAGCAAACCAAGGAATCCGCAGCGAAAGCCGAATCCGAGCGCCTGCGAAACCTCCGGCTCGTATTGCAGCGACGCATCGTTGAGCTTGAGTTTCTCGATCGATTCGCGCAACTGATCGTACTGATTCGCCTCCACCGGGTAGAGGCCGGCAAAGACTTGCGGCTTGATTTCCTTGAAGCCGGGCAGCGCCTCTGCCGCAGGCCTGTCGACGGTCGTTACGGTGTCTCCGACCTTGGCGGACTTTAGTTCCTTGATACCGGAGATGATGAAACCGACCTCGCCCGCGGCCAGCCGCTCGCATGGCGATGCCTTCGGCGTGAAGACTCCCACCTGCTCGCACAGATGCGTTACCGCCGCCGACATGAGCAGAATTCGGTCCTTCGGCCGCAACACGCCGTCGACGACGCGAACCAGCATCACGACACCAACGTAGTTGTCGAACCACGAATCGATGATCAGGGCCTTGAGCGGCTTCGCCTCGTCGCCGCGCGGTGCCGGCACCCGGGCAACGATCGCTTCGAGCACGTCGTCGATTCCCTCGCCGGTCTTCGCGCTCGTCAGCACCGCGTCGGTCGCATCGACACCGATAACGTCCTCGATCTCCTCTCGCGCCCGGTCTGTATCCGCCGACGGAAGATCGATCTTGTTGAGCACCGGGACGACTTCGACACCTTGCTCGATCGCGGTGTAGCAATTGGCGACCGTCTGGGCTTCGACGCCCTGGGAGGCGTCGACCACCAGCAGGGCACCCTCGCATGCGGCAAGCGAGCGGCTGACTTCATACGAAAAATCGACATGCCCAGGCGTATCGATCAGGTTCAGATTGTACGTTTGACCGTCGTGCGCCCTATACGACAGCGACGCCGTCTGGGCCTTGATCGTAATGCCGCGTTCGCGCTCGAGATCCATCGAGTCGAGCACCTGTTCCTCCATCTCGCGATCGGAAAGCCCGCCGCAGCGCTGGATCAATCGATCGGCCAACGTCGATTTGCCGTGATCGATGTGCGCGATGATGGAGAAATTGCGTATGTGTTGCATCAGAAGGAACGGGCGGAAAAAAGGGTGCGACTGTCGGGCGGCATGTCGGCGCACCCTGTTGCGCACCCTCTCGGGAACGAGGCCACTAGATCGAGCGCCTCAAAGAGGCTGGATTCTAACGGAAATCCGACAAATAGGCACGAACCGCCGCGACGTCCAGTAGGTAGTGGCACAGCTCCTTCCCGTCGCCTTCGAGAACAGGTACCCGCTCATTGAACCGAGTCTCGAGCTGCGGGTCCGCATCGATGTCGAAAACCTCCAGATCAAAGCGCAATTCGCGCTGAAGCTGCAGCAGCGCAGCTTCCATGTCGCGGCACAAGTGGCACCATTGACGGGAATACAGGGTAAGAATTGGCGCCCCGCCCGGGCTACCTTTCATTCGGCGCCTTGATCGTGACGAACAACTGATTCTCCCCGCGCCGCACCAGCAACGTTAGGTTCTGACCCTTCTCCACGTTCGCTACCAGTTTGTTGAACTGGTCCGCCGATTTGATTTCAGTAGTGGCTCCTTTGTAGATCGCAGACAGGATTACGTCGCCTGCCCGAAGATCGATTCGCATTCCGTTGCGCACGTCTTCGACAAGAACGCCCGACTGTACCTTGAGATCACGCTTCTGTTCCGCAGTGAGTTCGGAAAGAACCAGACCCAGTTGATTGGCCGCCGGTTCGCCCTTGGCCGGCTTGGATTTGCGCTGGGCTGCTTTCTCTTCCGGGATCTCCGCCACGGCGACGGTCAGATCGCGCGTCTGTCCTTTGCGAAAGACCTGGACCGTAGACCTGGTTCCCGGTTTGGTTCCACCGACCATGCGTGGCAGGTCGGACGACTGGGCAACCGGCTTGCCATCGAACTTCAATATGATGTCGCCAGGCTCGACTCCCGCCTTCTCGGCTGGCCCGGCTTTCTCCACCGAACTGACGAGCGCACCCTGCGGCTTTGCAAGCCCGAAGGAATCAGACAGTTCCTTGGTCACTTCCTGAATCACCACACCGATACGGCCGCGGCTTACTTTGCCCGATATCCGCAACTGATTCTGGATTTCCATCGCGATATCGATCGGGATCGCGAACGATAGTCCCATGAAGCCGCCAGTACGGCTGTAGATCTGCGAATTGATGCCAACCACTTCGCCCTTCATGTTGAACAAGGGACCACCAGAATTCCCCGGATTCACGGCAACGTCGGTCTGGATGAAGGGGACGAAATTCTCCTGCGGCAGGGAACGCCCTTTCGCGCTGACAATCCCGGCAGTAACCGTGTTGTCGAAGCCGAATGGCGAACCGATTGCGATTACCCACTCGCCGACCCGCAGTTTGGCGGGATCTCCAAGAGTAACCTTGGGCAGGTTGGAAGCATCGATCTTGATCAACGCAATATCGGTCCTCTTGTCGGCACCGATTACCTTGGCCTTGTACTCGCGCTTGTCGGTCAATCTGACGAGGATCTCATCCGCCGCATCGACAACATGCGCATTGGTCAGGATGTAGCCGTCCGCGCTTATGACGAACCCCGAGCCTAGAGACTTGCTCTCGAAATCGTGCGGCGTTCCACCGGGCGGCTGACGCGGAATGAACCGCTTGAAGAACTCGAACATCGGATCGTCTTCGTCGATCCCAGGCGGCAACTGAAATCCCGGACGTCCCTTTTGCACCTGCGTCGTGCTGATGTTGACGACTGCCGCACCCTGCTTTTCCGCCAGATCGGCGAAATCCGGGAGTTCCCGTTGTCCATGCGCTGGCGCAATCAACGCCAGCGTCATCGCGAATGCTGCAGCCAGCCAATGGCTTCGGCTCATGACATCTCTCCCCGTTTGCGGTTCGGCGCCCCATCCAAATCCCGGACCATCTGCGGCCCCATGCCGACAGCCGTCGGGACCAGGCGGAAGGCGAGCCAACAAGCTGCCAAACCCACCAGCGAACCGCAGATCGCACCGGTATCACGGGCGTCAACGTCGCCCACGCAGAAAACCCCCACTGCGGCACCGACCAGGACCGCGAAAACGGGAACGAGGTATATCGTCAAAGACAATCGGGCCAGACTGCCGACTGGAAGACGAAGCAAGACCCTGTCCCCGACGCGAGCCCCGATCAGGTTCGGCACGGAGAACTCGCAGTTGGGCTGATGGAACATTTGCGCAAGAAGCGCACTGCGGCAGCCACCCGGTTCATCGCAACGGCCACAGCCTCCGTTGTCTGCCTCGACCGCAATAATGGCCAGCGCGCCATCCAGGCGCACGATCCGGAGCAACCCTATCCATGATCCGGATTGTATTACTTTCGCCGCTGCTCGATTCCGTCCCCGAGCAGTTTGACTGCAGTGGCCGGCACCTCGCCCAGCAGGGTCAGGACAAAGTCGCCATGGATCCGTTTGTACACGTTGAACGGACCAGAACTGAACACGCCGACCCGCTCAGGATGATTCGGCCGTATCGGTTCTATGAAAACCGATATGGCTGCCAAGCCGTCCGAAAAAACCACATGAAACGCCTCGGGCCGATCCGCCTGCAATTTGCGTCGCATCCAGGTGCCTTGTTGATACCCGGGAAGCTGGGCGCGAAAAACCCAGTCGCCTTCGTGGCTCGGCGAGTCGGTCGCTCTTGCGTTGACGATTCGCCAATCGGCCGATTTGTTCAAAAACCTCGGCTTGAGCTTTTCCTTGTCTACCGGAAAACCAATGCTGACATCGGTAAACACAAACTGTTCGATTGTCTCGCCACGCTCACTGACCAAGCGTGTCCTCAGCAGCAGGCCGGACGCGGCATCAGCCCACAATTGAAGGCCGTAGCGCAGGCCGTCCTTGGGCTCGAGGGAGAGCATCCGGCTGTCGCGCCCGGCCACGCGGCTCATCTCTCCGAGACGTACCCGGTAGTAATCGGCGACACTGGAAAGCGAATCGGATAGACGAGCCGGAAAAGTCCGGCGGTGCACCGACTGATCGATGATCACGGTACGTTCTTCGGGCAGGTAGCACTTTACCTCGCTATTGACCCGGATCACCTCGCGCGGACTCCCGTCGAGGACTTCGAGTCTTTCCCGTTCTCCACTCGCGTCGACCACATGGGTGATGCGCGAGGTCTCCATCTGATTGCCGCTGGAGTAGGTGAAGGTCCCGGAGTAATTGAGCCTCTGCGTTGCAGCGACGATCTTGTTGAGCCACGCCACGCCGTCGGCAGGCTGTTCGGCGTATGCAAGCGGCGAGCTACCCGCGAAAGCAAGCGCGAGCGGCCAAATCCACCTCATCGCGCGGGCTCTTCGCGGGACTCGGAAACTGTCCGGACATACTGTGCAACCCCGGACATCCGTGCCCCGGGCGAGTAGGCCTGGTGGGCGATCAGATACTCACGGCCGAACGTGACGCGCGTCGGCGTCAGGACTTGAGCTGAGGGGGCGACCGCCGCAAGCGGGCTCGATATCGACTCCCCAACAGGAGCGCCCGGTGCAGCGGCCAAACGGGCGACCGTTTGATCGGGTCTCACTTGCAGATTGAGGCTCTGCGACACCCATGCGACCGCCCCAACACCCATTACCGAGGCGGCGAGCGGCAAAGCCCAGCGCAATCGGTTTGGCGCCGGGCGCGTGGGGAACGGGATCACGACGTTCGCATCCGCCTCAAGACGCGACATGACCTTGGCGACCAAATTCGCCTCCAGCCGGGCATCGCCGCGCAAGCTGTCACCAATTAGGTGATAGGTATCCCAAGTACGCAATGCTTCGCCATCGGAGCGAAATCGATCGAGAAGCGGCTCTGCGGAATCCTTGTCAAGCGCACCGTCCATCAGCGCGGAAAGCCCTTCCTTCATTTTGATCACCACCTCTTGTCCGGCGCCGTATCGAGCAACGGCCTCAACTTGTCTGCAATCGCCTCACGCGCACGAAAGATTCGCGAGCGGACCGTCCCGATAGGACAATCCATGATGCCTGCGATCTCTTCATAGCTCAGCCCTTCGATCTCGCGCAGCGCGATGGCTGTGCGAAGCTCCTCCGGCAACGCGTCCATCGCCGAATTCACAGTCTCCCCGATCTGTTTTGATTGAAGCATGCGCTCGGGCGTATTGATGTCTCGCAACTGTTCGCCATCATCGAAACTCTCTGCTTCTTCCGAGTCGAATTCGGTCGTTGTTGGCGCCCTGCGTCCTTGAGACACCAGATAGTTCTTCGCCGTGTTGATGCCTATCCGGTACAGCCAAGTATAAAACGCGCTCTCTCCTCTGAACGACGGCAGTGCCCGGTAGGCTTTGATGAAGGCCTCCTGGGCAACATCCTCAACCTCGGCCGAATCGCGAATCAATCGAGACAACAAACGAACAAGCTTGCGCTGGTATTTTGAAACCAGCAAGCCGAATGCCTGTTTGTCGCCGCGTTGAGCGCGCTCCACCAGTTGCTGGTCTACTTCCCGGTCACTCATCTACCGACTTCGAAATATTCATGGGCGTTCGCTCCGTCATTCGAAGCGGCGCCCAGTATATCCGATGCCGGCGAGCCACACGGCTGACCAACTAGCTGGCTTGTCCACAAGACACGACACCAAACAAATAGTTCAGAGGGACTTGCCTCGACTTGAGGCAGGTCAAAAGAAACGCTCAGTAGTTAAGTGATATAGTCGGAAACCTTCGACGATGGACGCCTGCCAGCCCGGTACCGTGCAACAATTCGACGTTCTCATCATTGGCAGCGGCCTCGCGGGCCAGTCGCTCGCACTGCGTCTGGCAGAGCATAAGAGGGTCGCGCTAATCACCAAGCGACAGCTCGAGGACAGCGCGAGCAGTTGGGCTCAGGGTGGGATCGCGGCAGTGCTCGATCGCACTGATTCGATCGAGGCGCATATCCAGGACACGCTGACCGCCGGCGCGGGACTGTGCAGCGAAAAGGCCACTCGTTTCGTGGTCGAACACGGTCGCAAGGCTATCGAATGGCTGATTGCGCGCGGGGTTCCCTTCACGCCTGATCCCGGTTCGGATTCCGGGTTCCACTTGACCCGCGAGGGTGGACATAGCCATCGGCGGGTAATCCACGCGGCAGATGCGACTGGCGCGGCGGTTCAGACAACGCTGACCGATTTGGTTCGCTCTCATCCGAACATCCGCATCTTCCAGCGCCATATCGGAATCGACCTGATAACCGGCGCCAAGATTGGCATGGCTGATCGAGGCTGTCTGGGTGCTTACATTCTCGATATCGACAAAGATAATGTCATAACGATAGCGGCTGCCCACACGGTTCTGGCCACCGGCGGCGCCGGGAAGGTGTACCTCTACACCACCAATCCCGATACGGCGACGGGCGACGGCATTGCAATGGCGTGGCGTGCGGGATGTAGGGTGGCGAACATGGAATTCGTCCAGTTTCATCCAACCTGCCTGTACCATCCCCACGCCAAGAGTTTTCTGATCTCTGAGGCACTGCGCGGCGAGGGCGGTATCCTGCGCTTGCCGGACGGATCTAGGTTCATGCCGTGGCACGATCCGCGCGCGGAACTCGCCCCCAGGGACATCGTTGCGCGTGCCATCGACTTCGAGATGAAGAAGCACGGATCGGATTGCGTCTTTCTGGACATGACGCACAAGCCGGCGCAGTTTCTCGTGGACCACTTCCCCAACATTCACGCGAACTGCATGAGCCTCGGGATCGACATGCGGATCGAACCGATTCCCGTGGTACCGGCGGCACATTATTCGTGTGGCGGCGTGCGGACCGATCTGAACGCGAGAACTGACGTTCCAGGTCTCTACGCAGTCGGCGAGACGGCATCGACCGGCCTGCACGGCGCCAACAGGTTGGCCAGCAATTCGCTACTTGAATGCCTGGTGTTCAGCGAGGCGGCCAGCACTGATATCCTGGCTTCGCCAAAGCAAACCCTGCCGACACTCCCGCAATGGGACGAGAGCCGCGTAACCGACGCCGACGAGTCAATCGTCATTTCACACAACTGGGACGAACTTCGCCGCTTCATGTGGGACTACGTCGGCATCGTACGCACGATAAAGCGCCTGGAACGGGCAGGCCATCGGATCAAACTGCTGACCCGAGAGATCGACGAGTACTACAGTCATTTCCGTGTCAGCAATGACCTGATCGAGTTGCGCAATCTGGTGCAGACCGCAGAATTGATCGTGCGCAGCGCACATAGGCGGCACGAAAGCCGCGGGCTGCATTTCTCACGAGACTATCCAAACACGCAGGCCAAGGCTCGCGATACGGTTTTGCGCCCTGCACTCACGCGCCGTTCGGTGCGCTAGTCGGCCAGCGCAACCATATGGCCAGGCGCCGCCACTCGGCCTCGGTTACGCTGTCTCGCAGGATCAGGACCACGACCGTCCCGCGCCTTCCGCCGACGCCAACTCGAAGCAACAGCATCCATGGCCAGGCAACTGAATTCGCCAAGATTGTCCCGTCGGTGCGTTCCCCGGATGAATGCTCCAAGGCGCACTTGCCTTCAGGCAAGAGTTCGATCGAAACGGTCGATCGGCCACTGCGATTCAATGCATGGCGCCAGATCGCAAGTGCACTGACCGCAACCACCGACACGCAACCGAGCGATCGAATGAATGGCGAAATCGGAACGATCGCTAGGGCAAGAAGCGAAGCACTCCCAAGAGCCGTCAAACAGGTAGCGGCGAAGAATGACGGACGGATCGCGACCGGTGCGGTGGTCGCCACGTGTGGTGTCGACTATATCCGCCGAAAGACGATCGTACTGTTCGTGCCACCGAATCCGAACGCGTTCGACAACGCTGCACGGATGGTCATGGGACGCGCAGACAGCGGCACGTAGTCGAGATCACAGGCGGGATCCGTGTCAACGAGATTCGCTGTCGGTGGCGCGATCTGGTTGTAAACCGCAAGCGTCGTGAAAATCGCCTCGATTCCGCCCGCGGCACCGAGAAGATGCCCGGTCATCGACTTGGTCGAACTCACCGAAAGCTTTCTCGCATGATCGCCGAACGCGCGCTTGACTGCCAGCGTTTCGGCAATGTCACCAAGCGGTGTTGATGTTCCGTGCGCGTTGATGTAGTCGATCTCATCGGGATTCGTTTGCCCGTTTCGCAATGCCGATACCATGCTACGCGCGGCACCATCCCCGTCCTCGGCCGGCGCAGTAATGTGAAATGCATCGGAACTCATGCCGTATCCCGCTAGCTCGGCGTAAATCCTCGCGCCGCGGGACTTCGCGTGTTCGTATTCTTCGAGGACCATCACGCCCGCACCCTCGCCGAGCACGAATCCGTCCCGGCCAGTATCCCAGGGGCGGCTTGCGCCCTGCGGATCGTCATTGCGGGTGCTCATTGCCTTGGCGGCACAGAAGCCGCCGACTCCGAGCGGCGACACCGTCGCCTCGGCACCGCCTGCAACCATGACATCCGCGTCACCATACTCGATCAATCGTTGCGCCTCGCCCAATGCGTGATTGGATGTCGCGCAGGCGCTGACCGTCGCGAAATTCGGGCCTTTGAATCCATAGTTGATGGAGAGAATCCCGGAGACCATGTTGATAATCGATCCCGGCACGAAGAACGGCGTGATCTTGCGCACTCCGCCTTCGCGATAGGCCAGATCAGTGTCTTCGATCAGCGGCAAGCCGCCTATCCCGGAGCCAATGCAGACACCAATTCTTTCTGCATAAACAGGACACTTGTCGATGCCGGCGTCCTTGAGCGCGTCCATCGCCGCAGCGAGTCCGAAATGAATGAACGTATCGTAGCGCCGCGCCTCTTTGGGCGACAGGTAGGCCGCCATGTCGAAGTCCTTGACTTCCGCAGCAATCTGCGTGGGGAAGGAACTTGCGTCGAACCGGGAGATCCTACCGACCCCGGAACGACCGTTGGTGATGTTGTCCCAGGCTTGGGCAACGCTATTACCGACGGGCGAGATGATGCCCATGCCGGTGACGACGACACGACGACGATTCAACTCCGGCTCCAGGGCGATGTGTAACTGAGTGGAATATGGCTCTAGTGGCAGGTATTCAGGCTTTCTTCAAGTGCGCATTGATGTAGTTAACAGCCTGCTGGACTGTCGTGATTTTTTCGGCTTCCTCGTCGGGAATCTCGCACTCGAACTCTTCCTCGAGAGCCATCACCAACTCCACAGTGTCAAGCGAGTCCGCCCCGAGATCATCGACGAACGATGACTCGATCTTGATCTCGGACTCATTCACGCCTAGCTGCTCGGCGACAATCTTCTTGACACGCTGCTCGATACTATCCATTACTTTTCTCCTTCCCTGTTCGGGTGTACGTAGCCGTTCAGTTTACCAAAAAAAGAATCCCGCGCCCTGTCCGATACGTGATGCGGATTCGATTCAAACCATGTACATGCCACCGTTGACGTGCAAGGTAGAGCCGGTCACGAACCCTGCGTCTGCCGATGCTAGAAAAGCCACGGCCGCCGCAACCTCCTCCGGACGACCCAATCGTCCGAGCGAAATCTGCCTTAGCAGAGCGTCGCGCTGGGCCTCGGACAACGCCTTAGTCATATCAGTCTCAATGAAGCCGGGTGCCACGCAATTGGCGGTGATGTTGCGCGAGCCCAGTTCGCGGGCGAGCGATCGGGTCAGGCCCGCTACTCCCGCTTTGGCCGCCGCGTAATTGGCCTGTCCCGGGTTTCCCGCTGCCCCGACAACCGACGTTATATTGATGATGCGGCCGTAGCGGGCCTTCATCATTCCACGCATGACAAGTCTGGAGAGACGAAACACCGCCTTCAGGTTGGTGTTGATCACCTCGTCCCAGTCACTGTCGCTCATTCGCAAGGCAAGATTGTCTCGCGTCACGCCTGCGTTATTCACCAAGATCGAAACCGGAGCAAATCGGGTCTCGATATCACTGATTGCATTCGCGCAGTCAGTAGCTTCGCACACGTCCAGCTTAATGCCGGCGCCGTCGATCCCGGCAGCCAGGAGCGCTGTCTGAATACCCTCGGCACCCGCATCACTGGTAGCGGTGCCGACGACCCTGGCGCCCCGTGCGCCAAGTTCCATGGCAATCGCGCGGCCGATCCCGCGTGAGGCGCCGGTAACCAGCGCCACCTGTCCATTCAAAGTGCTCCAGGTCGCAGTCACTGGCCGGTCTCAACCGACTGAAACCACAGCCTTGTCAATCGACGGCAGATCCAGCAACGGCAGCCCCTCGAGTTGTTTGTCGATTCGTTTGGTAAGTGGCGACAACATATGAACCGGTCCACACTCCATGACCTTTGTGCAGCCCATCTTGGCAATCGACTGGACTGTTTCGATCCATCGCACTGGTGAGTATGCCTGACGTACCAGGGCATCTCTGATCTGATCCGGCTCGGTGTAAGGCTGCACATCGGCGTTGTGGAGAACGGGAATATCCGGCCGCCGCAAATGCAGCGATTCGAGGCGATGCTTCAGCTTCTCTCCAGCGGGTTTCATCAGGCTGCAATGAAACGGCGCCGAGACATGAAGCATCACGGCGCGCTTCGCGCCCATCTCCTTGGCGATTGCAACCGCGCGTTCAACCGCTGCAGTATGCCCCGCAATGACGATCTGGCCGGGCGCATTGAGGTTGGCGCAGGAGACAACCTGCACTTGGGCCGCCTGTTCGCAAGCGGCCCTCGCTTCGGGCTCCTCCAATCCGAGCAGAGCCGCCATCGCCCCCTCGCCCAACGGAACCGCCATCTGCATTGCCTCAGCGCGCAGACGCACGAGGCCGACGGAATCGGAAAAATCCACAACTCCTGCCGCTACAAGCGCAGAGTATTCGCCAAGGCTATGCCCGGCCATCACCGTCGGCACGCCTCCGCCGCGCTGGCGCCACAGTCGATAGACGGCAACGCCAGCCGTCAGCATGATCGGCTGGGTATTGACAGTCTGGGCGAGAACCTCTGCGGGGCCGGTCGCGACCATGTTCCAAAGATCGAGGTCCAGCGCCGCAGATGCCTCGTCGAAGGTCCGGCGCACGACGGCCTCCTCGCAATATGCCTTCATCATGCCTACGGATTGATGCCCCTGCCCGGGAAAGACCAACGCAAATTTCATCAACGTGTCGCTCGCGAAAATTAGAATTCGACCAGAACAGCGCCCCAGGTGAAACCGCCGCCAACGCCTTCGAGCAGCACCTTGTGCCCCGGACGAATGCGCCCATCCCTCGCTGCAAGGTCCAGAGCCAGCGGCACCGATGCGGCCGACGTGTTGCCGTGCTTGTCCACGGTAACAATTACCTTCTCCATCGGAATGCCGACGCGACGCGCGGTCGCTTGCAGGATACGGATATTCGCCTGATGAGGAATGACCCAATCAATATCCGCAATCCCGATCCCGGCCAGTTCCGCTGCCTCCACCGCAACGTCGCCCAACACCCTAACGGCAAACTTGAACACCGCCTGCCCGTCCATTTGCAGAAACGGCGACCCCGTGACGCGACCGCTACTTACTTGCCCCGGCACGGACAGTATATTGTTATGGCTGCCATCGGCATGGAGCGCACTCGAAAGCACTCCGCCCGACAAGTCCGATGCGGCAAGTATGACCGCGCCCGCCCCGTCGCCAAACAGCACGCAGGTGCCACGATCTTTCCAGTCAAGAATCCGCGAGAAAACCTCGGCGCCAACCACCAGGGCGCAACGATGCGACCCCGAGCGGATGAACTTCTCGGCCGTAGCCAGTGCATAGACAAAACCCGTGCACACAGCCTGAACGTCAAACGCCGCGCCGCCGTTACGAATACCGAGCTTGTCCTGCAATAATGCCGCCGTGCTGGGAAATATAACGTCCGGCGTCGAAGTTGCCACGATGATCAGGTCGACCGTCGCGGAGTCGATTCCGGCCGAAGCGATCGCCTGGCGACTCGCCTCAAGCGCAAGGTCGCTGGACCCGATGCCTTTGGCAGCAAAATGCCGAAATCGAATTCCCGTTCTATCGGCAATCCATTCGTCCGAGGTCTCGATTCCGCGAGATGCCAAGTCACTATTTGACACAGGGTCGCCCGGCAGATGGCTTCCGGTTCCGACAATTCTTGCATAGATCATGCGGCGGCTTCCTGCTTCTGACCCAGCTGCGCCTCGATGCGCTTGAGCACACCGTTGCGCACTTCCTCGGCAGCCCGATGCAACGCCTTCTCGAACGCGTAGGCATCGGCCGACCCATGGCTTTTGAGCACAATGCCGCGCAGGCCGAGCAGGCTGGCGCCGTTGTAACGACGATGATCGACGCGACGCTTGAACGCCTTGAGCGCCGGCATGGCGACCATCGCCCCAAGCTTGGCTACCCAGTTGCGCGAGAGTTCCTCCCGAAGGAAACTACCGAGCATTTGCGCGAGTCCTTCCGAAGCCTTCAGGGTGACGTTTCCCACGAATCCGTCGCACACCACCACGTCAGTGGTTCCTTTGAAAATGTCGTCACCCTCGACATTCCCGAAAAAATTCAGGCCACTCGATCTCAGCAAATCGCCGGCCCGCTTGACCACGTCGTTCCCTTTGATGTCTTCTTCGCCGATATTGAGCAGCCCGACGCTGGGGCGTTCCTTATGCTCAACCGCAGCGCAAAGCATCGCGCCCATCACACCGAACTGGCAAAGGTGCTCGGGACCGCAGTCCACGTTTGCGCCTAGATCGAGCACGTAGGTCTCACCCTTCATGGTCGGAAGGACAGAGCAAATCGCCGGACGATCGATACCGGGCAATGTCTTGAGCACAAACCGCGAGATCGCCATCAGCGCTCCCGTGTTCCCGGCGGATACCGCGGCATCCGCTTCGCCCGATTTGACCAGGTCAATCGCGACGCGCATCGACGAATCTTTCTTGCCGCGCAACGCTAAGGCAAGAGGATCATCCATCTCGACCACCTCGGAAGCGCCGCGAATCCGCAATCGCGTGCCGAATTCGCGCGCAGCCTCCTTCATCAACGGGCCGAGCGCGTCCGTGCGCCCGACCGCGATCACCGCGGCATCACGTTCGTGGCGCAGGAAGCTGAAGGCAGCAGGAAGAGTTACCGCCGGGCCATAGTCGCCGCCCATGCAGTCAATCGCGATTTTGACTTCCATCTACGCTGGGGATTGGTGCGCAGCAGGATCCGAATAGACTCTAAGCGGACGCCGGTTCATGCCTGGTCGACTGCTACCGAAATCACCGCCCTATTCGTCCTTGGTCTTGAGAACCTTCTTGCCGCGATAATAGCCGGAAGGCGAAACATGGTGGCGAAGGTGCGTTTCTCCGGTAGTCGCTTCGACAGCGAGCGGCGGATTGGCCAGAAAATCGTGGGCTCGATGCATGCCGCGCTTGGACGGGGATTTTTTGTTTTGCTGTACTGCCATGATCACTACTCCTTGACGTTCTTTCTATGCGCCAACGCAATCAATGCTGGCGCTTCAACTTTTTCAACACCTCGAAAGGCGAAATCTCGAGCTGCTCCGGTGCCGACCGGGGAAGCCGGCAAGCCTGATGTCGCGGAGCAAGCGGCAGTCCAAGCAACACTTCGTCCTCCACGACTTGCGCCAGATCCAGTTGCTCTCCGACAGGCAGCGCGTCGAACGCATCCTCCAAAAATTCTTCATCCGGCAACTCGGCGCCCGCCGGCCACAACTGGAAGAGAACATCGTGCCCGACGATGTGCTCGACTGGATCGAGACAACGCTGACATGTCAGCCAAACCAAACCGGAAATCTTGACATGCACGTAGGCCCGGTTGTCCTCACCAACGGAACCGGCCGCATGAACATCCAACACGCCGCCGCATTGCGCAACCATACCGGACAGGCGAGGCATATCCGCCACTTCCAAGGCCCCATCACGATGTCCTGAAGTTCGGGCGAACGCCCATGGATCAATAAGCCAAGCGTCACGGGACATAAACGGCCGATGGTATCATCGCCGGAATTCCCCTGTCAAAAGTTAGACTGCCGCGCGCGGTCCCTACCGAGCAAGGTTGTCCACGCTACCGATCATGGCTCAACACTCCTTGGCCCCGGACACAAAGCGGCGCCAAATCGTCCTTGCATCGACGTCCCCATTTCGCCGCCAATTGCTTGCGCGCCTGCAGATTCCGTTCGACATCGCAGACCCCGGAACAATCGAGGCGCCAGTTCCTGGCGAACTCCCGCAAGACACCGCTGTACGCTTGGCAATTGCCAAGGCGCACGCCATCGCGGGCAGGTTTCCCGACGCGCTGATAGTCGGCAGCGACCAGGTCGCCTTTGCGGTGGGACAGTATTTTGGCAAACCGGGAGATCGCCGACGCGCCGTCTCTCAACTGGCCGAAATGAGCGGAAGAGAAATCATTTTTCACACCGCGGTGGCCGTGCTTGATTCGGCCACCGGAAGCACTCAGTCAGCGTGCGTGCCGACAGAAGTCCGCTTCCGCCATCTCTCCGGCGACGAGATCGAACGCTACGTCGATGCCGATCAGCCCTTCAATTGCGCGGGCAGCGCCAAGGCCGAGTCACTGGGGATTGCCTTGCTCGAGCATGTGCGCGGAGACGATCCCACAGCGCTGATCGGACTCCCGCTGATCGCGCTGTGCGCAATGCTGCGCCATCAGGGAGTGCCGCTTCCCTGACCGGCGCCGACCGACCGTGACAGCCGGAACCCTTTACCTGATCCCGGCCTCCCTTGCGCCAATTGCTTGGGAAAGCTACCTGCCGCCGGACGTGCGCGCCCGCTGCTTCGCCCTGGAATACCTGATCGTCGAAAACGCCAAGGCAGCGCGAAGCGAACTCCGGCACGTCGGTTTCCACAGGCCGATCCGCGACGTACGGATTGAATCGCTGCCGGAAAGACCAACGAATGACGATCTTGACCGACTCCTGCAGCCGGTGGTCGAAGGTCGCGATGGCGGTCTTATGTCCGATGCGGGTTGCCCCGCGGTTGCGGATCCGGGTGCGCAACTCGTTCGGGCTGCGCACGGCAGGGGTTTGCGCGTCGTTCCCCTGGTCGGACCCTCATCGATACTCCTGGCCTTGATGGCCTCCGGCCTCAACGGGCAGTCTTTCTCGTTTCTCGGCTATTTGCCCATTGCCGATGCGGCCCGCGAAGACGCCATTCGCCGCTTGGAACGAGAATCGCGCGAACGACATCGCACGCAGATCTTCATTGAGACCCCGTACCGCAACCAACGCCTGTTTGCTTCGCTCGTCGCCACCTGCCTAACCGACACGCTGCTTTGCGTCGCAACCGACATCACCGCATCAACCGAGTCGATCGTTACCCGCCCGATCGCCCTGTGGCGTCCCGCGCCGCCGCCCGCAATCGACAAACGGCCGACCGTATTCCTGGTTCAGGCGGCGGACTCAGCGCAGCCGCATCTGCGACAAGAAGTTAAGTAGGGTTTCGCCGGAAGAGGCGCCGAGTTGCCTGGCGAAGCGTTCGGCAAAGTTGGTTTTCTGCGTGTAGTCACGCACGTCCTCGGCTTTGATTACCTCGCGGGCCACGAAGTCCACGCTGCCCAGAGAATCGGCGAGACCGTTGGCGACGCTCTGCTCACCAGTCCACATCAACCCCGAAAACATGTCGCCGGTTTCCTTGAGCCGGTTCCCGCGACCTTTGCGCACGACTTCGATGAACTGCTTGTGCACGTCCGCCAGCAACGATTTCGCGTGTTCCAGGTGCCGCGGCTCCTGGGGCGAAAACGGATCCAGGAAGCCCTTGTTCTCGCCGGCAGTCAGCAAACGGCGCTCGACGCCCAGTTTGTCCATGGTGCCAGTAAAGCCGAAGCCTTCCATCAACACGCCGATCGACCCGACGATCGAAGCCTTGTCGACGAATATCTTGTCGGCTGCCGCCGCGACGTAATAACCGCCGGAGGCACAGATGTCCTCGACCACCGCGTAGATCGGCGTGCTCGGATACTTGGCACGCAAACGGCGGATTTCGTCATTGATCAAGCCCGCCTGCACCGGACTGCCGCCCGGGCTGTTGATCAGCAGCACGACCCCCTGGGCGCCCTTGGCTTCGAAGGCCGACTGCAGCGCAAGGTTAATGTTCTCGGCGCTCGCCTCGCCTTTCGGACCGATCACGCCATGCAGCTGGACAAGCGCTGTATGCTTGCCGTCAGTCAGCTTGCTCGGCGTGCCGCCCCCGATACCACTCAACATCCAAAGGATCACGCCGACATAAATGAACGCCAGCAGACGGAAGAAAATGCCCCAGCGCCGTTTGCGCCTTTGCTCGACCAGTGCGTCCGTCGCAAGCCGTTCAAGCACCCGGCGCTCCCAATTCGGTTCGTTGTTGCCTTCTGTCATTCAGTAACGCCTTCCAGGAAAATCGCTCCATCCCGTTCCCGGACCGCGATCGCGGTCAGGTTCGCCCCTTTGCACGGGCCGGCCACGCAATACCCGCTATCCGGTTCATACAGCGCCCCGTGAGTAGAGCAAATCAAGTATAACCGCGCCGAGTCGAAGAACTGACCGTTCTCCCAGTCGAGTTCGACCGAAACATGCGCGCATCGGTTGAGGAAGGCGTAAGCCCGCCCGTCGTAGCGAACGACGAATGCGGGTACGGCCTCCCCGGCCCGTTTCACTTCGAACCGAATGCCCGGCCCTCTTTCGACCAGATCGGCGCTCGCACAGATCCGACCCCGACTATCCATTGAGTCTTAGCCAGTGCGCCAGCTCGGCGGTCGAACTGGCCAATGCCACCGGATATTCTGCCTGCAGAAGTTCGGCGGGGTGGGCGCCGAAGCCCACCGCCAGTGCGGCCACGCCGGCGTTGCGCGCCATTTGAAGATCGTGCGTGGTATCGCCGATCATCAGGGTTCGCCCGGGCTCAGCAACCAACGCTTCCATCAGTTCCAGAAGCATCTCCGGGTGCGGCTTCGAGTGACACTCGTCGGCGCAACGGGTCGCATGAAACCATTGCCCGAGCCCGCTGTGCGCCAAGGCCCGGTCCAGCCCCAATCTGCTCTTTCCGGTGGCAATCGCCAGCGTATGGCCCCGCGAATGCAGTTCCGCAAGCAATTCGGCCGTTCCGTCAAACAGAGCCAGATCATGATCCCGCGAAAGGTAATGGTAGCGATAGCGTTCGGCCAGCTCACGATAGCGCGCCGGCGGTAGCGACGGAATGGCGGTCGCCAGGGCGTCCACCAGGCCAAGCCCGATCACCTGCCGGGCACCGGCATCGTCAGGTTCGGCTACGCCGAGATCGCGACAGGCCAACTGAATGGCGAGCACTATCGCCGCCGCTGAATCCAGCAATGTGCCGTCCCAGTCGAAGACGATCAGATCAAACCGGCGTGGCATCGGTCGCCTCGAAATCGACGCGCTGGTCGAGATTCAGCCGCGCAACGAAGTCACTCAGGTCACCGGGCAGCGGGGCCGAAAGCACCAGCGGCTGGCGCGAAACGGGATGTGCCAACTTCAGCAGCGCGGCGTGCAGGAACATGCGTTTAAGGCCCGCCTTTGCGAGATCTTTGTTCAAACCGAAGTCGCCGTACTTGTCGTCGCCCGCCAGCGGAAAGCCAAGATGCGCAAGATGTACTCGGATCTGGTGGGTCCGCCCGGTCTTCAGTTCCACCTCCAGCAGGCTGAACGTCTCCCAACGGCGCAACAGGTGAACGATCGAATGGGCCGGTTTGCCGTCGCGATCCACCGAAACCCTGCGCTCGCCTTCGTCCGTCAAGTATTTGGTCAGCGGTAGCTTGACGTGTTGCAGCGGATTCGACCAGCGCCCCCTAACCAGGGTCAAATAGGTTTTGTGCATCGCGCCAGCGCGGAACATGTCGTGCAGTGCGGTCAGCGCGGTGCGCGTCTTGGCAATCAAGAGCAGACCGGATGTTTCGCGGTCCAGCCGGTGCGCAAGTTCCAGCAGCCGGGCTTCGGGGCGCTGCCGCCGCAGTTGTTCGATCACGCCGAAACTCACGCCGCTGCCGCCATGAACGGCGGTACCGGCCGGCTTGTCGATCGCGACCAGCGAATCGTCCTCGTAGACGACTGGAAACAGTGTGCCGAACGGTACGCCGGGCGCACCGGAATGGGGTTCCGCAATGCGGACCGGCGGAATCCGGATCTCGTCGCCGAGCAGCAGGCGGTAGGCCGGATCGATGCGTTTTCCGTTGGCTCGTACCTGGCCACTGCGCAGGATCTGGTAGACGTGGCTCTTCGGTACCCCCTTGCAAATGCGAAGGAGAAAGTTATCGATGCGCTGCCCAGCATGTTCCTCGCCGATAACTTCGCGCTTAACCAGAAGGGCTTTGCTTAACATCTTCATTCTGAAATATACTCGCCGATGGAACGGCCCGCTCAGACCGTCCTTCGGGCACCGATCGGAACGCTTGGTGCAGGGAGGCGGAAACGAGCCGGAAGCAACTGGCTCGCGGCATTCCTCGGTTGACACAGAAACTCGTTAGACACGTAGTATCCGGTTATCTCGCGGTTTCAAAGTCGCGATCTTAGTTCAATTCACCAGCTTTTCTTTACTTGACGCGCGTTGCTGACACGCTGATCGCTTGATCCTGAAGGCTGGCAGCCGCAATGTCCGCTTCAGGATTCGCCTAGGACAAACCTCTGATTTAGTTTGCGAAACAGACGTCTGATGACCCTTACCCGACCAAACTAATTCCCGTCTTACGGACGGATGCGCGGTTTGTCCCCGCCGAGGTAGCGCGCGGGAGACCAAAACAATGAAGCGCATGCTATTCAACGCGACACAGGCAGAAGAACTCCGTGTCGCAATCGTGGACGGTCAGAAACTGATCGATCTCGATATCGAATCTGCCGCAAAGGAACAACGCAAGAGCAACATCTACAAGGCTGTCATCACCCGTATCGAGCCCAGCCTGGAAGCGGCGTTCGTCGACTACGGCGCCGAACGGCACGGGTTTCT
Organism: Candidatus Methylophosphatis haderslevensis; assembly: GCA_016711925.1. GTDB lineage: Bacteria > Pseudomonadota > Gammaproteobacteria > Burkholderiales > Rhodocyclaceae > Methylophosphatis > Methylophosphatis haderslevensis. Next base: position 637,397 of record JADJSA010000001.1, read on the forward strand.
GCCGTTCAAGGAGGTATCCAGGTTCTATTTCCGGGAAGGGGTAGAACCTTCCAAGGCGACCATTCGCGATGCCCTGCGCGAAGGTCAGGAACTGATCGTCCAGGTAGAAAAAGACGAGCGCGGTAACAAGGGCGCTGCCCTGACCACCTTTATTTCCCTGGCTGGCCGCTACCTGGTGCTGATGCCCAACAACCCGCGCGGCGGCGGCGTGTCGCGGCGAGTCGAGGGCGACGATCGCGCCGAACTGCGCGAAGCGATGGATCAGCTCGAAGTGCCGCCAGGCATGAGCCTGATCGCCCGCACCGCCGGCATCGGCCGCAACGCCGAAGAACTGCAGTGGGATTTGAACTACCTGCTGCAACTCTGGCGGGCCATCGAGGGTGCGGCACAGGCGCAGGAAGGTGCGTTTCTGATCTACCAGGAGGGTAGCCTGGTGATCCGTGCGATCCGCGACTACTTCCAGCCGGACATCGGCGAAATCCTGATCGACACCGACGATGTGTTCGAGCAGGCCCAGCAGTTCATGGGGCACGTCATGCCGGCGACCGTCAACCGGATCAAGCGTTATCGCGACGACGTTCCGCTGTTCTCACGCTTTCAGATCGAACACCAGATTGAAACCGCATTCGGTCGCCAGGTCGAGCTGCCTTCGGGCGGCGCCGTGGTGATCGACCATACGGAAGCGCTTGTGGCCATCGACGTGAACTCCGGCCGCGCCACCCGCGGCGCCGACATCGAGGAGACCGCGCTCAAGACCAACTGCGAAGCCGCCGACGAAATCGCGCGGCAGTTACGTCTGCGCGACCTGGGCGGACTGATCGTCATCGATTTCATCGACATGGAAAGCAGCAAGAACCAGCGCGAGGTCGAAAATCGGCTGCGCGATGCCCTGCACCATGACCGTGCCCGCGTGCAGACCGGCAAGATCAGCCGCTTCGGCCTGATGGAACTGTCGCGCCAGCGCCTGCGGCCCGCGCTCGCCGAGACCAGCTACATCCCCTGCCCGCGCTGCTCCGGTACCGGGCATATCCGCAGCACCGAGTCGGCGGCGCTGCATATTCTTCGCATCCTGGAAGAGGAGGCGATGAAGGAAAACACCGGCGCCGTGCATGTTCAGATTCCGGTAGACGTCGCGACCTTCCTGCTGAACGAGAAGCGCGCCGACATTCAAACCATCGAACTGCGCCACAAAGTTAACGTATTGCTGATTCCCAATCAGCACATGGAAACCCCGTTCTATCAGTTGGCCCGTCTGCGCCACGACCAACTCAACCAGGAGGACATCGCGATTCCGTCCTACAAGATGGTCGACGCGCCAGCAGACCCGACTTACCAGCCGCCATCGGCGCAAGCCGCGGAAGACCGGCCGCAGAGGATGGAGGCCGCGGTAAAGGGAATCCGCCCCGATCAACCTGCGCCGATCGTTGCGCCGCGCGCTGAAATCAGCCCGAGCCATCCGGTGGCGCGGGCGTCGCCCAACCGCCTGGAATCATGGAGAAAATCTTTGGCTGGTTTCGTGGCAACCGGAAGCCCGCGCCTGCCGCTGGCAGTGTTCAGGCCGAGCCTGCGGTCGCGCCGGCAAAGGCGGTTCAAGCGCCGCGGGGCGAACGACGAAATAGCCGCGGCGGACAACGCGGTGAACGACGCGACAGACCCGATCGACCCGAACCCCGCGCTACCGGCGGAGCGCGCAACGAAGCCGCCGAGGGCAGCCAGCGCAACGAACGTTCACCCAGGCCGCCCCGGCCAGAAAGAAGCGAACGCGGCGAACGCCCCGAGCGGAGCGAAAATTCGCGCCAGCAGAACCGTCCGCCGCGGGAGCCCCGGGAACCGCGCGAGCCGCGGGAAGGCCGCGAGCCACGCGAAACGCGGGCGCCGCGCGAAGCACGCGAACCGCGCGCCCCGTCCGAGTTGATCGCGGCCAGCCCGCTGCTTGGCGAGGCTGCCGGCCCGGCGTCCGCGCCGCCGCAATCGACCGAACCGCCCGCTGAAGGCGGACAGCGAAGCCGCCGCGGACGGCGCGGCCGACGCAACGGCGAGCGGGGCGAGCGCCCAACCACGGAAAACGCCGTCACCAGCGAAGCGGAAACCGGACTGGCCGACGCCGCGTCGCCGCTGTCTGGGGAAATGCCTGCAACCGCGCGCATCGCCCCGGCGGAGGAAACCTTTGCCCCGGTCGCCGTCGGAGAAGCCGTCGCGGTACCGATCGAACCGCTGCCTCGCCCGGATTTCGTCTCGGCGCCGCTGCCGGTGCCCGTTTCCCAAGACGAAGCCGGAATCCACGCGCCGTCCGGCATCGGCATGGAAAACGCAGCCAAGGACGCTCCTGAAGCCGTTCCGACTCCGGCCCCGACACCGGTTGCCGCGGAATCTGGCGACCCGGCCAGTGGCGGCGACAAGGCCGCAGTGGCCGAAGTGCCAGCGGCACCGATCAACCTGGATGCGGTTCTCGAGGCCAGCGGCCTCGTCCTGGTTCAGACCGATCCGGCACGCAGCACCCAGCCATCGACCCAGGAATCGCCGCCGCCCATTCTCGGCCGTCGACCCCGACCGCCCGTGACGATCGCCGATGAGCCACTGCAGCAGGTGGAAACACAGAAGTAAGCGAACTGCCGAGCGCCGAATCGAAAAGGGTCGCGTACGCCGCGGCCCTTTGTTCGTCACAGCGCTGCATCTTGTGCTCCGGGCGATGCCTGGAGAGCCAATATCCATGCGGGTTCCAGGCATCTTTGGAGCCGGCGGGTCCGAGTCGCGGCCGGTTTGCCGGGGTGCGGGGCCTACGTCTGTCGCGCAGCAACGCGTCTACCAGACCCTGTGAGGCGTTTTCGACCATGTCGACAACCGCCTCGAAGCCAGCCTCACCACCGTAATAGGGGTCCGGCACCTCGTCGATCTTGATCCCGGAGGCGTAGCTCAGGAACAGCTTGACTTTGGCTTGATACACCGGCGGGCACATCTCGAGCAGATTCGCCAGGTTCTCGCGATCCATTGCGAGCACTAGATCGGAAGTGGCGAAATCGTCGCGGCGCACCTTTCGCGCGCGCAGGTCGGCAATCGGGTAACCGCGGCGCCCCGCTGCCGCAACTGCGCGGCGATCCGGCGGCTCGCCGGCATGATAAGCGTGCGTACCTGCAGAATCGACTTTAATTACATCAGCCAACTCATTCTTTTTAAGAATTTCTTTGACGACGCCTTCCGGCAATCGGCGAACGGCAGATGTTGCCCATACAAACCAGCAAAATCTTGCGCACAAGGGGCTCGGTCATCATGGAGTCCCGTGCTGGTCAGCGCCGAACGCATGCTGGCGAAGGCGAAACAGTTCATCGCGCGACTGCGCTGCTTTCTCGAACTCCAGATTCTTCGCAAATTCGATCATTTCCCGTTCCAAGCGCTTGATTTCCCTACCAAGATCGCGCTCGCTCATGGCTTCGTAGCGGGCTGTTTCCGACGCAACCATCCGGTCGTCCTCAACTTCATCCGCATTATAAACACCATCTATTATGTCTTTGATTCGTTTTACGACTCCCGTTGGCACAATTCCGTTCGCGGCATTGAATGCAAGCTGCTTGTTGCGCCGCCGTTCGGTTTCGCCGATCGCTGCCCGCATCGACTCGGTCATTGTGTCGGCGTAGAGAATCGCCATGCCGTTCAGGTGGCGCGCCGCGCGACCGATCGTCTGGATCAGACTGCGAACCGACCGGAGAAAGCCTTCCTTGTCCGCATCGAGAATGGCGACAAGAGACACTTCTGGAATATCAATGCCTTCTCGCAGCAAGTTAATCCCGACTAGCACATCGAATTCGCCCAGCCGGAGGTCGCGAATGATCTCGACCCGTTCAACGGTATCGATGTCCGAGTGCAGATAGCGCACCCGCACGCCGTTTTCCGCCAGATATTCGGTCAGATCTTCAGCCAGCCGCTTGGTCAGCGTGGTAATCAGCACCCGCTCGTTCTTTGCGACCCGCAGCTTGATCTCCCCCAGCACGTCGTCAACCTGCGTCAGCGCCGGGCGGACCTCGACCTGCGGATCGACCAACCCGGTCGGGCGCACGAGTTGTTCGACCACCTGCCCCTGATGGTCCCTTTCATAGTTCGCCGGGGTTGCCGACACGAAAACCGTCTGCGGCATCAAGCGCTCGAATTCGTCGAAGCGCAACGGCCGGTTGTCCAGTGCGGACGGCAGCCGAAAGCCATAGTCGACCAGGTTCTGTTTGCGCGACATGTCGCCCTTGAACATGCCGCCGATCTGCGGAACGGTGACATGCGATTCATCGATGAACATCAGCGCATCACGCGGCAGGTAATCGATCAGCGTCGGCGGCGGTTCGCCGGCGGAGCGGCCGGACAGGTGACGCGAGTAGTTTTCGATGCCCTTGCAGAAGCCCAGTTCGGTGAGCATTTCGAGGTCGAAACGGGTGCGCTGTTCGATCCGCTGCGCCTCGAGCAGCTTCTGCTGGGAAACGAACCAGTCAATGCGCTCGCGCAATTCGATCTTGATTGCGTCGGTGGCGCGCAGAACGGTGTCGCGCGGCGTCACGTAGTGGCTGGACGGATACACGGTGAAGCGGGCGAGTTTCTGCTTCTGGTGCCCTGTGAGCGGATCGAACAACGTCAGGTGCTCGATCTCATCGTCGAACAGCTCGACGCGCAGTGCCAGTTCGGCGTTCTCGGCGGGAAAGATGTCCAGCACGTCGCCGCGCACCCGGAACACGCCGCGCTTGAACTCGATGTCGTTGCGCAGATACTGCATCGACGTCAACCGGCGGATGATGTCGCGCTGTGCCAGTCGTTCGCCTTCGCGCAGATGTAGAACCATGCTGTGGTAGTCAACAGGATCACCGATGCCGTAGATCGCCGACACAGAGGCCACGATCACGCAGTCGCGCCGTTCCATCAGGCTCTTGGTGGCCGACAGTCGCATCTGCTCGATATGTTCGTTGATCGCCGAGTCCTTCTCGATGAACAGGTCGCGCGACGGTACGTACGCTTCCGGCTGATAGTAGTCGTAATAGGAAACGAAATACTCGACTGCGTTTTCCGGGAAGAACTCGCGAAACTCGGCGTAGAGCTGGGCGGCAAGTGTCTTGTTCGGCGCCATCACGATGGCCGGTCTGCCGGTGCGCGCGATCACGTTGGCCATCGTGTAGGTCTTGCCGGAACCGGTCACCCCGAGCAGGGTCTGGAACGACAGGCCGTCGTCGATTCCCTCGATGAGCTTGGCGATCGCCTCCGGCTGATCGCCGGCCGGCTGGAACGGCTGATGCAATCGCCATGGACTGTTCTCGAACGTCGCCACCGGCACCGCCGGGACGTGGATCGGCGCGCGATCCGACAGGTTCGCCATGGTAAGATTTCCCGTTGTCTCGATCGCCCGACCGGAGCCTTTCCGGAGCGAGGCAAACGCAGATTATTCCGCAAATCGCGGCGCCCGGCTCAGCATTCGCCGCCGCCGCCAACACAGGCAATCCGGAGCGTCCATGTCCTCTTCGATTTTCGCCGCGGTGGAAATGGCCCCGCGCGACCCCATCCTCGGACTCACCGAGGCGTTCAACGGCGACAGTCGGCCGAACAAGGTCAACCTCGGGGTCGGCGTGTATTACGACGACAACGGCAAAATTCCTTTGCTGGCTGCCGTGCGCGCCGCGGAGAAAGCCCGGCTCGAAGCCGCACCGGCACGCGGCTATCAGCCGATCGAAGGGCTCGGCGCCTACAACCAGTCAGTGCAGAATCTGGTGTTCGGCAAGGAATTGTCGCTCCTCGCTGAAGGCAGGGTACTGACCATCGAGGCCCTGGGTGGCACCGGTGCGCTGAAGGTCGGCGCCGACTACCTGAGACGGCTGCTGCCGTCGTCCGCAGTCTATATCAGCGACCCGAGTTGGGAGAATCACCGCGCGCTGTTCGAGTTCGCCGGATTCAACGTCGAAAGTTACCCGTATTACGACGCCGCCACGCGCGGCGTGCGTTTCGACGCAATGAAGTCCTGCCTTGCCGGATTGCCCGCCGGCTCGATTGTCGTGCTCCACGCCTGCTGTCACAACCCGACCGGCGCCGACCTCGGCGAAGCGCAGTGGAGAGAGGTCGTTGCGACGATGCGTGAGCGGAAACTGGTTGCGTTCATCGACATGGCCTACCAGGGTTTTGCCGACGGGATCGAACCCGACGGGATGGCGGTCCGCTTGTTCGCGGAGTCGGGATTGCCGTTCCTGGTATCGAGCTCGTTCTCGAAGTCGTTCTCGCTTTATGGCGAACGTGTCGGCGCCCTGTCGATCGTCACCGCCAGCAAGGACGAAGCCGCCCGCGTGCTGTCGCAGGTCAAGCGCGTGATCCGTACCAACTACTCCAACCCGCCGACCCACGGCGGCGCCATCGTTGCGGCAGTCCTGGCAAGCGCGGATCTGCGCGCAATGTGGGAAGGCGAACTGGCGGGCATGCGCGAGCGCATCCGCACCATGCGCAGCAGCCTGGTAGATCAGCTCAAGGCGCAGGGTGTGGCACAGGATTTCTCCTTCGTCACGCGCCAGCGCGGCATGTTCTCCTATACCGGCTTGAACACTGCGCAGGTCGACAGGCTCAAAAGCGAGTTCGGAATCTACGCCGTCGGCACGGGCCGGATTTGTCTTGCGGCGCTCAATTCGCGCAACCTGCCGTATGTCGCCGCGGCGATCGGCAGCGTTCTCAAAGGCTGACGATCCCGATCACTGCGCCACCCGAGACCCCGCGGCGCCGCCTGCCCGCCCGCTCCGACAAGCGATCGCCCGGGAACCTCATCCCGCGCATCAGCGACCCTGTGCGTCAGCGCCTGCCTGGGCGTCGTCCCCAGTCTGCGCCGGGGCGCCGCGCCGCCGCGCAGCGAGCATCGGATCGGCCAGGCTGCCGCTGATGACGACCGGCACATTGACCTGATTCGCTGAACCCCGCAGTTGTACGTCCATCACACCGTCGATCTTGCCACCGGCCTGGTGCAGGTAACCCGCTGTGCTCATCACGCCGGAACTGCCGCGAAGGCCGGACAAGCGCCAGTTGCCGGGATCGAGGGAAATGCTGCCACTGAAATCCTCGAGTTTCGTGGCACCGCCGCGTATCGGGTTGTCCGAGCGCGTGCGTACCGCTTCCACGAGGTCGAACCCCTCGAGCGAACCCCGATCGAGTGTAAAGGTGCCGCCACCCGAAACGGCGCGGCCGGCAGATTCGAAGCTGGGGGCGTTGGCCCGCAGGGTAATCTTGCCGCTCACGTCTCCCTGGACGCGCGCCGCCGGTTCGACCAGCGCCAACAGCCGCTGCAGATTCATCCGCGCGTAACTCGCCTGCGTCGACAGCGCCACCTGCTGCTGCCAATCGACAGTTGCCGAGCCAGTGATCGTCCCGCCCAGCGCGCGCAGCACAAACTTGTCGATGCGCAATGCGTTCCGGTTCAGCAGCCCCTCGGCTTCGATGGATTCGACCGCTACGCCGCCGCGCCACGGCATGCGCCAGCCTCCGCTGGTCAGGTTCAGCTTCAGGCTGACAGGCGGCTGCGGTTGTCCCGTCAGGCGCAGGGTATCGTCCTTGCTGCGCAGACTGATCTCGCTGATCCGCGTATCGGGCGTCAATTCAATCGTGCCAGATATGCCCTCGAGGCTCAGGCCGGCAATCGAAACCATGGCGTCCTCGATGGCGACCTCCTGGACCGCGATCGAATCGCCCGCAGGCAACCGGCGGGAATCGAGCAAGGCCAGCACCGCCCTCTGGTCGATCAACGGTCGCTCGAGCACGATAGTTCCGAGACGCCATTTGTCGCTGAAGAGCGATAGCGGCGACGGCAACACGCGCACCGAGCCCAGAACCACCCCCTTCTCGCCGTCCAACCGGACGCGCTCCAAGGTGACCCCGGGACGCGGGGTCAGCGCAAAGCGAATCTCGCCGATCGTCACCGCCTGGCCGAGCCAGAGCGAGGCACGTTCCTCGACTTGAGGCCGAAAGCGATCATACGGGAAGACCACCATGGCAAGTACGGCGAGCGCCGCCAGACCGAGCAGCGCCGCAATCAGCCGCGACGGCCAACCCATGCGCGGCTCCGACGCAACGCCCCGACGGATCGGTTTTATCCGTACCTTGGCCGGCGCGCGCGGCAGCTCCGGCACCCGAGCCGGCTCGGGCTCCGGCGGCTGCGGAGGAGCGGGCGCCGCAGACGCCTCAACGGGTCTTGGCGCGCCAAACCAGCGCCGCCAGAACGGCACCTGCGGCGCCAGACGCAGGGAAACCGGAGGTTCCGCAGCGGACATGGGCTCCGGCGCCGGCAATGCTTCTTCAACGCTCGGCTCTGGCACCTCAGGCCAGCGCGATGGTTCCGGCAATGCCGACTCGAGTTGCGGCGGCAGGGAAACCGGCGGCATCTCGGCGGGAATCGGACTGGCCTGCGCCTCGCCCTCCGGCGCACTGGCCGCATCGATCCCGCGCCGGACGCGGTTCTCCTCGATCGTCTCGACGAAGCCGCCGCGCACCAGTTCCGCCAATGATGCGCGCAAAAAACCGCCGTCGCCGAGCTTCTTCGTCAGGTCGGCTACCGTCGCCACGCCATCGACCAGAATGAGCACGTTGCGCAGATTGCGCTGCACCAGGCGGGTTCGCTGCACAAGGGCGCGCTCGCCTTCCGGGGTCTTGCAATATATCTGTTCATCGGTCATGACGATATTGTGCGCGATTGCGCGGCTTTTGGGGTCTGGCCCGCGCTCGGCTTGACTCAACGTAACGAGTTGTCTAACATTCGCGCCTCACCGATTCCCCGATAGCTCAGTTGGTAGAGCGCCGGACTGTTAATCCGTAGGTCCCTGGTTCGAGCCCAGGTCGGGGAGCCAAGATGCAAGGTCTTGGCGAATTTTCGCGGCCCGCAGGGGATGCCCTGAGAGCCAATATCCATGCGGGTTCCAGGGTGGCATCAGGGGCGTGGGCAAGTGTCCGCGCAGCGCTTTTTTGCGGCCGATGGCGGTCGCATCCATCCCACGGGCAGCGAAATCGATCTCCCATGAGCGGCCCCTTGCCGCCGTTGCGCCCGGTGGGGAGGATGCGCTTCCGAACGTCAGACCACGGCGCCGAACAGCGCACCGACGCCCGCGGTGATCGCCATCGCCAGCGCACCCCAGAAGGTGACGCGCGATGCGCCGGGCAGCATACCGGCACCGCCGACCCGCGCGGCGACGCCACCCAATGCGGCCAGGAAGACCAGCGACGTTCCCGACACCCAAGGAATCAAGTGCTGCTCCGGCGCCACGGCCGCGACGGCCAGCGGCAGCATTGCGCCGACCGCGAAGCTGGCGGCGGAGGCCAGCGCGGCTTGAATCGGCCGAGCGGCGAGCGCCTCGGATATGCCGAGCTCATCGCGTGCGTGGGCGCCGAGGGCATCGTGCTCCATGAGCTGCCCCGCCACCTGTTCGGCCAATGCCCGGTCAAGCCCCCGGGCGACGTAGATGGCCGTCAGTTCACGTCGTTCCGCAGCGGGATCGGCTTCCAGTTCGGCCCGCTCGCGCGCAAGATCGGCCTTCTCGGTGTCGGCCTGGGAATGAACCGACACGTATTCGCCCGCGGCCATCGACATGGCACCAGCGGCAAGCCCCGCAATGCCGGTGACTATGAGGTTCGCGTGGCTAGCACTGGCGGCAGCCACGCCGACCAGGAGACTGGCCGTGGAGACGATGCCGTCGTTGGCGCCGAGCACGGCGGCGCGCAGCCAGCCGATGCGGTCCGTGCGGTGCCGTTCGGTATGGCGGCGCGGCGATATCATGCTGATCCAAGATCCCCGGTCGGTCGAGAGCCGGATTACAAATGAGGCCAAAGAATACTCCGGTGTCGCGCCAAGCCAGCGGTGTTCAATGACACGCAGAATGAGCCTTGGCGGGGTCGGCTACCGAACGGCAGCCGTGCCTTGACCGTCGTCCCGCCAGTTCGCTGGCTCCTGGTCCGCACCCAACTCGGAGCGATTACGCGCGCGAGGGCCGCCTCGCCACGGCAGTTGCACGTGCTCGATGCGGCGCTCCCGGTTCATTCGGAATGACCCGACACGCCGCGCTGATGTGCGTCCACTGAATGACCGTGCGAGCCCCGAACCCGCGGCCGGACCGCCTATACCGGATTGGGGTGCGTCGCTTGTCCGCCGCCGTAGCTGGACAAATCGGTCGGCGTGCCGCCCTTCGCCACGCGAACGGCACAGTATTTGAATTCCGGGATCTTGCCGAACGGATCGAGCGCCGGATTGGTAAGCCGATTTACCGCCGCTTCGTAGTAGCAGAAAGGAATGAACACCGCGCCGGTCGGCATTCCCGCATCCTCACGCGCGTAGAGCACGATCTCGCCGCGGCGCGACGCGACCGTCACAGTGTCACCGGCCTTGGCTCCGACGTGCGCGAGATCGGCCGGATTCATCGTCACCACTGCATGCGGTTCGATGCTGTCCAGCACGTGGGAGCGCCGCGTCATCGATCCGGTGTGCCAGTGCTCGAGTTGGCGTCCCGTGATCAGCACCAGCGGATAGACGTCGTCCGGCTGTTCGTTGGCCGAAATCAACCCGGCAGCGACGAAGCGGCCGCGCCCGTCCGCAGTTGGGAACGATTCGGTAAACACAACGGACTGGCCCGGATCGCCTTCCTGCTCGCACGGGTAAGTCACCGCGTCTTCGGCCTCCAGCCGTTGCCAGGTGATGCCGGCAATCGACGGCATGGCTCTACGCATCTCGTCGAAAACGTCCGCCACCCCCGCATAGCGCCAGCCCAGTCCGAGCCGGCCCGCCATTTGCTGGATGATCCACAAGTCTTCGCGCGCCTCGCCCGGGCAGTCGATCGCCTTGCGGCCCAACTGAAGCGTTCGGTCCGTGTTGGTGAACGTGCCGGTCTTTTCCGGAAACGCCGAGGCCGGCAACACCACGTCGGCCAGATAGGCGGTTTCGGTAAGGAAGATGTCCTGCACCACCAGGCAGTCGAGCATCGCCATCGCCTCGCGGGCGTGGTTGGCATCCGGATCGGACATCGCCGGGTTCTCGCCCATGATGTACATGCCCTTGATGATACCGGCATAGGTCGCGTCCATGATCTCGACCACCGTCAAACCGGGCTTCGGATCTAACGAGGCGCCCCAGAGACGCTCGAACTTCTGCCGCACCGCGTCGTTGTCGACACGCTGATAGTCGGGAAATACCATCGGGATCAGGCCGGCGTCGGAGGCCCCCTGCACGTTGTTCTGCCCGCGCAGCGGATGCAGCCCCGTGCCTGGTCGGCCAATCTGTCCGGTCATCATCGACAGCGCGATCAGACAGCGGGCGTTGTCGGTGCCGTGCACATGCTGCGAGACGCCCATTCCCCAAAGAATCATGGAGCCCTTCGACTTCGCGTACAGGCGCGCGACCGTGCGGAGAGTCTCGGCATCGATGCCGCAGATCGGCGCCATCGCTTCCGGACTGAAGGCCTTGACATTGCGCTTGATCTGCTCGAAGCCCGAGGTGCGGTCGGCAATGAACGCCGTGTCGACCAGGCCCTCCGCAACGATGACGTGCATCATCGCATTGAGCATCGCGACATCGGTGTCCGGCTTGAACTGCAGGAAGTGAGTGGCAAAGCGCGCAAGCTCCGACCGCCGCGGATCGGCGACCACCAGCCTGGCGCCCGCGCGCACCGCGTTCTTGATCCAGGTGGCGGCAACCGGGTGATTGACTGTCGGATTGGCGCCGATGATGAAGATCACTTCGGCCTGCGCAACGTCGCGCACCGGGTTCGATACCGCACCCGAACCCAATCCCTCGAGCAGTGCTACCACGCTGGAGGCATGACAAAGGCGTGTGCAGTGATCGACGTTGTTCGAGCGGAATCCGGTGCGCACGAGCTTCTGGAACAGGTATGCCTCTTCGTTGCTGCCCTTGGCGGAACCGAATCCGGCCAGCGCGTGCACGCCGATCTCGTCGCGAATGCGCCGCAGCGAACCCGCCGCAAGGTCGAGCGCCTCCTCCCAGCTTGCCTCACGGAACACCGACTGCCAGTTGGCGGGATCGACGCTGAAGTCCTTGCTCTTTGGCACGCCCGGCTTGCGTATCAGCGGACGCGTCAGGCGATGCGGATGATGTGCGTAATCGAAACCGAAGCGCCCCTTTACGCAAAGGCGCGACTCGTTGGCCGGGCCGTCGCGTCCGCTGACCTGCACGATGCGATTGTCCTTGACGTGGTAAGTCAGTTGGCAGCCCACGCCGCAATAGGGGCAGACCGAATCCACCAGCTTGTCGGCGACTTCGAGTCCGACCTTGCCTGATGGCATGAGCGCGCCTGTCGGACACGCCTGCACGCATTCGCCGCATGCCACACAGGTCGAGGCGCCCATCGGATCGTCGATATCGAAGACGATCTTCGATTGCGCGCCGCGGAACGCATAACCGATGACATCGTTGTTCTGCACCTCCCGACATGCGCGCACGCAGCGGGTACACTGGATGCAGGCATCGAGATTCACGGTCATCGCCGGGTGGGAGGCATCGCTCGCAATTTGCGCGCGACCCGGGAAGCGCGGCGCCTTGACCCCGAGCTTGTTCGACCACAGGTCAAGCTCCGAGTCCAGCTTGCCGGGCTGCTCGGGCATGTCGGCGTTGAGCAACTCCAGCACCAGCTTTTGCGAGTGGCGTGCGCGTTCGCTCGTGGCGTTAACCTGCATGCCGGGCGCCGGCGTGCGACAGCACGACGGGGCGAGAACGCGCTCGCCGGCGATCTCGACCACACAGGCGCGACAATTGCCGTCGGCACGGTAGCCGTCCTTGTAGCAAAGGTGAGGTATTTCGATTCCGTAGCGCTTGGCGGTCTGCAGGATGGTTTCGCCGGGTGCCGCCTGCAGCTTGCGGCCGTCGAGCGAAAACTCGATGGATTGCGCCATTGCGCCGGCCTCGACGGATGCATTCATTTCGCTTTTCCTGAGTCGTGAACCATGCTTCTCAGCCGATCTCGTGCGGGAAATACTTGATCACGCAGCGGATCGGATTGGGCGCAGCCTGACCGAGGCCGCAGATCGAAGCATCGGCCATCGCGCGCGACAAATCTTCGAGCAGGAGCGCATCCCATTTTTCCGCCGCCATCAGGCGCAGCGCCTTGTCGGTGCCGACACGGCACGGCGTGCATTGCCCGCAGGATTCATCTGCGAAGAAATGTATCAGGTTGCGCGCCGCCTCCTTTGCGCTGTCGTGCTGCGAAAGGATCACTACACCCGCCGAACCGATGAAGCAGCCGTGCTCATGCAGGGTATCGAAGTCGAGCGGAATATCGCTCATCGATGCCGGCAGTATGCCGCCCGACGCACCGCCCGGCAGATAGGCATACAACCGGTGCCCGTCGACCATGCCGCCGCAATACTCGTCGATCAATTCGCGCACCGTGATCCCGGCCGGCGCCAGGTGGACGCCGGGATTTTTCACACGGCCGGAAACGGAGAACGAGCGCAAGCCCCAGCGTCCGTTGCGCCCGTGGCTTGAGAACCACTGCGCTCCCTGCTCGATGATGTCGCGTACCCAGTAAAGGGTTTCCATGTTGTGCTGGAGCGTCGGCCGGCCGAACAGCCCGACCTGGGCCACATACGGAGGACGCAGGCGCGGCATGCCGCGCTTGCCTTCGATCGACTCGATCATGGCCGACTCTTCGCCGCAGATGTAGGCACCTGCCCCCCGGCGCAAGTCGATCGGGGGAAGCGCGCAAGGCGGATCGGCCTTGAGCGCGGCCAATTCGCGCGTAAGGATGTCGCGTACCTGGGCGTATTCGTCGCGCAGGTATACGAAGACTTCGCCGATCCCCGCGCACCAGGCGGCGATCAGCATGCCCTCGAAAAAACGATGCGGGTCGCGTTCGAGGTACCAGCGGTCCTTGAAGGTACCCGGCTCGCCTTCGTCGATATTCACTGCCATCAACCGCGGCGCGGGTTCGTTGCGCACGATGCGCCACTTGCGGCCCGACGGAAAGCCTGCGCCGCCGAGCCCGCGCAATCCGGAATCATCGAGCGCGGCAATCACCGAATCATGGTCGCGACGACCGCCGACGAGTTCCTGAAACAGTCGATAGCCGCCAGCCTTGCGGTACGCCTTGTAGTCGATGTAGTCGGCCGGTTCTGGCTCGACCTTGCCGGCGCGCACCGCGGCCTCGACGGATTCGATCGTCGCGGCGGGAACCGGGCAGCGCCCGACCACTACCGCGGGCGCCTGCTCGCAACGACCGACACAGGGCGCAGGGATCACCCGCACGTCACGGCCGAGTATCTGCGGCAGCCGATCGAGCAGCGCATCTGCCCCGGCCATCTTGCACGAAAGGGTCTCGCACACCCGAACCGTCAACGCCGGCGGCGCGGCCTCACCCTCTTTCACCACATCGAAATGGTGATAGAAGGTCGCAACCTCGAAGACCTCTGTCTGCGAGAGCCGGAGTTCGGCGGCCAGCGCCACCAGGTGACCCGCCGAAAGATGGCCGCAGGTGTCCTGAATGCGATGGAGATACTCGATCAGAAGATCGCGGCGTCGCGGTCCGCCGCCGAGCAGTCGGCGAACTTGTTCAGCCGCCGCCGGATCGACGGTCCGGCCTTTTTGCGTACCCCGCACCTTGGTGCGCAGTCGATCAAATGGAACTACGGTAGTGGTGGACATGAAAACGCACTGCAAAGGGTAGGAATCGAAATCGCGCTCGCCAGTCTCGACAGGCGTCGCACAACTCAACTTGTACAGCCCTAGCAACCCGTGTGCCACGCAAGTTGCGGTTCGGCTCGCTCTGCGACGATGGTCCCGAATCGGCCAGGGACAGATCTTCGGGTTCCGTGTTGCGTCCCCGCGTCACGATGCTGTCACGCAAGCGGAACAGTCGCCGCACGGGCGCGCCTATCGCGCAAGGTCCTCGGCTTCGACCTTCAGGTAGGTGAAATGGACGTTGCGCGCATGCTGTGCAGCGTACAGCGCCCAGTGCGAATACCCGGTCAATTCGGCCTCCCGGGCAGCTTCCTGCATCGGCACACCCCTTTCATACGCCTGTTCCACCGCCGCCCTGAGATCGGCCAGGTAGCGCGCGGATTCTAGCGATCGCGGCGGTTCGACGACCGGCCCGTGCGCCGGCACCAGCATCGATGCCGACGATCCGGCAATCGCGTTCAACGCGTTCTGCCAGTTCTCCAGATCCGCGTTGCGCACGTCCGGAACGCGATTGACGCTCACCAGTTCGCCGCAGAACAAGACGCCGCTGTTTTTATCGAACAGCGCGACGCTGCCGGCCTGGAACGTCGTGCCATAGTGAACGAGCTCGAATTCGCGGCCGCCGACCCGAAGCGATTGCGTGTGGTCGATCAGTCGGGTCGGTCGTGCAAGCCCTGCCGCCCCCATGCGCCGCGCGCCGACGGAGCGACGCGCGTTGCGAATGCAGGTGGGGCAGTTGTAAGCCATGAAACGGTCGGTTTCGCGGTGCGCCAGGATCGGTACATTGCGTCGCACAAACGATCGATTGCCCAGCACATGATCCGGTGTGGCCTGCAGATTGATCGCCAGCACGACCGGCCTGGCGGTCACCGCACGAATCGCCGATAGCATCGCCTCGCCCTGGGATTCGCTCGCGCCGCTGCCGACGGCGATCACGCCCGAGCGCCCGACGATGAAGCCCAGGTTGCTGACGAAACCGCGATTCCCGGGCGAAGCCGCCTCGTTCGGCGCAATCGCGACGAAAACGCCGCTAGCGATCTTCTGGAACTTGATCCCGCCCGCGAACGCGCAGGGCGCCGCAACGCTCAAAGCCAGTCCGAGCCACGCGGCAGATCTCGAACACGCGCGCAAGCCTTTTGCGAACCGCCGTTGTACCGGGCGGTTAAGCATGGGCATAATCGCGCGCTTCATGGCCGCCAGCCGGGCCCGACAAAGAAACACAAACGAGGAGAAACCGATGCGCATGCTGCACAAGACCCTTCTGCTGGCCGTACTGGCCAGTCTGGGCACGGTTGCCCGGGGCGAGGAAACCCGGGCCAACGACTTCCCGACCACCGACCGGGTTGAATTCGTACTCGAATGCATGAATCGCAACGGCGGCGAGCCGCAATACATTTACAAGTGCTCATGCGCAGTCGACGAAGTCGCCAAGGCCTACAAGTACGACGATTATGTCGAAGCCGCTACCGTCGCCCGCTACCGCAACGCCGGCGGCGAACGCACCGGCATTTTCCGCGACCCGGACGAAATGAAGAAGCTGAACAAGGATTACACCGCGGTGCTGGCATCCGCGCGCAAGACCTGCGGCCTGCAGCGCTGAAACGCGACCGCTGGATCTGCAATCACGAGCCGGCGGTCTTTCCGGGTCTGACCTGAATCGAACTCTCGAACTTCAGTTGATTGGAATCGACCACCTCGGCCTTCAATTCGCCCGGACCGCTCGGAACGAAGTAGAAGCGCACGTTGGGATTCTCGCTGATGGTGAAATCCACCTCGGCCGACATCACGGGTTTGCCGCCGTAGGTGACGTCGATCTTGCGCACGAAATGGGCGGGCGTGAACAAGCGCGTCACCTGATCCATTGCCAATCCCGACAGATTGGGGTGGCTGATCATCAACTGCGCGAGCGTCGCTTCGCCGGGTTTCACGTCGCTCTCGAGGCGAAACTTCATCTTGCCGAGACGCGCCATCGATTCTTCGAGATCCTTGCCGGCGGGCGCCGAGCAGCCGCCGGAGGCCTTGACGTAATTGGTTGTCATGAAAAGCCTGCCGTCGCTCATCTCGGCGATGGCGCGCACGTTCGTGTACTCCTCGATGCGTATTCGCGTCTCGATGTCGGCGCGGCCGCTTTCAGGCGTGAAGGTAAAAACCGCACCCAGCGGCGACGGGTTGTGGTCGACCACGAGGTAGACTTTCCTGACGTAGGATGACGCGGTATGTGGCAGCTTGGTGCGGATCGCGATCGGCACCACGGCCGCATCCTCGGCGCGGGTCGGCGTGTCGAGTTCGAGCACCGCCGCCGCATTCTCGTCGATGGTGCGACCCGCAAACAACGACTGGCGGATCATCTCCCAATTGTTCGCCGTCGGCTTGTCCTGCGCCGCGGCCGACCCGGCGAGCCCCAGAACAAGGGTCAGCCCGGCAAGCGAAACCCGTGCAATGACTGCAATTCGGCCATTCTTCATGTGCTGTCTCCTGTGGGTGCCGCGCTCCTGCGTCGAGGCGCGACTTTATCATTGAAACCTGATTGACCTAATCTTCCCATTCCAGTTCCGCAAAAGCGGCGGTCACGTTGCGACGATGATAGTCGTCGAACAGTTGCCATCGTCCGCGTTCGCTCGCGCCGACCTCGGCCACCGCTTGCTGGATGGTCCGCCCGGCCCTGATCGCCGCCCGCGTCTGATCGAGCACCAGCGACAGGTACTCATGCAGCCGCGTAACGGCTTGCGGCCAGTTCGCCCCGGCCTCGCCGTGTCCGGCGACGACATAGGCCGGTTCCGGCCGGCGCAGTTCCGCCAGCACTTTCAGCCAGCCGCGCAGGCTGCCATCGATCGATGGAATCCGCTCGACGAACAGCAGGTCGCCGGCAAACAGCGTGCGCGTCGAGCGGTCGAATACGCTCAGGTCGTTGTCGGTATGCGCGGTCGGCCAGGCCCGCAGCAGGAGCGTGCGGCCGCCCAGGTCGATCTCCTTGGTGTCGGAAACTGTCATGGTCGGCAACACGACCCGCGTCCCCGCGGCGGCCTCGCCGAGTTCCTGTCGAATCCGTTCGAGATAGCCGCGCTCGCGCGCTGTCAGGGCGGCAGCCAGCTTGGCATGCCCGACCACGGTCGCGCCGGCAGCCTCCGCGACGAACGCCGCGTTGCCGAAGACGTGATCGGGATGCATGTGCGTGTTGATCACGTAACAGACCGGCAGCGCGGAAACCTTGCGCAGCGCCGCCAGCAGCCGCATCCCGGCTGCACGGCTGCCGCCGCTGTCGATCACCGCCACACATCTTTCCCCGACGATGAAACCGACATTGGCGATCGAGCCGAGGTTTTCGGCCGAGGCCTCGCCATGGACGCCGGCATGCACGAAAACACCCGGCGCAACCTCGGCAACCGGCAGTGGCGAAGCATCGCCTGCCGCGCCTGCGGCGCCGGGCCATGGCAACAGCCACGTCAGCAGCCAAAGCCACCTCACCGCGGCTTCTCCGGCTGCACAGCGTCGATCCAGACGAACCCGTCGCGGTTGGGCATGCGCACCGCCGGCAAACTGCGCGCGTCGAGCGCCTCGTCGGCGCCGACGATCCCGTTCAGGTAGAGCAGGAACGCGGTAACCGCGTAGGTGTCGTCGGCGCTCAGGGAGCCCGGCGCATCCATCGGCATCGCGCGGCGGGTGAAAGCGAACAGCGTCGTCGCGGACGGCCAGTAATTGCCCACCGCCTTGTCTGCATCCGACCCGGTCAGCGGCCCGCGGCCGACCAGATGACCGCCGGAGCCCCCCTCGCCGCGCTCGCCGTGGCAGGACGCGCACTTCTGCTGATAGACCAGGCGTCCGTCGCCAGCCGAACCGCGGCCCTCGGGCAGGCCGCGACCGTCCGGATAGATGCTCGTATTGCGTGCCGCCACCGATTGCGCCGACACCGGGCTGCCGAGACCGGGTCCCTCGATCCGGTCGGCCGCCAGCGCGGGCAGGCCGAGGCACGCTACCCAAAGCGCATGGCTAGCGATAGACATGGGTCACCTCGCCGTCTTCATCCACCTGCCAGGCGGCGATGGCGTTGTAGTGGAAATATCCGTTGCGCCCGCGCTCGGCCACCAGTTTGTCGCGCTCCGGCTGCACATAGCCGGACTCGTCGATCGCCCGGCTTTTCAGTACCGCGGTCTCGCCGCGCCAGTTCCATGGGATGCGAAAGCGCGTAAAACACATCGGCAGCACCGGCTCCTGCAACTGCGCCGGCGCCCAGGTTTTGCCGGCGTCGGCAGAGACGTCCACCCGCCGTATCCTGCCGCGGCCGCTCCAGGCGAGTCCGCGTACTTCGTACAGGCCGTGGCTGCGCAAGGTGTCGCCCGGCGAGGGCGAGGTGATCACGGATTTTGCGTCCATCACGAAGGTAAACATCCGCGACTTGCCCGAAGGCAGCAGTTCCGTGTATTTCGCCGTCTCGTTGCGCGCCATGACGGGTTCGGCCGCCACTTCGAGCCGCTGCAGCCATTTGATGCTGAGGATGCCCTCCCAACCGGGTACGATCAGGCGCAACGGGTAGCCGTTCTCGGGCCGGATGCGCTCGCCGTTCTGGTACAGGGCCAGCATGCAGTCATCCATCGCCTTCTTCAGCGGAATGCTGATGTGGATCGCCGCCGCATCTGCGCCTTCGGCAATCAGCCACTTTGCGGCCGGATCGATGCCGGCTTCGTCGAGCACTACCGCGAGCGGTACGCCCGCCCACTCGCTGCACGAGGCCAGCCCGTGCAGATAGCCGGCGCGCGACTGCAGCGGCTCCTTGTTCCAGCCGCTGTTGCTGTTGCCGCCGCACTCGACGAACAGCATCTGCGAGCGCATCGGATAGCGCGCCAGGTCGGCCAGCGAAAACGTCAGCGCCCGCTCGACCATGCCGTGTATCAGCAGCCGGTGCGCGTCGATCCGGATATCCGGGACGCCATTGTGATGGCGCTCGAAATGCAGTCCCGACGGCGTGATGATCCCTTCCAGCGCATGCAGCGGCGACCACGACACGCCATTGCCCGGTACCGCGCGATTGGCCGAAATCCAGCGTATCGCCCGCTTCTCCTGCTCCGAAGGCTGGCCGTAGTTGGAAAAGCCTCTGCCGGGCACACGCAGCGACGGCAGTGCCGCCTGATCCGCGCCCGCCGCACCGGACGACCACGCCAGCGCCCCGGCGCCCGAGAAGACCAGACCGCGTTTGAGGAACAGCCGGCGGTCGAGCAGGCCGCCACCGGCAACCGGCGCCTGGTCGTCGGCGTTCAGGCGCGAACGTGACCAACGTTCCATGCTCAGAGCCTCCTGCGCCGCGACCGCGGCGCTGTGTTCCCGCTGGGTGTCGGGCGAGATCATTGTGTCGGCGCAATCTAGCACAACCGAAAATGCACGCACCGCACCACCGGATTGCACGCAGCGCGCGATGGCCCGGCAACTTGGGTTGACCGGCGGCATGGCGCAAACCTTTCATTGCGCGGCCCCCGCCCCGACGCTACCATTCGCCGCGGAGGAGACCTTGTTCGCACCATCAAACAACAACAAGCGGCTTCACGCATGAACGCGAAGGCCATGTCAATCGGGTTGGCGCTGCTGGCCGCCGGATGCGCGCTGCAAGGCTACCAGCCGCAGCCGCTCGATCCGGCGCGCTCGCAGGCGGCGCTCATCGCCATCGACCCGGCCGAGCCGGCGCTGCGCGACGCCCTCGCCCGCCATGGCATCGAGGTCTCGCAGTGGCCGCTGCCGCAATGGAATCTTGCCGCCCTGACGGCGCTCGCCCATGAAACGCGCGCCGATCTCGCCCTGGCGCGCGCCGAACGCGCGCGTGCCGACGCCGCCCGCCAATCGGCGCAAGCCACGCGCAATCCGGGTTTCGACTTCACGACCGAGCATCATTCCGCGCGCGGCGTCAGCGGTTCGAACTGGACCTTCGGCCTTGCGCTCGAATTGCCGCTCACCGGCGCCTCGCGCCGCACGGCGCGGTTCGCCCAGGCCGATGCCGGATCGCGCGAAGCGCAATGGCGGCTCGCGCTGCGCGTCTGGCAAGTGCGCAGCGAAGTCCGCGACGCTTATTTCAGATGGCACGCCGGACAACTCGCGGCCGCCGCGCTCGACAGCGAACTCGCGTTGCGCCGGCGCGAGAGCGCGCTGCTCGACAAGCGCCTTGCAGTCGGCGCGGCCGGCGGGATCGAACCGGCGCGCGCCAGACAGCGCGAAGCGGACACTGCCCGCCAGCACGCCACCGCCGTGCGGGCGGTGCAGCGGGCGCGCGACGAACTGGCGCAGGCGGTCGGCCTTGCGCCCGAGACTCTCGGCGGCATGATGCTCGCCGCATTACCGGCCGAATTCCCGCCAATCCAGCGCTCCGGGTTGCTGCAGCGCACGGCACTGCATGACCGGCTGGACGTTCGCGCCGCGCTGGAACGCTACGCGGCGAGCGAAGCCGCGCTGCAGCTCGAAATCGCGCGCCAGATACCGGAGCTTGCGATCAAGCCCGGATACGCCTGGGATCAGGGCGACAACCGCTGGTCGCTCGGCCTGTCGGCGCTGCTGCCGCTGCTCGACCGCAACAGCGGCCCGATCGCCGAGGCGCGCGCGAATCGCGAGGCGCAAGCCGCACGTTTCCTCGCGTTGCAGGCCCGTGCGATCGCCGAGTTGCGCGCCGCGCATCAACTTGCCGCCGCCGCCCGTGCCGACCTCGAGGCTGCCCGTGCCCAAGCAGAGCAGGAGACCGCCATCGCCGCGCGCGTGGAACGGCGGTTTGCAAGCGGCGATGCCGATCGCCTGGAACAGGTCGGCGCGCAGCTCGCCGGTGCAATTGCACAACGCCGCGTGGCCGAGGCGCAGGCGGCACAATGGCAGGCGCTCGCATCGCTCGAAGACGCGGTGCAGCGGCCGCTCGACGCGATTGCCGCCGGCGCAGCCGACCCGCTGCCGGCTGCCGCGTCCGGCATCGCCGCGGGTCTGGCGGACCGCCGATGACGCGCGCAACCGCCGTCCGGCTGCTGCTGTTGCAGACCGCGCTGATGATCCTGCTGGCATGGGCCGCGGTTTATCTGGGGCGCGACGAATTCCGCCTGTTCCGCGGCCGCGAAGACGAACAGGTCGCCACCGCATCCCATGTCGAGAGCGCCGCCGGCATGCCCGTCGTGCAACTGTCGGACGCTGCGCAAAAGCAGGTCGGCATCGCGTATGCGCCCGTGCACGGCGCGGCGTTTGCACCGCAGTCGGCGGTGGCGGTCAGCGTGCTCGATCCGCAGGCGCTGATCGAACTGCGCGGGCGGCTGCAGGCGGCGCGGCTCGATGCCCAGGCTGCGCGCGCGGCGGCCGGCGCCAGCGCGGCCGAACAGACGCGCGTGCGCGCGCTGTTCGAGGACGATCGCAATGCCTCGCAGCGCGCGCTGCAAGCCGCCACCGCCCAGGCGAAGGCGGACGCCGCACGCAGCAGCGCAGCCGAGGCGGCGGTCGAGGCGCTGCGCGCGCAGGCCAGAACAGCCTGGGGCGAGACGATCGCCGGCTGGCTCGATGGCAACCCCGCCCAGATCGACCGGCTCGTCGCCGGCACTGATGCGCTGCTGCGCGCCGCCGTGCGCCCGGAAGACCTGGCCGGCCCGCACGGCAGCTTGCGCGTGGCCGTGCCCGGCACGTCCAGGCTGCTGCCCGCGATTCCGCTCGGGCCGGCCGCGCGGGCAGATGCCCAGCAAGGTGGCAGTGGCCTGCTCTATCGCCTCCCAGCAGGCGCGCTGCGGCCGGGCATGCACCTGGCCGGCAGTTTCAGCCGCGGCGGCGCAACGCGCGAGGGTGCGCTGATCCCCGCTTCGGCGATCCTCTGGCACGCCGGCAAGCCGTGGATCTACCTGCGCGAAGCGGACGACAAGCTGCCCGATGTCAGCGAGTTCCGCCGCCGCGACGTGTCGGGCGGCGAAGCGGTCGGTGACGACTGGTTCGTCGCCGGGTTCGAGGACGATGCCCAGGTGGTGGTGCGCGGCGCGCAGGTGCTGCTATCCGAGGAACTCAAGTTTCAGATCAAGAACGAGAACGATGACTGAGTCGCAAGCGGTCATCGCGGCTGACTGGCCATGATCGCCGCAGTGGTCCGCTTCTCGGTGCGCAACGCCGGGCTGGTTCTGGCGATCGCCGCTGCGGTGCTGATCTTCGGCGTCGTGCGGATGTTCAGCGCCAGCCTGGACGTATTCCCCGAATTCTCCCCGACCCAGGTCGTGATCCAGACCGAATCGCCGGGCCTCGGCACCGACCTCGTCGAAACACGGGTGACCAACCCGATCGAGCAGGCGATCGGCGGCGTCGCAGGGCTCAAGTCGATCCGCTCGCAATCGATTCCCGGACTGTCGGTGGTAACGGTGATCTTCGCCGACGGCTCGGATATCTACCGCAACCGCCAACTGGTGGCCGAGCGACTCGGCCAGACCGCCAGCCAGTTGCCGCCGGGCATCACGCCGACCATCACGCCGCTGACCTCCTCGGCCAGCACGGTGCTGGGTGTCGGCGTCACCTCGGCCACGCGCAGCGCGCTCGAATTGCGCAGCCTGGTGGATTGGACGATCCGCCCGCACCTGCTGGCGGTGCCGGGCGTGGCCGACATCAACGTGTTCGGCGGAAAGGTGCGCCAGTGGCAGATTCTGGTCGATCCGCTGCGTCTGGCGCAGGCCGGTCTGTCGCTGCCGGAACTGGCCTTTGCGGCGCGCCAGGTCACCGGCGTGCGCGGCGCCGGTTTCATCGAATCGTCCAATCAGCGCATCAATCTCGCCATCGAATCGCAGGCCGGCAGCGCCGAAGAGCTTGCCAGGGCGGTGATCGGCCAGCGCGGCAATCGGCCGCTGCTGCTGGGCGAGGTCGCGCGGGTCGTCGAGGGGCCGGCGCCGTCGATCAGCGGCGCGCAGATCAACGGCCAGGCGGGAGTTTTCCTGTTCATCCAGGGCCAGCTCGGCGCCAACACCCGCGACACGACATTCGCATTGGAACGCGCGCTGGCCGAAATCCGGCCGCTGCTCGAACGCGAGGGCGTCACGCTGCAGCCCGAGCTGTTCCGGCCGGCCAACTTCATCGAAACCGCGGTCGGCAACGTGCGCCAGGACGTGGCGATCGGCGCCGCGCTGGTGATCGGCGTGCTGTTCCTGTTTCTCTACAACGCCCGCACCGCCTTCGTCTCGGCGGTGGCGATCCCGCTGTCGCTGATCGCCGCCGTGCTGGTGCTCCAGGCCGCCGGCATGAGCCTCAACATCATGGTGCTGGGCGGACTGGCGATCGCGCTGGGCGAGGTGGTCGATGACGCGATCATCGACTGCGAGAACATCTTCCGCCGCCTGCGCGAGAACCGGCTGCTGGCCGAACCGGTGGCCGGATGGAAGGTGGTGTTCGACGCCTCGATGGAAGTGCGCAGTTCGGTCGTCTATGCCACTTTCATCGTCGCGCTGGTGTTCGTGCCGCTGCTCACGCTGAGCGGCGTGGCCGGCAAGCTGTTCGCGCCGCTCGGGCTGGCCTACATCAGCGCGATCCTCGCCTCGCTGCTGGTGGCGATCACGGTGACGCCGGCGATGTCGTATCTGCTGCTGGCCGGCACGCCGCTGAAAAGCGACGATCCGCCACTGATCGCATGGCTCAAGCCGCACTACCGTCGCGCCCTGCTGAAGATCGAGAAACGCCCCTACGCGGTGCTCGTCGGCGTGGCCTTGACGATGGCCGCGGGCATCGGCGTCCTGCCGCTGTTCGGCGGCGAGTTCATTCCGCCGCTGAAGGAAGGCCACTTCATCGTCCATATGACGGCGATACCCGGCACCTCCGAGAGCGAGTCGCTGCGCTTGGGCAAGCGCGTGGCGGAAGAACTGCTGAAGATTCCCGGCGTCAAGTCGGTCGCGCAATGGGTCGGGCGCGCGCACAACGGCGCCGACACCTTCGGCCCGCACTACAGCGAGTTCGAGGTCGAGATCGGGCAGCTTGCGGGCGAGGACCAGCGGCGCGTTCTCAAGGACATCCGGCGCACCCTCTCGGGCGACGACGGCGACGGCGACAAGTCCGGCGAGCAGTCATTGCGCCAACCCGGTTTCGCCGGCCTGCATTTCGCCGTCAATACCTTTCTCACCGAACGCATCGGCGAAACCGTGACCGGCTACCCGGCCGACGTGGTGGTCAGCGTGTTCGGCCCGCAACTCGACGCGCTGGACCGCGACGCGCAGGCGATCGCGCGACTGTTATCCAGTGTGCGTGGCACGCGCGAAACCCAGGTGCTGGCCCCGCCCGGCGCGCCGGAACTGTCGATCCGGCTGCGCTTCGACAAACTGGCGCTGCACGGTCTGGCGCCCGGCGAGGTGATGGACGCGCTGCAGACCGCCTACGAAGGACTCGGCGTCGGCCAGGTCTATCGCGGGTCGTCGGTCACGCCGGTGGCGATCCTGCTCGAACCGGACCGCCGCCGCGACGTGAGCCAGGTGTCCCGCCTGCCGCTGCGCACGCCGGACGGGCGCATCATCGAACTGCGCGACATCGCGGACGTATCCGTCGGCCAGGGCCGCTACAAGATTCTGCACGCCGGCGGCCGCCGCCTGCAGACGGTGACCTGCAACATCGCGCGCGGCCACGATGCGCAGGCGCTCACGGCGCTAATCGAACAGCGCATCGGCGCCGAACTGAAACTGGCGCCCGGCAACTATGTCGTGGTCAGCGGCGCCGCCGAGGCGCAGCAGCGGGCACGCAACGATCTGCTGTGGAGCGCGCTGCTGGCCGGCGTCGGCGTTGCCGCGCTGTTGCTGCTGGCATTTCGCTCGCTGCGCAACCTGGCACTGACGTTCGTGAACCTGCCGTTCGCGCTGATCGGGGGCGTGATCGCGGTTCTGGCGAGCGGCGGCTGGATGACGCTCGGTTCGGTGGTCGGATTCGTCACGCTGTTCGGCATCACGCTGCGCAATTCGATCATGCTGGTGTCGCACTTTCAGCATCTGGTGGAGAACGACGGCCTGCCGTGGAATCTCGATACGGCGATCCGCGGCGCCCTCGAGCGCCTGCCCTCGATCCTGATGACCGCGCTGGTCACCGGCCTCGGGCTGGCGCCGCTGGCGCTCGGCAGCGCCGAGCCGGGGCGCGAGATCGAAGGGCCGATGGCGACCATCATCGTCGGCGGACTGGTCAGCTCGACGCTGCTGAACCTGCTGGTGCTGCCGACCGTGCTGCTGCACTTCGGGCGCTTCGCACGGCGCGCCGACTGAGCGGCAATTGAAGCGGTGCGGGATTTGCTTGATTGTGCGGCGCGGTCACGGCTAGGCTTGCGCCCGGGCGAGAAAATCCGCCGCAGCGGATCGCACAAGTCCCACCGCAACGCAGCGAAACCCATTGGAATCGGGAGAGACGATGAATCTGAATGATGCGCTGCTCAGCGACTGGCGAGCCAAGGCGCTGCGCCTCGAAGCCGAGGTGCGCAAGGCGGTGGTCGGCCAGGACCGCGCCATCCGCCTGATCAACATCGCGGTTTTCGCGCGCGGCCACGTGCTGCTCGAAGGCGATGTCGGCGTCGGCAAGACCACGCTGCTGCGCGCGGTGGCGCGGGCCATCGGCGGCGCCTACGAGCGCATCGAGGGCACCATCGACCTGATGCCCAACGACCTGATCTACCACACCTACATCAGCGAGGAAGGCAAGCCGCGGGTCGAAGCCGGCCCGCTGCTCAAGAGCGGCGATGCGCTGTCGGTGTTCTTCTTCAACGAGATCAACCGCGCCCGCCCGCAGGTGCAGTCGCTGCTGCTGCGCGCGATGGCCGAGCGCAGCGTCAGCGCGTTCAACACCGAGCACCGCTTTGCCCACATGCTGGTGTTCGCCGACCGCAACCGGGTCGAGAAGGAAGAAACCTTTGAACTGTCATCGGCCGCGCGCGACCGCTTCATGCTCGAAATCCCGATGGAAACGCCGCCCGAGCGCGAGATCCAGACCGCGCTGATGTTCGACCCGGCGTTCCACGACACCGACCGGCTGATCGAACGCGTGGCCCCGGCGGTGGTGCCGTACACAGAACTCAACGACATCGCGGAAGCGATCCAGGCCAGCGTGCGCGCCAGCGAGGCGCTGCAACACTATGCGCTGGATTTGTGGCACGCCACGCGTACGCCGCAGCAGTTCGACGTGGCGATCCCCGGCGTGGACATGAATCGCCTGGTGCTGGCCGGCGCCAGCCCGCGCGGCACCGCCATGCTGCTGCGCGCGGCGCGCGTCGGCGCATGGCTGGCCGGCCGCGATTTCCTGACACCCGAAGACATGCAGGATGTATTCCGCCAGACCATCGCGCATCGGGTGTTCTTCACCCCGGTGTATGAGATGCGCCGCGCCGACCTGATCGAGCCGCTGATCGCGCAGATACTCGGGCAGGTAGCCGCGCCTTGAATCGACGACGCACTCGCTGCGCCCGCACGATGCCGCCAGAAGCCGCACCAGCGCTTGCTCCCAGGCTTGCCATGCCGCACAGCCAATGTCCATGCGGCGTTCCGGCATGCCTGCCTGCAGACCGCCATTCCATGCGGCTTGCAGGCCTGCTCGCCGAGCCATTCTGGCGCGCTGCCGGCTGAGCGCATGGAGGAGTTCCACTACAAGCTCGGTTGGCGCGCGCGCGGGCAGCGGCAGGGGTTTCACGCCTCCACCACCCAGGGCAGCGGCATGGAATTCGTCGGCCATGCGCCGCTTGCCGGCTACAGCGATCCGCGCCGCATCGACATCCGCGCCAGCCTGGCCAACCCGACCGGCGACTGGCTGGTGCGCCTGCATCGCACGCGCGCCGCGCTGCCGGTGTGCGTGGTGCTCGATCTTTCGGCCTCGATGGGTTTTTCCGGCGTGCGGCACAAGCTCGACGTGGTGCGGCAGTTCGTCGCCGCGGCCGGCTTTTCGGCGCGGCGCACCGGCGACGCGTTCGGCCTGATCGCCGCCGACGACACCATACGCGAGCAACTGTGGATGCCGCTGACCCACGCCCGCTCGGCCGCGCAGACCGCGCTTGCCCGGCTCGAAGGCGTCACCGCGACGCATGGCAGCGCAGGCCTGCTCGATGCCCTGCACTGGCTGCCGCGCAACCGCTCGCTGGTGTTTCTGGTCTCGGATTTCCATTTCCCGCTCGATATGCTGACGCAATTGCTCGACGGGCTCGCCCACCACGACGTGGTGCCGGTCGTGGTGTGGGACGGCGCCGAGGCGCAGCGCCTGCCAACCTTCGGCCTGATCGATCTGGCCGACCCCGAAAGCGGCAAGCGCCGCACGGTGCTGATGCGCGCCAGCCTGCGCAAGCGCTGGATCGACGCGGTCGCGCAGCGGCGCACAGCGCTCTGCCACTGCTTCACCGCCCACCGCGCGCGGCCCTTTTTCGTCGATGGCGACTTCGATGCCGATGCCATGACCCGCTACTTTCTCGGCGACGATGCGCACTCGGTCTAGATCGATCACACTGGCGCTGGGTCTGCTGGCCGCCAGCACCCATTCGGCCGCCTCGATCGAGGCGGACAACCCGGCGCGGCCCTTCGGCTACACGATCGGCGACATGGTTCGCCAGACCCTGCATGTGACGCCTGCGCCCGGACAAACGCTGGTGGAAACCTCGCTGCCCAAGGAGGGCCGCGCCGGCGCCTGGCTGGAGCGGCGGGCGGTGGCGGTGACGCCGGAGGCCGGCGGCTGGCGCATCGACCTGACCTACCAGTTCATCAACGTGCCGACCGAGTTGCGCACGGTCGCGCTGCCGGCGATCAAGCTGCAACTGCGCGAGCCCGAACGCACGGTCGCGGAGACACTGCCCGAATCGCCGGTCACCATCGCGCCGCTGACGCCGGCCGTCGTGCTGGCGCGCGCCGGCCTCGAAGAGATGCGCCCGGATGTCGCGCCGCCGCTGATCGATACGCGGCCACACCAGCGGCGACTGGTCGCCTATGCGCTGGCCGCCGGCCTGCTGGCGATGGCGTGGGCCGCCTGGTACTTCGGCTTCGGGCTGCGCGGCCGGCAAAACCGTCCGTTCGCCCGCGCCGAGCGCGCGCTGCGCCGGCAACTGGCAGGGGACGGCGCGCCGGCCACCCGGCGCGAAGCCATGCGCACCCTGCACCGCGCGTTCGATGCGACTGCCGGGTCGACGCTGTTCGCCGAATCGCTGGGCGGATTCTTCGCCCGTTGCCCGTGGTTCGCCCCGGCCCATGACGCTGTCAAGCGGTTCTTCGCCGCCTCGCGGGCGGAATTCTTCGGCGAGGGTGCCGCGGAGTCAGGCTATGACGCTGCGGCGCTGCTGGTCCTCGCGCGCCAGCTCAAGGCGCTCGAGCGGGAGGCCGGCTGATGCCTGCGCTGCCATTCGCGTTTTCCGACCCGCTGTGGCTGATCGCCGCGCCGCTGGCCTTGTTGCCGCTGTGGCGGCGCGACCGCGAGACGGTGGCCTACTCGTGGCTGGCGCTGGTGCCGCGCGATCCGCTGTCGACGCTGATCGGCTGGCTGCTGCGCCTGCTGGCGGTGGCTGTCATGCTGGCCATCGTGTTCGGACTTGCCGGGCTGCACCGACCGGAGACGCCGGTAGAACGCGTCGGCAGGGGCGCCGAGATCGTGCTGCTGCTCGACCGCAGCCGCAGCATGGATGAACCGATGCTGCCCAAGGGCGCGCAGCCGGCGCTTTTCGGCCTCGCCGATTCCGGTGCTCCCGTTCACCCAGAAACAGGAAATGATCGAGGCCGCAATCGCCGCCGGCGGCGTCGGCAAGGGGCTTTCCGAGACCGATATCGGGCGCGGCCTGCTCGCCTCGGCCGACTACTTCGATCAGCGCGCCTACACCGGCTCGCGCCTGATCATGCTGGTGTCCGACGGCGGCGCGCAGCTCGAACCGGAGATGCGGGCCAAGCTCACCACGGTGCTCAAGCGTCTTCGCATCGGGCTGTACTGGATCTACATCCGGTCGTCGGGCAGTCGCGGTCTGCTGGCGGAGGCGGGCGATTCCGAGGCCATGGAAACCGCGCCCGAGCGTTCGCTGCACCGCTTCTTCCAGGGCATCGGCATACCCTATCGCGCCTACGAGGCGGAAGACCCGGAGGCGCTCAAGCGCGCGATCGCCGACGTGGCGCGAATGGAGAACCTGCCGATCCAGTATCAGGAAATGCTGCCGCGCTTCGATTTCGCACCGCGCTGTTACGCGCTGGCGGCGGCCGGCTGCCTGCTGCTGTTCGCCGCCGCCATGCTGCGCGTCAGGAGCTGGCCATGAGCCGACGGCTGCGCCGCGGACTCACACTGCTGCTGCTCGCGCTGGCGTGTGCGGCAGGCTACGACGGCTACCGGCTGTTCATGGCGCAGATGCAGAATCGCGCGATCACCGGCGCCGAACCGATTGCGCCCGAGGAGCGGAGAGCGCATGTGGCGTTCGCCGGCGCTGCGCGCGTCGGCGCCGCGGGCGACTATCTGCGCGCCCTGACGCTGTACAAGCAGCTCTCGCAGGACGCCCCGCCGGCGCTGCAACTGGCGGCCCGCTACAACAGCGCCAACCTGCACCTGCGCGAGGCGATGCGCCTGCGCGACGCGGGCGATGCCGCCGGCATGACGCAGTCGCTGCCGCTGCTGGAACTGGCCAAGCAGGGTTATCGCGACGTGCTGCGCGACGACCCGCAGCAGTGGGATGCGCGCTACAACCTGGAGCGCGCGCTGCGCCTGGCGCCCGAGATCGAGGAAGGCGACGAGGATGCCGCGCCGCCACCCCTGTCGAGCGAGCGCGCGGTGACGACCATGAAGAGCTTCAATCTGGGCTTGCCGTGAGCACCGGGCTGCGCGAACGCGTGCGCAGCGGCGGCGCATTGCTCCGGCAGCGGCTGGCCGCGCTGCCGCTGCGCGCAAAGCTGACTGGCGCCGCGATGCTGCTGCTGGCAGCCGCACTGTTCGGCCCGCACTGGAACACTACCCGCCCGGCGTTCGACTATGTGGTGACGATAGACGTGTCGCAAAGCATGAACGTGCGCGACTACGAACTCGACGGCGCGCCGGCAAGCCGGCTCGCGTACACCAAACACGTGCTGCGCCAGACCCTGGCGGAGCTGCCCTGCGGTTCGCGCATCGGCTGGGCGGTGTTCGCCGAGTACCGGGTGCTGCTGCTGGTGGCCCCGGCCGAGGTCTGCGACAACTACAACGACCTGCTCGCCACCCTGGAGCGCATCGACGGGCGCATGTCGTGGGCTGGCGCGAGCGAGGTCGCCAAGGGCCTCTACTGGGGTCTGCGCACAGTCAAGGAACTGGGCGGCAACCACGGCATCGCTTTCTTCACCGACGGCCACGAGGCGCCGCCCGTGAGCCCCCTGCATATCCCCGTGTATGACGGCAAGCCGGGCGAAGTGCGCGGTATCGTGGTCGGCGTCGGCGGCGACGCGTTGATGCCGATTCCAAAGACCGACCCGGAGGGCCGCCCGCTGGGTTTCTGGGGGCCGGACGAGGTAATGCAGACCGATGGCTACTCGGCCGGACGCACCGGCAGCACGACCGGTGAAGGCCTGATGGATGAGTCGGGCAAGGAAGAAAAGCGCATGAAGCCGACCATGACCGAGCACCTTTCATCGCTCAAGGGCGCCTACCTGCAGACCCTGGCCCGCGACACTGCGCTCGCCTACCATCGCCTGACCGGGCAGCCGGAACTGTTGGGCGCACTGACCGCCCCGCATCTGGCACGGCCGGCGCCATACCGCGCCGATGGCCGGCTGGTGCTCGCCGGCATTGCGCTGGCACTGCTGGTTGCCGCACACCTGCCGGTGCTGCGCTTGCCGGCGCGATTGCTGCGCCGCCGTTTGAAATCTCAATAATCGTACTTGATGTAGCGAAAGCGCTGGTCGCCCGAGGGCGTGCCTTCGAGCGCGCCGCCTTCGCGCGCGGGCTGCCAGTGCACGACATCCTCGATCTTGCGCGCCAGTTCGAAGTCGCGGTCGGTGATGCCCTTGGCAGAGTGGGTCTGCAGCTTCACGATCACCCAGGCGTAAGACGCGGCGATATCGGGATGATGCCAGGCGGCCTCGGCGAGGTGGCCGACGGTATTGATCACCATCAGCGTCCCCTTCCATCCCTCGGTGCGGTACTTGCGGCGAATCCAGCCGTCCTCGAAAAACCACTTCGGCAGTTCCTTCTCCAGACGGGTGCGGATCGCCTGCTCCGGGTATGCCACGGGCTGATGCTGCTGGTCGTCGGTCATCGCAATCTCCGGCTGCTAACGGGGCTTGGGTCGCTTGATCGATCGCGAAAAGCGAGAAAAGTTCGGACCTTATCCGCGCGACGGGACACCGTTTGTGACACAGGTTGTCAAGGAATGGCCGGCGCCGAGTGACATTTCTGACACACGCGATTCGGTCAATCCGACAGCGCAGACAGGTCGAAAAGGCAGGCGTTCTCTCTCGGGCGGCGTCGCTGCAGTGCACATTGAATCCGGCATGCTATGTGCTAACCTGCAATCGCCTCTCGCGCCACCTGCGGCAAGGTGTAAAGAAGACGAGGCATGCGATCGCAGGTCACACCCATGCTGATTTAGCGGTTGTTGCGACACACTCTGGAGGAGCTTATGTCACGTAAATCGATGTTCAAGCAGGGAGCGATTGCCATGGCAGTCGCCGCCGTTCCGGGTCTGGCCCTGGCCAACGCGGATCTCGGCAAACTGATGAAGGATCCGAAGAACTGGGCAGCGCAGGCTGGCGATTTCTCGAATCAGCGCTACAGCGACCTGAAGCAGATCAACAAGAGCAACGTCAAGGATCTGAAGGTGGCGTGGACGTTCTCGACCGGCGTTCTGCGTGGTCACGAGGGCGGCCCGATCGTCATCGGCGACACGCTGTATGTGCACTCGGCATTCCCCAACAAGGTCTTCGCAATCGACCTGGAGACACAAAAGATCAAGTGGAAGTACGAGCCGAAGCAGGATCCGTCGGTCATCCCCGTGATGTGCTGCGACACGGTCAACCGTGGCCTGGCCTACGGCGAAGGCAAGATCTTCCTGCAGCAGGCCGACACGACGCTGGTCGCTCTGGACGCCAAGACCGGCAAGAAGATTTGGGATGTCAAGAACGGCGACCCGAAGGTCGGTGGAACCAACACCAATGCTCCGCACGTGTTCGACAAGTACGTCGTGACCGGCATCTCCGGCGGCGAGTTCGGCGTTCGCGGCTACCTGTCCGCTTACGACATCAACACCGGCAAGATGGTGTGGCGCGGCTACTCGATGGGCCCCGACGCCGACATGATCATGGACCCCGAAAAGACCATGACCTGGACCGACGGCAAGATGGCGCCGGTCGGCAAGGACTCCTCGCTCAAGACCTGGCAGGGCGACCAGTGGAAGATCGGCGGCGGCACGACCTGGGGCTGGTATTCGTACGACCCCGAACTGCGTCAGGTGTTCTACGGCAACGGCAACCCCTCCACCTGGAACCCGGCTCAGCGCCCGGGCGACAACAAGTGGTCGATGTCGCTGTGGTCGCGTGATATCGATACCGGCAAGGTCAAGTGGGTTTACCAGATGACCCCGCACGACGAGTGGGACTTCGACGGCATCAACGAAGTACCGCTGTGGGAAGGCAAGGACAAGAACGGCAAGCAGCGCAAGATGCTGTCGCACTTCGACCGCAACGGCTTCGGCTACACGCTCGATCGCGTGACCGGCGAACTGCTGGTTGCCGAGAAGTTCGATCCGGCCGTGAACTGGGCCACCCACGTCGACATGAAGACCGGCCGGCCGCAGGTCGTCGCCAAGTACTCGACGCACTAGAACGGTCAGGACGTCAACTCCAAGGGCATCTGCCCGGCGGCGCTTGGCACGAAGGATCAGCAACCCGTGGCCTTCAATCCGAAGACCAGCCTGTTCTACATTCCGACCAACCACGTTTGCATGGATTACGAGCCGTTCAAGGTCGAGTACACCGCGGGCCAGCCGTATGTAGGCGCCACCCTGTCGATGTACCCGGCACCGAACAGCCATGGCGGCATGGGCAACTTCATCGCATGGGATCCGGCGAAGGGCAAGATCGTCTGGTCCAAGCCGGAGAAGTTCTCGGTCTGGTCGGGTGCGCTGGCCACTGCCGGTGACATCGTGTTCTACGGAACGCTCGAAGGCTACCTCAAGGCGGTCGATCTGAACGGCAAGGAACTCTACAAGTTCAAGACGCCGTCGGGCATCATCGGCAACGTCAACACCTGGGAGCACAAGGGCAAGCAGTATGTCGGCGTACTCTCGGGCATCGGCGGTTGGGCCGGCATCGGCTTGGCGGCGGGCCTGGAGAAGGCAACCGACGGTCTGGGCGCCGTGGGTGGCTACGCGGATCTCAAGAACTACACCGAACTCGGCGGTGTGATGACTGTGTTCTCGTTGCCGTGACGAGCGGCAATAGGGACTAATTTACAGTTCCGAAGTCCACCGGCTGGCATCCCAAGCGTTACTGGGGTGCCAGTCTTTTTTTTCCCGTCGAGGAGACACCCACACATGAAAAGAATGTTCGCTCTCGCCATTGCCATCCTCGGCTCCGCTCCGTTTGCCGCTATGTCCGCCGACGCGCCCTACACCGTCAACGCGGAAGGCAAGGTCGACAAGGTGACGCGTCAAGGTTTCGAAACCTGGCGCAGCGCGGCCTGCGAGCGCTGCCATGGCCCGAACCAGGAGGGCATGGTCGGCCCGTCGCTCATCGACAGCCTGAAGGCGCTGAGCAAGGAGCAGTTCAAGACTACTGTGGTCGTTGGTCGCCCGGAAAAGGGCATGCCGAACCATCCGCAGCTCGAACCCAAGATCGACGCTCTGTATGCCTACCTGAAGTGCCGTTCGGACGGCGCCTGCAAAACAGCCAAGGTGATCGCGGTCGATTGAACGTGTCAATGGCGATGCGCGGTGACGGCGCGCGATTCATCGCCCATTGCGCGCGATGATCGTGCGGCCGGCGCGTCGTCGAACGAAAACTCCGGCCGCGATCGGGTGGCCGGCAGAACTTTCACAGGCCGGTGAACTCTGACGCTTGGCGTCAGTTGTGGCCCGGATCGGTAGGCAAGCGGACGCGACCCGAACATGCTTCCGCAACCTCATCAATCAGGAGTCCGAACGTGCGCCCTGTCGCCACCTTCATAGTCCTTGCGGCCAGCCTCGGATTCGGCCAGCCGAGCGCAGCGCTGGCAGATGGCACGGACAAGGTTCTTCGGGTATGCGCGGATCCGAACAACATGCCATTGTCGAACCAGAGGCAGGAAGGCTACGAGAACAAGATTGCCGAACTGTTCGCCCGGGAACTCGGCTGGACACTGGAATACACCTGGTTCCCGCAGCGCATGGGATTCATCCGCAACACGCTGCGTGCCAAGGGGCCGAACGGCGATGGCTACAAGTGCGATCTGGTGATTGGCTGGGCAACCGGCGCTGAAATGGCCGCCACCACCAAACCCTATCTGCGCTCTACTTTCGCGATGGCTTATGTCAAGGGCAAGGGACTCGACGCGATCACCTCGCCCGACGATTTGCTCAAGCTTCCTGCCGAGCAACTCGCCAAACTGAAGCTCGGCGCCTTCGCACAGTCCTCGCCCATCGACTGGCTGGTCCGCAACGGCCTCACGACGCAACTTGTGCCGTACCAAACCATGAGTGCAGACCCGGCGAACTACCCGGGCGAAATCGTCGAACGTGACCTCGTGGACGGCAAGATCGACGCAGCCTTCGTCTGGGGTCCGATCGCCGGCTATTTCGGCAAGAAGGTGACTTCCGCTCAGGTGGTCATCGTCCCGTTCAAGCCGCAGCCCGGCTATCAGTTCGACTATTCGATCTCGATGGGTGTGCGCTACGGTGAGAAGGAATGGAAGGACCAGGTGGAAAAGCTGATCGACGCAAATCGCGGTCGGATTCAGGAGATTCTCGCTTCGTACAATGTGCCGCAGCTTGACGAGACCGGCAACCCGATCGCCGTGCGCACCGTTGCCCTGCCGCACTAGCCGGAGGGCGATAGTTCTGAAGGCGATAGAAGTCGAGACTCGGCAGCCTTTCGCATTCAGGTGCTGCTTCCAAGCGGGGTCGCGCTCGATGCATGCCAGCCAGCCCCAGCCTCGCACGTAGCCTAGCCCACGAATTTGCCGTTGAGGAGAGTGTTTTGAGTAGCAAGCCCGATCGTCCCCTTTCCCGACTGTCCGCCTGCGTATTCGCGCTGGCAAGCCTGACGACGGTTCCGCTCGTCGCGCTGGCCGAAGAGCAGCCGATAACCGAGGCGGAACACGTCCTGTTCGTCGCCGATCACCTTCAGTCGATTCAAGGCAAACAGACACTGCGCTATGCGTTCCATCGCGGGGTACTCTCGACAACGACCTCGACGACTCGGTCGAGATCGAAGTCAGCGATGAATCCGGTACCCGAACCGTCGAAACGCGATGCATGACGGGATCGAAGAAGCTCGAACTCCCCGCGATCGAAGCCGCAAAGGGCAACCCTGCCCTGTTGTGCTTCCTGGAGCGTGACATCCGGGAAATGGAACGCCTCACTGGAGGAAAGAAGTGGTTCTTCCAGAAACGGATTCGCCTCGCCCTTGCCGACGGCCCGGAAGTCAAGCCGATCAAAGTGAATTTCGCCGGCACGGAAATCTCGGCGAAGGAGATCCGGATCACGCCTTACGCCAAGGATAGCCTGCGGCAGAAGTTCGAGAAGTACGCCGACAAGTACTACATATTCCGGCTGTCCGACGCCGTTCCCGGCGGCATTCTGGAAGTCGACGCGGTGATCCCCGACGGCGCCAAACCGGAGGGCCCCAAACTGATGGAAGAAGTCATGGCGTTCTCCCGCCTGGAACCGGCGAAAAAGAACTGATCCATGAGCGAGCAACGCGCGTTTGTCGGATTGGGCAGCAATCTGCGTTCTCCCGAGCGCCAGATTCTCTTGGCATTCGACGAACTGGCTGTCTTGCCCGGTTCGCGACTGGTCGGCCGCTCTTCACTCTACAAAACGGCCCCCATCGGCTACGTGGATCAGCCGGATTTCGTCAACGCCGTCGCCGAAGTGTGGACGCAGCTTTCTGCCGACATGCTGCTGGATGCCCTGCTCGGAATCGAGCGGCGCCACGGTCGGATAAGGGAAATCCCGAATGGTCCGCGGACGCTGGATCTCGATGTGCTGTTGTTTGGCGATCAAGAGATATCTGGCGAGCGCCTGCAGGTTCCCCACCCTCGCGCGCACGAACGGGCATTTGTTCTTCATCCCCTCGTTGAAGTGGCGCCGGACGTCGAGATTCCGGGCCGCGGGCTGGCGAGGGATTGGCTCTCGCAGTGCGCCGATCAACCGATTTCCCGTATCGCCGAGGAGTCGACGCTGCGCCGGGCGCTCGGCACATTCGTCGAACTGACATGACGATTTTGGCAGAAGGGAGTTTCGGGATCTCCCGCTTTCCCGCCGCCACCAGAATCAGCGCCAGATCAGTATTTCACCCTTGCCGCCTGCACCGATATCGCCCATCCAGCGCTGCACGCGCGGCGTCCGCGATGCCCACTGGCCGAATGGCGCGCCCAGCCCCGTCCATTGCCGGGATAGCAGACGCAGAAAGCCCAGTTCGAACGTCCCGCACTCATTGAAGGTCGACAGCATGCGCGCAGGCTCATGCGAACCGAGTAACGTACCACGCGTCATGCCGTAGCCGGCACCCGAGCCGATGCGCCCAAACACCGCAACCGTTCCGGCGATCATGCGCCTGGCGCAGTACAGGCCGCAATCGCCACCGATCAGAATCGCACCGCGACGCATTCGATCGCCAGCCCTGTCGCCTGCGTTTCCGGCCACGACAACCGTCCCGCCACGCATGCCGCGCATTTCCCCGACCCGCGCGCCACCGAGAAAATCCCCTGCATTCCCGCCAACCTTTAGCTGCCCGCCACGCATTGCGCATGCAGCGAGCAGAC
Organism: Candidatus Methylophosphatis haderslevensis; assembly: GCA_016711925.1. GTDB lineage: Bacteria > Pseudomonadota > Gammaproteobacteria > Burkholderiales > Rhodocyclaceae > Methylophosphatis > Methylophosphatis haderslevensis. The sequence goes on from JADJSA010000001.1 coordinate 674,910, forward strand.
CGACCGAACCGCTGACCACGATTTCCCCGCCCAGCATGTCGGCGCCGGCGTATGCACCCGCGTCGCCTTCGACGCGGAGCGTTCCGTGCGTCATTCCCTGCCCGACATAATCCAGCGTTCCGCCCCCGCTCAGCACGATGCTTTCCGCAGTGCTTCCGGCAACCGAAAACACCTCGCCCAGTTCGACAGACTTGTTCCCCAGGTGCATCGGCAAACGCGAAATCGATTCCACGGTCAAACCCGCGAGCCTGTCCGGCGTGATGCCGGAAACGTCGATCCGTTGTACGACCGGGGTTCTCAGCGTGAAAGTTAGCCTGCTCACGCCAGAATCTCCCGCAGATGGAAATGGAACAGGCCCAGTTTGCCGCCGTAGTTACCCGCCGAGATGCGGCGCACGCCGCCAGCCGCGCCAACACTGCACACTGCAGCAAGGCCCGCCTTCATGGCGCCACGAACATCGGCGTCGGTGAGGCCGTCGATCACGATCTCCATCACGCAGCCAACATCCGGGGTCAATTCGCTGCGCGTGATGCCGCGCAATGTCGGGCAGAACGCATCGTTGGTGGACGCCGGCAGAGCCGTGTATTTGGAGCCGACCTTCGAACCCGAGCGCACCACGCCACCGGGAAACGGCATGATCACGTTGGGCAGTTTGCGCATCGATTCGACGGCTGCCTCGCAAGCACGCAAGGCGGAAACCTGATCTTCTGCCAGGACCAGAAAATTCCCGCCGCCCACAGCCTTGACCATGGATACGCTCTCCTCGGCGAGAAATTCGCCGTCCATCACCGGTACCCGCCAGTATCGCCGCCCGCCGATCAACTTGGACAACTGGAATCCGTCGCCGAAAAAGCGCAAGGTCTTGCCCAGCGGCAGCTTCTCTGCGCTGTCGATCCCTGAGAACACCGCCGTTGTCGGACAGGTCAGGACGCATTGCCCCACCCTGCGCTCAATCTGCTTGCCGAGTTCCTTGGAGGAAACCGCAAACAGCAGCACCGAGACGCCGGGCCTCCCGTCGGGCGTTTCCGCGATCGACAGTTCGCGCTCGATACCCGCCTCGGCGCCGCAGGCGATGACGGAAGTGGCGAATCCCGTCAGGGCAACAGCCGCGTGCCGCGCCCAGGTCAGATCATGTGCGGTGATGATCAGACGCGTGCCGCGCATGCCGAAGGCTTCGGCAAAGGTCTCGTCGATGGCGACGCCATTGATGATCACCTAGCGCACCCTCCCGTTGCGGCAGGCATGCGGCATCGCTTTCGATCCATGTCCGCATTCGCACAGTTCGTCGTCGCTGATCCCGAAGTTCTCCAGTCGCATCGAATGGAAGAGGTCGAAATAGGGCTTGAGCTGCTTTTCGATCGACGCGTCGTACTCGGGCCGGACGACGTGCGTGTTGCCCCAGGAGACCGCGACGATCTCACCGTCCTGCGCCACCAGCTTGCCGTCCTTGAAGACGTATTGGGGTCGGGCGAACATCTCTTCGACGTCCTTGTCATCCCGATACACCACGATGTCAGCCGCCGCACCCGGCGCCAGATGGCCGCGATCCTTCAGACCAAGCAGCCGGGCCGGCGCGGCTCGCGTCATGGTGGCGATTTCGTACATCGAATACTCGCGATCGATGCTGCCCAGAGTGCTCATGGCAGCGGCATCCGGGTTGATCGTGGCCAGCATCGCCTTGCGGTAGCTCTTGTCCATCAGCAGCTTGATCAGGTGCGGATAGCTGGTGAAGGGCGCGCCGTTCGGATGATCGGTAGTGAGGAAGATGCGCCACGGGTCGTTCACCAGCAGGAAGATTTCCAGCCCGATCGCCCACTGCAGCGCATTGACGAAATTCTTGTCGCGATATCTGAATGGCACGACGCCACATCCGGCGTCGCACTCGATGTCCATCACGACGAACTTCTTCGGCGATGCCAGGCCGCTGTTCCGATGCTGGGTCATGTTGTCGCCGGAAGCCGTAACAGTCTGCCCGAACATGATCTGCCCGACATCGGCAGTGATGTTCTGGTTGGCATTGATGGCTTCGGCGATTTGCGCCGCGCCGGACGAGAACTTGCGGTCGCCTTCGGCGCCATAGCTGTGGAACTGGATGTGCGTCAAGTGCAGCGGCAGCCCTTCGACCGCCTGCATCGTAGCAAGCGTGGTATCGACGTTGCCCGGCAAGCCGAGATTGCTGGCGTGAACGTGCAATGGATGGGGCACGCCAAGATCATGCACTGCCTGTGCGAGCACCTTCAGGATGTGCCGCGGCGTCACCTGATAGTAGCGGTGCGCCTCATCGAGGTCGAGGTAGCGCTGGTTGAACTTGAACGCCGAGATGCCGCCCGGATTGACGACCTTGACCCCGATCGCCTGCGCCGCATTGATCGTCCATGCGACATAGTCGTTGATTGCGCGCTGATCCTGCCGTGCGGCAAGCATGCGCAGCAAAAAGTCGTCGCTGCCGAGCATCACATAGCCGCCCTTATCGACGATCGGCGTATCGCCCATTTCCATATGCGCCTGTCGCGCATTGACGGGCAGCACCGCCGGTTCAAAGCAGGCGGTGTAGCCCATCTCGGCGTAGCGATAACCGGCCGCCAGCGTGCCCGGCGCACAGTAGCCGCATGACGAACGAGTCAGCGGCGTGCGCGGCAGCGGATCGCCGCGATGGTCTTCGGGCAGCATCGACCGCGCAATGTTGACCTTGCCGCCGCCGATATGGGTGTGCATGTCGATGGCGCCTGACATAACGATGCGCCCTCGGCAATCGATCTCCTGCGCGATATCCGCATCGGAACCGGGCGCCGCAACAATGCGTCCGTCGCGCACGAAAATGTCCTGCACCACCCCGTCCACGCCATGTTCGGGGTCAAAAACGCGCCCGCCGGCAAACTTGAGCAGCCCCATCTCAGTTCGCCGCTTGCTGCAGGGACGCCTCGATGGACGCCGCCACCGCCTCTACCGAAGGCAGGCCGATTTCGCGCAGCTTGCGCAGCGGCAGCGCGACAACCTTGTCGGTCCGCGTGTAGTGGCCGGCGTGGTCCACACCGGGCGTACCCACGGCAATGAACACATCCGGTTCGCGTTCGAAATTGGCGCCGGGCGGGGCAAGAACGATCGTCGGCAACTCGGTCCTCGGCGGCACGCGGTTCGGATTGAACGCGCTCACCCAGAGCAACGCATCGGCTTCGCCCGAGTCGAGCAGCCGTTGCGTGGAATTCAGATGCGGCTCGTAGACCGGGATGCCGGTGGCAAAGCTGCTGCGAAACGGCAGCCCAGTCTGCCACATCAGCACGCCGTTGGCAGTGAAGTCGCCGTCGCTGCCACCGAGTGGCAAACCACAAACACGTGTCGTCCGGTTCAAATCCTTGATCAGGGCAGAAAGAGTCTGAACAGTCAGTTCTGCGTGCGGAAAATCAAAATCCGGGGCAGCCCAGACAATCACGCCATAGCTGGAATTGCGTAGCTTCTCGAGCAACTCGGCCCATTGCGGCAAAGGCACGCCGGCGACAACTTGCGCCTGCGGCGCCAGCCCGGCTAACAGGCTGCGCATTGCGCCCAGCGCTTCCCCGATCTCGTCGACCCGGCACGGAATCGATGTCGGCGCACGACCATCCGGTGCGCAGCCTGCACGCATGTCGAGCCCCTGCCCGACATAGACAATTTCGCGCGAGCGCGGATCGAGGTCGAACATCGACTCCTCATTCCACACGAATCGTTCGAAGAATCGCGGAAAGCGCGAAACCGCATCGGTGCCAAGAAGCACAACGAGGTCCGCCCGGTTCTTTACCTCGGCCAGTGTCGCGGTTATCCAGCCGGCATCCTGCACCGTGAGGAGATTGCGCAGTTTTGCCGTCGAATTCATATGATCGATCACCGCGCCGCATCGATCGGCCAACTGCACGATGCGGCGTGCGCCCGAGAGGTCGGTCGCAAACCCTCCGAACAGCGGATTGATCGCGTGGCCGAGAATCTGGGCGGCACGCGCCACCGCCACGTCGAGTAACACCGGCGTACCACCCACCCGCGCTGTCAATCCTGGCACGGGTGCCAGACGCCGATACGCTTCCCTGCTGGTTGCGCATGCATTGGCTACCGGAACCGGCATACCGGCTGCAACATCCACCTGCAGGTCATCGCAGGCAAGTCCGCAAAACGGGCAAGTCACGTTCTCCATAACCGATCCAGACGTCTCCCGTTGAGTTGAACTACCGGCGCATCCGGTGTCTCGGATTTGCTTTGGCGTGCCCGCATGTGCAGGTAGCGTGCCAGACTTCTCGCGCGCGTTACACTGCCGAGGCTGATGGAGCGCGTGCACCGTCTATCTCGTCGAGACGGGCCGGGCGAGCATCAAGTTCGCCGGACGCAATACGCCACCGCAAGTGACACACTGCTACATCAGCGGCACATTTCGGCGAATCGGGCGGCACCGCAACGATGCGGCTCCTGTATGGAATTCGTGGCACAAGCCTTGCTAAATTGAATCGTTCAAAACGACAATCGAAGAAGGGGAGACGCCATATGTCGACGCGCGTTCCGTCGAACGCCGACGTCTCGGTTACCGTCGAGGCGCCCGCCCGTCTTCATATGGGCTTCTTCGACCTCAACGGGTCGCTGGGTCGCAAGTACGGCAGTCTGGGTCTGACGCTGGACGGGCTGTCCACGCGAGTCGTCGTATCTCGCGGCGGCGCGTCATTCTTCGGCGCGGAATCCGAGCGTGCGCAGGGTTACCTGAATCGGCTAAGGGCTGTGATGGACCTTCCCGACAGCATCAGCGTGCGCGTACTCGATTCCATTCCGTCCCATGCCGGTCTCGGATCGGGCACCCAGCTGGCACTTGCGCTCGGCACCGCAACGTCGCGCCTGACCGGGGCCGACCTCTCCGCTCGCGAGATCGCCCACCTGCTCGACCGGGGCGCCCGTTCCGGAATCGGTGTCGCCGCATTCGAACAAGGCGGCTTCGTGATCGATGGCGGGCGCGGCCCGAACGACGCGCCACCCCCGCTGATCGCGCGCCTCGCGTTCCCGCCGGCATGGCGCATTTTGCTGGTGCTCGACCCGGCCGCTGCCGGCCTGCACGGTCAGGCGGAAAACAACGCGTTTGCCAACCTGCGACCGTTTCCGGAAGCCGAATCGGCGCGCCTGTGCCGCGAACTGCTGATCCGCGGTCTGCCCGCCTTGGCAGAGGCCGATCTGCCCGCCTTCGGCAAGACCATCACCGACCTCCAAAATGCCATAGGCGACCATTTTGCGCCCGCGCAGGGCGGCCGGTATACCAGTCCGCGCGTCGCTGCTGCGCTGGGAACGCTGTCCGTCGGCCACGTGGCGTGCATCGGACAGAGTTCGTGGGGGCCGACCGGATTCGCGATCCTGCCGAGCGAAGCCGATGCGCAGCTCTGGCGCGAATGGCTGGCCACCGAGTTTCCGTCGCTCGACCTGATGATATGCAGCGCACGTAATCGGGGCGGGGAAACGACCGTCACCGCGCAGTCCGGGTCGCTGCGGGCTGCAAGCGGCGTTCCTGATCGCCACGGGCCGACCCTCTGATCCAGTCCTTTCCAACCCTACCCGACGACACGCTCCAAAATGACCAAGCCCTATATCCTCCACATGTTCTCTCCGGGACGCAACCTGAGCCCGTTCGATGTCAATATGGCCGCCGACGCGGGGTTCCAGATCATCGTCCCCTATACCGATGTCACGCTCGATCAGGTCGGGCCACTGACGCAGGACACGATCTTTTCGCGCGGCCCGAACGGCGTCAAGCGCACCGGCATCTTCATCGGCGGGCGCGAAATCGGCATGGCTGCCGACATGCTCGACATCGCCCGCGGCGCGATGGTGCCGCCGTTTGAAGTCTCGGTATTCTCCGATCCCAGCGGTGCATTCACCACTGCCGCCGCGATGGTTGCGTGCGTCGAACGTCAACTCCGCAGCAAGCACGGCACGGATCTGGCCGGCAAGAACGTACTGGTTCTCGGCGGTACCGGTCCGGTCGGTGCGGCAGCCGCGGTGCTGTCTTCCGGCGCCGGAGCCAACGTACAGATTTCGAGTCATACCAGCGCCAGTCGCGCCCGCATGACCTCCGAAGTCGTCAACGCCCGTTACGGTGCGAGCACCAAGCCGGTCGAAGCCGGCACCGACGAACAGAAGGCCGATCTGCTCGGCCAGGCGCACGTGGTGTTGGCTACCGCAAAGGCGGGCGTGCGGGTGCTGTCGGCGGCGCAACTGGAAGGCGCGAAGAACCTGCTGGTCGTTGCGGACGTTAACGCGGTGCCGCCGGCTGGCATCGAAGGATTGGGTGTCATGGACGATGGAGGCACCATCAATGCCGCTTCGGGCAAGGCAGTCGGTGTTGGCGCGCTGGCCATCGGCAATATCAAGTATCAGGTCCAGCGAGGCCTGTTTGAAGCCATGCTCGAAACGGACAAACCCATCTACCTCGATTTCCGCGATGCGTTTGCTGCGGCCCGTTCTTTGACGAGCTGAGATGCGGCGCATGTTGATCGTGGCCACCAGCGGACGGGCGCTTGCGCAATGCGCGGCGCGGTCGGGCTACGCCAGCGTAGTTCTCGACTGCTTTGCCGATGCCGACACGCGCGTGACCGCCAAAACGGTGCGGCGTGTGGCTGACGACTCCGGTATCCGGTTCGACGCCGAGCGCTTGCTCAGCACCGCAGAGCAGTTCGCGCCGCCCGCCGAAATTGACGCGATTATCTACGGCGCGGGCTTCGAGAGCGAGCCGGCGCTGCTCGAAAATTTCGCGCAACGCTATCGGGTATGCGGCAATTCGTCGGACGTCATCCGGCAGGTCAAGCATCCCGAGACGTTCCATCGCCTGCTCGACCAGATCGGTCTGCCCTACCCCGAGACCCGGCTCGACCCGCCCGAGAGCCCGGACGGATGGCTGGTCAAGCGGATCGGCGGCACGGGTGGTCAGGAGGTCCAGCGCTGCGGCGCGCGACCGTTCGAGCCGGGCCGCGATTGCGTCCAGAAGGCCGCGCCCGGTGTCGTGTGCTCGGCGCTATTTCTCGCCGACAAGCGACGGGGCCAGATCATTGGATTTAGCGAAGCACTTCCACCTGGAAACGGTGCCGGATGGCCGTTCGCCTATGGCGGTGCGGTAAGCCGAGTGGAAGTGTCACCGGAAATACGGGCGGAACTGTCATCCAAAGTGAATCAACTGGTTGCGCTTGCCGGACTCGTCGGCCTGAACGGGATCGACTTCGTTGTCGATCGCGACGCATTTTGGGTATTGGAAGTGAACCCTCGTCCGACCGCCACTCTGGAGTTGTACGACCCGGACTTCGCCGATGGTCTGCTGGCGGCCCATGTTGCCGTTTGCCTTGGCGAACCCATCCGTCTCGAACAGGTTTGGGGTCCGGTGCGCGGTCACGCGATCGTTTTCGCGCCGACCGGGTTCAGGGTGCCGCCGTACTGGCAGCCCGAAAGCTGGTGTTCCGACATTCCCTGCCCGGATGTTCCGATTGCCCCTGGCATGCCGATATGCTCGGTTCGCGCCACAGGAAGCTCTCGCGCCGACGTGTTCGCCAAGCTTTCCGGCTATCGGGCGGCAGTCCTGGCGTCCCATGACGAGGCAATTGCATGACTGATCCACGACCCCTGACCCGTCCGCTCGCGGGCAAACAGGCCAGCATCAACAGCCTCGCCATGCCGCTGGTCGACAGGATGCTGCACGACCGCGATGGCCTCCGGATACGCGTCGAGGCGCTGCCTGGCGGAACCCGCATAATCGACGCCGGCATTGCCTGTCCTGGCGGACTTGAAGCCGGCCGCCGGGTTGCCGAGATATGCATGGGGGGGCTCGGCGAGGTGCAACTCCTGACCGGCAGTGGTCACTGGCCGATTCAGGTATCGGTCGGCGCCTGCCATCCGGTGCTTGCCTGCCTTGGCAGCCAGTACGCCGGATGGAGCCTATCCCATGGCGAAGGCAAAGGCGCCTTTCACGCACTCGGCTCCGGGCCGGGCCGCGTGCTGGCGCGCAAGGAGCCGCTGTTCGAGGAACTCGGCTATGAAGACCATGGCGGTTCGACCTGCCTGGTGCTGGAGGTCGACCGCGTGCCGCCACAGGAGATTATCGACAAGGTATCGCTCGATTGCCGTGTGTCGCCCGATCGACTGACGTTTATTCTGACGCCGACCCGCAGCATCGCCGGTTGCGTGCAGATCGTCGCGCGCGTGCTCGAGGTCGCCCTGCACAAGGCTCACGCGCTGCATTTCCCGCTGGAACGTATCGTCGATGGCGCGGGCTGCGCGCCGGTTCCGCCACCTGCTCCGGATTTCGTGCAGGCGATGGGCAGGACCAACGACGCGATTCTGTTCGGCGCCTCGGTCCAGCTTTACGTTTGCGGCGATGACGACGCGGCGATGAATCTTGCGAAGAACCTGCCCTGCACGGCATCGCGCGACTATGGCCGGCCGTTCGCCGAGATCTTCAAGAGCGTAAATTACGACTTCTACAAGATCGACCCGCAACTTTTCGCACCGGCCGCGGTGGTGGTGACCAACATCGATAGCGGCAATACCTTCCGCGGCGGACGCCTGAATCCACAACTGCTGGCTGCATCGTTCGGAGAGGCGCCGTGACGCTTCGCGTAGCCATCGTAACCGACGATCCGGGCTGGCACGGTGCGCGCTTGCGCCGTGCCTTCACGGCCCGGGGAATCGACGCGCGTTACGCAAGCCTAACTGAATGCCGTCTCGATATCAGCAGCGGGACACTGCCGGTGCGGGTACCGGGTTTCGACACGGCGCTGCCCGACGCCGTGTTTGTCAGAGGTGTTCCCGGAGGCACGCTGGAGCAGGTCATCTTCCGTCTCGATGTCCTGCATGCTCTGCGCGAACTCGGCGTGCCGGTCTATAACGATGCGCGCGCCATCGAACGCAGCGTCGACAAGGCAATGACGAGTTTTCTCCTGCGGCTTCGCGGCCTGCCGACTCCGCCGACATGGGTGACGGAGAGCATCGCTGATGCCCGCGCGATCCTTCTGCGCGAAACGGCGGCCGGCCACCAGGTCGTCTCCAAGCCGCTGTTCGGCTCCCAGGGAAACGGCTTGCTCAGGATTGAAAGCGGGGGCGACGTGCCGCCTGCAGAGACGGTCAATGGCGTATGGTACCTGCAGCGCTACGTCGGTGCGCCGGACCACCGCGCAAGCTGGCAGGACTGGCGCGTACTGGTAATCGGCGGCCGGGCGGTGGCCGCGATGAAACGCCACGGCCGGAGCTGGATCAACAACGTCGCGCAGGGTGCCCGCTGCGAGGCGACGAAGCTGGACGAACCGCTGGCCCGGCTGGCAGTTGACGCCGCACGCGCAGTGGAGATGGACTACGCCGGCGTGGATATCATCCGCGACGACGAGAAGAGGCTGCAGGTTCTCGAGGTCAACAGCATTCCTGCCTGGAAAGGGTTGCAGGCTGTGTGCGGGATCGACATTGCCCAGGCAATGGTGGACGACTTGCTCGACCGTCGCCTGCGATCCGGCAGATCACTGGAGGCGGTATGCTGAATCACTCGCCTGCCGCAAAGCGTGTCGAGATGCCTGACCCTGCATGGCGCGCAGAAATGGCAAATCGTCTGCGGCACGCTTGCGAGATTGACGTCTTGTCGATGAAGCCCGGCAACGTCAGTATCGCCAGCCCGGGTCACGGCATGTCCGCCGACGATTTTCTTGCCTCGGCGGCAGCGATACTCGATCCGATGACCCAACCGGGGTTGACCGTAGGCGAACGCATCCTGGCTTCGATTGCGGCGACGCGATCGGTTGTCGAGTGCAATACCAACCTTGGGATCGTTCTGCTTTGCGCGCCACTGTCGCAGGCGGCGCTGGGCGCCGCAAGCGCTCAGGCGTTTCGTCAAACACTCGACGATTGCCTCGCGCGACTGACCGTGGACGATGCAGTCAACGCCTACTCCGCAATACGGCTGGCGCAACCGGGCGGCCTCGGCAAACGCGCCGCGCACGACGTGGCCGAGGCACCGGCGATCTCGCTGCGGGGGGCGATGATCGAGGCACGCGACGAGGATTTCATCGCCCGCCAGTATGCGAACGGGTTTGCCGAAATCCTCGCCTGCCAGCCAATCATCGACCAGCTTCGGCGCCGCTGGAACGACGACCGTTGGGTTGCCACCGCAGTCTTCCTCGACTTGCTCGCGCGAAACCCGGACAGTCATGTCTGTCGCAAGTTTGGTCTGGAAACGGCCCTGCGCGTCAGCCACGAAGCCCTGCCCCTTTCGCAGGCAGCGCTGCAATCCGCGGAACCCGACGAACTGGTGCCGCAATTGCGCAAGTGGGATGAACAACTCAAATCAGCCGGGATCAACCCCGGCACCACCGCCGATCTGACGGTCGCGGCGATTTACGCGAGCGGCATCATGTCGATGTTCGATCTGAAATTGACTGCCAGCGCGGCAAGCTCGCGCCCGCTGGCTAATCAACCGTGGGAGAAGTCCCGCATTCTTGCAAACTAACCGCAATGAGGAGAGAGCAATATGGCAAAAGTAAATGGCCTGTGTGTCGGCGAGTCGCTGGTCGGCGATGGTAACGAAGTTGCGCACATCGATCTGATCATGGGACCGCGCGGCAGCGCCGCCGAAACGGCATTCGCCAACTGTCTGGTCAACAACAAGGACGGCTTCACTTCGCTGCTTGCCGTCGTCGCACCGAACCTGCTGTGCAAGCCGGCTACCGTCATGTTCAACAAGGTTACGATCAAGGGCGCGAAGCAGGCCGTACAGATGTTCGGCCCGGCCCAGCGTGGCGTCGCAATGGCGGTGGCCGACTCGGTTGCCGATGGCACGATTCCCGCCGACGAAGCCGACAACCTGTTCATTTGCGTCGGCGTGTTCATCCACTGGATGGCCGAAGACGACAAGAAGATCCAGGACTACAACTACCGCGCGGTCAAGGAATCGATCGCTCGTGCAGTGACCGGCACGCCGCGGGCTGCAGAAGTGACGGAAAAACGCAACTCCGTCACGCACCCGTTCGCCGCGAACTAGGCGTGTGGGGCGCCCCGTCTTTTGCGTGGCGCCCCCGTTTTCTTTGCCCGTGCATCGCCACATCTAATCAATCGTGTTCAAGTCTTCGCCCCGCCAGGACGCGCGGCCGGGCGGGATCGATTCATGACCGCGGAATGTCGCCCCCGAGCCGCTTGACGTAGGCGGAAAGGCTCCCATCGTGCAAGCTGGTCGCAAGCAACGCCCCACTTGCCCCGGCCTGGCAGGCCGCATCGAGGTCGGCCTCGTTGCGCAGCCCACCCGCAGCGTAGATCCGGCGCGACGGTGCCGCTTTGCGAAGATTGCGAATCAGTTGCAGATCGGGGCCAAGCGAGCTGCCGACGAGATCCAGATTCATCGCCAGCACGCGCGTCGGCCAGGCTTCGGGCGAATCGAGCAATGGTTTGGGTCCGAGAAAGGCCGAGCGGCGGAAATCGAGGGACAGAACGTAATCGTCCCCGCCGCTGCACAAGCGATCGACCAATACACAATCGTGCAGCGACTCGCTCCCTATGACGATGGAGCCACAGCCCTCGGCGCGAAATCGATCAACATCCTGGATATTGCTGATTCCCGCGTCGATCCAGAGATCGCAGCCCGGCGCTGCCCGAGCGATCGCGCGCAACGCTGCGGCATTTGTGCCTCGCCGCTGTATCGCATCCAGATCGGCAACGTAAATGGCCTCGAAGCGATGCAGGGCGATCAAGGCTGCTGCAACTGTCGCCGGATCCGACCCTTCGCAGAGCCTCGACTTTATCGAGGCGTACTTCGCACGCTCCCCGCGTCGCGCGTGGACGACCTGCCCGCCGAGCAGATCGATGACTGCGATCAGTTTCATTGGTCAGTCGGGTGCAGAGGATGAAAGTGTTCGCCTACGAGTTTATCACCGGCGGCGGCCTGCTTCACGATCCATTGCCGCAGTCGCTTGCCATCGAAGGCGACATGATGGTCAACGCACTCCTGGACGATCTGACCCGCATACCCGGTATCGAAGCAATGGTGAGCCGCGATCCGCGGCTGGCGTTTGGAACTACCGGGATCGGATGCATTTGTCCTCACGACGGTGAAGATCCGTTCGTTGCGTTCGCGCGCGGCGTCAGCCTGTGCGATGCGGTGTGGCCGATTGCGCCCGAGACCGGGGGAGTCCTTGAAGAACTGAGCCGGATCGTCGTCGAGAAAGGCCGCCTGCTGCTCGGAAGCCATCCCGACGCGGTTGCCGTTGCCGCCAGCAAGTCGCGAACCATCGAGGTTCTCGAACAAGCCGGTGTAGCTTGCGTGCCCGTCTTTACCGATCCGGCCCGCGTGACGCCGATCCCCGGCCCATGGGTCATCAAGCCTGACGACGGCGCCGGGTGCGCCGACGCATCGGTCGTATCGTCCTGGCAGGATGCCCGCGGATGGCTGGACGCCCGCGTTGGCGAGGGATTCATTGCCCAACCCTGGTGCGACGGCGCTTCGATCAGCCTGTCCATGCTTTGCCACGACGGCAACTCCATGTTGCTCTCATGCAATCAGCAACACGTCCGGCGCCGCGATTCCCGTCTCGAACTGGAAGGGATCACCGTAAACGCTTTCAAGGATACCTTGGGCACATTTGCCGATCTCGCACAGCGCATTGGCATGGTCATGCCTGGACTGTTCGGCTACGTCGGAGTCGATCTGGTAGCGACCGAGGCCGGACCCCTGGTACTCGAAATCAATCCGCGACTGACGACATCGTACTGCGGCTTGCGCGAAGCGCTCGGACTCAACCCTGCCGAGCTGATCATTTCCGCCACGCGCAAGGGAGGCTGGCTGTCGACGGCGCTCCCCGAACCGGCGGGTGCGCCCCGCGCCGTCCGCGTCGACCTGCTTTCGCGGCATGTCCACTGAGCCACGAGTTGGCTGGGACGTTGGCGGCGCCCATCTCAAGGCCGCGCGCGTCTCAGGCGACGGAAAGGTCGAGCGCGCCATCCAGATACCCTGCGCGCTCTGGCAGGGCCTCGGTCGGCTGCGCGCGTCGATGGACGCCGCCCTGAGCGAAATCGGTCCGGCGCGCGACCATGCCATTACCATGAGCGGAGAACTTGCCGATCTGTTTGCCAACCGCCAGCAAGGCGTTGCCGCGATCTTGGGCACAATGTCCGATTGCCTGCCCCAGACCCGATTGCACGTCTACGCTGGCGCGGCCGGATTCCTCGGACCGGGCGACGCGCTGGTGCAGCATGGGCGTGTCGCTTCGGCCAACTGGCGGGCCACCGCAGAGCTTGTCGCCACCCGGATTCCGGCGGCAATCGTGTTTGACATCGGCAGCACCACGACCGATATCGTCCCAATAGCCGATTCGCGCGTTTGCGCCCGCGGCTCCGACGATGCGAGCCGCCTCACTTCCGAGGAACTGCTCTACCTCGGCGTCACTCGCACTCCGTTGATGGCCCTTGCGCCGCGCTGGCCGTTTGACGGCGAATGGACCGGGATATGCAACGAGCACTTCGCGACCACTGCCGACGTCTATCGATTGACCGGCGATCTGCCGCCAGGCGCCGACCAGCACGCGAGCGCCGACAACGGTCCAAAGACGGTCGACGCTTCGGCACGCCGGCTCGCCCGCATGGTCGGGCTGGACCGCGAAAGCGCCACGCTGGACGCCTGGGTGCGCCTCGCCGGCTGGCTCAAGGCAACGCAGATCGCACGTACCGAGGCAGTGATGGCGCGCATCCTTTCCGCGCGAGGGCTCGATCCCGGCGTGCCGCTGGTGGGCGCTGGCGCAGGAAGATTCCTGGTGCGGGATATCGCCCGGCGCAGCGGCCGACAGTACATTGACTTTGCCGACATGCTCGGCTGTCCGGTCGATGCTGAGTGGATGGCGGACTGTGCACCGGCGGTCTCCGTTGCCTTGCTTTCACTTCGCATTTAGCGAACAGCGCCATGTGGCTGGTCAAACTCGGTGGCAGTCTTTCCTACGATCCGTGCGTTCGGGCGTGGCTCGACGCGCTCGCCTCAATGGGAGGCGGTCGGGTGATCGTCGTGCCGGGCGGCGGCCCGTTTGCCGATCTGGTCCGCGACGCGCAACAGCATTGGGAATTCGATGACGAAGCGGCTCACCGCATGGCGCTCCACGCCATGCAGCAGAACGCGCTGCTGCTTGCCGCACTGTGTCCGGCACTCATGCCGGTCGAAACCGAGTCGGACATGCGCGTTGTGCTGTCGCGTGGAAGAACCGCGCTCTGGCTGCCGCTGTCGATGACGCTCGACGATCCCACGCTTGAAGCGACTTGGAGCGTGTCTTCCGACAGCATCGCCGCCTGGCTGGCCCACCGCTTGAATGCCGAACGACTGATCCTGGTGAAATCCTGCCGCCTGCCGCAGACCCCGTTTGACGCCGGTGATCTTAGTCTGGCCGGGATTGTCGATCGCGCCTTCCCAAAGTTTACTCGTGAGGCTTGCTTCGACACGGTACTGCTGGAGAAGAATCAAGTCGACGCGCTGCAGGAGTTGCTGTTGGGCGAACGACCTGCGCCGAGTTCCAGAGACTAACCAGCCGGTACCAGAGCGCCGACACGCGCGGGGCGCGCGGCCGTGCCGTCGATCGTCTGCCGCAGGAGCGCAACCCGCCCGGCATCCAGTTCTCCGCCCCGCCGGCTCTCTATGCACGCCGCACCGCGAAAGCCCAGATAGTCCGGCGCGAGCGTGGCCAAGTGTGAAGTATCCTCGCGGCGCAGCGAGCCGGCGAGTCCGCAGATCAAGCCGTTCCCCTTTGCCGAGGCGATGAATTCGCCCAACCCAAAGACATCCACATGGTCGAGCAGGCGCCCGACTCCTTTGACGGCCGTATCGAGCATGACGCCTGCAAACCCGGCGGATGATGCCGCGGTTACCGCGTCGCCCTCGGGCATGGCATCGGCGAACAGCACCGCGATCAGCGGAACCTTGACTGCCACCGGCGCCAACGCGCATATCACGCCGCAAACATCAGCGCGCGGCGCAGGCATGAAGCCGATCTTGACGTAATCGACCCCTGTTGAGGCGGTGCGTCGGGCGGCTTGAGCCAGGATCGCGGCGTCGGCCGGGAGGTCACCGACCGTCGCGCTGGTTGTCCGACAACCGGCAATCGCCTTGACAATATCGCGCGCCACCCGAGAATCGACGGCACCCAGCGCACCGGCGTCGGGCTCCTTGAGGTCGATCAGGTCGGCACCGGCCGCCAGCGCGACGCGCGCTTCGATCACATCGCGGACGCTGATCAACAGGCGCGGACTCACGCGCCCTCCCCCGGCATCGATGCGCCGCGGTGTCTGTCAATCCTGTCCATCAACCAGCCCCACGCCTCGCGCTCGGCGGGGCCGGCGGTCTTGTCGATCGCGATCCGCAGGTACTCGCGCTCGGCATCTATCTTGTCGGGTGACAACATATGCAAACGGCTGACCAGGATTGCCGCCTCGATGACCGCCGCCTGCGCGCGATTGAAGCCGCGAAATGGCGCGTGCGACCGCTGCGCGACGACGCGGCAAAATACCCGCGGCCTCAGTTCATCATCCTCCACACGAACCACCTCGAGTTCGCGATGGGTCAGCGCGCCATCGAGACGCGGTGTGCCGACCTGCTCCGAGGCGGTGAGCGGCCAAGCGCGCCGCCCGGTCAGACAGCCAGCGAACACCCGCACATCGTCGGTGAAATTCACCGTGGCACAGCGAGTCGCCAGCAGGTTATCCAACGTGGTCGATGGCCGGAATGGCGCCAGAACGGTGAGGCCATCCTGTTCCCGAATGCCGAGCGGCGTAATGTGCTTTTCGCCAGCCGCCGATCGGGTCACGACAATCGTCTCGAAGATCATGATTTTCGCCCACCGCCGTGACGCGCTTCGTGCGTGACACCCGGCGCGCATTGCTCCCGCTTGTCGTCGCGATCGCGGTCGAGCGCGCAGCCCCAGTCTATCTCCTCGTCCTGCGCATAGCGCTTGCCAAGCTGCCAGGCAATCTGCGCCCGCGCGGTTTCCACGCCCATGTAGAATGCATGGCCGCCGTCCTGCTCTAGATCAAGCGCCGGCCAGATGTCGAATGGATTGGTGCCGCGATGATGTCCATCGCGGTTGTAGACGTGAATGCCGTCGTGGCCAACCTGAATGCGGAAGCTCGGATCCTTGATCGCTCGCGCAATCTCGGCAATCTCCTCGGGCGTATCCGGAAACGGCTTGCGCGCGTGGACGGTCAGCAAGTCAGCGGTGTACCCGCGCGGCAGGCTGTTGTCCTCGCGCGCGGCGTACATCATGCGTCGCGCGACGTCCGCCTCGCGCACCGCGCGCCGCGCATGGGCACTGACTTCGGTCGTCAGTACCGCGGAAACCCGCAGTTCCGAAATCAGGCCCATCAGGACCGCATTGATTCCGCTCGTGTCGGCGTCGGTGAGTTCGGTGACATTGCCGATTCCCATCATGATCGGTGCTTTCGGGAAGGCACGCCGCAGTTCGACGTAGCGAACGATCGATTCGGCAAAGCCGAAGTGGATCGGATCGAGTATCGGATCGGCGTAGAAATCACGCCGCTGGTCGGTCAGGAACTGCATGGCCCGGTGGAGCGAATGCATATCGGCCGGCGACCTCGGAATCAGTACCGGCGTCGACGCCACCTCTGCGGCCACCCACAGCGTTTCCTCATTGAGGCTCAGCAAATAGTCGGCGCCCGCCCTGCCCCCGCGCAGCAGTTCGTGCGGGTCTACCGAGTCTACGCTGACCGCGAATCCGCCACTCTTGAGCGAACGAATCATCTCTTCGAGCAGGTCGAATCGGGTTTCCGGCAGACAGCCGATGTCGATCACATCGGCGCCGTCGCGCCGGTAGCGATGGGCGCGCTCGAGCACGGCTGCCACCGTCATGTTCGGTGCATCGACGATCTCGGCAAAAATTCTCACATCATGGCGCGACAGGTCGGCCAGCTTGCCACCCTTGCCGAAGAACTGCGGCAGATCCTTCAACTCGTCCGGCCCGCGCTCGACCGGAATGCCGTAATGTTCCTGCAGTGCGGACAAGTCTCCGCGGCACCTCCCGGGAACAATGATCCTGTCGGCCGCCGGCCGGAGCGACAGGCGGCGCCCGATCATGTCTGCGGTCATTAGCCCGGCAACGTTGATGCCGAGATCGCGCACCTCGTAGCTGAACCCGCCCGGCTGCATGCCATCGAGTACGCGACGCAGACTGTTCTCGGCCAGCCGGCCGGTCAGGAACAGGATGTGCTCAGGCACGCGATTCTCTCGCTCACCGCCGCCTGCAGCGCCTCGACCGACGCGACCACGGTCACGCCTTCGAAGCGCTTCAGCCGTTCCACATGATCAAGGTCGACTTGCCGCGGGTAGAGCGTCACCCACTCGCTCGGCGACTCGGTGGTCACTTCGGGCTCGGTATCGCAGGCAAACACGATCGCGGGCAAGCGGCACTTGCCGGCCTGCGCGAAGATGTTGGTCGGCAAGGTGTCCGAAATGCCCAGCGCGCACTTTGCGACCGTGTTCGATGTAGCCGGTGCTATCACCAGGGAATGATATTGCCCGTGATAAAAAAGCCCGACCGGCGCGGCGCTGGCGGTGTTGTCGCGAAAAATGCGGAAGTGCTTGCGCAGATCCGGCAGCCTGTACTCATACATGTTGAGCACTTCCTCGGCAGCCTTCGACAGAAAGAGGTCGACTTGCGGAAACGACTTTGCGATGTCGAGGGATTCCTTCAGAAAATGGCCCGACCCGGTGAGAGCCCAGGCAAGACGGGGAACGACGTCGCGTTTCATGATGCGGATATTCTAACGCGGGCGACACGCCGCTACCCGGCGAACCGGTCCGGCAATGCCCGCTCTGCGGCCGATTGATCAGGGTTCGTTGCGGTCGCGGTTGACCGTATCGATGTTGAGCCGCTTCATCTTGCGGTAAATCGTATTGCGGCTGGTATCGAGTTCCTGCGCCAGCGAGGTGATGTTCCAGCGATGTCGTTCCAGTACTTGCAGCAGCGCCTCGCGTTCTGCCGACTCAAGGCTGTTGAGCCCGCTGTCCGCCGGGGCCGCCACGCTTTGATTCGGCGGAATCTGGCACTCGACGCCGAGCAGCAGTTCGGCCGGCAGATCTTTCACAGTGATCTGGTCGCTATCGCACAATGCGAGCGCGGTGCGAATCACGTTGCGCAACTGGCGCAGGTTGCCCGGCCACGCATAGTTTTCCAGCACACGCATCGCCGCCGCGTCGATGCGAACCACTCGTCCGCTTTCGCATTCGTCGCCAAGTGCACGCTCGATCAACTGCGGCTTGTCCTTGCGGACCCGCAGTGGCGGCAACGTGATGCTGATCCCCTGCAGGCGGTAATAGAGATCCTCGCGAAACTCCCCGCTCGCCAGCATGTCCTGCAGATTGCGGTGCGTGGCGCTAATCAACTGGACATTTACCGGTATCGGCATCTCGGAGCCGAGCGGCACGACCTCGCGCTCTTCAAGCACCCGCAGCAGGCGCGCCTGAAGATGCAGCGGCATGTCGCCGATCTCGTCGAGGAACAACGTGCCGCCGTTGGCCTGGATGATCTTGCCGCGGCGGCCTTCGCGGCTCGCCCCGGTAAAGGCGCCGGACTTGTAACCGAACAGTTCCGATTCGATCAGCGTGTCCGGAATCGACGCGCAATTGACCGCGACGAACGGACCGCCGGCACGCGAACTCGCCGCATGCATCGCTTTGGAGAAAACCTCCTTGCCCGAGCCGGTCTCGCCGATCAGCAGAATCGGGATGTTGCGATTCAACACGCGCATCGCGCAACGAACATTGCTCGCCATACGTTCGTCGCCAAACTCCAGATCCTGCAGCCGATTGTCGAGCACCTGCGTGCTGCCGGTTGCCGATCGCCGTGCCGCATGGCGCTCGACCGCATCGCGGAAAGGCTGGACCAGCCGCGCGGGTTGCTGGGCGACCGCAAAGAAGCGACTGCCCTGACGGGCGCCGTACAGCGGCACCGGATGGAAGGAGCTCTTGACGCAGCGACTGATCAGGTCGGGCAACGACGTATTGAACAGCGTGCCGACGTCGGCGCCGACGATTTCGTCGTGTCCGCCGAATCCGAGCTGGAACAGCGCGCCGCGGTTCGCGGCGATGACCTTGCCTTCGGCCGACATGGCGAGTTCGCCCTCATGCAGCGTATAGACGAACTCCGGGCGGCTGTGAAACCGCACGATGTAAGCCTGTTTGTGCTCGGCCAGAAACGTGCGGTTCTCGATCATCTGCGCCGCCATGCTGACCAACACGGTCGAATGCTGCTGGGCAAGCCGCGACTGGCTGGACAGATCGAGCACCGCCGCCAGGTTGCCCTGACTATCGAATATCGGTGCGGCGGTACACGTCAGATTGGTGTTGCGGGCAAGGAAATGCTGAGCCCGGTGGATGACGATCGGGCTGCGCTCCTTGAGGCACGTCCCCATGCCGTTGGTGCCCTGCTCTTCCTCGCTCCAGATCGCGCCTTCCACCATGCCGTGGCGCGCCGCGGCACGGGTAAAGCCGGGATCGCCGACCAGGCACACCACCACGCCGTCGCTGTCGGTGAGCACGACCGCCGATTGCGAATCGGCCAACTGCTGGTACAGATTGGCCATCTCGAGCTTGCCGCAGGGCACCAGTTCGCCCAGCCGTTCGGTGCGGATGCGCAGATCTTCCGCGGATACCGTTCGCGGATCGAGCGATCGGGTCGGATCGAGGCCGTAGTCATTGACGCACCGCACCCACGACCGCGCATACAACTCCTGCGGCGTGGAACCGCGCGCAGCATCGGAAACGGCTGTGTAGACGGAGCGTGCGTGCTCCGCAACGTTATTGGACATCGGCCCCTCCTCCGTGAGATATGCCGAAAACTGCCTGACTGTCCTGGTGCTGTGGGTTGGTCTCGGAGCGTGACCCGCTGGCGGATCAGTACTTCGCGCGGCGCTTGACGCCGGATGTTGTCGTCACAGAGTACAGGGTGCCAGAGTGTACCATTCCCGGTGCATGCAAACCAAGACCTCGCGCGCAGCTTCGCGGAAGATCCGTTCTGTGTCCGCCTGCCGCCACCGATCGCGGGGTGTCGCGCCACAATTCGCAACGAAATTCAAGTGCCGGGAACAAGGGCATGGAACGGCATTTGCGGTAGCCTCTCTAATCGCGCACAGCCGCAATTCACGGTCCCGAACAAGATGCAGCGAAACATCATCCCGTTAATCGATCAGCGCGCCCTGCAGGCGGTTCCCGCCGTACCGCAGACCCGCATTGCCGCGACCGGACTCCTTGCCGATACGCGCGGGCGGCGTGTGCGAGATCTGCGCATTTCCGTGACAGATCGTTGCAACTTCCGTTGCACCTACTGCATGCCGAAATCGGTGTTCGACCGCGACTATCCGTTCCTGCCCCGCGATGCGCTGCTCAGTTTCGAGGAGATCGCCCGGGCCGCGCGGCTGTTCGTCGCGCACGGTGTCGAGAAGATCCGCATCACCGGCGGCGAACCGCTACTGCGTCGCAACATCGAGCGGCTGATCGAAATGCTGGCGCGACTCGGCGTCGAACTCGCGTTGACGACCAACGGCGCGCTGCTGCCCAAGAAGGCGCGCGCGCTCAAGGACGCCGGCCTGCATCGCGTCACCGTCAGCCTCGATTCGCTCAACGATGCGACATTCCGCGCCATGAACGACGTGGATTTCCCGGTCGCCAGCGTTCTCGACGGCATCGCCGTGGCAACCGACGCCGGATTGGGTCCGCTCAAGGTCAACATGGTGGTCAAGCGCGGGACCAACGATCGCGACATTGTCGCGATGGCGCGGCACTTCAAGGGCAGCGGCCACATCGTGCGCTTCATCGAGTTCATGGATGTCGGCTCGTCCAACGGCTGGCGCATGGACGATGTCGTGCCCTCGGCCGAGGTGATCGAGCGCATCCGCGCCGAAATGCCGCTCGAACCCATCGACCGCAATTACGAGGGCGAGGTGGCGCAGCGCTGGCGCCATGTCGACGGCAGCGGCGAAATTGGCGTGATTTCGTCGGTAACCCGGGCGTTCTGTTCCACCTGCACCCGCGCGCGCCTGTCCACCGAAGGCAAGCTCTACACCTGCCTGTTCGCGTCGCATGGCCATGACCTGCGCGCGCTGCTGCGCGGCGGGCGCAGCGACGACGAGTTGTCGGCCGTGATCGCCTCGATCTGGCAGGTGCGCGAGGACCGCTACTCGGAGATCCGCACTGCCGAGACCGCGCGGCAGCGCAAGATCGAAATGTCCTACATCGGCGGGTAGCGCGGTATCAGGCGGCAGCGGCGGGTGACGTAGAATCGCTGCCTCGCTTCGTCACCCTTGCCATCCCCCGCGCCGCACCTCCCCAAAATGCGTCCAGTGCTCAGCAATGCCGGCCGCCCCGCCACGATCGAGATCACGGCAATCGACCAGGACGGCGCGACCGTGCCGACCGCGATCGCCGGCGAAAATCCGCTGACGATCTACCTCGACAATCGCGAACTGGTGACTCTGATGACGCTCGGACAGTCGCCCGAGGCGCTGGTCATCGGCTACCTGCGCAACCAGCGCCTGGTCGGGCGCATCGACGACATTCTGGCGGTGCAGGTGGACTGGGAAACCGGCGCCTGCGCGGTCAGGACAGCTTGCCCGATCGAGGACATCGCGGCGCGCACCGCCCACCGCACGGTGACCACCGGTTGCGGCCAGGGCACGGTATTCGGCGACCTGATGGCGGACATCGACAAACTGCGCCTGCCCGCCGCTGCGCGGCTCGACGAAGCCACGCTCTACGGCATGCTGGACGTGGTGCGCAAGCATGAAACGATCTACAAGGCGGCCGGCGCCGTGCATGGCTGCGCGCTGTTTTGCGGCACCGAGCTGCTGTATTTCGTCGAGGATGTGGGCCGCCACAACGCGGTCGACGCGATCGCCGGCCAGATGTGGCTCGACGGCGTCGCCGGCGACGACAAGATCTTCTACACCACCGGTCGCCTCACCTCCGAAATGGTGATCAAGGCCGCACAGATGGGGATCCCGTTCCTGGTTTCGCGTTCCGGGCTGACGCAGATGGGCTACGACATCGCGCGCCGCGCCGGCATCACCATGATCGGCCGCTCGCAGGGCAGGCGCTACCTGCTATTTACCGGCGCCGAGCGCTTTCAGCGCGCCGCCGCGAGCGCATCATGAGCGCGGTTACCGGGCTGGTACTGGCCGGCGGACTCGGCCGGCGCATGGGCGGCGTCGACAAGGGGCTGCTCGAACTCGACGGCCGGCCGATGGTCACCCATGTGATCGATCGCCTTGCGCCGCAGGTCGACGCGCTGCTGATCAATGCCAACCAGAATGTCGAACGATATGGCGGCTTCGGCCACCCGGTCGTCGGCGACCGCATCGGCGGTTTTGCCGGCCCGCTTGCCGGACTGCATGCCGGCCTGTCCGTCGCGCAAACGCCGCTGCTCGTCAGCGTGCCCTGCGATTCGCCGTTTCTGCCGCGCGATCTGGTGGCCCGCCTGCGCACGGCGCTCGAAGCTGCTGCTGCGCAGATCGCGGTCGCCAAGACCGGCGATCAACCGCAGCCGGTGTTCAGCCTGGTGCGCCGCGACCTGATCGACGACCTGACCGCCTACCTTTCCGGCGGCGGTCGCAAGATCGACGCCTGGTATGCCCGGCTGGCGGTGATCGAAGTATCCTTCGACGATCAGGCCGCCGCCTTCGCCAACATCAACACGCGGGAAGAACTTTCCGGATTTCAGGGAGCAGCGAAAAAGTGACCTCGATTCTGCAGGCCGTCTCGTGCATGGACGACTACGACCCCAACGCCCTGCCGGTTGCCAAGGCGCAGCAGATCGTCGCGGGCTTGGTCGAACCGGTGATCGGCACCGAGCGCCTGTTCGTGCGCAACGCCCTCGGGCGGGTGCTGGCGCAGGACGTGATATCGCCGATCGACGTGCCGGCGCACAACAACTCGGCGATGGACGGCTACGGCGTGCGCGCCGCCGATCTACAGGCCGAGACCCGAAACCGCCTTGCAGGTGATCGGCACCGCATTCGCCGGCCGCCCGTTCGTCGGCGACATCGCCGCGGAGCAGGCGGTGCGCATCATGACCGGCGCCGTGCTGCCGCCTTCGGTCGATACGGTGGTGATCCAGGAAGTCAGCCGCATCGAGGGCGACACGCTTTGGGTACCGCCTGGCCAGAAAGCCGGCCAGAACACCCGCCGCGCCGGCGAGGATCTGCGGGCCGGCACCCCGGCGCTGGCTGCCGGCCGGCGCCTGGTGCCGGCGGACATCGGATTGATCGCTTCGCTCGGCATCGCCGAAGTCACGGTGCGCCGGCGCGTGCGGGTTGCCTTCTTTTCCACTGGCGACGAACTGGTCTCGCTCGGCCAGCAGCCGACAGAGGGACAAATCTTCGACAGCAACCGCTACACGATCCACGCCATGCTGGCGCAGTTCGGCGTCGACATCATCGACATGGGCGTGGTGGCGGACGAACCGGCGCGCCTCGAAGCCGCCTTTCGCGAGGCGATCGAACAGGCCGATGCCATCATCACTAGCGGCGGCGTGTCGGTCGGCGAAGCGGATTTCATCAAGCAGTTGATGGCCACGCTGGGCGAAGTCCTGTTCTGGAAGATCGCCATGAAGCCGGGTCGCCCGATGGCCTTTGGCCGCATCGCCAGCGGCGACCAGTCGGCCTTCCTGTTCGGCCTGCCGGGCAATCCGGTCGCCGTGATGGTCACCTTCTACCAGTTCGTGCGCGATGCACTGCATCGCATGGCGGGCGTGACGCCGCTGCTGCCGGTTCCGTTGCTGCCCGCCACCTGCGTATCGAACCTGAAGAAGGCGCCGGGCCGCACCGAATTCCAGCGCGGCGTGCTGTTCCAGGACAACGGCGCATGGCATGTGCGCCTGACCGGCGCGCAGGGCTCGGGCATCCTGCGCTCGATGTCGGAGGCCAACTGCTTCATCGTGCTCGAACACGAGCGCGGCAATATCAAGGCCGGCGACATCGTGCAGGTGCAACTGATGGAAGGCCTCGCCTGACGGACTGCGCGCCGGTCCGGCCGCCGAAACGTTTCGAGGAAACCGGTTCGTCATAGTCTGCCGGCACGCGGAAAACACCCGCACTTGACGAATGTCTTCGCGCAAACAGCGCGCCACAACCCGCATGGAATGGCGTTCTACAGGCCACCGCCCTGCGCGCCTTGCTGCATGCGGCTCCCGGCTTGGCATGCCTGAAGATCGCCATTCCATGCGGCTCCTGGCGATGCCGTGCAATCAGTCCGCGGCGCGCTCCAGCGCAATCGGCGCGTCGATTTCATCCAGTTGCGCGTGCTCGATCCGGGTGAAATGCGCGCTGATCTTGCGGCTCGAGGTCTGCACGTCCTGCGCGTCTTCGTGGGCCTGGCGGATGTGGGTGGCGAGCTTGGCCATGCGCTCGTCGAAGCGGCCGAAGTCCTTGGCGAGCTTGCCCAGCGCATCCTTGATGACGTGAATCTGCTTGCGCGTCTCCACGTCCTTGAGCACCGCGCGCGCGGTATTGAGCACCGCCATCAGCGTGGTCGGGCTGACGATCCACACCCGCCGGGTCTGCGCGTAGGCCACCACTTCCGGGTGGTAGGCATGGATCTCGGCGAACACCGCCTCCGCCGGCACGAACATCACCGCGCCGTCCGACGTGTAGTCGGCAACGATGTACTTCGAGGCAATGGCGTCGACGTGTTTGCGGATGTCGCCGCGGAACGCCGACTGGCAGGCACGCCGTTCCAGTTCCGACAATGACTCGTCGAACATGCGGTGGTAATTTTCCAGCGGAAACTTGGAATCCACCGCGACGCGGCCGGTCGGCTCCGGCAGCATCAGCATGCAGTCGACGCGCGAGCCGTTGGGCAGCGCGAACTGGAACTCGTAGCCGTCCGGCGGCAGCACGTTGCGCACCAGCGCCTCGAGCTGCACTTCGCCGAACGCACCGCGCGACTTCTTGTCGCCGAGCAGTTCCTGCAGGCTCACCACGTTGGTGGTCAGACCGTCGATCTTCTTCTGCGCTTCGTCGATGGTGGCCAGCCGCGCCATGACGTTGGCAAAGGTTTCGTTGGTCTTCCTGAAGCCTTCGTCGAGCCGTTCGCTGACCCGCCCGCTGATCGCATCGAGCCGCTCGTTGATGGTCCGCGTGAGCAGCTCGATGCTCGACGACAATTGGGCAGAGGCTTGCTGCAGGCCGTTCTGCAGCAACTCTCGCTCGGCACGCGACTGTTCCGCAAGCCGCAGCGCCGACTCCTCGCGCTGCGTGCCGAGCAATCCCTGCAGGCCGACGTGCAGCGTCGACATCGCATCGCGCGTGTTCTTCAACTCGTCGCCGACCACGCTGCGCAGGCGCTCGGCCGATTCGTTCCCCGCGCCGACGGTGCGCTCGCCCTGCCGCGCCAGCCCGTCGTGAAGATCGCGCAGCATTTCGGTGTGCTTGGCCGCCAGCGCGCTTTCCACCTGCGCCGGCAACCCGCCCATGTGCGACAGCACCCGCAGCAACAGCCAGACAATGCCCGCCAGCGCGACAAGTGCGAGCAACAGGAAGACAAAGGTGATTTCGGCGGTAGTCAACGGCATCGGAGGCACGGTCGAAGCGGAAGCGCCGAGTATACCTTCCGGCTCAACGATTCCCGGCGGCCGCCTCGATCCACAGCAAGGCGGCCATGCGGCCGGTGACGCGGTCGCGCCGGTAAGAGAAGAAATCCGTGCCGTCGCGCACCGTGCAGTACTCGCCGCCGGCAACCCGCGCCACGCCGGCGCGCGCCAGGCGCAGGCGGGCGAGCGCGAAGATGTCCGCCAGCCACTTGCCCGGCCCGCAGGCGACGAAGGCCTGCGCGGCATCGGCGTGCGCGGTGATCGCCGCGTCGCGCACCTCGGCGCCGACTTCGAACGCATCGGGTCCGATCGCCGGGCCGAGCCAGGCGATCAACTCGCCCGGCGCGACCTGCATCCGCGCGATCGTCGCTTCGATGACGCCGCCGACCAGCCCGCGCCAGCCGGCATGGGCGATCCCGACCACCGACCCGGCGCGGTCGGCCAGCAGCACCGGCAGGCAATCGGCCGTCATCACCGCCAGCACCACGCCGGGCGCACGCGTGACACTGGCATCGGCCTGCGGCACGCCGCACACGCTGGCGGCATCGACAACCTCGATGCCATGCACCTGGTCGAGCCAGTACGGCTCGGCCGGCAGCGCGCGCCGCAGTCGCGCGCGATTCTGCGCCACCGCCGCCGCATCGTCGCCGACATGCAGGGCGAGGTTCATGCTTGCGTACGGGCCGCGGCTGACGCCGCCGCGGCGCGTGGTCACCCGCGCCTGGACGGTCGCGGGAGCCGGCCAGTCGGGCGTGATCCAGTCAGCCACGGCGCCGCCGGACGGCAGAATCGGCGTTCGAGTTTGCGTTCGAGTCTGCATTCAACTCGGCGCGCAGGCGCTCGAGCAGCGCGGAGAAGTCCGCCGGCAGCGGCGCCTCCCATTCCATGGGCTGGTGTGTCGCCGGATGCAGCAGACCTAAGCGCATCGCGTGGAGCGCCTGGCGGCCGAAGGCATCGAGCGTCGCGCAAGCGGATTTGCGCCTGCCGTAGGTCGCATCGCCGATCAGCGGATGGCCGATATGCGCCATGTGCACGCGAATCTGGTGGGTGCGCCCGGTCTCCAGATTGCATTGCACGAGGGTCGCACGGGCAAAGCGTTCCAGCGGCGCGAAGTGGGTGACGGCATGGCGCCCGGCGCCGACCACCGCCATTTTGGTGCGCTGGGTCGGGTGCCGGCCGAGCGGCGCGTCGACGCTGCCGCCAACCTCGACCGCGCCATGAACCAGCGCGGCGTAGTGGCGCTTGACGGTGCGCGCCTGCAGTTGCCGCACCAGGTCGGTCTGCGCCTCGAGGGTCTTCGCCACCACCAGCAGGCCGCTGGTGTCCTTGTCGAGCCGATGCACGATGCCGGCGCGCGGCACCCCGGCCAGGCCCGGCGCGTGATGCAGCAAGGCGTTGAGCAGCGTGCCGCGAGGCCACGCCGCTGCCCGGATGCATCACCAGCCCCGCCGGTTTGTCGAGCACGATGATGTGGGCATCCTCGAAAACGACCTGCAGGCCGATCGGCTCGGCGCGGTCTACCCCGGGCGCGGCCTCGTCGGCCGCGAACACCTGCAGGCGCTCGCCGCCCCACACCTTGTCCTTGGGATCGCGGCGTTGGCCATCGACCAGGATGCGCCCCTCGCGCAGCCAGCCCTGCAGCCGGTTGCGCGAATGCGCCGGCAGCAGCCGCGCGGCCGACTGATCGAGCCGCAGCCCGGCATGATCGGCCGGCACCACCAGCCCGCCGGCCACGCCCGGCGGCGGGGCCGCATCCGGGCTTGGGCTATAATCAGCGCCTCGATTTCTGACGGAAATGCGCGCCGTGTCTTTCATCAAGCGTAGTGTAGCGGTTGTCGCCGCTTGCCTGCTCGTCGCTTCCCTGCTCGGCGGCTGCGCCGGACTGGACAAGGCCGACGAAACCACCACCTGGAATGCGCAAAAGCTCTACTCGGAAGCCAAGGCCTCGCTCAACGACGGCTCCTACGAGCAGGCGATCAAGTATTACGAGAAGCTCGAAGCCAAATACCCATACGGCCGCTACGCACAGCAGGCGCAGCTCGAGTCGGCTTACGCCTATTACAAGAATGCCGACACGGCGCAGGCGCTGGCCGCCGCGGATCGCTTTATCAAGCTGCACCCGAATCATCCGAACGTCGATTACGCCTACTACCTGCGCGGGCTGATCAATTTCAATGACGGCGAAGGATTCCTCAGTTCCGTTTCGCGCCAGGATGTCTCCGAGCGCGACCCGCGCGCGGCGCGCGAATCGTTCGAGAGCTTCAAGGAACTGACCACCCGCTACCCGGAGAGCCGCTATGCGGCCGATGCCGAGCGGCGCATGGCGTTCCTGGTCAACAACCTGGCGCGCAACGAGGTGCATGTCGCGCGCTACTACTACCGGCGCGGCGCCTATGTGGCGGCGGTCGCCCGCGCGCAGACGGCAATCCAGAATTACCCGCAGGCGCCGATCGTCGAGGAAGCCATGTTCATCATGATCAAGGGCTACGACGCGCTGGGCCTGAACGATCTGCGCGACGACGCCGAGCGCGTGATGAGAGCGAACTTTCCCAAGAGCGAGTACTACGCGCGGGGCCTGGACAAACCGGAGCCCTGGTGGCGGCTCTGGCAGGCGTACTGAGCGCGTCGCCCGATTCAGGCCGCGGCCGCCGGCCGCTTAGCGCGCAACGCCCTGCTTGGCGATCGCGACCAGCACGCTGCACGGCGCATCTTCGACCAGCGACGCCCCCACCGAGCCACGCCACCAGCGTTCCAGCCGCGAGTCGCGATGGCCGTGACCGACCACGATCAGATCGACATCGAGTTCGCGCGCCAGGCGGCAGATTTCGTCGATCGGCTCGCCGGTCACCAGATGGCCCTCGGCGGCCACGCCGCGCCCGGCCAGCAGCGCCAGACCTTCGTCGAGCACCTCGCGGTAGGCGCGGTTCTGCTCCTCCTGCAGGGTATCGGGAACGAAACCCTCGGTCAGATAGACCCCGGCGGCGATCGGCGCCACCGCCAGCAGATGCAACTGCGGTCCGGCCAGCATCGGCTGGATGGCCGCGCACTCGAGCAGCCCCGAGCGGCCGCTGGCCGAGCCGTCGAATGCCGCGAGAATTTTACTGTACATCGTCAACCTCCGATTCCAACCGCGCCGCCGGCCGCGCAACCGCGCATCGGCCGCTTCGGCGCCCGGTCAATGAAAGCCGGCCGCACGGGCGCGTTGCGGCCGATTGCTATACTCGGGCACCAATGAAGCCTGCAAGCATTCGACCCCATGGATGAATCCGTCGTTCGCGCCATGGCGCGCTGGCCGAACGTGCCCGATTGCTACGGCTGGCTGGCGCTCACCCGCCGCGGCGAATGGCGCATCGGCACGCAGCGCGAGCGCATCGCCCACCACGGCCTGAGCGAGTTCATCAACCGCAATTATCTCGTCGACCGCGGCGGCGCGTGGTATTTCCAGAACGGGCCGCAGCGCGTCTGGGTCGCGCTCGATTACACGCCGCTGGTCTATCGCGCGACGCTCGCCGACCCGGCGCAACTGGTCGCCCACACCGGCGCGCCGGTGCGCCACCTGCAGCGCATCCTGATCGACGAAGACGGCTCGCTGATTTTCGTCAGCGAACTCGGGCCGGGCGTGCTCGACGACCGCGATCTGCCGGCGATGCTGCCGCTGATCCGCAGTCCGCGCGGCGCGCCGCTGGACGAATGCCTGGGCGATCCGGCGCAGCCGCTCTACTTCGGCCCGTCCGCCCTGGCGGTCGAACGGCGTGCCGCCGCCGCACTCGAGGCGGAACTGAGCTTCGTTCGCCATCCGGCCCCGGTCTCGACCGAACCTGCCTGAACAACCGGCCTGCGGGCCGCATGGGCTGGGCGTTCCAGCCATGCCGCCGCTGCAAGCCAGTATCCATGCGGTCTCTGGCGTTGCCTGCCTGCGGATCGCCATTCCATGCGGCCTGCAGGCCACCTGGTTCGGCTATCGCAGATCGACCGGCTCGCGCTTCTCGTACCAGTGGGTGATCGCGCGGCCGTCCCAGTGCAGCGCGATGTGTGCCGCGGCGCGCGGATTGCGCAGCGCCCTGGGCCGCAGCAGGCCGACGCACAGCCCGCCGGCATGGCGCACGCTGTGGTACTGCACGCCCCAACTGCCGGCCGCCCGCAGGCGCGCGCCTATCGCTTGCGCGGCGCCGTAGTGATCGGGGTCGTAGAGCGCCGGTTCGGCCTCGCGCAGGCCACGCAGGTCGTGCAGCGGCGCCTCGACATCGGCGGCGACCAGCCGCATGTCGATGTCGATCGCCGGCTCCGCGGTGCGCGCCATGAAAATCGCGCGGTGGTAGCCGACTTCGGCGAGCGCGGTTTCCATCGACTGCGCGGCGTAATACACGCCGTAGCTGCCGTCGGAAAAGCGCGAGCCGTCGGGATTGAGGTGCGTGAACGCCGCCATCACCATGCTGCTGCCCGGGCCGGATACGCGCTCGGCGGGCGGCACCAGGTGCAGCTGCCCGAGTTCGGTGCGGAGGCGCGAATTGGTCAGCCCCTCGATCGCAAACACCACATCGAGGTCGGCCGGATCGGCGATCGCGTCGTACAGGCCGACCGTCGGGTAGCGCGAGGGGATCAGGCGGTAACTCGGGGTCCAGCGCGTCAGTTCGACCGGAATCGACGCCGGATCGATCAAGCCTTGCCCCCGCGCTGGGCGTCGAGGTACTGGCGCACCACGTAGAGATCGGCCACCTGCCCGCCCAGCATGCGCTCGAGCGCGGACTGCCCGCCGAACAGCGGCGCCTGGTTGGGCTTGCGCACCCATTGGTCGGCCCGCTCGGCCACCGGCAACAGGATCTGCAGCGCCGCGTAGATGCCGAACAGGTAGGACAGGCGCTCCAGCACGTGACGATCCAGCGGCCCGACCTTGCCCTGCTTCCAGTGGTACAGCGTGGTGCGGCCGACGCCCAGCAGCGTCAGTTGCTCGGCCACGCTGAGCTTCCAGGCCTGCGCCAGGCGCCAGAACGTGCGCAAGGCGGCGGCCGCCGATTCGGCAGATTCCAGGTCGACGCTGTTACGCGGCGCTTCTAGAACTGCGCTCATGGGCGACTCCGCCTTGTTATCGATGCGGTTCGGGCTGTCATGGCGCAAGCGTAGTTCAAAACCGGACGAAATGCAATGTTCAGTTCAACCCCGAACACTCAGACAACAGGGCGTCACGCGCCGGCGGATCGGAACCCGGCCGGATTGCGGCTTTGCCAGCGCCAGGCGTCGGCGCACATTTCGTCGATGCCGCGGGTGGCGCGCCAGCCCAGCAGCTCGAGCGCCAGCGACGGGTCGGCGTAGCAGCTCGCGATATCGCCGGGACGGCGGTCAACGACCTGGTAGGCGACCTTGCGCCCGGACGCCGCTTCAAACGCCCGCACCATGTCGAGCACGCTATAGCCGATGCCGGTGCCGAGATTGACGGCGAACAGCCCGTCCTCGCGGCGCAGGCGTTCGAGCGCGCGCAAATGACCGAGCGCAAGATCGACCACGTGGATGTAGTCGCGCACGCCGGTGCCGTCGGGCGTCGGATAGTCGGCGCCGAACACCGAGAGTTTTTCGCGCACGCCGACCGCCACCTGGGCGACGAAGGGCATCAGGTTGTTCGGGATGCCCTGCGGGTCTTCGCCGATGGTGCCGCTCTTGTGCGCCCCCACCGGGTTGAAATAGCGCAGCAGCGCGACGCGCCAGCCCGGTTCGCTGCGCGCGACATCGCGCAGGATTTCCTCGATCATCAGCTTCGACTGACCGTAGGCGTTGGTGGCCGAGAGCGGGTGATCCTCGGTCAGCGGCAGGCGCTGCGGGTCGCCATAGACGGTGGCCGAGCTGCTGAAAACCAGGTTGCGCACGCCGGCACCGCGCATCGCTTCGAGCAGGCGGATGGTGCCGACGACGTTGTTGTCATAGTAGAGCAGCGGCTTGGCCACCGATTCGCCGACCGCCTTGAGACCGGCGAAATGGATCACCGCCTCGATTTCGTGTTCGGCGAACAGCCGTGCCAGGCAGGCGGCATCGCGCAGATCGCCCTCGACGCACAACGGCGTCGCGCCGGTTATCGCGGCCACCCGCCGCAGCGATTCCGGACTGCTGTTGCAGAAATTGTCGAGCACCACCACCGGCTCACCCGCGTCGAGCAGTTCGACGCAGGTGTGCGAGCCGATGTAGCCCGCCCCGCCGGTCACCAGGATCGCCATTGCCGCCTCAGCCCCGCCCGTAAGTGTCGTCGTAGCGCACGATGTCGTCCTCGCCGAGGTAGGCGCCCGACTGCACCTCGATCATCTCGAGTGGCACCTTGCCCGGGTTCTCCAGCCGGTGCCGGGTGCCGAGCGGAATGTAGGTCGACTGGTTTTCCGAGACCAGGATCACTTCGTCACCGCGCGTCACCCGCGCGGTGCCGGTGACGACGATCCAGTGCTCGGCGCGATGGTGATGCATCTGCATCGACAGCGACGCACCCGGTGTGACGACGATCCGTTTGACATGGAAACGCGGGCCGCTGTCGATGCTGTCGAACCAGCCCCACGGCCGATGCACCTTGCGGTGCGTCGAGGCCTCGCTGCGACCTTCGCTCTTCAGGCGGGCGACGATCTGCTTCACCTCCTGCGTGCGGTCCTTGCGCGCGACCAGCACCGCGTCGGGCGTTTCGATGACCACCATGTCGTCGATGCCGATGCAGGCCACCATCCGCCCATCGGCGATCACCAGGCTGCCGCTGGTGTCGCGCAGCATCACGTCGCCGCGCGTGGAGTTGCCCGCCTCGTCCTTCTTGGCCACCAGCCACAGCGCATCCCAGGCGCCGACATCCGACCAGCCGCAGGACAGCGGCACCACATGCGCGGCAATGCCCAGTTCGCGATCGCCGGGCAGCTTTTCCATCACCGCATAGTCGATCGAGTCCGCCGGGCAGGCGGCGAACACCGCCGGGTCCACGCGCACGAAATCCGCGTCGCGCGATCCCTTTTCCAGCGCAGTCCTGCAGGCCGCCAGCAGATCCGGCCGGAAGCGGCCGATGGCCTTCAGCCACACCGAAGCCCGCAACATGAACAGCCCGCTGTTCCACAGGTACTCGCCGCTCGCCACATAGCGCTCGGCCGTCGGCAGATTGGGCTTTTCGACGAAGCGCGCGATCTGCCGCGCGCCGTGTTCGGTGGCGTTGCCGGTCTGGATGTAACCGTAGCCGGTCTCCGGACGGTCCGGCAGGATGCCGAAAGTGACAACGGCACCCGCTGCCGCGAGTTGCGCGCCGGCGCCGATGGCCTGCTGAAACGCCGCCCGGTCGGGTACCACGTGATCGGCCGGCATCACCAGCAGCACCGGATCGGTCTCGGCGGAGACCAGCGCGGCCAGCGTGAGCGCCGGCGCGGTATTGCGCCCCATCGGCTCGAGAATCAGCGTCGATGCCGGCTTGCCGGCGGCGCGCAACTGCTCGGCGGTGATGAAGCGGTACTCCTCGTTGCACACCACCAGCGGTTGCGCGGCGACCTCGAGCGCGCCCTTGAAGCCGTCGAGCCGGGTTGCGGTGGACTGCAGCAACGATTGATTGTCGTACAGCGGCAGCAACTGTTTCGGATATTGTTCGCGCGACAGCGGCCACAGCCGGGTGCCGGATCCACCCGAGAGAATGACCGGAAGTATCTGCGTTGTCATCATTTGTCCTGAACCCAATCGATCAATCTGCCCGGCGGCGCCGAAACCCCGGCGTCAACGCGCCGCAAGTTCTGCCACGCAAAGCGCCACGCCGTGCTGCCATGGTGGCAGGTGAAGGCCGAAAGTGCGCTCGAGTTTGCCGCAGTCGAAGCACGAATTGGCCGGACGTTTCGCCGGCAGCGGATAGTCCGATGCCGGAATCGCCTCGATCGTCTTCACCTTCAGCGATTGCGCCAGCGTCGGCAGCGCACGCGCCGTTTCGACGATGAAGCTCGCGTAATCGTACCAACTCGTCCGCCCCGCGGCCGCCAAGTGATACACGCCGGCGGGCGATTCGCCGCCGGCGGCTTGGCGCCCGAGCAGCTGGGCGGTGACATCGGCGATCAGACGGGCCGACGTCGGTGCGCCGAACTGATCGGCCACGACACGCAAGTGCTCGCGCTCACCGGCCAGCCGAAGCATGGTGCGCAGAAAGTTGCCGCCGTGGGCGCCGAACACCCACTGGGTTCGCAGTATGAGGTGTCGGCACCCGCTTTCGGCGATTGCCCGTTCGCCCGCCAGCTTGCTGCGGCCGTAGGCGTTGGCCGGGTTCGGCGGGTCGTCCTCGGCATAGCGGCCGTTCCTGGCGCCATCGAACACATAGTCGGTCGAGAATTGGATCAGCAGCGCGCCGGTTTCGAGCGCCACCTGCGCAAGCGCGGCGGGCGCCTGGGCATTGATGCGCAGCGCCAGATCCGGCTCGCTCTCCGCCTTGTCGACCGCCGTGTAGGCTGCCGCGTTCACGATGACATCCGGCCGCTCGCGCAGTACCAGCGGCCGCAGCGAGTCCGGTGCGGCAAAGTCGGATTGGTCGCGGCCGACGGCAACGATGTCGCCCAGTGGCTGCAGCGCCCGCGCCAGTTCCCATCCGACCTGGCCGTTGCGGCCGGTTAACAGCATCTTCACGAATCTATCCGCGACGGCATTCGACGGCCGGCCATTTTTTGGTCTTGCCTGGAGGGTCCGCCATTCACTCGAACAACTCGGCCTCGCACAGGCGCACGCCCTGCGCATCCTTGGGCGATAGCGTCGGCGCTTGCGTCAACTGCCAGTCGATGCCGAGCGCCGGATCGTTCCAGAGGATGCAGCGCTCGAACTCGGGCGCCCAGTAGTCGGTGGTCTTGTAGAGGAACTCGGCGTTCTCGCTGAGCACCACGAATCCGTGGGCAAAACCGGGTGGAATCCAGACCATGCGCTTGTTCCCGGCGCTGATTTCCACTGCCACATGCCGGCCGAAGGTGGGCGAGGCCCGCCGGATATCGAGCGCAACATCCAGCACCTGCCCCGCCACCACGCGGACCAGCTTTCCCTGCGCCTGCCGTATCTGGTAGTGCAGCCCGCGCAGCACGCCGCGGGCCGAGCGCGAGTGGTTGTCCTGCACGAAGTTCCACTCGCCGATCAGCGGAGCCAGCGCGCGTGCGTTGTGACTTTCGTAGAAGAAACCGCGCTCGTCGCCGAACACGCGCGGTTCCAGAATCGCGAGATCGGCAATGGCGGTATCGATGCGCTTCATGACGGTCAGTAGGCCGGTTCATCGATCAGTCGCAGCAGGTACTGGCCATATCCGCTCTTCGCAAGCGGTGCGGCCAATGCCTGCAGTTGCGCCGCATCGATATAGCCGCGGCGAAAGGCGATCTCCTCCGGGCAGGCCACCTTGAGTCCCTGGCGCTTCTCGATGGTCTCGATGAACGTGGAGGCTTCGATCAGCGATTCATGGGTCCCGGTATCCAGCCAGGCATAACCGCGGCCGAGGATGCTGACCTCGAGGGTACCCTGTTCGAGATAGTGCCGGTTGAGGTCGGTGATCTCCAGTTCGCCGCGCGGCGACGGCTTGAGGTTGCGGGCGATGTCGACCGCCTGCGTATCGTAGAAGTAAAGCCCGGTGACCGCGTAGCGGCTCTTCGGCCGGGACGGCTTTTCCTCGAGGCTGATCGCGCGCCCGCTCGAATCGAACTCCACCACGCCGTAGCGTTCCGGATCAGTGACCGGATAGGCGAATACCGTGGCGCCGGCTTGCTTGGCCGCGGCATCGCGCAGTTCGACACCCAGTGAATGACCGTAGAAGATATTGTCGCCCAGAACCAGCGCTGAGGGGCTGGCCCCGATGAATTGCGCGCCGATGATGAAGGCCTGCGCCAACCCGTCGGGCGACTCCTGCACGGCATATTCGAAGTTAACGCCCCACTGACTCCCATCGCCCAGCAATTGCGCGAAGCGCGGTGTGTCCTGCGGCGTCGAGATCACCAGGATGTCGCGAATGCCTGCCAACATCAGCACCGACAGCGGGTAGTAGATCATCGGCTTGTCGTAGACCGGCAGCAGTTGCTTGGACACTGCCTGGGTGATCGGGTAGAGCCGCGTGCCGGAGCCGCCGGCGAGAATGATTCCTTTGCGCTTCACGATTTCAAGTGTTCGTCCGAAGGTCGATGAAAGGGTTCGATGATGGCGGCGCCTGCCTGCACGGCACTAGCCGGCGGCACGACCGGCGTAGTTTCGGTCAATCCACTCGCGGTAAGCCCCGCTCTGCACATGTGCGGTCCACTCGCGGTTGGCCAGATACCACTGCACCGTCCTGCGGATGCCGGTTTCAAAGGTCTCGGCGGGGCGCCAGCCGAGTTCGCGCTCGATCTTGCGCGCGTCGATCGCGTAGCGCCGGTCGTGCCCTGGCCTGTCCTTGACGTAGGTGATCAGCCGCGCGTAACTGCCTTGCGAATCGGGCACCATTTCGTCGAGCAGGGCAACCAGCGTGTGCACGATATCGAGGTTCGGCTTCTCGTTCCAGCCGCCGACGTTGTAGGTCTCGCCGACGCGCCCGGCCTGCAACACGCGGCGTATCGCGGCGCAATGGTCGCCGACATAGAGCCAGTCGCGCACATTCATGCCGTCGCCGTAGATCGGCAGCGGCTTGCCGGCCAGCGCATTGGCGATCATCAGCGGAATCAGCTTCTCCGGAAACTGGTAAGGGCCGTAGTTGTTCGAGCAGTTTGTCGTCAGCACCGGCAGTCCATAGGTATGATGCCACGCCCGGACCAGATGATCGGAAGCCGCCTTGCTGGCCGAGTACGGACTGTTGGGTTCGTAGGCCCTGTTCTCGGCAAAGGCCGGATCGGTCGCGCCCAGCGATCCATAGACTTCGTCGGTGGAGACGTGCAGAGAGCGGAATGCGCCCTTGTCCGGCTCGGCGAGGCCGCTCCAGTAGCCACGCGCCGCCTCCAGCAGCGTGAAGGTGCCGATCACATTGGTCTGGACGAAGGTGCCTGGCCCGTGGATCGAACGGTCGACATGGCTCTCCGCCGCGAAGTGCACGATCGCGCGCGGCTTGTGCTCGGCGAACAATCGATCGAGCAGATCACGGTCGCAGATGTCGCCCCGCACGAACACATGCCGCGCATCCCCTTCGAGCGAGGCCAGGTTCTCGCGGTTTCCTGCGTAGGTCAGCGCATCGACATTTACCACTGGCTCGCCGGTTGCGCGCAGCCAGTCGAGAACGAAGTTGGCGCCGATGAAGCCTGCGCCGCCGGTAACAAGAATCATGCTGAAGGCCGCTCAAACCCGTCGATTGCAATGCCCGTGGCGATTCGGACAAAGTCTACGTTACGGCGCGCCACCAGCGCCCGCAATCGTCGAAGCGCACCGTGTTTAGCGCCGCAGTCCGCAGCCTGTGAGCTTGCACGGGTAGTTCCGGCTGCGAACCGCATGTATAGGCGTTCTCCGGCTTGATAGCCTGTAGAACGCCTATTCATGCGGCCTACAGGCAAGCGCCAAAGTAAAGAATCTGGCATCAAGGTATCACCGACCCGCCTGTTCGTCGAGGAAGCACCGATACGTATCGGCAATACCCCGATCGAGCGCAATCGATGCGCGCCAACCCAGCGCATGCAGGCGCGATACGTCGAGCAACTTGCGCGGCGTACCGTCGGGCTTCGTAGTATCGAATACCAGCTTGCCGTCGAAGCCCACTGCGCTTACGACGAGTCGCGCCAGATCGGCAATCGTCACGTCCTCACCCATGCCGAGATTGAGCAGCGGCCCGTCGTATCCTGCTTCCAGCAGGAACACGCAGGCATCCGCGAGATCGTCAACATGCAGGAACTCGCGCCGGGGCGAACCAGTGCCCCACACCACCAGTTCGCCGTCGCCGCGCTGCTTGGCCTCGTGCGCCTTGCGAATCAGCGCCGGCAACACATGCGAATTGGCCAGATCGTAGTTGTCGCGCGGGCCGTACAGGTTGGTCGGCATCACCGATACGTATTTGCGACCGTATTGATGGTTGTACGCGTCTGCAAGTTTGATACCGGCGATCTTGGCAATCGCATACGACTCGTTGGTCTGTTCCAGCGGGCCGGTCAACAAGTAGTCCTCGCGTATCGGCTGCGGACAATCCCGCGGATAGATGCACGATGACCCCAGCACCAGCATGCGCGGCACGCCCGCCAAGTGTGCGCAATGTACGAGATTGGCTTCGATCATCAGGTTCTCGTAGATGAACTCTCCGCGGTACGTGTTGTTTGCCTGGATGCCGCCGACCCTGGCTGCAGCACCGAATATGTAGTCGGGCCGCTCGGCCGCAAAAAACGCCAGCACTGTGCGCTGATCGAGCAAATCCACTTCCTGCCGCGTCGCGGTGATGATATTGGTGTAGCCGCCGCGAGTGAGGCGGCGTACTAGCGCCGAACCCACCAGGCCGCGATGGCCGGCAACGAAAATGCGTGCGTGCTTGTTGGTGCTGTTCATCATCTGTCCTGAGATGTCGAAAAGATCGCTGCGCCGCCCGCCCGCGCGAGGCGAGCCCGCAATGATAAGTTCGTGGCCTTACTTTCGTGTGACGTGACCACGAATCCACGCCCCGAATGCGGTCTCGTCGAGATCGCCGGCGGCGACGGCCAGCATGGTCAGGACGCACGCAACGTCATCCGCCGGCAACCCATAGCCATTGAGCGCAAGAAACAGTTCGACCCCGACAAACGCGGTCCGCTTGTTGCCGTCGACGAAGGGGTGATTCGAGGCGATCCCGAAACCGTAGGCCGCGGCGAGTGCCGCCGCATCGGGTTCGGCATACGCAACGAGGTTTAGCGGGCGTGCAAGTGCCGATTCGAGCAATCCGATGTCGCGAACGCCGCTCGCGCCACCATGTTCGGCCAATTGCTCGTCATGAACAGCCAGCACAACCTGCCGGTCGAGCCAGACCCAACTCATTCGGTCATCACTTGGCCAGTTCACGCAGCACGTTGCGGCGCTGCTTCATGATCTCGCGTGCAGCATCCATCTGCGTTTCGAACTGCGGGTCGTTCCGTGTGATACGCAACCCGTCCGGGGAATCGGTAAGAAACACCGTGTCGCCCTTCTCCAGCTTGAGGCGCGCAAGGATCTCCTTGGGCAGGATCACGCCTACCGAATTGCCGATCTGGGTGAGCTTGAGAGCGTGCATCGCAGTTGCGTCCGTAGTTATAACTGTCGTTATAATATCGGATATGCATGGAAACAACAAGTGTTCCGGAGTGCTCGGATCCGCTCCGAACATGTCTGGCTGCCGCGCCCCGAACTGACTCGCGATCTCCCTATTGTCGTGGCAACCTCGACCGCAAAGCGCGCTCTGATGTTTGTGACGTTTCACCGTGCTATTTTAGCCATCGGCATATTTCCGGGACACGCGAAGATGAACAAACCGGCCGTATTCACGTCATCCTGGGACGACGGGCATCCGCTCGACATGCGGCTTGGCGATTTGCTCGCAAAACATGAGTTTCCGGCGACGTTTTACGTCCCACTATCCAACTGCGAGGGTTTGCCGGTGCTGTCTGCTGAACAGGTCCGCGGCCTCGGAGCAGCATTCGAGATCGGGTCTCACACACTGGACCACCGCTACCTCAATACGGTCGATGAGGGCGAAGCGCGCCGTCAGATCATGGATGGCAAGAACAAACTCGAAGATATTCTCGGTTACGGCGTCCGCGGTTTCTGCTATCCCGGCGGAAGGTTCAGTGCCGAGCACCGTCGATTTACCGTGGAGACGGGGTTCGCCTACGCGCGCACGACCGTCAACTTTTTTCGGACTGTACCGGACGACCGGTATCGTATGCCGACTACGATTCAGTTCTATCCGCATCCACGGATGGCCTACGTCCGAAACTATTTGAGCAAGGGCAATTGGCCAATTCGCAGCGGCTTGTTCTCTGTGGCGGTACGTCCCACGGGCATGATTGACCGCATGCGCGCGATGGTCGACTACGTCTGCCGAAATGGCGGCGTGTTCCACCTATGGGGTCACTCCTGGGAACTCGACACATTCGACGGTTGGCAGCAACTGGACCGTTTTCTGGGCTACGTAGGCGAGCGCATTCCGCGCCAGTGCCGTTTGACGAACGACGAGGTTGCATTTCCTGTCGTTCCAAGCTCCTGAATCCAACGCGACGCCACCGGAGGCCATGCTACCCGCCCGGGATTCGCGGCGACAAGGTGTGTTCACTGCGACGAAAGGGGTATCCGAAGGGGTTGCAGCGTTACGCGGTAGATGCACCGTGAGCACGGTCACCAATCTCGATGGCAATCGCTGCCGAAATGGTCAAGCAGCGTGATGTTGAGCAGGTGATCCCCCTCGGGGAACTTGAACAAACGAACCCTTTGGGGGAGTCTCTGGTTACCACGCCTAGGAGACCGTTCAAGTGTGCCATGCCCTGCTGCAAGACCCCAAGTTTTTCCGACTACTGCTGAGCATTGACGAGGAACTGGCGGCCGACGTGCATGCTGGCCGATGCGCGTGTGGCGGCATTCTCCACCGCGCCAACTACCCGCGAAAGCCGCGTGCCTGCCTGAACGAGGTTCGCGCCGAGTTTGAGTCGCGGTTCAGCTTCTTGCTGTGCCGATTGCCGCAAGCGCAAGACATCGACATCGGTTCGTTTCCTCGGCCGGCGCGTTTATCTGGCGCTGGCGGTGGTGCTGTGTTCTGCCCGGCATGCCGGGCAGAACACAGCGGCGGCGCGGGTCTCCACCGACCTGGCCGTTCCGGTCCGTACCCTTCAGCGCTGGCGCCAATGGTGGGTGGATCTGTTTCCACTGACGCCGTTGTGGCAGGCCCACTGTGCGCGCTTCATGCCGCCGGTCGACAGCGATCTGTTCCCCGCGGGTCTGCTGGAGCGCTTCGTTGGCGAGGCCGCCGAGCAGTTGATGCGACTGCTCGTCTTTCTCAGCCCGATCAGCGTCACGGCGATCTCGTTGTCTGAAGGGCGCTGATCACCCGCAGAGGATGCGCATAGGCAAGGTCCGCGAGGGTTTGTAGCCTTCACTTTCCAGCAGCGACGCCGTCGGCGCCGCCTCACCGGGAGACCGTCTTGAGTAGTGAATTCGATCCACCGCAACGTGACGCTTTAGCGCGGCTGCGCTTCGCGATCATCGGCCCCTTGCTCGCCGCACCACCGGCGTCCAGGGAACTGTCCGCGGCGATGACCACACTTGCCGCCGTGACCTGGCGACATCCGGTCTCCGGCCTGGACATCCGTTTCGGCGTCTCGACCCTTGAGCGCTGGTACTACACCGCCCGCGCCGCTGCCGATCCGGTGGCCGCGCTGCGTAACCGTCTGCGCGGCGATGTCGGCCGTTTCCCCAGTCTCACGCCGGCCGCTATCACTCTCCTGACGACCCAGTATCGCGAACATCCGAACTGGAGCGCGCAACTGCATTTCGACAACCTTCGCGTTGCCCTGGACAGTGCTTCGCCGTTGCCGTCCTACCCGACGGTGCGCCGCTACCTCAAGGCGCAAGGGAATGTACCGCCAGGCCCGACCGAAACGCGCCACCGACGGCGCGCTGCTGGCCCGCGACCGGCTCGAGCAACTGGAAGTCAGGAGTTTCGAGGTCGACCATGTGTCTGCTCTATGGCATCTTGATTTCCACCACGGCGCACGCAAGGTGCTCACGCGCGCCGGCACTTGGGCCAAGCCGATGCTGCTCGGGGTCATCGACGATCGCTCGCGCCTCGTCTGCCACCTGCAGTGGTACCTCGACGAAACCGCCGAAACTCTGGTGCATGGTCTGTCGCAGGCATTCATGAAACGCGGCCTGCCGCGGGCCCTGATGACCGACAACGGCGCCGCGATGCTGGCCGAGGAGACCGTCAGCGGGCTGGCCGCCCTGGGCATCGTGCATCAGACGACGCTGCCATATTCTCCGTATCAAAATGCCAAACAGGAGTCGTTCTGGGGACGTGTCGAGGCTCGCTTGATGGCGATGCTCGAAGGCGAGGAGACCCTCACCCTCGATTCTCTCAATCAGGCGACGCAAGCCTGGGTCGAGCAGGAGTATCACCGCACGCACCATTCCGAGATCGATGCCACCCCGCTGGACCGCTATCTCGCCGGCCCCAATGTCCGGCGCGAATGCCCGGACACCGCGACGCTCTGTGCCGCCTTCCGCATCGAGGTCGCGCGCCGGCAGCGCCGCGCCGACGGTACGGTGAGTCTGGAAGGCTCGCGCTTCGAGATTCCTGCCCGCTATCGCCACCTCACCACCGTCCATCTGCGCTACGCCCGCTGGGATCTGACCCGGGTCGATCTGGTTGACCACCGCTCCGGCGCCGTGCTGTGTCCGGTCAAGCCGCTCGACAAGTCGGCCAACGCCGATGGCCAGCGCCGGCGCCTGTCGCCGGTAACGACCGATCTGTCGCCACTGCCACCGTCTGGTATCGCACCGCTGCTGCGCCAACAAATCGCCGACTACGCCGCCACCGGCCTGCCGCCGGCGTATTTGCCACCCCGTGACAAGGACATCGCATGAACCAGAAACTCCTCGCCCTCTACGGGTTGAAGTGGAATCCCTTCTCGCCCGAACTACCGACCGAGGCGATTTATGTGCCGCCCCGGATGGAGAACTTCTGCTGGCGTATCGAGCACGCCCAGATCAAGGAAGGCGGCTTTGCGATGATCCACGGCGATCCGGGCACCGGCAAGAGCGTTGCCTTGCGTCTGTTGGCGGATCGCTTGACGCGACTGCCCGATGTCACGGTCGGCGCGATCAATCATCCGCAGAGCAACCTGGCGGACTTCTACCGCGAAATGGGCGATATCTTTACCGTCCCACTGCGCCCGCATAACCGCTGGGGCGGTTTCAAAATCCTGCGCGAGGTCTGGTTCTCACATCTGGAGACGACACGCCGGCGAGCGGTGCTGCTCGTCGACGAAGCCCAGGAGATGAGCCCGGCGGTGCTGTGCGAGCTGCGACTGCTGGCCAGCGCGCGTTTCGATTCGCAGCCATTGCTGTGCGTGGTGCTCGCCGGCGATGCGCGGCTGATCGAGAAGCTCCGGCGCGAGGAACTGATCCCGCTCGGCTCGCGCATTCGGACCCGGCTCGCGACCGAGCATGCGAGCCGCGATGAGTTGCTGGCCTGCCTCAATCATCTGCTGGCCGGCGCCGGCAACGCCAGCCTGATGACGCCTCAGTTGCGACAGACCTTGTGCGATCACGCTGCCGGCAATTACCGCATCATGACGACGTTGGCGGCGGAACTCCTCGCTGCGGCCGCACAG
This sequence comes from Candidatus Methylophosphatis haderslevensis, assembly GCA_016711925.1. Classification (GTDB taxonomy): domain Bacteria; phylum Pseudomonadota; class Gammaproteobacteria; order Burkholderiales; family Rhodocyclaceae; genus Methylophosphatis; species Methylophosphatis haderslevensis. The sequence continues at coordinate 717,706 of JADJSA010000001.1, forward strand.
CGCGATCTGGCTCAGCTCGACGAGAAGCTCTACCTCGATGTCTTTGCCCAACCCGAGATGCCCAAGCCGCGCCGCGCCGCGGCGGGACGTTGATCACCGGAGGTACTGGCTATGCGTCCCGATTCACGCCCCGTCAACATTACCCTCAATCTGCCATCGCTCCCTGATGAAGCCGTCGTCGAAATCCAGGATTCCTCTACGAGATCCTCGATCTCTTCATGACTCATTACGGCCACCAGGCCGATCGCTTCTACGAGGGCCTTTCCTACGACAACCTCGTCCATCCCGATCCGAACTCCTTGCCCTCCAATGACGATCCGCCGTTCTGATTCTCACGCCCTCAACGTAACAACGCCGTCGGCATTGATCTCCGACGGCGTTTCTCTTTGCCTTCCTCTCCGCCGATTACCATCACCGTCCGTGACCATCGGAACATCAAATCACGTGACCACACTCACACCGCCCCCCGGCGCGCGCATACTTGACGCGTCTTCACGACATTCTAATCGGCACCGCGCCGCACCAACGTTTCGCGAATCAGCACGTGACTTTGCGGTCCTTGAACTGCACAGCTCACGAACCAGGGGGAACACAATGGGGCGAAAGCTACTTGAGGCTATCAAGTATTCACCGGTTTCTCGCATCGCGACCCTGCCGCTGCGCATGCGGTCTTCGCTGCCGATGCTGGCGAGAAACGCCGTTAGAACGATTGCGTGGGTATTCGGGGCGCGGGAGTGGGTAAACTTCGATTTTGACTACGATCCGCTCGGTGTGATCTCATGCGCCGGCGCGATCAGCGCCGCCACCCGGGTTGATCCGCGTGTTGTTCGGCGCTTCGCCGATGAACTAAAGTCCGATCACGCATTTGCAGAACGCTGCCGGCAGCGGGTTACGTCGACCAGACTGCGCTATGTTACGGATAGACGAGTGCACTACGGCCATCCAATGTACTTCTACATGGCCGTCAGGGCGACAAAACCCGGCGTGGTCTTTGAAGCCGGTACCGACAAGGGGCTCGGGGCGCTCGCCATTTGTCGCGCGCTCGATCGCAATCGCGCCGAGGGCACTCCCGGCAGGCTCATCACGATCGACCTTGCAAGCGATCGTGGCGACTACCTCGATGGGAACGAGGGGAGCTTGGCCACACGGCTAACTGGCGATAGCGTGGTTACGCTTGCTGCAATGAAGGAAAAAATCGACTTCTTCATCCACGAAACGGTGAACGATCCCGACCACACACGCGCCCAACTTGCCGCCCTCGAGCCGCGCCTCGCACCCGGCGGTCTTGTCCTGACGGGCTGGTTCAGCCAGGAGTTTGTCGAGTTCTGCGAACGCAACGATCTCGCATATCTGGAGGTCGTCGAGCGGCCCAAGGATTATTGGTACGCCGGGCGCCGAATGGGGCTCGCCTGGGCTCCGCGGGACGGCGCAACTACAGCGTAGCGCTCCCGGCGGCCGATCCGCTCGGACGCCCGCCGCACAGGCATTGATTCGAGCGTGTGCGACGGGAAGAGCCGCGACCATTTTTTGGGTTGCTGATCTTGCGATGAACTCATCCACGGCCGGCACCGTGCGCCGTCGAACTCGATCTCATCAACTGTTGCGCGGCGCCGATCAGGAACAGCGTATTGGTCACGAGGTACCGACGCCATAGGCGGCGGGGCTCAGAAACCAGTCGGTGCAACCACTCCAGCCCCGCATGCTGCATCCATAGCGGCGCACGCCTGATCGTACCCGCGTGATAGTCGAATGCCGCACCGACGCCGATCATCACCGCCCGAACTCGGCCGCGGTGCGCGGCCATCCATGCCTCCTGCTTCGGACAACCCAGGCTGACGAACACGACGCCAGCACCGGACGCGTTGATCCGCTCAACAGTCGCAGCGTCCTCGGCCTCGGTCGGCGGACGAAACGGAGGCGATTCCACTCCGACCAGTCGCAGCCCGGGAAATGCTTCCGTCAGCCTCGGAACCAGCGCATCCAGTGTCGTCTGCGCGCCACCGTAGAGATAGATGGCTTCACCCCGGCGCCCCGCCTCCGCGCAGTATTTCCACATCAGGTCAGGACCATTGATACGCGCTTGTCCGTGGTGGCCGAGCCGACGAAGCATCCATGCCACCGGGGCGCCATCTGGCGTCGCCATGTCGCATTGTTCGACCACACGCTGGAAGCTCGCATCCTGTGTGGCCATTACCGTGGAATGCGCGTTACATATGCAGACAACGCGCGATTCACGGGCTCGCGCCCATGCGGACACGCGATCGAGCGCTTCGCTCCAGGTCACAGTATCGATCTGCGCCCCCAGAACGCACTTCCGGCGCCTTTCCAACGGCTCATGCACGTCGCACCCTTGCTTCCTCCATCGCCGCCCCGTATATGTCCATCAACATCGCATAGTTTCCGTCGGCCGAAAACTTCGCTTCGTACTCTGCACGCGCGTTGCAGCCGAATTCGCGCAGTCGCGCCGGGTTTGCGGCGGCCCAAGCCAGCTTCTGCGCCAGATCGTCAGCATTGCCCGGCTCGAACAGGAGGCCGGTCACACCATCCTGCACCAGTTCGGCCAGCGCCCCGATGCGACTGGCGATGACCGGCAAAGCACTTGCGTATGCCTCGGCCAGCGTGCGGGGAAAGCCCTCGTAGCAGATGCTCGGCAAAATCAGCGCCACGGCGCGAGTCATCTCGTCGCGAACTTGCGCTTGACCAACATGGGCCAAAAGCCTGACGCCATCAATCCCGTGCAGACGATTTGCCTCCGGCCCGCTGCCCGCCACCCGCAGGCCGATCCCGGGCGACTTGGCCATCGCGCCCGCCAGTACTTCAACACCCTTCTCTTGCGACAACCGCCCGACGAACAGCACCCCGATGCGCTCGCCCTCTGACGGGGACGGCAAGTCGACAAAATTTGGTTTGAGCATCAGCTTCTCCGCCGGCAAACCGCCTTCGATGAACTTGCGCCGGCAAAATTCGTTCAACACGATGAAGCGAGTCACCTTGTCGCGATAGGTACCAAGTGCCCGATGCACGCCCAGCATGGCGGCCACCACGCTGGTCTGCGGGAGCGAACCGCGATAGCAGCGGTGCGCGATCCCGCCCCAGGGCAATTGCCCCATACACAGCTCGCACACCATGCCTTCGCGCAGAAACATCGCCTGCGGACAGAGCAGACGGAAGTTGTGCAGGGTTTGCACGACCGGCACACCTCGGCGCGCGGCGGTCCAAAACACCGACGGCGAGATCACCGGAAACGTGTTGTGGGCATGAATCACTTCCGGCGCAAAGCGATCGATCAGTTGGTTCAGCGTTGCAGCTGATCGAAGACTCCAGAGGGTTTCAGCCGCGACGCGCAGTCTTGACGTCGTCATCACATCGTCGTTGTGGCGCTGGAAGACTTCCACGGCATGTCCGCGGCTGCGCAGCAACTCGACCTCCGCCTCGCAAACCAGATCCTCGCCGCCGCGCTGTTGATAGGCGTTGTGCACCACCAGCACCCGGGCGTTGCAGGCGTTATCGCTCATCGACGACCATCTTGGACGGCCAGTGCCGCCTCGATGCCATCGGCAAACCTCGTGGCCATCTTCTCCATCGTATACAGGGCCGCGCTCACCCTACAGCCCGCCTCGAGTCGGGCCAACTCATCCGGTTGCGCTAACAGACCGGCAACCGCCGCGGCGTAGTCATCCACGGAGAAAGAAGTCATCATCCCATTGGCGCCATTGCGCAGGTAGGCAATCTCCGGCCCGTGCCCCCGACAGTCCGTCGTGACCAACGGAACCTGCAGCGCAAACGAGTCGAGCACGCCAAGCCCTACCGCGGCCGGGATGAGCATCACAGCGGAACAGGCCAGCAAGGTGACCTTCTCACTGCCTCGACGCACACCAGCCCAGTGTATCCAGGAATCAGCGAGAGTTGACGCCCGAAGCCGTTCCTCGTCCTGCCCGGCGCCGACCACCAGCAACTGGAAATCGGGAACTTGTTCGCGCACGCGGCGGCTGGCTTCGATCAGAAAACCGATCCGCTTCTCCCGGTAGACTGACCCGACGTAGATTCCGATCGGGCCCAGGCCCAGACCCAGCGCACTACGCGATTGCGCAATTTCCGCCGGAGTCACCGCCTGTCGCAAGGCCACCAAGTGACCGGTATCCACCGCGTTGTTCAATACCGTAATGCGTTCGCGCGGAAAACCCGTCTCCAACAAAAACTCGCGACTGATGTCCGTGTAAGCGAACCACCAGTCCACCCGGGGCGTCGACCATCGCTTGATCTGTTCAAGCGCCCCGTCAGGGTTCTCCGATTGCATGTTCTTGCCATGACCCCAGAACGCGATTCGCGCGCGAGGTCTGTGAAATAACAGCCAGTAGTTGTAGACGAGTTTGTTCTCCTGCGTCACGACCACGAGGTCCGCATCGCGAATCCGCGCGCCGAACGGCTGCCAGCAAAGCCGTCCTCCCAGAGCGTAACGGGTGGGGAGCTTGCGCGCCCACGGCAGCACGCCGCCGTCACCTTTCTTAGCCTCGTCCTCGGTCGCATCGCCATGTAGGACGTCGAGCAAAACACCTCGCTCCGCCAGCACGGTTCTCAGCCGTTCGAACAGAGGTACCCGGTACTCCGTCATCCGCCGCTGGACTACAACCACCTTCTTCAATTGTTTGACGCCTTGCCTGACATGACTATTGCGATCGGGCATGCCTTTGCCGCAACCGATCCATCAGCGGGAACGACAAACTCACGATCGCCGCGTTCGCAGAAGCGCAAGCCCTTCGCCCCCGCCTGTGCGGTACCAAGTCCGACGGGTCGATCCCTGTCACGGGACCAAATGAGCAGGGAAGTTTCGCTCTGATTCGGCCCCGCGAATCGGCAGGCGGTATGGCTTTCCACGAACGTACATCCCGCGGGCGTTCTGGGGATCAACCAATCGACAAACTCCTTCAGCGCTGCCAGCGTATCAGGCGAGGCATCGCGTCGCCCTCCGACAAAGCCAATCTCTTCACCGTCCCAGGAATAGTGGAATGCCCGGGCAACGCCGAGTTGCGCCTTGAGTGCGTAGCCGATCATCCAGAAGGCCGCGCCCGTCTGCTCGTCGAGTTGAAGCCAATCTGAACTCATCCACGCAGGACGTCCCATGCTCGGATCACGCCGAATCGCATAGCCGCTCTCGGTGTCCCACAGCGGCTTGCCCTCGGCACCTGCTGCCTTCATTTCCCTGCGCAGGGCCGCGACCAGCGGAACGACTGCTTCCGGGTGCACTTTGGGCGAATAGAGATGATACGAGACAATGTCGGCGGCAGCAGCGCCGCCCTGGCGAAGGTAATTCGAGAACTTGTAGACTTCATCCGACGTGTTGCCGGTGAACGAGGCCGAGATCAACCGATTCTCCGAATCCACACCCTTGATGACCGCGTAGGCAACGCGCTGCAATTCGATCAACCTCTCCATCGAACCGGTGTAGAAGCTGGTCAGGTTTACCTCGTTCCACATTTCAAAGTATCTAACCCTGCCCTTGTACCGGCGCGCCACGGTATCCACATAGTCGCGCCACGCGTTGGTGTCCACCGGCGGTGCGGCTTGTCCGGGGCCATAGCCAGAGGGTCCATCGGGATTTGCCGATGCCCATCTGGGCGACATGCCCAGCGGCAGGACGATCTCGGTGTGCGTGATCGCTGCCATCGCAACGTAGCGGTCCAGGCGTCGGAAATCCCAAGCGCCGGGTTTTGGCTCCAGGTCCGCCCAAGTCACGTTTGCGTCCCACAGGCGCCAGCTTCCGAATGGCACCGCCGGCCATGACGTTCCACGATCCGAACGGTGCATGTGAATTCCGAAGAACGGGCGTCCGACCGGAGCGCTTGCCGCCGAAGCAATCGCGTACGGCAACGGAGTGACATGCGTTTCCACGCCTCGGCCTGCGGCCCGACCGGCGACGACAGCGAGCGCGAGCATCGCGCTAACGCCGATTGCTTGCCAGAACTTCGTCATAGATCTTCTCCAGAACAGCCGTCCGGGCGAGAATGTCGAATCTTTCGACGACCATTTCTCTGCCACGTTGGCCCATCTCTCGAACTGTGTCGGGGTTTGCCAGGAGTTCGCAAAGGCGATCCGCCAGCCCCCGATGATCGTTTTCTTCGAAGAGTAATCCAGTCACTCCGTCGACCATGGCCTCCGGCATACCCCCGGAATTGGTAGCAATCACGGGCAAGCCACACGCCTGCGCCTCGAGCAGCGCGATGCCGAATGCTTCGGTCTGCCCAGCCTCATCGCGACGGCTGGCCTGAACATAGAGTGAAGACGACTGCATCGCCTCCAAGACTTTGTCGTTCGGTTGCTGCCCCAGCCAAGTGACGCGATCCGCAATGCCGAGGCTTTTGGCTAGGCTTGCAAGCGATGCCGATTCCGATCCGGCTCCAATCTGAATCAGTTTCGCGTCTGTAAACCGCCGGGCGATAAGGCTCATCGCTCGAAGGATGGTGTCGACTCCCTTCCATGGGACATGACGAGAAACATTAACAATACGAAGGCGTACCCGGCGTGCGTCGTCGGCAACGAACTTCTTTGTATCGACGCCGATGTAATGGACGGTGATCTTGTCAGCCGGGCAACCTCGCCGAATCAGGCAACCCTTCAGGTACTCCGAAACGGCAATCACCCTCGCCGCGTAGCGATATAGCTGGCGTTCTCGCAATAGAAACAGAAGATTGGACGGCTTGAACTCGGCAAGCAGAGCCCGGCGCGAACGCTGGGCGTCAAAGCCGTGGAAGGTTACCACCAACGGAATCCGCTTCCGTCTGGCCAACGGAAGCACCATGGACGCATCCGGCCCGAAATGCGCATGAATCAAAGCCGGCTTCAGTTGCGACGCCAATTCTTCAGCCGGTCGGCCGCAGAACGTGAATCGGACCTTCCCCATGAATCCGCTCGGGGAAACGAGCGGAACAATTGCCGACGAACTTGAAACCGACGAGCGCGCCTCCGGCGTCTGGTCGCGCGTCCAGACCTGGTACGAGAAGCGCACAAGAGCCGCGATCTGCGACGGAATGAATGCTTCGGAGGCGAGAAAGTAGACCGTTCTATAGTACGCAATTAGGTCTGCCATTTGAAGCCTTCGCGCTGGACTGCATAAAGCATGGCTAAAACCAGGAGCAACTGGCCGCCCGGTACGTTGCCCTCCCAGAATGGTTCGAACAGACTTTCGAACAGCACGCAGACGGAGATGACGATCAGTGGCACAGCCGCTGGAGGATCGGCTCTTGGCGCCGCTCGCTGTCGATCAGTCAAAACTCGAACGGCTACCACGACAAAAAGGATCAATGAAGGCAGCCCGAAAAACAGGATAAGGTTGAGGAGCGAATTGTGCGCATTCGGGTAGAGGTACGACAGGTGGCTGGCGAGCAGGCTCTGCCGAGCCATCGGATACGCCCCCCCTCCGAACAGAATCACATCGGGGTGCTCGGTGAGCATCGACAATGCCGCCTGCCACTGTGTGAACCGCCCTCGAATCGTGCCCGAACTCCCGAGAACGTCGAGTTGTGCCAGTCCCATCAGGACAACCAGTCCGATTGCGGGTATCAGGATCAGAAACATCCGGGTCGACACCAAGCGACCAAAGACCATTGTTGCGAAGCCCACGAGCGTCCAGTAGATCGCGCCACGCGTCTGTGTCAGATACAAGCAGCCGGCCACCAAGACTAACGCGGCAAGATCGACTAGATAGGGGGCGAACCGGGACGGGTGCAAGAGCCGCCAAAAGAAATATAGGGTCGGGCCGACGAGAACCATTCCGAATCCGTTCGGATGGGTAAAGAACCCCATCACGAGATTCCCCGTGTACCGTTCCCCCGAAAGATCCAGCTTGCCCAATGCTGTCAACCCAATCTCCGATGGATACGGCCATCGGAAAAGATACTGGCTGTATCCGAGCACCACATTGACGAAAATTGTGAAAAGCCAGATACGAATCACGGCCCGGAGGTCCGTTTCGGACTTGACGAACGACGTAACCAGCAAGAAGCACATCAAGGCTGGAAGCAGGTCGCGCAGTCTCTCCAAACCGTAGCGATCGCCACGCAGCACCATTGTCGGCCCGAGCACGAAAAGCCAAACCAGCCAAACCGTAAACACTATCTTCGTAGTATCCCTTGCGAACAGTTCTCGCCACCACGATTCGCGCCAAATCACGACATCGACAAGAACGATCAACGCAACACCGAAGGTCGCAATCTCGGCAATGCTGAGGTTCAAAGGCATCCCCGGGATGTTCGGGCGGTATTCGATTCCGATACAAGCCACGAAAAGGAGCAACAGCCAGCGCCTGTGCGACGCGAAAAAGTCGTCGTAGTAGCGTACTGCGGGCCTCATGGAGCCCCGTCTGCCCCACGAAATCTGCTTTGAATGGAACAAATCAGTAACTCTGCCCTGCGGGCTGTCAACTCTCAACGGAGATCCCCCGATCCGACGACGGGCCCGAATCACCCGCGCCGGGTTGCCGGCAACGATCGAGTACGGCGCCACGTCGCGCGTCACGACCGCGTTTGCGCCGACGATCGAGCCTGTACCGATTCTCACGCGTGGCAGAAAGGTCACTCGCTGGCCGATCCACACGTCGTCCTCGATCACGACGGGCCGTGGCCCCGTCACCCCCTGCTCGATCATCGGGATGTCGATCCGGTCGGCGACATGCGATGTAGTGATGACCAGCGCCTCCGGCCCCATCATGACGTTCTTGCCGACCAACAGCGGGCCATAGATCTGCGCTGCGACACCGATGCTCGAGTTGTCGCCGATTTCGATTTGGCGGCCGGAACCGAAGAAGGCACGCGCTTCAATGTTGATGTTGCGGCCAGCGCAAACAAACAGCGGCGTGCAAACCCAGCGCCGAAGCGGCCGTGCCCACCGGCCGATACGATTGTTGGAGGCCGGCAGCCAGCGGGCAACCCCGTAGTAGAACCCCAGCAGCACGACGCGATAAAGGTCAACTCTCATGAACCGAGCAGCCTTTTGAAGTCATTGGCGCAGACAGCCGCCCCCAGAAGCATGAACAAGAGGACTGCCCCGAATCCGGCCAATGATGAAAACTCCTGTCGGACCACTAGCGCAGCGAATCCGAAACCCAGAACAAGTGCAATCAACTTGCCGAAGCGAATCGGGACCGCCTGGATCCGCTGCGAGATCCAGTAGGTAAACAACAGCGCCGTGCACTGCGCCGCGAACGAACCGAGGCCCGCGCCGACGTAGCCATAGCGGGGAATCAGCAGTCCGGCAAGGGCTAGCCCGGCAAAAGCGCCAACACCGACGGTTGCGGCAATCCAGTGCGTCCTGCCTTCGTCGAGCGTGCCGATGTTGATCGGCGTGATCATCGCAGTCGCGACCGCGGCACACAGCAGCAGGCCCATCGTGTTGGCATCGTAACCGGAAACGCCTTGGGCATAGAACCCGACGAAATGCGGCGCCAGTGCCCAAGCGACCATAGCGACCGCCAAGTAGTACCACAGCAAGACTGCAGTCGCGGAGGCAAAGAAAGCGGCACCACGGTCGGCATCGTTCGCATGGCGAAAACGCGCCGCCGGCCACCATAGATTGATCGGTGCCGCGGCGAAGGACATCGCCCCGGCAAGCTTGGCCATTATCATGTAACCGGGCAACTCGCCTGAAGGCATGAGCGCGTGAACAAGGTACCTGTCACCGTTCGCGGCGACGACTGCGAGGGCGGCAGCCGCAACGATCGGCAATCCGTAGCGAACTGCAGCCCAATGCTGATCACGCGTCCGCGACGATCCGGCATTGCCAGACCGCGCAAAGCGGCGCCGATATCTTGCGAATGACAGCATCAGCACCACGCTATCGATGATGATGAGCGCGCCTGCGAACTCTATGAGCTCCAGTCGCACACCCGCCCATGAGGCCAGCACGAGCCCGATTCCCAGCGCGCCGAACTTGACCCATATCGTCTGCGCGTAACCGAATGCATCGGACTTACCCCTGTCAACCGACTGACACAGCAGTATCGCTGCCTCGAGAAAGATCAGTAGCGCCGCCAAAGGGACATACGACCACAATGAACCGAGCCCGACGCCGACTACGCTGGCGAACCCACCAAGGCAACATATCAGGACACACGGGTACATGCCGAAGCGCAGTTGCGAGTGATATACGTCAGCCGACCCCGCCTTCCCGCTGGCGAGCAACCGGATGTATGCATGGCTGCTTCCGAGCAAGGACAATTGCGCCAGCAACAACGCCAATGGCTCGAAGATGGCCCAAAGCGCGAAATCCCGCGCGCCCAGAACGCGTATCATCATTGGCACCGCCATGAACGCGACGAAGCCCTGCAGCAACGTGGCGGAGCCGTAGCCGCAAAGTGCCTTCCAGGCTGGAGTTGCCGGGACGCTCATCCTGGCGATTTGGTAATTCCGCCGCACGAGCGAACAACTCTCGCGACGGCCACCTCAGACAGAACTCGCGGAACAACGCTCGACCATCAAGTCCCGGTTCACTCGTTGAACTCCAATGGCCGATAGCCATGCTGTCGAATGAGCGAATCGCGTTCCGCAGTGCTGACGTCCTCGCGCACCATCTCGCGCACCAGTTCTTGGAAGCTGATGCTCGGCTTCCAGCCCAGCTTCGCGTGCGCTTTGGTCGGGTCACCCAGCAGCGTCTCGACTTCCGTCGGACGAAAGTAACGCGGGTCGACACGCACGATGACTCTGCCGCGCCGATCGAAACCGATCTCATCGACACCCTCGCCTTCCCAGCGGATGGCGATGTCCAGCTCATCTGCAGCAGCCTCGACGAATTGGCGCACGCTGTATTGGATGCCGGTGGCAATGACGAAGTCTTCGGGCTCTTCCTGCTGCAGCATTAGCCATTGCATCTCGACATAATCCCTTGCGTGGCCCCAGTCACGCAGTGCGTTCAGATTGCCGAGGTACAGGCATTCCTGCAGCCCGAGCTTTATCCGGGCCAACGCGCGAGTGATCTTGCGAGTGACAAAGGTTTCTCCGCGCCGTGGCGATTCGTGGTTGAACAGGATGCCGTTGCAAGCGTAGATGCCATAGGCCTCACGGTAGTTTACTGTGATCCAGTAGGCGTACAGCTTGGCCACCGCGTAGGGGCTGCGCGGATAGAATGGCGTGGTTTCCTTTTGCGGGACCTCCTGCACCAAGCCGTAGAGCTCGGAAGTAGAGGCTTGATAGAAGCGGGTCTTCTTCTCCATTCCGAGGATGCGGATCGCTTCAAGCAACCGAAGGGCACCAACCCCGTCGGCATTGGCGGTGTACTCGGGCTCTTCGAAACTCACGGCTACATGCGATTGTGCAGCGAGATTGTAAAGCTCGTCGGGTTGCACCTGCTGGATAATCCGGATCAGATTGGTGGAATCGGTGAGGTCGCCGTAGTGGAGGACGAAGCGGCGACCGTCCTCGTGCGGATCGGCATAGATGTGGTCGATACGGCTGGTATTGAAGCTGGACGCACGGCGCTTGATGCCGTGAACCTCATAGCCTTTGGCGAGCAGGAATTCGGCCAGATATGAACCGTCTTGACCTGTTACACCAGTAACGATTGCGACCTTGTCAGACATAAATAGTCATCTCGAGTTGCTATCCAGACTATGCGCCGAATCGTCCTGCAATTCGCATTCGCGTCTCGGGATCGACAGCTTTCAACATCTGGGCAACGAACTGATCCTGCAGCCCATAGGCAAAGTCGGTCGATTCATCGATCGATGAAACCCGGACCAACACGCCGTCGGGCACGGTTCCCCTCAGGCCATAGGCGATCTGTGCGAGCTTTCGTCCCACGCCAGGCAAGGTTGCGGAGTCGCCAATCGTTATCCAGTAAGTGATTGGCTCGCTGCGCGGCCCCTGAACCGCCAGCAACCGGCGTACGGCAAGCTCGCCGTAGCCCGTTACGGCTTTGGATATGACGCTCGAGCGAACCTGAAAGCCCTGCGCCGTATAGCAATATTCGGGGCGATGAACCTGCGATTCGTCGTTGCTCTGATCGCCGCCGTAGGCAATGCTCAGCATGATGCGTTGCCCAGCCGCATTGATGTAGGTACGCGACAACGTTTGGTTGTAGATTTTGTCGAGCTTGGCCTGCACATCGGGGCTGACCGCGATTGGAACGATCGACGTATCAATCCTCCAGTCGCCGAAAGACGCCGGGACTGCGGTCTCAAGGTTGACTGGTGCCCTCCGCTCAGCCATTCTGGCTGAGGGCCGCGCAACCAGGGCAAGACCCGACGCGAAGATCATGACGATACCGAGCGCCAATCCGCGTCCAGCCACACCATTGAAGCTCATGCTGCTTTCCTCGGCTTGAGGAAGACACCGAGCAGGCTGTCGAACCCAAACAGCATGAGCAACGCTACCAGAAAGAGAATCATGCCGGCAAATCCATGGATGAAGCCCTGCCCCGCCTCATCGCCAAAATGATAGGTGACCAACACCAAGATCATTACTCGAACGATATTCGCTGCGAACGCGATCGGCAGAATGCATGCGACTAGCAGGCCCACGTGCACAAATGACCGGTAGCGCATCAGATACAGGTATACCAACCCGAGTGCGCTAAGACTGAACATGGAGTTCAGGCCGGAACATGCGTCGGCGACCAACAGTTGATACTGCCCAACGTTCAACACTATTCCGCTGCGAGCAATTGGGTACCCGGTTACGTACAAGATTGACTCCGCGATGGAGGAGACAGACTGCTTGAGCGGTCCGGTTGCCGCGTCGACGATCAGACCCGGTAACGGAATCGCGAATGCGGAAAAGAGTATTGGGAACCACAACATCTTCAATCCTGGCCACCCGCGAAGCACGAGGATTGCGCCTGCCGCGACCGGGATGAATGAACCGATGTCCAGCAGAGGAATGGTCTGCGAACGGCCGAGCATGTAACTCATCAGTCCCAGCAGGACGAGGCTCCAGCCGATCAGAGGTGACGCACCCGTAGGAGCATAACCGAAGAACCGGCGATTGTCCCAAACCAACCAGGCGACTACTGCCACGATGAGCGGACCATGGGCATGCTGTTCGGTTTGCCAGATCGTGGTTGCGAAGGCAAGAAACGTCGGAACGTAAAGCGCTGCCAGCCCGACCGCCACGGGCAGCCAATCGACAAGCGCGGCTTGATGCGGTCCTTTGTTGGACACGACAGCCGACATGTGGGGCTCAGAACTCGTTCATCACCACGCCGACGACCGCCGCCGTTGCATGATGCAAACTGTCGGAGAGATCCTGCAGATCGTCTACATAGCTGGCGTTCTGTCGCGCCACCAGAAGTGCGGCGCCAGTGCGCACTGCGACTGTTTGGGCATCGGCACCCTCGTCCGCAGCAGGTGTGTCGACGACAATCACGTCGTAACGCCCGCTCAACATCGCAAGCAAATTCGAGAACGATGACCGGGAGAGCAACTCCTGGGGGTTGGGCGGTGCCGAGCCGGCCGTGATCACCGAAAAGTCCATGAATGCGGGCACCCGCTCGATGGCCGACTCGTCGGCACGTCCGGTAATCATCTGTGCCAGGCCGGCGCGATTTGCCAAACCAAACAACTCATGCTGCCGGGGATTTCGCAAGTCCGCGTCGACTAGCAAAGTGCGTTCGCCGAGCTGGGAAAAGACGACGGCAAGATTTGCAGCGAGATAACTGCGGCCTTCCTTGCGTGCCGTGCTGACGATAGAGATCGCGCGACGATCCGGCGACCCGTTGAACCAACGCAGCATGAGTTGACTGCGCAGCGCGCGCAGCGACTCCACCTGGCGGCTGAAGGGTTGATAGGCGGCAACGAGTTCTTTGCTGACATTCGATTCGCCCGGCACCAGATACGGATAGTCGAACTGGCGCGCGAGCGCGAACTGGATGTCCTCTTCTTTCAGCAAGCCGAGCTTGATGGCAGCTTCGCCAAAGCGCAGTCCCTCGTCTTTCTGCTTGCGCAGGATGTGTTCGGCATCATCGAGAGTAAGCCGCCCGGAATCGATCAAGATGGCGCCAATCGAGCGGTCGTCGCCCGAAGATCGCGGTTCGGTACGAACCAGCGCGCGGATCGACATTGGTTCGGCGGGAGTCATCGTTCTCTCTCCGGGCATCATCGTGGTGCCGGAAGCGCGCGTTCGGGATTGAAACGCGGAAATACCAACCGATTGCGATGGCGGCGACGCTTGCCCTCGCGCACGTCGGCGGCGTCGAGATACCCGATCACCGGCAAGCCGAGTGCTTCGACGATGTCTTCCGGCGAGCGAACACGACGATTGAACAGTTCGAGCAGCAATGCAAGCGCGATAGCGAGCATGCCGCCGACAAAGATCGACAGCAGCGTATTGAGCAGCAGTTTGGGGCTCGATGGCTCTGTGGGCTCAACGGCAGGATTGAGGACGACGATGTTGGTCTGCTGGGTCTGGCTCTCGAGATTGGTCTGTACGAGACGCTGCGCGGTGAGGTCGTAAGCCTTTTGCGCGTTTTCGACTTCACGCTGAATGACCGCAATCTCGTCACGCTGTTGTTTGATCGACAGCACCTTCTTCTTTTGCGCCTCGAGCGACGCGCGAATTTCGGACTCTCGCTGCACATTGACGCGGTTGTTGGTGCCGACGCCTCCGGCGACGCGCGTGACCTCGGCCTCCAGCTTGCCTCGCAGGGCCTGTCCTTCGGCCACGGCGCGCAGAACCTGGGGGTGATTGGGACCGTACTGCGAACTCAGGTCTTTGAGCTTGGCATCCTGGCGCGCCACATCGGCTTTCAGGCTTTGCACCAGGCCACTCTGCAAGACCTCGGGCAGAGTATCAGTATTGCCTGTTTGCGCCTGCCGCGACGCGGACTCCGTGCGCAATGCCTGCATCGCGACCAGTTGTGAAGACAACTCCTGCAGGCGCGCGTTCTCGACGTCGAGTCGTTCATCGACGTTGGTGATGCCGTTGTCGCGCTGGAACTGCGACAACCTGCCCTGCGCAGATTCGAGTTGTTCGCGCAGACCCTTGGTGCGGGCATCGAACCAGCCGGCGTACTGTTTGGCCGGATCAGCGCGCAGTTCCACGTTCGTATCGACATACGCCTGGGCAAATGCGTTGGCAATGGCTGACGCGAACTGCGGCTCGGCCGATTTGTAGGTGATGTTGATTACGTTGCTCTCCCGCGAGGGCTTGACATCGAGCTGCTTGCTTAGCAGGTCGGCGTAGTAGGCCTCAATCGATCCCTTGCCCTGGGTCTCTTCCACCCATTGCTGGCGGGCGCTCGGGTTCTCATCGATTTTAAGCATCCGCACTACCCGGCGGGCAACCCGCTCGCTCTGGATGATGTCGATCTGTGTGGCCATGTAGCCTGGCGCGATCATGCCCTGCATCAGGGCGCCATAGAGGGGATCGGGTGCCTTGACGTCGACCAGCAATGCCGCGGACGCGGTGTACTTCTTTGGCAGCAGAAAGCTGACGCCGAGCGTTGTCCCGACAACCAGCGCGAAGGTCAGCAGGACTGTCAGCCAGCGGGCTCGCAGAATCAGCAAAAACTGCTGGAATGTCATGGCGCAGCCTCAGAAGATCGATTCTTTGACGAAGATCACGTCGTCCGACTTGATCGGCGCCGCCATGTCCGGAGCGATCTGCTGCACGGCACCCTTGTCGTCACGGCGATGGACCTGGATCCCTCGCTGGGTACCGCGGATCGTCAGGCCGCCGCCCTGTGCAAGAGCCTGCATCAACGTCATTTCGCGTTCGACACGGTAGGCGCCGGGACGTTGCACTTCTCCGTAGATGTAAAAGACCGGTGCTCGATGCACGTAGATTGCATCGCCGCCGGCAATGGGCAGGTCGAGATCTGGCCGATTGCCGAGAAATATGGACGGTAGGTCGATTTCCTGACGGATCAGCTTGCCGTTGCGCGTGCCGGTGAGGACCAAGGTGTCGGCGCCACTCGGCATAATGCCGCCCGCCATGGCGAGCAGGTCGGTAACCTTTGCATTGAGCACATCCAGGGGATAGCGGCCGGGACGATTGACCTGCCCAAGCACCGAAACCTGGTTGCCGCGAATCTGCAGCGGCAGGATGTTGACCTGCGGTTGGAGGACGAAGCCGCCATCGCGCAGCGCCTTGCCGATCTTCTTCTCTGCTTCCGAGACATTGAGCCCACCCACCGGCACCTGCCCGATCAAAGGGAAGCTAATGGCGCCGTTTTCGGAAACGCGGGTTTCGAGCGTCAAATCTGGATTCTGGAACACGGTGATGCGGATCACATCGCCGGGACCGAGCACGTATTCGGCCTTGCTGTCCGCAGCGAACGCACTGCCAACAATGGCCAACTGCAGCCAGAGCAGCAGTGTTGTCAAAGACTTGATGTATGCACTCATCGGGCTCTTTTCCTCGTCCTGCGGGCAAACAGTTCTCACCAAACTGACTACTGCGGGCTCTGCAACGACTTGGTCAGAGCGCTGCTGCACCAGCCGCTACCGCCAACCCGATAACCCGCGCGGACCCGGCTGGACAGAACCCGGGATCATTTCAAACTCGAGATGCCTTTTTCCAGTGACTTGTCGACCGGCTTGGCGGCGGCCGGCGGTGCCGCGGGTGCTGTCTGCGGCACCTGCGATGCGGGAGAATCGGCGTCGGACTTGGCAAAGTCACCTACGTATTCGATCTTCGCCTTTTCACGAAGTTGCTTGATCTCTGCAGTGGCGATTTCAGTACGCCTCTGATTGGTCAGGTATTGCTCGATAAAGGGTTTGGCTGCGGCCTCGTCCATCGGGCGTGACTGTGATGCCGCCAGATGGACCAGCGTCAGACCCGCCGGTGTCGGTATCAACGCAGTCTGACCGTCTTTCATCTCGTGGAACCTGGGAAGTATTTCGAGAGGCAACTGTTCTGCGGCCTTTACGCCCGCGTTGGCGTTGAACGGGATCTTCTGATCCTTGAGGTACCTGACCAGTTCCTCCATCGACTTGGCCTGCTTCGTTTGTTCCTGGATCGCCGCAGCCTGCTCCGGGCTCGCATTGACAACGAGTTCCTGCAGGGTGAAAACGCGGCGATCCTTGAACAGGGCGGGATTCTTGTCGTAGAAACCCTTGATCGATGAGTCGTCCGGCTTGCCCGCGCTACTGGTCACCTGCTCAAGGTAGGCGCGGGAAAGAATTTCGCGCTTCGACGCTTCGATTGCCTGCATCACGCGCGGGTCGCGATCGAGTTTCCTATCCATCGCCTGCTGGACTAGCAGTTCTTGCTCGACCAACTTGTCGAGAATCTGCTTGCTTGCCAACTTGGCCTGCTCAGGCTTGACGCCGCCCGCGCGTGCCAGGACATTGTTGATCTGATGAACCGAAATCTCACCCTTGTTCACCTTGGCGGCCACCTGGGTGGCCACCTTTTTCTCGTCGGCAGATCTCTCCCCGCAGGCCGACAAGGCAAGCAATGCGGAGAGCGCCATCAACGTCGAACGAAACATATAGCATGAACCTCTGTTAGCTAATCCAGATATCCGTGCGCAATCCGGCCCGCAACAACGTGCCAGTACTCATTGGCGTGCCCTGTGGAATTGTAACAAGCCGCCGCTCCAAAGTACCCTTCAATCGAATCGACTTGCACGGAGCCAGATGCTGTCGCCGTATTGCGACAGCAGTCGTTCCAAAATCTCAGCGTCGGAGTTCTTCCAATGTACGGTTGGGCCAGCGGTAGCGCCGCTTGTTCCCACTCCGCTCGGCCCGGAAACCGCGAGAGACGAAAACGGAAACGGCGGGTTTCCCCGCCGTTTCGCAAACAGCGACACACCAACTAGCCAATATTGCGTCGGCGCGAAACGACAAAACCCATCATCGCAACACCAGCGACAATCATCATCCATTCCGCGGGTTCGGGCACGGGTACAGCCGAAAACCCGCCAAAGTATGCTGCCGGGGCATCAGCGACCGTCCCCTGCAAGACGAACGAGTACCTGCCGGGTCCGAGCAGGGTAGAGAAAGTGGTCCTGCCGTCGTCGATGTTGAATGACTCGGAAAACGGGTTCCCTTGCCGCCCGATGATCGAACCGACGAAATCGTCAATCCCGAAGGACAGGATCATTGCGCTGAATGAACTCTGAGAACCCACCGTGAAGTTGAACGCCCTGTCAATCTCTCTCCCGATGTTTCGATCGCTCCAGAACACCTTGCCGAAGGACTTCGTTATGTCGGCACTCGGATCACCGCCGCCACCATGGTGGTGCCCATCGCCGTCACCGCCAGCGAATGCCGGAGCGCTGACTCCTAGAGCGAGAACTACCGAAAATAACCAGCACGAGAATAAACGTTTCATCTTGACCCCCTCAAAAGAGCAAATGACAATCTGCCAGCCGGCCGGTCCGCCATCGCGCAAAACCTGAGCGACGCCTCCGGTATCCAGCAATCATCGTGCCACATCCAGCAAACTACTAAAACCCGAATCGGTTCAAACCCGGCCACTGCGCAATTCAGTTGCTTGCTCATGATGCACACCAGTCCAATCGGCAACTGGTATCGCTATCAAGCGAAACTATTCAAATAGTATAGTAGAACAAGGCGAGTCTAGGGACCGTCAAGGCTGCTCCACACAAATTTACCTTGCGCCGAATGAGGCAGGCGCCCCAGAAACGGGCGATTTCCCCCACAACGGACCGAGCCTTCAAAACGACAGCTGTGCCGAGAAAGAGGCAAGGTTGTCTCGATAGGGCACGAACTCACGCGTCGACGAACGGCGCTCGTGCTGCAGTGTCAGGATCAGTCGCAGGCTGCGTAGCGGCGTATAAGTGCCCGAAACACTGGCTGTATTCACCGTATCCTTGCGCACCGACTGCAACGACGGGTTGGTTCCTGCGCCTATGACGCGAAACGGATCCCCTTCATACCGGCGCTTGCTCCAGTCGTACTTCCCCGCCAGACTGATCTTAGAGGTCGGATTCCATACCGGATTCAACGAAACCCCGTCCGTCAGCACGTAGGCAGCATCGATGTCGTCGACCGCGCCGATCTCGCGGCGAATCCCGATGTTCAGGTTGGTCTTGCCGTCAAACGCCCAGTCGTAGGTCAGACGGCCCGTCAATCCTGAGAAGTCGCGTTCCGAGACCTGGTCGTGGGTACGTGTCGTGTAGCCGAGACGCCCGAAAAAGCGGCTCTGCCCGGTCAGGCGCCAATCCCCATTCACCTCGGCATCGGTCTGGTCGAAACTGTTGTCGACCGTCGCAACGACATTCCCGCCAACAGGATTGGGCGAAGTCTGCCGATTCGGATACCTTCCCTTGGTCTGCCGCAGACTCAGGCCGATGAGGTTACCCGAATTCGGTTGGAACTTTGCGTTCAACTCCACAGCGTCCGCATCATACTCGTTTGCCTGCCTTTGTGCCGAGGTGTAGCTGCTGGCGGAACGCGAATAGCCAACACCGAACGAGTATTCCGGATGAAACCACCAGTCGGCGCTGGCATAGAACCTGTCGTAGGTATTGACGTCACGCGCGTTGTCCCGGTCTTCCGGATTGAGGCTTCCGAAATCGACCAGCGTTCTGTTACGCTCGTACGCCAATGATCCCTTCAGGTAGTTTCCGAGTTGCCAGCCCCAGTTGGCATTCGCGCGCAGCCCGTTGTAGTCCAATGTTGAGTAATGCGAGTAACGGTTGATGTTGTACAGGATGTCGGCATGAAGATTCTGTCGGCTAAGCAGCTTGTCAAACGTGACACCCAAATAGGTCGTCGAAACCATGTCGCTTCGTTTAGTGTCGCGATTCGATGTTCCGGACAAGGTTTGGTCGGACGCCGAATCCGAGATCCGGAAGAGGTTGTCGTCGTAGGTAATCGTCTCGCCGACGAGAAAATTCAGCGCATCGGCTTCGTCAGCATGCACGTTGCTGCTTGTGACAGACGCCGCAAAGACGAGCGACGCGATCAAAGTATTGGCTAAGTTCTTGGTTCGGCAAGCGTCAATTCTCATGATTCGAGTATAGCAAAGACCTTGCCCAGCCCGGTCTTGCGCGCTCACCAGAATTGCCAGTTCCCGGTATGTACCACCCACCAGGCGAGCACGCCGTTGGTCACGGCGTGGGACAAGATCGGTATCCACAAATTGCCGCTATGCCGATACAACGCGGCGTAGACAATCCCGGCCAGCAGGCCGGCAACCCAGAGCGTGTGCTCGACTGCGAAAACAATGGACGACAGGGCGACTGCTCTTATGCTGAGTCGCTGTGGCAGGTGCTCGAGAAAGCCCGGACGATCGATCCACCGTGCAAGAAAGGAACGCCAGAACAGTTCTTCCATGACGGGAACCACGAGCACCGCGCCGGCCACACGGAGGCTTACCAGGGCGAAATCGAGGTTCCCATCGCCAAGACGCGGGTCAAAGCCGGCACCGGCGTCGCCCAAACGGAATATCGGGTAGTCGAGACTGATCCAGAGCACGAATACCAGAATGCCCGAAAAGATTGCAATCGGAACATCTGTCATTGGCGCAGCGGCGCGCACGTGCAGTTCGCCGTATTCACGCCAGAACAGCAAAAGTGCGAGACCGGTCAGGAGAACCTGCACGCCGTAAAGCCACCGCAAATCAGCGTCGGGCAAAAGCGACTGCAGCGCCTGTCCGACTGGCAGAAATGCGATGAAGATGACAAACGGTACGACGCGCGCGACTGCCGGATGGTCAGCGGGTCTCATCTAAGGCATTTTTCCAGCATCGCGAACGCCTCCAACGACCCGGGTCACTTGACTGAAAATATGCGTCTTATCATTCAGACGCGTCCCTGTCGAACCAGAAACGGACTGCCGCCAGCGAAAATTTGCTCGCGGGCGATTCTACCGCCACTCCTTCGCGCCGAGCTACCGGGTGAGTGATGCTGCGGTTTGGGAGCCGAGACCAATGATCCCGAGTGACAACGCCACTGCCACCGCCTGCGTTCGAGTTGACACCTGGAACTCGCGAAAGACTCGCTGCAAATGGCTCTTCACTGTAAAGGGGCTGATCTCCAGCGCGGAACCGATTGCGGCGTTTGTCATTCCGTCGCGAATACACTCGAGTATCCGGATCTCTTGTCTGCTAAGCGGTGAGTGACACGCCGGGCTCTGGCTGACCGCGAGGGCGGGTTTGTGCGGGGAAGTGGCACAATCGACCCGATGAAGCGCAAGGACCAGAAACGGAGCGATCAGACGGGTCAGCAGCATCGTTTCTTCAATTTCGCCACTGGTGGCGCAGATCAAAGCGAGCAGCGTCTCCGGTTCGCCAAGCAAAGGCTGAACCCCGTGAACCACGTACTCCACGCCTGGAGGGGCCAGCGACGACGAATCCACAGCCAGACACTTAGAACTCAGACGAGTCGGAACCCGGTCGGCCAGTCGCCACCTGCGTCGCGCCTCCATTCCAAACCGCGTTGCGTCGAATCCGGGAGGCTGAAAGGAAAGCAGCCCACCGGAATCCCCTTGAAACACCCGAAGCGCTCCTGGGCGGCAGTCCGTACCGCTGCTCCAAACCAGAAGACCGAAATGCGGTATCAGCGAATTCAGCGGACCGCGTACCCAGGCTTCGAACTGATGCCGGGACGCCACGCCGAGGGAAATCTCGCAGACCTGGACGGCATCGAACAGCGCCTCGACTGTCGGACTCGGCCGGATATTGGAAGCTTGTCTGTCAATGGTCGGTTCCTGCAGATCGGCCGTCCATGCGGCGCAACGGTGCAAAGGCATCGGGGGGATTTCGTCAAGTGTAAAATTGGGCTGGCACAGGTTTGGCGTTCCATGGGTGTGCCACAATTGATGCGTCTAAGTGGCCTTTCACTGAGTGTCTCGCGATCAGGACGACCCTGCTCATTTCACTCTACGGGCGAACACAGCGTTCGGCCGTTAAATATGCCTCGCTGGAGTCAAGCTACGGGGCAGCCCGACCAAAGTCGGCATCAAAGGACCCAATGGACGCAGTGTTAAACCGACAGCACCCGTTTCTCAAGTCAAGGCTGAGCCTGACCCGGTTGGTCATATCCTTCCTTGATCCCTTGGCGCTGATCGCCTCTCTTCTCGCCATTGGCTGGTATTTCGAGGAAGCGATTGGGGCGCCATACATCATCTTGGCGCTAATCGTCTTCTCTCTGGACTTTCCGGGACGCTCATATATGACCGCCCGGTTCGGGGTGATGCTGCGTGACGTGTTGCTGGGTTGGTTGTTGCTGGCTTTCATCCTGCTTTTCTTTGGCTATGCCAGCGGTTACTTGAAGGTCTTCCCGCCCGAGGTGCTGCGCAACTGGGCAATCCTCGCTCCCGTTGCACAGATCTGCTGTCACGTCCTGTTGCGCACCATCGTGCCGCGAGTCGTTTCGATGGGAGCGAACGTGCGCCGATCCGTGATCGTCGGCGCAAACGACCTCGGACTTCAATTGTCTCGCGAGATCAGTGAAAGTCCCTACCTGGGTACCAGGTTTCTCGGGTTTTTTGACGACCGGTCGCGAAACCGGCTTGGCAATATCGGCGAGGTGACCCTACTTGGCCCGATGTGCGACGTCGCCACATTCGTCCGCGACCAGGGCATCGATCTGATCTACCTGTCGTTGCCCATGACCACCCAGCCGAGAATCCTCAACCTGCTGGACGACCTTGCGGATACCACTGCGTCGGTTTATTTCGTGCCGGACATATTTGTCACCGATTTGATCCAGGCGCGAATGGACGACATCAACGGCATGCCGGTAGTGGCAGTATGTGATACGCCATTCTCGGGTATGAACGGCTTGATCAAGCGTACAAGCGATATCGTTCTTGCGCTGCTGATACTGGTGCTGGTCTCCCCTTTTATGCTCGCAATCGCCATCGGCGTGCGGCTATCTTCTCCAGGTCCGATTCTGTTCCGCCAGCGGCGGTACGGACTGGACGGAAAGGAGATCATGGTCTACAAGTTCAGGTCGATGTCCGTGATGGAGGACGGGCGTGACATAATTCAGGCGACCCGGAACGATGCACGGATCACGCCGCTTGGCTCCTTACTGCGCAGGACATCGCTGGACGAACTTCCACAGTTCATCAATGTGTTGCAGGGTCGGATGAGCATTGTCGGGCCGCGGCCACATGCGGTTGCACACAACGAGATGTACAGAAAACTGATCAGGGGATACATGGTTCGCCACAAAGTCAAGCCAGGGATCACAGGCTGGGCGCAGGTAAACGGGCTGCGTGGCGAAACGCGGACCCTGGACAAGATGAAGCGGCGAATCGACTATGATCTCGAGTATCTTCGCAATTGGTCGCTCAAACTTGACCTGATGATCATCATGCGCACGATACTGATCGTCCTGAAGGATCGCAATGCCTACTAGGCCCGCCACTGACTCGTTGCAGCGGCCGGCGCGATTTTCACTCGCCCGCGCCGGTAGCGGGACTGCAGGCAGGGGCGTTAGCTATCGACAAGTCGCGACTCTGATCTTGGCGCTCGGTTCGGGTTTTTCGGGACCGGCCGGAGCAGAATCGCCGGGCCCGGCTGAACGAGTATGGAAGGATCCCTATACCTTATCGCTGCCGTCGCCGGAGCAATACAAATTGGCAAAGGCCCAGGCCGATGACGTTCCTGCGCCCGTTCAGCCGACGACGGTACCAGCCAGTCTCAACGGGTTGCGTTTTCAGCGTGAAATCGCAAGAGCCGCAAACGAGTTCAAGGTCGATCCGGCGCTTGTTCACGCGGTAATTCAGGTCGAGTCGGGCTACGACGCCAGTGCCCTTTCCCCGAAGGGCGCGCAAGGATTGATGCAACTGCTCCCCGATACGGCAAGGCGCTTCGGAGTCGCAACGGCAGAGTTGCTCTGGCGGCCGGACCGCAATATCCGCGCAGGCGTGGCCTATCTGCACAGTTTGCTGGAGCAGTTCGGACACGATCTTGCGCTCGTCCTGGCCGCCTACAATGCCGGCGAAAACGCCGTGTTGCGGTACGGACGACAGGTACCGCCGTTTCCCGAGACACGTGAGTATGTTCCCAAGGTACTGGCAATCTACCACCGGCTTCGGCCTCCGGCGGAACCCGAACCGACCGTATTGCCTGCGAAACGTGTTCGCATACAGTACCCGCCGCCATTGCCTGAAGCACTCCCGGAAGCACCTTCCCTCTGACTGACGGCGCAACCAGGTGCAGGTCGGGTTCGACCTCCGGGACGGCGCCGGTTTCGTCGTTGACCTCGTGTACTGCATCACGATGATGTTGCGCAGCCGGTTGCGGCGTAGTCCCTTTTGTTTGATCATCGCCAAATAGCTGGATGGCACGCGTTCTCGAGTTGGGCAAGCGTGCTCTCCAGCGCAAGATCTCCCGCACCCGCACTAAGTCGCGAAGGATTCCGCTGCAATCGGCTATTCACCAAACAGCGAAGGATTCACCGAGTGGAGCAAACCGAATCGAAACTGGTACTGGTCGTCGATGACGACGAAGTTGAACGCTTTCTGTTGCGGCGCGCACTGGAAGACGAAGGATACGCCGTAGAAGAAGCAGAGACTGCGGACGATGCCCTGCTCTATTGTCGAGTTGCCTATCCGGATGCGATGGTCGTCGACAACTTTCTGCCGGGGAAGACCGGGGTCGAACTGTGCGAAGCCCTTCGCGACGACCCTGCGACCATTCGCCTGCCGATCGTGCTGCTAACCGGAAGCAAGGATCCGGGCGTGCGTGAACTAGCCACGCGGGCTGGCGTTTCGATTTACCTGCAGAAAACACCTGATCCAGGTCCGGTAATTAGCGCGATAGCCGGATTATTGTCGCCGATGCCGAATCCTCGCACAGTTCGGCACTGACCCGTCCGTTGTTGCCGGGTTCCCCTTCAGTCTACAGCAGCCCGTCAATCTACCGTTATCTGGCTCTTGTCGCGCGGGCGGGCCACAGGCATTGATCAGTCGGTCCGGCCTCGCCGGCCTGGCCTCCGATGGCCGTCGAACGACCGACCAGGCCAAAATAGCTAGCCAATCCGGCGACGTTCGCGATCGTGGTGACGAATGTCACAATGCAAAGCATTGTGTACCGTGGCCTTCCCGAATCGTGCCGTTGAGCACAGTCGGGGCCTCGCGAAACTGAAGAGAATCTCCCCGAACTCCCCACACGGCGTCCAAGGATAGATTCCATGAACCTGATGCATCAAGCGGTCCAGACCGCAAATCTGCAAGACGACCGACAAGCCGTCCTGATGAAGGCCGCACTGCACGCCTTGGGACTACTTGCGGAGCGCTGGGCTCTCACGCGGGACGCGAAGGCCAGACTCCTGGGCGACAACGAACATGATCACTTGACGCAACACGCCAGACTGGAGCGTGTCTCCCACGTATTGGGGATCTATCGGGCGGCGTCCGCCCTGTTCAATCATGAATCCAGCCTTCGTCAATGGTTGCGTGCCGCCAATACTGCACCGCCGTTCGCAGGCTCGTCTCCGATCGACGTGATTCTGAGAGGTCGAAACCTCGACGAGGTGCGAGGCTACCTGGAATGCCAACTGGTCGCCTGATCGAGAAAATCAAATTGGCCCCGGTCGTATGGGGGCGTTGCTATAGCGTAGTCATTGCTGATTTCGAATATGCGTCGGACGCGCTAGGGGAAATCTCGCCTGAACTGGACGCCAGCCTGCTGCGCGAGATTGAAGCAATGCACAGCGAGCGTACCCGCGAACGGAATTCTCTGCTCGCCGGAAGTTCACGAGACCGCCCCGTCGGCCCATATTCGTCAGTCCTGCTCGAAGCGCTCAGCATTCGCGGCAGCCGCGACGGCCTCAGCGGTGAACAACTTGGCGGCTGGCGTTGCCACTTGCACGAGGAAGACGCAATCGCCGAAGCACAACGACGATTTGCAGCATTCTGTTTCGCGACTTCTGCGGGGCGCTTGTCGCGCCGTCTGCAAGTCTATTCGGCGCGCGTGGCCGGCAACTTCGCCAATGTCAGCGACGTCTTACGGCTGCTTGTTGGCAGCCGAGCCGCAAACGACTCGCAAAGTATCGTCGAAGTCATGGACGAGCTTCGTGCCTTTGGGGTCGATGGTATTGTGTTCGATGGTTCCGGCAATCCAGTGTCGGCGCTGGTGCTACGCGGTTGCGCCGTGTCGCAGCTTCGCCAAGTTCGTCGGATCGAACTCCGGCAGGATGACAACCGGAGAATTGTTTCGGACGATGAGAGCAATGACATCGATTTCGATTGCCTGCCGCAACCGGCGAATCGGGGACTCTGGAGTTAAGACAGGAACATGGTAGCCAGCATCCATCCCGATATCAGGCGTCGCGCCTATGAGGAGCAGGTCGATGGCCTGTTTCGCGCAAACCCCATGATTCTTGGCGCGACACTTGTCGCGGCCGCGGTCATAGCTTCGACCCTATACGGGCAGATTCCTCTCGTACAGATTCAGATTTGGATCGTTGGAATCATCGGCGTGACGGCGATCCGCTTCTGGCTTTATCGGACCTACATCAGTAGCCATGACAAGCGCAAGCGTCCCGAATTCTGGCTGCGGTGGTTCATCACTCTCACGGCGCTCGCAGGCGCAATGTGGGGGCTGGTCGGCACCTTGCTCCTGCCGCCGGCTGGTAGCCCGTACCAGTTGGTGGCGGTGGTTGCATTGATCGGCGTTGTAGCGACCGGCATGTTTTCGCTTTCGTCCTTCTTCGGGGCCTATGCGGCGCTCGCCTTGCCGGCATTGGTTCCGGCAATCGCAGCACATCTTGTCTCGCAAAATCGAGCAGACGAGTTCATCGCCTTTACCTTGGCTGTTTTTCTCGTGGTGGCCCTCGGAGCCGCCCGGCGCCAGGCGAAAGAGCGTCGACGTTCGCTGGAACTCAGATTGACGGTTCAGTCGCTCGCCGCCGAAAACGAGGAGGCGCGCCGCGTCGCCGAGGCATCGAACCAGGCGAAATCGCGCTTCCTTGCCAACATGTCGCACGAGATTCGGACGCCGATGAACGGTATTCTCGGCATGTCCGAACTACTGCTGCGGTCCGGACTGAAAGGTCCGCTGGCTCGCAATGCGATGACGCTGCGCCGCTCCTGCGAAACCCTGCTTGGGTTGATCAACGAGATCCTTGACTTTTCAAAGATCGAGGCAGGTCGCATGGACCTCGAGGCTTCGCCGTTCTGCCCGGCTGAAGTCGTGCGGGACACCGTCGCCCTCTTTGCAGATACAGCGCGCCAAAAAGGGCTGGACCTGCACGTTGATCTGTCGGCCGCGGCCAACCAGATGGTGGTCGGCGATCCGTCCCGTGTATCGCAGATTCTGAACAATCTGGTTTCCAACGCCATCAAGTTTACCGATGCGGGTGAAATCCATGTCAGCCTCCAGGGCGCCGATTCCCTGCCGGATGCCGACGGGTTGCGCACCTTGCGTATCGAGGTCGCCGATTCGGGGTGCGGAATCCCTGCCGAACGTGTCCACGCCATCTTCGATGCCTTCACGCAGGCAGACGAGACCACGACGCGGCGCTACGGCGGAACCGGACTGGGGCTGGCGATCGCAAAACAGCTCGCGAGCCTCATGGGTGGTGAGGTTGGCGTCGATAGCGTGCTGGGCAAGGGTTCAACGTTCTGGTTCACGATCCGCGCTCCATTGGCCGACGCATCTGCCTCGACCGAGCATTTGCGGGAAGGGATGGAATCAAGGCGCTTCTCGGGCAGGGTTCTTCTGGTTGACGACAATCCGGTGAACCTCGAGGTGGGCGTCGCCCTTCTCCAAATGCTGGGCGTCACTGTCGTTGCGGCCGAATCCGGAGAAGCGGCGGTCGCCACCGCCGCCAAAGGCGGCTTTGACCTGATTCTCATGGACTGCCACATGCCGGGTGTTGACGGCTTCGAAGCGACACAAATCATTCGTCACACGGAACTCGAACGCAACGAGCAACCGTGCCCAATCGTTGCGCTTACCGCCAATGCCACCGCAAATTGCCGGCAGCGTTGCCAGGAGGCCGGCATGAGCGGCTTTCTGTCCAAGCCGTTCCGCATGAAAGAACTGGAACAGATGCTTTCACGATACCTTGCCGCGTTCGCGGTGACGGGCAATTCGCCGGGGGCGACCGACCCGATGTTCGATAGCGGAAATGCCATCGTCGACATGGGCGTTATCGCGAACCTCAAGAATATGGGCCAGAATGGCCGCAAGGATGTCGCTGCAGGCGCGATCGGACTGTACTTGAAACACTCGCCACGCCTGCTGGAAACCATCCTAGACGGCTTGCGTTCCCAGGATTTGGCAACGGTCGTTCTGGCAGCTCACAAGTGGAAATCCAGCTCTTCGATCGTCGGGGCGGCCCAACTGGCGCAGCTCTTGCAAGAGATCGAAGACGGTGCGGCGAATGAATCGATTGCGCCAGGAAAATCACTTGAGACGGAACTGACCCGGCAATACGAGGCGGTCCGAGATATCCTGATCCGTGAGTTGAGCGCCGGCGACAAGACAAGCGTTATTCAGGCGCCCGCTGCCGTGGCCGGGAACTCGTAACCTCGGCAATGGTTGCCGAGTCCCGGCGAAAGGTTCCGGCCCAGCGCTGCACAATGGGCACGGTCAACCCACCCGTTATTGACGAAAGAGTTGCTTACGCCACATCCGTGCGCTTGTCTTGAGCACGGACCAGGCGTTCCATGACCTTTCTGTCTCTCGACTCAAGGCTGCACGCCGCCTCGACCCATTCGCGAGTGATCTCGATCAGTTCGGTACGACTGACCCTTAGCGGGCCATGTTGCTTGGCCCGTTGGTACGCCCAATATCCATGAAGATTTGTGCGCCGTCCGGCAATCACCTTTCTCACGACGGCTTCGCCCTCCCCGGGCTCCGCCAGATAGTCGACCAGCCCGATTTCGTGCATCTGCTCGGCCGTCAGGATTCGTCCCGATGTGATCAGATCCTCCGCAAGGCGGGGTCCGACCTTTCGGGCCAGAATGCTGTATGCACCCATACCCGGAAACAGGTTGAACAACATCTCGGGGAAACCCATTTTGACGCCCCGCTGGGCAACCACAATATGGTTGGACAGGGCCAGTTCGAGCCCGCCCCCCAACGCATCCCCCTCGACCAGAGCAATCGTTACGGTCTCGGTCCCGAGACCAACCAGATAGTTGAAAACACCATCGACACACTGCGTTGCATAGAAGAGCAGACCATCGTAGTCCCCGGCCGCCGACAGTTTACGGAACAAGTCCAGGTCGCCGCCGAGATTGAACACGCCGGGCGTCATCGACGCGGTAACGAGGAAGTCAACTTCGTCCGGACGCTCGGCAATGGCATCTTGCTGCCGCCGCATGTCTGCGATCAGATCAAGCGTGAAGCACGGTCTCGCCAGGTGGTTCATGTACATCCAGACCGCCCGCTGCGATTCGACATATTCGCTGCTGACGCATTGTGTGCGTATCAGCGCCGGGCGTGTGGAAGCCGTACCTTGCACCAGTCGGACAGGCCGACGTACTGGCTCAGGCTGTACGCCCGGGTAATAAAGTTCAAGCAGCATCGCAGACATTGATACTTCTCCGTAGAATCGAAACCAGCCAGGCATGCACCACAAAGCGAAGGAAAAGGGCGTCTATGCTTGCCTCAAACTTTGGTGACAACTCACTTTAAGGCTCGCAGCCATCCTATCCATTCCGATAGCGAAACTGCAATAGATCAAGAATGAAAATTTGATTCTTCGCGGATCCCCCGTTCTCGCGAATGGAAGGCACTGCGCGTCACCCCTCTCAAACCCCGACCTCCAGCCCGTCCATGCACACGAATGCCGCTTGTGCTAACGTAGGAGTGTGGTGAGTTGAGGGACACCGCCGGCGAGAGGCCGCAATTACCGATTGGGGGGAGAAGAGATGGCAAGCAAGCAACAGGAACAGTTCACCGAACTTCAGGCCAAGAATATGGATGCGGCAATGAAGCTCGCTCAGCTTTCAATTGAGAATTCTCAAAAAATCATGGAATTGCAGATCGACACAGCGCGGTCGCTGTTCGAGGAAGGGGTCGCGAATTCAAAGGCATTGGCAAGTTCGACCGATCCGCGGGAAGCGATGGCCCTGCGTACCCGCTTTGCCCAGACGTCCACGGAGAGGATGTTGGGGTGCGCGCGCCAGATTGCGGAGATCACTTCCAGCACTCAGGCCGAGGTTGGCCGCATGGTTACCCAGCAGTTGTCGCTGGGCGGCAAGGACATGATGGAGGCCTTCCAGAAGGTCTTCCAGGGAATGCCGATTGCAGACTCCGGCGCACTGGGCGCGATGCAGACTGCAATGGATACCGCCCGCGCCGCATTCGAGCAGGTCACGCGTGCGTCGCAGGAAGCGTTCTCCACGTTCAGCAGCATGGCCGAGCGCGCGACCAACGCGGCGGTGCCCAAAGCGAAGAAGTAGGCGCTGCCACTGGCGTCATCAAGAAGGGCACGGGTGGTTCCGTGCCCTTTTTTCTACCTGATTCTGGCTTTCCTCCGCCGGATCTGATTCGCCGCTGTCAGGGGTTCTTCCAACGCCCGGCGGCCTGGTCGTCGGCCTCCCTCGCATCGACCCAGCGCGAGCCGTGCGGCGTTTCCTCTTTTTTCCAGAACGGCGCCTCCGTCTTGAGGAAATCCATGATGAACTCGCAAGCCGCGAATGCCTCGCCGCGGTGCTCGCCGGCCACCACCACCAGAACGATCTGCTCGCCCGGTTGCAGGCGGCCGTAGCGGTGCACGACCAGCGCGTCGATGATGTCCCAGCGACGTCTCGCCTGGGCGACGATATCATCGAGCGAGGTCTCGGTCATCCCCGGGTAGTACTCGAGCGTCATCGCGGTCACGCCAGCACCGTCGTTCGCCCCGCGCACAGTTCCGACGAAACTTGCCACCGCACCGATCGCGAGATTGCCGCGAGTGATTGCCGCAATCTCACGCCCAACGTCGAAGTCTTCCGCCTGCACCTTGACTGACATGGCCCCGCCTTCAACCGCCTGTCACGGGTGGAAAGAAGGCGACTTCGTCACCTTCGCCCACGGCTGTTTCCGCGCCCGCCATGCGCTGATTGACGGCAGCGCGCACGTTCTTGCCGGCGTCAAGCGCATCCCAGTTCGCCCCGCGCGCCGCAAGGTGCGCGCGCAACTTGCCGACAGTATCGATGGCGACCGGCAAAATCAGTTCCTCGGCCGCTTGCCCGAGCCGTTCCCGCAGACCGGCAAAGTAAAGAATCCTGATTGCCATTGGGCTCAGTATAACAACCCAGCGAACGGCAGGAAGCGCACCAGATCGCCATGCCGGACCACGTTGCCGGCCGGATTGTCGATCAGGCCGTCGGCCCACGCGGCCGAAGTCAGGACAGCCGAACTCTGGTTTGCGAACAGTTCGAGTCCGCCGGCCGCGTTGACCCGCGCCCGCAGGAATTCCCGGCGCGAGTCGGGTTTGATCAGTTCGAACTCCGCCCGCCGCTGTTCGGCCCAGGGCTCGCGATGGGTGGCACCCTGCAGCTTGAGAATCAACGGACGAACCACAACAACGAACGTAACGAACGCGGACACCGGATTCCCCGGCAATCCGATAAACGCCGCCCCCGTCGCCGAATTGCGGATTCGCCCGCAAGCCAGAGGCTTGCCCGGCTTGAGCGCGATCTTCCACAGGTTCAATTCTCCCTCGGCCTCTACCGCCGGCTTCACGTGATCCTCTTCGCCGACCGAAACGCCGCCGCTGGTGATGATCAGATCGTGGCCCTGTGCCGCCTCACGCAACAGCGTGCGCGTCGCATCGAAGTCATCGCGCACGATGCCAAAGTCGGTGACGCTGCAGCCAAGCGACTGAAGCAGTCCGCGCAGCAGGAAGCGATTCGAGTTGTAGATCGCACCCGGCGGCAATTGTTCGCCCGGCATGACCAGTTCGCTGCCGGTCGAAAACAGGGCCACGCGCAGGCGCCGGAACACCAGGACCCGTGCGGCACCGACCGATGCCGCCAGTCCGGCATCCTGCGGCCTGACGCGGGTTCCGGCCGACAGCACCTCGGCCCCGCTGCGGACATCGCTGCCGCGGCGGGTAATCCACTCGCCGGCGCGCGCAACGTGATTGATGGTCACCTGATCGCCGTCGGCCTCGCACAACTCCTGCATCACGATCGCGTCAACACCCGCGGGCACCGGCGCGCCGGTGAAGATGCGCGCCGCGGTGCCGCGCTCAAGCGCATGGCCGATGCTGCCCGCGACGATCCGCTGCGCGACCCTCAGCCTTGCGCCGGACGCGGCGACGTCGGCACACGACACCGCGTAGCCATCCATCATGCTGTTGTCGCGCGGCGGCACGTCGATATCCGAGCGGATCGGTGCCGCAAGCACGCGGCCAAAACAATCGATGGTATCGACCTCCTCCACGTCGGCGACCGGCTGCGCCGACGACAGCAGTTGATCCAGCGCCTGGTCGAGCGAGAGCATCGCGGTATTCATGCCAGTTCCAGAAAGTCGAGGATGAAACGGGTCACCCGATCCGGATCATTCACGTCGAGGTGGGTCAGATGCCTTGGCACCGGCTGGGCCGGCATCGAATCGGTCGCGATTCCCACGATGTGCGGGTTGTCCGGAAACATCAGCGGGCGCCCATGGGCAGGCCTGTGCACTTCCAGC
Organism: Candidatus Methylophosphatis haderslevensis; assembly: GCA_016711925.1. Lineage (GTDB taxonomy): Bacteria > Pseudomonadota > Gammaproteobacteria > Burkholderiales > Rhodocyclaceae > Methylophosphatis > Methylophosphatis haderslevensis. The sequence continues at coordinate 750,192 of JADJSA010000001.1, forward strand.
TTGGGAATCGGGACCGCCTTGAACCCCTCGACCAGAACGATATCGCAAGGCGACAGCACTTTGAGTTGCGTGAACAAGTCGGGTTCCGGCGCGCCGCGCAACTCGTGCACCAGCACCCAGCGGCTGTCGGAGGTCAGCAGTACCTCGCTGCACCCGGCTTCGCGATGGCGGTACGAGTCCTTGCCAGGCCGATCCATATCGAAGCCGTGGTGCGCATGCTTGATCGACGAAACCTTCAGTCCCCGCATGACGATCCGCGGGATGATCTGTTCGATCAGCGTTGTCTTGCCGGAACCGGAATAGCCGGCGAAGCCGAACACTTTCATCTCGTTCTCATGGATCGGTTGGCGGATCGAACTGCGGGTCGCGCACGCACCCGGACAAACAGCATCGACCAACGGCTTTGCCCAGCTTCGTCGCGCAGGATGTCGGTCGCCACAATCGCGCAGGAAACGAATTCATCAGCCCGGCGCCGATCTCCTGCACCGAATCGGGACCGGCGATTCTAACACCGCGTAAGCGGCCGCCATTCCCGGACAGGTCGCCTTCGGTCGGCCGTCCAGCGCGCTGATCGAACCCGGTTTCGCGCCGGGCGGCTCAGCCCGCATCCGCAACCCCGCTGGCGGCGCCCTCGAAAAACGCCAGGGCCTCGCTGCGCTCGCGCGTGCGCCGCATCGGCGGCAACGAACGCCAGACGCGCTTTCCATATTCCTTGCTGATCAGCCGCGGGTCGCAGATCATCAGCACGCCGCGGTCGGTCTCGCTGCGGATCAGCCGCCCGGCACCCTGCTTCATGCTGATTACCGCGCGCGGCAACTGGTACTGCATGAAGGGATTGCGGCCGGCACGGCGCATGTGCTCGATGCGCGCCGCCAGCACCGGATCGTCCGGCGGCGCGAAGGGGAGTTTGTCGATCACCACCAGCGACAGCGCCTGGCCGGGAACGTCCACCCCTTCCCAGAAACTCTGGCTGGCGACCAGCGTGGCGTTGCCAAGAAACCGAAACCGGTCCAGCAGTTCGCTGCGCGACCCCTCGCCCTGCAGCAGAAGCGGCGACTCGAAACCGTCGCGCGTATAGCGCTCGGCCAGTAGTTCATGGATGCGCCGCATCGCCCGCAGGCTGGTACACAAAACGAAGGCACGGCCGCCGGATGCGCGGATGACCGGATAAGCGGCGTCCGCGACCGCCTCGTTGTAACCGGCGGTATTCGGATCAGGCATTGCTTGCGGCGCGTATAGCAGTGCCTGGCGGCCGTAATCGAACGGACTGCCCCACAGACCGGTCGCAGCCGTCGTCAGTCCAAGTTCGCCGCAGTAATGGCCGAAATCGCGTTCCACCGCAAGCGTGGCCGAGGTGAAAATCCACGCCCGCGGATGACCCTGCATCTGTCGCGCGAAGATGCCGGCGATGTCCAGCGGCGTGGCGTTGAGCGCGCACGATTGCGCAAACACCTCGACCCAGCGCACCAGATCGCCGGCGTCCGGCGCGCGCCAGCGCGCCAGGCAGGCCGAGATTTCCTGGGCGCGGCGCGCACAGCTGGCAAGGCCCTCGGAGCGCTCGGCCTGCGAGTCGACCGACTGGCGGAACGCGTCGAGACGTTCCGACAATGCGTCGATCGCCTTGCGAAATTCGGCTGACTGGCCGGCCTGGGCCAGCGGCAGCCGCACGTTGTCCGCACGGAAGGCCAGCCGCAGATCCCGCGCCGCCTTGTCCATCGCCCTGGCCGCTTCCGGCAGCGGCGCGAAATCCTTCGCCGCGGCCAGCGCCTCGTTACGCGTATCGCGCGCCAGATCGAGCAATTGCGACGTGGAGACGCTCTCGCCGAAAAACAGGCTGGCGGTTTCCGGCAACTGATGCGCCTCGTCGAAGATCACCGCATTGCAGGCCGGCAGCAATTCGCCTACTCCTTCGTCGCGCAGCATCACGTCGGCGAAGAACAGATGATGGTTGACCACCACCACATCGGCATCCATCGCCGCCCGCCGCGCAGCGAGCACAAAACATGACTTGTACGACGGGCATTCCTGGCCGAGGCAGTTGTCGCGCGTCGATGTCACCGCGCTCCAGACCGCCGAATCCTCGGGCACGGTGGTGCACTCGGATTTGTCGCCGCTGCCGCTGTGGCGCGCAAAGCGGGCAATCGTGCGCACGTGGGCCGCATCCTCGCGGCTGGCGAAACGGCCATCGATCTGCGCCCGATCGAGATGGTAGTGGCAGACATAGTTGGCACGCCCCTTGAGCAGGGCCGATGACAGGGGCAGCTTGAGCGCATCGCGCACCGTCGGCAGGTCGCGCTGGAACAACTGGTCCTGCAAGGTCTTGGTGCCGGTGGAAACGATGACCTTGGCGCCCGACAGCAGGGCGGGAACGAGGTACGCGAAGGTCTTGCCGGTGCCGGTGCCGGCCTCGGCGACCAGCACACCGTTGTCTGCGATTGCCTGCGCAACGCGCTGCGCCATCTCGACTTGCTGGGCGCGCGGACGAAATCCGGGAATCGCCGCCGCAAGCGGCCCGGCCGCGCCGAAGATGCGTGAGAGGTCTGTCATCGAGAGCGAATCGGAAGCCGCGAATGCTACCATGCGTCGCTTGTATCACCTGCTCCACGGGGGCGTGGCGGAACCGGCGGTTGCTATAATTGCCCGCTCGCCTGCAGGGACCGGCTGCGGCTTGCCGGCACCAATTTCCCGGAACCATTTTTCGAGCAAGGGAGCGCACCATGAAGTTTTGCCCGAGTTGCGGGGCGGCGGTCGAACCGACCGACAAGTTCTGCGGCGGCTGCGGCGCCAAACTCGCCGACCGCGGCGCGGCACCTTCGGCCGCGCAACCGACCGCGCCACCGGCGCCGACTCCGCGTCCGGCGCAGCCGCAGCAGCCGCGCCGAATCGCCGAGGACGACGATCCCGACAAAACCATCCTGATCTCCCGGCCGCGTCCGGCCGTACCGGACAACACTGCCGCGGGCGCCCGCGCCGAGCCGCCCCCACCCCCGCCGCCTCCGCCGCGCCCGCAGGGGCCGTCGGCCGCGGGCGGCGGTTACGGCGCTGCGCCACCGCCGCCGCCGTCGGGCGGGCGCGCAGGCGATGCTGCGGATCGGCACGGTGCGCTGCCCGACCCGATTGCAGATCGGGGCGGCTGGTTCGCCTGGCTGCTCGCCCGGGTGAAGGGCATCGTGCTCAAGCCGTCCGACGAATGGCAGACCATCGACCCCGAAAACACCCCGCCGCCGATGCTCTACAAGAGCTACATCGCGCCGCTGGCGGCGATCGGCCCGATCGCCAACTTCATCGGCATGGTCCTGATCGGCTTCACAATGCCGTTCGTCGGCACGGTGCGTATCGGCGTGATCCCCGGCATCGGCATGCTGATCACCGGCTATGTGCTCGCGCTGATTGCCGTGTATGTCGTCGCGCTGATCGCCAACGCGCTTGCCCCCTCGTTCAAGGGCGAGCAGAACATGCAGCAGGCCCTCAAGCTGGTGGCCTACGCCTACACGCCGGCCTGGGTGGCGAGCATTCTCGGCATCATTCCGATGCTCGGCATACTCGCCGGGCTTGCAGGGCTGTATTCGCTCTACCTGCTGTATCTCGGCCTGCCGGTGATGATGAAATGTCCGCGCGACAAGGCACTCGGCTACACCATCGTCCTGATCATCATCGCCATCATCGTCGGCTTCATCATGTCGCTGATCACCGCGATGTTCATGCCCAGCCACGGTCTCGGCGGTGCGAGCATCGACCCGTCGAGCCCAGCCAGCGCGATCCTCGGCGGTGTCGCCGGCAAGGACGGCGATGCGGCCAAGGGCCTCGAGGCAATGACGCAGAAGATGGAACAGGCGGGCAAGAAGATGGAAGCCGCGCAGAAATCCGGCGATCCGAATGCCGCCGCAGCCGCTGCGGGCGAGATGCTCGGCACGGTGTTCAGCGGCGGGCGCAAGGTGGAACCGGTGGATTTCCAGCAACTCAAGGCCATGTTGCCCGAAACCGTCGCCGGGCTCGCCCGCAATTCGGCGAGCGGCGAAAAAACCGCCATGGGGCCGCTGTCGATTTCCCATGCCGAAGGATCCTACGGCGACGGCGGCGGGCGGCGCATCCGCCTCAAGCTCACTGACATGGGCGGTGCCGGGCTGGCGATGTCGGGCCTGGCCGCCTGGTCGATGGTCGAGATGGACAAGGAGACCCCGGAAGGCCGCGAGCGCACCGGCAAGCTCGATGGCAGGCCGTTCCACGAGCGCTACAACACGCGCAGCCAGTCCGGCGAATTCGACCTAGTGGTCGCGCAGCGATTTCTGATCGAAGCCGAAGGCGACCAGGTCGACCTCAATACGCTCAAGTCCAGCGTTTCTGGCATGAATCTGGCTCAACTGGAATCCATGAAGGATGTCGGCGCCGCCAAGTGAGGCGGCGGCTGGTCCGCAACCCGATTCGCGCCATCCGTCCCGCCATCTTCCGATGAGGAACCACGCATGATTCGCTGTCCCGCCTGCGGTGCAGAAAACAGACCGTCGACGAAATTCTGCGCCGAATGCGGCGCCAGCCTTGCTGCGCCCGCTGCTGCCGCGCCGGCGCCGGCCGACGACCGCACGGTGCTGCTGCCGCCGCAGCCGGCCCGCGGGCCCGGCACGATCGAGCAGGCGATGCGCGCAGCGCCCGAGGCGCGGCGCCCCGGCGAACGCCCGCCGCCGACGCCGCCGGACAACGACATGACGGTCATCCTGCCGAAAAAATCCGCTCCCCCGCCGAAGTACGAACCGGCGCCTCCGACGGTAACCGGCCCGCTGACCGAGCCGGTCCCGCACGGCAAATCGTCGCGCTCCGGCTCCCGCAAATCCGCCGACTCTGCGGCCGTGGCCAAGCCGAAGACACCGATTGCGGTGGTTCTCGCCCTGGTGGCGGTTGCCGGCGGTTCGGCCGGCTATCTCGGGTGGCTGGTCCTGAAGAAAAACACCGCCCCGGCGGAGAAGGTCGCCGTCGCGCCGTCGCCCGTCGAAGCGGTCAAGCCACCCCCGGCGAATGTCGCCGCCGCGATCCCGCCCGCCCCGCCGGCACCGCCCCCGCCTTCTGCCCCTTCTGCCCCGGCAACATCGGTCGCTGCGGTGCCGGCAGCCGCAGTGGTGGCGACCCCGCCCGAACCGCCGGCCGCCTCGCCCGCACCACCTGCGGCAGCCGTAAAGCCGCAGAATGCGCCGGCCGTCCCGCCCGCCGAGCCACCGAAAGTGGAAGCGACGAAAGTTGAAGCGGCGAAACCCGAGCCGATGAAAGCAGAAGCGGCCAAAGCGGAGCCGCCGAAAGCCGAGCCGACCAAGGCCGAAAAGGCAAAGGCCGAGCAGGCGAAGAAGGATCAGGCGCGACTGGAAGCGGCCAAGCGCGAGAAGAAACAGGCGGCCGCCCAGCAAGGCGCTGCCAAGGAGCAGACCCGCCAGGCCGAGGCGCCCCGTCCGCCCGCCGCAGCGGCGGAACCGGCCAGGCAGGAGCCCACGCCGCTGGCGCTGCTGCGCGACGAGCTGCGCGCCTGCGATGGGCAAAGCATCTTCTCGCGCGAAAACTGCAAGAACCAGGCGCGCCAGCGCCGCTGCGCCGGTCTGTGGGACCGCGTACCCGAATGTCCTTACAAGAAGGAACTCTATTGACGATGGCCGGGCGCCGCCGCGGTCTGCCCGCCACCAGCGCGAGCGGCGCCGCGCGGCCGCTGCGCCGCGCCGCCGGCGTCCGCCTTCCTGCCCGGTGGGCGGCAGCCTTGACGGTCGTTGTACTGGCGCTGGCCGGCACTGCCGCCGCCGAGCAGCCGCCCAGGGTCAGGGTTTGCAGCGCGGCGGTTGTGGGCAAGGATTTGCTGACCATCAACTGCCCGAAAGCACGGCTGGGCGACCTGCTCGCCGCGCTGCGCGAGCGCATCGGGATGGAAGCGGACGTTTCCGACGAACTGGCGGCGACGCCGGTATCCGTGGTGCTGGAGAAGTCGACACTGCAAGTTGCGCTGGACACCATGCTGGCGCGCTACAACTACAGCCTCGACGGCACGCCGGTGATCATCGACGGTCGCGCCGCGGCGACCCGCGTGGTGGTGCTCGGGCCGCGCGAAACGGCGGCCCAGGACAACCGCAACCCGCCGCCGATGGATGTGGCGCCGCCGAGCGCGGAGCCCGCGCCATCGCGCTACCTGGAAGAACCGCCCGCCCCCGCGGATACGGCCGACAGCCGCAAACCGCAACCCGCCGCGCCGGAAGCGCCCGCTGGCGAGGCGCCCGCGTATTCGACCGGCATGCCCGCGATCGACTCGGAACGGGCTGCGAAGGCGCGCGAGGCGTTTTTCGCCAACCTGCCGGCGCCCGGCGCGACGCTGCCGCCGGCGCCGGCGCGGGTCGAGTTGCCGCCCAGTCTGCCGATCCAGAATTCCACCGGCCCGGGTGACGGCCGCCGCGGCTTGCCGCTGCCCGACTTCACGCCCGGCCCGCCGACCCGGACTCCACCCGGCACCGCCCAGTAGGCTCTGCCGCGCTCAGTCGAGCGCATCCACTCGAAGCATCACCCGCTGCCGCTCGACGCCGGTGCGGGTCGAGTAGCGCGTGCCGGACGCGCCGGCTTCCCCGGCGCTTTGGCCGCTGCCACCCAGCACGATCCATTCGCCGAGGCGCCCTGCAACGGTGGTGACGATGCGCGCGGAGCGGATCGCCGCTTCGCCGCCCGCGGTCGACAGCGATTCCTGCTGCGGGCTGATCTCCACCGTCACCCACTCGCCCGCCAGCATCGGCAGAGCGACGAATCCGCTGCCGACATCGCGATAGACGACCGATTCGGCCAGCACCACGCCGCCGGCACCGTACACGACCTGGCGCATCTGCAGCGGCAGGCTGCGGCCGATGCGGATTGCGGCCCGGCCGCCATCCACCGTCTGAACCTGCTGGTCTACCCGGTCGGCGCCCTCGCCGCGCGTGCTGTAAACCGTACCGCGCGCCAGGTTGCCGGTGGCGCCCGAACGAACGCCGAATCCGCCGGCCGTTTCGGCCGCCACGCTGCCGTCGTCCTGGCGCACGCCCACCAGCAGGCGCCGTGGCGCGGTATCGATGGCCGCCAGCGCGCGCTTGATTTCGGCACGGTTGGCGGCCGAGGCGCGCACGAACAGCGTATTGCGCTCGCCGCTGATCGATCCGCCCGGCTCGACCAGCGGCTCGATCGCCGGCAAAACCTGTTCGACCGTCCGGTTCTTCAGGCGGATGATTTCCAGCCCGGTTTGCGCCAGCGCCGGCAGGCCCAGGATTGCACAGATGGCCAGCAGCAGAACGCGAATCATCGGTTTCCTTCGCGGCCCGGCGCGCACGCCACGCGCTGCAGAAGGCTGGAACACCGCATGGTTATTGGCTTTCAGGCCGGCATGCCCTGGGATCAAGGCAGCACACGGCTCCCGGGCATGCCATGCCGGAGAACGCCAATCCATGCGGCCTGCAGACCGGCATCAATTTCCCCCGGCCGCGTAGATCGCCGGCAGGTTGCGCCAGGCGCCGTGCACATCCATGCCGAAGCCGAAGACGAATCGATCGGGCAGGCGCAGGCCGACGAAATCGGCCAGAATCGGCTTGGGCTTGCCGATCTGCTTGTCGGCGAACACCGCGGTGTAGCAGGCTGCGGCGCCGGAGTCGAGCATGCGGTCGCGGATCGCCGCCAGCGTGATGCCTTCGTCGAGAATGTCGTCGAGGATCAGCACGGTACGCCCGGCGATGGCTTCGCGCGGCGCGGCGATCCAGCGCAGCGCCCCGCCGCTGGTTTCGTCGCCGTAGCGGGTGACATGGAGGTAGTCGAAGTCGAGCGGAAAGGCCAGTTGCGGCAGCAGGTTGCCGGTGAATACCACCGCCCCGCCCATCACCGAGAGCAGCAGCGGGTTGCGGTCGGCGAGCGCCGCCGAAATCTCGCCCGCCAGGCGCCGCACCGCCGCGGCAACCTCCTCGGCGCTGCAGATCAGGTCGGCCGAATCGAGGATTCGCCGCGCCTCGCCGGGCGACATCATGGGCTCAGGCGCCGGCCGGCGGGGCGATCTGCTTCAGGTATTCGGCCAGCTCGGCGCCGACCTCCGGGTGCTTCAGGCCGAGCGCCACCTGCGCCATCATGTAGCCGATCTTCGAGCCGCAATCGTAGCGGGTGCCCTCGAACTGGTAGGCGAGCACCGCCTCTTCGCGCAGCAGCGAGGCGATCGCGTCGGTGAGCTGGATTTCGCCGCCGGCACCCGGCTGCACGTTGCGCAAGTGCTGGAACACTTGCGCGGTCAAAATGTAGCGGCCGACCACGCCCTGGGTGCTCGGCGCCTTGTCGGGCGATGGCTTCTCCACGATGCCGTCCATGCGCTGGACGCGCCCGGCCTGGCCGTCGGTGCTGACCACGCCGTACTTGCGGGTCGTTCGCGCGGCACGTTCATGGTGCCGAGCACCGAACAGCGGTGGTAGTTGAACACATCGACCATCTGCTTCAGCACCGGCGGATCGGCATCGATCAAGTCGTCGGCCAGCACCACGGCAAACGGTTCCTCGTTGATGATCGGTTCGGCGCACAGCACCGCATGGCCGAGGCCGAGCGGTTCGGCCTGGCGGATATAGACGCAATTCACATGCTTGGGCACGGTATCGCACAGCTTGAGCAGGTCGTGCTTGCTCTTCATCTCGAGCTCGTGCTCGAGTTCGTAGGCTTTGTCGAAGTGATCTTCAATCGAACGCTTGGTGCGGCCGATGATGAAGATCATGTCGGTGACGCCGGCGGCCACCGCCTCTTCCACCGCGTACTGGATCAGCGGCTTGTCGACGATCGGCAGCATCTCCTTCGGATTGGCCTTGGTGGCCGGCAAAAAGCGGCTGCCCAGACCGGCAACCGGAAACACCACCTTGCGGATTTTCTTCAAGTCGATTCCCCTGATTCTTCACTCTCCAGCAGGGCCAGCAGCCCCGCCTCGTCGATGATCGCTGACGCCCAGTTGCTGCGCCTTTTCCAGCTTGGAGCCCGCTTCGCTGCCGGCCACCACGAAATCCGTCTTCTTCGAGACCGATCCGCTGACCTTGCCGCCTGCCGCCTCGATCAGCCCGCCGGCCTGCTCGCGCGACAGCGTCGGCAGCGTGCCGGTGAGAACGAAGACCTTGCCGGCCAGGCGCCCGCTGACGCTGGCTTGCGCTTCGCCCTCTTCCCAGCGCACACCGGCGGCGCGCAACTGCTCGATGACTTCGCGATTATGCGGTTCGGCAAAGAACTGCGCCATCGACGAAGCCACGACCGGGCCGACATCGGGCACCTGCTGCAGCCGCGCCGGGTCGGCCGCCAGCAGCCGGTCGAGACTGCCGAAATGGCGCGCCAGATCCTTGGCGGTGCGCTCGCCGACGTTGCGGATGCCGAGCGCGAAAATGAAGCGCGCCAGCGTGGTTTGCTTGCTCGCCTCGATCGCCGCGAGCAGGTTGGCGGCGGATTTCTCGGCCATGCGATCGAGCGCGGCCAGCGCCGCCACGCCGAGTTTGTAAAGGTCGGCCGGCGTGCCGACCACCGCATTGTCGACCAGTTGATCGACCAGCTTGTCGCCCAGCCCCTCGATATCCATCGCCCGGCGCGAGGCGAAATGCAGCAGCGCCTGCTTGCGCTGCGCCGCACAGAACAAACCGCCACTGCAACGGGTGACCGCCTCGTCCGCGCCGCGCACCGCATGCGATCCGCATACCGGGCACTTCTCCGGCATGGCGAACACCCGCTCGCTGCCGCTGCGCCGCTCGGCCACCGCGCCCACTACTTCGGGAATCACGTCGCCGGCCCGGCGCACGATCACCGTGTCGCCGATGCGCAAGTCCTTGCGGCGGATTTCGTCCTCGTTGTGCAGCGTGGCGTTGGTCACCGTCACACCGCCGACGAACACCGGCGCCAGACGCGCAACCGGCGTCAGCGCGCCGGTGCGGCCGACCTGGATCTCGATGTCGAGCAGTTCGGTCAGCGCTTCCTGCGCCGGATATTTGTGCGCCACCGCCCAGCGCGGTTCGCGCGAAACGAAGCCCAGCCGCGCCTGTAGCGCCAGGCTGTTAACCTTGTACACCACGCCGTCGATGTCGAATGGCAACGTCATGCGTCGGCGGGCAACCTCGCGGTGAAACGCCGCCAGCGAATCCGCGCCGTGCGCCACCACCCGCTCCGCACACACCGGCAGGCCGAACGCGAGCAGCGCATCGAGCAGCGCGCTGTGCGTCGGCGGCGGCGTCCAGCCGTCGATTTCGCCGACGCCGTAGGCAAAGAACGAGAGCGGGCGCTTGCGCGTCACCGCCGGGTCGAGCTGGCGGATGCTGCCGGCGGCGCCATTGCGCGGGTTGACCAGCAGCTTCTCGCCGGCCGCCAGCGCGCGCGCATTGAAGGCCTCGAAGTCGTCGCGGCGCATGTAGATCTCGCCGCGCACTTCGAGCACCGCCGGCGCATCACCGCGCAGTCGCAGCGGAATCGAGCCGACGGTGCGCACGTTCTGCGTCACATCTTCGCCGGTTTCGCCGTCGCCGCGGGTTGCCGCGCGAACCAGCATGCCGTTCTCGTAGCGCAGACTGATCGCCAGGCCGTCGAACTTGAGTTCGGCCGCGTATTCGAGCGGCGGATCGGCTTCGCCCAGACCGAGTTCGCGGCGCACCCGGGCATCGAAAGCGAGCGCACCGCTGTCTTCGGTGTCGGTCTCGGTGCGGATCGACAGCATCGGCACCGCATGGCGCACCGGATCGAACTGCGCAAGCGGCGCACCGCCGACGCGCCGGGTCGGCGAATCGGCGGTCAGCAGTTCGGGGTGCGCCTGTTCGAGCGCCTGCAGCTCGCGGAACAGCCGGTCGTACTCGGCATCCGGAATTATCGGGGCGTCGAGTTCGTAGTAGGCGCGGTTATGCTGTTCGATTTGGGCGCGCAGTTGCGCCGCCCGCCCCTGCTGCTCTGCCGTGGCGGTCATCGACCGGAACGGCCTCAGGAAAAGAGGCGCAGCGCGGTCGCGCTGCCGGCCGGCAGGCCTTGCTGCGTCATCTGCTGCTGGAATTGCTCGACAGTCTGGCGGATCTTGAGCAGCGCCGGTTCGCCCAGCCTGGCGCGGTTGTCATCGACGATCTCGCCGCCCAGCGACTCGGCCAGGCGCAGCGCGAGCGCGATCATGCGGTCGAAGGCGTGCACGCCTTCGGCGACCCGCGGCACGTCGACCGTCAGCGTCACGCCGTGGGTCTGCAGTCTGGGCATTTCCGTGGCGGCGAAAAGCGCGGCTTCGAGGTTGCCGACGGTAAACAGCGTGCGGCCCTCGCCGTCTTCAGCGTGAAACTGGCCGTCGCCGCGCAAGTGCAGCCCGGCGCTTTCGACGATGCCGGCCAGTGTGCTGCCGGCAAACGGCGCCTGCGCCGCCACCACATGGACCGCGATCTGCGCATCGACACCGGCGCAGAACGCGTCTACCGCATTGGCATCGGCGAGCACGGTTTCGCGCTGCGGGTAATCGACCACCGCGAGAAAGCGATCGCCGAGCTTCTGCAGCCCCTCGAAGAACGACACCATCTCGCCACCCGAAAGCGGACCGCGCCGGTCGGCGATCTGCAGCGCGCAGCAGAACTGCTGGAAGCGCCCGGCGCTGTGGGCATCGAGCTGACGCCACTTGCCGCGCGCGGTATCGAGCGCGAACCAGCGGATCGGCTTGTCGATCAGCTCGAAGACGTGCCGCTGCGCCGACCACAACTCGCTCGCCGCCACCGGCTCGGCGGCCTCGAAACGCACCACGCATTCGATGCGCGGATCGATCTCGGGCGGAGCCGGCGGAGCGGCGGCAACCCCGGCAACTGCGGCAGCCACAGCCGCCACAGCCGGCGGCGCCTCGGGCGCAGCCTGTTCCACCGGCGCAGCGCCGATCACCGGCTCGATGCGCTCGGCCGGCGCTTCTTCGGCTTGCTGTCGCGGCGGCGGCGCCGGGGCACGTTCGCCGGGCGGCTCGATCAGCACATCGGGATGATCCTGGCGGAACACCCGTTCGGCATGGGTTCGATGCTTGCGCTCCTGCCACTTGTTGTAGGCAAACACACCGGCCACGCCGGCGGCACCGAGCGCGATGAGGCTGAGTTGAAAGTCGCTGATAGGCATAGTCCCGGGGCGGCGCTCAGGCCGCAATTTCCTCGCGCATGCGCAGGGCTTCCTCGATATCCACCTCGACCACCCGCGAGCAGCCCTGCTCCTGCATGGTCACGCCGATCAGTTGCTCGGCCATTTCCATGGTGATCTTGTTGTGGCTGATGAAGATGAACTGGGTGTTCGCCGACATGCGCCTGACCATCCGGCAGAAGCGCTCGGCATTGCTGTCGTCCAGCGGCGCATCCACCTCGTCGAGCATGCAGAACGGCGCCGGATTCAACTGGAACATCGAGAACACCAGCGCGATCGCGGTGAGCGCCTTCTCGCCGCCCGACAACAGGTGGATCGAGGTGTTCTTCTTGCCCGGCGGATGGGCCATCACCTGGATGCCGGAATCGAGGATTTCGTCGCCGGTCAGCACCAGCCGGGCCTCGCCGCCGCCGAACAACTGCGGGAACAGTTCGCCGAACTGACGATTGACCGAATTGTAGGTTTCCTGCAACTGCTCGCGCGTCTCGCGATCAATGCGGCGGATCGCGTCTTCGAGCGTGGCGATCGCGGTGTTGAGATCCTCCGACTGCGCGTCGAGATAGCCCTTGCGCTCGGTCGATGTGGTCAGTTCGTCGAGCGCGGCGAGGTTGACCGGACCGAGTTCGGCGACCTCGCGATTGAGGCGGTTGATGTCGCGCGTGAGCGTCAGTTCCTTCACGTCCTTGAAGTCGCTTTCGAGCTTCAGCGCGACTGCCGCCTCATCCACTTCGGCTTCGACCAGCCTGGCGGCGAACTGCGCCTGGTTGAGCTGTGCGGCCTGTTCCTTGAGCCGCAGGTCCGACACCGCATCGCGCAGCGGGCCGAGCGCCTGCTCGGTCTGCGTGCGCACGGCTTCGAGTTCATGCATCGCCGCGGCGGCCCCTTCCAGCGCATCGCGGCGCGACGCGAGCAGGCCGTCGCGCGTGGCGCGCAATTCGAGTGCCGACTGCAGTTGCGCTGCCACGCTGGTTTCGTCGATGGTGGCGCGTTCGAGTTCGTCGGCCTCGCGCTCGTGCGCGATGCGCTCGAGCTGGCTCGCGGCCAGTTGCCGGGTACGCGCCAGATCGTCGAGCTTGGTCGCGCATTCGCGCTCGGAAAAGCCGGCTTCCTGCGCCTCGCGCGCCAGGCGCGTTTCCAGCGCACGCGCTTCGCGCAGGCGCTCATCGGCTTCGCGCTGCACCACGCTGGCCTGCTCGAGACGCTGGCGCTGCGCCTCGGCCAGTTCCCGCGAGCGCGCGAGTTCGGCATCGGCCGTTTCGAGATGCGACGCTTCCTGGCGCTCGCTGGCGCCGATCTCGCCCAGATCGCGTTCGATCTGCGCGATGCGTTCGTCGTAGCGGCTGCGCGCCTGGGTGAGCTTCAACGCCTCGACCTGGTGTTCGTGCGCCTTCTGTTGCGCATCGTTCAGCTCGCGCCGCACCACGGCGGTACGCTCCTGCAGGCTGAGGATTTCCGCATCGGTCGCCTGCACCTGCTCGTGCGCATGTTCGGCTTCCCGCTGCAGGCTTTCCAGCCGCCCGGACAGTTCGTTGATTTCGCGCTGGCGCTCGATCACGCCGTGGGTTCGCGCATCGGGCGCGTAGAACACCAGCGACTGCGCATCGACCATGTGGCCGTCGCGATCGACGTACAGGCCGCCGGACGGCAGATCGCCGCGACGCGCGATGCTGGCGCGCAGATCGTCAACCGCGTAGACGCCGCGCAGCCAGGCCACCAGCACGCGCGACCACATCGGATCGCTGCAATGCAGCCGCGCGATCAGCGGCTCGCCATGGGCGGGCGCGGACAGCGAATCGGGCGCAAGCGCGCCATCGAGCACGAAGGCGGCGCCGGCCGGCGGCGGATCGCCCGCCAATTCGATCGCGCGCGCCGCGTCGCCGAGCGCCAGTGCGCCGAGCCGCTCGCGCAGCACGGCTTCGAGCGCGGTTTCCCAGCCGGCATCCACATCCACCACCCGCCACAGCGGCTCGGCCGTCGCCAACCCGTGGCGGCGCAGCCAGTTGCCGAGCTGGACGGATTCCTGCACCTTCTGCTGCAGTTGCTGCAGCGCGTCGTGCCGGGCGCGGGCTTCGGTCATCGCCTGCGCGGCCCGCCGCTCGGCCTCGAGCGCCGCGCGATGCGCCTGCTGGGCCTGCGGCAGGCGGTATTGCAGATCGGCGGTGCTGGCCTGCTTGTCGGCGACCGCGTCGTTGAGCGCGTCGATTTTCGCTTCGAGCTGGGCCAGCGCGCTGGTATCGGGCGCGGCCAGCGCGGCGCGATCTTCCTCGATGCGGCCGCGCCGCTGGGCCAGGGCCTCCAGGCTGCGCTGCGCGCTCTGGCGGTGCGCGTCTTCGACGCGAATCTGCTGCTCGGCCTGATTCAGGTCGCGCCGCACCGCGTTGACGGTCGCTTCGGCGTCGCGCAGCGCCTGTTCGGCGGCCGGCAGGCGCGCCTGCGCCTCCGAATGGCGGGCGCCGGCGGCCTCGACGCGCAAACGCGCGTTCTCGGCCAGTTCCTCCCAGCGGGTCTGGTCGCGGATTGCGGCCTCGCGCTGCCCGGTCCAGTTTTTCTCGTCGCCATCGAGCTGCGCGAGCCGGGCTTCCAGCCGGGCGCGCGATTCGCGCTGGTGCGCCAGTTCGCTCTCGCAACGCGCGACCTCGGCGTTGGCGGCGAACATCTCGTTTTGCGCCAGATGCACGGCATCGGAGGCGGCAAAGTGATCGGCGCGCGCCTGCTCCAGCCGCGCTTCGGTATCGCGCAGGCGCGCGGTTTCGGCTTCGATCTGGTTGACTGCATCGGTCACCGCCTGCGCCAGCCGCTCCTGCTCGGCCGCGGCCTCGTTGCGTTTGATCAGCCACAGCACATGCTGCTTGACGGTGAGTTCGCCGAACAGCGCGCGGTAGCGCTGCGCCACCTCGGCCTGCGCCTGCAGGCGCTCGATCTGGGCGCCGAGTTCGTTGCGGATGTCTTCGACCCGCGACAGATTGTCGCGCGCATCGGAAAGGCGGTTCTCGGTCTCGCGCCGGCGGTCCTTGTACTTGGTGACGCCGGCCGCCTCTTCCAGGAACATGCGCAGTTCTTCGGGCTTGGCCTCGATGATGCGCGAGATCATGCCCTGCTCGATGATCGCGTAGGCGCGCGGTCCCAGGCCGGTGCCGAGGAACAGGTCGATCACATCGCGCCGGCGCACGTGCAGGTTGTTGATGTAGTAACTCGATTCGCCGCTACGGTCGAGCACCCGCTTGACCGAGATTTCGGCGTACTGCGACCACTGACCGGCGGCCCGGCCGAGCGCGTTGTCGAACACCATTTCGACGCTGGCCCGGCCGACCGGCTTGCGCGTGCCCGAGCCGTTGAAGATCACGTCCTGCATCGATTCGCCGCGCAGCGCGCCAGCCTTGGATTCGCCGAGCACCCAGCGCACCGCGTCGATCACGTTCGACTTGCCGCAGCCGTTGGGGCCGACCACGCCGACCAGCTGACCGGGCATATGCACGGAAGTCGGATCGACAAAGGTCTTGAACCCGGCGAGCTTTAACTTGGTCAGGCGCACGTTATTGTAGTTGAATCATGGGGTTGCGTGGCACCCGCGGGTGCGGGCGCCGATGCGGCGGCGGTCGCCGATGGGCCGCTTGCTGGGGCCGTATAATACCACTTTGTCGCTTCGACCCTCCCCGATCAGACCCGCGCGGCATTGCGCCGCGACCGCCCCGATGACCACCAAAGCGACCCGGAAACTCGCCACCTTCGCCAATCCACAACCGGCGCGCGATTACCGCATTCACCTGCAGATCCCGGAATTCACCTGCCTGTGCCCGCTCACCGGCCAGCCCGATTTCGCCACCCTTGTACTCGACTACATCCCCGACCAGACCTGCCTCGAACTCAAGGCCCTGAAACTCTACATCTGGTCGTACCGCAACGAGGGCGCCTTCCACGAGGCGGTGACCAACCGCATCCTCGACGATCTGGTCGCCGCCGCCAGACCGCGCTTCATGCGCCTGACCGCCAAGTGGTACGTGCGCGGCGGCATCTTCACCAACGTCGTCGTCGAGCAGCGCAAGAAAGGCTGGAAACCGGCGCCGCGCGTCGATCTCGACGAGTTTCCGAGGGAATCGAACACGCGGGGTTGATCTGCGACATCAGACACGCCTGCAAGGCGCGCCCTGCGGTCTTCTCCGGCACACCATCCCGAAACACCGCATGAACAGGCGCTTTGCGGGGTGGCACCCGCAAGATCGCCATTCGGCGCGGCTTCCAGGCCATCTGTGCCGCGAGGCGGCAGAACGTGAGCAATCGTGTCTGCCGGGCAATCGCATCTGCGCCAATGAACCTAAAAACCTCAGTTAGCCGATTCCGTTTGCATGATTTTCGAGAAGCCGCTGGGCGCGAGGCGGTCCGACCCCGGCGAGCAGGCATTTGAGATGCTCGCAGACGAGGTTCCAGACGGTGGTTGGATGCAACTGCTCCGCAGCACGAGCCACCCAGCCCTGAAGCATGGCGGAAACACGCATCAGCGCTGCCCGCGCCTTCTCGAAATGCGCGTGCAAACCGGTCAGTGTGATCGTCGTCTGCCCGCCATGTTCGGTCCGGCGCCCCACCGAGGACATCAGCCACGGCCGACTGGTGATGGCCTCGCGGCGGGCTTGGGGATTGGCCAAGCGAACGAACAGGCTCCACCAGTTGTAGATCAGCGCCACGGCCCGGGCGGCCAACTGGCAGCGATGCAGGTCGTGCGTGGTAAAGCCACCCCAGCCCCACTGGTTCTTGAGTTCGTCGAAGGCGTTCTCGGCATCCGCCCGATCCCGGTAGAGCTGACCCAGACTGACAATCTCGTAGTCGGTGTTGGTCACCAGCACCGCGTACTCATAGCCCGTGATGCCCTTGCCTGCCTTGCGGTCGGCTTGCACGAAGGCCAGCAACTGCTGACCGTCATCCTCACCGGCCACCACGATCTCGCCCGTCAGCGGCCGGCGCAGCACGACGACGCGACGATTCTTCTCCCAGCCCTTGAGTGCAAGCGCCCCATCCTTGCCCTCCCAACCCTGGCCGGCATCCGTCCAGCCCGATTGACGGAACATACTGACAATGTGACGCTTGACGTTCTGCTTGATCGTGCTGTCGATGTCCAGAATCCAGGCGGCGTTGAGCAGCGCGCTGACACTGTCCGACAAATGCCCGTCCAGCCAGGCGCACCCCGGGCCTTGCGGGATGCGCTTCAGGGCATTGCGCAAAGCGTCTTCGGAGATGACTTTGTCCATGCCCAAGAGCCCCGGATTGACCCCGTCGCAGCGGATCCCGGTCACGTGGGCGTAGCGTCGGTGGCCCGACAACACCGAGAGCAGCCAAGTGCCCAGCACCTCCGCCTTCGAGGGCGCATTGGGACTGGCGTAGCTCAGCGGGGCGCTTTCCAGCCAACGACGCCACAGTCCAGTCAGGTTGAGAAACTCGATGAAGTAGGCCAATTGTCCCATCGGCGTGGCCGCGCTTTCCGACTCCCATCGCACCTGCACCCGACCTGCCATCGTCTGCACCCCCGCGCACGACAACAGCATTTCTTCGCGCTTAGCCAGCTTCAGCTTCGATTCACCCATCGGGTGACTCCTCAATTTCGCCCCAAACCCATAGTTTGCCGACCTTTACACGGTTTGGCATACCGGCAACTCAGGTTCTTAGGATGAATGGCTTTTCGCGACCCATTCCGGTCGCACTAACCTTCAAAAGGCCGTCGCTAAGCTTGTAATAGCAACGGGCCTACGCGGCTTTTAGCGCATACCGGACCCACTGACAGCTTCGCGTAGTTGCCAATCTGCCTGTGCCGCCGTCCTTAGTGGGGCGTTATCGCCGAGACAAACACCGTCGTTCCCGACAACGCTCAGGTCTCAAAGGTGGGCACAGCCGGGCGACGACATTTATCGGCAAGCGTGCGAACGGAATGGCCTTCAAGTACCGGCTGCACGATCAAGGGCTTCGAGGGCCAATGCGCCGTCGGCCGCGAATCAGGCTGAACCGGTCCCCATTCGGCGGACGCCACGAAGCGAGAAGCGTTATCCACGGCCGGCCGGTTCGGTCGCTTGCGACGAACCGGAAACCGGCCGGCGGTGGATAACGCGTGGTTGCTCACGGCGATACTCTTTGGCCGAGTGAGATTGCGCTGGCATGCCAGCGCCGCTCGAATTCAGCCGGTGAGACGTTTCCCAACGACGAGTGTCTGCGCAGCGTATTGTAGTAGCCGATGTACTCGACGATCGCCTGCTGGGCCTCGGCGCGGGTCGGAAATGCTCCCCATGGACGCATTCGACCTTCAGCGTACCATTGGCCGACTCCATCGGTGCATTGTCCCAGCAGTCGCCCTTGCGGCTCATGGAGACCGTGATGCCGCGCGCCTCGAGCACCTTGCGGTAGTGGCGGGCGGCATATTGCGAACCGCGATCCGAGTGATGCATCAGGCCGGGCTGCGGATCGCGCCACCCCAGTGCCACCCACAAGGCTGCCGCGGTCAGTTCCTGGGGCATCGTATCGCTCATCGCCCAGCCAACGATCTTGCGGCCAAACAGGTCCAGCACCAAGGCCAGGTACAACCAGCCCTCATCGGTCGGGACATAGGTCAGGTCGGCCAGCCATTTCTGATTCGGCGCAGTGGCCGCAAAATCGCGTCCAAGCACATTCGGCGCCACCGGGTGAGCGTGCTTCGAGTCGGTGGTCACCACGCGAAACCGACGACGCTTGCGACTGGCAAGATCATGCGTTCGCATGATCCGTCCAATGCGCTTGTGATTGACCGGCCGGCCGGCTCTTCGACCAGTTCCGTGGTCATGCGCCGACGACCGTATCGGCCTCGATGCTTGAGCTGTGCGCGGCGAATCCGGGTCACGATCTGCGCCTCCTCGAGCGCGCGTGCCGATGGCCCGCGCCGGCGCGCATCGTGCAAGCCGCTGCGTGAGACCGACAGCAGATCGCACATCATCGTGACCGAATAGGAGTCGATATTCGCTTCTATCCAGGCGTACCTCACATCGACTCCTTGGCAAAAGTACGCCGCCGCTTTTTTAGTATCTCCTTTTCCAGGCGCAGCCTGGCATTCTCTTGCCGCAATCGGCCCACCTCCGCTTCCAGCTCCGTCACCGGCCGAACCTGCTCCCGCTTCACGAGCACCTGGCCTTTGCGCGCACGCCCCACCCAGTTCGCAAGCGTCTTTGGCGACATCTCCAGCGAACGGGCCACCGCCGGCACGCTGCGACCACCGTCCATCACCTGCTTGACCGCCGCCGCCCGAAATTCAGGCGTGTATTTCCGATCCGATCCTGTCTTCATTTCCTACCTCCACAAGGTCAAATTACCATGCCTCGTGGCGTCCGTTTTTTGGGGACCAGATCAGGCTGCGACGGATGTTGACTTGCGCCCGCGCAAAACCGTGGAAGCGGCAAGCTTCGTCGCATACCTCTTGAACAGCCAAACGCCAGGGATCTGGGCTCTAACCCATTGATGCCAGACGTGTCTCGGACTGCCAATGCGAAATGGCATGGCGCTTGCGATTGGGTCCATGCGCACGGCACGCGCCGTGAGCCGGCGACAGGTCGCTGAACTGACCACGGCGCAAGCCGTAACGCATGAAGCCCCGGA
Organism: Candidatus Methylophosphatis haderslevensis; assembly: GCA_016711925.1. GTDB lineage: Bacteria > Pseudomonadota > Gammaproteobacteria > Burkholderiales > Rhodocyclaceae > Methylophosphatis > Methylophosphatis haderslevensis. Next base: position 769,905 of record JADJSA010000001.1, read on the forward strand.
TAGATGAGGACAGAACTATGCCCTTGGCAACCCCTTCCATTACCCTGCGCATCACCAAGTGCGCACAACCGCTTGCGCCCGAGAATTCCTTCAGAGTGTTCGACGCGCGCGGCGGCACCATCGGCCGTGCGCAAGGCAACGATTGGATTCTGCCGGACCCGACGAACCACATCTCCAGCCGTCATGCTGCCTTGTACTGCGATGAGGGCAAGTTTCGCCTGGTGGATACGAGCAGCAACGGCGTGTTCTTGAACGGCGACGACGAGCCGCTCGGCAGGCTGCGCACCGCCCATTTGAACGATGGCGACCGGATGGGCATCGGCGACTACGAGATCGTGGTCACGGTCACCCAACCGATCCGCGCGGCGTGCTCTGTCGATCAGGCCGCGGCGCCCGGCGCACGCGAGTCGCGCGCGCCCCTCGCTGCCGACCGAATCGTCGCGGCAGCGGATCCGCTCGATCTGCTCCGCGCTGGCGCCATGCCGGTGGCCGCTTCGTTTCGCGACGCACACGAAATCACGCCGACATCGAACGTCAAGCACAACGGCGCGCACCGAACCGGCACCGTTGGCACACATGCCCCAGCCGAGGCGAGGAGCTTCCAGGGGCTTGATTCAGGCGCAAGCGAGGCGCGCGATCCCTTGCTGCTGTTGGACGAAGCCGAGGTTCCATCCGGCCTGATCTGCGATGACCGACGCCCCGATTGCGTTGCAGTGCCCAACGCTGCCCAGCGCGATGATGCGCCCATCATGTCAAGCCACTTCCGAGCCCCCGCGCCGGTGGAACTCGTACCCGAAGACTGGCAGCGCCACGAGACGCCGGCGCTCGATTCGCTTTCCGCACTGTCGTGCGCAGCGAGCGCTGGTGCCACGCAAAACATCCAGTCGGCGGGGGATACCAGTTCGTCTTTGGCGACAAACGGAACTGGGGCGCCCAAAGCGAGCCCGCCGCCCAGCCAAGAGGCCGCGCTGCGCATCCTCCTCGAAGGCGCAGGGCTCGATAGTGCCCTCGCGGACAAGCTCGATCCGGCGCGCACGCTTGATCTGGCGGGCCGCCTGCTTCGCGAAGCCCTCGCCGGCGTGCGCGAATTGCTGCTCGCGCGAGCGACGTTGAAGGCCGGATTCCACGTGCCGCTGACCTTGATCGCGCCCAAGGATAACAACCCACTGAAATTCTCCGCGGGCGGGGTTACCGAGGTCATGGAGACATTGCTGCTCGATCGCGGCAAGGCCTACCTGTCCGCCGTCGAGGCTATCCGCGAGGGCGTGCAGGATCTCAAGAGCCATCAACTGGCGCTGGTCGCTGGCGTGCGCTCGAGCCTGGACAGCCTGGTGGAGTTCTTCGATCCAAAACGCATGGAGGAGGTCAGCATGCGCCAGAAAGCGCCCGGTCCGTGGACCAACAAAAAGGCAGTGTTCTGGGACATGTATTGCGCGCGCTTCGACGAGACAACCAAGGCCGCGCATGAAAGATTCCATGAGCTCTTCGGCCGGCCTTTCGCTTCGGCATACGAGGATCAGGATCGCAAGCTGACGGGTGCAAGCGCCGCGCACGCAAGGGAGATCCGCCATGGCGTGGAATAACAAGGTCGTCTGGTCGGAAGGCATGTTCCTGCGGCCGGTGCACTTGCAGCAGCATGTCCGCTATGTGGAGAATCTGGTCGAGCGGCGCTGCAACGTACTGCACAGCCACCCGTGGGGCTTCAAGACGCTCAAGTTCGACGAGCCCCTGCTGAGCCTGGGCAAGCTTGCCATCGCGCAGGCGCAGGGCGTCTTCCCCGACGGCACACCGTTCAACATCCCGGACGACGACGATGCGCCGGCGCCGATCGACATCGAAGGCGAAGTACGCGACATGGTGGTTCAGCTCGGGCTGCCGGTCCGCCGCTTCAGCGCGATGGAAGTGAATGCCGGTCCCACTGCCGAGGCGCACGCACGCTGCGCGGTGCGCGAGTTCGAGGCGGTGGACACCCATACTGCGGGGACCGAGGCGGCAACGATCCAGGTCGCCCGGCACAACCTCAAGCTGGTCTTCGAGCGCGACCGACACAGCGAACTGCTGCCCCTGGGCATAGCGCGCGTCATCGAGTGTCGCGACGACAAGAGCGTGGTACTGGACGACGGCTATCTTCCGGCAACATTGGACTGCAGGGCAGCGCCGCCGCTGTTCAACTTCATCAGGGAACTGCAGGGCCTGCTGCACCAGCGCGCCGAGGCGCTCGCCGAACGCGTCAGTGCGGCGGGCCGCGGCGGAATGAGCGAGGTCGCCGATTTCATGCTGCTCCAGGTGGTCAATCGCTACGAGCCCTTGATCGCCCATCTGGCCAGCGCGGGCAGCCTGCATCCGCGCGAGTTCTATGCAGTTGCGCTGGAACTGGCGGGCGAACTGGCCACCTTCACGCATCCGAACAAGCGCCCGCCGCAGTTTCCGCCGTATCGTCATGACGATCCCCAGCCCGGATTTCGTGCCGTCATGACCGAGTTGCGCCGCTCCCTGAGCATGGTGCTCGAGCAGAACGCCGTACCGCTGCCGCTGGAGGAGCGAAAGTATGGCATTCGAGTGAGCCAGATCGCCGACCGAACGCTGCTCGAAGGGAGCAGCTTCGTGCTCGCCGTGCGCACACGCATGCCGACGGAAGAGCTGCGGCGGCGCTTTCCGGCGCAGGTCAAAATCGGCCCAGTCGAACAGATTCGCCAACTGGTCAACGTCCAACTCCCTGGCATACCAGTCCGCCCGCTGGCCGTCGCGCCACGGCAGCTTCCGTACCACACGGGGTTCGTCTATTTCGAATTGGATCGCGCGAGCGAGTTCTGGGCCGGGCTGCGCACGTCGGGCGGTTTCGCGATTCATGTCAGCGGCGAGTTCCCTGGGCTGGAGATGGAGTTCTGGGCGGTGCGCGGCTGATCCGTATGGACTCGCGCACGGCGTATCCGACATGAAAGGTAACTGACTATGTTCGACAAGCTGATCGGTTTTCTGATTGCGCTGAACCGCCTGCCAGGTTTCGGCTGGGCAGGGACATTGTCCGACCGAATGCGTCAGGCGATGTACCGGCGCATCGCGATGCGCGCCAAGCTGAAAGGTCATATCAACAAGGTGAAGAAGGTGAAGGACTCCGGAGCCGATCTCATGGGTCTGAAGAACCGCGCCAAGAAGGACGAACCGCAGAACGCCGGCACGAAACCGCAGCCGGCCACCCAACCCCACGACAACGACGGGCTGAACCCCACTCTCATCATTCCCCGCCCGACGGGCCGCTCAACGGCCAGAGACGCCGCAACGCCGGTCGTCCAATCGATGCAGACCGAGTTGCCGCCTCTTGACATCCGCGGCTCCGGAATCAACCCGCTGGTGGACGCCGCGACGGAGCTTTTCTCGCTCACCGGACGCCTGCGCAGCACAGTCGTCCACCCGGACGTGGAAGGCCTGCGCGCTCACCTGGAACGAAAGGTAGCGGCGTTCGACCAGCGGGCACGCGCCGCCGCCGTGCCCAACGAGCAGGTGGTCTCCGCGCGATACGCGCTGTGCACCCTGCTCGACGAAATCGCGCTCACCACACCTTGGGGAGCCGAAAGTTTGTGGAGCCAGCACAGCTTGCTGAGCCAGTTCCACGACGAGACCTGGGGCGGAGAAAAGTTCTTTCTCATGCTCGAACGGGTCATCAGGGAGCCGGCTCGCCACCTTCACTTGCTCGACTTCTTGTATCTGTGCATCGCGCTTGGCCTGGAAGGGAAGTACCGCGTGCTCGACCGCGGGCATGCGGCCCTCAAGTCGGTCGCCGACAACCTGTTCCTGACCATCCGTGGCGCGCGCGGCGAATTCGAGCGGGCGCTATCGCCACGCTGGCAAGGCGTGGAGGACCGACGCAACCGACTCGCACGCCTGGTGCCCTTGTGGGCTGTGGGCTCCCTGAGCGCCGCCGTTCTGCTGGCTGCTTATGTCGGGTTCATGTGGAATCTGGCGCGCAGTTCGGAGCCGGTCTATCGGCAGATCGCAAGGATCGGCCAGGACGCGCGGCTCAGCGTCACCGTGGCGCCGGTGGAGCGCACGCTGACGTTGCGCGAGGTGTTGGCACAGGACATTCGCGCGGGCGCAATTGACGTCATCGAACAGACGCGCGGCAGCACCGTCGAGATCCGCGGCGATGGCTTGTTCGCCTCCGGCAGTGCGGAGATCGATGCGTCGCGGCAGGCATTGCTGCAGCGTATCGGCGATGCTCTCAATCAGTTCTCCGGTCCGGTACTGGTTACGGGCCACACAGACAACCAACCGATAGCAGGAAGCCGCGGCGTGCGCTTCCCAACCAACTGGCATTTGTCACAAGCGCGTGCCGAATCGGTGTCGGCGCTTCTTGCCGCGCGATTGAGCAATGCCGGACGCCTCAAAACCGAAGGCCGCGGCGAAACCGAACCAAAGGCGGCAAACGATACGCCGGAGCAGCGCGCGCGCAACCGGCGTGTCGAGGTCACCTTGCTCAATGCTCGCCAAACGAGCCCGACGCCGCGCCCGGGCACCGCACAAGCCGCCTTGACCACGAAGGAACCGTCATGACCAAGAAGCGTCTGTTCCTGTCACTGCTGGGTCTGACGGCCGCGGCTGCGCTTGTCTGGTTCGGCGGACCGCTGCTCGCGATAGGCGGCCGCGCGGTGCTCGATGGCGAAATCGCCCGGCTCGTCGTCATACTGGTATTCGTGATGACTTGGACATTGGTCGTACTGCGCCGCGCGCTGGTCGCCAAGAAGACCGACGAACAGATCGCACGAGGCATCGGCGCCGCCACCGAGTCAAAGGCCATCAGCTCCGACCAATACGATGCGACCAAGCCTCTGCACGAACAAGTCGGGATCCTGGAGGAGCGCTTCCGCGAAGCCGTCGACGTGCTCCGCAGTTCCCGCAAGAGCGGCGCGACGAATCTGTACGAGCTTCCGTGGTACGTCATCATCGGCCCGCCTGGCGCCGGGAAGACCACAGTGCTGGCGAACTCCGGACTGCGCTTCCCCCTCGCAGAGCGATTCGGGACGAGCCCATTGCGCGGCGTGGGCGGCACGCGCAACTGCGATTGGTGGTTCGCCGATGAGGCTGTGTTGCTCGACACCGCCGGCCGCTACGTCACTCAGGACAGCGACGAAGCTGTCGACAGCGCCGCCTGGGGCGCATTTCTCGCACTGCTCAAGCGGTACCGGCGGCGCAGGCCTATCAATGGCGTGCTGGTCGCAATCAGCCTCGCCGATGTCATCACACAGGATTCGGCGGAGCGCGAACTGCATGTCCGCGCGATAAGGCAGCGCATCCAGGAGATCAACATCTCCCTCGGGCTTCGCTTCCCGGTCTACCTGATGTTTACCAAGAGCGATCTGGTGGCGGGGTTCACCGACTTCTTCGACGACCTCACCAAGGAAGAGCGCGGCCAGGTCTGGGGAACAACGTTCGAGCCAGACGAGGCCGATCCCGGCACGGCCTTCGCGCGCGAATACGAAGCACTGATCGGCAGGCTCAACGGCCGGCTACTCTCCCGCCTGCACCAGGAGGGCGATTCAGGGCGTCGCGGCGTGCTCTACGGATTCCCGCAGCAACTCGCCACACTTAAGGAATCCATCGTCGGCTTTGTCGAGGAGATCGCGCATGCCACGCGCTATGACGACCGTCCCTGGGTACGCGGAGTCTATTTCACCAGCGGCACGCAGGAAGGCACGCCCATCGATCGCCTGATGGGCTCGATTGCCCGCACCTGCGGGCTCGACAGCCGCAGACTGACCGCCAATGGCGCGGGGCGCAGCTACTTCATCTCCGATCTGCTGCAACGGGTGATCTTCCCAGAAGCCGAGCTGGTCGGCACCAACCGAAGGCTTGAGCGGCGCCGGATGTGGCTGCACGCCTTCGTCTACGGCACGGCCGCATGCACGATCGTCGCCACCGTCGCCGCCTGGGCGGCGTCTTATGCGCGCAACCAGACCGCAATCGGACGCGTGCAGGAGCGCGCCGACGCCTACGAAGCGCTGGCCAAGAAGCCGCTATCGCCGGGCGCGACTTTCGACGAATTGCTGCCGCGGCTGGATGCGCTGCGCGCCATCACCGACGTCTACCGCGACGATGCGGCCGCGCGGCGAGCGTTCTGGGAATTTGGCATCTATCAGGGCGACCGACTCGGCATGGCCGCAGGCCAGGCGTATCTGCGCGAGCTGAACCGCGTCTTCGCGCCGCGCGTCGCGACCCGCATCGCAGAGCACCTGCGCCTCGCCGGGCGTGACACCGATCGCCAATACGCAGCACTCAAGGCCTATGTCATGCTCGCCCAGCCCCAGCATCTCGAACCCGCGTTCCTCGAAGCCTGGATGCAAATCGACTGGGATCGGGACTTCGCGCGGGAACCGGAGAAGGCCAAGCGCCTGTCGGCGCATCTGGACGCAATGCTCTCGGGCGGCATCGAGCCGGTCTCGCTTGACCAGGAACTGATCAAGGAGACGCGGCTGGGACTGAATCGGTTGCCCTTGGCGCAGCTCGTGTATGGCCGTCTGCGCCGTGACGCGCTTGCCGCCGATGACAATGCCTTGCTGCTGCGCGACCTGCTCGGCCCGGCGGGAGTCAAGGTGTTTACCAGCAGGAACGGCGTCGCGCACGAGCGGAGGGTTCCGGGGCTGTACACCTACCGCGGCTACTACGAGGTCTTTCTGCCTCGGAGCAAGCGTCTCGCAGAAACCATGCGTAGCGAAAGCTGGGTCGTAGACAACGACCGAAGCCAATTGAGCGCGATCGAGCTGGCACGACTGAACGAAGAAGTGAACGCGCTGTACTTCGCCGACTACGTCCAGTTGTGGCAGGGGCTGCTGATGGACCTGCAGGTGGCGAGCTTCCAAAGCCCGGCGCACGGGCTCGAAGTGCTGGCACTGGTGTCTGGGCGCAACTCGGCGCTGCGCACAGTCTTGCAAGCGGTCAACCAGAACACGGCCCTCACTCAACTTCCCGGAGCGGCAGGCAAACTCGCCGACAAGCTCGAGGGACCACTGCAAAAGGCCAAGCAGGAACTATCCGGCCTGCTCGGCTCGAATGGCGGCTCGCCGAAAGCCGAGCGACTGGCGCTCGTTCCCGGCGCGGAGGTCGAGAGCAAATTCGCCGACCTCGCCGCCCTGATCCGGGTGGACAAGGGCGGGGCGGCGCCGATCGACGCCATCATCGACCAGCTCGCCAAGCTCTATGCCGAGCTTGACAGCGCCAGCGCAACCGAACCGAGCAATTCGGCCAACAAGGAGGACGGCGTTGCCGCCCGCCACATACGGGAGCTCGCAGTCGCTCAGCCGCAGCCGGTGAAAGACTGGCTGTTGCAGCTCGCCGGTAACGCCGCCCAGAGTGCTGACAAGAAGCAGAAGGACGCGGCGCAGAAGAAACGCGCCGAGGACAAGAAGACGCTGCTGGAAAAGATCAACGCGGCCTGGAGCGCAGAAGTGCTGCCGTTTTGCAACGAGGCCGTCGCCAGTCGCTACCCGATCGACAAGCTCAGCAGCGCGGAGGCCACGCCGAAGGACTTCGGCAGACTGTTCGCGCCGGGCGGGCTCATCGATGCATTCGTCAAGGACAACCTCAAGCCGTTGATCGACACAACCGCCAGACCATGGAAATGGCGTACTGCGGGAGAGATCGACATCGGCGCATCAAACGAGGCGCTGCACCAGATCGAGATTGCAGCGACGATACGCGACGCCTATTTCAGAGACGGCGCACAAGTGCCGGCGGTGGAATTCGGACTCAAGCCGATCTTGCTGGACAAGGCGGCCAAGCAGTTCACGCTGGACATTGGCGGCCAGAAGTTCGCTTACCAGCACAACGCCCAGCCATTGCAAAGCGCGCGCTGGCCCGCGCCGAGCGGCGCGCTCGAAGTCAGCGCGACGTTCGAAGGTGTGGAGGGCAAGACGGAAAGCCGCACCAAGGAGGGACCATGGGCGCTGTTCCGCCTGCTCGATGAAGCAAAGATAGACAAGGTGACCGCGGACCGGCTGGTCGCGACCTTCCGCACGGAAAGCCACAGCGCCCAATACGAGATCCGTGCGGCGAGCGTCGCCAATCCGTTCCAGCAGGACGCGATCGAGCGCTTTCGCTGCCCGAAGAAGTTCTAGCCCCCCGGCCACCCTTGTTGCGAAGGAGTTATCCAGAATGCGTTACGAATTCAACTTCGGCAGCCTCCCGACGAGTCTGCTGCGGCACGCGGCAGACGGCACCGGCGCGTTTCGCATCGCCGTGCTGGGCGATTTCTCCGGCCGCGCCAATCGCGGCGTGCTGGAGACGGGCGCCGAGCTTGCGCAACGCAAGCCGATCAAGCTCGATACCGACAATATCGATGCCGTCATCCGCTGCTTCGGTGCGGTCCTCCATTTGCCCGTCGGGGACGATGGCGCTGGCATAGCGATCGAGCCGCGCTCGCTCGAAGACCTGCATCCCGACGCGCTGTACGAAACCGTGGACGTGTTTTCGGAACTCTCTGCGTTGCGCCTTCGCCTCGAAAACCCGAAAACCTCCAGGGCGGCGGCGCGCGAACTATCGGCATCGCTCGGTGTGCCACACGCCCCGCCCGAGCCGCCGCGCGGCAAGCGGGAGCGCGGGAGCGCGATTCGCGTGGATGCGAAGCTGTCCGACTTCGCACGGCTGATCGGCCGACCGGCGGTAGCCCACGGCGCCACCACTGCCGTTGACGAGCTGGTGCGCCGGGCCGTGGCCCCATACTGGGTCGAGGCGGAGGATCCCGATAGTGAGCGTTTAACGGCCGCCGTCGACCGGGCGTTGTCCGCGACGATGCGCGACGTGCTCCATCATCCGGATTTCCAGGCGCTGGAGGCGGCCTGGCGTGCGCTCGATCTTCTGGTGCGCCGCGTCGAGACCGGCACGCGGCTGCAGATCGTGCTCTATGACATAAGCGCCGAAGAGCTCGCGGCCGATCTGAGCGCAACCGACGCGATGGAAGATACCGGCTTGTATCGGCTGCTCGTCGAACAGCCGGCGCTGGATGCGCTGCAAAGTCCGCTGTCGGCTCTGATCGGAAACTTCACCTTTGAAATGACGCCGCCGCACGCCGAACTGCTGGGGCGTATGGCACGCATCGCCGCCGCGGCGCGAGCACCGTTCATCGCCGCCATCGGGCCGGACTGCATGAGCACCCGCATCGAGGATCTGCATCCGCTGGTGACCCGCGCCTGGGACGCGCTGCGGGCGCTTCCCGAGGCCAGCTTCGTCGCCCTGACAGTGCCGCGCTTCCTGCTGCGCACGCCCTATGGGAGCAGGACCGAACCGATCGAGTCGTTCGCGTTCGAGGAATTCGATGCGCATGTCGGCTTGAAGGCGTTGCTCTGGGGCAACTCGGCCATCCTCGCTGCAGTGCTGCTCGCCGAGGAGTTCCAGCGGCAGGGCCATCGGTTGCAGTTGGGTCGCATCCTGAGCGTGGACGAGTTGCCCTGCTTTTTCTATGTCGACAGCGACGGCGACCAGATTGCCCTACCCTGCACCGAGCGGCTGCTGACCGAACGAAAGTCCACTCACGTGAGCCAGCAGAATCTCATCCCGGTGCTCGCGATCAAGAATCGGCCGGAAGTGCGGCTCGCCGGTTTCCGATCACTCGCAGGAAATGATCTGGCCGGACCTTGGACACCGTTCGAGAAGCCGAAGGCGAATCCAGCGGCCCCGATCGCGCCGATCAGCGACGAGGAGGACACGACCGATATGGCCGCGGGCGAGCCGAACGAATCGACCAACGAGGCTGCTTTTGGCCCGCAGAGCGAGAACTGCCTGGCACAGAAGTCAACGCTGATGGCTCTGGGCGAGTCTGCGCCAGTGGCTGCTTCCGAAGACGGCGCGGTCCAATCCGGCGATACCGATCTCGATGCCTTGTTGGCCGAACTGGAATCGGCCGGCACAGCCGCTACTTCGCCGGAGGAGACAATGGATCCCGAACTCGCGGCGCTATTGAAGGATTTGTAGCTCAAACCGACCTGCGGAACCGAGGTACCCCACCGGCGAAGACAAACCGTTGGGCAGCCGAACCAAACCAACAGCCGGTTACTCGGTCAGGCCGATCGCCCGGCCGCTCGGTTGCCACAACCGCCCAACGCTGCCTCGTGCCGTTGTGCGCCGGCGCTGGTTCGTTCAGTGGCAAGTCGAGACGCACGCCGCAGCCTCATCCCGCGTGTAGAAGCGTCCGTCGCGAACGAAGCCAGCGATGACAGACGGCTTGACGGCCACGATCCGGCCGTTGCGATCGCGCTCGAGCACCAGCGCTTCGGGCAGCCCGTCGATGCAGTGGAAGGGCGCCGGCCGACCATCGGCAAAACGTGACAGGTGGATGCTGTCGGTCAGGGTGTCGAGAAATGCCGGGCGGAAACCATAGCCACCATTCTCCTGGCTGATCCCACCGCTGCCGCGAAATACGCGCGTCTCGCCCTGCAGGATCTGTTGAGTCAAAGGCTGTGCCATCGTTTTTCTCCATTCGCTGTTGTACTGTCTAACAGACGAGCAAGACCGATGCCTGGGTACTCGGACGAGATAACATGTTGATAGATAGCCAATGGCTACCGAAAAGCGGCGAGCCGAAGGGTGCAACTTCTGTCGCCGAGCGGCGCTCAAGATTCGCATGAATGGGCCACCGGACGCACTGGCTGGCGGCTTTAGGCGCTCAAGGACAGCGGATGATTCTGTCTCGATAAGGTGCCGAGACACCACACAGCCGACCCGTGGCCCGCTGACCTTGAGGAAAGCACGTTGGCGCGCATGCAATGATGAGCACTTCCTGCCGCCAGCTACAGCGCCGACCCATTGCGACAGGATTGCCTTACAAAAACTTGGTCCGATCCTCGCGGATATCTGCCGGCGTGTAAGGCTGCGCCATCAGATTGTTGTATGCCTCTAAAAGGTCGCTGCCGCGCTGATCGGACGGAAGCTCACGAACCAAGTCCGTGATGCTCTCCACTTGATCGCGGGCCGTCTTGAGTGACGCCTCGATGGTCGCGACGCACTTGCCTATCGCTTCACAGGCTTTCTTGCGAGCCTTGCCGTCACTGCTGACCGGGCGGGGGTGTTCAAGAAGATAATGCTCGGCTTGGGAGCGAAGTTCCTGAAGCGCCGCGTTGAACACCGCGTACTTGGTGGGCGCAGTTCGCAATTCGGCGTGCAGGTTTTGAACCCGGCTCATCGTATCGATTGCGCCTTGCAGACTGGAGCCGCGAGCCTTGCCGGTTTCCTGGAGTTGTGCACTGGAAGTGCCGCCGAGAAGGCTCGCGTCTCGATCGTATGCGGTCCTTACCGTTGAAAGCGCAAACTCGATCGCAGTCTTTGCCCGATGCTGTCGGGGTGAAGATGCGGGCGCAGAGGGTGGCGAGTCCGGGGCCGATTCGCGAATACCCGCTGAAGCAACACTACGCACAACGAATACGTTGGCACCATGTTGGTTCGTAGCGAACTCCGCGGGCGTCGATACCGTGGTCTTCCCGGTGTTGGGGTCGTAGACGAGGTAGTTGCCGTCGGGCTGGACGGTGGCGGCCCATGTGTGAGCATCGGTGCCAAACCACAATACGGTACCGGGCCCGTAGCACTTCAGCCGGACGTCGTCGAGAACAGTTGCGCTAGGAGTATTCCGACCGGCAATCCGGCGTGCAGCGTAACTCGCCTGAGCAGCGAGTCCGCCCCGGCCGGCCCATTGCCTGACGGTGTCGACAGCGTCTTGACGACTGGCCAAGCCGTCGAAACGCAGCCCTTGAGCGGGGCAGCCGTTGTTTATCCACTCTGCCGCCAGGTAGGCGCAGAATTGCTCTACTCGAGCCCAAGGAGACCCAGGGTCTCTCGAATCGACGCGATAATTGAATCCGCTTTGACTGTTCAACTGGAAATAGAGCGTCGGATTTGGAGGCAGTGGATCCGCATACGCAGTCGGAGCCGGTTCCGCCTCTTGCCGCAAGAAAGCACGCGGGGGCTTTAGCATCTTCGCGAGTTGGGATTCCTCTATCAGGCGTTCCGTCATGAACGGGTGTTTGAGCGCCTCGATCGGGCTCAAGCGTTGAGCCGGATCGGAATGGGTCAAACCGTTCATGAAGTCGACATACGCCGTCATGACTCCATAAAGACCGGGCGCGGCCGTCCCGGGCGCAGAAGCGGGACTGAGCGCTTGCCATGCAGGTTTTCCGTCAAGGGTCCTTTTCGCCCTCACTTGTCCCGTAGCGGGGTCCCGCTCCATGGCAGACGCGGCCAGCCTCACGACATCAATATTGCTTGTATTGTCATTGACATAGATTCCCTTGAACAAATGCGCCTTTCCGGGTTCCGGATTGCCCGTCAGAAATTGATAGATCTCGGCTGGTTCGGGCTTCGCCTCGTGCGGCGATTCCTGCTCCAGAAGCGGGAACAACACTTTGCTGACACTGAAGGCGTCCCACACCGGCGTGACCGTGGGATTGGGGTCCTCTTTCCTATCTTTAGGTAGGAGATTCTCCGGAGGAGTGATACGGATTGCATGCGGTTTGTCGTCCCGGGGCCCCACTTGTTGAGCCAACCCCATATCGACGAGCTTCGGTTGAAGGGTCTGGGGATCCAGACGGATGTTGTCGCCCTTTACGTCCCTGTGCACCAAGCCCAGGGACTCAAAATGGGCCAATCCTTGAAGTATGCCTTTTAGAATCTGCTGGACGCTTCCGAGATACTCGGCGCGACTGATCGGGTCTTTTCGTACAGGGTTAACGATGCGCCTTTTGCGTTCCGGATCGTTGGGATCGACTACCTCACGTTCGCGTGCGACGTCCCGGAAGCGCTTGCGAAGCCCTTCGAGCACTTCGGCGATGTCGCCGCCCCCCACGTTTTCCATCACGAGCATATCCTTGCCGCCGACCGCGTGAATGCCGTAGCACTTCGCGATGTTGGGGTGTTCACCCAGTTGGGCATAGACGGCTTCCTCGTGCTTTATCTCGCTGACCTCTTTCGACCGTTTGCCCACTAACGGGGGATAGTCCGATCCTAGCAGCGTGATGACTTCGCCGAAGTTGCCACTCCCAAGGGGCCCGCCTTCCCTCAACTGGCTTGGATGAACCGGCAGGCGCACCTTCTGGTCACCTAGCATTCGGTCTTTGGAACGGGTCTTGATGATCTTGGTGGCCAGAGCCGTGAGCTGTTCGAGCCTTTGATCGCGTTCTTCCGCCGTCACCTCTTTGCTTGCGATATTGGCCCACGCCGAGGCTAGTTCGTCCTTCGCGCCTTGATCGCGATCGTAATTCGCGATCGACATTGCTCTATCGAACAGAGGCTTCAGTACGTCCATTCTTTCCATCTGGGAGCTGAGGAAATGCCGGCGCCTTGCTAGCGCTTCGTCGTAGTCTTTCTGCAGCTTCCTTATGGCTTCCAGAGGCGGAGCGGCATTTGGCCGAACTTCGTTTCTGATAGCGTCGTAGCGGTCCCTGAACGACTTGGCTGCTTCCTCGTCGAGCATCCAGACGTCGCTGCCTTTCTCGTTTGGAAGTGGCGTCTTTGGATTCATGGGAGTGAGCGGGGGCGCGGGAAAGAGGGCAGCTTCAAGGCTGCTTAGCCGCACGTTTGCCTCTTCAGCCTTGTGTGCTTCATCCGCGTCTGACAGTTTTCGATCAAGTTCCGTGAGCGTTTGGATGGCCTGACGAATCAGTACGTCGTCGCTTTTCGTCACTCCTTTGACGGCGGACGCATAGATTTCATCCCACTCGCCTACCGACCAGAAAGTGCGCAGGTGGGCGAGCCGCCGGTCGACACGGTGTCGCAGCGCGACGAAATCATCGTAGATTGAAGGCGTGTCGGAGAGATCAGGTACATTGGCCCGGCCGGAATGCCAAGAATGCAGCGGTGCTGCTGGGTCGACGGTATCTGTGTGTATCGGGTTCTCTTCCAGGTTGTGGTAGTTGTCACCCGGGCTCGGGCTGGCGACGGCCGCCGTAGGCGCCGTCGTCACAACGTCGGCGTTGCTGACAGCCGGTTGGACGTGCGACCGCAACTCACTAGAGTAAGCATTGTTCTGAATCGCCGGATTCACTGTCGGTGCGTTAGGACGGTTGAAGTAGGCGACTTCGCGGTCCCCTGTCGCGATCGGGACTGCGGTTCGAGGGGCTGCATTCGCCGTGGTTGAACCTATGCCCGGTAGCGCGCGCTGTATGTCCACGGCCTCTGCATTGGATCTCTCCGGTTGCGCGTGCGATCGCAGATCCGCCGGGTTGGCATTGTTCTGAATCGGTTGATTTACTATCGGCGCGTCCTCTGGCCGAGCGCCGAGTACAGGGGTCAATTTGCGGTAGTCGACCTCGGTGCCGGATGTAGCGTCGGATGCCGTCGGTCGCATTCCATGCTCTGCTGCGCCCAGGGGTGTCCTCACGACGGAACCCCGGACGCCGTTCGGCGGAAGGCCCCCGTCGAGCGGCGTTCTCGCAACCATGCGGCGCTTCGGTTTGCGCAAGATGTGCGTCTTCAAGAACTCTCTGGCCTTCGCCGGCAATCCTGGCATGTGTGTCTCCTTTGTTCGTAATCATGGTTGTGCGAGGAAGCCCTCGGGCGCCGCGTCTGGCTGCGCAATGCCACTCGATTCTTGGCAGCCGGATCAATTTGGCCTCTTGCCGCTTGCCGCCAATACGTGTTTCTTCCTTGCGCCGCTCGACGTCACGTGGTGGCTGCGTCCGAATTTGCGAGCGGAGATTCTTCGTTCGGTAGTGACTCTTCGGGCGGGGAAGGCGGCTTCCGAGCCGGCGGCTCATCCAGTGGAATGGGTGGCAGCGGCGGCAGTACCCACCTTCGCTGCTGGCGTTCGATCGCCTGCGCAAGTCGGGATTCGATTTTCGGCAGATTCCCGAGCCATTTCTCGACGTAGGCTTGGGTGACGAACTCGCCGTTGCTCCTCTGGAAGTTCGGGCCGAGATTGCGCCACATCGAATCGAGGTATCCCTGCGGGTCGCGGGCGTCTCCAAGTTCGTCGCGGGTGCCTCTAAGTTCGTACATGGCTTTGGGACGCGTAGCGTTCAGGACCGTGATCCGCTTGTTCAGCCCCAGCATGACGCGCTCTGGGTCGCCGTTCTCCTTTAGGAACCAGCGGAGTACCCTCCCGGCCTCTTCTGCCTTTCGTAGATCGGACGCGCACTCCGCCTGCTTCGCCTCCAGGACCTGCAGCGCATCCTCCTCGGAGACATCGAGGGGGGGCAAAGGCAGTTCTCCTATCTCGTTGATCTGTCTGGTGACCGTCTCATCGATGCCCTCGAGCGTAGCCAGCGCCGCTCTTGCCATAGGTCCGTAAGGCCGCAAGAGATTTCCGAAGTCATAGATGCGCTTGCTGATCAATACATCGTCCCCCTCACCCTTGCTGAACGCGTCTGCCGCCTGCCTTACCCCTTTCTTGATGCGATCGAGGCGCTGATAGGCTTCTTTGTACTTGGCCGGGAGGCCGGCTTCTGCGGCCTCCTGCTCTTTCAGCATCTCCGCACGATCTGCTTCATACTTCGTTCGCTCAGCAAGCTTCATGGGCTTTGCCAGCATGCTGTCCAAGTCGTCAACCTTCTCCTTGACAGCCGCGATCGCAGCTTCAGCGTCGTTGGTGAACTTCTTGATCTCAGCGATTTCGGTCTCCCATTTCATCTGGGCTTTGTCGTCCATCGGAAGCCGGCTGAGCTGAAACTTGGTCTTGGCGAGACGCCTTTCGTAGTCATCCTTGGTACAGCGCTTTAGGAACCGTATGACGAACGAGCGCTTTGCTGCCTTGAGCGGTTTGATATTGTCAAGTGACATGATGTCTGCTCCTATGGATTGACGCTTGTCGGGCGCACGGCCGTAGAGTCGGCTGCGTACAAGAACCCCACTGCCCGCGCCGGGATCAAGCGAGCGCCTTACCGATGGCCGTCAGCGCAGCGCCCATCGTCTGGCGTACCTTCACCGGCACGAACGCGTTGTCATCGATTTCGTTGAGCAACTCGTCTCTGTCCACATAGGCACGATATTCGTCTAGCGTGTTCCTGGCCTGAGCGTGCAGGTGCTGGCGCTCGCCTTCGCTAACGGCATTGAGTGCGGCATCCAACTCGTCGGCAAGACGTTGATCCAGTTCTCCGAGAATGTCATACAGGTTCTCGCAGCCGGCTTCGATCTCGGCGAAGTCGGGCTCGCCACGGCAGTCCTTGAGAATCTTCTTGGCGAGGCGATCGATCTCATTGCGGGCAACGGTTCGCGCTTGCAGCCAGGCGAGCCGCGCCTTGCCATAGGCCACAGCGCCCTGCGGATTGCCGCGTGCTTGCGGCTGGGCGGCCGAAGCAAAGGCAGGCTTCAGGAGCGCCCGGAGCGCTTCGAGCGTGACGCCGGCATCATCGAGCCGGGACTCTTTGTGCTGCGCCTTGAACCGTTCGACCAGATCGAGTATCTCGTCCCTGGCCTGCGGCTCGGCGGTGAGCGCCTTGTTGAGCGCGCCGGTGAGGCCCTTGAACTTCGCCATCATCTCGGCAGCAATCAGGTCTTCGACAGGCGGCGCTTGCGGAACTTCTGATCCACTCGAGTCCTGCGGCTGCGCGCCGGCAGCGCCCTGCTCGATGCCTTCGATCTCCTCAGGTTCGGTGTCCTCAGGATCGGGGACATCGGCCACCGCGTTACCCTCCATGGTCACCAGCACGCGATTGAAGGGAAGGGGCTTGAAGCGCTTGAGCAGCAGACGGAACTTTTTGGACAGGCCGGGAAGCGGCTTGGTGTAAAGCTCCAGCAAGAGCGTCGTATTGTCTTCCGGATGCGCGCCGGCCATGCCGAAGGTGCCCTTCTTCAGCTTGGTTTCGGTCTTGAGTTTGGTGAGCAGCGCATTGGGGTCTTTGCTCCGGTGCAGCATGATGCGGTGCTCAAGAGAGGTTGCGCCGGCGACGAAGGCGAAGGTGAGCGGCGCGCTCCTGGCCTTCTTCAGCCATTTCTTCAGGTAGAGCTGGTACTTCTCTGCGTTGCCGAACAACCCGTCGTCCTCCTCCTTGAGATCGTCGACTTCCTCACGCGCCTCGTCGAGCATGGCGGACAGCTTCTTAAGCGCCGAGACCGTGTTCTCGAAGTCTTGCGAGTCGAACTTGGCGTCCTTCGGCGGCGACTTGAGTATCTTCTCGGCATCGTCCTGCGCCTTCTTCGCCGCCTGGCCAAGCGCACCGATAGTCTTCATGCACGCCAGGTGATGATCGGCGCTGCCTGATTTCTCCAATTGCTTTAACGCAGTTTCGTAGGCTTTGAGAGCGTCCTCCAGTGCCTTGGCGCTCGAAAGCCCGTGCGGCTGATTCGTTCGCCACCACGCGGCGATCAGCTCAGGTTTCGCGTTCTTCTTCATTCGTCGACTCCTTGGTATGTGAATCGGGATTTGCCGAGGCCGCACCAACCGACGCGTGGCCCTCATCTGCTTCAAGGCGCGGGCGCCTCTGCCCGAGGGTGTCTAGCAAACGCCGAGCCACATGAGAAAGCCGTTGTCCGATTGATTCCCGATCAATCGCTTAGCTCGATCCGGGCGTGCGCTACGAATGGAATAGCCCTGCGACAAAAGCCGACAGGCTGCGACGATCCGCTGACGTTCGAGATCAGGACGCTCGCATGCCGTTTCCAGCGCTATATCCGAGAGGCCTTCCGTGTCGCCATTGGTTGCGGGTGCTGTCAGCCTTTGTCGCAGGGGAGCGGTCGCCTCCAAGGCGCCGGGGATGGGGACTAATGCGTTGATGAATCACGCGAATTTGCGTCGCAACGCCGCTGGCATGGCGGTTGCTGAGCATAGCCGCGTGAGTCTTCCCAACGCATTACACAACTTGGATCGGGACATGAATATCGATATCGCCGCGCTGCTGGAACCTGTCGCACCGGACTCCCCGTGTGGCGACAACCTCGAATACGACAGCGAGTTTCTGGAGATGGAGAGTGCTGCCGCCGGAAAGCCGGAGCAGCAGGTCGGCGACACCATCGTTCCGGCGGAGGAGCCTGACTGGCGCAACGTTGCGGCGCGCGCTCTGGCGCTGCTTGCGCGAACTCGCGATCTGCGCGTGGCATGCCGACTTGCGCAAGCAATGCTGCATACGCAGGGCATCGCCGGGTTGCGAGACGGTCTTTCGGTCGTGCGGAGCTACCTCGATAACTATTGGGATGCACTGTATCCGCGGCTTGACCCCGAAGACAGCAACGACCCGGCGATTCGCGTCAATACCGTGGCCTCGCTGTGCCATGCCGGACGTGTGATCAATCCGCTGCGCGATTCGCGGCTCGTTGCCGCGCGCGGCCAAGAGGCCGTCAGCGCGCGAACCATTGCGATCGTCCGTGGCAACGAAGCGCTGCCGCCAGGTGGCGAGCGAAACCTGCCCACCCCGGGGGAGATCGAGGCGATCTTCATGGAGTGCGACTTTGCCGAGCTTCGGCACACAGCGGAAGCCGCGGACCAGGCATGCGCACTTGTCGGCGAGATCGAAGCTGGCCTGACGCGGCGCGTGGGTTCGGCAAAGTCGGTAGACATGAGCGCGCTCGCCAATGCGCTGGGTGAAGCACGGGGAATCCTTGCCCACTGGATCGAGCGGCGATTGCCTGCGCAGACGGAAAGGTCGGCAGTCGAGACGGCACAGGAGGAGGCGACCGGCTTGGAACCGCAAGCCGCCGCGCAAGACCGGGCGGTGCAGGCACGAGGCCCGATCCGTGGCCGCGACGACGTAGTGCGCAGTATCGACGAGATCTGCCGCTACTTCGAGCAGCACGAGCCTTCGAGCGCCGTGCCGATCCTGCTTACGCGAGCGCGGCGCTGGGTCACGATGGATTTCATCGCGGTGCTGCATGACATGGCACCGGACGCCGCGAAGGAAGCCGAGAGGCTGCGCGGAACGTTCGACTCTGCATGACGGGGAACACCTTTATCAACCAGCAAACAGGAGTAGCGACAACATGGCAAAGCAAAGCAGTCAAAAGTTCATCGCGCGCAACCGCGCCCCGCGTGTGCAGATCGAGTACGACGTCGAGACCTACGGCTCGGCGAAGAAGGTCGAACTTCCGTTCGTCATGGGCGTGCTGGCGGATCTTTCGGGCAATCCGGCGCAGCCGCTGCCTTCGATAGACGAGCGCAAGGCGCTGGAGATCGACGTCGACAACTTCAATGACCGGCTCAAGTCGATGAAGCCGCGGGTCGCGTTCCGGGTGGCGAACACGCTGACCGGCGAGGGCAACCTGAGTGTGGATCTGACTTTCGAGAGTATGGATGACTTCTCTCCGGCGGCTATCGCGCGCAACGTCGAGCCCCTGCGCAGCCTGCTCGAAGCCCGCACGCAGCTCGCCAACCTGCTTACCTATATGGACGGCAAGAGCGGCGCCGAGGAACTGTTGGGGAGGGTGCTCAAGGACCCGGCGTTGCTGCAGTCTCTGGCAAGCGCCCCCAAGGCGGACGTCACCTGCGCGCAGGCACCCGCCGAACAGCCTGCATGAGGCTGTTACCAACTCCCATTCCAAAGTCAACAACCAACCAAGTAACGAGGCATATCCCATGAGCGAATCGTTAGCTGTATTGCAGGAAGCACCCGCGCTGGACGCGCTTGGAGCCGGCACGTTCTCGGAACTGCTGCAAAAAGAGTTCAAGCCGACATCCGAAGGGGCGCGTTCCGCTGTCGAGAACGCGGTGCACACTCTGGCGACACAGGCACTCGAGGCAAGTGCATTGATCCGGGACGACACGATCCAGTCCATCGAGGCATTCATCTCGGCGCTGGATCAGAAGTTGACCGAGCAGATCAACCTGGTCCTCCATCACAAGGAATTTCAGACCCTCGAAGGTGCATGGCGCGGCCTGCACCACCTCGTTAACAACACCGAGACTGACGAGATGCTGAAGATCCGGGTCTTGAATGTCTCCAAAAAGGAGGTGCACCGGACGCTGAGAAAGTTCAAGGGCACGGCCTGGGACCAGAGCCCGATCTTCAAGAAGGTGTACGAGGAGGAGTACGGTCAGTTCGGCGGCCAGCCGTTCGGTTGCCTGATAGGCGACTACTTCTTCGACCACAGTCCGCAGGACGTGGAACTGCTGGGCGAGATGGCGCAGGTCGCCGCGGCCGCCCATGCGCCCTTCATCGCGGCTGGCGCGCCGTCGCTGATGCAGATGCAGTCATGGCAGGAGCTGGCGAATCCGCGCGACCTGACCAAGATCTTCCAGACCCCCGAGTACGCCGGGTGGCGCTCGCTACGTGCCTCGGAGGACTCGCGCTATGTCGGACTTGCGATGCCGCGCTTCCTGGCAAGGCTTCCCTATGGCGCCAAGACCGACCCGGTGCCGGAGTTCGACTTCGAGGAAGATGTCGAGGGCGCCGACCACCAGAACTACGTCTGGGCGAACTCGGCGTACGCAATGGCAGTGAACATCAACCGTTCGTTCAAGCATTACGGCTGGTGCACACGGATCCGCGGTGTCGAGTCAGGCGGGTCGGTCGAAGGTCTGCCCACGCACACCTTTCCCACCGACGAAGGCGGGGTCGACATGAAGTGCCCGACCGAGATCGCCATCAGCGACCGCCGCGAGGCGGAACTGGGGAAGAACGGCTTCATGCCGCTCATCCACCGCAAGAACTCGGACATGGCGGCGTTCATCGGCGCACAGTCTCTGCACAAGCCCGCCGAGTATGAAGACGCCGATGCCACCGCCAACGCCAACCTGGCGGCGCGCCTGCCCTATCTGTTCGCGACCTGTCGCTTTGCGCACTATCTGAAATGCATCGTACGTGATCGCATCGGCTCGTTCGCCGAGCGCGCCGACATGGAGGCGTGGCTCAACAGTTGGATCAACCAGTATGTGGAGGTGAATCCGGCAACCGCCTCGGAGGAAGGCAAAGCACGCAAGCCGCTCGCGGCAGCGGAAGTCGTCGTCGAGGAAGACCCTGCCAATCCCGGCTACTACTCGTCGAAGTTTTTCCTGCGGCCTCACTATCAACTGGAAGGATTGACGGTGTCGCTGCGGCTTGTGTCAAAGCTGCCGTCGGCGAAGAAGTAGACGTCATGACCCCACTGGCATGGCATCGGCCCCTGGCGAGACTTCCGCCGGACCGGTGATCGAGTGCAGACGGCGTATGCGAGTATGCGAGAAAGTATCGAATCAACTCATCAAAGGAGCAAACCGAAATGATCGTAATGAAACTGGAACCCATCAAGGGCGACTGCAAACTGGAAGGCTACAACGACTGGATCACGCTGGACGATGTAAGCTGGGAAATTTCGCGCGAGCCGAAGGAGAGCGGAAAGGGCGTGACTGCAGACCTCAACTTCGGCATCGCCGAGGCGGCCCCGGTGAATGTGAAGAAAGCGATGGACGTCGCTTCCTGCGATCTGATGAAGATGGCTACCGGCGGCGGCGTGTCGCCGGCCACGTGCGAGATCAAGTTCATCGAGTCCGGCCAATCCGCCGGGCACGGCAAGGAGTACAAACCGTTCCTGGAGATCAAGCTGGAAAGGCCAGTGGTCAAGAAGTGGTCTATCGACGGTTCCGGCGACGAACGCCCGTCGGAGAACATCGAGCTCATGTACAACAAGATCACGATGCAATACACGTCGGTTGACGCCAAGGGCAGCCCAACGAAGAGCAGCGAGAAAGGATGGGATCTCGTCAAAGGCGTAGGTGTCGGCTGATGTAGTTCATCACTGCCCTTCCCGGATTGCCGGGAAGGGCAGTTGGGACATTCATTCATATCGGATCAGCCATGCCAGATCTGCTGCCACTTGAACGCCTGCAGCCGTCTCTCCTGGACCGCTTTACCGACGAGGAGCCGGGCAATCCCACGGAGCCGCTGGAGCGGCGCATCTTCTCGATCCGGCGCCTGCGCGAGAGCGTGCTGCGCGACCTTGGTTGGCTGCTCAACACGACCAACATGAGCCCCCGGAACTACATAGACTGCTACGAGGAGGCCGCGGGCTCGGTGATCAACTATGGAATCGTCGATCTGGCCGGCACGACGTCGACTTCGATCGACGCCAAAGATCTGGCGCGCCTGGTGCGCGCGGCGATCGTCAGGTTCGAGCCGCGCCTGTTGCGCGAGAGCCTGGTCGTCGAGGCTGTGATCGATCACGACAGCATGGCGCATAACACTCTCAGGATGAGGGTCGAGGGCGAGCTGTGGGCTGTGCCGGCACCGCTGCGCATCTTGATCAACACTGCCTTCGATCTCGAGTCAGGCAGCGTAGTCATCAGCGAGCGGTCGTTCTCGTGAGGGGTTTGTCATGCTAGGGGCGGCGAAGCGATTCATCACTCGTGATATGGGAAAGACATGGACCCGCGCTTTTTGAATCATTACAACCGGGAACTGCGCCATCTGCGCGAGATGGGTGGCGAGTTCGCTGCCGAATTCCCCAAGATCGCCTCGCGCCTGACACTCGACGGCCTGGAGTGCGCCGACCCGTATGTGGAACGTCTTCTGGAGGGCTTCGCCTTTCTGGCGGCGCGTGTCCAGCTCCAGTTCGAGTGCGGTTTTTCGCACTTCACCCAGCATCTGCTCGAGACGGTGTACCCGCACTACCTGGCACCCATGCCCTCGATGGCGGTCGTGCAGTTCGAGCCGGAACCGGGCGAGCCGAATCTGGCGGGCGGCCACCTCGTACCCCGCGGCACGGTGCTGCGCGCGCGAGCCGCGCAGGATCAGCAGACCGCCTGCGAGTATCGCACCGCGCACAATTTGAAGTTGTGGCCGATAGAGTTGCGGGAGGCGGCGTATCTGCCCACCGGTGGCGACCTGGCGGCACTCGGGATATCCGATGTGCGTGGTGCGCGCGCGGGCGTGCGGCTCACGTTCGACGTGACCGCGGGGCTGCGCGCCGATCAGATCGAACTGGACCGTCTGCCGCTGTTTCTGCCCGGTGCCAAGCAGGCGCCGATACGCTTGCACGAGCAGTTGCTGGGCAATGGAATCGGTCTGGCGGTACGGCCCGCGGCCGAGAGGGCACCCTGGCAAATCGTTGGCGACGCGCAGCCGGTAAGAGCAGTCGGTTTCGCCGATGACGAAGCCATGCTTCCGCACGGTCCGCGCTCGTTCAGCGGCCATCGCCTGCTGCAGGAGTACTTCGCATTTCCCAGCCGCTTCCTGTTCGTCGAGCTTTGCGGGCTGCGCCCGGCGCTCGAGCGCTGCGTACATTCGGCATTTGAAGTCGTCGTGTTGCTCTCCCGCAGCGATCCGCAATTGGAGCGCGCTGTCAGCGCTGGCGAGTTCGCACTGCACTGCACGCCGGCGATCAACCTGTTCCCGAGACACCTCGACCGCATCCGTCCCTCCGAGCGTGACGCCGAGCACCATGTGGTGCCGGATCGCACCCGGCCCATGGATTTCGAGGTTCATTCGCTGACCAAGGTCGTCGGCTACGGCGCCGTGCATGAACAGACGTTCCTGCCGTTTTACGCGCGCGACGATCACGCACATCGCGACGACGGCGGCGGCTACTACGCGCTGCGGCGGCTGCCGCGCAGCCTGTCGAGCGAGCAGCGGCGCAACGGCCCGCGTTCGAGCTACGTCGGCCACGAGGTCAATCTGTCCCTGGTCGATGCCGAGGAGGCGCCGTACCGCGGCGAGCTGCGCGAGCTGTCGGTAGAGGCGTTGTGCACCAATCGCGATCTTCCGCTTCACATGCCGATCGGCGGGAGAGGCTCCGACTTCAGCGTCGAGTCAGGCGCGCCGATACGCGGCGTGCGCTGCCTCGCCGGTCCGACGCAGCCCGTTCCGAGTTTCCCGGAGGGCGAGGCGCACTGGCGGCTGATCAATCAGCTCTCGTTCAATTACCTGAGCCTGACTGACAGCGATCCGGAACTGGGAGCGGCCACGTTGCGCGACCTGCTCGGTTTGTATGCCAATGCCAGTGAGGCGAGCGTACGCAAGCAGATAGAAGGCGTGCGCTCGGTCGCGTGCCGGCCGGTCAGCCGGCGGCTGCCTTCGCCCGGACCGATAACCTTCGGGCGCGGCCTGGAGATTACCCTGACATGCGATGAGCGTGGCTTCGAGGGCACCGGCGCGTTTCTGCTTGGGGCCGTGCTGGAGCAGTTTTTCGCGCGCTACGTTTCGATCAACTCATTCACCGAGACGGTCCTGCGTTCGACGGATCGCGGAGAGGTAACGCGATGGCCAACAAGGTTGGGCCGACGCCACATCTGCTAGCTCTGGAGAACGCGCTGGCGCGCGCGCCGCATCGCTTCGGTTTCTTCGAGGTGATGCGGCGTCTGGAGCGGCTGCACCGCGATCTGCCAAAGTTCGGCGCCTCCGCGCGCCCTGCGGACGACCCGATTCGGCTCGCACAACAACCCGCGCTCGCCTTCGCGCCATCGACTCTCGCGGCTTTCAAGGCGAGCGATGGCAAGCCGCCGCGGCTCGAGGTGTTGTTCCTCGGCCTTTTCGGCCCGAACGGTCCGCTGCCGACTCACCTGAACGAGTACGCATACGAGCGCATGCGCCATGCAAATGACGCGACGTTCGCACGGTTTGCGGACATTTTTCATCACCGCATGCTGAGCCTGTTCTATCGCGCCTGGGCCATGAGTCAGCCGGCGGCGGACTATGACCGCCCAGAGTCGAGCGCCTACACAGACTACATCGGCGCGCTGATCGGCATCGGCCGGCCGGCGTTCAAGAATCGGGATGCCGTCGCGGACTCGACCAAGCTTCACTATGCCGGACGGCTGGCATGCCAGGCACGCAACGCCGAAGGGTTGGAGGCGATGCTCGCCGGATACTTGCGGCTGGCGGTCGCAATCGAGGAATTCGTCGGCGAATGGATCGGCGTGCCGGAGCGAGGTCTGTGCCGGCTCGGTCAGTCGACCGAGGTGAGCGGGTTGGGGCTCAGCGTGATCGTGGGCACGCGTATCTGGAGCGGGCAGCAGAAGTTTCGCATCCGGCTGGGCCCGATGAGTTATGAGGAGTACCAGCGCTTTCTGCCGCTCGGGCGCTCGCTGCAGAGGCTGGTCGCCGCGGTGCGCAACTATCTGGGCGACGAGTTGAACTGGGACGTGAAGCTGGTGCTCAAGCGGGACGAGGTTCCGGCGCTACCGTTAGGCGAGTGCGTGCGCCTGGGCTGGACTACCTGGCTCGGAAAGCGTGCCGCAGCTACCGATGCCGCCGATCTGCGTCTGAACCCGCTAGCTTTTTCAGCCTCTCGCTCCCAGCGAAGCCAGGAATCGGCGCATTCGCAACAGGGAACGGCCGTTTGCCCGATGGCAACGGCAGTGGCGCAAATCTGAACCCGTTTGACAAGGAACGACCATGGCAGGCAACAACATCGAGGTCGAAGCGAAGTACCGGATGCTCCGAATAGAAGTGCGGAACATGATTGCGGTGGACAGCAAGGCGAAGGACGTGCTCGAGATTCAACCGCTGCAGTTCAAGCTCGAAGTTCCCCTGGCGCTCTGCGACAACGGTACCCAGGAGAAGCTCCAGAAGGACGCGCTGGCGAAGATGGAAAAGGATGTGAAGGACATCGTCGCCAAGGCGCAAGGCTTGGTCAATGACGAGACCAAGAATCTGGGGGAAGACATACGCAAGGAGTTGGGGAAAGACGAGAAAGGGGACAAGAGCGCATACAGAAACGCCGTCAAGCAGATCGAAAGCGCTGTCGCTCGCCTGGAGGACATCGTGGACGGCTTGCCGCCCAGCGTGCGTGAGGCCGTAAAGAAAGTGATCAAAGGCAAGGGGTTCGAGGGCATCTTTCCCAAGCAGACGCTGACCAGCGTCGGTAGCTGGGGCTTTCGCGACCGCAAAGGAATCTGCGTGCGCCCCGGCAAGTTCAAGAACGTGACCAAGGACGATCACGCTGACGCTGACAAGGAACTGTGGGAGGCACTGAAGAATGCAAAATCCTCGCCGCATGGATTCGTCTTCGTCGATGGAAGCAAGGCCGGCTTGGTCGTGCGCAAGAGCATCACGACTGACGACAAGAAGTTGGCGAAAGAGCAAAGCAACGGCGGCAAGGCGTGGACCGGAACGGTAACGAGGGAGGGCGACATCTATCACTTCGATCTCGATAGGGATTGCAACGAGAGCACGGAGGGGGCGCTCGCGCGGAAGATCAGCGCGCTCGTCCAGAAGCGCTGCAATCGCAAGGTCAAGGTCAAGGTCAGCGACGATGATCAGGATGTCGACGACGACCGATCCGAAACGAAGGGCGGCCAAGCCGAATCCGGGAAGAAGCCATGAGCGCGAACGAAGCAGTCGTCGTCACCAGTCCGCTCGGCAAGGGCAAGCTCAGGCTGCGTTCCCTGTTCATGAACGACGCCCTCAGTCGTCCGTTCGAGATCCAGTTGATTCTGTCGAGTCTGGATTTCGACATCGACTTCGACAAGTTGCTCGGCACCGGGTTGAACGTCCAGATCGACCTTCCTGAGGGCGCCAAGCGCCACTTCCATGGCCTCGTGGCGCAAGTTGAACTGGCTGGGGCGGCGCCGCGTGCCGCGACTTACAGGGTGAGCGTGCGTCCGTGGCTGTGGTTCATGCGCCACACGAGCAATTGCCGGATCTTTCAGAACAGGACGGTCCCCGAGATCATCGAGCAGACGTTCAAGGACAGCGGCTTCAGCGATTTCAAGAAGGAACTTACCTGCAAGTATGAGCCGCGAGAATACTGCGTCCAATATTGCGAGAGCGGCTTTGACTTCGTCAGCCGCTTGATGGAGGACGAGGGAATCTACTATTACTTCAAGCACGAGCGTGATAAGCACACGCTGGTGCTGTGCGATTCGATCAAAGCCCACGCCAGCGTCGAGCGCTACGAAAGGATCCGGTACCGGCCAGAGCAGAATGCGGGACGCCATCAGTACGAAGAGATCACCGAATGGCGCGAGGCGCGGGAAGTCGCCCCCGGCGCCTGCGTACTTGCGGACTATGACTTCAAGAAACCGAAGGCGAAGCTCGAAGCGCGCTCTGCCGGCGGGGCGCGCCATCAGCGTGCCGACTTCGAGGTGTTCGACTATCCTGGTTCGTTCTCCGAGGTCAAGCGCGGTGAACTCTATGCCAGGCTCAGGCGCGAAGCGCTCCAGGTTCCCGTCCAACGCTATCTTGGCGTCGGCAACCCGCGCGGCGTGGGAGTCGGCAATACTTTTGCGCTGTCCGACCATCCGCGCGAGCGCCTCAACAGGGAGTACCTGATTGTCGGTGCCGAGCACGAGCTTCTATCGGAGGAACATGAACTGGGTACGGCCCCGGACTTGTCGAGTTTCGCCATATCGAGCCGATTCACCGCAATCGAGGTCACGCACCCCTTTCGGCCCCCACGTATCACGCCGAGACCCGCGATTCGCGGGCCGCAGACCGCGCTGGTGGTCGGACCTGAGAACCAGGAGATTCACACCGACAAGTACGGACGGATCAGGGTCAAGTTCCCTTGGGATCGCCAGGGAAAGAACGACGAAACTGCCTCATGCTGGGTGCGTGTGTCGCAAGCCTGGGCGGGCGATAAATGGGGACATTTCTTTCTCCCGCGCATCGGCCAGGAAGTAATCGTTGACTTCTTCGACGGCGATCCTGACAGGCCGATCGTCACCGGCATGGTGCATAACACCGATCAGATGCCGCCGTACGATCTGCCCGCCGGCCAGACGCGCAGCACCATCAAGACGCGCAGCACACCCGGAGGAGACGACAACACCTTCAACGAACTGCGTTTCGAAGACAAGAAGGGCGAGGAAGAGATCTACATTCATGCCGAGCGCGACTTCACCCGCGTGGTCGAGAACAACGACACGCTGAAGGTCGGTTTCGACAAGAAAGGCGATGGGAATCAGACCATCGACATCTACAACAACCAGACCACCACCGTCGGCAAGGACCGCGAGACGACGATAAAGGCGGGCGACGATATCCTGCGAGTCTCGCAAGGCAACCGCAGCACCACGATCAGCGGCGATGACCTCGTTACACTGAAGACAGGCAGCCAGCAGATCGCCATCAAGACCGGTGCGCAATCCACCGAGGCGCTGCGGTCGATCACGCTCAAGGTCGGACAGAACAGCATCACCATCGATCAGACGGGAATCACCATCAAGGCGATTCAGGTGAAAGTGGATGCGCAGACAATGCTCGATCTGAAAGGCCTGCTGACGACCATGAAGGGCGATGCGATGACGATCGTGAAGGGCGGCATCGTGATGGTGAATTGATGCATACGCCGCCTGAATCGGATCCGCTGGTTCGCATCGCGGCACGCAGGCCGAAGGAGGTATGCGCGAGCCTGCAGATCGACGAATACTCGCGCGCGCTGCTCCAAGCCGATCCGTCGCCGTCGCGGTTTCTCACCGCACTAATCGAAATGGCATACAGCGCGGATGCCGTTACCTATTTGGCTCATGCCTTGCCGAAGGCCGACGCGGTGTTTTGGGCATGCCAGTGCGTACGCATGGCGCTTGGCGATCAGCCTTCGGCCGCCGCGCTGAACGCACTCACAG
Organism: Candidatus Methylophosphatis haderslevensis; assembly: GCA_016711925.1. Classification (GTDB taxonomy): domain Bacteria; phylum Pseudomonadota; class Gammaproteobacteria; order Burkholderiales; family Rhodocyclaceae; genus Methylophosphatis; species Methylophosphatis haderslevensis. Next base: position 798,283 of record JADJSA010000001.1, read on the forward strand.
TTGCGGAGACCTGGGCACGGGAGCCCAGCGCGGAGAACAGCCGCGCTGCAGGCGCCGCGGCGATAGAGATTCCGAACGACCGCGGCGCGCGCCTGGCGGCGTTGGCCGCATTCTGGAGCGGGGCGAGCATGGTGCCGGCAGAACTGCCTCCGGTACCACCGCCCGCCGGCCTCACCGGTGCCGGTGTGGCAGGCGCAGTGACGCTCGCGGCGACATCCGGCGATCCGGCAGCGATTCCCGAGCGCTACCGCGAATTTCTGGCGCGAGGGATTCTCATCGCACGCACTCCGTGATGGCCACCGCCCTCGCTCGGCCTCGGTCGACTTGGGCGGCATTTTGTCGTCCGGTTTCGAGTTGTGCCGGCCACAGATGCCGCTCCGGTCGGAGGCTTGCGCAACTTTCGTCACAGCCCTTGCTAGCCCGGACGCAACGCTAACGCAATGATTCAAAGCGGATAGCGATTCCGGGCAGGCTCCGGCACGGCTCGTGCTCATCGTGCGCTGATTCATTCTTGGTGAGCTAACCGATGCTACCCGCAGCCCGTTTTACCGACATGCATGCGTGCCCGATGCAAACGCCCGGCTTGCCGCCGATACCCCATGTCGGTGGTCCAATACTGCCGCCATGCTCGCCCAACGTGCTGATCGGCAGCCTGTTCGCCGCGCGCCTTGGCGATCAATGCACCTGTGTCGGACCGCCCGATGTGATCGTCAAGGGCTCGGCCACGGTGCTCATCAACAACCTGCCGGCGGCACGGCTCGGTGACCTGACGGCACACGGCGGCGTGATCGTGATGGGTTGCTTCACTGTATTGGTAGGCGGGTAGGGGAGAAATGCTCCGCATTTGCGCCACATCACTGGCAGGCGTGCTGCCGTCGCTTGCGGTCGGGCGCAGCGTCGCGAGTGCCTGGCGGCTTCTGAACCTGCCTCTTCTTGCCGGCCCATCGGCACAGAGTGCGAGGCTCGTGCCCGATCTCAGGGTGTCGGGTGGACTGACCTCGCAGTCTGGCGTGCAAGGCAGCATTTTGGACGAACCAGCGACCAGAGTCGCACCCTCGAGCGGTGCGACGTCGTCGCCGACTTGGCTCGAGGAAGGACCGGCCTGCCCTGCTGGAGTTGACACTTGGAGTGAGCGCGTCGATGATGCCACAGAGCCTATATGCACCTGATCGGCGCGCTCATCGTGCGCAAAGGCCATCTGCCCATCCTGATACCGGCGCTCGTTGGCGAAGGAGGTGTTCAGCGATGTTCGGTCGCTCGTTGAACGAGAGGCGTCGTTTGGCACGGCGTGCTGGGCGTGCGCACCGCAGTGCCGTGATGATCGGTGCGGCTGCGATTTGCTGGGCTGCGACTTGCCCGGCGCAAACACCCTCCCCGAACCCGGCTGTAAAGCTGGCACAGAATTGGGATCTCGTCGAACCCATCTCACCGGTTCCCGCTGACATCTCGCTTGATCCCGCTCGCGTCAGTCTGGGCGAGCGGCTGTTCCGCGACAGCCGGCTTTCCGTTGACGACACTCGCTCCTGCGCAACCTGCCACCCCGTCGAAAAAGGCGCGATGGATGGGCGCGCCCGCGGCATTGCCGTGGATGGCCGCCCCCGGTTGCGCAATACGCCGACGCTGTTCAACGTCGGACTCAACACATCGTTCAATTGGGACGGCGCAACGAGCACCCTGGAGGCCCACGCAGAGCGACTGCTGCTGAATCCCGACGTGATGGGTTCGACTTGGCCGGCGCTCCTTGCGAAACTGCGCGCCGATCCTGGCTACCGATCCGCGTTCTCCTCCGCCTACCCCGAGGGGATAACCCAGGCGAACCTCTTGAACGCTCTTGCCACATTCGAGCGGTCCTTGGTGACACCAAACGCCCGCTTCGACCGATTCCTGCGCGGCGAAACCAAGGCATTGAGCGCCGAGGAAAGACAGGGTTACGAGTTGTTCAAATCCTACGGATGCATCGCCTGCCACCAAGGGGTAAATATCGGCGGGAATCTGTTTCAGAAGTTCGGCATCTTCCAGGATCCCGATGCGCAGCGCGGGTCCAAGACTGACGTGGACGTGGGGCGCTACGCGGTGACCAAGGTCGAACGCGACCGCGGGGTCTTCAGGGTTCCGAGTCTTCGCAATGTCGCACTCAGTGCACCCTACTTTCACGATGGCCGCATGCCTACGCTCGAAGGTGCCGTGGAAACCATGGCACGGGTCCAGTTGGGCAGAGCACTCACCGGGCAGGAAATCGGCGCAATCGTGCGGTTTCTCCATACCCTGACTGGCGAGTACCGGAACCAGCACTCGACGATCGCCGCGCCGGGGACGCCATGATGCGCGCGCTGTGGAAACAGATCGGAATTGTCGCCGGGCTGTTGCTTCTGCTGACCTATCTGCTGCTGCAAAGCAGAACCCCGGACCTCGAACTGCGGGCACGCATGCACGAGGCGCTGCAGTCCTTTGCGCTGCACGATGCTGAACTCACGCGCGATGTGTTGCTGGCGCGGGCCGGCCTGCTACCCAACTATGACTCGCTCAGTCAGGCCGGCCAAAGCTTGAATCGGGACTTGCAGGCGCTGCGCGAAGAGAGTCTTACCGCCTCGGATGCAACCGCACGAACGATCCTCAGCCATCACGTACAGGTGCTTGCGACAGCCGCGCAGGAGAAGGCGCAAGCCGTCGACTACTTCAAGTCCGACAACGCCCTTCTGCGCAATTCGCTCCTGTACCTGACCCAGGCGCGGGCACTGGTTCGGGCCAAGCTCACTGCCGAGAAAGCGGTCGCCGAGGAGATGGGGCACTTGTCGCATGCGTTGCTTCGATTCCTGCAATCGCCCGACTCCGGGGTGGGCATCGAGATTCAAAGTGTGCTTGACCGCTTGTCCGCGCTCACCTGGACCGACGGCGAGTTCCAGCTTGTGGTCATGCATGGGCGCTTCATCGTCGACAAGCTGCCCGAGGTGGACGCGCTGATGCGTCAGATCATTTCCAGCCCTACCGTCCTGCAGGCGAGTGCTCTGCAGGAGGCCGTTTTACAGTATGCCGGCCGTGTCGAAGGGCGCGCGCAGGCGTATCGCTTCGCCTTGTATCTGGTCGCGGTAACCCTGCTGGGGTACTTGATTCATCAGTTCCTCCGACTACGCGCAAATGCAGAGGAATTGAGGGCGACCAACGTTAGACTCAACAGTGAGATGGGCGAGCGGCAGCAGGCGGAGGTTGCGCTCCGGGCGAGCGAAGAGCGGCTGCGCGCGATCACCGATTCCGCCAAGGAAGCGATCGTCTCGGCGGACAGCGCGGGGAATATCGTGTCGTGGAACGCCGGCGCGACTGCGATATTCGGCTATCGGCCCGAGGAGATGCTCGGCTCATCCTTTACCCGACTGCTCCCGGACCGAGTCCATGAGGCCCATGCACGCACATTTGGCGAGCTGGTTGCGGGAGGACGCGCGGATCTCTTCGACGGCACTACCGAGGTCGCAGGCCTGAGAAAGGACGGCACAGAGTTTCCACTGGAGGTCTCGCTGTCGACGTGGACAGCGCAGCGAGGTCGTTACATCACCAGCATCATGCGCGACATCACCGAGCGCCGGCATCTCGAGGAAACAACGCGGCAGCAGGAACTGCAACTCATTCAAGCCAACAAGATGACTGCCCTCGGCACGCTCGTTTCCAGCGTCGCCCACGAGATCAACAACCCGAACCAACTGGTGCTCATGAATTCCCGGGTACTCGCCGAGGCGTGGGACGACGCGCTTGGGATTCTCGACGATTACCGCACCCGCAACGGCGAGTTCCTGCTCAGCGGTTTGCCGTACTCGGAGATTCGACAGAGCATCGCCACGCTTACCCGTGACGTTCACGACGGCGCCTTGCGCATTGACCGCATCGTAGATGACCTGAAGGATTTCGCGCGTCCGCCGGCCAAGGGCATTCCGGCCGTCTTCGATCTGAATGAGGTTGTCCAGCGGGCCGCGCGCCTGCTCGGACATTTGATCAACAAGCGAACGGCTCGATTCACCGTCGATCTTGCTTCGGATCTCCCGTCGCTACTCGGAAACGCCCAGCAGGTCGAACAGGTAGTCGTGAATCTGCTGGGCAACGCCCTCGAAGCCTTGCCGGACCGCGACCACGGCGTCAGTGTGAGAACCCTGCACGAAGCGGCCGATCGCCGCGCGGTACTGGAGGTGCGCGATGAGGGAGTCGGGATACCCCCACAACACCTTGCCCGCTTGTGCGATCCGTTCTTCACGACCAAACAGGCGAGCGGCGGGACAGGGCTCGGCCTCGCCATCACGGCTTCGCTCGTTCGAGCACACGGGGGGACACTCGATTTCGACTCCGAACCGGGTCGAGGTACCTGCTCGCGCGTAAGCTTTCCCCTCGCCCGCGCCGAGGCAACGATTTCCGACCCGGCGGTCGCAGCGCAACCGGCGTGACCTGAACCAGAATGGACGCGACCGGGCATTCCGAGTTACCCGTCGTATTGGTCGACGACGAGCCCCAGCTGCTGCATAGCGCCAGTATCGCGCTGCGCACCTCGGGCATCGCTGACGTCACCACGTTGGACGACAGCCGCGCCTTGCTGCCACTGCTGGCGCGCCAGCCGGTCGGCGTTGTTGTGCTCGATCTTTCCATGCCGCACATCACGGGCCAGGCCTTGCTGGGAGAGGTCGCGATGACCTATCCCGATATTCCGGTCATCCTGATGACGGCAACCAACGACCTCGACACTGCAGTGCAGTGCATGCAGGCGGGCGCCATCGACTATCTGGTGAAGCCTGTCGAGAAGAACCGGCTGGTGTCTTCGGTCAAGCGGGCCATGGAAATCCGTGCCCTGAGGGCGGAAGTGCTCTCGCTCAAGGAGCGATTTCTGGCAGAGGCGCCACGCCAGCCCGAGGCCTTCAAGGAGATCGTTACCCAAAGCAAGGCCATGCAATCGATATTCCGTTATCTCGAGGCGATCGGGCCTTCACCCCAGCCAGTGCTGATCACGGGGGAGACAGGTTGCGGCAAGGAACTCATCGCACGCGCAGTGCATCGGTTGTCGGGACGTGCCGGGGAGTTGGTCTCGGTGAACGTGGCCGGACTCGACGATACGATGTTCTCGGACACGCTGTTCGGCCATGCCAAGGGCGCCTACTCTGGTGCCGACCGCCCGCGCGACGGCCTGGTCACCACGGCAGGCGACGGCACGCTGTTTCTCGACGAGATCGGCGACCTGAACGCCGCCTCGCAGGTCAAATTGCTGCGCCTGCTACAGGACGGCACCTTCTATCCCCTGGGCGCAGATCGTCCGCGCCAAAGCCGGGCACGCGTCGTCGTCGCGACCAATTGCGATGTGGTTAAAGCGGTCGCCGCGGGGAGTTTTCGCAAGGATCTTTATTACCGCCTGCGGACTCATCATTTGAATCTGCCACCCCTGCGCGAACGGCTGGGCGATCTGACGCTGCTTGTGAACCATTTCGTCGCCAAGGCCGCCCGCGCGCTCGGCAAGCCGGCGCCGTCAGTACCATTGGCGTTGTATCAGTTGCTCAGAACCTACAGCTTTCCCGGCAATCTGCGCGAACTGGAGGGGATGGTCTTCGACGCCGTTGCGCGTCACCAAGGAGCAATCATCTCGCTGCAGAGCTTCAAAGAAGCGATCTGCGGCAAGCCGCAGTTTGAACAGAGTCAACCGCAAGCAGACGGCGCACCATCCGCGATCGCCACATGCTTTCCCGATCAGTTGCCCACGCTCGATCAGGCCGAGCAAGCGCTAGTCGATGAGGCGTTGCGCCGAGCCGATGGCAACCAGGGGGTCGCAGCGGGACTGCTCGGCATTTCCCGCCAGGCGTTGAACAAGCGCCTCTCGCGGCGCAAGGATCCCGAGACGTCGGATCAGGAGGAATAGACGGGCTATCACATTGGCCCCTCGGAATTGCTCGACGCGACAAACTACAACTACACGTCGAAGCCCACGGTAGCCCAACTTTCTCAACTCGCTGCAAAAAGCATCGATCCTGATGCGTGTTGCCGGGTAAGCGCGCAACGCGCCCACCTCGACGCGCCGCGATCAGTGCTGTAGGGCGGTGGTGCGCAGCGGCAGCAGCGAATCGATCTGGCTGTTGGGGCAGGTCGGCAGTCTATCCAAGGTATCGCGTAGCCAAGCGGCGGGGTCGAGTCCGTTGAGCTTGGCGGTGTAGAGCAGGCTCTGAATGGCTGCAGCGCGCTTGATCTGGCCCCCAGAAAACGGACGCCACGAGGTCAAACTACCATGCCTCGTGGCGTCCGTTTTTTGGGGGGCAAGATCAACGAGCAGATGGAACGTGGCGAGATCGACATGCTGATCGGCTCTGAGCGCATGGTGCCGCCGCCGATGAAGAGTAAGCGTGTAGCCCGCCCACGTATGCTCATTGAGCAGTTTGGTGCAAAGTGTCGGTGCGCAGGGGCAAGAGAGAATCGATCTGGCTGTGGAGGCAGGTGGGCAGTTGTTCCAGCGTGTCGCGCAGCCACGCTGCTGGATCGAGGCCATTGAGCTTTGCGGTGCCCAGTAAGCTTTGAATCGCCGCGGCGCGTTGGCCCGCGCGCTCCGAACCGACGAACAACCAATTTTCTTCCCTACGGCCACCGGGCGGATGTCATTCTCGATCGGGTTGTTATCGATCGGCAGGTCGCCTGCGGTAGCGTAGCGGGACAAGGCCGGCCAGCGCTTCAAGCTGTAATCGATGGCTTTGGCCGTAGCGCTACCCTCGGCAACGCTCAGGCGCGTGTTGATCAGCCACTCGCGCAAGGCTGCAAGCCGGGGCTGGGCTTGAGTTTGCCGCAGGTGAGCGCGTGCCGCGATCGTCAAATCGCGCCCCTCGGCTTCAATGGCGTACAGCGCGCCGATTCTCTCCAGCGCCTGCTGGGCAATCGCACTGGGCTGCGCGGCATTGAGTTCGAAGTACTTGCGCCTCGCGTGTGCAAGACATCCAAGCTCAATGATGCCTGTGGCAAACAGCGCCTTGTAGCCCCCATAGTCATCGACCATCAGATGGCCTTGCCAGCCCGAGAGAAACGCTTGGGCATGGGCGCCGGCGCGACTGGGTTGGTAATCGAACACCACGATCGGCGGACCCGTCTCCAGCACGTTGCTCCGGTACGCCCACAGATAGGCGCGCTTGGTCTTGCCTCGACCCGGGTCCAGTTGCTTGACCGGTGTTTCATCGGCATGCAGCACGCGCCGCTCCAGCAGGTGCGCGACCAGCCGATCGACCAGCGGCTGCAGGGGCCACGCCGATGCGTCCCACCCATTCGGCCATCGTGGTACGCGAGAGGCTGACTCCATCGCGGGCCGCAATCTGCTCCAGCCGGTACAGCGGCAGGTGATCGAGAAACTTGCTGATGGCCACCCAGCTCAGCAGCCCCGTGGCCGCCATGCCCGCGTCGATCACGGCCGGCGCAATCGGTGCGGCTGACACCGTCTCGCATGCACGGCAGGCGTACTGCGGGCGGATGTGCCGATGCACGAAGAAACGGGCCGGCTCGACGTCCAACTGTTCGCTGATGTCCTCGCCGATCTTGACCAGCGCCGTACCGCACTGCCCACAGGTGCAGGAGATCGGTTCATGCCGGTGCTCGATGCGCGGCAGATGATCTGGCAGCGGCTGACGACCGGCGCGCAGGCGAGGCGTGCGGGGCACCTGCGGCTCGCTGGTCGCTGCGGCCTCGGCCTGTTTCCTGGCCAGTTCGGCCTGGGCGGCGGCGATATCGCTGGCCAGCGTCTCCTGGAACAGATCGCCTGCTTCGGCCGAGAAGGCTTCGCTGCGCGCGCCAAAGCGCATCCGGCGCAGGTGCGCGGAGCTCCAGCGTGAGGGCCTGGATCTTGATCCTGGCGGCGTGAAGCTCGCTGTCGCGGCGGGTGATTTGTTCGCTCAGCCGAAGCGCTTCGGCTTCTTCTTCTTGTGCCTGGTCGATGAGCTTCTGAACGGTGCCGAGTACCCAATCCGGCAGTGCGGGCGTGGCATTCAGGCGGGCCAGTTCAGCGTCCAAATTCATGCCGATATTATACTCTGCAACAGGCCGAAGAGCCGCATGCACAGGGCCTTTCAGCGATATTTGCCGAGATTCTTCTTGCAGGTCTTCGTGGCCCGGTTCAGACCCGCCAGTGCGCCGGCGCTGGCGCTTCGAGTCGCTGCCAATCGACCCCGCTGACGAGCCATTGCCACTGCGCAGCGCTGAGGGTAAAGACCGCGGTGTCGGCACGCGGCCAGATGAAGTGCCCCCGATGCAGGCGCCGATGACACAGCCACACGCCGGTGCCATCCCACACCAGAAGCTTGAGCCGATTCAGACGCCGGTTGCGAAAGGCATAGGCACTGCCATCGCAGGGCGAGCGTCCCAGCGTGTTCTGTATGCGCTGCGACAGTCCGTCGATGCCGGCGCGCATGTCAATCGGTTCGACAACCAGCCAGACCTGGTGCGGGCTCGGGATCATGACAGTTGTTTCAAGAACTCGACCAGCAACGGGACACTGCTACCCGGCAACTCAATTTCCCAACCATTCGGACTGCGCAGGCGCACGACGCTACCCGTTTCCGCCTTGCCCACGCTCACCGGCACCAGGGTCAGCGATGACTTGGCCGCCGCGATGCTCTGCTTCTCCCGACTGCGCCAGCGATGGAACGCTCGTTCGCTCAATCCATTGCTCGCGCAGTATTCGCGCTGCGTCAGATCGCTTCGAACCCAGTTTTGAATGTGCTCTCGCCAGTAAGCCGGTCCGTGTCGCTTCGCCATTTGTCGCGCCTCAAAAACAGGCGACAACATCGCACGAGCTCACCCGATCAGTACAGGTGGTGGGGGTGGACGCTTACGATGAAGACTCGAAAGTTGCTGGAAGAGCGGTTCGTCATGGCTCAACGCAAGGGGCATCCCAGAGGAAATCGGGCACTGGGCCTGGAGTCCTTTTGCCAACTCGACCACATCCTGGTGTCGCCTTCGGGGGGCAGCTTCACGGGCTTCATGGACGAGCACCTTGCGGACTTGAAACGCGAGCGCCGGGTGATGTTGTCGGTTCAGCAGTTCACGCTCGTCCCAGAGATTCTGCGGACCACCGACTTCGTTTGCACACTGCCCAGCAGACTGGCGCAGAGGTTCGCAGCTTCGCTCGACATCTTCGAGCTGCCGTTTGAGGCCAAGGGCTTTGCCCTGTACGCGGCCTGGCATCCGCGAAGCCAGAACGCGCCCGACGGGACATGCGGCTGGGGGATGGCGAAGATTTCCGCGCACGCGTCTGCGTCAACTTCCGGTCCTTTGTGAGGTGGTCGAGGCGCACGGCGAGTTGGGCAAGAAGTTGCCGTCCTTCTGCGTCTGCAACCACGCCACCCAGCCGCGCTTCATGAGCCTGACCGCCAAGTGGTAGGTGCGCGGCGGCATCTTCACCAACGTCGTCGTCGAGCAGCGCAAGAAAGGCTGGAAACCGGCGCCGCGCGTCGATCTCGACGAGTTTCCGACGGAATCGAACACGCGGGGTTGATTTGCGACAGCGGACACGCCTGCAAGGCGCGCCCGGCGGGCTTCTCCGGCACACCATCCCGAAACACCGCATGAACAGGCGCCTTGCGGGATGGCATCCGCAAGAACGCCATTCGGCGCGGCTTCCAGGCCATCTGTGCCGCGAGGCGAGAACCAGAGCAATGGAGTCTGCGCCAACGAATGGCGCTTCGCGGCCCTGAGCAGTCAGGTCAACCTATCGATTGCGGCCACTGATTTTTTCGGCTGCAGCACGAGGATATTCCCGAGCGATTGCAGTCCGACCACTTCCAGCAGCGCCACGCCCGAGGCGTCGAATACCGCTGTCCATTCCCTCAATGTGCGCTCACGCCCTCGCGAAGCCATGAACATTTGCATGTCGAACGATGCGCCGGCGACATCGGCCCCAACTTCCGGAAGGACCATTTCCAGGAGGGCGATCCTCGCACCGGTCTGACCGCAAGCGTTGGCAACGTTGCGCAGAACGGTAGTGCAGGTTTCGTCGTCGAAGCAATGCAGCACGGCAGAGAGCAGGTAAATATCCCTTTCGCCTTGCGCCGAGGGAATAGTGGTGAAGGCGTCGCCGGCCTGAAAGCGTACCCGCTCGATACCGCCGGGGTTATGCGTGGCCCAGTAATGCTCGGCCTCGGCGATCACTTGGGGACGGTCAACAACGATGGCGACAAGTTCGGGGTGTCTTTTCAGAATTGCGAGCGACTTGGACCCGCGGGAACCACCCACATCAATGATGCGTTCAAAGCGACCCCAATCGAAATCCGTGGCGAAGCTATCGCCGCTCAGCGCCTCGACGCTGTCCATTGCCTCCGAAAACAATGAATCGAGGTCCGCATGGTGGTCAAGGTAGTCGAACAACTCCTCCCCATGCGAAAGGCGAAAAGGTGGTACGCCCTGCCGTATGCCTTGTTCCAGCTGCTCGTACCAAGGCAGGCTCATGGCATCGGAGTTATGCATCAGGATCATCGCCCGCACGTTTCCTGGAGTATCGGTGCGCAGAAAGGCGGAGACCTTGTTGTTGCGGAAGACATGGGGTGCCGTCTCCTCAAATACGCCCAGTGCGGCCAGCAGGCGCAGCAGACGCCCGATGGCATCGGCATTGGAAGTGGCTCGAGTGGCGATCGCGTCCGCTTCGAGTTCCTCGTCTCCAAGGATCGTGGCAATGTCCAGTTTCGCGGCTACATGAAGCGCCCGCGAGTGCCAGAAAGCCGAGCCGATCTGTAACAGCCGGAACGGCGGCGGCGTGAGTCTGTTCGGGATGGCTTGCAGCCAGGCACCAAACTTCATGGCTTTGGCAAAGCGGCGAACGGCGCCAGCATTCATCTGATATGACATGAATCCGCCTTTCGCTATTTCGACGTATCCGGCGTTAGTCCCGCTGAAAACAGGTGCCCGTTGAATGCGGCCAGCCGGTCCAGAAACTCAGCGTCCATCGGCCGCCCCATCTGTTCTTCGAAGATGCCTTTCAGCAGTATTGGCGTCATCGCCAGACTGACAAATGCCATCCGAAGGATATCGGGGTCGATGCCGGAGGCGATCTGTCCTTGCGCTTTCAGGTCCGACACCTTTCGTGCTCCCCGTGTCCTTCCTCGTTCCAGCAATTGTTGGATGAATCGGCGTCCCGGGTGTCGGCGCGCGTTTAATAATACCCAGGGGTGCGCGTTGAATTTTACCCAGGGGCTTTAGCTGCCCATCATAGGGCGATCTGTGGATAAGTTTAGCGTATTCACAAGGTGTGGGGCACCTCCAATCATTGCGGTTGTCTTCTTGTGACGTAATCAGAAGGTCCTCGGTTGCGCGGGGAAGCCGCGTAGGGCGTAGCCCGGAGCGGATTTCCCCGCGCGGCCGCGACTCAAATGGGCGTCTCCTCGGTGGTTGGTCTGGGGCGCTTGCTCTGCTCTCTGGCCTTGATGCGCGACTTTGCCGTCGCGCTGCTATGGCGAAACCGGTAGGACTCATTGCCTGTCTCCACGATATGACAGTGATGCGTCAGGCGGTCCAGCAGCGCCGTCGTCATCTTTGCGTCGCCAAACACGCTGGCCCACTCGCCGAAGGTCAGGTTCGTCGTGATCATCACGCTGGTGTGCTCATAGAGCTTGGACAGCAGGTGGAACAGCAAGGCGCCGCCGGCCTGACTGAAGGGCAGATAGCCCAGTTCGTCCAGAATCACCAGGTCCATGCGCAACAGGGCAAAGGCCAGTTTCCCGGCCTTGCCGGCCGCCTTTTCTTGCTCCAGTAGGTTCCACCAGATCGACCGTCGAGTAGAAGCGCACCCGCTTGCCGTGGCCGGTGATGCCGGAGATGCCAAGCGCTGTGGCCAGATGCGTCTTGCCCGTTCCGGTCCCACCGATGAACACGACGTTGTGGGCTGCCTCCGCGAAGGAGAGCCGGACAGCTCCGTGATCAGGCCACGATCCACCTTCGACTGCTCGAATTCGAATCCGGCGAGATCGCGATGCACCGGAAACTTGGCGGTGTGCAACTGGTAACTGATCGAGCGTATGGCCCGATCCGCGTGCTCGGTGTCCAGTAGATGCTCGATTAGCCAACGGGCGGACTGAAGCCCTGCCGAGTTGCCCTGAGCAACGAGTTCCTCCCATGCGCCGGCCATCCCATACAGGCGCAATGCCTTGAGTTGCGCAGCGACATCACGCATGGCTCATCTCCCCGCGCAGGCGGTCATAGCGCCCGGTATCGGCAATGGGCGCCTCGGCAACCTCCAGACTGGTCTCCACGCACTCGGGCGGGGCTGCCGCCTTGAGCCGATTGAGCACATTCTCGACATGCTCGGCACTCGGGTTTCCTGACTCCAGCACCAGTTCCACGGCGACCAGCACGGCCTCAAGCCCGGACTTGGGTACCGCGGCCAGCACCTTCGCCATGACGCGGTCGCCGCCTTCGCGCTTGAGCAACAAGCCGCGCAGGCGCAGCAGTGGCTCGGGCATGTCGGCAAACGGCGCGCCATTTCGAAGTGCTCCAGGTTTCCTCTCGATCAGCGGGATGTAGTGCTGCCAGTCGTAGCGGATCTGGTTGCGCTCGAAGCAACGCACATGGCTGGCCACCACGGCATCGTGGGCAACCAGTTCGATGCGCTCCGGGTAGATCCGAATGCTGACCATCTGCCCGACCAGTTCGCACGGTGCCGAGTAACGATTGCGATCCTCGATGACCAAGCATGTGCTGAGACCTTGCCCAAGGTTTCCACGTAACCGTCGAAGGGCGTGACCATCGGCATCAGACTGGGCTGTTCGTGTTCGAGCATTTCGGCAATGCTCAGGTTCTCGTACTCCGTGTGGCGCAGTTCCTGCCACAGTGCCCGACAGCGCGCCAGCAGCCAGACATTGAGTTCGGCAAAGCAGCCAAATCGTTCCTGAGCAGCCTCCTGCCAAATACGCCGCCGGCTGTCCTGCACGTTCTTCTCGACGACGCCTTTCTCCCATCCGCTGGCAACATTGCAGAAGTCGGCATCGAACAGGTAGTGCGAGGCCATGGCGGCAAAGCGCGTATTGACGATTCGCCCCTTGCCCTTCTTGACCTTGTCGACGGCGGTCTTCATGTTGTCGTAGATGCCACGACGCGGTATGCCGCCCAGCGTGGTGAAGGCCCGCGTATGCGCATCGAACAGCATCTCATGGCTCTGCGTCGGGTACGCCTGTACGACGAAAGCCCGGCTGGCACAGAGTTTCAGGTGAGAGGCCAGAATCTTGCGCCAGACGCCGCCGATTACCAGCCGTTCTTCGCTCCAGTCGAACTGAAACGCTTCGCCCAGTTCGAATCTCAGCGGAACATAGGCTTTGGCCAGCGCCTGCCCACCGGCCTCGCGCCAGCGCCGAACAAACTCGGTGACCCGGCAGTAGTCGCCGTCAAAGCCGGCAGTCTGAATCTCGCGAAACAGTTTCAGCGCGGTGCGCCGGTCGCGCTTGGGGCGGCGCCCATCAATCTCCAGGGCTTTGGTCAGATGCTCCGCGAAGGGCGCAATCTTGGTGTCCTCGGCGGGGCGCCGTCGATACACCGGTTCCGTCCCTTCCGCCGCCTTCAGCCAGCCCCTCACAGTCTTGCGCGTGAGGCCCGTACGTCTCTCTATCTCCGATAACGACAGACCATCACGGTAATACAAGCGTCGAACTCTTCCCAATTGCTTCATGGTGATCATCTCCTTTATCCCTGCTCAACAAATGAGCAGCGAAGGTAAATCACCCTGGGTAATTTTCAACGCGCACCACCTTACAAAACTGGGTACTTTCGCTCGCGCGTCAACATCCCGGGCCTTGATTGAGCGCCAACACCTTGAGGATCAGTTTCGGAAACTCCGGCCGAGCGGTCATGGTGTCGTAGTACAAGCGCATGAAGTCAGTGAGTCCCGTGACCGAGGCCAACATCTGGCCGTCGAGGACATCGAGCATCGGGTTCAGGGTCTCCCTGATCATTTCCTCGTAGAGCCCCTCCTTGTTGCCGAAGTAATAGCGAATCATCGACGCGTTGGCGTCCGCCCGCTCGGCAATCAATCTTGTGGTAACGCGGTGGTAGTCGTCAGCGAGAAAGCAATCCAGCGCTGCCCGGACAAGGCGCGCTCTGACTGACTGTGCAGGATCGAGATCGCCCATGATCGGCTTCCGTCAGATTGATACAGAACAGACTAGCACTCACGGTGGCGAAGGCTGTAGTCGTTTCGTCAATCAATATCGGGGCCGTGATTGAACGATTTCCATGGCGACCGGCCGCTTTCCGAGAGCACGCCGGAGGACCGCCTTTGGTGGAGGGCTGCCGGCTTGTACTGCCTTCGACTAGCCGATTTTCCGCGTGCAGGACGAGTGCAATTGCTTCGCGCGATTCAGTTGTCGGCAGCCAGCACCGAAACCAGCCCTTGCGGGTGATTCGCCCCCTTCGGGGCGAATGATGATTTGCACGTCCTTGTCGAGCGGATTCATGCGCCTGACCGCCAAACGGTACGTGCGCGGCGGCATCTTCACCAACGCCGTCGTCGAGCAGCGCAAGAAAGGCTGGCAGCCTGCGCCGTGCGTCGATCTCGACGATTTTCCGGCACGGTCGAACAGCCGCGATTGATCTGCGGAAGATGACAAGCCTGAAAGGCGCGCCCTGCGGTCTTCTCCGCCACACCATCCCGAAACACCGCATGAACAGGCGCTTTGCGGGATGGCATCCGCAAGATCGCCATTCGGCGGACCTTTCGGGCCATCTGTGCCAGGAGGCGGCAGAACCAGGGCAATCGTGTCTGCCGGGCAATCGCATCTGCGCCAATCAATGGCCCCGGGCCAAAGGCGTCAGTCGTGCTCCGGACCAATAACCTTCCGCTTCGGTAGGTGAAGCGGACAGTCGCCTTTGGGATCAGCGAGAAGCACCGCACCAAGCTCGAAATGCCAGTGCTCTACTACTCGCAACTGCTGACCATCGCCAACGGCGGCAGCGCCACGGAAGCCGGGCTCGACGGGCAGTTGGTCCGCGCCGGACAGTTGGAGAAGAACTGCGGCAAGCAAGTCCCCGCACCAGCCGGCTCGACGGCCACGGATCTCTGCGTAGCCGCCTTGTTTCGTACCTGCCCGCCCCGCCGACCGCCGACTGCCCGATTCGCTTCAGGGGGCCGCGTCTGGTTCGTTCAATCGGTACCGGTAGCTTGGTGTTGCGCGACAGCGGCTCTTTTGGTCTGGACCTGCCCGATCTGCTGCCACGACGGGGCTGCCGAGCTAAAGATTGCCCCACGCCGGGACGTAGAAAGACAACACACTCCCGGAAACGGATCGAGCCACCCGCGGTGCATCCAGCGCCCATCGGCACGATTGGTCACCGGTCATCTTTCGGAGAACGCCATGCACTTGCGCAGCATTCTGGTCTTCCTGTTTGCGGCGATGGCTCTTGCAGACCCCGCCGCGGCCCAGGGGCCACGGCCTGAACTGCTCGTCTACTGCGGCATCACGATGGTGCGACCGATGGGCGAGATCGCCCAGTTGTTCGAAGCTCGGGAGAACGTCAAGGTGACGATGGCCCAGGGCGGATCGGAGGATCTTTACCAGTCGGCCAAGAAGCGTGGCGGCGATCTGTACCTGCCGGGCGAACCGTCCTACCGGCAGAAGCATCTTGCCGAAGGGCTGCTCGGGGACTATGTGACGGTGGGCTACAACCAGATGGCAATGATGGTGCAGAAGGGTAATCCAAAGCAGGTCAAGCCCGACCCCCGCGAGCTGCTGCGCCGGGATCTGACCGTGATTCTCGGCAACGCGGAATCCGGCAGCGTGGGCAACGAGTCGAAGGAGATCCTTGACCGGCTGGGGATCTATCCCAAGGTGGTTCGGACCGCCGCCTTCCTGGCCTCGGATTCCCGCAGCCTGTCCAAGGCGATGCGCCAGCACGACGCGGACCTGACCATGAATTGGCGCGCCACGGGATACGCTCCCGACAATCTGGCGGCACTCGAAATGGTCGACCTCGATCCCAAGCTCGCCAAACCCCAGGCCCTGATGCTTATGCGGCTCACCAGCTCCCACCAAACTGAACTCGCCCGTCGTTTCATGGCATTGGCCGCCGGACCGGAGGGTCAGGCGCTGTTCCGCAAGCACGGATTTCTCGAGGTTAAAGGCCAGCGCTGAGGCAGCCCGGTACCAACCCTGCCCGCATATGCCGTCCAGTAATGGCTGACTTTCCATCCGAGAGTCACGAACCCGCCGGGGCCGACCCGCCCGGGCGGTCGCTGCATTGGCTGCTCGCCATCCTGGCCGCGCTCCTCGCGCTGATCCTGTCGCTGAGGTTCTTCTTCGCCGCGCTTCAGGAAGATCTCAACGACCGCAGCGCAAACGAGCGGGCACGCCTGTTCGTGGGCGAGGAGATCGTGCGCGGCATTCACGGCATCGAGAAAGACATGTACCGCATGGCCTGGGTCAACAACACCGGCGGCTTTGCCCACGTGCGACGGTCGGTCGATGTGCAACTCGAAAAGCTTCGGCACGACCTGGGTGTTCTGGCTGAAGGCGGTACGGTACGGCGCCAAATCCAGCTCAACATCGAGGGCCGCGAGGACATGGTTCGGGAACAGGTCTATCTCAGCGATCCCGAGCGCCGGGGCCAAATCATGGAGCTCATCGAAATCGAGCCGGCGCTGAGCCAGATCTCGCAACTGGAGGAAGACCTGGCGGCGCTGCTTGCGAAACGCTGGCAACATCTGGACGACGAACAGAAGGAGCACTTTTTCGATGTCGAGGCCCGGATTCAGGCTTTCCTGAAACTGGTACCGCCGTACTTCGAACGCCTGCAGGAAAACGCGAATCGGCTGTTCTTCGAGAGCAGCCTTCGTCTCAAGGATCTGGAAGCGCAGATCGAGTCGCAACGGCGCAACCTGAAATTCGCCGAACTGGGGCTGGTCGCGCTATTGCTGCTCCTGGCAGGGGTCGCCACGGCCGGCTTCGTCGTGCGCATCAACCACGCCCGGCAGCAACAGCAACGTGCTCTGGAAGCGATGCGCGCCGCCCGCGACGCAGCCCAGCAGGCAAGCCGCAGCAAGTCGGAATTCGTGTCGCGCATGAGCCACGAATTGCGCACGCCGCTCAACGCCATCATCGGCTTCGGAGAGCTTCTGGAGGCAGAGCCGATGCAGCCGTCCCATCTGAACTACGTGCGTCTGATCAACAACTCGGGCCGCCACCTACTGGAGTTGGTGAATCAGGTACTCGACCTGGCCAAGATCGAAGCCGGCGGACTCAAGCTCGAGCGGATCGCCTTCGACTTCCCCGAAACCATCGAGTCCGTGAGAACGATGGTCGCCGAGCGCGCGGCGACAAAGGGCATCGCCTTCACCGCCGACATCATTCCGGGCATCCCCCGCTACATCGAAGGCGACCCGACCCGCTTGCGCCAGATCCTCATCAATTTGCTGATCAACGCCGTCAAATTCACCGAACGCGGATCCGTGGAACTGCGCGTCGCCGCCGAGGACAGTCGAATCCACTTCAGCGTGCGCGATTCCGGCATAGGCATGGACAAATCGGCGCTCGCAAACCTGTTCAAATCCTTCACGCAGGCCGACGAGTCGGTCACGCGTCGCTTCGGCGGCACCGGTCTCGGGCTGGTGATCGCGCACGATCTGATCGAAGCGATGGGCGGCAGCATCGATGTCGAGAGCGTCCCGTATGCCGGAACCTGTTTCCAGTTCTGGGTTCCGCTGCGCCCCGCCGAGGCGCCTCGGGAACCGGCTGTGTTTGCACCGGCGCAGGCCGATGCCACCGGGGATGGCCTGCCGCTTGCGAGCCTGGTGCGCGGACGCGTGCTGCTGGTGGACGACAACCGCATCAACCAGCAACTGGCGGCGGCGATGCTCGAACGGCTTGGACTCTCGTTCGACATCGTCGGCGACGGCAAGCAATGCATCGACCGGATCGAGGCCGCCCCCTACGCCATGGTGCTGATGGACGTCGAGATGCCGAACATGGACGGCATCACCGCCACCTGCCACATCCGGGAGCGCGAGGCGCGGCTGGAGCGTTCGCGGCTTCCCATCGTCGCGATGACCGCCAATGCGCTGCGTGAGGATCGGGAAAAGTGCATTGCCGCCGGAATGGACGGCTACCTCGCCAAGCCGATAGGCATGCAGGCGCTGGATGGCGAGCTGCGGCGCCTTTTCCGGGGGCCGCCCCTGGCCCCGGCACCCCAGTTCCCCGCAGCGCACGCACTGTCCGGCGCGGGCCAGCAGGCGGATTCGCAGCCGTTGGTGTGGGAACGCAAGGCCGTCCTCGAAAATCTCGGCGGCGACGAGGCGCTGCTGCGGCGGGTCTCCGATATCTTCGTCTGCGACGCACCGCTGCAACTGCGCGAGATCGATCTCGGCATCGAAAACGCAGACTGGGCCGCGCTGGCGCGTACCGCCCACACCCTGAAGGGCCTTTTCGGAACCTTTGCCCTCAAGCCTGCCCAGGCGGCGGCGGCACGCCTGGAAGCGGCCGCAAAGAGCGAAGCGCCGCAACGCGACGGGCTGACGGACCTTGCCACCAGTGTCCGCAGCCACGCCGAGGCGCTCGCTGCCGCACTCATGAAAGAAACGGACGCAGCCAATTCGCCGCGACGGAACTGAACATTGAAACCGCAGGGGAGCGCGCAAAACCGTGGGAGATGTTGCCACCGCCCATCGTAGAGGAAACCAGGGGCAAAGGTGCATTGCGCCCCTCGTTGACTCTGAGGCGCCCCGGACCGCCGTCTCCCACTGTTTTGCGCGCTCTCGGGCCGATCGAGGAAGGGTTGCGGAGCAAATTTGAAACAGGCTCGCCGGCAAAATGCCCCTATTGAAGAATTGGGCGAGGTGCAATCGTGGACAAGAAGAGGCAAGCAGGGAGGGTGGCAGGGTTTGTTGCGGGTTTGATCGATCGAGCCCGGCTACACGCCCTGCTGCTGATGAGCACCGTGCCATTCGTGCTGCTGATCGTCGGCGCGGTGGGGGCAGTCGGCTATCTGTCGTTCAGCAACGCCGAGGAAGCCATTGGCGACCTTGCCGATCAACTGATGGCGGAAGTCGGGCAGCGCGTCGACCAGAACCTGTCCGGTTTGCTCGACAGCCTGGAGCAGATCACCCGCGGCAATGCCGCCTTGGTCAGCGCTGGCAAGCTCGATCCGGGCAACCGTGCCGCCGTCGTCGAGCGCTTCTCCGAGCAACTGGGGCAATACCGGCATGTGAACACCGTCGCCCTAGTGAGCGAGCAGCGCGATTTCACGGCGCTGGAGCGCGACGCGAGTTCGCTGAAATTCGACCAGGACATGGCGAACTCGCTGATCCTGCGCGAATTCGACCAAGGCACGAAGCGTTATATCAGCCGTCGCCTGACGGCGACCGGCGAGCGCGGCGAAGTGACCGGCGTGATCGAAAACTACGACCCCCACAACGATCCGCCGCACGACTCCTGGTACGCCGGCGCCAAGGCGCACCAAGGGTCGTTCTGGTTTCTGGCGGTTTCCGTGGCGAGAGGGCTGAGCGCCCCGGATTTGATGATCATCAACTTCCTGCCGATCTACGATGACCAGCAGCAAGTGCTGGGCGTCGCCGGGGCCAGCACCTTTCTCACCGCGTTCGGCCAATTTCTGACCACCTTGCAGATGGGCCGCAACGGTCAGGTGTTCGTCATCGACAAACGGGGCAACCTCGTCGCCACCTCCTCCGGCGAAGAACCGTTCCGGCCCAGATTGGCCGCCACCTACGCCGAGACCGCAGTGCAGGACGACAAGCGCCTGGCCGCGATGGACAGTCGCATCCCCTTGACCGCCGCCACCGCCAAGGCCGTTCTGGATCGGGTGGGAAGTCTTGACCGCGTCCTTGAAACCCGACAGTTCAAGTTTCGATGGGAGCATCGGGATTACTTCCTGCGAATCGTCCCGATCCGGCGCGGCAATCTCGATTGGCTGACCGTCATCGTGGTGCCGGAAGCGGATTTCATGGAGCACATCGATCAGGGCACCCGTTCCAGCGTGTTTTTGGCGATTCTGGCGCTACTCGGGGCCACCCTCGCTGGCGTGTTCACGGCGCGCTGGATCGTCGAGCCGATCTTGCGCCTCAATGCCGCCGCCAAGGGCATGACCCGAGGCGAATGGAATGAGCCAGTCGCCATCGGCCGCTCCGATGCGATCGGCGAACTGGCCGAGTCGTTCAATGACATGTCCAGGCAACTCAAAATGTCGTTCGAGACCCTGGAGCAGCGCGTCCGGGATCGAACCGCCGATCTGGCGCAATCTAACGAGCATCTGTCGGCGGCCAAGGAACAGGCCGAGGCGGCGAACAAGGCCAAGAGCGCGTTTCTGGCCAACATGAGCCACGAGCTGCGCACGCCCTTGAACGCGATTCTGGGCTTTTCGGCGCTCATGTGGCGGGAGGCCGGGCGGGCCGGGCGGGAGCGGGAACATCTGGACATCATCAACCGCAGCGGCGCGCACCTGCTGGGGCTGATCAACGACATTCTCGACATGGCAAAGATCGAGGCCGGGCGCACCCGGCTAGAAATTGCGCCGTTCGATCTGGACGCGATGGTGAACGACCTCGTGGGCATGATGGGCCAACGCGCCCAGGAAAAAGGTCTCGATCTGCGGTTGGAGCAATCCATGAAAGGGTTGCGCTACCTGCGGGGCGACGAAACCAAGCTGCGACAAGTGCTGGTCAACCTGCTGGGCAACGCCATCAAATTCACAGCCAAAGGCGAGGTCACTCTGCGCCTGGAAGCCGCGTCGAGGCCGGATGGCTCTGGGTTGCGGATCGAGGTGGACGACACCGGCCCCGGCATTGCGCCGGAAGAACTGGAGCGGGTATTCGAGCCGTTCGTGCAGGCCGGTCCGACCTCCGACCAGAAAGGCACCGGGTTGGGGCTGACGATCACCCGCCAGTTCGTGGAGCTGATGGCCGGGCGGATCGGGGTGACCAGCCGGCTCGGGCAAGGCAGCCGCTTCTGGATCGAGCTGCCGGTCGAACGCGCCGCCGAAGCCGAGGTGGTCGGTTCAAGGGAAGCTGGCGATGAAGTGTTGGGCCTGGAACCGGGCCAGCCCGACTGGCGGATTCTGATCGTGGAGGACCAGCCGGAGAACACCCTGTTGCTGAGCCGGCTGCTGGAAGACGTCGGCTTTCAGGTCTGCACGGCGACCAACGGCCGTGAAGGGGTTGAACGGTTCCAGGACTGGCGACCGCACTTCATATGGATGGACCGGCGGATGCCGGTGATGGACGGGCTGGAGGCGACCCGGTGCATCCGGGACTTGGAGGGGGGCCGAGACGTCAAGATCGTCGCCCTGACCGCCTCGGTGTTTGCCGAACAGCGCGGCGAGATGCTGGAAGCCGGGATGGACGACGTCTTGCACAAGCCGTTTCAAGCGCGCCAGATCTTCGATTGCATCGAGCGCTTTCTCGGTGTGCGCTACCGGCGCGACAGCGGCGCGGCCGCATCGCCAACCGTAGCGCATGGATCGCTGAACAGAACCGCCCTGGCAGCCCTGCCCGAGGATCTGCGGCGCGAACTGGCCGAGGCGCTGGTGGTTCTGGAGGTCGGGCGCATCGACGCCGCGATCGCGCGCATCGGCGAACATGACAATGCGCTCGGCGCGAATCTGCGTCGATTGGCCGACAACTTCGATTTCGCGCCGATCGACGACGCGTTGGGGGAGGTGTCACCGCACTGACCGACTGAGAGCGTGCAGAGTGAGGCCAAAATCGGGAGCTCTCTCAAGAAACACGCCCCAAGTATTTGATTGTCAATGGTTCTCTCACGTGGATTGCGGATTGGCGACGAGTTTCAAGCCGAGTTTTTCGGCACGCAAAGACAACTGGCGCACGACTCTTTCGCGGTAGCGTTCCTCAAAATAGTCCTAGCCCTGGTCGGTGTACTCCTCGCCCTTGGTCCGCATCGTGTAGATCAGCCGAGCCAGCTTGTGGGCGGCGGCGGTTACGGCCCCGGAGATCACCGTCAACGCCGTCGTGATGTCGATGCCGTCGATGCGGTACGTGCGCGGCGGCATCTTCACCAACGTCGTCGCCGAGCAGCGCAAGAATGGCTGGAAGCCGGCGCCGCGCGCGGATCTCGACGAATTTCCGGCACAGTCGAACAGCCGCGATTGATCTGTGGCAGATGGCAAGCCTGAAAGGCGCACCCTGCGGGCTTCTCCGGCACACCATCCCGAAACACCGCATGAACAGGCGCTTTGCGGGATGGCATCCGCAAGATGGCCATTCGGCGCGGCTTCCAGGGCAACGGTCCCTCGCAACAGCCGACCAAGAGCAATCGAGTCTGCCGGGCCATCGCATCGGCGCCAGCGAACAGTCCTTTCTCGACTCACTACCGCCCGTCATGAAGGATCGAAGCGGGCGTTGGTCCCACAACCTAGAACCCTGCCGGCACCGTATGAACCGCATGGCCTCCCGGCTTGATTCGGGCTGTGCGCCAGGCAGCAGGTGGCTCGCCCAGTTGGGCTTTGAACGCGCGGCTGAATGCCGGCAGGCTGTCGTACCCGACCCGGCCGGCGATCTCCGTGAGATTCAGGTCCGTGTCACGCAGCAGCCGGCATGCCACATTGGCGCGCCAGCGCGCCACATAGTTCATCACGCTTTGCCCCGTCAATTCTCGAAAGCGGGCTGCGAATCGCGAAGGGGATAGCGCCACAGTGCTGGCCAGCGCCTCGACGGTCCAGTCTTTCGAGGGCGCTTCGTGCACGCGACGAATCGCCTCAGAGACGCGCGGATCTGACAGGCCCCTGAACCAGCCTGTGCGTTGCGCCCCTTCGGTTCGTTGGTAGGCTCGGATCGCCTCTGCGCAGAACATCTCGAGCAGGCGTGCCGACGCAAAGCTTCCGAGTGCGCCACGGTCGAGTTCATGGGCCAACATCCACGCAACGCCGGCCAGCATGGGGCTGAACGATGCATCGCCGGTCGCCACTTTCACGACAGAAGGCAGTGCGCCCAGCATCGGATTGAGCGGCGCTGCGCGCGCCAGGAAGACGCCGCAAACGAGTTCGGTCGCATCTGCACCTTCACCTGACGGCGCGACGGGGCCATCGCCGCGCAAGACTGCTTCGATCGGCGTGGCCGTTGCGCCCCGTCCACGAGACATCGTATGTGCAGCCCCACCGGGGCAGATCGCAACCTCGGCGGCCTCGATCGAGACTGCGTCGCACCCATCGATCCGCATGTCGAAACCGCCGTGCCGAATGAAGTGAAACAGCAGCACGCGGGTATCAGAGTCAACGCCCAGCATCTCACGCAGCCGGGATTCATCCGGTATCGCAATCGCCCACGGCGCCGCATAGGCCTCGTGCAACAACACGGAACCCGAGATCCGCAGGTCTTCCAGCGCATCATCCAGAGGTTCGAGCCTACCCTTCAACATAGTCGCTCCAGTCAAACAATCGATCGCTTTCATCATAGATGCGATTGGACTGGGTGGCTACTATCTCGTACACCAAACCGCCTCATCCATCGCACCCCTTCGATTCAGGGAGACCCACAAGATGACAACATCCTCGCCGGAACTAACCTACACCGCCCTGTCGGCAGCACTGACGGGGAGTCTCTGGGTTCCCATCATCGTCAACCGGCTGCGGGAGATGGGCATGTGGAAGGCGCTCAAGAACCCTGAGCCCGATGTCCGCCCGCACGCCAACTGGGCCTATCGCCTGGCCAGCGCGCACCGCAATGCGATCGAGAACCTCGTTGTCTTCGCGCCGCTCGCGCTGGCAGTGCACTTGCTTGCCCTTGGCACGGCGGCCACCGCATCTGCGGCGGCCCTCTTTTTTTGGAGCCGGCTTGCGCATGCTCTCATTTACACGTTCGGCGTACCGCTCTTGCGCACTGTGGCCTTCGTGATCGGATTCGGCGCGCAGGTCACGCTGTTTCTCCGCCTCGTTGGCGGGGTTTGAGGTGGCCCCGATCTTGACGGTGCAACGCTGCTCAATATCGGGTTCGCCATGCGGCCGAAACGTGCAACTCGCCGAGCAGAGTCAGTTCTTCGTGCCCGGCTCCAAGGATGGTTCCGTGGCCGCCGATCGACCCGGTGCTGCCGACCGCGCCCTGTATCCTCTCGCCGCGCTTTTTGAGGCGGCTTGATTCGCGGCCACCGGGCGAGATGCTGACATCGCTCGTCCCACCCGAATCCCACGCGTGAGCAAGCTGGGGCGAGTCGCTCGCCTGCTTTGCACGCACCTATCTGCCTCACCGGGAGAAATGAACCATGCAAACCGAAGCGAACAAACCCGTGTGCATCGTCGTTGGAGTCGGCCCCGGCAACGGCGAAGCCCTGGCGCGCCGATTCAGCTCTGCCGGTTATGCAATTGCATTGCTGGCGCGGCGCACGGCTCTCACCCAGAGGCTTGCTGCCGAACTCCCCGACGCAAGAGCCTTCGCATGTGATGTGGCCATTGCCGGGATGGTCGAGCAGGTCTTCGCCGGCATCGCCGACGAGATGGGCGTGCCCGACACGCTGATCTACAACGCGGGCAAGGGCGTATGGGGCGCCGTCGACCAGGTCGGCGCCGATGATTTTGAACAGGCCTGGCGCACTAACACGCTGGGCCTGTTTCTCACCGCGCGGCAAGTGATTCCCGCGATGAAGGCCGGCGGCCAGGGCAATATCGTCGTCATCGGCGCAACCGCATCGCGCCGCGGCGTCGCGCGTACCGCAGTCTTTGCGCCAGCGAGGATGGCACAGCGCGCGCTGGCCGAGTCGATGGCCCGCTACCTCGGTCCTGCCGGCGTTCATGTCTCGTTGCTGATCGTAGACGGCGTGGTCGGCTGCCCAGAAACCCGCGCGCAGTTTGCCGGCCGTGCCGACGATGCGTTCATCGACCCGGATGCCATTGCCACCACCGCCCTCCAGCTTGCCCGTCAAGACCGCTCGGCCTGGAGTTTCGAGGTCGACGTGCGGCCTTTCAACGAAAAGTGGTGAAGCCGCCGGACCGAGGCCGGTCGTTGGCCGCCGCCATCCTCCCGAAGCTGCCAGCGTACTGCGTCGCCACAACGACCCTGCTCACCGAACCCAAACGTACTGCCCATGCCGTGCGTCAACATCAGATCACCCGCGAAGGCGCTACGCGCGAGCACAAGGCGGCGCTGATAGAAGGCGCGACACAACTGCTGGGCAAGGGGCTGGACAAGAATCCGGTAACGACCGGTGTCGTGATCGACGAGGTCGAAGCCGATAACTGCGGCGTTGCTGGCGAAACGGTGACCGTTCGTCGCGCGCGTGGTGCCTGAACACAAGGTAGGGCGCACGGAATACCCACTTCTTTGTCGGGCGCCAGCGCGGCATCGGCAGAACCCCATCGGCGCGTAGCGAGCTGCGCATGCGGACGCCACGCTGGTTCGTCCGAGTCGATGGACGCCAGACGTCGCCGTCAGCCGAGCACGACGCAGTCCCGGCCGGCAGCCTTGGCGCGGTAGAGCGCAGCGTCGGCGCGCGCCATGACTTGTTCTGCATTCAAATCGCCCGGGCGCACGCCCGATACGCCAAAGCTCGCCGTCACCTTGACGGACCGGCCCGAACTCAGCAGAACCGGTTCACAACCCAGTGCCACGCGCACGCGGTCGGCCGATTCGCGCCCATGCCCGTCGGCTCGACAGCCCGGCAACAGCACCAACAGTTCTTCGCCTCCCATGCGGGCTACGCGGTCGTTGGAACGCAGGGCTGCCTTCAGTCGCGTGGCAATGGTCCGCAACACTTCGTCGCCCCCGGCGTGGCCGTGCTCGTCGTTGATCCGTTTGAAGAAGTCCAGATCGACGCAAATCAGCGTGAAAGGCAAGCCGCTGCGCTGATGGCGGACCCATTCCGCCTCCAGAATACGTGTCATGGCGCGGCGATTGAGCAAGCCGGTCAAGTGGTCGATTCGAGCCTGGTTGCGAAGCGTGTTGACCAGCCGCAGTGCTACCAGGAACAGGAAGAGGTAATTGAAGCCGGCTGCGCTGACCAGCAGCAACACCCACGTTCCGGACGGTACCGTTGTCACATCGACCGCTGTCGCGGTCAGCGCTTCGGGATGGTGCCAGGACCGCATCACTTGGGCCACATGCAGCGCCCCCATTGTCAGTGCACTCAGTGCGGCCGGGACGGCCATGACTAGGCCGAATTCCGACTGAATGGAGCGCCACGACTGTCTGATGACCAGCACAAGAAGCAAGACTGAAAGGCTGGACATCAGGGCGGTGCGATACCGGGCGGCATCGGGTGCCGGGCCGATCCACGCCAAGCCAAGTACCGCTGCCACCAGCATGACCCGGTATGCCTGGTCGACGGTACGCAAACGGAGAAACACCTCGACCCCACGACACGCCAGCAACAGACTGACAAAGTAGGCCAGGGTGGCTCCGGGACCGCTGATCCACCCTGGCTGACCGGTGCGCAGGGACATCAGCCAGGTGGCCAGCGCTCCGGTAGCGGCATACGCTAACCAGTGCAGCGTAGCCGACCGTTCCTCCCTGAACGCCAAGGCGCCAAACACCCACAGCAGCGTTTGAAGGAGGAGTTGGAGGCAGACCAATTCGACTTGTGTCACGGCGAACCCTATCCAAGCGCGTGGCCGTGCGCCGAATCACACCGGCATTCGCGTGTGAAGGGCCACCCGAGCATGCCGCACACGGTTGCGCAACCGCACCCCCACGACGCGCCCCGGCCCAGCAACGATTGCATCAGCGATTCTCCCGTGCGACATCCGGTTATCGGTCAAAGCACGGTCATCTTGAATCCACGATTGGGGCTCGAGCGAGATGCAGCACTGGCGCAGCTGGCCCTTGGCGCTACTTCTCGCTGGTCCTGCCTGAGCGGCTTCCTGTGCCCCGCGAGGCGAAGTCGACGAAGCGACGACACTCCTATCGGCCAGCAATCAGGCGTCAGGAATCTGCCGCCGGTGTGGTCCCGCGTTAGATCAACCTCTTGTTCAGCGCCTCATACCTCATACCAGCAGTGGGCTGCCGCCGTTGGCCGACGCCATCTGCGGGGGTCACTGTCTCGCTGGCGCCAGCCGTAGACCAGGTCGGCGGCGCTACCTTGCGCTCGGGGCCTGCCGAGATCAGTTTAGTTTGCCACCGAGCGTTGGCCCGCAACCCGTATGGATAGGCGGTCTACAGGCCGGCAACGCCAAAGGCCGCATGGACAGGCGCTCTCCGGCGTGCCATGCCTGAAAGCGCCAGCCGGCGCGGCTTGCGGGCCGGGTCAGGCGGCGGCTCTGGCCGGTTTGCGTGGCCGCGGCGCGACGTGGCCGGAGAACAGGCTGGCGGCGACGATCATTGCGCCGCCGATCCATTCCTGCATGCCCATGCGCTCGCCGGCCAGCAGCCACGACGAGAGCGCCGCAACTACCAGTTCGAAGAGGAAGATGACGATCGCCTGATTGGCCGGGGTGTGGGTCAGGCCGAATTGCACGATCAGGTTGATCGCCAGCAGCACCAGCCCGACCGCGACGATGATCGCCCAGGCCGTGCCCGGCACCGGTCCGGGCGCCGGCGGCGGCGCTACGCCGGTTGCGATCAGGATCGCGCCGAGCACCATCGCGCCGAGAAACACGGCCAGGCACTTGGCGTCGATCGGCAGCTCGGAAGTCTTGCGGATCAACACGTTGGAGAGCGCAAACAGGGCGCCGGCAACCAGCCCGATCCATTCGGCGCGGGCAGCCGGCCAGGGCGCGCCGAGTTCCGGCCGCCACAACATGACGGCCGCCCCGGCCAGCGACAGGCCGATCAATCCGGCCCCGGCCAGGCCGAGGCGCTCGCCCAGGAACAGCCGCGAGAACAGCACCGTCCATAGCGGCGAGAGGTAAAACAGCAGCAGCACCCGCATCACCTCGCCGTCGAGCGTGCCGAGGACGTAGCCGAGGTTGCAGCCGCCGGCCGACAGGCCGATCAGCACCAGCCACCACGACGCGTCGACGCCGCGCCAGCCGCGCCGCCAGAGGAAGGGTACGAGACCGGCGGCGAAGGCGACCGAATAGGTCAGTACCGTGCCCCGCACGCCATCCACGCCGGCAGCGGCCAGCACCCGGTAGGGGTACCACATGAGGCCCCAGACGGTGGCGCCGGCGATCAGCGCGGCATAGGCGGCAGGTAGCGGCGCCGCGGCGTCGCCGGTGTTGGTGCTCAAGCGTGAAGTACCTTATGATTCAACACTTTTGGCAGATTCGTGCAGAAACTGCCGCAAGCGCACCCCGGCACGGAACCGTCGATGAACCCGAATCTTTCCAAGCTGCAGCCCTATCCGTTCGAGAAACTGCGCCGCCTGTTCGCGGGCGCCACACCGCCGGCGAACCTGGCGCCGGTGCGCCTGTCGATCGGCGAGCCGCAACACACCACGCCGGGATTCATCAAGGACGCGCTGACTGCGGCGCTCGGCGGGCTGGCGAATTATCCCACCACCCATGGCAGCGACAGCCTGCGCGAAACCATCGCGGCATGGATCGGCCGCCGCTACGGCGTGCCGGCGCCCGACCCCGCGACCCAGGTGCTGCCGGTGACCGGCTCGCGCGAGGCGCTGTTCGCGCTGGCGCAATGCGTGATCGACGGCTCGCGTCCCGCTGCGCTCGTCCTGTGTCCAAATCCGTTCTACCAGATCTACGAGGGCGCGGCCTACCTCGCGGGGGCGACGCCGGTGTTCGTCAACCAGGAGGCACGGAATGGCTTCGCCTGCGACTATGCGTCGATAGCGGCATCGACCTGGGAGTGCGTGCAACTGGTCTATGTGTGCACGCCGGGCAACCCGACCGGCAACGTGATGACGCTCGACCAGTGGCGCGAACTGTTCGAACTGTCGGACCGCCACGGCTTCACCATCGCGGCCGACGAGTGCTATTCCGAACTGTACTTCGACGAGGCCGCCCCGCCGCTGGGCGCGCTGCAGGCCGCGCATCGACTCGGCCGCGGCGACTACCGGCGGCTGATCGCGATTTCCAGCCTGTCCAAGCGCTCCAACGTGCCGGGCATGCGCTCGGGCTTCGTCGCCGGCGATGCGGCGATCCTCAAGCAGTTCCTGCTCTACCGCACCTACCACGGCTGCGCGATGAACCCGGCGGTGCAGGCGGCGAGCCAGGCAGCCTGGTCGGACGAGGCGCACGTGGCCGACAACCGCCGCCAGTACCGGGAGAAGTTCGCGCAAGTGACGCCGATTGTTGCGGCGCACCTGCAGACCGCGCAACCGGACGCCGGCTTCTACCTTTGGGCGGCGGTCGATAAATTGACGCAAATCGGCGACGCGGAGTTCGCCCGCCGCCTCTACGCTGAATATAATGTTTCGGTTCTTCCCGGCAGCTATCTGGCCCGCGAAGCAGGCGGCAGCAACCCCGGTGCGGGCTATGTGCGCATCGCGCTGGTCGCCCCGCTGGCCGATTGCCTGGAGGCCGCGCAGCGCATCGCCGCATTTTGCAAGCAACTTTGATCGGACCCGACATGCAGGAATATCAGAACATCATCGAACAGGCCTGGGAAGACCGCGCGAGCCTCTCGCCCGGCAAGGCTCCGGCGAAAATCGGCCAAGCGGTCGAGTTCGCCATCGACCAGCTCGACAGCGGCAAACTGCGCGTGGCCGAGAAGATCGACGGCCAGTGGGTCACGCACCAGTGGCTGAAGAAGGCGGTGCTGCTGTCGTTCCGGCTCAACGACAACGTGCTGATGGAAGGCGGCCAGACGCGCTATTTCGACAAGGTGCCGTCGAAGTTCGCCGCTTACGACCGCGAGCAGTTCGAGCGCGGCGGTTTCCGCGTGGTGCCGCCCGCCGCAGCGCGGCGCGGCGCCTACATCGCGCGCAACGTGGTGCTGATGCCCTCGTTCGTCAATATCGGCGCCCGGGTCGACGAAGGCTCGATGGTGGACACCTGGGTGACGGTGGGCTCCTGCGCGCAGATCGGCAAGAACGTCCATCTGTCGGGCGGAGTCGGCATCGGCGGGGTGCTCGAGCCGCTGCAGGCCAATCCGACCATCATCGAGGACAACTGCTTCATCGGCGCGCGCTCCGAAGTAGTCGAAGGCGTGATCGTCGAGGAAAACTCGGTGGTTTCGATGGGCGTCTACATCAGCCAGAGCACGCGCATCTACGACCGGGCCACCGGCGAAGTGACTTTCGGCCGCATTCCGGCCGGGTCGGTCGTGGTATCCGGAAATTTGCCCTCGGCCGACGGCAAGTTCAGCCTTTATTGTGCCGTTATCGTCAAGCGGGTTGACGCGCAGACGCGCGCCAAGGTCGCGATCAACGATCTGCTGCGTGACTGAGACTGTGCCGTCCTGCGCGGCCAGGCCGCAGCGAACGATGACGGCAAGATGGAGATGACAGCATGATCGTCGATAAGCTGTTCCAGTTGATGGCGGAAAAGCGCGCCTCGGACATTTACGTCTCGGCCGGCGCGCCGATCCACATCAAGATCGAAGGCACCACCGTACCGATCAACGCGCAGGTCATGGACCCGTCGCTGATCCAGCGCATGGCCTACGAGATGATGGCGCCGGAGCAGATCGAACGCTTCGAGCAGACCAAAGAGATGAACCTCTCCTTCGGCCGCAGCGACGTCGGCAACTTCCGCGTCAATGTGTTCTGGCAGCGCGGCTCGATCGCGATCGTGGTGCGCTTCATCCAGGGCAACATTCCGGCCATCGACTCGCTCGGCCTGCCGCCGGTGCTGTCGGATCTGATCATGGAAAAACGCGGCCTGATCCTGGTGGTCGGCGCCACCGGTTCGGGCAAGTCGACCACCATGGCCTCGATGCTCGACCATCGCAACATCAACCGCGCCGGCCACATCCTGACCGTCGAAGACCCGATCGAATACCTGTTCCGCCACCGCAAATCGGTGGTCAATCAGCGTGAAATCGGCATGGATACGAGCAGTTGGGAGAACGCGCTGAAGAACGCCATGCGCCAGGCGCCCGACTGCATCCTGATCGGCGAAATCCGCGACCGCGAAACCATGCAGGCCGCGCTGGCCTACGCCCAGACCGGCCACCTGTGCCTCGCCACGCTGCACGCCAACAACGCTTACCACGCGATGAACCGCATCATCAACTTCTTCGCCATCGAGAACCGGCCGCTGCTGTTCCTCGACCTCTCGGTCAGCCTGAAGGCAATCATCTCGCAGCGCCTGGTGAAAAAGCCCGACGGCATGCGCACCCCGGCGGTCGAGATCCTGCTCAACACACGGCATATCCATGAGTTGATCGAGCGCGGCGAAATCAACTCGATCAAGGAGGCGATGGAACAGTCGATGGCCCCTGGCTCGCAGACTTTCGAACAGGATTTGTTCCGCCTCTACCGCGAAAACGTCATCACGCTCGACGAGGCGCTCGCCAATGCCGACTCGCCGACCAACCTGTCTTGGCTGATCAACAACTCGCAGTTCGGCGCCAGTTCCGGCCAGGACAATCCGAAGCAGGTTTCCAACATCGATTTCGATGTGGCGGACGAGAACGGCGCTTCCTTCACCGAATTCTCGCTGCACATGGACGATGCGGTGGCAAGCTGAGTCCGTTGCCCGCCGCACCGGCCCTTTGCCAGCCACGCCGGATGAGTCTTCCGCGGCTGGCCGTGCCATATCGTACTCATGTCTGAGTCAGAAACACTCGCCCTCGCCCGCGCGCTGATCGCGCGGCCCTCGGTTACGCCGGACGATGCCGGCTGCCTGGAACTGATCGGCGGGCGCCTGGCGGCAATCGGCTTCACGCTCGAGCGAATCGACGTGGCCGGCGTTTCGAACCTGTGGGCGCGCCGCGGCACATCCCGGCCCGTGGTCTGCCTGGCTGGCCATACCGATGTGGTGCCGACCGGCCCGCGCGAGCGCTGGACCAGCGATCCGTTCCAGCCCGAGTTTCGCGCCGGCCGCCTGTTCGGCCGCGGCGCCGCCGACATGAAGAGTTCGTTGGCGGCGTTCGTCACCGCGGTCGAGCGCTTTGTCAGCGCGCATCCGGATCACGGCGGCTCGATCGCCCTGCTCCTGACGTCGGACGAGGAAGGCGACTCGATACATGGCACGATCGAGGTCTGCCGGGCGCTGGCGGCGCGCGGCGAGGCCATCGACTTCTGCATTGTCGGCGAGCCGACCTCGGTAAGCCGGCTCGGCGACATGATCAAGAACGGCCGTCGCGGTTCGCTCACCGGCAAACTGACAGTAAAGGGCGTGCAGGGGCACGTCGCGTACCCGCATCTGGCAAAGAATCCGATCCATCTCATGGCCCCGGCGCTGGCGGAACTGGTCGCAACCGAATGGGATGCGGGCGACGAGCATTTTCCGCCGACCACCTGGCAGGTTTCCAACGTGCAGGCCGGCACCGGTGCCGGCAATGTGATACCCGGCAGCGCCGAGATTCAGTTCAATTTTCGTTTCGCCGCCTCCAACGCGCCAGAGGCACTGACCACGCGCGTGCAAGAGGTCCTCGAGCGTCACGGCCTCGACTACGATCTCCAATGGACGCTCGGCGGCAAGCCCTATCTGACCGCGCCCGGTAGCCTGGTGCAGGCGATGGCGGCGGCGATCCGCGACACCCTGGATGTCGAACCTGAATTGTCGACGACCGGCGGCACCTCGGACGGACGCTTCATTGCCGAGATTTGCCCGCAGGTGGTCGAGTTCGGACCGGTCAACGCGAGCATTCACAAGATCGACGAGTGTATAGAGGTCGCCGACATCGAACCGCTCTCGCGTTGCTACCAGCGAACGATCGAGAATCTGTTGCTCGACTCCGCCTGATGGTCGAAGCCGACGACGCGTTGCTGACCCTGCGCGACTGGCTGCGCTATGCCGTCAGCCGGTTTACAGCCGGCGGGCTGTTCTTCGGCCATGGTACAACCAATGCCTTTGACGAGGCGGTCTGGCTGGTCCTGCATACGCTGCACCTGCCGCACGACCGCCTCGAACCGTTCCTCGATGCCAGACTGACCGGGGACGAACGGATCGCGCTTCGGCGAGTCATCGACCGCCGCGTCAACGAGCGATTGCCGGCGGCCTACCTGACCCACGAGGCGTGGCTGCGCGACTACCGCTTCTACGTCGATCAGCGGGTGATCGTGCCGAGATCCTACTTCGCCGACCTGATATTCGACGACGTGTTTGCAGCGTGGCTACCCGACCGGGAGGCGGTCGACAACGCCCTCGACATGTGTACCGGATCGGGCTGCCTGGCGGTTCTGCTTGCCGATGCCTACCCGAATGCCGCCGTCGATGCGGTCGATGTGAGCGCGGACGCGCTCGACGTGGCTCGACGCAACATCGGCGAGCACGGGCTGGACCGGCGGATTCGCCTGGTGGCCTCCGATCTGTTTGCCGGGCTCGCCGGCCGCCGCTATGACGTTATAATATCCAATCCACCCTACGTCGGCGCCGCGGCCATCAACGCGCTGCCGCCCGAGTACCGCCACGAACCCATGCTTGCGCTGGCTGCGGGCAGCGACGGACTGGGCATCGTGAGGCGGCTGCTCGCCGAGGCCGGCGGATACCTTGCGCCGGACGGAGTGATGGCGGTCGAAGTCGGCCACAACCGCGAACTGGTCGAACTGGCTTTCCCGCACCTGCCGATGGTCTGGCTGTCGGCCGAGAGCGGCGAAGACAAGGTCTTCCTGGTAGAACGCAGCGCCCTTCCCGGATGACGATCGACACCTTCTGGCCCGGGCGGACTCCCGCCGGCGGCAGGCCCGCCCCAGCCATAAAGGTTGTCGGCCTCCTCTCAGCGTGCCTCGGAAGCCTTTTTTCACGCGGGCCCTCCCGCTGCCCGGCGCTGCCGCGATGCCGATCCTGATCCGACAGTCGCTGCGCCTGCGGCTGATCATCGCGACCGAGGTCGTCCTGCTGACGACCGTCGCGTTGCTCACCTGGTACGGCCTGCGACTGCTCGACCAGAGCCTGCTTGGCCAATTGCGCACCCGCATCGAGCAGTACGAGCCGCTGCTGACGGCAGCGATCGCTCCGCCGATGGCCAGCGGAAGTATCGCCGCGCTGGAAAGCGTGCTGTCGCAGATCAAGGCGGACGAGAGTTTTGTCCACCTGGTGGTCTTCGATGCGAGCGGCAGCGTTTACGCCAGTCGGGGCTGGAATCGCGCCGAGCCGCTGCCAGACGACGACTCGCTGGACCGGCTGCCCGCGGGGGCGGCCTTCCACCATCGCGTTGCCCTGACCCACGACGGGATGAATCTGGGCAGCGTTCATTACGCCCTGTCGCTCGAGCTGCTGCACGAAGCGCGCGGCCGGCTGATCCGCGAAGGCGCGCTGATCGCCGCGGCCGGACTCGCTGCGGCGTTCCTGGCGATGCTCGCCCTCGGCTGGGCCATGACGCGGGAACTCGCAGCAATCAACGCCGGCGCGCAACAAATGGCCGGGGGAAATCTCGCCGTCCGGCTGGCGACTTCCGCCAAGGGCGAACTGGGGCAACTGGCGCACAGCCTGAACAGCCTGGCCGCAAACCTCGAGTCGCGGTTGCTCGAAGTCCGGGCCAACGAGGAACGCCTCGGCCTGGTCATTCAGGGCACATCGGATGGCATCTGGGACTGGGACCTTTTGTCCGGCCATCGCTACTACTCGCCGCGCTTTCGCGAATTGCTTGGTTATCACGACGAGAAGGCGTTCCGCCTCGCCTACTCGCACGACGACGCATTGCATCCGGATGACCTGGACCGGGTGCTTTCCGCACAAGAGTCCCACCTTGAGCAGCACCGTCCATTCGACGAGGAGTTTCGCCTGCGTTGTGCCAGCGGGGAGTTTCGCTGGTTTCGCGGCCGCGCACAGGCAGCATGGGACACGGCTGCCAAGCCCCGGCGCTTTGCCGGCTCGATTACCGACATTCACGAACACCGCATGGCGGTGCAGACGCTGCGAGAGAGCGAAGCACGTTTCCATCACATCGTCGACGGTTCGACCGACGGAGTCTGGGACTGGGATCTCGAACATGAGCGCTACCACATATCGGCGCGCATGAAGGCAATGCTCGGCTACGCCGACGACGAGCTTCCCAACGACCGGGCGAGTTTTTTCGCTGTCATGGAGCCGGACGACCGGACCCGGGTAAAGAGCGAGATCGCCCGCCATTTCGTCGAACGCAAGCCCTTCGACACGGAGTTGCGCCTGCGTCACAAGGATGGCCGCCTGCTCTGGTTCCAGGTTCGCGGCCAGGCCGTGTGGGGCGACCGCGGGGATGTCGTGCGCTTCTCCGGCGCCTGCACCGACATCATGGCGCACAAGCAATCAGAAGAGCGGATCCGCCAGTTATTGAACGAAAAGCAGGCGCTGCTCGACAACCTGCTGGTTGGCGTTGCCCTTGTGCGGAGCGGGAAAATTGTCAGCCCCAATCGGCGGATCGAGGAACTGTTCGGTTACCGCACCAGTGAGCTTGTCGGACAGCCCGCCGCGATGCTGTTCCACGACCGCAGCGCGTTCGATCTCGTCGAGCGCGAGGATCGGCCAACCAGCGATTCCAGCGAGATCCTCTCGCGCGAGCTTGAACTGGTCACACGCTCGGGCGAGGTGTTCTGGGGCATCGTGACCAGCCGGACCCTGAACCGCGGGACAGCAGAGGAAGGCAGCATCTGGATCTTTCTGGACAACTCGGATCGTCGCAGGGCGATCGAAGCCGTGCGCCGCGAGCGCGATTTCTCCGACGCGCTGATCAACAGCATGCCCGGCGTGTTTTATCTGGTCGATCGCGACGGCCGGTTTCTGCGCTGGAACCGGAATCTTGAACGGGTTACGGGTCACTCGGGCGACGACTTGTCGGCAATGAGCGGCTTCGACCTGTTCGCCACGCAAGACCACCCGGCGGTTCGGGAAGCCAGTTACCGCACGCTCAAGCTGGGCGAGTATCAGTGCGAACTGCCGTTGCTGCACCGAGATGGCGGCCGCATCCCGTTCCTGATGACCGGTGTCCGACTTGAGATCGAAGGCGCCACGCACATAGTCGGCATCGGCACCGATATCGCGCCGCGTCGGCACGCCGAGGATGAAATCCGCAAGCTCAACGACGAACTTGAGGATCGGGTGCGCGCCCGCACGGCGGAACTGGCGGCGGCAAACAAGGAACTGGAATCGTTCTCGTACTCGGTATCGCACGACCTGTCGGCCCCGCTGCGCGGCATCGATGGCTTTTCGCGCATGCTGGTAGAGGATTTCGGCCCAACGCTTCCCGAGGTAGGACGCAGCTACGTCATGCGCATCCGCGCCGCAACGCAGAAAATGCAAATGCTGATCGACGATCTGCTGCGGCTTTCCAGGGTGACGCGTGAAGAGTTGAAGCGCGAATCGGTCAACCTGAGCGCCCTGGCAGAAGAACTGTTCGACGAACTTCGTGCGGCACAGCCGGATCGCGCCGTAGCTACGCGCGTTGCGCCGGACCTGATGGTCAGCGCCGATCGCAATCTGCTGCGCATCGCACTGTCGAACCTTTTGAACAACGCATGGAAGTTCACGTCGCGCCATGCAAACGCAACGATCGAGCTTGGCGTGTTGCGCGACGGCGAACAGGCAGTGTATTTTGTAAAGGACGATGGCGCAGGCTTCGACATGCGCTACGCTGGACGCCTGTTCGGGGCGTTTCATCGGCTGCATCGCGCCTCCGAGTTCGACGGTACCGGCATAGGTCTTGCAATCGTCAGCCGGATACTTCTGCGACACGGCGGCCGGATCTGGGCACAGGCCGAGGTCGAAAAGGGCGCTACATTCTTCTTTACGCTGGGTTAGGAGCCCGAGATGGCCACCGATAGGCCGATACTGCTGGTTGAAGACAACCCCGACGATGAAGCCCTGACGCTGCGCGCTTTCGCGAAGAACAAGATCGCCAACCCGGTGATCGTTGCGCGCGACGGCGTCGAAGCGCTGGATTACCTGTTCGGCACAGGGGCGCATGCCGGGGGCAAACTCGGGACCAAACCCTCCGTCGTTCTGCTGGACCTGAAGCTGCCGCGGATCGACGGTCTGGAAGTCCTCAGGCGCATACGCGCCGACAAGCAGACTCGCCTGCTTCCGGTAGTCATCCTGACCACTTCAAAGGAACAGCAGGACATCTACGAAGCCTACAGCCTGGGCGCGAACAGCTACATCCGCAAGCCGGTCGACTTCGAGAAGTTCATCCACGCGGTCGGGCAGCTCGGCCTGTACTGGCTCAGCCTCAACGAACCGGTCGACGACCAGTTCTGAGAGGCGCGGCTAGTCCTGCGCGAGCAAACGTTCGATTTCCGGCACCAGATCCTCGGGTTTGGTTGTCGGCGCATGGCGCGACACGACGGATCCTCTGCGATCGACGAGAAACTTGGTGAAGTTCCATTTGATCGCCTTCGAGCCCAGCAAGCCTGGGGCCTTCGCTGCAAGGTACTTGAACAGCGGGTGGGCATCGGGACCGTTCACATCAATTTTGGCACCGAGTGGAAATGTGACGCCAAAGTTCTTCTGGCAGAACGCGCCGATCTCCTCCGCCGACCCAGGTTCCTGATCGCCGAACTGGTTGCACGGGAAACCAATCACGACCAACCCGCGGTCGCGATAGTCCAGCCAAAGCTTCTCCAGACCGGCATATTGCGGCGTGAATCCGCATTGGCTGGCAGTATTGACGATAAGCAGCACCTTGCCCTGGTGTTCCGCAAGGTCCAGCTTTCCGCCCCCAAGGCGGTCG
The DNA here is from genome assembly GCA_016711925.1 of Candidatus Methylophosphatis haderslevensis. Classification (GTDB taxonomy): domain Bacteria; phylum Pseudomonadota; class Gammaproteobacteria; order Burkholderiales; family Rhodocyclaceae; genus Methylophosphatis; species Methylophosphatis haderslevensis. The sequence goes on from JADJSA010000001.1 coordinate 835,841, forward strand.
GCGGCGTAAGAATAGACTGTGCCGGCCATCAAAAATCCTCCAAAGTTGCGAAGCGCACCCAAGGCGCGCAACAGCGGCCCGATCGCCGAAACAGCAATCGCGGATGACAGGCAACACCACCCACGCCCAATCAGCAGGAACCGAAAAGGCGCCTCATCTGAATGGCCGCCGCCTTGGCTACGAACCGGACCCAAACTGCACCCACCACCGCTACAAGCAAGGGACCGGGATACTGATGCGAGAAGAACTTCCGGTAGAAACGCACCATCCCCTTATGCTTGTGCCATTCGACAAACACCGGCCGGGCGCGGCTGCATGCCCCCAAATGATGGATGACCGTTGCACCCGGCACAAAGACCACCTTCCAGTTTCTCTGACGGAAGCGCATGCACCAGTCGAGATCCTCGCAGTGCATGAAGTAACCTTCATCGAGCTTCCCGACGTCATCCAGGGCCTCGCGCCTCACCAGCATGCAGGCGCCAGACACAGCTTCGACCTCGACCGGCCCCGCCGGAAGCGGTTGTGCACACAGGTCATACGAGGCGAACAGTTTCGGCCAGCGCTCTTGAAACCTGTGCAACCCGAAGGCACGCACAAACGACCGCCAGGGTGTCGGGACAGTGCGTCTGCCGCCAGCCTGCTCGGTCCCATCCGGATTGACCAGAAATCCGCCAACCATACCCGCTTGCGGATCGTGCGCCATCGCACCAAGCATCTTCCCGAGCGCACCAGGCTCGATCATGCAATCGGGATTAAGGAAAAGCAGAAATCTGCCGGATGCTAGTGCAGTACCCATATTGCACGCAACCGAAAAACCGACATTGCGCGAGTTGATGACCAACCTGACCCGGTCGTGCGACTCGTGCAACGCTTGCACCTTGGAGCAGCTTCCGTCCGCAGATGCGTTGTCGACAACGATCACCTCGCGCGCTTGGTCCAAAGCCCTGTGGATGCACGCATCCAGTAGCCATCCAGCGTTGTGGTTGACGACAATCACGGAAATCTCGTTCCTCGCCACATCCTCCGGGTGCGAACCGTCAACCACCCGCAACCGTCGTCGGCGCTCCACGACATGACTCGTGATACGGTTCGTGACTGGTGCCAAACCAGCCTGGCAGTCGGAATCTGCGAGCAAAGCGTACCCCTGAAACTAGAAGACAACCTCGCTAGTCGGAGACCGGCGAACGAACCTGGCCCACCCCGTCGTCGCATTTGAACGACAATCGCGTCCCGGCTGACCAGTGACGAGCCGTAGAACTAATCCGGCGCAAGTATAGGGGATTGCCGACGATACGCCACGGCGCGCAATCGCCGGTCGGGGCACCACCTTGAAACTGAGCACGGCCAACAAAGAAACGTTCCGATCACCGGGTACGCCCAAGCCGCAATTCGTCCGAACTTCGTCCACGCGATAAAATGTCATGGGTCAACATTGTGGCGGTTTCGCTCATGCATTCCCGCGAGCGAAAGAGTCGCTGAACCAGGCGTGTCCCATGCCTTTGTCATCTCTTCGTACTACCCGAATCGGCCATCACCCTTCAAATCGACACCACCCTTCATCGCTCGGAAACCCGCGTCAGTCATGGCTTTCAGGGAGTCGACCATTCATTTAGCCGGACAGCAGTGATGCACTACTTTGAGCCGAATGTTGGCGCCGCATCAACGGACGGGGCAGTAGATCCGTCCGTTGTCGCAGTTGTCGTGAGTTGGAATTCGGGAGAGTGGCTGATTCCTACTGTGCAAGCCCTCTCCGAGCAAACCCATCGCAACATCCGCATTGTGGTCTGGGACAATGCTAGCACCGTTGGCACGTTGGCTGTTCTGGATCAGATCGAGGCCGGTTTTCCCGAAGTAAGAGTTGTCCGATCGTCTGTCAATCTCGGATTCGCAGGCGGGAACAACCGGGCTGCCATCGAATATCCCGACACCACGTTTATTCTAACGGTCAATCCCGACGCGGTACTCGACCGCGACTGCGTGCGGCTGCTCCTTCAGGCCGCTATTGCCGACCCGACTTGCGCGGCGATGGGCGTCACTCAAGTCAGTCCGGACGGTCTCCTTTTCGATGGCACTGGCGATTGCTACAACCCCGCGGGCATTGTATGGCGCAGCATGCATCGCCAGCCATTTCGCGAATTGGAGGCAGCGCCCAGAGAAATATTCTCACCCTGCGCCGCAGTCGCGCTCTACCGCAGAGACGCATTTTCGGCTTGCGGCGGCTTCGACGAAGACTTCTTCTGCTACATGGAAGATGTCGACCTCGGATTTCGACTGCAACTCGCCGGTTGGCGCTGCCTGCATGTCCCGAACGCAAGGGCTGCCCACTTCGGTGCATCCGCGACCGGAAGGCGCAGTGACTTTTCTGCCTACCATGGACACCGAAACATGATCTGGGTCTTCTTCAAGAACATGCCGGGTGCGCTTTTCTGGCTATTCCTGCCACTACATTTCGTCGCCAATCTATTATCGATAGCCGTACTCGTCATGCGGGGACAACCGGGAATCGCCTACCGCGCAAAGAAGGATGCAATGCAAAGCCTTCCGTCCATGCTCCGCAAGCGGTTTCAGATCCAGCGCACCAGGAAAACTTCAAACTGCGCCATTCTTCGAAAGCTGACGTTTGGAATTCAGTCCGGAGGGTTGTTCAGCTAGAGATTTACGCAGAGCGCCTGTTCGCGAGGCTGGGCAACGAGCCGACTCTCCTACCAGACGTCCTCTCGATGGCGCAAGAGGGCCGATCAGACCTAGCGTATGTCGCTGGTGACTCTATCGTTCGTTCCCGCTTGCTGCCGGCTCAAGTTCTGCTGGAACAAGCATCCCCATGGCGTCCAACCAGGCCAGGGCAAGTCCTTCCGCGCCAAGGCGAGTCTCCGGCGACCGACAGGCTTGGGAATCGTTGCGCCAGAGCAGATACGACGTCGCACCGCTTGGCGATCCCAGCGCCGAGTACACTCCGGTCATAATTGGGACGTGATCGCCGAACCAGCAAAGGCCCCCCGGTGATGCGCTCGACGCCAGGGCTGCGCACACACGTCCAAGCATCCGATCGGCATTGCGCAAATGACGCAGGTAGATGGTCAGATCCTCGCAACCCGCGGGAGGCGGGCGGGAGTACAGATCGACAACATCAGATTCGGCGCTGCGTTCCAGATGCAGCGGACCGTGGTTTTCCATGGTGATCGCGAAGATGAACGTCGGTCCGGACGCCGCGCTCAACACTTCGGCAATCCGGTCCGCGACAGCCATGTCGGAAACGTAGGGGCCGAAGCGCTCGGCGCCCGAGAATCCACGAATGTCGATGAACTCATCGAACCCAAGCATCGGGTAAACACGATCCCGACAATAAAAACTCGAAGGATATGGATGAATACATATCGTTCGATAACCACTTCTCTTCAAATAGCTTGCCAGAGTGGAGATGCCCCCACGTGCGGCTCTGCGGTAAGGGTTGAAGCGGTGAACTCCCAAGGCAGACTGGCTGATGCCAGAAAGAAAGGCAAACTCGGTGCGCACCGTATTTGCCCCCCAAGCCGGAACGTCGAGCGGTCCATGCTCCATCGCCGATGCCTTGACCCGGTCGAACTCGGCCAGAACATCCGGACGGATTCCGTCAAACAAGGACCGCGGATCAAAGAATGATTCGTTCTGGACCGCTATCAGGTTGGGCCTCGCAGTGTTTGCCTGGATGACCGGCAGCGACACGAATGGAGACTTGATCGTCGGCACCACGCGCTCTGCCACGCCGTAACGCCACAGACAGGAGATCAAACCGTGTTCGCGCAAATCTCGGGACGGGTCAAAGGTCAGTGCGGTACGGGCGCGAATTCCAACTGCAAGCAGCCCGAAAGCGAGGAGTGCCAGCGTCACCATCGCACCGAGTTGTCCCACCCAGACAAAGCGTCCGGCTGGCGCTGACTCAAGCCACCAGCCTACCCAGGCAGCGAGACAGAAACCACAGGCCGCCGCAATGGCCTTCCACCAGCCGAGAAACGGAATGTACAACCGCGGGTGCATAATCGCATCGGTGAAGTATTCGAAGTCCGCAAACACGAACGGCTCGCGCAGCGACTTCATCTTGGCGTTGTTTACCAGCACGACCAACAACAGCAACGCCAATTCTATTGTCATCGAAAACCAAGGTCGGCCGAGCAGCACCGCCAGCAGGCAATAGACGGCCAGCCACGTACCTGCATGCAGACAAAATGAACCCCGAGACCGCCGCCACCAGGAATGCGGCACGGGCGTGATCATGCGCTCCAGCGCAAAGGACAGGAGCAGCCCCAAAGCCGCAGCAAGGAATGCGACGACCGCACTTCCCTCAGTCACGATAGCCGAGGGCAATCAAGATCCGTGTCGATACCTCGGCCGGCAAGACGGCGAGTAGCCAGGTGCCCAAGTTCAAGGGAAACGGAAAACTGATGCGCGCGCGGTTCTTCTCGAGACCGCGCCGAATTACGCGCGCCGCGCGCTCCGGGGGCCACAGGAAAGGCTTGGGACCTGGCATGTTGCGGCACATCGCCGATTCCACGTAGCCCGGCATGATGACGTTCACCGCAATCCCTTCCGCGGCGAGCCAGCCGCGCAACGCCTCGGCATAGGCCTTGACGGCCGCCTTGCTGGCGCAATAGCTGGGCGCAACCGGCAGACCGAAATAGGCCGCCAGCGAACTGACCAGGGCGATCTGTCCGCTCCGGCGCGCGCGCATCGCCGGCAACACGGCGTCCACCAGCGCGAACACGGCGCGCAGATTGGTATCCAGCAAGGCTTCGACCGCCTCCCAGGGCTCCCCCGCTCCGCGGGGGCCGGTACTGATATTCATGCCGGCATTGGCAATCACCAGATCGAGCGGCGCTTCCGACCCGATCTGCGCCCCCCACCGCCGCAACTCGTCGATATCGCGCACATCGAAAGCGAATAGCCGCACCGCTGCACCCCGCCGACTGCACTCGGCGGCCAATGAATCGAGCGCGCTCCGGTTGCGTCCATGCAGAGTCAGCGTCACGCCCGGCGCCGCGAATTCGCGCGCCAGCGCCCCACCGATCGCCCCGCTCGCTCCGGTGATCAGAATACAGGCGGGACTTCTCACAACAGTTCCTCCAGCGGCGAGCGCTCCGCCGTCAGGGACCGACAACTGTTCTGCACCGCCAACGCGATCCCCTGGTTGCAATAAAAGCCCCCGTTGACCTGCGTCGCCCGCATCACAACGCGGCGAAAGCAGGAATACAATTGGGCGTCGGGCGACTGTCCGTTCGTCCAGAACGCATCGAGTCCGCCTTGCCAAGTCAGGCCAGGCAGATTGTAGATTGGGTCGCTCAGTGTCGCCGTGGGCCGGCCAAGTTCAAGAGCCACGATTCCCACCGTGCTGTTGACAGTGACCACCCCGCGCGCATGACGCGCAAGCTCGCCCATGTCGCCATCCTCCAGATAGAGCGTGCGTCCCGCGAGTTCGAATCGCCGCTCGCAGTCCACCACAATGCGTCGGTAATCCATGAGTCCCAGATCGAGCGGATGGTTTTTGACGACGATCCGCGCATCGCCCGGCGCACAACGGGCAAAGGATTCAAGTACATGGACAATCACGTCGCCCATGTGCTCGAAGCGCGAGTGATCGCGAATCTGCGCATCGCTGTTCAACTGCAGCGGCAGGACAAAATACGGCACACTCGAAGCAACGAGCGCCCCGACCCGCCGGTACTCCCGATTCCGGACCACACGCAAGCGGGAAAACCGTTTGGCGTAGGCGGCATACTCGACTGGCGCAGTGACTGACGCGTGCGTTCGATAACGGTGAAAGACCAGCGGATTGAATATGCCCGCAAGATGATAGCCGACATCATGCGCGGCGCGGACCCAAAAAGGCGAGCGAATCGGCACGGAGTCGGCCGACTCCGGCAAAGCCCTGGCTGCGCAACGAAACCAGTCCGGATCGCGCGGCAGCAGAGAGTGTCCGTTCACCCCCTCTCTTTGCAGGGTCACCCAGGAGGGGCGAAAGTAACCCTCCTCGAACACGTGCGTGCGCACTCCGCAGGCTTCACTGTGCTCCACCGCGACCCGATGGACCGCACGGCGGTCGCCGAAAAGAATCTGGTCGCTAATTTCGAACCGCCGGTACCTGTCATCGAGAAACGCACGAAGTGACGGTAGTCCATCCCGATAAAGCCAACAACTGCGCGGCGACCAATAGGCGAAATCGCCACCGTTGAACACGACCTTGAAAACCTGATGCCCGTCCGCACGCAAGCGATCTGCGAGCCTCGCAAAAAATGGCGTCGCCGGACCCTGGAGGAACAGGAATCGCCTTTTGCTCAACGCTCGTCTCTCCGCGGAGGTTTGCCTTGCTTGGCACACGATGAATAGGGAACTTCGCAAACATGGACGGTCACTTTGACCGGCGCATGGATTCCACTCGCCACTTCGCTGCACGTCGGATTGTCGCCATGGCCGCTCACCGCACCCCCACCACACGCCTCAACACTATCCGGAATGCGCGTCGCCACCACGGCACGTCCGACCCGGCGCGCTCGCGCCATTCGAGCAGTTCGTCGAGAGCCTGTTCGGGCGAAATCTGGACACCGGAACGTCGGCTCATGTAACGCGGATAGAGGATCAGCACGCCGGCCACCAGTTCGTCGATCTGAAGCACGCGAGTACGTCGCGGCAGGGCAATCAGATCTTGGGTCAGCCCCCATCCGGAATAAAACGGCTGGCCGTAACACGTCACTGCACGACCGCGCAACAAAGCCTCGAAACCGGCGAGCGAGGTCAGCACATGCACTTCGTCGACCTCGCATAGCAGGTCGCCCATCGGAACGTCGGTGACGACCTCGTCGCACCATTTTGCGGCCGAATCTTCGCCCGCGCCTGCAGCGCGCATTCCGGCAACGACATCGGGATGGGGTTTGTAGAGCAGATGGGCATCCGGATTTACCTCGCGCACCCTTCGCAGCAATCCCAGGTTGGTCTTCTCATCCGGCGCGCCGAATCCGATCGACGCATCGGTCTCGACCTGGCCAGGGACGAGAATGATTCGTTGTGCGCCATGCGGAGCAGTCCAGCGCGCGCCGCCGACGTTGTACTTGGTCATCCCGGTCGCCGCGATGCGCTTGCGCAACTGACGCGCGCGATCGACCAACTCTGCCGTAAAGGTCGTCGTCGCCAGCAGATGTTCCAGATCGGAAGGGCGGGTCGAGTCGTAGTAGATGCCCTGCGCATCGGCAACCCAGGAGATCGGGCGTATCAGGTCGGCACCCAACCCGACGGAGCGCAGAAAACCATCCTCCAGGCGCAGAACCTTGGCGCCGAAGCCGATAGGCGCCGGTAGCGGCCTGGATCCCCAAACTGCCAGAACGCAGTTTGCCGGCACCTGCTCTGGGCGATCGACGAAAACGACGTCCGAACCGACGAAGAAATCGCGCACGATCACCCGCTTCCAGTGCGAGAAATCGAGGGCGTAAACCACCTGCGCAACAGCGGCGTTGGCTGGCTCGAAGATCTTATCAGCCGCCCGCTGCATCGACCTGCTCCATCAGTGCTTCCACCTTCGCGAAGTGCTCCGGCCAGGTCGGCGGCCGATAGCCGGCCATCCGGCGAAGCTGCGCGCTCCGCAGCGCGCTGTCCGGTGCGGCATAGTCGAGAATCATGCGGCGCCAGGCGCTGCCGTCCAACGGATCAATGTACTCGGGAATGTCGCCGGCAATTTCGCGAAACACCGGCAACGCGCTGGCAAGCACCGGGACACCGGTGGCCAGCGCTTCCACCAGCGGCATGCCATAGCCTTCCTCGAACGATGGGAACAACAGCGCGCAGGCGTGGCGCAGGTAGGTCGCGAGCTCGCCATCGGAGCAGCACGAGTGTTCGCTGACGCAGCCGCGCAACGGCTCGCAGCGTTCCAGCAGGTCGATGACATTCTCGCACTCCCATCCGCGCTGGCCGATAACGAGCAGGCGCGGCGCCGCCGTACCGAACTGCTGCACCAGGTTCCGCCACAGATGCAACAGCAGCAGGTGATTCTTCCGCGGCTCGATGGTGCCGAGAATCACGAAGTAGGGTTGACCAAGCGGCGACACAGGCGCCGCTGGCGGCAGCGCGGCAGGAGCAAGGGGGGCGACGACGCACGGCGGCAGCATCAGTTCCTGCTGCGCGGCATAACCTTCCAGGACGTCGCGGGTAACCCGCGAATTGACGACCAGGCCCTTACCCGCCGCAAGCATGGTTGCCAGACGCCGCCGATGCTTCTCCGCCTCGCCGGCGCGGCAGTATTCCGGATGAGTGATCGGAATCAGGTCGTGCAGAAAGAACAGCGGCTTCCATCCCCGGCGCTCAGATCGGCGGGCATAGCCGGGGTCATCGAGGCCACTATGGCCGGTGTTGATCAACAACGGCCGTTCGGCGCCGCCTTGCCAGCGCAGCGCGTAGGCGCGGCCGACACACCAGCGCAGCACCCGTGCGGACATGCCATTCGGCGCCAGCAGGCTGTCGAAGACCCGTCGGGAATCGCCGGAACCCAGTTCGATCCAGCGTCCGCCGAAGCGCACCAGCGCCCGCGCCTGCGCCCCGAAGTGGCTGATGTACGCCAGGCTCACACGATCGACTCCGGTCGGCAGCCTGCCCTTCAGCATGCGATCGACAAGCCGCGTCACGTCGATCACCGTCGACCGCATAACGATCCGGTTCCGCTATCAGCGCGCGATCGTAACCAGGCTGCTGACCGTGAAGATCGACGACGTGAGTATATTGAGGAACTTCTGCAACTCGGCGGCCGGCGCGTTGGCAATGTAAAGCACGTCCTTGTTGCGCACCGGGAAGTTCTGCGCCACGAGGAACGTGGCCGGATTCTTGAGATCAGCACGGTACACCACCGGCACCTTGCCCTCGGGCGTGCGCGGCAGATCTTTGCCTTCGTCCGGAAGCGAGGAGGGATCCTCGAAACGAAACACGAAAACGCCCATCGCATCGGCGCGCGAATCCTGCAATCCGCCAACACGGCCAAGTGCCTGCGCCAGCGTGATTCCCTGCGCCTCGAAGTTGATTTCCTCGTTCTTGTTCGAAGCACCCAGCGCGGTGAAGCTGTTGGGCTGGAACAACGCCGTCACCACATCCCCCGGCTGCAGCAAGATGTTCTGTTTCGGATCCTGGATGATCGCGTCTAGCGGCATCGATTCGACCTTGCCGCCGCGACTGAGTTGGATGGTGATCTTGCCCACCGGCTGGCGCATCCCTCCCGTTGATGCCAGCGCATCCAGCAACCGCTCGCCCTTGGCAGTCAGCGGCATGCGCACGCTCTGGGTAACCTCACCCACCACGGTCACGTTAGATGTGGCATTGCGAGTCACGCGCACCATCACCTGCGGCTGGTTAGCCTTGCCGGCAAGGCGCTTGACGATCTCCGCCTCGATCTGATGCGGCGATCTCTCGGCCGCCGTCACCATTCCGGCGAACGGCACGTTGATAGTGCCGCCCGCCGTCACCATCTGCTCCGGGAACGATGTCACGCGCGAAGTGCCCGAGCCGAGTCGCGGATCGACCCCCGTCGCTCCAAAAAGCGTGGCCGGCGGCGCCTCCCAGATCGATACTTCAAGCACGTCGCCGGCGCCGATCAAATGGCCCGACACTCTGCCTTCCCCGAACAGATCGCCGAATCGATTGCGCTTGCCCGAGGCCATCACGCGGCGCGCCTGCGCGTCATCAATATCGACAACCGGGATAGGTGATGCGACTGCCGCATTCTGCTCGACGACCTGCGCGCGACTAGGGCCGGAAGTCGGAATAGAGGCCGGCGGACTCGCGCAGCCAGCCAGAATCGATTGCAGCGTCACGGCAATGCCGACCCACCGCATAATTAGATTGCTTTTCATGATCATTCCCTTGTTGAGCCAACGGCGACATTGGCGGCCATCGCCTGCCACTGTTCTTGATGCGCTACTACGGCAGTGCCGACAATGCCGACCACTATTCCGCCCGGCAGGTTGGCGAGTGCTCTCGCAGTCTTCCATTTGCAGCCTGCGGCGAGAGCTACCGCGAACGTCGCGCTGACGGTATCGCCCGCGCCAGTCACATCGAACACCGCGCGCCCCGCCGGCTCGTTACGCGCAACATTGCCTGACCTGGCCGCTCCTCGACACCATCAAACTTCACAACCGAAACCAGTGCCTCGGGCGAATTGCGGTCTTCCTTGCGTAAGCAGTACCAATGGAGTATCACTTCGGTCCAACAGTAGGCGTGCTTACCCAAACTTCGCCAGATCCGCGTTCATGATTCGAACTTGCACCTTCAATTCAAGTGCTCCGTGCAAAATTGAATTGTTTCCAAAAGAACGGCAAATGCGTAGTCCGATCTCCAACCGATGAACCCATTGATCCGCCAAGCCTGCAGCCCGCAGAGTTGTTCCATACCAGCTTCTCGACTACGTCACTTCCCGAATTTAGGCGACGAAATAGCGAATTCACCCCATTCTCGCGACACGCATTCTTCTCATCTTAAGGGATGAGGCTGAGTCGCTTGCCCTCAACACAAACTCAAACTTGCATAGATCCCGATAGACCGGGATCTCCATCGACATCTGTCCTTCCCGCAAATCCGCGTCCGCAACCTTATAACCAAACCTCTCACAAACTTCCAACTTGAATTCACCAGTGACTTCCCCATCAAACGTGACACAGTAATTTCCGCGAGGCAGAAACCAATACGGGCCGTAGAAAAGGACGGCGCCCTTAGCCTCGGTACACTTCAAATGCAGCACTCCGTCTCGCAACGCGCCGACTACGATATTGAAATCTGCTGGATATAGATCGAAGAAATTCCTTTGGGTGCCGCCATCCTCGACGACGTTAGGTCTCCCAGCAACAAAATAACCGCCGTTGCGAGTAAACCCGTCCAAATCGACCGCAGTGAGTGAAACCCCGTTGATGACATACAAGGTCCACCCCAACGACTCCGCATACTCGAACACATCTGCCTCAATCCCGCTATCCGAAGCCAGCTTCTCAAACATGACTATGCAGTGGGGGGATCTCGCCATAATTCGCTTCATGCCACGTAGCGCGTGCAACTCATGGCCCTCCACGTCTAGTTTCAACATATCGCAAACGAAATCCGCGGGAAAGAAATCGTCGAGCTTTCGCAAAGTAACCGTCTCATCTTTTGATTGCTGCCCGGGTCCTCCCAACGTTGCGCCACCGGCATGGTCGCGGGGAATTGACAGTATCGCCTCGCCATCGTGATCCGAAACCGCATGCGAGTGAATTGAGATGATTCGGCCATAACCATTTAAGATAACGGATCGAGAGAATAGATTGCGGATTCTCGGTATGGGCTCAAAAGCATTGATGGAACCATTTCCAAGAAAAGCCGCCAAGCGGAGCGAGTACACACCAAGATTCGCACCAACATCAAGGAAGGACATCCCAGGTTTTCTGAAAGATAGCAATACACTAAAGTACTCCTCCTCGTACCTGCCACCATTGAGGAAAAGCATTGGGCCGCCAAAATCATCCGTATTGACAATGATTGGCGTCTCGTCGACCAAATACGTAAGTGCCTCATTCCTCCCCAAATATACTGAAGTACGGTTCTTAATGAACTCAACATCACTGATCAAGCGATCAAGTTTCTTGTTCAACTCTTCTTGCCACAAGCCAAGATCAGGTTCCATCATGAATCTCCAGTCAATTATCGAGCATGACGTTCTTTTGGCATGTTGAGATCAGGCGGCAATCCTCTGCGGTTCCGGCGGATTGTCGGCTTCCGGAATCACGCTATCCCGGATTTCCGCGCCATATCTGGAAATCCTTGCGACCGCCGCGAAGGTCAATCCTCAGCGAGTCCACCGACAAAGCGGGTGGACTGCTTCGATGAGTCATCGCAAAGTCAATCCGGCCGCGTGGATACCTTGGCGCAAGCGCATTCAGTCCAGAGGTCATCATCAGCAAATCGCCGATACCGTCCGTTTCCCGCGCAACCAGAACGTGCCGCTCGTCGTCGCCTCTCGTCAGGAGGAAACCGCGCGTGCTTGCCGGAACTCCACACCATCCGAGTTCATGTGTCGGCGTTGTACTGCCCTTTCACGCCAGCCACGCACGAACCAAATGCTTGCAAACGCCCGCCGATGCGTGGCCCAACTTCCAACTCGTCAGCCACAAATGCGCCAAGCCTGCAAACCCGGATAGTTGTTCCACACCAGTTTCTCGACTACATTGAGGCGACGAGCCAATTGATTGAACGCCTCGGTGCTGTAGAGTGAAATATGGCCATTGGCCGGACCCAAGTACCACCAGTCCCTACCGCATGCGGATGGGTCATAGTGCGCTGTCTGGAACGCGAATACGCCCCTCGGCTTCAACGACTTCAGCGCGCGCGACAAGATCGCTACCGGATCCGGCAGATGTTCAATCACCTCGCACGAGACAATCACGTCAAACTTTTCCACTGGCAACTCTGGAACGAACCATTCCTTGCCAAACTTGGGGGCAATGATATCGTGACCCCACACGTCCATTTGAAGCTGATCACGGGCCGATGCGACAAAGGTTCCCATGCCGGAGCCAAAATCAAGAACCTTGAGTTCCCATGGATTCCGCCCCAAGATTTTGTTTGCCATCAGGACGAGCCGGAGAGTCTGATTGACCCGTCCACCCCAGTCCGGATCCTGATTGTCCCAATAGGTCTCGTCGTACAGTACAGAATGATCTTGTTCGTCGAGTGCAGTCGCAAACAGGAATTCGCAGTCCTGGCACTCAAAATAGGGACAGTCCGAGACAAGGTCCGGAATCGGATGCCCAGTGAGCTTGGATTTCGGAAGGGCGAACTTTTCAACCGCACGACCGCCGCAAATCTTGCATGTCGCGCGCTCTTTGTGCGTGTTCGAAGCACCTTCAGCTTGTTCAATTGTTGGCTGCATCTCAAGTTGCTCCTCAAGTTTGCGAGTTCGGATTCATTTGCGCCGACAACTGTCACAGACACTCGCTACGATTTGGACGAGCCTCCTGTCGATTCGTGTTCGCCCCACTAACTTCACAGCCTGTCCGCCGTGCGTCATGGGAATTCTTCGATCGAAGGTCTCGGGTGACCTCATCCACGCGTCACTCCCGACCATAAAGCGCCCAAGACTTCAGTCGCTCGTATGGTCGCGGTTCACTTGGCAATCGATCGCAGTCGAGTGCACTGATAACATCGTCGATCTGAATTGAACGGAAGCAGATACTCTCTCGCCCGTTTGTCAGGTGACAAGGCTTCTGTTCATACCGCCAGCACGGATAGCAGGGGAACTCGGCCTTTCGCGGTGCCAATAGATGTACATTGGGATAGTCCCGTACCCGAAGACGACCGCTGACCGCTCCGAAGACAACGACCGTTCGTATGCGCAAGGCCGCGGAGAAGTGTAGGAAAGACGAGTCAAGCACAACGAGTCGGTGGCACTGCTCTGCAAGCGCGATACTGTTGCGAATCGGCTGCCGGATTTTGATTACATTCTTAAAATCGTAACCTGGGAAGTCCTCATGGTGGAACACCAATACTAGGCGCGTTTGCGCCAACCGTTCGACTAACGCCTCCATGTAGGGCCAGTTTCGATAGCTGTCCGCAGCGAACGGCTGAACTCCGACTACGGGCAGTCCTTCAGGGTTCAGACTCCTTACAAAGTTCTTTGCCCATTGCCTTTCGGGTTCGGTCACGCTGTACTCGGGCAGAAATCCTGTCGTGCGCCTTAGGCGGCGTTTTGAAATGCCCATCGCGCGTGCGAAAATTTCAATTCGGTTCTTTCGAACGTTCGGATACTGCCGTGCCTCCACTCGGCCCGCTGGACAATCGGTAAGGTTGATCCAGCGCCGATATCGAGAAATATCGATTTCGTCCTCGTTGATGTCCAGCAATCGAACCGATTTCAAACCCTCGAAGATTGGGTGGAAAGACCTTGGAATTGCGAAATCGATTCTTCCGCCCGGATGCTTCAGCGCCAATGCATTCAATCCGGGGGTCATCATGAGAAGATCCCCAATACCCCCCATTGCCCGAGTTACGAGTACAGGCCGTGTGTCTGCGCCCCATTTGAATCCAACCAGCGGAATCCCGGCCGATCGACGCCCCCCCTGCATGGTTTCAGTCAACCGCGACCCACCCCGGCCGCGAAAGCCGGCAATGTCCAAAAGATACAGACTGACAAAATGTAGCCAACGTAAAGGTTGATCGATTCCCAACAAGCGGAGCGGCCTAACGCTTCCGACAATCCGCGCCAGATTGCCGATCAAAAATGGGAGCCGGTACCCAAGAGACACCTCCCTATGCACCAGAGCGCGCGCCACACCCCGGTAGGTCTTTACGATCTGGGATACGAAAGCATCCCTCAGTGCCGCGTTGGCATGCAGGCTCGCAACGCCTTTCCAGAGCACCAACCGATACTCACTCAGATGATTATTGGCTGCCAGAATGTACATGAGCTTTTGGTAAAGCTTGGGCATCTCGCGCCGACTCGGCAGCAAATACGGACGATGCACCAGCCGCAGCGCCACTTTGGCCGCCTTGTCTCGGCGACCAACAAGTGCGTCAAGATACGCAGCATGCACTGTCAGCGATTGCGCGATCCCCGGGAACTTGGTTACTCCGGTTCGAAATCCGATTCCCACGACCTCGCGTGCCTCCGGCAAGTAGTTGAACTCGGTCAGCGTCGCGGTAAGCGCATCGATCCCCTTGAACCACTCCTCCAAATAGGAGATGTGTGAGTCACCAAGGTTCGTGACCATTTCGACCACTTGTGAAACGAAATGCCTAGCCTTCTCGAAATCTACCTTGGCAAGGTCAGTCAAATACACGCTGAAGTGGCGACACACCGAATAGAAGACGTAGCGGTCGCGCAGCGCATCGCACCGTTCGTCGGGTCCGAGATTGAGCCAGGCGTGGAAAACCGGCGCATGATGGTTTTCAAACGCAATGCTGCGCAGGTTCAACGCAACGGTCGACTCATGGGTTTCGGCAAGCAACTCCGACCGATGCGCGATGTGCATCTGTTGTTGGGCCTTGGCAAGCGTAATCGTCATCTCATCTACCCCGCCATGTGCAGGACATCATTCATGTAGAAATCGAAAGCTTCGGAGACATCATCGAAACAGGTCAGGTGTCCCTGATCCAGCACCGCGGCGCGCGTGCAGTAGGTGCGTATGAAGCTCGGGTCGTGCGAGACGATGACAAAGGCACGGTCCTTTCGTGTCTCGAACAGTTCGTACGTACATCTCTCGTGAAAGCGGGCATCGCCGACCGCAATGACCTCGTCGATCAGATAGCAGTCGAATTCGATTGCCAGCGACAGGGCGAATGCCAGACGTGCCTGCATTCCGCTGGAATAGGTCTTGACCGGCTCGCGAAAGTAGTCGCCCAGATCGGCAAACTCCTCGACGAAGCCGCGTATCGCCGCGTGGTCGACATTGTAGACGCGGGAAATGAATCGGAGGTTGTCCAGTCCGGTCAGGCTGCCCTGGAAGCCACCCGAGAACGCGAGAGGCCACGACACGCTCATCGTCCTTTGAATCTCGCCGGAGTCCGGATACTCCTGGCCGCTTATCAGTCGGATCAGGGTCGACTTGCCCGAGCCGTTCTTGCCCAAAATACCCAGACGCTCGCCCGGAATGACGCTAAAGCTGACATGGTCGAGCACGGTGTGCGTCCCCGTTCTGGACTTGTAGCGCTTAACAATATCTCGCAGCAAGATCACCGTTGCCCCCGTTCAAGTCAGCATCTTCATGCGTCGATCGGCCATGAGCAGCAGTGCGACCAGAGTCATTACGAGACACACCAGGAGAATGTAGGCCACATCGAAGTGGAATCGGGCGGAGTTTCCCCAATAGCCCGCACGCATCATCTCGACCGGATGCACCATCGGCACCCACATTACCGCGCGTTGGAATCCGCTGGGCAACCAGTCAACCATAAAGAAGGTGCCACTGACGGCCAGCAGAAAATAACCTGTCGGATGCCAAATCCGCTCGACCATATCAGTGTACTCACTAAGACACCCGAGTATCGTACCGAGCCCGACGCTGAACCAGGCCATGAATAGCCAGCCCGCCACAAGCCACGCCATGTCGCGCGGCACGCTCATCAGGTCGAGCCCGACCATCGTCGCAACCAGCAGAATGAATGCCGCACTCACGCCCGCCACCTCAAGTGTCATTCGGGCGATGAAGATATCCTGAATCTTGACCGACCGATGATGCAGCAGGCTGCGATTGGGTTCGACCGACTTTATGCCGCGAGATGAGCAATTGCGCCACAACAGCAGACTCGAGTAACCGATAACGATGAAGGGCGTCACCTCCACGCGGAAACCATGCACCCGATGCAAGAGATTCCACAGGATCACGACGCCCACAGAAAAGATGATCGGCTCCAGCAAGAGCCAGAGAAATCCGATGTTGTGACGCCCGTATCGAGTGATGATCTCGCGCATCAACAGCGCGCCGACGACGCGTCGCTGGACGTTCAGCCCGCGCCAAAACGGCGAATTGGTGGAGCGCATATCGCCGCTCATGTCATTCGTGGTGCTCGCGAATGCCGACCACCAGCAGCGTGAGGATTCCCCAAACGACCAGCGATACGATGAAAGTGACAAGCACGCTCTTCAGCCGTCTTGGCTCGATCGAAGCATCTGGCATGCTGGGTTGCACGATTCGTTCCAGATAAAGCTGTTTGCGCTGCGCTTCGTTGCGCGCCTGTTCGAGCGTGCTCATCGCGCTGGCGAGCATCTTGTCGGCGAATTCCTTTTCCAGCGCCAAGCGCTGGAATTCGGTTGCCTTGCTGGCCAGGGACTGGTTGCCGGCGCCGGCCACGCGCGTGGTCTCGGCGAGAATTTCGCTCGAAAGAAGCGCAGCGCGCTGCTTGAGCACCGGAAGCTGCGGATTGTCCTTGGCTAGCTTTTGAAGCTGGGCAATCTGCGACTTGGTGGAGATCAGTTCGTCCTGCAATTTGGCGATCTGCTGCAGCGGGATAGTCGACTGCCGTTCTGGATCGATGACGCCCTTGTCGTTACGGTAGCGTGCGAGCGCCACCGCCGCAGTCTTGGCCTTGCCCTGCACCTCCGTCACCTCCTGCGAGGCGAAGCGAATCAAATCCTGCCGCCCGCGTTCGTTGAGCTTGTTGACAAGTTCTTCCGCGAGTTCGAGCAGACGCCGGTTAATGGCGTAGGCCTGTTCGGCCGTGAATGCGCGAGTGGTCAATGTCGTGATCGAGGAGGCCGATTCGAGTTGTACGCTGACCTTCTTCTGGTAGTAGGGATGCAGCGCCTCAAAGCTTTCGTCCCAGTCCAGACCCGCAAAACGGCTGAACAGGTCGACAGAGCGGTCGGAAAATGCCTTTCTGATATCGAGTTCCTTGTCCAGCGCCTGCAGGGCATCTCGCGAGAGCATGAAGTCCTGAACCGTGTAGGAATCGTCCTGAGCACGGGCAAACCCTGCGCCCTTGAGGATCAATCCGAGCGGCGAGGCGGTGGACGGTTCGGGGCTGCGAATTACGAAGCGGGATTCCGAGACGAATACGTCGGAGGCGACCAACCCGAAATAGATGATCGCCAGTGCAGTAGGCAGCACGGTACTCGCCAAAAACAGGCGGTTCGTAAACAGGTCTTGCAGCACCTCCAATAGCGGCCGCGAGGCTTGGCGAATCTTCTCGATCATGAAGCCCTCAATTGAATTTGTTTCGATCAAGCAAGCCACATATTCTACGCGAGCACATCATTCCTCGCGGCAGACAATCGTCCCGCCAAGTGTCGCTGACCAGCCGTGAGAACGGGTTCTGACCGCCGTAGCAGCGCGTCCGCTTTCGCATTGCCTGCAGTGTCCGGGCTGCGATCAGGATTCCTCGCCTTGTCAGACGAGGCGGGCAAGCACCTCGACGGCAGTTTGCACCTGCGGTTCGCTGTGCATGCAACTGATGAAGAATCGCAAGCGCGCTGCGCGCTCTTCTACCGCCGGGTAGATGATGGGTTGCACATTGATGCCGCGTTCGAACAGCTGGTTGGACAATTTGGCAGCCTTCAGCGAGCTGCCGATGATCGCGGGGATGACTGCCTTTCCCTGCGATAGCCCGGTGTCGACGCCCTTGTCGCGTGCCAGCGAGAGAAAATGGCTTGCCCTGTCGCGCAGCCGCCTGACCCGTTCCGGCTCTTCCCGCATGATGCGCAGGGCTTCCAGAGAGGCCGCCGCCAGCGGCGGGGAAATCCCCACGCTGTACACGAATCCGGGCGCAGCATACTTGAGGTGCTCGACCAGCGCACGTTGGCCGGCGACGAACCCTCCGCAGCCGGCAAGCGCCTTGCTCAACGTGCCCATCCAGATGTCGACCTCGCTGCCGGCAACGCCGTGGTGTTCATGCAGGCCCTTGCCGGATTCGCCGAGCACGCCGAGCGAATGTGCCTCGTCGACCATCAGGAACGCCTTGTGGCGGGTCTTGACCTCGATGAAGCGCGGCAAGTCGGGCACGTCGCCATCCATGCTGTACAAGCCCTCGATGACGATGAGCACGCGCTCGAACTGTCCGCGTATCTCGCACAGAATCGCGTCGAGGGCTGCAGCGTCATTGTGCGGAAAGGCGCGCCGCGCCGCGCCGGCAAGTTTGATGCCTTCGAGCACGCTGTTGTGGATCAGACCATCATGGATGACCAGATCCTTCGGGCCGAACAGGTAGCCGATGGTCGTGACGTTCGTGGCATGGCCGCTGACGAAGACGACGCAATCCTCGACCCCGTAGAGATCGGCCAGTGACTCTTCGAGTTCGCGCTGCACCGCGCGTTCCCCGGCAACCAGACGGCTGGCAGAAGAGGAAGTTCCGTAGCGCTCGATGGCGTCCTTTGCCGCCTTGTTCACCCGCGGGTGGCCGGTCAGGCCGAGATAGTTGTAACTGGAAAAATTGATGAAGACCCGGCCTTCGATATGGGTGTCCGCGCCAGCCACTCCTTGGTGAACCTTGAAGAACGGATTGGCGAGGCCAAGGCGCTTCGCGGCAGCCTGCGGCACCAGCAGCCGCTCGTAGCCGGGAAAGCGGTCGAAACGACAAAAGGCCTCCGGAATCTCCCGCTGTCCAGCCTGCGCCGCCGCCGGAACCGAGACTTCACCGGTTTCCTGACCTACCTTGCGGCCGAGAAAGCGTTTGACCAGTTCTTCCCGCGCCTGCCCTACCAGCCCGAACTTGTTCTTGCTCATGGAATCAGTCCCGTGCCTCTGCGCACCTGCTGTTGAACCTCGGCAACCGTGGCGGCCAGTTCGCCTGCGGATACCGATTCATTGTGCTGCGCGGCCAGGGTGCTGACCAGGTCACCGAGTTGCTCGCCATGCGTACTCTCGCGATTCTCTTCGTTCAACAGGCGTTCGACAATGCGGGCGCTGACCCGCTCGACCGTCGGCCCCTCGGTCAGCATCATGGCCGGAAGGCGAACGCCAAAACGCTGTTCCATTCCCAGTGCCAATTCGACCCCCATGAGGGAATCCATGCCCAGGTCGTGCAGCGACCGTGCCGGATCGATGCGATCGACATTGATGCAGAGAATCTGCGCCACCTGCTGCGCCACAAGCGATTGCACGATCGCGCGCACTTCGTCGGCCGACTTCCCGGCAACTAAGGAGTGGAAATCCTCGGTCTCCGTCTCTGCATCCGGGGAGCCGCCAGCCTGACGGCGCAACGAAGCAAAGCGCGGTCCCTGCGCCGACGGAAGCAGACGCGCCAACGTGCGCCAGTCGAAATCCGCCACCGCAATGGTGCCGCCGTCACGCGCCAGAAGGCGATCGAGCGTGTCCAGCGCGCTGCGCGCCGATAGAGGCTGTGCGCCGAGGCGGCTGGCGAGGTTGTCCTTCAGTGTCGGGTTGCGGCTGAGGTAGCCGGCGTCTCCGATCGGCCCCCAACCGACACAGGTCGCAGGCAGCCCGAGCGCATGCCGGTAGGCCGCCAGCCCCTCAAGGTAGCCGTTTGCCGCAACGTAGCCAGCCTGTCCGGGATTGCCGATCAACGTGGTAACGGAGGAGTAGAGGATGAAGTGCTCGAGTGGAATATCCAGCGTCAGCTCATGCAAATGCCATGCACCGAACAGTTTTGGTGCAACGACCTTGCACATGCGCCCCGCGTCGAGATTGCCGATCAAGGCGTCGTCCATGACCATCGCCGCATGCACCAGGCCGGCAAGCGGCGGCAGTTCGCGCTGGATTTCGTCCAGCATCAAGCGCACGCTCGCCCGATCGGATACGTCACATGACACAACCTTTACGCGCGCCCCGAGCGACTCCAGCGCGCTGATTGCTTCGCTCGAACCCGGCGTCCAACTGCCACGGCGCCCGGCAAGTACCAGGTTTCCTGCCCCGCGTTCCGCCAGCCAGCGCGCCGACTCGAATCCGAAGCCGGTCAGACCGCCGGTAACCAGATAAGTCGCATCCTTCCGGAATCGCACCGGGGTTGCCGGCATTTGGCGCCGTTCGACGTGGACGTGCGCGTTGTCCATGCAGACGACGACTTTGCCGATCTGCCGCGACTGTTGCATCGTCCGGAAGGCGTTGACCACCCGGTCGGCAGGAAAAGTTCGATACGGCAGCGGAAACAATGCGCTTTCCCGGAACAGTGTCATCATCTCGCGAAACAGCCTTGCCGCCAGCGCGGGGCGGGCCACCAGCAGTTGATCAGCGTCGATTCCGAAGTAGCTGATGTTGTCCTTGAACGGACGCAATCCAATCGGCGTGTTCTCGAAGAAATCGCGTTTACCGAGTTCGAGAAACCGGCCGAACGGTTTCAGGATACGCAGATTGCGCCGTATCGCCTCGCCGGCGAGCGAATTGAGGACCACATCGACGCCCTCGCCATTAGTCAAGGAGAGGATCTGGTCGGCGTATGACAGGGTGCGGGAGTCGAACACGTGGTCTGCGCCAAGAAGCCTGACGAAGTCACGCTTTTCATCGCTGCCCGCAGTCGCATAGACCTCAGCACCCAGATGCACCGCCAACTGCACTGCGGCGATACCGACGCCACCGGCCGCTCCGTGAATCAGGATGCGCTCGCCCGCCTGCAGATTCGCCAGATGCTTCAGGGCGTAGTAGACAGTGAAGAAGGCAGTTGGGACCGTCGCCGCAGCTTCAAATGACCAGTCCGCCGGTTTGTGTGCAAGCGCATTGGTGTGGGTGACCACATGACTGGCAAAGCAGGCGGCGCCGAAGCCCACTACGCAATCTCCCTTCGAAAACTCGCCTGTTCGCGAGCCGACACGTGTCACCACTCCCGAGAATTCCAGACCAAGCGTCGCGCCGGCAAATCCGCTCTCGACGGCTTCGTCGGGCAGCAATCCCATGACGTACATGACATCGCGGAAATTCAGGCCGGTCGCCGCCACCCGAACCTCGACTTCATCTTCGCCCAATGGGCGTTCCGGCTGGGGCAGCCAAACCAGGTTGCGCAACTGACCGGGCACGTGAAAGTCCAGCCGGACGCGTGAAGCATCCTCCTCGCAACTCTCCATCGCCGTGAACGGCAAGCGTTCCAGACGCAGAACGAAACGCCCATTCGCCGACAGAACGATTTCAGTTTCACCGTCGGGCTGCAGCAGTTCGTCGTGCAGGCGGCGCGCCGCGGTGCTGCCGGTCGGATCGATCGCAAGATCGATCAGGGTACAGGCGAGCGCCGGGTTTTCATTCATCACCACGCGCCCGAAGCCCCACAGCGCAGCCTGGAGAGGATTGGGTGCCGGCGGCAGATCCTCCGCCAGCGCACCGCCAGATGTCACCAGCCACAGCCGCGGCGCGGTGCCACCGCTGCGCTCGATTGCTTGCACCAGGTGAAGCGCAGCGCGGCAGCGGTCATGCTCTGGCTCGAGGGAGACATCTTGTGTCTCGGCGATCAGGCCCGCCAGGTACACCACATGATCGAGCCCCAGGCGGTTGCGCGCCACGGTGAGCAGTTGCACGGCAGAATCGGCACTTGCCAGGTCGTAGGTCTCTGCCCCGCCTTGCGCAGCCGCAGTCCCGACGAACAGCACGATCACGCGCTGGCCGCGCGATTCAAGTTGCCGTTGCAGGCGATCGGCGAGCATGCGCGACGTCCCCTCGGCATCGCAGAGCAGAAGCCACGCTGCGGTGGACAACTCCGCCGCAGGCGCGCTTTCTCCGACGGGCCGCTTCGCCAGAACGAGATAACTCCCCTCTGGCAATTCTTCACTGGCCGGTTCGCGGAAGATCTGGACTTCGCCGTATCCCTGCTGCACGAGGACCTGTTCCCATGCCTGGGGCGCGAGCAGATTCGACAGTGCACCGTCTTCCAGGGTAACCCGTCTGGTCGCGGCATCGAGCCCGGACAACAGATCGGCAACCAGATCCGGGTGGCGTTCGGCCACCAGCAGCAGGCCGCCCTGCGCAAGCTTTTGCCGCGCTGCGGCCAGTACGGCAACCGGATTCGCCGCGAGGTGCAGCCAGTGGCGCAATATGATGACATCAAACGCGTCAGGGAGCGTGCCGGCGCCTTCCAGCGCGAGCCCTTCACCGGCAAGGCGGGCCACTTGCACCGCGGGGTGGTCGTGGTACTCGGATTGCAGCCGCGTGCACAATTCTTCATCGCCGTGCGCCAGCACGTAGTCGGTACGATCGACGGGAATGGTCGCCGCCAGATCGGCCACCAGATCGCTCACGCCGCGGCCGATCTCGAGAACCCGCAGTCGGCGATGGGCCGGCCAGTTCGCGGCAACCGTGGCGAGGATCTGCCGCACGGCAAGACGTGTACCAAGATACCCGGGCGAATCCTCGTACAAGGCCTCTGCCTGCGGGCTGCGCCAGAGCGAGTCGGTGAGCGTCGCCACATCCACTTCGCCGCATAACCAGGCAGCCAGGTTGACCCCGACCCGGCCAGCGAGGACCAGTTCGGAGGCACACGCGGGGTAGTCGCGCAAGAGTGTGCGCCAGATGTCCTGTGCGGGAGGCATCTCCGACGCTTCGAGCCGCCACACGCCGCCGTGCTCGACCAGCAGTCCTTCGTGCCGCAAGTTGCGCGCGAGCCACTGGAAGCAAGGCCGAATACTTTCGTCGATGCCCGTCGGATCGGCGAGGACCTGTTGCAGCCACTCGCCTCGGCGGGCGAACAGATCGCCAAATACCGACTGCGCAAATGCAACGATCAACGCATCGCAAAGCGGCAGGGCTCCCTTGAAGTAGGCGCTGCGCTGCAACCTGCTCTCCGCATCGACAAACCAGGCGTTCAGCTGCTCCACCAGATCGCGACTGTCAGGCAGCGAGCTTTGGCGCTGTTCCAGCGCCAGCGGTTTGAGCTGAGCCGCGATGCGCCAACAGGCGGCATCGGCGCTTGCCCGGCGCTGCAGGGTCGCCGCGCGGAAACGGCAGTCGGAAAGCGTCGCGACGATGCCCCCGTCCGCATCCACCATCTGGAAATCAGCCTGGACGGATCGTGCGCTGCGCCGCTTCAGTACCGCCCTGAACCCGGCGACCGCTGCGCCGGAAGCGCAACGCAGCCGGCCGACCCTGACCGGAAGCAGCGGAACCCCGCCGCCAGCCTCGATTTCGGTCTGGAAGAAATCTGCCAGCGACTGAAAGCAGCAATCCAGAAGCACCGGATGAAGCAAATACTGCGCGGCCCCCTCGGCGGCGGCCTCGGGCAGGGCGATCTGCCCCTCCAGGACGTTTCCGCACAACCGAGCCCGCTGCAATCCCTGGAACGACGGCCCGTAATCCAGACCGACCATCCGTGTCAGCCGGTAGTGGAGGTCGTGTTCGATTTCGTGGGCTTTGCCGGCAGCCGGTGCGAATTGCACACCAAGCCGGGGTTCGCCTTGTGCGTTGGTGGCGAGCAGCCTGCCGGCGGCGTGAACAACCCATTCGTCATTACTCAGACGCTGCCGGCTGCGGATCAGGAAACCACCATCCCGTGGGGCAAGCTCGAAACGGACCGAGCGCGCGTGGTCGCCGTCGAAAACGATCGGCGCGATGATATCCAGATTCTCGAATTCCCACTGAGTCTCGCCGAACCACTCGCGTGCCGCGGCTAGCGCGAGTTCGACGTAGGCCGCACCGGGCAGCACGACCGCGCCGGCAACCTTGTGATCCGCCAGCCAGGAACAGGTCGCCAGGTCCACAACGTTTTCCCAGACGGCCGTCGCTTCTTCCACCCGCCAGCCGAGCAGCGGGTGCACTCTGCGCCGGTCGATCGCACCGCTCGCTTCGCTGGTCCTGGGGTGCCAATGCCGCTCGCGTTGCCAGGGGTAATTCGGCAATCGCACCTGTCCGCCCGGCACCGGAAAGGAAGACTCCAGGCATTTCGGTTCGGCAAGAAGATGCACGCGCAAGGCGGCTTCTTCGATGCGCGACGCGCCATCGTCGTCGCGCCGCAGGGTCGGCAGAACGCGCCCCGTCACCCCTTGCGCAGCCAGACACTCGGTGATGTAGCGCTGAAGGATCGCGTGCGGGCCGATCTCGACGAATACGCGGCAGCCGCCAGCAGCAAGGGCTGCGATTGCCTGAGCGAACCGAACCGGCCGGCGAACGTTGTGCCACCAGTAGCGCGCGTCGAGCGCGGTCGCAGGCAGGACGTCGCCGGTGACTGTGGACACCAGCGTGCATTCCATATGGGTCGGCCGCAAACAAGCCGCAAGCCGCTCCACAAGCACCGGTTCGATCGGGTCCATGTGGCGGCTGTGGAACGCATAGTCGAGATCGAGCAGAACAAAGAACACGCCGCGCGGCGTCAGGATTTCCTTGGCCCGATCGAGTTCGGCGAGGCTGCCGCTGAGCGTGACGTTGTTCGGACTGTTGATGCCGGCGATCTCGATTCCACGCAGGTTTTCGGCGGCCAGCAGTTCGCGCGCCGCCTCCTCCGACAACCCGACTGCGGCCATGCGCCCGGCGCCGCGCGTCAGAGCCTGCGCCGCGCTACGTGCGACGATCACCTGCATGGCCTGCTCGATCGGCAACGCGCCGGCCGCCCAGGCAGCTGCAACCTCGCCGACACTGTGGCCTGCCACCGCCTGGGCTGTGACACCCTGCTGACGCAGCAGCGTGGTCACGGCAACCTGCATGCAAAACAGCAGCGGCTGGGCGACAGCCGTATCGTCAAGCCGCGATGCGCCGGCCTCTGCACGCAACTCGTCGAGGATCGAGAAGCCGGCCATCGGCGCGATTGCCCCGTCGAGATCGGACATCAGTCCGGCGAAGCGCGGCGATTCGGCCAACAGCTTGCGCCCCATGCCGAGCCATTGGGAGCCGTTTCCCGAATAGATGAACGCCACCCCGCCCGGTTCGGCGATCGCATCCTCGAGCACCACCTGGGGCACGGTTTCGCCCTGGGCGAACTTCTCTAACGACCCGGCGAGATCCGGGGCATTGCCTCCGGTGAGCACAAGGCGCTTTTCCAGATGATCGCGCCGAATTGCCGCAGCGTAGGCGATGTCATAGAAATCCAGCGGTCGCGCGCGCAGAAGCTCAGCATAGCGACCGGCCAGATCGCGCAGTGCCTGGGTCGTCCGTGCCGAAAGAAACAATGGGAGGTTCGCCGGCTTGCGCAACAGCCTCGGTTGCCGCGCCGCCGGAAATTCCTGCAGCAGAACGTGGGCGTTGGCGCCGCCAAACCCGAATGAATTGACGCCGACGACCAGCTTCTTGTCGCGGGCTTCGGGTAGCGGCCGATATGCATTCACCACATCGAGATTCCACCCGGCGAAGTCGATGTGAGGATTGGGGGTTTCGAGATGCAACGATGGCGGCAGAGCGCGATTCTTGAGCACCAGAATGGCCTTGACCAGGCCGGCCATGCCGGAGGCCGATTCGAGATGACCAAGGTTGGTCTTGACCGACCCGATCGGAAGCGGCCGATCAGCGCTTCGAGCACGTCCATAGACCTCACCGATCGCTGCGGTCTCGATCGGGTCGCCGACCGCAGTCCCGGTGCCGTGCGCCTCGATGTAGTCTACTTCGGCTGGATTCAGACCGGAACGCCGCAACACCGCGCGCAGGAGATTCGCCTGGCCCTCGATACTCGGAATGGTGATGCCGGTTTTGCGGCCGCCGTCCGCATTGATGCCGCTGGCGAGAATCACCGACTGGATGGAGTCGCCATCTGCCAGTGCGCTCTCTAACGGCTTCAACATCAGGACAGCACCGCCTTCCGCACGCACGTAGCCGTCCCCCTCGGCATCGAAGGCGCGGCAGCGCCCCGCCGCAGACAGCATCGAAGCCTTGGTGAAGCCGACGAACGGGTACGGGTGCAGCAGGAGATTGACGCCGCCGACCAGCGCCATCGACGCCTCGCCAGCGCGCAGCGTGCCGCACGCCTGGTGCAAGGCGACCAGCGACGATGAACAGGCGGTATCGACCGCCATGGACGGACCGCGCAGATCGAAAACGTAGGACAGCCGGTTGGCCGCGATGCTCAACGTGTTGCCGGTCATCGAGTACGCGCTCATTGCCGACATGTCGTCGATGCCGCGCATGCCGTAATCGACGCCGGAGATGCCGACGAAAACCGCGCAATCCGATCCGGCCAGCCGGGCGGGCGGTGCGCCGGCGTTTTCCATCGCCTCCCAGCACAGTTCGAGCAGCATGCGCTGCTGCGGGTCGAGCCATGCCGCCTCGCGTGGCGAAATGCCGAAGAAGCCGGCATCGAATTCGTCGATACGCGAGAGTACGCCGGCAGAGAAGGTTACACTGCGCCCCGGTTCTGCGCGTACCGGATGTTGCAGAAGCTCGGTGGACCAGCGCTCCGGTCCGATGCAACCGACCAGATCCCGCCCTTCCTTGAGCGACAGCCACAGGGACTGCTCATCTGCCAGATCGCCGGGAAAACGAAACGCCATCCCCACGATGGCAATCGGGTAAGCTCCCTCGCTGCTTTTTGACTGCAAGTCAAAACCCCCTGGTTCGGCGGCGTCGTCAGCCCGCTCGTCGATGACGGCAAGTCGCGAATCGCGTCATATCTAGGTAACATTCTACCCTACCCGAGCGCTGGTCCCGGCACCCCTCTCGGATTCCCGGATGTCGTTGGCGTTTCGCGCGGCGCGCATGCAACAGTCGCCTTGCGCAAAGCCGCCCGTCAATTCCATCCGCCACTTTGCGGAAAGCTCAAGTGATACTCGAAGTCGTGCAAGTTGCACGCTGTTGCACCTACTGATTTCTGGTCGCCAAAAGGCGTTGGCGGCAATAGGGACGGCGGCGACATGCGGCCGATCCGAAACTCAAAGGATCGTAGTCGGAAGACAAAGCCGCAGGCGATTGCAACTGCTAAAAGGTGTTTCGCGCATGTTGCCGCATCGGCATGCACCAGCTTCTGCCTGGGCCTGTCGGGCCGGCCCAACATGCCGTGACTCGGGGGTTTGGCAGAGAGGGTTCCTCGACGGCGCCCGGGGGGGGGGGGGGGGCCGGGGGGGGGCGTAGATCGGATGCTCGCGCCAGAATGCGCTTGCCGAGCAACGCGCGCGCGGCGATCTTCGTCTGCAGTCCCCAGAGGCGGCTTCGGCGATACAATTCCGCCCCTCGATCGTCCATCGCCCGACCCGTTCCTGCATCGATGGCGACATCTTCCTATTCCGAATCCAGCTTCCGCGTGCTCAAAGGCCTGGAGCCTGTGCGCGAGCGTCCGGGCATGTACACGCGCACGGATTCGCCTTGCCACGTGGTGCAGGAGGTGATCGACAACGCGGCGGATGAAGCGCTGGCAGGGTTTGCCAAGAGTATCCACGTCGCCCTCCACACCGATGGCTCGGTGACGGTAAGCGACGACGGGCGCGGCATTCCGGTCGGCATGCATCCCGACGAACGGGTGCCGGTGGTCATCCTGGCATTCACGCGCCTGCACGCCGGCGGCAAGTTCGACAAGAAAGGTGGCAATTCGGCCTACGCGTTCTCCGGCGGGCTGCACGGCGTCGGCGTGGCGGTGACAACCGCGCTGTCGACCCGCGTCGAGGTCGAGGTGCGGCGCGAGGGCAAGATTCACCGACTTCTGCTCGCCAAGGGCGGCGAGGCCATCGGCGATATCCAGGTAGTGGGCGAATGCGGCCGCCTGAGCGGTACGCGGGTGCGCGTCTGGCCAGACCCGAAGTACTTCGACACACCCAAGGTTCCGCTCGGCGAACTGGAGCGCCTGCTGCGTTCCAAGGCCGTCCTGCTGCCGGGCGTAAAGGTGTACCTCGATATCGAACAGGCCAACGGCGAACTGCTGTCGAAGACGTGGTCCTATCCGCAGGGCCTGGCGCAGTATCTGGGCGAACAGGCCGGCTCGGCCGAGCCCGCCGCCCCGCTCTATTGCGCAGAAAAGTTTGCTCCGAACGACGACCCCAATTTCGCCGAAGGTGAAGGCGCGGCCTGGGTGCTGGGCTGGTTCGCCGAGGCGGTGCCGAGCGAATCCTACGTCAACCTGATTCCGACGGTCGCCGGCGGCACGCATGAATCGGGGCTGCGCAGCGGCGTGTTCGACGCGGTGAAGGCATTCATCGAGCACCACGGCCTGCTGCCGCGCGGCATCAAGCTGCAGCAGGAAGACGTGTGCGCGCGCATGGCCTTCGTGCTGTCGGCGCGCATTCTCGATCCGCAATTCCAGGGCCAGGTGAAGGAAAAGCTCAACTCGCGCGAAGCAGTGAAGCTGGTCTCCGGCATGGTGCGCGATCCGCTGGAAATCTGGCTCAACAACCATGTCGATGCCGGCAAGGCTATTGCTGACCTGTCGATCAAGCAGGCCCTGGCGCGGCAGAAGAACGCGCAGAAGGTGGAGAAGCGCAAGCAGTCCGGCGTCGCGGTGCTGCCGGGCAAGCTCTCGGATTGCGAGAGCGAGGACATCGCCGACAACGAGGTGTTTCTGGTCGAAGGCGATTCGGCCGGCGGCAGCGCCAAGCTGGCCCGCAACAAGGAAACCCAGGCCATTCTGCCCTTGCGCGGCAAGGTGCAGAACAGTTGGGAGATCGATGCCGACCGCCTGTTCGCCAACGCCGAAATCCACGATATCGCGGTTGCGCTCGGCGTCGATCCGCACTGCCCGAAAGATTCCCCCGACCTGGCCAATCTGCGCTACGGCAAGGTGGTGATCCTGTCGGATGCCGACGTCGACGGCTCGCACATCCAGACGCTGCTGCTGACCTTGTTCTTCCGTCATTTCCCCGCCCTGATCGAACGCGGCCACGTCTATGTGGCGCAGCCGCCGCTGTATCGCGTCGACACCCCGGCTCAGGGCAAGAACCGGCCGGCACGCCGGCTCTACGCGCTCGACGACGGCGAACTCAACGCGATTCGCGACCGGCTGAAGAAAGAAGGCGTCGCGCCGGAGAAGATCGAGATCGGCCGCTTCAAGGGCCTGGGCGAGATGAACCCGGTGCAATTGCGCGAAACGGCGATGGACCCGGCCACCCGCCGCGTGCTGCCGATCCGCGTGCGCGCCGAAGCGCTGGCCGATACGCTCAAGACTTTCACCATGTTGATGGGCAAGGGCGAAGCCGCGTCGCGCCGCGAGTGGATGGAAGCCAAGGGCGATTCGGTCGAGGCCGACGTCTGACCGATTCCGCCAAAGCGCTCTCCCCACCACCGAACCGATGCCCTGGAACCCGCATGGATACTGGCTCTCAGGGCACCTCCCGGGCATGACCGAGGCGCTTTTGAGAGCAGCCGCAGCAGCCCAGCCAATCCGAATTCGACCCGAACATGAACGACACGCCTGACCTTTTCGATCCGCCGCCGCCCCCTGCCCCGCCCGCGCCGCCGCCGGAGGACGACGGCGACAGCCTGCCGCTTGACCGGTACGCCGAGCGCGCCTACCTCGCCTATGCCATGAGCGTAGTGCGCGGCCGCGCCCTGCCGCAGGTGGAAGACGGGCTCAAGCCGGTGCAGCGGCGCATCCTCTACGCGATGAACGAGATGCGCCTGGCCTCGAGCGCCAAGCACGTCAAGAGCGCACGCGTGGTCGGCGACGTGATCGGCAAGTATCACCCGCACGGCGACACCAGCGTTTATGACGCCGCGGTGCGCATGGCGCAGGAATTCACGCTGCGCTACCCGCTGGTGGACGGCCAGGGCAACTTCGGCTCGCGCGATGGCGACTCGGCCGCCGCGATGCGCTACACCGAAGCGCGCCTGACGCCGATCGCCGAACTGCTGCTGGGCGAAATCGATCGCGGCACGGTCGACTTCATCCCGAATTACGACGGCGCGTTCAAGGAGCCGAAGCTCCTGCCGGCACGGCTGCCGTTCGTGCTGTTGAACGGCGCTTCCGGCATCGCGGTCGGCATGGCCACCGAGATTCCGCCGCACAACCTGCATGAAGTCGCGGCTGCCGCGCAGATTCTGATTCGCAAGCCCGAGGCATCGCTCGACGAAGTGATGACCTGCATTCCCGGCCCGGATTTCCCCGGCGGCGGCCAGCTCATCTCGCAGCCGGCGGCGATACGCGAGGCCTACGAAACCGGCGCGGCAGCCTGCGCATGCGCGCGCGTTGGGTCAAGGAAGACCAGGCGCGCGGACAGTGGCGCATCATCATCAACGAGCTGCCGCAGGGTGTGTCGACTGCCAACGTGCTGTCCGAAATCGAGGCCCTGACCAACCCGCAACCGAGGACGGGCAGGAAGGAAATCTCGCAGGAGCAGAAAACCCTCAAGGCGCTGGTGCTCGGCGTGCTCGAAACGGTGCGCGACGAGTCGAGCGACAAGGCGGCGGTGCGCATCGTGCTCGAACCGCGCACGTCGCGCCAGTCGCCGGAGGAATTCATGGCGGTGCTGCTGGCCCACACCAGCCTCGAGAGCAGCGTGCCAGTCAATATGACGATGATCGGCCGCGACGGCCGGCCGCAGCAGAAAGGGCTGGTCGCGATCGTGCGCGAGTGGATCGACTTCCGCTTCGCGACGGTCGAGCGGCGCACCCGGCATCGGCTGGACGAAGTCGACCGGCGCATCCATATTCTCGACGGGCGGATGATCGCCTTCCTGCGCATCGAAGAGGTGATCGCCTGCATCCGCGAATCCGACGAACCGAAACCGGCGCTGATCGCGCGCTTCGGCCTGTCCGGAATCCAGGCCGAAGACATCCTCGAGATCCGTCTGCGCCAGCTTGCGCGGCTCGAAGGCATCCGCATCGAGAAGGAACTCGGCGATCTGCGCGACGAGCGCGTTCAGTTGCAGAACCTGCTCGACGATCGCAAGGCGATGACCAAGATCATCCTGAAGGAAATCGGCGAAGACGCGAAGAAATATGGCGACGCCCGGCGCACCGTGATCGAGGCGGTGGCACCGATCGCGCAGGCGGAAATCGCGGTTCCCGACGAACCGGTGACGTTGATCCTTTCGCGCAACGGCTGGGTGCGCACCCGCCAGGGGCATGGCATCGATCCGGCGACGATCAGCTACAAGGCGGGAGATTTTCCGCTGCTGGTGCGAGAAGCGCGCACGACATGGCCGCTGGTGCTGGTGGACAGCAAGGGCCGCGCCTATTCGATTCGGGTA
Organism: Candidatus Methylophosphatis haderslevensis; assembly: GCA_016711925.1. Classification (GTDB taxonomy): domain Bacteria; phylum Pseudomonadota; class Gammaproteobacteria; order Burkholderiales; family Rhodocyclaceae; genus Methylophosphatis; species Methylophosphatis haderslevensis. The sequence goes on from JADJSA010000001.1 coordinate 867,258, forward strand.
GCGGATGTGCCCGGCGGGCGCGGCGACGGCGCGCCGATCACCACGATGGTCGAGTTTCAGGATGGCGCCAAGCTGGCCGCGGCGATCTGCGACGTGCCGGAGGCGGCTTACCTGTTTGCCGGCTCGGGCGGCTACGGCTTCATCGCCAAGGTCGGCGATCTGGTCACGCGGCAAAAGGCCGGCAAGGCGTTCATGACGATGGAGGCGGGCGAACGCGTGCTGGCGCCAGCGCGTGTGCCGGAGGGCGCGACCGAGGTCGCCTGCGTGTCGGAAGGCGCGCGCCTGCTGTGCTTTGCGATTGCGGAGGCGAAGGTGCAATCCGGCGGCCGCGGCGTGATCCTGATGGGGCTCGACAAGGGCGAGGCGCTGGTAGCGGTAGCCGCCGGCAGCGGTACCGCCTGGGTGGTCGAAGGGCTGGGTCGCGCCGGCAAGGCGAAGCAGTTGAGCATCGGACCGCGCGATATCGAGAAATATCGTCTGCACCGCGCGCGCAAGGGCTGCCTGCTGCCGGAGAGGATAAAGCCCCTCAGCCTGCGTTGACCGCAGCCGTTTGCGGCACCCCGGCCGGCGCCGGTCGATGCCCTGGAAGGCGCATGGATATTGGCTCTCCGGGCACCCTTGCGGCGAGTGTGGGGCTTACGGCCGGGCCGCTCGCGGCGCCATGCCGGTCTCGTACCAGGGTTTGCTGGCGTTGACGATCTTGACCACCACCAGCATCACCGGGACCTCGATGAGCACGCCGACCACTGTGGCAAGCGCCGCGCCCGATTCGAACCCGAACAGGCTGATGGCCGTGGCGACGGCCAGTTCAAAAAAGTTGGACGCGCCGATCAGCGCGGACGGGCAGGCAACGCTGTGCGCCACGCCGAGCCGCTTGTTGAGCCAGTAGGCCAGCCCGGAATTGAGAAAGACCTGAATCAGGATCGGCAGCGCCAGCATGGCGATGATTGCCGGCTGCTTGATGATCGCCTCGCCCTGGAAGGCGAACAGCAGCACCAGTGTCAACAGCAAGGCCCCGATGGAGAACGGCCCCAACCTTTCCAGCACCGCATCGAAGTAGGTCGTCCCCCGGGACAACAATTGCCGGCGCCAGATCTGCGACAGGATTACCGGAATCACGATGTACAGGCCGACCGAGGTCAGCAGCGTGTCCCACGGCACCGCGATGGACGAGATGCCGAGCAGCAGTCCGACGATCGGCGCGAACGCGAAAATCATGATCGTGTCGTTGAGCGCGACTTGCGACAGGGTGAAGTACGGGTCGCCGCGCGACAGCCGGCTCCAGACGAAGACCATCGCCGTACACGGCGCGGCGGCCAGCAGAATCAGGCCGGCGACATAGCTGTCGAGCTGCTCGGCCGGCAGCCACGGTGCGAATACCTGCCGCACGAAAATCCACGCGAGCAGAGCCATCGAGAACGGTTTGACGGCCCAGTTGATGAACAGGGTCACGCCGATGCCCTTCCACTGCGCCCGGACTTGATGCAAAGCGCCGAAATCCACCTTCACCAACATCGGGATGATCATCACCCAGATCAGCAGGCCGACCGGAATATTCACACGTGCTACTTCCATGCGGCCGACGGCCTGAAACAGGGTCGGGAAGAGCTGGCCGAGCGCGATACCGGCGACGATGCACAGGACGACCCAGATGGTCAGGTAACGCTCGAAAAACCCCATGCGCGCGCCGGATCCGGCCTGCGCCACGACCTTGCACTGTGCGCTCATCGAAGCCGGCTCACAGTCCGAGTGCAGCCCGCACGGCGGGCACGAGCCGCGCACGGATGTCGTCACGCACCCGCACGAAGCTTTCCAGCGGCTCGCCGTGCGGGTCGTGGAACGGCAGGTGGATCGTTTTCACGGCCTTGGGGAAGATCGGGCAACTCTCCCTGGCGTTGTCGCACACGGTGACTACCAGATCGATCGGTTGGTCGATAACCGCGGTCACGTCCTTCGGCTGCAGCCCCTCGGTGGCAATGCCGCCCGCCGCGAGCGCCTGCAGCGCGCCATCGGCAACTTTCGGTTGCGGCCGCGTGCCGGCGGACAGCGCGCGGACGCGCCCTGGCAGATCGTGGCGCAGCAGCGCTTCGGCCATCTGGGAGCGACAGGAGTTGCCGGTGCATAGGATGAGTACGGTGGGAATCGGGGTCATGAGCGGAAACCGGGGAGTCGGGGATTGGGAAGCGGCGTAGTCAAACGTCTTGCTCGCGCATCCGGCCGATGTCGTCGAGTTGGGTCTTGAGCGCCATCGCGTCGAGCTTTGCGAACGGCAGGCTGACGAACAGCGCGATACGCCGATTGAGCAGGGTGAAGGCCTTGAACGCGCCGCGCTGTTTGGCCGCGTCGTCACCTTCGACGGCAGCCGGGTCTTCCACGCCCCAGTGGGCGGTCATCGGTTGCCCCGGCCAGACCGGGCAAACTTCACCGGCGGCGTTGTCGCAGACGGTGAACACGAAATCGAGCGGTGGTGGATCCGGTGTCGCAAATTCGTTCCAGCTCTTGCTGCGCAGCCCGGCGGTGTCGAGGCCGGCCCGGCGCAACTGCTCGATCGCATGGGGGGGTGGGGGGCGGGCGCTGAAGGCGGAGGGCCCTTGCCGACATGGTTGAGGATTACCTCGGCCAGGATGCTGCGCGCCGAGTTGCCGGTGCACAGGAACAGTACGTTGAAAACGCGATCGTCCATGGCGAATCAGCCGTTCTGCGGGCGTTTGGACAAGAACTGGATGGTCTGCGCCGCCGGCGCGCAGCACGCGGTATCCGTCGCGCGTTCGGCGCTGCCGAAGGTGGGTACCTCGCCGAGGGTGTGGAACGTCTCCCAGGCGATGCCCTGCGGATCGGTGACCCAGTGCTTGTTCGACTCGGCGTAGCAGCAACTCGTCGCCTGCTGGGAGACCATGCTCACGCCGGCACGTTCGAGCTGGGCGCGCAGGCCTTCGAGTTCATCGTCGGACTCGGTCTGGATACCGAGGTGGTCGATGCCCGGTTCGATGCCGCGCGCCGAAATGGCGAAGTTCATCCGCGGGTCGTCGACCATCCATTTCGCGTAGTCTGGCTTGCTCACCGAGGGCGCGGCGCCGAACAGTTGCGTGTAGAAGGCAATGCTCTGGCCGAGGTCGGCAACGGCAACATGGATGTGCAGGCGTTTCATCGGGGCTCCTTTTCGGGCTCGCAGCAAGACGCTTCGGGCAGGCACGGCACGCCCTGGCAGCAGTTTTCGGTGAGGAATTGCAGCAGATCGTTCATCGCCGCGTAGTTCGCCGAGTAGTGGATGTAACGTCCCTCCTGGCGCGAGCGGATGAGGCCGGCGTGAGTCAATTCCTTGAAATGAAACGACAAGGTTGGATTGGCAACGCTCAGCCGCTCAGCCAGTGCACCCGCCGTCAGACCCGCGGCGCCGGCCTGCACCAAAAGGCGAAACACCGACAGCCGCGTCTCCTGGGCAAGCGCTGCCAACAACCGGACCGCATCGTTCGTTTCCATGATTCGATAATACTCGAATTATGGTCGAAATGCAACGCCGCAATGAGGCTCTCTTTGGATCAAGGGAAGGAGGAACAGAAAATCTGGGGCGACGGATGGGACTCGAACCCACGACAACCGGGATCACAACCCGGGACTCTACCAACTGAGCTACCGCCGCCATCGACAGGGCAAAATCCACTTTCCCATGCGAAGGCCATGATTATAACCGACATTCCCCACGGTGGTCCCAAGAATTCGGGTCAGTTCAGCGCGCTACCATTACACTACGACGGTCGAAACACAACGTCTGATGGCAGTCTGCAACAACGCATGTGACCATGAGGTTCCGGCCACGCGGATGTTTGGGCGATTTTTTTTGCACTTGTCGCGGAAGACGGCGACAAATCATTTGAACGGCTCGCCTCACGGTCACGCCGATTCCGCGCTGTCTCGATCAGCACTCGTTCCGGCGTCAGGCGACCTTGGGTAACAAGGGAAGCCCGCGGCTTCCCCACAACAAGACAATCACGAGTCGTGGTCGGAATCCCGCCTCTCTTGACAGCAACAGTCTTATCCAGATGCTAGATTTGCGTGATCCCGGGCACGAATGCTCTGTTCGCATAGCCGACCAATATTCTTTGAGGTAGTTTCATGACTGCTACTGTTGCTGTAATCGGACTCGGATATGTCGGCTTGCCGCTGGTCGTCGAGTTCGGCAAGCACTTTCGAACCATTGGTTTCGACGTTTCGACGCACAAGGTCGAGTCGTGTCTGGCGGGTGTTGACCCCTCGCGCGAGTTGCCGGACGACCAAATGCGCGCAGCCGTACATGCGGAGTACACCGCCGACCCGAAGACGCTCGGCGAGGCGGACATCATCATCGTGGCGGTACCGACCCCCGTCGACGATGCGCATAGCCCGGACTTCGGCCCGCTGATCGGCGCCAGCCGCAGCGCCGGCCAGAACATGAAGAAGGGCGCGATCGTGGTGTATGAATCCACCGTCTATCCGGGCGCGACCGAAGGGGTCTGCATTCCAGTGCTTGAACGGGAATCAGGCATGAAGTGGAAGCAGGATTTCTTCGTCGGCTATTCGCCGGAACGCATCAACCCTGGCGATCGCGAACATACGCTGACGAAGATTCTGAAGGTTGTCGCGGGCGACACGCCTGAAACGCTGGAGAAGGTGGTGGCACTTTACGAGCGGATCGTCGAACCGGGTGTGCATCGCGCGACCTCGATCAAGGTTGCCGAGGCTGCCAAGGTCATTGAGAACACGCAGCGCGATCTCAACATTGCGCTGATGAACGAACTGGCGATCATTTTCGAGCGAGTCGGCATCGATACCACCGAGGTTCTGGAGGCGGCCGGCACCAAGTGGAATTTTCTCAAGTTCAAGCCGGGTCTGGTCGGTGGGCACTGCATCGGGGTCGATCCGTATTACCTGACCCACATGGCCGACAAGATCGGCTATCACCCGCAAGTGATTCTGGCCGGGCGGCGGATCAACGACGGCATGGGCAAATTCATCGCCGAGCAGACCGTCAAACAAATGATTGACTGCGGCAGCTACGTCAAGGGAGCGAAGGTGAACGTGCTCGGTCTGACCTTCAAGGAGGACTGCGGGGATCTGCGCAATTCCAAGGTCGTGGACATCATTCGCGAGTTGAAGACTTATGGCGTGGAGGTATTCGTGCACGACCCGCGGGCGGACGCCGAGGAAGCGATGCGCGAGTACGGTTTGCGCCCGGTTTCCTGGGACGAGTTGCCGCGCGCCGATGCGATCGTGGCGGCGGTAGCGCACCGCGAATTCCGCCATCTGTCTGTCGAAGACCTGTGCCGCAAAGTGGTCAAGGGCGGCAGCTTCGTCGATGTCAAGGCGCTTTTCGACCAAGCGGCACTGCGTGCATCGGGACTACGCGTTTGGCGGCTTTGACCTGGATAGAATCGATGCCCGCCGCTATATGCGACCTCAATCGTTGGCACCTGGAACGTATGCGTACTGGGCTGGCTCCAAATTGGGAGATTCGGCAAATTGCATGATTCCGTTGGCAAATCGCAGAGTGCCGTGAAATCTCACCCGGCGAGCTTGACGCTGACTAGAGAGAATGCGATAAGCCTCATCCGTAGTCTTTTTCACTACCGACAGGATCCTGATGTACGAGTCTTTCTACGGGCTGACCGACAAGCCCTTTCAGCTTAACCCGGACCCGTCCTTCTACTTCGGGAGCCGCGAGCATCGACGGGCGATGGCGTATCTCGAATACGGCCTGCACCAGAACGAGGGGTTCATCGTTGTCACAGGAGAAGTCGGTACCGGAAAGACGACGCTGATTCGCAGCCTGCTAAGCAAGCTCGACCCGCACCAGGTGGTCGCGGCCCAATTGGTCAGCACGCAATTGGATGCGGAAGATACGTTGCGCATGGTCTGTGCCGCCTTCGGCCTGCCTGCGAAGGACATTGAAAAATCCGATGCGCTGGTGTCCCTTGAAGGCTTTCTCCGATCCGTAGCAAAGGACGGACGCCGTGCGCTTCTAATCATCGACGAGGCGCAGAACCTGGCCCCGCGGGCGGTGGAAGAACTGCGTATGCTTTCCAACTTTCAGGTCGGCACGAACGCGTTAGTGCAAAGTTTTCTGGTCGGCCAGCCGGAGTTCCGCCAAACGATGTGCAGCCCGCACATGCAGCAACTGCGGCAACGGGTGATTGCTTCGTGTCACATCAGCCCGCTTGGCAGCGAAGATACTAGGGCTTACATCGAGCACCGACTGACACATGCCGGCTGGAAGAACGATCCGACGATCAGTGCGGATGCGTTTGAAGCCATCTTCAGGGTCTCCGGCGGAACACCGAGGCGGATCAATACGCTTTGCGACCGGCTGTTGCTCTCTGGCTTCCTGAACGAGAGTCACGGAATCACCGAGACCGACGTCGAAACCGTTGCAGATGAACTTAGCGAAGAGACATTCTCGGCCGATCACTCGTTGCGTGGCCAGCCAAACGGGGCGCAGATCGCGGGTACGCTTTCGTCGCCCAGTACGGCTCCTCGGCAGTGGATGGGTGCCAAATCAGAGATCATCGATTCAGCGACGGAATCGGGCCTGAGCTTACTTGGCGGACTTCAATTGGATTCAATGCTTGAACGAGTCGGCCGGCTGGAGCGATCAAGCGAAGTGATGATTTCCCTCTTGCAGCAGCTACTGATTGTGGCGTCACGACATAACATGAACGTCCCAGCCGACTCATCCAAACAACCACAAGAGGAGGGTCCCTCGGACAACGCGCGGAATGGAGACCCGAATGCAGACTCTGACACGATAATCCTGAATGATCCAAGCCGTTACCATGACACGGAGGAACGCAAGAAGAACGCTGAATAGTTACTCGTTCCGAATGACAAATGGTACGACTACGCTCTGCCTAACAGGCGAACGACAGCCATGGTAGCGGTGACTTCTCTCCGGAGTTCCGAAACGAGTACTTCTACTGGGCGCCGCGCCCGGTCAGTACTACCTCGATGGTTTCAAAAAACACTACGAGGTCAAGAAACAGAGAATGGTTCTTCACGTAATAGAGATCGTACTGGAGCTTCTGGGCAGCATCCTGTACTGATGCACCATACGGATAACGAACTTGAGCCCACCCAGTGACGCCCGGCTTGATACTGTGTCGTGCGCCGTAAAATGGAACCTTCTCACTCAACTCGCCGACGAAATAGGGCCTTTCCGGGCGAGGTCCGACCAAGCTCATGTCACCCTTCAGGACATTCAGCAGTTGCGGTAACTCGTCGATTCGCAACTTGCGAATCACTTTCCCGACACGCGTAACGCGATCATCGTTTGCAGTCGCCCACCGAGGCTTCCCATCTCGTTCAGCATCACTGCGCATGCTTCGAAACTTGATGACCCAGAAAACGCGACCGCCTTGGCCAACCCGTTCTTGGCGATAAAGAATCGGGAATCCACTCTCCATGACAATGAGCAAAGATGTCACCAGCATCACCGGCGCGGCGAACACAAGCAACAGCGAAGTCGCGAGGACATCAAACGCACGCTTGACGACGGTGCGGAGGAGCCCCTGCCGGAAACCCTCTCCAAATATTAACCAGCTGGCCCTCAATGAATCAAGCCGAACCTGGCCGAGAACCTGTTCAAAATAGCTCGAAGGATCCAGCACCTTAAGTCCTGCAAGTTTGCAGTCCAAAAGCTGCTTAAGTGGCAAACTCCCGCCGCGACGATCCCCTACGGCAACAACGATCTGGCTTACACGATTCTGCCGGGCAACCTCTAATAGGGCCAACTGAGCATCCAAGACGTTTCCCTGCGGAACACACACCGCTTCAGATCCGTTTACTGGGTAAAAGCCAACGATCGTGAAGTTCGAACCAAACTTAAGGATCGACTCCTTTATTGCCGCTGCCTCGGCACCAGTTCCCAAAACCAACACTCGATTCGAGAAAACATTCGAACTACTGCGCACCCTGGCAGCGTACCCACGAATGGCGGCATGGGAAGCAATCGCCACAATCGCAACGAGTTCCACCACGTTGTGTTGAGCCCACGTTCGCGGGAGGTGTTCGAACACCAGATAAGCGACCGGAACTGCAAGAAACAGCGACAGGAATACTCGAATCGCCGTTTCGCCCCGGGAGCGCTTTGCAGTTGGCTGATACAGGCCAAGTGACGCGTTAATCAGAAGCACTGTAACCGCAAATAGCGCAAGCGCCGGAAACGCGCCGAGCACTTCGCGAAAAGCGCCCGGATAAATCATGGCCACGGCGAATACGACCGAAAGAATTAGGAATACTGTTTCGAGAGCGACACGAAGGACCGTATTCCACGCGAACCAGTGGCTGAACAACTGCACCATTTCTGACCTCCGCTAAGACCCACCCTACTTGGCCTCGCTTTGTATTTGTTTATACCTTCAATGCTGCGGATCGCTATCTTGGTTCCGCCGATCAATTACTTACTGGATACAAATTCGGTTCCACATCAAACATACAACCACCCCACTACATCGTCTTTATAGCCCGTCCCGAATGGTTCCGTTGTGACAAGTATCACACTACCGCTTCGCTTCGATGAATTGTACCCAACCAGCGACCAAGTCGCTCCCCCGAAGCCAGACTCAACGATCAACTTGCTGGTTTTTCTGATTAAAAACCTCAAGATAGCCACGCCAAGCCCATTGGACTAGTCCATTCGACTCAACCCCAGTGCGCGAGCGACGGGCGGCTGTTGAGGCTTGGAACGTTCGCGCACTGCGAATCGAAGAACCAAGGCTCATTTGGGGTGGTCGAGAAAGACCGAATCAACCCTTCCCCATCGGAAATCCGAGAGCAGTTTTTGTAGTCGGCCTTCAGTTTGGGCAAGATTCACATAGTGTCGGAACCGAGTTTTGAACCTGAGGTTAGGCACCCGTGGTTGATCCGGATCAATTTCCCACGGATGAAAATAGAACATTGCCGGTCGTTGATCGGTGTTGTTGACCCGCCGCAAGGCCCATCGAGACAAACCATAGGGCAATAGTCGAAAGTACCCTCCCCCTCCAGCCGGCCAGTTTCGATACCAGAAGTGCACAGTAGAGATTGGAATTTCCAAGAGGCCGATGCAAGGACGGAACGGAAACCTCGGAGCATCGCGCCAGCCGTAATGATCGTGCTTTACGGGTACACACTTGAGCTGTACAGATAACCAGCCTTCTCGATCGATTCAAGAGCCCAAGGATTCCCCGCGCCAATTGAGAAACTGGGCGCCCGATAACCCTTCACCTGCTCGCCCGATATGTCCTCAAGGATCTTCTTGGCCAAGACAATATCTTCCAAGAATACTTCCGCAGTTTGGTCGCTGGCGCGCTGGTGAGAATAGCCATGGCTCGCAAGTTCGTGCCCGCAAGCCACGATTCTGCGGACGAGATCAGGATGGCGTTCTGCAATCCAGCCGAGCGTAAAGAAAGTAGCTTGCGCCCCGGACGAATCGAGGATTTTCAGGATGCGATCGACGTTGCTTTCTACCCGGCACTCCCGACTATCCCAATCATCCGGACGTATTGCGTGCGCCAACGCCGACACCTGGAAATAATCTTCCACGTCTATCGTGAGAGCATTGACAATTAGAGAAGAATCGCGCAAAAGTGAGTCGGCGTGCGGACGAAAAGTAACAAACGTAAGCGCCTCAGATCAGCGCAAAAAAATCGCAACCTTACCAGCAAACGAGGCCTAGCCCTTAAAATGGCTCGGAGATACCAAAGCACATTCTCGGTTACGTCAACTATCAGACTCGAGCATTTCGATCGGTCGAACCGACGCAGAGAAACTATCCGCTTAGAACTGATGACTTACGCCCCCGAAGATTGCGTTTTCGCGATAGTCATTTGCCGTCGGAACGCCACCGCCGTCAAACCGCACCAACCTGAACCCGATTGAGCCAGTGGTTGAAGGACTCAATTGCCTCGCTACCATCATTTCGATCCGGCGTGAAATGATTTCAAGCGGATCGTTGCCTGCACCACGATTCCGCTGCCAGGATGCGAGAGCGGAGACAGAAGTTTGCGCGCTCAATCGATGGTTCAGGTTCACCGATAGGCCAGTTTCGCTCACCTCTGCCGCAGCCAACGAATTGGCCGTTGCAGAGTCGTTCACAAGCGTCAAAGGCTGAGTATTTCTGTGATACGCGGAGAGCGTCCATGTGTTGCGAGCGCCGATCAATGCTGCGGACCCCTCGATTCGCCTTTCCAACTGCACCGCAGAGGTCAGAAAGCCGGCCTGCGGAATTGGTTCCTGAGAAATACCCGTACGATTGAGAAGCTGTCGAACTTGCTCGGCCCGTTGATGCGGGTCCGGATATTGCGCTAGAAGCAAATCAGAGAAGCGTTCAAAGAGAGAATTGACTGAGTTTCGCGTCAGTTGTTCCAAATTAGTCGTGTCTTCCTTGGTCGCAAGCAGGCTATAAGAAACACCCTGCGTTCGATGACGGAATGAATAGCGATGCCCCCAACCGAAGAACCGTTTCCCATGTTCTGCAGATATTCTAGTTCGCCCTGTCGGAGCCCATTCCATGCCAACGCCACGCGTTGTAAACGATCGATTCTCATCAGAGTAGTCGTTCCTCTCTGCCTCCCCGTACGAAGAACCAGAGTTCCGGATCAAAGTGATAGATCAGGGTTCCGCGAAAGAATTGCGCGTTCGCATCTTGGCCCGACCTAAAGTCGTACCGAGCATCGCGAAAATCCACAACCCAGCCGAAACTGGCAAAATCCGTGATGCTTGCAACATTTCCGGACAGAACACGACTATCTCCCTGCACTCCGGCCTCTGCCTGAGTACGAGTCGATGACAATTGGTAACGCGCCTCGTAAGTCGCCAATCCTCCGGCAATTCCCTTGACATATGGGCTAACAGAAAAAAGCCTGGTTTCAGTTCGATTGCTCGTGTCGCTCACGTTTGACGAAGCCTGAGGCCCGAACGCAGACACAGTCTGCTGAGTAATCTGCGCATGCGCATCAACAAACAGAAAGCGTTCGATTGCCTCGAACACGCCCGATGCGTTCAGCAGGTTAAGAACATCATTGCGTCCTGAATCACGCGCGTAAACCAGGGCTGTCGGCCGAAAATCGATATCCATCCGCGCCCGACTGCCGCGCCCCTGAATCGTCAAACTCGGCGAAATTTCCGTCACGAAGTCGCTTTGCGCTTGTGACGAGCGCACCAGGGCGACGTTATCGGTCCAAGTCTCCCTCACAGATACGGCCGATTGGATTCGCCAGTTCTCCGCATAGGACGGCGAAACGATACTGACGCCCGATACCGCAACTCCCCAAACAATCCACTTCAAACACGCCCGCCGGACGGTCGGACGTCTGTCACGTGACCGATCCCGGCGCGCAACGATGCGCACAAGGAATCGCCCACCCGGGTTTCCTTGCACCTTAGCCCGCGGGCTCAGTACGACCATAGCCTGACTCGCCATACATTCCGTAGTAGCCACCACGCGCACCGTAGCGGTTCTTGTTGAGCAGAAGCAGTTTTACCGGACATGCCTCAATCAGCGCCAACGCCTGCTTCAGCGTTTCATGCTCAGTCTTTTCCGCCTCGACAACGACGACAATTTGACCCATGTGCGCTGCTAGCGCCGTAGCTTCATTGGTCAATAACAATGGCGGAGAATCGAAAACAATTATCCGATCCGGATACCTCCCCGCCATCTCTCGAACGAGTGCAGTCATTGACTCACTCGCCAAGAGTTCAGTGGCATGAGGATGTGACGATCCGCTGGGCAATATCACCAATTTTTCAATAGTTGTTCTGAGAAGAACCTCGCTCAGATCAATTGATCGATCGACAAGGACATCGAGCAGCCCCCTTTTCTCCTCGATGCCAAGCGTATGCAAAATAGACGGCCTCGCTACATCAGCATCGACCAAGAGAACCGTTTTGTCGAGCTCCATTGCGATACTCATCGCAAGGCTCACGGAGCTCGAGGTCTTGCCTTCACCAGGAAGCGCACTCGTTACCATGATCAAGTTGCCATTTGCAATCGGAGAAGCGCTCTTGCCAGCGGCATTTCTGATCAGTGGCCGTTTGATAACACGGAACTCCTCGGAGACTTTGGATTTTGGATTGTCTGGGGAAACCAAGCCTTGGTCATTCAATCTCGCAAGATCGATCGAAACCTTCTGAGTCGCGACCGATCGGGGACGACCGTGTTCCATTCCGGCATTCGCAGCAGAGTTCGCGTGATCCACAACACCAACTTGAGTTCCCAAGGCCTCATTCTCTCGATCCGTCCTGCGCTTGCCGGCCCCGACGGCGGTCCTTTTCAAGTCCTCGAGTCGTTTTGCAGCCTGTTCAATCACGCTCATGCCCGTCGCCCCTCACACGCTTCTGGCCGAGGTCAGAATCAACAGGGCCATTCCGGCCACATATGCGGCTATCAGACTTGCTACCCCCGTGAGAAAGCCCAGGAACTTGAACCGATATCCTCTCGTACTTGCAGCGCTGCCCCGATATGAGACTCCACCCAAAACGGGTAAGCCAGTCACTTCACGCAAGACCCGGCCGTCGAAAAAGACGGGCGACATCTTGTTCGCCCAAAAGCTTGCAAGGGCGCCTGCGCTTAGAGATGCAAGAAGAACCAACGGCAATAGGAACCTTCGGTTCGGCGCAACTGGGGTATTCGATACCCGCGGTGGCTCGACCAGCCGAAATTCTGCAACGCCGTCGGCTACGCCCATTTCGTTTGAAATTTGCGCAGACTCTCGCCGTGCAACCAGTGATTCGTAATTCTTCTTGTTTATATCGTAGTCACGATTCAACTTCGCCAACTCAGCCTGGATTTCAGGCATGACCCGCGCAGAGTCCTTCAGCTGTCTGTAGCGCATATCGAACTCCGCTACACGAGTCTGCATCGTCGCGACATTCGCGTCTGCACGAGCCAGTGAAACCTTCAGTTCCTGATAAACAGGGTTCGCATTCTCCGATGTAACTGTTCTCCCGACCGGAGTACGCTGCTGAGCGAGCAAATCCAGGCGTCGTTGCTCCTCAAGTTGCGCAAGAACACGCTTTGCCCCAACCACGTCGGGGTGCTGCTCTGTGTAGCGTTGCATCAACGTATCCAGATTTCGCTTCAACGCATCAATGCGTGCGTCGATCTCCGGGACAACACTGCCTGGGCTGGACAGTACCGCATCTTCACCAGTCAATTGCCGCTTAAGCGAGTCACGCGCATTTTCCGCTTCACGCAACTGAAGCCGCGCCTCACTCAATCGATTGCTCGCATCATTGATGCTGCCAGTAAGGTCCCGCCCGACCTCCGGCAATCCGACGTAGCGCAATCGAAATTCCTTTAGCTTGTTCTCGGCCGCCTCCAACCTCTTCTCATACGTCTTGATCTGCTCTTCGATAAACGCCTTCGCATCCACCGAGTCTTGCCGAGTCTGACCCCGACTCGACTCCACGAAAATCTTGGAGAGGGATTCGATCACTCGTTTGGCTTTTGCCGGATCTTTGTCCCGGAACGGAGCGTATAGATATTCTCTTTGTTGTCACGACCGGCACCAACAATCTGAAGCCGACCGATCAAATCATCAACCAAGGCCTCCTTGGACGTCCCTTCGTTACCCAATCCAGTCATTTCAATCAGCTTTGAAACATTCGGACGGCTAATGAGCGTCCGGCTCAACATCGTCACCTGCTGATCCACGTTAGGCTCGACGGTCAGTCCCTGCAAAAGGGGCTTGAGCACGGACTGCGTGTCGACATAGACTCGCGCGAGTGCCTCGTAGCGATCGGGAATGCGCCACAAAACCACGCCTCCCAGTACGCCGACCAACCAGGCCACACCCAATCCGGCCCAGCGTCGACGCCACATTCCACGAAGCTCGGAGACTACTTGGCGAAGGACATCATCCATACTCAGCAACCACCCATTTCGGAAAGATCAGTATTTCAGCCTGCCTTGCGCCTTAACGCTCTTGACATGGTCCGATTCAGAAATCGACAATGCAAATCCTAAAACCAGCTCTGGGGAATCACGACCACATCGCCAGGCCGCATCTCCACATTTGCGGACATATCACCGCGCTTTACAAGATCCTTGAGTCGAACCGAGTATTGCTTGTTTGCCTCCGCCGTACGAAGAATCGTGGCCGCATTGCCGTCCGCAAACTCGGTCAATCCACCTACCGCAATCATGACGTCCAGCAATGTCATCTTGTGCTTGTAAGGCAATGTTTGCGGCCTCGTCGCCTCGCCGACAACCCGGACCTGCTCGCTCGACGAACCGACGATATTGGTGACGATCACCGTAACGACTGGGTCACGAATGTATTTTGCCAGTTCCTGCTCGATATCCCGAGACAGTGTCTTTGGGTCTTTGCCCATGGCGACCAGGTCCTGAACCAGAGGGGTACTGATCTTGCCATCTGGCCGAACTGGCACCGACATGGAAAGCTCGGGATTGCGCCAGACGGTGATATTTATGGTGTCACCCGGACCAATAACATAGCTATAGTCGGTTGATGCGGCTGAAGCAGCAGGCGCCGGCGCGTACTTTCCCGCTGTCGTGCAACCACCTAGAACCACGCCCACCAGGAATAGCAGCAAAGGCAGAACAAACTTGGAAGCCAAACTGTGCCCAATTCTAGAATTCATCAGTTTTCCCCTCAGCCGGTTAGACTTAACAGCACAATTGCCACCTATTATAAGGCTAGCACATGTCAGTTGAGTGTTCAGAAAGCACTTCTGGCGGTACTCCAAGGCGCCCTTGCGAATCGAGTCACCGCGTGGGGCCGTCAAAGGCGATCTGTCTGCGCGTTGCCGCACAAAAAAGTGGGAGACCACAAGAGATTCCCGAGATTCCCCTGCAAAGGCTTGCGCCATACCTATAGCTTCGACTAGGGAAACGTCCCAAGGACCCGGCCGGACTCTTGTCTCAAAAGCTAAGCAATCTCGTCGTTCGGCCACAGTTTGAATCGACTGCAAACAAAAGCACGGTCAAAGTGCACATTCGCCTGATACTGTCTGATTTTGGCCAAGGATGATTCGTTTGTCGCACGATCGAACCCCACCCCCATTGGTCAGCGTTGTAATCGCTAGCTACAACGCGGGACACACTCTTACCGCCGCGCTGGAAAGCGTCCTTGCGCAGTCTCATACGAACCTCGAAGTCATCGTCGTCGACGATGGCTCGACCGACGATACCTCCGCGTTGCTGGCGAGGCAGTTTCCTCACGTAAGCTACATTCGCAAAACCAACGGGGGCCTACCTACCGCACGCAATTGCGGGTGCCTCGCTGCCAAAGGCGAATTCGTTGCACTGATGGACGCCGACGATATTTGTCACCCCGATCGAATCAGTGTTCAACTGGCTTTCATGCTCGCCCGGCCGGACATGCTCCTTTGTAGTTCCGAATTCAGCGCGTTCAAAGCCGACGGCCCAATCGGTGAAGCCTACGCGGAAGACTACTACTCCCAAATTGCCGAAAATCCCGGAGGAATCAAGGCCCTCTTCGAAGAGCACGCAATTCTCGACCTACGGACTGCCGGAATCGCGCTTCATTCAGCAGACAACCAGTTACCCGTGTATGTCGGCAGTTGCTATAAGTCTTTGGCTCAAGGCAACTTCATTCACCCACCAACCGTTCTATTCCGTCGCGAGGTGTTGGAGCAATGCGGTCGATTCGACGAGTCGATTCGCAACATGTGTGACTGGGACTGGTTGGTCCGCGTTGCCCGTTGTGGCAAGTTTGGCTACGTTGACTACCCCTTGCTCAACTATCGGCTATCGGAAAGTCAGTTGTCGGGCACGGGAAACAGCCTGCAGGCAAGTCTGGATATTCTTTCGATACGCGAAAATATTGCTCGTAACGCCCCAGAATTGCGCGCGCGATGTGGTGATGTCCTCCAACTCGCTATTGGAATGTCTGCCCTAGCCGCCGCCGACATATGGATCGATGCGGATAAGGCGACCTCGCTGCAACTCCTAGCCAAAGCGCTTCGCAACAGCGCTTTTGGGGTCACTTGGTGCAAGGTTCTCGCGAAACTCTTGTTGCCAAGAATGGTTCTGTCTCGCTTACGCGTCGTTCGCCGAAGGAACTAAGCCGTTCAGAATTTGCGTAAAGCCAGATGCCACCGGCAGAGCCGGTGGCTTGAGATTGTGAGCGCCTCAAATGTAAGCGTCCACCCCCACCACCTGTACTGATCGGGTGAGCTCGTGCGATGTTGTCGCCTGTTTTTGAGGCGCGACAAATGGCGAAGCGACACGGACCGGCTTACTGGCGAGAGCACATTCAAAACTGGGTTCGAAGCGATCTGACGCAGCGCGAATACTGCGCGAGCAATGGATTGAGCGAGCGAGCGTTCCATCGCTGGCGCAGTCGGGAGAAGCAGACCATCGCGGCGGCAAAGTCATCGCTGACCCTGGTGCCGGTGAGCGTGGGCAAGGCGGAAACGGGTAGCGTCGTGCGCCTGCGCAGTCCGGATGGTTGGGAAATTGAGTTGCCGGGTAGCAGTGTCCCGTTGCTGGTCGAGTTCTTGAAACAACTGTCATGATCCCGAGCCCGCACCAGGTCTGGCTGGTTGTCGAACCGATTGACATGCGCGCCGGCATCGACGGACTGTCGCAGCGCATACAGAACACGCTGGGACGCTCGCCCTGCGATGGCAGTGCCTATGCCTTTCGCAACCGGCGTCTGAATCGGCTCAAGCTTCTGGTGTGGGATGGCACCGGCGTGTGGCTGTGTCATCGGCGCCTGCATCGGGGGCACTTCATCTGGCCGCGTGCCGACACCGCGGTCTTTACCCTCAGCGCTGCGCAGTGGCAATGGCTCGTCAGCGGGGTCGATTGGCAGCGACTCGAAGCGCCAGCGCCGGCGCACTGGCGGGTCTGAACCGGGCCACGAAGACCTGCAAGAAGAATCTCGGCAAATATCGCTGAAAGGCCCTGTGCATGCGGCTCTTCGGCCTGTTGCAGAGTATAATATCGGCATGAATTT
The DNA here is from genome assembly GCA_016711925.1 of Candidatus Methylophosphatis haderslevensis. Lineage (GTDB taxonomy): Bacteria > Pseudomonadota > Gammaproteobacteria > Burkholderiales > Rhodocyclaceae > Methylophosphatis > Methylophosphatis haderslevensis. Next base: position 884,213 of record JADJSA010000001.1, read on the forward strand.
GGACGCTGAACTGGCCCGCCTGAATGCCACGCCCGCACTGCCGGATTGGGTACTCGGCACCGTTCAGAAGCTCATCGACCAGGCACAAGAAGAAGAAGCCGAAGCGCTTCGGCTGAGCGAACAAATCACCCGCCGCGACAGCGAGCTTCACGCCGCCAGGATCAAGATCCAGGCCCTCACGCTGGAGCTCGCGCACCTGCGCCGGATGCGCTTTGGCGCGCGCAGCGAAGCCTTCTCGGCCGAAGCAGGCGATCTGTTCCAGGAGACGCTGGCCAGCGATATCGCCGCCGCCCAGGCCGAACTGGCCAGGAAACAGGCCGAGGCCGCAGCGACCAGCGAGCCGCAGGTGCCCCGCACGCCTCGCCTGCGCGCCGGTCGTCAGCCGCTGCCAGATCATCTGCCGCGCATCGAGCACCGGCATGAACCGATCTCCTGCACCTGTGGGCAGTGCGGTACGGCGCTGGTCAAGATCGGCGAGGACATCAGCGAACAGTTGGACGTCGAGCCGGCCCGTTTCTTCGTGCATCGGCACATCCGCCCGCAGTACGCCTGCCGTGCATGCGAGACGGTGTCAGCCGCACCGATTGCGCCGGCCGTGATCGACGCGGGCATGGCGGCCACGGGGCTGCTGAGCTGGGTGGCCATCAGCAAGTTTCTCGATCACCTGCCGCTGTACCGGCTGGAGCAGATTGCGGCCCGCGATGGAGTCAGCCTCTCGCGTACCACGATGGCCGAATGGGTGGGACGCATCGGCGTGGCCCTGCAGCCGCTGGTCGATCGGCTGGTCGCGCACCTGCTGGAGCGGCGCGTGCTGCATGCCGATGAAACACCGGTCAAGCAACTGGACCCGGGTCGAGGCAAGACCAAGCGCGCCTATCTGTGGGCGTACCGGAGCAACGTGCTGGAGACGGGTCCGCCGATCGTGGTGTTCGATTACCAACCCAGTCGCGCCGGCGCCCATGCCCAAGCGTTTCTCTCGGGCTGGCAAGGCCATCTGATGGTCGATGACTATGGGGGCTACAAGGCGCTGTTTGCCACAGGCATCATTGAGCTTGGATGTCTTGCACACGCGAGGCGCAAGTACTTCGAACTCAATGCCGCGCAGCCCAATGCGATTGCCCAGCAGGCGCTGGAGAGAATCGGCGCGCTGTACGCCATTGAAGCCGAGGGGCGCGATTTGACGATCGCGGCACGCGCTCACCTGCGGCAAACTCAAGCCCAGCCCCGGCTTGCAGCCTTGCGCGAGTGGCTGATCAACACGCGCCTGAGCGTTGCCGAGGGTAGCGCTACGGCCAAAGCCATCGATTACAGCTTGAAGCGCTGGCCGGCCTTGTCCCGCTACGCTACCGCAGGCGACCTGCCGATCGATAACAACCCGATCGAGAATGACATCCGCCCGGTGGCCGTAGGGAAGAAAAATTGGTTGTTCGTCGGTTCGGAGCGCGGGCCAACGCGCCGCGGCGATTCAAAGCTTACTGGGCACCGCAAAGCTCAATGGCCTCGATCCAGCAGCGTGGCTGCGCGACACGCTGGAACAACTGCCCACCTGCCTCCACAGCCAGATCGATTCTCTCTTGCCCCTGCGCACCGACACTTTGCACCAAACTGCTCAATGAGCATACGTGGGCGGGCTACACGCTTACCCTCAAATGCGCCCATGCAACCCTGAGCCGCCCTTGGCACGAGTCAGGTCCAGACTTCAGAACTGGAACCACCTGCGACGAAGCGTGGTCGACGGAAAGCGGGCGGAAGTGACCTTTTGCGTCACATGCGCTGGCGCAGCCCGACGAATCGTCGCGACGGACCGGATCCGTTCCGTGCTCACGGTTGGTTAAAGGTGCCCGCTATATCCGCCTGACTGCAATTTGGCAATCGTTAAGAACGCCTTCTCGGGGGCTCACCTGGTGCGCCGTTCAAATATTGTGGATGAGGCGACCTTTCGCGCTTGAGTTGTGACATCTGGCATTGACACCGTTTGGCACGTCGTTTGCTTTTCCTTGTGCGTGGATTGAAATATTTTCGCAACTCTATAACCTTCGGCTCGGAATCGCTTGATTTTGCCTACTACCCAGATGAGACCACATGACGAAGACGAGGAGATCGCGGTGGTGATCACATGCTTTGGATTTGGATGGTCTCGATTCGACTTCGGTCACGAGCGCTTTGGCGGCGTTCTCCATTTCAAAGTCTGACACCCTGTGGTTATACGAATCATAGTGGCCGACAGACTCGTTGATTCTCCGGTGATCGGGGGCACCAACTATCAGACCTTGACGACGCACCCGCCGATATTAGTCGCCAAGCGTTGGCCGAAACCCTTACACATTCGCCTGTGTCGTGAAATGAACTACTTACGATAGCACTTCCAAAAAGAAGAACACGATTCGGGCCTACACGCAAGTTTAGATATGTTCCTCCTTGCTTCTCTCTTGATCTACCACTGCAAACGAGAGTAAGTCTAGGCAAGACTTTTTAGTTGGCTCACACACCTCGAAGGAAGGTACTTCAAATGCAAATTTCAACTCTATTTCGACACATGCCTTGGGTCGATCGGAAAGTTAGACTTATGAAAACGCGTACTTCTGGCAGTCGTGCCATTGTTGTGTCAATTCTTTTGACCGCCTTAGCGTTCATGCCCAAGGCTTACGCTACGGTGTATTTTTCGTTTGATGCAGAAAGCTCGACCGTAGGGTCCCAACTCACCAACCAGCCGTTCTGTAGTTGGGAATGCATTGGGGAAGGGTACCAATCGATAGTTATAGGAATGATTGGGGCAACAGGTGGGGCACCCCAAGGATCTAAGTACTTCTACTGGAACATCGTACAAAACCAGCACTCGCACTACAATGAAATCCGCCAGTCGCCGAATCTGCCCAGCGGAACCAACATGCTCGGGAAGACGGTATACCTAGCGTACTATTTCAGATTTGATCGATCCAGCGGTGGCACCCGGTACGACATTTTTGAAAGGGGGAACGGGGTGCAGAGCGCTGAGAAAGGGATAGAGATTCGTGGTCCTGGACTGCGCTGGGTAACGAGCATGGGGCAATGGGACTCCCTCCCGGCAAATGCATCAGGCAAATTCTCAACGTTTGTTGGAAACCCCTCATACCACCTCAACTCTAGCCTCGAACATAACGACATCTATTACCCAAACCAAGGCGGATTCTCTGGCAGCAACCCTATTCAACTAGACTATGAGAAGTGGAATTCGATAGTATTCGGTATCAAGTTAGCCACTAATAGCACTGGCGCAATTTCGATGTGGGTCAACGGTACAAAGACGCTTGAGTACCTTAACATTCCGACGGTTGCGTCGGGAACCTCCGCGGTTGCTGTGGAATACTTGGAACTGGGCGGTACTTTGTGCCAACCGGCATACGATTGTCCGCCACACACTCGCAAGTATGACGCAATGCTACTTACCGATAGTTGGCAGGATATTTTGAACGGTGGCTATTTGACGGTCAGCGGAGGCGTCTCGAACCCTCCCCCCGCTCCCTTACTCCGCCAACCAACGGTAACTCAGTAGTTAATTGTCTCGGCGCCCACGTCGGCATCACTCAGATTCCTGAAAGCCTGCCGGCTGTGCCTGTCGTCGGGATTTCTCAAACGCTCCATCGACGTTCTGCACCGCGCGTCGACCAACGCACGTAGCCCGCAACGGCCGGACGCAAGTGTTCTTCCCCGCTCCGCCGCACGTTGTCCTGTTTGCGAAGGTGTCCACCTGAATCCAGGGTGGACACCAAGGTGTTCCGCACGATCGCGCAACAGCCCCAAATTCACAATATCGATCCTATTCCACCCATCATCGCGTAGATTGAGAACCACGATTGAGCGGAAAAATAAACTGACAGCATCATCAAAAACGCAAGCACTAAAGAGGCCCATCGATTCCAACGATCATGGCCCGTTGCGATCCCTGCAATTAGCAGCATATGAGAGGCAATCCAATGCTGCGAGTAAAGAAATGGGGTCCCTCCCCAAAAGAGGTGCAGCCCAAAATTCAGTGCCATCATTGCAAGACAGGAAAGCGCAACGTATACGCCACCCGCTACGTTGCGGGACATCCGGTGCGCACCCACAAGCGCAACCATGATTACGAATCCACCCAAAAACCAAGTTCGTACCGAAGGGTGCGCGGCGGATTCGACCATTATCGTTCGGATCTCTTTTCCCTTAATCGCACTTCGTCCATCGATCAGTTTTTGAGGTGCGAAGGATTCGCCAATTGCCCCGACCATCTTTTGAACGCGCTGCGCCTGACTCTCATTCGGCGCAAATTGCGAAATGTGAGAGGGTGAGGGGCCTTGTGGCACGCCATAGCGATAAACGGCAATGCTACTACCCAGCCCGACAGAGATTGCCAATCCCGCGGCCGACGTCTTCGCTGCAACCAACGCAGCCGACGCGAAGCTTTGTCCTTGAGATAGATCTGCAAAGAAGCGACCGACAGCGATGAATGCCGCATTGGTAACGGTAACTCCGCTCGCCAGAGTCGCTAACAATATCCACGTCCATTCGCGGACGCCGCGTCTATTGATAGCAACACTTGCAGTTATCGACAGCAAGACAACACAAATGACGCGAGTCAATGCGAAATGATCTGGAATGCTGCCGAAGATCATGTTGGAGAATGCGAACAAATTGATCGCGTTTAGTGCAAACAGCGGAAATCCAACAATTCCAAGTTGTACGAACAGGCGCATCATTAGTACTGCCCCGGCACTGCATAGCGTCGGCACAACGAGCAAGGCTAGAGCCCCCCTCAAAACAAGGGCATCCACAGGTGTCCCGAACAACCGAAGCACACTTGCGACTACGCGTAGAACTGGAGAAAACAGATACGCCAGAAGGGGGTGTACCGAATCCGGAAGCGCCCAGTGCAGCGATTCAATGCTTCCCCACCCGTTCGCCATCACAGAAAGCCTCGCATTCGGATCGGCTTCAAAAAGCAAATCATAGTCGTCGAACGCTCCGGCACGGAGGAGCCACAATTCAATCCCCAATGACATTGCAAAGGTAAAGACGAACAGCCAGATAGCAATCCTGTATCGATCTGGGAACTCAGAAGTTGGTTGGGCGGCTAGCTGATGCACTGTTCTAAGGAAACGCTGAACAAGTAACCACAAATCGCGACGGTGAACGCAGATTGAGATGAAATCGTGAAGCGAATCGATTTTTCATCGGAGAGAAGGTTGTTTTTGAGCCGCGAACCGGGAAGACTTCCCGCTTCCTGTTCATGCCGGACGCACCTGTGCCGTCAGGGGTCGTCCCCATTTGCTGGCATTGAGCATCGCCAGCATGGCGAAGGCGCGGTTGGCATTCTTCGCCAGACCGCGATAACGAACCTTGGCAAAGCCCCAAAGGCGCTTGAGAGTCAGGAAGGGATGCTCGACCTTGGAGCGCACACTGGACTTGCGCCGATTCGTGGCCTTGTCCGCCTCGCTCAGCGGACGGTTCTTGTGGGCGCGTTCGTTGGTGAAGTCTTTGGCCCTCGGCGCAAGGGTCTTGAGCCGCTCCCGCTGATCCTTGCCCCGGTAGGCGCTATCACCGTAGAAGCGGGTTTCCTCGCCATGCAACAGGTTCGCCACTTCGTGGCTGTCATGAACGTTGGCGGGCGTGACGCTCGCGCTATGGACCAACCCGCTCTGACTGTCCACCCCGATGTGGACCTTCATGCCGAAGTACCACTGGTTGCCCTTCTTGGTTTGATGCATCTCGGGATCGCGGCTCTTCTCCTGGTTCTTGACCGAGGGCGGCGCGGCAATCAGCGTGGCATCGACAATCGTGCCGCCCGAGAGCTTCATGCCATTGGCCAGCAGCAACTCGCCCACCTTGGCGAACAGCGCCGCGCCCAGTCCATGTTCTTCCAGCAGGTGACGAAAGTTGAGCAGGGTCGTCGCATCGGGCACCCGCTCTCGTCCAAGGTCGATGCGGCAGAACTCGCGGAACACAGCAACATCGTAGAGCGCGTCTTCGCAGGCTTCGTCGCTCAGGTTAAGCCAGTTGGCCACACAGTACATCCGCAGCATCCGCTCCAGGCCCACCGGCGGCCGTCCATTCCCGGCCTTCGGGTAATGCGGTTCGTTCAGCGCGCAGAACTCGGCCCACTGCATCAGGCTTTCCATCCGCGCCAGAAACTCCGCCTTGCGCGTCGCCCGACCGCGCTTCTCGAATCCTCGACCTGCCGCCAGCGTCATCTGCTTCATCGTCTTATCCCTTGTGATCGAACATCTTCGTCTGACTCTATGACGAAGAAATCGTTCACGACTTATTCAGTGTTTCCCTAAGGCACAGAAGACGCTGTTCGCTTGCTTTGTGCCATTCCCGATATAAGAAGGAAGGATAGAAAGGAAGGACGCGATTGGCTGAGTCGCGGAAATTGAGACTCACGTCGATAACCAGACAATCACAAGATTGCGGCTGCGACAAAGCAACAAATGATTGACGCTACTACCCACCGACTTCCCCTATCGCGGGCGGCAAATACCAACGGATCGTCGTGCATTTCACCTCGAGCAGTCTTCACCCAGAGTCTGCTGATCCAATAGAGCAGGGCCGCGCAGATGAGCCAGAGAAGCTCTGGCGACGAAAAGCGATGCGAATTTTGGGGATCAGTGATGTAAAGAGAGAATATGACGATTGCCGAAAATCCACTCGCCGTGCCCAGAGAACGAAGTATATCGGCATCTCCAACGTTGTAGTCCCGACCAACAGTACTCGTTCGCTGTCGAGATTCCATAACATATAGTTCAGCGCAGCGTTTTACGAGCGCCAAACTAAAGAAGAAGAAAACGCAGAAAGCCAGTAGCCAATAGGACGGGACAACCCCAATTGCGGCGGCCCCTGCAATTACGCGAAGCGAATACAACACTGCCAACGTGAGTGCGTCAATCAGGACATACCGCTTCAAGAAGAGCGAGTAACCGGTCGTAATCGAAAAGTACAAAAGGAGGCATACTAAGAATTGAAATGACAGTGTTGCCGCAAGCACAATGCTAACCAAGGAAAGCCCCACGGCAATTGCCATGCCTGTCTGCGGCATGACCCCTCCAGAGGCAAATGGGCGAAACCGCTTGCGCGGATGTGCGCGGTCAGAATCCAAGTCAAGCAGATCATTCCAAATATATGTCGCGGAAGCAACGGCGCAGAACGCAATCGCGGCCAACATAGCCGCCGACCATGCCCCCCATCGATTGAATGAGAGCGAGGTCAGTAGTGGGACGAAAATCAAGAGATTCTTGAGCCATTGGTGAGGCCGCAATGCACGGAACATCTGGCGCCATGGCTGCTCTGTGTCTTGAATGTGAGCGCAGACATTTGCCGAATCGATCGCGCTGCGAAATACACGTGGTGATACCTGGACCAGAATCGCTTTCCGTGCTTCTCGCCAAATCGGGAGATCTTCAGGGCCATTCCCGACATAGTCAAACGGGCCATCTGAAATCTTGCGAATCTGCTCAAGCTTGACGCTACCCTTAAGATTGCGCTTGCCATCGCTTGCTAAAACCCCCTTGAAAAAGCCAAGATGCGCGGAGACTGCCTCGGCGACTTGCACATCCGACGCAGTGGCAAGATAGATGCTCCGCCCTCTCGCCGCTTGGTCGCGTAGGCATTTGCAAAGTGACGCCCGAAATGGAAGTCGTGCAATTTCAATCCGTTGAATCTCGGCAAGTTTCGATTTGAGAAAAGCGCGCCCAGACAAAAGCCAAAGCGGAACTTTCACCAATGTCAACGGCATTCGCCTGATCGCGTTTAGAAAGCTCTCCACCAACAAATCCGTACGCACCAACGTACCGTCGAGGTCAACGAACATTGGCACGGAGAGATCCACCGAACAAGCTACGAGGCCATCGAAACAGCCTTCTGGAACCTCACATTTCCCAACCGACTTAGTCAAGCGAATACCTCCATCCAATCAGAGACATTGTGAGACCTTACCGCGAATTGCTGACACCAACTCCTGGCTCAACTTTGTTTCTTCTGGAGTCCAGACAAACACGAACGTCGGCAACATTTCAGTCACGTGAGGCAAACAATGCAACATGCGCAGTCATGTACGTAAGTATCCCCCGGCAACCGGGGTCTCGCTCGGTAGGCTAGTAGTGATTAGTCGGCCGTAGGCGATTCAAGGTATTTCGCAATCCTGACAGATCAATCGCAAAGAACAAATCCGAGAACTTCCGGGTGAATCCAAGGCTCTCGAACTCTCCCTAATATGAAGCCGCCGAAGTTCATAGGAGACAACGAATCAACATTTTTGCCGCCAACGCAGGTAAACGCGCCTACGTAGCCGGCTCCCTGCGCCAGCTCAATCGTCTTCTGAGTGAAATTGCCGTTCGGATACGACAAGAACTCAACTGGACACCCTACCTTTTCCTCAATGCACCTTTTCGACTCCACCAATTCATTCTGGGCTTGATCGTCTGAAAGGCGGTCGAGCAACTCATGACTGACCGTATGAGATCCAAAATGGATTCCGTTCTGTGCCATTTCGGCAATTTCGTCCCAAGAAAGCATTGCGTGATCCGATTCCCTTAGATTCACCTCAAACGTCTGACGCAATGCAGCCGCCAATGCCTCATTGTGCTCAACGTCAAACCTCTTCAGCGCAATGACCAATTCATGAATCAGAACGCCTTTGCGAGAATCATCGGCTAGGACAACCTCAACCACGCGGTCAATCAATGGTCTAGAAAATCGCTTAGCCAGTCCCTCCAGCAAACCAACTTTCTTGCCGTTCGGGATTTGCGCAAGGACTTCACTAATTTGTTCGTGCCAAAAGACTCGGCTTGTTCCAATTAGACCGGTGCTAAGAAAAATCAGCGCAGGAATATCGTATTTCTTCAGTATGGGGAATGCATGGTCGAAATTGTCTTTCCATCCATCGTCAAAGGTTACAAGGCAACTCTTTGCCGGAAATTTCCCCCTACTACGAATGACGTTGGAAACGTCCGTGGGGGAAAGCACAGAATAGTTATCCCGCAAGAAGCGCATCTGGTGGTCCAATGCATTCGCAGAAACCTTCAACGAGTCGTCAAGGTCCGGCAACCGTGAGACGCGGTGATACGTGAGTACCGTAAGGCCTCGCCTGCGCAGCAACCATGAAAGTAGACAGTACAGAGCGACCAATGCAACCTTCTTAGGCCAAATCATTCGCGTTTTCAGCATTCGACATCCGCTGATTTTCATTCGAATCAACTAAGCGTGTAAAGTGGAAAACCATTTTGGCGACAACAGAATCCCAGTTGAATCGCTCCCGCGCCCTTCTATTTCCAAACTCTCCCATTCGGCGGGCCAATTCCCTATCTCCGAGCAACTTCATAATCCGATCGGCCAAGGCCGCCGAATCGCCAACAGGGACGACGAAACCGCCTTCCCCATCCCCAATTATCTCGGGCATTGCGCATGTATCTGAGCCGATGCAAGGGGTCTTGTAGGCGAAAGCCTCGGCGAAGACTATCCCGAATGGCTCATAAAACGAGGGCATCGCAAAGATCGACGCCTGTCGAAAATACGCCGCCAGCTGTTGCTTGTCCGTGACCCTACCTACGAATTCGACACCATCCTCATTTTGTGTGGTGTCTGGCCCGACTACTATGAGCTTCGCACCTGCAATGTTCTTCCGGACACGGCGAAATGCCTCGAGCAGTACCGCACCTCCTTTGCGCTCAAAGTTTCTGCCAACAAACAGTACGGTCTTACCGTCATATTCCTTTTCAAAGTCCTGCACTGGAAGATTGGTGCCCGCATAGACAGTAACTATCTTCTCGGCAGCAACTCCGAAATCCGCGATCAACGAGTCTTTCAGCCAATCACTCATAGTAAAAACGAGCGATGCGGAATTGTAGACCCGCCTTTCGCGGGCAATGGCCCGCCGCAATGCACCGCCGCCGTAATGCGCTCCTTGCGAAAGCTCGCCTGCTTTTGCAGCGAGCACAACGTTGCTATCGTGATAACTAACAAACGGACGTCCGATATCGAGTGGAGGGTGGAACATCGCGCCATCTTGAAAGATCAGGTCGAAATCGCGATCCAATCCTTCTAGGGCACGGCGCGCGCTTGCAGTACGTATATCGAAAGACCACGCGTTTTGATGCAGACGATTGCCCCATCTCCGGCGGTCTGGTGAGAAGGTGGCCAACGCGACGCAAGCCTTGGTTATCCCCCGCAGATCTAAGTCGAATACGTCGACCAAGTCGCATTGGTCTCTTAGACGAGAGAAGAGGCTGAAGTTCACGCCTGATCTACTCAATGGGTGAAACGGATCCCCCAAGCTAAGACCCACAACGCGAACCTTCTTCCTCATGTCGCGATTCGAGTCACAAGACTATTGTTACTTCCGTAAAACATGACAACCTTTGATGATCTGAAACGTTGTATCTCCAAGTGTGATATTGGAGAATGGTGTCATGGCACAAAAGCGGTTGAGCGAAGCAACAAAGAAGCGATTGAAGGCAGGTCGGATGCTGCTCGCGGGCAAAGGCTGCACGGACGTAGCCAAGGCGGTGGGTGTGGCACGACAAACGGTATATACGTGGAAAGGGCTGCTGGATGAAGGTGGCATCGATGCCCTGCGCGCCGTGCCACAACGGGGTCGCCCGGCCCAGCTCGATGAACAGCAGTTGGCGGCGGTGCGAGCAACGCTCCTGCGTAGTCCGACCGAGTATGGATTTGGCACCGAGTTATGGACGCTCAAGCGTGTGGGTGCTGTCATCGAACGCCTGCATGGTGTGCGCTTCGGCCAGACGCAGGTCTGGCGAATCCTGGGTTCGTTGGGCTTCAGTCCGCAGAAACCTGACAAGCGCGCCATCGAACGCAACGAAGACGCGGTGCGCAGTTGGAAGCGCAGCACTTGGCCCAGCCTTAAAAAAAGCCCAGCGAGAAGGCCGTCTGATCGTCTTTGTCGACGAGTCCGGCATCAGCGAGCGGCCAACCCGAGTGCGCACGTGGGCACCCAAGGGACAGACACCCATCATTCAGTTTCACTTCAACTGGACTCACGTCTCGGTCATCGCTGGACTCACGCGCACCAACTGTTTGTTCCGTCTGCACGAGGGCAGCATCAAGAAAGAAGAGATTGTCGAATTCCTCAAGGCGCTCAAGGCCCACTTGAAGCAGCCGCTGCTGGTGATCTGGGATGGCTTGAGGGCTCATCGCAGTCGCGTGGTGCGCGAGTACCTCGACAGCCTGAATGGGCACATCCAAATCGCCTTCCTGCCACCGTACGCGCCGGATATGAATCCGGTCGAGTACCTGTGGGCCTGGCTCAAGCGCCATGCTCTGGTCAACTACTGTCCCAACGACCTGAGCGAGTTGCACACGACCGCTCGCAACAAACTCAAGAGCGCTCAAAAGCGTCCATCGATCATCGCCGCTTGTTGGATGCAGGCTACTTTGTGGTGATGTCATGAATTACGGAAGTCTCAATAATAGTGAGCATCACACAGGAAGGCCTGTTCGCTTGTTGCCAATCGTATGAAGGCCTAATTCCATGCGGGTTCCAGAGCACCTTCTGCCGCCCAAATTGGCGACCAATAGACAATAGAAAAGTCAATTGCACACCTTATCGGATTAGTCCGGTGCCCGGCCCAAGCATTCCCCGGAGTTCCGAGTACTCTGAGACGTAACGTTCAGCCATCGTCGCTGACGAAAATTCGCTTTCTACCAAACTTCGCGCTTGCACCTTTAGCGTCGCCATGATTCGCGGATTGCAGTAGGCAAATCGTATCTTGTCCGCAACTTGGGCCGAATCAGCGGGCATCATCAAGACCCCGCTTTTCCCGTCCGTGATTACTTCTGGAATTCCACCAACTGAACTTGCGATAACCGGCTTTCGACATGCCATTGCCTCCAGCAATGCCATAGGAAGCCCTTCCGAAAGCGAAGGCATCACGAACAAATCGATCGCCGAGAAAAATCGAGCAATTGGATCTTGATAGCCGACCAGCTGGACATGCGGCGTTAATCCATTAACGGCAATTCTTCGCGTCAGATCTTCCCTCAAGGGTCCATCCCCAGCAACTATCAGTCTGCAATTCGGGATATCGCCTCTTACCAGTGCCATTGCATCGATGAGGTATTCAAACCCCTTCACCGAAGCCAATCGCCCCACGGCGCCAATAACAAATGCGTCCTGCGCCAGGCCAAATTCGCTACGGACGCCGGGGTCGGTAGCGTGGCAATCGTAGCTTTCAAGCGGCAAGCCATTGTAAATCACCGCAACGGCGTCCTGGCAAATCCCACGCTTCACCAGGTCATCCCGCACTGCCCCTGACACGGCCACGATCCGATCCATTCTACGCAAGCACAACGCATCCAGTATCTCGTAGATTCTCGCCTTCAATCCGGCCGTTCGCTTTGCCCAACCATGCACGGTGGACACAACCCTGATCCCACCGCGTGGAACGGTACTCAGCAGAATATTGGGTTTGTAGCCGTGAGTATGGAGGATACGAATATCATTGCTTCGCGCATAGCGAAGGATCTGCATTGCCCCCCAGACATTGAGGCCTCTTTTCATGGTGAAGAACTCGACATCCAACCCACGCTTCACCGCTTCTTCGGCAATGACCGGTACTTCGGACGACGATTCCCGAATACACCCGAGGATTCCGCGGAACGAAGTGCCTTGCAATTCCTCGAGCAACGTCAGAATGACCCGCTCGGCGCCATACATGCCGGCGCTGTCGATCAGATGAAGAACTTGTGTTCCCGCCATATGATTCACATGAGTTCCGCATACAATTCTTCATACGTACGCACCATCCGTTCCAGGCCGAATTCGGCTTCGACCTTTCGCCGACCTTGGTGACCTAACTCGACACTGGCCGATTCGTTCAGGAGCAGCGAGGTGACCGCATCGACGAACTTTTCGCTGTCGTCGAGCGTGAAGAGAAGGCCGGATGATTGATCGATCAGCCTCACATTGCCGCCAACAGCGGATGCAACGACAGGAAGGCCGCACGCCATCGCTTCGAGGATGGTCATCGACGTACCCTCGCTAAGCGACGTGCACGCATAGATATCCAGCGCAGGCATGATCTTCTCGGTATCGCGCCGCAATCCAAGAAACCTCACACTCGACGACACGCCCAACGACTCGGCCTTCGCAATCAACGAAGCCCTCTCCGGACCGTCACCCGCGATGACCAGCTTTGCGCCCGGCACGTTTCGAACAATTGCCGGCATGCAGGCAATCATGAAATCCAGGTTCTTGATCGGGTCCAGCCGGCAAACCGTCCCGATTACCTTGTCGCCCGGCGCAATGCCGAGTTGCGCCCTTCGAGCGAGTCGGTCCTCCGGCTTAAGCGGACAGAACGTCTGGTCATTCACTCCGTTGATGACCGTCCTTACTTTCTTCCCGTTAATTCGCAACGTGGAAACCAGATATTCGGAGAGTTCTGCCGACACGCCGATGAATCGATTCATCAACATCGCCGAAACGCGGTCTTCCAGAATTGCCGATTTTTTGTCGGGCACCAAACGGCCGTGATCGGTGTGTATGATCCCTTTCACACCTGCAAGTCGTCCTGTCAATGCAGCGTAAGACGAGCATCCGTTGTGAGAGTGGATGATGTCGATCTTGTTTTGCTTGACGACATTCAAGAGCTGAAAAAATAGGTGCCGATCGAACAAACCCGGCTTTCGTCCGAGGATATATGAACCCGCGCTTGCTCTGGTTGCCTGCTCGAAAAACACACCGCCTCGGTCAAGGCAGGCGATATAGGGCTCGAAGCGTTTCTTGTCGATCTTGTCTATCAGTAGGCTGACTAGCCTCTGAAGTCCGCCAAGATCCATTTCCAGAACAAGAAACAGAACCCTTGTTTTACCCACACTCATCACGCCGAAAGGTGGATTCCGGGAGAAACGTGCTCCTCGTTCACAATTTTGGCGAATATGGATCCCAACATCGCGCCGCGGCACTGCCACGAGTACTCCCGTTCCACGGTCGCGCGCCCCTCCTTGCTCAAGCGCTCACGCAGATCTGAGTCGGAAAGCAACGCTAGCACCTTCGACGCAAACTCGGACGGCGAATCTGCAATCAACAGGTTTCGGTTATCGGCCGCTGCCATTCCACTGCAGCTCACCGACGATGCAACCACAGGAAGCATCATCGACCACGCCTCTAGCACCTTGTTCTTGAGGCCGGCGCCAGACAACAACGGTGAAACATAGACCGTCGCTGCCTGAAAGTACGTCCGCAGATCCTCGACGAAGCCCGTCACCTTTACCCCTGCCGACCTGGCCGCCAGTGAAACCAGTTCGTCGGTGGGATTGCGCCCGGCTATCGTAAGGGTGACATTTGGATTTTCCTTTCGGATGATTGGAAACGTCTCCTCGATGAAGTGAAGCATCGCCGTATTGTTGGGCGGATAGTCCATGACACCCGTGAACAAGAGCCGACGCCCGAACGACTCGGGCATTTCCCTCGATTGAACTGCTCGGCATCCACCCCGTTGGATATGACCCAGATCCTTGAATCGGGACAATTGCGTGCGATCCATTCTGCATCGACCGACGTGATCATCACGATGTTCGGAATCTTCGAGACATGAATCTTCTCGTAGCGAACCGCCCACGTGTGGGCCAAACGTCTCTTCAACGCCCGGAGCGGGTGACGCTCCTGTTTGAAGTAACTCCAGGTAAGAAGGGATGGGCAGTCCACGATATCCACCAGATAAGGAACCGTACTCGTACTCGGGTCAAAATGCCTGAAAATGTTAAGGCCACCAAAAAATACGAGCTTGTACCGCCCGGATGACAAGCGCGTGCGAATGCGTCTCTCCAACTCGTTGGAATAGTATGGCGCCCCAATGGTCATCACATCCGGAAACAAGATGTTCTTCAGACGCCCGACTAGGCTTAGGTCATCCGCCCGCTCCAGCGTACTTTCCGGAATCAGTTCGACGGATCTGCAGGCAGGGCCCAACCCGTTTCTGAACCTTTCCTGATCCTGCGTGGGGATCTCATCCCCAAAACCGATAAAATCAAAAGTGTAACCTCGGGGAACCTGTTTCAACAGGTTCAATATCCTCACCTTGTGTCCGTCGTTTGGTGGATTTGGATATTCGTTCGATACAACCAACACAGACAAGTCGTCGCTCATGGGACCGCCAACTTCTTTCGTGCGAACAATGCCTTCAAGTCAGCGAGGTCGCGTCTATCAAACACCCTCAGCGCAACAAGCAACCCCGCATAGCTTGCGGCCCCACCCAGAACTGCAATGACCAGGTGGAAGCCGATCAAGTATTTGACGACTGCCACCATTCCTCCGACCACCAGCATCAACCGAAGGATCGACATATCCGGCCTGTAGCGAAAACCCAGTCCCCAAAGGACGCCGCTAAGCAGCAAGACGACTACCATTTCGGTCAGTACCGACGCAAACGCTGCCCCCATATGGCCATACTCACGAATGAAGAACCAATTGAGCAGGGCATTTACGCATACGGCGGCAACCATGATCTGCACCTGAATTCGTTCCTTGTGCATCGAAAACAGAAGACTGGACTGAAAGTTTGAAAAGAACGCCAGAACCCAGAGAAAGATCAGCACGTTCAATACGGGCACTGTCTCACCGAACTCGTTTCCGTAAATCAGCAGAACTATCTTCTCGGACACCAGAATAGTTCCAGCCGCTACCGCTGCGGTCGCAATGATCAAATATTTCGTCATTCTCGAATAGGCGTCCTTCAGAGAATCGACCGAAGTCCCATGCATTCTAGAAAACGCAGGAAAAACCGAAGTAATAAATGCCGTCGGAATGAAGTAAAGGTTCTCGACCAGATTCAATGCGGCCAGGTACAGGCCCATTTCGCGATCTTCAACGAACTTGGATAGGATGAACACGTTGATCTTCGCGTAGAACATCGTCAGCAGCGCTGACATATAGAAGGGCATACCCTGTCTGATCAAGGGCAACCAGTGCGTGGGCGAAAAGACCCACCGCAGCAGATTGAAATCTCGGCGAACCTTAACCAGCGCGAGCAGAAACACCAGGAAATTCCCAATCGAGAATGCAGCTACGATTCCGTAGAACCCGATCCCGGAGTAGATCGCGACAACGATGATTGCCGCACTGATCAAGCGAAAGAACATGGACACGAATGCAGTAACCTGCATTCTTTCGACAGATCGATAGATAGACAGCAGCGACTCCGAAAGAATCTGAAAGAACAGGCCTGCGCAGAGGATGTATAGAACCTGAATGGTCTCTGCAGGATATTGCAGCAATTGAGCCGAGAGTAATGCCGTAGCAACGGTCGCAAAGGCAAGCACGACCTTGAGATGAAAGATGTCGTTGATCAACTCGAGATTCCTGCGGTCTCGTGCCGCCTCACGGATGAACAGCGACTCCAGCCCAAAGTTCGCCAACACACTGAACATCAGCACATAGGTCAGGCCAAACGTATACCTGCCATACAGCTCCGGCCCAATACTTCGCGCAATGATCGACGTGGTGCCGAGGGATATACCAAGGTTGAAGAGCGACGAAAACGTAAGGAAAAACGTGTTCGCGGCAATTCTCTGTGCGCCCACCGGGGCCTTGGATTCAGCACCCACTATCAGTTCTTCACTCATACACCGGCGCGCCCGCCTGGGTCGCACGCACAGTGCCGACCACCAAGTCGGGTGTTGTGGAAATCAATCAGGAGAATAGCCATTTATAGTATCCAGGGAGGTTCTTTTCAGCTCCCTTCCGGTCAATCAGCTTGGCGAGGGAAAATACCATCCAGAGAGAGATCACTGTAGTCGCCAACACTAGAACTGGCGTCGCTCCGAGCAACGTCAGCGCTTTGACCGCAAACACGACATAGGCATGCAAGAAGAAGACGAGAAGGCTTTGGCGACCAATCAGGCTGAGTACCGCAAATGCGGGATTGCCACTTTGAACCCGAGTCGAAGCAAACCGGAAAACGGAATACACAAAAGCCAGGAATGCCGATCCGTAGACGAGTCCAAGCGCATTCAAGGGAAACTTCTTCGGATACAGATTGTACTTTTCCTTCCATTCATGGATTGTGGAGAGATTGCCGCCGTACTTAAGAATCAGACACAATCCAAACAGGACACACGCCAACATTAGCAGGACGTTGGAAGTCAAGATCCCTCTTCCGAAACTCGCTTGCCAAGAAAACATCCAAAAACGAAATAGACATGCCAGAGGATCACCGGAAAGATGCGGCTGTCGCCGATACTCAAAGCGTTCGGGTCCGAAACAAAGATTCCAAATAGAGCCAGACTCCCCACTGGAAGCCACCAATCCCAATTCCGCGATAGCAGGTACAAGAATGCCGGACTTAAGAGGAACAGTGGAATGAAAGTCGGGAGTATGTGAAGGATCGGAATCTGATTCAAGAACAGAACTGACGAGAGGCCAAAATCAACCACTTCCTCCGCTGTCTGAAGATAGAAATAGGACCAGAACGGTAAGCTGATCGTGAGGGTCATGAGATAGTGAATCAAAACTATCTTGCCGGCTCTTCCCCATAGCGCACTTGCCGCAGCCCATTTGTTCTGTCGAAACTTTGGCAGGGAATGCCAGCCGATTGTGAAGCCCGCGAGGAAGAGAAACCCTTCAACGGCGAAATCCACCATTTGCATCGGGAACCCAAGAATGGTTTGATCGCCCGCGAAGTGCATAACCATCATATCGACGATTACGATTCCGCGAAATGCATCAAGCTCTTGGCTCCTCCCGGTCATTTTCGGTTGGCCTCGGCATCGATGATAAGTATCCGTTGGTACAGTAATAGATTGAGGATGAGAAGATCCCAAAACCACGAGTAATACAGCAAGTTGAAGAAGAAACTATTAATCAGGAACGCAAATACCCCGCCTTCGAGCGCCAACGCATAGAACTGCAGCCTCCTCGCCTCTGCGGCCAGTCCATTGCCAGACAGGTTCTTGACTAGTCGCCGACTGGTTTCCCGTATCCGCAGATTCTTCTTCCGGAAGACATAGACCAAAGCGAAGAGCGCGATCACCCCCGACGCTCCGGTTTCTGAGAGTAGTTCGAAGTAAATGTTGTGAATATGCTGCCCGTACATTTGCGTTCGAACATTCCATCGCTCGGCATCCTCCTGAGTTACGTAGGCATTGACGACATGCCCGTAACATCCCGGGCCGGCTCCCAGAATCGGATTGTCGGCAAAGATAAGTAGCGCCCTGCTCCACATCCAGAAGCGATGGTTGCCCGTACCTTCTTTGTAGTTCTCCCCAAAAATCGACTGAACTTCCCCCACATAGACTTCTACGAACTGGGGGGCAAGTGATACTGCACCGAATACGCCGATCGCCATCACGACAAGTGAGCGAAAAATGAACCTGGCCTTGTTTTCCGCTCGCAAGAAGATATAGCCGAACAGAGCAACCAATGACAGAAAGGTGCCTCGTGCCAGGGATGCGATTGCTCCGGCAAGCGAAAAGAATAGCGACAGGGCACTTAAGCGCCGCATCCCTTTCGTCGGTTCAGCACGCCAA
Source organism: Candidatus Methylophosphatis haderslevensis (assembly GCA_016711925.1). GTDB lineage: Bacteria > Pseudomonadota > Gammaproteobacteria > Burkholderiales > Rhodocyclaceae > Methylophosphatis > Methylophosphatis haderslevensis. The sequence continues at coordinate 902,702 of JADJSA010000001.1, forward strand.
ATGAAATACGCGAGCGACACGCCCATGGCCATATACGGGCCGTACGAGTCCTCGTCCTCGAGGGGCAAGAACGCGCTGACCTTCCCACCCCCGCCTATTCCCCAGACTCCAAAGAGCACCAGAGATACCAAATACACGTTAAACAACTTCTTGATCGATGCTTCAGTCGAAAAATATGCTGAGTACAGAGCGCAAATCAGTACGGTCTCGATGCTCCATCGCATAATGGGAAAGGATAGAGCGAGGTTTGCCGTAAAGAGAGTAGACGCGATCATTACGATTGCGAACCACATCATCGGTCGATCGAACTTCAACTTGCGACCTTGAACAATCGCCCCAACAGTCAGCACAATTAGCAAACCGGTCGGAATTGCCCGCAGGAAGCTAACCGATGGAACGTAGTACGAAAGAATCCATTCCGGCTTGAAGATTCGTAGCAACCAAAACAACATCAGGCCCTTTGCCACCCATGATGATTCAAGGCCAACGCGCGCCGGAAGGCGGTCAACTTGAATTGCGTTCGATGATTGGGCCATAGGGTTGTTGCTCACGAGCTAACGCCTGGCAGGAACGAATGGACGGTTGAGTCCACCAGACAGCAATGGGATTGCTCGATCCCCTCCGTCGATTCGAACTCAAAACATGTCGCTCACCGCGAAATTCTGTATATCTGAACCGTCTCGCCACTTCTCCACCGTGACGGCGCGAAGGTTTGCAGCAATTCGAGTTCTTTGTCCATGGACTCGTAGAAAGCGGCGGATTTCGCATACTTTGTGCGCCATACGGGATCGTCCAGCCAGTGTCTCAAGTCACGAATATGGACCACATAATCGAATCCTTGCTCGCGATAGTATTCGATCGATTCGACTTCGCGTCCCAATTCGGTTGTAGTAATGTCATACGTGATCGCGGGCATGCGGCGTAGCAACAGCTCGAAGTATATGGACGAATACGAATCGACGATCTTAACCTGAGGAGAATCGTAGGTTTGACCCTCCTTGAGGTTTCGAATCGTCGCCAATTGCTCTTCGAGCTTTCGCCTCGACTGATTCAATCGCGGTCCTGACGTGATAATCGTGTGACCCGCATCGACCAGTAGCTTGCTGCCGGCCGGTACATTCTCCTCTATCCAACGTTTCGAAACCTTGCTCGTATTCTCTTCACTCAATGATGACACTGCCTCGAGAGACCGCAATAAAGGGTATCCAATCAACGCCGCTACGACTACCGACATTAATCCGTATCGAACTCGCGGACCTTCCACCAACGCAACACAACCCGCATCGACCCATCGCGCTGCGAACAAATAGAGGACCGGAACCATGGTCATCATGTATCGCTTGTCTACGAGATAGCTCGAATTCGCAAGGATGAGAAACATCACCAGACTGAACGCAAGAAGCGTGTAATCCCACGCGCTCCTCTTGACCAACGCGAACAGAATCCCGACAATGATGGCGGCCGAGGCCAAGGCACCGAATTCATTGTATGCCGCCGTCAAGTAGGTGTAGTAGGCGTTCCCAACGATGTAGGTTGCTTCGTCATAGACGTTGGTGTACACGCCATACTGCCAGATGAACGACATTGCCCACTGCTTCAGGCCAAGCACGATCGCGGGGTTACTGATCAGGAATCCGGCCACAAAAGCCAGGCACGAGTAGCCAATCTCGCGCGATAGCAGTCCCATGAGCCATGGTTGTCCGAGACGACCAAGGCGTCCCAGGTGCGCCCCGATAAAAATAACGCCGAGACCAACAGCAATAATCTTTACGTTAATTGCGACTGCACCGAAGAACGCCGCCAGAACATAGTCTCTAACCCGTCCGCTTTCGAAGAAGGTCGCTACGAAGTAGAAGCTAAGCAGAAAGAAGAAGGTCAGCGGAACGTCGGTGGTCACAAGATGGGATGTCCATACGTGCATCGTTGTGACTGATAGGAGCAATGCCGCGATCAGGCCAACGCGGTCATTGAAGACCTTCCTTCCTACGAGGAAAAGCAGCAAGACTGAGGCACTTCCCAGGAGAGCGTTCGTATACCGTCCTATCAGAAAAAGTGGCTCCATGTTGTGAACGATCTGAGCCGCGAAGTCCATCGGGCTCTTGAACAACTGAAAAAGGTACCCGACCGCAAAATAGAACCCAAACTCAATCGCGAGAATGTTCTGAAACCCCTTCTTGTGCCAGCGATTCAGATTGAACTGTCCGGAAGCCACTCTGAGGGCTTCGAATACTTCGTTGTATTCATCGGTATTCTCGGCATTGTGCAAGCCATAGAACCTCAATGCCACGCAACCAATCAGCACAATCAGCATGAGCTGGGTCACCCGGTTATCGCGGATTGCTCTCTGAGCGCTTGCAATATTGTCCTGAAGCGAAACCATTACTCAAACGCCTTCACTAAAATTCTACCGTAGCAATGCTTAGAAGCCGACTCACAGCCGTCAGCGCCCAAGCGTTCCCCCGAATCATTCCCCTTAAGATCGCGCGGCATTCACCGCATTCGGTGAACGCAATTCGCAGGGGAAACTCAAGACTACAAATCGGACACGAAATCCAGCTTCTTTTTCTTTGAGGATCTCAAGTCTACTTCGTCGTACACGTCGACCTCGAGATCGCGTCCGTAGTATTTGTCACACTCCTTCAGCAGAAGCGCCTTCTCATCTGGGGTCAGACGATTCTCGATATCCATTGTCAAATGTCCTTGCTTCCGTTGGGTAGCCCGATAGTTCAGTATCAAATTGTGTTCAATGGCGAGATTTTTGAATACGTAATACAGGGTCAGACTCGGGTAGTCATTCTCGACGCCCCGAATGACCCGCCCAACCCTCCCTGTAACCTCACGGATCACATGATGCGCCATACCGCAAGCGCACTGGGCATTCGTGTCGACCTCGACATAGTCGCCCAACTTGTACCGAATGATCGGGAATGACTTGGACACCAGATTCGTCACGATCACTTCATTATTTTCAACTTCGACAATCACTGTTTCCATTGTCATGTGCATACTGCCGCTAGGGCATTCGAAAGCTATGATTCCCGCCTCTGCAGCACCATACTCACTGATCATCCTGCGCCCGAGCGCCTTCTGCACTTCGTCTTGATACTGCGGGAAGATCTTCTCAGACGTCCCCTTCACCATCTTGAGGTTGCTCGGCCGCACCCCTACTCCGCGATTGATGCGCTTTGCGACCTCATAAATCATCGACGAGTAACCTTCTAGATAGGTGGCACTCTTGAGCCTTCCCGCAAACCGATTGATTTCATCGTCTTTGTACGAAAACAGACGAAATCGATTCTGCAAAGCATCCAGGAGTCGAACTTTCAAACGCCGCTTGAGCGAGATGTTGTATCCCCAAAGATACCCGTTACGCTCCCATGGCCTTACGCAATACCAGTCATATCCGCGGAGCACGGCCGCTCTGTGCCAAGCGTCCCAGTCGGCATTCCGGTAGAACACGAGCGGTGTACCTGAGCTACCCGACGTTTCCGAGAAGAACAGCTTCTCGCCATCACCGTCGAGTTGGATCCCATCGACATTGGCAAGGAGTTCGTCTTTGGATAGCGGTGGAACTCGAGCCAGATCTTGTAGGGTGCGAATACTGGAAGGGTGAATTCCATGTCGATCGAACTTCTCCCGATAGAACGCAGATTTTTCATATGCACGTAAGAGGAGCACTTTCAGGTGCGTCAGCTGATGACTCTCGAGCTCATCGATAGTCCATCGTTTACTCTTCATTAGAAAGGAATGATTCGCGAATATCTTCCGATTTCGCAAAAACACTCCAAGCAGATAGATCCCCTTGCGCAGCATAGATTCCTCAAAAGGCCGACTAGCTCTTTGCAGTAATCTCTTCGACCCGCCGATCGAGAAACCGCGACAGGCTCTGCCTGACGACAGAGCGTTTGTATTGGTGAAGGTGGGTCAAGAAGAACGCGTAGTTCCCAAGCCGGTGCCTTTGCGTCATCCGTCTTGCCTGTCTCGCATAGTCCACTTCACTCCGTTGCAATTCTTCCGCGTCCCAGCTATCAACATTTCTGTCCAAGTAGTTGCGCCGAATCATATTGCCGAGCGCCACCAGCTTAGCAACGCACTTTTGTCGTTCAACTCCATCCAACAGCACAGGCTGAAATGAGGAATTGATATAGGCGGGAACTGCTTCGAATTCAACCGTTGAATTGTCACACTGAACCTTGAGAACCATTGACACGCGAGTTGGCGTTTGCCACATGTCAAAGACGAAGTTTCCAAGACTGTATGCAATCACTGCCCCGTTGTACCGCTCGATCCCTTGAAGCACGTGAGGATGATGGCCAAGGATCAATGAAGCGCCCGCATCTACCAACTTATGTGCGAAGATGACTTGACTCGCCGAAGGATAGTCGAGGAATTCCTCGCCCCAATGGAGAGAAACAATAACTGCCCCTGCCTGAGCTTTTGCCGACCGCACTTCGTCGAGAATCCTCCTCTCCCTGTCCAATGTGTCGGCTCGCAGGGAATATGGCACAACACCAAGCTTGAAGTAATTCTCTGGACGGAGCGAATACGACAACAGGCAAATCGGCGACGTCGTGTCCCGAAACTGGAATGGGATGCAGCCGCCGTCGGAACCGTCAACGCCTGCAGCAAAAATGCCGTTCTCTTCCAAGTGATTCTTCGTATCCCAAAACGCCTCGAGGCCGTGTTCCATGGCGTGATTGTTTGCCATACTTAGCACATTGAATCCCACCTGACGTAGGACCGGAATCGCTGAAGGTGCGCCACGGAATTCCTCGGATTCGAGAACCCCCTCTACCAGGCCAGCATTTGAATGACACACTTCAAGGTTGCCAAATACGATGTCACATCCCTCGAGCTCGCCTCGCACTTCGGAAAAGACATGCTGAACTCCGACGGTGTCGGTCAAGGACCTGACCCCGTTACCAAATCGGACTGGATGGTCACCCAGCATGATGTCGCCCACAGCGGCAATAAATATTCTGTCCTTGGTCATGTCCGCACAAGCTTCCTCAGTGCCGTCAACATTCTCGATGAATCCTCGGTCCAGTTGTACTTCGCGGCTATCGCAGCACGACCGTTCTGCCCGAGTTCTCGCCGGTACGCCTCGTCTCCAAGCCGAGTTAACTGGCTTACAAAACTTGCTGCGTTGCCGTCCTCATATACGAGGCCACATCGCAGGTCTTCAACAATTCGCTTCATCGGCCGCACATCGGACACAAGTACCGGCTTACCCACGGCCATGTAGTCAAAGAGCTTGTTTGGGATCGTGTTGTCCCAGTGCCCCGAAGGCGGGTGGGGGACGATGCAAACGTCTGCCGACGCGATGAACCCAGCAATCTCCCGGTTGTCGATCCAGCCGAGAAAGTCAACATGCTCTTTGAGTCCGAGTTCCACGACCATCCGTTTCAAGTGAGCTTCTGCGTTACCCTTTCCCAAGATCATCAATTGAAAGTTTGAGTTCTTCTTGCCAAACTCGCCCAACGAGAGGAGCGCATTCTGCAGCCCTCTTGAATAGTTGACGAACCCCACGTAGATCAACACAAGGCGACCGGCGCTGTTCGGTGATCTTTCGGCAGAAATGGGATTGGCATTTTCGAACCGACCAGGAACGGGCGTATTGCTCACAATCGTAATCTTGCTTCTCGGTACGCCCTTTGCAATCAAGCGATCCCTCGATTCCTCGACCATAGCGAAAACGTGAATCACGCTTTTTAGCACCACGTTCTCTATTGCGTCGACTATGTAGGGATTTCTCGCAAACAGGTTTGCCACTTTGAACGGTTCGTATTTCCATACCAGCCTGATCAGCTCGGGATAGCTTTCTGCCATATCGAGGACCACTGGCACGCGGTTGAGTCTTCCCATTGCGACAGCGGCAGGCGCCATAGGCAAATCTCGAACGATGATCAAGTCAAACCTTGCTCTGCGAAGTATCTGATTGATCCGCCACAGCCAATTCGGGTTGAAGAATGCGGGAAAGGTGAAGACGCCATTGAGACTGCCGTAGCGCGTAGGCAAGCACCGAATTCGGTGAATATGCAGACCGTCTAGCAATTCCTCCATCGGTCTTCGCAGACGGTTTCTGCATACCAGATGAACCTCGCAATCATTCTTGATCAACGAGCTACAGATTTTTTCTACACGGATATCCCAGGGATAGTCTGAATCCCAAACAAAAAGAACCCTCATGACTTTGACGCTTTGAAATCCATTCCAGCGACAAAACGCCGGATCGACGCGGCCAAGTCCCGTACTTTCATCACGAATAGAATGAATTGGAGATGTCTCAAGCAATTCATTCTGGTGCCGACGGAGAAACGAACACAACTGCCATTTGCGCGACCACTAAACACACCTGTGGGCCAGTAGGACGACAAGGTCAAGCCTTGTCGATGCGACGTCAATTGAACGCATTGTTCGAGGGGGGTGCTTTCCACACGGGATTGCCAAGAATCTTGGATCCGTCACTGCGCAGGACGTATGGGCGAGTTGCGCTCGAAGCAAAGTAGGTCCGAGTGATGAGTTCGCTCAAGACACCGGTTGTGAGAAATTGCAGAGCCATTAGGACGAGAAGAATTCCAATCTGAAGCAACGGGCGTGTGCCGATGCTTTCTGCAAAGAGAAATTTTTCAACGAATAGGTACGCCAGGATCGCGCCACCCAACACGCCACTTGCCAAGCCGATGCGCCCGAAGAAGTGGCCAGGTTTGGTCAGAAAACGCAAGAAGAAGTACACGGACAGAAGATCTACCAAAACACGAAACGTCCGACTGATGCCGTACTTGGACTCGCCAAAAATGCGAGCGTTATGATTGACTACTTCCTCCTTGATACGTCCAGGCGCCGTCCTGACCGACATCCAGACCGGTATGAATCGGTGCATTTCGCCATACAAGCGAACTTCCTTTATTACCGACGCTCGATACACCTTCAGACTACATCCGTAATCGTGGAGTCTCACACCTGTGATATTGCCAATGAGGCGATTTGCGATTCTCGAAGGAATTGTGCGCAGCCAGACGTTATCGTTCCGCTTCCGCCGCCATCCCACAACCAGGTCTAGATCCTCACTGAGTAGCCTCTGTACGAGACGCGGGATATCTGCTGGGTCGTTTTGCAGATCACCATCCAGTGTTGCGAGAACGTCGCCCTGTGCAGCGTCTATTCCAGCCTGCATCGCGGCGGTCTGACCAAAGTTTCGCTGCAGGGTCAGCACCCGAACGTGGGGTCCAAAGCGGGCCGCTTCCGCGTGAAGGCGTTCCACCGTGCCATCAATGCTGCCGTCGTCGACAACAATCAACTCCCAGGGTAGTGGGTATGCTTTGAAGGCATCGTCGATCTTCGCGAGAAGCGGAACCACGTTTTCCACTTCGTTATATACAGGTACGACGATAGAAAGGTGATGCGAGTCGATTTCCGAGATGGCTGGCGTCGGAACGAAGATTCGTTGCGAGTTCATCGCATGGTCAATCATGAATATGAGACTCCTAATAATGGACTACCCAAAATCGCAGCCGTATCGGTATCTCAGCAGAGGGCCAACCGATCGTCGCTTTACCTGCAAGACACTCAAGTCAAAAATCGTCCACGCTATGCGTTTCGCCACACCTGAAAACAGCCTGAAAACAGTCCACCTTCACTTACACATCCGCTTACTCGCGCCACGCCAAATGTCCATGCTAATTTAAGGACACCGTCAGTCGAACAACTTGGCGGCAGTAAGCAACTGGATACTCAGTGTCTCACGTTGGTTTTCGCACAGTACGAAAGTCACCCTGCAGATTCAATTTGGCAACCCACATCTGTTTTGTCGCGTCGAAGCAATCTCCAGGCGAACGAAATCTCCGTAACCTACGGGACAGGGTCCTTAGCAACAGTTTCTGCCATGGGACGATTGCGAATCAGCAGAGCCAATCCACCCGCGACGGCAGATGATCCGAGCAGGAATAAATGGAGATTGATTGCCCCGGCCAATGCCTCATCTGGCAGAACACCAAAGGGCAACAAGGCGGCAACTACGCCTGCCTCATACGTACCAGCTCCTGCGATCCCATGAATTGGCAACACACTTGTCAAATCTCCACCGATCGCCCCTGCAACCGCTGCGGAGAAGGGCATTGGGGCAAACAATTGCAGGATCCAAGCAAAGACTGCCAACTTTACAAACCAGTTCACTGCAGTCCAGAACCAGGCCCGCCAAAAGGCCTTTGCTGATTGTGGCAACCCCTTGCCCGCCTCAGCGAAACGACCTCGCCATCGGGTTGGGATCCTATTGATCAGTTCTTGAGGTAACTCGAAGGACTGAAGTCGAAGCAATCCTAGAGGCAGAAGCAACCAAGCCGACACCACAACGACATGCATTGGCCCACTCAGCCAGCGATTCCCGACTGCAAATAGCGCGAATGCTACTAGAGCATGAAGATCCATTACCCGGAACCACAGTAACGCAGCGATAGATCGTGAAAGCGGTGTACAAAAATACCGCTTCATCAGTACGGGAAACGAGCCCTCTCCGGACCGCATTGGGAGGAGATTGTTCAAGAGATTGTGCAATAGAGTCAGCTTCAGGCAGACCGCGAAGCCTCCGCGAGTCAAGGGCAAGAAATAGTCGTAATTCCGAAGTGCACGGGCAAAGTATCCAACCAATGTAAAGGAAACTGCAGATAGCAGCGTGCTTGGGGACATCTGCAACCAGGGATCGAACAATCTCCGCCAGCCGATCGATATTTGAACCCCCACAATTACCGCTGCCAGCAAGGCGACCGCCAAGAGGAAGCGTACTCGAGCAACGGATAAGAAGGAGGTCAAATTCACGGCCCAACTACCAGTTCATCTACTGGCTCGGTAAGCATTTTCAATCGCTGACTGTTCGTCTATGGTCGCTAAGGGAATTCACTCTATCGAAACAAATTGCCTTAGGAGCAGAAAGGCTCTTATAGGCGAACACTCTATTCTGTTAGTGGTGTAGGACGAAAGAGCCAACCGCCACTCACCTCACGAGTTTGCAGGCATGATACGAGGTTTCCAAACAGGGCCTAGAGCATGATGTCACGGAAAGCCACATTACCCCTCAACTCGTATCCGTCAGAATAAATTGAAAAAAGTGCTCCGGAGAATTGTGTGGGGCACGAGGGGATTTTTCCATTGGCCAGATGGCTTATGCCGAACCGTGGAGCCCATATTGCCGTCGACCTTCGACCGCTTCCCGCCTACGGTCAAGGCGAATACCTGCCAATCTAGAGACGGCGTCGTTGCTGTTCGCCCCCTGCTCCAGTGGAGTGATCCAACTGGGCCGACAGACGATGCTCTGAAACCCCCGTGGACAATCGTCCTTTGACCAGTGTTCATGCACAAATTAGCCGGTTGTTTGGCAAGAATCTCTCTGGAGAAGCTTATGTCTTCCGTTGATACCAAAGGCAATTCAGCCACAAGCATGCAATCAGGAATAACGATACGCAATGGAGGTAAAGTGGCTTGACGGTTGCGCACATTTTCAACGACGCTGTCGCATTGAGCGGGCCACATATCCATGATCCGCCCCAGCCACGCATTTGAATGGTCGTGAAGGCGAACGACACGTTGGTGTCTTGTGGCCTGTGACACAAAACTGCCTTGCGGACCAAAATGCCCCCATTGCACCGTGTTCTCGTCGAATAGAACCAACTAACCGCCAGATCCCCCGACAAGGACGCGAATTGTCGAACCGACCTGTATGCGGAACAATTGCGAAACGCACTTTGCGGCAACGAGCTTGATAACAAAATGCAAATTTCCAAGTGTCTGATTGTGCCGGTCCCGGCCGACGAGCCGAGATGGGACGCTTATGTCCGGATGTCGCCCGACTGCTCCGTCTATCACCTATCAGGATGGCAGCGTGTCGTTCGAGACTGCTTCGGTCATGACAGCTATGACATCATGTCCGTCAGTGAGGATGGGGTCTGCAATGGAATCCTTCCCCTCGTGCATATGAAGAGTCGGGTATTTGGGAACTTCTTCGTTTCCCTCCCGTACTTCAACTATGGGGGCATTTGTGCCGACTCCCCTGTCATCGCTGACAAGCTGTGGCAGAAGGCCGTGGAACTGGCGAGCAGCAAGAAAGGGGACTATATCGAACTTCGATCGGCCCAAGAACTCCCTTGGTCATTGCCGGCAAAGACCAACAAGGTCACCATGGAACTGAATCTTCCACAAGCGCCTGAGGCGCTATGGAAGTCCTTCAGCTCCAAATTAAGAAGTCAAATCAAGAGACCGCTCAGAGAAGGAATGAGTTTCAAACTTGGTGGCATCGACTTGCTCGATTCGTTCTATTCCGTGTTCGCTGACAACATGAGATCGCTCGGGACGCCTGTCTATTCCAGATCGTTCTTTCGTGCGATCTTGACCGAATTTCCGCAATCAGTGCGAATCTGCGCCGTGTTCAACACCTTTGGAGATCCCGTTGCTGCAGGTTTTCTCGTTGGATTTCGGGACCGGATTGAAATTCCGTGGGCGTCATCCCTAAGGAGCCACAATCACCTCAGCCCAAACATGCTTTTGTATTGGGCCAGCCTAAGTTTTGCTTGCGAGCAAGGATACAAGGTCTTCGACTTTGGGCGATCTACGCCAGGAGAAGGGACATTCAAGTTCAAACAACAATGGGGAGCACAGCCGATCCAACTCTATTGGTACTACTGGCTGCGGGACGGCGAGTCGCTTCCCAACCTAAATCCGAAGAACCCAAAATACAGTCTCGCGATATCCATATGGAAAAAGCTCCCGCTTGCGGTAACGAATTGGCTCGGCCCCATAGTCGTACGGAACATCCCGTAGGAAAGAGGGCCCCAGACTCGCTGTTTGCAGTCGGTAACTGCATTTCCAACTCTGCAAAGCCATTCCATTGCAGTTCATGGTTCAAATGTGAGTTAGCCGTAGCTATATCGCGGGTTCCCCTTGCGCCGCTACCGGCAAGGATGCAGGCACCACACGTCGCTCCGTAGCTTCGGCGATCTGGACACCACGCCGCGCGTATACCCCTTTCGATCGTTTCGTCGCACGACCGTAAGCGTCCACCCCCACCACCTGTACTGATCGGGTGAGCTCGTGCGATGTTGTCGCCTGTTTTTGAGGCGCGACAAATGGCGAAGCGACACGGACCGGCTTACTGGCGAGAGCACATTCAAAACTGGGTTCGAAGCGATCTGACGCAGCGCGAATACTGCGCGAACAACGGTAAGCGCGCAACGCGCCCACCTTGATGTGCGGCGATCAGTGCTGTAGGGCTGGGGTGCGCAACGGCAGCAGCGAATCGATTCGGCTGTTCGGGCAGGTGGGCAGTTTTTCCAGGGTCTCGCGCAACCAGGCTGCCGGGTCGAGCCCGTTGAGCTTTGCAGTGTAGAGCAGGCTCTGAATGGCTGCAGCCCGCTTTCCAGCGCGCTCGGATCCGGTGAAGAGCCAGTTCTTTTTGCCGATAGCGATCGGCCTGATGGCGTTCTCCACCGGATTGTTGTCGATCGGCAGGCTTCCGTCGCTGGCATACCGGCTCAAGGCTGGCCAGCGCTTCAGACTGTAGTCGATCGCCTTCGCCGTGCCCCCCGCCATTGGCCACATTCACCCGCGTTCGCAGCAACCAATCGTGCATGGCTTGGAGTTGCGGCTGCGCTTGGTCCTGGCGCAGATGCGTGCGTGCCACGCCATCCATGTCGCGGCCTTGCGCCTCGATGGCATACAAGGCGCCGATCCGACGCAACGCCTCCTGCGCAATGGCATTGGGCTCGGCGGCATTCAGATCGAAGAACTTCCTGCGCGCATGGGCCATACAGCCAAGCTCGGTCAGCCCGTCGGCAAACAAGGCCTTGTAGCCAGCGTAGTCATCGACCATCAGATGGCCTTGCCAGCCCGGAGAGAAACGCTTGGGCATGGGCGCCGGCGCGACTGGGTTGGTAATCGAACACCACGATCGGCGGACCCGTCTCCAGCACGTTGCTCCGGTACGCCCACAGATAGGCGCGCTTGGTCTTGCCTCGACCCGGGTCAGTTGCTTGACCGGTGTTTCATCGGCATGCAGCACGCGGCCTTTGAGCAGCATCACCGCCAGCCGATCGACCAGCGGCTGCAGGGCCACGCCGATGCGTCCCACCCATTCGGCCATCGTGGTACGCGAGAGGCTGACTCCATCGCGGGCGCAATCTGCTCCAGCCGGTACAGCGGCAGGTGATCGAGAAACTTGCTGATGGCCACCCAGCTCAGCAGCCCCGTGGCCGCCATGCCCGCGTCGATCACGGCCGGCGCAATCGGTGCGGCTGACACCGTCTCGCATGCACGGCAGGCGTACTGCGGGCGGATGTGCCGATGCACGAAGAAACGGGCCGGCTCGACGTCCAACTGTTCGCTGATGTCCTCGCCGATCTTGACCAGCGCCGTACCGCACTGCCCACAGGTGCAGGAGATCGGTTCATGCCGGTGCTCGATGCGCGGCAGATGATCTGGCAGCGGCTGACGACCGGCGCGCAGGCGAGGCGTGCGGGGCACCTGCGGCTCGCTGGTCGCTGCGGCCTCGGCCTGTTTCCTGGCCAGTTCGGCCTGGGCGGCGGCGATATCGCTGGCCAGCGTCTCCTGGAACAGATCGCCTGCTTCGGCCGAGAAGGCTTCGCTGCGCGCGCCAAAGCGCATCCGGCGCAGGTGCGCGAGCTCCAGCGTGAGGGCCTGGATCTTGATCCTGGCGGCGTGAAGCTCGCTGTCGCGGCGGGTGATTTGTTCGCTCAGCCGAAGCGCTTCGGCTTCTTCTTCTTGTGCCTGGTCGATGAGCTTCTGAACGGTGCCGAGTACCCAATCCGGCAGTGCGGGCGTGGCATTCAGGCGGGCCAGTTCAGCGTCCAAATTCATGCCGATATTATGCTCTGCAACAGGCCGAAGAGCCGCATGCACAGGGCCTTTCAGCGATATTTGCCGAGATTCTTCTTGCAGGTCTTCGTGGCCCGGTTCAGACCCGCCAGTGCGCCGGCGCTGGCGCTTCGAGTCGCTGCCAATCGACCCCGCTGACGAGCCATTGCCACTGCGCAGCGCTGAGGGTAAAGACCGCGGTGTCGGCACGCGGCCAGATGAAGTGCCCCGATGCAGGCGCCGATGACACAGCCACACGCCGGTGCCATCCCACACCAGAAGCTTGAGCCGATTCAGACGCCGGTTGCGAAAGGCATAGGCACTGCCATCGCAGGGCGAGCGTCCCAGCGTGTTCTGTATGCGCTGCGACAGTCCGTCGATGCCGGCGCGCATGTCAATCGGTTCGACAACCAGCCAGACCTGGTGCGGGCTCGGGATCATGACAGTTGTTTCAAGAACTCGACCAGCAACGGGACACTGCTACCCGGCAACTCAATTTCCCAACCATCCGGACTGCGCAGGCGCACGACGCTACCCGTTTCCGCCTTGCCCACGCTCACCGGCACCAGGGTCAGCGATGACTTTGCCGCCGCGATGGTCTGCTTCTCCCGACTGCGCCAGCGATGGAACGCTCGCTCGCTCAGTCCGTTGTTCGCGCAGTATTCGCGCTGCGTCAGATCACTTCGAACCCAGTTTTGAATGTGCTCTCGCCAGTAAGCCGGTCCGTGTCTCTTCGCCATTCGTCGCGCCTCAAAAACAGGCGACAACATCGCACGAGTTCAACCGATGAGTACAGGTGGTCGCGGTGGACGCTTACGAACAACGGACTGAGCGAGCGAGCGTTCCATCGCTGGCGCAGTCGGGAGAAGCAGACCATCGCGGCGGCAAAGTCATCGCTGACCCTGGTGCCGGTGAGCGTGGGCAAGGCGGAAACGGGTAGCGTCGTGCGCCTGCGCAGTCCGGATGGTTGGGAAATTGAGTTGCCGGGTAGCAGTGTCCCGTTGCTGGTCGAGTTCTGAAACAACTGTCATGATCCCGAGCCCGCACCAGGTCTGGCTGGTCGTCGAACCGATCGACATGCGCGCCGGCATCGACGGACTGTCGCAGCGCATACAGAACACGCTGGGACGTTCGCCCTGCGATGGCAGTGCCTACGCCTTTCGCAACCGTCGTCTGAATCGGCTCAAGCTGCTGGTCTGGGATGGCACCGGCGTGTGGCTGTGTCATCGGCGGCTGCATCGGGGGCACTTCATCTGGCCGCGTGCCGACACCGCGGTCTTCACCCTCAGCGCTGCGCAGTGGCAATGGCTCGTCAGCGGGGTCGATTGGCAGCGTTTGGACTGCGCCGCCGGCGCACTGGCGGGTGTGAGCAGCGAGGCGAAGTCACTCACAAGAAGTTTCAAACAATATCGCGGAAAAGGCCCTGTTGACGGGGCTCTTCGTCCTGTCATCGGTTATAATGATGGCATGGATTTGCATGCTGAACTGGTGCGCTTGAAGAGCGTTGTGGAACTCCCGGAATGCATCGTCGGCGCCGTTCAGAGCCTCATTGATCAGGCACAAGAAGAAGCCGCCGAAACGATTCGGTTGAACGAGCAAGTCACGCGTCGCGACAGCGAGCTTCACGCCGCCAGGATCAAGATCCAGGCCCTCACGCTGGAACTCGCGCACCTGCGCCGGATGCGCTTTGGCGCGCGCAGCGAAGCCGTCTCGCCCGAAGCAGGCGATCTGTTCCAGGAAACGCTGGCCAGCGATATCGCCGCCGCCCAGGCCGAACTGGCCAGGAAACAGGCCGAGGCCGCAGCGACCAGCGAGCCGCAGGTGCCCCGCACGCCTCGCCTGCGCGCCGGTCGTCAGCCGCTGCCAGATCATCTGCCGCGCATCGAGCACCGGCATGAACCGATCTCCTGCACCTGTGGGCAGTGCGGTACGGCGCTGGTCAAGATCGGCGAGGACATCAGCGAACAGTTGGACGTCGAGCCGGCCCGTTTCTTCGTGCATCGGCACATCCGCCCGCAGTACGCCTGCCGTGCATGCGAGACGGTGTCAGCCGCACCGATTGCGCCGGCCGTGATCGACGCGGGCATGGCGGCCACGGGGCTGCTGAGCTGGGTGGCCATCAGCAAGTTTCTCGATCACCTGCCGCTGTACCGGCTGGAGCAGATTGCGGCCCGCGATGGAGTCAGCCTCTCGCGTACCACGATGGCCGAATGGGTGGGACGCATCGGCGTGGCCCTGCAGCCGCTGGTCGATCGGCTGGTCGCGCACCTGCTGGAGCGGCGCGTGCTGCATGCCGATGAAACACCGGTCAAGCAACTGGACCCGGGTCGAGGCAAGACCAAGCGCGCCTATCTGTGGGCGTACCGGAGCAACGTGCTGGAGACGGGTCCGCCGATCGTGGTGTTCGATTACCAACCCAGTCGCGCCGGCGCCCATGCCCAAGCGTTTCTCTCGGGCTGGCAAGGCCATCTGATGGTCGATGACTATGGGGGCTACAAGGCGCTGTTTGCCACAGGCATCATTGAGCTTGGATGTCTTGCACACGCGAGGCGCAAGTACTTCGAACTCAATGCCGCGCAGCCCAATGCGATTGCCCAGCAGGCGCTGGAGAGAATCGGCGCGCTGTACGCCATTGAAGCCGAGGGGCGCGATTTGACGATCGCGGCACGCGCTCACCTGCGGCAAACTCGAAGCCCAGCCCCGGCTTGCAGCCTTGCGCGAGTGGCTGATCAACACGCGCCTGGAGCGTTGCCGAGGGTAGCGCTACGGCCAAAGCCATCGATTACAGCTTGAAGCGCTGGCCGGCCTTGTCCCGCTACGCTACCGCAGGCG
The DNA here is from genome assembly GCA_016711925.1 of Candidatus Methylophosphatis haderslevensis. Lineage (GTDB taxonomy): Bacteria > Pseudomonadota > Gammaproteobacteria > Burkholderiales > Rhodocyclaceae > Methylophosphatis > Methylophosphatis haderslevensis. The sequence goes on from JADJSA010000001.1 coordinate 918,392, forward strand.
ACCCGCCGATCGATAACAACCCGATCGAGAATGACATCCGCCCGGTGGCCGTAGGGAAGAAAAATTGGTTGTTCGTCGGTTCGGAGCGCGCGGGCCAACGCGCCGCGGCGATTCAAAGCTTACTGGGCACCGCAAAGCTCAATGGCCTCGATCCAGCCGCGTGGCTGCGCGACACGCTGGAACAACTGCCCACCTGCCTCCACAGCCAGATCGATTCTCTCTTGCCCCTGCGCACCGACACTTTGCACCAAACTGCTCAATGAGCATACGTGGGCGGGCTACACGCTTACCGACAAATGGCGAAGCGACACGGACCGGCTTACTGGCGAGAGCACATTCAAAACTGGGTTCGAAGCGATCTGACGCAGCGCGAATACTGCGCGAGCAATGGATTGAGCGAGCGAGCGTTCCATCGCTGGCGCAGTCGGGAGAAGCAGACCATCGCGGCGGCAAAGTCATCGCTGACCCTGGTGCCGGTGAGCGTGGGCAAGGCGGAAACGGGTAGCGTCGTGCGCCTGCGCAGTCCGGATGGTTGGGAAATTGAGTTGCCGGGTAGCAGTGTCCCGTTGCTGGTCGAGTTCTTGAAACAACTGTCATGATCCCGAGCCCGCACCAGGTCTGGCTGGTCGTCGAACCGATCGACATGCGCGCCGGCATCGACGGACTGTCGCAGCGCATACAGAACACGCTGGGACGTTCGCCCTGCGATGGCAGTGCCTACGCCTTTCGCAACCGTCGTCTGAATCGGCTCAAGCTGCTGGTCTGGGATGGCACCGGCGTGTGGCTGTGTCATCGGCGGCTGCATCGGGGGCACTTCATCTGGCCGCGTGCCGACACCGCGGTCTTCACCCTCAGCGCTGCGCAGTGGCAATGGCTCGTCAGCGGGGTCGATTGGCAGCGTTTGGAGGCTGCGCCGCCGGCGCACTGGCGGGTGTGAGCAGCGAGGCGAAGTCACTCACAAGAAGTTTCAAACAATATCGCGGAAAAGGCCCTGTTGACGGGGCTCTTCGTCCTGTCATCGGTTATAATGATGGCATGGATTTGCATGCTGAACTGGTGCGCTTGAAGAGCGTTGTGGAACTCCCGGAATGCATCGTCGGCGCCGTTCAGAGCCTCATTGATCAGGCACAAGAAGAAGCCGCCGAAACGATTCGGTTGAACGAGCAAGTCACGCGTCGCGACAGCGAGCTTCACGCCGCCAGGATCAAGATCCAGGCCCTCACGCTGGAACTCGCGCACCTGCGCCGGATGCGCTTTGGCGCGCGCAGCGAAGCCGTCTCGCCCGAAGCAGGCGATCTGTTCCAGGAAACGCTGGCCAGCGATATCGCCGCCGCCCAAGCCGAACTGGCCAGGAAGCAGGCCGAGGCCGCCGCGACCAGCGAGCCGCAGGTGCCGCGTACGCCTCGCCTGCGCGCCGGTCGTCAGCCGTTGCCCGATCATCTGCCGCGCATCGAGCACCGGCATGAACCGATCTCCTGCACCTGTGGGCAGTGCGGTACGGCGCTGGTCAAGATCGGCGAGGACATCAGCGAACAGTTGGACGTCGAGCCGGCCCGTTTCTTCGTGCATCGGCACATCCGCCCGCAGTACGCCTGCCGTGCATGCGAGACGGTGTCAGCCGCACCGATTGCGCCGGCCGTGATCGACGCGGGCATGGCGGCCACGGGGCTGCTGAGCTGGGTGGCCATCAGCAAGTTTCTCGATCACCTGCCGCTGTACCGGCTGGAGCAGATTGCGGCCCGCGATGGAGTCAGCCTCTCGCGTACCACGATGGCCGAATGGGTCGGACGCATCGGCGTGGCCCTGCAGCCGCTGGTCGATCGGCTGGTCGCGCACCTGCTGGAGCGGCGCGTGCTGCATGCCGATGAAACACCGGTCAAGCAACTGGACCCGGGTCGAGGCAAGACCAAGCGCGCCTATCTGTGGGCGTACCGGAGCAACGTGCTGGAGACGGGTCCGCCGATCGTGGTGTTCGATTACCAACCCAGTCGCGCCGGCGCCCATGCCCAAGCGTTTCTCTCGGGCTGGCAAGGCCATCTGATGGTCGATGACTATGGGGCTACAAGGCGCTGTTTGCCACAGGCATCATTGAGCTTGGATGTCTTGCACACGCGAGGCGCAAGTACTTCGAACTCAATGCCGCGCAGCCCAATGCGATTGCCCAGCAGGCGCTGGAGAGAATCGGCGCGCTGTACGCCATTGAAGCCGAGGGCGCGATTTGACGATCGCGGCACGCGCTCACCTGCGGCAAACTCAAGCCCAGCCCCGGCTTGCAGCCTTGCGCGAGTGGCTGATCAACACGCGCCTGAGCGTTGCCGAGGGTAGCGCTACGGCCAAAGCCATCGATTACAGCTTGAAGCGCTGGCCGGCCTTGTCCCGCTACGCTACCGCAGGCGACCTGCCGATCGATAACAACCCGATCGAGAATGACATCCGCCCGGTGGCCGTAGGGAAGAAAAATTGGTTGTTCGTCGGTTCGGAGCGCGCGGGCCAACGCGCCGCGGCGATTCAAAGCTTACTGGGCACCGCAAAGCTCAATGGCCTCGATCCAGCCGCGTGGCTGCGCGACACGCTGGAACAACTGCCCACCTGCCTCCACAGCCAGATCGATTCTCTCTTGCCCCTGCGCACCGACACTTTGCACCAAACTGCTCAATGAGCATACGTGGGCGGGCTACACGCTTACGCACGACCTGCTCATTGCGGCAGATGGTCACTATTCTGGCTGCGGGCACACGCACGCGCAACGGTCATTTTATTCCGTCATCTGGCGTGCTCATGTTCCAGCCCACCGGGCTCGCCAAACCGGCCAGCCCACTGGCTGTACCGACCGGGGCCGATGGCGAATGAGCCCACTTACGCTGCTTTGATCATTGGCCTAGTACAAAGGGGGAATATACGGGACTTGCACTTTAGGGGAAGATTTGCTGCGTGCGACACAAATGCGCTAGCGTCACTCAGCTCCCAGACGAACATTCAGAACGCCTGTGAATTGCGTTCTTGAAACCATTCCCAAGAGCTGGCTCCCTATTGCCGCGATTCCAATTGCTGCACTTCGAATTGCGGAGCGAGCGACAAAGTCAGGCGGCACAAACTACGCTTAATAATATGAGACTCCTGTGGAGTTTGTCGCCGCCTCCCCTAAACGGCCATGCAAGAATTTGACAACGATACTTTCAACACGCCATGAAAACTCGACGTCGAATTGTTGAGGCTCTCTATTCCGTGTGCGACAAAAGCGCATGGTTACGCGCCCTTGGACCGGTCTCCAGAACAGCCAATGTCCTTATGTATCACAGGGTTAATGACTACGATCATGACGGGTTAACAACGCCGACCCCGGTTTTTGAGCAGATGATGCGCGAGTTGACGAAGCGATACCAACTAGTGTCATTGGCTGAACTGGTCCGAACCGTCGCGACGAGAGGCGCCTTGGGAAACAAGGTAGCAATTACTTTTGACGACGGTTACAGAGACAACCTTCATTGTGCTGCACCTATTCTAAAGAAATACGATGTCCCGGCAACGTTCTTTGTGACAACAGGTTTCATTGGGACAACAAAGGTCTTCCCCTGGGATTTGAAGAATCCGGTGGCGAATCCGTTGATGACTTGGGATGAGGTTCGAACCCTCGCCCAGCTGGGATTCGAAATTGGCGCCCATACCATAAGCCACCCTGACTTAGGCGCCACCTCGTCCGAGGACGCAAGGCGGGAAATTCGCGACTCCAAACAGCACATCGAAAGCGAGCTGGGCAGAACGGTCGAAGCGTTCGCCTTTCCCTTCGGCAAAAGAGAAAGTTGCCCAATAGAGGTCTCGCAGATTGTTCAAGGTGAGGGCTATTCGTGCTGCTGCTTGGGCTATGGGGGAAAGGTTGGCGCTGATTCTGAACTATTCCGACTAAACAGAATTCCCATGTATCCGACCACGGTTGATCTGCTCATGGAAATCGACAGTTTCTTGACGTACTTTGACGGCTTCACCCACTTCGCGGGAATCCCGATTCTTCGACACAACGTAAATGACTGGTAGGGGCAGAAGGAGCAACACGGTCGTCCTTTCTTCCCCTCTTCATCGCCAGCCTGACTTTCCGCTAAGGGTTTCGATATCGCGCAGGAGATCTCAAATCCGTTCGATGCCGCACCGAATTCACTCTCTAGACGTAACGCGCGGGTTGGCGATGGTATTGGCGATTCTTCAGCATAGTTACTTGAATGCAGATTCATCGCTGTTCTCGGATTCCGGCAAGTGGTTTATGTGGACGACTACAAATCTTGCCCCTGTTGCATTTGTCGCAGTCTCCGGGGCGGCTTCAAGCTACTCTTTGCTATCGAATTCTGATTGGTGCCGCGCTTACCGACAAACAGTTGTTCGTGCGTTCGTGCTGCTGACAGTCGCACATTTTCTGATCAATCTAAGTAGCTATCCATGGGCCCTTCACCAAGGTCTACTTCGAGGATCTGAAGATCTTCCGTGGATCGAACAACTCGCTCTCGGATTCCCCATCACGGATACCATCGCCGTGTGTCTACTAATATCGCCAGTGTTTGTCGTGTGCTTTGGGCAGCGGTTGCGTGCAATTATTATTGTGGTTCTCATCGCCGCAACGATCGCGGTTACAGGACTCGCAGTCCCCACATCTGCTCCCTTTCCCATGTTGCGCGAGGCGTTGTTTGGGGTCCTAGGCGATTTCCGGATTAGCGGCGAGCCGAAAACATTCTGGTGGCCTCTTGTTCCCTGGCTCGGCGTATTTTTGAGTGGAACGATATTTGGCGAATGTTTGGCGCGATTCGCTCACAGTAAACTTGATGCGAGAGTGCTTGTAATCCAACTGATACGCTCCACTGCAGCTCTTGGAATTTGCAGTCTGCTCTTGACGCTCGGGTATATGCTGCTCAAAGCACAATACCTGCAAGTTTGGGGGCCAGAAGTGTTCCGAGCGATGTACCCTAGTCGCACAACGACTCTGTTGCCGGGCTACTTGGCACTCCTAACCCTTATTCTTGCGGCAATAACATATGTCGTGGATGTGCAAGGGCATTTCGACCGAGTTCTATGGGTGCTTTCGGTTTTCGGTAGAACGTCCGTCTTCGCATTCATTATCCAGTTTCTGATTGTTGAAAGCGGACCTGCAGTGATTGGACTTACTGGATCCTTGGGGCCTCTTGGTGTTTCATTCCTGTTTGGCTCGAGTCTCGTTTTGGTTTGGCTGCTCTCATATCTTTACGGTCGAGTGAGGGGGGGGTGACCGACAATGACTACGCGTATTGCGCAGGTGAGATCAACGAATTGACTGCGTGCCAAGGCCAGACCAAGTCTTAAGACAGTAGGTACGCGAGCCAGCCAGAAACCAGGAACTTCTTCTGGTAGTTCGGCACGAAAACGCCCAACAAGAACGATGGATGCCATTCATACACAGATCGTCGGCCCGACAAGTTCGCTAGCGGCGAGGGCCGAGGAAGCTCTCGACAAATGCGCATTCCCCTTTCCACTAACGTCGCGTCTCTGCTGGCTACGAAATTGTGGAACGAGTGACGACAGGCTGGCAATTGCAACCACGACTTCCGGATCGTTTCGTGCCGCCTTGGGGCTGAACGTCAAGAAGACGCGTGCTTTCCCCGGACATAGAACTATTGACGTACATGCAATTGGGGAAGCATATGCCTCAGATTCGGGAGACGCACTGCTCAGACAGATAACCGGCTACGCTGTGTCCACCGGATGCGTGCTTCGGGTTCGTGCCGAGGTTCAGTGTCGCAATGAGGCGGCACGTGCGTTCGTTCGGCGTTCCCTAGCGGGTCTTGGGTATCGGCAGATTACTGCGGAGCAAATTCCTTCCAGAACTCTTGCCATAGACCTAACACCTACGGAGGATGAATTGTTCAGCTCCTTCAGCAGTTCCACCCGCCACAAAATTCGGAAAGCGACGCGCAACGGACTTCAGGTGACTCCTATTGCGGATCCTGTACTCGGCGAGCGCATGAATTCCATACTGGCCGAAACGTTTGACAGGACAGGTGGCTCGCATGACGACGTTGATTGGCGGCAAGTCCTGGCAGTCTGTCAGGCGCGGCCGGACCTTTCACGTATCGTTGGTGCATTCAAGGGTGATGGCCGCACCCCTGAAGACCTACTTGCGTTCGCTTGGGCGACGCGCCAGGGCGATAGGGTTCTTTACGATATCAGCGCCTCGACTCGGAAGAGTGACGTACGGCTTCCGCTGCTTTACCCTGTCCTGTGGGATCAAATTGCCTGGGCGCGGAATCAGCATGCTTCGTGGTTCGACATGAATGGGATTACAGGTGGATCGCAGGACAGTGACGGCGGGTTGGCGCGCATTTCAAGTTTCAAGAAGGGTTTTGGCGGAACGGAGTTTGAATTTGGTGAGGAATGGATCTTTGAACCCAACCGATTCAAGTCAATGGTTGCCCGTGGATTATCCCGCGCAGTCCACAGGGTTGAAAGTGTTTGGCGCTCCCGCGGCTAGTTCCTGCCAGAATGTCTATTGGATCTACTGGTAACTCTTTCACGCGTTGAAGTCTCAGCGAGTGATGAACAAACGCGCGAATTATTGCCCTCGTCGACGTGGCGGCAGCAAACCTGTTTCATAGTGAGCACGGTCACCCATCTCGATGGCAAAGTGCCGTTTTTTGGTCATGCATGATGATGTACGGGGGTGAATTGCTCTCAGCGAACGTGACCAATAATTTGGTCGTTAAATCAGCAAGATACAGTCAAGCACATGGCATGGGTTGTGCGTGTGGCGTGGTGCGCGTAGCGCACACAGCGAGCCATTCTGCATGGCGACAAAACACGCGTAACGCAGGCAGTGTCAAGGCTGCGGGCTAAGCCCGCACCCGAAGGGCCCGGCCTTGACGCTGCCTGCGTTACGCGTACGCTGGGCGCGATGCAGGATGACGAGCGGCGATAACGCCACCAATGACCATCGGCAAACGTGAACATCACAACATCAAATCGGTTGACCACACTCATCATAGCTCTTGAATCGCTATACCGGTGGCTGCGCCTTTGCGCGGTGCCAAGCGCAATCGAAGTCGTGCAATCGCTACTTGACCCTATTGTTACTTCCGTAAAACATGACAACCTTTGATGATCTGAAACGTTGTATCTCCAAGTGTGATATTGGAGAATGGTGTCATGGCACAAAAGCGGTTGAGCGAAGCAACAAAGAAGCGATTGAAGGCAGGTCGGATGCTGCTCGCGGGCAAAGGCTGCACGGACGTAGCCAAGGCGGTGGGTGTGGCACGACAAACGGTATATACGTGGAAAGGGCTGCTGGATGAAGGTGGCATCGATGCCCTGCGCGCCGTGCCACAACGGGGTCGCCCGGCCCAGCTCGATGAACAGCAGTTGGCGGCGGTGCGAGCAACGCTCCTGCGTAGTCCGACCGAGTATGGATTTGGCACCGAGTTATGGACGCTCAAGCGTGTGGGTGCTGTCATCGAACGCCTGCATGGTGTGCGCTTCGGCCAGACGCAGGTCTGGCGAATCCTGGGTTCGTTGGGCTTCAGTCCGCAGAAACCTGACAAGCGCGCCATCGAACGCAACGAAGACGCGGTGCGCAGTTGGAAGCGCAGCACTTGGCCCAGCCTTAAAAAAAAGCCCAGCGAGAAGGCCGTCTGATCGTCTTTGTCGACGAGTCCGGCATCAGCGAGCGGCCAACCCGAGTGCGCACGTGGGCACCCAAGGGACAGACACCCATCATTCAGTTTCACTTCAACTGGACTCACGTCTCGGTCATCGCTGGACTCACGCGCACCAACTGTTTGTTCCGTCTGCACGAGGGCAGCATCAAGAAAGAAGAGATCGTCGAATTTCTCAAGGCGCTCAAGGCGCACCTGAAGCAGCCGCTGCTGGTGATCTGGGATGGTTTGAGGGCGCATCGCAGTCGCGTGGTGCGCGAGTACCTCGACAGCCTGAATGGGCACATCCAAATCGCCTTCCTGCCACCGTACGCGCCGGATATGAATCCGGTCGAGTACCTGTGGGCCTGGCTCAAGCGCCATGCTCTGGTCAACTACTGTCCCAACGACCTGAGCGAGTTGCACACGACCGCTCGCAACAAACTCAAGAGCGCTCAAAAGCGTCCATCGATCATCGCCGCTTGCTGGATGCAGGCTACCTTGTGGTGATGTCATGAATTACGGAAGTCTCAATAAAACCAAGTCTTGCTTCGCTAAATGAAAATTTCTTTGCGGCGCATGCAACCACCTGTTGCGTCCCCCATCGACGGCGCTAGCCTGCTTCATGGGTTTCTCGGTCTGTTCTGCCCGCGCCACTATGTTCGTTGCCTCGACAATGAGCTGAAGGCACACTTCAATGTGCAGCACGTCTTCAATGTCTCGTCCGGCAAGGCTGGACTAGTCCTAATACTGCGCGCCATGAAGCGTTTGGCTCCGCTCCGAGATGAAGTGATCGTTCCAGGGTATACGTGCTTCTCGGTTCCATCGGCGATTGTCAATGCTGGGCTGACGCCTGTTGTATGCGACGTCGATCCCCGCGCACTTGACTATTCCTTTGATCGACTTCCCGCTGTCATTGGCGACCGCACGCTATGCGTCATTTCGTGCGATTTGTTCGGCCGCGCATCGAATGTCTCGCGCTTGCGCGAAGTATGTTCTGACAACGGTGTCTTCATCGTCGATGACGCCGCTCAGGCGATGGGCGGCGAACATGACGGGCAGCAGCTTGGAACGCGTGGCGACGCCGGACTATTTAGCCTAGGACGAGGGAAGTGCGTTTCTGCTGGATCAGGGGGCATCATTCTTACAAACTCGGATGCAATTGGCGCCGAACTCACCAAAGAGTATCGATCGCTTCCGCCGCACGGCATTCTCGAATCAATTCGCGACCTTCTTGTCGTTCTCATCCAGTCGCTTCTGATTCACCCTAATCTATTCTGGATACCTGCTGGAATTCCCCAGTTGCGAATTGGCGAAACTCACTTCCATAGGTCGATTGCGGTCAAGCGATTGTCAGGAATGTCCGCCGGGCTGATGAGACGTTGGAGAAAGCGCTTAGATGCATCGAACGCGCTTCGCCGTAGCTCTGGTAGAGTCTACGAAGAGCGTCTACTGAAGGAATTGCCGAGAGGGGAACCAGTTCCGTACCTCCGCTTTCCGTTCTTGTTGCCAACGACAAACGATAAAGCAGCAATTCTCTCCAACCCACTTGCCCGCTCCTTGGGAATTAGCCCGATGTATCCAAGCGGTATCGAAGACATTTCGGAGCTACACGACACCATAAGCCGCGGATCTTGTCCTTCGTCAAAAAGCATTGCGGACAGACTTATTACTCTGCCCACTCACCGGTATGTCTCTGATGACGATAAGCATCGAATATGTGATCTTCTGTTGAACCAACTCGAGCGACGGGCATTATCTCCGACACTGGTCGACTGAATTAAATCGGCGACTACGAGACTCACGGTTCTGGCAGTAGCCGCATGGTCGCATTGAACCAGTCTGGCATGGTCTGTCGTGCGCAATGGTGTATCGGTTAGCGGGGGAACGAAAAAACTTGAACATCTCAATAGCCACGGATATCTGTCGTTCGTGGCCCAACGCAACGGCGAGCCCACGTGTTCAAACGGACTGGACGATTCTCGGTCTTAGCGTGTTCCATTGCGAACCGAACGCGTGTCCTTCACAGCAACCAGCCAGACCAGCAATATCGCAGTCTGCCGCCTCCGGAGATTCCGTCTATGGCCCATGATGAAACGGCAAGCAACCGTCTTGGGTTTCGAACACGAGTAAAGACGGGGACGGGGTTCCCCTACCCAATTCTTCGGTCAATCTATCGCTCGATCTATGCGATAAACATTCCAATCCCAAGATTCTTGTGTGTTGCCCTGTGGCAAATGGTAAGTCGCGGCAGAGCCGTCTACTATTGGGCAAAGTCTGTCTTTTTGGTTTCCCCTATGTATAGAGGGCTGTGCCGCTCGATCGGAAAGAATTTCCGAGCTGGTACCTTTGTTCCATATGTTGAGGGAAGGGGAAATATCTGCTTGGGGGATAACGTTCGATACTACGGGAAGCAAACGTACGTGTTTGCCAGTATCCGAAACGAGCCTCCAACCATTCGTGTCGGGGACAACTCAGGCTTCGGACACAATGTTCTCTTTGACATTGCCGGAAAGCTAACGGTCGGTAAAGGCTGTCTTGTAGCCAGTAACGTGACGTTTGTAGACTGTGGGGGTCATTCCATCGTGCCGGCACTACGGGAACAGGGCACACCCCCAACTGAATCTGACGTTCGCGACATAACGATAGGCGACAACGTCTGGATCGGTCCAGGCGCCTATATTCTCCCAGGTGCGACGATTGGAGACAACTGCGTGATCGCACCAAACACATCCGTTACACGGAACATCCCAGCCAATTCCCTGGTCTACTCTGTGGCGCCTAAGGTGATGGCGATCCGAGACATATCCAGCATTATCTGAACTGTCGCATCGCTTGTCGCCGACAGAGCCGTCGCAATGTGCTTGCGAGTCCCGACGCATTGGTTCCGGTTACTAGCGTGCCGTTGCCCAGACCGTGAACTTTTTCCCCCGGAAGAAATTCAGCCAGCCGACGGCGATCGCGGCATTGTAGAGAACAAAAGTTCTTATCACGCCAATCAGTCGACCGACAGATCCACGATATTGAGAAGGATCGAACGCGACACCAACCACGTAAAACACGATTTGTAGCCAGAAGACGATGGCGAACGTTCGCTGGTGAAATGCCAATACCCCACTCAGGAACAGCGTAGTCATAAGCAAAAGCGGGACCAATACCTTCAACACCTTGTGCGAAAAGAACTGCACAGCAAACAGGCCGTACCTGACGGGATTCAAAAGGTCGATATTCGTCCAAACCGCCCGAATGGTCCGTGTTGCGATGCGGATCTGCCTTCGATACTCGTCGTTGAAATTCGACGACATTCCTTCTGAACATACAGCCCTATTCTCAAGGACACCTAGAAAACCGCTGCGAACTACGCCAAGAGGCATCACTAGGTCATTGATGTCGTCGACACCTAGATCCCGGTACAGTGTCTTTCTGATTGCAAATATTGCCCCATCGGCGCCGACGCAAGAGGAAAGGCGGCTCTCCATCTGTTTCGCGAATTTCTCTATACGAGAATAGATTCCGACCGATTCGACAAGGGTACCGTTCTCTTCCTTCACGTAGGCAGTGTAGCCGGTTGCGAATCCAACGCGATCGTCGGCAAAGCGGCTGACGAGAGCCTCAACTGCATCCGCATGAAATTGCGAATTCGCGTCAGTAAAGACAATGATCTCTCCGCGCGCCTCCCTTACGGCCCTGTTGAGGCATGCCGACTTTCCGATCCGCCCGTCGATATGCAAAAGGACCACCCCTTGAGGTTGGTACCGCTGGACGATCTTCACCGTTCCATCATCTGAGCCGTCAGAAACAACCATGATTTCGAGCAACTCGTGTGGATAAGCCAGGCCGAGAGAATTCAGGATCTTCGCCTCGATCACTCGTTCCTCGTTATACGCTGAAATGATGAGCGTCACGATTGGCCGATAGGTCAAATGGGCAGATACACAACTCGTTTCAGGTGGCGACCTTAGCAAACCGAGGACGTAGAGCAGCGCCGGATACCCGACATATGCGTAAATTACTCCAAATGCGGAGAGAAGCATCAAGGCCAGCATTCCAAATTCCGATTCATCCGACTTTCATGTGGGTCAGGGCAGCGGGGAACAGGTTAAGGCCGCCGCAATGGAAATAGACGGCGATCTTGAAATGGTCTGGATTGCGGTAGCCGCAAGCGCGTTTCTGGACGGTGGCAATCTTGGAGTTCAGTCCCTCGGCGACGGCATTGGTAACGCGATGGGCAAAGTAGGTCAGCACGTTGGGCAAGTGCCGGGCAATGAGCTTGGCGGCAGCGATCATCGGTGCCAAGCGGCTGTGCGTCGCCCAGAAGTACCAGCGCTTCCAGAATTTCGTCGCCCACCTCGCCGAGGTATAGTTCCACAGTTGCCGCAGCGCTTCTTTCAACGCCCACGCCCGGCCGGTCTTGAGTTGGGCGACTTTCAGTTCGTCAAAGCGCGCCCTGGCCTTGTCGGTCATGTTCGCCGGATTGGTCAGCCAGAGGTACTTGCTGTTGGCCAGCGTGCTGTCTCCAGCGGCCATCAGCGCCTTGTGTTCCTGCTTCCTGACCTTGTCCACGGCATCGATGACGTGGCGCATGATGTGGAATCGGTCGAAGACCATCTTGCTCTGTGCCCCCGGAACCGTGTTGCGGCAGGCATTGATGTAGGCTGGCCACATGTCCAGGCTGATCGCCTCGATCTGTTCCCGGCGCTTCTGCGGAAAGGCCTCAAAGTAGGCGGCAAGGCTGGTTTCCTTGCGATCTTCGCCGATGTACTCGACGGTCGATTCTTCAAGGTCGCAAACGAGCGTCATGTAGCGCTGGCCCTTGGCGATCGCCTTCTCGTCGACGCCGATCTGTCGCGGAAGTTCGTCGGTCTTGGCCGCACGGCCGCGAAGCACCGCACGCTCCATCAGGTGCCAGGCTTCGTCCCAGGTAATGCGCAGGATTGCGGCGGCCTTCTTGACGTTGGCCGCCAGCAGCATGTCGATGGCCAGCGCTTCAAACAGGTTCGTAAACCGGCTGCCCGCCTGCGCCCACGGCAATCTCACTTGATGCACGCCGTGTTCCGGGCACGATACGCGCGGCGCTCGTGCATGCAGGTAGGTGAGGAACTGGCAACTGTCGAGGTGGCGCCAGGTGCGCTCGGCAAGGTGGTCATAAACGCCCAGCTCGCGTCCGCACTCGGGGCAGGCAAAGCGCTGTCCGGCCGGATGCCCGACATGCACTTCAACGTGCTGCTTGGCCATATCCAGTTCGACTCGCTCCACCGTCCACGGCGCCCTCAACCCAAGCAACTGTCGGTACAACTCCACGCCCTCCATCGCACGTCCCCCTTGCTGATCGTGCGCGAAAGCGTACTACCGACCCACAGAAATGTCCGAAGAACCCAAATTCCAAATCAGTTGGGCACAGTAGAACTCAATCCTCTTTGGCCAACCAAAGAGGATCCCGGCTGTGAAATCGCCGCCAAAAAGTGTAGAAACTTGCGCGCAACGATCAGTTGCCCCCGTTCGTTCAAGTGTCCGCCGTCCTCCGTATAGTCCGGAGACAGGCTTTTGAACGGGTTCCCGTTGCCGATCTCGACGACGGCCTCTCCATTCGGCCCTGTCGATTCAATCTTTTCCAGATCGAAGATTGGGTCGATCTGACCATATTCTCGTCTTAGGAGTTCATTGAATTCATTTCGCTTGATGTTCAGTTCTATGTTGCGTATTGGGCGCCCAAGCACTCGCTTTGCAATGCTCTTCAGCCAGTGCTGAAATCCGGTCTGTCGGGAAACCAGGGGCATGGTGATATGGGCGATCCTCAGCTTCGGATACTTACTCTTCGCCCGACCGATCATTCCCTTGTATGCGTCGAAGAGCCTCGGAATATCCGTAGCCTCGGATACGTCGACGTAACAGAACTTCAACATCGCAACATCCGCGCGATCTCCGCCGCCCGCCTCCAGATGCGTCAAGAAATCGGCAATCTTCGAGTCGGGGGCCGTGTTTTGCCCCACTTCAAAATGCCCAAGTGCCGGCCCATCCATCTCCTTCGGATCCTTCAAATGAACCACTTTCAATTGTGCATTGGCATCGCTCGCGGCAATCTTCTCCACACCTTCAAGGATGTTGTAGCCGACGGATTGGTGGCCAAACAAGACCTTCACGCGCGAAAGGGATTTCCATTCTGCCGCACTAATTGCCGCAGGCGTTGCCATCTTTTGTTCTCCGGGTTCAATTCGTTCGCAAGCCATCAGCAGCATAGTGCAAATCCCTGCAGCTCCTACAAGAAAGGCGACGCGACTCATATCGAATTTCCAATCTGTCGATACATGCTAGCCCCCTGTCATACACTCGGCGGCTTGGAAATTGGCCCCGGCACCGGCTCAATAAGAATCGGCGACCAATGCAAAATCGCGGTTGTCCGTCGCTTCGCTTCGATGTCTCGGTAGATGAACTCTGCCTGACCCCGGTCAATTCCCAGTACTTGCGCCAACACGTTCGCCGAATGACCCTGATTGAATGCCAGCAGCGCGATATCCATCTTGTCGTAAGGCAGTGCGAAATAGAACTCGTCCTGACCCTGGACCATACTGTAAGTGTCGGTCGTCGGTTCTGCAGTACATATTTCCTGCGGCAAACCAAGATGCCGTGCCAACGCATACACCTGTGTTTTGTAGAGATGTGCGATCGGCTTGAGATCAGCCGAACCGTCGCCATTCTTCACGAAGAACCCCTGATCATATTCAAGCCTGTTCGGGGTACCGACGACTGCGTAGTTCAGACGATCTGCGTGAAAGTACTCCAATGTTTTTCTTACCCGCTGCTTGAAACTGGTTGCGGCGACAATCTGCAAATAGTCTTTCGGGCCAAGTTTCGCCTCGGACACCTTGCCATCGGGTGACTGAACGACCAGCTTAAAATAGTTGAACCGCCCGTTCTGCCCCCCCGCGATTATGATCTTGCTCTTCCATTCCGCCGAATAGTCGGGAAATACGTTTCGCATTGCTTCATCACGCCAGCGGTAACACCCAAGCGCCTCGAGAGCGGGAGCAATGTCGAACTGCTCATGGGCAATGCCGAGTTGTTCGACCACCATCCGGCCGCGAATTGAACTCGTCGATACCGAATCCCGCTCGGGGAGCAATAGCCCGTACACTCGCTTATTGCCGACTGCGCTCACGGCAAGTGCAGCACAAACCGCGCTATCAACGCCGCCCGAGATCGCGACGACCAGCCCCCTCCGATTGAGATCGCGCCCCAGAATCTCCCGAATACGAATTGAGATCCGATCGACCTCGGCAGCAGGATCGAGTTCCAGGGAACGCTGCAATGACAAAGTTGCTTGCTGCATTATGATGGTCACTTTCCAATTACTAAGCCCTACGTTAATAAAGCCTCATTCCCTGGCATAGGCGCAAGTCGGCGCATGAAAGAAGCCGGCAACGATCTCGGGCATCTTCTGCAGGCGTCGCATCACGCGATTGAGCATCGCTTTGAGTTCTTCCTTGGTCTGGACCGTCGTCTTGGCGATGCGGGTCTTGATGTGCCCCCAGGCCAGTTCATCCGGGTTGAGCTCCGGGGCGTAGGGCGGCAGGAAGAACAGCTCGATCGCTTCGGCGTTGTCCTCGACGAAGCGACTGACCAGCTTCGCCTTGTGCGCCGGATGCCCATCGACGATAAGAAATATCTTGCGCTCCATCCCGGTGATCAGCCGCTTGAGAAAGTCGCGGAACACGCTCGCATTGACCCGTCCTTCCACGGTCATGAAACGAAAGTGGCCCGGCGCATTGACCGCCGAGAGCATGTTCAGCCCGTAGCGTGCCCCGGTGGCCTTGACCACCGGCGTCTGGCCCACCGGCGACCAGGTGGTGCCGGCATGATGGTCCGAGCGGATGCCCGATTCGTCGGCGAAGAAGATCAGCGCCCCCTCTCGCTTGGCCCGGGCGGCGATCTTCGGGTACGCCTCGGCGCGCCAGCGCTCGACCAAGGCCGGGTCCTGCTGCCACGCCCGATACAGCGGGCGCTGGGGAGGAAACCCGAGCCGGCGCATCAACCGGCCTACCGACACTTCGCTCAGACTGACGGCAAACTCCCTGCCGATGAGCACCCGAATCATGGCCAGCGTCCACAGGGCAAACTCGAAGTTCAACTGCAGCGGGTTCTTGGTGCGCACGATGCGGGCGAGCTTGGCCATCTGCTTGGCCTCAAGCTTGGGCGGTGCGCCCCGGATCGGCTTGGCTTTGAGCGCACCTTCCCCGCCGTAGTGAAACGCCTCGATCCAGCGGTAGATGGTGCGCCGGTTGATGCCCAGCCCGGCGGCGACAAACTCCGGGCTCTCGCCGGACTCGACCCGCTTGACCGCCGCCATGCGCAGCTGCTCCTTTGCTTTGCGCGGCAATTGCCGCCCGTCGAAGATCTTCTTGCATTTCATGCCTCGAATTATACGTCATGAGGCTATGTTTGTGTGCTGTTTAGTATGTCATAACTCTATTTGCGCATGGCAAATATTGCGCGGATATCACCGTTTTGATCAGCGAGCGGACTAACCTCTTCGAACCAACCAGCCTTTTCAATACGCTTGACCAACAGAGGCCCCTGACCCAATCCAACTTCGATTCCGAGCCACCCCCCCTTGCGCAAGAATCTCGGTGCATCCTCCAGCACGCGCATCAAAATCCCGACACCAAAAGGCCCGCCGTCGAACGCAAGCTTCGGCTCGTGGCCCGCTATTTCATCGGGCATTTGCCCGACCTTAACGGAATTGATATATGGGGGATTACAGGTCAGGATATCCACTTGGCCGAAGAAATTTGTCTGCGCAAACGGTTCGAGCAAATTGCCCACTCTGAACTCGACTTGGCGCTCAAGGCCAAGATGCGCTGCGTTCCTTCTTCCCAACTCGACCGCGTCATCACTCAAATCGGCAGCGAATACAACCGCATTGGGCACGCGATTGGCAATCGCCAGTGCGATATTCCCACAACCTGTGCAAACGTCCACGACGATAGCACGTCCCTGTTTCGAAGCAACTTCGTTCGCGCGCTCGACAGCTGCCGCCCCGAGCAGTTCGGTCTCCTTTCGAGGAACAAGCGCTCCCGGCCCCGCAAGCATGTCCATTCCCATGAAATGCTGGCGACCAGTAAGATGTGCCAGAGGAGTACCTCCCAAACGCGACTGGACAAGGCTATTCAGCCTGAATGTTTCTGTCGAATCGAGCGCGGGAAGCTCGCCAAACAAAGCCATTTCAGCTGATTTTAGATGGCCTGCTGCGGCGAACCAGAGAGCCCGAAGAGTGCTGTCCAAGGTTTCTTCCGGCTTGTCGGGCAAAAATGAAAGTCGGGAGGACAAGTACTCACGCAAGTCGCCGTAGATCCGAGAGATATCCAATTGAATCATCGCTCCCCAAGGGTCTTCTTGCTGATCTTCCCGGTGGTCGTCTTGGGCAACTCCGGAGTCAAGACGACTTCTTTTGGCACCATGAAGTTCTCCATCCGCGTCAGACACATCGCGCGAATATGCTTTTCGCTTAGGTCCGAATCGGGTTGCAGAACCACGTACGCACGGATCGCCTGCCCGAGAACCTCATCTGGTATCCCAACGACTGCGACCTCGCGAATGCCCGGGATCGCGAACATTGCGTTTTCGACCTCCACCGGGCTGACCTTCTCGCCCCGCGTCTTGATGATGTCGTCGCTTCTGCCGACAAAGTACAAGTAGCCGTCTTCATCGACAGTAAAAAGATCATGTGTGCAAAGAACACGCTCCCCAGGGAACTTGCCGGCCTTGAGCATGTGGGCAGTCTGCTCTGGCAGATTCCAGTATCCCAACATGACATGGGCGCCGCGTACATACAACTTGCCCGTTTCCCCTGGCTTTACTCGGACTCCTGAATCATTAAGAACCATTGCCTCCGTGCCAGGAATTGGGATTCCCACTGAGTCTGGCTTCTTGTCGATCTCCTCGGGTGGAAGATAACTCACGCGTTTGCATTCCGTAAGCCCGTACATCCGGAAAATATCCGCATTCGGAAACACCTCCCGCAACCGCAAATTGAAACTTGGCGGCAACGCGGCGGCTGTGTTGGTCACTCGACGGACCAAAGGGAAACTCAGCGCCTGCCTTTCGTGGGTCGCAAGCAGCATTGCAAATACAGTGGGTACGCCCGGAAAAATCGTCACGCCCTCATCATTCATTACCTTGAACACTTGGGCTGGGTAAGTGAATGACCGTTCGAGAACCAAAGTCGCGCCAAGGTGGACCGCCATCAATAGCTGATACAGTCCATAGTCAAACGCCAGCGGAAGTACGCAGAGCAACCGATCATCTTCCTGAAGACGCAAGTATTCAACCAGACTCTGCAGGGCGAACAACATCGACTGGTGACTATGCATCACCCCCTTCGGCTCGCCCGTGCTTCCGGACGTGTAGATAAGCGAGGAAAGATCAATCGAAATATTGTTCTGCCCGACGGCTTCTGCACTGGCCGAACTCAAGGCCGCATCGAAATCCAGCATCGGGACCGGCGATGCGCCTGCAGGCACGCCGCCCGTCACCAACACCGACAACAGGCTACTCGCGCTGCCAACTGCAGAAGCAAAAGCCCCCTGCAGATGCGCATCAGTCACCATTGCCGTGGCACCGGAGTCATTCAGAATGTACCTCAGCTTGTCATACTTGGTCTGGGGATTGATGATCACAAAAGCCGCATCCGCCAGCAGGGTTCCGTACAAAGCGACCGCGCATTGCCATGTGTTATCCAGGAAAATCGCCACCCGATCGCCGCACCGCACACCTTGACTCCTGAGGGCGTTCGATAGTCGAACGCTTCTTTCCCAGAGTTGGCTGTAGGTGACGCGATCCTGGCCGACAACAAGAGCTGTCTTTTGGGGCACTCGTTCGACGCTACGCAGAAGCGTCGTCTGCAATAGTCTAAGTGGGCGCGACATTACGTGTTTCCGAGATCGGGTGAGCTAGGACAACGCCGTTTGCGTGCGTCGAACGAATGCAACAATGTTGTCGACTGAATCAAGATTTTCAGGAAGCATTTCATCTTCCTTTACCTTAATATTGAACGTCTCCTCAATGAACTGTGTAATCTCCAGCGCACCCACTGAATCAATCACACCTTTAGTGAGCAACGATTCGCCATCGTTCAAAGCACTCTCGTCGTCGGTGAACATGAAGTTCTCCAAAATGTATGCTCGGATGCGCTTTCGCTCAGTCATTCTTCTACCCCTGTATTGGCTGCTAGTTATCCCGTAATTCGGGCAAAGTCAGAAAAGTGTTCAATGAAATGGTAATGGCACAACTGGGTCGAGAGTATGCCGACGATTGCCATGTTGTCGCGGGCCGCGATAGAACTGCCCCGCCGGGCCTTCTTCACCAAGAATCCAACCTTCTGCGGGTCGAAATACCCATAACGCCGGATCGCGTCTTCGCTCAACATCTCTTCCACGTAGCTGGGAGGGCTCGACGAGAAGAAAGCCGGAATGTCCGGCGCCCGGTAAGGTTGCTTGTGCCGGCTCACAATAGACGCCGGGAGAAACGGGGACATGGCCCGCTTTAGCAGAAATTTTTCATTAAGGGCTTTCATTTTCAGGTTTGGCCGAAGTCGATTGGCGAACTCGATTAGCCTATGATCCAGAAACGGGAAACGCCCTTCGACAGAATTCGCCATTAGCATTCTGTCGCCCTGCGAACAAAGCAAATACTTGCTAAGCAGAGTCTTCGCTTCGAGATATTGGCTGCGATTGAACGGGTGCCATCTTCCAAACGACGAAGGCAGTTGACCGACAAGTCCGACCGCAGGATCCTCCCTCAGCTTTGAGGCAAGATCTCTTGAGAAGAAAACTTTGCACTGTGCCGTCGTGAACCAACGCGTCAAGTGACTGAAAACTGGATCGTTGGGTCTTTCAAGACCAATCCCGTAAAAATTCACCAGATAGTCTTTTGCCTGACTACTCGATGTCTCAAGATACGGATATAGCGCTTTCAGCAACAACGGCCGCCAATCCGACTTTGGATTGCGCGCCCAGAACTGCCGGATCTTTGCTTCTTTGAAAAGATCGTAGCCCCCCAATACCTCGTCCGCCCCCTCCCCTGTGAGTACAACCTTGTAGCCCGAACCACGCACGAGGCCGGACAGCCGCAACATCGGCGTCGGCGCCGTTCGAAGTACTGGGCTCTCGGTTTGATGAATGGTTTGCGGAAAACTTTCCGCAACGTCGCGATTCGAACAAAGGATTCGGCGGTGATCGACCTTCAAAAGGCTTACCAAGCTTTCCTGGAACTCCGATTCATCCAGCGATGACTCCTCAAATCCAATGGAGAAGGTCCTGAGTGCAGCGTTCGAATGCCTACGGATCAGCGCAATCAGAGCCGACGAATCCAGTCCGCCGGATAAGTAAGCACCAACCGGGACATCGGCACGCAGGCGTATCTGTGTCGCGTCCGCCAGCAATTCATAGAGTCTGTCTGCGAGCTCATCATCCGCGCCACTGAGATAATCGTCGTCTTCCGGAAACTGCCAATCCCAGTATCTCGTCAGTCGCAACTGCCCCATCTCAATCGCCAGGACAAAGCCCGGCGGAACCTCGAATATGTCTTCGAACACCGAATTCGGACTGCGAGGCGCCCAAAAGGTGAAAATCTGGTCGAGAGCCGCTGCGGAAATGGTCGGAGATACTGGCAACAGGGGGAGCATGGCCTTGATCTCGGAGGCAAACAACAACCTCTCTCCAAGCCGCGTGTAAAACAGAGGAAGTATTCCGATGCGGTCACGAACCAGCAACAGGCGCGCCCTTCGTTCGTCCCAAAGCGCGATGGCGAACTGGCCATTGAGTTGATGAACGAATTCATCGCCATACTCTTCATACGCGTGAACGATAACTTCAGTATCGCAACTCGTGCGAAAGCTATGCCCGGCCTTTTCGAGCACCTCTCTTAGTTCGATGAAATTGAAAATCTCCCCATTGAACGAAACCCAGATCGTCTGATCTTCATTCGTCATGGGCTGCGCACCGCCGGAAAGGTCGACAATGCTCAGGCGAGTATGCCCGAGACCGGCGCGCCCTCGAGGGTCCAAATAGCTGCCGCTCCCGTCCGGCCCTCGGTGTCGCAATGGCGGAAGCATCCGCCGGATATCGGATTCGACAACACTATTCTCGCCTGAAGCAATAGCAACGATCCCAGCAATACCGCACATTAACGGGGTCCAATAGTCATGAATGGAAACATGAACAGTGTATGCGCAACATTATCGAACCAATCCGAAGCAACGGATGGAACATATTTCACGGTCCCGACAGACGCAGTCTAACGGTTGCCGCAACGAGGAACTTTCCCTCAAACGGACTAGGACGGAATGGTGAGAGGTCGTGACATCCTTTTCCCTGAAAGCGTCGCGCCCACGTAACCGGTAAGCCATCGGCGTTCTTCCCTTCGCGCGCGCGATGAAGAAAACTGCTCCCCACGCAAGTCATCCATGGGAGCAATAACCATGCTACCGGTAGGAACCGGGCCTTTTTGGCTATTGGCGAAGCTTGTGCAGGGGCGATCGCAGAGGATCGGCAGCAAACCGTGGCTTCTACGTAAGCGTCCACCCCCACCACCTGTACTGATCGGGTGAGCTCGTGCGATGTTGTCGCCTGTTTTTGAGGCGCGACAAATGGCGAAGCGACACGGACCGGCTTACTGGCGAGAGCACATTCAAAACTGGGTTCGAAGCGATCTGACGCAGCGCGAATACTGCGCGAGCAATGGATTGAGCGAGCGAGCGTTCCATCGCTGGCGCAGTCGGGAGAAGCAGACCATCGCGGCGGCCAAGTCATCGCTGACCCTGGTGCCGGTGAGCGTGGGCAAGGCGGAAACGGGTAGCGTCGTGCGCCTGCGCAGTCCGGATGGTTGGGAAATTGAGTTGCCGGGTAGCAGTGTCCCGTTGCTGGTCGAGTTCTTGAAACAACTGTCATGATCCCGAGCCCGCACCAGGTCTGGCTGGTTGTCGAACCGATTGACATGCGCGCCGGCATCGACGGACTGTCGCAGCGCATACAGAACACGCTGGGACGCTCGCCCTGCGATGGCAGTGCCTATGCCTTTCGCAACCGGCGTCTGAATCGGCTCAAGCTTCTGGTGTGGGATGGCACCGGCGTGTGGCTGTGTCATCGGCGCCTGCATCGGGGGCACTTCATCTGGCCGCGTGCCGACACCGCGGTCTTTACCCTCAGCGCTGCGCAGTGGCAATGGCTCGTCAGCGGGGTCGATTGGCAGCGACTCGAAGCGCCAGCGCCGGCGCACTGGCGGGTCTGAACCGGGCCACGAAGACCTGCAAGAAGAATCTCGGCAAATATCGCTGAAAGGCCCTGTGCATGCGGCTCTTCGGCCTGTTGCAGAGTATAATATCGGCATGAATTTGGACGCTGAACTGGCCCGCCTGAATGCCACGCCCGCACTGCCGGATTGGGTACTCGGCACCGTTCAGAAGCTCATCGACCAGGCACAAGAAGAAGAAGCCGAAGCGCTTCGGCTGAGCGAACAAATCACCCGCCGCGACAGCGAGCTTCACGCCGCCAGGATCAAGATCCAGGCCCTCACGCTGGGCCGCGCACCTGCGCCGGATGCGCTTTGGCGCGCGCAGCGAAGCCTTCTCGGCCGAAGCAGGCGATCTGTTCCAGGAGACGCTGGCCAGCGATATCGCCGCCGCCCAGGCCGAACTGGCCAGGAAACAGGCCGAGGCCGCAGCGACCAGCGAGCCGCAGGTGCCCCGCACGCCTCGCCTGCGCGCCGGTCGTCAGCCGCTGCCAGATCATCTGCCGCGCATCGAGCACCGGCATGAACCGATCTCCTGCACCTGTGGGCAGTGCGGTACGGCGCTGGTCAAGATCGGCGAGGACATCAGCGAACAGTTGGACGTCGAGCCGGCCCGTTTCTTCGTGCATCGGCACATCCGCCCGCAGTACGCCTGCCGTGCATGCGAGACGGTGTCAGCCGCACCGATTGCGCCGGCCGTGATCGACGCGGGCATGGCGGCCACGGGGCTGCTGAGCTGGGTGGCCATCAGCAAGTTTCTCGATCACCTGCCGCTGTACCGGCTGGAGCAGATTGCGGCCCGCGATGGAGTCAGCCTCTCGCGTACCACGATGGCCGAATGGGTGGGACGCATCGGCGTGGCCCTGCAGCCGCTGGTCGATCGGCTGGCGGTGATGCTGCTCAAAGGCCGCGTGCTGCATGCCGATGAAACACCGGTCAAGCAACTGGACCCGGGTCGAGGCAAGACCAAGCGCGCCTATCTGTGGGCGTACCGGAGCAACGTGCTGGAGACGGGTCCGCCGATCGTGGTGTTCGATTACCAACCCAGTCGCGCCGGCGCCCATGCCCAAGCGTTTCTCTCGGGCTGGCAAGGCCATCTGATGGTCGATGACTATGGGGGCTACAAGGCGCTGTTTGCCACAGGCATCATTGAGCTTGGATGTCTTGCACACGCGAGGCGCAAGTACTTCGAACTCAATGCCGCGCAGCCCAATGCGATTGCCCAGCAGGCGCTGGAGAGAATCGGCGCGCTGTACGCCATTGAAGCCGAGGGGCGCGATTTGACGATCGCGGCACGCGCTCACCTGCGGCAAACTCAAGCCCAGCCCCGGCTTGCAGCCTTGCGCGAGTGGCTGATCAACACGCGCCTGAGCGTTGCCGAGGGTAGCGCTACGGCCAAAGCCATCGATTACAGCTTGAAGCGCTGGCCGGCCTTGTCCCGCTACGCTACCGCAGGCGACCTGCCGATCGATAACAACCCGATCGAGAATGACATCCGCCCGGTGGCCGTAGGGAAGAAAAATTGGTTGTTCGTCGGTTCGGAGCGCGCGGGCCAACGCGCCGCGGCGATTCAAAGCTTACTGGGCACCGCAAAGCTCAATGGCCTCGATCCAGCAGCGTGGCTGCGCGACACGCTGGAACAACTGCCCACCTGCCTCCACAGCCAGATCGATTCTCTCTTGCCCCTGCGCACCGACACTTTGCACCAAACTGCTCAATGAGCATACGTGGGCGGGCTACACGCTTACGCTTCTACAGTCGCGGTGTGAGTTCGAGGACGCGCTTGGCCGGATGCTGGCTGACACGCTGCAACACGTCGACCAGATAGTCGTAGGGGTCGGATAGCTCTCCGTGTGGTCGATGACCTCAAAGTCATCCGGGGACAGTCCCTCGGCTTCAGGAGCGGCCAGTTTGATCACTTCGACCCGAACCCGCGTCTCGTCGAAGAAGGCGACGCTGTCTTCCTCGGTGTCGGGCTTGTTCGTCGCCGCGCGCCGGGTTTGGGCGGGGACGGGGTATTTGGGCGGTGCTGACGCCTCGCCTTGGTCGATGACTTCGCCCAGACTCAACTGGCCGCTGCCGACCTCGAGGATGCGCTTCTCGCTCTTCTGACCGAAGAGAAGTGGCTCGGTTTGTCTGAACAGAATTCCCCGAAGGATAAGTGGACTCTGAGCGGATGGGTGAAGGTGCAGAGTTATCCACGCCCGCCAGCCAGCGCCCTATAGCTGGCTGGCGGGCGGGGGTGGATAACTCGGAGAGCACCACGGGTTTCATTCTATGCGGCTTGCGCGAGTCTTGGCAGCAGGTTGAGGTAAGTCTGTTCCGGCGTTTCGTCTCGCAAGTTCGAATGCGGCCGGTTCATGTTGTACCAGACGAAGTAGTCGGCGATGTCGGCACGCGCTGCAGCAACGCTGTCGTAGGCTTTGAGATAGACGCGCTCGTACTTCACGCTTCGCCAGAGCCGCTCGACAAACACGTTGTCGCGCCAGGCACCGCGCCCGTCCATCGAGAACTTGCAGCCACGGTCGAGCACGGCAGCGGTGAAATCGCTGGCGGTGAATTGGCTGCCCTGATCGGTATTGACGATCTCCGGCAGGCCAAAGCAGGCCATAGCCTGTTCAAGAATCTCCACGGCATGGCAGGCTTCCAGTGTCGTCGCCGTCTTGTGCGTCAGCACCCGGCGGCTGGCGACATCAACCACCGCAGTCAGATAAACGAATCCCTTGGCCATCGGAATGTAGGTGGTATCCAGCGCCCAGACCTGGTTGGCGCGGGTCACCGACACGTGACGCAAGAGGTAGGGGTAAATCTTGTGTCCCGGCTGCCGCTGGCTGGTTCCGGGTTGCGGACACAGCGCCTCCATGCCCATGCGGATCATCAGGGTGCGCACATGCAGCCGACCAGCATGGATCCCCGCTTCGCGCAGCAACTGGCGACTCAACTGCCGGGCGCCCATGAAGGGATATTTCAGGTGAAGTTCGTCCATGTGGCGCATCACCGCCAGATCGGTGGGACTAACCGGGCGCGGCAGGTAATACACCGTTGCCCGGCTGATGTTCAGAAGCCGGGCCTGGCTGGCAATGGGAAGTTCGTGCTGACGGTCAATCATGATCTTGCGCTCAGCAATCCCGCCTTGGTGAGCGCGTGTTCTAAAAAAACATTCTCCAGCGCCAACTGGCCAATCTTGGCATGCAGCGGCGCCAGATCCACCGGCTTGGCTGCGTCCTTGCCGCCACCAAAAACATTGGCAGCCCCTTCAGACAATTGCCGCTTCCATTCGGCAATCTGGTTCGGGTGCAGTTCAAATTCATGGGCAAGCTCCGCCAGCGTCTTGTCCTCACGTAGCGCAGCAAGGGCAACTCTCGCCTTGAAGACCGGATTATGCTTGCGGCGTGTCCGCCGCCCTGATTTCAGCTTCATCAAAAACTCCTCTTCGCCAAGTCACCAATGACCCAGCATCTTGCCCGAAGTTTCCACTTATCCATCTGTTCAAATTTGTCGAGCCACTTCTCTCGCTTCGTGGCGTCCGCCGAATGGGGACCGGTTCATACAGATCGAGCTTGACCGAACTCCAGGCGTGCGTCTGGCGCAGGTCGGTGAAGTAATCCATCAGGTCGGCCTCGGTCAGATCGTCGATCTGATGGTCGAAGTAATCTCCGACCCGGCGAATGGCGCGCGAATACGCCTCGATCGTCTTCGGCTGCAAACCCTTGAGCTTCAGGTGCTTCAGATGCAACCGATAGTTCTTGTCGAAGTCCGTAGCGGCAACTGCGGACATGTCTTCCATCTTCCGCTAACCTCGCGTTCGTCATGAATATGCCTCCGATGAGGGGCCAGGTAACATCTTGACTTCAACACGACGACTGCGCTGGGGTTTCCTCCGCGTAGCCGCTTCGTCCAACCCCAGCGTAGGAGGCGAGCGAACAAGAAAGCCCCTACATTTGTCCACAGCCGACCCTCATCCGGGCGGCATTTATCACCGGCTCAATATTCGGTCAGCACGGTGGCTCAAATTTGGATTGGCGCGGACAGTTTGGCGATTGACCGACACCATACACCCTCGGATGACCCAACGTCATAACCTTTTTTGGACAACAGTGTTGTTTGAAAACCGGCCAGATTGCAAGCTTGCGTCAAATGTGTGCTCTGACCGTGACGCTGGCGATCCAGCTGAACTACACTTGACGTGGGATCGGTAGAGCGGTTTCCGACGTCATCAGTTGGTTTACCAATCAATTGAGGTTTAGCAATCAATAGATGGGTTTCGTTCAGACAACCCCTTGACTAAAGTTCGCGCAGCAAGTCTATGAACGCTCGCCTCAACGCCCTAAGGTTCATCGTTGAATCCCTAGGCGCTTCCAATTCCGACGCAGCGAATCAACGCTTACGTCGGGCTATAGCGGAGCAAAGCCTGGACTGGCGTATCGTTCGCGGGCTTGCCGACGCTGAACGCCTCACACCTGCCCTGTGGGTAGCTCTGCGCGACAGAGGCCTCGCGACCGTCCTTCCATCGGGCTTTCGGGGAGATTTGTGGAAGGTTCACTTGCTAAATTCACTCAGAAACAAGCGCTTGAAGGAACAAGCGCTTAGCGCTATTCGGGTATTAAACGCGATCGGAGTCCAACCGATGATTCTCAAGGGAGGCGCGTCACTGTTCGACAGGACCTTTGGCGATCCTGGCTCGCGAATGATGGTCGACTTGGACCTGCTGGTTCCTCGGGAGCGCGCTGAACATTGCTGGGTTGCACTTCGAATGCATGAGTACGGTCCAATTTCGATTGATTTTGACTACTCAAATCACCATCATTTGAGGCCTCTCCATCGCCCGGGGATGCAAGGGACGGTGGAAGTCCACCGCGAACTCCTTCCTATCTCTGTGGCTGGAGCACTCCCCGCCTCCCTAGCCTGGAAGCAAGGTGAATCGCGAATGGCGGCTGGTGCCACGTTTTCGCTTCCTTCCCCGACGACGCGAGTACTACACAGCGTTTTGCACACCGCGATTGTCGACCGCGCCTTTTCTAGAGCGGACCTGTCGCTAAAGGCGCTCTTTGAACTTGCATCCCTACAGCGATCGTTCGGCGAACGCATCGACTGGGGCAGCGTGGGCGACACAATGAGGGCGCACGGGCTATCTAGGGCTCTTGACAGCTGGATTTATTCCGTCCACCAGCTTCTTGGGGACTGCATTCCGGGCCACGATACGGGCACTCTACGCTCAATTGTTCATCTGGAACGAGTGCGCCTACAAGTGCGATGGGAATGGACGGCATGGGTTGTGGATAGATCGATGTGGTTCTCGGCCGAGAATATTCGCAACCGCTACACCTGTAGCGATCGCTTCTGGCCACTTCTCAAGGGACGAGCACGACTCATTGCCAGCATCGTCGGAAAATCTGTGGCTCAACTGGGAAATCGGCCAGACAACGCGGCCGAACCGGATTCAGGCACTATGCCATTGAACAGGGCCACCGTGCTCTATGCAGAGGACGCTTCCATGAACCGCCCAAGCGTCCTGAGCAAATGCACGTTACGCGATACGGCGTCCTAGGGAATCCAGACTTCACGGGAAGATTCCGCGATCCTTCGCATGGCGGGACGCCTGGGGCTCGGGTCCCGTGAGGTTCCCTTTTTGTTGATCATTTTGGCACCTTTCTGTTGCATCTTCGAATCGTGGTCCATGGCACAAAGAACTGGCTTTGACTTCAACGACGAGGCACGCTCCTCTCCGTCCTCGGTTGTGGGAAATGCGGCAAACTCAAGGGCCAAACCCCTATGAGCGGTATAGCTGGAATCTTCGACCTTGGAGGCAAGCCAGCATCCACAGACGACTTGACGCGCATGGTCCAGGCACTTGCAAACCGGGGGCCGGATGCGCAAACCGTTTGGAGTTGCGGCAACGTGGGGTTGGGGAGTTGCATGTTGCATTCCACGCCTGAATCACTACACGAAATATTTCCAATTGAACTCAATGGCATACATATTACGGCAGATGCGCGAATCGACAATCGCGGGGAACTTATCAGCGCGTTAGCATCCGGTAAAACATTTGGTAACCCTGTCACAGACGGCACATTGATTCTTCTAGCCTATTTGAAATGGGGGGAAAAATGCGTCGATAGGTTGCTTGGAGATTTCGCGTTCGCGATTTGGGATCCTGCCAAGCAACAATTGTTCTGCGCCAGGGATCATTTTGGCGTCAAACCGTTCTACTACTCGCACCAAGCGGGGAGGAGATTCACCTTTTCTAGCTTAATCAAAGCGTTGGGGGCTGCTTCTCGCGTCGGACATGAAATCGACGAGGAAAAGATTGTTGACTTCATATTGGAACAATTTGACGACAAGTCCCGGACGTTTTATTCCGGAGTTTTTCGCCTGCCGCCTGCATCGTTTCTCGTAGTCGACCCAAGCGGGATTCGTCGAAAGACATATTGGGAACTTGACCCACATCGTGAAGTTCGCTTCCGATCAGACCAGGAGTATGGCCAAGCATTTCGAAGCATTTTCTTGGAAGCCGTCAACTGCCGGCTTCGTAGCGCATTTCCGGTTGGCGCCATGCTCAGCGGTGGTCTCGACTCATCGTCAGTGGCTTGCGTAGCACACGATTTAATGGCTTCGGCTTCAACCAAAAGGATTCATACGTTCTCCATCGTGTTCAACCGGCTAAGAGAAAGTGACGAGCGGCCATTTATCGACAAAGTGCTTCATGAGAAACAGTTTGAGTCGCACTTTATCGATGGCGACGCAATCACACCGTTTGACGATCTGGTGGGAGTCCTTAGAATCCAAGATGAACCGTTTTGTGCCCCAAACTATGCCCTGACAAGGAACGTTTGGCAGCGCGCTTCAAACTGCGGAGTCCGCGTGCTTCTGGACGGCCTTTTTGGCGATAACGTCGTATCTCATGGTGTCGAGCATTTGAACGAACTGGCCAGCAGTGGGCGGTGGATTGCCCTCGCAAACGAACTCAAACAGCTGATTGGGAAAGGCCATTCTGACGTGTCTTTATGGCATCCCCTGGCAAACTACATCTTGAGAGAAGGTGTAAAGCCGCACGTACCCGAGGCGGTTCTGGCCATGTTGCGACGATTCCGGCGGTTCCCCTTGGATCCGACAAAGAAGGACCAAATGCTTTTCAGTGCGGAGTTTGCAGAGAGAACGGGTGTGAGGGATCGACTGATGCGGGCCTACGCCGATAGTCGAATTGCTAAGCGAGCCGCGCAGGCGCATCGTGACTCAATGGGTTCTGGAATGATCCAGACCGCACTTGAAATCTATAGCAATGGCTGTTCCGAGTTCCCGCTGGAGACCAGGTTTCCTTTCATGGACAAAAGGTTAGTCGAGTTTTGTGTTGCGATTCCTGGAACTCAGAAGATTGCTGGTGGTTACACGAGAGCAATTCTCAGACGCGGACTGGTCGGATATTTGCCCAAGGACATTCGGCTGAGATCTAGCAAAGGCGATTTAGGTTGGAGCTTCATTGAGGGATTTAGAACACAGCGCAAACTCGTGACGAGGACACTCGGTTCGTCACAAAAGTTTTGGGAGAAATTTTTCAATCAAGGCAGCGTCAATCAGATGATTTCTCGTATGAATAGCGATAAGATCATGCCCGAGGAATTATTCACACTTTTCCTGTTGGTTGTGTTGTCCACTTGGGGTTCAGATCGATTTGAAGCTTGAGGGAAAGTCAAAAGAGAGATTTTCTTGCAAGAAGGAGGTGATCAGCCACATTGAACGAGTACAAATGTTGTGATAATTGAATGGTTACCCATGTCCCTAGACACGCGAGGTCATCATGAAAAAAGTGTATGTCGCTCCTGGAATTGTAGTGCGCGGTACCATCGAAGACATTACGCAAGGTAGCGGGTTCGGCATCAGGGACTTCTTCGTCTTTGGTATTGCCGATGCTATTGGCACTTGCGCGAATAACTCTTGCGTCCGCCACTCGTAATCAGCGCGAGAGTCTGGGGTTAAGGCGGTTTTGTGTATTGCTATTCTGCCTATGGCCTCATCTTGGTGTCCGACCTTCCATTGCCGGAGTTGCAGGCCGGCCTTGGGAGGCCGGACGTCCGTATTCGGATGATCGGCTCAAAGAGCAACTGCGAATCCGAAGATTGCCCGATAGAGTGTATTGATGCGACGCCTGCCCGGGTCCACCTGTCTTGGGGTTCAGTCGCGGATTTGGTAATTGAGAACGGCAATGTCATCACGGTCATTCCCGGTCCAGCAGCGGACGAGGAGTCGCTGCGGCTTTTTATCGGCGGTGCTGGTTTGGGTGTTTTACTGCATCAGCGTGGCCTGCTGGTTCTGCATGGAAGTGCAGTTGCGATCCGAGATTCGGCAATCGGGTTTGTCGGAGCCAAAGGGTGGGGAAAATCGACCACAGCAACTGCACTTCATCGCCGTGGCCATGCTTTAGTGACAGATGAGTTGCTTGTCGTTGATCTAGACAAGAACGGTGCGCCCAGTGCGCGCCCGGGATCCCCCTATTTGAAGCTCTGGCGGGACGCCTTGCTCGAAACCGGAGGATCACCAGAATCGGCCCGCCAGGTGCTCCTAGGTGCAGACAAGTATTTCTTGGAGGCCTCCCTCGTAGCGCCGCCAGGCGTGCCGCTTCGACGAATTTACATTCTTGATGCGGGAGACCGACTTGATGCAGCACGCATCCATGCGGCCGCCGCGTTCTTTGGTGTGGTGCCGCATCTCTATGTTTCCCGGTTCGGCACACAGTTTCTTAAGTCAGCCGGCTGCCAGATTGCATTTTCACGTCTTGCGAGAGTTCTGAGACGAGTTGAGACGATTCGCTTAACCCGGCGCAATGACTTGGCCCAACTTTCCGATATTGCAGCCTTGGTTGAATCTGACTGCTTAGACAAGGGCTCTGGACTCGGCTTTCTAGATACTGCATTCGCCTGACGACCATCAAATATAGGTGCACAGGTGCATCGATACCTTTGCTCCGAATGTTCCCATGTCCCCCACCATCCGAGCACCACACCCACTAACCGCCGACATCTCTCATGATACTTGCCCATGACCGTCAAGCTCACTAGATATTCGATTCTTGCCGCCAGTCAAGATCAAGTTTCCGCTGATTTATCGAGTGACAAATCTCAAGGAGCGGTGATCCTCGGCTTTCGCGATGGAATGTACTTCGAACTTAACGAGGTCGGCGCAAGGATTTGGTATCTTCTTCAAGAGCCACGCTCGGTGGAATCGATCCTTGACACGCTAACCGAAGAATACGATGTATCTGTTTCCCAATGTGAAGTAGATATCCTCAGTCTCGCCGATCAGCTCCTGGCGAGGGGCTTGATAGAAGTGCACGATGAGAAAGATCAGTAAGTTTCTTCGCCTTCGATTCTCCAAACGATGGCTGCTGCTCAAGGCCGCCATGCTACTTTCAACGGTTCGAATCTCTCTTTGGCTATTTGGGTACCAGTCAGTACGTCCCCTAGTCGAGAGAGGCTGTGCGCTTTCCCCAAGGCTGTTCGACACAGCGGCAACCGCGGAAGAAATGGCCTGGGCCGTCGCCCAAGTCGGCAGCGTCGTTCCGGGAGGGCGACACTGCCTCTCCCAAGCGTTGGCCTTGCGAGTATTTTTGGCACGACGAGGCGTACAGGTAGATGTTAGCTTCGGCGTCAGACGTGGCCCCGACTCGCTCGTCATCGCCCACGCTTGGATCGAACATGATGGCAGAATACTTATCGGCGGAACCAACCTTGACAGTTTTGTCAGGCTAACTAGCCCGCACGAAAGCCGAGTTGATCTAGGTTCTGCGTCGAACCGTGTTGTTTGATTGACAACGTTGACTGATCAAGCAGCACCTAAACGAATGCCTGTTCGAGGCGGACTTCGCTTGGACAAGGCACTCACTTTCGTCTGGCGAGCAGCTCCCCGCCACACCATGCTCTGCACCTGTCTGTTGGTCCTACAGGGCTTGGTTCCTTTAGCATCGATCTATGTGTTCAAACTTATCGTTGATCACATTTCCGGCCGCCCGGAGAATTTGGTAGCCGGACAGTATTCTGATCACTTGATCTTGTTGGTCATGGCTGCTTCTGGAATCGCGCTCCTTGGCAATTTGTCCAACGCAATTCTCGGGCATGCCAGCGCTGTCCAGGCACATCTAGTTTCCGACTTTATGCAGCGCGTCGTGCAAACAAAGTCCATTGAGATGGGACTTTCATACTATGAGAACTCCCAGTTCTTCGACAAACTTCATCGAGCGCAGCGTGAAGCCCCCAGTCGGCCGCTTCGGATTGTTCAGGGATTGAGCAGCGTGGGGCGCAATAGCATTTCCCTAGTCGGCGCTTTTGCGGTTCTCTTGTCTTTCCACTGGGCGATCGTAGCTGCGGTCCTTGTGACATCGGTGCCAGCAATATTCTTCAGAATCAAGCATGCCGACGGGATGTACGAGTTAGAGCGCGAACTAACAATCGGCGAGCGACTCAGTAGGTATCTGAATGACGTGCTCACGACAGCCGATCACGCAAAAGAAGTGCGCGTCTTTGGGTTTGGCCCAATGATGATTCGCCGATTCGCCGACATTCGAAACAACCTCCGGATTGGAATGATTCGCGTATCAACTCAGGGACATCGAAGGCAGTTCTTGTCCGAGTCCATCGCCACAGTTGCCGGGTATGGCTCACTCGCATTCATAGCTCATCAAGCTCTGATCGGAACAATCACGTTAGGCGGGTTGGTTATGTACTTTGGCGCCTTTCAAGTGGCAATTGGATCGCTGCGCCCTACGTTGTCAAGCCTTGCCGAGTTGTATGAGAATAATTTGTTCCTATCCTCTCTCTTCGAGTTCCTCGAGTTACCGAAAGACGTTACTGATCAACCACATCCAAAACCAATTCCCAAGCAGTGGCACAGCGGCGTTCGTGTCGAGAACTTGACGTTCCGTTACCCCGGTACGTGCGACAACATTTTGGATCGTGTCCACCTTACGATCGCACCTGGCGAAATTGTCGCAATCGTTGGACGCAACGGATCGGGTAAGACCACACTAACAAAACTGTTGTGCCGCTTATATGACCCGACAGAAGGTCGGATTACGATAGACGGCGTGGATGTTCGGGATTTTCAGTCTGAAGAATATCGGAGTCAGATAAGCGTCATTTACCAAGATTATGGCCAGTATCACCTTTCCGCGCGAGAAAATATTCTTCTAGGGTCTCCGGATCTCGCTCGAGACGATCCAGCGATATTTGCCGCAGCAAAATGGGCCAATATTCATACCGAACTAATGGCTCTGCCCCGAGGATACGATACCGTTATGAGTCGATCGCTGGCGGACGGCCATGAATTTAGCGGAGGTCAATGGCAGAAGCTGGCGCTAGCGAGGGCGTTCGTCCGAAAATCTCAGCTAGTGATACTGGACGAACCGACGAGTTCGCTTGATGCTGCCGCCGAATTCGAGTTCTTCGAACAGTTCCGAACCATGGCCCAAGGAAGATCTGCCTTGATTATCAGCCATAGATTCTCCACCGTCAGCTTGGCAACTCGAGTTTACGTTCTTGATCGCGGACGAGTGATAGAAGAGGGGACGCACGACGAACTCCTAGCTGCGGACGGGGTTTATGCGAATCTCTATAGAAAGCAGGCTTCCCATTATGTCGGTGAAAGTGGAACTGCTGCGCAATCTTCCTAAGCGCCCACCGCCTCAGAATCCCGCGTCAGGACCGTCAGCGGCGGACGCTGCAGGTCGGATTATCCGGACGACATCTCCACCTCATCGGACTGCGCGAAACTGCATCAACCCAGCGGATGGTGAAACGACGCGCGAGTCGAACGGGTGCTTATCGCCTTGATAGAGCGCCAGGATTCGTTGGACGTAGCCCTTTGTTTCGGGATACGGCGGTACTCCACGGTACTTGTCAACTGCCCCCTCGCCAGCATTGTAGCCCGCTGCAACCAAGGGAACATTACCCTTGAAGTACGCCAATAGCCAGCGCAGGTAAGCCAATCCTCCGCGAATATTCTGTTCCGGATCGAACGGCTTGCTCACGTTGAACCGTTGCGCAGTCTCGGGGATGAGTTGCATCAGCCCCAGCGCGTTCTTTTGAGAACGGGCGTTCGGATTGAAGTTCGACTCTGCCTGGATAACAGCCAGTGCCAACTGCGGATTGATCTTGTATTCGGGCGACAAGCGATTGACCAGGTCGGCGATCTTCTTGGGCACGTTTTGAATGCCTGGAGAAGCCGAATCCCCGGTTGCATCACCCCTGCCCTCGACCAAGATCGCAACCTGCGGCGGTTTCATGCACTCCGGGGGCGAATCCGCACGATCACCGAACCGTTGCCGCAATTTGATCGCGTGTTCATGCCCGCGTTCGGCCGCCATGTCGAAGAACAGTGCCGCCATCGCATCGTTACGCTCTACGCCTCGCGCATTGGCGTACATCCAGCCGAGACTGTATTGGGCCTCTGCATTGCCTTCTCGCGCCGCAAGACAGTACAGTTCAAACGCCTTTTTCGGGTCTTTCTCGACGCCTTCCCCATGTTCCAGGGCGACAGCTTGGGCAACCAATTGCACCAGTCCGTCTTGCCCCAAACTGGCATTGGCTTGGGTACTCGTTGCAGCCATAGCAAGCATCACCACGGCGGCAACATAGACTCGACACGGCACGCGCGGAGAAACTCGGAGCGGAACAAGCAATTGACGCAAGGATACCGGCATGGCGTTCTTTTCTGAACATATTGGATTGCCGAAACCCGACTCCTCCTCTGGCAGGATGACCAGCCTGCCGGGAGGTTGCCTAGTCGGAGTAGTGATTGGAATCTTCGCTCAATTCCCGCCCGCTGAACAGCCTTCGAACGGACTAGTCCAATGGTGCAGAACGGCGCACCTTTCCGGAGTGAACGATGTCACGTCAACCCGACCAAGGGTCGCAACGCCATCAAGAAAGCGCGGCAGGGAGGACTCGAACCCACCGACCCCCGGCTTAGAAGGCCGGTGCTCTATCCAACTGAGCTACTGCCGCATGGAAGTCAGTGCGCCCACGTAACCAACTAAAAAAAGGGAGATCACGAACTTCGCGAGCGCATGTTTGAGCTTTGTCTCCAGCCGCAAACAATCCGGACTGGTCGGGGTGAGAGGATTCGAACCTCCGACATCTTGCTCCCAAAGCAAGCGCGCTACCGGACTGCGCTACACCCCGAGGACCGCGGATATTACCTGCACGCCTACAGTCGGTCAAACGCCCAAGGGAAGAATGCCTCTTCTTCCCTCGGATTCGCGCCGAAACACTAATCTCAATGCGGTTGTTGCGGCGCGACTGCCGCTTGCTGTTGTTGGGCATGCTGCGCGTCGGCCGCAACCGCTTTCATCGACAAACGGATACGGCCCTTTTCGTCGGTTTCCAACACCTTGACCTTGACCGCCTGGCCTTCCTTGAGGTGGTCGGCCACCTTTTCGATGCGTTCGTTGGCGATCTGCGAGATGTGCAGCAGGCCGTCCTTGCCCGGCAAGACGCTGACGATCGCGCCGAAATCGAGCAGGCGCAGCACCGTGCCGTCGTAAACCCTGCCGACCTCGACTTCGGCGGTGATCGCCTCGATTCGCTTTTTGGCGACTTCAGCCATGTCGGCATTGACCGAAGCGATGGTTACCGTGCCGTCGTCAGTGATATCGATCGTGGTTCCTGTCTCCTCGGTCAGCGCGCGGATCACCGCACCGCCCTTGCCGATGACATCTCGGATCTTCTCCGGGTTGATCTTCAGCGTGAGCAGCCGCGGCGCATACGCCGAGACTTGGCCGCGCGGGGTAGACATCGACGCTTTCATTTGGCCAAGAATGTGGATTCGCGCTTCCTTTGCCTGCGCCAGCGCAACCTGCATGATCTCCTTGGTGATTCCCTGAATCTTGATGTCCATCTGCAGCGCTGTCACGCCGTTGTCGGTGCCAGCCACCTTGAAGTCCATATCGCCGAGATGGTCCTCGTCGCCAAGGATATCCGTCAGCACCGCGAAACGGCTGCCTTCCTTGATCAGTCCCATGGCGATGCCTGCCACGTGCGCCTTGAGCGGAACTCCGGCGTCCATCAGCGCCAACGAACCGCCGCAGACCGACGCCATCGACGACGAGCCGTTCGACTCGGTGATCTCCGAGACCACACGCATCGAGTAGCTGAACTCCTCTGGCGCGGGCAGCACGGCAATCAGCGCCCGCTTGGCCAGCCGGCCGTGGCCGATTTCGCGCCGTTTGGGCGCGCCGAAACGGCCTGTTTCACCCGTGGCGAACGGCGGCATGTTGTAGTGGAGCATGAAGCGATCCCGGTATTCGCCAGCGATCGCATCGATGATCTGCTCGTCGCGACCGGTCCCGAGAGTCGCAATGACCAGCGCCTGGGTCTCGCCGCGGGTAAACAGCGTGGAACCATGAGTTCGCGGCAAGACGCTGTTGCGAATCGCGATCGGCCGAACGGTACGGGTATCGCGGCCATCGATGCGCGGATCACCATTCAGGATCTGACTGCGAACGATCCTGGCTTCGAGGTCGAAAAAGTAATTCTTGATCGTATTGACGTCGGGCGCCGCAACGCCCTCCGGCAGGTTGGTGGTCAGTTGTGCCACCAGCGCGCTCCGAAGCTCGTTGATCTTGGTGTTGCGTAGCTGCTTCTGTGTCAGGCGATAGGCATCGCGCAGCGGACCCTCGGCAATCTCGGCGATCTTCGCAATCAGCCCTTCGTCCTTGGCGGGCGCTTGCCAATTCCACTCGGGCTTTCCCGCCACTTCAACCAGTTCATTGATCGCCTTGATGGCCGCCTGCATCTGCTCATGGCCGAACACCACGGCACCGAGCATGATTTCTTCCGACAACTCCTTCGCCTCGGACTCGACCATCAGTACCGCCGCCTGGGTGCCGGCAACCACCAGATTGAGCTGGCTGTCCTTGAGCTGGCTCGCGGTCGGATTGAGGATGTAGGCGCCATCGTGGTAACCCACTCGCGCGGCGCCGATCGGCCCACTGAACGGAATGCCGGAGATCGCCAGCGCAGCCGAAGCGCCGATCAGCGCAGGGATGTCGGCATCGACTTCCGGGTTGAGCGACAGCACATGAACGATGACTTGGACTTCGTTGTAAAAGCCATCTGGAAACAGCGGACGAATCGGCCGGTCGATCAGCCGCGAGGTCAGCGTCTCCTTTTCCGATGGACGCCCTTCACGCTTGAAAAACCCGCCGGGAATCCGCCCGGCCGCATAGAACTTCTCGGCGTAATCGACGGTGAGCGGGAAGAAATCCTGCCCTGGCTTGGCCTCCGTCTTTGCGACCACGGTGGCGAGCACCACGGTATCGTCGACGCTGACGACAACCGCACCGCCCGACTGGCGGGCAAACTCGCCGGTTTCCAGGGTGACCGTCTGCTGGCCGTAGGTAAAGCTCTTCTTCGCGTGATTAAACAAGGTAATGTCCTTTCGGTAGCAACCTGCAGCGCGTCAAACGTGCGATCTGCATGGCCCAACAAACACAAAGCCGGCGACAGCCCTCAAGGCTATCGCCGGCATCACTCTTTCTGCCCGCTCCGTCGCACTGGGCACGCCGAAGTCTGCGCGACCTACTTGCGCAAGCCGAGCCGCTCGATTAGCGAGCGATACCCATCGGCATTCTTGCGCTTCAGGTAGTCGAGCATCTTGCGACGGGCGCTCACCATCTTGAGCAGACCACGGCGGGAGTGGTGGTCCTTCACGTTGGCCTTGAAGTGGCCGGTCAGATCGTTGATCCGCGCGGTCAGCAACGCCACCTGCACTTCGGGCGAACCCGTGTCACCCTTGGCTCGCTGGTAGTCGCCGACGATCTTGGCCTTGTCTGCTGTCTGGATTGCCATGAAGCTTTACCTGTTGTCTCGTTTCTTGGGAAACGGAGGATTATACGTGCTTTTGCGAAACCTGCCCAATCTGCTGCGAGCCTTTTGTTGCGGGCCATTTTAGGCAGCCACGAAACTACTCGCCGCTCCCCAGCAGTCGCCGTGGATGCAACACTCCGCCGACGTGATCGGCTGCCCCGACGAACCGGCCACTCGGGCCATAGACCCGGACCGGAACATCGCCAATCCCGGCGCTTGCCGGTACCGTCTGGCCATGAGCAAACCGGCCGGCTGCCGATTCGTCGAGCAACACGCTGGGCCAATCGGCAAGCAGGTGATCCACCGGGAGCAGCCACCTACTTGCGCAGTCGGGATTCGCCTCGATCTGCGAAAGTTCCACGGATTCATCGATATGAAAACGACCGATGCGGGTCCGGCGAAGCGCCACGAGGTGCGCCCCGCAACCCAGCACTTCGCCGATGTCCTCGGCCAGCACGCGAATATAGGTTCCCTTGCTGCAGTCCACGGCTAACCGCACCGTATCCCGGTCGAAGCCAAGCAGCTCTATTCGCCGAATGTGTACCTGCCGGGGTTTGCGTTCGAGCGTGACGCCGTCGCGGGCGTAATCGTAGAGTGGCCGTCCGGCCACTTTGAGCGCCGAGTACATGGGGGGTATCTGTGCGATCTCCCCGACGAACCTAGTACAGGCCGCGAAGACTTCGTCAGTCGTCACCTCTGCCGGGCGAGTCTCGAGCACCTCGCCTTCGGCATCTCCGGTCGTGGTGCGTACGCCCAGTCGAAGTTTGGCTTCATAGGACTTGTCAGCATCGAGCAGGGTTTGCGAGAACTTGGTGGCCTCGCCCAGACACAACGGCAGCAAGCCCGACGCCAGCGGATCGAGCGTCCCGGTGTGGCCGCCCTTTGCCGCATTGAACAGGCGTCTGACGCGCTGCAGCGCCGCGTTCGAGCTGATGCCGCTCGGCTTGTCGAGCAGAATCACGCCATCCACCTTGCGGCGCGGCGCGCGGCGTGGTGCATTCAT
This sequence comes from Candidatus Methylophosphatis haderslevensis, assembly GCA_016711925.1. Classification (GTDB taxonomy): domain Bacteria; phylum Pseudomonadota; class Gammaproteobacteria; order Burkholderiales; family Rhodocyclaceae; genus Methylophosphatis; species Methylophosphatis haderslevensis. Next base: position 957,175 of record JADJSA010000001.1, read on the forward strand.
TCAGTCTGGTCGGTGTTGGGCGTCTTGGTCGGACTTGACCGCGTTGTCGATCAGCCGGGAAAGCCGGTCACCCTGCTCGACCGAGCGGTCGTAGACGAAGTGCAATTGCGGTAGCGTGTGGATACGCACACGGCGGCCGAGTTCCCGTCGCAGGAAACCGCTCGCCGCGCCCAGGCCGGACAACACCTCCTCAACACCGGCCTCACCCTTGAACGACGAGAAGTAGACCTTCGCATGCGCGTAGTCGGGCGTAATCTCGACGTCGGTCAGCGTAACCAGACCGACGCGCGGGTCCTTCAGATCGAGCTGGATCAGTTCCGCCAGTTCGCGACGAATCTGCTCGGCCACCCGGCTGCTGCGGGAATACTCCTTGGGCATGGCGGCGCACCGGCAGGCACGCTCAGAGCGTGCGCGCCACCTCCTCGATTTCGAACACTTCGAGGACATCGCCTTCCTGGATATCGTTGTAATTCTTCAGCGAGAGCCCGCACTCGAAGCCGCCCTTGACTTCCTTGACATCGTCCTTGAAGCGCTTGAGCGAATCCAGTTCGCCCGTCCAGACGACCACATGATCGCGTAACAGGCGCATCTGCGAGCCGCGCTTGACCACGCCGTCGAGCACCATGCAACCTGCCACCGCACCGACCTTGGAAATTCGGAATACTTGGCGAATCTCCACCTGCCCCATGATCTTCTCGCGCTTCTCCGGCGCCAGCATCCCGCCCAGCGCCGCCTTGATCTCGTCGACCGCATCGTAAATGATGTTGTAGTAGCGGATATCGACGCCGAAAGTCTCGGCCGCCTTTCGCGCGCTGGCATCGGCCCGGGTGTTGAAGCCGATGATCACCGCCTTGGAGGCGGTCGCCAGATTGACGTCGGACTCGGTGATTCCGCCGACCGCGCCGTGGATGATATTGACCTTGACTTCCGCGGTCGACAACCTGGCGAGCGCATGGGCCAACGCCTCCTGCGAGCCCTGCACGTCGGCCTTGACGATCAGCGCCAGCGTCTTGACCTCGCCCTCGCCCATCTGCTCGAACATGTTCTCGAGCTTGGCCGCCTGTTGCTTGGCCAGCTTGACGTCGCGGAACTTGCCCTGACGGAACAGGGCGATTTCGCGAGCCTTGCGCTCGTCGCCCAGCACCATCGCCTCATCGCCGGCGGCGGGCACATCCTGCAAACCCTGAATCTCGACCGGAATCGATGGCCCGGCCTCGGCGACGCTTTTGCCTGCCTCGTCCAGCATCGCACGCACCCGGCCAAATACCGCGCCGGCAAGCAGAATGTCGCCGCGTTTGAGCGTTCCCTGCTGCACAAGAATCGTCGCAACCGGACCCTTGCCCTTGTCCAGGCGAGCCTCGATGATCAGCCCCTTGGCCGGCGAGTCTTCCGGCGCCATAAGTTCGAGCACCTCGGCCTGCAACAACACGTTTTCGAGCAGGCTGTCGATACCCGCGCCGGTCTTGGCCGATACCGGGACGAACGGCGAATCACCGCCATATTCCTCCGGCACGACGCCTTCCGCGACCAATTCCTGCTTGACCCTGTCCGGGTTGGCTTCCGGCTTGTCGATCTTGTTGATTGCCACCACAAGCGGCACGCCGGCAGCCTTGGCATGGTGGATCGCTTCTTTCGTCTGCGGCATGACGCCGTCGTCGGCTGCGACCACCAGGATGACGATGTCGGTCGCTTTCGCACCCCGTGCACGCATCGCCGTGAAGGCTTCGTGACCTGGCGTATCGAGGAAGGTGATGACGCCGCGCGGCGTCTTCACGTGATAGGCGCCAATGTGCTGGGTGATGCCGCCAGCCTCGCCCGAGGCAACACGCGTCTTGCGAATGTAGTCGAGCAGCGAGGTCTTGCCGTGGTCGACGTGGCCCATCACCGTCACCACCGGCGCGCGCGGCCGCGACTCCACATCCTTCTGGGCTTCTGCGTCTTCCGAGAGGAACGAGTCGGGATCGTCGAGCTTCGCCGCCTTGGCGACATGGCCCATTTCCTCGACGATGATCATCGCGGTTTCCTGGTCCAGGACCTGATTGATCGTCACCATGGTGCCCATCTTCATCAGAACCTTGATCACCTCGGCGGCCTTGACAGCCATCTTGTGCGCAAGATCGCCGACCGTAATGGTCTCCGGCACCAACACGTCACGAATGATCGGCTCCGCCGGCATCTGCGCCACCGGCGCCTCTTCGCCGTGGCGATGATGGCGCCCCCGCGGACCGCCGCGCCAGCCGGCGCTTGGCGACGTGTCGCCGCGTGTCTTGATTCCGCGGCGCTTGGCGCTCTCGTCCTTCCACGTCGAAACCGGCTTCTTTGCTTCCTTCTTCGCTTCAACGTCGGCCTTGACCGGTTTGTGCAGCGTCGCACTGACCGGCGGCGTCGCTGCCGCAGCCTCGGCCGGTTTGGCGTCGGCGGCGCGCGCCTTGGCCTCGGCTTCGGCCTGCAGCAGCGCCAGCCGTTCTTCCGCCCGGCGCCTGGCATCGGCCTCGCGCCCCTGCTTCGCCTTGATCTCGGCCGCCTGGATGGAAGCCAGGTCGGCATGACGGCGCGCTTCCAATTCCCGCCGCGCCAATTCTTCGGCGCCGATCAGCGGCTGCACACTGGCCGGGACCCGCACGGGCGCCTCGCCGGCAAGCGGCGCCTGCGTTGGCGGTTGATCGGGTGCCGACTCTGCCGGTGCTGGCGTGGCGTCCGCGACCACGGCCGGAATCTCGACCGGCACCGGCGCTTCGGGCTCGACCGGCACCGGCGCTTCGACCGCCGCAGCGGGCTCCGCCGCCGGCGCTTCATTCGGGTCGCGCTTGACCAGCACCCGCTTCTTGCGCACCTCGACCTGAATCGTGCGCGGCTTGCCGGTCGAGTCCGATTTCTTGATCTCGCTGGTTTCCTTGCGAGTCAGGGTGATCTTCGTCTTGGTCTGCGTTTCGCCGTGTGCGCGCCGCAAATACTCCAGCAGCCGGGTCTTGTCCTGTTCGGAAAGGAGGTCGCTCGCCTCGCTCTTCTCAACGCCCGCCTTTTGCAACTGCTCGAGCAGTGCCGACTCCGGCATTTTCAGCTCGGTGGCAAACTGTGTGACATTCATTTGTGCCATATCCGCTCCTGCTGCCGCTACTCGAACCAATGAGCACGCGCAGCCGTAATCAGGTTCTTCGCGCGCTCCTGATCGATCTCGCTGATTTCGACAAGTTCATCCACTGCAAGGTCTGCCAGATCGTCTCGCGATCGGATGTTCGCCCGCGCCAGTCGCGCCGCCAGCGGCTTGTCCATTCCGTCGAGGTTAAGCAAATCCTCGGAAACATTCTCCAGTTGCTCCTCGTCTACGATCGCTTCGGTCAGCAATACGTTGCGCGCCCGGTTGCGCAGTTCATTGACCGTGTCCTCGTCGAAAGCTTCGATCTCCAGCATTTCGGCAAGCGGCACATAGGCAACTTCTTCGAGCGTGGAGAAACCCTCCTCGATCAGGATCTGGGCGACCTCCTCGTCAACATCGAGCCGCGACATGAACAACTCGCGTATCGTCGACTGCTCCTCGCCGGACTTCTTCTGTGACTCCTCGACCGTCATCAGGTTGATGGTCCATCCAGTCAGTTCCGAGGCCAGGCGGACGTTCTGCCCGGAACGGCCGATCGCGATCGCGAGATTGTCTTCGTCGACCACCACATCCATGCTGTGGGCATCTTCGTCGACCACGATGCTGGTCACCTCGGCCGGCGCCAAGGCTCCGACGACGAACTGCGCCGGATCCTGCGACCACAGAATGATATCGACCCGTTCGCCCGCCAGTTCGTTGGTCACACCCTGGACCCGGGAACCGCGCATGCCCACGCAGGTGCCGATCGGGTCTACCCGCGGATCGTTCGACTTGACGGCGATCTTGGCGCGCACGCCCGGATCGCGCGCCGCCGACCGGATTTCCAGCAGGCCATCGTCGATCTCCGGCACTTCCAGGGCGAACAGGCGAATGATGAACTCCGGCGCAGTCCGCGAGAGTATCAGTTGCGGGCCGCGCGCCTGACGGTCCACCTTGAGCAGGAACGCACGAACGCGGTCGCCGACCCGCAGGTTCTCCTTGGGAATCATCTGGTCGCGCGGCAGGACCGCCTCGATCCGGCCTGCCTCGACGATCGCGTTGCCGCGCTCGATACGCTTGATGGTGCCGGTAACCAGGTGCTCCTTGCGGTCGAGAAAATCAGTCAGGATTTGCTCGCGCTCCGCGTCGCGAATCTTCTGCAGGATCACTTGTTTTGCCGCCTGCGCACCGATGCGTCCGAAATCGATCGGCTCGAGCGATTCCTCGACATAATCTCCCACTTGCACGTCGGCAAGTTCTTCGCGCGCATCGATCAGGCCCATCTGCTGGTCGTCGTTCTCGACTTCCTCGTCGGGCAATACCAGCCAGCGGCGGAAGGATTCATAGTCGCCGGTCTCGCGGTCGATCGAAACCCGCACGTCGGCGTCCTCGTGGATGCGCTTCTTGGTCGCGGAGGCGAGCGCAGATTCCAGCGCGGCAAACACGATGTCCCGATCGACATTCTTTTCACGCGCCAGCGCGTCCACCAGCAACAACAAATCGCGGCTCATTTCCTTCCTCCTGCGCATTCCATTGAGGCGACGGTCAAAATTTCGGCACCAGCCGCGCCTTGTCAATCTGATCGAGCCCGAATGCAACCCTGCCCTTGTCCGTTACAAGCAGTACCTTTCCGTCGTCCACGCCTTCCAGCACACCGGCAAAATTGCGCTGGCCATCAATCGCTACGCGAATTCGAATCTGCGCCTGCTGCCCGGCGAAACGCTCGAAATCAGTGAGCTTTTTCAAGGGCCTGTCCAGGCCGGGCGACGAGACCTCGAGGCGGTCGTAATCGACGTTCTCGACGGCAAACAGGCGCGTCAGGTGATTGCTCACCCTGGCGCAATCGTCCACCGATATCCCGCTCGGCGCATCGATGAACACCCGCAACAGCCTGCCCTTCGGCGAGGTCTCGACTTCCACCAGCTCGAACCCAAGACCGCTCACAGCCTGCTCAATGATCGACTCGACTTGCACCCGCCCCGCCCGTACCAACACGTTCAATCCGCCGCCACAAATAAAAAATGGGCGAACCGCCCATCCTTCGACCCACCAGCCCAACACCTGCCGCGCACTCAGCGTGACGTCTGCACTGCCCGCCCGCCTAAGCCTGAAAATTGTACAGCAAGACCGTTCCCAAGGCAATTTCGCCCCGCACACGGGCGCGTTCTACGGCTTCGGTTTCAGCCGCCTGAGGGCCCGTTCCGGCTCCCTCCCAATGGCCCGAGGTCCCGGCTGCCGGGTTGCCGGACCACCGGAAGCAGAATCAGGCAACGCAGCGGATATGCGCGAAAGCTCCGCCTGCAAGGCCACGACGTCTTCTTCGGGCATATCGATGGTCATCCCGCGCTTCAGGCGAGGAGGGAGCACTATCGGACCATAACGAACGCGCATCAGTCGGCTCACGGTGAGCCCGAGCGCCTCGAACATCCGCCGCACCTCGCGATTGCGGCCCTCGCCAAGGGTCACGTGATACCAGTGATTGGTGCCCTCGCCGCCCTTGTCGAACACCGAACCGAAACGCGCCTCGCCATCGTCGAGCATCACTCCCGCCAGCAGATTCTCCCGCTGCCCGGCAGTCAGTTCCCCGACCAGCCGCACCGCGTACTCGCGTTCGAGTCCGAAACGCGGATGCATCAGGCGATTGGCCAGTTCGCCGCTGGTCGTGAAGACCAGCAGGCCGCTGGTGTTGATGTCCAGCCGGCCCACCGCCACCCACCGTCCGCCACGCAGCCTGGGCAGTTTGTCGAACACGCTGGCTCGCCGCTCCGGGTCGTCGCGCGAAACGATTTCGCCCTCCGGCTTGTGATAGAGCAGCACCCGCGGCACGCGCTGCTTGATACGCAACGCAACGAGTCTGCCGTTGACGCGGACCTTGTCGGCGGCCGATACCTTATGTCCGACCGACGCGGGAAGCCCATTGACGCTGACTTTGCCGGCGAGTATCCATTCCTCGATTTCCCGCCGCGAGCCGATGCCCGCCTGCGCCAAAAGCTTGTGCAAGCGCTCCGGCGGCGCCGGCACGGCCTGCGCTTCTCCGCCGCCTCGGCCACCCCGGCGGCCGACCGACGCCACTGCGCTCCCGTCCCCGCTGCGCGCATTTTGGCCGTCCCCGAGCGACCCCTCGGCGCCCGGTACCGGACGGTCCCGCCGGCCATCGCCGCTGTCGTCGCGCTGACGCCGCGGCGCCGAGCCGCGCTTTGGCGCCTTGTCGAGAGATCCCGGACTGCGCGGACGCGGCAATCCGCTGGACGGCTGACCCGCCCAGGGCAAGTCAGCCTTGCGGCGCCGAGTCGACAAGATCCATCACCCTTTCGATTTCCGTCAGCGGCGGCAGTTCGGACAGGCTGCGCAACCGCAGGTCGTCGAGGAACTTCCGGGTGGTGGCGTAGAGCGCCGGGCGGCCCGGCGTGTCGCGATGGCCGACCGCATCGATCCAGCCGCGCGCCTCCAGGCTCTTGAGCACGTTGGGCGACACCGCCACACCGCGGATGTCCTCGATATCGCCACGCGTGACCGGCTGCCGGTAGGCAATGATCGCCAGGGTCTCCATCACGGCACGCGAATACTTCGGCGCCCGCTCGACCTTCAGGCGATCGATGTAGGGCTGGAACTCCGGTCGGGTCTGGAAGCGCCAGCCAGAGGCGAGCAGCGCCAGCTCGACACCGCGGCCGCTCCAGTCCTGGCGCAGTTCGTCGAGCAGCTTGCGAACCACATCCGGCCCCGGATCGATATCGAACAATCGCCGCAAATCGGCAACCTGCAGCGGATTTGCTGCCGCCAGCAGCGCAGCTTCCAGCACCCGCTTGGCTTGAGCCAGCGTCATGCCATCGGCGAGCAGCGACATTTCGGGCTCGGTTTGCGTCTTTTCGAGATCACACGCCATCTCGTCGGCAAACCCGCCCGCCTCGACGGATGCGAGTTCCAGCTCGGAAAGCGATTCCGCTTCCGCCGTTTCGGCCGGCTCGTCGGACGGATCAGGCAGATTCATGGATCGTCGCTTCGGCAAGTTTGACGTGAATCGGCGCGAACGCCTCGCGCTGGGTAATCTCCACCAGTTTCTCGCGAGCCAGTTCGAGCACGGCGAGAAAGCTCACGACCAGTTTCGCGACGCCGCCACCGGTATCGAACAAATCCTGGAACTCGACGAACACGCCTCCCTGCAATCGCCGCAGGATGTGCGCCATATGCTCGCGCACCGACAGTTCTTCGCGCCGCACCTTGTGATGTTGGGTCATGCGCGCCTGCTTCATCAGAAGCAGCCAGGCCGCCTGCAGGTCGTTCAGCGTGACTTCCGGCAGGCGCTCCGCGATCTGCTGGGTGATCGCGACATTGACCCATTCGTAGTCGCGCAGGGCCTGCGGCAAACGATCTAGCTTTGCCGCCGCCGCCTTCATTTGCTCATATTCGAGCAGTCGGCGTACCAGTTCGGCGCGCGGATCCTCTTCGCTCTCCTCGACCTTGTTAGGTCGCGGCAAAAGCATGCGCGACTTGATCTCCAGCAGCATTGCCGCCATCAGCAGATATTCCGCCGCGAGTTCGAGGTTGCGGTGGCGCATCGACTCGACGTACACGAGATACTGCGCCGTCAGCGGCGCCATCGGAATATCGAGGACGTTGATGTTTGCCTTGCGGATCAGATAGAGCAGCAGGTCGAGCGGACCCTCGAAACTCTCGAGAAAGACCTCCAGCGCCTCGGGCGGGATGTACAGATCCTTCGGCAGTTCGGTCATCGGCTCGCCGTACAGGCGCGCCAGCGGCAGAGGCTGCTGGGCGGACGCACTCGACGGCAGGGGAATGACGTTCTCGCTCATCGGCGGCTCAGTTGTAATCCAGCCCCATGGCCTCGCGCACGTCGCGCATGGTTTCCTGTGCCAGCTTGCGCGCCCTCTCGCAACCGTCGGCGACGATGTTGCGGACCAGCGAGGGATCGTCGAGATAGATTTGCGCGCGCTCCCGCATCGGCTCCTGTTCCGCCAGCACTGCCTGGATCACCGGCTGCTTGCATTCGATGCAGCCGATGCCGGCGCTGCGGCAGCCCTTCTGAACCCAGTCCCGGGTGCTGTCGTCGGAATAGATCGCATGCAACTGCCACACCGGGCACTTTGCCGGATCGCCCGGATCGGAACGGCGCACGCGCTGCGGATCGGTCTGCATGGTGCGAATCTTCTTGGTGATCGACTCGGCGTCTTCCCGCAGCGATATCGTGTTGTTGTACGACTTGGACATCTTCTGCCCGTCGAGACCCGGCATCCGCGAAGCTTCGGTCAGCAGCGAATCGGGCTCCACCAGGATCATCTTGCTCGAGCCTTCGAGAAACCCGAACAGCCGCTCGCGATCGCCCATGGAAAGGCTCTGCGAATCATTCAGCAGCGCATGGCCCTGCTCGAGCGCCTCACGGTCACCTTCCTGCTGGAAGCGGGTGCGCAACTCCTCGTACAGCCTGGCGCGCTTGGCGCCGAGTTTCTTCACTGCCTCGCGCGCCTTGTCTTCGAAGCCCGGCTCGCGGCCGTACAGATGATTGAAGCGGCGCGCCACCTCGCGCGTGAATTCGATGTGCGGCACCTGATCTTCACCCACCGGCACCTTGTCGGCCCGGTAGATCAGGATGTCTGCCGATTGCAGCAGCGGATAGCCAAGGAAACCATAGGTCGACAAATCCTTGTGCGAGAGCTTCTCCTGCTGGTCCTTGTAGGTCGGCACCCGTTCCAGCCAACCCAGCGGCGCCATCATCGAGAGCAGCAGAAAGAGTTCGGCATGCTCGGGCACGCGCGACTGGATGAACAGCGTGGCCTGGCCCGGATCGACGCCAGCCGCCAGCCAGTCGATGATCATGTCCCAGGCCGCATCCTCGATTTCGCCCGGTGAGTCGTAGTCGGTAGTCAGCGCATGCCAGTCGGCGACGAAGAACAGGCACGGGAACTCCGCCTGCAACTTGACCCAGTTCTTCAACACGCCGTGGTAGTGGCCGAGATGCAGCCGCCCGGTCGGGCGCATGCCGGAAAGTACGCGTTCCTGGTACATGTCAGATCGATGGGTACGGTATGTGAATCTGCACCGCGAATTCAAGCAGCGACTTGATTGCGTTCATGCCCGGCTCGAGCAGGAGGCCGAGCACGCCGGTAACCAGCAATACGAGCAGAATCGAAAAACCAAATCGTTCCAGTCGAGCGTATTTCCAGGCAAGGCGATGCGGCAACAGACTCACCGCAATGCGCCCGCCGTCGAGCGGCGGAATCGGCAACAGGTTGAGGACCATCAGCACCAGGTTGATCTGTACGCCGGCGCGCGCCATTTCGGACAGCGGTTCGGTGTAGCCGAAAAGCGGCAACGACCAAGCAAGCTTGAAAAGTACGGCCCAAGCGAACGCCATGAGAAGGTTCGCGCCCGGCCCGGCCGCCGCCACCCACAGCATGTCCTGCTTCGGTCGCGCAAGGCGCGAGAACTCCACCGGCACCGGCTTTGCCCAGCCGAACAGCAGCGGCACGCCGCCCGCGCTCGACAGCAGGTAGATGCCCAGCGGCACCAGGATGGTTCCCACCGGGTCGACATGGCGCAGTGGATTGAGGCTGATGCGCCCCGCCAGATACGCCGTGTTGTCGCCGAAATATCGAGCCACATAGCCGTGAGCCGCTTCGTGCAGGGTTATCGCAAGGAGCACGGGCAATGCCCAGATTGCCAGTGTCGAAATGATTTCTTGCATATCGGATGAGGGAAGACGTGCCGCATTCTATCAAATCGGCAACGCGGCATTGCCCGGCGGTCGCGGCGCGTCAGCCAAGCCCGAAAGGTGCGAGGCTGCCGCGCCCCGCGCGCACCAGGACCGGACTGCCGCCGGTCAGATCGATCACGGTGGTCGCTTCGGGACCGCAGGCGCCGGCCTCGATCACCAGGTCGACCGCGTGCTCCAGCCGATCGCGAATCTCGTCGGGATCGCTCATCGGCAGGGTTTCGCCTGGAAGTATCAGGGTCGAACTGAGCAGCGGCTCGCCGAGTTCATCGAGCAGCGCGCGCACCAGCGGATGGTCGGGAACCCTCAGGCCGACCGTCTTGCGCTTCGGATGCAGCACTCGCCGCGGCAACTCCTTGGTGCCTTCGAGCAGAAAGGTGTAACTACCTGGCGTCGCGCTCTTGAGCAGGCGGTACTGCGCATTGTCGACCCTGGCGTAGATCGCGATCTCGGAAAGATCCCGACACAACAGCGTCAAGTGGTGACGTTCGTCCACACCGCGGATGCGACGGATGCGTTCCAGCAGCTTGGCATCGCCGGTATGGCCGCCGAGGGCATAAGCCGAATCGGTGGGAAAGGCGATCAGCCCGCCCCCGCGGATGATCTCGACCGAATGGCGGATCAGCCGCGGTTGCGGATGCTCGGGATGCAGTTGGAAGAACTGGGCCATATTCTTTCGCGCACCGGGCGCAAGTGCCGTTCAGGCCGCCAGTCGTTCCCAAACCGGTTCCAGATCGGGCGGCAGCGGCGCGGCGCGACCGACGTCGACCGCGCTTTCGCCCGCCCCGTGGAAATCCGACGCGCGCGAAGCCGCGAACCCGTACTTTCGCGCCACGCGGGCGTATTCGCGCACCGCCGCGTGATCGTGCGCACCGGCGACTACCTCCACCGCGTCGCCGCGTAGCGTCTTGAACGCCGCGAACAGGCGGTCGCGCTCGTCGCCCGACATGCGGTAGCGACCCGGGTGGGCGACCACCGCGACGCCGCCGGCGGAATGAATCCAGTCAACCGCCTCTTCCAGCGCGCACCATTGATGCTCGACATAGCCGGGCTTGCCGCGCAGCAGGTAGTGTTCGAACACGTTGGCAACGTTGCGCGCATAGCGCTTTTCCACCAGCCAGCGGGCGAAGTGCGACCGCGACACCAGCGCCGGGTTGCCGACATATCGCAGCGCCCCTTCGTAGGCACCGCGAATACCGCTGGCGGCAAGCGAGTCGGCCATTCGCAGCGCTCGCAAATCGCGCCCCTGGCGCACCGCGGCCAGGCCCTGCGCGAGGTCGATGTTCGCCGCATCGACGCCGAGTCCGACCACATGTATCGTCAGTCCACCCCAGGAGACCGAGACTTCGACCCCATTGACGAACCGGATTCCGAGCGCGTCCGCCTCGTCCCGCGCTTCGGCCAGCCCGCCGAGATGATCGTGATCGGTCAGCGCAAGCATTTCCACGCCGTTGGCCGCGGCCCGGCGGACCAGTTCGCGCGGCGCGAGCAGGCCGTCCGATACGGTCGAGTGACAGTGCAGATCGACGTTGGTCATCGATCGATGATAGCAAACGGCCGCAGTCTCAGGCGCAGATGGCGACACGCCAGCTCATTGGCATAGCCGCTCAGCTGTCCAGCAGAAAGCTTTCGAGTGCCGCCGCGACCTGTTCCGGCTGGTCGTGCTGGACGTTATGTCCGGCATCCGCAATCGTCACGATCTGCAGGTTGCGGAAACAGCCCACGCGACGCCGGTAGTCGTCGGGCGCGTCGGCGAAGCGGTCGTGCACGTAACCCTGATCGGCCGTGAGCAACAGCACCGGCGCCTCGATTGCCTGCCAGCACGCCATGACCTCCTCGATGCGGTAGAGGTTGGGCGAGACCGTTTTGTGCCACGGATCGCAGGCCATCGCCACCGCGCCATCGCTGCGCAACCATGAGCCGTTGGCGGCGAGGAATTCCGCCCGCTCGGGAAGCAGCCGCGGATCGGCAACGAGCAACCGCCTTGCCATTGCCGCGGCATCGCGATAGCCGCGCATGCGCGGCGCATCTTTCAGCTCATCGAGCCAGGCGGCGATACGCGCCGGCGCATCGGCTGGCCTGGTCGGCAGCAGGCCAAGGAAATCGATCATCACCAGCCGCTCGACTCGGGACGGGCGCATACCGGCATAGATGCTGGCAATGCTCGCCCCCATGCTGTGCCCGACCAGACGGGCCGGGCGATCCGGCGAATAGTGGTCGAGCAGCCGCTCCAGATCGCCGTAGTAATCGGCGAACCAGTACGGCTGGCCCAGCCACTCGCTCGCGCCGAAGCCGCGCCAGTCCGGCGCGACGACGTGCCACACCGACGCGAGCGCATCTACCACGAACTGGAAGGTTGCCGAGGAATCCATCCAGCCATGCAGCATGAATAGCAGCGGCGCCTCTTGCGGCCCCCAGTGGCGGATGTTGTAGCGCAGGCCGCGTACGTCGATCTGCTCGCAGCGCGAGGCGGAAAACCAGTCCATTCCTCAATGGTAGCAGTGCCGCATTGCGGCTTGTCGGCTCAGGGCAATCCGCGTATATTCGGCTCGTCGCACGGGAGAGAGTGCGCCGCAGCCGCGGCGGCACCGCCGAAGGCGTAACACCCGGAACCGCTCAGGCACCAGGGACCGGCGACGATTCAAGTCTGGAGAGCGATGGTGATGGCCGCGAGGCCAGATAGCCATCCACCGAAGGGGCACCGCGCCGGACGAAGCAGGCGCGCAATCTCTCAGGTACAAGGGACGGACGGGGCACGGATGGTCGATCCGCGCCCCGTTTTCGTTCACAACCTGACAGGTGGCCGCCGCCCATGACCAGACAGACGCCTCTCCACGAAGTACATCGCACCGCCGGCGCCAAGCTGGTCGATTTCGCCGGCTGGGACATGCCGCTGCACTACGGCTCGCAGATCGAGGAACATCATCTCGTGCGCCGCGCCGCCGGCATGTTCGACGTTTCGCACATGCTCGCGGTGGACGTTGCCGGGGCCGACGCGCAAGCCTGGCTGCGCCGCCTGCTGGCAAACGATGTCGCCAGGCTGGCCACCGCGGGCCGTGCGCTCTACTCCTGCATGCTCAACCCCGACGGCGGCGTGATCGACGATCTGATCGTCTACCACTTTTCCCCGTCGCGCTACCGGATCGTGGTCAATGCGGGCACGGCGGACGGCGACCTCGCCTGGATGCGGCAAAGCAGCGGCGGCTTCCAAGTCTCGATCGCGCCACGCCGCGATCTGGCGATGATCGCGGTGCAGGGGCCATTGGCACGCGAGGCGGTCTGGCAGGCGATCGCCGGCAGCCGCGAAGCCACGCAGTCGCTGCTGCCGTTCGCGGCCGTAGAACACGGCGAGATTCTGCTGGCCCGCACCGGCTACACCGGCGAGGATGGCTTCGAGTTGACCCTGCCCGCGACCCATGCCGAAGCCACCTGGCGCGGCGCTCGCCGCTGCCGGGGTCAAGCCGGCCGGACTCGGTGCGCGCGATACCCTGCGCCTCGAGGCCGGCATGAATCTCTACGGGCAGGACATGGACGCCTCGGTCACGCCGCTTGAATCCGGACTCGTCTGGACGGTCGATCTGAAAGCGCCGCGTGATTTCATCGGCCGGCCGGCGCTGGAAGCGCAGTCGCCGACGCGACGTCTGGTCGGCCTGGTGCTGTCGGAACGCGGCGTCTTGCGCGCCCACCAGCCGGTGGCAACCCCCCACGGCAGCGGCGAGACCACCAGCGGCAGCTTCTCGCCGACGATGAATTGCGCCATCGCGCTCGCCCGCGTGCCCCTGGCAGTCGCGGTCGGCGACACGGTGCAGGTCGAAGTGCGCGACCGCCGCCTGCCGGCGCGCGTGGTCAAGCCGCCATTCGTGCGCCACGGCAAGATCCTCGTCTGACCCTGCCCGCACACTTGAAACGAACCTTCTGAGGAGGACCGGCAACATGAATCTTCTGCAAGATCTCAAATACACCGCCAGCCATGAGTGGGTGCGGCTTGCCGCCGATGGCATCGCGGCGGTCGGCATCACCGACTACGCGCAGGAGCAGCTCGGCGATGTCGTCTTCGTCGAGCTTCCCGAAATCGGCCGACAGGTGACGGTCGGCGAGGAGTGCGCCGTGGTCGAATCGGTCAAGGCCGCTTCCGACATTTATGCGCCGGTCAGCGGCGAGATCGTCGAAGTCAATCAGGCGCTGCTCGATGCGCCGGAGGGCATCAATGCCGACGCCTATGCCGCCTGGCTGTTCCGCCTGCGCCCGACAGCCGTGGCCGATATGGCACAACTGCTCGACGCCGCCGCCTACCAGGCCGAAGTTCCGCCAACCTGAACCAGGCATCGATTCCGACCATGAGCGATCGCACTCCCTCCGGTTTCCGCATTGCCGAATACCCTGCCGCTCGCGTTGCTCGAACAGCACGACGCGTTCGCCGGCCGCCATATCGGTCCCGGCGCCGCCGATATCGCCGAAATGCTCCGCGCGATCGGCGCGCCCTCCCTTGACGCGCTGATTGCCCAGACAGTACCGGCATCGATCCGGCGCGACCATCCGCTGCGCCTCGGCGCGCCCCGTGCAGAGCACGCGGCGCTGGCCGATCTGCGCGCCATCGCCGCAAAGAACCGCGTCGTCAGGTCGCTGATCGGCCTCGGCTACTACGGCACGATCACGCCGGCGGTGATCCTGCGCAACGTCATGGAGAATCCCGGCTGGTACACCGCGTACACGCCCTACCAGGCCGAGATCGCGCAGGGCCGGCTGGAAGCCCTGCTCAACTGGCAGCAGATGGTCATCGACCTGACCGGCCTCGAACTGGCCAACGCCTCGCTGCTCGACGAGGCCACCGCCGCCGCCGAAGCGATGACCATGGCACGGCGGGTCAGCAAGTCGGCGTCGAACCGGTTCTTCGTGGACGAGGCCGCCTTTCCGCAGACCATCGACGTAGTGCGCACCCGAGCGGCATTTTTCGGCTTCGAGCTGGTATTCGGACCTGCAGGCGAAGCTGCCGCCCAGAACGTCTTCGGCGCGCTGCTGCAATACCCGAACGCGCAAGGTGCGATTGCCGATCTGACGCAGCCGATCGCCGCGATCAAGGCGCAGGGCGGCATTGTCGCGGTGGCGAGCGATCTGCTGGCGTTGGTGCTGCTCAAGTCACCCGGGGAAATGGGTGCGGACATCGCGCTCGGCTCGGCGCAGCGTTTCGGCGTGCCGCTGGGTTTCGGCGGTCCGCATGCCGCCTTCTTCGCCACGCGCGAGGCCTATGCCCGCGCCACGCCCGGCCGGATCATCGGCGTATCCAAGGACGTCCGCGGCAAGACCGCGCTGCGCATGGCCTTGCAGACACGCGAACAGCATATCCGCCGCGAGAAGGCCAATTCGAACATCTGCACCTCGCAGGTGCTGCTCGCCAACATGGCCGGCATGTACGCGGTCTACCACGGCCCGGCCGGTTTGCGGATCATCGCAGAACGGGTACACCGGCTCACCGCCGTGCTCGCGCTCGGCCTGCAGCAGGCCGGATTCACGATGCACGATTTCGGGTTCTTCGACACCATCGAGGTCGAAACCGGGCCGCGTACCGCCTCCATCTACCAGGCGGCGCTGGCGGCCGGCTACAACCTGCTCCAGGTATCGGCCACCCGGCTGGCCATGTCGCTCGACGAAACCAGCACACGCGAGGATGTACTCGCGGTATTGAACGCCTTCGACGCACAGGGCGACATCGATGCGCTGGATGCCCGGATCGCGGCGCGCGGCGGTGCGATTCCGGCCGACCTGCGCCGCCGCGACGCCATTCTCGCGCACCCGGTGTTCAACAGCCATCACACCGAGCACGAGATGCTGCGCTACCTGAAGAAGCTGCAGAACCGCGACCTCGCGCTCGACCACTCGATGATCTCGCTCGGCTCCTGCACCATGAAGCTCAATGCCACCAGCGAGATGATTCCGGTCACCTGGCCGGAGTTCGCCAACGTGCATCCGTTTGCGCCTGCCGAACAGACGTCCGGCTACCGCGAAATGATCGACGGGCTGGCCGACCAGCTCAAGGCGATCACCGGCTTCGACGCCATCTGCATGCAGCCCAATTCCGGCGCGCAGGGCGAATATGCCGGCCTGCTGGCGATCCGCAACTACCACGCCAGCCGCGGCGAGTCGCAACGCGACGTCTGCCTGATTCCGCGCTCTGCCCACGGCACCAACCCGGCAACCGCCCACATGGCCGGCATGCAGGTGGTGGTGGTCGAATGCGACGAGCGCGGCAACGTCGATCTTGCCGACCTGCGCGCCAAGGCCGCCCTGCACGCCGCGAAACTCGGCTGCCTGATGATCACCTACCCATCGACCCACGGCGTGTTCGAAGAGGCGGTCCGGGAAATCTGCGACGTGATCCACCAGCACGGCGGCCAGGTGTACATGGACGGCGCCAACCTCAATGCACAGGTCGGCCTGACCTCGCCGGCGTTCATCGGCGCAGATGTCTCGCACATGAACCTGCACAAGACCTTCTGCATTCCGCACGGCGGCGGCGGTCCCGGCATGGGGCCGATCGGCCTCAAGGCGCACCTGGCGCCCTACATGGCCGACCACGTGATGGCGCCGAGCGCGCAGCGGGCGGGCGCGGTCAGCGCGGCGCCGTGGGGTTCGGCATCGATCCTGCCGATCTCGTGGATGTACATCACGATGATGGGCGGCGCCGGCCTGACGCACGCCACCGAAGTCGCGATCCTCAACGCCAACTACATCGCGGCGCGGCTCGCGCCGCACTACCCGGTGCTCTACCGCGGATCGCAGGGACGCGTGGCGCACGAATGCATCCTGGATATCCGTCCGCTCAAGACGGCAACCGGCATCACCGAAGTGGATATCGCCAAGCGGCTGATGGATTACGGCTTCCACGCGCCCACCATGTCGTTCCCGGTGGCCGGCACCATCATGATCGAGCCGACCGAATCGGAATCCAGGGCCGAACTCGACCGCTTCGTCGAGGCGATGATCGCGATCCGCGCCGAGATTCGCCGGGTCGAGTGCGGCGAGTGGACCCGCGAGGACAGTCCGCTGCATCACGCACCGCACACCCAGGCCGACATCGCCGATGCCGGCTGGTCGCGCGCCTACAGCCGCGAGCAGGCGGCCTTTCCGCTGCCGTGGGTCGCGCAGAACAAGTTCTGGCCGTCGGTCAATCGTATCGACGACGTGTATGGCGACCGCCACCTGTTCTGCGCCTGCGTACCGATCGACGACTACGCCGCCGACGCGGCGTAGAATCCGGACATTCCTGTGCGAGGCCAACCATCATGATTCATTCACTGGGTGAACGAACGCCGAAAATCGACCCGGAAAGCTGGGTCGCTCCCAATGCCACGGTAATCGGCACGGTCGAACTGCAGCGCCATGCCAGCCTCTGGTACAACGTGGTGGCGCGCGGCGACAACGACTGGCTGATCGTCGGCGAAGGCAGCAATGTGCAGGACGGCAGCGTGCTGCACACCGACGCCGGTGTCATACTGACGATCGGCAAGCACGTCACCATCGGCCATCTGGCGATGATCCATGGCTGCACCATCGGCGACGGATCGCTGATCGGCATCAACGCGGTGGTCCTCAACCATGCGGTGATCGGGCGCGAGTGCCTGATCGGCGCCAATGCGCTGGTTCCCGAACGCATGGTCATTCCTGACCGCTCGCTGGTCGTCGGCTCGCCGGCCAAGATCGTGCGACAGCTCAGCGACGCCGATGCCGCCGGGTTGCGTCGCAGCGCGCAGCATTACGTCGAGACCGCCGCGAATTTCGCCAGGAACCTGCGCCCCTGGCCGTGACCCGGTGATCGCCCGGCGCACATGATCCTGGCGCGGCAGCGCCGCCGTCCGCCGCGCGGGATGTGCCGGCGCGTGCTCGTACCGGACCAATCGGAGATCTCCCAATGTTTTGCATCGCATCCGCAGGCCGCCGATTCCCGCTGCCCCTGCTTGCCCTGTCGCTGATGTTCCCCGGGACCGCGCCGGCCGAGCCGGTCACCCGCGCCCAGGTCACGCTGGTCGACCTGGCGGCCGATGCCAGCCGCAGCGCGCCCAACGATCTGGCCCGCGCCAGCGCCTACTTCGAGGCGCAGGACGCCAATGCCGGCGAGCTTGCCCGGCGCGTCAATCGGGCCATAGCGGGCGGGCTGCAAAGCGCCAAGTCGTACCCTGCCGTCAAGGCCCAGTCCGGCGCCACGTCGACCTCGCCGGTCTACAGCAAGAACGGTCGCAGCATCGAGGCCTGGCGCATGCGCAGCGAACTCCTGCTCGAATCGCGCGACACGGCGGCACTCTCCGATTTGCTGGGCAAGCTGCAGGCCACGCTGGCAATCGGACAACTGACCCTGCTGCCCGCCCCGGAAACCCGCAAGACGGCCGAAGACGACGCCACGCTCGAGGCGATCGCCGCCTTTCAGGCCCGGGCGGCGTTGATCGCCAAGGCAATGAACAAGACCTTCCGCTTGCGGCAGATGTCGATCAATGCCGGCGGCGGCGGACGGCCGCCCGTCTATATGATGGAACAATCGAAGATGATGTCCGCCGCGGCCGCACCGATGCCGGTCGAGGCCGGCGACACCCTGCTGACGGTCAACATCACCGGTCAGATAGAATTGCCGGTGGAGTGACGCCTGCGCGCGTCACGCATCGGGAGTAGAGATGTTCATTTCCCTGCGCGCCGCAGCGGCTTCGGCGCTTTGCGCGTTGTTGCTGGCCGGCTGTGGCACAACCAGCCAGCCCAAACCTTCGGCCCCGGCCCCGGCAGCGCCACCGCCCCCCGCGCCGCCGAGCGCCCCGACCGCGCCGGTGCCCGGTTCCGCGCCTCCTTCCACGGCCAGACAATTGGTCGACCAGTACATCCGCTATCGCTGCGAGAACGGCTTCGATTTCGGCGTGACCTACCAGGCCGGCGGCACGCGCGCACTGGTCGAGCGCAGCGGCTACAGCGACCTGCTCCGGCAAGTCTCGTCCGCCTCCGGCGCCAGATACTCGGACGGCAAGATGACATTGTCTGCCAAGGGCGATGGCGCGGTTCTCGATCTGCCCGGCGGCCCCACTTATCGCAATTGCCGCAGCCTGCCGAGCAAGGCGTCGCCGAAGAAATGATCGCGCTGATCCAGCGCGTCAGCGAGGCCAGCGTGCGCGTCGAGGACCGGAACGTCGGGCAGATCGGCAGCGGCCTGCTGGCGCTGATCGGCGTCGAGCGCGACGACGAGGAAGCCAATGCCGCGCGACTGGCCGAACGCGTGCTGGGCTACCGCGTCTTCGCCGACGATGCCGACCGCATGAACCGTTCGCTGCTCGAGACCGGTGGCGGGCTGCTGCTGGTGCCGCAGTTCACCCTCGCCGCCGATACGCGCAAGGGCACCCGCGCAAGTTTCTCGTCGGCCGCCGCGCCGGAACGGGCGCGCACGCTTTTCGAGCGGCTCGTGGCACACGCACGAGCGCGCTGCGCCGATGTGCAGACCGGCGTGTTCGGCGCCGACATGGCGGTCGCGCTGATCAACCATGGTCCGGTCACGTTCCGCCTGGAAGCCTGAGGTCGCCCGGGCCTGGCGCCCGGCCGCCTGCGGGCTCGTCGTCGCCCTGCTCGCCGGCTGCGGCGCGGCACCGCCGTCGGCGCCCTCGGTAGAAACCGCAACCGGCCTTCCGGGCGGCCGGCGCATCGAGCGCGCCCGCGCGCAGGAAATCGTGTTGCGCGCGCTGGCGCTGATCGACACCGGCTATGTCTTTGGCGGACGCAACCCGGAGGCCGGCCTCGATTGCAGCGGCATGGTCGCCTACGTGTACGAGCAGGCCGCCGGCCTGCGCCTGCCGCACAATGCCGCGCAGATCGCGCGGCTGGCGCAGCCGGTGGCGCGCGAGCAACTCGGCCCGGGCGACCTGGTGTTCTTCAACACGCGCGGCTTTGCCGCCTCGCATGTCGGCATCTACCTGGGCGACGGCCGCTTCGTGCACGCCCCGTCGTCGAAAGGCCGCGTGCGCATCGAGAGCATGGACAACCGCTACTTCGCCCCGCGCTTCGAGGGTGGGCGCACGCTGTTCGCCGACTGACCACTGGCCTGGGAGCCGCGCCGGATGGCGTTCTGCAACCTCGCCACGCCAGGAGCCGCATGGTTATTGGCTTCCAGGCCTATGCAACCTGAAGATCGCCCATCCATGAGGCTCTCTGGCATGGCCAGGCATTGTTCGCATTGCTCGGCCCGGGCGAATCCGGGCCGGAACGGGAAAGGTCCGCTGCGTCCGGCGGATCAACCGCGTTCGCCAAATCGCTTGACCATATTGATACCGGTGACGACGTAGCCGAGGCGGCTGTACAAGGCCTGCGCGGCATGATTCCGGGCGAAGACATGCAGGCCGATGCTCGACAGGCCCAGCGCGGCGACCAGCTGCTCGAGCGCGAGAAACGCGCCTCTGGCGTGGCCCTGGCGCCGATGGGCCGCCTCGATCTCGAGATCGTAGACGAACGCCGTGCGAACGCCGTGCCGGGTCTCCACCGCGAACCAGATGACGCCGACGATCGGGCCGCCCTCGTCGGCCACGATCTCGAACAGATAGTTGTCGGGCGTCGCCAGCCCCTGCGGCAGCAGTTCGAGGTAGCTGGCGCGCGATCGCTCGACGGCGCCCTCCCTGGGCCAACGCCCCGCCGCAATGTTGTCTTCGGCATAACCCGCCACGGAAGATTCGAGATACGCGGCATAGGCTTCCGCACGCATCGGCGAGAGAACGGTCATGGGATCTCCTGGCGTGATTGGCGGATCCCGTTCGATCCACCGGGCAACCGGCCAGCGCACGGTCGTGCGCAAGCGACTCAGCGAGTGACGAAGTGGAAGTGCAGATACCCGATTTCCTGAAAGCCCGGCCCATTGGTCGTCACGCGATATCTTGGCGTGCCGGCACGTTCGGCCAACTCGCGCACCATCGCGAGACACGCCAGCACGTAGGGCACGTCATCCGGCGCGATGGAACCGATGCTCTTGATGTCACGCTTGGGGAACAGCACGAAGTGCGGGCGGTGCTCCGGCCACGGATGATCGATTGCAATGCACTGGTCGGATTCGAGTTCGACGCGCGGCACCAGTGCGGGTACGCGCTGTATGCCGACCGACGTGAGCAGTCCGGTCAGTTCGTTCAACCGATAGCAATTGCGCTCGCAGTGCGTCAGGGAAAGAAACGCGCGCGGCAGGCTGCGCGCAAACAGAAAACCGCCGATCGCAACGCCTGCGAGCAGCACCAGTGCATAGCCTGTCAGCCGTCGGATCACGCTGGGCCGCCCTCGCGAATGCGCGTTGATTCTCCCAGACCGTGCAGCACGTTCACCCCGCGCGGCGACGGGTCGCTCTGCACCTCCAGCCGCCATCACGGCTTCTGCGGCACCTGGACGAAGATCTCGCCGGGCTTGGTCAGGCCGAGTTCGAAACGCGCGCGTTCCTCGATCGCGTCATAGCCGGTTTTCAGGTCGCGCACTTCGGCGTCGAGCCCGGCGTTGCGCTGCTCGAGCCGGGCGTTGATTTCTTTCTGCTGGGTGACATCGATATCCGCCCGCCGCGCCTGCATCCAGCCGCCCTTGCCGAACCATAGCGGCCACTGCAGCCCGAGCAACAGCGCGAGCAGGACGAGGGTAGCGGTGCGTCTCACGTCCGGGCCGCGCGCTTACTTGCGCAGATTGTAGAACGCGCCGACACCGGGGTAGCTGGCGGTCTCGCCGAGATCCTCCTCGATGCGCAGCAACTGGTTGTACTTGGCGATTCGATCGGAGCGGCTGAGCGAGCCGGTCTTGATCTGCATGGCATTGAGGCCGACCGCGATGTCGGCAATCGTGCTGTCCTCGGTCTCCCCCGAGCGATGCGAGATCACCGCGGTGTAGCCGGCGCGCTTGGCCATATCGACCGCCGCGAAGGTTTCGGAGAGCGTGCCGATCTGGTTGATCTTGATGAGGATCGAGTTGGCGATGCCCTGCGCGATGCCTTCGCGCAGGATGCGCGTGTTGGTGACGAACAGATCGTCGCCGACGATCTGGATCTTCCTGCCCAGGCGCTCGGTCAGCAGCTTCCAGCCGTCCCAGTCGTTCTCGGCCATGCCGTCCTCGATGCTGACGATCGGGAACTTGTCGGCCAGGGTGGCGAGGTAGTCGACCAGTTGCGCCGAACTCAGTGTCATGCCGGCGCCCTCGAGTACATAGTGTCCGTCGCGGTAAAACTCGGAGGCGGCACAGTCGAGTGCAAGCAGCACGTCGCGACCCGGCTCGTAGCCGGCGGCAGAGGTGGCATCGAGGATCATCGACAGCGCTTCTTCGGCACTGCCGACGTTGGGCGCGAAGCCGCCCTCGTCGCCGACCGTGGTCGGGAAGCCCTTCTTGTCGGTGAGCTTCTTCAGCGCGTGGAAAATCTCGGCGCCGCAGCGCAGCGCCTCGCGAAAGCTCGCGGCACCGACCGGCATGATCATGCATTCCTGGAAATCCAGGCTGTTGTTGGCATGGGCGCCGCCGTTGATGACGTTCATCATCGGCACCGGCATCGACATCGCACCCATGCCGCCGAAGTAGCGGTAAAGCGGCAAACCGGCTTCTTCGGCGGCGGCTTTGGCCACCGCCATCGACACCGCGAGCAGCGCATTGGCGCCCAGGCGCGACTTGTTGTCGCTGCCGTCCAGATCGATCAGCGTCTTGTCGATGAACGCCTGCTCCTCGGCGTCCAGCCCGATGATCGCTTCGGCGATCTCGGTGTTGACGTTCTCGATCGCCTGCAGCACGCCCTTGCCGAGGTAGCGGCTGGTGTCGCCGTCGCGCAGTTCGATCGCCTCGCGCGAGCCGGTCGACGCGCCCGACGGGACCGCCGCGCGGCCCATCGTGCCCGACTCGAGCAGCACGTCGCACTCGACGGTGGGGTTGCCGCGCGAATCGAGAATCTCGCGCGCGACGACGTCTACGATTGCACTCATTCTGAGTTCCTTGTTTGTTTGCTTCTACTGTCAGGTCTGAAAATCGGCGAACGCCAGTTCGGCAACATCGTTCCACTGTTCGAGCACCGGCGTGTGTGCCGGATGGTCGAAATAGGCGAACAGCGCATCTTGCGTGTCGAACCCCGCGCGCAGCCCGAAATCCCAAGCCTGGGCGTCGGCCGTGATATTGGCGCCGAATTCCCATTGGCGGATCGACCCAATCCGTTGCGGCAGCGCCGCCATCGCGGCCTGCAGCCGGATGATGCGGGGGTCGTCCGCGGCGACGCCGGGCTTGAGCCGGAACAGCACCAGATGCGTGATCATGCTGCATCGTGCTCGGCAAACCCGGCACGCTTGACCAGCGCGTCGAGATCCCGAAGCGTCGCCAGCAGCGCCTTCATCTTGCCGAGCGGCCAGGCGTTGGGGCCATCCGACAACGCCTGCGCCGGATTGGGATGCGTTTCCATGAAGATGCCGGCCACCCCGACTGCCACCGCCGCCCGCGCCAGCACCGGCACGAACTCGCGCTGGCCGCCGCTGCGGGTGCCCTGCCCGCCCGGCAATTGCACCGAGTGCGTCGCGTCGAACACCACCGGGCAATGGGTCTCGCGCATGATCGCCAAGCTGCGCATGTCGGAGACCAGATTGTTGTAGCCGAACGACACGCCGCGCTCGCACACCATGATGGTATCGGCGCCGCCATTGGCTTCCCTGGCCTTTGCGACGACGTTCTTCATGTCGCCCGGCGCGAGGAACTGGCCCTTCTTGATATTGACCGGCTTGCCGGTGGCCGCCACCGCATGAATGAAATCGGTCTGCCGGCACAGGAAGGCCGGCGTCTGCAACACGTCAACTACGGCGGCCACGCGCGGCGCCTCGTCGGCGGTATGCACATCGGTCAGCACCGGCACGCCGAGTTCTCGCCGCACGTCGGCGAGAATCGCCAGCCCTTCGTCCATGCCGGGGCCACGAAAACTCGTTCCCGCGCTGCGGTTGGCCTTGTCGTAGGACGACTTGTAGATGAACGGAATACCCAGGTCGTTCGTCATCTCCTTGAGCGCACCCGCGGTGTCGAACGCCATCTGGCGCGATTCGACGACGCACGGCCCGGCAATCAGGAACAGCGGCCGCTGCAGGCCGACTTCGAAACCGCACAGCTTCACAGCGAGACGACCTTGTTCTTGCGCCCGCCCGCGTTGCGCCTGCGCTCGAGCGCGGCGCGCGCATAGGAAGTGAAGAGCGGATGGCCGTCGCGCGGGTTGGAGGTGAACTCGGGGTGAAACTGCACGCCGACGAACCAGGGATGCATCTCCTCCGGCAGTTCCATGATCTCCGGCAGCTTCTCGTTCGGCGTGCGCGCCGAGATCACCATGCCGACTGCTTCGAGCTTGGGCACATAGGTATTGTTGACTTCGTAGCGATGGCGATGCCGTTCGTTGACTTCGACGCCGTAGATGCTCGCCGCGCGGGTGCCCGGCTTCACCGGACAGCGCTGCGCGCCCAGCCGCATGGTGCCGCCCAGATCGGACTGCTCGCTGCGCCGCTCGATGCGGCCCTCGCGGTCCATCCATTCGGTAATCAGGGCGACCACCGGATGCGGCGTTGCGGCATCGAACTCGGTACTGTTGGCACCCTCGAGCCCGGCAACATGCCGGGCGAACTCGATGGTGGCAAGCTGCATGCCGAGACAGATGCCCAGATAAGGCACCCGGTTCTCGCGCGCATGACGAATCGCCATGATCTTGCCTTCGGTACCGCGCCGGCCGAAGCCGCCGGGAACCAGGATTCCGTCCATGCCGTCGAGCGCGGACTTGCCGCCGTCGCCGGCCTTTTCGATCTGCTCCGAGTCGATGTAATGGATGTTGATCTTCGAGCGCGTCTGGATGCCGGCGTGGGACAGCGCCTCGGTCAGCGATTTGTAGGATTCGGTCAGATCGACGTACTTGCCGACGAAGGCGATATCGACTTCCTGCTCGGGCCGCTCGAGCGCCGAGACCATGTTCTTCCACACCGTAAGATCGGCGGCGCGGGCGAGGATCGCCAGCTTGTGGCAGACGATTTCGTCGAGCATCTGGTCGTGCAGCATCGCCGGAATCTTGTAGATGCTGTCGGAGTCGGTGACCGAGATCACCGCCTCGTGCTGCACGTTGGTAAACAGCGCGATCTTCTTGCGATCTTCGGCCGGCACCGGCCGATCCGAGCGGCACAGCAGAATGTCCGGCTGGATGCCGATCTCGCGCAGTTCCTTGACCGAATGCTGGGTCGGCTTGGTCTTGAGTTCGCCGGCCGCGGCGATGTAGGGCACCAGCGTCAGGTGCATGAAGCAGGTGTTCTGCCGTCCCTCTTCGATGCCCATCTGGCGGATGGCTTCGAGAAACGGCAGCGACTCGATATCGCCCACCGTGCCGCCGACCTCGACGATCGCCACATCGGCGCCCTCGGCACCGCGCTTGATGTGCAGCTTGATCTCGTCGGTAATATGCGGAATCACCTGCACCGTGCGGCCGAGGTATTCGCCGCGGCGCTCCTTCTTGATCACGCTGTCGTAGATTTGCCCGGTAGTGAAGTTGTTGCGCTTGCCCATCTTGGCGTGGGTGAAGCGCTCGTAGTGCCCGAGATCGAGATCGGTCTCCGCGCCATCCTCGGTCACGAACACCTCGCCGTGCTGGAACGGGCTCATGGTGCCCGGATCGACGTTGATGTACGGATCGAGCTTGAGGTGGGTGACGCGGATCGAGCGGGATTCGAGAATCGCCCCGAGCGAGGCAGCCGCTATGCCCTTGCCGAGCGAGGAGACGACACCGCCGGTAACGAAGACGTACTTGGTCATTTATCTTGGCAGCTGGCGAGGCCGCAGCGGGAAATCGGCATCATAGCCGAATTCACCTTGCCCCTCAACGCGCAATCGGACTGTCGACACGAATTGCAATGCCAGGGGCATCGCCGGCGGCACCCGCTGCGGCACCGCCCGCATCAGCCGACTCAGCGCACGAAATTGCTGCTGATGTCCTTGAATTCGGCCGAGCCGGCCTGGCGCAACCACTCGAACGCGAGCATTTCGCGCGAGACGATTTCCACGCCGTGGTCGCGCATGCGGGCGAGCGCCAGATCCTTGTCGGCAGGCTTGCGCGAGGACACCGCATCGGCAAGCAGGAACACGTCCTTGCCCTGGCCGCGCAATTCCAGCGCGGTCTGCAGCACGCACACATGCGATTCGATGCCGCACAGCACCACCTGGCGCCGGTCGCCGCCCGGCAGCCGCCCCAGGCATTGCGCGGCGACACAGGAAAAATGCAGTTTCTCGGCGATGCACTCGGCCGTCAGCAACGCGCGCAGGTCGGCGTGGGTGTGGCCGAGGCCGCGCGGGTATTGCTCGCTGGCCGCCACCGGCACACCGAGCCGCTGGGCGACGCGGGTGACCCAGATCGTGTTGTCCAGCACCCGCTGCGCCTCGTGCATGGCCGGCAACAGGCGCTCCTGCACATCCACCAGCAGGAGCATCGATTGATTGCGATCGATCAGCATCGTCACCTCCGGAAAACGCGCGCGTTCAATCGACCAGGGCCGCGCGCAAATCGTCCGGCAAGGGACGCGACTTGCCGCTCGCGGCATCCACCCAGACCAGCTTTGCGCTGCCCTCGGCGCACAGCAGATCGTCGCCGGCGACCCGCATTTCGTACCAGGTCTCGACGCTCGATCGCCCCGGTTTCGAAGCGAGCACGCGGGTCTCGACGGTTGCCGGGTAGGTCAGCGGCGCGAGGAAGGTGCACGCCGCGTTGACTGTCACGATCACCATCGGATCGTTGCTGCTGCCCGGCCAGCCGAAGCGTTCCAGCCATTCGATGCGCGCCTGCTCCATGTAGCGGAAGTACACGGTGTTGTTGACATGCCCCTGCGCATCCATGTCGCCCCAGCGGATCGGGCAAAAGCTGGTATGCAGGAATTTTCGGTGATGCGGCAAGGTGGCCTCCGGCGCGTGGGATCCGGGCAATTATAGCGGGCGGCGCCGCATGCGCCGATGGCCGCGGCCAGTCGTCAATCAGCGACGGCAGGCCGCGGATCGGGCGACGATCAGAATTGCTCTTCGCTCAGCGCCAGTGCGCCTGGCGCGCCGTTGACGACGGTATACGCCAGCCCGCCAGCCTGCGACAGCACATGGTCGGCATAGAAGCGCGCGGTGACGATCTTCGCCTGCAGGAAGGTGGCCTCGCCCTCGCCTGTGACCAGATGACGCTGTGCCGCCAGTGCGGCGCGTGCCATCTGCCAGCCGCCGGCGACGATGCCGAACAGCTTGAGCATCGGCACCGCGCCGACCGAAGCCGATCTTGCATCACTGGCAAAAGTCGCGACGATCGCATCGACGGCCTGCGAGAGCGCCTGCGCGCCGCCGGACAACGCCCGGCGTATCGCCGCGAAATCGTCGCCCGCCTGTTCGGCGAGTTGGCCGTCGAGCCCCTGCATCAGGCCGATCACCGCGCGTATGGTCGCGCCGCCGTCGCGGGCGATCTTGCGCCCGATCAGGTCGTTGGCCTGGATGCCGGTCGTGCCCTCGTAGATGGTGGTGATCCGCGCATCGCGCAGATGCTGCGCCGCGCCGGTTTCCTCGATGAAACCCATGCCACCGTGCACCTGCACGCCGAGCGACGAGACATCCTGCGCCATCTCGGTGCTCCAGCCTTTGACGATCGGAATCATCAGTTCGGCGAAGGCCTGGCTGCGCTTGCGTTCGCCAGCGTCGGGGTGACAGCGCGCGGCATCGAGCGCGGCGGCCGTGACGTAAGCGACCGCGCGCATCGCCTCGGTCTGCGACTTCATCATCATCAGCATCCGGCGCACATCGGGGTGATGGATGATGGTGACCTTCGCGCCGGTCCGGCTGCCGATTTCCGGCCCTTGCACCCGCTCTTTGGCATAGTTGAGCGCATGCTGATAGGCGCGTTCGGCCAGCGCCACACCTTCGAGACCGACGGCATAGCGGGCGGCGTTCATCATGATGAACATGTAGCCAAGGCCCTGATTCTCCTCGCCGCACAGGTAACCGACCGCGCCGCCGCCATCGCCGTAGGCCATGACGCAGGTCGGGCTGGCATGGATGCCCAGCTTGTGCTCGACCGAGACGCAACGCACATCGTTGCGTGCGCCCAGGCTGCCATCAGGATTAACCAGGAACTTGGGCACGATGAACAGCGACAGCCCCTTGACGCCCTCGGGCGCATTGGGCGTGCGGGCCAGCACGAGATGGACGATGTTGTCCGTCATGTCGTGTTCGCCGTAGGTGATGAAGATCTTCTGCCCGAAGACGCGGAACGACCCGTCCGCCTGCGGCTCGGCACGCGTGCGTACCGCGGCGAGGTCGCTGCCGGCCTGCGGCTCGGTCAGGTTCATGGTGCCGGTCCATTCGCCGCTCACCATCTTGGGCAGGAAGGCGGCCTTCAGCTCGGCAGATCCGCACAGCGTCAGCGCCTCGATCGCACCGGTGGTCAGCAGCGGGCACAGCGAGAACGACACGTTGGCCGACTTCCACATCTCCTGCACCGCGGCGACGACAAGCTTTGGCATTCCTTGACCACCGAAATCGGCTTCGCAGCCGATCCCGTTCCAGCCGTTGCCGGCGAACTGCTGGTACGCATGGGCAAATCCCGCCGGCATGGTGACCACGTCGCCGTCGAGGCGCACGCCTTCCTGGTCGCCGCTGCGGTTGAGCGGGGACAGCACTTCGCCGGCAAAACGGGCGGCCTCGTCGAGAATCGCCTCGACCGTATCCGGCGTCGCGTCCTCGCAACCCGGCAAGCGCGCCAGTTGTTCCAGTCCGGCGAGTTCCAGAAGTACAAACTGCATATCGCGCAGCGGTGCGGCATAGTGGGTCATTGGAGTCTCCGTTGATTGGCCAGGATCGGACCCGGCTTGTCTACTTGTTCAGCAGGTAGCGACTATCGTCGAAGGTCGCCACCCATTCGGGTTTGTAGATCACCATCAGGGTCATTGCCATGCCGGACAGCCAGCCTTCCGAAAAGCACAGCAGCAGCATGTAGGGCAGATACTGGCTGAACAGGTACTCGGCCGGGTAGACGCCCGCCGCCAGCATCACCGCGATCGACGTCATGCCCATGGTCATCACCACCGCCGACGCGCCGAGGAAGGCGGCGACGAACAGATAGACGAACAAGTGGTTGGGCAGGCGCCGCTCGGAAAAACGCAGGATCGCATGGCTGGTGAGCACCGGGACGACGATCATCACCAGCGCATTCAGCGCGTACGCGCTCCAGCCCGCCGCGCCATTGAACGTGGCGGCAGCCAGCACGACCGACAGTCCGACGATCGCCAGTTGCGGGCCGAACGCCAGCGTCATCACCGTGGCACCGACCAGGTGGAAATCCAGGCCGGGCTGGACGCCGGCCTTCATGCTCCACAGCAGCATCAGCGTCACGATCATCGCCAGCCAGACGTGCAGTTGCGACGATTCGCCGAGCCGCTTCCATGGCGCCCGCCGAACCGCCCAGCCGAACATGGCAAGCCATGGCAGCAGCGCCACCGCATACCACGATCCGGGGAACAGTTCGGACGGGAAATTCACGCACTCAGCCCAGTTCCGCCACCAGTTGCGGCACCACCTCGAACAAATCCCCGACCAGGCCATAGTCGGCCACCTGGAAGATCGGCGCCTCGGCATCCTTGTTGATCGCCACGATCACCTTGGAATCCTTCATGCCGGCCAGGTGCTGGATCGCACCCGAGATGCCGATCGCAAGATAGAGCTGCGGCGCCACCACCTTGCCGGTCTGGCCGACCTGGTAGTCGTTGGGCGCGAAACCGGCATCGACCGCGGCACGCGAGGCGCCCATTGCCGCGCCTAGCTTGTCTGCCAGCGGCTCGAGCACCTTGTGGTAGTTCTCGCTGTTGCCCAGGCCCCGGCCGCCGGAGACGATGATCTTCGCCGCAGCGAGTTCCGGACGCGCCGACACGGTGAGTTCGCGTCCGACCAGATCGGTCGTGGCGCCCAGCGGCGGAACCGCGATCGCCGCGACCGACGCGCTGCCGCCGTCGCCCGCCGCATCGAACCCGGTGGTGCGCACAGTGATCACCTTGACCGCGTCGGACGACTTGACCGTGGCCAGCGCGTTGCCGGCGTAGATCGGGCGCACGAAGGTATCCGGCGCCTCGACGGCAACGATGTCGGAAATCTGCGCAACGTCGAGCAGCGCCGCGACCCGCGGCAGGAAATTCTTGCCGAAGGTGGTGGCCGGCGCGACGATGTGGCTGTAACCCGCGGCCATCGAGACAACCAGGGCGGCGACGCTCTCGGCGGTATGTGCGGCCAGTTGCGGGTCGTCGGCGAGCTTCACGCCGGCCACGCCGTCGAGGGCCGCGGCGGCCTGCGCCACGGCCGCGCAGCCGTGGCCGGCAACCAGCATGTGGATGTCGCCGCCGAGCTTCTTGGCGGCGCTCAGGGTGTTGCGGGTGGACGCCTTGAGTACGGCGTCGTCATGTTCTGCAATGACCAGGATCGGCATCAGAATATCTCCGGGAACGATTTGACGGAATCGGCGCTCACGCAATCACCTTGGCTTCGTTGCGCAGCTTGGCGACCAGTTGCTGCACGTCGGCCACCCGCTCGCCGGCCTGGCGCTTGGCCGGTTCGGCAACCTTCAGCGTGGTCAACCGCGGCGTCACGTCGACTCCCAGATCGGCCGGCTTCACGGTCTCGAGCGGCTTCTTCTTGGCCTTCATGATGTTGGGCAGCGTCGCGTAACGCGGTTCGTTGAGCCGCAGGTCGCCGGTAACCACGGCCGGCAGCGAGACTTTCAGGGTTTCCAGGCCGCCGTCGACTTCCCGCGTGACCGTGGCCTTGCCGTCGGCAACCACAACCTTCGAGGCGAAGGTGGCCTGCCCCCAGCCAAGCAGCGCGGCGAGCATCTGGCCGGTCTGGTTGGCGTCGTCGTCGATGGCCTGCTTGCCGCAGATGACGAGCTGCGGCGATTCCTTGTCGCACAGCGCCTTGAGCAGCTTGGCCACCGCCAGCGGCTGCAACTCGACATCGCTTTCCACCAGAATCGCGCGATCGGCACCGAGCGCCAGCGCGGTACGCAAGGTTTCCTGGCAGGCGGCCACACCGCACGATACGGCCACCACTTCCTTGGCCACACCCGCTTCCTTCAGACGAATCGCCTCTTCCACCGCAATCTCGTCGAATGGGTTCATCGACATCTTGACATTGGCAAGATCGACGCCCGAACCATCGGCCTTCACGCGCGCCTTGACGTTGTAGTCGATCACCCGCTTGACCGGGACAAGAACTTTCACCTGGCTCTCCTTCGATGTGGATTGACACACCGGGCAGTCTCCCACAGAATGCCCATACGCTACCGTACTGAGTCAATACGGTAGCGTATGGCCGCGGGGCTTGTCAAGTGCCGGCGACAGGCCTCGCCAAGCGCCCGCCCACCCGACATGATAGGTCAACTATGCCGCGCGCCGAAACACCTGCAGCCAGAACCGCCCTCGACCGCGATGCCTGGATCGAGGCGGCCATCGGCACGCTGGCCGAGCACGGGGTGGCCGGCGTGCGGGTCGAGAGCCTGGCCAAGTCGCTCGGCGTGACCAAGGGCAGCTTTTACTGGCACTTTCGCGACCGGCCCGACCTGCTCGCCGCGGTGCTCGAATTCTGGAAACAGGGGCGCATCGGCGACATCGTCAAGCAAAGCCGCTGCGAACCGGGGCAGGAACGCGAACAGCTCAACCACCTGCTTGCCGTCTACAGCGCCAGCCGCAACCGCAAGGGTATCCGCATCGAGCTGGCGATCCGCGACTGGGCGCGGCGCGACCCGCAGGCCGCCGCGGTGGTCGAGGAAGTCGACGCGGTGCGCTTCGGCTGCGCCCGCCGCCTGTTCGTTGCCCGCGGCATGTCGGAACAGGAAGCCGCCACCCGCAGCATCCTGCTCTACGCCTACGTCTTCGGCCAGAGCCTGATGGATTGCGACCGCTTCGAGACCGACCTGCCGCGCGCCCGCAGCGACATCTTCGCCTTGATCAGCGGCTAGCCGCGCAGCCGCGCGCGGCTAGCCGGCGCCGCGCACCTGCCCTGCAACCCGCATGGAATGGCGCTCTGCAGCCACCCTGACCGGAGAGGTCCATTCCATGCGCAAAGCAGGCATTGGAGTCCTTGAACGGACCCGCGCGACCGGATTCAAAGTGCCACTCTGACTGACGAGTTGGCTGGGGTAAGTTGCGCGAGCATTCGAGCCCCGATTCATGGCGCAGCGCCGAATATGGTCGCAGGAGTTTGCCAGCAGTCGTCGAAGCGATTCGCGCCCGTTGCACCTCAGAAATCGCCAGGCAACCGGGTAGACACTGTCGCGGGCTATACTTACCCCATAAATGCACAATATATGGGGTAACCGATGCCAGGCCGACTGTTCCGAACGCACGAACTGGCGTTTCGCACTCAATACGCCGAACTGAAGGAACGCGTCATGGCGGCCGGATCCCTCCTGCCTGGCACACCGGGATCGCTGGCCCTGCGCTCGGGCACCGGCCACTCTTATTGGTATCGCGTGTTCTATTCGGTCCCTGGGAAAGTTTCCGAGACCCTGGTCTGCAAGCAAGACGATGAACCGGCCCTGGCCGCAATGCGCGAACAGATCGAGTTTCACGGATGGGTGGCACGGCAAGTCAGCTTCTTGCGCAAACTGGGCTTCCAGATCGCAGACAAGCTGACGGCGCGCGTACTCGTCGAGTTGCACAATCGCAGCGTCCTCAACCCGGACCTCGCGCTGGTCGGCACGCTCGCCTACATGGCCTGGTCGAACGAATTGGGCGCCATCGCCGCAAGCGCTCGAACGCTGGATGTGGACCTTGCACGCAGGCAAACGCTCAAGCTGGCGAGCCCCCTGTCGCTTCTGGAAACCGTGCAGGCGACCAACTTGCCTTTCAGCGCGGTCCCGGGGCTACCGTCAACGGCGCCCTCGACGTCGATCAAGCTGCCGGGAGTCCAAGGTCTGCGCGTCGACATCCTGGCTCCCGGCAAAACACTGGGAGCAGTCATGCGCCTGCCGGAACTCGACTGGGCCGCTCAGTCCGTGCCATTTTACGATTATCTTCTCGAAGAACTGCACCCCGGCGCGTTGCTTGCCGGCGGGCACTGTGTACCAATCAGGCTGCCCCAGGCGGCACGCTTGGCCTGGCACAAGCTTTACGCCAGCACACAGCGCAAGGGCTTCCCGGAAAAGGCCAGCAAAGACCGGCAACAGGCGCTCGTGCTGGGCGCTCTTGTGGCCGAGAGCGAACCCCATCTACTGACAGAAGCCTTCAAACAGGCGCCATCCCGGATGACCAACCCTATCCGAACCCTTGCCAAGTCTCTCATGACCCATGCAGGCGCGCATCCGGAACTGATGGAGATACTCGGAACTTGCCTGGCCAGATGATGCGCGGTCGAGCGATCTGCAGCACGGACTGGCGCCATTGCCGTCGGCAAAAATTCGCGCATGCTGGAATTTCGTTTCCGATGCACCCCTGCAAGCACGCTTACAAATCCTGGCGCCGCTTTTCCGCGCCGGGGGGAGCAACGCGGCGCCACGCCCCCCGCCCCGCGCGGCCCCTTTCCACGCCACCCTGCCACGCCCTGCCACGCCCTGCCTGCAGAGCGCCATTTCATGCAGCTTCCAGGCCGGCGGCCAGTTGCGGCAGCACGGCCGCGGCGTTGGCGGTCGTTGCCTGCGCGAGCGCTTCGAGCGGCAGACCGCGCAGGCGCGCGAGTTCGGCGGCGATGCGCGGCAGGTTGACCGGATCGTTCCGGCCGCGCGGCGCGAACGACGGCGGAATATCCGGCCCGTCGGTCTCCAGCACGATTGCATCGAGCGGCAGGCTGGCCGCGTGGTCGCGGATGCGCAGCGCGCGCGGATAGGTCAGCGCGCCGCCGAAGCCGAGCTTGAAGCCGAGACGGATGAAGGCATCGGCCTGCTGCCGGCTGCCGTTGAACGCATGCGCGATGCCGCCTGGCACCGCGATCCGCCGCAACTGCTTGAGCACCGCATCCTGCGCGCGGCGGATGTGCAGCAGCACCGGCAGGGCGTACTTTTGCGCGAGCTTGAGCTGCTCGGCGAAGAACCACCCCTGCCGCTGTGCATCGAAACCGTCGACGAAGAAATCGAGCCCGATCTCGCCCACCGCGATCGCCTGCCCGCGCGCAAGCAGCGCATCGAGTTCCGCGATGTCGCTCTCGAACGCCCGATCGACGTACATCGGGTGAATGCCCAGTGCATGGCGGCAGCCGGAGTAGCGCGAATCGAGTTCGGCGACGATGGCAAAATTCTCCCGGCCGACCGCCGGCACCACGATCTGCGCGACCCCTGCTTCCCGCGCCGCGAGCACCACCGCATCGCGATCAACCGCGTATTCCGCAGCGTCTAGATGGCAGTGGGTATCGACGAATTGCATCGCCGCGCGACCCGCTGCCGCGCCGCTACCGGGTCGTGCGCCGATTGATGAAGGCGTCGATCCCTTGCATGGCATCCTCGTTCATCATGTTGCAGGCCATGGTTTCGCTGGCAAGCTGGTAGGCCGCCTCGACGCCCATTTCCACCTGACGATAGAACAGGCGCTTGCCGGCAGCCACGGCGGCCGGCGACTTGGCGGCGATCGAGCGGGCCAGCGCATCGACCGCGCCGTCCAGTTCGGGCGCCGGGACGATGCGATTGAGCAGCCCGTGCGCCAACGCGGTCGGCGCATCGATGAAATCGCCTGTCATCAGCATCTCGAACGCCTTCTTGCGCGTGAGGTTGCGCACCAGCGCGACCGACGGCGTGCCGCAGAACAGGCCGAGGTTGATCCCCGACACTGCGAACCGCGTGTCATCGGCGGCGATCGCCAGATCGCACGTCGCGACAAGCTGACAACCGGCCGCGGTGGCGATGCCATGGACGCGCGCGATCACCGGCTGCGGCAGCGCGGCAAGCCCGAGCATCACCCGGCTGCACTGCCGGAAGAGCGAACGCTGGAAGTCGATATCCGCTTCTCCGCGCATTTCGCGCAGGTCGTGCCCGGCACAGAACACCTTGCCGGCGCCGCCGATCACCACCACGCGCAGCGACGAATCGCTGCCGATCGAGTCGATCGCCGCCTGCAGTTGGCCGAGCAGGTCGACCGACAGGGCGTTGAACTGCAGCGGCCGGTTGAGCGTGAGCCGGGCGATGCCATCGCGATCTTCGCGCAGCAGCAGCGGCTGCGCGGTGGACTCTTTCACCTTATCGTCCATGATTGCGCCTAGTCGATGGCCGAGGTGCTCTTGGCACGCTCGCGCAGCACGTACTTCTGGATCTTGCCGGTCGAAGTTTTGGGAATCGGCCCGAACACCACCCGCTTGGGCGCCTTGAAGCGCGCCAGATGCTGCCGGCAATGTTCGATCAGTTCGGCCTCGGTTGCGCTCTTGCCTTCCTTGAGTTCTACATAGGCGCACGGCACCTCGCCCCATTTCGGATCGGGTAGCGCGACCACCGCGGCGGCAATCACCGACGGGTGGCGATACAGCACATCCTCGACCTCGATCGACGAGATGTTCTCGCCGCCGGAAATGATGACGTCCTTGGAGCGGTCCTTGATCTTGACGTAGCCATCCGGATGCAACACTGCCAGATCGCCGGTGTGGTACCAGCCGCCGCGGAAGGCCTCCTCGGTCGCGCTCGGGTTCTTCAGGTAGCCCTTCATCGTGATGTTGCCGCGGAACATGATCTCGCCCATGGTCTCGCCGTCACGCGGCACCGGCTCCATGGTCAGCGGATCCATCACCGTGATGCCTTCCTGCAGGTGGTAGCGCACCCCCTGGCGGCCGTTCAGGCGCACCTGCTCCTCGATCGGCAGTTCCTCCCACTCGGGTTGCTTGGCGCACACCGAGGCCGGACCATAGGTTTCGGTCAAACCGTAGACGTGGGTGATGTCGAAGCCGATGCGCTGCATGCCTTCGATGACGGCGGCCGGCGGCGGCGCCGCGGCGATCAGCGCGCTGACCTTGTGATTGATGCCGGCGCGCATTTCGTCGGGCGCATTGAGCAGCATCGCGTGCACGATCGGCGCCCCGCAGTAGTGAGTGACGCCGTGTTCGCGGATGGCATCGAACACCGGCTTGGCCTCGACCCGGCGCAGGCAGACGTTGGTGCCGGCGTTGGCCGCCATGGTCCAGGGAAAGCACCAGCCGTTGCAGTGGAACATCGGCAGCGTCCACAGATAGACCGAGTGCGGCCGCATGCCCCAGGAGACGATGTTCGACACGGCATTCAGATAGGCGCCACGGTGGTGATAGACGACGCCTTTGGGATTGCCGGTGGTACCCGAGGTGTAGTTAAGCGAAATTGCGTCCCACTCGTCGTCCGGCGCCTGCCAGGCATAGTTGGTGTCGCCGGCGGCGATGAAGCGCTCGTAGTCGATCGAACCCAGCCGCTCGCCGGGGCCGGTGTACTCGGGGTCGTCCACGCCGACCACCAGGATCGGCCGCTCGATCGACGCCAGCGCCTTGGACACCATCGGCGAGAACTCGCGATCGACCAGCAACACCTTCGCTTCGCCATGGTTGAGCATGAAGCCGATCGCCTCGGCATCGAGCCGCGTGTTGAGCGTGTTGAGCACCGCGCCGCACATCGGCACGCCGAAGTGCGCTTCGTACATCTCCGGCGTGTTGTTGAGCAACGCGGCGACGGTGTGGCCCTTGCCGATGCCGCGCTGGGCCAGCGCCGAAGCCAGCCGCCTGGCGCGCGCATAAGTCTGCGCCCAGGTGTAACGGCGCGCCCCGTGCACGACCGCCAGCCGGTCGGGATAAACCTCGGCCGAGCGCTGGATGAACGACAGCGGCGTGAGCACCGCGTAGTTGGCCGGCGTCTTGTCCAGCCCAAACGAATACGGATTGGTTTCCATCTCTCCTCCTCATGATGCCGACAGTGCCAAGTGCCTGCCGGGCGTTCTCGCGGGCGCCAGGCAATGCCCTGGAACCCGCATGGATACTGGGCCTTGGAGCATCGTCCGGGGGCGGCTGCGGCGCCTTGCCGGCCAACCGCCGCCCGCCGTTGCGCCCACCGCTGCGCCATCCGCGGCCGCGTACCCGCTCAGTTTGCCCGACAACGCGCCGCGTTGGCCACTCCAGTTGCCGAATCGCCGCCCGCCGCGTCGAGCCAGTCGCGAATTGCGCCGGCCACATCGCCGGTTGCGCCAGCCAGCGCCGCGACCCCGCCGCGCGCATCGGCGCTTGGCGCCGGCCGGCTGGTGCGAAATGCCTTGCGCGCGACCGGAACGTCGGCGCGACCAAGCAGCAGCGCCGCGCGCAGTTCGATCACGCCGCTGCTCGACTGCGCCGAATCGAACACCTGCACGAATTCATCCACTTCGATCTGCAGCCTGCAGGGGCCGGGCGCCCCGCGCGATTCTGCGCCGGACAACTGCCGGCGCAGAGCCTGCTGCAACAGTTCCGGCGGCGGCGCCACCCAGCGGCTCTCGATAAAGCTGGCGCGCCGCGCCGGGTCGGCATAGGCGAGCCGGTATTGCATGGCCGGCGCGTCGAGCCAGGTCGGCGCCAAGACATCGACGCTGCGCAGCGCGATGGCCCGCGGGGTCGAACCGGCCGGACCGGCCGCCTCGCCGCCGGCAAGATCGAAATACGCCAAGTCCGTCCGCCCGCCCTTGCCGCCCACTTCGAGGTTGATGCAGCCGGCCAGCAGCAAGCCGGCACAGGCGCCCGCCGCCAATCGAAGCATGCCGTTACGGATGCGCCGGAACACCGCTAGCGCGCCACCGCGAAGCCGGCCTCGCCCGGCCCGGGCGGTCCGGCCGGCCGGCCCAGCAAGGCTTGCTGCGGCGAGCGTTCCAGATCGGCGAGCAGGCGCGACAACTGGCGCGAATTGGTCGACAGATCGTGCAGCAAGGCGTTGAGCCGCGGCAGCGAGGTGCCGGCGAACTCGCCACCGACCTCGCCGCTGATCGATTCCAGCCGCTTGCCGATCGCCTGCATGCCGGCCACCAGTTCGCGCGTTTCCTTGAGCAGCGGCCCGGTCTCGCGGCCCGCCCGATCGAGATGGGCGATCAGGCTCGCCATTCGTTCGGCATTGTGCGGGCTGGCGAAGCGGCGGATTGCGGCGATGGTCTCGGGCATCTGCTTGAGCGACTTGCCGGCTTCGGCGCTGGCAAGCTCGAGCGCGGCTAGGGTATTGCCGAGGCTCTCGATGTTGTCCGGGCTGAGCAGCGTATTGGCGCGCCGCGCGAGTTCCTTGACCTGCGCCAGCGTCCCCGCCAGTTCGTCGCCGGCGGTATCGAAGGTGGATGAGCGCAAGGCGATTCGCGGCACCTCGTCCTGGCGTTCAGGCAGCGGCGTGCCATCCTTGCCGCTGTCGGACAACTCGACGAAGGCCAGGCCGGTGACGCCCTGCATCTTGACCTCGGCCGTGGTGGCCGTGGTGATCGGCAGCCAGTCTTCCACGCTCACCGTCACCAGGATCAGGCGCGGGTCGTTGCCATCGATGGTGATGCGATCGACCTTGCCCGAACGGATGCCGCGAAAGCGCACCTGCGCCTGCGAGGCCAGGCCGCTGATGCTGCGCTCCGATACCAGTTGCAACTGCCGCGTGTCGCTGCGCTTGCCCGAAAACCACCATACGGCCGTCATCGCGCCGAGCGCGAGCAAGAGCGTGAACAACCCGGCGGCGATGGCGTGTGCCCGGTTTTCCATCAGCGCAAGGCGGCCGCGCAAATCGCCGTCACGACCCCGCCCCTCCCCGCTGCAAGGCGATCCGGCTGCGCCGCGAGCCGAAGAAGCCGCTTATGAAAGGGTGATCGATCTGCATGATGGCGTCCAGAGAACCATGCGCGAGTATACGCCGCTCGGCCAGCACGGCAACGTGCGCCGCCAGTGCGGCCAGGGTATCGAGGTCGTGGGTGACCAGCACGACCGTCAGCCCGAGTTCGGCGTGCAACTGCTTGATCAGCGTGACGAAGGCTTCGGCGCGATCCGGGTCGAGACCGGCAGTGGGCTCGTCGAGCAGCAGCAGTTCCGGCTCCAGCACCAGGGCGCGGGCCAGCCCGACGCGCTTGACCATCCCGCCGGACAACTCGGACGGCATGCACGCCCCGTCGGCCGCCTGCAGTTCGACCTGGGCGAGCTTCAGATGCACCAGATCGCGGATCAAATCCGCATCGAGCAGCCGCAACTCGCGCAGCGGAAAGGCCACGTTCTCGAACACCGTCAGCGCCGAGAACAACGCGCCCTGCTGGAACAGCATGCCGAAGCGCCGGCGCAGCGCACGGTCGGCCACCACATCGCCGGAATACAGCGGCTCGCCAAACAGCCTGACGCTGCCCTCGCTTGGCCGCGTCAGGCCGTTGAAGTGGCGCAGCAAGGTGGTCTTGCCGGAACCGGAACCGCCGACCAGGGCGAGCACCTCGCCGCGCTCGACCACCAGATCGAGCCCGCGATGCACCCAGTTGGAACCGAAACAGGTGCCGACCCCGCTGGCTTCGATGACCGGTGAATCCTCCATCAGCCGACACCGATCCGGCGGGTGGCGATGGCGAACAGCGCATCGGCCAGGATCACCACGGTGATCCCGGTCACCACCGAGCGCGTCGTGCTGGACGACAGGCTCTCGGTGTTCGGCTTCACCTGCAGGCCGAAGTGACAGGCGAGCAGCGCGATCAGAAAGCCGAACACCAGACCCTTGGCCAGTCCGATCCAGACGTTGGCCACCGGCACGACCTTGGGCAGGGTCTCGATGAAAAAGCCGTAGGCAAGGTCCACCTGGATCTGCGCCGCCACCATCCCGCCGACCAGCGCCACGGCGGAGGTCCACGCGGTGATCAGGGGCATCGCAATGGCCAGCGCCAGCACCTTGGGAAACACCAGGCGCAGCGAGCGCGAAACGCCCATCGTCGCCAGCGCGTCGATCTCCTCGGTGACGCGCATGACGCCGAGCTGGGCGGTCATCGCCGACCCGGAGCGCCCGGCCACCAGCACCGCCACCAGTACCGGACCGAGTTCGCGGATGATGCCTATGCCGAGCAGATTGACGATATAGACGTCGGCGCCGAAACGGTTGAGCTGCAGCGCCGAGAGGTAGGACAGCACCACGCCGATCAGAAACGCGACCAGCGAGGTGACCGGCAGCGCGCACGCGCCGGCCTTGTAGAGATTCGCCGAGATCTCCCGCCACGGCGTATCGCCGGGGTGGCGCAGCAGGTGGCCGGCATCGAGCACCAGGCGCCCGAGCAGCGCGACCACGCCGAGCAGGTTGCGCCAGAACGACTGGGCGAGTTCGCCGAGGCCGACCAGCCAGGCCAGCGGATCGCGCGGCGCGTCCGCCGCCGCCGGCCGTTCCACGGCAACGATGCGCTCGAACACCGCGCGCCGTTCGTCAGGCAGCGCGATGCTTGCCGGGAATCGGCCGCCCCAGGCGTGCCACAGCATCGACGCCCCGACCGAATCGATGCGCTCGATCGCCGTCAGGTCCCAGCCCAGGTCGCGGCCTTGCGCGGCGAGTTCGCCGGCCAACTGCGCGTAGCAGGGCGCGATCTCCGCCAGCGTCCACCTGCCCGAGAGAATCACTCGTCCTGCGGCGGCCTCGTCGGCGTGCGAGATCCGCGGCGGCTGCATGCGCGGATCAGCGTGCGCTGCGCCGCGCACTTCCTTCGCGCGGAGCGCGCACGCGCAGGCTCTTGCCGACGCCCGCCCATTGCCGCTCCTCTTCCTGCAGCGCGGCAGCGGTCAGCGGCGAGGCTTCGAGCCACTCGCCCGGCGCCTCGACGACGAATCCGCCGAGTCCGCATGCACCGACAGCGGCGGAACCGGCGAATCGTCGCGCGCCCGGTTGAGCAGCACCGCCAGGCGCAGGCAGAAGATCAGTTTCCAGTCCTGGCTGTCCGGCGCCAGCGCCTGCACCCGCTCGAGTTTGCCGCGATGGGCGAGAACGATGCGCGCCAGCCGCCCCTGGTCCATGCGCGAGAAGCCCGGCATGTCGGCATTGGCGAGGATGTAGGCGCTGTGCTTGTGGTAACTGGAATGCGCCACCGAGATGCCGACCTCGTGCAGGTGGGCGGCCCAGTCGAGCATGCGCGCATCGGCGTCCTCGCCCGCATCGGCCTGCGGATCGAGTTGCAGGAAAAGCGCGCGCGAGGTTTCGGCGACGCGCTGCGCCTGCCCGGCCTCCACCTGGTAGCGGCGGACGAACTCGACCACGCTCGAATCGCGCAGATCGTGATGGTGGTAGCGGCCGAGCAGGTCGTAGAGCACGCCCAGACGCAGCGCGCCTTCGGAGAACGTCATGCGCTCGATGTCCAGTTCCTTGAACACCGCCGACATGATGGCGAAACCGCCGGGCAGCACCGGAATCCGGTCGGCGCGCAGACCGGCCAGTTGCAGCTTTTGCATGCTGCCGGCGCGCAACATGTGGCCACGCAGGGCTTCGAGCCCCTCGCGCGTGATGTCGCCGGTGGCAAAGCCGTTGAGTTCGAGCAGATCGACCAGCGCCTTGGCGGTTCCCGAGGAGCCGACCGCCGCCTCCCAGCCGGTTTCGCGAAAGCTGTGGACGATGGCGTGCAGTTCGGTCCGTGCGGCCAGTTCCGCTTCTTTCATGCCGCGCTTGTCGATGCGTCCGTCGGGAAAGAAGCGCGAGGTGAAGCCGACGCAGCCCATGTACAGCGATTCGAGTTCGAGCGGCTCGAAACTGCGGCCGATGATGAACTCGGTCGAGCCGCCGCCGATATCGACCACCAACTGCTGCAGCTTCGGGTCCGGCAGCGTGTGGGCCACGCCGACATAAATCAGTCGCGCCTCTTCGCGTCCGGCGATCACTTCGATCGGGAAGCCGAGCGCCGCTTCGGCCTGCAGCAGGAATT
Source organism: Candidatus Methylophosphatis haderslevensis (assembly GCA_016711925.1). Lineage (GTDB taxonomy): Bacteria > Pseudomonadota > Gammaproteobacteria > Burkholderiales > Rhodocyclaceae > Methylophosphatis > Methylophosphatis haderslevensis. The sequence continues at coordinate 998,780 of JADJSA010000001.1, forward strand.
GCGGCGCGTTCTTGGCCACCCGCAGGGTGTTGGTGGCCACCGCGCGCACCGCACCCGGCGCGAACCCGCGCAGGCGTTCGGCGAACTTGCGCAACGCGTCCACCCCGCGCTGTTGGGAGGCCGAGTCGAGCAGCTTCTGCGAGGTAAGGCCGGCGGCCAGGCGCACCGACTCCTTGAGCCCATCCAGCGGATAGATCTGGTCGTCCACCACCCGGCCGACCTGCAGCCGGAAGCTGTTCGAACCGAGGTCGACGGCCGCGATCAGTTCGTATCCCATGTGCTCGCTTGCGTGTGTTCGATCGACCGGCGACCGACAATGCCCGAAAGAGACTTGCACCCGACAATTCGATTCGCTTGTCGTGGCCGATTCTATCATCGGCCGGCGCCGGCTTCGCCATCCGATGCCCCCACGTTGCAACCTGCAGGCTTGCAAAAATGCCGATTGCGATGTCTGATGCGTGGTGGCCGCAATCCGCCGCGGCTGCGTCATGCCAATCAGCGCGAGGGAGAATCGAAATGCCGTTTCAGATCATGTACTCCTCCCAGGCGAGCGCGCCGATGTCGGTCGGCGCGCTCCAGGAGATTCTGGCCGACGCGCGCGTCGGCAACGTGTTGCACAACGTCACCGGCGCGCTGGTCTATGTCGACGGGGTGTTCTTCCAGATCCTCGAAGGCGACGCCGGCGTGGTGCGCAAGCTGATGGCCAGTATCGCGGCCGATGCGCGGCATCACTCGGTCAAGGTCTTCCACGAGGCCGAGGTCGACGCCCGCCTCTTCGAGTCATGGCGCATGGCCTACCTGAGCCCGACAGCCGGACAGATGGCGGCCTGGGCCGGACTGCCGGGCGCGACCACCATCGACGCGCTGCTGCGCGACCTCGAGCGCGATCCTCAGCGCCCGCCGCAGGTTCTGCTCAACATGCTCAAGGCGCTGGCGCAGTAACCTCGGCCCGCGCTGGGTCGCAGCTCAGCCGCGGCCCTTGAGCAGCGATTTCAGATCGGCGAAGGGCTGGTGCGAGGCCGCCTTGGGCGCATCGCCGCCCGCGGCAAGCCCGGTGGAATCCAGATACCGCGCGTGTTCGTTGTCGTGGCAATAGAGGCACAGCAACTCCCAGTTGCTGCCATCGGGCGGATTGTCGTCGTGGTTGTGATTGCGATGATGTACGGTGAGTTGCTGCAGGTTGTCGCGGGTGAATTCGCGCGCGCAGCGGCCGCAGATCCACGGATAGATCTTGAGCGCCCGCTCGCGGTAACCCTGCTCGCGCTGCGTCTGGTTGCGTTGTGCCTCGGCGACCACCCGATCGAGCCGGTCGTGATCCGGTTTTGCGCATTTGCCCTCACCCGCTTGGTGCGATGTCGGCGTCGATTGTCGCGCGATGCGCGCGGCAGTTCAAATCCACAGATCGCGCTGGGCGCGAGCGGACCCGCTTTTCCCCCACGAGCGGCCTGGAAAGCCAGCAAGCACGCGGCTCTTTCGGCATGCACCGCGGAGAACGCCTATCCATGCGGTGTTTCGACGTGCATGCCGCGAGATCGCCACGCAGCGCGGGGCGCAGGCCGGTCGCTTACTGCGTCAGCACAGCCACGGTCGCGTCGTCGTGGATCTTGCGTCGAGGCGGCACCTCGGCGTCGAGATACGCGACGATGTCGGCCGCGCCGGCAATCCGGGCGAGGGCCTCGCCGAGGGTTTCGGTCAATCCATCTGTCATCGCCACCAGCCGGTCGCCGGACTGACCGGCAAACGATTCGTCGACCGGCTGCCAGTCGTCGCGCTGCACGGCGAACGGCAGGTTGATCGACTTGAACTCGTGCACCCGCTGGTCGCCGCGCAACAGCGCCACCGCGGGCATGCCGGCGTTGATCACCTGCATGCCGGAAGCGCCGGCCCGCACCAGCACTCCGCTGACCATATAACCGGGCGGCACCACGGTCGCCAGTTTGCGGTTGAGTTCGACCGCGATGTCGACGATCGGCAACCGCTTGGCCGTCATCGCATAAAACAGGTCGGCCGCCAGGATGGTGGCGAACGCCGCGCTGAGGCCGTGGCCCATGGCGTCGGCCAGCAGCAGGTAGCGCGCATCGGCCGTTCTGCGGTAGGCGATGAGGTCGCCCGAAAGCTGGTCGGCCGCCCGCTGCCAGACCTGCAATTCGGGATCGCGCAGTTCCGCGCGGCGGGTCATCGCGTCCAGAACATGGATACCGAAATCCTTCTCGCGCTCGGCCTGGTCGCGATAGCGCGTCAACGCCTCGCTCTTATCGCGCAGCAGCCGTTCCTGCAACGACAGGCGAATGAACACCTGCAGCTTGGCACGGAACAGTTCGAAGCTGACCGGCTTGGTCAGGTAGTCGTCGGCGCCGGCCTGCAGGCCGTCGATCACATCGCTGCCGCCTGCCAGGGAAGTCAGCAGGACAAGCGGCGTCCACTTGGCCTGCTTCTGCAGCACCTGGCGGATGCGCCGGGTGGCCGCGAGACCGTCGATGCCCGGCAGCACGCGGTCCATCAATATCAGGTCGAAGTCTTCCGCCTGCACCGCGGCGACCGCCTCTTCGCCGCTGCCGACGATCCGAAAAGGGATGTCTAGTTCGCCGAGGTACTGTTCGAGGATTTTTTGCTGGACGCGCTCGTCCTCGCACACCAGAACACGCATCCGCCCGGCCGCTTCGCGTGCCACGCGTGGTGGCGTCGCCTGGGCATTGAGCGAACGATCGGTATCCATGATCTTGACGCCGTTTTGTCGAATGTTCGCGCAAAACCGCCATGCCATGAGGAAGATTGGGGCGGCCGACGCAGTTGTTCGCGATCCGGCCGATTGCCCGCTTGCGGCGCTGCGCACCCCTGCCGCGGCCGCCCGGCGCGACATCGCTGCGCGCGACACGACAATTTGGTTGGTCGAAAGCGCTTCGGCTGGTAGACTTCCGCCCCGCACAATCGGCAAGCCGCCACGACGGCACCGGCACGTTACGACCCCAGCATGAGGACCGGCAGATGAGCAAAAAAACAATCGAACAGTACGATGAGGATGACCTCGACAGCGCCGTCACGCCCAGCGCCGACCAGTTCCGCCGCCCGCTGCGCCACGGCGAAGTGGTGCCGCCGATTCCCTCGATCTACGAGCAACTGGCGAAGGCGGCGATGACCCCGTTGCGCCCGGGCAAAGTCGCCTCGCGCTGACCCGGGCGGGGCTTTCCCGCGCGGGCGGGCACGGCAGCGCGCGGCTTGGCCGAAACCGTTGCCCGGCGTTACGATACGACCCGACGGCAACCCCCGGGCGATGCGCCCGAGCCGCCGCGCCGAGGCCACGCAAACCGGGAGGCAGCATGAGCAACAGGGTCGAACAGATACTCGAACGCGCGGCGCAGCGCGCGGCCGAAGAACACCTGAGCTACCGCGGCGCGCTCACGCCCGAGGAAGCGTGGACGCTGCTGCAGGACGATCCGCGGGCCAGACTGGTCGATATCCGCTCGCGCGAAGAACTCGCGCTGGTCGGGCGCATTCCGGGCGCGATCGAAATCGAGATCAAGCGCTACCCGGCCTGGATCGACAACGACAACTTCCTGCCCGCGGTGCGCGAGCGGCTCGCGCCCGATGATCTTGTGCTGCTGATCTGCCGCTCCGGCAAACGCTCGCACAAAGCGGCGGAATGGCTGACGCGCGAAGGCTACCCGAACAGCTTCAACGTACTCGAAGGCGTCGAGGGCGATCGCAACGAACAGTCGCAACGCGTGATCAACGGCTGGAAAGTGGCGGGCCTGCCCTGGACGCAGTAACACGCGTGGCTTGCCGGCGCTGATCGCGCCGCTCGCAACGCGCCGCGCGTCCCCGGCCGTTGCGCCGATCACGTACTCGCCAATCCCGCTCGACGCATGGGCCCGGCAAGTAAGCATCCGCAGCGGCGCGCGGTCAACGCAACCGAGCCCACCCAACCTCCAATACACCCTCAGCACACCGATTTCATGAAGCCCCTGCTCTGCCTGCTTTGCGCCATCAGTTTCGGGCTGTCGACGCCCGTGGCCGCCGCCGCTGCGCCACCCCTGCAATTCGGCGTCGGCCTGTTCCAGCCCGACAAGGACAAGAACGACGCCACCTACCGCCCGCTCGCCGACCACCTGTCGAAGGCGCTCGGGCGCGCGGTCGTGCTGCGCACCGTCGACACCTGGGAGGGGCTGGCCAAGTCGCTCGCCAACGGCGAGACCGACATCGCGCTGCTCGGACCGTGGGGTTTCGTGCTCGCCAATCACCAGGCCGGGGCAAAGGCCATCGCCACCGTTCTGTACGACGGCAGGCCCGAGTATTTCGCCATCATCGTCACCCACCCGAAAAGCGGCATCGCCTCCATCGCCGATCTCAAGGGAAAGACCTTCGCCTTCGGCGACAAGGGCTCGACCTCGGGCTACCTGATTCCGCTGCACCACCTGATGACGCTGGGCATCGACCCCGAGACCTACTTCGGCAAACTCATCCACACCAAACACCAGGCGATCGAAACCCAGGTCACGCGCGGCGAACTCGATGCCGGCGCCGATTACAACCGCAACCGCAACGCGATGATCGAACAGGGCCTGATCCGAGCCGAAGACAGCCGCATCATATGGACTTCCGCTCCGCTGCCCAACGACGCCTTCGCGGTGAGCGCCGATCTGGCCAAAGACAGCGCTTTGATCGCCAGCCTGCGCGGCGCGCTCGAGGCGGTCGGCCCGGCGCTCAAGACGCGCCCCGACCTGCTGCCGCCCCACTACACCGGCTTCGTCAAATCCGACGATGCGTTTTACAAGCCGATCCGCGATGCCGGGCTGGCCACCGGCAAGCTCACCCCGCTGAAGAAATAGCGGATGGGTGGCCTCGGGCGGGCACTGCGGCTGCGCGGTTACGCTGCCGTCTATGCGGTCGTGGTGGCGGCCTGCTGCGTATCGCTCTACCTGGCCGGCGACCTGTCGTTCGGCCGCAAGCCCTGGCAGAACCTGGTCAAGACAGCGCAGGAACTCGCCCGCCCGAGTCTGCTCGACCTCTGGTACGGCGATCCGCAACTCGAATACCGCTCCGACGACGGCCGTCTGCTGCGGGTGGAAAACCAGCGCGAGTCCGAAGCGCGCTTCCTGCGCGGCCTCGGCGCGGCGATCTGGACCACCTTTCGCATCGCCACCCTCGGTTCGCTGATCGCCGCGCTGGCCGCCTTTCCGCTGGGACTGGCGAGCGCGCGCAATCTGAATTTTCCGCGGCCGCTCGCGCTGGCCGCGAAGCTGATCCTCGATGTCGCGCGCTCGATCCACTCGCTGGTGTTCGGCCTGCTGCTGGTCGGCATTCTCGGGCTCGGCGCAACCGCCGGCATCCTGGCGATCGCCGCCCATTCGCTCGGCAGCTACGGCAAGCTTTATGCCGAATCGATCGAAAGCATCGAGCGCGAAACCTTCGAGTCGGGCATCGCGCTCGGCGCCGGCCCGGTCTACACCCTGCTGTTCGGCATCTGGCGCGGCGTGCTGCCGCGCCTGATCTCGTCGCACCTTTACATCTGGGAATACAACATCCGCGACTCCACGGTGCTCGGCCTGATCGGCGCCGGCGGCCTCGGGCTGCTGGTCTCGGAAGCGGTATCGCTGTTCCAGTGGGGGCGGCTCTCCACGATCCTGATCGCGATCGTCGCGCTGGTGATCGGCTTCGATGCGCTGTCGCGGCGCATCCGCAACGACCTCATGGCCTGATTTTCCGCTTTGCCGCCGGCCGCGACACCGCATGCGGCGGACCTCCCAGCCGGCACCGCCCTGAGAGCCGCATCGGCTGGACATCCTGGCCGTACCTGCCTGCAGAACGCCTATCCATGCGGTTCTCCGGGCACCTCAAATTGCGGCCGCAGCACTCATGGCGAACGCAGCGGCAGCGCACCGGCCGCCACCCCCTCGCGCCGCGGATCGGCGGCGGCGGCGATGCGGCGCCTGCCGTTGGGCGCGTAGTCGATGGTGAAACCGTGCAGGCCGCTGGTCTGCTCGTCGATGCGGATCGCATGGCCGCGGAGGGCCAGCGCCGGCGCCAGCCCCTCGAGCGGCGTGCCGCGCTCCAGCGTGGTGGCGGCACCGCCGATGGCAACGAAGTTGCCCAGGCGGATCGCGTCGCGGATGTCCAGCCGCCAGTCGAGCACGCCGATCAGCACCTTGGTGACGTACTGGATGATGCCCGCGCCACCCGGCGAGCCGATCGCCAGGCGCACGCGGCCCCGGCGGTCGAAGACGATGGTCGGCGCCATCGAACTGCGCGGGCGTTTGCCCGCCGCCACCCGGTTGGCAACCGGCCGCCCGTCGCGGTCGGCCGGCGCAAAGGAAAAGTCGGTAAGCTGGTTGTTGAGCAGGAAGCCGCGCACCATCAGTTTCGCGCCGAAGGCCGACTCGATCGAAGTGGTCATCGACACCACGTTGCCGGCATCGTCGACGATGCCATGTGGGTGGTCGCCGGCAGATCGGCCGCGCTGTCCGCGCCAAGCAGCTCACCGGCACCCGCCGGCATGCCGGGCCGCGGCTCGCCCATCGATTGGCGCGGATCGATCGCCTGCGCGCGTGCTCGCAGGTAGGCCGGATCGAGCAGCCCGGCCTGCGGCACGGCGACGAAGGCGGGGTCGGCGACATAGCGCGCGCGATCGGCATAGGCCAGCCGGTAGGCCTCGCTGACCAGATGAACTGCGGCTGCCGATTGCGGCTGCAGCGCAGCGATGTCGAAGCGTTCGAGCAGGCCTAGCGTCTGCAGCACGCCGATGCCGCCGGAACTCGGCGCGGCCATGCCGCAGACCCGCCAGGTGGCGCGATAGGCGGCACACACCGGCTCGCGCAGCACAGCCGCATAGCCGGCAAAGTCCGCCATATCGAGCGTGCCCGGGTTGCGCGGGTGGTTGCGCACCGCCGCCACGATGTCGGCGGCGATAGCGCCGCGGTAGAAGGCATCGGCACCGTTGAAGGCGACCTGCAGCAGCACCTCGCCGAAGGCCGGATTGCGCAGCCAGGTGCCGGCGGGTTTCGGCCGCCCCTGCGCGTCGCAGAAGTAGTCGCGTGCCGGCGCTTGGCCGCACAGCGCGTCGTCGGCCACGATCAGTCGCGCCAGCCGCGGCGACACCGCGAAGCCGCCATAGGCGATGCGTATCGCCGGCAGGAACAGCGTCGACCACGGCAGGCGGCCGTGGTCGCGGTGCGCCAGTTCGAGCATCCGCAGCAGCCCCGGCGTGCCGACCGAGCGGCCGCCGACCACCGCAGTGCGAAAGTCGAGCGGACGGCCATCGCTGCCAAGCAGCAGATCGACACCCGCCGCGGCCGGCGCGGTCTCGCGGCCGTCGTAGGTGTCCAGCCGGCGGCTGCGCGCCGCGTAGTGCAGCAGGAAGCCGCCGCCGCCGATGCCGGAAGATTGCGGCTCGACCAGATTGAGCACCAGTTGCGCGGCGATCGCGGCATCGACCGCGTTGCCGCCGCGCGCCAACATCGCCAGGCCGGCCTCGGTCGCCAGCGGATGGGCCGCCACCACCATGCGTCGGCTCGAATGCACCAGCGGCTTGTCGTGCCAGCCGGAGGCGGCTTCGGGGGCGAGCGGCGTTTGCGCGAATGCCATCGCGCCGACGAGCAACAGGGATGCGGCAATCGCGTGCCGCAGCGCTGCGCCGGGCATCAGCGCCTGGCGCCGCAGACGGCAAGCGAAGCTGTGAATCAGGGCGGCGTTATGGGCGGGCAAGGGCGGCTCCGGCTGTGTAGCCCGACGGCCTGCCGGGCTGCCGCAGCGCACCGCCTGGTACAGCGTTCAGCGGCGCGGATCGTCGCGCCCGGCCATGACCTGTTCGCGGAAGCGTTCGGCAGCGTCGGTGCTCCAGCGGCTGATGCCCTCGACCGCCTCCTGCACGCCGTCGGCACGATCGAGTTGATGATAAACCCATCCGAGCGAACGCCAGAACGCCGCGCGATCGGTGCGCGGTTCCATCGTCTTGCCGTCGATCGCCCGGCGGAATGCGATCAGCGCATCCTCCAAGCGCTGCTCGCGCACCAGCGCGCTGCCGCGGCAGGCCCAGGCTTCGGCGTAGTCGGCCTCGCGCTGGATCGCCTGCTGCGCGGCGCGGATCGCCTGCGCCGGCTCGGCGTTGCGCAGGTGTGCCTCGCACAGGTCGAACCAGGTGTTCGGCTCGGACGGATTGATCTCTGCGGCCCGCGCATAGGCGCTCACCGCGTAGTCGTGGCGCTGGAGTGTGGTGTAGGCCACGGCGAGACTGCGCCACACCGGCGGACGCTGGCGCGGGTTGATGTCGATCGCCCGATTGTAGGCGGCCACCACGCTGACGAAGTCGCCGCGTTCGGCATGCGCCCAGGCCAGCAACACCCACGGCGTATCGTCCTCCGGATCGAGGTTGGCCCATTCGCGGCTGACCCTCATGCCGTGGCGCCAGTCGTCGGCGCGCAGGGCCGCATAGGCTTGCGCGCGCAACGCCGACACGCGGTCGGTATCGGCGACAGGGCGGATCAGCGGTTCGACCGTGAGGTCATAATCCACCCACGGCGAATAGGCCGACGCCGGTCCGGCGACGATCGCCGCGCACCACAGCCCCAGCCCGACCGACCATATGCGCGCGCGCCGCCGCATGACGCACCCAGCCCCGCCGCTTGGACGACCCATGACTTGATCCCCAAAGAGGTTGAAAACGCGCTGCCGGCGAGCACTGTGCCGCAGTGCGCCACACTGCGTTTACGACATCATCGGTCGCAACTGTAAGTATCGATCAACTGGTAGATCTCTTCGAGCGTCTCGCCGACCAGCGGCGTGACGAGGTTGGCATGCAGCGCGTCGGTCTCACCCGGATCGACGATGCCGCGCGAGACCGACGACATGGCGGTGGCCAGTCCGACCAATTGCCAGCCAGGCGCTGCCTGATCCTGCCCGTCCGCCGCGGGACGCGGCGCCAGCACCGGACCGCCCGACTGGCCGGGATTCATCGCACAGGTGGTCGCCCAGCCGCCGATCGGCGGGGCCGCCGCCAGCGCGTGACAACCGGCATGGCGCCACAGCGCGGTGAAGCCGCCGCCCTCGATCAGCTTGTCGCCGGGAAAGCCGGCCACGGTGAGCGCGCGCTTGCCGGGCACGAATTCGCTTCGATCCGGCGCGGGCTCGCCGCGCGGCAGCAGGTCGACGGCCGGGTATTCGTCGTCTACCCGCTGCGCCAGCCGCAGCAGCACCCAGTCGTGAGCGATAGCGGAATCCGGCCAATAGGCGTGCGAGTAGCCCACCACCGCGGCGCCCAACCGGGTGGCGAAGTCGCGTCGCGACCCCGGCGTTTCGCCCAGCAGCACAGCCACCGGCTTGCCGCGGTTCGGCGGCCCGTCGCCGAACACCACATGCTGGCTGGTCAGCACATGGCAGGGGCTGACCAGCACACCCGAGCCGACCATAAAGCGCTCGTCGCGCCCGCTCGCCCGGATCGCCGCCACTGCCGCAAAGCGCCGATTGCCGGCGTCCTGCCGATCGACGCGCTGACGCGGATCGCCCTTGCGCGGCACGCAGCCGACGATGTCGATCATTCCCTGGTAGAGCGCGATCATCGACGCGTGATCGTCCTCGAACGACGGGTCGGGCGGAAAGGCACGCCACTCCTCGATCAACGCCCGCTGGCGCGCCAGAAAACCGTCGAGCCCCCCGGCGCGATAGATCGACAAGGCGACGCTGCGCCCGACCAGTTCCAGCGCACTGGCGCGCACCGTCGGATTGCGCACCTGTTCCGCGCTGGCGCGCAACGACGCGAAATCGGCCGGGCATCCTGCAATTCCGCCGTGCGGCCAGACCGCGCCCGGTGCGGCCAGGCTCACGAGCAACGCAATGCCGCGCAAGCACTCCGCCAGGCAACCCCGCGATCCCTGCCGTCGACTGCGTTCGATCAACACCGAACCCCCCCGCGTATTTGCCCGCCCCTTGGCCCACGCCAGCGACCGGATTACATCCTCAGACGCTCGCGGTAGCCGGTAAGTTCGAGGTAGCCCCGGCCGGCCTCCTTGCCGCCGGTCGACAGGCGCACCGCGCCTTCCCAATAAACGGCACCGGTACTCCGGCGCGAATCGAGTTCCTGGTCGTCGATCAGCGGCGCCAGCTCGCCGACCAGCGGGCCGCGCGAGGTGGCGAGCCGCACGCGCATCGCGACCGGATAGCGCGAGCCGGTGCGCGGGCTCGTCCACTCGCGCACCGGCTCGAATGCGACCGCCTGCGGCGCGAACGTCTCGACACTGCCGTCGGCGCGGCGCAGCGTGCCGCCGGCCCACAGGCTCGCGCCGTCCGTACCGCGCATGCGGAAAGCCATCAGCGCGCCGCCGTCGTCGAGGTTGATGCCGATCCAGTCCCAGCCGCTGGCGCCCGCCGGCAGGTATTCGCTCGACCATTCATGGTCGAACCAGGCGCGGCCGGTAACCTCGAGTACCCGTCCGTCGCGCCGCACCCGGCCGCTCACCGCAAGCTGCGGCAGGCTGTAGTAGTGGCTGGCGTGACGCGGGTCGGCGGCTTTCTGGCTGAAGCCGCGCACGCCGTTGCGCAGCACAGGCTGCGTCGGCGCAAGGCGCAGGTCGTAGGAGAAGTCGCGCCCGGCCGCATGCGCATGAATCGCTTCGCCATCGGCGCCCGCCTCGCGGCGCATCGTCCAGTCGTCGATGCGCAGATCGAGTTCGCCGGTCGCGGCCTGCGCCAGCCCGAAGCCGGCGCGCGCCGTGCGCTCGGCATGGCGCAGGCGGCCATGCTGCGGAGCGGACAGTGCCGGATGGGCAAACAGCACCTGGCGGGCGGCAAAGGGGCTCGGGTTGTTCTCCTGCAGGCCCGGACGCACACGAAAGAACGTGATCTGGAAACCCAACTGCAGTGGCTTGCCGTCCTCGACGGCATCGAGCCAGCCGGTGACATACCACCACTCGACACGAAACGCCGGATGCGCGCCGTGGTCGGCCGGCAGCTCGATCGCACCGTCCTGCCGCACCGGCGGGTAGTCGACGCCGGCCGCGCCCGCCGCCAGGCAGATCGACCACAGCAGCGACGCCAGCAACGCACGCATCACCAGTCCTCCCGCACCGCGCGCACCGCATCCACCTGCATCGCGGCGCGCGCCGACAGCACGGCCGCCGCGGTGGCAAGCAGGGTCATCGCCAGGCCGAACAGCGTCAGCGTACCCCACGGCACCACGACCTCCATGCTCCAGTGGAACGACTGCCGGTTCACCACATGGATCAGGATCAGGCTGATCGCCGCACCGGTGGTCAAGCCGGTCAGCACACCGAGCGCCGCCACCAGCGCACCTTCCGCACCCAGCATGCGGGCGATCTCGCCGCGCGTCAGGCCGATATGCCGCAGCATGCCGAACTCGCGCCGCCGCGCTGCCGCCAGCGCGGCAAAGCTCGCCGCCACACCGGCGATGCCGATCACGATCGCCACCGCCTCCAGCGCGTAAGTGACGGCGAAGGTGCGATCGAATATGCCGAGCGAGATCTTGCGGATGTCGCCCCGCTCGGCCAGTTAGATCGCCTCCGCCGGCAGACGCGCGCGCAGCGCCTCGGCAACCTGCGTGGTGCTCGACTGCGGCGCCAGCCACAGCCCGGCATCGTTGACGCGCATGTCGCCGGTAAGCCCGCGATAGGTCGCCAGGTCGATCGCCACCGCGCCGTGCTGCCGCGCATAGTCGCGCCAGATGCCGGCGACCACCACCTCGATCTCGCGCCCGGCGAGCGGCAGGCGCACGCGCTGGCCGAGCCGCCAGCCGTAGAGATCCTGCATCGCTTCCGAGGCCAGCACGCCGACCTGACCGGCGGGCACCGTCACCCTTGCCAGCAGCGGCAGCGCACGCTCCGGAACGTCGGCCGGAATCGGCCGCGCGATCAGCGCCACCTGCGGCAGCGCCGGATCGAGCAGCAGGCTCTGGTGGCGCAGGAAGTCGACGCGCATGACGCCCGGCGTCGCCAAAATCGCCGCCTGCTCGGCGGGCTCGAAGTGCGCGCTCTCGCCGGCGCGCGCCGCTCGCAGGTAGAGGTCCGCCGGCAGCACCTGCCCGAGCCACACGTCGACCGACTGGCGAAACGAGCCGACCATGATCGCCATCGCCCCGGCCAGCGCGACCGATGCCAGCACCCCGGCCGCACCGATGGTCGCCAGGTGCGGCGCGCCGCGCAACTGTTCGATCGCCAGCGACAGCCAGACGACACGCGGCACCGGCGGCAGACGGGCGAACAGCAGCCGCGCCAGTCTGGGCAGGATCAGCACGCTGCCGACCAGCAGCAGCGCGATCGCCGCATAGCCGAACACCGGCAATCCGCCCAATGGTGGCAGCCAGACCACCAGCGCGGCCGCCATCAGGCTCGCCAGTCCCGGCGCCAGACGTCCCAAGCGAGCGAAGCTGTCCGCCACGTCGCCGCTCTTGAGTGCCACAGCCGGATCGCTGCGCGCCGCTTCCCGCGCCGGCAGCGCGCTGCCGGCCAGCGCAGCGGCGATCCCCAGCGCCACGAAACCGATGGTCCCCCACGGGTCGAACGCCAGCGGCGGCCGGGCGCCCTGGAAGTAGCCGGCGCCAAGATCGCCGCCGATGAACTGCAGCGCCACAGCGGCCAGCGCATAGCCGCCCGCGACGCCGAGCATGCTGCCGATTGCGCCGATCAGCGCGCCTTCCAGCAGCAGCCAGCACACCAGCGCGCCGCGCGTCACGCCAATCGCGCGCAGCAATGCCAGTTCCGAGCGGCGGCGCACGACGTTGAGCGCCTGCGCCGAAAACACCAGAAACGCGCCGGTCACCAGTGCGATGAGCGCCAGCATCGTCAGGTTGACACGGTAGGCGCGCGACAGCCGCGCCGCCCGCGATTCCGCCTGCGCCGGCGTGGCGACGACCACGCCGGGCGGCAGGCCGGCGGCGATCTCGTTCAACGCGGGCGCGGCGGCAACGCCCTCGCGCAACCGCAGGTCGATGCGTGTCAGCACGCCCAGGCGCTCGAAGCGCCATTGCGCGGTGGCGATGTCGGTGACCGCCAGCATCTGGCCGGCACCGACCGCCGGCAACAGTCCGCCGACGCGAAATCGCGCGCTGCTGGCGCCGCTCTGCAGTTCGATTTCGTCGCCGACCGCGACGGCGAACCGCCTCGCCGCGGCCGGGCTCAGAAACAGCACGTCGTCATCGGGCAGGCTGGACGTTTCGGTCGCCGCAGTCTCCTGCCCCCGTCCGGCAGGCGCTGCGGGCGGTGCAATCAGCGCCGGAGAGAGCGCGATCGCCCGCAGCGGGTCGAGTCCGATGAGTTTGATCGCATCTGCACCGCCTTCCCTGGCCGCGCCGCGCACCCGGGCCTCGATCTCGAGCAGCGGGCTGGCAATCTCGACCTCCGGCCGCAACGCAAGCTGCGGGTACAGCAACTCGTCGAAGCCGACGCGCGCGCCGCGCACTTCGAGATCGGCCTGGCCAGAGACCGTGCGCAAGCCGCGGCCGAACTCGTCGAGCGCCGAGCGATTGACCACCGACACCGCAACCCCGAGCGCCACACCGAGCGCCAAGGCCAGCACCGACATCAGCGCGCGGCCGGGTTGCTGCGCTAAATGGCCGAGCAAGGCGCGGGCGAGGATTGCGCGCATCGCGTTCATCACGCCGCGTGCAGGCGGCCGTCATTGCCGAGCCGCAGCACGCGATCGGCGCTGGCCGCGGCCGCGCGGGAATGCGTGACGACAATTCCGATCGCATTGTGCGCACGAATCGAGTCGCGCAACAGGGCGAGGACGCGCTCCGCGGTTTCCGGGTCAAGATTGCCGGTCGGCTCGTCGGCCAGCACCAGCGCCGGGCGATGCACCAGCGCGCGGGCGATGGCCACCCGCTGTAATTCGCCGCCCGACAATTCGCGCGGCCGCGACCCGGCACGCGCCGCCAGACCGACCGCATCGAGCATCTCGTTCACCCGGGTGTCCTTCGCTTCGATACGGTTGAGCGCCAGCGGCAGCGCCACGTTCTGGCGCAGGTTGAGATGCGGCAGCACATGGAAGGCCTGGAAGACGAAGCCCATCTTCGCCGCGCGCAGACGCGTCAGGCCGTCGTCATCGAGCGTGGATAGATTCCGGCCGGCCAGCTCGATCTGCCCGCCGCTCGGCCGGTCGAGTCCGGCGATCAGGTTGAGCAGCGTGGACTTGCCGCAGCCCGACGGGCCCATGATTGCAACATACTCGCCTGGCGCCAGATCGAGATCGATGGCGCACAGCAACTGGCGCGGCGGCAGGCCGGGCGCCAGCGCGGGAAGGGTCTTGGAAAGAGCGGTCAGGCGAAGCACGGCGGGCTCGGGTGGCGGGACAAGCCCGATTTGACCACGAGCCGGCGGTAAACAGGGCGCAGGTTGCGGCGCAGTCGGTCAGCCGAGCAGGCGCTGGTCGGTGAGGCGCAGGCGGCGACTGAGTTCGCGCGCCATGTTCATCTGGATCAGCGCGAACTGCTCGAGGTCGCGCTCGTACAACTGATGCAGGCTGGCGGCGAAGATCTCGAAGGCGCTGCAGTCCTCCAGCGCCTGCACCGAGGCGCTGCGCGGCGAAAGGTCGATCAGCGCCATCTCGCCGAAGCAGTCGCCCGGGCCGAGACGGCTCAGCAGCAGCGCCCCGTGCCCTCCCTTCTTGCGCACGCTTACCGTGCCGGCGTCGAGCACGAACATCGATTCGCCCGGCTCGCCCTCTTGGAAGAAGAACGACCCGGCAGGCCGGTTCACGTCGCGCGAAACGTCCAGCAGAAATCCCAGTGCATCTTCCCGAATGCCGCCGAACAGCGGCATCTGCTGCAGCAAGGCGATTCGCTTCCCTTCCATCGCTCTCGTCGCTCCCACGCTTGCCGGACAACCTCAAGCATACGCCACCCGGTGCGGGATGGGCGCACTGCGGAGTCGATGCCACGGGCTATCGCATCGGCATTGCAGGGAAACTCTGCCGGAGAACGGCGCATTGCCTGACGGCTCGCGTCAAAGACCGGCTCTGGATTCGCTGTCGCACCGGCCCCTGACGCCGGCTACCGTGTGCTGCGCCTGCCGGTGGCCTGAACAACAGGGTCGCGCGCAGCGGGAGTATCGTGCGACATTTCCGGCGAGCCGGCGCGTTCGATCCGCCCGGGTTCGGGCAGTGGCAGCGTTGCTGCGGACACACGCCGGGAGAAACACCTCGCCCACGCCGTTGTCGGTGGGGCCAAACCGGGCTGGAGAACGTCAAAATGAATCCTCGCGAGTTGTTGCAGAAAATGTTCGCCGCGGCGGTTGAAGCCGCGCAGCCCGCGCACTGCATTCCCCGGTTTTTGCCGGCAGCGCCCGGCGGCCGCCTGGTGGTGATCGGCGCCGGCAAGGCCTCGGCGGCGATGGCAAAGGCGGTCGAAGATCATTGGCCGGGCGAGCTGTCCGGTCTGGTCGTCACCCGCTATGGCTACAACGCCCCGTGCCGGCGGATCGAGATCGTCGAGGCCGCGCACCCGGTTCCCGACGCCGCCGGCCTCGCCGCAGCCGGGCGCCTGCTGCAGACCGTCGCCGGCCTCACAGCCGACGATCTGGTGCTGTGCCTGATCTCAGGCGGCGGTTCTGCGCTGCTGCCCCTGCCGCTGCCCGGTCTGACGCTCGACGACGAACAGGCGGTCAGCCGCGCCTTGCTGAAGTCGGGCGCGACCATCAGCGAGATGAACTGCGTGCGCCGCCACCTCTCGGCGATCAAGGGCGGGCGCCTTGCCGCTGCCTGCCACCCGGCGCGGGTGCTGAACCTGCTGATTTCCGACGTGCCGGGCGACAACCCGATCGACATCGCCTCCGGCCCCACGGTGGCCGACCCCACCACTTGCGCTGACGCGCTGGCCATCATCCGCCGCCACGGTATCGTGGTGCCGCCGCCGGTGCTCGACATCCTGCAGGGCGGCGGCGGCGAGTCCGTCAAACCCGGCGACACCCGCCTTGCCGGCGTCGAAACGCGCCTGATCGCCACGCCACAACTGGCGCTGGAAGCCGCCGCCGCCGCGGCACGCGAGGCCGGTCTGCCGGCCTACATCCTCGGCGATGCGATCGAAGGCGAGGCGCGCGACGTCGGCAAGGCGTTCGCCGGCATCGCGTTGCAGGTGGCCAATCGGGGCCAGCCCTTCTCGCGGCCCTGCGTGCTGCTCTCCGGTGGCGAAACCACGGTGACCGTGCGCGGGCAGGGGCGCGGCGGTCGCAATGTCGAATTCCTGCTGGCGCTGGGCATCGCGCTCGACGGGCAGGCGAACGTCCACGCGCTGGCCGGCGACACCGACGGCGTCGATGGGCTAGAGGAGACCGCCGGCGCCTACCTCGCGCCCGACTCGCTGGCGCGCGCCTGGGCGCTCGGCCTCAATCCGCGCGAAAGCCTGGACAACAACGACGGTCACGGCTTCTTCGGCGCGCTCGGCGACTCGATCGTCACCGGCCCGACACTGACCAACGTCAACGATTTCCGCGCCATCCTGGTCACCGACGGGATCGCTGCCAGAGACGCCAGCGTCGATGCCGGCCGGTTGGCCAACCGATGATGAATGCCCCCGCACTTTGCCAAGCGCGGTGCGGAAACCCGAAGACGCAGCGATTCCATTGCCATGTTCGCGGCGCTGCCCGGTAGCGGCAGACGGATGCCGGCTCGCTGCGACCGGGCCTTCCCGAGGCATACCTCTCGAAGAACCGCGTGCGACGGACCTCTCAAGGCGGCATGGCTGGAGAGCGCCTATCCATGCGGCTCGTATGTTTGCAGTTGGCGACTGATCTGCGAGAGTAGGAGAGTCGCTGGGGTGGAGGGACGTCATGCGGCATCGGCAGAAGCGATTCTGACCGACTCGGAAAGAACTCTTCCCACCCCACCTTGAACGCCGATGAGGAATCTGGCGGCACGCACCTGCGGGTAGCCAACCGCCGATTGAACGAGCTTGCGTCATGGTGGGTTCTGCTCTCACCCCAGCGCTTCACAGCGTACGATCAAAGGAGCCGACCATGCAAGCGAACGCGCAGTTCATCGGGATCGATGTGGCCAAGGCCGAGTTGGTTATCGGATGTGCCGGACAGGTGAGCACGCTGGCCAACGAGCCGGCGCAAATCGAACGGTGGGTGCGCAGCGTGCCGGCGGGCAGCGTGCTGGCCGTGGAGGCCAGCGGCGGCTTTGAGCAGGCACTGCTGGGCGCAGCGCACACTGCCGGCCTGCGCTGCTATCTGCTCAACCCGGCCGACGTGCGCCACTACGCCCGGGCAGTGGGACTGCGCAGCAAGACCGACCGCGTCGATGCGCTGGTGCTGGCCCGCTATGTCCAGGCCGAGCATGCCCACTTGCACCCGTGGCAGCGGCCAGCGGCGCTGCAGCGCGAACTCGATGTGTTGCTCAAGCGCCGCGCCATGCTGGTCAAGACACGCCAGCAGGTACGCCTGGCCCTGGCCGATCAGCACGACCTGCTGCGCAGCGCCAAGGCGCTGCTCGCCCAGTATGCCAAGCTGCTCGGTGCCGTGGAGCGGCAAATCCGCGACAAGATCGGCTTGCTCAGCGGCGGGGCCGCACAGCTGCGCCTGTTGCGCTCGATCCCGGGCATCGGCTGGCTCAACGCGGCGTACCTGACCAACTTGTTCAACCGCATCGCGTTCGTCCGTTCCGATTCCCTGGTGGCCTTCGCCGGGCTCGATCCGCGCGCCTGCGATTCGGGCACGATGCGCGGGCGGCGCAGGTTGTCCAAGCGCGGCCCCGCGCTGATGCGCCAGTTGCTCTACAACGCTGCGATGGCCGCTGCACGAAGCGAAACGTTCCAGTCCATGAAACAGGCACTGGCCGCCCGCGGCCTGCCCATTACCGCCATCTACAACATCATCGCCCGCAAACTGCTGCGCATCGCATGGGCCGTGTTCAAGACCCAGAGCCCCTTCGACCCGGCAAAGGTCGGCCCGGCTGGGCCGGCTCAACCAACTTGACGGCAAAGCAACCGGCAGGCGTGATGTTCGACACCCGTCCGAGTCCGCCGGCTCGGGTGGGGGTTACGCTCGTAAATCGTGACCCAGTCCGCCGGTTTCGGTGACTCGGAGCCGGGTCAAGGGCAGGCTGCGGCTTTATGCAGCCTGGCGCAGCGCACCCTTGAGGCGGCGCAGAGTCGATACGCTTGAGCATGGCTGGTGGTGCGGCAGTTCGCGCCAACAGCCATGCTGGCATGCAGCGCTTTGCGTTCCGTTCCGTTCGGTTCCACCACAGCAATTCAGCCCATCAGCTTGCGCAAACTCAGAACAAAGCAGCCGCACTACTCATTTCCGCTTGACTCGTTACATAGAATCTCGCAGGGCAGCACAGTGCACACGCCCGTCGACTGCCGATTGGGCCGGCGTCAGCCCAGCGGCGGATTTGCACGCTGCGACGTGGGCAGGCGAACGTCGACTCGCAGGCCGCCTAGCGCGGCGGAGCGGCTGAACTGCAGGCTGCCGTCGTAGCTGTCGACGATGTCGCGCACGATCGCCAGACCGAGCCCGCTGCCGGGCTTCGATTCGTCGGCGCGGTAGCCGCGCGCGGTGAGTTCCTCGATCGCGTCGGTCGCGCAACCGGGGCCGTCGTCCTCGACGGTGAAGGCCAGGCAATCGGCATGGCTGACGGTCAATGAGACGCGCGCCGTGCACCACTTGCAGGCGTTGTCGAGCAGGTTGCCGAGCAGTTCGAGTAAATCCTCGCGGTCGCCGGCAAAGGTCGCGCCGGGCGCGATTGCCGAGGTGATGCGGGGTGCCTTGCCGGCGTAAAGTTGGCCGAGCGTGCGCACCAGCACGTCGATTTCGCCTTCGAGGTCGACGCGCTGCCCCGGCATCGCGGAGCCGGCCAGGCGAGCGCGTTTGAGTTCGCGCTCGACGATGCGGCGCATCGCCTCGGTCGATTCGCCGATCGCGGCGCGCAGCGCCGGATGCGCCGCCAGCGCCGGCGCTTCGCTGCTCTGGGTGAGAATCGCCAGCCGGGTTTTCAGCGCATGGGCGAGATTGCCGAGCGCCTCGCGCGAGCGGCGCGAGCGCTTGTCCAGGGTGCCGAGCAGGCGGTTGAGTTCGACGATCATCGGCTCGATTTCGGCCGGCGCCGCGGCATCGATGCAGCTGGCCTCGCCGCGCTCCAGGCGCGCCAGATTCTCCCGCACGGCATCGATCGGCGCCAGGCCACGGCCGACGATCAGCCGCTGCACCAGCAGCAGGGCCGCCAGCACCGCCGCCGACACCGCGCCGTAGATGAGCTGGAAACGGCGCAAGCCGGCTTCGAGCGCGCTCAGATCCTCGGCCACCGCGATGGTCAGATCGTGCTGCTGGCGGCTGTAGCCGGCCACCCGCAGCAGCAGCGGCTGGCGCTGCGGCCCGCTCGCGCGGATCTCGCGCCACTGGCCGGGCGGCAGCGGCTCGATGGCAAGATCGCCGTCCCACAACGAGCGCGATTGCTGGCGCTGCGCACCGGCGATGACGATGTAGTAGTGGCCGGAAAACGGCCGCTGGTAGATCGCGTCGATGCGCGCCGCGTCGATGGCGAGGGCACCGGCGGCGTCGAAGCGGCGCCGGCCAGCAGGGTCTCGCCATCGTGCGCCAGGCGCGACAGCAACTGGTCGGTGGTCAGCTGTTCGATCGCGCGGCTGGCCACCCACCATTGCAGCCCGAGCAGCAGGACCAGACTGGCCGCCAGTCCCAGCGACAGCCTGCCCTTCAGCGAACGCATCAGGGGCGTTCTCCGAACATGTAGCCCTGTCCGCGCAGCGTGCGAATGATGTCCGGCCCGAGCTTCTGGCGCAGGCGATTGATGTAGACCTCGATCACGTTGCTGTCGCGATCGGCATCGTATTCATAGACGTGTTCGGTCAGGCGCGATTTCGACAGCACGCGGCCGGGGTTCAGCATGAAATAGCGCAGCAGCCGGTATTCGATGCCGGTGAGCTGGCTGCGGCTGCCGTCGGCCAGCATCAGCGACTGGTTCTGCTCGTCGAGCGTGACGCCGGCCACGCACAACGGGCCGGCGGCCGCGCCCTGGCCGCGCTTGGCCACGGCATCGATGCGGGCCAGCAGTTCCTCGAACTGGAACGGCTTGCCGACGTAGTCGTCGGCGCCGGCCTTGAAGCCCTCGACCTTCTCCTGCCAGCTGCCGCGCGCGGTCAGCACCACCACCGGAATCCGGTTGCCGCGCTGGCGCCAGTTGGCCAGCACCTCGAGGCCCGAGCGGCCGGGCAGGCCGAGATCGAGTACGACGAGATCATAGGGTTCGATGTCGCCGAGCGCTTCGGCATCGATGCCGTCGGTAGACAGGTCGACCGCGTAGCCGGCGCTTTGCAGCGCGGCGCGCAGTTGCGGCCCGAGCCGCGCATCGTCTTCGACCAGCAGCAGGCGCATCCTCAGTCCTCTTTCTCGAGCTTGATCAGCGCGCCGCTGCGGGCATCGAATTTCAGTTCCCAGACGCGGCCGCCGCCATCGAGAATCTCGATCTCGTAAATATAGCGCCCGTGCTTTTGCTTAAGTTCCGTTTCGAGAATCTCGCCCGGCTTTTCGGCATGCGCGCGCTCGGCGATGCGTTCCAGCGACAGGATTTCGCCCCCGTCGCGCAGGCGGCGCGCGGTAAGGTGATCGGCATCGGCGCGCGCGGGCAGGGTCGGCACGGCCACCAGCATCGCGGCAAGCATGCCTGCGGCGACCCACGCGAGTGCCGGATTTACGGTGTACATTAGGATGAGTTCCGACGACGTTGGCC
The DNA here is from genome assembly GCA_016711925.1 of Candidatus Methylophosphatis haderslevensis. Lineage (GTDB taxonomy): Bacteria > Pseudomonadota > Gammaproteobacteria > Burkholderiales > Rhodocyclaceae > Methylophosphatis > Methylophosphatis haderslevensis. The sequence goes on from JADJSA010000001.1 coordinate 1,019,459, forward strand.
GAATCGGCTCCGAGTCTACGCAAGCGCAGCTTAATCCAGCCTGAATGCCAGCGGGCGGGCCGGCTACACTGTCGCCCCATGAACCCTGCGGATGAACTGAGGAGCGTGGCGGTGGTCGGCGGCGGCCCGGCCGGCCTGATGGCGGCCGAGGTGGCAAGTGCGGCCGGACTGCGGGTCGACCTCTACGACGCGATGCCGTCGTGCGGGCGCAAGTTCCTGCTCGCCGGCAAGGGCGGGCTGAACCTGACCCACGCCGAGCCCTTCGACGCATTCGCCTCGCGCTACGGCGCGCGCCGCCCGCAGGTCGAACCGTGGCTGCGGACGTTCGGCGCCGACGCGCTGCGCGACTGGGCGCACAGCCTCGGCACGGAAACCTTCGTCGGCAGTTCGGGCCGTGTTTTCCCGAGCGACATGAAGGCGGCGCCGCTGATGCGCGCCTGGCTGCGGCGGCTGCGCGCGCAGGGCGTGCGCTTTCACATGCGCCACCGCTGCCTCGGCTGGTCCGGCGAGGGCTCGTTGCGCTTCGCGACCACTGCGGGCGAGCGCGCCGTCGCGGCCGACGCCGTGGTGCTGGCGCTCGGCGGCGGCAGTTGGGCGAAACTCGGCTCGGACGGCGCCTGGGTGCCGTGGCTGGCGGCACGCGGCGTGGCGGTGGCGCCGCTGACGCCCTCGAACTGCGGCTTCGACATCGGGTGGAGCGAACATTTGCGCGCGCACCATGCCGGCGCGGCGGTGAAATCGGTGCGACTGCGGTTGCAAGGCGACGCCTCAGGGCGCATCGGCGAATTCGTCGTCACCCGGCACGGCGTCGAAGGCAGCGCGATCTACGCGCTGTCGGCGCGATTGCGCGACGAAATCGCACTCAGCGGCGTGGCGATACTCGAAGTCGACCTGGCGCCCGACAAGAGCCTGCAGCGGCTGATCGACGAGATCGACCACCCGCGCGGCTCGCGCTCGATGGGCAGCCACCTGGCCAGCCGCACCGGCCTCAAGGGCGTGCGCGCGGCGCTGCTGCGCGAGGTCGTGCCGGCGCAGGATTACGCCGACCCGCGCCGGCTTGCGGCAGCGATCAAGGCGCTCCCATTGCGGCTGATTGCGCCGCGGCCGATCGACGAAGCGATCAGCAGCGCCGGCGGCGTGCGCTTCGACGGGCTCGACGAGGCGCTGATGATCCGCGACCTGCCCGGCGTGTTCTGCGCCGGCGAAATGCTCGACTGGGAAGCGCCGACCGGCGGCTACCTGCTGACCGCGTGCATGGCGAGCGGGCGGATTGCCGGCGACGGCGCGGCGAAATGGATATCGAGACGGGCCGCCGCCGTGCCCGCCGAACAAGGCATCGACGCATAGCGTCCCGGGCGTGCGATCAGTCGTCCGCCTCCGGTGCCTTGGCCGCGCGCGCCTTGCGCGTCTTGTCGCGGAATGCCATTGCGGTAGCGAATGCCGAGCGGGTGAAGTCGAGCACGGCGGCGAAGTCCTTCGTCGGACAGCCGGCGCGCGCTGTCGTTCACGCTGTAGATGTGGGCGAACTCGCGCTCCCGGCTGCTCTGCAGCACCAGCCGGCCGATCCCCAGATCCTCGAGCACCTTCCACAGCGCCGGGTTGTTGGTGCGCGTGAGTTTCATGACAAACGGAATCGGGTCGTTGCGCGCCAGCACCGACGCCAGTCGCAGGATGATCTCGAACGGCAACGCGGCCTTGCCGCCTTCCACCGCTTCGAGCAGCGACGGATCCTTGATGTCGATGGCCTTGCCGAGTTCCTTGAGCGAGAGGCCGGCAGTCTCGCGCATGCCGCGCACCAGTGCGCCGGCGCGGCCGAGCGCGCTGCGCTGGCCCGGCTTGGTCGGCAGCAGCGCCTTGGCGACGTTGAACGACATTGCCGCGGTGCTGGCAACGCCGAGCACCGAATCGGTCCATGATCGCAGTTCGCGCGCCAGCGTCTGCAGCGTCGAATCGTCGCGCTTCGCGGGAGCCGCGGCGGCCTTGCGCGTGCGGCCGGTGCCGCTCGCGGCGGGTTTGCGGGTTCGGGTGGCGGGCATCGTCGTCTCCGGTTGGTGTCGGCGATTGTAGGCCGAGTTGCGCCGGGCGAGTGAGCCCCTCGGGATGCGTTGCCGTGGGGCGCCGCCGATCGGTGCGCCGGCCGCCCTGCAATGACGCGCCGGCCCGTGCCCACTGCCCGGGGAAGGTGCCGGCACGGCGCAGCGGCTGGCGTTTTCGCACTGCCGCGACAGCGTCCGGCAAGCGGCGAATTTCCGCTGCATGGCCGGGAAAGCGAGTAGATTGAGGCTCTGGGCACGCCCGCCCGGCCGGGCGGGCGGTGAAACACGGGCACGTCATCGGTCCGGGGGAATGGGCTTTGCTTTCCGGCTACGACGGGGCCAATCCGATCGCGCGCCGCTTTCCCCCGGCAACAACTCAAGGAACCCAGTGGTCAGACTGAAACTTTCGATCGAACTCGATTACGACATTGCCCAGCCCGGCTGCGATTTCATCCTCAACCTGCATGCCGCGCATACCCGCCACCAGACGGTGGTCAACGAACGACTCGAACTGAATCAGAACCTGCAACAGCAGCTGTTCGTCGACCCGGCCACCGGCAACCGCTACCTGCGCTTGACCGCCTGGGCGGGGAATCTGCGGCTGCGTTACGACGCCACGCTCGATCTTGCCCACTGGATGGCGCCGCCGGAGAGCGTGCCCGAGGTTCCGGTCGCCCGGCTGCCGCCGCAGGTGCTCGGCTACATCTACCCCAGCCGCTACTGTCAGTCGGATCGGTTGCACAAGCTGGCGATGCGCGAGTTCGGCCACCTGTGGCAGGGCTACGGCCGGGTCAAGGCGATTCAGGAATGGGTGCAGGCGCGCGTCAAGTTCGCCCAGAACACCACGACGGCCAGCACGTCGGCGGTGGATACGCTGATCGAACAGGTGGGCGTCTGCCGCGATTTCGCGCACCTGATGATCGCGCTGTGCCGGGCGGTCAACATTCCGGCGCGCTTTGCCACCGGCATCGACTACGGCGCCGACCCGGCGCTAGGGCCGACCGACTTTCATGCCTATGTCGAAGCCTACCTGGGCGACCGCTGGTACATTTTCGACCCCTCGGGCACGGCAATTCCGATGGGGTTCGTGCGCCTGGGCACCGGCCGCGATGCCGCCGATGTCTCGTTCGCAACCATCTTCGGTACCGTGCGCTCGGCCGCGCCGAAAATCGCCATCGAGGCGATTGCAGATGCGCGTGGCGTCCTGGTCGTGCCGTATCACTGCAACCAGGCGATTTCGACCGACGCCTGAGCGCCGGGCGCCGCGCGCTGCTAGAGAATCGCGGTACCGGCCCGCTCGCCGCGTTCGTACACTACATGGGCGCGGCCGACCAGCAGCGGGTCGAGCGGACCCACAGTCGACAGATCCTTGTTGGCGTAGGGCAGCTTGTGCAGGATGTAGCGCATCGCATTGAGGCGCGCGCGCTTCTTGCAATCGGACTTGAGCACCGTCCACGGTGCATCGGCGGTGTCGGTCTCGAAGAACATCGCCTCCTTGGCCTTGGTGTACTCCTCCCACTTGTCGAGCGAAGCCATGTCGATCGGCGACAGCTTCCATTGCTTGAGCGGATGCGCCTCGCGCTCCTTGAAACGGCGGCGCTGTTCCTTGCGGCTGACCGAGAACCAGAACTTGATCAGATGCACGCCGCTGCGCACGAGATGCCGCTCGAATTCCGGCGCCTGGCGCATGAACTCCTCGTACTCGGCCTGGGTGCAAAAGCCCATCACGCGCTCGACCCCGGCGCGGTTGTACCAGGAGCGGTCGAACATCACGATCTCGCCGGCGGTCGGCAGGTGATTCACGTAGCGCTGGAAGTACCACTGGCCGCGCTCGGTCTCAGTCGGCTTTTCCAGGGCCACGACGCGCGCGCCGCGCGGATTCAGGTGCTCCATGAAGCGCTTGATGGTGCCGCCCTTGCCCGCCGCGTCGCGGCCCTCGAACAGGATGATCACGCGCTGGCGGTTTTCCTTGACCCAGGCCTGGAGTTTCAGCAGCTCGACCTGCAGGCGGTACTTCTGCTTCTCGTAGTTCTTGCGCAACATCAGGTTCTTGTACGGATAACCGCCTTCGCGCCAGTCGTCCGCCAGTTCCTGGTCCGGATTTGTCTTCGGCTGCTCCAGCGCCTTGCCTTCGGCGTCGAGCATGCGGCGGATCGCTGCCGCGTCGTCAGGCGAGGCACCTTCGAGAATCGCCCGCAGGGATTTGGCATGATGCGCGCTATCGCCATTGCCCTTGCGCGACAGCATGTCGCGCACTGCCGCGAGCTTGGCGGTTTCTGCGGACTCGACCCGTTGGTCCACCTCGAAATCCTCGATGCCCTGCTTGCTGCGGGACGGGGCGATATCGCCGGCCACCGCGCGCCGCGAGCGTGTCGGCGCCACGGCAGTGGCCTTCGGCCTGGCCGCAGGGCGGCGCGCCGCCGCGCCGTTGGCATTCTTGGTTGGGGTCGTAGTGGTCTTGCTCATGGCCGCTCCCGGTCTCACACAAAGCCGAATATTCTGGAATAGTTTAGCCTAGACACGCTGATCCACGTCAAACTTCCGGTCGAAACCGGCCGCATCCGTCGTCCACTTTTTCGAGGTAAACCATCATGGACCTGCAACTCGGCGGCAAACTCGCACTGGTCAGCGGCTCGACCAAGGGCATTGGTCTGGCCATCGCAACGGCGCTGGCGCGCGAGGGTGCCGAGGTGATCGTCAATGGCCGCAGCGAAGCATCGCTGGCTCAGGCGCTGGAAAAGATATCGGAATCGGTGACCCGGCCGAAGCTGCTCGCCTTTGCCGGCGACCTGTCGGATGCCGGCACGGCGGGGGCACTGGTCAAGCGCTTTCCCGACATCGACATCCTGGTCAACAACCTCGGCATTTTCGAACCGAAGCCGTTCGACGAGATTCCCGACGACGACTGGCGGCGCTTTTTCGAGGTCAACGTGCTGTCGGGCGTGCGCCTGTCGCGCGCCTACCTGACCGGCATGAAGCGCCACTGCTGGGGCCGCATCGTCTTCATCAGCAGCGAGAGCGGCATCCAGATTCCGCCGGAGATGATCCACTACGGCATGACCAAGACCGCCCAGCTCGCCGTTTCGCGCGGCATCGCCGAGACCTGCGCCGGCAGCGGCGTCACCTGCAACGCGGTGCTGCCCGGCCCCACCCATTCCGACGGCGTCGAGGCATTCGTCGCCAAACTCTCGGGCGGCGCGCCGTTCGCCGAGTTCGAGCGCGAGTTCTTCAAGAGCGCGCGACCCAGTTCACTGATCAAGCGCTTCGCCACCACCGAGGAAGTCGCCAATCTGGTGGCCTTCGTCTGCAGCCCGCTGTCATCGGCCACCAACGGCGCGGCGTTGCGGGTCGATGGCGGGGTCGTGCGGGCGTGCTTCTGAGCGCGCGCCCGCATCGCTCGGCCCCCGACGGTCGCCGGCCTGCCGTGAAGTGCGACGTCGCCGCCCGGCTGTGCGCCGCCCTATTCTGCGCCGCACTCGCCGGCTGTGCCGGCACGCCGGTCGGCAGCGCGCTGCCCCGCCAGTGGCAGGCCTCGCCCAACTACGACGAGCGCCGGCCCAACTTCGTCATCATCCACCACACCACCAACGACACCGCCGAGCAGGGCCTGCGCACCCTCACCGATCCGCTGTCCAAGGTCAGTGCGCACTACCTGATCGGGCGCGACGGCGTACTCTATCAACTGGTCGACGAGCGGGCACGCGCCTGGCATGCCGGCGCCTCGTACTGGGGCGGCAACCGCGACCTGAATTCGGCCTCGATCGGCATCGAACTCGACAACAACGGCGACGAGCCCTTCGCCGACGCGCAGATCGACGCCCTGCTCGCGCTGCTGCAGGATCTGCGCGCCCGCTATGCGATTCCCGCCGCCAATGTGCTCGGCCACGCCGACGTGGCGCCGCGGCGCAAGGCCGATCCGAGCCGGCACTTCCCCTGGCGCCGGCTCGCCCGGCAGGGTTTCGGCCTCTGGTGCGAGCCGCCCTACCCGCCCGCCCCGCCCGGCTTCGACAGCCTGCTTGCCTTGCAGGCCATCGGCTACGACGTGGCACGGCCGGAAGCCGCCGCCGCCGCATTCAGGCTGCATTACATGGCGGAAGCCGCCGGCGCTTCGCCAGAGGGCGCGCTCGACACCGCCCTGCTCGCCTGTCTGGCCGAACGCAAGCGCACTGCGGCGGCGCCCGACACCGCTCGATGACCGGCTGCGCACCGTTCGGCAACATGCGCGATCAGCGCGAGCGCGCCAGATCGAAATCCGTCGCGTTGCGTTCGTCGGTGTAGACGCTTGCCGGCTGCGGCGGGCTGGCGTTGCGGCAACTCACCACCACGTTGGAAAGCGCCTGCTGTCTCTGCAGCACCTCCACCGCGCAACGGCCGCAGACGCTCTCGATAGTGGCCAGCATGTTGCGGGCATAAGGCGTGGCGAGCTGCGGGTCGAGGATCAGGTTGGCGATCAACACGCCGTCGGCGCGCAGCACGCGGCGGGCGTCCTGCCAGAATTCGCGTGTGGCCAGATGCGCCGGAATCGCGGTGTGCGAACTGAACACGTCGACCACCACGGCGTCGAAGTTCCGCTCGCTGCGGCGAACGAAGCGGCGCGCATCGTCGGCGATGAACTCGCCCTGCGCCGGCTCGCGCAGGAAACGCTGCTCGGCGATCTGGCGGATCGCCGGGTCGATGTCGACATAGGTGTAGCGGTTGGCCGGCTCGCGCTGCGACAGGGTGAAGCCGCCGGCGCCGAGCACCAGAATCTCCCGCCCACGATAGCCGAGGCCGTCGAGCAGGATGGCGCGGATGTGATCGACATAGCGCGCGTGGTGCGGCGGCTCGCTCTCGTCGACCAGCGAGGCGACCGAGTTGTTGTTCTTGAAGGCGCGCGGGTTGATGCTGCCGGCAAGTTCCACCGGCACGACGGCGTAGCTGGCGTAGGCCGTGTCGACCACCGGGCGCAGCCACAGGTTGGTGCCGAGCGTGAGCACCGATCCCAGCGCCGCGACCGATCCGGCGCGCCAGTTCCGGCCCGCGGTAATCAGGTAGCCGGCCAGCAGCAGCAGCCCGCAGCAGGCGACCGCCGCGGAAACCCCGAGCCACTGCATGATGACAAGCGAGAGCAGCAGCGACCCGAGGAAGGAACCGAGCGTCGACCCGGCGAGCGCATTGCCGCTGGCCGCGCCGGCGCGCTGGTGCGCGAACAGGTTGGTGAGGATCGGCACCGTCTGTCCGAGCAGCCAGGCCACTGGGCACAACACCGCGCCGACGAAGACCAGGTAGCCCAGCGCCGGCACGCCGAGCGTATCGAAGATCAGGTCGACGCTGACGCCGGCCAGCCCGACACCGGTCAGCAGCGCAGCGATCAGGAAATTCCGCGCCACCACCGCGAGGTAGTCGCGATCGACCGTGGCGCCCCTGGTGATAGCCGAGCGCCAGCGCAAGAAGAAAGAAGCCGATGGTCGGCGCGGTGACCACGATCGAACTGCCCATGTGCGGCACGATCTGGCGCAGCGCGATCACCTCGGCGCCGAGCGAGCAGAAACCCTCGATGAAGACGATCAGGTAGAGAAGTCGGCGGGATACGGCAGGCTGGGGATTCATCGAGCGCGACCGGTTGCGGAACCGATGCAGTGTACGTCGACCGCTCGCTGGCCGGGTTCGAGATGAAACCGGGCATCGACTGGCCGCCCGGCGCCGCGGTAGGGATGATCGCAAACCGCGATCGAGCCACGAGCCCCTATCCATGCGCCTTTCCGGGCATGGCAAGCCGGAGAGGTCCAGCCCATGCGGCTCCTGGCCGGCCGGGCGTTTCCGAATCCGGTCAGCGCAGCGGCGTTGAGCGTTACGCGCCGCTGCTGTATCGTGCGCTGTCATCCGACCCTCTCGCCCGTTATGCTGATCGAACAGATCGAACGCGATTTCCTCGCTGCCGCGCCGGCGGTGGATTTCTGCGCGCTGCGCTTCGTCGAGGAAAGCTCGGAGCAACTGACCGTGCGGCAGAACGTGGCCGAGCCGCCGAAGCTGTCGCTCGACCGCGGCGCCATGGTCACGGTGATCGAGCGCGGCGGCCTCGGCTATGCCGCCACCAGCGACCTGTCGTCCGCCGGGCTGCGCGATGCGCTGGATCGCGCGCGCCGCTATGCGCAACTCACGCGCGGCCGCTCGGTGGCCGACTACAGCGCCATCGCCATGCCGCGCCCGCAGGGCCGCTACGCGTCGACCGTGCGCGACCAGGTCGAACGCCTGTCGCTGGCCGACCGCTACTCGCTGCTGATGGACGTGTCTCGCGCCACGCGGATCGACGATCGCGTCGTCGACTGGGACGCCGGACTGTGGCGCACGCAGACGCGCCAGCATTACCTGAGCGCCGACGGCGCGCGCGCCGAGCAGCATTTCGACTACCTGGTGCCGACGATTTCGGCCACCGCACATGCCGGCGGCGAAACCCAGTCGCGCAGCAGCGCCGGCCGCTACAACGGTTTCTGCCGGCAGGGCGGGCTGGAGGTGCTTGAGCATGCCGGCTTCCGCGACGACGGGATGCGCGTCGCCGACGAGGCGCTGCAGCTGCTCGCCGCGCCCAACTGCCCGAGCGGCCGCATGGATGTGCTGCTGATGCCCGACCAGATGATGCTGCAGATCCACGAATCGATCGGCCATCCGCTGGAACTCGACCGGATACTCGGCGACGAACGCAATTTCGCCGGCACCAGCTTCGTCACGCCGGATATGTTCGGCAGCTACCAGTACGGCTCGCCGCTGCTCGACGTGACCTTCGATCCGACCCGCGCCGAGCAGTTCGCCAGCTACGCCTTCGACGACGACGGCTCGCCGGCCGCGCGCGAGTACATCATCCGCGCCGGGCTGCTGCTGCGCCCGCTCGGCGGCGCGATCTCGCAGGCGCGCGCCGGCATGCCCGGCGTGGCCAACTCGCGCGCTTGCTCGTGGAACCGGCCGCCGATCGACCGCATGGCCAACCTCAATGTCGAACCGGGCAACAGCGCCCTGCAGGACATGATTGCCTCGATCGATCTGGGCGTGATGATGCGCACCAACGCGTCGTGGTCGATCGACGATTCGCGCAACAAGTTCCAGTTCGGCTGCGAATACGGCCGCATGATCCGCGACGGTCAGCTCGCCGAAGTGGTGAAGAACCCGAACTATCGCGGCATCTCGGCCACCTTCTGGCGCTCGCTGGCGATGGTCGGCGACAGGACGACTTTCGAGGTGATGGGCACGCCGTTTTGCGGCAAGGGCGAACCGTCGCAGGTGATCCGCGTCGGCCACGCCGCGCCGGCGTGCAAGTTCGCGGGCATCGACGTGTTCGGCGGAGAAGCCTGATGCAGACGTACTTCAACGATCTCGCCGACCATATGCAGTCGCTCACCCGCGCCGGCGAGGTGACCACCGCCTGGCTGGCGGCCGAGCAGTCGGACTTCATTCGCTTCAACAGGTCGGCGGTGCGCCAGGCGATGAACATCCGCCAGATCGCCTTCACGCTCGGCCTGATCGCCGGCGGCCGGCGCATCGAACTGCGCACCAGCCTGGGCGGCGATCCGGCGCAGGACAAGGCAACGCTCGCCGCGGTGCTCGAACGCCTGCGCCGCGATCTACCGCAGGTGCCGCCCGACCCCTATCTGCTCTATGCCACCGAGGTGCATTCGACCGAGCATCGCCTGCCGCCTGCGCTGCCCGACCCCGGCATGGTGATCGACCGCGTGCTCGCTGCCGGCGCGGCGCGCGACCTGGTCGGGCTATACGCCGCCGGGCCGATCATGCGCGGCTTCGCCAATTCTCTCGGGCAGCGCAACTGGCACGAGGTGGCGAACTTCGAACTCGACTGGAGTTTCTATCACCGCGCCGACCGGGCGGTGAAGTCGAGCTACGCCGGCACCCGCTGGGACGATGCGCGCTTCGCCGCAAAGGTCGATCTGGCCGCCGAACAACTGGTGCGCCTGGCCGAACCGGCAAGAACGCTGCAGCCGGGCAGCTACCGCGCCTACTTCACGCCCACCGCGATGAACGAATTCCTCGGCGCGCTGGCCTGGGGCGGTTTCGGCACCAAGTCGCAGCGCACGCGCCAGAGCACGCTGATGCGCCTGCACGACGGCGAGGCGAGCCTGAATCCGGCCATCACCTGTTGCGAAAACGTCGCCGACGGCATGGCACCGTCATTCCAGGCCGACGGCTTCGTCAAACCCGGCCGGGTGATGCTGATCGAGCGCGGCAGCGCGGTCGCCACGCTGACCTCGCCGCGCACCGCGCGAGAATACGCGATCGGGTCGAACGCCGCGAATGCCGAGGAGATGCCGGATTCGCTGGAACTCGCTGCCGGCGATCTGCCGCAGACCGACGTGCTCGCATCACTCGACCGCGGGCTCTACATCGGCAACCTGTGGTACCTCAACTACTCCGACCGCCAGGCCTGCCGCCTGACCGGCATGACGCGCTTCGCCAGCTTCTGGGTCGAGAACGGCCGCATAACGGCGCCGCTGCAGGTTATGCGCTTCGACGATTCGATCTACCGCATCCTCGGCACGAACCTGTTGGCGCTGACGCGCGAACAGGAACTGGTGCCCGACGGCGACACCTACGAAGCGCGTTCCACGCGCTCGGTGCGCACGCCGGGCGCGCTGGTCGACGCGTTCACGCTGACGCTGTAGCGCCGGCAGCTGGCGCGCTGCGTCGGCGCTTGGTCTGCGCCTATTTTTCGACGAAGGCGCGCTCGATCACGTAATCGCCGGGCTCGCCGATGCGCGGCGAGATGGTGAAGCCGCGCTCGTTCAGTAGCGCGCAGGTGTCCTTGAGCATGCCCGGGCTGCCGCAGATCATCGCGCGGTCGCGTGCCGGGTCGAGCGGCGGCAAACCGATGTCCTCGAATAGCGCGCCGCCGACGATCAGGTCGGTGAGCCGGCCGCGGTTGCGGTAGGGCTCGCGGGTGACGGTCGGGTAGTAGACCAGTTTCTCGCGCACCTCGTCGCCGAAGAACTCGTTGCGCGGCAATTCGCCGGCGATGTAATCGGCATAGGCCAGCTCGCTGGTGTGGCGCACGCCATGAACCAGCACGACCTTGTCGAAGCGCTGGTAGGTTTCCGGATCCTTGATGATGCTGAGAAACGGCGCCAGCCCGGTGCCGGTGGCGAACATGTAGAGGTGCTTGCCGGGCAGCAGATCGTGCAGCGTCAGGGTGCCGGTGGGCTTGCGGCTGACCAGGACCTCGTCGCCCGCCCGCAGGTGCTGCAGGCGGGAGGTGAGCGGCCCGTCGGCCACCTTGATGCTGAAGAATTCGAGATGCTCCTCGTAGTTCGCGCTGGCGATGCTGTAGGCGCGCAGCAGCGGCCGGCCGTCGACCGGCAGACCGAGCATGACGAAATGGCCGTTGTGAAAGCGCAGACCCTGGTCGCGGGTGGTCTTGAAACTGAACAGCGTGTCGTTCCAGTGATGAACGCTCAACACGCGTTCGGCGGCAATGGTGGTCATCGGTCTCTCGCGGAATCGATCCTGTCGGATCGCCTGCTGGCGAAGCCGTCGGACCCTCCCATCCTATTGAACAGGCGCCCATTTTGAGATCATTTCCAGGACTCTGTGCGCGATAAACTTAGAAGGATTGGTTATCAGAAGTCCGATCTGCCAACAATCGGGACGCAGCGCCGGGCGCCATGACCGGCCTGGAAGCCGCGTGGTTGCTGGGGTTCTCCGGGATAGCGCCTGCATGCCTCGGAACCGCCGCTGCATGCGGCTCCTGGCTTGGCCTGTCGCGAAAATGGCTTCCCGCCTGGCTTGCAGCCGGGGCGGCTGCAGCCTTTGACGACCGGCGTCGCTACGCGGCGGCAGCCGGCATCTGCGATGCCAGGAAGGAGACTGCCGCCTGCAGGTTGGCGCGCGCCTGGTCGGTCATCGGCGCGCCGAGCGCGAATTCGTAGCCGCGGATCGCCAGCACCCGGGCCGGCGGCGGCGCGCTGCCCTGCACCCGACGATAGACGCCGAGCAGTTCTGCCGGCGACAGCGCGTGCGACAACGGCGAGACACGCATGTCCGCTTGAACATCCTCGATCGAAAACGGGCCGGCGCAACCGACGCTCGCGTCGACGAACACCACCTGGCGGCGATGCGCGAGATCGAGCACATGTTCGACCTGCAACTGGAAATCCGTCAGCAGATCGACGCCCGGCAGCGAATGCGCTTCGAGCGCCTCGATGCAGGCCGGGCCGAGCGCATCGTCGCCGCGGCTCGGGTTGCCGATGCCGATCACCAGCAGTGGCGCGTGTTTCATCAGTCGCGACGCAGGCTGCTGACGGTGTTGCCGTCGACATCGAGCAGTTCGACGATCAGCGGCATCTTGCCCAGCGCGTGTGTGGCGCACGACAGGCAGGGGTCGAAAGCTCGCACGGCGACTTCGAGGTGGTTGAGCAGCGGCTCGGTGACTTCACGGCCGTGCAGGTAGCGCCGCGCCACTTCGCGCACCGACTCGTTCATCGCCTGATTGTTGTGGGTGGTGGAGACGATCAGGTTGCAGGTGCTGACCAGGTCGTCGTCATCGACGCGGTAGTGGTGGATCAGCGTGCCGCGCGGCGCCTCGATCACGCCGACGCCCTCGCTGGCGCGCGGGCCGCAAACCGTCAGCTCGCTGCCCAGCACGTCGTCATCGTGCAGCAGGTCCTTGATGGTCTCGGCCGCGTGCAGCATCTCGATCATGCGCGCCCAGTGATAGGCCAGCGGCGCCTGGCTCGGCATGCCGCCACAGTAGTCGACGAATTCGCGCCGCTCGATTTCCGCCAGCGGCGTGGGGATCAGGTCGCAGTTCTGCACCCGCGACAGCGGCCCGACGCGGTACCAGCCGGTCTCGGCGCCGAACGACTTGAGGTAGGGGAACTTCATGTAGCTCCACGGCTTGACCTGTTCCTCGATCAGCTTGCCGTAGTCGGCGTAGTCGACGCCGTCGAACAGGATCGCGCCGTTTTCGTCGCGCCCGCGCAGCCGGCCGTGATAGAGGTCCATCTCGCCGCCATGGCCGACCAGCGACACGGTCTTGGCGCGCACCGCGCCGAAGCTGTTGTACAGGGCTGGCTGCTGCGCATGCAGTTGCTTGACCAGTGCCACCGCCTCGCGGCTCCACTGGACCATCTGGTAGGCGTCGGCAAGCAGCGCATCGCGCTCGGCGACGGTCAGCGACTTGTTGACGCCGCCGGGCACCGAACCGGTGCCGTGAATGCGCTTGCCTGCCGTGTGGCGTATCACCTCCTGGCCGAACTTGCGCAGCAGCACGCCCTTTCTTGCTGTCTCCGGGTGCTGCGCGGCGATCTCGACGATGTTGCGTCGCGCCGCCTCGCTGTCGAAGCCGAACAGCAGATCCGGCGAACACAGATGGAAGAAATGCAGCGCATGCGACTGCAGAATCTGGCCGTAATGCATCAGGCGGCGCAGTTTCTCGGCAGTCGGCGTCAGGCGACGCGCGCCGACGATGACATCGAGCGCCTTGGAAGCCGCCAGATGGTGGCTGACCGGGCAGATGCCACACAGCCGCTGCACCATCACCGGCACTTCCCAGTACGGACGGCCCTGGATGAACTTCTCGAAGCCGCGAAACTCGACGATGTGCAGCCGCACCTGATGGACGCGGTTGTGCTCGTCGAGCAGCAGCGTGATCTTGCCGTGGCCTTCGACGCGCGAGATCGGATCGATCGCCACACGCCGCAGTTTTTCGGCGCCGGTTGCGGTTTCGAGATTGGCTGGCATGGTTGTCCTCAATCGAAGTGGATCAGCCGTTGCGCGAGCACCGGCTCGCGTCCGGCGATCAAGTCGGTGAGCACCTGCCAGATCGCGTCGGCCGAGGGCGGGCAGCCGGGAATGAAGTAATCGACATGCACCACTTCATGCAGCGGATGCACCTTGTCCAGCGGCAGCGGCAATTCGGGATCGTTCGGAATCATGCCACCGGCCATGCCGGGGCTGGTCTGATACACCTCCTGCAGCACGCCGGCCAGCGGCAGGTGATTGCGCTGTGCCGGCAACCCGCCATTGATCGCGCAGGCGCCGAGCGCCACCAGGATGCGGCAATGCGCACGGAATTCGCGCAGCACATGCACGTTTTCGGCATTGCACAGGCCGCCTTCGATCAGACCGACGTCGCAGTCGCCGACCGTCTTAATGTCGGTGAGCGGCGAGCGATCGAAGTCGACAAGGCGCACCAGGTCGAACAGCCGCTCGTCGATGTCGAGAAACGACATGTGGCAGCCGAAGCACCCCGCCAGCGAAGTGGTCGCGATCCGCACCTTTGCCTTGGCGTCCATGCTCACTCCCCCTGCGGCGGCGGATCGAACGGCCGCTGCCCGATCGGCACCGCGAAGCCCACCCGCTTGCGCAGGATGCAACCCACCGGGCAGACCTGCGCCGCCTTGTCCGCGGCGGCGAAATCGGTATCGCCGAGACGGCCGGACCTGGCATTGACGATCAGGTGCGTGTGGATGCCGCGCCCCGAAAACGCGAACACGTTCTTGCCGTCGACATCGCGGCTGGCCCGCACGCACAGCGAACACAGGATGCAGCGATTGGTGTCGAGCAGGAAGTCTTCATGCGAGGCGTCGACCGGCCGGTCCGGGAAGAAGTGGTCATAGTGCGGCGACATCATCTGCAGTTCATAGGCGCTCGCCTGCAGCCTGCAGGCGCCGCTCTTTTCGCACGAGGGGCAAAAGTGGTTGCCCTCGACGAACAGCATCTGCAGCAGCGTGCGGCGCTGGTCGTTGATGTCCGGCGTGTCGCTTTCCACATTCATGCCTGCGGCCGCGGGCGTGGTGCAGGAAGCGATCATGCGCTCGCCAATCCGCACTGAACACAGCTTGCACGAGCCGTGCGGCTTGAACTCCGGGTGATAGCACAGATGCGGGATATCCTGGCCCGCGGCCTGCACCGCCTGCAGGATGGTTTGTCCGTCGACGAACGGAATCTCGCGCCCGTCAAATTTGAAACTGCTCACGTCGCCTCCCCGATGTGGGCGCCGGCATCCTCGCGTCCGGTCATCTGCCGCGCCGCGGCCAGTGCGCGGTCGAGGTCGAAGGCCGGCACGTACTGGGTATGCACCAGGCGGCGCTCGTAGGTCGAACGGAACTTCGCGATCGTCTCGAGCACCGGGTTGCAGGCCGAGTGCCCCAGGCCGCAGTGCGAAAGCGCGCGCAGGCGCAGGTTGAGCTTCTCGATCTCGGCGAAGTCGTAGGGCGAGCCGTGACCGCGCGCAAGTTTGTCCATCAGATCGTTGAGCAGCGAGGTGCCGACCCGGCACGGCGTGCAGAAGCCGCAACTCTCGTGCGCGAAGAACCGCGTGAAGTTGCGCGCCACGTCGAACATGTCGCGCTGCGCGCCGAATACCATGAAGGCACCGGCAGTCGGAATGTCCTCGAACGCGATGCGCCGGCCGAACTCACTCGCATCGATGCAGGTGCCGGACGGCCCGCCCACCTGCGCCGCCTGGGCGTCGCCGGCGCCGCAATCGGCCAGAACCTGCGCGACGCTGACCCCGAACGGATACTCGTAGATGCCCGGCCGCTCGCAGTCGCCCGACACACTGAGCAGCTTGGTCCCGGTCGACTGCGGCGTGCCCACCGCAGCGAACCATGCCCCGCCATTGAGCGCGATCAGGGTGGCGGCGGCGAAGGTTTCGACGTTGTTGACCACCGTCGGCTGATCGAGGTAACCGCTGGTCACCGGAAACGGCGGCCGGTTGCGCGGGGTGCCGCGCTTGCCCTCCAGCGATTCGATCTGCGCCGACTCCTCGCCGCACACATAGGCGCCGGCACCCAGATGAAACACGATGTCGAAATCGAATCCGGCAACGCCAAGGATCGACTTCCCGAGCAGACCCTGCGCGCGCCGGCGCGCCAGAACGCCTTCCAGGTAGTCGAGCAGATAGCAGTACTCGCCACGCAGGTACACAAAGCCGCGGCGCGCGCCGATCGCCCGCGCGCACAGCGTCATGCCTTCAAACACCAGATCCGGGCATGCGGTCAGCAGTACCCGGTCCTTGAAGGTGCCCGGCTCGCCTTCGTCGGCATTGCAGACGACGTAATGCTCGGCGCCGGGCGCCGCGCGGCACAGCGACCATTTGGTCACCACGTCGAAGCCGGCACCGCCGCGCCCGCGCAGATTCGATGCGCGCAGTTCCTCAAGCAAACCCGGCGCACCGCGGGTCTCCATTGCCTTGATGGCGGAACCCGACGGGACCGGGGCACCAAGCAGCATGTCGGCCCGGCAGATGTTGTTTTCGACGCGAAAATACTCGGCCGGCCAGTCGTCGAGCGGAACGCGATTGCGGATCAGGTCGCAGATGGCATCGACGCGGGCATCGTCCAGCCTGGTGATCGCCCGGTTGTTGACCAGCATTGCCGGACCCTGGTCGCACATGCCGGTGCACGAAGTCAGATCGACGCTGACCACCCCGTCTTCCGAGACCTTGCCCGGTTCGACCCACAGGTTGCGGCACATCCGGCTCTTCAGCCCTGCGCTGCCGGCCAGCCGGTCGGTGATGTTGTCGGAAAACAGTACGCGGTAGGCACCGCGCGGGACGAGATAGAAGAACGAGTAGAAGCCCGCCACCGCTTCGATCTTGGTGCGCGGCACCCGCAGTTCGGCGGCCAGACAATCGATCGCCTCGGGCGAGATCCAGTCGCAGCGATCCTGCACCTCGCGCAGAATCTGCACCAGTTCGTGTGCATCGCCGCCGTGACGGGCAACTACCTCACGCACCACGGCGCCGACGCCGGGCACTGCAACGCACGCGGTCACCGGGTTCATCGACTTGCCCTCGTTATCGGCCATCGCCGGTCCGATTCTCGCATCGGCCCCTCGCGGCTCCTATGATCCATATCAGCTTCGCGCCGAAAATCGGCAGATCGATGGAATCGGGCAGCGCAGGCTGGTGAACGGCCTCCGGTACGCGCGCGCATGCGCCGGCGACCGGCCACGCGAAGCCTCGCCGGCGACAAACGGAGAAATTCCGACATTTCGGCAAACATCCACTTTCCGGCGGCAGGAGATTCGACCTCCTGTCGAATCGATTGACGCCAGACTTGTCTACGGCACGCGTTGCGCTAGAGTTAACCCCGTGTAGGGGGCTGCGGCGACTTTATTTTCATCGACGCATGCAGAAAGCCGCGATTGGCTCTGCGGGAGCGCGTTCCCGCACCGGCGCGGCTGCTTGTTCGGCCAGGAGAAACTGCATGGGTGAATCCACCAAACCTCAGGCGGCGGCGGCGAAGAAGGCGGTCGCGCTCTCCGGCGTGGTTGCGGGCAGCACGGCAATCTGCATCGTCGGCAGCAGCGGCGACAGTCTGCGCTATCGCGGCTACGACATCACGGCCCTCGCCGAGCACGCCACATTCGAGGAGGTGGCCTATCTGCTGCTCTACGAGCGCCTGCCGACGACGACCCAGATCAACCAGTACCGCAAGAAACTGAAGACGCTGCGCGGACTGCCGATGGCATTGCGGCCGGTGCTCGAAAACCTTCCCGCCTCCGCCCATCCGATGGATGTGCTGCACGTGGGCACCTCGACCCTGGGCACGATACTGCCGGAGTCGAGGGACCAGAACATATCGGGGGCGCGCGACATCGCCGATCGCCTGATCTCGATTTTTCCGTCGATGCTGCTCTACTGGTACCACTGGTCGCACAACGGCAGGCGGATCGAGACCGAAACCGACGACGAAACGATCGCCGCGCACTTCCTGCACATGCTCCATGGCAAGCCGCCCGCCGACTTGTATGTGCGCAGCATGGACCGTTCGCTGATCCTCTACGCCGAGCACGAGTTCAACGCCTCCACGTTTACCGCCCGCACCATCGCCGGCACACGTTCGGACATCTATTCGTGCATCAGCGGGGCCATCGGCGCGCTGCGCGGACCCAAGCATGGCGGTGCGAACGAGGCATCCTACGAAATCCAGGCGCGCTATCACGACGCCGACGATGCGGAAGCGGACATCCGGCGCCGGCTGGCGTTGCAGGAAATCATCCTGGGCTTCGGCCACCCGGTATACACGGTCTTCGACCCGCGCCACAAGGTGCTCAAACCCTTGGCACGAGCGCTGTGCGAGGACGGCGACAACATGACGCTGTTCGACATTGCCAGCCGCATCGATGACGTCATGTGGGCGGAAAAGCGCATGTTCCCCAACGCCGACTGGTTCTCGGCCGTCCTCTACCGGATGATGGGCGTGCGCCCGCGCATGTTCACGCCCCTTTTCGCCATGGCGCGGGTCACCGGCTGGGCGGCGCACATCATCGAACAACGCATCGATGGCAAGATCATCCGGCCGTCGGCGCTCTATACGGGTCCACAAGACCGGGACTACGTGCCGCTTGCGCAGCGGCGCTAGCACAGGCAATTCGGCGGCGGCAAGTGGCTAACGGCGCCCGGCCCGCGCCGCCGCCGGCCGCCGCGCAAGCGGGAGCGGATTTTTCGCGAAGCCGCACTCCGCCCCAAACGGAACCACTGGAGCCGCGAATGTCCGCATCGATCTCCAACCTTCGCCCCGACCCGGATCGGGTTCTGACCGACATCGCCGACTATGTGCTCGACTACCGCATCGACTCCGAACTGGCGCTCGACACGGCGCGCCATTGCCTGATCGACACGCTCGGCTGCGGCCTGGAAGCCCTCGACTATCCGGCCTGCACCAGTCTGCTCGGCCCTGTCGTGCCCGGGACCATCGTCCCCGATGGCGCCAGGGTGCCCGGCACCGCCTATCAGCTCGACCCGGTGCAGGCCGCATTCAACATCGGTACGATGATCCGCTGGCTCGACTTCAATGACACTTGGCTGGCGGCGGAATGGGGTCATCCGTCGGACAACCTGGGCGGCATTCTGGCCACCGCCGACTGGCTGTCGCGCAGCCGCGTGGCAGCGGGCCAGCCGCCGTTGCGGATGCGCCAGGTGCTGGAAGCGATGATCAAGGCACACGAGATCCAGGGTGTGCTGGGGCTGGAGAATGCGTTCAACCGGGTCGGCCTCGACCACGTGCTGCTGGTCAGGGTAGCGTCGGCTGCGATCTGTGCCTGGCTGATGGGCGCGACGCGCGCCCAGATCATCAATGCCCTGTCGCAGGCGTTTGTGGACGGGGCGGCGCTGCGCACCTACCGTCATGCGCCCAACACCGGCTCGCGCAAGTCGTGGGCGGCGGGCGACGCGACCGCTCGCGGTGTCCGTCTGGCGCTCATCTCGCGCAACGGCGAGATGGGCTACCCCTCGGCGCTCAGCGCAAGAACCTGGGGCTTCTACGATGTGCTGTTCAGGGGCCAGCCGTTCAAGTTCGAGCGCGGCTACGGCACCTACGTGATGCAAAACATTCTGTTCAAGATCAGCTTCCCCGCGGAATTCCACGCCCAAACCGCGGTCGAGGCGGCGCTGCTGTTGCACCCCGAGGTGGCAGCCCGGCTCGACCAGATCGACAAGGTGTGCATCCGTACCCACGAATCGGCGTTGCGTATCATCGACAAGCGTGGTCCGCTTAACAACCCGGCCGACCGCGACCACTGCCTCCAGTACATGGTCGCGGTCGGTCTGATAAAGGGCAACCTCTGCGCCGCCGACTACGAGGACGACGTGGCCGCCGATCCGCGCATCGACGCACTGCGCGAAAGGATCGAGGTGACCGAGGAGGCGCGCTTCTCGAAGGAGTACCTGGACCCGGAAAAGCGCTGCATCGCCAACGCGCTGCAAGTGTATTTTGCCGACGGGACGCGCACCGCCGAAGTGACGATCGACTACCCGGTCGGCCATCGCCGTCGCCGGGCAGAGGGCCTGCCGCTGCTGCTGCGCAAATTCGAGGCGCACCTGGCGCGCCGCTTCACACCAGTGCAGGCGCGGGCGATTCTCGACGTGTCGCTCGATGCGCAGCGCCTCGACGCGATGGCAGTGAACGAGTATGTCGATCTTTATGCCGTGTGAACCGTCAGGCCGTCGTGGCGGCCGGGTAACGGATCGAGCGCGCGCCAATCGCCTTTGCGCATCGTCGCCCGGCGTGTTGCTGCTTTGTAACCCCGGAAGCACGCGGAAACAATTTCACGACAGCTTTTCACCACTCATAGGCGTTTAATGGCTGTGTCGTCCAACCGGAGTCCCGCCATGAAAGCCTTGCTCGTTACATCCCTGGCCGCGTTTCTGCTTTCAGGCTGCGTGGTGGCGCCGATCGGACCGCGCTACGGTTACGTCGATGGCGGCGCAGTTGTGGTGGCGCCGCCGGTCGTGGTGAGGCCGTACTATCGGCCGTACTACGGTGGCTACCACCGTTGGCACGGCGGCCATCGCGACTGAGAAGTTCACGGAAGACCTGCCGCGCGGCCCGAATTGTCCGCCGAAGCAGGGTTCTTTCCTGCCGCACGCTTTCGGCCTTGCAGCCTTGCCGGTCAAGCACAGGGTGCCATGCCGCGGGATAATCGGCGCCGGTCCAACACTCGGCGCGATCGCCCGCGGCAAGCATGCCCACATTCGAGTTGCTCAGCCTCCTGCTGCTAGGCGGCGTGCTTTGGCTATGGATCGACAGTCTCAAGGCCCGCGAAGCCGCTTTGCGCGAACTGCGTACCGCCTGCGCCGCCGAGGCGCTGCTGCTGCTCGACGATACGGTCGCAGTCAGCGCCATCCGTCCGCGCCGCGACTACGAAGGCCGGCTGCGCCTGCAGCGCGTCTATGACTTCGAATACAGCGACACCGGCAACAACCGCCGCAAGGGCGCGGTGACACTGATCGGCGACCGGGTGCTCACGCTGTACCTCGAACCGGCGCCGGATTGAGCAGAAATACCCCGCATTCTTCGACACCGCTTGCCGCGGAAGTCTGTATAGTGCGGGCCTCGACGGGTTGTCGTGGTTCCGGTTTGCAGCCCGTTTCCCCGCGCGCCACGGCATTCCGCCGGCGGCTGCGCAAACAACGCCACCCAGTTGTATCTGCCTGAACCGGTTCCGACGCGGCAACGCATCGGCAGGCCGATCCCAGGAGATTGACTTGTCCCAGTCGTTTACCGAT
The DNA here is from genome assembly GCA_016711925.1 of Candidatus Methylophosphatis haderslevensis. Classification (GTDB taxonomy): domain Bacteria; phylum Pseudomonadota; class Gammaproteobacteria; order Burkholderiales; family Rhodocyclaceae; genus Methylophosphatis; species Methylophosphatis haderslevensis. The sequence continues at coordinate 1,040,492 of JADJSA010000001.1, forward strand.
CTCGGCCTGATCGCCGAACTCGTTCGTTCCGTTGCCGATGAAGGCTACACCGTGCCCACGCCGATCCAGGCGCAGGCCATTCCGGTCATACTCGCCGGCGGCGACGTGCTTGCCGCAGCCCAGACCGGCACCGGCAAGACCGCCGGCTTCACCCTGCCGCTGCTGCAGCGGCTCAACGCGGTGCCACTCACGCAGCGCACACCGCGCAGCGCCCGCGCGCTCGTGCTAACGCCGACGCGCGAACTCGCCGCCCAGGTCGAAGAGGCGATCCGCACCTACGGCCGGCATCTCGGGCTGAGTTCGACACTGATTTTCGGCGGTGTCGGCATCAATCCGCAGATCGACGCGATGCGGCGCGGTGTCGACATCCTGGTCGCCACGCCGGGCCGCCTGCTTGATCACCTGCAGCAGAAGACGGTGGATTTGAGCAAGGTGGAAGTGCTGGTGCTCGACGAAGCCGACCGCATGCTCGACATGGGCTTCATCCGCGACATCAAGCGGATTCTCGCCGTCCTGCCCAAGCGGCGGCAGAACCTGCTGTTCTCGGCCACCTTCTCGGACGAAATCCGCGATCTTGCCAACGGACTGCTCGATGCGCCAAAGTTGATCGAGGTGGCGCGCCGCAACGCCGATTCCGAACTCGTCGCGCAGCGCATCCACCCGGTCGATGCCAGCCGCAAGCGCGCCCTGCTGTCGCACCTGATCGGCCGCGGCGACTGGCGCCAGGTGCTGGTATTCACCCGCACCAAGCACGGCGCCAACCGGCTTGCCGAACAACTCGGCCAGGACGGCATCAGCGCATCGGCCATCCACGGCAACAAGAGCCAGTCCGCCCGCACCAAGGCGCTCGCCAGTTTCAAGGAAGGCAGCATCCGCGTACTGGTGGCCACCGACATCGCCGCCCGCGGCCTCGACATCGAGGAACTGCCGCATGTGGTCAATTACGAACTGCCGAACGTGCCGCACGATTATGTGCATCGCATCGGCCGCACCGGTCGCGCCGGCAACAACGGCGAGGCGATTTCGCTGGTGTCGGCGGACGAAAACGCCTATCTGGCCGACATCGAACGCCTGATCCGGCGACGCGTGGAACGCGAGGTGATCGCCGGTTTCGAACCCGGCAGTGCGCCGCCCGCCGCAGCGCAAGCCGAACCGCGCCGCCCGCCGCAGCCGGCCGGCCGACCGGGTCAGCGCAACGGCAAGCCGCGGGCGCCACAGAAATCCGCGCCGCAGAAGCCCGCGCGCAACCCCGCGCCGGCCACTGCCACCGCCTTCCCGGCACCCGCACGCAGCGCCCAGCCCGCGCCGCGGCGCGACAAGCGCCGCCCGACTCCGGCGCTGCTCGGCGGACAGTCCGGCCGCACCGGCTGACGCGCGAACTGCCGCATACCGCCTGCGCGCACCGCCCGGCAGCCGGCAAAGACCGCTGATCCGGCTGGCAGTGCCCTCGCGGGCGCAAGGTGATACGCTCGCGCGAAAACGCTACGGGAATATCCGTTGAGACTCGTATTCGATTTTGCCGACGCCAACGGCCTGCGCACACGCCAGGTCTTCTCCGATCCGCGCGAGATCGTGGTCGCCCATGCGATCGATGAAGTACGGCCCGCCCTGCGGCGCATCGAGGCGGCGCGGCGCGCCGGACAATATGCAGCCGGGCTGGTCAGCTACGAAGCGGCGCCGGCATTCGACTCGGCCTGCAAGACGCGGCCGGCCGGTCCGCTGCCGCTGCTGTGCTTCGGCATTTTCGACCGTCTGGCCGACGATGCCTGGCGCCGCGCCGCCGGCAGCTTTGCCCGGCCCGACTGGCAGCTCGATACCGGCGAAGCCGATTTCTGCGCCGACGTCGAAACCATCCGCGACGCCATACGCCGCGGCGACACCTATCAGGTCAACTACACGATCCGCGGCAACGCCCGGCTCGACGGCGACGACTTCGCCTACTACGAGCAGTTGCGGCTGGCGCAGGCCAGCGACTACTGCGCCTATCTCGACCTCGGCCGCTTTCGCCTGCTCTCGGCCTCGCCGGAACTGTTCTTCCGCTGGGAAACCCAGGTCGCCGACTGCCAGGGCGGCGGCCTGCTCACTACCCGGCCGATGAAAGGCACGGCGCCGCGCGGCCGCTGGGCCGAGGAAGATGCCGCGATCGCCGACGCGCTCTACGCCTCGGAGAAGAACCGCGCCGAGAACGTGATGATCGTCGACCTGCTGCGCAACGACCTCTCTCGACTCTCGGCGCCGGGCGGGGTATCGGTACCGCAACTGTTTTCGATCGAGCGCTACCCGACGCTGTTCCAGATGACCTCGACGATCACCGCGCGCACCCGGCCGCAAGTGACGCTCGACGCCGTGTTCGCCGCCCTGTTCCCGTGCGGCTCGGTCACCGGCGCGCCGAAGATCAAGGCGATGGAGATCATCGCCGGGCTCGAGCGCACGCCGCGCGGCGCCTACTGCGGCGCGATCGGTCTGGTCGGGCCGCAGGGCGCGGTGTTCAACGTGCCGATTCGCACCGTGACGCTCGATACCGATGACAGGTCGATGGTCTGCGGGCTGGGCAGCGGCATTACCTGGTCGTCCGACGCTCAGGAGGAACATGCCGAGGTAATAACCAAGTCGCACTTTCTCACCCGCGAACCGGAGCACTTCGAGTTGTTCGAGACACTTCTGCTGCAGGACGCCGTCTACACCCTGCGCGCGCGGCACCTGACGCGCCTGACGCGCTCGGCCGAGGCGCTGGGCTTCGCCTATGAACGCGAAGCGCTGGATCGCGCGCTGTATGCGTTCGCCGCGGCGCACCCGGCCGGACGCCATCGGGTGCGACTGCTGTTGGCAAAGATGGGCGCCGAACGCGTCGAGGGTACCGCGCTGCCCGAGCGCGACCCGGCGCAGGTCACGGTCGCAATGGCGCTCGCGCCGGTCGCGCGCAACAACCGGTTTCTCTTTCACAAGACAACCCAGCGCGCCTGTTACGACGCGCACACCGCCGCCCACCCCGATGCCTTCGACGTGCTGCTGTGGAACGAAGACGGCGAACTCACCGAATTCACCCGCGGCAACCTGGTGGTGGAACTCGACGGCCAGCGCCTCACGCCGCCGATCGCCTGCGGCCTGCTGCCAGGCACGTTGCGCGCCGAACTGCTTGCGCAGGGCGAGATCGTCGAGCGCGTGATCCACAAGTCGGACCTCGCGCGCGCGCAGAAGGTCTGGTTCATCAACAGCGTGCGCGGCTGGCTGCAAACCCAGTTCGCCGCACCGGGACGGCAGCCCGAGCCGCAGGCCGGCAACGAGGTCGACAGCAAGTAATCAAGGGAGAATCCAGATGGCCGGTCAACCGGAAATCCGCAATATGGCGCTGTTCTGCGATTTCGAGAACGTGGCGCTCGGCGTGCAGGAAGCCAAGTATCCGAAGTTCGACATCGCCAAGGTGCTCGAACGGCTGCTGCTCAAGGGCAGCATCGTGGTCAAGAAAGCCTATTGCGACTGGGACCGCTACAAGCACTTCAAGGCCGGCATGCACGAGGCGGCCTTCGAACTGATCGAAATTCCGCACGTGCGCCAGAGCGGCAAGAACTCGGCCGACATCCGCATGGTGGTCGACGCGCTCGACCTGTGCTACACCAAGTCGCATGTCGATACCTTCGTCATCATCAGCGGCGATTCCGATTTCTCGCCGCTGGTCTCCAAGCTGCGCGAGAACAACAAGCTGGTGATCGGCGTCGGCGTCAAGAAGTCCACCTCCGACCTGCTCACCGCCAACTGCGACGACTTCATCTTCTATGACGATCTGGTGCGCGAAGAAGCGCAAATGAAAAAGCGCACCAGCGGCGCGACACCGAAGCGGCCGCCCGCCAACGGCGACGCCAAGCCGCAGAAGAAAGCGCCGCGAGGCGCCCCGGCGGTCATCCCGGGAGCAACCCCCGAGGCCATGCCAGATGCAACGCCCAATGCAGCGCCGGAGGCGATACCCAATCTGGCCCCCGAGGCAACACCCGACGCGACACCAGACGATCAGGTCGAGCAGAAATCGGAAGAGACGCGCCGCGGCGAAGCGCTCCAGCTCACGCTCGAAACCGTCGAAGCGCTGCTGCGCGAACGCGGCGAGGACGAGAAGCTGTGGGGCTCGATGGTCAAGCAGGCGCTCAAGCGGCGCAAGCCCGGCTTCAACGAGAGCTACTACGGCTACCGCAGCTTCAACGACCTGCTCAAGGACGCCGAAGCGCGCGGCCTGCTGCGCCTCGCCCACGACGAGAAATCCGGCGGCTACGTGATCCGCAGCGGCGCCCGCGACGAGTAACCGGCTCGCCGGCCGATCTCGACACGGGTCTGGACACCGCCTGGAATGGCGGTTTGCGGGCAGTCAGCAGGTTTGCCGCGGCGGCCGATCCGACTAACGTCGCGTCATGAATTCGACCGCACAGGCAGGATTTCCCGGCAACGGTTGGGCCACCTGGAATCGGTGGGCGGCGGAAGTGCTAGGATCCTTGACTCGCGCTTCATGTCCGCTTCGGAGCATCCGATGGCATCGTCGATGATTGGCCTTTCCCGCGTGTCTCAGCTCGCGGATCGCTTGCCCGCCGACTGCCCGGTCTCTCAAAGGCTCGAAGAAGGTGCGGAGGACCTCGATGCGGAGTGGGTTGTTCATGTCAAAGGGAATGCGTCGCTCCCGGCGCTGGACCTCGATGCCGCGCTTGCCAAAGGCAGTCCGCTGCGCGCGCGAATCGAACCTTCCGACGATCTGCCCGAAACGCCGTTCCTTATCCTGGTCGAAGGCAACCTCGAGGTCGACGCTGCCATCGTCAGCGAAGATGCACGCGGGGCCGCCGGCCTCGTGGTATTGGGCGATCTTCATGCGCATGATGTTGTCGTCGGCGGGCAGTTGCTTTACGTGCTCGGCACACTCGCGGTCCGCGACCTGCTCTGGGGCGACGGTGACCGGGGCGAACTGCGCGTTCTGGGCGGGGCCACTGCCCGCGTGGCCCTGTTCACCGATGATTGTCACGTACGCATAGGTGGCGGGGAACGCTTCAACTTCCTGTTCGACGAGATCCGCGGCGTGCATAGCCTCGCCGAGTTCTCGAGCGAAGAGATCGCAGCGGTGTTCCCTTCACATTGCTTCGACGGTATCGACGACGGCGAAAGCGGCATCCGGCCGATGCTCGATCGGCACGCCATCGTGCAGAGCTTGCGCAACGGTGATGGCGTCGTGCGCAGCGACCGGGAGATCAATGCCTTCATGCCACAGGCAGCCGATTTGTTCCAGGACGAGACCATCAGCGTCGAAAATGTCCGCGCGCTCATCGGCTGTGGCTTGGTGAAGGCGGGCGAGAGCAATGCCTTCGGCTGGTTCGGGCAAACCGACTTCGTCGTCAGCGATCGGCACCAGGACAAGGACGGCGACCGTATCCCCGAGCGCGTCTACATCACGCTGTGGAAGGCATTCGATTTTCACCTCGCGGTGCGGCGGGCACCGCGGAGTGCGGGCCTGTTTCGGATGATCCATTATCTGGTGTCCGATTCTCCTCGGGCCTACGCCGAGCATCTGGATCTCACCTTTCGCAGCTACAACGAGGGCGAGCCAAACGTGTGGAAGCCGCTCGTCCCGGAGGAGTCCCCCGCGATCTGGGGGCTCTGTGTCGAGGCTTGGCGCGGCGTGCTGGATTACGCACGCAAGGCGGTCGGGCAGGCGCGAGCCGGATACCCGTTGTGGCAACGTGCGCACGATGAGATCACGCCCGCGCGCATCGAGACCTTGGCCGCGCTCCCGGTTTTTACCGAGCGATACAACGACTGGTGGGATGGAGACAAGTGCGGTTACTGGGAATCCGATGTCTGGGTCGGCACGCGCCGACCCTGCGTACGCGATGGTGAGACATATGGCCGCGCATTCAAGCTGGCATGGGAAAACGGAGCGGAAGGCCCGGGGGATCCGCAATCCGATGCCACGGGCTCGTATCTCATCACTTTCGAGGACGCCAAGGACGACGGGCCGGCACTGGCGTTCTTCTGTGGGCAGCGACAGTCCGATGGCACGACACGACTGCGGCGCGATGCCGCCGATCACTTGGCACGCCTGCTGCGATTCTTCGCGACGGTGGAGTCGAAGCTGCTTGCGGATCATGAACGCGAAACGGCAAGGGCGTTGGAACGCCAGCGTATCGAGCAAGCCGCAACGCTGCTGAAGGCGCCGCCGTATGCCGCAAGCGTTCCTGACAGCGAAATCTTCCCGCAGGAACTGTTGGCCATGTCCGCGCGGTGGCAAATCGAAGGCCGAGACTATGTCGACGCGATTCGCGCTTATCACGTGCGCCGGGAACACGCCCCCGCCTCCGAAGATGACGATGCGCAAGCTGATCTGCCTGCCGACCCGCGCAAGGGAACGTGGCCGACAGTGCTTCAGCTTGCGCGTGTGGTGAGCCGTTGCGACGACGGCGGTCTTGCCGAGCGCTTTCGCAAGCTCTTTGCGTTCGCCCCGGACGCGATGCGGAGCCGCGCGATCGAGGCCGGCCAGTTCATCGGCCCCGTCTTCCTGCTGGACGACGGTAGGGTGCTCGCGCACATCGGACCGGACTATGGCGATTCTTCGCATTGGGTCGCCATCGACGGGCTCACACTCGCCCGACTGCCCGCGCTCAAGGGCCTTGGCCGATCTCCGGACCGCCGCCGATTTGCCCGCAGCGATGGCGATGCGGTCACCACCCACGACGGGTTCGATGGCCCGTTGATCGCCCGGTTTGCGCTGCCGCTGGGTAACGAAGGTCTGCCCGATTCGCTTGCCCTGTCTGCCCATCCAATGGGGCGGCATTGCGACCAGTTGATTCCTTTCAACGACGGCCGGCGCGTTCTTCTACGCAATCCGACCGGCATCTATCTGCTGGACGACAGCGGTGTGCGCCGAGTTCATCCTCAAGAGTTCGACGAAGACGGGCCGTACACCTGGCCGAAGAATCAGTCCGACCACTGCCTGGCGCTCGACATGCTGCACATGGCGCTCTCGCCCGACGAACGACACATCATGGTCGGCGATCAGGACAGCGCGCACCTGCTGTTAGACGCGAACGGATCGCCTGAACGATCTTTCGAACCGCTCTCGTCGTACCCGCACCATGCCGCGTTCTGCCACGATGGCAGTCGCGTCATTGCCAATTCCTGCCATCTGTACTCGGGCTGTACGATGATCGCCCACCCTGGCACCGACGAAGAGCCCGCCACGTTCAACGGAGCCTGGCGCATTTACGCTTCATGCGTAACGCCCTCGCTTTTCATTCTGGGCAACGCCGAAGGCTACCTCCATGCGGTCGATTACACCGGCAGGATGGTTTGGCGCCACCACGTGGGCAGCACTATCAGCGGCATGGACATCTCGCCCGACGGCAGCGTGCTGATCGGCGCCAGCTATGGCGGCTATCTGGTGCGGCTCGAACTGGGCGGTGGTGGCGTCGATCCGTATTGCATCGGCACATCCCCGTACTTTGAAACCCGTCGGTGGATCTTCTGGGAGGACGAGGAAGCGCCGATCCGCTGGTAAGGCGAGGCTTCTCCGACATTGACCGGCGCGGTTCGGGAATCGAGCAGAGATCGGCCTGAAGGCCGCATGGAATGGCGGTCTTCGAGCAGTGATCGCCAAGAGCATCGTGGCGTCTGGCTTTCCAGAGTGCATGCCCGAAGAACCGCATGGGTATTGGCTCACAGCCCGCCCTTTACAGGGCAGCTATCGGCCGGTGCTACGCAGCGATCATCTGCTCGCGCGCCTGCATCGTCGTCGCCATGGCGGCGCAGGCGGCGATCCGCGTACAGTTGCGGCCCTCGGCCTTGGCCCGGTAGAGCGCCTTGTCGGCCCGCTCGAGCAGGGCGGCGGGGTTGTCGCCCGCCTCGCAACTGGCGACACCGATCGATACGCCGAGCGACATGCCTTGCAGCGCGGCGATCTGCAGCCGGGCGATGTCGCTGCGGATGCGCTCGCAGACGGTGAACGCCAGCTCGCTCGATTCGGCCTGCAGCAGCACCGCGAACTCCTCGCCGCCGTAGCGCGCCAGATAGTCGGAACTGCGGATCGATTTGCCGATGCGCGCCCCGACCGCGATCAGCACCTCGTCGCCGACCGGGTGGCCGAAGCTGTCGTTGATGCGCTTGAAGTGATCGAGGTCGATCATGCACAGCGCCAGCCCGCGGCCGCTGCGGCGCTGGCAGCGCGGGCGACTTCACGCTCGAGCGCGTCGATCAGGTGGCGCCGGTTGAAGACGCCGGTGAGCGGATCGCGCTGCGCCATCTCGCGGATGGTCGCCAGCGAGCCCGACAGTTCCGCCCGCACCTTGCTGATGTAACCGCCCATCAGGCAGACGAAGCCCATCACGCCGATCAGCGCCACCAGATTGAGCGCCTCGATGTCCAGGTGCACGCGCGCCGGCTCCCTGACGGCGAGCAGCGCGATCACCGCGGCAAAACCGGCGATTCCGACCGCGCCGACCCGCGCCAGTTGCCAAAGGCGCAGGCGCAGCACGCCGAACAGCAGCGGCACCGGAAACAGCATCAGGAAGGCGCCGCGAGCGGCGTCGGCATGGTAGATCAGCACCATCACCGCGAACATGGAGGCGACCAGTTGCACCTCGGTCATGCTCGGGTCGCGCAGGCGCAGGTTCCAGCCCCGGCGCAACACCAGAAAGAACGCACCGTTGGCCGCCGCGCGCCGGCCGCCCACCACAGCGGCAGCCATTGCGGCAGATGGCCCAGCCAGGCGCACAACTGGACCAGCACCGCGCATGCCGCATAGGTGGCAACCGACATGAAGAAGCGGCGCAGGCGCAAGGCCTGCTTGGCCACCGTATCCGCCGTCCCGGGTAGTTGCAGTTTCAATGACAATGGCGCCGTCCGTTTCATCGCATCGTCAGATTACGACCCGCCGCGACCCGGCTTGAGCGATGCGCAGCCGCGCAGTATCGGGCCGCGGCACGCTATCGAGGGAGCGAATCGGCCCGCCACGCAACAAACTCTGACAAATCGCGCCCCCTTTGCCCGCACCGCGATGCCGGCCAGCCGCGCTTTTCGCGCCGTCACGGTGCGGCCGCGGGCTGCAGCAGCCGGCGCCGGGATTTGCTGCGGTTTGCAAAAGTGGCGGATTATCGTGCGTTCGCCGCGCAATGGCGGACGTTTTCGCTAAACTGGGCGAAAACAACAACGGAGACGCCCGCCATGGCTGAACACATCGTCTTTCTCGACCGCTCGACGCTGCAGGCCAGCGTGCGCCGGCCGGCGTTCGAGCACACCTGGCAGGAATACGCCACCACCGCCGCGGCGCAGACCGTCGAACGCCTGCAAGATGCCACCATCGCGATCAGCAACAAGGTGCCGGTGCGCGCCGATGCGCTGGCGCAGTTGCCCAAGCTGCGCATGATCGCGGTCGCCGCCACCGGCTACGACTTGATCGACGTGCCGGCCTGCCGCGAGCGCGGCATCGCCGTTGCCAACATCCGCAACTACGCGCGGCATACCGTGCCGGAACACACGTTTGCGCTGATCCTCGCGCTGCGCCGCAGCCTGCTGGAATACCGGCTGGACGTCGAACGCGGGCGCTGGCAGGAAGTGGACCAGTTCTGCTTCTTCGATCATCCGATCCGCGACCTCTACGGCAGCACCATCGGCATCTTCGGCGAAGGCGTGATCGGTCAGGGCACCGCCGCGATCGCGCGCGCCTTTGGCATGCGGGTGCTGTTTGCCGCGCATCCGCTGGCCGGCGCCGGCGGCGGGGAATTCACGCCGGTCGAGCATCTGCTTGCCGAGAGCGACATCGTCACCCTGCACTGCCCGCTGACGGCGGAAAACCGCCACATGATCGGTCCCGACGAGTTGTCGAAGATGAAGCGCAGCGCGATCCTGATCAACACCGCGCGCGGCGGTCTGGTCGATGAACAGGCGCTGGCCACCGCACTCAAGCAAGGACTGATCGCCGGCGCCGGGTTCGACGTGCTGAGCAAGGAACCGCCCAAGGGCGGCAACCCGCTGCTCGAGCTGCGCCTGCCCAATTTCATCCTGACGCCGCATGTGGCGTGGGCATCGGACGGCGCGATGCAGTTCCTCGCCGACCAGTTGATCGACAACATCGAACTTTTCGTCAGGGGAACGCCGCAACATCTGGTGACATAGGCAGGCATGGCAGCGAGGCGGCGCCAGCGCCGCGCAGTCGCGCGCAAGCCACGTCCGATGGAGCCGGGCAGACCACTCCCGTTTGCGCGGACGGCTTGTCATTCCAGAAGGAATGTTGCATCGTTCCGAGACTGAAAACCACGGACACCCTGCCCATGAGCACTTCGAGACGGTCGATATGCGCTGCAATGCTGCTGACGCTTGCGCTGCCCGGTACGTTGCGGGCGCAAACCAGTGCGCCGATCGAAATCGGCGTATTGCCCAACCTCAGCGCGCGCGTGTTGCTCGCGCAGTACCAGCCAATGCGCGAGTATCTCGCGCGCGAGATGCGGCGGCAGGTCCAGGTATCCACCGCACCCAACTGGAGCGCCTTTCATCAGCGCACGCTGGGTCTGGAGTATGACGTAATCGTCACTGCGGCTCACCTGGCGCGACTGGCACAGATTGAGCGTGGCTACGTACCGTTACTCACCTATTCCCCGAACATCAAGGGCCTGCTGGTTTTTGCCAGTTCGCGGCCGTTGCGCAGCGTGGCCGATCTCGGCGGACAAACCCTGGTGCTGTCCAACCCGCAGTCGCTGGTGACCCTGCGCGGCATGCGCTGGCTGGCCGACAACGGACTGAACCGCAACAAGGAATTCAAGACCATCAATACGCCCACCGACGACAGCGTTGGCAGCGTCGTGGTGCGTGGCGATGCGATCGCTGCGATGCTCAGCGGCGGCGAGTACCGCGCCATTCCCGACCCAATCAAGGCGCAGCTTCAGATCCTGACCACCTTTGCCGAGGTCGCCGGCTTCGTGGTCATGGCGAGCCCGAAGTTGTCGGCCGGCGACATGAAGTCGATCGAGACACATCTGCTGAATTTCGCCAACGGTTCCGAGGAAGGCAAGGCTTTCTTCGCCAGCACGGGCTTCACCGCCATCAAGGAACCGGCACCCGGATTGATGGAATCGATGGATCAGTACGTAGACGCCACGCGCAGGCTGTTGTCGCCGCCGGATTGAAGCCGATGCGCTGGTCGGGCTGGTCGGGCTGGTCGGGCTGGTCGCTGCGCAGCAAGCTCATCGTCGCGGGCGTGGCGATGCAGTTGATTGCGACGGCGCTGATACTGCTGGGCACCAAACAACTGCTGCTGCGTGTCCTGATCGACCAGGCGACCTCCCAGACGCGCCAGATCGTCGCGCTGCTCGATCAGGCCATCGCCGCGCCGTTGGCCCAGCGCGACTACGCAACCCTGCAGCAGACGCTGGATCTGATTCGACGCGACAAGTCCGTCCGCTACCTGGTGCTTCGGGATCACCGCGACAAGGTTGTTGCAACCTCCGGCTGGGACGAGGCATCGACCCTGCCGGCACGCGACACCGATGTCATCGATCTCGACCGCGCCGATGCCACCTTGCACCTTGAAGCGCCGATCGCGATTGCCGGCCAGCAACTCGGACATGTCGACCTGGGTTTGTCGACCGACGGGTTGCGCGACGCCAAAGCCGCGTTTCTTCATCGCAGTCTGGCCATCGCGGCCGCGGCGTTTGCGTTGTCGACCGCGTTGCTCGCCGCAATCGGGTACGCGATCACCCGCCATTTGGCACGTCTCGCGCAGGCAAGCCAGCAGGTTGCCAGCGGCGATCTGGACGTGCATGTGCCGGTGACCACGAATGACGAAATCGGCAAGTTGGGCGCCAGCTTCAATTCCATGGCGGCCGCCCTCAAGCAGCGAATTGCCGCGCTCAACGAGAGCGAGGCGAGACAGCGCCTTCACCTCGAAGCGGCGCGCGAAGAACAATCGCGCCTGACCACGCTGCTCGGTTCGATGCGCAGCGGCATCGTGTTCGTCGATGTCAAGGGATGTGTCATTTACTCGAACGAAGCGTTCGCGCGCATCTGGAATGTGCCCGGCGCGGTCACCGGCCGCGCGTTGTCGGAGATCGTCCCGCTGCTCGCCGCCACGATCGAGCCGGCGGACGTTTTCCACGTGCAAGCGATGCTGCGAACCCACGCCGACGAAGCCGCCGCAAACAGCGATCTGCATACGCTGGACGGCAGAATCATCGTTCAGCGTGTGCAGGCGGTCGACAAAGATTCGAACGAAAGCGGTTTCATATGGTTCCACGACGACGTTACGCTCGAACGGCAGACACAGCAGCGCGCCCAGCAGGCGCTGCACGATCCCCTGACAAAGCTCCTCAATCGCCGTGGATTCTATGAATCGCTCCAGGCAGCGATCGCGCACGCCGGCAGCGAACGGTCGCGGCTGACGCTGCTGTTTGTCGATCTGGACGATTTCAAACATGCCAACGACCTGGGTGGCCATCGCGTCGGCGACGAAATCCTGGTTTCGGTGGCGCGCACGCTCGTGCGCCTGATGCGCAGCGGGGAGATCGTTGCCCGCCTGGGCGGAGATGAATTCGCGGTTCTGTGTCCGGGCATCGAAACGCCGGACGCCGGCGCGATTGCAGATCGTCTGGTGGAAGCCGTGTGCGGGCTGAACTTCCCCACCGCCACCGAGACCGTGCGCGTAGGGTGTAGCGTCGGCATCGCCGCCTTTCCGGACGATGCGCAAACCGAAGACGATCTGGTGGCGTGTGCCGACACCGCCATGTATCAGGTCAAGCAGAGCGGCAAGAACGGTTGGGCGGTGTTCCGCAACGACCCCGAGCAGTCGAAGGCCGGGATGGCGCGGCGCGACTGGAATGCCCGCATCCACCGGGCGTTCCAGGAGCAGCGCTTCACCCTGCATTTTCAGGCGGTACATCGCGCGTCCGATCTGGCGGTCTCGCATTACGAAGCCCTGGTGCGCCTGGTCGATGAGGATGATCCGACCCGCCTGCTTTCCCCGGAAGACTTCGTGCCCCACGCCGAGCGCAGCGGCAAGATTCGGCGACTCGATCGCTGGGTGATCGAAAGCTGCATATCGCGCCTTGCCGGCAGCGGACCGACTGTTCGCATCGCCGCCAATCTTTCGGCGCGATCGCTGGAAGACCCGAGTTTTCCGGGGTTTTTGCGCGATGCGCTGCAGTACCGCGACGTTGACCCGCGGCGGCTGCATATCGAACTGACGGAAACGTCCGCCATCAGCGACCCGATCGGCGCGCGGCAGATGATTGCGCGCGTCCGCAGTCTCGGGTGCGCCGTTCACCTGGATGACTTCGGCAGCGGATTCAACTCGTTTGCACAACTGAAACTGCTCGAGGTCGATGCAATCAAGATCGACGGCTCATTCATCCGGGATGTGCAATCCGATTCGAGCAACCGGCTGTTCGTGGCCTCGATGATCGAGATCGCGCACAATCTCGGCAAGCTAACGGTCGCCGAGCACGTGGAAGATGCCGCCACGCTCGACATTCTTCGCAACCTCGGCATCGACCTCGTGCAAGGGTTCTTTCTCGGGCGGCCCGCGGCGCAGATCGAGAATGAACTCGCGTTACGGCGCCTTCACGTCATCGACGGCTCGCGCGCCGCCGCCGGTGGCAACGCGGATTGACCGGCGCGGGCATCGCCCGCTTTGGCTTGAAGCCGATTCCGCGAATCGCCGCGCCGTGCGGGTGGCGGAAGGCGACCGCAGCCTTCCCGCCGCCCGGCATCCCGCCGCTGCCGACAGCGAGCCGCGGCACCTGCCCCGAAAGCCGCATGGATACTGGCTCCCAGGCATGGGGCCGCCATCTGCCGCACCCGCCCGGCTTGTCCGGCCATCATGCCCGGAGAAGCCCTGTTCATGCGGCTTTCACGGCATCCGCGTGATTTCTCCGGGCCTCCGGGCGCGCGGGACGGTATGCCGAGGCGCCCGCCGCAGTCGCTACTGCTTCGCCTCGAAACTGCGTCTGGCCATTTCGACGAGATCCGCGCGCTGCTGGGTCGTGGGCTCCTTGCCGGGCACCACGGAGAACTCGTAGGCAGACAGGCCCTTCACGAAGAAAACCTCGGCATGGGGATTGCCCACCGTGCATGAGTGGACCAGCAAACCATGCACACCGAACTGCGCCAACGGTTCGGACTTGCAGGCGCTGTTTGCCTTCGATTCGGCAAGCTGGGAACCGGTCACCTCGTCGTCGAAGCGGATGCGCGAGAACAGCACGACCGAATTCGCCGCATCGTTGGCCATGCACGAGTCGTTGCCGAACTGCTGCACCTTGAGCCCCCTGGGAGAAAGCAGTTTCCTGACCAGCGCCATGTCCAGATGCGGACACTGCCCGGCGCGCTCGGCCATGCCGGGTTTGCCGCTTCCCGCCGTGGCTTCGGCGACAAGCGCCTTCACGGCGGATTCTTCCCCGGCCGTCAGCGGCTGATTGGCGGGCGCAACGAACATGCCGGACAGGACCAGCTTGCCTGAATGGGCGTACCACCACAGCGCGTTCATGGTCCCGGTCAGGTCAGTGTAGGAAAACGATTCCGGCCCGGCGCCCTGCAGCGCAATGACCTTGTATGTCTTGACCATTTCGGCCTTCAGGCTGCGGACGAACTCGGTCGCGTCCTTGGGCGTCGCCTGGAACTGCTGCATCACGTTGAGCACTGCCGTGTTGGTTATCGCACCGCGCCCGTCGCTGACGCGATGCTCGCCTTCGAAGCGACACATCCCGGTGCCGCCGCCAGCGATGCGCCACGGTTGATACTGCGGCAGCGCCTTGCTGACGGCATCGAGCGTGAGGAAATCACAGCTTTCCTGCGCGTTTGCCAGTCCCGCGACGGCCAGGACGCAGATTGCAAGTGTGGTGCGTGCAATGAACTTCATCCTTGCTCCATCCTGTTATCGATCAGATCGCGCGCAGCCCCCGAGGCTGCGAAGCCTGCGCCACGCTCGCGGCGCGGCGAAACCGCCGGTCGCCGCGGGCGATTCATTCGTCCTTGTCCTCGTAGCGTTGCCAGGCACCCCCGACGTGCTCTCGTTCGGCGCCCATGTCGACCGGAAGATCGGCCACCTCTTCCAGCGTCGGGTCCAGCGCGACCAGATGCGCAATATGGACCGGCACGAGTTCGTTGCGCAAAACCTGCGGATCGGAAAAGTCGTGATTCTTCCAGTGACAATACATCTGCCAATCCCCGCCCGCATGCGAGACGAAAAGTACCGGCTTGCGTTCTGTCACCACGCAGGTACAGGCGATCGTGCCAAGATTTTCGGGGAAGGTCATGTCGATCGCGAATCGTGAAGTGTCTGACGGAGAAATTCAAGTCCAGCCGCGTGCGGCGCGGACCGGGGAACAGGCTTTGCCGGACTCCGGAATCGCAGCGGATTGCGCGGCCCGTTCCGCCATCTTCGCCGGAGATTGCGCTTTCAACGAATCCAGTGTCATTGCCCTGCCCGCAGTCTTGCGAGCAGTTGGGTCGCACGCTGATCCGACGGCGCCTGCTGTCGCAGCCTTTCGGCCCACTCGGCCGCCTGCCCCGGCTTTCCGGCCTGACCATAGAACACCACCAATGCGTACAGGACTGCCGCGTCGGTTGGATCGAGGCGCTGTGCGGCCAGCAAGGCTGCTTCCGCAGCATCGCGCCGACCCAGATGCTGCAGTGCGAGCCCGAGGCTGTAGCGTACCTTCGAGCGGCCGGGCATCAACCTCGCCGCAGCGGACAAAGCCTGCGCGGCTTCCGGCAGACGCTTTTCCTCTGCCAGCAGCAGCCCCAGCGAGTATTGCAACTCGCCGATTTCCGGCATGCGCCGCAAGCCTTCGCGCAACACGCCTTCGGCGTCGGCATTTCGGCCGGAGGCGTTGTAGAACTGCGCCAGATTGGCGCGGGCGGGCGTGAAGTTCGGATCGATGCGCAGCGCTGCAAGGTAGTGCCTTTCCGCCAGATCGGCACGACCGACATTCTCGTAAACCACCGCAAGGTTGGGGTTCGCACCTGGCATGTCCAGAGCGAGGTCCTGCACCGAAACGAATTCTGCCAGCGCAGCGTCGAAGGCAAGCCGGGTCTTCGCGTCCATCTCCCCGAGATCCAGCGATGACAGGCTGCGCGCCGCTGAGATGCGCACCGCACGAACCGGGTCGGCCAGCAGCGGTGCCAGTGCATACAGCCTCTGTGGCCCCGGAACCGACTCGTAACTGTCGGCGGCAGCCGCGCGCACCGCCGGGGTGGCATCGCGAGTTGCCTCGAGCCGCTCGGCAATGCCGCTGCTCGCGTCGGACCGTAGCGCATCCAGCGCGGAGGCACGCACGATCGCCGGCTGCTGCTGGTCGTGCACAAGGGCAAGCAGGTGCGCCGAGGCCCGCGCATCGCCGGCGCGAGCCATCGCAAAAGTCTCTCCGTAGTGTTGGCTCTTGCGGCGTTCGGCACTGCTGGCGCCATACCAGCCGGCAATACTGTCAGCCGCCCACTGGGTCGATTTGTCGGCGTGGCATCCGTTGCAGGCGTTGGGTGCGCCGATCCTGGACGAAAGGTCGGGTCGCGGAATGCGCAGGCTGTGGTCGGGGCGTGCCTGGATCTGCATGTATGTCCGGCTCGGCATGTGGCAGGCCACGCACTTTGCGCCGGCACTGCCCGCCTTGTGGCGATGGTGCTGCTCGCTGTCGTAATTCCCGGCAGCATTGGGGAACGCGGCGTTCGCCTGTGGCGAGTGGCATTGCAGGCAGACTGCGTTGCCGTCCGCCCGGAGCTTGCCGGTGTGGGGGTTGTGACAATTCGAGCAAGCGACACCCTTCTGGTACATCTTGCTCTGGCGATAGGAACCATCGACGTACACTTCGTCGAGTTGCTGCCCGTCGGCATGATAGAGGCCTTCGGACAACAGTACAGGAAGGTAGTGATCGAGCAGCGGCTCGCCCGGTACCGCTAGTGCGCTCAGGTCGCTGCGCCGCGAATGGCAACCTGCGCAAACGTCCACCTGTTTCCCGGCATCTCCCGCCTTGAGCGAAACGGAAAGACCCCGGTTCTCCCCTGCTTGGTCCGGCCTGACTTTGCCAGCCTTGAACGAATCCGCCCACTGCACATGATGCCCGCCCGGCCCGTGGCACGATTGGCAGGAGACATTGGGCTCCTTCCAGCGCGAATCGAATTGCCCGCTGGTTGCGTCATAGCGTTTCTCGTAGGCCGTGGTGTGACAGGCGATGCACATCGTGTTGGCCGTCTGGTAGCGTCCGGTCCAGTGCAGCACATCGCCCGGTCGAGCCGATTCCTTCGGCAAGAGGTGAAACCAGCGCTGCTGCTCGACGTCCCAGGCAATCTGCAAAGCCTGCAGCCGGCCGCCGGGCAACGCAATCAGATACTGCTGCAGCGGCGACACGCCAAAGGCGTAGGCCACCTCATAGTCGGCGAGCTTGCCGTCCGGTCCATCGGTGCGCACCATGAACTTGCCATCGCGCTTGTAGAACCGGGACGCAATTCCACGGTGCCTGAATTCGGCATTGTCGAAGTTGCCGAGCACCGATTCCGCCGTCGGTGCGGCCATCGCCCTGGAGTGGTGCGATTGCTGCCACTGCCCGGCCTGCTCCTGATGGCAGTCGAGGCACTGCCGGTTGTCAACGTAGGCTGCCCGGCTCGTGGCAGCCGGCACCTCGGGCGAAGCGGCAGGCGCGACCGGGCGGGCAACCCACCAGGCAATCGCGGCGGCCAGGCCCAACAGCACCGCAAATGTGACCCAAATGACATATCCGGCGGGGCGGGCCGATGGGGCGGTGGCCGGTTCCGGCGACGTGCCGCTGCCGTGCCCGACCGCGGGCGACCCGGCAACATCCTTCTGCCGATGTTGCCGGTTCCCGGATTTCTTCCTGTCCGCCATGATCAGCGACCGCCTTTGCCAAGCACAGCGACGCACCCCACAAACGCGACCGCGTCGTGAGTTTCACCCACGACGCGGTCAATGGACTTAGGCAGCGGGCCGGGAGCGCTCATGGCCCGCCACGCGAGGGCGATTACTTCAGGTCGATGACGACCTTGCCGAGCTTGCCCTCGAAGCGGGCCGGCACGTCGTAGGACAGGTCCACCGGCGTGCCGGTGTCCTCGCCGAAGTCCAGCGTTTCTTCGGTCGAGAAGCGGAAAGGCGTCGTCTTCACCACGCGGACCTTTGCGACCTCCTTGCCGTCCACCAGGACGGCAGCCGTTCCGCTCTTGCCGATGCCGCCGCCGTCATAGACGAAGTTCATCACGACCGAATGCTTGCCAGCCGGCACGGCATCCGTGGCCACGCCGCGGTAGTTCGAACCGTCCGCAAAGGTGTAGCTGAACACCGGCTTGCCCTTCTCGAAGTACAGAGCCCAGCCGCCCAGCAGGCCGCCCTGGGTGGCAATGACCCCGGAATCGCCGCCCTTGAGGTCGACATCGGCGCTGAGCGCCCACGAGCGGTTCTTGATGTTGGGCGAGGCGCCCTCCGGAATCCGCTTCAAGCCGGCCGTGTAGGTGAACGATTTCTTGTCCCCGGTCAGGCTCGGCCGGATGCCTTCGCCGAAGCGCTCGGCCGCGGAAGTCTGGATCGGCAGGACGTTGTACTTGGCCGCTTCGGCATAGAAACGCACCTGCATCTCGCGCAGTTTCTCGGGATTCTGCTTGGCCAGGTCATCGGCCTGCGAGAAATCCTTGTTGAGGTCGTAGAGCTCCCACTTCGTGGTCAGCACATCGACGTCGGTACCGACCCCGCTCCAGGGCAAACGGAAAGGGGTGGTCGATGCGAACCAGCCGTCGTGATAGATCCCGGAATTGCCGAAGATCTCGAAGTACTGGGTCTGCCGGCGTTCTGCCGCCTTGGCGTCGGCAAATGTGTACATCATGCTGACTCCCTCGATCGGGTGCTGCGTGACGCCATTCACCACGACCGGCTCGGGCAGTCGTGCGGCCTCGAGAATCGTCGGTACGACGTCGATCACGTGGTGGAACTGCGTGCGCATCTCGCCACGGGCCTTGATTCCTTTCGGCCAGGAAATGACCATCCCGTTGCGTGTGCCGCCGAAGTGGCTGGCGACCTGCTTGGTCCATTGGAACGGCGTGTTCATCGCCCAGGCCCAGGGCACCGGGTACAGGTTGGAGGACTTCCAGGTTCCGAAATCGGGCAGGCGGCTCTCAAGGTACTCAAGGGTCTCGTGGCTTTGACTGACGATGTTCAAGTCGTTGAAGACGCCCTGCAATGAGCCTTCCCCGCTGCCGCCGTTGTCCCCGACGACGAAGATCACCAGCGTGTTGTCGGTTTGACCCATTTCGTCGATCGACTTGAGCACGCGGCCGAGGTTGTAATCGGCCTGCGCAACATGCGCGGCGGCGAGTTCCATCATGGCCGAGTACACCTTCTTCTCGCGCGGACTGGCCGAATTCCAGCTCGGCAGTTCTTTCGGCCGGGGCGTCAGCTTGGCGTCGGCCGGGATGATGCCCGCCCTCTTCTGGCGGGCGAAGGTCTCCTCGCGCATCTTGTCCCAGCCCTGGTCGTACTGGCCCTTGAACTTGGCGATCCATTCGGGCGTGGCTTGCTGCGGCGCATGCCCGGCGGCGGTGGCGTAGACGAAGAACGGTTTCTCGGGCGCCACCGTCTTCTGCATCTTGATCCAGCTTATCGCCTGGTCGGCGAGGTCGAAGTCGAGGTTGTAGTCGGGTTTGCCGAGATAGGGTTCGATCGGCGTGGTGCCGTCGAACAGGGCCGGCCGCCAGTTGTTGGCGACGCCGCCGATGAAGCCGTAGAACTTCTCGAAACCGAGGCCCGTTGGCCAGCGGTCGAACGGACCCGCCTGGCTGGACTCCCAGTCCCCCACGTTGTGATTCTTGCCAAACCACGCGGTGTTGTAGCCATTGAGCGTCAGCATGGCGCCGATAGTGGCCATGTCCTTGCCCAGCACCGTGTCGTAGCCGGGAAATCCCGTCGCCATCTCGGTAACGGCGCCGGTGTGCGCCGTATGATGATTGCGCCCGGTGATAATGGCCGCGCGCGTCGGGCTGCACACTGCGGTAGTGTGGAAGCGGTTGTAGCGCAGACCGTTGGCCGCCAGCTTGTCCAGCGTCGGGGTGGGAACCGGGCCGCCGAACGTGCTCGTTTCCCCGAACCCGATGTCGTCCATCAGGATCAGCACGACATTCGGGGCACCCGCCGGGGCCGTGACATTGCCCGGAAACGACGGGGTGGAATCCTTGGTTCGGAGACCCATGGTCCCCTTGAACGGCGTGGCGGCAATCGGCAACACCGTCCGATCGAGCGGCGGCGATTGCGTCGCTGCCTGCGGAGCGCTTGCGCATGGAACGGCGCAGGCAATCAGAACGGCGATCGCCAGCATTCTGCATAGGCCCATGGATCATCTCCTCTTCAACGGATTTTGTTCAAAGCGCTTCCCGCACTGATGCCGCTCTGCCCGGCAGGTCAAATCCAATATGCCCGGAATGCGACATTAAGGACATATGTGATTGGATTGACGCCAGGCTCCGGCGCACTCTACATCATCGAGTCGCCGAAATTCAAGTGCATGCATTCTTCGAGTGCATGCATTTTGAAATTGCCGACGTCGTCGCTGCAGGTGAACACATCGACACCCGCCCGGCGCCCGGCAGCATATGCGAAACGGGCAAACCTTCGCCAGAACTTCTCGCCTGGCCGACCGTGCCACTCTACGGCCGAGACAAGCCGGGGCGAATCATGATCCGCCTCGTACCGTGTGCGATATCCCGGGGCACGGACGATCGGGCCATTGTCGTGGTTCGCTGTCGCGCCGGGTCGTGCAAAACGAAAGGAGTTCCGGCGGGCGTTCGCGCTTGGGGTCAAGGCCCGAATCCTGACATGACTTGCCGATTCGCGACGCGTCGACTTTCGCATCGGCCGGCGTGGCATATGGCTGCAAGCGGCTCGCAGCGGGCCTCTCGCGCCATGCCATGCCAGCAGCCCCATTCCATACGCCTTTCGGCTGTGCATGCCCGGAGAGCGCCATTCCACGCGGTGTCCAGGCACGCCTGTCCTCCGAGAGCGTACCGACGATCAGCCGAAGCTCAACTCGCGCGAGGTGATCAGGTACTTGAAGGGGAAAATCAAGGGAAAAGTGGAAACGAGCGGAAAAGGGTCCACGCTAAATAGTGGACAGTGGTCCAGGCTCACCTTTCACGCGACAACTTGCTCAAGTTAATTTGAGCCTGGCCCCTTTTCCTCTGGACAGAAACTGCATAGAAGGCCTGGTCTGCGGGCGAGTTGGCTCCTCATGACGAAGCCCATCGGATACGGCGGACAAGGTAAATGCAGCGCTTGCGCACGGAAACATCGCGTTCTTACCTGGGGAGATCTGTCTGGCGTAGCGATGTCGTGCTGAACCGTACTTCCAGAAAGGGCGCAACTGGATCATCAAGGCCCAGGCGCTGCGGCGAGTCGCCAGCCGCAAGCGAGCGAACAGGCGGCAAACGGCGAAGCGACATAGGACCCGTAGGGTGCAATAAGCGCAGCGCATTGCACCCAGCAATTTCATTCGGCGCAATATCGATTGCGCCCTACGCGGGCTACGCGGGCTTCGATGTTCCATCCAGTACCAAAAAAATCGTGAAAAGCGGCGCTCCGTCGTTGCCCGCGTTGCAGGCGCTGAAAGTACCCGACCCGCTACGCGAGCGCACCCGCCATTTGCACAACAGCATACGCACCGGGGCGATTTATGTCCATTGGGTTCGGGCGTTCATCCGCTGCGACTGCCTGCGCCGCCACGAAACAGCGCGCAGGAACAAGCGCTCGCGTCTTGCCCTAACCTTCGTCCGGCGATGGGGCCGTGCCAGGAGCCAGGCTTGGCGGGCCTCTCGCGGCATGCCCTGCCGGGAGGCCCGTCCCATGCGCCTTTCCGCCTTGCATGCCCGGAGAGCGCCATTCCATGCGGCCTCCAGGCATGCCGCGTCGCGGGGACGCGCCGACGATCAGCCGAAGCTCAACTCGCGCGAGGTGATCTGGTACTTGAAGGCGGCCGGATCGAGGCTGTCGAGCCGGCCCTCGGCGGTTTCGCAGCACGGGTACATGAAGAAGCCGATCTTGCCTTTGGCGCCCGGCAGCGCGAGGTCGTGCGCGGTGTTGTAGGCGAGCCAGTTCATCTCCCAGGCGCCGAACAGCATCTTGCGCGCACGCTGCGGCGCCTCGTCGGCCAGCGTGATGCCGGGCTTTTCTTCCAGCACGACCTTGCGCACGTCGGCCGGATCCACCGGCACCCAGCCGTGCGCGGGCGACCAGAACTCGGCGCGGCAATGCTGCGCCTTGGTGATGTCGCCGGCCTTGCCCAGACTCTTGAAGCCGCGCTGCGAATCGGCTACCCGCACGCCATAGACGTCGCGCGCCGCCACGCCGACCGAACGCGCCAGCCCGACGAACAGCGCATTCAGATCGGCGCACTTGCCCGAGAGGTTGCGCGATTCGAGCATGAAGCGGATGTCGCCGACCCCGCAGCCGCGTGTCTTGGGATCGCGGAAGGTGTTGTCGACGATCCATTCGTAGATGGCGCGCGCCTTCTCGACCTCGCCCCTGGCGCCCTTGGTGATCTCGCGCGCGGTGTCGCGCACGATGCCGTCGGTGGGCAACAGTTCGGTCGCTTCGGTGTACAGCGCGAACTCGGCCTTGCCGAGCGGGGCCGGATTGGCCGGCTTGGCCAGATCCAGATCGCGATCGCGCGTGGCGAAGCGGCTGGTCAGCACCAGCACCGGTGCGGCGCCCTCGGCGAACTCGGCCGCGACGATGCCGGCGCCATACTTGGGATCGCTCGCCAGGCTGGCGCTGCCCGAATCGGCGGTCCACACGTTGCCGAGGGATTTCTGGAAATCGGTGTCCTTCACCAGCGGAACCGGGAGCCAGACGCGGGTGCGCCCGGCCGGTTTTTGCACGTCGACACGGGTCGTCACTTCGAACACGCGCCAGTCGGTTGCCGGCGCGTTGCCGGCGGCCATCGCGCGATTTGAAGCCGGAAGCAGGGTGGTCGCCGGCAGCGCGAGTGCCGCGGCGTGAAGAAAGTTGCGCCGATCCATGTTGGGCTCCTGAATTGCCGCGGGACACCCCGAGCCGTGGCCCGCCGATTGGTCTTACGCGCGCCGCCCGACTCGGCCGGCGCGCGTTGCGGAAGTGCCGGGAGGCTGCCGCCGCCGAAGCCGCGGAATCAACCTCGGGAGAGCACTTTACGGCCTGGCCGCGGCGACCGCAAGCCAGCTCAGTCGCCGGTCGGCGCCGGTGCGGTCAGGCGCGTTGCGGCGCGCGCCGGCGCCGCCCGGCGTGCCTCGAGATGCCAGCATTGGAACCATATTTGACCGCAGCGATGATCCGGGCGGAATGGACAATGGTAACCTTGGCGCGCGCGGCGGCTATGTTGCGGCAGCGCCGGGTTCGCGCCGCCCATGCGGCCGATCCGGGGCGATGGCGGACCTGACCGGCAATGCGTAGAATCCTTGCCACAACAAGTTCTTTCATCTGGAGACTCTGCATGAAATCGTTGCGCATCGGACTCATCGCAGTGGCGCTGCTGGGCAGCCTGGCATTTCATCCGGCCGGCGCCGAAGAACGCCGGCACGAAAACATCGGCGAACGCGGCGAAGCCAAGCGCGTGCAGGCACTGCTCGACCGGGCGGTTGCCCATTTCCAGGAGAAAGGCGATGCCGGCCTGGCGGATTTCGGGCCGGGCGGCAAGTTCATCGACGGCGAGTATTACATCTTCGTCGTCAGCACCGACGGCAAGATGCTGGCCAGCGGCGGCTCATCCGTGACGCTGGTCGGGCAGGACGTCAACGGGCTGCGCGACTCGTCGGGCAAGCCGTTCATGCGCGATTTGATCAGCGGCGCCAAGTCGCGCGGCGCCGGCATGGTCGAGTACAACTGGCTCAACCCGACCGACCAGAAGGTCGAGTCCAAAACCACGCTTTATCGCCGAATCGGCGAGCGCATCCTTGCGGCCGGCTATTATCTGCCGCGCAGTTCGCCGCAGGAAGCCAAGGGCATGCTGGAATCCGCGGTGGAAGCGGTGAAGAAGGATCCGCCGGCGGCCTTCCTGCGCTTCAACGACGCGAAGCGGCAGTATGTGCGCGACGACTTGTATGTGTTCGTGGTCGGCATGGATGACGGCATGTTCTACGCCCACGGCGCCTCGCCCAGCCTGGTGGGCACGCGCGCACTCGAACTGAAGGACGCGCAGGGCAAGGAAATCATCAAGGAAATGGTCGCGCTGGCCAAGGCCAGGGGCACCGGCGAAGTCGGGTACGTGTGGCGCAATCCGGTGACCAACCGTGTCGAACCCAAGCACTCGATGGTGCAGAAGGTAGACAAGTACCTGCTCGGCGTGGGCTACTACACCAAGTAAGCGCAGCGTCGGCGCGAACCCGGGCGGCGCGAGCCGCCCGTTTTCATTTTGCGCGAGGCGACCTGCCGGCGCGCCGGCTTTGCGGCACAATCATGTCTAACGGATTGCGCGCAGGAGTACCGCCGATGGACCTGTTGTTGTGGCGTCATGCCGAAGCCGTGGACAGCTTTCCGGACGAGCAGCGCGAACTCACCAACCGGGGCCGGCGCCAGGCCCAGTCGATCGCCGAGTGGCTGGCGGAGCGCCGTCCGAAGGATCTGCGCATCATCGTCAGCCCGGCGAAGAGAACGCTGCAGACCGCGCGTTTTTTCACCCGCGAGTTCGAGGTCGAGCCGCGGGTCGGCACCGGCGCCGATTACCGCAGCCTGCTCGCGGCAACAGGCTGGCCCGATGCCGCCGGGGCGGTGCTGGTGGTCGGCCACCAGCCGACCCTGGGCGAAACCGCCTCGTTCCTGCTCACCGGCCAGGTTGCCGAGTTGTCGTTCAAGAAAGGCGCGCTGTGGTGGATCGCCACGCGGCAACGCGCCGGTGTCACCCAGTCGGTGCTCAAGGCCTCGATCACGGCCGAACTCGCCGACGGCGAATGAGCTGGCAATTCTTCGAGAAAATGCAATAAAACCGTAATAATTCAAAAACAAAGCGCAGATTCGCGATGGGCTCGGGGGTGTAGAATCCCGTCCGACATGAACCCGGAAATCAACACCGAAGTCGAGCTCAAGCTGGCGATTGCCGATGGCGCGATGGCCGCGCTGCGTCGCGACCCGCTGCTCGCCAGGCCGCTCAGCCACGGCTCGGCGCGGCTGCTCAACCAGTATTTCGACACGCCGGGATTGATGCTGCGGCGCCGCGGCATCGCCTTGCGCATCCGCAAGTCGGGCCGCACCTGGCTGCAGACCGTCAAGCTTACCGGCACGGTCGAGGGCGGACTGTCGACGCGCCCGGAATGGGAGCAGCGCTTTGTTGGCCACTTCGATTTTTCGGCCATCGACGATGTGGCGCTGCGCCGCCTGCTGGAGCGAGAACAGCCGCACCTGGCGGTGGTGTTCGCCACCGACTTCCGGCGCGAGACCTGGGTGGTCGAAGCGGCGCCGGGCTGCCGCATCGAGGTCGCACTCGACCGCGGCGCCATCCGCGCCGGCGATGCCGTGCTGCCGCTGGCCGAACTCGAACTCGAGTCCAAATCCGCCACGCCGGCGCAACTGCTGGGGTTCGGCTGCGCGCTGGCGCAGCGCCATGCGTTGTTCGCCGACGAGCGCAGCAAGGCGGCACGCGGCTATGCGCTGTTTTCCGGCGAACCGGCACTGACGCCCCGCCATGCCAGCCAGCCGGTCCTCACAGCCGACCTGAGCTGCCGCGAGGCGTTTTGCACGATCGCCCGGGAATGCCTGGCGCAGATCGCCGCCAACCTGCTCGGCGCGGTCGATTCGGACGACCCTGAATATGCCCATCAACTGCGCGTCGGGGTGCGCCGCCTGCGCTCGGCAATCAAGTTGTTCGAGCCGCTGCTGCCGGACGGTTTCGCGTCGACCTGGCAAGCGCAACTGCGCACGCTGGCAGCACTCGCCGGCGAAGCGCGCGAGTGGGATGTGCTGCTGAGCGAAATCCTCGCCCCGGTCGGCCGGCTGGCGCCGGATTACCCCGGGCTCGACGAACTGCTCGCCGCGGCGCGGGTGCGGCGCGACGCCGCCCGTGAAACGATGCGCGCCGAATTGCGCCGCCCGGCCTGCGCCGCGCTGGTGATTTCGCTGATGCGCGAAATCCATCTGCTTTCGACAGCGCCGGGGCAAACCGGGCAGGCAGACGCAGCGCAGGGCGAGGCGCGGGCCGACAAACCGTCCGGCCGTTCGTCCGAACAGCAACCCGAGTCGCGCCTTGCCGACTTTGCCGCCGCGCGGCTGCAGCGCCTCGGCCGGCGGGCGGCGCAGGCTGCCGCGGCGGCCCGCAAGGGTGAGGTCGCCCGCCTGCACGCGCTCCGGCTGCGGCTCAAGCGCCTGCGCTATGCCACCGAGTTTCTCGGCCAACTGCTGCGCGTGCCCGACGCGCTCGGGCTGCGCAAGATCGTCGCGCTGCAGACCTCGCTCGGCTTGTTGAACGACCTCAGCGTGTCCGGTCCGCTGATGGAGGCGCTGGCGCGCGCCCATCCGCATACCCGGGCGGCGATCGCCTTTGTCGGCGGACATCATCTTGCCGCCTGGCACGATCGGGCGGTTCCCGACACCATCCGCGCCATCCGCTGGAAAAGCCTGGGGCGCGACTGGCAGCCCAAACGCAAGTCTTGAGGCCGGGCGGGCGCTGCCGCCCGCGCCCTGCGCCCGGCCACCGCGCCAACCGCGCGCAACGGCCAATCCGCCCCCGCGGGCCGGCTTGCCGGTAAAGTGCACCCGAACCGTTCCCCCCAACTTCCGCCACGCACCCGCCGCCCACCCCCGCCGCATCCTTGCGCTATGCCGCCCGCCTCGGCGCCTGGCGGCCGGTCTTCGCGCTCGCGCTGCTGCTGGCTGGCTGCGCCGGCGACGATCGGCTGGGCGAGGCACCGGCGCCGCGACCGGCCGAAGTGCGGGCGCAGATCGCCAGCCTGATGCCCGCCAGCACGCCGGACCGCGCCGGATGGGCGGTCGACATCTATGCCGCTTTTGCCGCGCTGGGCATTGCGCCGAACCCGTCGAACATCTGCGCCACGCTCGCTGTGACCGAGCAGGAGTCGACCTTCCGCGCCAATCCGGCGGTGCCCGATCTGGCGCGCATCGCGTGGGACGAAATCGACCGGCGGGCCGAGCGGGTCGGGGTGCCCAAAGTCGCGGTGCACCTGGCGCTGAAAATCTCGTCGTCCAACGGCAAGAGCTACAGCGAGCGCATCGACGCGGTCACCACCGAGAAGGAACTGAGCGAGATATTCGAGGATTTCATCGGCATGGTGCCGATGGGCCAGCGCCTGTTCGCCGGGCTCAACCCGGTGCACACCGGCGGCCCGATGCAGGTGAGCGTGGACTTCGCCGAGCGCCACGCCAAGGCGCGGCCCTACCCCTACCCGGTCGCCGGCTCGATCCGCCATGAGGTGTTCAGCCGCCGCGGCGGCCTGTACTTCGGCATCGCGCACCTGCTCGACTACCCGGCCGGCTACGACAAATACCTGTTCCGCTTTGCCGATTTCAACGCCGGCCACTATGCCAGCCGCAATGCCGCGTTCCAGAACGCGGTGAGTCTGGCGTCGGGCATTCCGCTCGATCTCGACGGCGATCTGGTGCGCCACGGCGAGGACGCCGATACGCGGCCCGGCAGCACCGAACTGGCGGTGCGCGCGCTCGAAAAGCAACTCGGCATGAACCCGGCGGCCATTCACGCCGCGCTCGCCCAGGGCGAGACGCCGGCATTCCAGCAAAGTCCGCTCTACAAGCGCGTGTTCGATCTGGCGGAAAAGCTCGAACGCCGGCCCCTGCCGCGGGCGCTGCTGCCGCGCATCAACCTGCATTCGCCAAAGATCAAACGCAAGCTGACGACCGAGTGGTTCGCCAACCGCGTCGATGAACGCTTCCGCCGCTGCCTGGCGCGAACGGGCGCCGGCGCTGCCGTCACCGGCAAGTAGCGACCACGCGCGCGATCCGCTGCGCCGGATAGGGTGCCCGGAAAGCCGCATGGATAGGCGCTCTCCGGCATGCCTGCCATGAGGTCACCTATCCATGAGGTTTTCCACCATGTCTGCCGTGAGATCGCCATTCCATGCGGCCCGCGGGGCATGCATGGTCCGGCCGTCGCGAATCAGTGGCTGGTGCCTTCGGAACGGTTGATCTTGTTGTAGAGGTTGTACTTGCCGACCGGTTTGCTGGCGGGAATGCGCTTGACCTCCTTGAAGGTCTGCGCATCGAACACGATGATCGCGCCATCGTTCTCCCACAGGCTGGCCAGCGCGTACTTGCCGTCGCGGGTGAATTCGATGTGCGCCAGCGTCTTGCCCGGCACAGGCTTGAGTTCGGCGACCCGCTCCAGCGTGAGCTTGTCGATCACCTGCAGGGTGTCCTTGTTCGGGCTCATCATCGAATCGACCCAGGCGTAGCGCGAGTTCTCGTGGCTGCGCATGAAAAAGCCGGGGCCGAGCGTGGGAATCTGCTTGACGGTCTTCCAGTCCTTCATGTCGATTACGTGTGCGGCCTTCGCGCCGGAAGGTGATGCCCGAGCCGAGGTGCGGCATGCCCGGGATGTCGAGGTCGGCGATCTTGCGGCGGACATCGAGATTGACCACCTGCCCGCGCCCCGAGCCGTCGCTGCGGCGCGCCGCGCCCATTGCATTGGCGTAGCCCTGGTCGAAGAAGAAATCGTCGAGCGGCTCCTCGAGCACGGTGCGGCGCGGGTTGAGGTAGCCCGGCAGCGCGATGCCCTCGCCCATCTTGTAGTCATGCACATAGCCGTCGAAGATCGGCGCGGCCCGCTCGTCGTAGCTTATCTCCCACAGCTCGGGCATGTCCTTCATCGCGGCGACGAAACTGCGTCGCGGCGGCGCATCGTAGATCGCCGAAACGCGCGAGCTGACGTCGCCCTTGAGGTTCTTCGCGGCGATCACCTTGATCAGGTTGAGGTCGCCGTCGAGCAGTACCACGCTGTTGGGCAGGTAATTGGCCACCGCGACCACCTTGCCGTCGGCCGACACCGCGAGGTTGCGGGCGTTGATGCCGGCGCGCACCTCGGCAACCGTTTTCAGGTTCCAGATATCGAACTTGCTCACCCAGCCGTCGCGCGAACAGAAGTACACATAGCGCCCGTCGGCGGTGAACTTCGGCCCGCCGTGCAGCGCGTAGCGCGAGGGAAAGCGGTGGATGCGTTCGAGCTTGTCGCCATCCAGAATGCTGACGTGGTGATCGCCGGCCTCGACAACGATAAACAGGTTCATCATGTCGGCGACGAAAACCGGACCGTCGCGCAGTTGCGCCTTCTTGACATGCTCAATGCGCGAGGCACGGATTTGCGCTTCGCTCCAGTCGGGCCGCGGCGTCACCGGCGAGTAGATCCAGTCGGTCAGTTGCTGCAGTTCGTCGGCCGACAGGCTGGCAGCGAATCCCGCCATCTGGGTCGCCGGCCGCCCATCGCGTATCACCTTGAGCGCCTCCGCCTTGCGCAGCCGTTCGAGATTTTCGGGCAGCAACGCCGGACCCATGGCGCCCAACCGGTCGGCCCCGTGGCACGACGCGCAGTGCGCGCGAAACAGCTGCGCCGGCTCGGCCGCGTGCAGCGGCGCGAGCGCCGCAAACAACAGCGCCAGAACGAGCAAACGGACCATGCGCGCCTGCCGGGCTAGCGCACGACCGCCGCGCCCGGCGCCGCCAGCGCAGGCGCCGGCCCTGCCTGCGCCGAAGCAACCGCCGCCGCAACGCAGACGGCCACCAGCAGCAGTGCGTGAATCATGACTTTCATGCCGCGCTCCTTTGCACGATGCGCACCCATGGCTTGTTCGCGACGCGTTCGCCGCCGGGCGCGATGCCGATTTCCTCGTCGTCGAGGTAGCAGCCCGGGTCTTCCTGCCACACGTCGCCGGTGACCTGCTCGGCGCGCACGCGCGAACTGCCGTTGCAGATGTCGGCGTGGCAGCACGCGGCGCAGCGGCCCTTGAGCGCGCGCGGCCAGGCGCGCAGGCCTTGCAGCAAGTTGTCCTCCGGGTCGGACCAGATGGCCGAAAACGGCCGCTCGCGCACGTTGCCGAGCGAGTGGTGCCACCACATGGTGTCGGGATGCACGTTGCCCAGGTTGTCGATGTTCGCCACGTTGATGCCCGAGGCATTGCCGCCCCACTGCGCGAGCCGCGCCCGCATCGGCGCGACCTGCTCGGGAAAGCGCCGCGCCACCCATTGCAGGAAGAAGGCACCGTCGGCATCGTTGTTGCCGGTGGTGAATTCCCTGGCCGCGCCTTGCGCGATGCCGCTCCAGCAGACATCGAACAGCAGGTTCATCGCCGAGCGGGTCAGTCGGTACTGCGCATCGTCCTGGCGGTTCTTGTTGCCGCGGCCGGCGTAGTTCAGATGCGAAAAGTAGAAGCGGTCGATGCCTTCGCGCTCGGCCAGTTGCAGCAGTGCCTCGAAATCATGCGCGTTGTCCTGCGTCATGGTGTAGCGCAAACCGACCTTCAGTCCGCGCTCGCGGCACAGGCGGATGCCGGTCAGCGAGGCCTCGAACGCACCGGCCTTTCGGCGGAAGCGGTCATGCGTCTCGCCGATGCCGTCGAGACTGACCCCGGCGTAATCGAAATCGATCGCGGCGATCCGCGCGATGTTGCCGGCATCGATCAGCGTGCCGTTGCTCGACAGGGCGGTATAGAAGCCCATGTCCTTGGCGCGCTGGGCGATGGCGAAAATGTCCGGCCGCAGCAGCGGTTCGCCGCCGGAGAGGATCAGCACCGGCACGCGAAAGCGCTTCAGGTCGTCCATCACCGCGAACACTTCACCGGTGGTGAGTTCGCCCGCGAAATCGGTATCGGCGGATATCGAATAGCAGTGCTTGCAGGTCAGGTTGCAGCGGCGGATCAGGTTCCAGATCACCACCGGCCCGGGCAGGCGGCGCGGGCCGCTGGCCTGCATGCCGTCGGCCGGCGCAATGCCGCTGCGGACCAGCGGCGCCCGGCTCGCGGAGCCCGGCGACACGCGGGCGTGAAGCTCGTGCATGTACTGTGAGATGCGGAACATGGCGTTTCCTGGGGCCTGACTGCGGAACCCGCGCTTGCGCAGGTGCAGTGCAGGCTACCCGCCGGCAAGCCGCAGCGCGTTGATTCCAATCGCGCGGGGGCGGGCGGCGGGTGCGCCAAATCGCCAGCAGGCGACGGCGGAATGCGCGCGATTGGGCCGATGGCGCCAGTCGGACGGGCGCGCGAAGGCTCAGTGCCGCGAACGCAGGGTCGCCAGCGCGTCGCGCAATCTGCCGATGCTGGCAAATGCCGCCGCCGGATTGCGCTCGCCGGCGGCCGTGCCGGCAAGCTGCCGCTCGATCTCGTCGAGCTGGTCCGACATCTCGTCGAGAAACTCGGGGGCAGGCAAACCGCTTTCGCGCTGCTCGAGTTCGCGCCGTGTTCTTTCGAGCTGTTTGTTGAGGGAGCGCTGCACATCGTATTCCTGTTGCAGGCGCAACTGGGCCTCATAGACTTCGGCGGTACGCTGCGCGACCCGCTGTCCCAGGCCGGCGTTGTAGCCTGCCAGTTCCCGCCGCGCGTTTTCCAGTTGTTCCTCGCGTTCGCGCAATCGTTCATTGGTCCGCTCGATTTCGGCATTGCGGTGCGCCAGTTCGGCATACATGCGATGCATGGCCTCGATCAGCGCGTCGTGGCCGGGATTTGCCTTGCCGGCGATACAGGCATAGGCAGCGTCGGCCGACATGCCGCCGGCAATTGCGCGCACCTGCCAGGCCATCGACTGGTCTTCGCCCAGGATATGTTCGGCGAGCCATGTGATCAGGTAACGCAGCAGCCCGGGCAACAGCGTCCTCGGCGAATTGTGCAGGCATGCGCGCATCAGGCCGAGCTGCTTGACGAAATTGGCGTGCGCCCCATGTGATCGCGCACATAGTCTCGATCGAGTCCGGCATCGCGCATCAGTCGCTGCTCGGTCCCGAAATGATCGCGCGCATAGGCGGCCAGTTCGTCGAGCACCTGTTCGCGCATTGCCGCCGGCGCCGACTCCCGATGGACCGTACCGAGGCGGTTTATCAGGTCGACCAGACCGCGATGCTGGGCATCGACCACCTCGATGCCGGTTTCGTATTTCGCGCCCCACACAAATACGTCCACCGCTTGCTCCTGGCCCGGCGCCACTGCAGCGTCCACTGAACACGCTCCTCGAATCGGTTCGGCCGAACCCGGCAGGACTCGCCGGGAGGTCGTCGAATCCTAAATGAATTGGCGCAGGCGAATGTTGACCATCATCAACATCGGCGTCCCCGGCAGATCAGGCGGATATCCGCAGTCCGCTCTTCTTCAGGATGCGCGTGCTGAACAATACGTCGCGTGCACCGCAGGCGTCGCCGAGCAGTGCGGCAATTTGCTGCAGTTTGTCGTCGACCTCGTCGCGCGACTTGCCATGCACCATCGCGAACAGGTTGTAGGGCCACAGCGGCAATCGCCGCGGACGGCGGTAGCAATGGGTGACGAAATCGAGCGCCCCGACTTGCTCGCCTAGCGCATCGACGCGAGCATCGGCGACATCCCACACCGACATGCCGTTTGCCGTATAGCCGAGCGCATAGTGATTGGGCACCGCACCGATGCGCCGGATCGCGCCGCGTTCGATCATCGCGGCCAGCCGGCGCCGAACCTCGTCCGCCGTCACGCCCAACTGCCCGGCCAGCATGTCGTAGGGCCGCGGCACCAGCGGCAGCCCGGCCTGCGTGGCAACGATCAGCCGGCGGTCGATATCATCGGGTGCGTTCATTCGCAGGCTATGCCGCCAGCTTCATCTCGACGAAGAACTCGCGCTCCTTGGGAAACGCATACACGGTCAGCCCGGTCGACTGCTCGATCCGTGCGATGGCCTGCGCGATGCCGTCGACCGTCTCGGTCGCAAGCACGAACCACATGTTGAGCGCATGCTCGCGCCGGTAATTGTGCGCAACCTCGGGCAGCGCATTGACCTGGGCGGCCACCTCGTCAAAGCGATCCTCGGGTACCGCCAGCGCCGCCAGGACGAACGCCCCGCCGATCGCCTCGATCTGGAACATCGGGCCGAATCGGGTCAGCACGCGCGCATCGAGCATGCGCTGCAGCCGCCCGATCAGTTCCGCCTCGTCGATGCCGAGGCTCCCGGCCACCGCCCGGTAGGGCTCGTCGCACAGCGGAAAGCCGCCCTGCAGGGCGTTGATGATGCGCCGGTCGAGCGGGTCGGGCTGCACCGCGGCTCAGCTTGCCGGCAGCGCCGCATAGCGCGCACCGGTCTGTTTGTAGCGCTGCAGGCTGAACAGCACGCCGTGCGGGTAGGCGCCCAGGCGCAGGCGGCGGTTGATGCTGGCGACCGCCGCTTCCACCTCGGCACGCTCGCGACCGTGGATCATGCAATAAAGGTTGTACGGCCACTCGTCGCCGGCCCGGGCGCGCCGGTAGCACAGCGTGACCGCATGCTCGGCGGCCAGCGCCATGCCCAGCTCGCCAGTGCGATCGTCGGGCACGTTCCAGACGCACATCGCATTGGCACGAAATCCCAGTTCATGGTGGTGCACCACCACCCCGAAGCGCTTGAGAACGCCGTCGCGAAGCCAGCGCGCCAGCGTGTCGAGGACATCGTCTTCGGTCATGCCGGATCGCATGCCGATGCGCGCGTAGGGCCGGGGTAACAATTCCAGCCCCTCCTCCAGTACCGTCATCAGGCGCCGCTCGGCTGCCGTCAAGGTCAATGGCGCCCGTGCCTCGACCCGCCGCGGCGGATGGGTGACGCGATTGCCGCTGCCGAGGTCGAAGCCGAGGTCGATGTGGAACTCGTCAAGCAGCGGCAGGGATATGACGCGGCAGCCGCTGGCGGACTCGATCTCGCGCAGCGCGGCCTCGACCTGGTCGGCCGTCGCGGCGGTGACGACGAACCACAGGTTCCAGGCGTGTTCGCGCCGGTAGTTGTGATTCACGTCGGTGCGCGCCGAAACCATTGCCGCGATCGCCTCCAGCCGCTCCGGCGGCGCCTTCAGCGCGGCCAGGGTGCTGGCGCCGACCGTGCGCGGGGCGAATACGCCGCCCACCCGGCTGACCTTTCCGCAGGCGCGCAGATAGGTCAGCTCGCTGATGACCTCCGACTCGGGCTCGCCGAGGCATTCGCCGATCGACGCAAAGGGCCGGGCGACCAGCGGGAAGCCGCGCTGGAAGTCGTTGAGCAGCGAGTACTGCAGCGAATCGACCCCGCCGAGCAGCGCATCCTGCACCGCGCTGACCAGGCCATAGAGCCGTCCGGCCTGCAGCGAAGGCACCAGCAACGAAACCGGAACGCATCCGTTCATGGGTCAGAATCCGATCCGCGCCGCACGCGCGCTGAAGAAGATGCCGGAGGGTGAGTCGGCCGGCAACTGCCCGAGCAGCGCGAAGCTCGCCGTGTCGTAGATCGTGACTCGGTGATCGTCGCGCGACGAAATCCAGATGTTTTCGCCGCGCGGCGTGAATTCCATGTGGAGAACCGCCTTGCCCGGCGCCAGCGTGGTGGCGATGCTGCCGGAAAGGGTATCGATGACCTGCACCCAGCCATTGTCGGGGAAGGCGAAATTCACCCACACCTGGCGGCCGTCGGGCCGTGCCATCACAAAGACCGGCTGGCCCCGGACCGGGATGCGCTGCACTTCCTGCCAGGTGGCCGTGTCCACCACCAGCACTTCGTTGCGGCCGACTGCCGGCAGGTAGGCGTTGCGTCCGGCCACCGCCCAGCCGCGCAGGTGCGGCATCTTGAACACCGGAAGCTTCTCTTCGCCGCGGCCGTAGCCGGCAAGTATGCGTCGGGCACCGAGTTCCGGGCGCCACAGATCGACCAGGGCGACACCATCCTCGCCGAACAGGCCGGCCAGGTAGTGGCGGCCGTCCGGCGTCACCAGGCCGTCATAGGGCTGGCGGCCGATGTCCTTGAAGCGGGTGATCGCGGGCATGCGCGGGTCGGTCAGATCGACCACCCAGATCTCGCCGGCATCGAACAGCGCATAGACGAAGCGATTGCCCGGCAGGTCGGCCAGGCCCACCACCTTCGAGCGCTTGCCCTCGGTGCCATAGGTCGACGGAATGTCGGCGAGCAGTTCCAGCGTGTCGGCATCGAAGGCCTTGATGCCGCCCGGTTCGTAGTTCTGCGCCACCACCAGCCGGCCGTCCTGCGAGATCGCGCCGCCGATCGAATTGCCCGCCTGGACGATGCGCCGGTCGATGCGCCCGGCCAGCAGATCGACCTTGGACAGCCCGCCGTCGCGACCGAACACGTAGGCGTAGCGCCCGTCGCGCGAATAGACGGCGGAGGCGTGCGAGAGGTCGCCCAGTCCGTCGACGCTGGCGAGCCGCGTGCGATGCGTGGTGTCGACCACCTGGACGCGCCCGGCTGCGCGTTCGATCACGATGCCCAGATCGCCGGTTCCCCGCGGCGGCACCGGCGTTGCCACGCATCCGCTCGCCGCCACCAGCAGCCAGCCGGCGCCGCACAGAAGCCAGGCGCGGCTCATCGCCCGCCCTCGCGTTTGGCCAGTTCCTGCGGAAATCCTTCGGCCAGACGGGCCACCACCCAGCGCGCCTCGTCCTCGCTGAGGAAGCGCGCCCAGCCGGGCATGGCCGTGCCGGGCCGGCCCTGCAGGATCGTCCACACCAGGGAATCGGGTGACCGCTCGGCCAACGCCAGCGGCGTCAGAGCCGGCCCCAGCCCGCCTTGCAGGGTGAGGCCGTGACACGAACCGCAGTCTTGCCGCACCATGCGCACAATCTCGTTCCGGCGGGGTTCGACAGGCTCGTTGGCGTTGGCCGCCGGCAGCGCCTGGTGGAGCACGACGAGCAGGACGGCAGGGAGAACAATCCGCGGGAATCTCATTCCGGTTCCGATTCGATGCGCGAATGCTGCACCGCTGTCGGCATACCGGCATTGACCTCGATCAAGGGCGGCCGACGCAACAGCGGCGGCGCCCCGATCGTGCTAACACGTTCTCAGCCCTTGAGGATCCAATCCACGACCGACTTGAGGTCGGCGTCGTTGATCTTCTCGGCATCGTTGGGCGGCATCGGGATCTGCCCCCACACGCCCTTGCCGCCGCTGCGCACCTTGGCCGATAGCTGTGCCGCCGCCCCGGCGTCACCCGCATATTTGGCGGCGACATCCTTGAAGGACGGG
The DNA here is from genome assembly GCA_016711925.1 of Candidatus Methylophosphatis haderslevensis. Taxonomy (GTDB): domain Bacteria; phylum Pseudomonadota; class Gammaproteobacteria; order Burkholderiales; family Rhodocyclaceae; genus Methylophosphatis; species Methylophosphatis haderslevensis. The sequence continues at coordinate 1,076,610 of JADJSA010000001.1, forward strand.
CCGACCAGCTTCTTTTCCTTGGCGTGACAGGCCATGCAGCCGGCCTTCTGCGCCAGCGCATCCGAGGCCAGCAACGGCGCCGACCAGGTTGCGCAGCCCAGCAGCAATGACAAGCCTATTGCAGTTTTCATCGCATCTCTCTCCCAGGGTTGAGCCGGACGGAACCGGCAAAAAAACGGGCGACCCGTTGCAACGGACCGCCCGCATGAATGTAACCCGAAAGATTCGACTCAGTACACGTCGTGCTGGGTGTTGTGCACGTTGAAGTGGCCGGTCGGCGTGATCAGCTTCGGATCCTTGATCACGGTCTTGAGCTTCAGGGTCTTGTCGTCCACCACGACGAGCGCCGACTCCTTGTTCTTGGCCGACCACACCGCGAACCACACTTCGTCGCCGGCCTTGTTGTACTCCGGCTGCACCACGCGCTTTGCGCCGTCGTCCTTGAGGTCGGCCCATTGGGCGATCGGCAGCACCTGCGGTCCCTTGTCGAGATTCCCGATGTCATATGCCGCGACCGACTGACTGAGCTTCGGATCCGGGTTGAGCGGCGTATCGACCCACAGGTTCTTCGACTTCGGATGCGACTTGATGAACAGCGAACCGCCGCCCTGCCCCTTGACGACCTGCACCACCTTCCACGCCTGCTGCGGATGGCCCTTCGGATCGGTGCCGATCAGCGTGATGTCGTCCGCGCCGAGGTGGCTGGTCGCCCAGACCGGGCCGAACTTCGGATGCGTGAAATTTGCGCCACGGCCCGGGTGCGGAATCTTGCCCACGTCGATCAGGGCGGCGAGCTTGCCTTCCTTGGCGTCGATCGCCGCGATCTTGTTCGACTGGTTCGCCGCAACCAGGAAATAGCGCTTGGTCGAATCCCAGCCGCCGTCATGCAGGAACGGCGCGGAGCCGATCTCGGTGATCTTGAGGGCGTCGATGTTCGAGTAGTCGACCATCAGCGTCTTGCCGGTTTCCTTCACATTGACCACGAATTCCGGCTTGAAGTGGGACGCCACGATCGATGCGACGCGCGGCTCGGGGTGATACTCCTGCGTACCCACCACCATGCCGCGGGTGGCGACAATCTTCTTCGGCTCCAGCGTGTCGCCGTCCATGATGACGAACTGCGGCGGCCAGTACGAACCAGCGATCGCCAGCTTGTCCTCGTAGCCCTTGTATTTGGACGTGTCGACCGAACGCGCTTCGAGCCCGACGCGAATCTCCGCGACGTTGTCCGGCTTTTCCATCCAAAGGTCGATCATGTTGATTTTGGCGTCGCGGCCGATCACGAACAGGTAGCGCCCCGATGCCGACAGGCGCGAAATATGCACCGCGTAGCCGGTCTTGACGATGTTGATGATCTTCTTGGTGTCGCCATCGATCAGCGCCACCTCGCCGGTGTCGCGCAGCGTGGTCGAGAAGATGTTGGTGATGTTGTAGTTGTTCATCTTCTTCTTCGGACGCTGGTCGGGCGGCACGATGACCTTCCAGGTCGATCGCATGTCCTTCATGCCGTATTCGGGCGGCGTCGGCGGCGTCTGCTGGACATAGCGCGCCATCAGGTCGACCTGCTTTTCGGTCATTTCGCCCGAGGTCTGCCAGTTCGGCATGCCGGCCGGGCTGCCATAGGCGATGAATACCTTGAGGTATTCGGTTCCCTTGCCGATCGTGATGTCCGGGGTCAGCGGCTTGCCGGTCGCACCCTTGCGCAGCACGCCGTGGCAGCCGGCGCAGCGCTCGAAGTAGATCTTGCGCGCCTCGTCGAACTCCGCCTTGCTCATCGCCGGCGCTTTGGGATTGATGTCCTGGTACATATCCACGTCGGCCAGCGGCGAACCACCTGCCTGATACTTGACCTCGGCCGGCGCATGCCCTTCCGTTGCCGGCTTCTTGTCCTCGGCAAATGCCTGGGCCATCGCCAGAGGCAGCGCGGCAAGTGCCAGTACGGCGCCGAGCCACGTCTTGTGCTTGCTCATATCGCTTCTCCCTTAGTCGTCAGTCCGGATTGACGGAAACAGCCCATCCAGTTATCCACCGTCGGCCTACAGGTTCCGCCGCACGCCAAAACCCTGCCTTGACTCGGGTCAATTTCATCGCCTTTGCGAATCGCTAGATTGCAGGTGACCGACACCGGGAAGGACGCCTGCGCAATGGAACCGACACTCGCAATCGACGCAATCGACGCAATCGACCTGCAGGCCGAAGCGCCGCGGCTCGGCAACCTGCTGGCGCGGCTGCGCCACCACCGCGCGCCACCGGCCCCGCCGGGCCGCCAAGGCCCGCTGGCGCCTGTGCCGCGGCTGTCTCGCGCGGCGGCCCCGCAAGGCAAGGTCTACCTGGTCGGCGCCGGACCCGGCGATCCTGAACTGCTGACACTGCGCGCCGCCCGGCTGCTGCAGAGCGCCGACGTGATCGTGTATGACCAGTTGGTCGGCCGCGGCGTGCTGGAACTGGCACGCCCCGAAGCGAGGAAGGTTTTCGTCGGTAAGCAGGCAGGCAATCATTCGCTGCCGCAGGACGCGATCAACGCGCTGCTCGTCACCCTGGCAGGCAATGGCTCGCAGGTGGTGCGGCTCAAAGGCGGCGACCCGTTCGTCTTCGGCCGCGGCGGCGAAGAAGTGGAGTGTCTGCTGGCCGCCGGCACCGCCTACGAGATCGTCCCCGGCATCACCGCCGCCAGCGGGATGGCCGCCTATGCGGGCATTCCGCTGACCCATCGCGAACACGCGCAGTCCTGCGTGTTCGTAACCGGCCACCTCAAGGACGGCAGCGCCAATCTCGACTGGCAGGCGCTGGCGCGACCGCACCAGACCGTGGTGATCTACATGGGGGTCGGCGCGCTGGGCGAGATCTGCCGCGAACTGGTGGCGCACGGGATGCCGGCGAATCTTCCCGCGGCGCTCGTCTGCAAGGCGACGTTGCCCGGGCAACGCACCGTCGCCGGCACCCTGGCCACACTGCCGCAACTGGCAGTCGAACACGCGGTCCGCGCGCCGGCGCTGATCGTCGTCGGGGAAGTGGTGAGCCTGCACCAGCGCCTGGACTGGTTCGAGAAGCGCGGACAAGCGCAGCCGGCTGGCGCCGCCTGATCAGACCAGGCGCGAAAACGCCTGCAGCAGCGCTGCGGCGGCCTCGTCGACGGCGCGATTCGCGTCGTCGAACATTTTGCCCAGCGGAAAGAACGCGTGGATCATCCCCGCGTAGCAGGAATAGGTGACATCGACCCCGGCGGCGCGCATCCGCTCGGCATAGGCCAGGCAGTCGTCGACCAGCGGATCGTATTCGGCGGTGAGCACCAGCGCCGGCGGCAGGCCCGTCAGATCGGGCGCCAGCAGTGGTGAGGCGCGCCAGTCGGCGCGCTCGGCCTCGCTGTGAAAATAGCAGTTCTGGAAGCGGCGGATCGAGGCCTGCGTCAACAGGTAGCCCTCTGAAAACAGCGTGTGGGACGAGCGCAGGCCGCGCTGATCGGTGGCCGGATAGACCAGCAACTGGAAACACGGCTGCGCACCGCCCCGGTCGCGCGCCAGCAGGCAGGCCACCGCTGCGAGATTGCCGCCGGCGCTGTCGCCGCCGACCGCGACGCGGCGCGCGTCGACCGCAACATCGCCGGCATTTTCTAGGAACCACTGCAGCGCGAAATTCGCGTCCTCGACCGCCGTTGGAAACTTGTGCTCCGGCGCCAGCCGGTAGGCCACCGAGGCCACCGCGCAGCGCGCCTTGTTCGCCAGTTCGCGGCACAGCACGTCGTAGCTCGCCAGATCGCCGATGGTCCAGCCGCCGCCGTGAAACCAGATCAGCAACGGCAGGGGCTCGACGTTGCCGGTGCCCGCAGCACGGTAGTAGCGCGCATTGAGCGTCGGCCCGTCGGGTCGCGCGAGCGCCAGTTCGCGGGCTTCGGCAACCGCCGGCGCTTCGGGCCGGAAGCCGAAATGCATCTTCTGCGATTCATGGCGCATCTCCTCGATCGACAGTTCGTGAAACGGCGTCGTACCGCGCCGGTGGATGCGGTCGAGCATGGCCTGGGACTGGGGATGGAGCGGCATCGTCGTAGGCTGCGCGCCAGCGCGCACCATGCGCGAGGATCAGCGGATCAGCGTCTGGTTGCGCTGGTAGAGGCTCAGCACCCGCGGGACGTAGCGCTGGGTTTCGCGATACGGCGGTATCGCGTTGCCGTTGCGGATCACCGATTGCGGCCCGGCGTTGTAGGCGGCCACCGCCATCGTCAGGTCGTTGTTGAACATCGCCAACAGGTCTTTCAGATAGCGCGCGCCGGCGGCGATGTTGGCGGCCGGGTCGCGCGAATCGGCCACGCCGTACTGGCGCGCGGTGGTCGGCATCAGTTGCATCAGGCCGACCGCGCCCTTGGGCGACACGGCGTTCGGGTTATAGTTCGACTCGGCCTCGATCACCGCGTGCAGCAATGCGCCGGAAACGCCATGCTGTTGCGCGGCGGCGGCGATTGCGTTGCCGAAGCGCGCCCTGCCCTTGCCGTTGGGCGGCTCCTGCGAGGGTTCGTTGCGTGCGGCAATGCGTTCCACCGGCTCGGTCAGGATGCGCTCGAAGCCCGGGCCGCTCGGAACGTTGGTCAGATTGACCACGCCGTCCTCGTCCACCCGCATGAAAATGTCGGCATCGGCCAGCGGCGCAAAAGCCAGCCCGCCGACAAGAAAACATCGGGCCGAGGTGCTGCAGAGGCGGTGGTTACTCATCGAGATCATCGGTACTTCCGGTTGAAACACATTGGTACTTGCCTTGCCATGGCCGACCACCCTGTCGGTTATAACGGCCGGCCAAGCCCGCCGGTTGAATCGGCACCCGAGGCGGTCGCTGCCCGCGGCGGTCCGGCAACTGGCGGCCGGACCCACCCTGCGCTAACATTCGCCGCCCCGGTCGTCCGGGTTCGCCAAGGCGTTATGCGGCGAGCCGCTTGACTGCTGGTGCCGGGAGGGGGACTCGAACCCCCACACCCTCACGGGCGGCGGATTTTGAGTCCGCTGCGTCTACCGATTCCGCCATCCCGGCCGGATGGACTGCCGAGCGCGTCGGCCTTGCAAAGAGCGCGCATTATCGCCGAAGCCGTGGTGTCCGACAAGAATATGCAATACACGCTGGACGATTTCGATTATCCGCTGCCGCCCGAACTGATCGCGCAGCGGCCGCTGCCCGAGCGCGCCGGCAGCCGGCTTTTGGTGGTGCGCGGCGCGGCGTTCGACGACCGGCGCTTCGCCGAGTTGCCGGATCTGCTCGAACCCGGCGACCTGCTGGTGCTTAACGATACCCGCGTGCTGCATGCGCGGCTGCGCGGCAGCAAGGCTTCGGGCGGACAGGTGGAAGTCCTGATCGAACGGCTGGTCGGCGCGCACGAGGCGCTGGCCCAGGTGCGTGCCAGCAAATCGCCCAGGCCCGGCAGCCGCATGCGCCTGGCCGGTGCGATCGAGGTGGAAGTGCTGGGGCGCGAGGGCGAGTTCTACCGCCTCGGCTTCCCGCCGCATCACGACGTTGTGGACCTGATCGAGCGGCATGGTGAAGTGCCGCTTCCGCCGTACATCGAGCGCCCGGCCGAGTACGCCGATGAATCGCGCTACCAGACGGTTTTCGCGCGCAACCGCGGGTCGGTCGCCGCGCCGACCGCCGGCCTGCACTTCGACGACACCCTGCTGGCGCGGCTGCGCGACCGCGGCGTGCGCATCGCCTTTGTGACGCTGCACGTCGGCGCCGGCACTTTTCAACCGGTTCGCGTCAGCAACCTCGCGCAACACCGCATGCACCGGGAACGCTACCGGATTCCGCAGGCAACGGTCGACGCCGTCGGCGAGGCCCGCGCGCGCGGCGGGCGCGTGATCGCCGTCGGCACCACCTCGCTGCGGGCGCTCGAAGGCGCGGCGCAGGGGCACGGCGGCGCGCTCGCCGCCGCCGAGGGCGAGACCGATATCTTCATCCTGCCCGGCTTCGAATTTCGCGTGGCAGACTGCCTGGTCACCAACTTCCATCTGCCCAAGTCGACACTGCTGATGCTGGTATCCGCCTTCGCCGGTTACGCGACCATACGCCGCGCCTATTTCCACGCGGTGGCACAGCGCTACCGCTTCTTCAGCTATGGTGACGCCATGTTTCTCGCCGGAACGCGCGCTTGAAGTTCGATCTGCTCGCCACCGCGGGCGCGGCGCGCCGCGGCCGCTTGACGCTCGCCCACGGCGCGGTGGATACGCCTGCCTTCATGCCTGTCGGCACCTACGGCAGCGTCAAGGCAGTGACGCCGCGCGACATCCGCGAAATCGGCGCGCAGATCGTGCTCGGCAACACCTTCCACCTGTGGCTGCGGCCGGGGCTGGAGGTGATGGAGAAATTCGGCGGCCTGCACCGCTTCATGGGCTGGGACGGGCCGATCCTCACCGATTCGGGCGGCTTCCAGGTTTTCTCGCTAGGCGCGCTGCGCAAGATCAGCGAACAGGGCGTGGCGTTCGCCTCGCCGGTCAACGGCGACAAGCTGTTCCTCACGCCCGAGGAATCGATGCGCATCCAGACCGTGTTGAACGCCGACATCGCGATGGTCTTCGATGAATGCACGCCGTTCCCGGCCACCCGGACCGAGGCCGCCGATTCGATGCGCTTGTCGCTGCGCTGGGCACGCCGTTCGCGCGACGAGTTCGATCGCACGGCCAACCGCAATGCGCTGTTCGGCATCGTGCAGGGCGGCATGTACGAGGATCTGCGCGACGAATCGCTGGCCGGGCTCACCGGCATCGGCTTCGACGGTTATGCGATCGGCGGGCTGTCGGTCGGCGAGCCGAAGGACGAGATGATGCGCATCCTCGCCCACACCGCGCCGCGCCTGCCGGCCGCCGGACCGCGCTACCTGATGGGCGTGGGCACGCCGGAAGACATCGTGCACGCGGTCAGCGCGGGGATCGACATGTTCGACTGCGTGATGCCGACCCGCAATGCGCGCAACGGCTGGTTGTTTACCCGTTTCGGCGACATCAAGATCCGCAACGCCGGGCACAAGGACGATCCGCGTCCGCTCGACCAGACCTGCGGCTGCTACACCTGCCGCAATTTTTCGCGCGCCTACCTGCACCACCTGAACCGGGTAAAGGAGATCCTCGGCGCCCAACTCGCCACGATTCACAACCTGCACTACTATCAGCAATTGATGCGCGACCTGCGCGGGGCGATTGCGGACGACCGACTCGATGTCCTGGTCGCAAGCTTTCACAGCGAACGCGGCACCAACGAACGCTGCAGCAATTGATCGAAAGGAACGACGCAATATGAATACCGCAACGACCTTTGGAAAGTTTCACCGCTTGCGCTGGGCGACGCTGCTGCTTGCCTTCGCCAGTACCGGCGCACCGGCCGCGGCCACGATGACCAGCGGGGCCTGGGAGTTCAAGATGAAAGTCACCGCGCAGGGAGCCAAAAGCGGCGCCAAGAAGAACGTCAGCGAAACCGGCTCCACGATATGTCTGTCGCCCGAATTCGTCGAGAAGGAACCGTTCATCACACCCGCGCTCGACCAGACCAAGATGGAAGGCATGGGCGCCAAGTGTGCAACCTCCGATTACCAGCGCAAGGATCCGAACGCATCGTGGAAGATGGCGTGCGACCTGGCCGACGGCGGCCATGTCGACATGCAGGTCAAGAGCATGGTGTCACCGAAGAAGATGACGATGGACTTCCTGCAGCACGTCGTGCACGAAGGCGAACCCGGCACCGTCAAGGTGCTCACCACCGCCATCTTCATCGGCGAATGCACCAGCGAGATGCCGGTTCAATGACACCTACGACAAGTTTGACCGTCCTTGCGCTCGCTGCCGCACTTGCGGTGGCCGCCTGCGCGCCGATCAAGGGCGACCCGGCGGCGTCCCGCCCCGCCGATGTGTCCTTGCCGCCAGCCAGTGAAGCCGCCGCTGCCGAACCGCAGGGCTTCGTCGTGCCGGAACTGCGCAACTACACGGCGTTCGGCCAAGTCCTGCTCACCGGCAGCGACAGTTTCGGCGAATACTTCTCGCTATCGACCAAGATCGCCTTCGCGTTCGACGCGCGCGGCGCGATGACACTGGCACAGAAGCACGAGCCGCTGGTCGACGCCACGGACGACCCCGCGCTCGACCGCGAATGCACCGACAAGGGCGGCGGCCTGAATCAGCGAACTACCTGGTTTCCCGATACCGGCGTATTCGTGCGCGAGGGCACGCTGCAGTCGATCCGCCTCGCCTCCGGCAAAGCGGCCTCACTGGTGCCGCTGTCGCGCGACGAGCGCGGCAGCATGATGGTGATGGGTCCGCGCGCGCGGCAGATCGAGTACTTCTGGATTCCCTGTGTCGGCAAACACCGCGTCACGCGCGGACATCGCCTGAACGAATTCCTGCCGCGCGGCGCAACGCTGCTGGTCAAACCGGCGAAAGGCAACCCGGTGGAACTGGCGTTGCCGCAACCGGTCGAGCCGTTCCTCCTGCTGCGCTATCGCGAAGGCGCCATGATTCCGGTGCCGATGCGCCCGGTGCTGGTCACCGTGGACATGGCGGAGCGGCGGGTCGTGGTGCAGTACCAGGCCACCTTCGCGCTGAAACCAGCGCTCCGCGTAATCGAATTGCGCGCCATCCTGCCCGACAGCGCGCCGGCGGATGGCGAGACGGCCGCACGTTTCCGCGAACGCACCGACGCCACGCTGAACGATCTGCGCATGTGCCCGATGCCGACCAAGCCGATGGACCCCTGCGCAACCCCGAACCGGGTAGTCGACCGCCGCATTTTCAGCCGCTGAACCACCTGCCCGCAAAGCCGCGCCAGATGGCGCTCTCCGGCATGCCGCGCCGGAGAGCCAGCAGGCGTGCGGCTTCCCGGGCAGGCACATCTTGCTCAACCACACACCAGACGCCCGGCGACACCGAGATCGTGCGGAGTAAAGTCGGCTGGAATCGGCAGAGGAAAACCGGCGCGACATTTGGCGACGTTGCGGTCTGTCTGTTTCCGAACCATTTCAGTCGCCGGTGAATGGCGGCAAGCGGGTTTCAGGATTGGGCTGGCGGATCGAATCCGGTAGAGTTTCGATGGATCGCAGCCAGCAGGCGCAATGCTTGGACGCCCGATCCCTCTTCTTGGACCAGGAGGATTTCATGACCACACTCAAGGATCGGCCAAACACCGCGCTTCTCGTTGTCGACATGCAGAACGGTGTCATTGCGACGGCGCATGCGCGTGCCGCGGTGGTAGCGAAGATCGGTGTTCTGGTCGAAAAGGCGCGGCGGGACCAGATTCCCGTCATCTGGATTCAGCACTCCGATAACCAGTTAGCGAGGGGGAGTGATGAATGGCAGATCGTGCCGGAGCTGGCTCCCGGTGATGCCGAGCCGCTGGTGGAGAAGAACTTCGGTGACGCGTTTGAAGACACCAATCTGGAGAACGTGCTGTTGGCACACGGGGTCGGGCGCCTTCTTGTGGTCGGCGCGCAGACCGATGCGTGCGTGCGTTCAACTCTCCACGGCGCGTTCGTCAGGGGTTACGACACGACGCTCGTAAGTGACGCCCACACGACAGAAGACCATACAACTTGGGGGGCGCCGCCGCCGGACAAAGTTATCGCACACACGAACCTGTACTGGACCTATCAGACGGCTCCTGGACGGAGGGCCGGGACGATCGAGACAAAGGACGTAGATTTCGACCGCTTGCAGTGAGGCTGGCCATGTGCCGCGCTCGCGGTCATACGGCTTCGGGCGTGCACAACTGGGTTGCCCGTATCCGCTTCTGGCCGGCTGCTGCCCAAAACAATTCATGCAATTTGCCTTCAACCTGCCCGCAAAGCCGCGCCGGATGGCGCTCTCCGGCATGCCGTGCCGGAGAGCCAGCAGGCATGCGGGTTTCCGGGCAGGCACAACTGCCGCACCCGCATAGCGGGCACGCCGCGACTTCGGGATCGTGCGCAGAAAAGTCGGCCGAAATCAGCAGCGGAAAGCCGTCACGACGTCTGGCTGCGTTGCCAGCAGGCTCGATCCGGTGCATGACGGTCATTGGTCAGCCAGGATGCATCTCCGCCACGCAGCGGTTGCTGCCGGGAGGTTCGTTCGACGATGCGACGCAGGGTCCGCCTACGAAGCTCGTGCACCATCCCGGCGAGAGAAGACTACGGTCTGCTTGACGGGTTCGAAGCCGACGCCGAGGTATAGACCGCTGGCTGCCGCGTTGTCCGGTTTGAAGCAGAGCTTGATGCGCAGAGCGCCCGCCTTGGCGAGAAGGTCGATGCCGGCAGTGAGCACGTGGCGGGCGAGCCCGCGTCGCTGGTGATCGTCTTCGGTGCGCATGGGTTCGACGAGGCCCGTGGCGGTTTCCGGATCGAACCAGAACAACCCGTAGGCTGCGACGCTGTCGCCGCTGTCGAGTGCGCAAAGGTCGAGCTCGGGGCGGTACAGCGAGGTTTGACGAAGGCGCGTCTCGACGTCGGGGCCGGCACGAGTCATGTGATGCGGACGCTGCATCGTGTCGAGGCGACTGCACAACCGATAGTTCTCGTGCAGCGGGCTGATCTGTGGTCGAGCATCCGCAGCCAGCCACGCCTCGACCACGGAAAGGCTGACCGAAGAACCTGCCGTCCCGTCGTCCTCCACCGCGAAGCCATGACCGATCAACACCTCACGCATGACATCATCGGCACGGTCGACTTCGAGGTCGTTGGCGCCAAATCCGCACTCATCGGCGTAAGCAAGACCGCGCTCCATCACATGTGCAACCCAGTCGGCAGTGGCGTCGGGCATGACGATCGGTGCGAGAGCCACCCCATCGCCCCAGTCGGTTGCGATCACCGCGGCTTCCGGCCGACCGAGGCAATCGAACCAGAAGAGCTGTGGGAGACGGTCGGTCGAGCGCGAGGTGCGCCACCACCACTGCAGATCGGCGGCTTCATACAGCCCTATGGTGGGGTGAGCGTGGCGGACCCGCTGCAGCAGCGCCGTCGCTGCATTCAGGTAGTCAAGACCACTCCGATACTGTTCTCGAACTACTCGCATGACTCGAGGCGATCGGATCAGGACACGCTGTCCGCCCGATCGGAGGCTGCCTCACGCTTGGCCGGCATTTGCATAATATTGCGCGATGGCAGGAAGCTTGGCGACACGGTTCATGTACTCGTCGAGCTTCGGCGCCACGGTTCCGATCAGATCGCCTGGAATGTGGTCCAGCTTTCCGGAACCGAGCCAACGCAATATGACGAAAGCTTTGAGGTCGGCGACGGTCAGGCGGTTGTCTGAAAGAAACTGCCCGCCGTGGCTTTCGAGCTGGTTCTGCAGCCACCGAAGGTAGCGGGGCAATGCGTCTGTCGCCAGCGCCTCGCGGGCGTTCTTCAGTTCGTCTGCCTTCATGCCGAATGTCGCCCCGATCCTGACGTTGATGTCTTCCAGCGCCCCCATCACTTCGTCACACAGCAGGGCCTGGAAATCGTCTTGCGGATACAGCCCGGCCAGCTTCCCGGCGTAGCGCGTAATCGCATCGCTCTGCGTAATCTGCACGCCATCGACGTGAAGGGTCGGAACCTGATTCAGCGGCGTGGTCTTGCGAACTTCGGGGAAATCGCCCGGCGCGAAACGATAGTCCTCGAACGGAATTCCGCCGATATGCAGCGCCAGGCGCGCGGGCTCGGCCCGTCCGCCGGGAAAGTCGAAATAGGTCAGCTTGAGCTTGTTCATGTGGCGCCTTTCTGAGAGTTCGAGCCGGGGTTGTTCGTCCGGAAGTCTCGCGGTCAACCGTGCTCGCTCCGGTTCGGGGCGGGTACGACGCAAGATACCGATATGCTACCCCGGCTGGCGTGCATTCTCGCATTGCAATCGCAGGCGGCAGGATTCGCTTTCCCTCATGCCGCACAGAGGGCGATCATCTGCCGTTGCAGTGTATTGCGGATTTCGCCCGCGCGTCTGCCGGGTTACGCCGGGTCGCCGGACCGGCAGGCGGCGGCGGTGCGGGCGACGACGCGGCGCACGTCGCCGGGCAGAAACGGTTTCTCGATCACCGGGCGGCCGCACTCGGCGGCGAAATTGCGCAGGGTCGGCGACAGCGTGTCGCCGGTGACGAACACCACGCGGCGCGTCCGCTCGGGCCAGCGCCGTTCGATCTCGCGAAACAGCGCGCGGCCGTCGAACTCGGGCATCCGCATGTCGGCCAGGATCACGTCGAAGTGCGCGCCGTCCATGCGCTGCAGCGCCTCGCGCGCCGACGCGGCGGTGACGACCTGGTAGCCGGCATCGTCGAGAATGGTGGACAACATCTGGCGTATTTCGGGCTCGTCGTCGACCACCAGAACCGCGCTGTGCGCCGGCCCGCGCAGCATGGTGCGCGTGCGGTCGGCATCGGCCGCGTCGCTGGTTTCGCACGGCAGGTCGATGGTGAACCGCGTGCCGCCCTCGGGCGGACAATCGACCGTCAGGCGGCCGCCGTGCTGCTCGACGATGGCGTGGCTCACTGACAGACCGACGCCGGTGCCCATGCCGGTCGGCTTGGTGGTGAAGTAGGGTTCGAAAATCCGCGTGCGCAGCGCTTCAGGGATGCCCGGGCCGTTGTCGGCAACGCTGATCGTCACGACGTCGGCATTGCCGTCGAAGCGGCTGGCGAGCACGATGCGCCGCGGCGGCGCCTGCTCCTGCAGCGCCTGCTGGGCGTTGATGATCAGGTTCATGAAGACCTGGTGCAACTGGTCGGCATCGGCCAGGATGCGCGGGATGTCGGCGGCGAGATCGCGCACCACCTCGACGCCGCCGCTGCGCAGCGCATAGTCGGTAATCTCCAGCGCGGCGCCCACCACGTCGTTGATGCACACCGGCGCGCGCTGCGGCGCCTGCTGGCGCGCCATGGCGAGGAAGGTGCGCACGATGCGCGCGCAGCGCTCCGCCGCGGCGCGGATCTTGACCGCCGCCGCATGGGTGGCGCGGTCGCCGCGCTCTTCGAGCATCACCGCGCGCGCCACCACCACCGACAGCGGGTTGTTCAGTTCATGCGCGACACCGGCCAGCAGCGAACCGAGGGCGGCGAGCTTTTCGCGCTGATAGAGCGTCTCGCGCTGGCGCGACAGTTCCTCGGCGGCACGTTTCTTCTCGGTAATGTCGCGGGTCAGCGCGAGGATGCGCGGTTGCCCGCCGATGGTCACCCGTTTCAGGAAAACCTCGTCCCAGCGTGCCATGCCGTCGCGGCTGTTGCGATGCCATTCGAAATGCAGGTGCTCGCCGGCGTTGGCGCGCGCGAGCAGCTTCATCATGTCCTGCCGGGTATACGTGCGGCTGCCGGCGCTCAACGCGGCGATATCGATGTTGCGCATTTCCGCCAGCGCGTAGCCATAGGCGCTGCGGGCCTTGAGGTTGGCATCGACCACCGCGCCGCTGTCGATGGCGAAAACGAAGATCGCGTCCTCCGAGGCATCGAAGATCGCCCGGTAGCTGGCCTCCGAGGCGCGCAGCTTGTCTTCGGTGCGCATGCGCTCGGCGATGTCCTCGCGCAGCCGCCGCTGGGTGTCGCCGACCTCGCCGGCCATGGCGTCGAAGGCGCGACCCAGGCGGCCGAGTTCATCGTCGCCGCCGATGCCGCTGCGCGCATCCAGGTCGCCCGCGGCGAGCCGCTCGGCCGCCTGCACCAGGCGTTCTGTGCGGCGCGTCAGCAGGAAGTGGAAGGCCACCCACAACATCAGTGCCATGCCGGTCACCCAGGCCGCCGCATAGATCGATTGGTCGACGATTTCGCGCGCCTCCTTGGCCTTGGTGCGGCGCAAATCGTATTCGAGGAACAGGCTGCCGACCCGCGACGAGCGCAACTCCTGGGCGCCGCTGCCGATCTGGATGCCGCCATAGGCGAGCAGCGAATTGCGGTCCGCCGAGATGGCAATGTGCGCCCGCCGCTCCGCCGCCGCCCGCGCGGCTTCGGCGGCGTCGAACCCGGGCAGCACCTCGGCCACCGGACGCCCGAGCCAGGCGCGTTGCGTGGCGGCGATCACGCGGCCCGTCTCGTCGGTCAGCACACCCACGGTGTAATCGTGATTGAACGACAGGATCGCCACTTCGCGGCGCGCACCCTCGATGTCCGACTTGAGCAGCAGGTATTCGAGACTGCTTTGCAGGCGCGACAAATCCTGCAACAGGTGCTGGCGATTGTCCTGCTCGACCGCGCGCTCGGCCTGCGGAACGCGATAGGCGAGGTTGAGCACGCTGAGCGCCGCGGCAAACCCGATCAGACCCAGGAGAACGATGACTTTGAGCGAGCGCGGGGCGAGCCGGATCAACGCGGCATGCCCTGCAGCGGAGCGGGCGCGAGCAGCGCGCCAACTTCGACCGGCCGCGGCAGCAGCTTCGACTGCCGCATCATGGCCATCAGGCGCTGGCCGGTGACGAGCAGTTGCGGCGCCGGGCCGGCGAGCATCGCGAGGTTTTCGTCGCGGGACGGAAAGCGCAGGCCGCGCAGGGTTTGCAGGAATTGTTCGCCGCTGACCTGCTGGCGCACGCTCATGCGCCGCGCGGCATCCTGTTCGTCGCGGCCGAGATAGTCGATCGCCTGAAACCAGCCCGCCAGCAGCGCGTTCACGCTGCCCGGATTCTTCTCCAGTACGCTCTCGCGCACCACCAGCAGATCGACGATCTCGCCGGGGATCTGCGTGCTGTCGAACAGCGTCGTGGCACCGGCGCGCAGCATCTGCGAGCGGAACGGATCGAAGGTCACCGCCGCATCCACCCTGCCCTGCTCGAACGCCGCCGCATGCTCGTTGGATTCGAGGTGCACGATCTGCACGTCGCCCGGCTGCATCCGGTTGAGCGCCAGGGCGCGGCTCAGCACGTAGGCACCGACCGCATGGGTCTCCACCGCCACCCGTCGGCCCTTGAGGTCGGCCATGCTGCGCAGGCCGGCACGGCCGAGCACGACGTCCGCCCCGTGCGAGACATCGATCACCAGCACGATGCGCGGCTGCAGATCGTCGGCGGCCAGCGCCAGCACCTCGTCCAGACTGATCACCATGCCGTCGAGCGCCTGGTTGCGATAGGCGCGCAGCACTTCGCTGGCCGAGGGGTACTCCACCAGCCGCACCGTCTGCGCGTTCACGTGCCCGAGATCGCGCGCCAGATACAGCGGCTCGCTTCCGATCCACACGTTGGTGCCGATACGCAGCGCTTCGGCCGGTTCGCGCCCGCATCCGCCCGAAACCAGCAGCAACACGCCCAACAGCAGCATGCGCGCGACCGTGCCGGCCCGCGCCGCGCCGGTCACGGTTGGTCACCGCCGGCCGGCACGAAGACGTAGCCCTCATTGCGGACGGTCCGGATGAACTGCGGATGTTCGGGATCGGGCTCGATCTTCTTGCGCAGGCGCATGACGCGCAGATCGACGCTGCGGTCGAACGGGTCGACGTCGCGCCGCTGGTTCAGGTTGAGGATGCGATCGCGCGACAGCGGCCGGTCGGGATGCGCGGCAAACGCCTTGAGCAGATCGAACTCGAGCGGGGTCATCGGCACCTCGCTGCCCTGCTCGTCGGTCAGCCGGTGGGCCGACAAGTCGAGCACGCAGCGGCCCATGCGCACGCGTTCGGCACCCAGTTCGGCGCGCGCCGACCGCGAGGTGCGCCGCAGCACGCTCTTGACACGCGCCAGCAGTTCGCGCGGATCGAACGGCTTGACCACATAGTCGTCGGCGCCGATCTCCAGCCCGACCACCCGATCGACCACGCTGCCGGCGGCCGTCAGCATCATGATCGCCATCGAGCGGTAGCGCTCGCGCAGGTGCCGGGCGAGCGTCAGGCCGTCCTCGCCGGGCATGCTGACGTCGAGCAGCGCCAGGTCGATCGGGTGTTGTTCGGCCAGCGTGCGGGCTGCCGCGGCATTGGCCGCCACCCAGACGCGGTAGCGATGGGCGACGAAGTACTCCTCGAGCACCTCGCGCACATCCGGCTCGTCGTCAACGATGAGGATCGCGGCATTTTCGCTCATGGACCCATGTCCCTCCCGTCGTCGCAGTTCCCGCACCACCGCAGCAGCGGTGGCGCGTCAAATCATACGGCATCGGCGGGCGGCCGCGCAGCGCTGAAACGAACGAAACAAAACTCCGCCCGCGGCGAAACCGGCCGCACGCACCTCCTCTTTATAGTGCATCGAAGCGCCCGGCTGATTGCCACTTCGGGCGCAACGACCGCGCGCCTGCGCACGGCCGCGTCACCGCCACTACTCGCAACGGAGAAAACAATGTCACCACATCAGGCCTGGATCGTCCAATCCACCTGGCCGAAAATCCTGCCAAACAAGGACGCCGCGGCGCAGCTTTTCTATGCCCGGCTGTTCGAACTCGATCCGTCGCTCAGGCCGATGTTCCTCGGCGACATCGGCCTGCAGGGGCGCAAGCTCATGCAGGTGCTCGACTCGGTGGTCAACGGACTCGCCGATTTTGAAACCATCGGCGCCGCGGTGCGCGATCTCGGCATGCGCCATGTCGGCTACGGCGTGCAGGACCGCCACTACGACACGGTCGGCGCAGCGCTGCTGTGGGCGATCGAGCGCGGTGTCGGTGCGGCGTTCACCGCGGAGGTGCGCGACGCCTGGGCGGCGGCCTACGGCATGCTGGCCTCGATCATGCGCGGGGCAGCGGCGGACATGGCGGCCGGCAGGCTTTCGGCGGAGCAGGTGCAATGAGCCCGCAATCGACGACTAGCGACCATGCCGCCCGCCATCCCGGCATCGACGCCGCGAACGCCGGGCGGGCATTGCGCGGCAGCGCCGGCCGCTTTCGCGAAACGGGCTCGATGCGGTTGCTGCGCGCAACCCTCGGCGCGGTGTCGAAACTCTCTCCGGCACTGGCCGCCCATGCGGGCTATCGGCTCCTGGCAACGCCGCCGCGAATCGCCGAACGGTCCTGGCAGCGCGAGTTGCGCCAGCGTGCCGTCGCCTCGCGCCTGCAGTTCGGTGCCGACACGTTGGCGGTGTACCAGTGGGGCGCCAACGCCGCGCCGACGCTGCTGCTGGTGCATGGCTGGGGCGCGCGCGCCACCCATCTGGGGCGCATGATCGAACCGCTGGTATCCGCCGGATTCCGCGTGGTTGCCTTCGACGCGCCGGCGCACGGCCACTCGGACGGCCGCGCCACCGATCTGGTCGAGTTTGCCGGCGCGGTGCACGCCGTAGCGCAGTTTGCCGGCGACCTGCACGGCGTGATCGCGCACTCGTTCGGCGCCGCGATGGCGCTGCTGGCCGCCCGCGACTGGGGCATGACGACGCGCCGCCAGGTGCTGATCAGCGCGTTCGACCATTGCAAGTGGTTCTGCACGGCCTTCGGACAGTGCGCGGGTCTGCCACTGTCGGTGGTCGAGCGCATGCGGCACATTCTGGTCGAACGCAACAACGGCAGGTTCGACTGGGACCAAAGCTCGGTCGTCGAGATGCTGCGCCTGGGCAACCGGCCGACGCTGCTGATACACGACGAGGAAGACCCGGAGATTCCCTACGCGCACAGTCTTGCATTGCTGCGTGGCGCGCCGCGCGCCAGGCTGCACGCGACGCGCGGTCTCGGCCACCATCGTTTGCTCGGCGATCCATCGGTGATCCGGGAAGTGCTGCGCTTCGTCCTCGCCGGGTAGTTGCGGCGACGCGCCGCTGCGCGTCGATCCGCCTCGCCTGGCGACACCGGCAAAGACAACGGGGCGACCGGCCAGCAGCCGGTCGCCCCGTTACCCATGTTGCGCACGTCACCCGTTTTGGATTTCCGCGCCGCCTTCAGCGACGAAGCGGGTGAGTCTCGACCAGGGAGCGCGCCCCGCCGACGGCGTCCGCCAGCCGGCGCAAGCCGGCCGCCAATCGATTCCGCGCATCGGCCACGCCGTCGGCGATGCAGCGGCGCACGAATCCGCGCGGCGGCGCCTCGACCTCGGCGAGCCCCTCGCGGACATCCCGATATTGCTCGGGTGTCAGCCAGACCCGCAGCATGCGCAAGCGGGCGCGCGCATCGGCATCATCGGCAAGTTTCATTGCAGTTCTCCGGTTGGTAAACGATGCCTGAAAGTCTAGTGAGTCGATGCGTTGCACCGATTTCAGCGCACACCGATTTCGGTTTCCTTCGTTTCAGCGGGCGCGTTGCGCGCGCGGCCGGACCCGCTGCCGGTGGCGACAAGCGCTCGGGCGGCGCACCTGCCTGTCGCGGCGCGAGGGATGGCGCATTGCCGGCAGGCAGACCTGGAAGGCGCGTGTTTACTGGCTCTCCGGGCATGCCGGCCGCACAGCGCCAGTCCATGCGGCTGCTGGCGTATCGTCTCCGCAGCCCCTGCGCGGCACCCTGGCGCCGCAGCGGAGCACGGCACGCGGCAGGCGGGTGCTAACTGGTACAATCCGCGGTTGCCAAAAAACCTGCCGGAGAATTCATGTTGATTTCGAATGCCTGGGCGCAAGCCGCCGCCGCCAACGACCCCACCGGTGGCCTGATGGGCATGCTGCCGATCGTGTTGATGTTCGTGGTGCTCTATTTCCTGATGATCCGGCCGCAGATGAAGCGCACCAAGGAGCACAAGACCATGGTCGATGCGCTGGCCAAGGGCGACGAGGTGGTGACCTCCGGCGGCCTGGCGGGCAAGATCGTCAAAGTTGGCGACGCCTATGTGCAACTGGAGATCGCGCCCAACGTCGAAGTGCCGGTGCAGAAGAATGCCATCGGCACGTTGCTGCCCAAGGGCACGCTGAAAACGCTTTAGGGGTGAAGGGTGAGGCGTGAGGCGCGCCGCGCTGGCCGTCTTTCCTCGCACCGGACCCCTGCCCCCTCTCGCCTGACCCCTCACATCTACCCCCTTACTCCCGCCCCCACACGCCCATGAACCGATATCCGATCTGGGTCTATGTCACGGTCGCCGTGGCGCTGCTGCTCGGCGCCCTCTATACGCTGCCGAACTTCTACGGCGAGGTGCCGGCGGTGCAGGTGTCCAGCGCCAAGGCGACGCTCAAGGTCGATGGCAAAGTCATGGAGCGCGTGGAAGCCGCACTCAAGGCCGGCAGCCTCGCGCCGGCCGGCGTGACACTCGATGCGACCAGCGTGCGCGCCCGCTTCGCCACGCCCGACGAGCAGTTGAAGGCGCGCGACACCATCGAGCGGGCGCTCAACCCCGACCCGACGGACCCGTCCTACGTGGTCGCGCTCAACCTGCTGTCGGCCTCGCCGAGCTGGCTGACCTCGATGCACGCGCTGCCGATGTACCTCGGCCTCGATCTGCGCGGCGGCGTGCACTTCCTGCTGCAGGTCGACATGAAAGGCGCGCTGACCAAGCGCCTCGATTCGATGTCGGCCGACCTGCGCACGCTGTTGCGCGACAAGAACATCCGCCATGCCGGCATCACGCGCGACGGCAACAACGTGGTGATCAGGTTCCGCGACGCGGAGACGCGCGACAAGGGCAAGAACGCCATCGCCGATTCGACCGCCGACCTGCAACTGGCCGAGCGCCAGGACGGTACCGACTTCACCCTGGTCGGCACGCTCGGCCTGCCGGCGCAAAACAAGATCCAGGAATTCGCGATCAAGCAGAACATCACGACGCTGCACAACCGCATCAACGAACTCGGCGTGGCCGAACCGGTGATTCAGCAGCAGGGCGGCGACCGCATCGTGGTGCAGTTGCCCGGCGTGCAAGACACCGCCAAGGCCAAGGACATCCTCGGCCGCACCGCGACGCTCGAAATCCGCCTGGTCGACGACAGCACAGGCGCGCTGGAGGGTGCGCGCCAGGGCCAGGTGCCGTTCGGCACCGAACTCTACACCGAGCGCGGCGGAGCGCCGCTGCTGGTCAAGAAGCAGGTGGTGCTGACCGGCGACCGTCTCACCGATGCGCAGCCCGGTTTCGCCTCCGATACCAACGAGCCGGCGGTGCACCTGACGCTCGACTCGGCCGGCGCGCGCATCTTCAAGGACGTGACGCGCGAGAACATCAACAAGCGCATGGCCATCCTGCTGATCGAGAAGGGCAAGGGCGAGGTGGTCACCGCGCCGGTGATCCGCTCCGAGATCGGCGGCGGCCGGGTGCAGATCTCCGGCCGCATGACCAGCACCGAGGCCAATGATGTCGCGCTGCTGCTGCGCGCCGGTTCGCTGGCCGCGCCGATGGAGATCATCGAGGAGCGCACGATCGGCCCCTCGCTCGGCGCGGAGAACATCCAGAAGGGTTTCCACTCGACGCTGTGGGGCTTTGCCGCAATCGCGGCGTTCATGATCGCCTACTACCTGATGTTCGGCCTGATCTCGGTGATCGCGCTGGCCGCCAACCTGATGTTCCTGATCGCGCTGCTGTCGATGCTGCAGGCCACGCTCACGCTGCCGGGCATCGCCGCCATCGCGCTCGCACTCGGCATGGCGATCGATTCCAACGTGCTGATCAACGAGCGCATACGCGAAGAACTGCGCAACGGCGCCAGTCCGCAGGCGGCTATCGCCGCCGGCTACGAACGCGCCTTCGCGACCATTCTCGACTCCAACATCACGACGCTGATCGCCGGTCTGGCGCTGCTGATCTTCGGTTCGGGCGCGGTGCGCGGCTTTGCGGTCGTGCATTGCCTGGGCATCCTGACCTCGATGTTCAGCGCGGTGGTCGTCTCGCGCTCGCTGGTCAACCTGATTTACGGCCGCAAGCGCAAGCTCGACAAGGTGTCGATCGGGCAGGTATGGAAACCTGAAGGCAAGGCGTGAGGCGTGAGGGGTGAGGCGCAAGCCCGCCCCGCCCTACCGCCTTCTCCTCGCCCCCCACCCCTCACTCCTCACGGACCACGAAATGGAATTCTTCCGCATCAGCAAAGACATCCCGTTTATGAAGCATGCGCTGGTCTTCAACGTGATTTCGTTGCTGACCTTCCTGCTGGCGGTGTTCTTTCTCGCCACCCGCGGGCTGCACTTCTCGGTCGAATTCACCGGCGGCACGCTGGTCGAGGTAACCTACGCCGAGGCGCCCGACGTCGGCAAGGTGCGCGAGGCACTGACGCGCGACGGCTTCGCCGACGTGCAGGTGCAGAACTTCGGCAGCGCGCGCGACCTGCTGATCCGCCTGCCGGTGCAGAAAGATCTGGACTCGGCGCGGGTCAGCGAAAAGGTGATGGGTTCGCTCAAGGCGATCGGCGGCACCGCGCCGGAGTTGCGCCGCGTCGAATTCGTCGGCCCACAGGTCGGCAAGGAACTCGCCACCGACGGCGCGATGGCGCTGCTGATGGTGGTGACGGGCATCATGCTCTACCTGGCCTTCCGCTTCGAATGGCGCTTCGCGGTCAGCGCGATCATCGCCAACCTCCATGACGTGATCATCATTCTCGGCTTCTTCGCCTTCTTCCAGTGGGAGTTCTCGCTCGCCGTGCTGGCGGCGGTCCTTGCGGTGCTCGGCTATTCGGTCAACGAATCGGTGATCGTGTTCGACCGGGTGCGCGAAACCTTCAAGAAGAAGCGCGGCCTGACCACGCCGGAAGTCATCAACCACGCCATCACCAGCACGATTTCGCGCACCATGATCACCCACGGCTCGACCGAGATGATGGTGCTGTCGATGCTGATATTCGGCGGCGAGACGCTGTTCTACTTCGCCCTGGCGCTGACCATCGGCATCCTGTTCGGCATCTATTCGTCGGTGCTGGTCGCCAGCCCGCTGCTGATGTGGCTCGGCGTGTCGCGCGAGCAGTTCATCAAGCCGCAGGTGAAAAAGGACGAAGCGGTGGTCTGAGGCGCGCGCCGCCGATCGCCTGCACGGCGCACCGGGTTTTGCCGTCGTGGCGCGAGTAGCCGCCGGAATGAAGCGGCGTCGCCGGCTGTTATGCTCGTAAGATCAACCCGCCCGCCGCCGCCCGATGCCTGACCATTTCGACACCAGCCAACCCGCCACGACCGGGCTGCGGCCAACCCGCGTCTGGGATCTGCCGACCCGGCTGTTCCACTGGTCGCTGGTCGCCCTGGTCACCTTCAACGGCATCACCGGGCAGTTTGCCGCCGATCTCGGCGCGGACTGGCTCGAGCGTCACCTGCTTTCCGGTTACGCCATCCTGGCGCTGATCCTGTTCCGCCTGGTCTGGGGCTTCGCCGGCAACCGGCATGCGCGCTTTGCCGGCTTCGTCCGCGGACCGCGTGCGGTGCTGGACTACCTGGCCGCGCTGATCGGACGCCGCCCGGCCGTCGCTCACGTCGGCCACAACCCGCTCGGCGCCTGGTCGGTGCTGGCGATGCTCGGCGCGCTGGCGCTGCAGGTCGGCAGCGGGCTGTTTCTGTCGGACGAAGACCTCGGCGTCGCGGCGCCGCTGGCCCGACATGTCGCCAACCGGACGATCGACCTGATGGGCACGGTGCATGAAACCGGGTTCTGGCTGCTGCTCGCGCTGGTGGCGATACACCTCTCGGCAATCGTGTTTTATCGGGTGGCCAAAGGCGAAAACCTGGTGCGGCCGATGCTCACCGGCGACAAACCCCTTGCAGGCGTCGAGGATGCGCGCGGCGGACAGTGGTGGCTGGGCTTGCTGATAATCGCCGCGGCAGCCGGCGCAGTCGGCCTATTGGTGCGCTTCGCCTGAGGCCACCGGCCGGCAGGCCTCATGGATGCTCGCTCTGCGGCATGCCTGTGCCGTGAGCCGCGCGGGTGCATGCGCTCCAGGCAGCCCTGCCGGAGATCGCCATTGCACGCGGCTCCTGGCAGGGGTGGTTGACGCGCCGCCCGGTTCGTTGCAGCGCGAGCCGGGCGCCTAGTTGCGGAATTCCTTCTCGCGGTAGTCGTCGTGGCAACCCTTGCAGGTCTTGCCGACGTCGCCGGCGGCCACCTTGAGGGTGGCCGGATCGCTGGCCGCGGCGGGCAGCTTTTTCACTTCGCCCTGCATTTTTTCCAGCGCGGCCTTGAACTTGTCCGGCTCGGTCCAGATCTTGGCACCGGCCTTGGTCGGCGCGCCCTTGTCGAGGCCCGGGCCGAACAGCGGCGCCGGCAGCGTCGACAGGGTTTCGACCAGGCCGGCCGCCTTGACTGCCGCTTCCTTGTTATAGGGCACCTCGCCCTTCGCCATGCCGGCGAGCATGCCGAACTGGCGGCCGATCACGTTCATGATCGACTGGCGATAGCGAATCTGGTCTTCGGGCTTGGGCGCCTGCTGCGCGTAGGTGGTGGCAGTGGTGGCGGTAGTGGCGACTGCGCATAGTGCCAGCGCGATATGGCGAAGCTTCATCGGGTTCTCCCTCGGTTGTTGGACCATCGGCAGCGCTTGCGTGCGGCCGCAATGCATCAACAATCGGCGCGGCGCACTTATTCCAGGCAGCTTCGCGCAAACCCGCTCAGGTGGCGAACACATGCTTGACGCGCAGCGTCCGGCCCTGGTCGATCAACTGCAACAGGCGGTCGATGTTCGGGTGCTTGCCGGGATGGGCGCGCGCGTCCTCGGTGTGCTCGGCGTAGAGTTCGAGCCCCTTGGCGGCGGCCTGCGGCGTGATGGCGCCGAAGGTGAGCGCCAGGTGGTTATAGACGGTGAGCGAGCCGATCTGCCCGGCCTTGTGTTCGATGGCGGCGACCACCGCGTCGCCGTCGAGCAACTGCAGCGCCGCCAGATGCGATACCCCGGGCAGGTGCTTGATGTTGTCGGCAAATGCCATTCGGGAGCCGCTCGCCGGTTGCGCTTCAGATGCGCCGGGCCAGTTCGACCGCCATGCCGACGTAGCTCGCCGGCGTCATGGCGAGCAGGCGCGCCTTTTCCGCTTCGGGAATCGCCAGCTTGCCGATGAAAGCCTGCAGCGCCTCGCGGGTGATGCCCTTGCCGCGCGTCAGGTGCTTCAACTGCTCATACGGGTTGCTGACGCCGTAGCGGCGCATCACCGTCTGCACCGGCTCGGCGAGCACCTCCCAGGCGTTGTCGAGATCGGCCGCCAGCCGCGGCCGGTCGGCTTCGAGCTTGTCCAGGCCGCGCAGCGCAGAATCGAGCGACAGCACCGTATGGCCGAAAGCCACACCCATGTTGCGCAGCACGGTGGAATCGGTGAGGTCGCGCTGCATGCGCGACAGGGGCAGCTTTTCCGACAGGTGGCGAAGGATCGCGTTGGCCAGCCCGAGGTTGCCTTCGGCATTCTCGAAATCGATCGGATTGACCTTGTGCGGCATGGTCGAACTGCCGATCTCGCCTTCCTTGAGCTTCTGCCTGAAGTAGCCGAGCGAGACGTACATCCAGATATCGCGGCAGGCATCGAGCAGGATGGTGTTGCTGCGCGCCATGGCATCGTACAGCTCGGCCATGGCGTCGTGCGGTTCGATCTGGATGGTATACGGATTGAAGGCCAGGCCGAGCGACTCGACGAACTGCCGGGCGAACCCCTCCCAGTCGAAATCCGGGTAGGCCGACAGGTGGGCGTTGTAATTGCCCACCGCGCCGTTGAACTTGGCCAGCAACGGCACGGCGACGATACGCTCGCGGGCGCGCAGCAGGCGCGCGGCGACATTCGCCATCTCCTTGCCCAGCGTGGTCGGGCTGGCCGGCTGACCGTGGGTGCGCGAGAGCATCGGCGCATCGGCCAGTTGGTGGGCGAGATCGCGCAGGCGCCCGATCAGCCGGTCGAGCGCCGGCAGCAGCACCGCGCTGCGCGCCTCGCAGAGCATCAACCCGTGCGAGGTGTTGTTGATGTCCTCCGAAGTGCAGGCGAAATGGATGAACTCGGATACGCGCATCACCTCCGCATTGTGGCCGAGGCGTTCCTTGAGCCAGTACTCCATCGCCTTGACGTCGTGATTGGTGCGCGCCTCGATCGCCTTGACCTGATCCGCGTCATTGACGGAAAACCCCTCGACCAGCGCGGCCAGTTCGGCGCGCGTGGCGGCGGAGAACGGCGGAATCTCTGCCAATTGCGGCGCCTGCGCCAGCGCCTCGAGCCAGGCGATCTCGACCCGGATGCGATTGCGGATCAGGCCGTATTCCGAGAAATGCCCGCGCAGCGCGGCGACCTTGTCCTGATAGCGCCCGTCGAGCGGCGAGAGAGCGGTAAGCGGTGAAGTTTCCATCGGTGATTGAGCCGGGCCGGGCAGAGATTGGGCGCGAAATCGCGCACTGGGAAAGCCGAAAAGGGCCGGATTCTAGCACGCTGCTGCGCGCGGTTCCCCTTCGGTTCATTGCGAGCGCAAATCCGGCGGCGCAGTCGCATCCGATTTCGCCATCCCGGCGACATTTCAGCGCAGCGCATCCGCGCGCCGCCGGCGCTAAGGCGTCCGATCGAGCTGCAGCAGGTAGCACTCGGCCAGCTCGCGCAGCACCCGCCCGATCGCCTCGGGCGCCATCGCCAGGCTCGCCGCCAGTTCGGCGGCGCTCGTCCGCCCGTCGAGCCGCTGCAGCACCGCCTGCTGTTCGGCGCTCAGTTCCACCGGCCGCTGCAGCAGGTTGGTCACCGACGGCGAGCGGGCCGCGCACAGCCGCGCCAGCGGGCTCGCCCGCGGCATCTCGCCGGGCTCGGTCGCAGCCGGCGGGCTGTGCGCATAGAGGTGCCAGTAACCCCAGCCATAGCCGGCGACGATGGTCGAGGCGATCACCAGTTCGACCGGCACGCCGGGCGCCAGTTCGGCGGCGCGAACCCGCTCGGCGGTCATGCCGATCAGCGAGCGCATGCTCATCGACAGCGGCCACATCTCGCACAGCACGTCGAGAATCGCCACCACCACCGGATCGCGCACCCGGACCTCGGTCTCGCCGTGCAGGCGAAAGGTCCGCGCGTCGGTTTCCTCCGAAGGTAGCGGCTCGGCACGGCTGATCACCACCAGCGCGCCGCGGCTGCGCGGCGCCAGTTTCCAGGTCGGCTGCTGCTCGGCATGGCAGATCAGCGACTGGCGAAAATGGCGGTTGCGCAGCAGATCGTGGTACTGCTCCTGGCGCAGCAGATCGTCGGAGACCGCATCGAGCGCGTAGCGCAACGCGCCGTCCTGCGCAAAGGCCGAGGTGCCGTAGCGCGCTTCGCCGAAATAGCGCAGGCCGTTGGCTTGCGCCAGATCGGCAAACGCCTCGAAGCGCAGCGGGTGGTTGTGGCTTTCGAGGAATTCGTGGAACACGTAGGCATCGGAATCGTCGCGCAGCGCCTCGACTTCGCGGCGCAGGAAGCGCACGTAATCCGAATCCTGATCGGGTATCTCGCCTGCCATCCGTTCGAGCATCGCCCGCGCATGGCGCACCCGTTGCAGCGGCGTGCCGTCGGCCGCGGCGTGAAAGCGCAGCGCATCGCGCAGGATGCGCCGCTGATGCCAGCCCGGATCGGTGTTGTAGCTCAGGTAGGCGATGCCGTCGGGCTGGAGGTGGCGGCGGCAAAGCTGAAATATCCGCTCGCGCAACTCGGGCGCCACCCACGACAGCACGCCATGCGCGACGATGTAGTCGAACTGGCCGAGCGCGGCGTCGATGCCGCCGATGTCGCCGATCCGCAGGTCGACGTTGGCCGCGCCGATCTCGTCGGCCATCCGGCGGCCGGCTTCGATCTGCAGCGGCGACAGGTCGAACCCGACCAGCCGCGCGCCCGGCAGCGACTGGCTCATCGCCAGCAGGTTGAAGCCGCTGCCGCAGCCAAGTTCGAGCACCCGGCATTCGTCTACCGGCGGCGGCGACAAGCCGCACAGGGTCGCCACGACCGCCAGATTGCTCGGGTGGGTGTGAAAGAACGCCAGATCTTCGTAAGGCAGCTCGTCGTAGGTGGATTGCATGGCGGATTCCATGACTTGCCCGAAGTGAACGGAACCGAATTGTCCCACTTTCGAATCGCGAGAGTTGACCGGCGGTGGCCCGGCCGGGCCGGCTACGCAACCAGCAGGTAAGACTCGGCGAGCTGGCGCACGGCCTCGGCAGCGGACGCCGGCGAAATGTTCAGCGCCTGCGCCACCTGCCCGATCGTCATGGTGCCGTCGAGGCGCGCAAGCAGTGCCCGCTGCGCCGGATCGAGATCGACCGGCAGATGCAGCAGGTTGGTCGGCGTGGCGCCGCGAGCGGCGCAGATGCGCGCCAGCGCGCTCGCCCGCGGGCGCTCGCCCGGCTGCAGTTGCGCGGCAGGCAGATGCGCGTGCAGGTGCCACCAGCCCATGATGTAGCCGACGAGGATGCCTTCGCGGATCACGTCGCTTCGCGCCGCGCCCGGGGGCATCGCCACACCGGCCATGTCGGCATCCACTTCGCCGACCAGATCCGGCACGCCCGCGGCACGCGGCCAGCGGCGCGCCAGGCGCTCGAGAATCGCCGCGAACAGCGGATTGTCGGTGCGCATGATGCTGCCGTCGTGGAGCCGGTATTCGGGCGGGGCGTCGGCGCTGGCGGCGAGACGTTCGACCTTCGAGGCAACCGCCAGACTGTCGAGCGCGCCGGTCGGCGGGTGCGTCGCGGGCTGCCGGTCTTCCTGACAAAGCAGTGACTGGCGGAAGTAGCGGTTGCGCAGCAGGTCGTGGTACTGCTCCTGGCGCAGCGGGTCGGGCGAGACGGCATCGAGCGCGCGACGCATCGCACCGCGCTGCGCCGCGGCCGACATGCCGTAGCGCGCCTCGCCGAAGTAGCGCAGCCCGCTGGCCGCGGCCAGCGCGGCGAACTCGGAGAAGCGCAGCGGATGGTTGTCCGACTCGAGAAATTCGTGGAACACGTAGGCATCGCCGTCCTCGCGCAGCGAGTCGATCTCCCGCCGCAGCACGCGGGCATAATCGGAATCCTGCTCGGCAATTTCGCCGGCCATGCGCTCGAGCGCGGCGCGCGCATGGCGCACCCGCTCGAGCGGCGGGCCGCCGGCCGCGGCATGGAACTGCAGCGCCTCGAGCAGAACGCCGCGCAGATGCCAGCCCGGGTAGGCGTTGTAGCTCAGATAGGCGATGCCGTCGGGCCGCAAAAGGCGGCGGCAGGTGCGGAAGATCGCCTCGCGCACGTCCGCCGGCACCCACGACAGCAGGCCGTGGGCCACGATGTAGTCGAACTGGCCGAGTGCCCCATCGAGCGCCGCCACATCGCCGACCAGCAGTTCGACGTTCGCCGCGCCGGCGCGCGCCGCCATTTCACGACCCGCCTCGATCTGGCGCCGCGACAGGTCGACGCCGACCAGCCGCGCATCGGGCAGCGACTGGCTCATCGCCAGCAGATTGAAACCGGCGCCGCAGCCCAGTTCGAGCACGCTGCACGCCGCCACCGCCGGCGGCCTCAGGCCGCACAGCGTCGCCACCGCCGCCAGATTGCCCGGATGCGTGTGGAAGAACGCGAAGTCTTCGTAGGGCAGTTCGTCGTAGGTGGATTCGGCGATCGTGTTCATCAATATCTCCAGTCCGGAAGCTGCGAGAACCGAGGCAGTCGGGGGGTCCGCCCTGCGGCCAACTATCAGTCCGTCCGCACCAACCAATCCTATCCATGATCGCACCGCGAGGATCCGCATGGAATGGCGATCCGCAGGCCGGCATGGCTGCGAGCCGCGTGGATACTGGCTCGCAGGGCTGCCACCGCCAGGAACATTGACCGGCGCGGCTTGCGGGATGGTGCACAAACGCGGCCGCGGGTGCGCGTGGCCGACGCGCGGACGGGTGGCAGCCGCGCCGCGAATGTTATACTGCACCTGTCAGCCCAAGCGGATTTCCCATGAAGCTCGTCGGTTCCCTTACCAGTCCTTATGTGCGCAAGGTGCGCGCCGTGCTCGCCGAGAAGAAGATCGAGTGCGAGTTGGTGATCGACCCGCCGTGGGCGGCGGATACGCATGTGCCGGACGTCAACCCGCTGGGCAAGGTGCCGGTGCTGATTCTCGACGACGGGTCCACCCTGTTCGACTCGCGCGTGATCGCCGAGTATCTGGACAGCGTGACGCCGAACAATCGCCTGCTGCCCTCGCCCAGCCGCGAACGCATCTCGATCAAGCGCTGGGAGGCGCTGGCCGACGGCGTGGTGGATGCGGCGGTGACCATCGTGCTGGAAAGCAAGCGCGCGGAAGAGATGCGCGATGCGGCGTGGATAGCCCGTCACCAGGGCAAGATCACCGCCGGCCTGGCCGCGCTGGCGGCCGATCTCGGCGACCACCCGTGGTGCCATGGCAACGGCCTGACGCTGGCCGACATCGCGCTCGGCGTGGCGCTGGGCTACCTGACGTTCCGCATGCCGGCGCTCGAATGGCGCGCGGCGCACGAGAATCTGGCGCGCCTCTACGACAAGCTGATGCTGCGGCCGTCGTTCGCCGACACCGTTCCGCACGACTGAGCACGGTCGTGCAAGGGCATCAGTCGATGATGCCGCCGCCGAGACAAACGTCCCCCGCGTAGAGCACCGCCGACTGGCCCGGCGTGACTGCCCATTGCGGCGCGTCGAACGCGAGCGTCATGCGCGCGGCCTCGAGCGCGGCGATGCTGCAGGGCGCGTCTGTCTGGCGGTAGCGCGTCTTCGCCCCGTAGCCCGCACCAACCGGCGGCGCTTCGCCGGCAACCCAAGACAGGTCGGCGGCGGTGAGCCGCGAGGACAGCAGCGCCGGGTGGTCATGCCCCTGCGCGACGTAGAGCACATTGCGCTCGAGATCCTTGCGCGCGGCGTACCAGGCGGCGTGTTCGCCATCGCCGCCCTTGCCGCAGCCGCCCTTGATACCGCCGATGCCAAGCCCCTTGCGCTGGCCCAGCGTGTGGTACATCAGACCCTGGTGGCGGCCGACGATCCTGCCGTCGTCGAGGCTGCGGATTTCGCCCGGCTCCATCGGCAGGTAGCGCTGCAGGAATTCGCGGAACGGCCGCTCGCCGATGAAGCAGATGCCGGTGGAATCCTTCCTGGCGAAGTTGGGCAGCTTCGCCTGCTCGGCGATCCGCCGCACTTCGCGCTTGTGCAGGTGGCCGACCGGGAACAGCGTGCGCGCCAGTTGCGCTTGCGTCAGCCGATGCAGGAAGTAGCTCTGGTCCTTGCCCGGATCGACGCCCCTGAGCAGTTGCATGCGCCCGCCCGCCTCGCGCACGCGCGCATAGTGGCCGGTGGCGATGCGCGCCGCACCCAGCGACAGCGCGTGGTCGAGAAAGGCCTTGAACTTGATCTCGGCGTTGCACAGCACGTCCGGATTGGGGGTGCGGCCGGCGCGGTACTCGCGCAGGAATTCGGCAAACACGCGATCCTTGTATTCGGCGGCGAAGTTCACCACTTCGAGATCGATGCCGATCACGTCGCAGACCGAGGCGACGTCGACCAGATCCTGCCGCGTCGAGCAGTATTCGTCGTCGTCATCGTCTTCCCAGTTCTTCATGAACAGGCCAATGACATGCCAGCCCTCGCGCTTGAGCAGCAGCGCGGCAACCGACGAGTCGACCCCGCCCGACATGCCGACCACCACGGTGCGCGCCGGGTCAGTCATCCGGATACGCGCCGGCGAGCCAGGTGGCCAGCGGCATGACGACGGCCGGCGCACCGTTGTCGCGAAACCAGGTGTCCACCGCCCAGCGCGCCTCGATCAGCGGGTCGGGCAGCGGCGCGGCGGGCGCCGGGGCGCCGGCCATGGTCCAGCCGGCCTCGTCGTAACAATGGGCGCAGGGGTCGGCTTGCGCGACCGGCAGGCGCCGCGCGACCGGCGCATCGCGTTGCTCGATCACCGCGCTGAAGTGCTGGACGATCAGCATGCTGCGCCGCGCCGGCTCGATGACGCGATGGTGGCGCAGCCAGCCCTGCGCCTCGATCATCCGCAGCAGGCGCGTGGTGGAGGTCGCGTGATCGATGCAATCCATGCGGCCTTCGACCTCGCCGTCTGCGAGGTCGCCGCCCTTGTCGGCATGGATCGGCAACTGCTCGCCGGCCCAGCGGTAGAGCGATCCGAGCGCGAGCGCGAGCCGTTCGCGCTCGCCGGCGGCGTCGGCCGCCTCGCCCAACCGATCGCGCACCGCGCCGAGTTGCGCATCGTCGTAGTGCACCCAGTCTTCGACTCGGCAACCGTAGTCGTAGCAGAACTGCACCGACTGGGCGGCCGGCGCGCTGCTCGCGGCCAGCCACAGCAGGCACGCCCAGAACCTCATCCCCAATGCCGGATGATTTCGAGCGGATAGCGCCTGCCCGCCTGCCAGTCGGTCACGCACTGGCGCACCAGCGGGCTGCGGTGGCGGTCCGTGCAGGCGTCGATCTCGGCCGGCGTCAGCCACAGCGCGCGGACGATGCCGGCGTCGAGTTCGCGCGTCTCGTCCCAGCCCAGCAGGTCGCCGGCAAAGGCAAAGCGCAGGTAGGTGATGTCGCGTTGCGCAATGCGGATCTGGTAGACGCCGACCAGGTGGGTCGGGCGAAAAGCGTGGGCGGTCTCTTCCAGCGTTTCGCGCACGCAGGCCTCGACCAGCGACTCGCCTTCGTCGAGGTGGCCGGCCGGCTGGTTGAAGCGCAGGCCGTCGGTGGTTTCCTCTTCCACCAGCAGGAAGCGGCCATCGCGCTCGATCAGCGCGGCGACGGTGACATTGGGTTTCCAGATTCTTTCCATGATGGTTCCCGGGGCAAGCCGCGTATTTTACCCGGGCAGGGCGCGCCATTCCCGCGCCCGCCGGGCAGCGCAGGAATGTCGGCCGACAGAAGCCGCCGATCGGCCGCGACAATCTTCGCCGGACCCGTTCCCGGACTTTGGAGTGACGTCGAAATGCGCTAAAATCAAGCCCTTCCACGCACTTCACGCTCGATCTTCACGCACGCTTTTCAGGCTGATTCCCAGCACTCGGAGATTTCAAGATGTCGATGGCGGACCGCGACGGGTTCATATGGCATGACGGCAAGCTGGTGCCGTGGCGCGAGGCCACCACCCACGTGCTCACCCACTCGCTGCACTACGGTCTGGCGGTATTCGAGGGCGTGCGCGCCTACAACACGCAGATCGGCACCGCGATCTTCCGCCTGAAGGAGCACACCGACCGGCTGTTCAATTCGGCGCACATCTACCGCATGACGATTCCCTACACGCGCCAGCAGTTGATGGAGGCGCAGCGCGAGGTGGTGCGCGCCAACAGTCTGGAATCCTGCTACATCCGCCCGATCGCCTTTTACGGTTCGGAGAAGATGGGCGTCTCGCCCAAGGGTGCCGCAGTCCATGTGTCGATCGCCGCCTGGCCGTGGGGCGCCTATCTCGGCGCCGAGGGCATCGAGAAGGGCATCCGCGTCAAGACCTCGAGCTACGCGCGCCACCATGTCAATGTGTCGATGTGCCGCGCCAAGTATTCGGGCACCTACGCCAACTCGATCCTCGCCAACCTGGAAGCCACCGAACACGGCTACGACGAGGCGCTGCTGCTCGACGTGGACGGCTTCGTCGCCGAAGGCGCCGGCGAGAACCTGTTCATCGTCAAGGACGGCGTGATCTACGAACCCGAGATCGCCTCGGCGTTGATCGGCATCACCCGCGCTTCGATCATTCGCTTGGCCGCCGACCTCGGCTACGAAGTGCGCGCAAAGCGCCTGACGCGCGACGACGTCTACTTGGCCGACGAAGCCTTTTTCACCGGCACTGCCGCAGAGGTCACGCCGATCCGCGAACTGGACGGCCGCCAGATCGGCGAAGGCAAGCGCGGCCCGCTCACCACCAAGTTGCAGGCGCTGTTCTTCGACGTGGTCAATGGCCGCGCCGAGAAGTACCGCGAATGGCTCACGCCCGTTAAGTAACATCGACGAGAGAAAACATGTCCGAGCTGAAAGACAACACCCGCCAGGTCGACGTCACCGCCAAGGATCTGCCGCTGCACTGCCCGCGCCCCGGCGCGCCGCTGTGGGCACGCCACCCGCGCGTATTCCTCGACGTGCTGAAGACCGGCGAGGCCTACTGCCAATACTGCGGCACGCGTTACGTCTTTACCGGCGAAAAGCCCAAGGGCGGCCACTGAACGGCGGCAAGGAGTGAGGGGCAAGGCGCCAGCAGCCAAGCTCGGAGTGCCTGCGCAGCGGTTGCGGCTCGAACGTCGCAGGCGGTAGCGCGATGTCTTCCCACTCCTCTCCCCTGCCCCCTCGTCCCTCACCGACAACCCCCTCGCGCATCCTCGTCGTCGCCCCCTCGTGGATCGGCGACACCGTCATCGCGCAGCCGCTTTTCATGCGGCTGGTCGAACGCGATCCCGGTTGTGAAATCGACGCCCTGGCGCAGCCCTGGGTCGCCCCCGTGCTGCGCGCCATGCCGCAGATCGCCGGCGTCATCGAAAGCCCGCTGCGCCACGGCCGATTCGATTTCGCGCTGCGCCGGCAGCTTGCCCGGCGACTGGCCGCCGGCCGCTACGACGAAGCGATCGTCCTGCCCAATTCGTGGAAATCGGCGCTGCTGCCATTTCTCGCCGGCATCGCGCGACGCACTGGCTTCATCGGCGAATCGCGTTACGGCCTGCTCAATCGCCGGCACAAACTCGACACCATCCAGTTGCCGCGCCAGGTGGATCGCTACGCCCAGCTCGCGCAGCCGCCGGGCGAGGCGCTGCGACTGCCGCTGCCGCAGCCGCAACTGACCCACGATGCGGCTCGCGAAGCGGCCACCCTGGCCGCGCTCGGACTCGCCGGGGCGCACCAGCCGATCGTCTTTTGCCCTGGTGCCGAGTACGGCCCGGCCAAGCGCTGGCCCGCCGCCTATTACGCCGAACTGGCGCGTGCGCTCGGCGCGCGCGGCCATGCGATCTGGCTGCTCGGCTCGGCCAAGGATGCGCCGGTGGCCGACGAAATCGCCGCCACCAGTGCCGGCGCGGCCGCGAGTCTGTGCGGACACACCACGCTCGGACAGGCGCTCGACCTCATCGGCGCCGCAAAGCTCGTCGTCACCAACGACTCCGGGCTGATGCACGTGGCCGCGGCGCTGGGCCGGCCGCTGATCGCGCTGTATGGCTCGTCCAGCCCGGACTACACGCCACCACTGTCGGACAAAGCGGCTATCATCTGGCGCAAACCGGATTGCAGCCCGTGCTTCAAACGCGAGTGCCCGCTCGGCCATTTCCGCTGCATGACGGAATTGACACCCGACTCGGTACTGGAAACCGCAACGAGAAAGCTCGCCGATGCCTGATCCGACCCTCAGCAAGACGATCTACACCACGCCCCAGCAGGCCGAGGCGGCGTTCTACGAGGCGATCGAGCGCGCCGATCTGGAAGCCATGATGGCGGTGTGGGCCGAGGACGAAGAGATCATCTGCATCCACCCCGGCGGCGCGCGCCTGGCCGGCTACACGGCGGTGCGCGAGGGGTGGCGGCAGATATTCGCCGGCGGCCGCAACCTGCGCTTTGCGCTGGCCGGCCAGGTTTATTCGCAGGGCATGCTGCTGTCGGTGCACAGCCTGCACGAGAACATCACCATCATCGGCGAGCAGCGCAAGCCGCCGCCGGTCGTGGTGACCAACGTCTATATCCGCGGACCGCTCGGCTGGCGCATGCTGGTGCATCACGCCTCGCCCGGCCCGGCCGGCAGCGACACGCAACACGAAAAACCCAAGACCGTCCATTGACGATCGCGCCGGGCGCCCCGCCGAACTTTCCGACCTACCGCGCACCGGCCTGGCTCGCCAACGCGCACGCGCAGACCATCTGGCCGCGCACGCTGATGGGCCGGCTGCCCGACTACCGGCGCGAGCGCTGGGAGACGCCCGACGGCGACTTCATCGATCTCGACTGGGTGGACGGCCCGCCGCATGCGCCGCTGCTCGTGCTGTTCCATGGCCTCGAAGGCAGTTCGCGCAGCCATTACGCGCGCTCCGTGATGCGCGCCGCAGCGGCGCACGGCTGGTGCGGCGTGGTGCCGCATTTTCGCGGCTGCTCGGGCGAGCCGAACCGGCTGCCGCGCGCCTATCACTCGGGCGACTCGGACGAGATCGACTGGGTGCTGCGCCGTCTGCGGGCGCTCGATCCGCCGCGCCCGCTCTACGCCACCGGCATTTCACTCGGCGGCAACGCGCTGGCCAAGTGGGCCGGTGAGCGGGGCGAGGATGCGGCGCAGGTGGTGCGCGCAATCGCCGCGGTCTGCGCGCCGCTCGACTTGGCGGTGGCCGGACGCGCGCTCGAATGCGGCTTCAACCGCGTCTACACCGAGTACTTCCTGCGCAGCATGCGCCCGAACGCGCTGCGCAAGCTGGCGCGATTCCCCGGCATCGGCGACCGGCAACGCATTGCCGGCGCGCGCACGCTCTACCAGTTCGACGACGCGGTCACCGCGCCGCTGCACGGCTTTCGCGACGCCGACGACTACTGGCGACGCGCCAGCGCCAAGCCCCATCTGCCCGGCATAGCCGTGCCGGCGCTGCTGCTCAACGCGCGCAACGATCCGTTTCTGCCGGCGCACGCGCTGCCCGCGGCGAACGCGGTCTCGCGCCTCGTTGTCCGCGAATTCCCCGAGCATGGCGGCCACGTCGGCTTCGTCAGCGGCCGCTTTCCCGGCCACCTCGACTGGCTGGCGCAACGGCTGATCGCGTTCTTCCAATCCGTTTAGCATGGCATGGTGGCGGGCATCGCCACAACCCGCATGAAATGGCGCTGCGCGGCCATGCCGTGCCACGAGGTCCATTTCATCGGCCTCGCGGGGCTGCCCATGCCAGGAGCGCCAAACCACGCGGCCTTCGGCGTGCAGACCGAACATGCGATCGGCGCGGGCAGTCGCCCGCCGCCGCACGGGCGTGCGCCGGCTCACGTCATCGGAAACACGGCGGCGCCGCAGTTGATCGCAGTGCACAAACCCGCGCGCAAAGTGATACATTTGCCGGCCTGTTTGGCTCCACTTCGGTTCGACGCCCCTATGAAACAACAAATCGTCCGGCGTCCGCGATATGCTCGCGGCGCGCAACCAGGCTGCTCGGCGTTGCTGCTGGCAATCCTCGGTGCCTTCGCCAACCAGGCTGGCGCACAAGGGGCGGCCGCTGCGCCGGCGCCGGCCGGCACCACGACCGTCGAATCCGGCGCCAGCCTGAGCTACGTTGGCGCGCGCTCGCGGGTCGGCATCGGCTATGACAGGGACAGCAAGGCGCGCGGCGAATTCAGCCATGTGCTGACCGAGGATGCGCTCTCGGCCTTCATTGCGCAGGGCTGGATCAGCAAGCGCAGCGGTGGCCTGCGCGCGGACTACAACTGGATCGGCGGCGCCGACGGCAAACCGGCACCCGGCAGCCTGGTGCGCAAGCTGTTCGGCGCCTTCGACCGCAATCAGGACGGCGACCGCAAGGCCACCATCGGCTTCGGGCTGGAAAGCGAAATGTGGTTCGGCAATCTCGCCTACAGCCGCGGCCTTTCCGGCAAGCGCTACATCGACGCGCTCGGCACCACCACCGAGACCACGCAGCAATCCGGCACCGATGCCGGCCGGCCGTTTATCGACACGATCACCACGACCACCACTACGCGCCTGTTCGAGCGCGCCTATGAACACGGCATCGGCGTGCGCGCCGGCCGTTTCTACGCGCCGGCGCTGCTGCGGCTGAGCCTCGGGTTCGATCGCGAATGGGGCGATTTTTCCTCGCGCCAGAACACCGTGTCGCTCGACCTGGAGAAGTTCTTCTCCGGCTCGCCGCACAGCCTGGCGCTGCACCTCGAGCGCTACAACAAGTCGGGCGAATACGAAACGCGCAGCAACGACACCCGCGTGCAGGTGACGTATCGCTACAGCTTCGGCGGCTCGAATTTCGCCGACAGCGCCGGGTGGCGACAGACGCGCACCACGCAGCAGATGCCGGTGGAAACACCGGGCACGCCTGCCCGCGCCGTCCCCGCGCCGGTCGCACTGCCGCCGGCCACGCTGACCCGGAGCGAGTCGCGCATCGTCAAGACCACGGCGACGATGACCAGCGATGCCTTCTTCGCACTCGACCGCGCCACGCTGACCGACACCGCCCGGCGCGAACTCGACCGAATCGCCGAGTTGTTGAAGGGCAACGGCCACAGCGGCAACGTGCGCATCGTCGGCCACACCTGCGACCTCGGCTCCGATGCGTATAACATGAGACTCTCGCTGCGCCGCGCCAACGCGGTGCGCGACTACCTGGTGAGCCGCGGCGCGGGCAGCGCGGATACCTTCGTCGCCGAAGGCATGGGCGAACG
Source organism: Candidatus Methylophosphatis haderslevensis (assembly GCA_016711925.1). Lineage (GTDB taxonomy): Bacteria > Pseudomonadota > Gammaproteobacteria > Burkholderiales > Rhodocyclaceae > Methylophosphatis > Methylophosphatis haderslevensis. Next base: position 1,113,536 of record JADJSA010000001.1, read on the forward strand.
CGATCCGAAGTACCCCAACACGCGCGCGATGCGGCCGAAAAACCGACGCGTGGACCTTGAATTCATCCAGTACCGGGACAAGACCGAGACCGTCCCGGTGCCGGTACCCGCGCCCGCGATGACCGAGGCAACGCCGGCAACCGTGCGCAACGTGCCGGTGGTGGAATGGAAGTCCGAGGTCATCGACAGCGAGCCGGCCTGGGTGCGGCGCGCGCTGCACAACACGGTGCGCCACAAGCAGACCGTCGACACGTATCGCGGCGCCGATGTCGAGCGCACCTCGAGTAGTGTGCGCGCGTTCGGCAATCGCCCGCCGGTGGCGCAGGACGATGCGCTCACCGTCGCGATGGATGCCGCCGCGACCATCGCCGTGCTGGCCAACGACTCCGACCCCGACGGCAACACGCTCACAGTCGTCTCGGTGACCACGCCCGCGCACGGCACGGCATCGATCGCGGGCAATGCGATCGTCTATACGCCGGCCGCCGGCTATTCCGGCAGCGACAGTTTCAGCTACACCATTGACGACGGTGCCGGCGGGCGGGCGAGCGCCCGTGTCGCGGTGACCGTGCAGGGCGGCGCCGGCGGCAATCGCCCGCCGGTTGCGGCCAACGACCGCTACCTGGTTCGCTATGAAGGCGACAACCCGCTGCCGGTGCTGAGCAACGACAGCGACCCCGACGGCGATACCCTCTCCATCGTTTCGTTCACGCAACCTGCGCTTGGCGTCGTCAGGCAGAGCGGCAACCAGCTCGTCTACACCGGCGCCGGCAAGTTCACCCTGCAGACCATCACCTACACCATCAGCGACGGCCGCGGCGGCACCGCGACCGCTACTGTCGAACTGGTCGATCCATAGCCGGCGGATCCCCCGGCGCGCGGCGCATCGTGCGCCGCTGCCGCTCGTCCGCACGGCCTATTTTCTTCAGCCGCGTGGCGTGGCAGTCTGTGCATTCCCGACAGCGAATTCGGGCCGGCACCGGACAGCAATGAGGAGGCTAGCGCATGGACCCTTGGCAGGCACGGCACGACCTGGACGCGGCCGCGTTCCAGACGGCGTTTACCCAGTTGGCGGCCGGCGGCTACCGGCTGGTCGACATCAGCGGCTACATGAGCGGCGCCACGCCGCGCTACGCCGGCATCTGGGTCAAGCAGGGCGGCGCGGCCTGGCAGGCGCGCCACGGCCTTTCCGCGGCGAACTACCAGACCACTTTCACCCAACTGGCCGCGCAGGGCTACCGGCCGATCCGCGTCACGGCCTTCGCGACGCCCGCCGGCACGCAGTTCGGCGCGATCTGGGACAAGTCTGTGGTCGCGCAGTGGCAGGCGCAGCACGGCATGAGCGCCGCCGACTACCAGAACAAGTTCACCCAGATGGCGCAGGCCGGCTTCCGCCTGGTCGACATCTGCGGCTACGACGAAGGCGGGCAGGATCGCTATGCGGCGATCTGGGAGAAATCGCCGAGTCCCGCCTGGCAGGCTTTCCATGGCCTCGATGCGGCGCAGTACCAGGCCGAGTTCAATCGGCTTGCCGGTCTCGGCTTTGTGCCGCTGCGCATCAGCGGCTACACGGTCGGCGGCACCACGCGCTACGCCGCCCTGTGGCAGCAGCGCGCGAGTATCGGCTGGCAGGGCCGCCACGGCATCGATAGCCCAGCCTACCAGCGCGCCTTTGACGACGCGTTCTATCAGGGCTACCGCCTGCGCCAGATGTGCGGCTATGCCACGCCCGCCGGCACGCAGTTTGCCGCAGTCTGGGAGACTCAGCACTACGACGCCGCGCGGCTGGCCGGCGCCGAGCAAGCGGCCCGCGACTTCATGAACCGGTACAACGTGCCCGGCCTGTCGCTGGCGATCAGCAGCGGCGGGCGGCTGGTCTATGCGCGCGCGCTCGGCGTGGCCGAGCGGGCCACCCAGGCGCCGCTCACGGTGCGCCATCGCATGCGCATCGCCAGCGTTTCCAAACCAATCACCGCAGCGGCGATCATGCTTCTGCTGCAGCAGGGCAGGCTGACGCTGACCCGGCGCCTGTTCGGCAGCACCGGATTGTTCGGCAACCTTTACGGCACGCCGCCCTACGACACCAACGAACGCCTGATCAACATCGAGCACCTGCTGACGCACACTGCCGGTTTCACCAATGTGCCGAGCGATCCGATGTTCAGCGAACCGGCGCGCGATCACGCCAGCCTGATCGGCTGGGCGCTCGACACACGCACGCCGGCCGCAACGCCCGGCTCCCTGTGCAATTACTCGAACTTCGGCTTCTGCGTGCTCGGCCGCGCAATCGAGAAGATCACCGGCCAGACCTATGCCAACTACGTCAGGCAGGCGATCCTCGCGCCGGCCGGTGCGACCTCGATGGCGATCGGCGGCGACACGCTGGCGCAGCGTCTGGCCGACGAAGTCGTGTACCACGGGCAGATGGGCGAAGACCCGTACAACATGCTGATCACGCGCATGGATTCGCATGGCGGCTGGGTATCCAGCGCGATCGACCTGCTGCGCTTCCTGCGCAAGGTGGATGGTTTCGCGCCGCCGGCCGACCTGCTCACCGCCGCCAACGTCACGCGCATGACAACCGGCTGCGCCGCCAACCGCAATGTCGCTCTCGGCTGGGGGGTGGACGGCCTGGGCAACTGGAACCACAACGGCGCCCTGCCCGGTACCCTCAGCGTGCTCAAGCGCAACGCCAACGGCATCGGCCAGGCGGCACTGGTCAACACCCGCCAGCCCAACACCAGCGCCGGCAACTTCCAGGACGCAATGATGGGCGATTTCTACCGCATGGTGGACAACGTCACCAGCCAGCTCGGCCCGCTGGCGCCGTTCGACCTGTTCGGCTGAACGCCCGGCAAAGTACGAGGATCGCGTGTGCGGCCGGCCTGGGAGCCGCACCGGCTGGCGCTCTGCGAGCAGGCATGCCGCAAAGCCCCGGCAGATGCGGCTCTGCGGCATGGATTGCTGTAGACCGCCTATCCACGCGGCTTTCAGGCCGTCTCGCGGCGACATATCAGGTGCCGTCGATCTGCCCGGCCGCGCCGACGCCCGGCCACCGTTGCCCGTATGCGTTATTCATCAAGGCCAGGATGCCGCCGCCGGCGCAACCGAAGTCGACAGTCACGTCGTCCATGCCGTTGCCATCGAGGCCGGCGGTGATGGCGGGCCGGGCGCTTGGGCAGTAGCAATCCGGCCCACAGGAATTGCCGGCGATCGCCCTTTGGCGAACGCTGCCTGCTCCAGCGAAAAAAGGCGCCTCGCGGCGCCTTTCCTTTACCCTTCTGGCGTTGCGCTTACATCCTCTCGATCATTGCCTTGCCGAAAGCCGAGCAGGAGACTTCCTGTGCACCTTCCATCAGGCGGGCGAAGTCGTAGGTGACGACCTTGTCGCCGATGGCCGCTTCCATCGAACTGATGATCAGGTCGGCCGCTTCGGTCCAGCCCATGTGGCGCAGCATCATCTCGGCGGAGAGGATCAGCGAACCGGGGTTCACCTTGTCCAGCCCGGCGTACTTGGGCGCGGTGCCGTGGGTGGCCTCGAACACCGCGTACTTGTCGGAGATGTTGGCGCCCGGCGCGATGCCGATGCCGCCGACCTGGGCGGCCAGCGCGTCGGAGATGTAGTCGCCGTTGAGGTTGAGCGTGGCGATGACGTCGTACTCGGCCGGGCGCAGCAGGATCTGCTGCAGGAAGGCGTCGGCGATCGCGTCCTTGATGACGATGCCGTTGGGCAGCTTGCACCACGGGCCGCCGTCGATCGGCTTGGCGCCGAATTCGTTCTGGGCGAGCGCGTAGGCCCAGTCGCGGAAGCCGCCTTCCGTGTACTTCATGATGTTGCCTTTGTGCACAATCGTCACCGACTTGCGCTTGTTGTCGACGGCGTACTTGATGGCGGCGCGCACCAGGCGCTCGGTGCCTTCCCGCGAGACCGGCTTGATGCCGATGCCCGAGGTGTCCGGAAAACGGATCTTCTTGACGCCCATTTCATCGCGCAGGAACTTGATGACCTTGCGCGAGCCATCGGTTTCGGCCTGCCACTCGATGCCGGCGTAGATGTCTTCGGTGTTCTCGCGAAAGATCACCATGTCGGTCTTGGAGGGATCCTTGAGCGGCGAGGGCACGCCCTTGAAGTAGCGCACCGGCCGCACGCACTGGTAGAGATCCATCTCCTGGCGCAGCGCGACGTTGAGCGAGCGGATGCCGCCGCCGACCGGCGTGGTCATCGGCCCCTTGATCGATATCGCGTATTCCTTGCAGGCGGCGATGGTCTCCTCGGGCAGCCAGACGTCCGAGCCGTAGATGGCGGTCGATTTTTCGCCGGCAAACACTTCCATCCAGACGATTCGCCGGGTGCCGCCGTAGGCCTTGTTGACCGCGGCGTCGACCACCGCCTGCATGACAGGCGTGATATCCACGCCTATGCCGTCGCCTTCGATGTACGGAATGATCGGGTTGTTCGGAATCGGCTGGCCCGCAACGATCTTGCTGCCGCCTGCGGGTACCTTGATATGGGAAACGCTCATGCCCTACTCCCTCTTTGGATGCGCTGATTGATGTGATGAATGCGGTGTGGAATCCCTGCGCGGCAGGGCTTGGTCCCGTTGCCGGCAGGCTGCCGCAACGATTCCGTCGAGGGTCGATTATCCTCCAATTCCGTGCACCGCAACAGCGCTGGCGCCGGCGGAACCGCCCCCGCGTGGATGCTAGAATCCCGCCGATGAACGCCCCTCTGCCAGCCCGCCCGTCCGGACGCGCCCCAATGTCGAAACCAGATGTGCCGGTCTCGGTACCGGAAGCGATCGCGCAAGCGATGATCGAGGGGTTCAACAAACACTACCGGCTTTTTCGCGAGACGGCCGGGCGCGCCAAGGAGCGCTTCGAACTGGCAAGATGGGCCGATGTGCAACTCGCGGTCAAGGAGCGCATCCGCTACTACGACGAACGGGTGGCCGAATGCGTGGCGCGGCTACGCCGCGAATTCAACGCCGAATCGCTTGACGACGCCGACTGGCAACAGGCCAAGCTTCATTACATAGGCATGCTGGTCAATCACAAGCAGCCGGAACTTGCGGAGACTTTCTTCAATTCGGTAACGACGAAGATCCTGCACCACACGTATTTCCACAACCAGTTCATCTTCTTCCGCCCGGCCATCTCGACCGAGTTCATCGAATCGGATCCGCCGACCTATCGCTGCTACTACCCGAAGAGCGGCGGCGGGCTGCGCCGTTGCATACGCCGGCTGTTTCTCGATATCGGCTGGAACCGGCCGTTCGCCAACCTCGAACGCGATGTCGATTACATCATCCGGACGGCGCACAACCAGTTGGGCGGCGAGTGGCCGGCGATCGAGCCGAACTGCCAGATCAAGGTGCTCAATTCGCCGTTCTACCGGAACAAGGGCGCCTATGTGATCGGCACGGCCATCAACGGCCACAGCGAATGGCCGTTCACTGTGCCGGTGGTGCACGATGCAGACGGCAAACTCGTGCTCGACACGATTCTGCTCGAGGCCTGGCGGATCAGTCTGCTGTTCTCGCTGTCGCGCGCCTACTTCATGGTCGACATGGAGGTGCCGTCGGGCTACATCCAGTTCCTGCGCGGGATCATGCCCAACAAGCCGCGCTCGGAGTTGTACACCATGCTGGGGCTCGGCAAGCAGGGCAAGACCATGTTCTACCGCGACCTCCTGCACCATCTGCGCCATTCCGCCGACAAGTTCGTCGAGGCGCCGGGAATTCGCGGAATGGTGATGCACGTGTTCATGCTCCCTTCCTTTCCGTACGTGTTCAAGGTGATCAAGGACAAGTTCGGCAGTTCGAAGGACACGACGCGCGAGCAAGTGAAGAAGAAGTTTCTGATGGTCAAGCAGGTGGACCGCGTCGGCCGCATGGCCGACACGCTGGAGTTCACGGAACTGGCGCTGCCCAAGTCGCGCTTCTCGCCGGAACTGGTCGAGCAACTGTTTCAATTGGCCCCCTCGATCGTCAAGGAAGAGGGGGCGAACATCTCGATCGCCCATTGCTACATCGAACGGCGCATGACGCCGCTCAACATCTACCTCGACAACGGCGACGACGAGACGATCGATCACGCGGTGCACGAATATGGCAACGCGATCCGCGAACTGGCGCGGGCAAACATTTTTCCCGGCGACATGCTGTGGAAGAACTTCGGCGTCACGCGCTACGGGCGGGTGGTGTTCTACGACTACGACGAGATCGAGTACCTGACCGAGTGCAATTTCCGCCGCATTCCCCCGGCGCCTTATCCGGACATGGAGATGTCGGGCGAGGCGTGGTACTCGGTGGCGCGCAACGACGTGTTTCCCGAAGAATTCGCGGCGTTCCTGCTCGGCAAACCGAAGGTGCGCGCGGCGTTCATGAAGTATCACCGGGATCTGCTCGATGTCGCGTTCTGGCAAAAAACGCAGGAAATCATCCTGCGCGGCGAGTACGAAGACTTTTTCCCCTACCCGGAATCGCTGCGCTTCTGCAACTGCTTCCGGGCCGCCAAGCCGGCGCTCGAGGCAGTCGACATCTGAGCAGTTTGACTCAAACGCAGTGTCATAGCCGGCCGGAGCCTGGCTCGGCGGCTCGCCGAGACGCGCAGCGCGCCTGCCCCGCTCAGCCCTTGCCGGTACTGCCGAATCCGCCGTCGCCGCGTTCGCTGGCGTCGAACGTGTCGACCACGTTGAACGCCACCTGCAGCACCGGGACCACCACCAGTTGCGCGAGCCGCTCCAGCGGATTGAGCGTGAATGGCTCGCGCCCGCGATTCCATGTGGATACGAAAATCTGCCCCTGGTAGTCCGAATCGATCAGCCCGACCAGATTGCCCAGCACGATGCCGTGTTTGTGCCCGAGCCCCGAACGCGGCAGGATCAGCGCCGCCATGCCGGGGTCGGCCAGATGAATCGCCATGCCGCTCGGAATCAGGTGGGTCTCCCCCGGTGCGATGGTGAGCGGCGCGTCGATGCAGGCGCGCAGATCGAGCCCCGCCGCCCCCTGCGTGGCGTAATGCGGCGGCCGGTCTTGCAGGCGCGGGTCGAGAATCCTGACGTCGATCCGATTCACGGCGGGTTGCTCCTGGCTGGCGGGTGCGGGCGAGCGCTCAGCGGTGCGGGTGGATGCGTCGCGCGACGTGAGCGACGATCTGCCGCGCGATTTCGAGCTTCGGCGCAGGCGCGAGCGGTGTCGAACCGTTGTCGTCGAACAGGATGACGCGGTTGTCGTCCGCGCCCAGGCCATCCTGTATCAGGTTGCCAACGATCAACGGAATGTTCTTGGAGATGCGCTTGGCCGAGGCATAGGCTTCGAGGTTCTCGCTCTCGGCCGCGAAACCGACGCAGTAGGGCGGACGAGGCAGCGCCGCGACTTCGGCCAGGATGTCGGGATTCGATTCGAGCGTCAGCGTGCGCAACTCGCGGCTGCGCTTGATCTTCTGCTGCGCGGTCTCCGCCGGCCGGTAGTCGGCGACCGCGGCGACGGCGATGAAGACCTCGTTGCCCTGCACGCGCGATATCACCGCGTCGCGCATGTCGCGCGCCGACTGCACATCGACTCTGGCCACACCGCGCGGCGTCGCCAGGCTGACCGGGCCGCTGACCAGCGTGACCTGCGCGCCGGCTTCATGCGCCGCGCGCGCCAGCGCAAAGCCCATCTTGCCGGAACTGGAGTTGGTAATGCCGCGCACCGGGTCGATCGGCTCGAACGTCGGCCCGGCCGTCAGCAGCACGCGCCGCCCCGCGAGCAGCTTCGGCTGGAAGTGCGAGATCACGTCTTCAAACAACTCGTCGGCCTCGAGCATGCGGCCCTGGCCGACCTCGCCGCAGGCCTGGTCGCCGGCGGCCGGCCCGAGTATGACCACGCCATCGTCGATGAGGCGCGCGATGTTGCGCTGTGTGGCCGGGCTTTCCCACATCTGTCGATTCATTGCCGGGGCCACCAGCAGCGGGCAGTCCGCCAGGGCGCCATCGAGACCGGCACGCTGGCGGGCCAGGCAGAGCGTAGTGAGCAGATCGTCGGCAAGTCCGTTGGCGAGCTTGGCAAGAAAGTCGGCCGATGCCGGTGCAACGACAATCGCCTGCGCGCCGCGGGTCAGGTCGATATGCGCCATGTTGTTCGACATCGATGGATCCCAGAGGTCGGTCCACACGCGATTGCCGGACAGCGCCTGGAAGGTCACTGCGGTCACGAAGTGCGCACCGCCGGCCGTCAGCACGACGTGGACGTCCGCCCCGTCCTTGACCAGCAGCCGGGTCAGTTCGGCCGCCTTGTAGGCGGCGATGCCGCCGCTGACTCCGAGTACGATGCGCCTTGCGCCGGGTGAATTCATGACAAGTTAGAATACGTCGATTGAGGAGTCGGCAGATTCTAATGGATACGCCGGCGACTGGCGAACACGCTGCAACCCACGATATGGCGATCACCGACTGGCCCGAGGACGAACGCCCGCGCGAGAAACTGCTCGCGCGCGGACCCGACGTGCTTTCCGATGCCGAATTGCTGGCGATCTTTCTGCGCGTCGGAGTCAAGGGCAAGAGCGCGGTCGAACTCGCGCGCGATCTGCTGGCGCGGTTCGACGGCGATCTTGCCCGTCTGGCACATGGCACCTGGCAGGAAATGGCGGAAGTTTCGGGCATCGGCCCCGCCAAGGCGGCACAGTTGCAGGCAACGCTGGCGCTTGCGATGCGCGCACTGCAAAGCACGATGAGCACGCGGGACGTCCTCGGATCGCCGCAAGCGGTACGCGACTGGCTGCGCCTGAAGCTCGCCAGCCTGCCGCATGAGGTATTCGTCGTGTTGCTGCTCGACAGCCAGAATCGGCTGGTCCATTACGAGGAAATGTTCCGCGGCTCGCTAAATCAGGCCAGCGTCTACCCGCGCGAAGTGGTCAAGCTGGCCCTGAAATGGAATGCGGCGGCGGTCATCCTCGCGCACAATCACCCGTCTGGCGTCGCCGAACCGAGCAGGGCAGACGAGTCCCTGACCACTGCACTCAAACAGGCGCTGGCGCTTGTCGACGTCAAGGTCCTCGACCATTTTGTAGTGGCGGGAACGGCAAAGCCCTTGTCCTTTGCCGAGCGCGGGCTGCTCTGACTGGCTGTCGCGTCGCTCAACCGGACGGGAGAACCTGCCCGTGCCGAAATCCAGCTTGAACGCATCGAAGATAGTCCCGTATAATGCCCGGTTTTGCGAAACCGAATCTGGAGTAACCCCATGGCTCGCGTGTGCCAAGTAACGGGCAAAGGCCCGATGACCGGGAACAACGTTTCCCACGCCAACAACAAGACCAAGCGCCGCTTCCTGCCGAATCTGCAGAATCGCCGGTTCTGGGTCGAATCGGAGAATCGCTGGGTCAGCATGCGTGTCACCAACGCAGCGCTGCGCACGATCGACAAGAAGGGCATCGATGTGGTGCTCGGCGAGCTGCGCGCACGCGGCGAAAAAATCTGACACGGGCGCTGAGCCTCAATCTGGAGAACCACCATGGCAAAAGGCGGCCGCGAAAAAATCAAGCTGGAATCGACCGCAGGTACCGGTCACTTCTATACGACGACCAAGAACAAGCGCACCACGCCCGAGAAGATGGAGATCATGAAGTACGATCCCAAGGCGCGAAAGCATGTCGCTTACAAGGAAACCAAGCTCAAGTAAGCTTCACCACGTTTGTCTGGTCGCGCAAGAGAACCCGCTTCGGCGGGTTTTTTGTTTCCCGGCGCGCGCCGGCAGGCTGAAGTCACTCAAACGGAAGATCAGGACGAAGGCGGCAGGCGGACGGGCCGCGTCGCTCGACTCTGCAGTGGATGCGTGGTTGCGCCAGAAGCGGGCCGAAGGCGCTGCGAATCGTGTCGCCCCGACCTTACTGTTCAACCCACATGAAGACATTGGCGCGCCCGGCAGGATTCGAACCCACGACCCCCTGGTTCGTAGCCAGGTACTCTATCCAACTGAGCTACGGGCGCATCGCAAAAGTGGCCGGATTATATCCGATCTCTTGGTCTCTTGGCGGAGAGGGAGGGATTCGAACCCTCGATACAGGTTTTGGCCCGTATGCTCCCTTAGCAGGGGAGTGCCTTCGACCTCTCGGCCACCTCTCCAAAAGAGGCGCGGATCATACCCCAGCCGCACCCTCGCGGTCAATTTGGCCTTTCGCCCCGCCCGCGAGCCGCTGCACCACGTCTCTTGCGATGGCTGGAGACCCAGTATCCATGCGGGTTCCAGGCCATCTGCCCGTGCCCGCTCGGGCGCCGCGCGAGTGAATCATCCTATGCGCTGACCTGGTCGAGTTCGAACGCCTTGTGCAGCACCCGCACCGCCAGTTCGAGGTACTTTTCGTCGATGACGACCGAAATCTTGATTTCGGAGGTGGAGATCATCTGGATGTTGATGCCCTCCTCCGCCAGCGTGCGGAACATCTTGCTCGCGATCCCGACATGGGAGCGCATGCCGACGCCGACTACCGAAACCTTGGCAATCGTCTTGTCCCCGGCAATCTCCCGCGCGCCGACGTTGGATTTGACATGTTCCAGAATGGCGCTGGCGCGGTCGAAGTCGCCACGCCCGACGGTAAACGAGAAGTCCGTCAGGCCGTCATGGCCGACGTTCTGGATGATCATGTCGACATCGATGTTGGCATCCGCGACGCGGCCGAGGATCTGGTAGGCGATGCCGGGCCGATCCGGCACTCCGAGCACCGTCAGCTTGGCCTCGTCCCTGTTGAATGCGATACCGGAGATGATCGGTTGTTCCATGTGCGTGTCGTCCTCGAACGTTATGAGCGTGCCCTCGCCTTCGTCCTGGAAGCTCGACAGCACGCGCAGTTTGACCTTGTACTTGCCGGCGAACTCGACCGACCGAATTTGCAGAACCTTCGACCCCAGACTGGCCATTTCGAGCATTTCCTCGAACGTAACGGTCTTGAGCCGCCTCGCCTCGGGAACGATGCGCGGGTCGGTCGTGTAAACGCCATCCACGTCGGTATAGATCTGACACTCGTCGGCCTTGAGCGCAGCGGCAATCGCGACCGCCGACGTATCCGACCCGCCGCGGCCGAGGGTGGTCACGCTCCCCGCCTCGTCGACGCCCTGAAAGCCCGCCACCACGACAATGCAGCCTGCGGCGAGATCGCGCCGGATGTTGTGGTCGTCGATACTCAGAATGCGTGCCTTGGTATAGGCGCTGTCGGTCAGCACCTTGACCTGCCCGCCGGTGTAGCTGACCGCCTTTCGACCGATGGCCTTGAGGGCCATGCTCAACAAACCAATCGTAACCTGTTCACCGGTGGAGGCGATGACATCGAGTTCGCGTGGATCGGGATCGGGCTGAATCTCCTTGGCCAGACCGATCAGCCGGTTGGTCTCGCCGCTCATCGCGGAGACCACCACGACCACCTGATGACCCTGCGTCTGCCATTTTGCCACCCGCATTGCGACGTGCTTTATGCGTTCGGTCGTGCCAACCGAAGTGCCGCCGTACTTCTGAACTATCAATGCCATTTTGCAGTCTACGTCGCGGAAAAGGACAGAAGTCTACCGGAATCGACTCATGCTGTCTTTGCTCTGGCGGGCGGTTGATCCGGAACAGCGGTGGAGGGATCGCACTTTTTTCTGTTTTTTCCTCGCATTTGCAATTCGCCTAGTTGTATCCATACCGGATAGTGAACTATACTTCCGCCACTATAACTAAAGTTATAGAGCTGAAGTGATGGAGCTGAAGTTATAGCGTCGTTCATCTGGCGGATCCCACGGGGGAGAGAGTCGCCTTTTTCAAACCTGAATGAAGGGTGTCACAAGCATGAAATCCATAGACAAAATTGACGTGCGGGAAGTCCGGCGAAAGCTCGGTATGAATCAGTCGCAGTTCTGGTCCAAGATCGGTGTGACGCAAAGCGGCGGTTCGCGCTATGAAAGCGGTCGCAATATTCCAAAGCCGGTACAGGCATTGTTGCGCCTGGTGCATGTCGAGCAGATCGACATCAACCGCGTCCGTCGCGAAGACATTGAAGTAATCGAGTATCTGCGAGCAAAGGATCCGGCGCAGCTCAAGGAACTCAAGAAGGCAGCCAAGTCCCACGCAAAAAAATAACTGCCTGACCGCCGAGGTCGCAGAGTTTACGGGCTGACGCGCACCGTCAGCCCGGCTTGCCTCAGCGTGCACGCGACAAATTCCATCCGATTCGCCGGCACCTGACTCAGCCTTCCCGCCTCCGGCTGTTGCGACGGTCGCGCAAGACCGTAAGTAGAACTCCCCTGAGCCGCCCGGTCCCTGCGGCGTCCAGGACAGCAAGATAGTCGCGCAGCCAGCATTCGTCAGGCATCACCCCGTCCACGGCGACGACACAGGTCTGCACCCACGTCGGCACCAGCGATGCGCAGACCGCAAGTCGCTCCCCAACGCGGCGCGGTGACAACTGGACGTCATTTATCTGCCGTATTGCATCTCGCGACCCGCCGTCTACCTTGAACCAGACCTCCCCGCCCGCCGCGGCGATTTCGCGGAGGCCCTCCTGAACCGCGGCGTGCAGGACGCGACTGCCGTTGGTGATCAAGCGCAGTTTGACCGCGGCATGAAGGTCCATTTCGCGCATCACGTCCCGTACTACCCGTACGGCGGGCGCGAACATCGGCGACAGCGTGGATTCACCGTTGCCGGAAAAGGCGACGTCCTCGATTCTGCTCGGTCGCGCGGCGACGGACTGCGAGGCCAACGACGTGAGCATCGACCGTAGCTCCCAACGAAGCTGGTCGAGATCGACGGCGGGCGGCGCCCCCCGGACAAGCCCCGGCACCTGGCAATAGATGCAGCGCCAGTTGCAGGCATTATTCGGATTGAGATTGACGCCGATTGAAATCCCGTTTGCCCGCCGCGAGACAACCGCGTAGACGTACGTCATGCCCGCGAAATCGCGTCGATGATCCGGTCCGGAGATGAGTTCCATGCGCAAACGGCGCCTTGGCACCAGGAGGGTCGAATGCCCGATGCTATAATCCGGCCCCGATCCAGTCCACACCCTGCGTAGCATGCGCATCACGCGACGGCTCGAGTTCGACGCCGGACACCGCATTCCCGACCACCAGAGCCAGTGCCGGCACCTGCACGGTCATCGATATGCGCTGGAGGTTACGCTGGCAGGCGAGGTCATCGCCGCCGCCGGCTCCCCCGTCAACGGCATGATCATGGACTTCTCGGAAGTTCGGGCGATCGCTCACGAGAATCTGGTCGCGCTGTGGGACCACGCGTTTCTTGCGTGGCGACTCGATGCCTTGGTGGTCGGCTTGCTCGGCTCGATTCCAGGCCACAAGACGGTTCTCCTCGATGTCGTGCCGACGGCCGAAAACCTGGCAATCACCGCATTCCGCATTCTCGATCCACTCTACCGCGATCGTTACGGGAACCATCTGCAACTCCGGCGCGTGCGCCTGTATGAGACGCCCAACTGCTGGGCCGACGCCGTCCGCGGCGAGATTCCCGCAGACTGAGGCCGGAATAAAAAAACGCCCTGCGCAGGTGCCGCAGGGCGTTTCCTTCGAGCAGCCGCTATCTCAGCGATTGGACTCGCGTTCGATCAGCCACTTGCCGTTCACTTTGACCCACTCGATCGACTTGGCCGAAGTGTCGTTGAAAGTGGCGGAACGATAGACCTGCCTGAACGTCGTTACAGCCCGATCCCCGCCGCGGGCAGAAGCTTTGATGTCTTCAACCTGAACCGAGATGTCGCCGGGCTTGGTCACCCGGGCACGGCGCTGGGCCACCCAGGCCTGCCGGGACATCTTGCCGGTCTGGAACCCGGGCGCATAGAAAGCGCTGTAGGCATCGAAGTTCTTCGAAGACCAGGCCGCGGCCCAATCGCGCACCGCCTGCACCACCCCGGCATCCGGACCCGGCGCCGCCGCCGCTGCCGCGGCCGGCGCCGCAACCGCCGCGGGTTCGGCCACCGGCACCAACCCGGCAGCACGCGAATTCAGCGCAGTCTTGTTGGATACGATCGGTGTCGGCGCTTCCGGCGGACAACGCTCAGGAGAGTCCGAACCGACCTCCCAGTTTTTCAGTTCCGGCTGATCGCCGGTATCAAGGCGGGTCAGGCCCAGCGATGCCAGCAATTCCCCGACTCCGGCCTTGGTGCGCACATAGGCGATCCCCAAATCGTTCTCGGCGTTGACATACGCGCGCTTGGCCTGGAACAACTCGTTTTCGGTATCGAGCAAATCCAGCAGCGTGCGCTGACCGATGTCGAACTGCTTGCGATAGGCATCGCGCGCCTTCTCGATCGAGGTCTGGTGCTGGTCGAGGTAGCCAAGTTGCTCGGTAAGCTTGCGCGTGTCGTTGTACGCGATGGCGACCGTTTGCCGCATGTCGCGGCAAGCCTTGTCGCGGAGATCCTTCGCGTTATTCAACCGCTCGGAAAACTGACGAACGCGGGCAGCGTCCGAGCCGCCGTTGAATAGGTTGTAGTTCAATACGACTTCGGCTATGCCATCCTTGCGAGTACCGGCGAAGCCATCGAGATTCTTGTCCCAGTTCTGCCGCAAGCGAAAATCGACCCTCGGCTGAAATGGCGCCTTGCGCCCGTCAGCATCGGCCTGGGCGGCGCGAATGTTCTCGATCGCTGCGGCAATTGCCGGATTCTTAGCCTGGCCGATTCGCTGCAGTTCGTTCGCCTGAGTCGGAACGTCCTTGTACAGTTTGGCGGCGGGCAAGGAAGCCGGCGGCAGGTCACCAACGATGCGCTGATAGCGCGCCGTGACGTCGTGCAAGTTGGCGGTTTCCGTCACCAGGTTCGACTCGGCGAGGGCGAGGCGGCCGGAGGCTTGCTCGAAATCGACGCGGCGTCCCGCGCCAGCCTGCACCTTGCGTTGGATTTGGTCGAACACCGAGCGGTGCTGAACGTAATTCTCCTCGGCCAGCGCAACCAGTCTGCGGTAGCGCTGTACATCGTAGTACGCGCGTGCCGCTTCCAGCGCGGCGTTCTCGGAGGCATCGAGCAATTCGAAATAGCGGGTCAGTTTCGCGTGGCCGAGCCGGCTGACTTCATTGCGCGTCGCCAACCCGTCCCAAAGCATCTGCGTAAGGCCGATCGAGGCGCTGGGCCGATTGAAGCTTTCCGCCTTGGCGCCCGGCTGTTCCAGCCTTTCCCGCCCTATGCCGGCCGTCAAGTCGACGCGGGGAAAATAACCGCCGCGCGCAACATCGATTTCTTCGCGTGCCGCGTTGAACGCATGCAGACGAGCCAGAACTTCTGGGTTGTTGGTCACCGCCTTCTGCGCCGCGTCTGTCAAAGCAGTCGGTGCCGCGGCCTGTTGCGCACCGGCGAGGGCGGGAACAGCCAGAGCAAGCGCTACAACCAGCTTTTTTCGTATTGTCATTTCGTCCTCAAGTTCTGGGTTTCGGGTCCGAAGTTACAGATATTCGCCTAGGTTCGCTACGCCTAGATCGGCGTGTCCGTCAATGCCGCAACTGTACCGCCCAACCAAGCCTATGCCAATGAAACAACACGGTATTGTATATGCACTGTGCGCTTTTTGTCGGACTCGCCGGTATCTGCGGGCGCGCTACGAACCAAATCCTTTCAATTGAGCTCGACCTGCGTCGCCAAATCCGGTCGTGCCCATGGACCCATCGAGCCCCAAAGGCGGAAAACCGATATCTTTGCGCCGGGCGGCGCTGATCGCGGTCGTGCTTGCCGCCGGGGTATTTTCCCTGGCCCGGTTCTCCAGTGCAATCGACCTTGGCCTGATCCAGCGCATCGCCGCCAAGAGCGCCCGCGGGATGACACCGACCACGGTCACCGCGTGGATCAAACTGCTAGCAGATGTGCGTGACCTACCGGAAGGCGATAGGCTTAAACCGGTTAACGACTTCTTCAACCGCAATATCCGCTTTGAAGACGACCAAGCCCTTTGGGGGCAACCGGACTACTGGGCAACGCCACTTGAAACCCTGACCGCCGGCGCAGGAGACTGCGAAGACTTTGGCATCGCCAAATACTTTTCTCTCAAAATCGTTGGCATACCCAATGCGCGGCTGCGGCTGATCTACGTCAAGGCACAACTGGGCGGGCCGTCCAGCGGCATCAGCCAGGCACATATGGTTCTCGCATACTATGCGGCGCCCGACAGCGAACCGCTGGTGCTCGACAACCTCATCTCGGAGATTCGTCCAGCATCACGGCGGCCCGACCTGTCTCCCGTCTTCAGCTTCAACAGCGACGGAATCTGGGCCGGCGTCGGGGCCAACCAGGCTGTAGGCGACACCAGCCGGCTGTCGCGCTGGCGCGACCTGCTGGTTCGAGCGCGAAACGAGGGTTTCGACTGATGCCCGCCAACCAGTTTATGATATTTCCAAATCGAGGATAAACGCATGTCGCTCTATCGACAGCTCTGGCTTGCCGTCATCGCAACCACTCTGGTTGCCTTCAGCGGAAGCTTCATTCTTGGAATGCTCTCGACCCGCGGTTACCTTGAAGAGCAACTTGGCATAAAAAATGCCGATAATGCCGCCGCGCTGGCGCTTTCCATTTCGCAACAGCCAAACAAAGACCGGGTCACACAGGAGTTGCTGGTCGCCGCACAGTTTGACAGCGGACATTACCAGACCATCCGGTTTGCCGATCCTTACGGAAAAACGCTGGTCGAGCGCAACGGCGCAACCAGCGCAGACGATGTCCCGCAGTGGTTTGCGCGGCTGTTCCCGATCGAGTCGGCGCCCGGAACGGCCCAGATCACCAGCGGCTGGCAGCAAATCGGCACCATCACGGTGGTCAGCCATGTCAGCTTCGCCTACCGCGAACTCTGGCGTAATTCGATCCAGATGTTGGTCTGGTTCGCCCTTGCCGGCATTGTCACCGGGCTGATCGCGACGGCGGTGCTGCGGCGGGTGCAGCGGCCGCTCGCCAATGTCGTGGCACAAGCCCATGCGATCGGCGAACGGCGTTTTGTCACCATTGCCTCCCCCGGCGTGCCGGAACTCGATAGCCTGGCCGCCGCGATGAACAGCATGGTCACGCGCCTGAAATCGATGTTCGACGAGCAGGCCTCGCGCATCGAGGATCTGCGCCGTCGCGCCAATCACGACCCGCTGACCGGACTTGCCAACCGCACGTATTTCCAGAACCGCCTGCAGGCGACGCTCGATAGCGACGAGTCCGCCCGGGAGGGTTCCCTGCTTCTTATTCGCGTGCCGGACTTGTCAGAACTCAATCTTCGACTGGGTCGGCAATCAATGGACGCCCTGCTCGGCAAGATCGGCGGCTGCATCGAACAGAACGCGAAAGCCCACGAAGACTCGTTCGTTGCCCGTCTGAATGGTGCGGATTTTGCCGTGCTGCTGCAGGGAATCCCGGACGGACGCCTGACTGCCGAGAAGATCCTGGCCGGCTTGCGCGCGATTGCGCCACAGGATGCGGGTATTGAAACTATCGCCCAAATCGGCATCGGCCGCTTCGCTCGCGGCATGAGTGTCGGCGCGGTGCTTGCGCGCGCCGACCGCGCGCTGGCGGCTGCCGAATCCAGCGGAGGCAACAACTGGCAGACCGCACGCGACGAAAACA
The DNA here is from genome assembly GCA_016711925.1 of Candidatus Methylophosphatis haderslevensis. Classification (GTDB taxonomy): domain Bacteria; phylum Pseudomonadota; class Gammaproteobacteria; order Burkholderiales; family Rhodocyclaceae; genus Methylophosphatis; species Methylophosphatis haderslevensis. The sequence goes on from JADJSA010000001.1 coordinate 1,131,086, forward strand.
GCGCATTCCAGCCAACGAACACGTCTGACTGGGTACGACAGATCCGCGAGGTCATCGCCGCCGGACGGATTCGGCTGGCGTCATACCCGGTGCGATTGAACGACGGCCGACTGCTGCACGATGAACTGATGCTTCGCGTGCAGATCGACGAAGCCGGCGACTGGATTGCTGCCGGCCAGATTATGCCGATGGCCTCACGCGTCAAGCTGACGGGCGAACTCGATCTTACCGCTGTCGACCTTGCACTCGAGCGAGTCCGCGCTGGTGATACTGCTATCGCGGTTAACTTGGCGGCCGAGTCGGTGCAAAGCGAAGACTTCCGGCGCGAACTGTTGCGCCGCCTGCGCTCGGCGCCCCCGGCCGGACGATTCGCCCTAGAGGTCTCGGAACACGGCCTGCTGCGCCACTTCGCCGCGGTCCGCAGCCTGCGCGAATCGATGGCCGGTAGCGGCTGCGGATTCGGCGTCGAGCATGTCGGCCGTCGCTTCGTCGAGATCGCCCGATTGCAGGAACTCGGCCTCGACTATCTCAAGGTCGATGCCAGCTTCATTGGCGGCATCGATGCCAACCCGGAGAATCGGGCATTTCTCGAAGGCCTAGCGTCCATCGCCCATGGGATGGGCGCGAAGGTCATTGCCGAAGGCGTGCAGACAACTGATGAACTGGCCGCGCTTCCCACGCTCGGTTTCGATGGCGCCACCGGCCCCGCAGTCACCAGCCTGAAAAAGTAGGCCGCAAGAAAGGGCAGCCTGCGCTGCCCTTTCCTTTTCACCAAGCGGCGCGGGTGCGCCGATCGAATCAATCTACGAGCAGTTTGCCTTTGGTGAGCAGATCCTGAATGATCTGCTGATCGGTGGTGAAGGAACCGACCAGATTTGCGGTGTTGAGTACGATGGTCTGTTCGGAAGCGCCCGCCGCATCTGCGTTCACGGTCACAGTTGTGTTGGTGCCGTCGGTGGTGAAGTGCAGGTAGTTGGCGAGATTTCCGGCGTTGTTGTTACCGTGCTGCTCGCCGACCAACAGATCGCGCAGATCTAGTACATCGGTACCGGCGGTAGTGCCGAAGTTGTTGACGGTATCGATGCCCGTTTCGCCCAAGCGCCAGCGCAGCACGTCTGTACCCAAGCCGCCGTCGAGCGTGTCGTTGCCGGCACCACCAATCAAGACATCGTTGCCGGCGCCACCGCTGATGGTATTCGCTCCGGCCGTTCCGACCAGCCAATCATCCGCGGCCGTACCTGCGACATGATCGACCTTGACGTTATCCGAATCAACCGCCGTACTGCCACCGACCGACTCGGTCGCTGTCACGCTCGCGACAATGCTGTTCACCTGGGCATCGCTCAGGGCTACGCCCGAAGTCATCGTGATCGGATGCCCGGAGACTACGGTTGCATTGCCACCCGCAACAGGAACGGTCAACCCGGTCGTCACATCGGTCAAGGTCACGCTTGCGGGAATGCCTGTAAGCCTAATTGAAGACAGGGTTTCGCTTCCATCGACATCATTGAGATAGCTCTCGGTGTTCAGGGTGTAGCTATACTGCGCCGCATCGATGCGCAAATTGTCAAATCGGACTGCGGAATCGTTGTCAAATGAATAGAAGCCGACGTTATTCAGAGCTGGTGCGGTCCCCGCCGCGCCTGCAACCGTGCCGTAGGCGTAGTTCAGGTTGGTAGAGACAGCGCTGGTCAGGTCAGTCGCCGTTACGGCAATGCCCGTGTTGCTCACCGCCACGCGCAAATCGAACCAGTCATCGCCGGCAAATGCTGCCGTCGCCAGATCGATTGGCACACCGCCCACGATCTGAACCAGACTTAACTGCTGATACTGGCCAGGGTATTGCTGGAACAGGCTACCGGCAGGGCGTACTCCGCACTCGGATTCTCCCAGCGTGCCAGGAAATAGTTGTTTGTATCGACATACCCGGAATACAAAACCAACCCCATTTGCTTGGGTAGAACTCGCATCAGCAAAAATCTGCACATTGACAATGTAGCTCGTCGATGCCTTTTCGGTAACCGTCAATCCAGTGCCAGTGTATTGCAGTATCCCCTTGTGCATCGTCTGAACCGGCAACTCCGGTCTGGT
>JADJSA010000002.1 GCA_016711925.1 Candidatus Methylophosphatis haderslevensis
CGTCGGGCAATTGCCGGGCCGGGCCGACGATCACCGCGACATGGGCGGCCAGCGACACGGCGAGCGCGCCGAGCAGCGCCCGGTCAATCCGCCGCCGCATGCCCGGTCGGTCGCCGGTCTGCGGCGGCCGCGCCTTGACACGGCGGCACGACCAGACGCCCCTCGGCGACCGCGACGCCGGCCAATTGCGCGCGGCCGTCGCCGGCCAGCGTCAGGCGGCCATCTGGGCTCAGCGGTATTGCCTGCGGACGCAGCTTCGATGCTCTTCGGCCAGCACACGGGCGGCCAGGGTGGCTTCGTCGTCGTTCGGCAGCACGGCAACCGCCGCTTGGGCGACGATCGGCCCGCCGTCCACTGCGGGGGTGACGAAATGTACGGTGCAGCCGTGAATCCGCACTCCGGCCTCGAGCGCCCGACGATGGGTCGCCAGGCCGGCAAAAGCCGGCAGCAGCGAAAGGATGGATGTTGATCAGGCAGAGCCCCGCATGAAACAGTCCGCCAGCACCACCAGCGCCGGCGCATGGCGGTCGATCGCGGCGGCCAGCGCGGCGTCGAAATCCTCGCCGTGCGGCGGCGAATTCGCGATGGTCGGCCAGCGCCGGGACATCCGCCTGCCCGCCGAAAGCGCCAGCCCGGCGGCATCGGCGCGGTTGCTGATCACCGCCGCGACGCGCGCGGGCAGCCCGACAGGATCGCGGCCAGGTTGCTGCCTCTACCGGAGATCAGAATAACAATGGATTTCAATGTGTTGAGATGGCGAAGTCGACGAGCGCCCGGGGCACCGCCAGCCCTGCTGGCGAATTGCCGTCGGAACTTCGAGGTTGCCGCGAACAGCGGGTTCCTGCCCGACGGCAAACACCGGCGCAGCGCGGCCCAGCGCAGATTCTACCGCGGCGCCCGGGCGCGACCCGGCGCGCCCCCGCCTACGACGATTCTCCGGCGGCGGCGACTGCGCCCGCGCGGCGATGCTTCCACCAGCCGATGGCCAGCGGCAGCACCGAGATCCCGATGATCGCGAAGATCACGGCGGTCAGGTTGTTCTTGATGAAGGGCACGTTGCCGAACAGGTAGCCCGCAGTACACAGCGACACCACCCAGGTCACGCCGCCCAGCGCATCGACCAGCACGAAGCGCGGATAGGTCATCTTCGCCACGCCGGCCACGAACGGCGCGAAGGTGCGCACCAGCGGCATGTAGCGCGCGATCAACAGTGCCTTGCCGCCGTGCTTTTCGTAGAACGCATGCGTCTTGTCGAATGCTGCGCGGTTGAACAGTCGCGATTGCTCCCAGCGGAACACCCGCGGGCCGAAAAACCGCCCGACCCAGTAATTGACGTTGTCGCCGATGATCGCGGCAGCGGTCAAGGTGGCGCACAGCGGCACGATCTCCAGCCCGCCGCCCTTGGCCGCCAGCGCGCCGGCCACGAACAGCAGCGAGTCGCCGGGCAGAAACGGCGTCACCACCAGTCCGGTCTCGCAGAAGATGATGAGGAACAGGATGGCGTAAATCCACGCGCCGTACTGGCCCAGCAGCAGTTCGAGGTGCTTGTCGAGGTGCAGGACGATATCGAGAAACTGGGCGAGCAATTCCATGGCGGCACCGCGGCGAAAACCCGCGATTCTACCGGACCGTCCGCCCTGCCCGCCCGCTCTAATCCGCTGCCGATGACCGCCATCCATCCGCTCCCCGAACTGCTGATCAACCAGATCGCCGCCGGCGAGGTGGTCGATCGCCCGGCCTCGGTGCTCAAGGAGTTGCTGGAGAACAGCCTCGATGCCGGCAGCCGCGCCATCGACGTGCAACTGGCCGAAGGCGGCGTGCGCCAGATTCGCGTCGCCGACGATGGCGGAGGCATCGCCAGGGACGACCTGCCGCTGGCACTCGCGCGTCATGCCACGAGCAAGATCGCCACGCTCGACGATCTCGAACATGTCGGCACCATGGGCTTTCGCGGCGAGGCGCTGGCGGCGATCGCGGCGGTCGCCCGTGTCACGCTGACCAGCCGCGCAAGCGGCAGCGCGCACGCCTGGCGCCTGCACGCCGGCGAGCACGACCCGGCACCGGCGGCGCTGGCGGCGGGCAGCGTGCTCGAGGTGGCCGATCTCTACTTCAACACGCCGGCGCGACGCAAGTTTCTCAAGTCGGACGGCACGGAGTTCGCCCCTGCCGTGCGTTCCCCGCATCGCTGGCCCGTCCGTCGACGTGGTTCCAGCTTGCGCACAACGGCCGCGTCTCGCAGCGCCTGGCGGCGGCCGACCTGGCACGGCGTATTGGCGAGGTGCTGGGCGAGGAATTCACCCAGCATGCGCGCGCGATCGATGTCGAGGCCGGGCCGCTGCGGCTCCTTACGCCGCCTGCCCGCCTATTCGCGCGGCACGCGCGATGCGCAGTTCTGCTACGTCAATCGGCGCTTCGTGCGCGACAAGCTGCTCGCCCACGCGCTGCGCGAAGCCTATGCCGACATCCTGCACGGCAGCCGGCACCCGGCCTTCGTGCTGTTCCTCGATCTCGATCCGGCGCTGGTCGACGTCAATGTGCACCCGGCAAAAACCGAGGTGCGCTTTCGCGATGCGCGCGCGGTACACCAGTTCGTCTTTCACGCGCTGACGCGCAGCCTCGCCACGCCGGGCGCGCAGCCGACCGAACCGGGCGTTGCCGCGCGCGACCAGCCGCCGGCATGGGCGCCGCAGCGACAGACGCGGCTGGCCGTGGAACAGCCCGCGCAGGCCTACTACGCCTTCGCGCAGGCTGCGCAACAGGCCCCAGCAGGCATCGCGCCGGAAAGCCGCATGGATACTGGCTTCCAGCCATCTCTGCCTGAAGAAGCGCATGGATACTGGCCTCCAGAGCAGGCCACCGTGCCGCCGCTGGGCTACGCCATCGCCCAGTTGCACGGCATCTACGTGCTGGCGCAAAACGCGGCCGGCCTGGTGCTGGTCGACATGCATGCGGCGCACGAACGCATCCTTTACGAACGACTCAAGCACCTGCTCGACGGCCCGCCGGCCACCCAGGCGCTGCTGATTCCCGCGGTGTTTTCGCTCGGCCCGCAGGACATGGCCGCCGCTGCTGACCATGCCGATGTGCTCGCCCGGCTGGGCTTCGATGCCGCCGCTGCGGGACCGCATGAACTGGTGGTGCGCAGCGTGCCGGCGCTGCTTGCCCGCGCGCCGGTAGCCGACCTGGTGCGCGCGCTGCTGGCCGAGCTGCGCGAATTTCCCGCCAGCAATCTGATCGAGGCGCGGCGCAACGAGTTGCTCGCCACCATGGCCTGCCACGGCGCGGTGCGCGCCAACCGCAACCTGACACTACCCGAAATGAATGCGCTGCTGCGCGAGATGGAAGCCACCGAGCGCGCCGATCAGTGCAACCACGGCCGCCCGACGTGGACGCAACTGTCGATCGCGGAACTCGACAAACTGTTCATGCGCGGCCAGTGAATCGACAGCCACGCCGGTCGCACGGCGCAATCAATCAGGGCGGGTCGCTTATCTGGCGCACGGAAAAGCCGGCGGCCTCGAGTTGGACTTGCAGGCTCGCCGTCCCGGCAAGATGCGCGGCCCCGATCACGACGAACAACGGCTTGCGCTTGACTGCCTCGGCCGCGATGCGGCGGGCCATGACTCGGTTGCGCGCGTCCAGCAACGCGGCCATCGCGCGCTCGCCGGCCTTTGCATCGGGAAACGCCGCAAGCGAGCGCGCGTAAAGCCGCGCCGCATCGCCGTCGCGCCATGCCGCGACCATTTCACGCAAGTAGGTGGTGGTCCTGCCGGTGTCGGCCATGTCGAGAAACTGGCGCGTCGCGCCGGCCTCGTCATCGGCGGACATCGATTCCAGCGCGGACACCTGTTCTTCCACGGTTTCGAGTTCGACCACCGCTTTGCCCTGCGCCCGCGCCTGTTTGACAAGGTGCAGGTCGACGCCCTGCTCGGCGGAGAATCCGTCGCGCTGCGCATCGATGATTTCGATCATCGTCGTGCCGAACCAAGGCTTCATCTGCTTCGCCGCCGCTTGCGGCACGCCGCGCTCCACCAGCGCACGCAGGTAGCGGTTGGCGATGTCCTTGGGCAAGTGTTGCCCGACCGCGTCGCCCGGCGCATAGAACGCCCGCTGCACCAGCGTAGAGATTGCCTTCTCGTCGAGCGGATCGAGTTCCACCGCAAGCGCTGCGGAACCGGCCATCGCGTCATCGACAGCGGCGGGCAGCGGAAAGCACTTGCTGCTGCACAGATGAATCGAGCCGTACAGATAGACAATAGTGTCGCCCTGGCGCGCCTCCCACAGATAGATCGGCTGTGCGATGGCCTGCTGCATCAGCAACATGGCGAAGGCGAATCCGGCAAATTGCCTGTTCAACACGGCGAACTCCTGGCAAAGCTGCAATTGCGGCTCGGCCGGGCACTTGCCGGGCAGCCGCTCCGGTAGAATCCACGATCTTCCGGGTCGCCGGATTCTACATGACAAGCTCATTCAGCCCGCCATCGCGCCCCGACCCTCTTCCGCCCGCCATCCTGCTGCTCGGCCCCACCGCCAGCGGCAAGAGTGCAGCAGCGCTCGAACTGGCGCGGCAATTTCCGATCGAGATCATCAGCGTCGATTCGGCGCAGGTCTATCGCGACATGGACATCGGCACCGCCAAGCCGGACGGGGCAGAACGCGCCGCCTGCCCGCACCACCTGATCGACATCCTCACGCCGGAACAAAGCTATTCAGCCGCGCGCTTTCGCGACGACGCGCTGCGCCTGATGCACGAGATCACGGCGCGTGGCCGCGTGCCGCTGCTCGCCGGGGGCACCATGCTGTACTTCAAGGCGCTGCGCGAAGGGCTGTCGACCCTGCCGCCGGCCGACCCCGGGATCCGCGCGCAGATCGACGAAGCCGCGATGCGCCACGGCTGGCCGGTGCTGCATGCGCAACTCGCCGCGCTGGACCCGCAGACTGCGGCGCGGCTCAAGCCGAACGATGCCCAACGCATCCAGCGCGCGCTCGAAGTGGTGCGCCTGACCGGGCGGCCGATGGCGGAATGCCTTGCGCAGCGCGAGTCGGCCGCGTTGCCGTTCCGCCTGCTCGCCGTCGGCCTCGCGCCGTCGGATCGCAGCGTGCTGCATGGGCGCATCGCGCAACGGTTCGAAGCCATGCTCGCCGCGGGCCTTGTCGACGAACTGCGGGCGCTGCGCGAGAAGTATCCGCTCGACTCCAGCCTGCCTTCGATGCGCTGCGTCGGCTACCGCCAGGCATGGGATTTTCTCGACGGCAGAATCGACGCCGCCGCGCTCCACGACAAAGGCATTTTCGCCACGCGCCAGCTCGCCAAGCGCCAGCTCACCTGGATGCGGGGGATGCCCGACCTGGAAATGTTCGACTGTTGCGATACCAAAGCCCCCGCATCGATCTCAGCAAGTGTCGCCGCACGGTTGAACGGCATCCGGCTTTGATCGGTCCGCAACCGCCAATTCAGAGTCAGCCGTGGCGGAATGGTGGTAACGCCTCGCCATCGACTTGGCACACTCGCGCCTGCCGCGGGTGTGCATCCTGTGCCGCCTTCGATGCCAGTTTCGCCAGCAAAGGCCGCGTCGATCGAGCACGACGGGCGGCTCGTCGGAGGCGTCGGTCCAGGCCCCGATCAGCAGGACAATGTCGCTCCGTTTTGGGGAATCCGATCCCGCGCTTTCGCATCTGACGCCTCTGCCATGCAATGAAAGTGTCTACGATGGTTTCGGGAACAGCCCGATCGACCGCGCCGGTTGGCGATATCCGGCTACTCAGTCAGTTGAAATTCCGGTGCTGCGTCGTCAGACTTGGCGCTGCAGTGGCAGCAGCGGCGACGGGCGGTCCATCGCTTCGGACCCGCTCGACTTACAATATCCGCAATGCCAGACGATTTTCGTTTGCCAATCCGGCCGCGCTCTTCAAGCCGACTGCAGTGCCCAAACTCCACGTTCAAACATCATGATCGGGCCCTCTGGGCGCGCCGCAGATCGGCGCGCGACAATTGCGCTTTGTCCAGTTCTCCTCCACCACGCGAGCCGGGCAGGAAGCCCTTTGGCGCGAGATTGCGCGGGTCGCGACGATTGACATAGACTGGAATTTCACTGCCCCACTGTTTTCAGCATTTCCGACACGTTCGCCATCGCGGCCGTCTGCAATTGGATTGCGGCGCCCGGCCGGTTTCGCACGTGCCACTTGCAAAATGGAGATTCATGATGCGACAGCTTTCCCCCAGCGGCCAGCAAGCCATCGACGAAATTTCACAGCGCCATGGCTTCAGCGCCAATGCCGTGCTGAGCATGCTCGAATCGGTCATCAACGGCAACGGCAGCATGGCGCAGTTCTCGCATCCCGAATTCTCCGGCTCGGGTCAGTGGATGCGCGGCGGCATGATCATGGTATCGGACATGTTCGACAACTACCTGAAGGGGCGTATCGACGGGCTGTGCAACGAGCTGGCGAACCTCATTGCGGACCAGCCGGATCTGGTTCGCAGTGGCAGCTTCCAGTCGCAGAGCCAGGGTGTCCAAGGCGCCACTCACCCTGCTCAACAACAGAGCAATTTCAGCGGCGGGCAGCAGCAACAAGGCCCTTCCGGACCCATCGGACCGGTGAGCCTGTTTGTGCCGCCCGCAGCGGGAACCACGGGAGACTGGTGGCCCGGCGATTTGCGCTGGCCCAACAGCGTCGGCGCCCAGAACGGCGCGCGGTATGCCTACTTCGCCCAGGCACGGCGACTCGCAATCGACGTGAACGGGCTGGTCACGGTGTATGACACGCTCGACCACCAGATCGGCGGGTTCTCGCAGCAACAGTCGGTCGGCGGCTCACTGAGCTTCTCCAGCCAATATGGCTTGATTGACGTCGCAAGCCTGCCAGTGGTTTCGTCGACCGGTCAGCCAGTGAGTTCACCGGCGGCACCCGCAGGCACATTTCAGGCGAACAGCGCTGTGCATGGGTCTGCGCCCCTGGTGGGTTCCGACCAGGACGTTTTCGTGGCAATTGAAAGGCTCGCCGACCTAAGGGCCAAAGGCATCCTCACTGACGACGAGTTCTCGGCCAAAAAGGCTGAATTGCTGAGTCGCGTCTGATCCCATCGGTCCACTTGCGGCGCGAGGCCAAGCGTCGGACGGCCCTTGCCTCGACTTCGGCCGCGAGCACCGCGGAAGCGAGGGGCCGTCCGATTTGGCGGCATTGTTCGCCGACCCTGAGGCGTAGTTCGACAGTCGCCCCGGTTGGGGCGCCGGCGCAAGCCGGCAGGGACGGTAGATTGCCAACGCGTTGCGCGCACTGCGATATGGAGACACCGACCGAGTAGTGAACGATTTATCTGTCATGAAATCGGCCGAAGCGCATGGATCTCAAGAGGCAAGACGATGAAGCAGATTACGCTGGCCGGGGTAAAAAAGTTTCGACACGCACAACCGCGCCACACGTGAGGCGGCGTTTCTGTCTCGGATGGAAGGCCTGATGGAGTCAGCGCGCACATGCCGGCCGAGCGTTTCCCGCGCGTCGCGGCATTGTAAAACGTGCCGAGTGTGTATCCTGAACGAGGGCAGTTGGGAAAGGTAGCGTTTGCTTCACTCGCGCCGATTCCCATGGGATGGCTGTTAATTTTTTTGTCGGAGTTCGAGTCGGGCGCTGGGTATTCGCCGGAACGAAGCAACGAGCAATAGCCACAAGCGTGGAAAATCCTGCACAGGGAAGGCAAAAGAAAGCCCTGTCAAACTTAACTGGGCTAAGTGCTTGATTCGTTTGGTTGCGGGGGCAGGATTTGAACCTGCGACCTTCGGGTTATGAGCCCGACGAGCTGCCAGACTGCTCCACCCCGCGTCCGAGACTGAAGATTATGACTGATCGCCCGATCGCGGTCAAACCGACTGCGGCTTTTTTGTCGGCGGGGCCACGATGGAGCCGGCCGGTTGCGCAATCGCCATTGCTTCGCTCGCACAGATTCCGCGCGAGTGGTAGCGTGGCGATAGCTCGCTCGACAAGCAGTCCCGCTGGTTGGTGCTTGCGCCGACCCCGGCCTGCGGGGGAAGCGCCGGCGGGACTGGATCGGTCCAGGCGCGTTTGCTGGTCTTCCCGGCGTGAGCAAGTCGGGCCGCATGGCGCCACGCGGGGCGATTTTGCGGCAACAGCGGCGCTCCGACAGTCCGCCAAGATGGCTCGCGCAGACAGCGCCACGCGTCGCAAAGGAGTCCGAAAAGAAAAAGGCCGACACACAAGTGCGTCGGCCGGGAAACCCCTTGCGAGCAAGGAGGAGGTCAGGGCTCCATAGTACGGCCGCTCGCTGAACAGAGAAATAGGTGGATCGCCAATTCTCGTGTAGGAATTTTTCCTACACGCCGAGGCTGCGCTTTGCCTGGCGCGGCGCTGGCGGCACCCGCCGGGTTGCCCGCGCCACGGCTGCCCCGAAGGCAAACGTCACAGGCAGCGCGGGCAACCTGCCACCGAATGCGCAACGCCACGATCTGGTGCCCCCGCCCGGAATCGAACCAGGACCTGATGCTTACAAGGCAACTGCACGACCTTCATGCTACGGGGGCAGCGGTCGCGGATTATAGCGGATTGCCCAAGTGCCAAAGGCCACACCACGCACCAGCGCGTTCACAGTATGCTGATCGCCATTTCCTGCCCGACAATCGCGCGCATGCCCGAGCAAGCCGACCTGCAGCCCGCCCTGCGTCTCCTGATCGTCGAAGACCTGGAGGACGATGCACTGCTGCTGCTGCAGCGGTTTCGAAGTGCCGGCTACGCCGTGCAGTATCAGCGCGTCGACAATCAACTCGACATGAAGATCGCGCTGCAGGCGCAAAGCTGGGACGCAGTGCTGTCGGATCATCGCATGCCCTCGTTCGACGCCATGGCTGCGCTGGCGCTGATGCAATCGCTCGACTGCGATTTGCCGTTCATCATCGTGTCGGGCGTGATCGACGAAGAAACAGCGATTCTTGCCATGCAGGCCGGCGCACACGACTATTTGTCCAAGGACAAACTGGATCGGCTGGTGCCTGCGGTCGAGCGGGAGATTCGTGAAGCGGTAAACCGCGCCGAGCGTCGCAGCGCCCAGCAGGCGATGCAGGAATCCGAAGCACGCTATCGCACGCTCGCCACCAACCTGCCCGGCATGGTGTTCCAGATGCGGCTCGAGGCCGATCGCCTGCTGATCACCTATGCCAGCGAGGTTGCATGCTCCTGCTGACATTGCACCCGGAGCAGGTCTGCGCCGACGCCTCGCTGTTTACCGAAATGATCGAATCCAACGATCATGCGCGGTTGCAGGCCGCCCTGCTGCGTTCGCGGCGCGACAATTCAACGGTCAACTGGGACGGCCGCATCCGCTTTGGCAGCGGCGAGATCAAATGGATCAACATGCGCGCCGCGCCGCGGCTGGACGCAGCCGGAGAGGGTGTGTGGGAAGGCATCATGTCGAATGTCACCCACAGCAAGCGCACCGAGGCCGAACTGCGCGAATCGCGCGAGCAGTTGCGGGAACTGCAGTTGCATCTTGAGCGCGTGCGCGAGGAAGAACGCGAGCGCATCGCCAGGGACATACACGATGTTCTCGGCGGCAACCTGGTGGCGATCAAGATCGAGGCGTCGCTGCTCGAATCGAAACTGGAATCCGACCCGCAGTTGCTGCGCAACCGGGTCCGCTCGATCGCCCGCCTGATCGACGATGCGATCGCCACCTCGGGGCGCGTCGCGCGCGAACTGCGGCCAGGCATTCTCAAGGAGTTCGGCCTGGCCGCCGCCATCGAATGCCAGGCCGAGGATTTCTCCCAGCGCACCGGCCTGCCCTGCCGCTGCGAGGCAATGGACTATGACGCGCAGGTCAGCGAAGATGCCTCGATCGCGATGTTCCGCGTCTTCCAGGAGGCGCTGACAAATATCGCCAAACATGCCAAGGCCAGTTTCATCGAGGTCGACATGTCGCGGGAGGCCGGGTCGCTGCTGCTAAGAATCCGCGACGATGGCCGCGGCATCGAGCCGGGCGACATGAACAAGCCGAAATCGTTCGGCCTGCGCGGCATGCGCGAACGCATGGCCAGCCTCGGCGGCAGCGCCCGGATCGGCCAGTGCGCGGCGGGCGGCACCGAGATCGTGCTGCGCGCACCTTTGTTGCCGGAAAGCACTTCGGAACCCAGTCTATGAGCCAATCACCGACATCGAGGACCATCGAACCATGGCACGACCACTTCGCATCCTGATCGCCGACGACCACGCCATCGTGCGCCAGGGTCTGCGCCAGATACTCTCCGGCGTCGATGACATGACCGTCGCCGGCGAAGCCGAGGACGGGGTCAAGGCCATGCAGATGATCCGCAACGGCGAATGGGATGTGGTGCTGCTGGATGTCTCGATGCCCGAGCGCAACGGCATCGACACGCTCAAGCTGATCAAGAAAGAGTGCCCGCGCCTGCCGGTACTGATGCTGTCGATGCACCCCGAAGAGCAATACGCGGTGCGCGCGTTGAAGGCCGGCGCTTCTGGTTACCTGTCGAAACACAGTGCGCCGGAACTTCTGGTCAGCGCGATCCGCCAGGTGGCAGGCGGCAAGAAGTACGTCAGCCCGGCTGTGGCAGAACAACTCGCCAACGCCATCTCGGACGAAGACTCCGATCGCCCGGCGCACGAGAAACTCTCGGATCGCGAATACCAGACCCTCTGCCTGATGGCCTCGGGCAAAACACTGACCCAGATCGGCGAGGAACTCAACCTGAGCGTCAAGACAGTAAGCGTATACCGGGCCCGCCTGCTGGAGAAGATGAATCTCAAAAACAATGCGGAATTGACCCATTACGCGCTCAAACACGGCTTGGTCGACTGAGCGCACACTCGGCCCTCCCGACGTCGGCCGGCGGCTTGCAGCAACCGCTCAAGTCCGCCAGCGGGCCGACGTTAATGCCAGGTAACAACCTCTACCGGCAACCATGGCTGAAGTCACGTCCCAGCAACCGTCCGAAGTCGCGCGCGAAGCGTTGCGCCGGCTGGCGCAGCGCCGCATTCCGCCGACGCCCGACAATTACCGCACGCTGTTCAACGAGATCGCGGGCCTGTCCACCGAGGAGTTGTTCCCGGAAAAGGTGATGCGCGCCATCGCCGCTGCGCTGCCCCGCCGCAACCCCGAACAGGCGCGCATGGCGCGCACTTTCGAGACCGCCGTCGAGGACAAATCCTGGCAGGCGCTGCGTCGTGCGCTGATCGAAATTGCCGAGCAGCGGGTGGGCGTTCAACTGACCTGGGCGGTGCTGATTCGCGACCTGCTGCAACAATGGGAGCGCCAGCACACCGGCTTCACCGTCGCCCGCAAGCGCCAGCAGATCGACTACGTGCTCGAGGCCTCGGGCCATGACCCGGAGCAGCTCTATACCCGCCTGACGGCCGTGCTGCGCGCATGGGGCGACGGCAGCGGTGCTGCCGCGTCGAACGGCTCGGCGGCAACGGTTCCACCGATCGCGGCGCCCGCGGCGGCACCGGCGGAGATCCCCGCCGCCAAGCCGGCAGCCGGTCCGTCCGTCGATGCGGACGACGCGGAACTCCGGCTTGCCCTGGCCGACCTGCTCGAACATTCCTCATCGCTGTTGATCGACGCCCCTCGCCTGGGCTTCGAGGCGCGCGCGGTTGCCACGGCGTTGCGCGAGGCGCGCAGCGCGGCGGCCCGCGAGAGCGCCTGCGCCCGCATGCGAACGCTCGTCGGCAAACTGCGCTGGGCGGCCGCAGATGCCATCGACACCCGCCGCGGCCTCCTCAGCCTGCTGCAATTGATGCTGACCAGCCTGGGCGGCCTGGTCGATGATGACCAGTGGGTGCAGGGGCAGATCGCGGTTGTGCAGGATATCGTCACCCGCCCGCTGTCGCAGAACGTGCTGGACGATGCGGAGCGCCGGCTTGGCGACCTGATTGCACGTCAGGAAGAACTCAAGACCAATCTCGACACCCAGAAGGAACAACTCAGGGCCATGCTGGCGGGGTTCGTCGACCAGGTGGCGCACATTTCCGATTCCACGTCGGAATACCACAACAAGATCGAACACGCCGCCGAGCGTATCGGTGCGGCCAAGAGCATCAGTGAATTGTCCGACCTGATCGCCGACGTCGTCCAGGAAACCCGCACCATGCAGCAGAGCGCCGCTCGCTCGCGCGACGACATGGTCAACCTGCGTAGCAGAGTCGAGGAGTCCGACCGCGAAATCCAGCGCTTGCAGGCCGAACTGACCGAAACCAGCAAGCTGGTGCGCCACGATCAACTCACCGGCGCACTAAACCGCAAGGGTTTGCAGGAGACGCTGGAACGGGAAGTCGCGCGCATGCAACGGCGCGAAGGCGCGCTCAGCATTGCCCTGCTCGATGTCGACGACTTCAAGGCGCTCAACGATTCGCTCGGCCACCAAGCGGGCGACAACGCACTGGTGCACCTCGCCGACGTGATTCGCGAGACGCTGCGCCCGGGCGATTCGCTGGCCCGCTACGGCGGCGAGGAGTTTCTGGTCGTGCTGCCTGACACAAGGCTGGAAGACGGCGTGGCCGCCATCACACGTCTGCAACGGGCGCTGACGCGCAAGATTTTCCTCCACCTGTCGGAACAGAAGCTGATCACCTTCAGCGCCGGCGTGGCCCAGATCTACCCCGACGAATCCTGCGACACCACGATCGCCCGCGCCGACCGCGCCATGTACCAGGCCAAACGCGCTGGCAAGAACCGCGTCATCGCCGCACCCTGACCGCGCCCGTGCCCGCCTGCCGGCACGCTCATGCGGGCGGCTGGGGTAAATATCCCTCAGCCAACATAGGAGTCGGTTTGTTGCGGCCGAGCAACGGGGAGAATCGCGCTGCGTACCCGATACGGCTAGATTCTGTGGCGGGCGACGCGACTAATCCAATCCGCGTCATCCTGCCCTCGCGCGTTCCAGGTTGCACATCTGTCGGTCGGATCGAAGCGCGGCTTGCGGAACTCGTCCGAATCGGAAACCAGCAGGCGATAGGCATTCAGGTAGTGCCGAACCATGTCTTCTTCGCGCCAATAAGTCTCCATCCAGCGGCGCGAATTCGCGCCCAGCGCGCGACGCAGTTCCGGCTCGTTGACGAGCCGCTCCAAAGCCGGGAGAGCATCTTCCAGTCGATAATTCAACCAGGGCAACTCGCTGCATCCGGTCAGTTCGGCAAGGATGCTGACCATCCGTCGATCGAGGAACGCAAACGTCGGCAAACCCTGCGCCATGCTCTCCAGGCTGCAAAGATGGTAGCTGCCGGTAACCATTTCGTCGATCGCCAATTGACAGGTTCTGCGCAAAACCATGCATCGGTCGTGCGGCACATTGCGAACGATCCTCGCGAAGACATGAGGGATGCGGCGAGCCAGATCCGTAAGCATCGCTGCCGTTTCCGGAAAGCCCTTGGTGTCCCAGCGCAGGGGAGGATCAGACTGCGCCCATGCGGACGCATCGACCGACGGCGCAAAAAACAGCGTCACATCCTCGCTTGCATCGGCGCCGGCCAAAGGCAAATAGTCCGGAGCGTCGATCGGTACGATGTTCGGAACGATGTGCGCATAAGGATAGTAGCGCTCGTGAAACTGGGCGATGACCAACTGCGGCACGTCGGGAAACACGATCTGCTCCACCGGAAGTCCGGTGGCGCGTGAGATATGCATCGGATGCGAATGGATTTGCCGGATGATTCTGCGCTTGCCGCTCATCCAGCGCCGAAAATCAATCTCAAAAGGGTTGCTGGACAAATCGAAATAGTGATGCAGAGGCACCACGTCTGCCTCGCCCAGCAATTCGAGGACGACTTCCCGGTCTCGAGGCCACACGAGATCGGTGTCGAACGTCCGGGTGCCGTAGGCATCGGGGTGAAGCACAACATGCCGCGCCTCGACCTGAGAGTGCTTTTGCAGCGCGCGGACCAGCCGGATCGGTGCCCCCGCCAGGGGAGTGACGGAAAAATGCAAGACCCGCATCAGCGTTCGCCAATCATTCCGGTCAGCAGCAGAATCTCGAAGAAGTTGCCCATCGGCGAACCCCAGACAGGGTAAGGGTCGCTCGTCTTGCAGCGCGCCAGAAGTTCGTCGAACTGGATCGGGTTTCCGGACGGGTCGTAAAGGCAAAAGCGCGATACTGCCGCGAGCAGATCATCGGGTGGCCCCATCTCCGGCCAGAATGGCGGGTGCAGGCTCAGATACACTGCGATGTCGCGGCGTTCCGAGAGTTCAACCAGATCCGCAGCGATGAATACCTCGGCCCCCTCGATATCTATCTTGACCAGGCTCGGATCTGTCACTGCGTGCTCCTGCATCAGCCTGGTCAACCGCATCGCCCGAACGGGAAAACCGTGTCCACGCAACGAAGAAGCCGACGAAGTAGCGTCCCCACCGTCCGCATTGCCGAACTGCACGATTCCGTCTTCCCGATGGATGCAGCAATTCACGATTTCGACCCGTTCGCGCAACGCGGGATTGAGCTTCAGCGTCCCTTCGAGATGTTCGGCGGTCCGGGGATTCGCTTCGACCGACACGATTCTCGATGCCCCGCACGCGGCCGCGATCAGTGTCGTTGGTCCAACCCAGCATCCGACGTCCAGGAAAGCTCGATCCGTTCGAACAAAACGCCGGATCACCTCAAAGGTCTCCGGCTCCCAGCCGGAACAGAATTGCTCCCAGAACCAATGCGGCTGGACCCGGAATGTGGCGGTTCCGAACGAGATCGCAGCAGCGCCGGCAGGCAGCATTGTCAGCGAACAGTATTCGCGGCCGCTCGAAGCCGGACGCACTGCCGTTTGAGCAAACTGGATTGCCGCGCGAGGGTCGCGGGTCGCGCTATCTGCGACGATTGTCATTGCATAGGTAGATGCCTGCTCGCTGTCCCGCCAGCTTCCATCCTGTTCGTAGCTGCCAGCCGCAAGGACGAGTCTGTACTCTCCCTGTGGAACCCGCAATTCGAGAGAGAACTCGACGATGGCTCTTTCGCCTCGGAACAGGTGCTTGAGAGCGCCATGCCCGGAAGTGCTTGCCGACATGACAGCGCCGGCGGGCTGCGCGAAAACATACCGGCAACCTGGAAAGTTGATCTCGGCTTGCGCGATAAGGTGGCAGCGAATCGTCACGTGCGCGCATGTAACAAGGGCAGAGACCAACTGGCGGGTGGCAGTGTCGATCACTTCCACGCGATCGACGCGCAATCCAACATCATGGATTCCTGCGGTGGCACACCGACTTTCCTGGGGATTGCCTGATGCCTGGGTGGCACCGTCAATATATTCGACCTTTTCCCGCGCACGTTCAGTCGCCCTGGCTCGACGTACCGCAATGGCCGGTTCGGCCGAATCGGGTTTGCGCGTGGTATCGCCGGACTGCACGGTCAGATCAGAGATCATGGCGATACGCGGTGGCAGAGTATTCGGTTCGTTGATCCAGGCGTAGGCATTCAGTTCGATGAGAATATCCTCGCCACGCGCCGCAAGCGCGACCTCAAACCGTTGGGACCGACAATCCGGAGAGAACCTGAGTTCCCCTGCCGGCGCACCGCAAACGCCGACCGAGACATTCAACCTGTTTCCACGATAGTCGCCAAGCTCGGCGGATGTCAGGGCAAACCCGATCGTATTGATTCCGTCGAAGAGGCGGGCCGGCAACAGAATCTTTGCGCCGGGCATCGCCCAAAGCGAGCCGTTCGCGTCGTAAAACAGGCCGCTCCACCCGCCGTCGGATGGCAAGCCGAGCGGTACGTGGAACGGTTTGCGAAACAGCTTGTCACCGGCCACCTGAAACCCTGCAGCGCACATCTCGCGCAACAGCCGTTCTCTGGTGAACTTGTTGCAGTGCATTCCCTTCGTTTCGGGAATCAGATCCGACGCGCTCGGTGCGACATACTTGAAGCCCTGCGCAATGAAGTCCTCGTCCACGGGATAGAAGGGCGTATCGACAATCAGATGGCCGCCTGGCTTGAGGGCGTTGTAGATCATGGGCAGAATCTGCAACACTTCCGAAGTCGGGATGTGCTCGATGGTGTCGAGCATCAGTACTGCATCGAATTCCTCGTCGAGCCCCTGTGCAGTGAGAAACGCTAGCGCATCGTCGCAGTGTATCGTCCAACGCTCCGGTGCCACCGAGGCCAAGGTTTCCTCAGCCAGCTCGCATGCGGCTTCGGAAAAATCGACCCCGACATAGCGCGCCGCGTCGATTTCCCGCAATAGATAGCGTGCGGACTCGCCGCGCCCGAACCCAAGTTCCAGAACGACTTTCCCCGCCAGCTCGATCTGATCGATCGGCTCACGAATCTCCGCGTAGATTCCGCCTTCCCGCCAAGCGTCGGCGCCCAGGGCACCATAGTGGGCCTTCGCCCCGTTTTCGAGCAATCCGGTGAAATACGTTTTTGAGTACTTCTCCTTGAGAAATCCCATTGCCTTGCTCCTCGTTGCAGTTTTGGCACCGGCCCAAGTGCTTTCAGTTCCGGTGTAGTGTTTCGCTACATGCCACTGATTCGATCAGACGAGCGCCGCACCGCGTGCCGACGCGCCAACGGCATTCGCAGGATTTGCCGGTTCCGGCGGCCGAATGCCGCTCTTTCGAAGTCGCTCGTTTTCCGCCTCCAGATGCTTCGCCCATGAAGCAAGGCCAAAGCGTCGGACATCCACGCGACGCCAGAACTTGCCGGGGCTGCGGGCGTATCCGTCGATATGGGCCATCGCCAGCGCGCACTGCGAAGCCATGTCGGCCACCTCGGCCAACTCCTGGAAGCCGAACGTGAGCGGCGCAAGCGGATTGCCGATGGCATTTTCGTCGGGCGCATGGAGCGCCCTGCGTCCGGCCTCGGTCCCGGCTAGGAACGACGCATGTGCCTGCTTCGTCTCGCCATCGACGAGATGCATCACGCCGCGCCAGAATCGCGCCGCAATGGTCTTGGTCGCCAACAGCGGGCTGAACACGAGTGGATCGAATTCCGATACGCGCTAGAAATATCCGGCCGCAGCCGCGCGGTCACCGAGCCGCCTGCAGAGCAGTGCTGCGACGTAGCTGGCCGAGATCTTCCAGCGCTGGACATGGGGATTGCCTGATGACTGCGCAAGATAGGCCTCGACCAGATCGAGCAGATCGGGTACCTGCTGGTGGCGATCGAGTTCGAGCAAGCGGTAGCCGAGTATGGTGATCGCCGCGCCCGCGTCCGCTGATTCGATCGGAACGCGGCCAAGCACGCGCAACGCAAGGTCGTCGAGCGCCACCGGATCGGCGATACGCTCGCCCATTTGCACCATGGGCCGGTATAGCCATGGGTCATCGTAGTGTCCGGCAAACTCCGCCACGTGCGAGCCGGAACAGGCGGAACGTTCGAACTGCGGATGCCGGTATCGTCCCCTACTGGCGACGAGCGGGTCGGCGGAGGCAACGATGATCCACCACTCGGTATCCGGCTCGTGGCTCTCGAGCGGACGGCGCTCCAACAGGCGTTGCGCGTCCCACAGTTTGAATCCGCCCGGCGCGTCCTGGCGGTAGCGCGCCTCGACGATGAAGCCGTCGGCGAAGGCGTCGCGGAATTTTGGCCAGTCGAAGGCATGAAAATGGTACGGGTTGGGGTCGCGACCGGTTTCGTCGACCCACAGGTTTGGCACGCTCGCCACTATCCGTCCGTCCGGCTTGAGGACGCGCCGAAACTCGGCAATCAACTCATCATAGTTCTCGACATGCTCGATGGTCTCGAACGAGACGATGATGTCGACGCTGGCGTCTTCGAGAAAGTGCAGGTCCGTACCGCTGGCGGCAACAAATTCGATTCCATAGCGTTCGCCGAATTGGTGGCTGGCGTAGCCGACCGCACCCTGGTCGACATCGACGCCGAAGAATCGCGCCCCGGACGAGCGCGCGGCGAGGATCGCACTGCCGTAGCCCAGACCGCAGGCGCAGTCGAGCACGGTGTCGCCGGGCCGCACCCAATCGGCGGCCAGTGCGTAGCGGACCATGTGGGCGTCGGCGCGCGGACTCCATTCACGCGACATGTCCATGTGAAGATCGCGATTGGCCAGCAGCCAGTCCATCGGGCCGGCCTGCAAGGCGGCATCGTCGATGAGTTCGAACACCGACAGTTCGCACAATTGCGGATGATTGAGATCGCCGTACAGGCCGACGCTGAACTGCGTCGGCGCACGGCGAAAGCCCGCCGCCAAAGCCGACTGCGCCCAACTGCTTTGCTGCCCGCGCCCGCCGAGGGCATGCGCGTGGGCAACCATCTCACCGGGTGCCAGGATGACATAGCGCGACGTATAGTTGCGCAACGCGGCAAACACGCTGACCGGGTCGTCGATCGCCATCATCATCGACCCACAAACGAGCACGCAGTCGAACGGCGCCGTGCCTTCTGGCAACAACGGGCCTACGCAACCGCCGAAGTCGTGCTCGAAGCGCGCAGCCGGTCCGGGCACCACAAAGACCCGGCAGCCGTGGGCCAGCAGCTCGGCCGGCAACGACGTTTCTTCGCAGCCGAGAACCAGGAACGAGCCCGGCCCGACCACCCCGAGCAGTTCCTCGACAAACTTGATGCCTGCAGTCATTTTCCTGTCTCCTTGTGCGGGGTGCGCATCAGGCCGTCACCGGCCGCAGATCGGTTTCGGCAACCGGGGTTTCCGGTACCTCATGGCGCCGCTCTTCCAGCGGCCTGAAGACGACGACGCAGGCCTGGCGAAAGCCGGCCCGGGTAACTTTCTTGCTGGTAACCCTGACGAAAACGAAGCCACTGTCATCGGGACTCTCGATCAGGCTGGTGCCGCGCAACTCGACGTTTTCCATCGTCAGCGCCTGCATCAGGCTGACGCCATCGGTGTCGTCCGGGTTGTCCATCACCTTGTCCACGGGCACCAGGCTGACGCGTTCGATCTGCACCCACGACCAGCGCTTGCCGAACATCAGGCCCAGATCAGCCTCGCAATCGCCGACACCGATCGCCGCCATCAGGTAGCCGTCGTGCGTGGTGTGCAAGGGAACTTCCTCGATCGACAACTGCGTGCCGCGCGAGACCATTACCGGCAGCATCTGGGCGGTCTGGCCGAAATCGCGCGCGCGCAGGTCGAGCCCGAACCGCTCCTGCGACAACAGGGTGAGCGGCAGATGGATGCCGTGTGGCCGCAGTTCCATCGGCAGCGTCTGACGCTTGCTGCCATTGAGGTACATCAGGCCGCGGCGGCGCAAGCCGATCGTCGCCTTTTCAGGGTCGAACAGCCGCAGCAGATCCTTGGTGCCGAGGTTAACGTCATGATGGAAATCATTGAGCACCGCAACTTCTTCGCGCGACGGCAGGAAAAGGAAACGGCCGAGCAGCGCAGCGCCGGTATCGCGCACGGCTTCAGGTCGTGCCCAGCCCGCCGGCTGCTTCGCTTGCAGCGCCAGGTCCACGAATTCGAGTGCGGCCGCCTGGATGCGGTCGCGCAAGGCATCCTGCCGATCACTCAGATCACCGGTGCGCCGCACCGGCTTGCCGTCGTCCGAGTAATCGACCACACTCTGCAGATCGCAGGTGCACAACTGTTCGAGCATCGCGATGTGATTGACCAGCGCCTGCACGCTGCGCACATCCATGCCGCGGCGATCAAGCCAGCCGGTCTTGTCCGCAAGCGCGGTATGCACATCGCGCAACAGCAGGTAGGCGCCTTGCACCGCGACGCCGAGATCCTGCTCCATCGCCTGCTGGACCTTGCTCTGCACGGTGCCCGAATAGCCGAGGTCGACGAATATCACTGTCTCGCCGCGTTGCACGCCGACGGTCTTGCTCAGGTAGTTCATCATGCGGCGGCGGAAGGCGGCGCTCGAAGCGAGAATCTGCCGAAGGTTCTGCTGTTCGCGCACCCGCTTGACGAATGTGCGCCAGCCGTTGGGCCTGCTCGTGGCTTCGCGGACCAGCGCGTTCGCGGTCCTCGACGGCAACAGCAACTGCTTGGCCAGCGCATCGTAGCGGTCGGTCGCGCCGATGAAGGATAGATATTCGTTGACCTGTTCGATATCGGTGAAGGAGGCTGCGTAGCCGGAGAAGCGCGACAACTCGGCTTCGCTGTGGGGAATGCCTGCCAGCCGCGGATCGGCCGCAAGCAGGCGGTCGTAGACGCGGTGCGGAAACCAACCGTCGCGCAGCAGGAATACCAGGTGCGGTCGCTTGCCCTGCCGCTGCAGTTCCAGCGCCCGGTCTGCCACCCAGCGCATGTAGCCGAGGATCACCGGCCCCAGCATGGTGTGGCCGATCCGCTGCGCAGCGTCGAGCGGCGCGGCATGCTGCGCCCACAACGCATTGCACAGGCTGGGCAGCGGACGCTCGCTTCGGATCTGCGGCATCAGGACGCTGGCCGCCGCCGCATGCAGGCGGATCACTTCCTCGATCGGGTCGGAGAAGGCGGCGAAATGCACACCGCGTATGCCGAAATTGAGGGCGCCGGCGACATCCGCGGCGACATTGTCGCCGACGTGCATGATGTCAACGGCATCGACGTTGAGTTCGCGCAGTATGTCGGCAAACAGGCCGTTGAATTTCGATACGCCGAAGCGGCTGGAACAGAACACCTGATCGATCAGGCCGTCCAGCGTGGCGACGCCAAGCGCGGCTGCGATCAGTTCATGCAACTGCTGCTCATCGAAGTAGGTGTCGCTGACGATGATCACGCGCTTGCCGGCTGCCTTCGCCCGCCGGACCAGCGATAGCATCGGCGCAAAGCCGAAGCAGATTTCCTTTTCCAGCGCCAGTTCGTCGGCGACGAGTTGGTCGATCTCTTCCGCCGTCGCGGCGGGGGCCGTGTGGCGATAGATCTCGGCCAGGGAAACCTCGTGCTTTGCGTCGCGCAACTGGCGCGCCGATCGGGCGGCCGACTCGCCGCTGATTCGCGCGCGGGCAGTCAAACCCAACCGCTGGAACGTGGGGTATTGCGCCAAACGGTAAAAGGCATCCGTCGGCGCCATTACCTCCCGCCACACCAGCGTGTCGAAGCAATCGAGAGACAGGACGCCGCGATTGTTGCCGTGTTCGTCGAGCAAACGGTCGAGCCCGGCGACGTCGCATGTGATGTAACTCATTAGGTGCTCCCGTTTGCGTGCGATCGATGGCGGCCCCTTCTTTGGGCCGGATGCGAGCGAGTCTAGGCCGCGCGGCGCCCGTCCGATGTGGCGAAAAGACGGGCCTAAGCCCGCGACTTTCCGGGATCGCTTCGGCCCCCGCGCTCCACAATGCTGGGCATCCACCGTGAATTGGCAGGTGTTTCGACCGCAATTCCTTCTCTGACCCTAAATTTGCCGGGAGCACCGCCGATAACTGGCTCAAGCACACGGCACCTGCCCTCCAAGAAATGCAGCAAATGGTTGTTCAGGCGCTGAAATCCTAAAGATCGGACGAGTGCGGACGTAATACAGCTTGTCGGCGACATGCACGCACCTAGGGGAAAAGGTGGCGGCTCGGTTCTCCGGTTAAACAGTCAGAAAGCCAAGGAGAAGTAAAATGCCTCAGATCATCAACACCAACGTTGCCTCGCTCAACTCTGCGCGCAACCTTTCGAATTCCCAAAGCGCCCTTGCCACTTCCCTGCAGCGCCTGTCGTCCGGCCTGCGTGTCAACAGCGCCAAGGATGACGCCGCCGGACTGGCGATTGCCGAGCGCATGAACGCCCAGGTTCGCGGCATGAACGTGGCGATCCGCAACGCCAACGACGGCATCTCCTACGCCCAAACCGCCGAAGGCGCGCTGGCCAAGGTCGGCGATGCGTTGCAGCGGATGCGCGAACTCGCGGTACAGTCGCGCAACTCGACCAACAGCAATAGCGACAAGGATTCGCTGAACACCGAATTCGGCCAGATGCAGAACGAAATCACGCGCATCCTCGGCGGCACCAAGTTCAACGGCTCCGCGATCTTCGCGACCACCGGTTCGATCAACTTCCAGGTCGGCGCAGGTACGACGACCGACGACTCGATCAGCGTGGATTTCGGCTCGACTGCCTTCAATGCGAACACCGACATTACAACCGTGACCGGCAGCACCGCAGTGATCGGCAACTCGGCGGACACCGCCGCAATCGGTACGGTGATCGACAACATCGACACGGCGCTCAATACGATCAACGAACAGCGCGGCAGTTGGGGCGCACGCCAGACCCGCTTCGAGTCGGTGATCGCCAACCTGCAGGTTTCGGTCGAGAACCAGAGCGCTGCCCGCAGCCGAATCATGGACGCGGACTTCGCGGCGGAAACTGCAGCCTTGTCGCGCAATCAGATTCTGCAGCAGGCAGGTACAGCGATGTTGGCCCAGGCGAACTCGCTGCCGCAGAATGTGCTCTCGCTGCTCCGCTGACCGACAGGTAGTCGAATGAGGTGCAGGCGCGGGAGCCCGACGGGGTCCCGCGCCTTTGCCGCAGATCGGGAGAGATGCAATGGAAATAGCTCGCACAGTTGCGGCGGTAAGCGAACCGCCGGGCGCAGAGCGCAAAGCGCGGGTCGATGGGGGATCGAAGTCCGCTGAAGCACAGCAGGCCGAGATTGGCGCCAAACCCGCGCCGGCCTCCGCCGAGCAGGTCGAACAGGCAGTCAAGGACATCCGCAGGGTGGTAAGCGCGGTATCCAGCGATCTGCAGTTCTCGGTAGACAAGGATTCAGGCACTACGGTGGTGAAGATCGTCGACTCCAAAACCAAGGAGGTCATCCGGCAGATTCCGGGTGAAGAGGTCCTGGCGATCCGCCGCGCACTCGACAAGATGAAGGGCCTGCTGTTCAGCATGGAAGCTTGAGGGAGGGGTTATGCCAACCATATCGAGCGCCGGAGTCGGCTCCGGCTTGGACGTCGAGGGCATCATCAGCAGTTTGATGGCCGTAGAGCGCAAGCCCATCACGCAGATCCAGACGCAGCAGACGGGTCTGCGTTCCGACATTTCGGCCTACGGCCGAGTCCAGGGTGCGTTGTCTGCGCTGCAGAGCGCGACCCAATCGCTCAAGACCGGGTCGGCATTTGCGGCGGCCAAAGCCAAGTCGTCCGACGAGACGACGCTGACCGCCTCGGCCGCCAGCGGTGCGCCGAGCGGCACGGTCAGCGTCGAGGTCAGCCAGTTGGCCAGAGCACACCAACTGACCAAGAGCGGTTTCGCCTCGTCTGCCGCAGTTGTTGGCACCGGCACCCTGACCCTGGAGATCGGCATCTACAGCGGAACGACGTTTACCGCCGACCCGCAAAAGTCCGCCAAGTCGATCACCATTGACAGCAGTAACAACACGCTTGCAGGCATTCGGGACGCAATCAACAACGCGCAGGCCGGCATCAGCGCGGTAGTCGTCAATGGCTCGTCGGGTGCGCAGTTGTTCCTGACTGCAAACGACCAGGGAACGAAGAACGCCATCCGCATCCAGCAGAGCGGCGGCGATGGCGGGCTGGCGGCAATCTCGTTTGACAATGGCGCAACGGCCGGCGGCCTCACCGAGAAGACGTCACCGCTCGATGCACTGCTCAAAGTCAACGGCGTCGACGTCACGAGCAGCAGCAATACCGTCACTGGCGCGGTGGACGGCCTGACCCTGAACTTGCTGAAAACCAACAGCGGCGCGCCGGTAACGGTCGGGGTCGCGCCGGACACCAGCGCCACGCAGACCAACGTCGGCACCTTCGTCAAGGCCTACAACGATCTGAACAAGATACTACGCGATCTCACGTCGTACGATCCGGCCACCAAGAAAGCCGGCGAACTCAACGGCGACCCGACGGTCCGTTCGATCCAGTCGCAACTGCGCAGCAGTTTCAGCGGTGTCGCCGGCAACGGCGGCTTTGGTTCGCTCTCGGAGATCGGTCTGAATTTCGGCAGCGACGGTTCGCTCACGCTCAACGCCGGAAAACTCGCCGACGCGCTGGCAAACCCGACCAAGAGCGTCTCGCGGGTGTTCGCAACTACCAACAACGTCGACGGCCTGGCCTCGTTGATCGACAAGCGCGTCACGACGATGCTCGGCACCGACGGACTGGTCACCGGCAAGGTCGAAGGTCTCAACCAGCGCGTCACCGCACTGGACAAGCGAACGACTGCGCTGGAAACCCGCATGACATCGATCGAGGCGCGCTACCGCGCCCAGTTCACACTGCTGGACACGACCATCTCCAGCATGAATGCAACCAGCAGCTACTTGAAGCAACAGCTCGCCAGCCTCTCGGGTGGCTAGGCCGTTGCGTGCGCAGATGCCCGATCCACAACCTGGAGTTCGTTAAATGTTTGCTCGTCAGAGCGGCGCACTCGCCTACAAGAATGTAGGTGTCGAAAACGGCGTAAGTTCTGCAGACCCGCACCGTCTCACGCTGATGCTGTTCGAGGGAGCGCTGGTATCGACCAATGCGGCCCGCATACATCTGGAGAACGGCGACGTTCCGCTCAAGGGCAGCGCGATCTCGAAGGCAATCGAGATCATCACCAACGGACTCAAGGTCAGCCTGGATTTCGAAGTCGGTGGCGAGTTGGCGCAGCGTCTCGGTTCGCTTTACGACTACATGTGCACACGCTTGCTGCACGCCAACGTGCGCAACGACATCGCCGCCCTGGCCGAGGTCGCCACGCTGCTGCGCGAGTTGAAGGAAGCCTGGGAACAGATCGGCAAACCGAACGTGAACGGAACGTCTGGCGGCGGCACCGCCTGAGCGCAGGGAGAACGCCCATGAGCACGCTCAACCTCTATGAAACCCTAAGCGACATCTCGGAACACATGGTTCGCGCCGCCGAAGTCGGCGACTGGGACCGCCTGGGCGAGCTTGAACGCCGGGTCGCCGGATTGCGCAGCGGGCTTGCGCTTGCCGACGCGCAAACCCGACTGACCGAATCGGAACGCGAACGCAAGGTCCATCTGATCAAGCGCATCCTGGCCGACGACCGCAAGGTGCGCAGCTACACCGAACCCTGGATGGATCACGTGCGCCGCTTCCTCGGCGACACGGCGCCCGGTAGCAACGTTCGCAGCAGCTACAGCGCGGCCGGATACTGATCCCCCCGACTGACCCGCCAGCGGGCCGATGATACCCAGCGCATTGATCGCCCGGCTGAAGATGCTGGCCGAGTCGACCATCCAGTCGACCGAGCCGGTACGCGCGCTGCGTCCCGATCCCCAGCGATCCGATCCGCTGCCGTTCAATCCCGGCGACCGGGTGCGGGCCTCGATCGTGAATTTGCAGCCGGACGGCACCTATCGTGCGCAGATCGCCGGCCGCTTGCTGAGTGTGTCGCTGCCGGCGCCTGCCAAGCCGGGCGAGGAAATCGATCTTGAGATAACCGGGCGTACCGCCGAGCCCGGCAAAAGCGGCGAGCAGGCCACAATCACGGCCCGCATCGCTGGGCCGGCCGCCTCGGCAGTGCCGTCGCCGCAACTTTCACGCGCCGCGCAGGTGATTGGCGCCCTGCTGACCGGCACGGATGCAAAACCGATTCCGTTGGCACCGGGTGCGTCCCTGATGCCTGCGGCCGGCGCTGATGCGCAGCAAATCGCCCCGGCGCTGCGTGAAGCCGTGGCGCGCAGCGGTGTGTTCTACGAATCGCACCAGGCCCAGTGGGTCGACGGCCGAGCGACGCTCGGCGCACTGCTGCAGGAGCCGCAGGCGAAGCTGCCGCCCGGCACGACACTCGCGCTGCCGGCCCGGGAATCGATTCCCTTGAACGCGAACGCGCAGGCTCCCGCCTTGCTGTCCGAGGATGGCAAGCAACGGGTCGCAACCGGCGAACCCGGACAGGGGCACGACGTTACCGCCATCCTGCACAAACAGCTCGACACGCTGGCGACACAACAATTGTCATGGCAGGTGCAGCTCTGGCCAGGTCAGCAGCTCGATTGGCAGATCGACGCGCCGTTCGAGCGCGAAGCCCGGTCGGCCGACGGCGAGACGCCGGAATGGCGCACACGCCTGCGACTCATTCTGCCGCGGCTCGGCGACGTCAGTGCCGAGTTGGCCATCAGCGGCAACCGTGTCAGTCTGCGCCTGCAGGCGGACGGCGCCAATCATGCCGAGCAGTTGATGCTTGCGCGGCCGGCCCTGGCGCGCGCGCTGGAGGCAGCCGGCCTGCAACTGTCCCAAGCGACAGTCGCTCATCATGCATGAGGCGAAGCGCCAGAACGCGATCGCACTGCGCTACGCCGGCAGCGACGCAGCGCCGCGCGTGGTGGCCAAGGGCAGCGGCCTGATCGCGCAACAGATCATCGAGCGCGCGCAGCAGGCCGGCGTGTTCGTACATGAATCGCCGGAGATGGTGGCGCTGCTGATGCAGGTCGACCTCGACGCGCACATCCCTCCGCAACTCTATGTTGCCGTTGCCGAGTTGCTGGCATGGCTCTACCGCATCGAAAGCGGCCAGGCCTTGGCGCAATCCATGCCACCCGCGAACTGACGCAGATTTTCCTTCCATTTCGCACGGCCGACCCTGCCCTCCCATGCTATAAATGCGCATCAGCAGGATGCTGTCTACGTTCATTTGATCCAACCCAGCCATGACCCGCGGCGAACCCAATCCATTGCGCTTCGAGTTGCTCAAGTCCGATGACTACGCGCACTACATCCAGCGCGAACCGCGCGAGGTACGCTTCATCCTGCGCAACCTGATCGAACGGCGCGCCATGGTAAGCACGTATTTCGGGCCGACCGGCGATTTTCTGCTGACCACCGTGCTGGGGTTGTCGACCGACGAGAACAGCCTTTACCTGGATTGGGGTGCGGACGAGGCGCTCAATTCCCGCGTCGCCGCGTCGGATCAGCTCACCTGCATGACCCAGCTCGACCGGGTGAAGATCCAGTTCCACCTGCAAACCGCCAAACCGACAACTTATGCGGGCTCGAAAGCCTTCGTGGCACCGGTGCCCGACGCGGTGCTGCGCCTTCAGCGCCGCGAGTATTTTCGACTGGCGACACCGACTATCCACGGAATCACGTGCAGTGTGGTCGTCGGCGAAGAAGGCGCGGAGGAAGCGCGCGTCAATGCCACCGTGCTCGACATCAGCGGCGGTGGCCTGGCGGTCATGGTGCCGCCGGACGGCACGCCCTTCGAACCGGACCGCGAATTCCGCAATTGCCGCATCAATCTGCCGGAGGTCGGCACCATCGAAACGCAAATGCGGGTGCGCAGCGTGTTCCGGATCAGCGGCAAGAACGGCAAACCGATGCTTCGTGCCGGTTGCCAATTCGTCCAGTTGCCAGATTCCCAGGTCTCGATGATCCAGCGCTTCATCCTGCGCATCGAACGCGAACGGAATACCCGCGCCCGCTGAAGAAATGGCGGCCCGCAGGCCGCCCGAATCCCGATTCCTTGCGGAAGGAGGGAGGAGATCGATTCAGCGATTGAGTTTGCGCATGCGCTCGGAAGGCGTGATGATGTCCGTCAGCCGGATGCCGAACTTGTCGTTCACCACGACCACCTCGCCCTGTGCAATCAGTGTCCCATTGACCATCACGTCCATCGGCTCGCCGGCCAGTCCGTCGAGTTCGACTACCGAACCGTGCGCAAGCTGCAGGAGATTGCGGATCGAAATCCTGGTGCGCCCGAGTTCCACCGTCAGTTGCACCGGAATGTCGAGAATCATGTCGAAGTCCTGCAGGTTGCCGGACTTGCTGCCGGAGTCGCCGAAGTTCTGGAACAACGCCGACGCGGCGCTGGCGGCCTGCTGGGTCACGGTGCTGGCAGTGGTTGCGGCTTCGGCAGCAGCCTGTTCGCCCATTGCGGCCGCCCAGTCGTCGTCGCTGACCTGCTGTTCTTCCACGGTTTCAGACATGTTGTTCTCCTGATCTTGCGTGCGCCAATTCGGGTTCGTTCAAAAATCTGTCTATCCTGAGCGCATAGCGGCCGTTCTGAATGCCGTACTGGCACTCGACCACCGGCACGCCATCGACCGCGCCGCTGATACGCTGAGGAATCTGCAGCGGTATCACGTCGCCGGCTTTCATGTTCAGTATCTGACGCAGCGAAATTGTCGAACTGCCCAGCGTACTGACGAGATCCACCTCGGCGCCCTGAAGTTGCCGCGTCAGCGTGCCGGTCCACCTCGCGTCCTGGCCGGCCTGATCGCTTTGCGTGGTGCTGTTGAGCAGGTCGCGTATCGGTTCGACCATCGAATACGGAAAACAGACATGCATGTCAGCCGTCGCGCCACCGAACTCCAGGGTGAACGTGGTCGCGATCGAGATCTCCGACGGGGTCGCGATGTTGGCGAACTGGTGGTTCATTTCCGATCGCACGAACTCGAGCTTGATCTCGAAAACCGGCCGCCAGGCCTTCTCGAACTCGCCGAATACCACGTTGAGCAGACCGCGGATGATGCGCTGTTCGGTCGGCGTGAACTCGCGGCCTTCGACGCGCGTGTGGAACCGCCCGTCGCCGCCGAACATGTTGTCGACGACCAGGAATACCAGATTCGGATCGAAGACGATCAGGCCGGTGCCGCGCAGCGGTTTGGCCTGAACCAGATTCAGGTTGGTCGGCACCACGAGGTTGCGCACGAACTCGCCGTACTTTTGCACCCGGATCGGACCGACCGAAATCTCGGCGCTGCGATGCATGTAATTGAACAGACCGATTCGCAGATTGCGCGCGAAGCGTTCGTGAATCAACTCCAGCGTGGGCATGCGCCCGCGTACGATGCGCTCCTGCGTGGCGAGGTTGTACGGCCGCACGCCATCGGACGGCTCATCCGCCGGCTGCTCGTCTGCATCGCCGGTGACGCCCTTGAGCAGGGCATCGACTTCATCCTGCGACAGAAAATCCTGCGACATGGTCAGCCCTTGCGACCCTACTGGATGATGAAGGAGGTAAACAGAACCGAGACCACCGGCCCCTCAACCGCATCCTTCTTGGCCTTGCCGTCGGGCTCCTTGGCGCCCTTGACTTGCGACTTGGACCCGAACCCCAGCACGTCGTTGGCGGCGGACATGATTTCGCCGGCAAGCGCCTCGCGACCGTCGACCCCCTGCAACTCGGATGCCTTCTTGCCCGACAGCAGCATCAACACGCGATGGCGCAGCTCGGGCATGTAGACCTTCAGGTCGTCGGCGACATGCGCATCCTCGAGCTTCAGGGTGGCCACCACCTGCAGGTACTGTTCGCCGTTTTCGGGCATCAGGTTGACCGTAAATGGCTCCATCGGCACGAAGGTGGGCGGCGTGCCCGATTTCCCTTTGGCATGCGCGGTCTTCGCCGGGCCGTGGCCGTCTTCGCCGTCGGCTTCGGCTTCGGCCGCTTTCTTCTTCGACATCATGTAGAAGGCGCCGCCGCCCGCCAAGGCAAGCAGCAGCACGCCGATGCCGATGAACAGGATCAGTTTGCTCTTCTTCTTCGGCGGTGCGACTTCGACATCGGCGGTTGCGACTGCGGCTTTGGCCATCGGGTTTACTCCAAGCGGTTTTCAGTATTATCGAACCGGGAGCGCGCGGCTTTAGGGCCGATCAGCGGCCGTTACGCCCTTCAAATCAGGCGAAGGTGTCGACCATGCCGTCGATCCGCCGGAATGCGGCTGCGGCCGGCGTGACATCCGTCACGGAAGCACCGCTCCCGCCGCGCGCCGACCGGCCGCCATGGTTGCCGCCGGCATGTCCCTGACCGGCCATGGCGTCGCCGCCCACCGAGGCGCTGGTCAGATTGATGCCGCTATCGGCGAGGAATTCGCGCAATTTGGGCAAGGCCTGCTCGAGCGCCTCGCGCGCGGCGGGCGTGGCCGCGACGAAGGTGGCCGTGGTCTGGTCGCCGCTGACGCTCAACTGCACTTCCACGCGACCGAGGTGCGGCGGCGTGAGCACGAGTTCGGCGGAACTGGCCTCCTTGCCGACCAGCATCGATACCTTGCTTCCGAGATCTTCATGCCAGTTCGGCGAATTGACCGGCGTCGACACCACCAGACGCTCGGCTTCAGCTCTCGGCGATTCCGTGCGCCCATGCGCCACCAGGTGTGCAGCCGACTGCATGTCGAATGATTCGTGCTGCAGCGGCAATTCGCGGGCGGCAGGTTCTGCCGTGTTGCCGGCAACAGCGGCATCGACTGCCGCCTTGGTCAAGGCGTGATCATCGCGGTCGAACAGATCCGCGAATCGCGGCGCGGCGGCGGCGCTCGCCGGCGATCCGCTTGCCGAGTCGGCAACGGCCTTGTCCGCAACACCTGCAGCCGAAGGCGCGGCGAGTGAGAACTGAGGCGGACTGGCAAGCGGCGTAGCGGCGGCGGCCGATGAAGTATCACTTGCCGGCGCGCCGTGAGGCGTTACTGCCATCGGCAACATGAGTCCCTGCAGAAGCACCGACAGATCAACGGGCTGGGCGGACGGATCGATCGGCACAATTGCGCTTTCGCTCGCTTCCGCGCTTAGTGGCAAGGCGCCGCCGTCGACCATCGGCTGGGTATTGACCATCTGCCGTTCGAGCAACGCAGCGAACTTGCCGGCACCTGCCGCATCGGCGCCCGTCGCAGCGCCGTTTGCGTCGGAAACCGGATTGCCGGCAGATTGGCCGCTCTGCGTGATCGCTGCGCTGGGTACGGCGGCAACGACGGCCGCGGGAATTGCAACACTGGGCATCGGGTTCTCCAGGGGAATGGCGTCAGTTGTCGTAGCAATCAGCAAGCGACGTGCCACCGGTGTCGATACTGTCTTCGAGGTTGCCCTTGAAGTGCTTCGCCGCGTGTTCGTCAGCAGCCCTCTGGTCCTGCCGCGCTGCGCGACGCGCTTCTTCCGATTCGTGGCGCTGCGCCAGCGTATTGAAGGCCTTGTGCCGGTTGCGCTGCTCGACGAAGTTCTTCTGGCCGGCGACGGTGCGGTTCTGCGCCTTCCGGCAGATTGCGCCCTGCTGCTCGATCGCTTCGTCGAGTTTGGCAAGGAAGCTCTGGTAGTTGGCCCATTCTTCGGGGCGCATGCCGTTGCGCGCATGGGCAACGAAGCGCGCCTGGTAGTCGGCGCGGTACTGTTGCAGCAGTTCGAGCTTGCGCGAGTCTTCCGTTTGCGCGGCGATCAACTGCCCGAGCCGTTTGGCGGCGTCATCCGCGCGCGACTGCGCGAGTTCCAGCAGTGTTTCCAGCGGAAAGCGGCTATTGCTCATCGCGCAGCACTCACAAAGCCTGGTCGAACAGGCGATGGAGCTTGACCACGCTGTCCTCGTAGTTGTCGCGTTCGTTCATCTTCTGTTGCAGGAAAGCCTCGAATTGCGGATACATCGCCACCGCCTTGTCGAGCAGCGGATCGCCGCCCGGCGCATAGGCGCCGACCGCGATCAGGTCGCGCGAGCGCTGGTAGCGCGAGTACAGTTGCTTGAAGCGGCGGACCAGTTCGAAGTGCGTCGGCTTGACCAGCCCGTGCATTGCGCGCGAGATCGACTGTTCGATATCGATGGCCGGGTAGTGGCCGGCCTCGGCCAGTGCCCGGGTCAGCACGAAGTGCCCATCGAGAATGGCGCGCGCCGAGTCGGCGATCGGGTCCTGCTGATCGTCGCCCTCGGCCAGCACGGTGTAGAAGGCGGTGATCGAACCGCCGCCTTCCGGCCCGTTGCCCGCGCGCTCCACCAACTGCGGCAGGCGTGCGAAAACGCTGGGCGGATAGCCGCGCGTCACCGGCGGCTCGCCGATCGCCAGGGCGATCTCGCGCTGGGCCATCGCGTAGCGGGTCAGCGAGTCCATGATCAACAGTACCTGCCGACCCTGGTCGCGGAAATGCTCGGCAACCGTGGTGGCGTAGGCCGCACCCTGCAGGCGCATCAGCGGACTGGTGTCGGCCGGCGCCGCCACCACCACGGAACGTCGCAGCCCCTCGCTGCCCAAAATCTGTTCGATGAATTCCTTCACTTCCCGGCCGCGCTCGCCGATCAGGCCGACCACCACGACCTCGGCCGCCGTATAGCGCGCCATCATGCCCAGCAGCACCGATTTGCCGACACCCGAACCGGCGAACAAGCCCACCCGCTGGCCGCGGCCGACAGTGAGCATCGCGTTGATCGTGCGCACGCCGACATCGAGCGAGCGGTCGATCGCCGCGCGTTGCAACGGGTTGACCGGGCGGCTTGCCAGCGAACGCATTTCGCCGGTGTTGAGCGGTCCGAGCCGGTCGAGCGGCCGGCCGGCGCCATCGACCACGCGACCGAGCAACTTGTCGCCGACCGGCAGGTGCTTGGCGCGATCCTGCGCACGGCGGCGCGCGAAGATCTTCTCGCCCACCCGCGGCCGCGGGTGGCTTGCTTCGAGCGGGGCGACCTGGGCGCCCGGAGCCAGACCGAAGACATCGTCGGTCGGCATCATGTAGAGCTTCTCGCCGTGAAAGCCCACCACTTCAGCCTCGACGCCGATCCCGCCACCGACCGAAACACGCACTCCGCTGCCCAGCGGCAGTTTGATGCCATTGGCTTCCATCACCAGGCCGTTGATGCGGGTCAACGTGCCGCAGGTGGCATAGGGTGTGGCTGCCTCGACGAGTTTGCGGCAGCCGTCGAGATGTCCGCGCCAGGCCTCGTTGAGGATCGCCATTATGGTGCTGCCGTCCGCGGGTCGGCGACAGGCGCCCAGTCGTCGCGCAGGCCGAGCGACTCGACCACCCGCTTCCAGCGCATCTCGACGGTCGCATCGACCTGCGTGCCGGCCGCGTCGAGACGGCATCCGCCGCGCGCAAGCGAGGCATCCTCGCGGATTCGGTGCGCGCCGTGCTGCACCTGGTCCGCCAGGTGAACGCGAACCAGTTGCGCATCGTCGGGGTGAACATGGATGCTGACATGCTGGTGTGGCAATTGTGCGAGCGCCTCGCGCACCACGTCGAGCAGGCATTGCGGCTGGGTTTTCAGCTCGCGCCGTACCACCTGGCGTGCGATTTCGAGTGCCAGGCGAACCAGCGATTCGCCCACCTGCTGATCGAATTCGCTTACCGCCGTTTCGAGGTGTTCGAGCAGCGTGTTGATCTGCAGCGCTTCCATGCGGACGCGGGCCGTTCCTTCCTCGTAACCGTGCTCGAAACCGGCCTTGCGGCCGGCCTCGGCCGCTTCGATGTGCATGCGCTCGATTTCGTCGACCGTCGGCATGCGTACCTCGGGCTCCCCCGCCGATTCTTGCTGCACGGCCGGTTCGCTTGCCGGCCGGTTTGCCGCAACGAATTCCTCCGGCTCCCACTTCAGATAGCGCGGCTCGTGTTCGGGACGCAGCGGCGTGACGTTGGCGGCACTCATGATCAGACGAAGGCGTCCTCGGTGCCTTTGGATGCCAACTGTATCTGGCCTTCCTCGGCCAGCCGGCGGGCGGTCTTGAGAATCTCTTTCTGCTCGGCCTCGACTTCGGACAGGCGCACCGGACCGCGCGATTCGAGATCCTCGCGCAGCATCTCGGCAGCGCGCTGCGACATGTTCTTGAATACCTTCTCGCGCAGTTCGGGCGGTGCGCCCTTGAGCGCGATGATCAGCGAATCCGACTGGATTTCGCGCAGCAACACCTGGAAGCCGCGATCGTCGAGATCGATCAGGTTCTCGAACACGAACATCTCGTCGAGGATCTTCTGCGCCAGATCGGCGTCGTATTCGCGCACGTTGTCGATGATCGCCGTCTCGGCCGCCGAGCCGACGAAGTTGAGGATCTCGGCTGCGGTCTTGACCCCGCCAAGCGCCGTCTTTTTCATCGATGCGGCACCTGCCATCACGCGCGACAGCGCGTCGTTGAGTTCGCGCAAGGCGGCCGGCTGTACACCGTCGAGCGTGGCGATGCGCAGGATCACGTCGTTGCGCAGACGCTCGGTGAAGTTCTTGAGAATGTCACCCGCATGGTCGTATTCGAGATGCACCAGAATCGTCGCGATGATCTGCGGATGCTCGTTCTTGATCAGGTCGGCCACCGTGTTGGCGTCCATCCACTTGAGTCCCTCGATGCCGGCGGTATCGCCACCGGAGAGGATTCGCGAGATCAGGTTGGCGGCGCGGTCGTCGCCCAATGCCTTGGTCAGCATGGTGCGGATCATCTGCTCATCGGCAATCACCGGCGAGCCCTTGCTGGCGTGACTGCTCAGTTCGTCGAGCAGGGTTTCGACGCGTTCGCGCGGCGCAGCCTGCAGGCTTGCCATCGCGCTGCCGAGCCGCTGCACTTCCTTCGGACCGAGGTGCTTGAGCACCTCTGCCGCCTCGTCGGCACCGAGCGAGACCAGCAACAAGGCGCCTTTCTCGAATCCGTCATCCTTGTCCGCCATGGGTCCACTCCTTGATCACGTTGGCGACGAGTTTCGGATCGTTCTTGGCCAGTTCCTTGGCCTGCGCGAGCTTTTGCTCGAAGCTCGGCAGTGCAAGGGCGGCACCGGGACCGGACAGCGACACTACCGCATCGTCGCCACCCGGCGTTACATCGCGCAGTGCGTCCTGCTCCTCCTTGCGGGCGGCCATCTGACGCACCAGCGGTTTGATCACGCCGAACAGCAGATACAGCGCCACGCCGGCGAACAGCGCGTACTTGAAGATGTCCTTGGCGAGCGAGATGAACTCCGGCGACTTCCAGAACGGCGCCTCGGACAGGGTTTCCGGGTCAGCAGCGCGGAATGGCGAACTGGTCACGTTGAGCGTATCGCCGCGCTCCTTGTTGAAGCCCATTGCTTCGCGCACCAGGTCGGTGATCTGCTTGATCTCGGCTTCACTGAGGGGCGTGGTCTTGACCTTGCCGTCGGGCAGTTTCTCGGTCTTGTGATTGACCACCACCGCGACCGACAGGCGCTTGACCGTGCCGACGGCCGTCTTGACATGGCGCACCGTCTTGTCGACTTCGTAGTTGACGGTCGCATTCTTCGACGCGTTGAGCGGCGCCGGCTGGTTCGCGGCTGTCGGGGTGCCGGGCGCAGCCGGCGTGGTCAGCGGTGCGGTGGCCGGGGCCGGCGGCTGGTTCGAAAGGGCGCCGGGTACGCCGGTTGCGCCCGCCTCGCGCGTGGTCTGCTCCTGCGACTGCTGGCTGCGAATGGCCGCCTTGTCCGGCGGATTCGGCGCATAGGTCTCGGCGGTCTGTTCGGCCTGGTCGAAGTCGACCGCGGCGGTGACCTGCGCACGGTGGTTGCCCGGCCCGGTGATCGGCGTCAGGATCTGTTCGATACGCTTGATGTAGCCCTGCTCCATCTCTTCGACATACTTGAGCTGGGTCGGATCGAGCCCGGCGTCGCGCCGGCCGTCCTTGTTCTGCGACAGCAGCTTGCCGTTCTGGTCCAGTATCGACACCGCGGACGGCAACAGCTCCGGCACGCTGGAGGCCACCAGGTGCACGATGCCGGCCACTTGCGATGCCTCGAGCAGCCGACCGCCACGCAGGTTCACCAGCACGCTTGCGGTGGGTTTCTGTTCATCGCGCAGGAATCCGGTCTGCTTGGGAATCGCCAGATGCACGCGCGCGCCGTCTACCGCCGAGAGCGACTGGATCGAGCGCGCCAGTTCCCCCTCGAGCGCGCGCTGGTAGTTGATGTGCTCGGCGAACTGCGACAGGCCGAGCTTCTGCGCCTCCATCAGCTCGAAGCCAACCAGCCCGCCGCGCGGCAGCCCCTGCGAAGCCAGCTTGAGGCGCACATCGTGCACCTGCCCTGAGGGCACCAGAATCGCCGCGCCGCCCTCTGAATACCGGTAGGGCACGTTCTGCTGCTGGAGAGCGGCAATGATCGCGCCGCCGTCCTTTTCGTTCAGATTGGAGAACAGAACCTGATAGTCGGGGGTGCGGCTCCAAAGCCACAGCCCGGTCAGCACCGCAATCGCCAGCGCCGCGGCCGCCATGCCGGCGAGCTTCTGGCGCATCGTCATCTGGCTGATGAATGCCAGCGGTGCAGGCAATGCGGCCTGCGCGGGGGTCGGTAGCGTTACCTGTTCGATTGCCATTTGGAGCCTCGCGGTTCCTTCCGTTGTTCCGAATCATTCTCTGCGACGGCAAACTTTGCCGGTGCGCCGATAAGCGGGCGCTTTGCCACCCTATTCCGATGCCCTCAGCACCGTCCTTGAAGGTGGGCGTGCCAACCGTGAAATCCGTCACACCGGATTCCAGCGGCGGGCGCGTCGCGACGCTGCGCATTGTTTGGCCCGTTCGCGTCGACGCTTAGCCGAAATAGCGGCAGTTATTGCCGCCTGTTCGACGGCACGCCCCGGGCGCCTGGTTGCTACTCTGACGTCATCGTGAAACGGCCTCGCTCCATGACCGACACTGCTATGCTCATCGACAGCCCGACGCGGCAGCACCCGCAAATGGATCCTGCGGCGCTGGCCGAGGCGTTTCGCCTGTTCAACGAAGCCTCGGGCGAACTGTCGCGCGCCTACGACGGCCTGCAGGCACAGGTGGCGCAATTGACGGTCGAACTGGCCGAGGCCAACGGCGAATTGCGCCGGCAGTATCAGGAAAAGGCCGCACTGAACGAGCGGCTGGGCACCTTGCTGGCGGCGCTGCCCGCTGGTGTCGTGGTTCTCGACGGCCTGGGCATGGTCGACCAGGCAAATCCTGCCGCTCTGGCGATGCTCGGCAGCGACATCGTCGGCAGGCTATGGGACGAGTTGCTGGCCGGCCGCCTGAGCGCCAGCGATGCCGCAAACGAATGGACCAACGCGGCTGGCGCGCGGCTGGAAATGCGCGAGACTGCGCTCGACTCCTCAGGCGGGCGAATCGTGCTGGTGCACGATGTGACCGAAGCCCAGCGCATGCGCATGCTGGCGGCACGCAACGAGCGGCTGGCCGCAATGGGCGAGATGGTCGCGGGGTTGGCTCACCAGTTGCGGACGCCGCTTTCGGCGGCGCTGCTCTACGCCGCGAACCTCGGCTCGCCTGCGCTTGCCGCGCCCGACCGCGAACGGGTTGCCTCGCGCGTGGTCGAGCGCCTGCAGCACCTGGAGGCGCTGATCCGCGACATGCTGGTGTTCGCCCGCGGCGAGATCGGCAGCCGCGAACTGCTCAGCATCAAGGCGCTGGTCGGCGAGGTCTTCGCCAATTGCGATCCGCTCGCCCGCGGCAAGGGCGTCGAGTTTCTCGCCTTGGCCGAATCCGGCGATGCCGCGGTATGGGTCAGCCGTGCCGATCTGGTGGGCGCGCTGACCAACCTCACCGAAAATGCCATCGGCGTGGTTCCGGCCGGCGGCATGGTGGCGCTGGACGCCGAGGTAGACGCGGCAAACGTCACGTTCTGTGTCTGCGACAACGGTCCCGGCATCGCGCCGGCGCTACAGAAACGGCTGTTCGAGCCGTTCTTCACGACACGGGCACAGGGCACCGGGCTCGGGCTCGCAATCGCACGCGGCGTGGCGCGCGCACATGGCGGCGATCTCGAATTGCGACCCGGCCGCACCACGCGGGGACAGCAATGGGCAACGGAATTCAGGTTGAGTCTGCCGCGCGCGGCGCAAGCCAGGCTCGGCAACACGATGGAAAGCGGGGGATGTGCATGAACGAGAAGATCGCGGTACTGGTGGTCGAGGACGACGAATCGCTGCGCGAAGCGGTCGCCATGACCCTGGCCTGCGCCGGCCACAAGGTGACCGCCGTCGATGGCGGCCCGGCTGCACTGGCGCGGCTGGCCGGCGAGAGCTTCAACCTGGTGCTCTCCGACCTGCGCATGGACCCGATGGACGGCATCGAACTGCTGCGCGCGGTGCGCGACCGCTGGCCCAGTCTGCCGGTGCTGCTGATGACCGCCTACGGCGACGTCGAACGCGCGGTTGCCGCGATGCAGGCAGGGGCCAGCGACTTCATGCAAAAGCCGTTCAAGCCGGAAGAACTGCTCGATCGCGTGGCCCGCTACGCCTGGGCGAGCCCGGTCTACGACGAGTTGGTGGCGCAAGACCCGCGCACGCGCGAAACCATCGCGCTGGCCGAGCGGGTGGCAGCCAGCGAAGCCACCGTGCTGCTGACCGGCGAATCCGGTACCGGCAAGGAAGTCTTTGCCCGCTTCATCCATACCCACTCGCCACGCGCCGCGGCGCCCTTCGTCGCCATCAACTGCGCGGCGATTCCGGAAAACCTGCTCGAGGCGACCCTGTTCGGTTACGAGAAAGGTGCCTTCACCGGGGCGCAGAACGCGCAGGCCGGCAAGTTCGAACAGGCACAGGGCGGCACCATCCTGCTCGACGAAATCTCCGAAATGCCGCTGGCGCTGCAGGCCAAGATGCTGCGCGTGCTGCAGGAGCGCGAGGTCGAACGGGTGGGAGGCAAGAGGCCGATTGCGCTCGACATCCGGGTGCTGGCGACCTCCAACCGCAACATGATGTCGGAGGTGGTGGCGGGCCGCTTTCGCGAGGACCTGTACTACCGGCTCAACGTGTTTCCGATCGCCATTCCTGCGCTGCGCGAGCGGCCGGCCGACATTCTCCCGCTGGCGCGGCATCTGCTGGCCCGCCATGGCGCGCGCTGCGGCAGGCCGGCGGCAAGACTTTCCGACGCAGCCGCCGCGACCCTGTCGGCCTATCCGTGGCCCGGCAACGTGCGCGAGATGGAGAACGTGATTCAACGTGCATTGATCCTGGCGCCGGCCGACACGATCGAGGCCGCGCACCTGCAGTTGAAGGCCAGCGGACTCGCGGCCTGGGCGACCGGCGTTCCGGCCGGCGTGCCAGCCGTCAGTGCGCCGGTGGAAACGCACGCCTCCAGCATGAAGGACCTTGAGCGCCAGCACATACTCGACACCCTCGCCTCGGTCGGCGGCTCGCGCAA
Organism: Candidatus Methylophosphatis haderslevensis; assembly: GCA_016711925.1. Lineage (GTDB taxonomy): Bacteria > Pseudomonadota > Gammaproteobacteria > Burkholderiales > Rhodocyclaceae > Methylophosphatis > Methylophosphatis haderslevensis. Next base: position 38,594 of record JADJSA010000002.1, read on the forward strand.
AAAGGCGGTGGAAAAGCTCGGCATTTCGGAGCGCACGCTGCGCTACAAGCTGCAGCAGTACCGCGCCGAGGGCGTGATCTAGGCACGGCAATTGCGTGGTTATCCGATGGACTGACAGGAATTCAAATGGAAACCAAGGGAATCGAGCAGATGCTCTCGCAATTGCGCTCCGCAGCCGACGTCGCCGCCGGCAAACCGGGCGCAGCCGATGCGACGACGGCCGCCGGCGGCGTTGACTTCGCGCAGGTGCTCGACAGCGCACTTCAGGGCGTCAGCAAGGCCCAGAACGGCGCGCAGGAGATGGCGCAGTCCTTCTCTGCCGGCGATCCCAACGTCAATCTGCAGGACGTGATGATCAACCTGCAGAAGGCCAACCTGTCGTTCCAGCAGATGGTTCAGGTACGCAACAAGCTGGTCACCGCCTATCAGGACATCATGAACATGCAGGTATGACGGCGCCCGGGGCCAGGGCCGGGGCAAATCGCCTCGTGGGCACGAATTACTTCACGGCGGCGCGGAAAACCTTGCGCGGGGTACCAAATACTTCACGGCAGCAGCCCCCCGGCTCTTCTACATTGGCGCCGTACACAACCGAGGGAGATTGACCATGCAACTCAACGAGACGGTCCGCGCTTCATCCTGCTTCCACCACTCGACCCGCACGCTGGCACCCGGCGAAAGCCTTCCGCCGTTTCCCTCGTTGTTCGATCAGGTCGTCGCCTGCCGCAACGGGATGCTGAACAAGGCCGCCAACGACGAATCCGATACCGACGACATCGTCGATGAATGCATCGAGGACGACGCCGACGAGGAACTCGATAGCTGACAAACGCGGTAACCACTCCATCCTCGGTCAAGCACCCTCGAATCCCAGTCTTGCCGGCCGCGGCACCCGGCGCAGCCACCCTTCTTCAGAGCGAGAGTGAATTTGCCGGCGGGACCCTCCCCCCGCCGGCCTTTTTTTGCCTGTATCTCGCTGCAGCGCACCAAACTTGCCGGCCGGCATTCTCGCCTCTGAAATAGGCAAATTTTGCCGGTCTTATTGCCGGCTCGACTCCACTATTGCCGCCTTACAGTGCGAGGCATGAAACCCGCACTCGCATTCCCCCCCGCCCTGCTGCTCGTGCCGCATGCCGCCAGGGCGCAGGCCGCACCGGAAGTCGGCAGCGGCCTGCTGCAGATGTTGCTCGGCCTGGGCTTCATCATCGCGCTGATTTTCGCCAGCCTGTGGCTGCTCAGGCGCCTGACCGCACCGCGCGGCAGCGCCGCCCATGCGTTGCGCATCGTCGCCGGACAGGCGGTCGGCGCCCGCGAGCGGGTGGTGATCGTCGAAGTCGGCGACACCGCGCTAGTGCTTGGGGTTGCGCCCGGACAAGTCACCAAGCTGCACAGCATGCCCAAATCGGCGCTGCCGCAGGTCCCGTCAGCCGGCACCGTCACCACGCACCCGTTCGCCAGCCGGTTGCGGCAAATGATGGAGAAGCGCAATGCACCGCCGGCTTGAGCGCCTGCTGGCGCGGCCGGCTGCGCTGCTCGGGCTTGTTCCGATCCTCGCGCTGATCCCGGTCGAGACCTTGGCGCAGGCGCTGCCGGCAGTCACCAGCACGCCCGCGCCGGGCGGCGGCACGACCTATTCGCTGTCGATCCAGACCCTGCTGCTGATGACGTCGCTGACGTTCATCCCGGCGACCCTGCTGATGATGACCAGCTTCACCCGCATCATCATCGTGCTCTCGCTGCTGCGTCATGCGCTCGGTACGCAGACCAGCCCGCCGAACCAGGTGATGGTCGGGCTGGCGCTGTTCCTCACTTTCTTCGTCATGGCCCCGGTAGGCGAGAAGATCTACGCCGAGGCTTACCTGCCGCTGTCCGAGAACCGGATCAATTTCAACGAGGCACTCGAGCGCGGCACGGTGCCGCTGAAGACTTTCATGCTCAAGCAGGCGCGCGAGAACGACCTCGCGCTGTTCGCCAAAATCAGCAACACGCCGAAGGTGGACAAGCCCGAGCAACTGCCGATGCGGCTGGTGATTCCGGCCTTCGTCACCTCGGAGCTGAAGACCGCCTTCCAGATCGGCTTCATCGTGTATCTGCCGTTCCTGATCATCGACCTCGTGGTCGCCTCGGTGCTGATGTCGATGGGCATGATGATGATGTCGCCGGTGATGGTGGCGCTGCCGTTCAAGATCATGCTTTTCGTGCTGGTCGATGGCTGGACGCTGGTGATCGGCACGCTGATACGCAGTTTCGGATAGGACACCTCAATGACCCCCACCACCGTCATCGAAATCGGCCGCGGCGCACTCGAACTCACGCTGATGGTCTCGGCCCCGCTGTTCGCCGCCGCCCTGGTCACCGGCCTGATCGTCAGCATCTTCCAGGCCGCCACCCAGATCAACGAAATGACTTTGTCGTTCGTGCCGAAACTCGTCGTCACCTTCACCACGCTGGTGCTCGCAGGCCCGTGGATGCTGACCAAGCTGACCGACTACATCACCCGGCTGTACGAGGCGATTCCATCTCTGATCGGTTAGCCGGCGTCGCGGCATGCTCGCTTTCACCACCGCCGAACTCAATGCCTGGCTCATCGCCTACCTGTTTCCGCTGACGCGCGTACTGGGGCTGATCGCCGCGGCGCCGGTGCTCAACAACAAGTCGGTACCGGCGCGCGCGCGCATCGGCCTCGGCGTGGTGATCACGGTCGCGCTGGTGCCGGCGCTGCCGCCGGCGCACGGCATCGATCCGGGCAGCCTGGTCGGCCTGCTGGTGCTGGCGCAACAGATGCTGATCGGCGTGGCGATGGGCTTTGCCATGCGCCTGGTATTCGCCGCGATCGACACCGCCGGCGAAGTCATCGGCTTCCAGATGAGCCTGTCATTCGCCACCGCCTTCGATCCGCAGAACGGCGGCCAGTCGGCGGTGCTGCAGGAATTCCTCGGGTTGCTGGCGACATTGACCTTCCTGGCGCTCGACGGGCACCTGATGCTGATCGCCGCGCTCGCCCAAAGCTTCAGCTTCCTGCCGGTAACGGCCACACCACTGGCCGCCGCCGGCTGGGGCGAACTCGCGCGTGCCGGCGGCTATGTCTTCGCAGCCGGCGTGCTGCTCGCGCTGCCGCTGATCGCCACCCTGCTGGTCACCAGCATCGCGCTGGGCGTGCTCACCCGCGCGGCCCCGGCACTCAACATCTTCGCGGTCGGCTTTCCGATCACCCTGACGGTCGGCTTCGCCATGCTGGCGCTGTCGCTCGAATACCTGTCGCCCAACTTCCAGCGCCTGTTCATGCACGGCATGGAAACCATCGACCTGGTGCTGCGCGGACTGGCCGCCTGACGCGCGCCGCGCCGGCAACGCGCGGCTGCGCACAAAAAGCTCCAACCCCAGAAGCCAGCAGGCACGAGCCTCTCCGGCCAATGCATCCAGAAACCCGCATGGATAGGCGCTTTCAGGGCAGGCACACCGGAAAGCGCCGCCCGCTGCGGCTCCTGGCAGTGGTCAACTTCCAGCCAACCCGGCCGGATTCGTCCGTTACTTGCGCGCGCTGCCCCCGGGCTCGGCCACCGCGGGCAGCGCGGCGACCGGGTGCCGTTGCCATCGATTGCGGACCAGCGCGATCGCATCATCGACGAAAGTGAATACCACCGGAATCACCAGCAGGCTGAGGAATGTCGAGGTGATCAGCCCGCCGATCACCACGATCGCCATCGGCGCGCGAAAACTCGGGTCGGTGCCCAGGCCAATGGCGATCGGCAGCATGCCCGCGCCCATCGCCACCGTGGTCATGACGATCGGGCGGGCGCGCTTGCGGCAGGCGTCGAGCAGCGCCTCCCAGCGGTCGAGGCCGTGGTCGCGGCGCGCCAGGATCACGTATTCGATCAGCAGGATCGAGTTCTTGGTGGCGATGCCCATCAGCATGATCAGCCCGATCATCGACGGCATCGACAATGCCGTGTGGGTGATGAACAGCGCGAGGAACGCGCCCGGCACCGACAGCACCAGTGCGGCAAGAATCGTCGTAGGCTGGATGAAATCCTTGAACAGGAGCACCAGCACGATGTAGATGCACAGCACGCCGGTGGCCATCGCCAGACTGAAACTGGCGAACAGCTCGCCCATCGCTTCGGCATCGCCGACCGTGGTCTGGATCACGCCCGGCGGCAGCTTGGCAAGGCTCGGCAGCGCCAGCGCGCGGCTTTCCACTTCGCCGAGCGGCTGCTGATTCAGCTCGATCTCGAAATTGATGTTGCGCAGGCGGTCGTAGCGGTCGATCTGGGCCGGGCCGCTGTCGATCGCCAGCGTGGCGATGTTGCCGATCATCACCGGGCCGTGCCTGCCCGGCACCGTCATGCGCTCGAGCAGCGACAAATCCTGCCGTGCCGCGGGCCGGCAGCTTGACGATGATCGGCACCTGCCGCTGCGACAGGTTGAGCTTGGCCAGCGCCTGATCGTAATCGCCCGCGGTGGCGATGCGCAGCGTATCGGCGATCGCCGCCGAGGTCACGCCGAGATCGGCGGCCTTGGCAAAGTCCGGCCGCACCACGAGTTCCGGCCGCACCAGGCTCGCCGTCGTATTGATGTTGCCGATGCCCGGTATGGTGCGCAAGTCGCGCTCCACCTTGCGTGCATGTTCGGCCAGTGTCGCGCCGTCTTCGCTGGCCAGCACAAGCACATATTTCTCGCTCGACCCGCCGAAGCCGACCGTCACGCGCACGCCGGGCAGCACGGCCAGCGCCTCGCGCAGTTCGCGTTCGATGGTCTGCTTGGATATGCCGCGGCGTTCGCTGCGCGGCGTCAGATTGATGGTCAGCGTCGCTTTGCGCACTTCGGACGCGCCGCGCGGCATGAACGGATCGGAGCCCGACGCGCCGCCGCCAACCGCCGTGTAGACCATCTTCACCTGCGGATTCTTCTGCACGATCGCGCGCGCCTGTTCGGCCATCGACAGCGTCTGAGCGAATGTGCTACCGGGCGCGAGCGACAGGTACACCTGGGTCTGCGACAGATCGTCGGGCGGAATGAAGCCGGTCGGCAGCAGCGGCACCAGCGCGAAGGAGCCGAAGAAGAATCCTGCCGCCGCCAGCGTGGTCAGTATGCGGTGCTTCAGGCACCACGCCGCCCAGCCGAGGTAGAGCGTGATCCAGCGCGGCTCGCCGTGCTGTTCGCGCGGCGGCTTGAGCAGGTAGGCCGCCATCATCGGCGTCAGCATGCGCGCGACCACCAGCGAAAAGAACACCGCGATCGCCGCGGTCCAGCCGAACTGCACGAAGAACTTGCCCGGCACGCCGCTCATGAACGCCGTCGGCAGAAACACCGCGATCAGCGTGAACGTGGTGGCGATCACCGCCAGGCCGATTTCGTCGGCGGCCTCCATCGCCGCCTGGTAGGGCGTCTTGCCCATGCGCAGATGGCGCATGATGTTCTCGATCTCGACGATCGCATCATCGACCAGTATGCCGACCACCAGCGACATCGACAGCAGCGTCACCACGTTGATGGAAAAACCCATCAGGTACATCGCGCCGAAGGCCGGAATGATCGACAGCGGCAGCGCCGCGGCAGAGACCAGCGTGGCGCGCCAGTCGCGCAGGAACAGCCACACCACCAGCACCGCCAGCAGTGCGCCTTCGATCAGCAGCCACATCGACCCTTGGTAGTTCTCCACCACCGGATCGACGAAGTTGAAGGCCTCGGTGATCTCGATGTCCGGGTGCTCGGCACGCAGCTTGGCCAGTTCCGCGCGCACGCCGTCGGCCACGTCGACCTCGCCCGCGCCGCGGCTGCGCGTGATCTCGAAGCCCACCACCGGCTTGCCGTTGAGCAGGGCTGCCGAGCGTTGCTCCTCCACCGTGTCGCTGACGCTGGCGACCTGGTCGAGCCGCACGCGCCGCCCGTCGGAGAGCGCGATTTCCATCCGCGCGAGTTCGCCGGCCGAACGCACGGTGGCGATCGTGCGCACCGACTGCTCGATGCCGCCGACATCGGAGCGGCCGCCCGAGGCGTCCTGCTGAATCTGCCGCAACTGGCGCGAAACGTCGGCCGCGGTGGCATTGAGCGCCAGCATCCGCGCCGGGTCGAGTTCGACGCGCACCTCGCGACTCACGCCGCCGACGCGCGCCACCGCGCCGACGCCCTTGACGCTCAGCATGCGCCGCGACACCCCGTTGTCGACGAACCAGGACAGCGCCTCGTCGTCCATGCGCGACGAAGCAACGGTGTAGGTGAGGATCGGCGCGCCAGACAGGTTCATGCGCGAGATCACCGGGTCGCGCAGATCGCCCGGCAGATCGGAACGCACGCGCGAGACCGCATCGCGCACATCGTCCACCGCCTCCTGGGTCGGCTTTTCCAGGCGGAACTCGACGGTCACGGTGACCAGCCCGTCCTGCACCTTGGTGTAGATGTGCTTGACGCCCTGCAGCGTGGCGATCGAGTTCTCGAGCTTGCGCGCGACATCGGTTTCCATCTGCGCCGGCGCCGCGCCGGGCAGCGCCGCGCTGACCGTGACGGTGGGCAGATCGATGTCGGGGAACTGCTGGATCTTCATCGCCAGGAAAGACATCGTTCCCAGCAGGGTCAGCATGACGAACAGCAGGATCGCCGGAATCGGATTGCGGATGGACCAGGCGGAGACGTTCATCGGGCGGCCGCTTCCGGCCTGCCGGCCTCGGGTGCGATGCGCACGACGTCGCCATCGGCGAGAAAGCCGACGCCGCCGGCCACCACCTGCGCATTGGCATCGAGCCCGCCGCTGATTTCGACGCGCTCGCCGTCGCGCCGGCCGACCGTGACCTTGGTCAGCGCCACCCGGTTGCCCTCTTCCAGTCGGAACACGTAGGCAAAGCCCTCCCGCAGCAGCACCGCCGACTGCGGCAAGCTCAGTGCGGTCGCCTGCCCGAGATCGAATTCGCCGCGCGCGAACATGCCGGCGCGAATGTCGCGGCCGGTCGCTTCGGTGGGCAGATCGACGTAGACCAGGCCGTTGCGCGTCTGCGGATCGACCGTCGGACCAACCATGCGCAGTTTGCCGCTCACGCGAGTGCCGTTGGGCGTGGTGAGCGTGGCCACGGTGCCCGGGGTGAGGCGCGACAACTCGGCTTCGGTGACTTCGGCGCGCCACTCGAGGCGTCCGCCGCGGATCAGCTTGAACAGTTCCTGCCCTGGCTGGGTCAGCGAACCGGCCGCGGCGTTGCGCGCCGAAATGATGCCGGCATCGGGCGCGACGACCCGGGTCTGCGCCATGCGCACCTCATCGGCCTGCAGCTTGGCCCGCGCCGCGTTGACCCGCGCCACTGCGGTCTGTTCGGCGGTCAGGTACTGGTTGATCTGCTGCGCGCTGATCGCACCCGAGTTCTGCAACTGCCGCGCGCGTTCGGCGTTGGCGCGCGCTTCGGCCAGCGTGGCCTGCGCCTCGGCCAGCGCCGCCTTGCCCTGGGCCAGTTCCGCGGCCACGGTTTCGCCCGAAATCCGCGCCAGCACCTGGCCCTTTTTCACCCTGTCGCCGACATTCACCAGCACCTCGGTGAGGCGGAAATTGCTGACCTCGGCGCCGATGATCGCCTCCTGCCACGCGACGATGCTGCCGTTGGCAGCCAGCGTGCGCGGCCAGTCGGCGCGCTGGGGTTTGGTCAGACTGACGGTCAGTGCCGGTTTGCCGGCCGCTGTCTGGCCGCCGTTCGAAGTTTCGGCGGTCGCTTTCGATTCCGCGGCGTGCCTGACCACCGCCCACACCGCCGTGGTGGCGAGCGCCACGGCAATCACTGCGGCCAGCGCTTTGGCGCGCCAGTCGCGCAAGTTGAAGAACGTCGAACTCATGGTCGCGCCTCGATTCCGGAAACTTGCCAGGTGTGCGGCGCATGCGCATCCCATCCGCCGCCGACCGCCTTGTAGAGCGCAATCCAGGAAGCCACCCGCTCGCGTTGCAGGTTGATGACGCCAGCATCGGCCGCCAGCGCCAGCCGGCGCGCGTCTTCCAGGTCGAGCAGGCTGCCGACGCCGATGTCCCAGCGCGCCCGCACGGCGCCGAAGAATTCGCGGTAACCCTGCGCCGCGCGCCGCGCATCGCTCTCGCGCCGGGTAGCGGCATCGAGTCGAACCAGCGCCTCTTCGACCTCGCGCACCGCATCCTTCACGCGCTGGGTGTAGGCTGCACGCGCCAGTTCGTAGCGCGCGCGGGCGGCATCGACATTCGCGGCGCGGCGCCCGCCGTCGAGCAGCGGCAGCGACAGCGCCGGGCCGATCGACCAGTTGGTCCCGCTGGTGGTGGCGCCGGCAAAGCCGAGGGTGACGGCCGCGATGGTGCCCGAGAGCGACAGGCGCGGATAACGCTCCGCCTGCGCCGCCCCGATGTCGGCCGATGCGGCCGCCACCTCGTATTCCAGACCGGCCAGATCGGGGCGCTGGGCAAGCCATTGCGCCGGCACTTGCGCGACGACGAACGCCGCCGGCTGCGCAACTTGTGCGCTGCGGCTTGCCAGGCGGGTTCGCAACCCCGGCTCGTCGATCGCGGTGAGGGCGACCAAGCTCTTGACCAGCACATCGCATTCGGCCTGTTGCGCGGCGCGGCGGCTTGCCGCGTCGGCGGCGCTCGCATCGGCCAACGCACCGTTGGCCGGTGTTTCGAATCCGGCGCCGACCTTGAGCCGCGTCAGTTCGGCGGTGCGCGATTGCGAACGGCTGTCCTCTTCATACACGCGCACCAGCGCTTCGCAGGCACGGTAGCCGACGAAGGTGGCGGCGACTTCCGCCGCGAGGCTGACGCGGGCGCTGTGCCAGCCGGTCACCGCGGCATCGGCACGCGCGCTGGCCGCCGCGACCTGATTGCGGTTGAGGCCGAACAGATCGATCTCCCATCTGGCATCGAGGCCGAGCGAGGTGGTGGTGCTAAGCAGGCTCGCCGGCACCACCGCCAGCGCCTTGCTGCGCGTGGCGCTGGCGGCCGCGCCGATCTGCGGCCAGAGCGCGCCGCCGCTGGCGCGCAGGTTGGCGCGCGCTTCGGCGATGCGCGCCGCCGCCTGCGCCAGCGAGCCGTGTTCGCGCTGCGCGGCATCGATCAGCTCGTTCAGATCGGGATCGTCGAACTGCGACCACCACTGCCCGAGCTGCGACGCTTCGCCTCCATGCGGCAAAGGCGCAGACCAGCTAGCCGGCAGGCGCGGCGCTGCCGGCGCGCCGGGCGGCGATACTGCGCAGCCGGCCAGCGCGGCAGCGCAGAGTACGCCAGCGAAAGTGTTAGCGCGCGGGTGGCTTGGCATCTCGGGCAATCCGTTTTGTCGGCAACGGCCGACGCCGCACCTGTTCGTGGGCGAGCAGGGCCGCGCTGTAGTCGACCAGCCGATCGACGATGCGTTCGCTAGCGTCGGCGCGGTTGAGCACCTCCGGCGCGAGCAGGCGCAGGAATTCGCGCGAACTGCAGTAGTCGTTGGCCATCGCGATCATGGCGAAGGCGAGTTGATGCAACTCGGCATCCGGCGCCGCGAGGCCGCAGTGGCGCGACAGCAATCCGGCCAGGGTCTCGTGCAGCGGGGCGATTTCGCGCGCGACGATGTCGCGGAAGATCGGCGAGGGTTCGAGCATTTCGCGCAAGTGCAGGCGCGCGACTTGCAGTTCGTGGTCGTCGTCCTTGAGGGCGATGCCGACCAGCGGCGCGAGAATCCGGCGGATGGCCTGCGCGAACGGCTGCGCCGGATCGCCGAAGTCGCCGAACTGCGCGGTGATCGCCTGAATCGGCCCCATCAGCGCGGCGCGGTACAGGCCATCCTTGTCGCCGAAGTAATAGTGGATCGCCGCCAGGTTGACGCCCGCGGTCTGGCAGATTTCGCGCGTGGTGGCGCCGGCGAAACCCTTGGCGGCAAAGATGCGCGTCGCCACCTTGATCAGTTGTTCGCGGGTGGCCGCGCCCTTGTCGTGCGCCCCCGCCCGGCTTCGCGCCGTGGAGCGCGTGTCGAGGTTCCCGTCGGTCGGGGTCAAAGGCAGCTTGCTCATGATGGAGACAAGCCTAACACAAAATCAATCGACTGACTGAATTTGGCGTCCACGACTGCGTGCTGCACACCCACCGGCCTGCGAGGCGCATGGACAGGGCTTGTGCAGGCAGGCAAGCCTGGAAGGCGCATGGACAGGACCTGCGCGGGCAGGCACGCATGGAAGGCGCATGGATAGGCGCTGCTGGCGATGCCATGGCGGAGCAGCGATTTCCGCCAGCCGCCCGTCGCGGGCGTGCAGTCCCGGCGCACTCCCCGAGGCGCCTTCAGCGCAAACAGCGCCGGGCCAAGCGATTGTATTGATTGGCGGAAGCGGTGAGATTCGAACTCACGGATGGTTGCCCATCGCCGGTTTTCAAGACCGGTGCCTTAAACCGCTCGGCCACGCTTCCTGCATTGGTCCTCGACTGCGGCCCGTTCTGCCGCCATGCCAGACTTCCGAGGCGGGAATTCTAGCCTGAAGCGGCCGGCGCCGGATCCGCCGCCCCGGATTGTCATACAATGCGCCGGTCGACCGCGGCGCAACCGTGTCGCGAAACTTTATGATGCGCCGCACGGTCTCAGCAGCGTCTCGTTCGCGTGACAAACCGGAGGAAACAGATGCAACCGCAATTTCACAATATCGGCAGTTCCACCCAGGTTCTGGTTTCGCAGAACCGCGTACTGCGCAACACCTATATGCTGCTGGCGCTTACTCTGGTACCGACGGTAATCGGCGCCATGCTGGGCGTGCAGATGAAATTCACCTTCTTCGCCGGCAGTCCGATGATCTCGTTTCTGGTGTTCCTCGGCGTCGCCTTCGCGTTCATGTGGGGCATCGAGCGCAACAAGAACAGCGGCCTGGGCGTGGCGCTGCTGCTGGGCTTCACCTTCTTCATGGGGTTGATGCTCTCGCGCATCCTGCAGGTGGCGCTCGGCCTGTCCAACGGCGGCACGCTCATCGCCATGGCAGGCGTCGGAACCAGCGCGATCTTCTTCACGCTGGCCGGCATCGCCACGGTGACGAAGAAGGATTTCAGCTTCATGGGCAAGTTTCTGTTCGTCGGCGTGATCGTTCTGCTGCTCGCGATGGTGGCCAACATCTTCTTCCAGATTCCGGCGCTGGCGCTGACCATCTCGGCGGTGGCGGTGCTGCTGTTCTCGGCCTACATCCTGTACGACGTCAGCCGGATCGTCACCGGCGGCGAGACCAATTATGTGTCGGCCACGCTGGCCTTGTACCTCGACGTATACAACGTCTTCGTCAGCCTGCTCCACCTGCTGATGGCATTCGGCGGCGAACGCGACTGAGCGGTACCGATTCGCTTCACCAAGGGCGGCGCGGGCCGCCCTTTTTCGTGCACCGCTCAGCCGCGCTCGAAGTGGGCGATCGATTCCACATGCGAAGTCTGCGGGAACATGTTGGCGATGCCCGCGCCGCGCAGGCGGTAGGCTTTTTCGTGCACCAGCACGGCGGCATCGCGGGCCAGGGTAGCCGGATTGCATGACACATAGACGATGCGTGCCGGCGCATCGTCGCCCAGCGACTTGACCAGTTCGACCGCACCTTCGCGCGGCGGATCGATCAGCATCTTGTCGAAGCGGCCGAGCGCCGCCAGCGCCTCGGGCGTGATCTCGAACAGGTTGGCAACGCGGAACTCGCTGCGCCGAGCCAGATCATTGGCGCGCGCATTGTGTTCGGCGCGCAGCGTCAGCGCGCGGCTGCCTTCAACCCCGACCGCCTGCGCGCCGCGGCGCACCATCGGCAGCGTGAAATTGCCGAGACCGCAGAACATGTCGGCAATGCGCTCGCCCGGTTGCGGATCGAGCAACTGCATGGCGCGCCGAACCAGCATCCGGTTGATGGCAAAATTCACCTGGGTGAATTCGGTCGGGCGAAAGTCCATGCGCAATGCAAATTCGGGCAGCGCGTACCACAGTCGTTCGGCGGCGTCGGCATCCAGCGGCGTCACGCTGTCGGGTCCGGCCGGTTGCAGCCACCAGTCGATCGCATGCCGTGCAGCGAATCCGCGCAGCAGCGCCAGATCGGCGTCGTTCAGCGGTTCGAGGTGCCGCAGCACGAGCGCAGTGGCGGCATCGCCCACCGCGACTTCGATCTGCGGCAGGCGGTCGGGGCGCGACATGGCAGCGATCAGGGCGCGCAGGCGCGGCAGCAACGCCGACAGGTGCGGCGGCAGGATCTCGCAACTGGTCATGTCGGCCACGTAGCTGCTGCGCCGCTCGTGAAAGCCGACCAGCACGCCACCCTTCTTCGGGACCAGCCGCACCGATACGCGGGCGCGGTAGCGATAGCCCCAGGGCATGCCGTGGATGGCGGGAAACAGCACGTCGGCACGCAGGCGCGCCAGATGCCACAGCGCATCCTCGAGCACCCGCTGCTTGACCGCCGCCTGGCCGGGCGCGTCGAGATGCTGCATGCTGCAACCGCCGCAGATGCCGAACCAGCGACAGCGCGGCGCTACCCGCTGCGCGCTCGGCTCGACGATGCGCACCGTCTGCGCCAGTTCGTAGCTGGTCTTCTTGCGGTAGCTCGCGTATTCGACCAGCTCGCCGGTCAGGGCACCATCGACAAATATCGTCTTGCCATCGACATGGGTGACGCCGCGACCTTCATGTTCGAGCGATTCGATGCGGGCGATCTGCGCGGCGGCCATTGGGGAACTCGTGAAAACGGGCCTCGATTGTAGCCGCAGCCGGCACCGGCCCGCGCCGGTCCGCTGGGTATAATCGCCGCATGGTCAAACAACTGCTCGGCGGCATCTCGCCGCGCCGCTTCCTGAGCGATTACTGGCAGAAGAAGCCCTTGCTGGTACGCCAGGCCATTCCCGGGTTTCCCGGTGTCATATCTCGCGACCAGGCATTCGCGCTTGCCTGCGGCTTCGACGCGGAATCGCGCCTGGTCTGGCAGACTGCCGGCGGCTGGCAGATGAAGCACGGGCCGTTCAAGCCGAAGGATTTCCGGCGGCGCGGCCCGTGGACAGTGCTGGTGCAGGGACTCAACCTGCTCGACGACGATGCGGATGCGCTGCTGCGCCGCTTCGACTTCGTGCCGTGGGCACGGCTCGACGACCTGTTGGTGAGCTACGCCAGCGACGGCGGCGGTGTCGGTCCGCACTTCGATTCCTACGACGTGTTCCTGATCCAGGGCATGGGCCGTCGGCGCTGGCAGATCGGCGCCCAGCGCGACCTGGAGATCATCGAGGGCGCGCCGCTGCGCATCCTCAAGCATTTCCGGATCGAGCAGGAGTGGGTGCTGGAGCCGGGCGACATGCTCTACCTGCCGCCCTCCTACGCCCACAACGGCATCGCCGAAGGCGAGTGCATGACCTACTCGGTCGGTTTTCGCGCGCCGGCCGCGCAGGAACTGGCCACGCAGTTTCTCGTCCATCTGCAGGACCGGCTGGAAATGCAGGGCCGCTACAGCGACCCGGGTCTGGCGCCGCCCAGGCATCCAGGCGAAATCGGCAGCCATATGATGGACACGGTCGGCGAGATCATCGACCGCATTGCCTGGAACCGGCATTCCGTGCGCGACTTTCTCGGCTGCTACCTGACCGAACCGAAATCCCACGTTTTCTTCGACCCCCCGGACCGGCCGCTCGGTCGCAAGGCATTCGCGGCGCGCGTGGCCCGGGGCGGCATCCGGCTGCATCGCAAGAGCCAGTTGCTGTTCGCCGGCAATTCGTTCTATCTGAACGGCGAGATGATCGAGGTGCCGCCGGCCGACCGAGCAACGCTGCGCGAGCTTGCCGACCGGCGAACGCTGCCGGCGTTGGCCGATGCTGGCGAGGCGACGTTGGCGATGTTCTACAACTGGTACTGCGACGGTTTCGTCGTCCCGGGCCAACGCTGACCATGGACGGGAGCGGTTTCGAGCAGAGGTTCGACACCTACCGCGAGTACACGGCCGCGATGCTGCAGACGCTCGACAGCGCCGCAGGCGAGTTGTGCGTGTTCGATCCGGACCTGTCGCGGACGGGCCTCGAATCGACCCAGGGCGTCGCCCACATCCAGCGCCTTCTGCTGGCCAGCCGCCAAGCCAGGCTGCGCATCGTGTTGCACGACACTGCGCACTTGGAAACGCGCTGCCCGCGGCTGCTCGATGCGCTCGCGCGCTTTTCCCATTGCTTTGAAGTCCGCCAGTCGCCCGACGATCTGCGCAACCTGACCGAGTGCTACCTGCTGACCGGCAACGACACCGGCGTCGTCCGCTTTCATCGCGACTGGCCGCGCGGCAAGTGGTTCGTCGCCAATCCGGACGAGGCTGGAACCTGGCTCAGCCGCTTCAGGCAACTCTGGGAATGTTCCACGCCAGCCGTGTCGGCAACCCGGCTCGGCCTCTGAGGCGGGACCGCCGCTGAAAACACTCGCGCCACCAGTGTTGCGCAAGTGCAACATGTGCGTGGAGTCGGGGGTTCGATCGTTGTATACTCCGCGGCTGGCTGAAGTGCACTCCAGCCTGGATCAAGATTCTGGCTCGTCCTAACTTATCGATAAGGGAATTCAACAATGAACCGTTCGCTCCTCGTTGCTGCTCTGGTCGCACTGGCCGTCACGGCCTGCGCCAAGAAGGAAGAACCGAAGCCTGCCGCTGCACCTGCCGCGCCGGCTGCGCCTGCCGCTGCTGCACCGGCTCCTGCTGCCCCGGCTCCCGCTGCTGCAGCACCGGCAGCTGAAGCCGCCAAGGATGCCGCCGCTGCCGCCAAGGATGCGGCCGGCGCTGCCAAGGATGCTGCCGGCGCCGCCAAGGACGCTGCTGCCGCTACCGCGAAGGACGCGGCCGGCGCTGCAGTCGAGAAGGCGAAGGAAGTCGGTGCTGCCGCTGGCGCCGCCGCTGCCGACGCTGCCAAGGATGCGATGAAGAAGTAATCGGCTTCCAGGCGCGAAAAAGCCGACCCGCGGGTCGGCTTTTTTGTCGGCTGGTCCGGCGTCGTGTTTCCGGGCGGTTGCCGGCAAGGGTCGACCCGCTAGCGGATCTCGCGCCAAGCGAAGCCGGCGTCCTGGTCGGCGATACCGATCCATTCGGCTTCACATCCGGCGGCCCGGGCGAGCGCGCTCCGAGCCAATTCGGCGCTGTTGTTCTGGTGCGAAAGGTGGGCGGCAACGAGGTGCTGCAGCTTGCTCCGATCGAGCACCGCCAGCAAGCGCGCCGCTGCTTCGTTGTCGAGATGACCGTAGGGGCTGGCGATTCGGCGTCGCAGCCATATCGGGTAGCGGCCGGACTCGAGCATCCGCAGATCGTGATTGCACTCGAGGATCAGCGCATCGACGCCGCTCAACATCCGCTCGACGTGTGTCGTGGCGTGGCCGGTGTCGGTCAGCAGGCCGAGGCGCCGGGCGCCGTCGGAAAACACGAACTGCACTGGCTCACGCGCATCGTGCGGAACCGGAAACGGGCGCGCGCCAAGACCGTCGATTTTGAACGGCAGGTGGCTGTCGATGACTTCGACCGCGGCGAGCTGCTGGATCGCGGCTTCGACACATGACAGCGTGCCGTGGGTCAGGAACACCCGGATGCCGTAGCGAGCGGCAAAGCGGAAGACCCCGCCGAGATGATCACTGTGTTCGTGGGTGACGAGAAGACCACACAGGTCCGCGGGACGCAGACCCAGACGCGCCAGACGCGCTACGGTTTCGCGGCAATTGAAGCCGCAATCGACCAGAACCCGGGTGGTGTGCCGCCCATCGCCGACCTCGACGACCAGTCCGTTGCCCCGGCTGCCACTGCCGAGACAAGCGAAGCGAATCACCTCAACTGTTCGTAAAGCAGCGTTAGCAGCCGCTTGGCTGACTCGGAAGAGTCCGCTGCGCCGTCGCGCGACAGCACCTGGACGCTGCTCGATTCCCCGCTGCCCTTGACCTGGACGCGATACTGCGCGCCGGACTTGACGGCGGGCGCCTTCTTGTCGTCGCTGCGCCAGAACATCAGTTTCGACAGCACGCCCGATTCGTCAGCCTTGGTCTTGTTGTCCGCCTGCGGATCGATGTAGCGGACAAAGTATTGGCCCTGGGAACGGTCGCGGTCTTCGACGGCAAACCCGACGCGATCGAGCGCGAGCCCGACGCGCCGCCAGGCGCGATCGAACTGCTCCTGCAGTTCCAGTGAGCCGGCGCCCGGTGCCGCGCGATCGAGCCGCGCGCGATCGACCTTTTCACCCGACGCGACCGCAACCTTCGCGCGCTCTTCCTCGGCGCCGAGCCGCACCATCAGACGCCGCAGCATCTCCGCTTCCAGTTCCGGATCGGCCGGGCGCGGCTGCCAGATCGTTCTGTCCCGCGCTTCGTTCGGGTAGATCTCCATCATGCCGCGATGGCTGATATAGATTTCCGTTGTTCCAGCCGCCGCACCGGGTTCCAGCCGGGTGCGGAACTTGTCGCGTTCCGGCGTCGAGTACAGCAGGTCGATCACCTTGCCGACGGTAGTGCGGATCGGATCCTGCGGAATGCGAGCCCGATTCTCGGCCCAGTCGGTTTCCATGACGCCGGCGTCGGGCAGGTCGAGACTGATCACAAACCCGGTTTCCTGCCAGAAATCCTTGACCGCCGGCCACAGCTTGTCGGGCGCTCCCTTGACCACCAGCCAGCGCTGGGTGCCGGCGCGCTCGACACGAATCGCATCCGACTGCGGCAATACCTCCAGCGCGGTCGAAGCACGCCCGCTGCCCGAGCGCTCGGCGTTGTAGGCGGAATAGGTTGCCGAGCCCTTCGGATTGATATCGGGGACTGCGTACCGCTCGTCGCGCTGCGGCTGGGTCAGGTCGGGCGGAATTTCCAGCGTCGGCAACTTGGCCGTGCTGCGGTAATCGATCTTGTCGGACTGCATGATGCCGCAGCCACCCAGCACGGCCGAGGCAAGGCAGACCAGAAGAATATTCACGATTGAACGGCGCAAAATCATGCCGGGACGGACCTCGTAGTAAGTGGATTTCAGCGCAGGACGCCGGCCGACTGCAACGCCGCGCGCACGCGTTGATGGCAGTCGTCGGCCAGCGGCGTCAGGGGCAGGCGGATGCCCCCTTCGATCAACCCCATCTGCTGCAGCGCCCATTTCACCGGAATCGGGTTGGCCTCGCAGAACAGTTGCTTGTGCAGACCGAGCAAGCGATCGTTTATCTCGCGCGCCGCCAAAACGCGACCGTCGAGCGCCGCGCTGCACATTTCATGCATTGCCCGCGGGGCGACGTTGGCGGTAACAGAAATGCAGCCGTTGCCGCCGACCAGCAGGAATGCCAGGGTGGTCGCATCGTCGCCGGTATAGAGCGCGAAACCCTTCGGCGCACGGCGCACCAGATCGGTTGCCCGTTCAAGGCTGCCGCTCGCTTCCTTGACGCCGACCACGCCCGGCAACTGGGCCAGCCGAAGGATCGTGTCGTTCGACATGTCCGCGACGGTACGGCCGGGCACGTTGTAGAGAATCAGCGGCAGGTTCACCGCCTCGACAATCGACTTGAAGTGGCGATACAGCCCTTCCTGGGTCGGCTTGTTGTAGTAAGGCACAACCGACAGGCAATACTGCGCGCCGGCCTTCTGCGCGAACGTCGTCAGTTCGATCGCTTCGCGGGTGGAGTTGGCGCCGGTTCCGGCAATGATCGGAATACGCCCGGCGGCATGCTGGACGGCCACCTCGATCAGTTGCGTGTGCTCCTTCCAGTCGACGGTCGGCGACTCGCCGGTGGTTCCCACGACGACGATTCCGTCGGTGCCTTCCGCAATGTGCCAGTCGATCAATGACCGAAAGCGCGGCAGGTCAAGACTGCCATCCTCGTGCATCGGCGTGACGATGGCGACTATCGATCCCTGAATCATGAACGTGACGGCTTCAAAAAACGATCATTGTACTCGATCGTCCAAGGGCGAGGAAACCGCGCGCCGCCGCTTACAGATCCGCCAGCACCTTGAGGTGCGCCACCACGCTGCGGCCCAGCGCCGAAAGACAGTAGCCGCCCTCGAGAATGGAAACTATCCGCCCTTCGGCATGCCGCCGCGCGATCGCCTTGATCTGCTGGGTGACCCACGCATAGTCGCTCTCGAGCAGGCCGAGCGAACCCATGTCGTCCTCGAAGTGCGCGTCGAAGCCGGCCGAAATGAAGATCGCCTGCGGCTTGAACGCATCGAGTGCCGGTAGCCAGGTCGACTCGACGACCTCGCGGAAGCCCTCGCCGCGCGTCCCGGCCGGCAAAGGAACGTTGAGCATGTTCTCCGCCGGATCGTCGGTGCCGCTGTAGGGATAGTACGGATGCTGAAAGGTGCTGACCATGAGCACCCGGCGGTCGCCCGCAAAAATGTCTTCCGTGCCGTTACCGTGATGCACGTCGAAATCGACGATCGCCACCCGTTCGAGTCCGTGCGCATCCAGCGCATGACGCGCGGCGACCGCCACGTTGTTGAAAAAACAGAAGCCCATCGCGCGGGCGCGTTCGGCATGGTGTCCGGGCGGCCGCACCGCGCAAAAACTGTTCTCGACCTCTCCGGTCATCACCAGATCGGTCGCCAGCACGCCGGCCCCCGCCGCGCGCAGGGCAGCCTTGACCGTGCCGGCGCACATCGCGGTATCCGGGTCGAGATGGTGAATGCCGTTGACCGGAACGATCGAGAGTATCTCCTCGACGTACTCCACCGGATGGGCGCGCGACAGGTGTTCGATCTCCGCCTGCGGCGCATCGTGAAACGCCAGGTACAGGTCGAGGCCGGAGGCAATCAGCCGGTCGCTGATCGCGGACAATCTGTCAGGCGACTCCGGATGGTGCGCACCCATATCGTGCAGCATGCAGTCGCGATGGGTGATGAATGCTGTACTCATGTCTCTCTCTTCTTCCCGATGGCTGGTTGCCTCTGAGGGGAACGCGTCCTTGTGATGTTTGTACTGCCGGCAGCCGGATGCGGTCTTGTATTATGGACCGATCCTGCGATACCGCTCAAGCCATGACACTACCGACCATCTCACGCACGATCGAACAGGCCAGCCGGATCATTCTCGGCAAGCAGGCGCAGATTCGCCTTTGCCTGGCCTGCCTGCTGGCGCAGGGGCACCTGCTGATCGAGGATCTGCCCGGCGTGGGCAAGACCACGCTGGCGCACGTCCTGGCCAAGCTGCTCGGGCTGCAGTTCCAGCGCATCCAGTTCACCAGCGACATGCTGCCGGCGGACATCATCGGCGTCTCGGTGTTCGACCGCGACAGCGGCAGCTTCCGCTTCCATCCCGGCCCGGTGTTCGCCCAGCTCATCCTCGCCGACGAGGTCAATCGCGCCACGCCCAAGGCGCAGAGCGCGCTGCTCGAGGCGATGGAGGAACAGCAGGTCACCGCCGAGGGTGCCACCCATGCGCTGCCCGATCCGTTTTTCGTGATCGCGACACAAAACCCGTCATACCAGATCGGCACCTTTCCGCTGCCCGAATCGCAGCTCGACCGCTTCCTGATGCGCATCGAACTCGGCTACCCGGACCGCGCCGCCGAGCGTGCGCTGCTGCAGGGCGAGTCGCGCCGCGACATGATCGCGATCCTCGAACCGACGCTGACGGCGGGCGATCTGCGCGAGTTGCAGCGGGCGGCGGGCGCCATACATGCCGCCGACGCGCTGTTCGACTACATCCAGGCGCTGGTCGAGCATACCCGTACCAGCGGGCTGTTCGCCTCCGGCCTCAGCCCCCGCGCGGCGCTTGCGCTGCTTGCCGCCGCGCGTGCCTGGGCGCTGATCGCCGGGCGCGATGCGGTGCTGCCGGAAGACGTGCAGGCGGTGCTGCCCAGCGTGGCCGGCCATCGCCTCAAGCCGGCCGGCGAGAGCGGCGGCGCAACGCGGCTGATGCGCAGCCTGATCGAGGCGGTCGCGTTGCCGTAACGCCATCCCGAACGCCAGATTGCGCCTCGACGAACTGCCCGCGCCGGTGCCGGCGCACATCGACACAGCCGGGTCGGCCACGGCGCGACAGCCGCTCGCTCGCCGTTTCAGCGCCTGGCTGTTCCGTGACCACGGGGCAGAGCCGACGCCGATCGTGCTCACGCAGCGACGGGTCTTCGTGCTGCCGACACGGGCCGGCCTGGCATTCGCCGGCGCTCTCGCAGCCATGCTGATCGGGGCGATCAACTACCAGTTGCCGCTCGGATTCGCCCTCACCTTCCTGCTTGCCGGGCTCGGCCACTCGGCGATTCTCCACACTTTCCGCAATCTGGCCCGGCTGGAGATCGAGGCCGGCACGGCGGCCCCGGTTTTCTGCGGCGACCCGGCACGCTTCACGTTGCGACTGATCAACTGCCGCAGCAACGCGCGCTATGCGTTGCAGTTGCGCAGCGCGGGCGCACTGGCGCGTATCGATCAGATCGAGCCGCAGGCAAGCAGCCTCGCCGAAGTGCTCCTGCCGACGCAGCGGCGCGGCTGGCTCGGGCTGCCCCGCGTCACCCTCGAGACGCGCTATCCGCTCGGCTTCATCCGCGCCTGGAGCTACCTGCAGCCGGACATGTCGGTGCTGGTCTGGCCGCGGCCGGAGCCTGCCCCGCCGCCGCTGCCGTGGGGATCGGGCAGCGCGGGTGGAATCGCCGCCAGCGCAGCCGGCCGCGACGATTTTTCCGGCCTGCGCAACTACCAGCCGGGCGACTCGCCGCGCCATATCGCGTGGAAGGCCGCCGCCGGTGGCGGCCCGCTGCTGACCAAGCATTTTTCCGGCATGCAGGCCGGCAACGTGGTACTGCGCTGGGACGACCTGCCGCCGCAAATGGACAGCGAGTCCCGCCTCAGCCGGCTCGCCGCCTGGGTCGAGCGGGCCAATGCCGGCGGCATCGTCTGGCGGCTCGATCTGCCGGGCTGCAGCCTCGGCCCGGGCGAGGGCATTGGCCATCGCAATGCCTGCCTCAATGCACTGGCGCTGTTCGGCCAGCCGCGGGAGTCTGCATGAGGCTGGCAGGCAGCGCGCGCGTGCGCGCCATGTGGCTGGCCGCCAGCGTCGCGGTGACGCTGGCTCCGCATGTCAACACCCTGCCTACCTGGTTGAGCGGCTTCGCCGCGCTGATGCTGCTGTGGCTGTGCTGGATCGTGCTGCACGGCCTGCGGCTGCCGCCGCGCTGGCTGATGCTGGTCGTGGTGGGTGGCGCCGTCGCCGGCGTGCTGCTGACGTTCCACAGCCCGCTCGGCAAGGATCCCGGGGTTGCGCTGCTGACCGCCTTTCTCGCCCTCAAGCTGCTCGAGACGCGGGCACCGCGCGACGGCTATGTGGTGGTGCTGCTGTGCTACTTCATGCAACTGGCGCAGTTCTTCGCCAACCAGAGCATCGCCACCGCCGGCCTCACGCTGCTGGGCACCGTGGTCACCATGGCAACGCTGATCACGCTCAATAGCGAGCGCCTCGGCACGACCGAGCGGCTGCGCCTGTCGGGCCTGATGCTGGCGCAGGCGGTGCCGTTCATGCTGGTCCTGTTCGTGCTGTTCCCGCGCGTGGACAAGCCGTTGTGGGGCCTGCCGTCGGATGCCTTCGGCGGCTCGACCGGCCTGTCGGATTCGATGACGCCCGGCTCGATCAGCGACCTGACGCTGTCGGGCGCCATCGCCTTTCGCGTCCGCTTCGACGGCTTCACGCCGGCCGCCGCGCAGCGCTACTGGCGCGGCCCGGTGATGAACGATTTCGACGGCCGCACCTGGCGCGTGGCCAGCGCCCGCATGCTGGCCAAAGTGCCATATCAGGTGAGCGGGCCGCGCACGTCCTACGAACTGACGCTCGAACCGCACAACCGGCCGTGGCTGTTCGCGCTGGAGATGCCGGGCGGCACGCCCGACAACGCGACGTTGATGAGCGACTACCAACTGGTGTCGCGCACGCCGGTGCGCAATCGCCTGCGTTACATGCTGTCGGCGCACACCGCGGTACGCCCGGGCCGCAGCGAGGATGCCGCCATCCTGGAGGCGGCGCTACAACTGCCGCCCGACTTCAATCCGCGCACGCGCGAGCTGGCGCAATCCCTGCGCAGCGAAAACGCCGACGGCGCCGCGCTGATCGCCGCCGCGTTGCGGCATTTTTCGCTGAGCAAGTTCACCTACACGCTGTCCCCGCCGCTGCTGGGCCGCGACAGCGTGGATGAATTCCTGTTCGACACCCGGCGCGGATTCTGCGAGCACTTCGCCTCGAGTTTCGTCTTCCTGATGCGTGCGGCGGGCATGCCGGCGCGCGTGGTCACCGGCTACCAGGGCGGCGAGATCAACCCGGTCGATGACTACCTCGAAGTACGCCAGTCGGATGCCCATGCCTGGGCGGAAGTGTGGGTGGCCAACCAGGGCTGGCTGCGCGCGGACCCGACCGCCACCGTCGCGCCCTCGCGCGTGCAGGGCGGGTTGGCGATGGCGGTGCCCGAGGGCGAGCCCCTGCCGCTCGCGCTGCGGCCGGCATTCTCATGGGTGCGCGAGATCCGCTACCGCCTGGACGCGGTCAACAACGGCTGGAACCAGTGGATTCTCGGCTACAATCCGCAGCGCCAGAAGGAGTTGCTCGAGCGCCTCGGCATGCAGTCGCCCGATTGGCATACCATGACGATTGCAATGAGCGTGCTGTGCGGCCTGATCATGCTGGCACTTGCCGGCTGGGCGCTGGCGCAGCGCGGCCGGCTCGACCCGCTGCAGCGCGCCTGGGAACGGCTGTCGCAGAAGCTGGCACCGGCCGGCCTCGCCCGCAAGGCTTGGGAGGGGCCGCTAGATTATGCTGAACGGGTCGGGCTGGCGCGGCCCGAACTGGCGGCGGCGGTGCGCGAAATCGCCCGCGACTACTGCGGGCTGCGCTACGGCGCCGGGCAGCCGGCCGCTCCCGACAAGGCCGCACGACAACTTGTTTCCAGGATCAACCGACTGCACCCATGAACCCGAATTCCCGATTGCTGGCCCGATTGCTGGTCCGACCGCTCGCCCGACTGCTCGCCCTGATTGCACTGTCCGTCTCCTGTGCCGCGCAGGCCGGCGGCGGTTATGCGACGCGGCCCGAGATCGCCGAGTTCATCGCCGAGATGCATGAACGGCATGGCTTCGACACCGACGAATTGCAGCGCCTGTTCGGCCAGGCGCAGATGCTGCCGAGCGTCATCAAGTACATCCTGCCGCCCTCCACGCCGCGCCAGCGCTCCTGGCGCGCTTACCGGCCGCGCTACATCGACGGCACGCGCATCACCGCTGGTCTCGACTTCTGGCGCCGCCACGAGACGGCGATCAAGGCGGCGAGCGCGCAGTACGGCGTGCCGCCCGAGATCATCGTCGCGATCATCGGCGTCGAGACCGTCTACGGCCGCAACGTCGGCGATTTCCAGACCTTCTCCGCCCTCACCACGCTGGCGTTCGACTACCCGCCGCGCGCCGAGTTGTTCCGCCGCGAACTGGCCGAACTGCTGCTGCTGGCGCGCGAAGGCGGGCGCGATGTGCGCGAGTTTCGCGGCTCGTATGCCGGCGCGCTGGGGCTGCCGCAGTTCCTGCCGTCGAGCTGGCGCAAGTACGCGGTGGATTTCGACGGCGACGGCAGCATCGACCTGTTCGCCAGCCCGACCGACGCGATCGGCAGCGTCGCGCGCTTCCTCAACGAGCACGGCTGGGCGGCCGGCGCCCCGGTCGCCCAGCGGGTGAGCGCCATCGACGGCGACATCAAGGCGCTGCTCGACGCCGGTATCGAACCCCTGCTCAACACCAACGAGGCCGACTCGCTCGGCGTGCGCACGGCCACACCCGCACCGCCGGCCACCCGCTACGCGCTGATCGATCTGGTGACGCCGGACGAGCCAACCGAATACTGGCTGGGATTCCAGAATTTCTACGTCATCACCCGCTACAACCGCAGCAGCTTCTACGCGATGTCGGTCTACCAGCTCGGCGAGGCGCTGCGCAACGCCTGGGAATCGCGCCTGCGCGCCGGCCGTTAGCGCCGGCAGCACCGCCAGGAGCCGCATGAAACGGACGTTTTCGGGCATGCCGCCCTGACAGGCCCGTGGAATGGCGCGCTCCCGGCACCCCTGCCGTAGATCGCCATTCCATGCCGCCCGCAGGCCGGCTCACCGGGGAAAACCAGCGCGTTGTCCGGCTTGCGGACGCGCGTTCAAACGGCCGGAATCAGGTGCGCGACTGCACAGAGTCGGGGACGGGAAAGGCGATGACTGATCCTGCCAATCCACTGCTGAAATCTTTCCTGGTACCCGCAACAATTGCTCGACCATGTCCAGTTCGCTGGTTATGATCCTTCACGACCAACCGGATAACCCACTCCACATAGGCCTGCCCGGTCCGCAAAGCGAATGTTTCGGGCGAGCTTTCCCGTACACCAAGTCAAGCAGGCGGGGCGACGAAAACGAGCGGGACGATGAATTCAGATCATCCATCTTCAGGTCCTCCTGAATTTGGACAACCCACCGATGGAGAGAGGATTTCATGAGCAACGGCTATTTCATGCAGTCTTCTGTCGGAAAGCTCTTCGTCAAGTTTAGGCGCCACTCGTTACGTCAGGAATCACGATTAGCGCCCGCCGCACCAAGCGCCTCAGCCCGAGAAATCATTCGCTTTACCTCGGACGACGTGTGAATCGGGACGACCTCCACGTTGGGGTACTTGGATCGAAAGACCCGGAACACTTCATCGGCGAACGCCTGGCCTACCGACGCGATGCCGGCGAAGTCCAAGACCACGGTCCTGAATCGATCAAATCTTGAAAGCAGTCGCTTTGCCTGGGATCTAGACACCAAGTTGTCGTCGCCGTAGCGCATCAGCTTGACCGGTACGACAGTCTTGGTGAATCCGTAGTCGCCATCGGAGGTGAACTTGTCGAATACCTTCTTCGTTGTCCTGGCGGTGTGGTTGTGCAGCACCATCTTCACGAGGGTGCCTCCACTGGCGGAGCTCGACTGAAGAATCCAGTCCTCAATTTCATCAAACTCATGAGAGAAGAAAACTTCACCCGACGAGATCATGAACTCATCGAACATTCGCGATGTAAAGAAAATGCCTTCGCCAGAATGGTTACGAGGATCAGTCGTGAACTTCCCCTTCGCGAGTTCAAGGACTGCATGGTGTTCATCGACGAGATTCAATGCAGCCTGAATTTTCTTGAAGATTCCGACGCCGTCGTCGCAAATTTCAATCGTTGTGGAGGCGGCAGTCTTGATCAGGGAGAGCGAGACGAACCTCGCACCAGAGTGGTCGATCACGTTGTTGAACATCTCCGTGAAACCATAGTGCCAGATGCTCAGTACGTTTTCTGGCAGCTTCCCCAAGAGTTCAGCGATATCAGTTCGCCACACAGAATCTTCACCAAGATCTGATGCGAGGGGGTACTGCTTGCTCCACTTCACCCGCGGTGCAAGTTGATAGGTCTTGTTCCTGGTCTGGCCTCCGTCCGTGACAGACCCATCCGCGATCAGCCGCTGCAGATGCTTGTGGACGGCTTGTCGGGAGCACCCAAACTTCGCCGACGTCAGGCGGACAATGTCTCGTGGGTGCTCCGCGAGATTTTCAATGATGAACTTGCGAACGAGTTCGCCCCCAGAGCGGACTTTGGTCATGTCTTTTGTCAACCTATCAGGCGCTGATTGTCAACCCACTCGGCGCGATTGTCAACCCTCGCGATTGAAGGGGACTGACCCCAATGGCACTTACTTAAGGGGAGGGTTTTCGTAAGTGATTGATTGAAACGGCCGATCCGAAATGGCTGATGCGATGAGTGTAAGGCGGTGCTGCGGAACAAACATCCGTCACCCAAGGAGCCAGCCCCAATGCATCGTAAAGCCGGAGCGAGTGAGCGGCAACAACGACATGTTCAACGACATATTCGTGAGCGAGTGCGCCACTGCGATGCCCATGGGTCTTTCAACCCGAAACATATGGGTCAGGTCTCGCATTTCCCGTTCCGCCTGTCGCGCCGGCCGGGAAGCCGCATCCACAGGCCCTCTCCAGGCAAGCCGTGCCAGGATGTCCGATCCATGGGCCTGTGCAGCTCTACCGGCGGAAGGAGGCCATTCCATGCGGTGTGCGGCTTATGCCGGTGCGCTGACTCTGCCGGCACCCGATCCGAACGGCGCCCGGATGCCTGGCACGCATCGGGTTGCGGCGTGGCGAAACAGATCTGTTCCCTCGATCCGCGCCGACCGTTTACCGTCTCCGCGCGCCGCGGACGACGCCGCTCGCACAACCGGCTGGCCGGATCGGGATTCGCCCACGCGGCTCATTCGCCGGCCATGCCGTCCTGCTTGCGCCGCGGCCGGAAGATCACGCTCTTTCTCAGGATGAAGGAGACGCAGTACATCGACAGGTCGACCGTCATCTTCGACACCACCGCGCTCCATTGCATGAACTGCTGCACCTGGCCGACCATGATCCCGGACAACGTGGCGACTAGGCATGCCAGCGCGATGTACTGGGCCGCCTCGCGCGACAGCCGCCGGTTGCCGCCGGTGCGGAAGACGAAGTGGCGATTGCCGAGAAAATTGTATGTCCCCGACAGCAGGCGGGCGCAATAGGTGCTCAGGAGAATGCTGTCCGAGAGCGCCAGAAACAGGCTGAACAGGCTGATGTCGATGAGGAACGAGGAAACCGCCAGAAGCACGTCGCGCAGCAGCACCCAGTAAATGCGCGCCGAATCGATCAGCGGGCGAAAGTGGGAACCGGCGTTGCCGTCGACGTAGATCGTCTCGATCGGCTGTTCGACCAGGCGAATCCGCGTCCCCGCAAGCCACACCAGCATCTCCATCTCATACTCGTAGCGATCGCCGGGGATCGCGCACAGTTCTGGCAGCAGACTGGCGGGGAAGGCGCGCAGGCCGGTCTGGGTGTCCGAGACGCGCAGCGCCGCAAGCGAGCCGAAGATCTTCCGGGTCAGCGTGTTGCCGAATCTGCTGCGTGCCGGCGCCCGGCTGTCGAACGAGCGAACACCCAGCACGCAGGCCGGCACCGGCTCTGCCAGCAGGCGCATCGCCACCCGCTGCGCGTCGCTCGCCGTGTGCTGGCCGTCCGCATCGACTGTCACGACAGACGCATGGCCGTGCACGAGAGCATGGGCGAAGCCGGTTTTCAGCGCCACGCCCTTGCCGCGATTCTGCGGATGCCGCAGCACCGTCGCCCCGGCGTGCCGCACCTGCTCGAATACCGGCGCCGTGCGATTGTCCGAACCGTCGTCGACAACCACGACGTGCTCGAATCCGGCGCGGCGCAAATCGTGCACGGTCCGGGCCAGAACCGGCGACGGATCGAATGCAGGAATCACCACGCAACAGCCCGGCAGCCCGGATGCCCGCGAACCTGCGATGTTCGGCTCGATCAGGATGTGCACTCTCCATTTGCCAGTCTGCCGATATCCACCGCATGAATGGCATAGTCATAGCGGTTGGGCGGCAGCACGCGCGCGGTGAACGGCCCCGGGCAGGCGCGCAGCAATTCGCGCACAACCTGTGCGGCGGGACCGAACGCAACCTTGCCGCCGTCGATGACCATCTGCGCGCGAAACCCGACCAGTTGCCGCAGCAGTTCGGCGCGGTCGAAGGGTTGTCGCGCATAATCCGGCCGCCCCACCGACGTGTGGCCGTAGACCAGGCCATACGCATAGTTGGAGGTCGACCAGACCCGGGTCTGCTGCGCGACGATTGCCGAAAACAGCGCATCGCTCTGGTCGCCGAAATGGGCGCGAAACGCCTGGCGCGGGCCGTTTGCGAGGTCGACATGATCGCGCCCGGCGATGCCGAAAATGCGCCAGCCAGTCAGCACCAGTGTGGCCACGACTGCCGCGGCAGCGCCGGCGGCACGCCAGCGCGCCGGTACCGGGTGGAACGCCGGCGCTTGGCGAGGCGGCAGCACACGATCGATTCCGGCGACCAGCAGCAGCCCGGTAACGCCGACGACATGAATTCCGAGACGAAGATCGTACGCCCCCCAGACAAACCAGCTCAGCAGGGCGGGCGCCAGAAACAGCAGGCACACCCAGCGCAGCACCGGCTGGGCCGTCGCCAGAGGCACCGCGAGCAACAGCAGCAGGAGAAAGGCAGGTTTGCCGATCAGGTAGTTGCCCGCAGCGAATTGCAGTTGTTCGATCAGGCTGCGCGAGCCGAGCGATCGGGTCAGGACGCCCTGGTTGTTTTCGAAGCCGGCACCGATCACCAGCGGCCACAGCAGACACGCCGCCGCCACCACGGCGCCGACAATTGCGGCCCGCCGCGGCCAGCCGAGACGCCAGACGCCCAGCGCCATGACAAGCGGGAAAGAGAAGCAGCCCCAGATCAGTGCCGGTTGCTTGGTGTATGCGGCCGCGATCGCCGTCAGCGCGGCGCCGGCCAGGGGCAGCAGCCGCTGCGGATCGGCCGCGTGGCGGATGGTCAGCGCCACCGAGACCATCAGCAGCGCGGCCATCGGCGGATCGGCCAGGCCGACCGGAAATTCCCGGCGCAGTCCGATCGGAAACCAAAGCAGCGCCATCGCGACGGTTGCGGCGAGCGCACTTGCGCCGCGCGACAGCCGGGAAACGTGGAACATGGCGGCGAAAAACAGCAGCGTGCTCAGGGCGATGGTCAGCCTGGCCAACGACTGTAGCTCGAATCCGCCGAGTGCCCCGTAGACCGACGCGATCCACAGAGAAAAACCCTGCGGATAGGGCGCGCTCGTGTAATGGAAATCGGGCGCGAAGCCGACAAAATGCTGGATCGCCCACATGTTCCAGCTGTAGATCTCGTCGTCTTCCGAGAAAGCGCTGGTGGCAAGGCGCACGGCGCTGTAGCCGAAAAACAGGATCGGCGCCGCCGCCGCAAGCAAGGCGGCTGCAGACGGTGCCTTCAGCGCGCGGTCGACCAGAGCGCCGATCAGCGCGATGCCGCCGGCGAGTTGCAGCGCCCAGGCGAGACCGAGAATCAGGCGCACCGGCGGCGACCCCGACCGGTGCAGCGCAGCCACCAGCATGGCAAGCGCGATGCCGCCGACGATCAGCAGCAGCGAGACGTCGACCGGGTCGCTGTCGGTTCGCGCGGAATGAGCGGAGAAAAGCGTCAGGGGCACGGAAGGTCCGCTCATTCATTCTCGCAGTCGTGGAGCCGCAGCAGGCATTGCCCGTTGCTTGTGCCCGGCATCAACCGCGACTTCACGCCTGCCTGGAAGCCGCATCCACAGGACTTCTCCGGGCATGCCATGCCAGGACGCCCTATCCATGAGCCTTTGCCGCATGGCCGTCCGCAGACGCCCATTCCATGCGGGTCGCAGGCCATGCCGCAAGGCGGCATCAGAGCGCCCGCTGGCTCAGCAGCCACAGCGTCAGCAGCAGCCAGCCCAGCCCCGCCGCCACCAGATGCGGATCGCGCATCACCTCGAGCGCCGGATCGCCGCCGCCGCCGCGCCGGTGCAGCAGGAACAGGTAGCGGAACATGCCGTAAAGCACAAACGGCACGGTGTAGATCAGCTTGTCGGTGCCATGCAGGCGGACGGTCTCCGGCGCCAGCGTGTACAGGCTGTAGGCGACCAGCACGCCGCCCGCGGCGACGGTGATCATCTGGTCGAGCAGCGGCGCCGAGTAGTGCTCCAGCACGCGGCGGTGCGAGGCGCTGTCATCCTGCAGGGCGCCGAGTTCGGCGCGGCGCTTGGCGAAGCCCAGAAACAGGGTCAGCAGCAGACCGGTGAGCAGCAGCCATTGCGAGGGCGCGATGCCGATGCCCAGCGTGCCGGCGAGGATGCGCAGCATGAAGCCGGCGGCGATCAGGAACACGTCGAGAATGACGACATGCTTGAGGCCGAAGCTGTAACCGATGTTGAGCAGCACGTAGCCGATGAACACGCCGGGCAGCGCGCCGCCGCCGAAGAAGCCGAGCGCCAGCCCGGAGGCGCCGCAGATCGCCATCAGCGCCAGCGCGGCGCCGACCGAGACCTTGCCGCTGGCGAGCGGGCGATGGCGTTTTTTCGGATGCGCACGATCCTGCTTGCGGTCGACCAGATCGTTCATCACGTAAACCGCGCTGGATATCAGGCAGAAGGCGACGAAGGCGGCGAGGGCCAGCATCACTTTGGCCGGATCGTTCCACGCGTGGACCGAACAGCAGGCCGAGAAAGACGAAGCCGTTCTTGATCCACTGGTGCGGACGCAGCAGCTTGAGCAGCGGCATCATGCGCCGCCCGCGCGGCAGGCGCGCCCGGGGAAGTAGCGTTCGCAGAAGTAGCACTGCGTCATCGGCAGCCAGGCCGGTATCGCGTACCAGTGCTTGCGGATCGGTTCGAGCACGCCTTCGCGATAGGCGGCGTAGTTGAACACCCGCCCCAGCACGACCCAGAACGTCGCACCGCGAACGTCGATTTCGCGCACCTCGACCTCGCGGAAATATGGCACGTACTGCGCGGCAAGGTCGGGTGCGCTCTTGCGCAGGATGAGGATGTTCTGGGCATCAAGCGTGCGAAAGTCGGTGAGGATGTCGTCGTGTCGCGCATGGCTCGAACCGGGGCCGAACACGCTGAAGTAGCGCCGCGCATTGTAGGACATGGTCACCGCCGGCGAATAGCCATCGGCGGCGAAGTGGTAGTCGCGCTCGAACGGGCGCAGCCGCTCCAGCAGCTCGTGCGGCTTGACCGTCATGACGATGCCGTCGTACTGGCGGGTGTGGCGCCAGGTCTCGACCGGCAGCAGCGCCACCACGCCGATCAATAGCACGTGCGCCGCGGCGAATCCGGCGAAAAATCGCACCGCCGCCGGACGCCGCGTCTCCGGCAGGGCGCGGGCGAACAGCATCAGCACGAAGGGCACGAACGACAGCACCCAGTGCGCGCCGATGGTCTTGACCAGCGACAGACCGGCGAACAGCGCCAGCGGCGCACCGGCGATCAGCATCGTGGCGCGCGATTGCGCGTCGTGCCACATCGCGGACAGGGCGACGCGCAGCTTCGCCAGGCGCCAGAGCACAATCGGCGTCAGCAGGTAGAGCATCATCGCCAGATAGAGCAGCGGGGTTTTCCAGCCGAGGCCGGTGTTGCCTTCATGCCGGTTGAACAGGTTGAACATGATGTTCGACCAGCAGTGCTGTATGTTCCACCAGATGTTGAGCGCCGGGCCGAACGCGGCGCCGCCAATTACCAGCAGCAGCCCGGTCAGCTTGCGCCGGCTCGGACGCCACAGCGCATGCAGCGCGTAGGCGAGTCCGAGCAGCACCGAGAAATACTTCGACAGGAAGGCGCCGCCGAGCAGCGCGCCGGCCAGCAGGTAGAAGCGCGGGTCGTCGTCGCGCGCGGCGCGGATGAAGGCCAGCGCCGAGAAGAAGGAAAAATAGACCAGCGGCGTGTCGGTGGTGATCAGCACGTTCCACACGTTGGCCGGCGCCAGCAGCACCAGCAGCGCGGCGAACCACGCCGTATCGTCGGCCGAGGCCGGTTGGCGCTCGCTGGCGCGCCCGCACAGGAATGCCTGGGTTGCCAGCGACAGCAGCGCGGGCTGCAAGACGACCGGCAGGCGCAGCCACCATTCGGCGTGCGAGACCTGGAGCAATGCGGCGAGCCACCAGCCGACCATCGGCGGATGGTCGTAAAAGCCCCAGTCGGGTTTCAGGCCCCATTCGATGAAGTAGGCCTCGTCGCCGGTGATCGGCAGGATGGCGGCAAGCCAGAGGCGAAACGCCAGGCTCACCGTGATCAGGAACAGGCAGAGCCGGCGCAGTGCCCCCGCCTCGAACATCAGTGCCGCCATCGGCCGCGGGCCGAGCCGTGACGACAATCAACCGTCCTCGTCGGCGGCAATCAGCCGGCGGGCGCGCACGGCCTCGGCCAGCAGATCGAGCAGCACCACACTGTCGTCCCAGCCGATGCAGGCGTCGGTAATGCTCTTGCCGTATTGCAGCGGCTTGCCGGGCACCAGATCCTGGCGCCCTTCCTCGAGATGCGATTCGATCATCAGGCCGATGATGCGATCCTCGCCGGCCGCGACCTGCCCGGCGACATCGCGCGCCGCATCGATCTGCAGCTTGTACTGCTTGCGGCTGTTGCCGTGCGAACAGTCGATCATCAGGCGCTGCCACAGGCCGGCGGCGGCCAGTTCCTGGCACGCCTTGTTGACGCTGGCGGCGCCGAAGTTCGGCTCCTTGCCGCCGCGCAATATGACATGGCAATCGTCGTTGCCGTTGGTCGAGACGATCGCCGAGTGGCCGCCCTTGGTCACCGAGAGGAAGTGGTGCGGGCTGGCCGCCGCCTTGATGGCCTCGACCGCGATGCGGATGTTGCCGTCGGTACCGTTCTTGAAGCCGACCGCGCACGACAGCCCCGAGGCCAGTTCGCGATGCACCTGCGATTCGGTGGTGCGCGCGCCGATCGCGCCCCAGGAGATCAGATCGGCGATGTACTGCGGCGTGATCATGTCGAGGAACTCGGTGCCCGCCGGCAGGCCGAGTTCGTTGATTTCCCACAGCAGCTTGCGCGCAAGGCGCACGCCCTCGTTGATCATGAAACTGCCGTCCAGACGCGGATCGTTGATCAGGCCCTTCCAGCCGACCGTGGTGCGCGGCTTCTCGAAGTACACGCGCATCGCGACCAGCAAGTCTTGCTTGAGCCGCTCGGCATGCTCAAGCAATTTGCGCGCGTACTCGATCGCCGCTTCGTAGTCGTGGATCGAACACGGTCCGATCACCACCAGCAGCCGGTCGTCGCCGCCGTGCAGAATGCGATGGATGCCCTGGCGGGCGGCGAAGGTGGTTTCCACCGACTTCTCGGTGGTCGGGTACTCGCGCAGCACATGCGCTGGCGGCGCGAGTTCCTTGATCTCGCGGATTCGGACGTCGTCGGTTTGCAGCTTGAGCGGTGCGTTCATTTCGTGTGGCGCCCGGCCCGGGCGTCGCGCAATCGGGAAAGCTCGGGATTTTACCGGAATCCTCGCCTGCTCCCGCTTTGCGCCCCCGCAATGCGCCAAGTCGGGCACAGCCAGGCGCCGCCAGCGACCTTGCCCGGCGCCGGCCTAACCGGTGCCACCCACCGTCAGGCCGTCGATGCGCAGCGTGGGCTGGCCGACCCCCACCGGCACGCTCTGGCCATCCTTGCCGCAGGTGCCGACCCCGGGGTCGAGCGCCATGTCGTTGCCGATCATCGACACCCGCGTCAGCGCGTCGGGCCCGTTGCCGATCAGCGTCGCGCCCTTGACCGGGTAGGTGATCTTGCCGTTCTCGATCATGTAGGCCTCGGCGGCCGAGAAGACGAACTTGCCACTGGTGATGTCGACCTGCCCGCCGCCGAAGTTGGCCGCGTACAGGCCGTGTTTGACCGAGGCGATGATCTCGGCCGGATCCATGTCGCCGCCGAGCATGCAGGTGTTCGTCATGCGTGGCAGCGGCAGGTGGGCGAACGATTCGCGCCGGCCGTTGCCGGTGACCGGCACGCCCATCAGGCGCGCATTGAGGCTGTCCTGCAGGTAGCCGGTGAGGATGCCATCCTCGATCAGCACGGTGCGCTGAGTCGGGTTGCCTTCGTCGTCGATGGTCAGCGAACCGCGGCGATGCGGAATCGTGCCGTCGTCGATCACCGTGACGCCCTTCGCGGCAACGCGCTGGCCCATGTGCCCGGCGAACGCCGAACTGCCCTTGCGGTTGAAGTCGCCCTCGAGCCCGTGACCGATCGCCTCGTGCAGCAGGATGCCCGGCCAGCCATTGCCGAGCACCACGCTCATGGTGCCGGCCGGCGCCGCCCTGGCGTGCAGATTGGTCGCCGCCTGATGCACCGCCTTTTCGGCATAGTCCTGCAACACCGCGTCGGTGAAGTAGGCGTAGTCGAAGCGCCCACCGCCGCCCGAGGAACCCTGCTCGCGCTTGCGCCCGTCTTTCATGATCACCGAAACCGAAACCCGCGTCAGCGGCCGCACATCGGCCGCCATGTGGCCGTCGCTGCGCGCCACCAGCACCACGTCATAGACGCCGACGATGTGGGCCGTCACCTCGACCACCCGCGAATCGGCCTTGCGGGCGAACTGTTCCAGACGTTCGAGCAGTTGCACCTTCTCGGTATCCGACAGCGAGGCGATCGGATCGCTGGCGACATAGAGCGGGCGCGGCCTGGCCCGCGCCAGCATCGGTATCAGCTTGCTCACACCCTGGGCGGCGATAGCCCGCGTGGCACCCGCGGCGGCTTCCAGCGCCGGCAGACTGATTTCATCGGAATAGGCAAAGGCGGTCTTCTCGCCCGATACCGCGCGCACGCCGACGCCCTGCTCGATGCTGAAACTGCCGGACTTGACGATGCCCTCCTCGAGACCCCACGACTCGGAACGCTGATACTGGAAGTACAGGTCCGCATAGTCGAGGCGGTGGCCGAACAGGCGCCCGAGCACGCCTTCGAGCTGGCGCGGCGTGAGGTCGTAGGGCGCGAGCAGGCTGGACTGCGCCGCAGCGAACAGGGTGGCGGAATCGATTCGCGGCGCTTCGAGTGTCTGGGTCATGGGGTTTCAGAAGTGAATGGTTCGGTGGCGCAACGCCGGCAGGCGGGTGCGGATATCGGTCATGCTATCGAGGTCCATGTCGGCGACGACGACTCCCGGCCCCTTGGCCAGGCGCGCGATCACCCTGCCCCAGGGATCGACGACCATGCTGTCGCCCCAGGTGCGCCGGCCGCTCGGATGCTCGCCGCCCTGTGCCGCAGCCAGCACGTAGCACTGGTTCTCGACGGCGCGCGCGCGCAGCAGCAATTCCCAGTGCGCCTCGCCGGTCGGCTCGGTGAAGGCGGCCGGCACCACGATCAGCGCAAGCTCGCCCATCGCCCGGTACAACTCGGGAAAGCGCAGGTCGTAGCACACCGAGAGTCCGACGTTGCCGCAGGGCGCCTCGAAGTACACGATGTCGTCGCCCGGCTCGATGGTCTGACTCTCGTCGTAACGCTCGGTTCCCTGCTCGAAGCCGAACAGGTGGATTTTGTCATAGCGCGCAACCCGCCTGCCCTGCGGATCGAAGACCAGCGTGCTGTTGCGTACCTTGTCGTCTGCCGATGCGACCAGCGGCAGCGTGCCGCCGACCAGCCAGACGCCGTGGCGCCGCGCCGCATCGGCAAGAAAACGCTGGATCGGCCCCTCGCCGTCGTGCTCGCGCAGCCGCAGCTTGGCGCGCTCGTCGCCGATCACCGGAAAGTACTCGGGCAAGGCAACGAGCTGCGCGCCCCGCGCCACCGCATGCCCGATCAGCGAATCGGCAGAGGCGAGATTCTCGGCGACATCGGGGCCGGAAACCATCTGTACGGCGGCGATACGATAGAGTGAGTTCACCGGTCGGCCTTGCTCATCAGGAGTTCGGATTGTCGGGGACCGGCATGCTGCCAGGCGGTTCGCCTGCAGGATTCAATCATGGTCGCCGGATCTATGCCGCGCCGCGCCAACTACGCTGCCTCGGCGTGCAGTTTGACCCCCAACGCACGCGCCACCTTCAGCACAGTGGCAAAGCTGGGATTTCCATCGCCACTGAGCGCGCGATAGAGACTCTCGCGGCTGAGACCCGCATCCTTGGCGACTTGGCTCATACCCTTTGCGCGGGCGATGTCCCCAAGCGCCTTTGCAATGCCAGCCGCGTCCTCGGGCGCTTCATCGAGCCAGGCGTCGAGGTAAGCAGCCATCTCCTCAGGCGTGCGCAGATGTTCCGCAACGTCATACGGTGTCGTCCGAATCTTGGCGATCTTGCTCGAAGCACGAGGCATGGCGTACTACTCCTTGAAATCCCTGGCCAGATTGATGGCCAATCGAATGTCGTTCTGCTGTGTCGACTTGTCGCCTCCTGCAAGCAGTAGCAGCAGGCGCGTTCCGCCCTCCGAGCAATACACCCGATACCCAGGACCAAAGTCGATCTTAAACTCGCTGACGCCCTCGGCAAGGTTTCGGCGTTGGCCGGGATTCCCACCGATCAGGCGTTCGACCCGCATGAGAATCCGCGCCCGGCCGGCCTGGTCCTTGAGCTTGTCGATCCACTCGGCGTACTCGTCGGTCCTCTCTACTCGCACTCCAGCAGTGTAGCCCACACGCTACAGATGTCAATGGTGGGAGACTGTTCGCTGCAAAACCGTACAACCGCGCGTACTTCCGAACGCGGAGCGCACCCGCGACGCACTGCGACTTTCGTGGTGCCGGCAATGGTGAGGAAGGAAAACCCGTCGCGCAAACGTCTGGGGTTCGACTTGCCACAGGGCTCGCCCCCGAAACAGCCGAAGCCTTGCCCACTCCACGAACAGGCTACCCGACATCTTTCGAGGTATAGGCAAAACACAATAAAGCAACAGGCACAGCCAAGACCGTCGCGACGAGGTAGTTCCACCCGATCGCAAGGATGACGACGGTAATGCCACAACCAAGATGGACTCGACAGATGCAGCGGCAAATAGACAACGATCCGCCGAGCAAGAGCGTTGCCAGTAGTAACGTCCCAGCGACGGATAAGAATTCGACAGCCCCAGGGATCGCAAGCACTGATTCAAATTCGGTGCTTCCAGAATTCGAGTATCCGAGCCATAGCCAAAGGGTTCCCGCCGAGAATAGGGCGAACTCTCAAGTAGATGACTCCGGCGACTAAAGCGAGGCCTTTGCGCCTGTTCATGACAGCTACCTTACGATATCGGCCGGCGCGGATGGCTGTCGCGCGGCGGCCAGTTTCACCACCTGCGGATCGCGCCACGTGCCACTCACGCCGTATTCGTAGGCAAACAACTTCTCGATCGGATCCTTGAAAACCTTCTGGGCTAGCAGCGTCGCGACCCCGGCCACCGGATTGGCGATCGCCGCGCCGAGTGCGACGCCTTCGGAGAGCGTCGGCTGCACCCTGACGCGCAGATCCTGGGTTTCCGCCGCCAGATCGGTGCTGCCCGACATCTGCACTTTCGCGGCCGGGCCGCGGATGCCCAGATCGTCGGTACGAATCACGCCGTGGGCGACTTTCATGCTGCCGGAAATGTTGTCGAATGAAAACCCGTCGGAGAACACATCGCGGAAATCGAGCGAAATGCGCCGCGGCAGCGCCTGCAGCGAAAGCACGCCTAGCAGCCGTCCGACGCCCGGCTCGAGCTTGTTGAACTGGCCGCTCGATACATCCAGCGCCAGATCGCCGGCCAGCGACGGATAGTCGATCGACGTCGGGGCGCCATGCCAGCCGAGTTTTCCCTCGAGGCGGGCATTGCCCCGGCGCACCGCGTCCTCGTAGCCGAGGCGTTCGAGCATCTTGCCGACGTTCGGGCTTTGCAGCTTGAAGGCGATCTGCGTTTCCGAGGTACGGGACGCGCCATCCGCCATGTGCCATTGCCCCTCGCCGGTGACGCCGCCATCGCCGTTGATGATCGAAAAGCGGTCGATCTGCCACAGGTTGCCGCGGTTGACTGCAACCAGTTCCAGTTTTCCCAATGGCTTGCCGCGCAGACTGAAGTTCTCGGCCACCACATCGAGGCCCGGCAGCTCCTGCGGCGGGGTGTCGACCGCCTCTGCTGGCGGATTCGGCGCCGGGGTCGATCGCACTTCCGCAAGAGAAAGGTTCCTCAGCCGCGCCTGCAGGCGGCCGCGCTCGCCGTCGCGCCAGAACAGATCGCCGTTCATCTCGCGGCTTTCGACACGGGCCTGCCAGATGCCGTCTCTGACCATGGCCTGCAGCGTCAGGTTGGAGAAACGCTGGCCGAACGCGTTGAGCACATTGGCGCGCAGCGCCAGCATCGACCAGGGCAGCGGACGTTCCGCCTCGGCCCCGCCGGCCGGCACCATCAACCGCCGCCAGGCATCGAGATCCAGCGTGCCCAGACTGCCCGCCACCGCAAGGCCGCGATCGGGCATCGGCGCGAGTTCGCGAATGCCGATGCCACCGCGTTCGACAACGGTCTGCTGGCCGTCGCGCTTGCGCAGCAGGCGTACGTCGAGCAGTTGATCGAGTGCGATATGCAGTTCGTCGCTGCCGGCCGGCGCGCCGGGCGGCTTGCCCAGTTCGATGCGCAGCGGCAGCGCGCTGCCGGCCGGCTTGTTGAGCGGCTCGGGCAGACTCGAGGTGATGCCCAGCAGGTCGCTGTCTACCATAAGGGTCGCGCTCTGCCCGCGCACCGCGACGGTGGCGCGCCACGGCGTGCTGCCCGAGAGGTGGTCGAACCACGGCGAATCGGCCAGGCGCCGCAGGTCGGCAACGCTGGCATTGCCGCCGAGGTTGAGCATGACCTTGCCATCGCTCTCGGTCTGCGCCGTCACCGCCACCGGGGCGCCGAAGATCTTCGCGCCGGCGTTGCGGATGGTCAGCGCGCGCTCGGTAAACTCGACCTTGCCACCCGCCTCGGTGATCGGCGGCAGACCGCTGGCGGCCACCAGCTCGTTGCCGGCGAACTGGTAGCTGCCGTTGACGCGGGTATCGACCACATGATCGAGCGGCATGTCGATCGCCAGGTTGAGTGTGCCGTTACCGGTTGCGCGCATCTCTTCGGTGACGCGGTCGAGTCGTGCCTGCACAGGACTGGCATTGATGAAGGCGAGGAACTCGCTGGTCGGGCCGTCGGCACGGCCGCGAATGAGCAGCCGCGCGTCTTTCGGATGCGTCAGGTCGGGAATCTCGGCCGTGGTGTCGCTGATCACCGCGCCGAGCGAATTGGCGCGCTTGCCGGTGATCAGCATGCGTTCGCCATGGAACAGCATGGTGCCGGCGATGTTGGTCAGCTCGGGCCAGCCGGTCGCATAGCCCAACCGGGCACCGGTAAAGTCCGCGGCAACCCGGAATTCGCCGCCCTTGTCGCGAACCCACGGAAATTCCCGCAGGTCGCCCTTGACGCGCAGCTTGATGTTCTCGGCCTGGCCGTCATGCAGCGACGACTTGACCCAGGCGCGCGTCAGTTCGCCGGCGACGAACGGCAGATAGCGCCAGACCTCGGCCGCCTTGCCGCGCCTGAAACTGCCGGTCAGGTCGATGTCACCCGGCGAGTGGGTCGAATTGGCCGAATTGGCTGAACTGGCCGAATCGGGCCGCGAGATGAATTGCCCGGCCACGCTTCCGGCAATGTCGGGGTTGGCAAAATCGACCTTGGGGAACGTCACTTCGACGCGCTGGTCGTCCACACGCCAGTGCACCTGCGCATCGAGTTCGTCGAGTGCGATGCGCGGCTCGGGGAACACCCGCGGCAGGCTCACCGAGGCCTTGCGACCGCTGAGCGTGGCCGACCCACCGGCCTGCGACGCGTCGATCGTGCCCGACACGGCGGTGAAGCCGGGCAGCAGCCCGCGCGCCTGCAATGCGGTATCGGCAAACCGGGCGCGGCCCTGCCAGGCGGCAAGCTTGTCGCGGTCGCCGGTCCACCCGGCGCGCAGGTCGAACACCTTGCCGCGCGGGGCGAACTCGGCCAATGCGCGCCTCGTTTCCGGGTCGAGCGGCAGATTGCCCGCCAGTTGCGTGAGGGCCGCCAGATCGAGTTCGCTGGCGCTGAGTTCGCCGTGCGGCGGTTTGTCACCGCTGCCCTGGCGCCAGCCGAGTTGCAGATCCACGGGCTTGAGCTGCAGATCGTCGCGGGTCGCCAGCGACAGTTGGCGCGCGCTGACTTCGAAACCTTCAGGCGGCAGCTTGGCCGCAATCCGGCCGTGCAGCGCGACCAGGTCGATCATCGGCAGGTCGTCGCGCAGCCGTAGTTGCACATCGTCGAGCGCGACATCGGCGGTGACGCCGGCCAGCCGCTTGCCGGCGACCTCGGCCCACAGCCGCACCCCGCCCCTGCCCTGCGGCAGATCGACCGGGTAATCGACCCAGTTGCGCCAGATCGCCAGATCGGCGCGGTCAACCGCCAGATAGGCCTGCCCGCGCCAGTCGTCGAGGCGATCGAAGCTGCGGCCGCGAAAATCGCAGCGCAGGTCGATCGGCTCGGCATAGCCGTGCGGCGCCTCGGCAGTCAGCCCGACAAGGTGATGCGAACCGCGATTGACCAGGCGCAGATTGGCCGCCCGCAGCGCCAGTTCCGGTGCGCCGCGGCGCTCGTCGATCCAGCGCACCACCGCGCCGCGCACCACCACTTCGTCCTGCGCCAGCAGCCAGTCGGCCAGACCGCTGTCGCCGCCCTGGCTGGAAAGCTCGATGCCGGCGACGAAGATCTTCCCGGCAGCGTCGCGGCGGACCTGCAGTTCCGGGCCGTCCACCTCCAGCCGGTGCAGGCGCAACTGGCGGGCCGCCAGAGACTCCCAGGACAGGCTGGTGCGGACCAATCCGAGTTCCAGCGCGACTCGCCCCTGCTTGTCGAGCAGTTTGACCTGGCCGAGGTCGAGATGCGGCCGGATGCCGACCCAGCGGGCATCGATGCGGCCGATCTCCACCCGGGAACCCAGCGCTGCCGAAATCTGCCTGGCGATATCGTCGCGGTAGCTGTCGATCCGCGGCAGCACCAACTCGCGCGTCGCCACTGCCAGCGCAGCAAAGGCGATCCATGCGAACACTGCCAGCCACACCACAGCGCCGAGAAACCGCCGCACGCGAGACGCTGGCGGGCGTACCGGTGGGGAAGCGACGGGAGAAGGGTCACCGCTTGGCGGCGGCGTTTCGGTATCTGCGTGCATTCGTTGGGGTTGCAGTCTGTCGGCAATGGGATCGGCACGCCTTTGCGGCTCGCATACAATCCGCACTGGCTGGCGCTCGCAGGCAATCGCCAGCTTGCGCGCGCGTGGCCAGTGCGTCCAACAGAGCCGACATTTTAACCTGATCGCCATCCGATGACTTCCAATCCCGGCAACGCCAAGCTTCTGCAACACGCGCTGGGTATCAGCCGCTTTCTGCGCCGTTCGCTCGATGCGCGGCACGCACTGGCGGGCCAGTTGCTGGAGAGCGTCGATCAGCCCTTCCAGCGCGGCGCGATGCAGGCTTGTCTCGCCCAGCCGCCGCTCGACGAGCACAGCCTGCGCCCGGCGCTGCGCGCCCTGCGTGCGAGAACGCTCACCCACTTGCTGGTGCGCGACCTGGGCGGTCTGGCGCCGCTTGCCGAAGTGACCGAAACGATGACCCAGCTCGCCGACCTGGCGGTTGCCGAGGCGATACGCGTGTTGCGCGCGCCGCTGGTT
The DNA here is from genome assembly GCA_016711925.1 of Candidatus Methylophosphatis haderslevensis. GTDB lineage: Bacteria > Pseudomonadota > Gammaproteobacteria > Burkholderiales > Rhodocyclaceae > Methylophosphatis > Methylophosphatis haderslevensis. The sequence goes on from JADJSA010000002.1 coordinate 79,520, forward strand.
GCCCGCCACGGCGAACCGCGCGATGGCGAAGGCCGCGTCCAGCCCTTCGTGGTGATCGGCATGGGCAAGCTGGGCGGACGCGAACTGAACGTCTCCTCCGACATCGACCTGATCTTCACCTATCCCGACGATGGCGAGACCGATGGCGCGCATCCGATCGGCAACTTCGAGTTTTTCAACAGGCTCGGCCGGCAGTTGATCGGTGCCTTGTCCGAGGTGACCGGCGACGGCCAGGTGTTCCGCGTCGACATGCGGCTGCGCCCCAACGGCGACTCGGGGCCGCTGGTGGCCAGCTTCGACATGCTGGAGAACTACTTCATCACCCAGGGCCGCGAATGGGAGCGCTACGCCTGGATCAAGGCGCGCCCGATGACCGGCGAGCACGACGAGGAACTGGCCGCGATCGTCCGCCCGTTCGTCTTCCGCAAGTATCTCGATTTCGGCGCCATCAACGCGATGCGTGAGCTGCACGCGCAGATCCGCGATGAAGTCGCCCGACGCGACATGGCCGACAACGTCAAGCTCGGCCCGGGCGGCATCCGCGAAATCGAGTTCATCGCCCAGGTGTTCCAGCTGATTCGCGGCGGACGCGACCGCAGCCTGCAGATTCACCCGACCCTGCCGGTGCTGGCGCGGCTCGCCCAGCGCGGCAACCTGGATGCCGGGGCAGTGCAGGAACTGTCAGCCGCCTACGATTTCCTGCGGCGCGTCGAACACCGGCTGCAGTATCTCGACGACGCGCAGACCCACCGCTTGCCGGAACGCCCCGAGGACCAGGCGCTGATCGCAACGGGCATGGGCTTTCCCGATTACGCCGCGCTGCTGGCCGATCTAGATGGCCATCGCGATCGCGTCGGCCGTCATTTCGGTGCAGTGTTCGCACAGCCCGAGGTTGACGGCCACGAACTCGATCGCCTGTGGGCGGGCGCCTGCGACGTCGATCTGTGCGCCGCCGAACTGGCGTGCCGGCGCTTTGCCGACCCGGTGGCGGCGGCACAGCGGCTGTCCGACCTGCGTGGCGGCGGCCGCTATCGGCAGATGCCGGCGCAGGTGCGGGCGCGCTTCGATCCGCTGGTGCCGCGGCTGATCGAGGCCTGCGGGCTGACGCCCAACCCCGATATCACGCTGACGCGCAGCCTGGCGCTGCTCGATGCGATCAGCCGGCGCGCCGCCTACCTCGCGCTGCTGCAGCAGTACCCGCAGGCGCTGCGCAAGGTCGCCGACCTGATGAGCGCATCGAGCTGGGCGGCCGATTATCTGACTCGCCACCCGCTGTTGCTCGACGAGTTGCTCGACCCGCGCACCCTGGAGGCGGCGCCCGACTGGATAGTCTTCCGCGACGGCCTCGCCGCCAGCCTGGACGCGATCGAGCCGGACACCGAGCGCCAGATGGATTTGATGCGCGAGGCGCACCATTCGCAGGTGTTCCGCCTGCTCACCCAGGATCTGGCCGGGCTGCTGACGGTCGAGCACCTCGCCGACCACCTTTCCAAGCTCGCCGACATCATGATCGAGCTGACCATCGTCGGCGCCTGGCGCAAGCTGCGCCAGCGCCATCGCGACGCGCCGCGCTTTGCGGTGGTGAGCTACGGCAAGCTCGGCGGCAAGGAACTCGGCTACGCCTCGGATCTGGACATCGTTTTCCTGTTCGACGACGACGACCCGAACGCGCGCGACATTTACTCGCGCCTGTCGCAGCGCATGAATACCTGGCTGTCGAGCGCGACACCGGCCGGCACGATGTTCGAAACCGACCTGCGATTGCGCCCCAACGGCGACGCCGGGCAACTGGTCAGTTCGCTGGCAGCCTTTCGCACGTATCAGATGGAAGCGGCCTGGGTGTGGGAACACCAGGCGCTGACGCGCGCCCGGTTCTCGGCCGGCGATGCCGCACTCGGTGCGGCGTTCGAGGCGATACGCATCGACGTGCTGCGCAAGCCGCGCGATCTGGCCGCGCTGCGCGACGAGGTACTGGCAATGCGCCAGAAGATGGTCGACAACCACACCAACAGCAGCGGGCAGTTCGATCTCAAGCATGACCGCGGCGGGCTGATCGATGTCGAATTCATCGTCCAGTTTCTGGTGCTCGGCCACGCGCACCAGCACCCGCGCCTGACCGGCAACCTCGGCAACATCGCCCTGCTCGGCATTGCCGGCGAATTGGGCCTGATTCCGTGCGAGCTTGCCGAACAGGTGCGCGATGCCTATCGCGAATACCGCCACCTGCAGCACGGCCTGCGCCTGAACGGCGCGCGCTACGCGCGGGTCGATGCGGAGGGCATGGCCGGACGCATCGGCGCGGTCAAGGCGCTGTGGCAGGCGGTATTCGGGGGATGATTCGAAGCGACCGGGGCACGGCCGGCCTCTGCTACCCCAAAAAGGCCGGCGTCGCGCTGCGCGACAACCGGCCGTGCTGCGGACCAGTCGCCGTCAGTTCCTCGGCGCCGCAGCGGGTGGCGCGGCGGGTGGCATGGACGGCGGCGCCATCACCGGCGGGGGCGCCTCGGGCATCGGCTCGGCCGGCCCGGCGCCGCCCATCGCCATCGGGTTGAACGGCTTGCCGTTGACGCTCAGCTTGCCCTCGCGGTATTCGATCTTCGATTTGACCAGACCATTGCCGCGGGTGATGTAACCCTGCTCGGCAAAAGCGGCGAGTTGCTGCTCGACCATCTGCTGCTTCTGCTGCTGTTGCAGCGCGGCGGTCTCCGGGTCCGGCTTCTCTTCGCCCTCGCCGGCGTCCATCGGACCGCCGGACATGCTGGCCAGCAGGCTCTCGGGCAGGGCGAGGTCGGCGCTGGCGTCAAGCTTGGCGAGCAACATCATCGGGTTGGAGAAATCTTCCGGCTTGGTGTCCTTCAGTTTTGCAGTCGCGGAAACCACCGCCTCGCCCTGCGGCGACTTGAAGCTCAGGCGGTCGATGCGGAATTCCGGATTGTGCTTGAGCAATTCAAGACCCGGTTCGGCGAGCAACCCAAGCGCCTTGGCCGGGTCGGCGAGCGCCACCGGATCGGAATACATCTTTATCATCGCGCGATAGAGTTTCGCTGCGGTGCGCGCATGCAGGTGCTTGAGCGAGAAATCGTAATGCGCCGGCCCATAGTTCTGGTCGCCGACCTGCACGCCTTCGGCGCCCATCTTCGCCACCATGTCGAGGAACTCGCCGCTGGCCGGCATGGCGATGTCGTAGGCAATCTGCTTGAGCAGCACCGGCTGCTCCTTGCCATTCTTGTCGGCGATGCTCATCTGCGCCATGGTGAAGCGCTGGGTGCCGGAATAGAGCAGCGGCTCGTCGTCGAAAATGCGCGTCTGCTCGCCGCTGAATTTCAGCCCGGTCATCACCGCCGCAATGCCATTGGCGTCGAGCATCTCGAGCTTGGGCGCCTCGCCGCTCATGGTGTAGCTCTGCAGATTCTTGGTGAAGTCGACGTTCGCGGTGAAACCCTGCCACGACATGCGGCTGACCTTGCCCGGTTCTTCGCCCGGAATATCGACAGCAAAGGCCGGACTGGCAATCGCGGAATTGCCGCCGCCGTCGAAGCGAAAGACCGTATGGGCAGTCAGCGGCTTCTTGTCGCCGAGCAGCTTGGCCAGTTCCTGCTGCATCGGGCCGTCGAGCGTCAGTTCGCTGTCGGCGACCGCCGCGGCGATGGTCGACAAGCCAGGTGCCGGCCCGTGCTTGATTTCGGAACGCGTCGTAAAGCGCAGCGGCAGCAGTGCCGCCGTCGCCTTCGGGGCGGGGGCGGGCGCGGCTTCACCCTTGGCGGCCTCTGGATCGCCGACCGCGGCTTGCTCTGCCGCCTGCTTGGCGGCTTCCTTCTGCGCCTTCTCGATTGCGCGGAACATGTCGCCCATGACTTCGTAGGTGACCACTTCGGTCGAGGCGAACACGCCGCGATCGTACTTGCGGTCGATGACCTTGATGTAGGGCAGGGCTTCGAGTTGCTTGTACTGATCGGCAAGCGCCGTCTCGACCTGCTTGCCGAGCACCCAGGAGGACAGTGGATAGGCGAGGACGACAGGCACCGCGATCGCGGCGATCAGGCCGGGTTTTTTCATCTCTTGAATCTTCCTTTTGCTGGTCGAAGTAGGGGTGGCAGCGCGCGTCGGGCCGTCGCGCCACGGGCGGCGGCGTCCGCTCCGAATCCGCCATGCGCAATGGCCCTGCGATTATGCCGCAAAACGCGTCGATGCCTGCTGCCCCGCGAGCCGCACCCCGCCTTGTTCTGCGCGATGCCATTGCGGTGCGTGGCGGCGCGGCGTGCGGCCGGCCGCGCACTCGCGGACTGCCTGCGCCGCCCTTCGCCGCGTCGTGCGCGCGCCGGCCCACTCAGGCCTTGCCGAGCCAGCGGCCGATCTCTTCCTTGGACGGCATGCGGCCGGCGGCCTTGACCTCGCCGTCGATTACCAGCGCCGGGGTGCAGACCACCGGGTATTCCATGATCTTCGCCATGTCGCGCACATGATCGAACTGCGCCTCGATGCCGAGGTCCGCCGCCACCTCGCGGGTCAGTTGTTCGAGCCGCTGGCATTTCGCGCAGCCGCTGCCGAGTATCTTGATGTCCATGCACCTTCTCCGTAAATGCGAATCCGCTTCAGGCGCTTGCCGGCACCGTCAGTCTCTCGACCACCTGCAACGCCGCGATCAGGATGCCGACGAACGTCGCTATGCCCAGCGCGATCCATGCGATCGACACGCCATCGACCCAGGCGCCGTAGGCCAGGCCCGACACGGTCGCGAACAGCGCCACCAGGCCGACGTAGGTCCACGCCTTGAGCTTGCCGATGATGGCCGAGGTGATCAGGATGCTCTGCAGCGACAGTTCCGGGTCGGCCATCAGGTAGGCGATCAGCGGACCGGGGTGCATGCCCAGCGAGAGGAACATCCGGGCGATCGGCACTTCGACCAGCGTCGGAAAGTACATCACTACGCCAAAGGCCACGCCGGCCAGGTTGCCGCCAAGCGTATTGGCACCGGCAATCGCCTGAATCCATTCCGGCCGGATGAACACGCGGATCACGCCGACCAGGAACACGCCGACCACCAGCAGCGGAAAGATCATGCGAACGAAGCGCCAGGTTTCCCACAGCCACTGCTGCACATCCCACGCATCGAGCCGGCGCGCCAGCGGCAGCAGCGACGCGAGCAGCAGCGCCACCGCCACGCTGCGGCCGGTCAGCGTGAGGCGCAGGCCGTCGGCCGCGGCCTGTACGCCGAGCGCGGCAAACACCAGCGTACCGGCGATCAGCCACAGACTCACGGGGGTCCATCGATTGAAACCCTCGTCGACCTTGCCGAGCCCGCGCCATGCGGCCACGCCGATTGCCGCCAGCAGCGCGATCAGCGCCACGCCTTGCAGGCTCAAGCCTTCGTCGCCCTTGAGCGTATCCACCGGCAGCAACAGATCGAGTTGCGCCTGCGCGATCCCGGCCGCCGGCAATGCAACGTCAACGCTGACCAGGCGCGCAGTGAGCAGGTCCACCTTCAGCGTCCCGGCGATCAGCAGGGCGATCAGCGCCAGCAGAAAAACCACGCTGCGCCGCGCGATGCCCTGATCGCCGGCAAAGGCCGCCGCGTCGGCCAGCCGTGCCACGTCGTCGCGATGAAAAAGCAGCGCCATGATCAGGCCGATGCCCACGCCGAAGCACAGCGACAGCACCACCCGCGCAATCGCGAACTGCGCACCCAGCGCAACCCCGGTATACGACAAGGCCAGGATGTTGGCTGCCGGCGCAAAGAACAGAAAGGTGATCGCCGGCCCGAGTCCGGCGCCCTTGCGGTAGATGCCGGCAAACAGCGGCTGCACGGTGCAGGAACACACCGCCAGCAGGCTGCCGGCGCCCGCCGCAGCCGGATAGGCGATCCAGCGCGGCGCATCCGGCCCGAGAAAGCGCACCACCGACTGCTGCGGCACCAGCGCCGACAGCGCACCGGCGATGAAAAACGCCGGCACCAGACACAGCAGCACATGGGCGGCGAGATACGACGCCAGGCTGGCAAGCCCGCTTTGCAACGCATTGACGACAAAGTCCATCGATCCCCCGCTTGCGGCCGCAGCCGGCGAACGCGGCCGGTTGCAACTCCGATATCATGGACATGCTACGCCAGCCGCTCGGCGCACGTCTTGCGCCCGATCAAGGGCGGGCCGGGCGCAAGGACCGGCGCCGCACCGCCAACCGACAGGAATGCCGTGAACAGCACACCGTTTCAGTTGAATGCCGATTACATCGAACTGTGCAACCTGCTCAAACTCGCCGGCATTGCCGACAGCGGCGGGCAGGGCAAGCGCATCGTCGCCAAGGCGAAGTCACGGTCGACGGCGTGGCGGAAACGCGCAAGACCGCCAAGATTCGCGCCGGGCAGTCGGTGCAATGCCGCGGCGTCACGCTGCAAGTTCTGGCCAAGTGAGATGCCGGCCGATTCCACCATCGAAGCACGCATCACCGAACTGGAAGTCAAACTCTGCTTCGCCGACGATCTGCTCGACGCGCTCAACCGCACCGTCTATCGCCAGCAGCAGGAAATCGACCAGTTGCGGCAGGAACTGCGCGTCATGCGCCAGCAGGTTCAGGCCAGCCTTCCAGCCGAACCGCGCAACCCGCAGGACGACATTCCGCCGCATTACTGACCGATTGAGGGCAGCCTGGAAGCCGCGCCGGCATTGGCTTGCAGACATGGCATCCCGGAAAGCCGCACCGGATAAGGGCCGCAGCCTTGCATGCTCGTAGACCGCCTATCCATGCGGCTCCCCAGGCCGATGCTTTTGCGCTACAGTCTTGCCAGCCGCTCGCAGGCCCGCGCCAGCGTGTCGTCGTTCTTGGCGAAGCAGAAGCGCAACACGCGGTTTTGCTGCGGCGGGTCGTAGAAGACCGAGACCGGAATCGAGGCGACGCCGATTTCGCGCGTCAGGCGTTCGGCGAGTTGGGTGTCGGGCTCGTCGCCGATCGCGGCATAGGAGGCGAGCTGGAAGTAGCTGCCGGCGCAGGGCAGCAGGTCGAAGCGCGAGGCGGCGAGCCCGGCGCGAAAGGCGTCGCGCTTGGCCTGGTAGAAGGCGGCCAGTTCGAGGTAGCGGCTGGCGTCCCGCAGCCATTCGGCCAGCGCCAGTTGCACCGGCGTATTCACGGTGAATACGATGAACTGGTGCGCCTTGCGGAACTCTTCCATCAGCGCGCGCGGCGCGGCGACGTAGCCGACCTTCCAGCCGGTCACGTGAAAGGTCTTGCCGAACGAACTGATGACGAAGCTGCGCTGCGCCAGCTCGGCGTGGCGGGCGCAACTCTCGTGGCGCAGGCCGTCGAACAGGATGTGTTCATACACTTCGTCGGCGGCGATCACGATGTCGCTGCCGCGCACGATTTCGGCAAGCTGCGCCATGTCCTGCGCGCTCCACACGGCCCCGCTCGGGTTGTGCGGCGTGTTGATCATGATCATGCGGGTGCGCGGCGTGACCAGCGCGCGCACCTGCGCCCAGTCCGGCCGGTAGTCAGGATGGCGCAACTGCGCGCGCAGCGCGATGCCGCCGTTCAGTTCGATCGCCGGCACGTAGGAATCATAGACCGGCTCGAACACGATCACCTCGTCGCCCGGCCGCACCAGGCAGGCCACCGCCGTGTAGATCGCCTGGGTGCCGCCGGCCGTGACGGTGATTTCATGCTCGGGATCGTAGTGCGCGCCGGAGAGCGCCTCGATCTTCGCGGCGATCGCCTCGCGCAGCGCCGGCACGCCGGCCATCGGCGCATACTGGTTGGCCCCGGCGTGCATGTGCCTGGCGACAAGGTCGAACAGTTCAGGCGGCGCGGAGAAGTCCGGAAAGCCCTGCGACAGGTTGAGCGCGCCGCATTCGGCCGCCAGCCGCGACATCACGGTGAAGATCGTGGTGCCGACACGCGGCAGGCGGGATTCGATGCGGCCGGGGAACGTCGGCATGGCGAACCTGTGGCAAACGGGGGGGACCGCGCGATTCTGGCAGAATGGGCGCCCGGCTCCAACCCTTCACGCTAACCCTCGCTGCCCATGCAAACCGCGTTTCAAACCATCGCCGGCGATCCGCATGCCGGCCGCGTGCGCATTCTCGACCAGACGCTGCTGCCGTGGCAGACCGTCTATCGCGATCTGGCGACGCTCGACGAGGCGGCGCAGGCGATCCGCAGCATGCAGGTGCGCGGTGCGCCGCTGATCGGCGTGACGGCGGCCTTCGGCGTCGCGCTGGCGCTGCAGGCGGGCGACGACGATCAAACGCTGTCGCACGCACTGACCACGCTGCGCGCCACCCGCCCCACCGCGGTCAACCTGAACTGGGCGCTCGATCGCATGCGAAACGCGTTGCACGCCGGCCCGGCCGACGTTCGCCGCGACCTGGCCTGGCGCGAGGCCCAATCGATCGCCGATGAGGATGCGCTTGCCAATGGCGAAATCGGCCGCCATGGCCTGGCGCTGCTGCAGGCGGTTGCCGCCGCGCACGGCCGGGTGCGGGTGATGACCCACTGCAATGCCGGCTGGCTCGGCACCGCCGGACACGGCACCGCGCTGGCGCCGATCTACGCCGCCCATGCCGCAGGCATCGCGGTCGAAGTCTGGGTGAGCGAGACGCGCCCGCGCAACCAGGGGCTGCTGACCGAGTGGGAGCTGGCCCAGGCCGGCGTCGCGCACACGGTGATCGCCGACAACGCCGCCGGCCATCTGCTGATGCGCGGCGAAGTCGATCTGGTGATCGTCGGCGCCGACCGCATCGCCGCCAATGGCGACACGGCGAACAAGATCGGCACCTATCTCAAGGCGCTGGCGGCGCACGACTGCGGCGTTGTGTTCCATGTCGCGGCGCCGCTATCCACGGTGGACCGCAAGGCGGCCGACGGCGCTGCAATCCCGATCGAGCAGCGGTCGGGCGAGGAAGTACGCCGCATCGCCGGCCGCGACGCGCAGGGCGGCCTGGCGGAAGTCTCGCTGCTGGACCCGGATACGGCGGTCAGCAACCCGGCATTCGACGTGACGCCGGCGCGCCTGATCCGCAGCATCATCACCGAACGCGGTTGCGTTGCGCCCGGACAGATCGGCGAACTGGCCGCGGCAGTGTAAGCAACTGTGGCGCGTGCCGCGGCGCGTGTCCGGATTGCATTCACGTGTGGTAGTTTGATTGTTTCACCAAGCAGGGTCGCAACCTGGCCCGAAACAGAGGAGAACGACGATGGGACTTATCGCATTCATGAAGGAAGCCGGAGAAAAGCTGTTCGGACGCGGTGAAGCCAAGGCCGCCCAGGATGCCGCCGCCGCCGCGCCGACGCCGGCCAACGTCGATGCCGCCAATGCCGCTGCAGCCGGCGCGATCAGGACCTATATCGAGACCATGGGGCTGTCGTGCCAGGATCTCGGGGTCAAATTCGACGGCAACTACGTGACCGTGTCGGGTTGCGCACCGGACCAATCGACCAAGGAAAAGATCATCCTGTCGGCCGGCAATGTCAGCGGCGTGCTGGGTGTCTACGATGACATGACGGTGGCGGCGGCGGAACCCGAGGCGACGTATTACACCGTGGTCAGGGGCGACACGCTTTCCAAGATCGCCAAGGAGCAATACGGCGATGCGTCGAAGTACCCGGCAATCTTCGAAGCCAACAAGCCGATGCTCTCCCACCCGGACAAAATCTATCCGGGCCAGGTGCTGCGGATTCCGCCGGCGGCCTGAGGCAGGGATGCTGCGTGAGCCCCGCCGCTGAATTGCGCCGCGCGCTGCTCGACAGCGCGCGCGCGATGCAGGCACAGGGGCTCAACCGCGGCACCGCGGGCAACCTCAGCGTCCGTTGCGCAATCGCTGCGGACGCCGGTTTCCTGATCACACCCAGCGGCGTCGACAACCACGCCGCGAACCCCGGCGACATGGTCTTCATGACGCCCGACGGCCGCCATCAGGGCCGTCTGTTGCCGTCGTCGGAGTGGCGCTTTCATCGCGACATCTACCTGCAGCGCGCCGAGGCCGGCGCCGTGCTGCATGCGCACTCGCCATTCGCCACCGCGCTGGCCTGCCAGGGCCGGCCGATCCCGGCCTTTCACTACATGATCGCGCGCTTCGGCGGCAGCGACGTGCGCTGCGCGCGCTATGCCACCTTCGGCACCCAGGCGCTGTCGGAGGCCGCGCTCGAAGCGCTCGAGGGCCGCTGCGCCTGCCTGCTCGCCAACCACGGCATGCTGGTGTTCGGGCGCGACCTGCCCCATGCGCTGGCGCTCGCGATCGAATTCGAGGCGCTGTGCGAGCAGTATTGGCGCACGCTCCAGATCGGACCGCCACAGGTGCTCGATGACGCCGAAATGCGCCTGATCGTGGAGAAATTCGCGACCTACGGCCAGCCCGCAGGCTGAGTCCGCGGAGCGGCGATCAAGCTTTCGCCCGCCCTGCCGTTAGGCATCGACGGATGGGGAGATTCCGGCGAGGGCGCCGGCACTGCCCGTCAACCCGGACCCGAGCCTGTCCAGACAACCGCGTGCGCCTATCCTCCGAAACAACCGCCGCCGACCGCAGCGTAGCGCGCCTGGTCGAGGCCGAGCGGGTCGCCCTCCTCTATCGCCTGACGCCGCGGACACTGGCGACCGCGGTGGCGTTCTCGTTTATCGTTTTCCTGACGCTGCGCGGTGTCGTGTCGACGCATCTGCTGCTGCCCTGGCTGGCGCTCAACAACGGCGTGACGGTAGTGCGGTTTCTCGACATCCTCGCCTACCGGCGCAAGCGGCCCGCCCCGGCGCAGTCGCGCTACTGGCTGGCGCGCTTCGTCTTCCTCACCGCCATCGCCGGCAGCATCTGGGGCCTGATGGGCACGCTGCTCTATCCGCACGATCGGCCGGAGTATCAGGCGATCATCACGGTTTTCGTGGTCGGCACGGCCGCCGTGGGGCTATTCACCCTCAACAGCGCGTGGATCGCCTATCTGGCGCTGGCGCTCCCGGTACTGCTTCCGGCCGCGATCTACCTGCCGCTGATGGGCGGCGAACTGGGCATTCCGCTCGGCGCCTCGATCGGCTTCTTCGCCCTGATCGTCGTGGTCAATTCGCGCACCAGCGTCGGCAACACCAGCGAGATGCTGACGCTGCGCTTCGAGAACGCGCGTATCGCCGAAGAACGCGAAGCCGCGCTGCGGGCCGCCGAAGCCGCGGGCCGGGCCAAGCTGCAGTTCCTCGCCAACATGAGCCACGAGATTCGCACGCCGCTCAACGGCATCCTCGGCATGACGCAACTGCTGCGGGCGACCCGGCTCGATACGCAGCAGCAGCAGCGACTCGATACGGTGAACGCGTCGGGCGAACACCTGCTCGGGCTGCTCAACGACGTGCTGGACTTCGCCAAGGTCGAGGCCGGCAAACTCGATATCGATCACAAGCCGTTCGAGTTGCGCCGCACGCTGCGTGAAGTCGCCGACCTGCTCGCCGCCCGGGCGCAGGAACGCGGTCTCAAGCTTGCCGTCGACATCGCGACGGCACTGCCCGAGTGGGTGCTCGGCGACGCCGGCCGCCTCAAGCAGGTGCTCAACAATCTGCTCGGCAACGCGATCAAGTTCACCGAAGCCGGCAGCGTCACCCTCGAAGTGAACGCCGAACCCGCGCCTGAGCCGGCTTCGCCGTCACGAATCCGCTTTGCGGTGCACGATACCGGCGTCGGCATTTCACAGGAAAACCAGGCGCGCTTGTTTGAACCGTTCCGCCAGGTCGATCAATCCGACACCCGGCGCCACGGCGGCACCGGACTCGGGCTGGCCATCTCGCGCCAACTGGTGGAACTGATGGGCGGGTCGATCGGGGTGGCAAGCCAGCCCGGGCAGGGGTCGGTCTTCCATTTCGTGCTCGATCTGCCGACTGCCGTGGCGCCCCGCGCGCAGCCCGCTGTTGCCACTGCGCCGGAACGCGAGATCCCGAACGCCCGCATCCTGCTGGTCGAAGACAACGCCGTGAATCGCGAGATCGCACTGGCCATGCTGGGCGAACTCGGCCTGTCGATCGCGATGGCCGTCGACGGCCGCGAGGCGGTGGACTCGGCAACGCAGGAGAAATTCGACCTGATCCTGATGGACTGCCAGTTGCCGGAGATCGACGGCTTCGAAGCCACGCAGCGCATTCGCCAGCACGAGAAGGCCCGCGCACTGCCGCGGGTGCCGATCATCGCGCTGACCGCCAATGCCATCCGCGGCGACCGCGAACGCTGCCTCGACGCCGGCATGGACGACTACCTGGCCAAGCCCTTCCGCCGCGCCGACCTGCAGCAGGCGCTGCGCCACTGGCTGGCTGCGCCGGGCACTACAGGGAATCGGACGGCGCCCGCTGCCGAGGCGCCTGGAACAGCGGCAGCGTAGACAGCTTGAACTCGCGTTTCGAGTCGAACGGCACGCCGTTCCACCCGCCGCCATTGAAGCGGCCATGGATGCGGTATTCGACGCTATCGCGACCGCTCCTGGTCAGTTCGCCGAACTGCCGCAGCAAGGTACCCAGCGTGCTGACGGCCGAAAGATCGAGCAGCGCTTCACCGAAACGTGGAACGGTGACCGGCCTGGTCGACACGCCGGTCGCGAACTTCTGCCCGTTCACATCGACCGTAAAGCTCACAGCGTCGATCGGCAGATCGGCGTCGTTGGGGTTGGACACCCGCAGCTTCAGGCCCAGCCGCTGCTCCCGCAGGCCGAACTCCTCGATCGTCACGCCGGCGAGCACCACCTCCGGCGATTTCATTGTCATCGCGGCGCAGCCGCCCAGCATTGTCGCAAGGCAAAACAGGACCGCGACCGCGGCACGCCGCAGCGGTCTCATGAATCGCCGGTCTCGCCCGACCTGCTCTGCGCTTCGAGCACGCGCAGCAGGCTGGCGGTGTCGTCATGCGCCATGCCGCGGCCCATCAGCGCGTTCAACTGCTGCCACACCTGCGCGCTGATCGGCAGCGGCACGCCGAGGTCGGCCGCCTCGCGCAGCACCAGACCGAAATCCTTGTGATGCAGCCGGGCTTCGACCCCGGGGCGAAAATCGCGCGCCACCATGCGTGCGCCGAACAGATCGAGCACCCGCGACTGCGCCGAGCCGCCGAGCAGCGCCTCGCGCACCTTGGCGGCATCGACGCCGGCCGCGTTGGCCAGGTGCAAGGCTTCGGCCGCCGCCTCAAGCACGCTGACCATGATGATCTGGTTGCATGCCTTGGCGACCTGCCCGGCGCCGTGATCGCCGATATGCACGATGGTCTTGCCGAGCAGATCGAACAGCGGCCGCACGCGCTCCAGGACCTCGCGCCGGCCGCCGACCATGATCGCCAGCGTGGCCGCCGCCGCACCGGCAGTGCCGCCGGATACCGGCGCATCGAGCATGTCGATGCCGCGCGCCGCCAGACCTTGCGCGATGCGTCGCGCGGTCGACGGCGCGATGGTGCTCATGTCGACCACCACGCTGCCGGCGGCGGCGCCCTGCACGATGCCGTCGGCGCCGAGCGTCACCTGCTCGACATCCGCGTTCGAGGTAACCATGGTAAACACGACATCGGCATTGCGCGCGACTTCCGCCGGCGTCGTGCACGCGCGCGCGCCGGCTTCCACCAGCGGCGCGGCCGCTTCGGCGCGGCGCGCGAAAACCGACAACTGGTGCCCGCCACGGAGCAGGTGGCCGGCCATTTGGCGCCCCATCGCGCCCAGTCCGATGAAACCGACTCTCATGGTCCCACCCCGCCCGACAGGCGCTCGTAGAGCTTGAGCACGCCGATCGAATCGTCCTCGCCCAAGCTGCTGCCGGACATGGCGTTGAACAGTTGCGCGGTTGCCGCCGCGGCGGGCAGCGCAATGCCGAGGCGGTGCGCCTCGTCCAGCACGATGCGTAAATCCTTCTGGTGCATCCAGGCCTTGAAGCCCGGCTTGAAGTTGCGCGCCAGCATGCGCCCGCCATGGTTGTCGAGAATCCTGCTGGCGGCAAAACCGCCCAGCAGTGCCTCGCGTACCCGTTCGCCATCGACACCATTGACGCGGGCATAGTTGAACGCCTCGGCAATCACCGCCACCGATATGCCGGTGACCACCTGGTTGCAGGCCTTGGCCACCTGCCCCGCGCCGGAATCGCCGATCAGCGTGATCGACTTGCCGAGGCACTCGAACAGCGGCCGCACGCGCTCGAAAGCGTTGCTGTTGCCGCCGACCATGATGGTGAGCGAGCCCGAGATGGCCCCCGCCTCGCCGCCGGAAACCGGGGCATCGAGCATGTCGATGCCCCGCTCGGCCAGCCTCGCCGCAATGCTTCGCGCCGCGCCGGGTGCGATCGTGCTCATGTCGACGAACACGCAGCCGCGCGCGGCGCCGTCGGCCACGCCCCGCTCGCCAAGTGCCACCTGCTTGACGTCCGGCGCATCGGCCACCATGCTGAACACGACTTGCGCGCCTTGCGCCGCCTGCGCCGCGCTGTCGCAGGCGATGGCCCCGGCATCAATCAGCGGCCGCATCGATTCGGCGCGACGCGACCAGACCCGCAGCCGGTGCCCGGCCCTGAGCAGATTCAGCGCCATCGGCCGACCCATGATCCCCAGCCCGACAAATCCGGCTTCCATTGCGCCTCCCGTGTTTGGCGAGCCATTGTAATCAATCGAAGGCCGGCGCTGGCGGCATGATGTACGATAAGCCGATACCCGTTCCCGGCGAAGCCGCGCAATTCGAGCACCTGCCTGCCTAAGCTGGCCCGACCATGCCCGCACCACCTCCCACCACAGAAAACCCCCGATCGCCGCTACCCGGCGCCAGGGTGCTGCTGGTCGAGGACGACCCGGTCAACATCGAGATCGCCAGGGCGGTGCTGGAGCCGTTCGGGCTGGACGTCAGCGTCGCGATGACCGGCAGGGAGGCGGTCGTGGCCACGGTTTCCCGTCGCTTCGACCTGATCCTGATGGACATCCAGTTGCCCGACATCGACGGTTTCGAGACCACGCGACGCATCCGTGCCGGCGAGGCGCCCGGCCACCGCACGCCGATAGTCGCGATGACCGGCACGGTCGGCGCCGACGTCGCCCAGCGCTGCATCGGCGCCGGCATGGACGCCCACGAGACCAAACCGCTGACCGGCGAAATGCTGGCCCGGCTGGCTGCGCGCTGGCTGCCCGGACACGCGCCCTCCCCCCAGCCGCAGGCATCGACTCTGTCGCCGGCGCGGCTGGCCGCACTGTTCCGGGAGTCTGCCGCCCGGCTGGTGGCCGATCTGCAGCGCGCTCACGCGGGCGCGGACCGGGTCGCGGTAATGCGCGCCGCTCATACGCTGAAGTCGATCAGCGCCCGCGTGCCGGCATCGCAGCTGAACGCGCGCTGTGAGCAACTCGAGGCAGCGGCTGGCAATCCGCAGGTAGCCGATCTCGGGCCGGCGGTCGCCGCGCTGCTCGCCGCCTATGCCGACCTCGATCCATCGCTGCTCGGCGAACCTGCCGGCGCCCCGGTTTTGACGCCCGCTATTGAGCCGGCCGCGACACCGGCCGCGCAGCGCGCGCCGCTGGTGCTGGTGGTGGATGACGACGACAACGAACGCTTCCTGGTCCGTCACACGCTGATGCGGGACGGCTACCGGGTGGAAGAATGCGACTGCGGGCAGGCCGCGCTTGCCTTCTGCCGTAACCGGCGTCCGGACCTGGTGCTGCTCGATGGCTTGATGCCCGGCATGGACGGCATCGCCACCTGCATCGCGCTGCGTGCGGATTTTCAGGCGGCGGATTTGCCGATCCTGATGTACTCCGGTCTCAACGATCCGGGCTGGCGCGCCCGCGCCTTGCAGGCCGGGGCCGACGGCTTCGTCGACAAATCGGTCGGCATGAACGAGCTGGCGGCCAGCCTGCGGGCGGGGTTGGCCGCCTGCGGCCTTGCGGCGCGCGGCTGAGCCGGGCGCGCACCAAACCGGGCCGCGCCATGCGCATCGACAAACCCGCTGCAGCGACAACGCCCGCCGTCGATTCTTCATCGACCTCCTACGCGCCGCTGATCAAGGAAATCGGCCGCGGCGCCAAGGGCGCTCACCCTTTGACGCGCGACCAGGCGCAATGGCTGTTCGGCCGCATTCTCGACCGCGAGGTGCCGCCACTCGAACTCGGCGCGATCCTGCTGGCGCTGCGCGTAAAAGGCGAATCGCTCGACGAACTGCTCGGCTTCAGGGCGGCGCTCGATGCGCGTACCGCGCAACTCGACCATCCGGCGGGTACGCCGCGCGTAGTCGTATTGCCAACCTACAACGGCGCGCGCCGCCAGCCGAACCTGATGCCGCTGCTGGCGCTGCTGCTGGCACGCCAGGGGGTGCCGGTACTGATCCAGGGACGGCATGATTTCGACAGCCGTGTCAGTCCGTTCGACCTGCTGGCGGAGCTGGGCATCGGGCCGGACGCCGATACTGCAGCGGCGCAAGCGCAGCTTGCCGAAACCCGGCTCGCCAGCGTACAACTCGAAACCCTCTGCCCCGGTCTGGCGGCGCTGCTGGCCTTGCGGCCGCGGCTCGGCCTGCGCAACAGCGGCCACACTCTGGCCAAGCTGCTCGACCCGTGTCGCGGCCACTCGGTACGGGTAGTCGCGGTCACCCATCCCGAGTATTTGCTGCGTATGGACGACCTGCTGCAGGCCGAACAGGCGACCGCGATGCTGCTGCGCGGCAGCGAAGGCGAGGTGTACGCCAACCCGCGGCGGCGCCCGCGGCTGATGGGCTACCGGGACGGCGCCCCTGTGCTGCTTGCCGAGGCCGAGGAGGGTGGCGCGCCGCCGCTGGCCTCGCTGCCCGACCTGCCCGACGCACTGTCCAACGCCCGACTGATCCGCGACATGCTCGACTGCCGCTTGCCAATCCCGCAGCCGGTGCTCGAACAGGCTGCCGCCCTGCTTTGGTTGAGCGGCCGCTGCGCATCGATCGACGAGGGGCGCACCCGCCTGAACGGCTGAACCGGCCGCACCAGCATAGGCCGCTGCGCACCGGCACGGCGCGCGCAGGCTGCCGGCAGCAATCTGGCAACGACGGCTGTAACAGACGGGTGGCAGCGATTGCGGTCGCCGCCGCTTCGCCCGCCACCCGCGACATCGGCCCTGGCATGGCGATTGCGACGCCCCGCTTGCCGTCTCGCCGCCAATGGCGGCTGCGCGATGGCGGATCAGCGTCGATCCCAGGCGAATCTCGACTGCACGCCGGAGCCCCCGGTGTGCTCGAACTGCTCAGGAGTCGACATGCCAGCCTCGACCACCCGCGCCGAAACCCGGTCAGTCTGCTGCTATTGCGGGGTCGGCTGCGGCATCGTCATCGACCATGACGCCGGACGCATCGTCGGCGTGCGCGGCGACCCCGACCACCCGGCCAATTTCGGCCGCTTGTGCACCAAGGGTTCGACCCTGTATCTGACCGCCGTGCGCGAAACCCGCGCCTTGTACCCCGAACTACGAACGACCCGCGATGGCGCCCGCAAACGCGTCGCGTGGGATCTGGCGCTCGACCATGCCGCTGCGCGGTTCGCACGAACCATCCGCGAGCACGGCCCGGACTCGGTTGCCCTTTATGTCTCGGGGCAGTTGCTCACCGAGGACTACTACGTCTTCAACAAACTGGCCAGGGGGTTGATCGGCACCAACAACGTCGACTCCAACTCGCGGCTGTGCATGTCCTCCGCCGTTGCCGGCTACAAGCAGACGCTGGGCGCCGACGCCCCGCCGGCCTGCTATGCCGACATCGACCAAACCGGCTGCCTGCTGATCGCCGGCAGCAACACCGCGTATGCACATCCGGTCGTGTTCCGCCGCATCGAGGATGCGAAGGCGGCCAACCCCGATCTGAAGATCATCGTGGTCGATCCGCGCCGCACCGACACCGCGGCGATGGCCGATCTGCACCTGCCGATCCTGCCCGGCACGGACCTCGTGCTGTTCAACGCGATGCTGCACGTGTTGCTGTGGGAAGGACTGACCGACACGCGCTTCATCCGCGAACACTGTGACGGCTTCGAGGCCGTGCGCGAGGCCGTACGTGAAATCACGCCGGCATTGGCCAGCCAGGTGTGCGGCGTGCCGGCCGATGACATCGTGCTGGCCGCGCGCTGGTTCGGCGCGGCGCAGGCGTCGCTTTCGATGTGGTGCCAGGGACTCAACCAGTCGATCCACGGCACTCACAACACGGCTGCGCTCGTGCACCTGCATCTGGCTACCGGGCACATCGGCAGGCCGGGCGCCGGCCGTTCTCGCTCACCGGCCAGCCCAACGCGATGGGCGGGCGCGAGGTCGGCGGCCTGGCCAATCTGCTGTCGGCGCATCGCGATCCGGCCGATTCCGACCATCGCGCCGCAGTGGCCCGCCTGTGGGGCATCGACGATCTGCCGGCGACGCCGGGCAAGACCGCGGTCGAATTGTTCGAGGCGGTCCGCTGCGGTGAAATCAAGGCGCTGTGGATTGCGTGCACCAACCCGGCCCAGTCGATGCCGCAACAGTCCCTGATACGCGAGGCGCTGGCGGCGGCGGAATTCGTCGTGTTGCAGGAAGCATTCCGCAACACCGAAACCGCGAACTATGCCGACCTCATTGTCCCGGCGGCAACCTGGGGCGAGAAGGAAGGCACCATGACCAATTCGGAGCGGCGCATCTCCCGTGTGCACCGCGCCGTTGCCGCGCCCGGCGAGGCGCGGCCCGACTGGCAGATCGCGTGCGACTTCGCGTTGCGTCTCGGCCATGCCCTCGACGACCCGCGCGCCAGCCGGCTGTTTCCGTACTCCGGCCCGGAACAGATCTTTCGCGAACACGCCGGAACCACGCGTGGCCGCGATCTCGACATCGCCGACCTCGACTACAGCGTACTCGACGAAACCGGCCCGCAACAGTGGCCGTGGTCGCGCGAGGCCGGCGGGGCGGCGCGCCTGTATGCCGACGGGCGTTTCGCGACGCCATCCGGCCGCGCCCGATTCGTCAAGCTCGACACCCGGATCACCGCCGAGAACACCGACGCCCGCCATCCGCTGCACCTCAACAGCGGGCGCCTGCGCGACCAGTGGCATGGAATGAGCCGCACCGGCAAGGCCGCCCGCCTGTTCAACCACAGCGACGAGGCCTGCCTCGCCATGCACGCCGACGACATGGCCCGGCGCGGCTTGGCCGACGGCGATCTGGTGCGCGTGCGCTCGCGGCGCGGCGAGATCGTGGTGCGGGTTGCCACCTCCTCGGAGATGCGGCCGGGCCAGACCTTCCTGCCGATGCATTTCGGCCGCCGCCACTTGTCGCATGCCGGTGTGAATGAACTCATGCCACAGGCCTTCGACCCGCATTCGAAGCAGCCGGAACTCAAGCACGCCGCGATACAGGTGCAAAAGGTGACGCTGCCCTTTCAGGCACTGGCAATGCGCACTGCCATCGGAGAGGTGGCGCCGCAGGAAGCGGTACTGCGCTGGCTGGAGCGCCTGCAGCCGCTGCTCGGCCGCTTCGCCTACGCCTCGCTCGCGCTTGCCGGGCGCGACCAGCCGGCTGCCGTACTTCGCATCGCGCACCATGACGCGTTGCCCGGGGAATGGCTGGCCGAAATCGACACGCTGCTCGACCTGCCCGCCGCCGAGTGCCTCGCCTATCGCGACGCGCGCCGCAACATCGACAAGAAGGCGATGATCGTCGACGGCAAACTGGCCGGCCTGCGCCTGACCGGCGAGATCGCAGCCGGCAACTGGCTGCGCGAAACCATGATCGGGCGCATACCGGCCGACGACCTGCGGCGCTGGATCTTCGCGCCGCTCGCCGCAGCGCCCGCTGCAGCGAAGACCCGCGGCAAGATCGTCTGCAACTGCCTCGACGTCGCCGAGCGGGACATCGCCACCGCAATCGCCGCCGGCGCGACGCTGGAGGGGCTGCAGACCAGCCTGAAATGCGGCACCGCCTGCGGTTCCTGCGTGGCGGAACTGCGGCGCATGCTGGCCGCCCCAGCACGGGCTGCCTGACTCAGGCATGCCATTCAGCCCGCCTTGCGCAGGGTGAGGTTGATGCGCTGGCGGCCGAGCAGCGGATGCTCGCAATCCTTGAGCGCCAGCACGCCGTGATAGCGCAGCCGCGCCGGGCCGCCCCACACGACCACGTCGCCGTGCCCGAGCGGCACGCGCGAACGCGTGTCCGCGCGCCGCAAGCCGCCGAACAGGAACAGCGCCGGCAAACCGAGCGACACGGAGACGATCGGCGCCGTCATATCGCGCTCGTTCCTGTCCTGGTGCAGCGACAGGCGCGCGCCGGGCTGGTAACGATTGACCAAGCAGGCGTCGGGCAAGAATCCATCGAAACCCGCTCGCGCCGCGGCGTCCTGCGCGAGCTGCATCAGCGACGCCGGCAGCGCCGGCCAGTTGGCGCCGCTTTGCGGATCGACGGCGTCGTAGCGATAGCCGGTGCCATCGCTGACCCAGCCCAGCGCGCCGCAGTTGGTCATCGCCACCGACATGCGAAAGCCGCCCGGCGTCACCATGTGGCGAAACGGCGCCGCGGCGGTCACATGCTCCAGATCGGCCAGCAACCGCGCGACACTGGGAATCGCGAAACCGCGCAGGACAACGGCTCCCGCTGCGAGCGCGTCGACTCCCGGCTGCGCCGCACTGGCCGCGGCGCCGAGGCCGTCGAACAAGTCCCTCGTCATCGCCCGGCCTCGCGTTCGAGCAGCGCGCGCTTGCGCTCGACGCCCCAGCGGTAGCCCGACAGGCTGCCGTCGGTACGCACCACGCGATGGCAGGGTATCGCCACCGCCAGCGTGTTGGCGGCACAGGCTCGCGCCACGGCGCGCACTGCCTTGGGCGCCGCGATGCGCCGGGCGATCTCGCTGTAACTCGCGGTCGCGCCCGGCGGAATGTCCCGCAACGCCTGCCAGACGCGCTGCTGGAATGCCGTGCCGCGCACATCGAGCGGCAGGTCGAGCCCCAGCCGCGGCGCTTCGACCAGGCCCACCACCTTGGCGACCCACTGCTCGAAAACGGCGTCGCCGCCGATCAGTTCGGCGCGGGCGAAGCGGTCCTGCAGATCGCGCGCCAGCGTCTCGGGATCGTCGCCGATGAGAATCGCGCAGACGCCGCGTTCGCTGGCCGCAACCAGGATCGCACCCAGCGAACAGTCGCCGATAGCAAAGCGTATCGCGGTATCTTCGCCGCCGCGGTGGTAGCGGGTCGGCGTCATGCCCAGCACCTGGTTGGCATTGTCATAGAAGCGTCCGCTCGAGCTGTAGCCGGCGCCGTAGATCGCATCGGTAACCGAGCCGCGGCGCAGCAGTTCGGCGCGAACGCGCCGGGCGCGCTGTGCCGCGGCGTAGGCCTTCGGGGTCAGTCCGGAGACGGCCTTGAACTCGCGCTGCAGGTAGCCGGCGCTGAGTCCGGCATGGCGCGCCAGTTGCGCGAGTGTCGGCACAGTTTCGCTCTGCTCGATCAGCCGGCACAGTGCCGCCACCCGCAGCGCGCGCTGCCCGGCCGGCGGCTCCTGCTGCGGCATGCAGCGCTTGCAGGGCCGAAAGCCGGCGTGTTCGGCATCCGCCGCCGTGGCGTGAAATGCGACGTGCTCCGGCCGCGCCCTGCGCGCGCCGCACGATGGCCGGCAGTACACCCCGGTTGTCTTCACCGAATACACGAACCGGCCATCGGCCGTGGCGTCGCGCGCGACCACCGCGGCCCAGCGCGGGTCGTTCAAGGTTGCGGCTGCGCGCGAGTCTGTCTTCGAGGGCATGGTGGCTTGCGTCCCGTTTCAAATCCCGCAGTCGATGGCCGAACTGTAGCCGCTTGCGGCGCCCGCCGCACTCCGGATCCTGAGTTTGAATTCGGCGCAGCCGGAGCGAAAAAGGCCGCCAAGACGTGAGAACATTGTGTCCGCAGCGCCGGACTAAACTCGATCGGGACCACGCCATGCTGATCAACTGCGTCGCTTACCAGGACGGCAAGAAACTTGCCGACATCAACGTCGAAGACATCGACGCCTACGTCAGCCGGCCCGAGTGCATGGTCTGGGTGGCGCTGCGCGACGCCACCGACGAGGAACTGGCGTCGATGCAACACGAGTTCGGTCTGCACGACTTGGCAGTCGAGGACGCCCGCCACGGCCACCAGCGCCCCAAGGTCGAGGAATACGGCGACACCCTGTTCGTCACCATGCATACGGTGGAACTGAACGCGATCGACGAGTTGCATGTGGGCGAGGTGAACGTGTTCGCCGGGCGAAACTTCGTGCTCTCGGTACGCAACCGCAGCCAGCACAGCATGGCGAGCGTGCGCGAACGGGCCGAGCGCGAGCCGCATCTGCTGCGCCTCGGCGCCGGCTTCATACTCTATGCGCTGTTGGACGCGGTGGTCGACCGCTACTTCCCGTACATCGAGTCGCTCGAGAACGAACTGGAGGGCATCGAGGGGCAAATCTTCCTGCGTGGCAACGCGCGCCACAACGTCCAACAATTGTATAACCTCAAGCAGCGCGTGATGACCGTCAAGCACGCTGTCACGCCGCTGATGGAGGCGACGAGCAAGCTGTGGAGCGGCCGCGTGCCGGCCGTCTGCGAGGGCAGCCGCGAATACTTCCGCGATGTCTACGACCATCTGATCCGCATCAACAGCACGCTCGACACGCTGCGCGACACCATCGGCACCGCGATCCAGGTGAACCTGTCGATGGTGACCATCGAGGAATCGGAGAACTCCAAGCGCCTGGCGGCCTGGGCCGGGATCTTCGCGGTGGCGACCGCCTTCGCCGGCATCTGGGGCATGAACTTCGAGGCCATGCCGGAACTGAAGTGGAAATACGGCTACCCGATGGCGCTCGGACTGATCGTGGTGGCCTGCGCCCTGCTGTACCGGCGCTTCAAGCGCATGGGATGGCTGTGAGCGTTCGTTGCGGGTGACAGCGCCGCTTCGCGGGGCCGCAGCCTTGCCTGCACCGAGCAACCTGCCGGAGATCCGCATGGAATGGCGCTCTCCAGCCATCGGTGGTCGTAGATCGCCATTCCACGCGGCTCGCAGGCCGGCCCCTTGGCGAAATCCTACAACAGCACCTGGGTGCCGAGTTCGACCACGCGGTTGGGCGGTAGCCTGAAGTAGCTAGCCGCGCCTTCGGACTGACGCGTCATCCAGCCGTAGAGCGCGCAGCGCCAGCCCGACATCGCGCCCGGGCCATCGACGATGGTCGAGCGGGCGACGAAGTAGGTAGTGTTCATCGGGTCGAGTTGCAGCCCCTGCGCGCCGGCCTGCGCCAGCGCCGGCGGCACATCCGGCTCTTCGCGAAAACCGAAATGCAGCGCGACACGGTAGATGCGCGGCGCAAGTTCGGTGACTTGCAACCGCTGCCCGGGATGGACGCGCGGCACTTCTTCGTTGACCACGTGCAGGAACACCGTGCGTTCGTGCATCACCTGGTAGTGTTTGAGATTGTGGAACAGCGCGCTCGGCACCAGCGTCGGGTCGGACGTGAGATACACCGCGGTGCCGGGAACCTGCGGCACGTCGGGTGCCGGGCCGTGCAGGAAGTCGCGCATCGGAATGTCGATCGCGCGGCGCTGCTCGGCGACCAGCAGGCTGCCGCGCTTCCAGGTGGTGAGCAGGATGAAGATGGCGCCGCCGAGCACCAGCGGCATCCAGCCGCCCTGCGCGATCTTGGTCAGGTTCGAGCCGAAGAACAGCATCTCGAGCAGGCCGAAGGCGACCAGCGCCAGCAGCAGCGCGATGCGCGCCCCGCCGCGCAGGTTCACGGTGACGAGGATCGCCAGCACCGTAGTAATGATCATGGTGCCCGACACGGCGATGCCGTAGGCCGCGGCCAGCGCGCCGGACGAGCGGAACTCCAGCACCAGATAGATCACCGCCGCCAGCATCAGCCAGTTCACCGTCGGCACGTAGATCTGGCCGCGCTCGGTGTCGGAGGTGTGCAGAACCCGGATGCGCGGCAGGTAGCCCATGCGCGTGGCCTGCAGCGTCATCGAATAGGCCCCGGTGATGGTGGCCTGCGAGGCGATCACGGTGGCCGCGGTGGCCAGGCCGACCAGCGGCAGCAGGAACCAGTCCGGCGCCAGCAGGTAGAACGGGTTGGCCGCCGCCTCCGGCTGGCGCAGCACCAGCGCACCCTGACCGAAGTAGTTGATCAGCAGCGACGGGCACACCAGCCCGTACCAGGCAAGGCGCACCGGCCGCGCGCCGAAGTGGCCCATGTCGGCATACAGCGCTTCGCCACCGGTCAGCGAAAGGAATACCGCGCTGAGCAACAGGAAGGCGCCGCCCGGATGGGCGATCGCAAAATCCACCGCGTATGACGGATCGATTGCCCGCAGCACGCCCGGCGTCTCGATGATGCTCAGCGCGCCGAGTACCGCAAGGGTGGCAAACCAGACGCAGGTGACCGGGCCGAAGAACACGCCGACGCGCCCGGTGCCGTGGCGCTGGATCATGAACAGCGCCACCAGGATGCCGACCGTCAGCGGGACGATGAAGTGCTCGAATTGCGGCGTCGCCACGCTCAGGCCTTCGATCGCCGAGAGCACGGAAATCGCCGGCGTGATGACCGCATCGCCGTAGAACAGCGCCGCCGCGAACACGCCGGCGACGATCACCGCCGCCGACAGCGCGGTGGACCCGCCCGCCAGACGGTGCGCCAGCGCCGTCAGCGCGAGCACGCCGCCCTCGCCCTCGTTGTCGTACTTGAGCACGATCCACACATACTTGACCGAGACGATCAACATGATCGACCAGAACAGGCAGGACAGCGCCGCCAGCACATGCGGCTCGCTCGCGCTCATTCCATGTTCTCCGGCGAAGGCTTCCTTGAACGCATAGAGCGGACTGGTGCCGATATCGCCATAGACAACGCCAAGGGCAGCCAGCGTGAGCGCCGCAGTGCCCGGGCGCGAGTGAGCAGCAGTGGTCGATTGGGTCATGGTGTGATGGAAGTGATGCAGTCGGGTTGAAGAGTCTGTTGAACGACCGACCGGCGCGGCGCCGGCTCACATGGCAAAGCGGTAGCCGACACCGGTCTCGGTCAGGATATGGCGCGGCTGCGCCGGATCGCGTTCGAGTTTCTGGCGCAAGTGGCCGACGTAGATGCGCAGGTAGTGATTGCTTTCGCCGTAACCGGGGCCCCACACCTCGCGCAGCAGATGGCGATGGGTCAGCACCTTGCCGTGGCCGGCAAGCAGCGCGCACAGCAGGCGGAATTCGATCGGGGTCAGGTGCAACGGCTCGCCGCCGCGTGTGACGCTGCGCCGCGGCAGATCCACTTCGATGTCGCCGAAACCGACCAGCGGCGACGCGTCGGCGTCGCTGATCCGCGCCCGGCGCAGCAATGCCCTCACCCGCGCCAGCAGTTCGCCAAGCGAGAAGGGCTTGGTCAGATAGTCGTCGGCGCCGGCATCGAGCACGTCGATCTTGTCGTTCTCGGTGGAGCGGGCGGACAGGATCAGGATCGGCACCGCCGACCAGGTGCGCACATCCTCGACGAAGCGCACGCCGTCGCCGTCGGGCAGGCCCAGGTCGAGAATGATCAGCGACGGTTTGCGCGTCGAGGCCTCGGTCAACCCTTGCGTCATGGTGCCGGATTCGATCACGCGACAGCCTTCTTCTTCCAGCGCGGTACGCACGACGCGGCGAATCTGCGGCTCGTCCTCGACCACCAGCACGCAGGCGAGCGGCTCGCTCATTTTATTCGGTTCCCGCGGCAACGGACTCGGTTTCCATCGTCGGCGGCGTGCCGCGCGGCAGCGTGAAGCGGACGCAGGCGCCACCTCCGGCGGGATTCTCCGCGACGATGCCACCGCCATGGGCTTCGACGATCGCACGGCAGATCGCCAGGCCGACGCCGACGCCCGGCACCACCGATTCGGCCGCGCCGCGCTCGAACAACTCGAATACGCGTTGCAGCCGATCGGGAGCAAAGCCCGCTCCCGGGTTGCGCACCTCGATGACCACGACATCCGGCTGCGCGTGCGCCGAGATGCCGATCGGCGCCCCCGGCGGCGAATACTTGGCCGCGTTCTCCAGCAGATTGCAGAACACCCGCTCCATCAACACCGCGTCGAATTCCAGCGGCGGCAAGTCGCGCGGCAGGCTGACGGTGATTTCGTGCTGCGCGAGGCTGCTGCCGAGCAGCTTGATGCTGGCGCCGATCACTTCTTCCAGCGGCTGCCATTCCTTGCGCAAAGTCACCGCGCCGCATTGCAGCCGGGCCATGTCGAGCAGGTTGCCGACCATCCGGTCGAGCCGCGCCGCCTGGTCGCGGATCGCGCCGGCCGTCTCCTGCGCTGCGGGCGGCAGCGGCGGATGTGCCCTGACCAGCGAATCGGCGAGCCCGAACAACGCGGCAAGCGGCGTGCGCACGTCGTGCGACAACGCAGACAGGACCGAACTGCGCAAGCGCTCGGACACCATGCCGATCTGCGATTCGTGGGCCAGTTCGACCAGGTGTACGCGTTCGATCGCGGTGGCCACCAGCGAGGCCATGGCCTCGATCAGCGGCCGCTGCCCGGTCAGGCTCCCGACGTGCTCGCGCGGTATCGCGATCGCCAGCACGCCGTGCGTGTGCGTCGCGACCGACAGGGGCAGATAGAGGCAATGCACGTCGCCATCGGTCGTGTCGTCGAACTCCATCGACTCGCGTTGTTTGAACACGCGTTGCGCGGCGGCGTGCTCCGCCAGCATGGAGACGCGATTGCCTTCTTCAACCAGTTTCACCGTGTCGCCGCGACCGGCGACGAACAACCAGCTCGTCGCCCGAAAGCCTGCGCCAAGATAGGTTCGCGTCGCTTGCGCCACTTGCTGGTGCGACAGCGCGCCGGCCAGCGCTTGCGCGAGGCCGTTGAGCGAGCGCATCTGGGCCTCGCGGGCGATCGCCTCCTCGGCACTGCGCTGCAGCCCCGCCGTCAGGCGGGTAATGATCAGTGCCACGACCAGCATGACGGCAAACACCACCAGATACTGCGCGTCGCTGACCGCGAACGAGAACCGCGGCGGAATGAAGAAGAAATCGAACAGCGCGACGCTGGCGAAGGCGGCGACGATCGCAGCCCGGCGTCCAAGCCGGAAGGCGACGAGGGCCACCAGCAGCAGGAACAGCATTGCGGTGTTCGCGTGATCGAGCACGTCGTGCAGCGGCGTCAGGATCAGCGCAAGCAGACAGGTGGCGGCGAAGGCCAGCGCCTGGCCGCGCCAGTCGGTGACCGGTGGTCCGGCAGTTTCGATCGTGGGATCGTGGGACAGAAGTGGATTCATCTCGCTCGATTGCCTTCGCGGTTCCTGCAGTGCCCCCGATTCTCCGCCGGCCGATGTAAAAACGGTGTATGCAACGCGCGGCCCATACCCAGGCGCCGAAAATGCCGGATCGGTCGATCCATCATCCGGCGCGCCAAGCCCCTTGCCGCGCGCGCAACCATCGACCAGCCCGGGATCCGCATGGAATGGACCTCTCCGGCCATCGCTTGCCGCAGATCGCCATTCCATGCGGCTCGCAGGCCGGGCACTCCGCGAATGCCGGCGGCTCGGCGACTGCCCGCGAACGATGCGCCGGGCCGCTCCGGCGCTCGCGGTAGAATGCGGCAACTCTCCGCTGCCCCAATCGTCTACAGTCGCCATGAACGCATTGCTCAACTCACGCCGCGCCGGCTTTGCCGCGATCCTTGCAATCTGCGCCGGATTGATCGGCTTCGGACTGTGGCTGCAGCAGGCCAGGGGGCTGGAACCCTGCCCGATGTGCGTCATGCAGCGCTTCGCGTTCGTGGCAGCGGGGCTGGTTGCGCTGATCGGCGCGCTGCACGGACCGGCTGGCTGGGGAAGGCGAATCTATTCGCTGCTGATCCTGCTGGCGGCCGGCGCCGGCGCCAGCGTGGCGGTGCGCCAGTCGTGGCTGCAGCACAATCCGCCCAAGGTTGCCGAGTGCGGCGCCGATCTCGGTTTCATGCTCGACAGCTTTCCGCTGACCGATGCGCTGCCGATGATTTTTCGCGGTGCCGGCGATTGCTCCACGGTGCAATGGACCTTTGCCGGGATGTCGATCCCCGAGTGGGCGCTGGTGTGGTTCGTGGTGATCGGCGCGATTGCCGCGATCCAGTTGTTCGCCGGCAGCCCGTCCCGCCGCTGAAACGGCCGGACCGGCGGCCGGTCGCGGTTCCGTCAATCGTCCGCCGCGATGAACACCTGGTCGTTTTCCACCTTGATGCGATAGCGCCTGACGCAGCCTTCGTCCGGCGCGCAGGCGTGCCCGGTGTCGAGCCGGATCTGCCAGCCGTGCAGCGGGCAGGCCACCCGCCGGTCGAACACGATGCCCTGCGACAGCGGCCCGCCCTTGTGCGGACAGCGGTCTTCGAGCGCATGAACCTGGTCGTCGGCAGTGCGAAACAGCGCGACCCGGATGCCGCCGAGTTCCACCACCCGCGAACCCCGGCGCGGTATCTCGTCGAGCCCGCAGACGCCCGTCCATTCGGCCATGACAGGCGGCTCGATGCCGGTTTGCTCGCCGCCGATCATGCCGGCTGCGCCTGGCCGCTGGTCGTCGCGCCCCGGCGATGCAGCGTCAGCGGCGTGAATTCGTGCTTGTCGAGGCCGGCGGCGCGTTCCGCCCAGGGATCGCGGTAATCCTGCACGGCATAGAGCAGGCGCTCGTACAGCGCCTTGCGACTGGCCGCATCGTCCACCACCCGCGACTTGATGTAGTCGAGCCCGGCGCGCTGCACGTAATGCACGGTGCGATCGAGGTAGCGCGCCTCCTCGCGGTAGAGTTGCAGGAACGCGGCCGAGTATTCGAGCACCGCATCGTCATCGGGCACCTTGCACAGGAACTGCGCGACTTCGGTCTTGATGCCGCCGTTGCCCGCCACGTACAACTCATATCCGCCGTCGACGCCGATCACACCGACATCCTTGATGCCCGCCTCGGCGCAATTCCTCGGACAGCCCGAGACGGCGAGCTTGACCTTGTGCGGGCTCCACATGCCGAACAGCATCTTCTCGAGTTTGACGCCCATGCTCATCGACAGCTGCGTGCCGAAACGGCAATGCTCGGCGCCGACGCAGGTCTTCACGGTGCGCAGGCTCTTGCCGTAGGCATGGCCCGAGACCATGCCGGCAGCGGCGAAGTCGGACCACATCCGCGGCAGATCTTCCTTCCTGACGCCGAGCAGGTCGATGCGCTGGCCGCCAGTGACCTTCAGTGTGGGCACGTTGTACTTCTCGGCGGCATCGGCGATCGCGCGCAACTCCTGCGGCGTGGTGAGCCCGCCCCACATGCGCGGTACCACCGAGTAGGTGCCGTCCTTCTGGATGTTGGCGTGCGCCCGCTCGTTGATGAAGCGGCTCTGCGGATCGTCCTGCGCTTGGTGTGGCCAGGTGCTGATGAGGTAATAGTTGAGCGCCGGGCGGCAGGATGCGCAGCCGTTGGGCGTGAGCCAGTTCATGCCCTGCTGCACCTCGGGAATCGTCAGCCACTTGTTCTTGCGGATCGCCTCGCGCACCGCTTCGTGAGTGTGATCGGTGCAACCGCACACCGGCTTGTTCCTGGAATCCGCCGGCTGGTAGGCGCCGCCGACGCACGAGGCGAGTATCTGCTCGACCAGGCCGGTGCAGGAGCCGCAGGAACTGGAGGCTTTGGTGTGCTTGCGCACGTCGTCGAGCGAGAACAGGCCGTGGGTCTTGATCGTCTTGACAATCTCGCCCTTGCACACGCCGTTGCAGCCGCACACCTGTGCGCTGTCGGGCATGGCCGCCGCATGCGACTCGCCCTTGTGGCCGGTATCGCCGAGGTGGTTGCGGCCGAACATCAGGTGGTCGCGCACGTCGTGCACATCCTGCCGGTCCTTCATGAGCTGGAAATACCACGAGCCATCCGCCGTGTCGCCGTAGAGCACCGAGCCGACGATGCGGTTGTCCTTGAGCAGGATGCGCTTGTACACGCCGCCCTGGCGGTCGTGAAGCACGATTTCCTCGGCGTCCGTGCCGCTGAAATCGCCGGCGGAAAAGACATCGATGCCGGTGACCTTGAGCTTGGTCGACACCACCGAGCCCTGGTAGCGCCCGATGCCGAAATTCGCCAGATGATTCGCGCACACCTTGGCCTGTTCGAAAAGCGGCGCCACCAGGCCGTAGGCCACGCCGCGGTGTTCGACACATTCGCCCACGCCGTAGATGCGCGGGTCGAATGTCTGCATGGTGTCATTGACTACGATGCCGCGATTGCAGTGCAGGCCTGCCGCCCTGGCCAGTTCGATGTTGGGGCGGATGCCGGCGGCCATCACCACGATGTCGGCCGGCAGGGTTTCGCCGTCCTTGAAGCGGATCGCACACACGCGCCCCGACCCGCCCTGAACGAGTTCTTCGGTCTGCTTCTCCAGTTTGAACCTGAGGCCCTTCTTTTCCAGCGAAGCCTGCAGCATGTCGGCGGCTTCGCGGTCGAGCTGGCGCTCCATGATCCACGGCATCAGATGCACCACGGTCACATCCATGCCGCGCAGCGCCAGGCCGTTGGCCGCTTCCAGACCGAGCAGGCCGGCGCCGATCACCACCGCGTGCCTGTGCGACTTGGCCGCCTCGATCATCGCTTCGGTGTCGGCGATGTCGCGATAGCTGATGACGCCCGGCAAATCCTTGCCCGGCACCGGCAGGATGAACGGCGACGAGCCGGTTGCGATCAGCAGGCGATCGTACTCGGCTTGCGTGCCGTCTTCGGCGATCACGACGCGGTGGATGCGATCGATCTCGATGACCTTCTTGCCGGCATGCAGCGTGATCTCGTTGTCGCGATACCAGTCGAGATCGTTGAGCATGATCTCCGGCAGCGTCATCTCGCCCGAGAGCACCGGCGAGAGCAGGATGCGGTTGTAGTTACCGTGCGGCTCGGCGCCGAACACGGTGATGTCGTAGAGATCCGGCGCGTACTTGCGCAACTCCTCGAGCGTGCGCACGCCGGCCATGCCATTGCCGATCATCACCAGTTTCATCCGGTTCATTTCCGGTCATCCCGCACAAGCGAAAAACGCGGCGAGCACGGCCTGGCGCGTAACACGCAAGGCACGCTCACGCCGCCTTCCTTAGTTGCTTCTGGTACAGGAACTCGAGCAGCGCCGCACGGTGGTCGACGAACTTCGCGTCGTGCGCCAGATCGAGCCGCCGGCGCGGCCACGGCAGATCGACCTTGAGGATTTCGCCGATGGTCGCGGCCGGCCCGTTGGTCATCATGACGATGCGGTCGGACAGCAGCACCGCCTCGTCGACATCGTGGGTCACCATGACCACGGTTGCGCCGGTTTCTTCCATCACGTTCATCAGTTCGTCCTGCAGGCTGGCGCGCGTCAGCGCATCGAGAGCGCCGAAGGGTTCGTCCATCAGCAGGATCTTCGGCTCCATCGCAAAGGCGCGGGCGATGCCGACGCGCTGCTTCATGCCACCGGAGATTTCGTGCGGATATTTGTGCATGGCATGGTCCATGTGCACCAGCGCCAGGGCATCCCTGGTGCGCACCTTGAGTTTCGGCTTGCCTTCCTTCTGGCCGAAGACACGCTCGACCGCGAGATAGACGTTTTCGAAACAGGTCAGCCAGGGTAGCAGCGAGTGGTTCTGGAACACCACGGCACGCTCGGGGCCGGGGCCGGCGATCTCGCGCCCATCACACAACAGCAGGCCGCTCGACGGCAGGGTGAGGCCGGCGATCAGGTTGAGCAGCGTCGACTTGCCACAGCCGGAATGGCCGATCAGCGTGACGACTTCGCCCTGCGAGATCGTCAGGTCGATGTCGCGCAGGGCGACGAAGGCGCCCTGCTTGGTGTCGAAACTCATGCCGACGTTCTCGACTTTCACCATGGGTAGGGCCATTTTTCGTCTCCGTGAAGGATGAAGGGTGAGCGGTGAGGAGTGGCGCAAGATTGCCTCACGCCTTTTCCCTTACGCCTCACGCGTTTCCATAGCTGAAGCGCCTGGCGATCAGGATCAGCATCTGTTCGAGCGCCAGGCCGACGATGCCGATGACGAAAATCGCGATGATGATGTGCTCGACCTTCAGGTTGTTCCACTCGTCCCACACCCAGAAGCCGATGCCGACGCCGCCGGTCAGCATTTCCGCGGCGACGATCACCAGCCACGCGGTGCCGATCGACAGGCGGATGCCGGTCAGCATGTACGGCAGCACCGACGGGAAGAGAATGCGGGTGACGATTTTCCACTCGCTCAGGTCGAGAACCCGTGCGACATTCATGTAGTCCCGCGGCACGCGCTGCACACCGACCGCGGTATTGATGATCATCGGCCAGATCGAGCAGATGAAAATGGTCCAGGTCGCCGCCGGGTCGGCCTGCTTGAACACCATGAGGCCGATCGGCAGCCATGCCAGCGGGCTGACCGGCCGCAGCAGCGAGATGATCGGCGAAACCATGCTGTTCATGAAAGCGAAGCGACCGATGATGAATCCGGCCGGAATGCCGACCAGTGCCGCGAAACCGAAACCGACCGCAACGCGCTTGAGCGAGGACAGCACGTTCCAGCCGATGCCCTGATCGTTCGGTCCGTTGCTGTAGAAGGGATCGGAGAACAGCACCACCGCAGCATCCCAAGTTTGCAGCGGGCCGGGAATACTGCCTTTCATCGCCACCATCGCCCAGACGCCGATCAGCAGCGCAAAGCCGAAGATTGGCGGAACGATCGCCTTGGTCAGTGGCAGCAGGCGCTTGCCCAGCGCCACGCCTGGCGCGCGGACGGGTTTGGGCGGTACCTCCTCGATCGTCGCCGCGACGGCCTGCGGCTGCGGATCGGCGCTGACCGTCGAAACCATCCGAACGAGGCTCGGGGTGCCGAGAGGTTTGGCAGCTAGTGTTGCGGCATTCATCAGAGGCTCCTGTCTATTCGTCGATCGACTGCTGGCGCTGCAGCGACCCGTGACCGCGGCAGCCCGTTGTCAATCGGGTTCACGCGGTGTTGACTTTGAACGAACCGGCATACTTCTTCGGGTCGCGGCCATCCCACACCACGCCGTCGATCAGCTTCGAGGTACGCATGTCACTCTTGGGCATCGACACGCCGGCTGCAGCGGCGGCCTGCCTGTAGATGTCGATGCGATTGACGGCTTTGGCGACCGCAAGGTAGTCCGGGTCGCTCTTGAGCAGGCCCCAGCGCCGATGCTGGGTGAGAAACCACATGCCGTCCGACAGGTACGGAAAGGTCACCGCCCCGTCGTTGAAGAACTTCATTGCGTTCTTGTCGTCCCAGCTCTTGCCCAGGCCGTTCTGGTAGCGGCCGAGCATGCGGGCGAGGATCACGTCCATGTCGGTATTGACGTAAGACTTCTGCGCGATGGTCTCGGCGGTCCTTTGCCGGTTTGCCATGGTGGCGTCGATCCAGCGGCCGGCGTCGAGGATCGCCGCCGTCATCGCGCGCGCAGTGTTCGGGTTTTTCTGCACGAATTCGGCCGTGGTGCCGAGCACCTTCTCCGGATGGTCGACCCAGATGTCCTGCGTGGTCGCGGCAGTGAAGCCGATGCCGTCGACGATCGCGCGGTTGTTCCACGGCTCGCCGACGCAGTAGCCGTCCATGTTGCCGACGCGCATGTTGGCGACCATCTGGGGCGGCGGCACGGTAATGACCTTCACATCCATCATCGGATTGATGTCGTGTGCCGCCAGCCAGTAGTACAGCCACATGGCATGGGTGCCGGTGGGGAAAGTCTGGGCGAAGGTGTAGTCGCCGGGCTTCGAGGCGATCAGTTTCTTTAGACCGACACCGTCGGTCGCGCCCTGCCCCTTGAGCTTGTTCGACAGGGTGATCGCCTGGCCGTTGTGGTTGAGCGTCATCAGCACGGCCATGTCCTTCTTCGGCCCACCGATACCCATCTGCACGCCATACACCAGACCGTACAGCACGTGCGCGGCATCGAGTTCGCCGTTGACCAGTTTGTCGCGCACCGCGGCCCACGACGCTTCCTTGCTGGCGATGATCTTGATGCCGTATTTCTCGTCGAACTTCTGCACCGCCGCCATCACCACCGAGGCGCAGTCGGTCAGCGGAATGAAGCCGATGCGCACTTCCCTCTTTTCCGGCGCATCGGAACCGGCGGCAAACACGCCGCCACCGGGGACGGCGCTCACCAATGCAGC
Source organism: Candidatus Methylophosphatis haderslevensis (assembly GCA_016711925.1). GTDB lineage: Bacteria > Pseudomonadota > Gammaproteobacteria > Burkholderiales > Rhodocyclaceae > Methylophosphatis > Methylophosphatis haderslevensis. The sequence continues at coordinate 113,547 of JADJSA010000002.1, forward strand.
ACCTCCGCCAAGGGCGGCGGAGCGACGGAGAAAACCGCGCCGGGACAAATCCGTATCGTGCAGCTTTTTATCCATGTATCGCTCCCGCTCATCGTGGAATCCAAAAAAATGGGCGTCCATCCGGCGGGGGGAGGAGGTTCCCCGCCGATGGACGCCCTTGTCCGCCAATCCAGCTGATCCACGCCGCCCGCCATTGGGCGGCGCCGAACATCGCTCCGCAAGGGCTGTGCCATGGACTGGCAGGGTGCCCTGGAGACCGCGTGGATACTGGGCCTCAGGCCATGTGCCGAGGATTTTCGGGGGCGCTGAGAAAGATCGTGGATCGCACTACTGCAGTGCAATATCCGCGGGTTGCGCACTGTTCGGGCGCATCGGCGAATTCGCCGCAGCTTGACGCACGCGTTGCGGCGAGCAGCGAAGAATCAGAGCAGCAAGTTTGCCATGTCGATCACATCCTGCGACACCAGGGCGATGCTCTTGCCACGGTCCATCGCCAGCTTGCGCAGCGTGTGATAGGCGTCGTCCTCGGACAGCGAACGCGCCTTCATCAACAGGCCCTTGGCGCGGTCGACAACCTTGCGCTCGAGAAGCTTGCGGTTCGATTCGGCGAGTTCGCCGCGCAACGCCTGATGAATCTCGAATTGCGCCACGGCAACGTCGATCACCGGCTTGATCCGCGACGCGTCGAGTCCATCGACCACGTAGGCCGATACGCCTGCCTGCACCGCGCGGCGAATCGCCTGGCTGTCGGCATCCTGCGTGAACATAACGATCGGACGCGGATGGGCGCGGTCGAGCACCGACAGATGTTCCAGCGTATCGCGCGTCGGCGAACCGGTTTCGATCAGGATGACGTCCGGGTGGGTCGCCTCGACGTGTTTCACCAGATCGATCGCAGAGGGCAGCACCGCGGCAACCGAATGGCCGGCGAGCGCAAGACCGGCACAGATCTCTGCCGCACGGGTACTCGACTCGTCGATGACCAGAACACGCAGCATGAAACGCGATCGCCGGTGAGGGGTTGGCATTCGGTGCAGCAAGCGGCATGCCTGAGCGGCCGCCGCGTCGATCACGGCCTAGGCGGTGGTCGCCGCGGCAACCGGCAGACAATCGACGATCACCACCGACATGTCATCGAACGGCGCGTTCTGCCCGAGGTGGGCCGCCAGCGCGCCCTGCAGCGCCGCCAGGCGCTGATCGCTCGAAGCGGCCGATCGCAGCGCCCGCAGCGCGCCCGCTTCCTCGAACGCGCTGCCATCGGGCGCCTGCGCTTCGAGCAGGCCGTCCGACATCAGCACGATTTGCCGCCGCTCGGTCCAGTCGAAAAACTGCGAACGCGTCACCAGCGGCGTCGAATCCGCGATGCCGAGCGGAAGTTGCCGCGAGCGAAAGCGCTCGACAACCCGCCCGTGTTCGTCCAGCAGCAACGCGGCCGGCGTGCCGCCGACCCAGATCTCGCCCGAGCCGTTGTCTTCGTCGATGCACAGCAGGGCGGCTGCGACGAAGCGCCCGACCGGCGCGACGCGCTGGACCTCGGTGTTGATCTCCGCGACCAGGGTCGGCATCGCAACATCCTGGGCGACCCGACGGTAAAACAGCGAAAGAATCGGCAGCAGGCTGATCGCCGCCGCCAGTCCGTGCCCGGTCGCATCGGCCAGCATCACGTAGAGCCGGCGTGCCGGCGAGCGCGCAGCGGTTACCACGTCGCCGGAAAACTCCCTGGCCGGGACCACCGAGTAGCGCAAGCGCGGGTCGTGCAAGGCGTCCATCTGCAATTGCCGTTCGATGATCTGCTTGGCAAGTTCCGCCTCGTACTCGGTTTCGTCGCGGTAACGCTGCAGGCGCTCGGCCGCCTCGCGCTGCTCGCGTTCGATGCGCTTGCGCTGCGAGATGTCCTGCACCACGCTCCAGATGTACTGTTCGCCGTCGGCGCCGACGATTCGCGAGCCGTGCAGCAACACCGGAACGCGGCCGCCGTCCTGCCGAACGAATTCCTTCTCGTAGGTGCCGAAGCGCCCGCTGCGCTGCAGTTCGGCCATTTGGACGAGATCCTGCTGCGCGTACTCTGCCGGCGTCACGCTGGCCAGCCCGCGTCCGATCAGCGCCGCTTCCGGGTAGTCGAGGATCTGCGCGAAGCTGCCGTTGCACTGAACGAAGCGCCCATCCAGGTCGCACAAGGCCAGCCCCAACTCCGACGAATGGTAGAGCAGCGAGAGTTTCTCCAGCGACTCGCGCAGGCGCGCTTCGCCGGCCTTGCGCTCGCTGACATCGCGAACCACGGCGATCAGGCGCGAACGGCCATTGCCCGGCAGCGCGGACAAGCCGATCTCGAGCGGAAAGACCTGGCCATCGCCGCGCCGGCCGCGCATCTCGTGCGTGCGATCAAGGGCCGGCAATGCGGCGCCGGCTTCGCCACCGATCGCCAAACCGTCCGCCGGGCCGGTGGCCGAGGCGGCCGCCAGCAGCGGCAGCGGGCGGCCCACCAATTGCGCTTCGCCACAGGCGAAGATGCGACGGGCGGCGGCGTTGCAATCGACAACCACGCCGTCGCCATCGAGCGTGATCAGGCCGTCGATGATGGCATCGCCGGTGGCCTCCAGCCGGCCCACCAGTGCGGCACGACGGCGCTCGGCCTCGACGCCCTTGAGCAAGGCGCCGATACGCGCGGCGAACAGGCGGAAACCGAGCGGACGCACGATGTAGTCGTCGGCGCCGGCATTGAAGCCGGCGATTACGTCCGATTCCTCCGACAGTGCCGAGAGCATCACGACCGGCGTCCACGAGTTGCCGCACAGACGTTTGATCCGGCGCGTTGCCTCGTAGCCGTCCATCTGCGGCATCACGATGTCCATCAGCACCAGATCGGGCTGCTCGCGCTCGAACAGCCCCACTGCCTGCACGCCGTCGACCGCCTCGATGCAGCGGTGTCCGAGCCGTTCGACGTTCGCGCGCAGGATGGTACGGCCCTGCTCCGAGTCATCGACAACCAGGATGGTTGCCGCATGGCGCTCGTTCACTCGCTGGGCTCCGCTGCGGCCGAGAGGGCGACCACGGCTGTCACCTGACTACCGCTGCCGACATAGCTGAGGCTGGCGAATGCCAGGCTGCGCGCCAGCGCGATACCGCGACCGTTGGGATCGAACGCGCGCTCGGGATCGAAATCGAGGTAGCGTTGCCAGTCGAAGCCGCGGCCCTGGTCGCGCACCGTGAACGCGATCACCTTGTCATCGCGGACGAAATCCACCGTCACCCGCTTGTCCCGATTCTCGGGCAGGGCGAGGCGCCGCGCAATCTCCTCGGCCCACCGGTCCTCCAGCTTGAGGACCGCCTTTTCCTGGTAGCTGACGCCCAGGTTGCCGTGTTCGACCGCGTTGATGATCAGTTCGGTCAGGCCCATCGCCGCCGTTTCCGGCTGCGGACAGAGTTGTGCGAGATAGCTCGCCAGGCTCTGCGCCTCCTCGAGCGTACGCAACTCGTAGCCGCCGCGGCGGAACAGCGGCGTCACGTTCTGCTCGGTCTGAAGGCGTGCGCGCAGACTCTTGGCATTGCGCCGCCCCTCGAGCGCAGAACGCATGATTGCCAGCAGCGCGCCCTGCTCGAACGGCTTGGTCAGGTAGTAGTGCGCGCCGGCCTGCAGGCCTTCGCGCACCTGGTTGGGCGTGGCCGCGGCGGTCTGCATGATCACCGGCAGATCGCTCAGGCGCGATTCGGCCTTGATCCGGCGCAGAATCTCCATACCGTCGATTCCCGGCATCATGCGATCGAGCAGCACCAGATCGAAGCTACGGTCGCCGTTGAGCGCCTGCCACGCCGCTTCGCCCGATTCGACTGCATCGACTTCAAACTGGGTCTCGGCGAGAAACTCGCCGATTATCACCAGGTTCATCGGCTCGTCGTCGACCACCAGAACGCGTGCGCAGTCCATGTTCATTCCTGATTCTCCTGTGTTCGACCCGCCGGACATGACAATGCCGCTGGCAGCCGGACGACAAAATCGGTGCCGCCTTTCGCATTGTTGCGCGCGAAGATCTCGCCGCGATGCGCCTCGACGATCTCGCGCGAGATCGCCAGGCCGAGGCCTGTTCCGCCGGCGCCGGTACGGGTGCGGCTGCTTTGCACGAACTTGTCGAACACCCGTTCGAGTTCGGTCGGGGGAATGCCGACGCCCTCGTCGGATATCACCACTTCGACACCCGGTTGGGTGAGCCCCCGGTCGTCACGACGCCGGCCCAGCGGCATTTCGCAAACACTCCAGAGAATCTCGACTGTGCGGCCCTGCGGCGTAAACTTGACCGCGTTCGACAGCAGATTGCGCAACACCTGGCCCACTCGTCCGTAATCGAGCGAAACATCCGGCAGCGCGCTGGCGTCATGAACCAGGAGTTGCACGCCCTTGGCCCGATAGATTTCATCGAACTCGCGTACGATCTCGCGCAGCAAACTGTCGAGCGCGCAGGGCCGCAGATCGAGTTCCATCTTGCCTGCCTCCAGTTTGGAAAGATCCAGCAGATCGTTCAACAGGGCGAGCAGGCGGTCGCCGCTCGCGCGGATGCGCCCGAAGTAATCGTTGAGCTTTTGCGCGCCCTCCTGGGCGGCGCGCGCCTCGCCAAGTTTCGCGAACGACAGGATGGCGTGCATCGGCGTCCGCAATTCATGCGACATGTTGGCGAGAAACTCGGACTTGAACCGGTTGGCCCGCTCGGCGTCGTCGCGCGCGACACGCGCTTCGCGCGTCTGCTCCTCGACCATTTCGCGCAGATTGTCACGGTGACGGGACAGTTCGGCCTCTGCCTGCTTGCGTGCGACGTCGGAACGGCGCGCGAGCAGCAGCTTGGCGCACGTGCCCAGCAGCGGATCGAGGTCGGCCAACATCGCCAGATCGAAACCGTCCAAACGGTTGGCCAGCCCGACCATGCCGATCAGTTCGTTGCCGCTGCGGATCGGCAGACCGGCGAAATTCTCCAGTGCCGGTTGGTACGGGGGCAGCCTGTCGGCGCGCGGATCGTTGGCGGCGTCGTTGGAAACGACCGATCCGTCGCTCGCCAGCATGCTGCCAAACAATGTCGCCGGATCGAGCAGCTCCAGCACATGGGGCGCGTTCTCCTGCCGCAATGCGCCGGTTTCGTTGTCGACCACCAGCTTGCTGATGGCAAGCGTCCGCATAAAGCGCGTGCCGTCGGCATCGACGAGCGCTTCGCCGATCATGCCCACTTCGCAGCGTGCGTTCGCAAGCAACCAGTCGAGCATGTTCTCGAAGACCCGGCCGGAGTCCGGGTCACGTATGAATTCGTCCTGAAACCGGTTGATCGCGTCGAGCAGGTCGCGGTTGCGCCGCAGTTCGGCTTCCATGCCGCGCCGATCCGTGATGTCGATGCAAGACCCGATATACCCGGCGAACTCCCCCGAGGCGGAAAACCGCGGCACGCCCGTGTCGAACACCCAGCGGTACTGGCCGTCGTGTCGGCGCAGCCGGTAATCCATTTCGAACGGACGCCGTACGCCGAAGGCATTGTTGTAGATCGACAGGCAACGACCGAGGTCATCGGGATGCACACCCTCCGCCCAGCCGTCGCCCCGTTCCTGCTCGGGCGTCCGTCCGGTGAACTCGAGCCAGGTGCGGTTGAAATAGGTGCAACCCCGGGACTCGTCTGCGACCCAGATCAGGTGCGGTGTCGAGTCGGCCATCAGCCGAAAGCGTGCCTCGCTCTCGCTCAGGGCCTGCTCGGCCTTCTTGCGTTCGGAGATATCGGAGAAGCGACCGATCATGCGCGAGGGGCGGCCGGCGGCATCGCGCTCGACGACCCTTCCCCGGTCGACGACCCACAGGTAGCCGCCATCCTTGCGACGAATGCGAAACTCGCTCGAGTAGACCTGCGTTCGGCCCTCGATATGGTCCTCGACATCGGCGAATACCCGTTGCCGGTCCTCCGGATGCAGGCGCGACGAGAACTCTTCGAGGTCGTCGCCGATCTCGGCCTCGGCGTAGCCGAGAATTTCCTTCCAGCGCCGCGACAGGAAGAGCTTGTCGGTGACGATGTTCCAATCCCACACCGCATCGCCCGCCCCTTCGAGCGCAGACTGCCAGCGCATCTCGCTGGTGCGCAGTTGTTCCTCTGCCCGGCGCCGTTCGGTGATGTCGGTGTAGATCGCCAGCACCTGCGGCAGATCGCCCGGCAGACTCACCTTGCGCACCTGGTAGGCGCGCGGATTGCCGTCGCCCTCGCCGAGCACCAGCTCGGAGACATGCTCCTGGCCACTTTCCAGCGTCGCCAGATCGGCGACATCGAGCCGCCGCGCCAGACCCGGGTCGACCACATCGGCGCAATGCCGGCCGATCGCCTCCGCCGCGGTGCAGCCCAGCAGGTCGCAGAACGCCCGGTTTGCCAGACTGATCTGCAATGCTTCGTTTTTCAGTACCACACCGCTGGGCATGCCATTGATGACGCTCGACAGCAGGGCCTGCGACTGCTGCAGGCCCAGTTCGGATTGGTGCAAATCGCGCGTCATCCGCCGTGCCTGCGACTGGACCCGGGCGCGGGACGAGCCGAGGTGCCAGGTAAGCAGCGCCAGCAGCAGGCTGGCGAATATGCCGCTCGGCAAGGCGATGGTCGAGCCGCGAATCTCGCTGTCGAATCCGCCTTGACGCTCGAATTCCAACCTCAGCTTGCGCCCGAACATGTCGAGCGTGCGCTGCGTGGCGAGCGTTTGCCCATGCATCGAATTTCCGGAATCCGACGAGAACAGTTCCCGCGCCAGCATATCGGTCGCGTCGATGATTCGTACATTCTGCTCGCGGTTGAGGTCGTCAAGTCCGGCGCGCGCCAGAGATTCGAAATCGACCAGCACAAAGGCAAAGCCGACAAATGCTTGCGACCGCTGTTGCGGGCTCTCCCGCGCCATGCTGTCGAGATAGACCGGCTCTATCAGCAGGGCCGCCGGATGTGCGGCCAGTCCGAAGGGCAGCGGCACACTCGGGGTCAGCACGATCTGCCCGGTATCGCGCGCCCGCTCGATCGACTTGCCCAGCACCGGATCGGCCAGCAGGTCAACACCCAGCGCCTTGTCGTTTGCCTTGTCACGCGGCGCCATGTGAGTGACCGCCAGCAGTTGTTCACGCTCACCCGCCGGCGTGATGGCGAAGTCCGGGTAGCCGCCGGCCCGCATGCTGGCCTCGAAGTTGCCCCGCAGGCCCGGCGCCACGCGCTGGCTATAGCCCATGCCGAGCGTCCCGAATGCGGACGGCCCGCTGTTGAGTCGCGACACATAGGTCGACCACTCGGATGCGGTCACCATGTCGCTCGCAGCAAAGAGACCGGTGGCGCCTCGCAGCAGCACCTCATTGGCGCGCAAGTCGCGGGCGATCCCATTCAGATAGCGGTCGGCACCCAGATGGAAGACAGTCTCGAATTCTCGCAACTCCACGCGCTGCAGCGCGTGCGAACTGCCGAAGGTCAGCACGATCCCGCCCAGCAGCACGGCCAGCCCCAGCAGCAGCGCGTTGCGGCGCTCGCGGCGAAGTCCGGTTTGCACGGAAAGGGCAATTGGCGCCGCCGGGTGCCCGGCGGCGAAGAAGGAGTCCCGGATCATCCCGCGTAAACGGCCGGCGCGCCGGCAACTTTAGGACCCCGGCATGACTGCCCGGCCGGTCGATGCGGCCGCCGAGGCGCCCGGTTCCGGCGCCGGACTAGCCCCGGGCAAGGCCCCCGGCATAGGCGGCGATCGCCGCCAGCACAACATCGGACTCGCCGATCGGTGCAGCCAGATCGATCGCCAGCCGCGGATTCCTCAGCCGTGCCTGGTCGAGCAGCAGCGGCACATCGCGCTTGAGGTGCCCGGCCTGCGCGATGAACATCGGCACCACGACGATCCTGCCGCAACGCATGGCCAGTCCGTCGACCGCTTCCGCCAGGGTCGGCGGGAGGAACTCGAGGAACGCCAGTTCCATCTGCAACTGCGGGTGCGCCGTCCCGACCATCGCCGCAACCCGGCGCATCGGTTCGGCCCACTGCGGATCGCGCGCACCGTGGCCAAACAGGATCAGTCCGCTGGCGCTCATTGGCGAAGTCCGTCCGGCATGGTTCGCCGGGCAGGCGCGCGGGGGCCGGCGGCCGGCGCGGTAACGCCCGGCCGAACTCCTCGCGCGGCCAGACCAATGCCGGGTGCCGGCGATCGTTGGCGCAGACTTCGATCAGCATGTTCCACTGCGGATCCTTCCCATCGGCTTGTCCAACCGCGAGCTTACCGCAGCGGCGGGCGGGCGGCCCCGCGACCGGCGTTCGCGCGATACAATCGCCAGACATCTGGGCCGGACGGGGGACACCGTGAACATACTGATCGTCGATGATCATCCTTTGATCGTGCAGGGCCTGACCGTAGCGCTGCATGACATCGATCCAAGCGTCGAATCGGAAAGTGCCGGCAGTGCCGACCAGGCGCTGGCGGTGCTCGACCAGAACAAACCGCTCGCGCTGATCCTGCTCGATCTCGGTCTGCCGGGTGCTGCGGGCCTCGATCTGCTGATCCGCATACGCGACAAGCGGCCGGAAGTGCCGGTGGTGGTGCTCTCCGCAAATGACGACCGGGAAATCGTGCTCGGCTCGCTCGACGCCGGCGCGATGGGTTTCATCTCCAAGCGTTCGGCGACGCCGGTGCTGGTGAGCGCGCTGCAACTGGTGCTTTCCGGCGGCGTCTACATCCCGCCGCAGGTTCTGGCGGCAGTGCCGGCATCCAAGCCGGTGGCGCCGCTCGGCACGTCGCCGACGCCCGAAGGGCGACGCGTCACGCCGAGCGATCTGGGGCTGACCGACCGCCAGGCAGAAGTGCTCGCGCTGCTGGTCGAAGGCAAGCCGAACAAGATCATTTGCCGCGAACTCAGCGTCTCGGAAGGAACGGTGAAGACGCACGTTTCGGCGATCCTGCGTGCCCTCAACGTCGGCAACCGTACCCAGGTGTTGTTTGCCCTGTCGCGTCTCGGCGTGCAATTGCCGGCACGGGTCGGCCGCCCGGCCGGGCGCTGACCGCGTCCTGTCATCCGGTTGGCGGCGCAACGCGCCGATACTGGAGCGCCCCGCGCCGCTTCGCCGGGCTCGGCCTTTGCCGCATGTCGCGCCGTTTCCCGGGCACAACCTCGAACCAGCACACCAGGTACAATCTTCGGGCGCGGTTTGCACTTGGCCGGCTCACGCAGCGGGTTGTTCCGTTCCGCGCAGCACCTGCGCGATCAGGCTTTCCAGGTCTTGCGGATGCACCGGCTTGGAGAGCATCGGGTAGCCGCTGCCGGCCAGGATGCGCAGGGTTTCCGGACTCGATTCCCCGGTCAGGATGATGCCGGGCAGGTTCGGGCCATAGCGTGCCCGCAGCAGGTTGAGCAGCGTTACGCCATCGTCGTCGTTGCCGAGCCGGTAATCGGTGACGACCAGATCCGGCAACCCCCCTTCGCCGCGCAGCGCAGCCTCGGCCTCGCGACTGGACGAGGCGAGGATCAACTCGGCGCCGCGCAGTTCAAGATAGCCTGCCAGCGCCAGCAGCACATCGCGCTCGTCATCCACCAGCAGCAGGCGGCGGCCGGCCAGCGGCGCCGGATCATCGTCCGCCGCGGCCAGCTCGGGAAGCGCCGCAACCGCTGCGACCCGCGGCACCAGAACCTCGAACACCGTGCCCTTGCCCAATACCGATCGCATCCGCAGCGGGTGCTCGAGCAGGTGGCACAGGCGGTCGACGATCGCCAGCCCCAGCCCCAGCCCCTTGTCATGGGCGCGTTCGGGCCGCCCGATCTGGATGAACTCGCGGAAGATCTCCTGCTGCTTCTCCGGCTCGATGCCGCGCCCGGAATCCCACACTTCGATGCCCAGCAGCGGCCCGCGGCGTCGGCAGCCCACGACCACGCCGCCGCGCGCGGTGTAGCGCAAGGCGTTCGATACCAGGTTGGAGAGAATGCGCATGAGCAGCAGCGGGTCGCTGCGCACCCACGCAGCGGTGGGCACGATCACCAGATCCAGACCGTTGGCCTGCGCGGTCGGGCGAAAGGTATCGCGGATGTTCGCCAGCAGCGGCCCGAGCGGCAGGTCTTCAAGGCGCGGCGTCACCGCCCCGGCATCGAGCTTGGAGATATCGAGCAGCGCCTCGATCACCGACTCGAGCGAATCGACGCCACGCCCGACGCCTTCGACCAGTTCGATCGTCGCCGGATCGGACACCCGCCGCCGCAGCGCATGCGAGAACATGCCGAGCGCCTGGAGCGGCTGGCGCAGATCATGGCTGGCCGCGGCGAGAAACTGCGTCTTGGTCCGGTTGGCCAGTTCGGCGCGGTCCTTCTGCCGATGCAGTTCGGCGGTAGCGACGGCGATCCGCGCCTCGAGATTGTCGCGCGCCTCGGTGAGCGACTCGGCCATCTCGTTGATGCCGGACTCGAGCACCTTGAGCACGCCGCCGGCACGCACATCGGCCCGCGCCGACAGGTTGCCGCGTTCGATTTCGGCCACCGTATCGGCCAGTTCGAGCACCGGGTTGGTTACGCCCTGGGCAAGCCAGCGTGCCAGCAGACCGGCCAGGAACAAGCCCATCAGGGTGATCGCCGCGGCACCCAGCACCAGATCGCGCTTGCGCGCTTCCACATCGGCGCGCGAGATTTCGATGACCACGCTGCCTAGCGGCGGGGCGAGCGCGATGCTGTCGGGCGTGGCGGCGACCTCCTTGTCGAACGGATCGTCGCGCGCCGCCGATTGCTGACCGACCGGCGAGCTGAAGACCAGCCGCTCCCGATCCGCGCTGACCAGACCGGCGCTGCCAGGAAGCGGACGCTGGTTTGCTGCAATGCCCGCCAGCCGGCCCCTTGCGGCAAGCACCTCTCCCGCCGCATCCTGAATCGCCACGCCCGACAGATCGACCTCGCGCATGGTCGAGTCGGCGAGCTGGCGCAGCCGTTCACGATTGCCGGAGAACACGCCGTATTCCGAGGCCACCGCAAGCTGGCGCACCAGCGCATTGCCGCGGCTGAAGATCGATGTCTCGAGATCGGCGATCCGGTTGCGGGTGAAGTACCAGGCCAGCAGGACGGCGATCAGCGTGGCCGGAATGATCGCGGCCAGCAGCACCCGGGTGCGGATGTCCAGTCGCTTCATGCTGATCGCTTGGGCGGCGCGGGGCGGCATGTCCGTCTCACTCTTTTTCCAGCCTCTGCAGTTCGGCGACCAGGGCCGCCTCCTCCGGCACCTTGAGATCGAGCGAGCGCGCCACCGTGCCATTGATGCTCACCCAGAAGGCGCGCGGGTACTGCGGCGCGGGCAGGCTGCCCGAGGCGAGCGCCCGCAGCACCATCTCGGCCGCCTGGCGGGCGTTCTGCTCCGGCGAGGAAAACACCGCTGCCAGCGCGCCGGCCCGCACATACGCCGGCGAAAAACCGAATACCGGTTGATTCTTGCGATAGCTGGTCAGCAGCACGTTGGGCAGCGTCGAGGCGTTGAATACACTGGCATCGGGCAGGGCCAGTATCGAGTCGACTTCGCCGAGCAGCCGCTGCAGCGCCGGGTGCAGCTCGCGCGGCGCATTCACCACTTCGCGATACAAGGTCAGCCGCTGGTCGCGCGCGACGCCGGCCAGCGCAGCCACCTGCGGATCCCAGTCCGACCCGGCCAGCACACCGACCCGCGATCCACCGGGCAGCATCAGCCGGATCAGGTTGAGCTGGCGCGAATAGGGCTGATCGAGAAACACCGCCGACACCGGCCGCGACGGCGTCGCCGCGGCGGCCACCGTCGCTTCGAACGCCTTGCGCGGCACCAGCGCGGCGACCACTGGCACCGCAGGCGATTCGCGCGCCAGCGCGGCGCCGAGCGCCCGCGTGCCGAGCGTCACGATCAGTCCGGCGGCGGCCGGTTTCTCCTTGCGCTCGACCGCTTCGGCGGTCGTGTTCGTGCAATGCACATCTGCACCCAGCGCCTGGCGCAGCTCGCGCGCCGCATCGGTATACAGGCTGGAATTGTCGGACAGCACGACTTCGATTTCGACGGCTGCGGCGAACACCGGCAGCGCCAGCAGGAACAGCACCGCGCCGAATGCGGCCCGCCAGGCGCGCATCGGCCCACCCCGCAGGAGGGCAGGCGCAGCGCGCGCCAGAATCCGGTGGGCCAGATGCCTCATGACCAGCGCTAGAACTCCGTCCGCAGGCTGACGTACCAGAACGGGTCCGCCGGATTGGCCGGCCGGCCCGGCAGGCGCCATTCCTCGTGCCTCGGGCCGCCGTTGATCAGGCCGACCGCCAGCTCGTTGTCGGTGCTGCCGGCGCGGAACCGCCAGGCGAGGCGCCCGTCCCAGGTGGTGTAGGAAGGTAGCGACTCGCTGTCCAGCCACTCCGTCGTGCCGACGTTGATCAGCGAAACCGTCGAGCTGAATCCGCGCCCGTAACGTTGCTGCCAGGTCAGGCTCGCGCTATAAGGCGGCGTGCTGCTGCGGCCGATCGGCGCAGCCGACTCGATGCGCGTCAGCGCGTGGCTCCAGATCAGGTCGGTGGAGTCGGTCGGGCGCGCTTTCCATTGCCACTCGATTCCGCGTATGCGCACGTCGTCCTGCTGGTTGACCAGCAGGCGGGGCAGACCGGAGCGCCTCTGCAGCACCACCAGATCGTTGATGCGCTCGCGGTAAACACGCACGTCGAGCACCGACGACATGAACGGCAACCGGCCGAGGTAGCCGATTTCCTGGGTGACGACCTGCTCCGGGTCGAGCCGGCCCTGCGACTGGATGGCGATGAACGGCCCGAACTCGACTTCGCCCTTTTGCTCCCACAGCGAGGGTTCGCGATAGGCGCGCAACAGGCCGCCGCGCAGCGTGTGCCCGGGCGCGATCTGCCAGTTGGCGAACAGTCGCGGCGCGAGCCGGGCCGACTGGCCCTCGAACTTTTCGTAGAGTCCGCCCAGGTTGATCAGCAGCGGATCGGCGAGGCGCCACTCGGCATTGGCGAACACGCGGCCGACCGAGGTCGAACGACCCGGATCGCCGGGGAAGAAACTGTCGCCCGAGACTTCCTCGCGCCGCAGTTCGCCGCCCCACAACAGGCGCAGGCTGGAAAACGGCCGGAAGTAGTGCTGGACGTCGATATTGTCGCGGTGGGCGACACGGCTGTTGTCGACGGTGGTGAAGGGCGGCGGCAGATCGGGTACCAGTTGCAGTTCGCGCCCGCGCTCGGTGTTGTGGTAATAGCCGGCACTCCATTCGGCGTCGGGATCGGGCGCGTAGCGCCAGCGCAAATGCACGAACTCGTGCAGCGAATCGAGATCGCGCATGCCGTTGCCCGCATCGCCCGCGTAGCCCAGGCCGCGCAGCGAACTGTTGAGCCCGGCGCTGAATGTGATCTCCGCCCGGCTCGACAGCCGGTAGTCGGCGCGCAGGGTCGCCACCGAATTGCGCCGGTTGTCGGCGATCGCCTTGAAGCCGTCGTCCTGCATGTGCGCGGCCGAGACGCGCAGCGACAGATCGCCAAAGCTCGCCCCGACACGCGCCGCGGCATCGGCCTGGCCGAGGTTGCCGCCGAGCGCCGAGAGCATCGCCCCGCCATCCTCGGCGCTGTGGCGGGTGATGATGTTGACCACGGCGAGGAACGCGTTCGATCCGTAGGTGGCGGAACTGGAACCGCGCACGATCTCGATGCGCTCGATCTCGTCGATGGTGATCGGCAGCCCGCCCCAGTCGACGCCGCCGGCCAGGTAGTTCGAGTACACCGACCGCCCGTCGATCAGCACCTGCATCTTGTTCGAGGCGAACGACGCGACCAGCCCGTGATAGCCGAGCACCGAGGTATGGCCGCGGTCCTGGACCACCGTGAAGCCGGGCACCAGGCGGAACAGCCGGCCGATGTCGCGATAGCCGGTGGCGCGGATGAAATCGCGGTCGAGCACCGTCATCGCGGCGGGCGCCTCGGACAAGGGTTGCGGCAAACGCGACGCGGACAGCACCACCGGCATTTCCTCGAAAAAACCGCTCTCGCTGTCGGGCGCAACCGCCACTGCCTGGTCGGCAAAGAGGCCCACGACCAGCGCAAGGCAGTGGCGCGCAATGTCACGGTGCGGAACAGTGTTTCGTGTCGTATTCATGTTCGAATCCCTGAGGGCGCAGACAGCCGCGAATCTAGCATGCGCAGGGCAAACGTCCCCGGGGCGCGGACACCATGCCGCACGCTGCAACCATAACCACAATCGGAACGATGCGAATCGGCCACTCGGGCGAGGCGGCAGCCTAGGCGATGCGGACTATGTCGTTCGATATAGCGATGGCGCCGGGCGGATTGCCGCGACGCCGTCCGGCGCCTGCGCCCGCCGCGGCAATCGGCCTGGAGGCCGCATGGAATGGACTTCTTAAGGCATGCAAGGCTGCAAGCCGCATGGACAGGGGTTTTCCGGCTTATATCATTGGAGAACCAGCATCCATGCGGCTTGCAGGCCGATGGTCAGTCGTAAAGCACCTTCGGCAACCACAATCCGATCTGCGGGAAAACATACAGCAGCACCAGGGCAAACACCTGGATCGCCATGAACGGCATCATGCCGGCGAAGATCTGGTTGAGCGTGACATGCGGCGGCGCCACGCCCTTGAGGTAGAACGCGGCCATCGCGACCGGCGGCGACAGGAACGCGGTCTGCAGGTTGAGCGCCACCAGCAGGCCGAAGAACAGCGGGTCGATGTTGAAGTGGCCGAGCAGCGGAATGAAGATCGGCATGAAGATGACGATGATCTCGGTCCATTCCAGCGGCCAGCCGAGGATGAAGATGATGAACTGCGCGAGGATCATGAACTGTATCGGCGTCAGATCCATCGACAGCACGAACTTCTCCACCAGTTCCTGTCCGCCGAGCAGCGCGAAGGCGGCCGAGAAGATCGACGAGCCGACGAACAGCCAGCACACCATCGCGCTGGTCTTGGCCGTCAGGAACGACGACTCCTTGACGACACCAAGGTTGAGCCGGCCGTAGGCCGCCGCCAGCAGCGCGCCGCCGAGCGAGCCGACCGCCGCGGCTTCGGTCGGCGTCGCAAGTCCGAAGACGATGGTGCCGAGCACCGCAAGAATCAGCATGGAAAGCGGAAAGAAGCTCGACAGCAGCATCTTGAAGATTTCCAGCCGGGCGAAGGTCAGCGTCGAGTAGATCGCGCCGAGCGCAGCCACACAGACTGCGAGCGCAATCCAGAACCCGGTCGGTGCCGCACGCGGCAGGCCGGGCGCGGCGGCGCCCGCTGCGGCCGGCTGCGCGACCGCCGCCGATGCGCCCGGCGCCTTCTCGGCACCCGGCGGTTCCTGCACGGCGCCGCCGCTTGGCTGCGGCTCCTGCAAGCCTTCGGACCCAGGTTCCCGCACGCCTTCGGCGCGCGGCGTATCGCTGGGCGCAGCCGATTCGGGCAGGCCCGCGCCCATCTCCTGCAGTCCGCCGGTGTCGATCTCGGCCAGTGGCGCGGTCAGCGCCGAGTACGACAGCCCCAGCACCAGCGCGACTCCCGCCAGCGGCAGCATGGCGATGCCGAAATGGCGCAGCAGATCGCCCAGCGGCACGTCGGCATTGCGCTTGCCCTTGAGCGCGCCGAGGATGCCCGGGACGACCCAGTTGCTGATGCCGGTGGAAACCGCCCGGGCGAAGCGCGGCAGGGCGATGTCGCGCTCCAGATCCGGCAGCGGCGGGGCGAGTTCGGGCTTGAGCTTGGCGACGACGATCACGTAGACGATGTAAAGGCCGGCCAGCATGATGCCGGGGAAGAACGCGCCGGCGTAGAGCTGCACCACCGATACGCCGGCCGTCGCGCCGTAGACGATCAGCATGACCGATGGCGGAATCAGGATGCCGAGGCAGCCGCCCGCCGTGATGACGCCGGCCGAAAGACGGATGTCATAGCCGCCGCGGAGCATTGCCGGAAACGCCAGCAGGCCCATCAGCGTGACGACCGCGCCGACGATGCCGGTGGCGGTGGCGAACACCGCACAGGTGATCAGTGTGGCAACACCGAGCGAGCCGGGGATGCGCGACAGCGCCAGGTGCAGGCTCTTGAACAGCTTCTCGATCAGGTTGGCGCGCTCGACCAGATAGCCCATGAAGACGAACAGCGGAATCGAGATCAGCACGTCGTTGGTCATCACCGAGTAGGCGCGCTGCACCATCAGGTCGAGCGTCTGCTGCACTGCCAGATCCGGGCTTTGCGAGCGGTAGGCGAGCCAGGCGAACAGCACGCCCATGCCCATCAGGGTGAAGGCGGTGGGGAATCCGGCCATGATCGCCACCACCACCAGCGAGAGCATGAGCATGCCCAGATGGCCGTTGGTCCATTGCGACGGTGGCGGCATCATCACCGCAGTGGTAACGACGATCATCGCCATCAGCGCGAAGCCGAACCACAGTTCCTTTCTCATTTGGCCGCTCCGTGCGCATGCTCCTGGGCCACCACGAGTTGGTCGAGTGCGGCAATGTCCTCATCCTTGACGTGCACCATTTCCTTGAGCTTCTCGACGTCGACTTCCTCGACATCCGCGGTGCGCGAAGGCCATCTGCCAAGCCGGATGCAAATCAGGCAGCGGACAATCTCCACCACGCCCTGCAGCAGCAGCAGCGCCCCGGCGACAGGCAGGATGGTCTTGAACGGATAGATCGGCGGACCGTCGGCCGAGATCGACGAATGCTCGTTGATCGTCCACGCCTGTTCGGCGAACGACCAGCCGGCGTACACAAGCGCAATCGTCCCCGGGATAAAGAAGACGATGTACAGAACCAGATCGATGACCGCCTGGGTGCGCGGCGAGAAGAAGCCGTAGAGCACGTCGCCGCGCACATGGCCGGCGGTGGCCAGGGTGTAGGCACCGGCCATCATGAACAGCGTGCCGTAGAGCATGTAGGTGGCGTCGAACACCCACGGATGCGGCTTGTTCAGCACGTAGCGCGAGAAAACTTCGTAACAGATGACCAGGGTGAGAAAGACGATCGCCCAGGCGAAGACGTGACCGACCTTGGTGCTGATCT
The DNA here is from genome assembly GCA_016711925.1 of Candidatus Methylophosphatis haderslevensis. Lineage (GTDB taxonomy): Bacteria > Pseudomonadota > Gammaproteobacteria > Burkholderiales > Rhodocyclaceae > Methylophosphatis > Methylophosphatis haderslevensis. The sequence continues at coordinate 130,535 of JADJSA010000002.1, forward strand.
TGTCGATCAGCAACAGCAACTTCTGCATGGGAATCTCCCGGCGGGAAGCGTTGAACGCGTCTTGCTGCGTAACAGGTGGCTGCGCCCGGCCGGACGCAGCCACCGGCACAACGCCCGATCAGCCTTTCTTGGCGAAGAAGTGATCGTAGGCCATGCGATAACTGACCGAGGTGTCGTTCTGCCAGCGCGCGGCGCGGCGCGCGAAGTTGCGCTGCGACTCCAGCACTTTCTTGAACATCGGGTTCTCGGCGGATTTCTTCTCGATGACCTTGTCCCACGATTCGAGCTGGGCGCGCAGGATCGAATCGGGCGTCTTGTAGAACTTGACGCCCTGCTTCTCCTGCATCTCGAAGTAGTCCTTGGAATAGCGATCGACCGCCTTCCATGACATCTCGGCCGACGCAGCGGAAACCGCATTGGACAGAATCGACTTCAGATCGGCCGGCAGCGAGTCGTACTTCTTCTTGTTGAAGAGGATCTCGAACTGCTCCGAGCATTGATGGAAGCTCTGCAGCATGCAGACTTTGGCTACATCGGGGAAACCGAGCAGCCGGTCGGAAGATGCGTTGTTGAACTCGGCCGCATCGAGCAGACCGCGGTCGATCGCCGGCACGATCTCGGCGCCCGGCAACGCGTTCACCGCAACGCCCATGTCGGTGAAGATATCGACCGCCAATCCGACCGTGCGGTATTTCAGGCCTTTGAGGTCTTTCGCTTTGGCGATCGGCTTCTTGAACCAGCCCAGCGGCTGCGTCGGCATCGGGCCGTACAGGAACGACACCACGTCGATTCCCAGGCTCTGATAAATCTCCTGAACCAGCGCCCTGCCGCCGCCATGGTCATGCCAGGCAAGGAGCATGTTCGGGTCCATGCCAAAGGCCGGACCGGAACCCCACAGCGCCAGCGCGGAATTCTTGCCGTACCAGTACGCGATCACGCCGTGACCGCCATCGAGCGTGCCCTTGCTGACCGCGTCGAGCAGATCGAACGCCTTGACCACCGAGCCGGATGGCAGCACGTCGATCTTCAGGCGACCGCCGGACATCTCATTGACCAGCTTGGCGTAGTCGAGCGCGTACTCGTGGAAGATATCCTTCGCCGGCCAGGTCGATTGCCAGCGCAGCGAAATCGGCGACTGGGCCACCGAGATCATCGGGAAACCCAGCGTGGCTGCGCCGGCGGCCGCAGCCCCGGCACCCGACAGGAACTTCCGGCGCGCAGCGCGAACCGGCTGGGGACTATCGGTCAATTCTTGCTGCGGCAGACTCTCTTTCATGTCGACTCCTCCTTTGTGAACTTCTGTCATGCCGGCGATCGTGTGCGCCGGTCGAACCTGAACGAGCCAGTTTTTTGTCCGGCCGATCCTAGCCTTGGGCAAGGCGGCCGACAAGGGCGGGTAAACCTGTAGCCACGACGGCCACGGGTCGCCGAACGCACCGCGCGCCAGGCCGGCGAGTCTTCGCCACGGACGCGATCTAGCGGGCCGCGCCTTACCTGGCCGCGGAAGCATCGATCGACCCGGCCACCGCGTCTGTGCAATGCCGTACCGCGATGCCGCTATGGTAAGCTCCAGACAGGATTCCGCTGTTGCGCCACGGTTGTCCGGCCCGTCCCTTCCCCCTTGAACAAGCACGCTGCATCCGGCAGCCGGCCGATTGCCGGCAGCCTGCTGCGGGAGCGACCGATTGTCCGCCTACGAAGCCAAGAACCCGATCCAGGTGATCGAGCGCATGATGAAGCTGCTCGACGTGTTGTCACGCCATTCCGGCGCGGTCAGCCTCAAGCAGTTGGCGCAGGAGAGCGAACTGCACCCGTCGACCGCGCACCGGATACTGGGGGCGATGACCGCGAGCGGCTTCGTCGAGAAAGGCGATGCCGGTTCCTACCGGTTGGGTATCAGGCTGCTGGAACTGGGAAACATCGTCAAATCCCGCATCAGCATCCGCGAGGTCGCCATGCCGCCGATGCAGCGGCTGCACGAATCGACCGGAGAGAGCGTCAACCTCGGCATTCGCCACGCCAACGAGATCGTCTACGTCGAGCGCACGTCGAGCGGCCGCTCGGCGGTACGCATCGTGCATATCGTCGGTGCGCGCGCGCCGCTGCATACTACGGCGACCGGCAAGCTGTTCCTGGCCGAGGATTCACCGCAAAGGGTGCGCGATTACGCCCGTGAAACCGGCCTGCCGGCGAGCACACCGAATTCGATCGCCAGCCTGCATGCGCTCGAGCGCGAACTGGACAAGGTGCGCCGGCACGGAGTGGCTTTCGACATGGACGAGGCCGAAACCGGCGTGCGCTGCATTGCGGCCGGCATACGCGACGACAGCGGCGCGCTGGTGGCGGGGCTGTCGTTGTCGACCCCGGGGGAACGCTTCGATGCGGATCGTGCGCCGCTGATTCGCCAGGCAGCCGAAGAAATCTCGGCCGCCCTGGGATACGTCAAGTCGCCCAGGCGGGCTTGACCCAACTTAGGAAGACTGGCGCGCCGACAGGCGAAGCGGTTGGTCGCCGTGTGTCAGCAACGCGCCTTCCAGCCAGCGCTTGATGCGGGCGGCATCGGCCACCCGGGTGTAGCGGCCCGCTGAATCGAGCAGCACGATGATCAGCGGCTTGGACTTCAGCCACGCCTGCATCACCAGACACTTGCCGGATTCGCGAATGTAGCCGGTCTTCGATAGACCGATCTGCCAATCGGCATTGGCGACCAACGGATTGGTGTTGTGGAACTGGCGCAGGCGACCGCCAACTTCGACCAGGTACTCGGCGCTAGTCGAGAATTCGCGGATCAGCGGATAATGCGCCGCGGCCCCGACCATCTGCACCAGGTCGCGTGCACTCGATACGTTGGCGGCGTTGAGGCCGGTGCTGTCGTAGAAGCGGGTTTCGTGCAGGCCGAGCGTCGCTGCCTTGCGGTTCATCGCATCGATAAAGGCATTCGTGCCGCCCGGGTAATAGCGGCCCAGCGCCGAAGCGGCGCGGTTCTCCGATGACATCAGAGCCAGGCGGAGCATCTCTTCGCGGCTGAGTACGCTGCCCACGGCGAGCCGGGAACTGCTGCCGCGCAAGGTGTCGACGTCGGTGTCGCTCACTTCAAGCTGGTCGGCGAGGCTTTGCCGGGCGTCGAGCACGACCATTGCCGTCATCAACTTGGTGATCGATGCGATCGGCAGGACGGCGCCAGAGTTTTTCTCCAGCAGGATGGTGCCGGTAGTCTGGTCCTGTACCAGAAACGCCTGCGAGCGCAGGATCGGATCGCCTTCGGCATCGAATTCCGGTTCGGGTGCCGCCGGAGCCGCAAGTTGCCTGGCCAGCACCACGCGCTTGCCCTTGGCGTGGCGCACATGCTGGCGCGCAGACGGAGCCTTGCCCTTCGATTTGACGGCAAGTCGCGATGCGCCGTGATGGCGCGAGGCCGCTTCGGCCGGGATCGCCGTCAGACCAAGCGAAACCAGCAGCGTGACGCCTATCGCGAGAAGCTTATTGAGAATCTTCATTATTTCTATCTACCGTTGGCAATTTCGACGCAGTGTATCAAAGATCAGACAATACACAAGAAAAATAACGAGATACAGAGTATCTCTCAAGTAAATTGCAGGATGTGAACGAATTCACGGCCGCCTTGAAGGTCAACGGCTGCCGCGGCCGGGGCTTTAGCGGCCCCACGCCCGAATTCCCGGACCCCTGCCGAACGGAGCCGAAGCTTGGCCGAGCGACTGCTGGCCGAACGGTTTCCCGCGCGGCCCGCGGCAATACGGGCCGGCGGACGGGCTTCTTAGCGGCGCTCGTTGGCGCCGGCTTCCACCACGGTGAGCGCGGTCATGTTGACGATTCGGCGCACGGTTGCCGTGGGCGTCAGGATATTCACCGGTTTTGCCGCGCCGAGCAGGATCGGGCCGACCGTCATGCCCTCGCCGGCCGAAGTCTTGAGCAGATTGAAGGCGATGTTTGCCGCATCGAGGGTGGGAAAGACCAGCAGGTTGGCGTCGTCCTTCAGGCGCGAATTCGGGAACAGCCGCAGCCGGACTTCGCTGTCGAGCGCCGCGTCGCCGTGCATTTCACCTTCCACCTCCAGGTCGGGACGGGTCGAGTGCAGCAAGGTCAATGCATTTCGCATTTTCTGGGCGGTCGGCGAATTGTCGGTCCCGAATGACGAATGGGACAAGAGCGCGATCTTCGGCGTCATGCCGAAGCGCCGCACTTCTTCGGCAGCCAGTTCGGTCATCTCGACGATCTGATCGACCGTCGGGTCATAGTTGACGTAGGTATCGCACAGCACCACCGTGCGCCCCGGCAGGGACAGCAGATTGGCGGCGTAAAAATTGCGAACGCCGCGGCGCAATCCCACCACATGCCGTATGAATCGCAGGTGCCCGGTGTACATCCCGAAGGTGCCGCAGATCATGCCATCGGCGTAGCCGAACTTGAGCAGCAAGGAGCCGATCAGCGTCATCCGCCGCAGCACTTCGGCCTTGGCGAACGCCTCCGAGACGCCCTTGCGCTCGCGCAGCGCTAGGTAATGCGTCCATAGATCGCGATAGCGCGGATCGGACGCTGGGTTGACAAGTTCGAAATCCTGGCCGGCCTCCATGCGCAGGCCGAAGCGCTCGATGTTGTGGTTGACCACCTCCGGGCGGCCGATCAGGATCGGCCGCGCGATGCCCTCGTCGAGAACGGTCTGCACCGCACGCAGCACGCGCTCATCCTCGCCCTCGGCGAAGATGATGCGTTTGGGATATTGCTTGGCGGCCGTGAATACCGGCTTCATGATCAGGCCCGACTGCCAGACGAAGCTGTTCAACTGGTGCTCGTAGGCTTCCCAGTCGGTGATCGGCCGGGTGGCCACGCCGGAAGCGATCGCCGCCCGGGCGACCGCCGGGGCGATCTTGACGATCAGCCGCGGATCGAACGGCTTGGGAATCAGGTATTCCGGGCCGAAGCTCGAGGGCATTTCGCCGTAGGCCGCGTGAACCACCTCGGACTGCTCGACCCGCGCCAGATCGGCGATCGCCATCACCGCCGCCAGCTTCATCTCCTCGGTGATGGTGGTGGCACCGACATCGAGCGCCCCGCGGAAGATGAACGGGAAGCACAGCACGTTGTTGCACTGGTTCGGGTAGTCGGAGCGCCCGGTGGCGATGACCGCATCGTCGCGCACGGACTTCACTTCCTCGGGCATGATTTCCGGCGTCGGATTGGCCAGTGCGAGCACCAGCGGACGCGGCGCCATTTTCGCCACCATCTCCTTCTTGAGCACGCCCCCGGCCGACAGCCCGAGGAAGATGTCCGCCGCCGCAATCACCTCGCCGAGCGTGCGCGACGAAGTCTGCTGGGCATAGCGCGCCTTGAGCGGGTCCATCTCTTCGGTGCGGCCCTTGAAGACCACGCCCTTGATGTCGGTTACCCAGATGTTCTCGACCGGCAGGCCGAGCAGCACCAGCAGGTCGATACATGCAAGCGCCGCGGCGCCGGCGCCGGAGGCGACAAGCTTGACCTCCTTGATGTTCTTGCCCACCACCTTGAGTCCGTTGAGCACCGCGGCGCCGACCACGATCGCCGTGCCGTGCTGGTCGTCGTGGAACACCGGAATCTTCATCCGGCCGCGCAGTTGCTTCTCGATGTAGAAGCACTCAGGCGCCTTGATGTCTTCGAGGTTGATGCCGCCGAAGGTCGGTTCGAGCGCGGCGATGATGTCGCACAGCTTGTCCGGATCGCGCTCCTCGATCTCGATATCGAAGACATCGATATTGGCAAACTTCTTGAACAGCACGCCCTTGCCTTCCATCACCGGCTTGGCCGCCAGCGGACCGATCGGCCCCAGGCCGAGCACCGCCGTGCCGTTGGTCACCACGCCGATCAGGTTGCCGCGCGCCGTGTAGTCGCGCGCGGTTGCCGGATCGGTGACGATCTCTTCGCAGGCCGCAGCGACGCCTGGCGAATAGGCCAGCGAAAGATCCTGCTGGTTGGTCATCGCCTTGGTCGGCTGGATGGAAATCTTGCCCGGCTTGGGCAGGCGATGATAGTCGAGCGCTGCGGCACGAAAACTCTTGTCCATTCTTGTTCTCTCTCTGTGGGTGGTACTGCAAGAGATTGATCTTAGCCCTCATGGACAAGCTGCGCCATTGTGGAAGCCCGCGCCCCCCTTTCCGGTGGCGGCGCAACGCGCGTTTCGGCAGTGCCGCCACGCCTGCGCCGCGGAACGCAACAATCGTTTACAGGGTCGCCTGGACACCGCATGGAATGGCGCTTTGCGGGCACCATGGCCCGCGATCCGCATGGTTGTTCGGCCCTGGCGATGCCCGCCCTGCGGGCCATGTTCCATGCGGCCTGCAGCGGCACAGGCAGCAGCGCCCGCGGCGGATTAGACTGTCCGAAATCTGCCAACCGGGCCGCCATGAAACCGCAGCCACCCGATCCGCAACGCCTTGCCGCGCGCATGGCGGACATCGCGCCCTTCCATGTCATGGAACTGCTGCAACGCGCCCGCGCCCTGCAAGCCGCCGGGCGCTCGATCATTACGCTATGCGTCGGCGAACCGGACTTCCCCACGCCGCAGCCGATGCTCGAGGCGGCAATCGCGTTCCTGCACGGCGGCGACGTGCATTACACCCCGGCACTTGGCCTGCCGCAATTGCGCGAGGCGATCGCTGGCTACTACGCCTCGCGCTTCGGCCTTGACATTCCGGCCTCGCGCATTGTCGTCACCGCCGGCGCTTCTGCGGCAATGCTGCTGGTGCTGGGCGTGCTAACCAACCCGGGCGACCGCTGGCTGCTGCCCGACCCCGGCTATCCATGCAATCGCCATTTCGTCCGCCTGCTCGAAGGAGTGCCGGTCGCGCTGGCGGTAGACGAAGCGTCGGACTTTCAGGCGACGGCCACACGGGTTGCCGAAGCCTGGGACGAGGCCACCCGCGGGCTGATCGTCGCCACACCGTCCAACCCGACCGGCACAGTGCTCGATGCGCCGGCTCTGGGCGATCTGTGCCGCACCGTCGCAGGTCTCGGCGGTCACTTGGTCGTCGACGAGATCTATCAGGGACTCAACTACGACTGCACCGCGCATACCGCGCTGGCGCTCGACTCCGAGGCATTTGTCATCAACAGTTTTTCCAAGTACTTTGGCATGACCGGGTGGCGCCTCGGCTGGCTGGTCGCACCGCCGGCGTATGTCCGGGCGATCGAAAAACTGGCGCAAAACCTCTACATCTGCGCGCCGACGCCGGCCCAGCACGCGGCGCTGGTGGCTTTTCGGCCGGATACGCTGCAATTGCTCGAACAGCGCCGCGCAGAGTTCGCCGCCCGGCGCGATTTCCTGCGTCCGGCGTTGCACTCGCTCGGCTTCGGGCTGCCCGGCAATCCGCGCGGCGCGTTCTATCTCTATGCCGACGTATCGACGCTGTGCGACGACAGCTATGCCTTCGCACATGACCTGCTCGATCGTTGCGGCGTCGCGGTTACACCCGGGCTTGATTTCGGCGCCAACTCATGCCGCCGCTTTGTGCGCCTTGCCTACTCGCGCGATACCGGCCAGCTCGAACAGGCGGTGCAGCGGATGGCCACATTCATCTCGCATGGGCGGTAGCGGAAAGCGAAGAAGCCGCCCGCAGGCGGCTTCCCGTGCTCCTGGCGGCGGCGTCCTAGTCGGCCAGCGTGGCGGGTACGCCCGCCTCCGCCAGTGTCGCGGCATGGCGCGCTTGCTGCAGCAGCGTCGGCAGGCGCGACGCCGATGCGGTCGGCGCCATCTGGGTCGAAGCAGACGGCACGCTGGCCGGCGCCGCGGCGCGCACTGGCGAATGCGCCGGCGGAATCGGGCGCCGCTTGGCGGCAGCTTCCAGTCGCTGCTTTTCGGCCAGCACCTTGCTGGCATACATAGAGCCTACCGCGTCGTTGGTCGCGCCGTTGTACACCTGCAGGGCGTGCTCCATCGACCCGGTGCGGACCAGATACTCCTTGAGCACCCGCGCGCCGACGACGATATTCGTTTGCGGATCGAGCAGAGAAGCATCGCTGCCCTGGTCAACGAGTTTTTCCTGGTGGAAGCGCGGAATAACCTGCATCAGGCCCTGCGCGCCCATCGCGCTTTCGGCAATCGGGTTGAAGCTGGATTCGACAGCCATGATGGCAACCAGCAGCAACGGATCGAGGCCGACTCGCTTGCCGACATCTTCAGCCGATGCAACCAGCGGTTCGACGCCGACGCTCGACACGTGGTAGCGGCGCGACAGATAGTCGACGACCCGCTTCATTTGAGGCGACAAAGCCGGCACCTGGGCGAGCGAATCCACCGCCGGATTGTCGTCGCCCGCCGAAGCCACGGCCTCAGCGGGAGCGCCTGAGCGAAACATCCCGGTAAGCCAAGGACCGTTCAGACCGTATTGACTGACGCCCAGCCCGACATAGCCGACGACCAGAAGCCCCGCGACAACGACACCACCGTGCGCAAAGTGCAGGACAAGCGAAGCGGCATTGACACACCACTTCCGAAGTACTTGAAGAAACGACATGCTTCCTCCTTTCCTGTGGCCCAACCGCTCGTCCGGAAACACGCACGCAAAGAAACGCGCGTTCCCGCCTGAGATTCCGAACTTCCGAATTCAGACGCGCACCGGACCTGCCGGATGCGCGCGAGGTATTAGGGCAGCAAAAAGACTGGCAAAAACAGCCCCCGGCCGTGTTTCCGGGAGAGTGGGGACTCACGACGTGACGAATTATGCAATTCGTATTGCCGGAGCAAGGGTGTTGCGACGCAACAGGCCCGCAGTCTATTGATTCGGATGCAGAATGTCAAGCTCTTGCGTGAAGCGGAAGAAACGCCCGCCTCATGACAATTGGGCGGGACATCGCCCATGCCGGGATCGCCTGCTGCAATGCCGTGGGGATCGTTCGATGGCACCGGCGCAAACATCAAATCGGAATAATCGCAAAAACTGCGGGCAGGTGATGCGCTCGCGAAACGAACGCATCACCTGCCGCGCAGGGGAAAAGGATCCGGTCAGGAGGGACGCGAACCTGTCGGGAACGGCCAGGCTGCCGCCGGATTGAGCGAGGACTTGAGTCCGGGCGTAGCGGCGGTGGAAGGTGCGGCCGCAGCCGGCGCCGCTGCCGGTGCGGCAGCTTTCGCAGGCGCAGCCTTCTTGGCGGCCGGTTTCTTGGCAGCAGCAGCCTTCTTCGCCGGTGCCTTCTTGGCAGCAGGCTTCTTCGCCGGTGCAGCCTTCTTGGCGGCCGGTGCCTTCTTGGCAGCAGGCTTCTTGGCCGGTGCAGCCTTCTTGGCGGCCGGCGCCTTCTTGGCGGCAGGCTTCTTGGCCGGTGCAGCCTTCTTGGCGGCCGGCGCCTTCTTGGCGGCAGGCTTCTTGGCCGGTGCAGCCTTCTTGGCGGCCGGTGCCTTCTTGGCGGCAGGCTTCTTGGCCGGTGCAGCCTTCTTGGCGGCCGGTGCCTTCTTGGCGGCAGGCTTCTTGGCCGGTGCAGCCTTCTTGGCGGCCGGTGCCTTCTTGGCGGCAGGCTTCTTCGCCGGAGCAGCCTTCTTGGCGGCCGGTGCCTTCTTGGCAACAGGCTTCTTGGCCGGCGCAGCCTTCTTGGCAGCCGGTTTCTTGGCCTTGGCGGCCGATTTAGCAGTAGGCATGACATACCTCCTTCATCAATTAACAGGAAAGGGAAACAACAACCACAGCACTATCCGGCCCTTGCTGAGGCCGGAATCCAACCGCAGTGCCGTTCCGGAGAACGGCACTGCGAATCGAATACTTTCCGCGACCATGCACATGGAAGACACGCAATTGAGCTGCGTGCCGCTGCGCGCGTTGTTCGCGTCCTGCTACCACCACACAACATCTCTCGAAGGCGGTTGTTCTGTGCCCACGCCAAGCTTCGCGTTCAGTCCCAGTTCAACGCCCCACCGCTTTGATACTCGATGACCCGTGTCTCGAAGAAATTGCGCTCCTTCTTCAGATCGATCATTTCGCTCATCCACGGGAACGGATTCTCCGCACCCGGATACAACGCCTCGACCCCGATCTGCTGGCAGCGCCGGTTGGCAATGAAGCGCAGATACTCCTTGAACATCGGCGCATTCAGGCCCAGCACACCGCGCGGCATGGTGTCTTCGGCATATCGATATTCGAGTTCGACGCCCTTCTTCAGCAGTTCCCGGATTTCGGCACGAAATGCCGGGGTCCATAGGTGCGGGTTCTCGAGTTTGATGGTGTTGATGAGGTCGATGCCGAAATTGCAGTGCATCGACTCGTCCCGGAGAATGTATTGATACTGTTCGGCGGCACCGGTCATCTTGGTCTGCCTGCCCAGCGCAAGTATCTGCACGAAGCCGACGTAGAAGAAGAGTCCTTCCATGATGCAGGCGAAGACGATCAGACTGCGCAGCAACTCCTGATCCGCTTCCGGCGTGCCGGTGCGAAAGGCCGGGTCGGTCAGCGTGTCGATGAACGGCATGAGGAACTGGTCCTTGTCCCGAATCGACGCGACTTCGTGATAGGCGTTGAAAATCTCCCCCTCGTCGAGTCCGAGACTCTCCACGATGTACTGGTACGCGTGTGTATGGATCGCTTCCTCGAATGCCTGACGCAGCAGATACTGGCGGCATTCGGGCGCCGTGATGTGGCGGTAGGTGCCGAGAACGATGTTGTTCGCGGCCAGTGAATCGGCAGTGACGAAAAAGCCGAGATTGCGCTTGACCAATAGTTGCTCGTCGGCGGTAAGTCCGTTCGGGTTCTTCCACAATTCGATGTCGCGCTGCATGTTCACTTCTTGCGGCATCCAGTGGTTGGCGCAGCCGGCCAGGTATTTCTCCCATGCCCACTTGTATTTGAAGGGAACCAGTTGGTTGACGTCTGCCTTGCCGTTGATGACGCGCTTGTCCTCGACCCTCACGCGCTGCAGCGTTTCGACCGGCACGAATCCGGATGTCGACAGCGGCGCGCGCTCGACGGCGCCAGCGGCCGTGAAAGCCGGGGCCGATGTCCGCAAGCCGATCATCGGCGCGTCGTCCTCAAAACTCAGCATTCGGTTCTCCTGTTCTTGTGTTGCGCCGGGCCCGGACTACTGACACGCCTCGCAGTCGGGATTGTCGATCGAGCAGAATCTGGGCTCGCCCGCAGACATGTCGGAGGAAACGGCGTTCAGTTCGCCCCCGCGCCCGGTCGATTTCTCGGCGTGGGTCGCGCCCAGCGCGCGCAGGTAGTAAGTGGTTTTGAGACCGCGCAGCCAGGCCAACTTGTAGGTTTCGTCAAGCTTCTTGCCAGACACGCCGGCCATGTAGATGTTCAGCGACTGGGCCTGATCGATCCATTTCTGCCGGCGCGCGGCCGCTTCGACCAGCCAGCGCGGCTCGATCTCGAACGCCGTCGCGTAGAGACTGCGCAGATCGGCAGGAATGCGATCGATGCGTGCCAGCGACCCGTCGAAGTACTTGAGGTCGGCAACCATCACCTCGTCCCAGAGCCCGCGCGCCTTCAGGTCGCGGACCAGATACTCGTTGGCAATGGTGAACTCCCCCGACAAATTGGATTTGACATAGAGGTTCTGGTAGGTGGGCTCAATGCAGGCGTCGACGCCGATGATGTTGGATATCGTCGCCGTCGGCGCAATGGCCAGACAGTTGGAGTTGCGCATGCCGTGCTCGGCAATTCTTGCGCGCAGCGCACTCCAGTCCAATGTCGATGAACGATCGACCTCGACATGGCCGCCACGCTGCCGGGCCAGCAGATCCAGCGTGTCCTGCGGCAGGATGCCGCGGTCCCAGAGGCTGCCGTTGTAGCTGCCGTAGCGGCCTCGCTCGGCCGCCAGATCGGTCGACGCCCAGAAGGCGTAGTAGGCGACAGCCTCCATAGAAGTGTCGGCGAACCCGATTGCCGCCTCGGACGCGTAGGGAATCCGCATTTCGTGCAGGCAGTCCTGGAAGGCCATGATGCCCAGACCAACAGGACGATGCCGCAGATTGGCGGTGCGCGCCTTGGCGACCGCGTAATAGTTGATGTCGATCACGTTGTCGAGCATGCGCATCGCGGTCGAGATGGTGCGGCGCAGCTTTGCGTGATCGAGACGTTTCTGGCCGCCGTGGTCGGCAAGATGCGCAACCAAATTGATCGAACCCAGGTTGCACACCGCGATCTCCGACTCGGAAGTATTGAGAGTGATCTCGGTGCACAGGTTCGAGCTATGCACGGCCCCAATGTGCTGCTGCGGCGATCGGATATTGCAGGCGTCCTTGAAGGTGATCCACGGATGCCCGGTCTCGAACAGCATGGTCAGCATCTTGCGCCACAGCGCGGTCGCCGTAACCTTCTTGAAAAGCTTGATCTCGCCGCGCGCGGCGCGTTCTTCGTAGCGGGTATAGGCTGCCTCGAAGGCTCTGCCGACCTTGTCATGCCGGTCGGGGCAGTCGCTGGGGGAAAACAGCGTCCATTCGCCGTCTTCCATCACGCGCTGCATGAACAGGTCGGGAATCCAGTTTGCCGTGTTCATGTCGTGCGTGCGCCGCCGGTCGTCGCCGGTGTTCTTGCGCAGATCGAGAAACTCTTCGACATCGAGGTGCCAGGTCTCGAGATAAGAGCAGACGGCGCCCTTGCGCTTGCCGCCCTGATTCACCGCCACAGCAGTGTCATTGACCACCTTGAGGAACGGCACCACGCCCTGGCTCTTGCCGTTGGTGCCCTTGATGTGGCTCCCCAGCGCGCGGACCGGCGTCCAGTCGTTGCCGAGGCCGCCGGCGTATTTGGCCAGCAGGGCGTTTTCCTTGATGGCCTCGTAGATGCCGTCGAGGTTATCTGAGACCGTGGTCAGATAACAACTCGAAAGCTGCGACCGCAGGGTGCCCGAATTGAACAGCGTGGGCGTGGAACTCATGAAATCGAAGTTCGACAGCACGCCGTAGAACTCGATCGCACGCGCCTCGCGGTCGCGCTCGTTGAGCGCCAAGCCCATCGCCACCCGCATGAAGAAAGCCTGCGGCAGCTCGATGCGCCGCTCGTCAACGTGCAGGAAGTAGCGGTCGTAGAGGGTTTGCAGACCGAGATAGCCGAACTTCAGATCGCGCGAGCCATCCAGCGCGGCCGCCAGGCGAGCCAGGTCGAACTGTCCAAGCACGGGGTCGAGGCGCTCGGCGTCGATGCCCTGCCGGATGAACCGGGGGAAGTACTCGGCGTAGCGAACGCCCATCGCCGCCTGCCCCACTTCCTCGCCGAGAACTTCGCGCCGGATCGAATGCAGCAGCAGCCGCGCCGTCACATAACTATATGCAGGATCCTTTTCGATCAATGCACGCGCCGCGAGGACCAACGACTTGCGCACCTCGTCGCCGGGTATGCCGTCGTAAAGGTTCTTCAGGGCCGACTCAACTACCCGGTCGGCGGCCACCGCATTGCCCAGCCCGTCGCAAGCGGATTCGACCAGTTCCACAACGGCGCCGGTGTCCAACGGCCGCGACTGACCACCTTCGACAACGTTGAGAATCGAAGCTGCCGGCGCCGCAGCCGACTTGCGCTGCAGAGCCCGCTCCTGATTGCGCTTCTCGCGGTAGAGCACATAGGCGCGGGCCACGTCATGCTCGCCGGAACGCATCAGCGCCAGCTCGACCTGATCTTGTATATCCTCGATGTGGAATATCCCGCCCGAAGGCGTGCGCCGCAGCAGGGCGCCGACGACCTGCTGGGTCAACAGCGAAACCAGATCGCGAATTCGCGCCGAGGCGGCGCCCTGCCCGCCACTCACGGCGAGGAACGCCTTGGTCATGGCGATCGAAATCTTGGACGGCTCAAAGCCGACAACCGCCCCGTTGCGGCGAATGATCTTGTAATCGGAAAAAACGGGGGCGACTGCGCTGGGCGTTTCGGGGATCAGTTCGGGCATCAGGCCGGCCTGGTCTTGCTCGATCGCAGTCTGCATCTGGTCATCTCCGTTAACCCCCGCCAGCCCGACCGAACCCGCCATTCTCGGCATTGCGGCCCCGCTTGCGACCGGGAGTCTTGTTTTCGCGACGCGCTCTCGACGGCGCTTTTTCGACTACCTACTAAATCTAGTACCCCGACAACAGATTTCGACTAATTGTAGTGGTGCCTTTTTGTTCCTGCAAGATTTTTTTGTGTCAAGTGTATTTTTTCTGCGCGTGGTTTCCCGACCGCGAATTTTTCGCGGATGTCAACAGGCAGAGAATCGGGGATATCGGCTCAGCGCGAGGCGGCGCTGAGCAGTCGATGGAAGCGAAGCCAGTCGAAATGCGGGCCGGGATCGGTCTTGCGCCCGGGGGCTATATCGCTGTGGCCGACGATGTCGGCAATCGGATAGCGGCGGCAGATTCGTTCGGCGAGCGCCGCCAGCACCTGGTATTGCACAGGCATGAACCGTCGCTGGTCGCTGCCTTCCAGCTCGATGCCGATCGAGAAATCGTTGCAGCGCTGCCGGCCGCGCCAATCCGACGCGCCCGCGTGCCAGGCACGGCGATCACAGGCCACGAACTGGATTAGCTCGCCGTCGCGGCGAATCAGGAAATGCGCCGACACCCGAAGATGGGAAATTCCTGCGAAGTAGGGATGGCCGGTCGGATCAAGCCGGTTCGTGAATAGTGCCTCGATGGCCGGCCCGCCGAATCGGCCCGGCGGCAAGCTGATTGCATGAACGACGATCAGTTCGACCGCGGCGCCCGATGGACGCTTGTCGCAGTTGGGTGAAGCAACAATGCGGGCGCCAGGGAGCCAGGAAGTCCGGCCGAAGGACGGAAGGTCGACCGCAGCCGGTCTCACAACGATTGATCTGTACGCAAACCAGCCTCAGTCCTTGAGACCGAGCCGATCCATTCGATAGCGCAAGGAGCGGAAGGTCACGCCCAGCAACTTGGCCGCTGCCGTCCGGTTCATGCGGGTCTTCTGCAGCGCCTCGTTGATTGCCTGGCGCTCCACGTTGTCCAGGTAGTCCTGCAGTGACGACCCGTCGACCGAAACCGGTTCCCGCTCGTAAGCGCCCGGCGACAACTGCAGGTCGGCAGCGTGGATGACCGGCCCGGTCGTCAGCGCCAGCGCGCGCTCCAGCACGTTCTCCAGTTCCCGCACGTTGCCAGGAAACGGATAGCCCTGCAGCGCGGCGATCGCGTCAGGTGCGAGCCGCGGCGGCGCCGTGTTTCCGGCCTCCTGCGCCAGTCGCGCCGCAAGCTTCTCGGCCAGCAGCGGAATGTCCTCGCTGCACTCGCGCAGGCTGGGCATGCGCAGTTCGATCACGTTCAGGCGGTAAAACAGATCCTGACGGAACTTGCCCTTGTCGACCAACTCGCGAAGATTCTGGTGAGTCGCGCTGATGATCCGCACGTCCACCGGCTCTTCGGCGGTCCCGCCGACTTTCCTGACCCGTTTCTCCTGGATCGCGCGCAGCAGTTTGACCTGCATTGCCAGCGGCAGATCGGCGACCTCGTCGAGGAACAGCGTTCCGCCGGCCGCCGCCTGGAAGAACCCGTCGCGGTCGCTCTCGGCCCCGGTAAACGATCCCTTGCGATAGCCGAAGAACTCGCTCTCCATCAGGTTTTCCGGGATTGCGCCGCAGTTGACCGCAATGAACGCTTGCGTTGCACGAGGGCCATTGCCATGGATCAGTCGCGCCGCGCGCTCCTTGCCGCTGCCTGACTCGCCGGTGATCCAGACCGGCGCAAGACTCTTGGCGAGTTTGTCGATCATCTCGCGCACCTGCTGCATCGCCTGCGATTCGCCGAGCAGCGCCGATGTCTGCGCAACGGCTGGCGACGACTGACTTTGCTGCAGATTGAATACGGACTTGACCAGCGCACGCAACTGCTCGAGCGAAACCGGTTTGGCGATGTAGTCGAACGCGCCAGCCTTGAGAACCTGAACGGCATTCTCCATGCTGCCGTAGGCCGTGATCACCGCCACCGGCAGATCGCGAATGTTTTCGGCGATGTAGCGCACCAGGTCCAGGCCGTCGCCGTCGGGCAGGCGCATGTCGGTCAGGCACAGGCGATAGGATTTTTGCGCCAGAAACGCGCGCGCCTCCGCCACCGTACCGGCCAGGTCGGCCACCAGTCCCATGCGCGAAAGCGTGATGTCGAGCAGTTCGCGGATGTCCGCTTCGTCATCGACAATCAGCACATTGGGTGCGCTGGCGCGACTGCGTCGTTCGGTTCGATTATTCATCTGCAGGTTGGAAAATCAGTCGAAAGTGCGCGCCAGGCGCGTTGTCCAGCAGTTCGAGTTCGCCCTTGTTTGCCGCAGCCAATTCACGCGCAATATACAGGCCCAGGCCGGTACCCTGGCTATGGGTCGTCACAAACGGTTCGAAGATCTGGCCGCGCAAGGTGTCTGGCACGCCGCCGCCATCATCGATGATGTGCATCTCGATGCGCCCGGCCGCGGCAGTATGCGGCGCACCGGGCAATGCCTGCAGCTTCACCGCGCCCGGCTGATTGGTGCAGTAACGCAGTGCATTGCCAACCAGGTTGCCGAGTATCTGGCCCAGATGAATCCGATCGCACCGGATCGCAAGGTCGACGGGACAATCGACCGCGACACGCGCGGCCACATCGTCATGTTGCAGCGCGAGTTCATCGAGAAATCCGTTTATGAAGCCCACCAGCCGGATGTCTTCCGGTTGCACCCGATCGCGCCGGCCCAGTTCCAGCACATCCCGCACCAGACGCTCGATGCGCTGCGCGTTGTCGTTGATGATGCGCGTCAGTCGAATCTGGGTTTCGGCGCGTTTCTCCTCGCGCAGCAACTCGGCCGCATGGGTGATCGAGGATAGCGGATTGCGGATTTCGTGCGCAATGTTGGCTGTCAGTCGGCCCAGCGCAGCCAGCTTGAGTTCGCGGGCCTGCTCCTGAACCCGACCGAGATCCTCGACGTAGACCAGCACGTCGCCGCGCTCGCTCGCCGGCACAATTCGCGCCGAGAGCTCCCGCACGCCGTCATTGGAACGCAGCGGCAGGGTTCGCTCCGCCGCCAGATGTGGGCCGGCGAGTTCGCTCTGCAGTCCGGTAGCGATCTGATCGACCGCGATTCCGGCCTCGAATCGCATGCCCAAAAGCGCCTCCGCACGCGGGTTCCACAGCCGCAGTCTGCCGGTCGGATCGAGCACCAGCGCGCCGTCCTGCATGTCTCGAATCACGCGCTCGTTGATGCGCATCTGATCCTTGAGCTCGGCACCGCGTCTGACGGCGAGCGCCTCGTTCGCCATCACGCGCTGACCAACCAGTCTGGAGATCAGGGCGACCGCGAAAAAGCCCGCACTGGTAATCGCGACCGGCACGAAATCGCTGGTATCACCCCGCAGCAGGAGAAAGCGATAGGACTGTTCCACGAGCACTGCAAGGGCCGCGGCGGCGGCATAGAAAACGACCAGCCGGCCCTGTCCGATGAGGCCCGCCGCCGCCAGGACGATCAGCATCATGAAGGCCAGACCGCTGCGGTAGCCTCCGCTGGCGTACATCAGCAAGGTCAGCGCAAGAATGTCGGCGAGCACCTGCAGCGTAAGCCTCAGGTCGAAATTGCCGAACCCCGAACCCCGGTTCAAATGATGTTCTCGGAGCCGAAAGTCAGCGAGCCGCGATAGATCAATACCGCCACCAGGAACACCGAGGCAACGACCAGGCGATAGATGCCGAAATAGCGCAGTGACGCCCAGCGAACCTCGCGCGCCGCGCCGGCCGGCGTCGATGCGTCGGTCTGGGGATCAATCGGGGTGAGGTCCATTGGCCTGACGGCGATGCGCCTCGCAGCAGTAGAACACCTCGCCTACGCGCAACCCTTCGCTCTCCGGAACATGCAATCCGCAAAGGCCGCAGGCAAGCACCTGCTCCTCGCCCGCAGCGGAAGCTTCGTCATCGGCACGAGGCCGCTTCGAAGTCCCCGCGATGCGCGTCAGAACCAGCCACGCCGCTGCGACCAGCAACACCAGGATCAGGAAACGAAGCAAACCGGGACTCCATCGTGACGGTAGGCGATCAGAGGATAGCCACGCGGATGGATCTGGACAAGCGCAATCGCAATCGGCCAGGCAAGAACGAACTCTGGAAATGGCCGCGAGACAAAGATCCTAGCCGGCCCGGCGCGAAGCGTTGCAGTGCAATTGGTCGGGGTGAGAGGATTCGAACCTCCGACTCCTGCGTCCCGAACGCAGTACTCTACCAGGCTGAGCTACACCCCGGATCGACCAGAAGCGCGCGGGGAGCAACCGCCCGGCACGCTGAAAGAAATACAGCCGCACCTTCAACCACCCTTCGGCTGACGGACCCAGCCGGTACCTGTTCGGGAAACAGGTTCAGTAGTTGCGTGCGACTGCAAACTTTGTCAATTGTACCAGAGAATCCTTGTATGTCGAGTCTGCCAGGCGCGACAGCTCCGCGAGCGCGAGCGCGGATTCCGCTTGCGCCCGGCGCCGCGCTTCGGCCAGCGCATCGGTTGCACGAATCGCCTCGATCACGGCAGGAAAATCCTCGCGCCCGCCCTGTTCAATGGCCCTGCGTACGACGGCTGACTGCCGCTCATCCCCATGCTGCAGCACATGGATCAACGGCAGGGTCGGCTTGCCTTCCGCGAGATCGTCGCCAAGATGCTTGCCGGTGGTGCTTTCGTCCCCCGAGTAGTCAAGCACATCATCGATCAACTGGAACGCCGTGCCGAGATGCATGCCGTAGCGGGCAAGGTTTTCTTCAACCGTCGGCGATGCCGCCCCGAGGATCGCGCCGAGTTGGGCCGCGGCCTCGAACAGCTTGGCGGTCTTGAAACGAATGACCCGCAGGTAGGCTTCGACATCGACATCGGCGTTGTGGCAGTTCATCAACTGCAGCACTTCGCCTTCGGCGATGGTATTCGTGGCATCCGACAAGACGCTCATGACACGCATGTTGTCGACCGCAACCATCATCTGGAAGGCCCGGGAGTAGAGAAAATCGCCGACCAGCACCGCCGCGGCATTGCCGAACATGGCGTTGGCAGTGCTGTTGCCGCGGCGCAGGTCCGACTCATCGACCACGTCGTCGTGCAACAGTGTGGCTGTATGGATGAATTCGACCACTGCAGCCAGATCGTGGTGGTGTGTTCCGGGGTATCCGGTCGCGCCGGCCGCAAACAGCACCAGGGCCGGCCGCAAGCGCTTGCCGCCAGCGCCGATGATGTATTCGGCAACCTGTCGAACAAGAACGACGTCCGAGGCAAGGCGGGCGCGAATTACCGCGTCGACCGCCATCATGTCGGCGGCAATTGGCGCGTATAGGGCGTCGGGAGACAAGGCGGGAAAGGCTAGCGCGGCAAAACCGCGATCTTAGGCGCCGCCCCTGCCTGCGTCAAGCCGAGGCGGCCCGGCCTTTGACCTCGCCAAAGTGCCTGTGTATAATGCGCGGTTTCCTGCAGCACCCTCGCACCAAACCATTCGGAGTACATCCATGTACGCGGTCATAAAAACCGGCGGCAAGCAGTATCGTGTCGTCGCCGGCGAAAAACTCAAAGTAGAACAGATACCGGCTGACGTGGGCACGGAAATCACGCTCGACCAGGTTCTCATGGTCGGCGAAGGCGAGTCGGTCAAGATCGGCTCGCCCCTTGTTTCCGGCGCAAGCGTCAAGGTCACCGTGCTATCACAGGGCCGGCATGACAAAGTCAAGATTTTCAAGATGCGCCGCCGCAAGCACTACCAGAAGCACCAGGGGCATCGGCAGAACTACACCGAACTGCGTGTTGACGCGATCAACGCATAAGCGCAATTCGAGAAGGAGCAACGGATGGCACACAAAAAGGCAGGCGGCAGTTCCCGCAACGGACGCGATTCGGAGTCCAAACGCCTCGGCGTCAAACGCTATGGCGGGCAGTTGATCAATGCCGGCAGTATCATCGTGCGGCAGCGCGGCACGCAGTTTCACCCGGGCGACAACGTCGGCATCGGCAAGGACCACACGCTTTACGCCAAGGTCGTCGGCACCGTGCAGTTCACCATCAAGGGTGCCAAGCGGCGGCGTACCGTCAGCATTGTCCCGGCTGCCTGAGGCGGCTTCGACTATCCCAAGGCCCTGCCCGCCGAGGCAGGGCTTTTCGTTTCCGTCACCGCGTTCGAACCCGAGATGAAGTTCTTCGACGAAGCCAGGATCGAGGTTCTCGCCGGTGACGGCGGTAGCGGTGTTGCTTCCTTCCGCCGCGAGAAATTCATCCCGAAAGGCGGTCCCGATGGCGGCGACGGCGGACGCGGCGGCAGCATCTATGCCTTGGCCGACCGCAATCTCAACACGCTGATCGACTTTCGCTACACGCGAATATTCCGCGCCCAGCGCGGTGAAAACGGCCGCGGGTCCGACTGTTACGGCAAAGGCGGCGAGGACATGCTGCTGCGCATGCCGGTTGGCACCGTGATCAGCGACAAGGCAAGCGGCGAGATCATTGCCGACCTTGCCCATGACGGCGCCAGAGCGCTGATCGCCAAAGGCGGCCAGGGTGGCCTGGGTAACCTGCACTTCAAGTCGAGCACCAACCGCGCGCCGCGCCAATTCACGCCGGGCGAAGAAGGGCAACGGCGCGAACTGCGGCTGGAACTCAAGGTACTCGCGGATGTCGGCCTGCTCGGCATGCCCAATGCCGGCAAGTCGACCTTCATCCGATCGGTCTCCGCCGCACGGCCCAAGGTTGCCGACTATCCGTTCACCACCTTGCACCCCAACCTCGGTGTCGTGCGCGTCGACCACAACCGGTCGTTCGTCATCGCCGACATCCCGGGGCTGATCGAGGGCGCGGCCGAGGGCGCCGGCCTCGGGCACCAGTTCCTGCGCCACCTGGCGCGGACCAATCTCTTGCTGCACATCGTCGACATCGCGCCGTTCGATCCCGCAGTCGATCCGGTTCATGACGCGCACGCAATCCTCGACGAACTGCGCAAGTACGACGCGGCCCTCTACGACAAACCGCGCTGGCTGGTAGTCAACAAGATCGATCTGATATCAGAGGATGAGCGCGCACAGCGCGTCAAGACCTTCGTCAAGCGTTACGGAAAGGTGGATCGGCATTTCACGATTTCCGCCATCGATGGCGAAGGCTGCCGTGATCTCACCTACGCCATCATGGCGCATGTCGAAGCACAGCGCGCCCTTGCCGAAACGATCCCTGCAGCAACAGCCGAGCCCGATGAGAAAACAGATTCGTGATTCACGCCGGCTGGTCGTCAAGGTCGGCAGCGCGCTGGTAACCGACAACGGCACGGGCCTCGCACTCGAGTCGATGGCCGACTGGGCACGCCAGATCGCACAAATGCGGGTGCAAGGGCGCGAAGTCGCGCTGGTATCGAGCGGCGCCATCGCAGCCGGCATGCAGCGCCTGGGCTGGACAACCCGGCCGCACGCCATGCACGAGCTGCAGGCCGCAGCCGCCGTCGGTCAGATGGGCCTCGCCCAGGCCTATGAATCGGCGTTCTCGGCCCACGGACTACCCACCGCCCAGATCCTGCTCACCCACGAAGACCTCGCCGACCGCACGCGCTACCTGAACGCGCGTTCGACCCTGAGCACCCTGATGACGCTGGGCGTGGTGCCGATCATCAACGAGAACGACACCGTCGTTTATGACGAAATCAAGTTCGGCGACAACGATACGCTCGGCGCCCTGGTCGCCAACCTGATCGAAGCCGACGGCCTGATCATCCTCACCGACCAGGCCGGTCTCTACACCGCCGATCCGCGCAGCGACCCCGCGGCAACACTGGTATCGACCGGCGAGGCCGAGAACCCCGACTTCGCGGCCATGGCCGGCGGCGCCGGCAGCGGCATTTCCAAGGGCGGCATGATTACCAAGGTGCGCGCGGCGCAGCGCGCGGCGCGCAGTGGCGCACACACCGTGATCGCCAGCGGTCACGAACCCGACGCCCTCTTGCGCCTGGCGGACGGCGAAGAACTCGGCACCCTGCTGTTCGCTACGCGCAGCCCGCTCGCTGCCCGCAAGCAATGGCTCGCCGACCATCTGCAACTTGTCGGCAGCCTGACACTGGACGATGGCGCCATCAAGGCGCTCGCCAGCGGCAAAAGCCTGCTGCCGGTCGGCGTGACGTCGGTCGCCGGTGAATTCGAGCGCGGTGCGGTCGTCGCCTGCCGCGACGCGCAAGGCCGCGAACTCGCCCGAGGCCTGATCAACTATCCGAGTGGCGAAGCCCGCCGCATCGCCCGCAAGGGCAGCCACGAAATCGAAGCCATCCTCGGCTACGTGGATGCGCTCGAACTGATACACCGCGACAACCTCGTCCTGATCTGATTGAGCAGCAGAAAAGCCGAAGGCCCGTCTGTGAGCGGGCCTTCGGCTTTTCTGGTGCTGCTGACCGGAATCGAACTGGTGACCTACTGATTACGAATCAGTTGCTCTACCGACTGAGCTACAGCAGCGAAGGGCGCCGATTATGCCAGCCAACGACCGGGGCCGCAATGGCGCACCGGCTAGGGCGGCGCAGGCCTTGCTGTTCCCTCGACCGGTGCCGACGGCGGCGCGGGCAGCTCGATCGTTGTCGTCAGATCGGCAGAGACGGTCATTTCGCTCATCACCGGCACCCCATCGATCTCACCCGGCCGGTAACGTGCCTTGAAGAATGACCTCACCACCAGGCCTTCGATATCGATCGGGAGCGTGGATTCCAGCACACTCACCTTGTCCACCTTGCCGGTTTCGTCGAGGAACAGGCGGATCACCGCGTGCCCGCGGAATCCTGCCTCGAACGATTCGTTGAGCTTGTCGTCGATGGCTTCGGCCAGTTCGGGCTGGCGCGTCAGTTTCTCGGCCGGGAAGTACTGCGGCAACGGCACCGCGCGGCCTTCGGTTTCTGCGGGTGCAACTTGCGACACATCCGGCGTCAGTGCCGTTTCCGGCAAGTCTGGCAATCGCTCTGGTTCCGAGGGAGGCTTCGAGAAGTTCTTCGGAATCGGCCGCGGCATGGCAACCGCAGAACGGGGAATTTCTTCCTTCGCCAAACGCTCGGGCCGCGCTACCTTGGGCGAGGCAAAATCGATTCGCAGCACGGCCGGTTTGCGCCTCGCGTCGTGCCGGGACGCAACCCCGGGCCGCCTGCCATCCCCCGGTCCCATCAAACTGAAGGGGCCGAAGGTCGACCACGGCAGAACGATGGCGAGTGCATGCAGCGCGCCGGAAACGACGAGACAGATCGCAAGCAAGCAGAACCGCGCGGCCGGAGAAGCATCATCAACCGCATGTCGGCAAAAAGCGACCACTCATCGTTCCGTCATTGAATTGCGTTCGAGGCCGATTATAGGATGAGACCATCGTGAGAAAGACCTTACTTCGCCCCGAACCATCCGTGAAATCCGTCACGCCGGCCAAACGCATCGGCCGCGCCAGACGGCGCTCGGGCGCATTGGGCGCAGGCGGCTTCACCATGATCGAACTGATGGTCACCGTATCGATCATGGCAATACTGCTTGCGCTCGCAGCACCCAGTTTCCGCGATTTCATTCTCAATAGCCGGCTGACGGCTCAAATCAACGATCTGGTAGCGGACATTTCATTCGCCCGCAGCGAGGCTGCAGTGCGCGGCGCCAGCATCACAATGTGCGCCAGTGCCGACCTGTCGACCTGCGTCAACGCAGGCAACATCTGGCAAACAGGACGCATCGTGTTTGTCGACACGAATTCAAACGGCACGCGAGAAGCCACCGAGCAGATCCTGAAGCGAACCGACGCGCTTGGCAACTCCAATGCCCTGGTCGCAAGCGGATTCACTCGCACCGAGCGACTCTCTTTCAAGCCTTACGGCGGACTCCTGCTGTCTACCGGCGGGTCGTTCAAGCTCTGCGATCCCCTGCTCACTACCGGTCGCGCCGTGGTCGTCGCGGCTACCGGCAGGCCAGTGGCCAGCAAGGTGCCCTGCCCGTGAAAGGGATTGCAATGACACACATGGCCTCACGCGGACGGAGTCGATCGAAACAGTCGGGTGTTTCGCTGCTCGAAGTACTGATAGCGATCCTGATCTTGTCGTTCGGCCTGCTCGGCATGCTCGGCCTGATCATCAACAGCCTCAAGCTGACCAGTTCGTCGAACTATCGAACCATCGCTGCGCAGCAGGCATACAGCATGGCAGACACCCTGCGCAGCAATGTTCTCATTCTTGCGAAATTCCAATCTCCTAGCGGCGCCGCGGTAGCGGACTGCCTGAAAACGGCCGGCTGCACCCAGGACCAGATGTACGTCACCGATTTCTCGATGTGGACTGCCCGGCTTGCCGCCATGTTGCCGGCGGGTAGCGGCACCGTATGCAGCGACGCGACGCCCAACGACGGTGATCCCGGCAACTGGCGGTGCGATGCGGTCGCCTTGAACCCGACCGGTCCGTTCGTCGTCAAGGTCTGCTGGATCGAAGGCCAGACCTGGCAAGTCACTACCGCTGTCGACGGCACGAAGACATCAACCTGGGAATGCGTCAGGACAAATCTGTGAAAGACGCGATCATGAAATGCGGGCAATTCCGGCAGCGAGGCGTGACCCTCGTCGAACTGATGATCGCCTTGGCCATCGGCCTGCTGATCGTGCTGGTCATCACCAGTGCTTACATGAGCGGCATCGGCGCGCAGCGTGCACAAACCGACATGACGCGGCTCGAGGAATCGGCGCGCTTCAGCTTCGACCTTCTGTCGCGGGCAATCCGCCGTTCAGGCTACCGCGACGTGACCTCCGCCTACCCGGTGGGGTATATCGGAAACCGGCCTCAGGAGTTTTGCGGAACGGATCCGACGGGCAGCGCGATCTTTGCAACCAATGACGCCACCACCGTAGACCTCGGCGGTGGCGTGACGGCGAACGTCGTCAATAACAGCGACACCATTACCGTGCGCTACTATGGGCAGGACAACCCGGCACACACCGCGGCGGACGGAGTCGTGCTCGACTGTCTCGGCAACGCGGTTCGCCGCGGGACGCTGGTACAGGACACGATCTACGTTGCCGCCGACCCGGCGAACAACAACGAACCCACGCTCTTCTGCAGCACCGACAATCCGGCCGGCGCGGGCAATCTGGCGCTGATCCCCGGCGTCGAAACGATGCAACTTCTGTACGCCGAAGACACCGACGGCGACACGGTAGCCAATCGTTACGTGCCGGCCAACAAGCTCACCGCGATCGATGATGCACGCGGCATCTTGGCGTCCTTTATCGTTCGCACGACCGGCGCCACCGGCAGCGATCGTTCCGCGAAGACCATGCGGCACTTCGGCGCCGACTATGACGAAGTGGCTGCCGGCGACGCAGCTGGCGGCGCCTTCACAGGGGCTGCGGACGGCCGCGTGCGCCTGCAGTTTTCGAACTTCATTTCGCTGCGCAATTTCCCGGTCTGCAAGTGAGCACCATGAAAACGCCTCCGCGCCTCCCGGTTTCGGCCCCTGCAGCCCACGCTCAGCGCGGCGCAGCGCTGCTGGCGGCACTCATATTTCTCGTGGTGTTCACGATCATCGGCGTCGGCGTCGTCGGCACGACGACGACCGAAGAAAAACTCGCGCGCAACTTCCGCGACATGGACATCGCGTTCGCCGCCGCTGAAGCAGCGCTGCGCGACGCCGAGATTCGAATCACCGGCTACTGGAGAAAGCCGGCAGACCCGGTCGATCCTTACTCCTTCGATTCTGCGTGCACCAACGGCCTGTGCGATCGCAACGCACTCCAACCAGTGCACGAAAAATTCAGTCTCACCGGTGCGCCCAGCGTCGAACTCGGCACCGGCACAACCGGCACGACGCAAATCGTCCAGGTATCGGCGCAACCGCGCTACCTGATCGAAAGCACCTGCGGAAGCATTCCCGGCGAGTCGTCAACCAAACCCTGCCAGACCATCTACCGGATCACGTCGATCGGATTCGGCCGGCTGACGGCCCAGACGATGCTCCAGGAAAACTACATACCGTAATCCCACCCGTCGATGCGCCAACCCCCGTATCGGAGAAGCAGCATGAAGCTCATCAAACAACTCGCCACCCTGATCGCACTTTGCGCGACGTTGCCCGGCGCCGCCTTTGCGGGCACGCTCGCTGAGATTCCGCTCAACCTGCGGGGCAACGTCCCGTCGAACGTGCTGTTCGACATTTCGGTGGAATGGCCGACCGCGATCACCGCCGCCTACAACGGCACCCCTTACACAAAAGCCAGCCAGTTTGAAGGCCTGTTCGATCCCAACCTCTGTTACACCTATCCAGCCGACCATTTCGTGCCGCAAGTGGCTGCAGTCGCCCACGTCTGCAGCGCAGGCCAATGGAGCGGCAACTTCCTCAACTGGGCCACAATGACCGGCCTCGACATCTTCCGCTACGCGACCACCGGCGGGAACCGCTCGACGGATACGGCCACCGCGACAACTCTTGAACGCACCTACATCAGCGGCCAGGGCAGCCTGTTCCCCAACAAAACTTTCAATCCGACCGCAACCGAGTTCATCGGCGCCACGCCGTTCAGCGTCAACACAACCTACACGATGGTCAATGTCGGCAAGGGCATCCAGATGACATTGACCGGGACGGAAACGGTGACAAGCACCGGGCCGGGACCAATCAACGATACGATTACCTGCAACTTCCCCTGGACCGCCGGGGTGTCTCCTTTCTGCAGTCAATTCAAACTCGGTGCGACTGGGGCTACTGGCACGTGCACCTCGTGGGTGGGCGATGGGAATAGTAGTGGCCTCGGCCGCTATCGGTGCGTGGCGTTCAGCAGCTTTTCGGCTCCGATCAACCAGATTCCGGTGCTTAACAACAATAATTGCCCCGACCGAATTGGTTCGTCCAGCAGTCATACTTCAACTTGCACGACATACGACGTTCACTACACCGGAACCGTAACCACGACCACGACGACGAACGTCAACAACACCTACAACGTCCAGGTCGAAGCGTGCAAGGTTTCGACGGGTACGGAGACACTCCCGCTGCGCGACAACTGCGAGCTCTACGGCAGCGTCTATAAGCCGGTCGGCGAACTCCAGCGCAATGGCGAAAAGATGCGTTTCGGCGTGTTCTCGTATTACAACTCGGCCGACATCGACAATGCGGTCATGCGCTCCAGGCTCAAGTACATTGGTCCGCGCAAGTACGCCGGCTCGCTGGGTTTTGTGGCAAACACTCCCGGACCAAACACCTCCGGCATGGAATGGAGTCCGAACAACGGAGTATTCGTTGTCAATCCCGACAAAGAAGCCGTGGCAGATAGCTCATACGGGGGAGCGGTCGAGAACTCTGGCGTCATCAACTACCTGAACAAGTTTGGCCGTCAGTCCGGCAACTACAAGGAATACGACAATTTCGGCAAGATGTACTACGAGTCTTTGCGCTATCTGCGCAAGCTGCCGCCGACGCTGGCGTTTTACCAGAACTCATCGCCGACGAACAACGACAAGTTTCCAGTCATCACCAAGTGGTATGGGAACGATGAAAAGGATGACCCGATCCAGTACTCGTGCCAGAAGAACTACATCATCGCGATGGGCGACCAGTTCACCCACTGCGACAAGCGTTTGCCGGGCGGGACCTTCGCCTCATATGGACCCGACCAATGCAAGGGCAATCCGCCGGCGAAGCCGGCAGACATGGGCGACCTTGGCGGCGAGCCAGCTACGTCAAGTGTCAACGTGACGACGGTTACGAACATGCTCGGCGGTCGGGAAGGTCTGTCGAGTCTGGCCACCACTGGCACCGGAGCGGGTACCGCCGCCAGCTTCTACATGTCCGGTCTCGCCTACTGGGCAGCGAGCAACGACATTCGTCCCGACCTGCCCAACCTGGTGCCGGGGAAAGACAAGAACGGCAACAAGATCCTGAAGGGTCAGACGGTCAAGACCTTCATCATCAACGTCGAGGAAAGCGCCGCGCTCGGTGTGAATTCGCAGTTCTGGTACGCGGCGAAATACGGGGGTGCCGAGGTCTTTGACACTTCAAACCCTGCTACAAATACGAACCCCAATCATGACCCCGTGCCTGTCGATTGGTTTAAGAACGTCGTCGACGAGCGGTCGTACAAGAGCGACGGCACGGTCAATCAGACCTTCACCGGCAAATGGCCCAAGACGCTGTTGCGCGCCGGCGACCCGGCCAGCATGATCGCCTCGATCAAGGAAGCGCTGGCGACCATCGATGGCGAGATCGCCTCCAACTCGGCACTCTCGCAGTCTAGCGGCGACCTGCGTACCGGCGACGGCGCGTTCATCTACCGGGCGATCTACGACTCCGACCACTGGGCCGGCGACGTCCAGGCATACGAAATCAATGCCGACGGCACTATCGACTCGACGCCGGTCTGGCAGGCGTCGTCGCTGCTGCCTTCACACCAAAACCGCTTGATACTGAGCTTCAACGACGGCCTGCTCGCCAATGGCAGTGCCGACACCGGTTCCAACACGCGGAAGGGCATCCTGTTCGATCCGGCGAGCTTCGACACCTTGCTGTCGGGGCGCCAGCGGGGCTTCCTCAACCGGGACGAATTCGGCACTCTGGACAGCCCAACGAGCCACGGCGCCGACCGCATGCGCTATTTGCGTGGCGACCCGGCCAACGAAGGCACGAACGGGCTGCAATGGCGCGCGCGTCAATGGACGGTGAATGGCTCATTGGTCGAGAACCGTCTCGGCGACATCGTCAACTCGAATCCGCTGTACGTCGGTCCGCCGATTCCCAACCTGCCCGGTCCGAACTACAACGAGTTCGCCAAGGGCGTGAAGAACCGCAAGCCGGTCGTCTATGTCGGCGCCAACGACGGCATGCTGCACGCTTTCGACGCCAGCAAACCGGGAACTGCGGACGCCTCGCCCGGCAAGGAAATCCTGGCCTATGTACCGAGCGCCGTATACTCGCGGCTCAGCCAACTGACTTCGCCGGGATATAGCCACAAATACTATGTCGATGGCAGCCCGGTGGTCAGCGAAGCATGTTCCGGCACCTGCGGCAATGTGAACAACTGGAAGACGGTGCTGGTCGGCGGACTCAATGCAGGCGGCCAGGGCATCTACGCGCTCAACGTGACCGATCCGAGCAAGTTCTCGTCGCTGCAGCC
Source organism: Candidatus Methylophosphatis haderslevensis (assembly GCA_016711925.1). Taxonomy (GTDB): domain Bacteria; phylum Pseudomonadota; class Gammaproteobacteria; order Burkholderiales; family Rhodocyclaceae; genus Methylophosphatis; species Methylophosphatis haderslevensis. The sequence continues at coordinate 159,538 of JADJSA010000002.1, forward strand.
GACCGACATCGTGATGTGGGAATTCACCGACCGCGACGATGCCGACCTCGGCTACACCTTCAGCAAACCGACCATTCGGTTGATGAACAACGGCAAGTGGGCAGTGATATTCGGCAACGGCTTCAACAGCACCGCCAACACCACTGGAGCAAGCAGCGACGACAAGGTCGGCACCGGCCGTGCTTACCTCTACATCCTGATGCTGGACGGCCCCACCGGTGCAAACAACAAGTGGCAAAAGGATACCGACTACTACAAGATCGAACTCAAAGACAAGGATGACACGGGCGCTGCAACGCTTGCCGATCCGAACACTAACGGTCTGGCCACGGTCGCCGCAGTCGACCGCGACCTCGATGGCACGACGGACCTGCTCTACGCCGGCGATTTGCAGGGCAACGTGTGGAAGATCGACGTATCGAGTTCGAACTGGGCGGAGTGGATGACGGCATTTGGCACTTCGGCCTCGCCTGTGCCGTTGTTTAAGGCGGGCTACAAAGACACCAACTCGAACGACATCAAGCAGTCGATCACCACCGGCATCGAAGTTTCTGCGCACCCGAATGGCGGCTTCATGGTGCTTTTCGGCACCGGTTCGTTCATCAACACCAGCGACAACATCGGGCCGTTCAAGGTCGATTCGATGTACGGCATCTGGGACAAGGAAGACACGGACAAAACCAAAGTGACCAGCCGCGACCAATTGCAGCCGCAAAAGGTCGTGCGCACCGTGACACAAGGAAGCGATGTATTCCTGTTCCAGTCGGCCTGCAAACCGAACTATACGAACGTGGAAGGCGCGTCCAACGAAAAACCGGGTCTCTGCCCCTTCGACATCTCCAAAACCAAGCCGCGCCTGGGCTGGGTGTTCGACCTGCCCGACAATGGCGAGCGGACTGCGTCCGAAACACCGCTGCTGCAAGCCGGTATCCTGACTTTCACCACCCTGACGCCGTCGGAGGATCCGTGCACGGGCAACACGGTCGGCCGTGAATACAACCTCGACTACCTCACCGGCGGCGCAGCGGCGGCCGGCGTGTTCGATCTGAACGGCGACGCCAAGATCGATCAATATGACAAATTCGATATTACCGCGCTGGGCAGCGACACGAGCAAACCGGAAACTTGGATACCTCCTTCTGGGCGCAAGCTCAGCGGCGGTGCCAGCGATACGCCGCTGCGCTTCCTGCTGCCGCGCTCGTTGGGACAGACCAACACTACTACCTATGCTTGCCCCGACTTCATCCCTGGATGGGGCTGTCCGTCGGAACTGGCGCCTCAGCGCAACTGCGCGCGCTGGGCTGAAGACGTGGTGTCGGAGGAGTCGCTGCGTGATACGCTGACCGCCGGTCGTTCCGGGCTCGGCGGCGTCAAGAAGTGCCTGCCCGGCAAGGCCGGCCGCCTGACCTGGCGTCAATTGAGCAAGTGACAAGGAATCCTGTCATGAGCATTCGGAGCAAGGGCTTCACCCTGATCGAGCTGATGATCGTCGTGGCGATCGTCGGCATCCTGGGGGCGATTGCCTATCCGTCGTATCAGGAGTACGTGCGCCGCGGCAATCGGGCGGAGGCCCGCGCGACGATGTTGGACATCTCGCAGATGCAGGAGCGGTTCTTCTCGTCGAACAACGCCTACCAGGCGATCGCGGCGCCGCCCGCCGCGCCGCCGGCGGGCTGGAAGAACTGGTCGGGCTCGTCGGGCGCGGTGAAGTACAACATTTCGGTGGCGGTGGTCGCGGCGGCGGCGGGCGTGCCGGCAAGTTTCACCATCACCGCGACGCCGGCCGCGGGCTATGCCGACCCGAAGTGCACGAGCTTGACGCTGGACAACCTCAACTCGAAGGGCAGCTTGCCGAACGGCGTCGACTACTGCTGGAAGTAGCGCGCAGCAGCCACGCGCGCGCCGGGCGATCCGTCCGTAGCCAGTACGCCGTCGCCGCAGCCGGCGACATGCCCTGCGACCCGCATCCATGCTTGCTTCCGGCGATGGCATGCCGGAGAGCGCCTATCCATGCGGCTTCTGGCGATGCCAGTCCCGAGATGCCCGTCCTGCCTGGCTCTCAGGGCTGTGCCGGCGCGATTGCCGGGGGCGGCGGCGTTACTCGGCGCCGCCCTGCTGGGCGAGACCTTTGGGCAGCGGGAACACCACGTTTTCGGTCGCGCCGTCGAGGGCGCGCACCGACGTTGCGCCAAGGCTCTTCAGCCGCGCGATGACCGCGTCGACCAGCACTTCCGGCGCCGAGGCGCCGGCGGTGACGCCGAAACGCTTGCGCCCGGCAATCCACGCCGGATCGATCTGCTCTGCGCTATCCACCAGGTAGGCGGGCACGTCGAGCAGTTGCGCGACTTCGCGCAGGCGGTTGGAATTGGAACTGTTGGGCGAGCCGACGACGATCACCACGTCGCACTGCGGCGCCATGAACTTGACGGCGTCCTGGCGGTTCTGCGTGGCATAGCAGATGTCGTCCTTCTTCGGGCCGAGGATCGCGGGGTAGCGCAGCCTGAGCGCCGCGACGATGGCGGCGGCATCATCCACCGACAGCGTGGTCTGCGTGACGTAGGCCAGCAGTTGCGGGTCGCGCACCTGCAGGCCGGCGACGTCGGCCACGCTCTCGACCAGATGCATGCCATCCTTCACCTGGCCCATGGTGCCTTCGACTTCGGGGTGGCCCCGGTGGCCGATCATCACGATCTCGCGCCCGGCCTCGCGCATGCGCTGCACTTCGACATGCACCTTGGTGACCAGCGGGCAGGTCGCATCGAACACCCGCAGGCCGCGCGCCGCGGCATCCTCGCGCACGCGCTGCGGCACGCCGTGGGCGCTGAAAATCAGGGTGCTGCCGGGCGGCACGTCGTCCAGGTCCTCGATGAACACCGCACCCTTGGCGCGCAGATCGTCGACGACGAACTTGTTGTGCACCACTTCATGCCGCACATAGATCGGCGCGCCGTGGATCTGCAACGCGCGTTCGACGATTTCGATCGCGCGCTCGACGCCGGCACAGAAGCCCCGCGGGTTGGCGAGCAGCACTTCCATGGCTGGCACTAAAGTACTCCGATCACTTCGACTTCGAAGCGGATCGCCTTGCCGGCGAGCGGGTGATTGAAGTCGACCATCGCCGCGCCGTCGCGCACCTGGCGCACCAGCCCGGCGTACTTGGCGCCATCGGGGCCGCTGAATTCGATCATCGACATTTCCGCCGGCAGCACGTCGGCGGGAAACGCGCTGAGCGGCACGCGTTCGAGCAGTTGCGGATTGTGGGCGCCGAAAGCCTGCCCGGCGTCGAGTTCGAATACGCGCCGCTCGCCCACCGGCAATCCGGCGAGGCAGCGTTCGAGCGCGGGCGCCAGTTCGCCGCTGCCCAGCTTGAGCGTGGCGGGGCTGCCGCCGAAGGTGGTCATGAGTTCCTCGTCGTCGGCCAGCGCCATGCGGTAGTGCAGGGTCACCAGACTGTCCGGTTGCACGATCTGCGTCATTGCGGCGTCTCCCTGGCGGAAGCCCCGGCGGAATGGCGCGCGCCGGGGCTGAACTGCTGCCACAGCATCAGCGCCACGCCGACGCTGATCGCCGAATCGGCCACGTTGAATGCCGGAAAGCCGTGGCGGCCCCAGTGAAAGTAGAGGAAGTCGATCACCGCGCCCAGCAGCATGCGATCGATCACGTTGCCCAGCGCCCCGCCGATAATCAGCGCCAGCGCCAGCGGCAGCAGCCGCTCGGCACAATGGCGGCGCAGCAGCACCGCGAGCCAGCCCGACACCGCGATCGCCAGCACGGTGAACAGCCAGCGCTGCCAGCCGTCGTGATGGGCGAGAAAGCTGAACGCCGCACCTGGGTTGTACACCAGCACCAGATCGAAGAACGGCGTGATCTCGACCGACTGCCCGAAGCTCATGGAATGGGTGATCGCGTACTTGGTGATCTGATCGAGCACGATCACCAGCAGCGACAACCCGAGCCAGGCGAAATATCTAGGCATGGGTGCGCGGCTCGCCGGCGCCATGGAGATTCGACACGCAACGGCCGCAAAGTTCGGGATGCGCGGCAGCCGCGCCCACATCGTCGCGGTAGTGCCAGCAGCGCGCGCATTTGGCATGGGCGCTGGGCAGCGCGACCACGGCGGTCTCACTATCGTTGGCCGCGCGCACCAGCACGGCTTTCGAGCTGATGAGCACGAAGCGCAGGTCGTCGCCGAGCGCTGCGAGCAGATCGTGCGTCTCGCCGGCCGCATGCACTTCGACTTCCGCCTGCAGCGAGGAGCCCACCTTGCCTTCGCTGCGGCGGTCCTCGATCACCTTCATGGCTTCGGCGCGCACCGCGCGAATGCGCGACCAGTCTTCGACCAGCCTGGCTTCATCCTCGATTGTCGGCAATGCGTGAAAGGCGTGCACCATCACGCTGTCATCCTGCTTCCCGCTCAGCAACGACCATATTTCCTCGGCCGTGAACGACAGAATCGGCGCCATCAGCCGCGTGAAACTCTGCAGGATGTGCCACAGCGCGCTCTGCGCCGCCCGCCGCGGCAGCGAATCGGCCGCAGTGGTGTACAGCCGGTCTTTCAGGATGTCGAGATAGAACGCGCCGAGATCTTCGGTGCAGAAACCCTGCAGCGCCTGCACCACCTTGTGGAATTCGTAGCGCGCATAGTCGGCCTCGCACTGCGCCTGCAGCTGGCGCGTCAGCGCCAGCGCGTAGCGGTCGATGGTGAGCCATTGCTCGGGCGGCAGCAGTTGCGTCGCCGGGTCGAAGTCCGCCGTGTTGGCCAGGAGAAAGCGCAGGGTGTTGCGGATGCGCCGGTAGGACTCGACCACCCGCTTGAGAATCTCGTCCGAGATCGACAGCTCGCCCGAGTAGTCGGTGGCCGCCACCCACAGGCGCAGGATCTCGGCACCGAGGGTGCCCGACACCTTTTGCGGCGCGATGACATTGCCCTTCGACTTCGACATCTTGTGGCCCGAACCATCGACCACGAAACCGTGGGTCAGCAGTGCTTGGTAAGGCGCGCGACCATCGATCGCGCAGCCGGTGAGCAGGCTGGAATGGAACCAGCCGCGATGCTGGTCGGAGCCTTCGAGATACAGGTCGGCCGGCCAGGCGAACCCCTGGCCGCCCTGACCCGCGCGCAGCACGCTCAGGTGGGTCGCGCCCGAGTCGAACCACACGTCGAGCGTGTCGCGAATCTTCTCGTACTGCGCCGCATCGGTGCCGAGCAGTTCGGCGGCATCGAGCCGGAACCACGCCTCGATGCCGGCCTGCTCCACGCGCTGCGCCACCTGCTCCAGCAACTCGGCGGTGCGCGGATGCAGTTCGCCGGTTTCCCGGTGCAGGAAGAACGGAATCGGCACGCCCCAGTTGCGCTGGCGCGAGATGCACCAGTCGGGCCGGTTGGCGATCATCGCCTGCAGCCGCGCCTGGCCCCAGGCCGGAAAGAATTGCGTCGCCTCGACCGCGGCGAGCGCACTCTCGCGCAGCGTGCCGCCCTTGACATCGACATCCATGCCGACGAACCATTGCGAGGTCGCGCGGTAGATCAGCGGCGTCTTGTGGCGCCAGCAATGCATGTAGCTGTGGGTGATCTCGGAATGGGCGAACAGGCAGCCGACCTCGCGCAGCTTGTCGACGACCGCCGGGTTGGCCTTCCACACGTTCATGCCGCCGAAGAACGGCAGCGATTCGGCGAACACGCCGTTGCCCATCACCGGGTTGATGATGTCTTCGGTCTTCATGCCATAGCGATGGGCGGAGACGAAGTCGTCCACGCCATAGGCCGGCGCACAGTGCACGATGCCGGTGCCGGCATCGAGTCCGACGTACTCGGCCAGATAGACCGGCGACGCGCGATCGTAAAACGGATGGCGGAATTCGATGCCTTCGAGAGCCGCACCAGTACTGGCTCCCAGGGCTGTGCCCTGCAGGCCTTGGCGGGCCAGCGTCGATTCGCGCAGATCGGCCGCGACGACGATCAGCCCGCGTGCGGTATCGACAAGCGAATACTCGAATTCCGGATGCATGTTGAGCGCCTGGTTGGACGGAATCGTCCATGGCGTGGTGGTCCAGATCACCGCGTAGACCGGCTTGTCAGGCAGCGCAGCCAGGCCGAATGCCTTCGCCAGCCGCTGGCGTTCGCTGTCCGCCAGGGGAAATCCCACGTCGATCGCCGGCGATTGCTTGTCCTGGTATTCGACTTCGGCTTCGGCCAGCGCCGAACCGCAATCGAAACACCAGTTGACCGGCTTCAGGCCCTTGAACACGAAGCCGGCTTCGAACATGCGGCCGAGCGCGCGGATTTCGTCGGCCTCGGTCTGGTGGTTCATCGTCAGGTAGGGCCGGTCCCAGTCGGCGAACACGCCGAGGCGGATGAAATCTTTCTTCTGCCGCTCGACCTGCTCGGCTGCATAGGCACGGCACAATTCGCGCGCCTTGTCGGCCGGCAGGCCTTTGCCGTGCGTCTTCTCGATCTGGTGCTCGATCGGCAGGCCGTGGCAGTCCCAGCCCGGCACATAGGGCGCATCGAAACCGGCCAGCGTCTTGGAGCGGACGATGATGTCCTTGAGAATCTTGTTGACCGCGTGCCCGATGTGGATATCGCCGTTGGCATAGGGCGGGCCGTCGTGCAGGACGAAGCGCGGGCGGCCCTTCGATGCAGCGCGGATCTGCTCGTAGAGCTTGCGCTGCTGCCATTGCTGCACCCAGCCCGGCTCGCGCTTGGCCAGATCGCCGCGCATCGGGAACGGCGTGTCGGGAAGATTCAGGGTCTTTCGGTAGTCGGTCATGACATTCGGTTCAGATGATCTCTCGCATCCTGGCAGTCGCGCGCGATCTGCGCGGTCAGCGCATCGAGCGAATCGTACTTCACCTCGTCGCGCAGCTTGTGGAGGAAGTTGACGCGCAGATGCGCGTCGTACAGATCGCGGTCGAAGTCGAACAGGTGCACTTCGAGGTGGTAGCGGCCGTCACCCTGTACCGTCGGGCGCAGGCCGAGGCTCGCCACGCCGGGCAGCGGCGCGGCGTCGATACATTCGACCGTCACCGCAAAGATGCCGGCGAGCGCCAGACGGATGCGCTTCAACTGGATGTTCGCCGTCGGAAAACCGAGCTGGTGGCCGAGCCTGTTGCCGTGGACCACGCGCCCGGCAATCGAGTACGGGCGCCCGAGCAGGCGCGCCGCGTGCGCCATATCGCCTTGTGCGAGCAGCGCGCGGATGGCGGAGCTGGAGGCGCGTTCGCCCCCGACCATCACCGTCTGCATGGCTTCGACCACGAATCGATGCGCGGCGCCGGCGCGCTGCAAGTGCGCGAAATCGCCTCCCCGGCCCTTGCCGAAGCGGAAATCGTCGCCGATGATCAGATGCCGCGCCGACAGGCCCTGTACCAGCACGCGTTCGACGAAGTCGTCGGCGCTATGACTGGCGAATTGCGCGTTGAAACGGCAGATGTAAAGATGATCGACGCCCTGCGCGTCGAGCAGCAGCATCTTCTCGCGCAGGCTGGTGAGCCGCGCCGGCGCGGAATCCGGTGCGAAGAACTCGCGCGGATGCGGCTCGAAAGTCAGCACCGCGGCCGGCAGCGCGACCCGGCGCGCCTGCGCCTGCAACTCGGCGAGCAGCGCCTGGTGGCCCAGGTGCACGCCGTCGAAATTGCCGATGGTCAGCACGCACGACTGCGCTGCGCGATGGGGAATGCCGCGAAAAACCTGCATGACGGATTCGAGTGGGGCGAGGCGCCGGAAAACCGCTGCGAAAACGGCGGATTATACCGGGCCGCGCCGCGGCGCCGCGCTCAATCGAGCGCGGCGAGCTTCGATTTGGCCAGCGGCGGATTCTTCGCCAGGTAGCGCTTGATGCCGCGCAGGATGGCGTCCGCCATCTTGTCCTGGTAGGCATCGTCGTTGAGGCGCTTTTCTTCTTCCGGATTGCTGATGAACGCGGTTTCGACCAGGATCGACGGAATGTCCGGCGCCTTGAGCACGGCAAAGCCGGCCTGCTCCACATCGGCCTTGTGCAGCGTGTTGATATGGCCGAGTTCGTTCAGCACCGCCTTGCCGAGTTTCAGGCTGTCGTTGATCGTCGCGGTCTGCGACAGATCGAGCAGCGTGCGCGCCAGCACCGGATCGCGGTTGTCGAAATTGACGCCGCCGATCAGGTCGGCATCGTTTTCCTTCTGCGCCAGCCAGCGCGCGGCCGAACTCGATGCGCCGCGCTCGGACAGCACGAACACCGACGAGCCGCGTGCGGTGGGTTTGATGAAACCGTCGGCATGGATCGACACGAACAGATCGGCCTGCACGCGCCGCGCCTTGTTCACGCGCTGGTGCAGCGGCACGAAGAAATCGGCGTCGCGCGTCATCGCCACCCGCATGTTGGGCTGGCCCTCGATCTTGGCCTTGAGCCGGCGGGCGACTTCGAGCGTGACATTCTTTTCGTGACTGCCGCCGTGACCGACCGCGCCCGGATCTTCGCCGCCGTGGCCCGGATCGAGCACGATGGTGACCAGCCGCGAGACGTTGTCGCCGGCTTTGGCCTTCGCCTTGCGCTCGGGTTTCTGTTCGGATTTCGGTTCGGATTTCTGTTCCGCTCGCGCCTCGGCCCGCGGCTCGGACTTGCTTTCCGGCCTGGCCTCGGCCTTGTCCATGCGCTCGGTCTTGCCCTCGCGCGAGCGTTCTTCCGCGACTGGCTTTTCGCCCTCGCCCGGCGCGGCGCCATCGGGGGTGCCTTTTTCGATCAGGGCCAGCAGCGGGTCCGCCGGTTGCATCGGGAACAGATCGATCACCAGCCGATGGCCGTACTCGCCGACCGGCTTGAGGGTGAAGATCTGCGGGCGGATCTCCTGCTTCAGTTCGACCACCAGCCGCACCACGCCCGGCTTGAAGCGCCCGGCGCGGATCAGCTTGATGTACGGGTCGGACTCGGCAATCTTGCTGGGCAGGCTGCCCAGCACGCTGTTGAACTCGACGCCTTCGAGGTCGACCACCAGCCGCTCGGGATTCTTGACGATCAGGTGCTTGAACACCGGTACCGCCTGCCCTTCCAGCGTGACCCGCGTGTAGTCCTCGGCCGGCCACACCCGCACCGCCAGAATGCTCGGCGGCGCAGCGAAGCCGAGCGGGCTGACCAGCAGCGCGAAGCCCGCGCCGGCGGTTTTCAGGAACCTGCGGCGGGCGACGACAGGCCCGCCGGCAGCGCCGCGCGAAGTGCGCTCAGGCATTGCGCACCTGCCCTGGAAGCCGCATGGATATTGGCTCTCCGGCCTGCTCCCGCGACGCGCAGGGCGACCACCAGGTCTGCCGCGGGCAGCAACGGCGCGGCCTTGTCCGGCCATTCGACCAGCCGGATGCCATCGCCATCGAAGTCTTCGTCCAAGCCTGCATCGAGAAATTCTCGCGGGTCCGTCAACCGATAGAAATCAAAGTGATAGAAGTTTAACTTAGAAATAGCATAAAGCTCAACAAGTGTATAGGTCGGACTCTTCACGTTTTCGCCGTAGCCGCGTGCGCGCAACAGGCCGCGTACCAGCGTCGTCTTGCCGCTGCCGAGGTCGCCGTCGAGCCAGATCGTCAGCCGCGCCGGCAGGCATTGCGCCAGCGCGCCGCCGAGGGCCAGTGTCGCGGACTCGTCGGGCAACTGCAGCGCAAGATCGCTCCCGGTATGATCAGCAGGATGGGACAAACGGATTTCTCCGACTGGAACGCGCTGGCCGCGCGCATCAAGGGCTGGGGGCAGGCGCTCGGCTTCGACGCAATCGGCATAAGCGGGAGCGACCTGGGCGCCGCCGAACGCGGCCTCGCCGACTGGCTCGCGGCCGGTTTCCACGGCGAGATGGATTATATGGCACGCCACGGCACCACCCGTGCCCGGCCGGCCGGGCTGGTGCCCGGCACCCGAACGCTGATCAGTGCCCGAATGAATTACCAGCCGCAGGCGGCCGACGCCGCGGACAATCTGGCGGATCGAAACCGCGCCTACCTGTCGCGCTACGCGTTGGGACGCGACTATCACAAGCTGATGCGCCAACGCCTGCAACGGCTGGCTTCACGCATCGAGGCCGAGATCGGCGCATACGGTTACCGCGTGTTCACCGACTCGGCCCCGTTGCTGGAAGTGGAAATCGCCGGCCGCGCCGGCCTGGGCTGGCGCGGCAAGCACACCCTGCTGCTGACGCGCGAGGCCGGCTCGATGTTCTTTCTCGGCGAGATCTGCACCGATCTGCCGCTGCCGGTCGACGAGCCGGTTGCCGAGCACTGCGGCACCTGCACGCGCTGTATCGAAGTCTGTCCGACACAGGCGATCGTCGCGCCCTATCGGCTGGACGCCCGGCGCTGCATCTCTTATCTGACAATCGAACTGGCGGGCAGCATCCCGATCGAGTTGCGGCCGCTGATCGGCAACCGGGTATATGGGTGCGACGACTGCCAGTTGGATTGCCCCTGGAACCGCTACGCGCAGGCCACGCGCGAGGCTGATTTCGCGGTGCGCCACGGGCTGGACCGGGCAACGTTGGTGGGACTTTTTGCCTGGACGCAGGCCGAGTTCGAGAGCCGGATGGCCGGCAGCGCGATCCGGCGCATCGGGTACGTTCGCTGGCTGCGCAACCTCGCCGTCGGTCTGGGCAACGCCCCGACCTGGCCAGCGGTCGTGGCCGCCCTGACGGCGCGGGCAAACGATCCCGAGCCGCTGGTTCGCGAACATGTCGTCTGGGCGCTCGCGCGACATGTGATCGGCTAAAGCGTTGCGCACAAAGAATTTGTTGCACTGCGCAATAAACTCTTGAGGTGGGTCAAAACGCCCCTCGAGAAATCCGGAGAACATCCTCAATGGCTGGTTCGGCGTGCCGTTAATGGATTACGTTTGCTGGGCAAAAGCGATGCCGCACAAAGCGCGGCGAGCAGTTGCGCAGTACGCCAAGGCCGATCACCGGATTACTTCAATTGACTCGATGGAGCGTCAAAATGTTCAAGATCAGCAGTGCGCTTGTGGCGACCGCAGTCGTTTTTGGCTCGCAGGCGGCACTGGCCGACGCGCAGCAGGACCGCAATATGAAGCAGCTCGCCGCGACCAGCGGTTGCGTGGCGTGCCACAGCATCCAGACCGGCAATTCGGGGCCGGACGGCATGGCGCCGATCGGCCCGGCCTGGCAAGACGTAGCCGAGCGTTATAAGAATGACCGCTCGGCTGCCAAGGCATTGACCAGGACTGTGCTCGAAGGCAACAACCCGTACATGAGCCACTGGAAGGGCAAGGTCAGCGGGATTGCCATGCCGCCGAACGCCGTTGCGATCAAGGAAACCGACGCGAAGAAGCTGGTCAACTGGATTCTTGCGCTGAAGAACTGAAGCCGGCGCGGGCGACGGGGCGCGCCGGGTCGGCACACCACTCGCTCCACGATCCGGCGTAAAGGCGGGAGCCGGCGAACCCGGCAACCTCCATCGCCAGCAAGTTGTGGCAGGCGGTGACGCCCGAGCCGCATTGATGGATCACCGTTGCCGGATCGACCGATCCGACGACGGCTGCGAATTCAGCCCGCAATTCGCCCGGCGGCTTGAAGTGCAGGTCGGCGCCCAGGTTGTCGCGGAAGAAGCGGTTGCGCGCCCCGGGGATATGGCCGCCGACCGGGTCGAGCACTTCGTTTTCGCCGCGAAAGCGGTCCGGACTGCGGGCATCGACCAGCAGCGTATCCGGCCTGCCAAGCAAGGCCATCACCTCGCCGACATCGACCGGCTCTGCCCCGCGCCCTGGCTGGTAGTGCGCCCGGGTGTGCTGCGGTGGCGTGCGCGACAGCGCCATCCCGGCCGACAACCACGCCTGCAAACCGCCATCCAGCAGCGCTACCGGCTCGTGCCCCAACCAGCGCAGCATCCACCACAGGCGCGCCGCAAACATACCGCCGGCATCGTCGTAGACCACGATCTGGTTCGATCGATCGACACCCAGCGCGCCGAGGCGTGCGGCAAAACCCGTCCGATCTGGCAGCGGATGGCGGCCATTGCGGCCGGTCTTGTTGCCGGAAAGGTCGCGGTCGAGATGGAAGAATTGCGCGCCGGGAAGGTGGCCATCGGCATACGCGCGTTCTCCGAATCCCGGATCGGCCAGATCGTGGCGACAATCGAAGATGCGCCAGCCCGGGTCGCCGACATGCGCCGCAAGGTCGCGCACGGCGATCAGCAGCGAATGGCCGGTCATGCGGCGGCGGCCTCGCCAAGCCAGTTGCGCGCATCGGCTTCCCCGTCGAACACGCGCAGATCCGCATCCACCGTGGTCTGCGTCAGCCAGGCGCTCCAGCGTACCCACTGGCTGCCCGTCAGCACCGCGATGCGGCGGAAATCGTGCGCATGGGCGCGCGAGAACTTGATCTCCTCCCAGGCAACGTCGAGCGTGAAGTTCGCCATCTCGCGCAGGTCGAAAAGCAGATCGACCGGCCCTTCGAACTTCAGCGTGAAGTTGACCAGTTCCTCGAACTCCTTGTAGTCGGCCAGGGTGAACTCGCCGATCACGGCGAGGGTTACCAGATTCGACTGGTGATCGGTGACGATCATGTTGCGCTCCACGGTTGAATTGTCCGGACCACTATATCCCGCGCAACCTGCCGCATCAATCCGATCACGCCGCGCCGGCGGGCGAGCGGATCGAGGCAATCAGCCCGCTCGCCGCAATCAGTGCGATCGCCAGCCAGGACAAGGCGTCAAGCAGATCGTTCCACAGCAGCCAGCCGAACACGCTGGCGAAGACGACCGCGGAGTAGGCCAGGGTCGCCGAGAGCAGGGTCCGCCCCCGTGCGTAAGCGCGCGTCATTGCCAGTTGCGCCAGCCCGCCGAATATGCCGACGCCGAGCAGCAGCATGCCCCCTGGGAGATCGATGGCGTGGATCGCCCCGGTCAGCGCCCATGGCGCACCGGCAACCGTGCAGATCAGAGAGAACCAGAAGACGGTACGCCATTCCGGCTCGCCGAGTTCGCCGAGCTGGCGGACGTTGTAAATCGCGATGCCCGCCAGCAAGCCCGACAGCGTACCGAGTGCGGCGCCCAGCCACTGTTCGCCGCTGAATACCGGCCGCAGCAGCAACACCACGCCGAGAAAGCCGGTCACCAGCGCAATCATCAGTCCGCGCGGCGGGAGGCGCCAGGCCATTGCCGCAAGAATGACGCTCAGCCACAGCGGCGCGGTGTAATTGAGGGTCACGGCGGTCGCCAGCGGCAGCGCCGCGATGGCATAGAAGTACAGCATGAGCGCCAGCGTTCCCGAAATGCCACGGGTCATTTGCTGCCTCGGAAACGGCGTGCGAAGGCGCCAGCCGTTGATGCGGGCCAGCGCGCCGATCATCAGCATCGATACCAGGCCGCGGTAGAAGGCCAGTTCGCCGGTCGAATAGCGCGCTGCACCGAGCTTGACGCAGACGCCCATCACCGCGAAAAGCAGGCCCGCCACCAGCATCCACATCGACTGCAGCCGGCTATCCCCGGCAACGGGTGAGCGGCCGACCTCCGAAGTCACGAAAAAACAAAGGGGAGGCCGGCTCCCCTTTGCCAATCATCCGGCATGCCTGCTCACCGTGCAGGCTCGATCCGCCGACGCAACCACTCGTGGAAGTGCTGCATGCCGTCTTCCATCGGCGACTGGTACGGACCGACTTCGGACACGCCCTGCTCGCGCAGAGCCAGCCGGCCGCGATCCATGCGTTCGCCGATCTCGTCGTCCTCCAGCGCCGTTTCCATATAGGCCGCCTGTTCCGCCTCGACGAACTCCGGCTCGAACAGCGCAATGTCTTCCGGGTAGTAGAACTCGACCACGTTCATCGTCTTGTTGACCGCCAGGGGTTTGAGCGTGCTCACCACCAGCACATGCGGATACCACTCGACCATGATGTTCGGATAGTAGGTGAGCCAGATCGCGCCGTGCGGCGGAATCTCGCCGCCGTAGTACTCGAGCACTGCCTTGTGCCAGCGTTCATAGGCGGGCGTGCCGGGGCGCGCCAGGCGGTTGTTGATGCCGACGCGTTGCACCGAATACTCGTCGCCGAACTGCCAGGACAGATCGTCACAGGTGACGAAACGGCCGAGGCCCGGATGGAAGGGTTCGACGTGGTAGTCCTCGAGGTAAACTTCGATGAAGGTCTTCCAGTTGCAGTTGCACTCATGCAGCAAAACCTTGTGCAACCGGTAGCCGGAAAAGTCCAGATCGGGCGCCACCGTCATGCCGGCGAGATCCGCCTTCGCATCGCGCGGACCGCGGAACAACAGCCCGTTCCAGTTCTGCAGCCGCTGCTTGGCCAGATGCAGACAGGGATTCTGCGGAAAGTGCGGCGCGCCCAGCAACTGGCCTTCGATGTCGTAGGTCCAGCGATGCACCGGACAAACCACGTTGGTCGCCTTGCCCGCCCCCTGCAGCATGATCGCCTGGCGGTGCCGGCAGATGTTGGACATCAGGTCGACGCCGTCTTCGCGGCGCACCAGCATCTTCGCGTGATCCATCCACTCCAGCGTGCGGAAGCAGTCGACTTCGGGCACCATCAGCTCATGGCCGACGTACCCCGGACCGGCATCGAAAAGGAGACGTTTCTCCATTTCGAAGCGTTGTTCATCGAAATACCACTGTACCGGCAGCTGCGAGGCAGCAGGCGCGAGATGCGCATCGGACTGGATATCAGACATAATCCCCAACCTCCAATAGAAATCACCGAAAGCCGGAAACCATCCGGGGAATGAACACTGGTTGCCCTGTCGCTAACCACCTGAAAACGAAGGCGGGGCGACTACGGGGACGGGGATTCTACCCCCTCCCCGGTTTGACCGATAGCCTGAAAATGGGCTATTTTTCGTCTTTAGTCGAACCCGTCGTCACTCATGGCCAAGCCGCCGCAGAGTCCGCCTCCCACAGCCGTCGCAGAATCCTTCGAAGCAGCCATGACGGAGCTCGAGCGCATCGTTCAGGGCATGGAGGCCGGCCGGCTCACCCTCGAACAGTCGCTCGGCGCCTACCAACGCGGTGCGGAACTGCTGAAGTTCTGCCAGGACACCCTGTCTGCTGCGGAGCAGAAAGTGCAGGTGGTCGAAGCCGGTGTACTGCGGGATTTTGCGCCCGTCGCCGGCGCTGCCGGCGGGCAATAGCGGAGCGCGCCGAAAACCGAACATGACCCAAGCCTTTCCGAACTGGATGGCGGAAATCCAGGCCCGCGTGGAAAGGGCGCTGTCGCGTCGCCTGCCGGCAGCCGACCTCGCACCGTGCCGTTTGCATGCGGCCATGCGCTACAGCGTGCTGGGGGGCGGCAAACGCGTACGCCCGCTGCTGACGTTCGCCACCGGCGAGTTGGCGGGTGCCGACCCGGCCAGGGTCGAGCATGCGGCCTGCGCGGTCGAACTGATCCACGCCTATTCGCTGGTTCATGACGATTTGCCCTGCATGGACGACGACCGCATGCGGCGCGGCAAGCCGACGACCCACGTCGAATACGACGAGGCGACCGCGTTGCTGGTCGGCGACAGCCTGCAGTCGCTTGCCTTCTCGGCAATTGCCGAAGCGCGCCTGGCGGACGATCCGGCGCAGCAACTCGACATGCTGGCGCTGCTCGCGCGTGCCGCGGGCTCCCGCGGCATGGCGGGCGGCCAGGCGATCGACCTTGCCGCAGTCGGCCAGCAGTTGACGCTGGAGGAACTCGAATTCATGCATATCCACAAGACCGGCGCGCTGATCCGCGCGGCCGTATTGCTCGGCGCGGGTTGCGGCAAGCTGGCGCCGGCCGAGCGCGAGGCGCTCGACCACTTCGGCAAATGCACGGGCCTGCTGTTCCAGATCGTCGACGACATACTCGACAGCGAGGCCGATAGTGCGACGCTGGGCAAGACCGCGGGCAAGGATGCCGCACAGAACAAGCCCACCTATGTCAGCATCCTGGGCGTGCCCCGCGCCCACGAGATGGCAAACCAACTCCGCTCCCAGGCGCAGGCCGCCCTGGATCCGTTCGGCCCGCGTGCAAGGCGGCTCGCCGAACTTTCGCACTTCATTGTTGCGCGGCAGTTCTGAGCGCAAGACGGCACAACATGCAACGCGACGAACAACCCACGCATTCCGCCTATCCGCTGCTCGACACGGTCGCCGATCCGTCGGCCCTGCGCGGCCTCGACCGGCGCGATCTGCCGCAACTGGCGATCGAACTGCGCGCCTTCCTGCTCGAATCTGTGGCGAAGACCGGCGGCCACCTGTCGTCGAACCTCGGCACGGTGGAACTGACGATTGCGTTGCACTACGTCTTCAACACGCCCTACGATCGCATCGTCTGGGATGTCGGCCACCAGACCTACGCGCACAAGATTCTCACCGGCCGCCGCGAGGGCATGGCGCGGCTGCGTATGGCGGGCGGCATATCCGGCTTTCCGCGACGGTGCGAGAGCGAATTCGACACCTTCGGAACCGCCCATTCGTCGACCTCGATTTCCGCCGCGCTCGGCATGGCCGTAGCGGCGCGCGCCCGCGGCGAGACGCGCAAGGCAATCGCGGTGATCGGCGACGGTGCGATGAGCGCCGGCCAGGCCTTCGAGGCACTGAACAACGCCGGCGTGCTCGATACCAACCTGCTGGTGATCCTCAACGACAACGACATGTCGATTTCGCCGCCGGTCGGCGCGCTGAACAAATACCTTGCCCGCCTGCTTTCCGGCCGCGCATTCAACACTGCGCGTCGCGGCGCCAAGGAAGTTCTCAAGGTGGCCCCGTCACTGCTCGAATTGGCCAAGCGCGCCGAGGAGCATGTCAAAGGCATGGTTTCGCCGGGAACCCTGTTCGAAGAGTTCGGTTTCCACTATTTCGGTCCGATCGACGGCCACGATCTCGATGCCCTGGTCCCGACGCTGCGCAACCTGGCAGAACTGCAGGGTCCGCAGTTCCTGCATGTGATCACGCGTAAGGGCCAGGGCTACAAGCTTGCCGAAGCCGATCCGGTGCTCTACCACGGCGTGTCTACCTTCGACCACCAGGCCGGCATCCAGACCGCCAAGGCGGGCGCCAAACTCACCTACACACAGATCTTCGGCGACTGGCTGTGCGACATGGCGGCGCAGGACAAACGGCTGGTGGGCATCACGCCGGCAATGCGCGAGGGCTCCGGGATGGTCCGGTTTGCCGAGGAATATCCCGGATCGCTACTTCGATGTCGGCATCGCCGAGCAACACGCGGTCACCTTTGCCGGTGGCCTTGCATGCGAGGGCATGAAACCGGTGGTGGCGATCTACTCCACTTTTCTGCAGCGCGCCTACGATCAACTGATTCACGACATCGCACTGCAGAACCTGCCGGTGGTTTTTGCGCTCGACCGCGCCGGCCTGGTCGGCGCGGACGGCGCAACCCATCATGGCGCTTTCGATCTGTCGTATCTCGCCTGCATTCCAAACATCGTACTGATGACACCGGCCGACGAGATCGAATGCAGGCAGATGCTCAGTACCGCCTTCCAGCTCGATTGCCCGACGGCCGTCCGTTACCCGCGCGGCAGCGGCCTCGGCCTGACACCGGAAAAAGCACTTTCCACGCTGCCTGTGGGCAAGGGGGAACTGCGTCGCCATGGCAAAAGCATCGCCTTGCTCGCGTTCGGCGGCATGCTGATGCCGGCTCTGGAAGCCGGTGACGCGCTGGATGCCACGGTGGCCAACATGCGCTTTGTCAAACCGCTCGACAACGAGCTGGTCCGGCAACTTGCGCAATCGCACGATCTGCTGGTCACACTCGAGGAGAACGCGGTGATCGGCGGGGCAGGCGCCGAGGTTGAGCGCGCGGCTGCGACCATAGGGCTGAAGACGGCGATCCTGCGCCTGGGCCTGCCGGATCAGTTCGTCGACCACGGCGACCAGGCGCATTTGCTGGCTTCGATCGGCCTGGACTGCGACGGCATCGTCGAGCGCGTCAGGGCCAGACTGTTGGATAAAGTTGAGTAGAACAGTCGGGAATGGTAGACTGGCGCTTCGCACAGGCGAGGGAGTGCAGGATTACCAGCCGGAGACCACTCCGGGCCACCCCGGAAAGCAGCCAATGAACGCAAGAGAGAAGTCCGCGATTCCCGACGTTCAGAACACCGAAGATCGGCGCCATCTGGCGATCGACAAGGTGGGGATCAAGTCGATCCGCCACCCGATTCGCGTGATGGACAGAAATGGCGGCGTGCAGCACACCATCGCCAGTTTCAACATGTACGTCGGCCTGCCGCATCATTTCAAGGGCACGCACATGTCGCGCTTCGTCGAGATCCTCAACGCCAACGAGCAGGAGATCTCGGTCGAGAATTTCGAGCCGATGCTGCGCGAAATGGTCAAGCGCCTCGAGGCCGAAACCGGCCATGTCGAGATGAGCTTTCCGTATTTCGTCAACAAGGCCGCGCCGGTATCCGGGGTCAAGGCGTTGATGGATTACGAAGTCACCTTCATCGGCGAGATCGGCCCTGGCAGCGAATATGACTTCCAGATGAAGGTGGTGATTCCGGTCACCAGCCTGTGCCCGTGCTCGAAAAAGATCTCGGAATACGGTGCCCACAACCAGCGATCGCACGTTACGATCGCCGCGCGCACCAACGCCTTCGTCTGGATCGAGGATCTGATCGCAATCGCCGAATCGCAGGCTTCGTGCGAACTCTACGGGCTGCTCAAGCGTCCGGACGAAAAGTATGTCACGGAGCGCGCCTATGACAATCCGAAGTTCGTCGAGGACATGGTGCGCGATATCGCCGGCGTACTGAACCGCGATGACCGCATCGAAGCCTATGTCGTCGAGAGCGAGAACTTCGAGTCGATTCACAACCATTCCGCCTACGCGCTGATCGAACGCGACAAACTGCAGCGCTGATGCCGCTGGTTGTCCCCCCGGCTCCTTGGCGCGACGGGAAAAAAAACGGGGCCGAAGGCCCCGTTTTTCTGCCCGATGTTCGTCGGTCTACTCGCCAGGCTCCGCCGCCGGCGCCACAGGAACAGCCACCGCCGCCTTGAGGCCCGACCGGACCAGCTTTTCCTTGATCCGCGCCGATTTGCCCGAACGTTCGCGCAGGTAATAAAGCTTGGCACGACGCACATCGCCCTTGCGTTTGACTTCGATGCTGGCAATCAGCGGCGAGTAGAGCTGGAACGTCCGTTCGACACCTTCACCGGACGAAATCTTGCGCACGATGAAATTCGAATTGAGGCCGCGGTTGCGACGGCCGATCACCACGCCTTCATAGGCCTGGACGCGCTTGCGCTCGCCTTCAACGACATTCACGTTCACGACCACGGTGTCGCCCGGCGCGAAATCCGGAATGTTCTTGCCCAAGCGGGCGATTTCTTCCTGTTCAAGCTGCTCGATCAAATTCATGTTCTGCTCCTGTTTCAGTGGCACTTGGCCTCGCGCGCAGAGCACCCGCAGTTGATGCGCGCCTTTCTTCGAATTGGCACCGGGCCGAAACCCGCTTGCCGCCTTACTGCTGTTCCTGATCCTGTTCCTGCCTGAACGCCTCAAGCAGACTTGCCTCTTCCCGGCTCAGCGCGCGCTGCGCCAGAAGTTCCGGCCGCCGCTGCCAGGTTCGCCCCAGCGACTGCTTGAGCCGCCAGCGGCGAATTTGCTCGTGGTGCCCGGAAAGCAGCACCTCCGGCACCCGCACGCCCGCGTATTCCTCCGGCCGCGTGTAGTGCGGACAGTCGAGCAAGCCATCGGCAAACGACTCCTGCACCGCCGACTCGGCATCGTTGAGCGCGCCGGGCAACTGCCGCACGATGGCGTCCATCATCGCCATCGCCGCTATCTCTCCGCCCGACAGCACGAAATCGCCGAGAGAAATCTCTTCATCGACTCGACCGCAAATCAGCCGCTCGTCGAAGCCCTCATAACGCCCGCACAACAAGACCAGCGCTGACTCGCCGGCCAATTCGCAAACCCGCTTGTGGGTCAGCGGCGTACCTTGCGGAGACAGACAGATTACCCTGCCGCCGCGCCCCGATTCACCCGCCTGAGCCTGACGCGCCGCGTCTATCGCCTTTTCCAGCGGCTCGGCAAGCATCACCATGCCCGGGCCGCCGCCGTAGGGACGATCATCGACCGTGCGGTGCACATCCGCCGTGAAATCCCGCGGATTCCAGCAGTGCAGACTCCACAGTCCGCGTTCTATCGCGCGCCGGGTTATGCCGCTGCCGCTCACCGCCGCAAACATCTCCGGAAACAGCGTGATGGCGTCGACCCGAATCCCGGCGCGTTGACTCACCAGTCTGCGCCCCACGCGACGCGGATCGTCCTGCCCGCCATGTCGACGCGCCGGATCACTGCCGCAACGAAGGGCAACAGACGCTCCACGCCACGCTGCCCATCGCGAACTACCAGCACATCGTGTGCGGCGGACTCGATCAGGCCAGTGACCTCGCCCAGTTTCTCGCCGCCGTCGTTAACCACCGCGAGGCCGATCAAGTCACCCCAGTAGAACTCGTCCTCTGCCGGCGGCGGCAGGACTTCGCGCGGCGCGCCGACATATTTGCCCTTCAGCCCGAGCGCTGCAGTTCGGTCGGCAACGCCTTCAAGCAGGGCGACAAGTGCGCCGCCCTGTTCGCGGCTGTCCTGCAATGTCACGGCCCGCCAGCTATCGCTTGAATCCGGGTCATCGCCGAGCCACCACCGGGGCAACCCCGTCAGTGCAAGCGGATCGCTCCCGAAAACGTGAACCTTGACCCAGCCCTGTATCCCATACGGGGCGGACACACGCCCCAACACAATCATTCGTTGCTTGCAGCCTTAAGCGGCAACGGCAGTCTTGGCCTGTTTGACCAGACGCGCAACGGTCGGCGACAACTGCGCGCCGTGCTGCTCCCAGTGGGCGATGCGCTCCATGTTGAAACGCAAACCGTCCTTCTCGGCCATCGGATTGTAGAACCCGACGCGTTCGATGAAGCGGCCGTCGCGGCGATTGCGCGAGTCGGCGGCGACGATGTTGTAAAACGGGCGCTTCTTGGCACCACCGCGTGCGAGACGGATCACAACCATGACTGAGGGTCCTAACGAGTAGAGCGCTGGTTCGACATGCACACGAAATCGCCCGGCAAATGCCCGACGCTCGCGCCGAATGAACCGCGTTGGTTTGTTCCCGGCCGGGAAAAACCGCTGATTATACGAGACTGCCCCATTCGAAACAAGCTCGGCAGGGGATTCGAGCGATGCGCGGCTCAAGTCCATGATCTGCCGACCGTGATTCAGGTCAGCGCCAAATCCGCGGCCCTGGCCTAGAATCCCGCCACCTCGCCCTACCCGCCCGACAAACCGCAATGCTGGACAGCGCACTTGACGACATCACGATCCTGAACGCCTGGGCAGACACCACGCCACCGCCGGCCGATGTCGCGGAACTGCCGGGCCTGCGCGCCAGGTTGCGCAAACTCAGTGAGTTGCCGCCCCGCGATGCCGCCTACTCCCGGCTGCTCGACACCCTCGACGGCGAAGTGCATGCCCTGCTGTTGCGTCTGCGGCCGGCTTTTCGCCGCGCCGCGCTGCCCCTGACGCGCGAGGCGCGCAATCGATCGGTCGAAATGGCCGACGCCCTCGGCGAACTGGTCGAGGGCCATCTTCGTCTGCTGCGGGAATCGCCGACGCTTTATGTTGCCCGGAACGGACTGCGGGCGGTCTATCAGCGGTTCGAGGTTTGCGTGCTTGCCGGCAACACCGTGCCGCCAAAGCTCTGGCTGCGCGCCAACGAGATGCACCGCGCGCTCAACCGCTGCACCGCCGATGACCACGACCGGCAGCAGATTGCCCTCCACGGGCGGCTGATCTACACCCGCCTGCTGGCACTGGGTTGCGCCTCGCCCGAACATCTGTCGGCGCAAGAAATCGGCGATACCGTCGATTGGCTGGATGCCAGCAATATTCCGGTCGTGCTGCATGAAGGTCGCGTGCGGGAGACCGACGAAAGCTGGTTCTGGATCGAGCTCAAACAGGACCGCGGTCCGCAGCAGATCGCGCGCCGCCAGCCGCCGGGTCGCCCCGGCGTGATGGTCTTCTCCCTGGCCCCGCTGGCCTCGCACGCGCTGGCCGGCGCCGCGCAGCTTGCCCCGCTGGCGGACGAGGACGATCCCGACGGCGGCGCAGCGGTTCCGCTCGCCGCCCTGCTGCGTCGTATCGCCGACCAGTTCTCCGGACCGCACAAGCGCAAGCTCAATCGACGCTCCAACAGCTACCGAGTGAATGTCTGCACCGGCCTTGCGGACATACGCCGGCTGATCGATCCGACATGCGGCGAACCGCCAGAATTGTCGGAATGGATGGTGATCAACGAGAGCGCCGGCGGCTTTGCCATCATGCATATCAGTGGCTTCATCGAGGGCATCGTCTCGGGCGGCGTGATCGCCCTGCGTGCCGAGCCGGAGCACAAATGGACGATCTGCCTGGTACGCTGGTCGCGCAGCGACAATCCGGAACACGTCGAACTCGGCCTGGAAATTCTCAGCAATGGCGCACAGGCGGTCGACATCGCCTTTCGCAGCGCCACCGGCGCCCGCGCGCTGCGCCAGGCGCTGCTGCTGCCGGCACTGCCGGCGCTGCGGTCGAAATTTGCGATCCTTGCGCCGGCCGGCACGTACACGGCGCGCCGCTTCGTCATGGTGGCGCAGAGCGCCCATGTCTACATCACGCAGGGTCGTTTGATCTCGCTCGACCTGCAGACGGGGTCGGTCGAATTGTTCCAGTTCGAACTCGACCCGTATCCGATCTGAGCCGGCCGGCGCGGGTCAGGCAAACAATTCCGCCAGCGACAGTGCAAGCTGCCCGGCGGCCTGTTCATGCAGCGCCAGCAAACGCCGCGTCAGCGCATCGTCGAGCGCATCGGCCGGAACGCAGCGCGGCGAAAACGCAAAGCGCGCGAACACGTCGCGCAGCGCGATATCGTCGAGCCGGCGCGCCAGCATCCATTCGCCATCCTCGTTGCGGGTGATCCACGTTTCGTCGCGCAGACGCTCGAGCAGCAATTCACAGTCGGCCTCGGACTGGCGGCTGGTGACGGCGAGGCGCTGGCCGCTGCGCCCGCGGCCGGCGCGCTGCGCCTCGCCGAGTTCGCGCAGAATCAGCAGCGCGCCGAACGTGTTGCGCCCGGGAAACGGCGGCGCGACACGGCTGCCCCAGGCAAATTCCGGCAGCACGGCGGTAATCAGCGCGCCGATCAGCACCACGTTCCACGACAGGTAGAGCCATATCAGCAGGATCGGCAAGGTGGCAAACGCCCCGTAGATCAGCGTGTAAGTGGGAAAGCGCGCGATGTAGAGGCCGAACAGATTCTGCACCAGCGAGAACAGCGCGGACGCCGCGACCCCGCCGGCCAGCGCATCGCGCAGGCGGATACGCCGGTTGGGTACCGCAAAATAGAGGAAGGTCAGCAGCAGGGTGAACAACAGAATCGGCAACGCGCGGAACAGCGCCGACCGCACCCAGGTCGGCTCGTTGATCAGGCCGAGCGAGACGCTGGCGATGTAGCTGGTCGCCGCGATGCTGGCCCCGAGCAGCAACGGCCCCAGCGTGATGACCGACCAGTAGATCAGCAGCCGGCGCAGGCTGCGCGGCGGGCGCGCGACATGGAAGATCGAATTGAATGCGCGGTCGATGGTAAACAGCGTGATGACCACCGTCGCCACCAGGATCAGCGAACCCAGCAGGGTGAGCTGTCCGGCATTCTGCGAGAACTGCAGCGAGTACTTGGCGATGACATCGCCGGCTTTCTGCGGCAGCAGATTGTCGAGCAGAAAGCCGCGCAGCGCCTCGCCCAGCGCGTCGAACACCGGGAAATTCGAAAACAGCACCAGCGAAACCGTGAGCAGCGGCACCAGTGCCAGCAGCGTCGTCAGCGTGAGGCTGGCTGCCACCTGCTCGCAACGCACCGCGATGAAACGATCGGCCAGCAGATGGAGCAATTCGCGCCAGGTGTTGTATGCGGAACGGATAGACATTTCCGGTGCAGGCCGGTGTACTCCTGCCGCGTATAATCCGCCGCATTGTAACAAGGCCGCGCGCGCCACCCTGCCATGTCCGAGATTCTCGTCCTCTACTACAGCCATCGCGGGTCGGTGAAACAGCTCGCGCAACTGGTCGCGCGCGGCATCGGGCAGGTCGATGGCATGGAGGCGCGCCTGCGCACCGTGCCCAGGGTGTCGACAGTCTGCGAGGCAACCGAAGCCGACGTGCCGGATTCGGGCGCCCCCTACGTCGAAGTGCGCGATCTCGACGAATGCATCGGCATCGCCCTGGGCTCGCCGACGCGCTTCGGCAACATGGCCGCACCGCTCAAGTACTTTCTCGACGGCACCGGTGCGCAATGGCACTCGGGCAGCCTGCAGGGCAAGCCGGCCGCGGTGTTTACCTCGACCGGCAGCCTGCACGGCGGCCAGGAAGCGACGCTGCTGTCGATGATGCTGCCGCTGCTGCACCATGGCATGCTGATCGTCGGCCTGCCCTACAGCGAAATCGATCTGCAGACCACCCGCGAGGGCGGCACGCCGTACGGCGCAAGCCATGTCGCGGGCATGGCCGGCGATGCGCCGGTCAGCGATGCCGAAAAGCGCCTGGCGATCGCCCTCGGCAGAAGACTGGCGGAAGTCGCCCGCAAGCTCGCGCGATGAATCCGCGCCGGCTCGCCGCCGCCGCCAGCGCGACGCTGGTCGCACTGATCTTTCTTTGCGTGGCGTGGGAACTGTGGCTCGCCCCGCTGCGGCCCGGCGGGTCGATGCTGGTATTCAAGGTGCTGCCGCTGCTCGCCGCGCTGTTCGGCACGCTGCGCGGACGCCGCTATACCTACCAGTGGTCGTCTCTGCTGTCGCTGCTGTACATCGCGGAAGGCCTGGTGCGCGCCACCAGCGACGCGCAACCGCTGTCGGCCACGCTGGCGTGGAGTGAGGCGGTGCTGGCAACCGCGTGGTTCGCGCTTTGCCTCGCCTTTGCGCGAGCCACCCGGCCCAGCCTGGCCGCCGCCGGCCAGCGCACAACGGGCGGCTAGGCCGCCCGCGCTAGCGAGGGAGCATCGACGCGCGACTCGTCGAGCCGCAGCGTCAGGCACTTGGCCGCGCCGCCGGCCTTTATGAATTCGCCCAGCGGCAACTGAATCACGCGAAAGCCCGCAAGACGCAGCGCGCGCTGCAACGGCGCCGAGGCACGGTTGAGCAGCACGTTGCCGGCCACGCAAATGGCATTGCAGGCGAAGTCGCGCGCATCTTCTTCGCTGACCGCGATGCGCCGCTCGGCCGGCACACGCCGTTCGACTTCGCTGCGCGCGGCCGCGTCGAGGGCCGGCGGATACCACAGCAGCCAGCCATCGTCGAGCGGGCAGAAACAGGTGTCGAGATTGAAGAAGCACGGATCGACCAGCCGCAGCGGCACGGTCTGGATCGCCAGTGCCCCACGCAACAGCACGCTGGTCGCGGCGCGCGTGCGATTGCCGTAGGCAACCCACAGGCAGCGGCGCGAACGGTCGTACAGCGCGTCGCCGGCGCCCTCGAAAGCGATCTCGCCGGGCAGGCTCGCGATCTCGAAACCGTGGGCGCGAAACCAGTGCTCGAAATGCGCGTGTTCGCCCTGACGCTCGGCGTGGAGGAAATGCGCCGGTATCGCGCGCCCGTCGAGCACCAGCCCGGCGTTGCTGGTGAACACCATGTCGGGTAGACCGGGCTCGGGCTGCAGCAGTTGCACGTCGGCGAACTGGCGCAGGCTGGCGTGCAGCGCGTCCCACTGGCGCATTGCAAGCGCGGCGCTGACCTGGCCGACATTGAAGTCCATCCACGGATTGATCGAGTAGCTGACGCCGAAGTGGTGCGGCGGACACATCAAAAAGCGGGCTTTCATTGGCTTTTGGCCTCCTTGCCGGCCGCCGTCCCGGGAAGGGCGGCAGCGGGCCAAAACTGGTAACTGCATGGGTCGGCGCCCGGATATCCAGGGCGGGTCGACAGGGGCCCGCGCAAAGCGGGGCGATGCTTGCGACAACGCCCGCCTGCCCAGCGGTTGACGGTTCGATTGCAACGGCTGCGTTACGGCGCCGGTCGGCCGCGCCAGAAGCCAACAGGCACGGGCATCCCGGGGGTGGCAACGCTGCGAGCCGCATGGACAGGCGCTGTGCGGCATGGCACGCCGAAGAATGCCTATCCATGCGGGTCGCAGGCCGGCGGCCAAACGCGTGTTGTTACACCGTCTCGGTCTGCGGATTCATCCGCTCGACGCCGGCGTGCAGCTTGTTGAGCGCGTTCAGGTAGGCCTTGGCCGAGGCGACGATGATGTCGGTATCGGCGCCCTGGCCGTTGACGATGCGCCCGTCGCGCGCCAGGCGCGCGGTGACTTCGCCCTGCGCGTCGGTGCCGGTGGTGATGGCATTGACCGAATAGAGCAGCAGATCGGCCCCGCTGGCGACGATGGCCTCGATCGCGCGGAAGATCGCATCGACCGGTCCGCTGCCGTCGGATTCGGCGTGATGCTCGGCCGCACCGACCGCCAGCGTGATCTGCGCATGCGGGGTCTCGCCGGTTTCCGACAACACTTTCGAGGCCACCAGGCGATAGTGCTCGGTCTCCGGCGTGACACCCTCATCGCTCATCAGCGCCTGCAAATCCTCGTCGAATATCTCGCGCTTCTTGTCGGCAAGCGCCTTGAAGCGCACGAAGGCGGTGTTGAGATTCTCCTCGCTGTGCACCGGGATGCCGAGTTCCTGCAGCTTGGCGCGGAAGGCGCTGCGGCCGGAGAGCTTGCCGAGCGAGAGCCGGTTGGTCGACCAGCCGACATCTTCCGCGCGCATGATCTCGTAGGTCTCGCGGTGCTTCAACACGCCGTCCTGGTGAATGCCGGATTCATGGGCGAAGGCGTTGGCGCCGACCACCGCCTTGTTCGGCTGCACCGGGTAGCCGGTGATCTGCGACACGAGCTTGGAAGTCGGCACGATCTGCGTGGCATCGATGCGCGTATCGCAGGCGAACAGATCCCTGCGCGTGCGCACCGCCATGACGATTTCTTCCAGCGACGCGTTGCCGGCACGCTCGCCCAGGCCGTTGATCGTGCATTCGACCTGGCGCGCGCCGGCCGCCACCGCGGCCAGCGAGTTGGCGACCGCCATGCCGAGATCATTGTGGCAGTGGGTGGACCAGATCACCTTGTCGGAACCGGGCACGCGCTCGATCAGCGTGCGCATGCGCTCGCCCCACTGCGACGGGATGCTGTAGCCGACGGTGTCCGGCACGTTGAGTGTGGTCGCGCCGGCCTTGATCACCGCCTCGAAGATGCGACAGAGGAAATCGGCTTCCGAGCGCACCGCGTCCTCGGCGGAAAACTCGACGTCGTCGGTGAATTGCCGCGCGAGCTTGACTGCCGCCACTGCCGCCTCGACCACGCGGTCCGGGCTCATCTGCAGTTTCTTTTCCATGTGGATCGGGCTGGTGGCGATGAAGGTGTGGATGCGCCCGCGCGCCGCCGGCTTGATCGCCTCGCCGGCGCGGCGCACATCGTTCTCGCTGGCGCGCGCCAGC
Source organism: Candidatus Methylophosphatis haderslevensis (assembly GCA_016711925.1). Classification (GTDB taxonomy): domain Bacteria; phylum Pseudomonadota; class Gammaproteobacteria; order Burkholderiales; family Rhodocyclaceae; genus Methylophosphatis; species Methylophosphatis haderslevensis. The sequence goes on from JADJSA010000002.1 coordinate 186,999, forward strand.
GTGCACACGGTCGAATCCTTGATCGCGGCGGCCACCGCGCGCACCGACTCGAAATCGCCGACCGACGCCGAGGCGAAACCGGCCTCGATCACGTCGACCTTCATGCGCTCGAGCGCGCGGGCGATGCGCAACTTCTCGTCCCTGGTCATCGCCGCGCCCGGACTCTGCTCGCCGTCGCGCAAGGTGGTGTCGAATACGATCAACTGGTCTTTCATTTCAGTCTCCTGATGGAATTGGGGCGTCATCGGCCTGTGCGCTCGTCACAGCCGGCGGGCATTGCTCGAATTGTGAGTGGGGATTTTTAGCGCGCGGGGCGCAGCAGCGGCCGCGCCAGCAGCAGGCGGCGCAGCGAGAGGTAGGGCACGGCGATGAACGACTTGGCATCCATGTCGGGGACTATAAGGGCTTTTTTTTCGCCGCGCAAGCTATGGCGCGGATTGGCCGCGGCTATCGCTGCGCTTGAACCAGCGCCACGCCCAAAGCGCATAACCCGACAGCGCGTAGACCAGAAACAGCAGGAACAGATTGCCCTGCGGATAGGCCGAGACGAAAACGAAGGCGCACACCAGGGCGATGATGAAAATGAAGGGCACGCTCTTGCGCAGGTTGATGTCCTTGCCGCTCCAGTAGGGAAAGTTGCTGACCATGGTGATGCCGGCGAACACCGTGAGCAGCGAGGCCGGCCAGCGCACGTCTTCGCCGGTGTAGCCCATGTCCATCATCACCCAGACGAAGCCGGCCACCAGCGCCGCCGCCGCAGGACTGGGCATGCCCTGAAAGTAGCGCTTGTCGACCACCTCGATGTTGGTGTTGAAGCGCGCCAGCCGCAAGGCAGCACCGACGCAATAGACGAAGGCAGCGATCCAGCCCCAGCGCCCGAGACCGCGCAGCGCCCATTCGTAAATCACCAGCGCGGGGGCGGCACCGAAGCTCACCATGTCGGACAGCGAATCGTATTCGGCGCCGAATTCGCTCTGGGTATGGGTGAGCCGCGCCACCCGGCCGTCGAGCCCGTCGAGCACCATGGCGACGAAGATCGCCACCGCGGAATGCTCGAAGCGCATGTTCATCGCCTGGACAATGGCATAGAAGCCGGCAAACAGCGCGGCCGTGGTAAACAGATTGGGGAGGATGTAAATGCCGCGCCGGCGGATTTCGGGATTCATCAACCCCTTGCGGTTCCGGGTGATCGGCATCGATGCTCGGCGGAATGCGGCTGGCTGCCGCGATGGGCGGAATTGTACCCGAACGCCCCGCCAGCAGCCCCGGCGCGGACGCCGCGGGTCAGGGCAGTTCGGCCAGCACGGTGGCGGTCGCGGATACCTTGTCGCCAACCGTCACCATGGCCCTGCTGCCCGGCGGCAGATAGAGGTCGACGCGCGAACCGAAGCGGATGAAACCGTAGCGCTCGCCGCGCGCGAGTTTCGCACCCGCATCGACATAGCACAGGATGCGCCGCGCGATCAGGCCGGCGACCTGCACGCAGGTCACGTCCTGGCCGTCGCGGGTCTTGATCCACAGCGCGTTGCGCTCGTTTTCGGTCGACGCCTTGTCGAGCGCCGCATTGACGAAGGCGCCCGGGTTGTACCAGCGCTGTTGCACGTCGCCATCGACCGGCGAGCGGTTCGAATGCACATTGAACACGTTCATGAACACGCTGATCTTCAGCGCGGGGCGCTTGAGGTAGGGATCGTCGACCGGTTCGACGACCACGATGCGCCCGTCGGCCGGCGACAGCACGTCCTTGGCGCCCTGCGGCACGGGCCGCCCCGGGTCGCGGAAGAACTGGACGACGAAGACGGCGATCAGCCAGAACGGTATCGACCAGGCAATACTGCCAAAGACCGCGACCGCCAAAGCCAAGGCGACCGAGATGCCGATAAAGGGCCAGCCTTCCTTGGCGAGTATGGGATGGGGATAGGTCATTTGCGTGAAGAGTAAGGCGCGAGGAGTGAGGAACAGAGGCTGTGGCGAGCCGCTCCTCTCCCCTCACTCCTTACTAGTTTTTCGACTGGTCGACCAGCTTGTTCTTGCTGATCCACGGCATCATCGCGCGCAGTTGCGCGCCGACCTTCTCGATTTCGTGCGCGGCGGTCAGGCGGCGGCGCGCGGTCATCTCGGGGTAGTTGGTGCGGCCTTCCAGGATGAAGCGTTTGGCATAGCTGCCGTTCTGGATGTTGGCCAGGCACTCCTTCATCGCCGCGCGCGACGGCGCGCCGATCACCTTGTCGCCGGTGACGTATTCGCCGTACTCCGCGTTGTTGGAGATCGAGTAATTCATGTTGGCGATGCCGCCCTCGAAGATCAGGTCGACGATCAGCTTCACTTCGTGCAGGCACTCGAAGTAGGCCATCTCCGGTGCATAGCCGGCTTCGGTCAGCGTCTCGTAGCCGGCCTTGATCAGTTCGACCAGGCCGCCGCACAGCACGGCCTGCTCGCCGAACAGGTCGGTCTCGGTTTCTTCGCGGAAGTTGGTCTCGATCACGCCGCCCTTGGTGCCGCCGTTGGCCGCCGCGTAGGACAGCGCCAGATCGCGCGCCTTGCCCGACTTGTCCTGATAGACGGCGATCAACGACGGCACGCCGCCGCCGCGCAGGTACTCTGAGCGGACGGTGTGGCCGGGCCCCTTGGGCGCGACCATGATCACGTCGAGATCGGCGCGCGGGATGACCTGGTTGTAGTGGATGTTGAAGCCATGGGCAAAGGCGAGCGTGCCGCCCTGGCGGATGTTGGGTTCGACATCGCCGTAATAGACCGAGGGGATGTTCTCGTCCGGCAACAGGATCATCACCAGGTCCGCACCCTTGACCGCCTCGGCGACTTCCTTGACCGTGAGCCCGGCGCTGGCGGCCTTGTTCCATGAGGCACCGCCCTTGCGCAGGCCGACGGTCACGTTCACGCCGGATTCCTTGAGGTTCTGCGCGTGGGCGTGGCCCTGCGAGCCGTAGCCGACGATGGTGACCTGCTTGCCCTTGATCAGCGAGAGATCGGCGTCCTTGTCGTAATAGACTTTCATGCTTGTTCCTTTTCCGACTGCGTGAAGGGTGAGGCGCGAGGGGTGAGGCGTCAGGGTTGGGCCTTGCCCGGCCCCTTCGCCCCCCCCTGACTAGATTCTGAGTATCCGGTCGCCGCGGCCGATGCCGCTGACGCCGGTACGCACGGTCTCGAGGATCAGCGACTTGTCGATCGCCTCGATGAAGGAGTCGAGCTTGGTCGCAGAACCGGTGAGTTCGATCACGTAGGTCGACTCGGTGACGTCGACGATGCGGCCGCGGAAGATGTCGGCCATGCGCTTGGTCTCCTCGCGGTCCTTGCCGGTAGCACGGACCTTGATGAGCATCAGCTCGCGTTCGAGATAGGCGGCCTCGGAGAGATCCACCACCTTGACGACTTCGACCAGCTTGTTCAGTTGCTTGGTGATCTGCTCGATGATGTCGTCGGAACCGATGCTGACGATGGTCATGCGCGACATCGACGGGTCTTCGGTCGCCGCCACGGTCAGCGATTCGATGTTGTAACCGCGGGCGGAGAACATGTTCGACACGCGCGACAGGGCGCCCGCCTCGTTCTCCAGCAGCAGCGAAATGACATGTCTCATTGCGAGAACCTCGTGCGGAAAGTTGCGATGAACCGTGCCTGGCGCGAATGCGGGCTGCCGGAGGCCGGCGTCCGTGGCGGCGGCAACCGGTAAGCTGCCGTCGCGCGACGCGCGAGCATCCGCCCGCGCGCCCCGTGCAAGCTACGGATGGTTGCTACAGATCCTCGGAGGACAAGATCATCTCGGTGAGACCCTTGCCGCCCTGGACCATCGGGTAAACGTTTTCCGTCTGATCGATCTTGAAATCGAGGAACACCAGATCGGTCTTGCGCTTGAACGCCTCGCGCAGCGCACCCTCGACGTCGCCCGGCTTGTCGACCTCGAGACCGACGTGTCCATAGGCTTCGGCCAGCTTGGCGAAGTTGGGCAGCGAATCCATGTACGACTCGGAATAGCGGTTGCCGTGGAAGAACTCCTGCCACTGCCGCACCATGCCCAGGTAGCGGTTGTTCAGGTTGATGATCTTGATCGGCAGACGATACTGCTTGCAGGTCGACAGTTCCTGGATGCACATCTGGATCGACGCCTCGCCGGTCACGCAGGCCACCGGCGAGCCCGGGTGCGCAAACTGGCAGCCCATGGCGTAGGGCATGCCCACGCCCATGGTGCCCAGGCCGCCGGAGTTGAGCCAGCGGCGCGGCTTGTCGAACTTGTAGTACTGCGCTGCCCACATCTGGTGCTGGCCGACATCCGAAGTGATGAAGGCATCGCCCTTGGTCACTTCCCACAGCTTCTGGATGACGTACTGCGGCTTGATGATTTCGTCGCTGTTCTTGTACTTCATGCAGTCGCGCGCGCGCCATTCGTCGATCTGCTTCCACCAGGTCGCCAGCGCGTCGGGGTCGGATCGCTCCTCGGTCGCGTCGAGCAGCTTGATCATTTCGTCGAGCACGTCGCCGACGTTGCCGACGATCGGCACATCGACCTTGACGCGCTTGGAGATCGACGACGGATCGATGTCGATATGGATGATCTTGCGCGCCACCTGGGCGAAGTGCGCCGGGTCGCCGATCACCCGGTCGTCGAAGCGCGCGCCGATGGCGATCAGCACGTCGCTGTACTGCATCGCCATGTTGGCTTCGTAGGTGCCGTGCATGCCGGGCATGCCGAGCGACTGCTTGTCGGTCCCCGGGTAGCCGCCGAGGCCCATCAAGGTGTTGGTGATCGGGAAGCCGAGCGACTTGACGAACTTGGTCAGCTTGTCCGCCGCATCGGACAGGATCACGCCGCCGCCGGCGTATACCATCGGCCGCTTGGCTTCGAGCAACAGTTGCACGGCCTTTTTGATCTGCCCGCTGTGGCCCTTGACCACCGGGTTGTAGGACCGCATCGCCACCGATTTCGGATAGGCGAACTCGCATTTCTGGGCCGTGACATCCTTGGGAATATCGACCAGCACCGGCCCGGGGCGCCCGGTGGCGGCAATGTGGAAGGCCTTCTTGATGCTCGCGGCCAGATCCCGGACGTCCTTGACCAGCATGTTGTGCTTGACGCACGGGCGCGTGACGCCGACCGCATCGACTTCCTGGAAGGCATCCTGGCCGATATAGGCCGTGGGAACCTGGCCGGAGAGGATCACCACCGGGATCGAATCCATGTAGGCGGTGGCGATGCCGGTCACCGCATTGGTCACGCCGGGGCCGGAGGTGACCAGCGCGCAGCCAACCTTTTCGGTGGAACGGGCGTAGGCATCGGCGGCATGGACGGCGGCCTGTTCATGGCGCACCAGCACATGGCGCACCTTCTCCTGCTTGAACAACTCATCGTAAATGTGCAGGACCGCCCCCCCCGGATAGCCGAACAGATATTCGACCTTTTCTTCCTGTAGACACCTGATTACAATTTCCGCACCCGTCAAAACCATGGCCGCACCCGCTAAGCTAGTAGGGAAGACTTGTAACCTTACTGACTCGCCCCAGTTTGGTCAAGTTTATGTTGCAGGGCAAAAACCTCTAAAGAAACGGGTCTTTAAGGACTTCCTCTGGCCTCCCGCGTCGAACTCTCGGATTTTCTCGCCAGCGTCGAAAAACGCGCCTTCAAACAGGCGCTGTTCGCATTGCGCGACGAGGAACTTGCGCTCGACGCCGTCCAGGACGCCATGCTCAAGCTGTCCGAGAAATACGGCGACAAGCCGCCCGACGAACTGCCGATGCTGTTCCAGCGCATCCTGCAGAACGTCATCCGCGACTGTTTCCGCCGGCTCAAGGTACGCTCGACCTGGACCACCCTGCTGTCGGCATTCGGCGGCAGTGACGAGGACGACGACTCCGACCCCCTGGAAACCCTCGAGGCCCGGGACGGGTCGAACCTTGCGGCCTCACCGCAGTCACACCTTGAGCAATCACAGGTGATGGGCGTCATCGAGGCCGAGATCGCGCGCCTGCCGGCGCGTCAACGGGAGGCCTTTCTGATGCGTTACTGGGAGGAAATGGACATAGCAGAGACGGCGGCCGCCATGGGCTGCTCGGAAGGCAGTGTGAAGACACATTGCTCGCGAGCGACGCATACGCTGGCTGCCGCGCTCAAATCAAAAGGTATAACGCTATGAACGAGCAGGAATTTGCTCTCTGGATCAAGCAGGAACTCGACCTCGGCAGCCACCAGTTGTCCCCGGCAGTGCAGCGTCGTCTGCAGTCAGCGAGGCGCCGGGCGCTTGATCGTCAGCCGGCAAGAATCCGGACGCTGAGCCTTGCCGGCGTTGGCCGTCTGGTCGAGGATCACGCGCGGGCATGGCTCGCGCCGGCCGCTACCGTCATTGCGCTGTCGTTGATGTTCGTCGCCGGTTCGCAACTGACGGCCGCCCAGCAGGCAGGCGAAATGGAAGAAATTGATAGCGCTCTGCTGTCCGACGATCTGCCGATCGACGCCTATCTCGACCGCGGGTTCGTCAAATGGCTAAAACGCGACTCCTCTGGCTGATTCTCCTGCTGGCCCTGATCGGCCCGGTCCATGCGGTCGGACAAGTTCTGCCCGTCGCGCCGAAATGGTCTGAACTGACTGCCCAGGACCGGCAGATCCTCGCGCCGCTTGCCGCCGATTGGGATGCGCTGGAATCGCGCCCCAAGGCAAAATGGCTTGGCGTTGCCAAGCGCTACCCGTCGATGACGCCGGAAGAGCAGGAACGCGTGCAGACGCGGATGAAAGACTGGGCGAAGCTCACGCCCGAGCAGCGCGCCAAGGCGCGCGAGCAGTACCGCTCCATGCGCAAGAGCCCCCCGGAAGAGCGCGAGGCACTCAAGAACCGGTGGAAGGAATATGAAAACCTGCCGCCCGAAGAGCGCCTGCGCCTGAACGACAAGGCCGCGCAACCCGCCAATCGCCTGCCGGCAAAGCCGGCTCCCGCTTCCGGCAGCGCGCGCCCGTAGCCTGGGGTGGGCACGCCCGCGAATCCGGTCGCCGCGGCGGCCCTTCCCAACGCCACGCTGTTCCGCAGGTTGGCCAGCATGCTCTACGAGAGCCTGCTGCTCCTGGGCGTGTGGGCCGCCCTGTTCTTCGTTCCGCATCTGGTCATCGGCGTGCTGTGGCAGCGTGTCGCGCCGCCGGCGGTGCTCGCTGCCCACCTGATACTTGCGTTCGGCCTTTACTTCGTCTGGCTGTGGCGCCGGGCCGGTCAAACGCTCGCGATGCAGACCTGGCGGCTCAAGCTGGTCGACACCGCCACCGGCACCACGCCCACGCTGGGGCGAGCCCTCGCGCGCTATCTGCTTTGTTGGCCGTCGCTGCTGTTCTTCGGTGCCGGACTGCTGTGGAGCCTGTTCGACCGCGACCGCCAGTTCCTGCACGACCGCCTGGCCGGCACGCGCATCGTCCAGCTTCCTCGCGCGTGACTGCGCGGCGTTCGCTAGCGCCGCTCCACCCACCACAGCATCATCGCCGCAGTCGCCAGGAACGCCAGACTGGGTGTCAGTGCCGCCACCACCGGCGGCCAGCCGTTGATCACACCGAGGTTGGAGAACAAGCCGTTGAGCGCGTGAAAGCCGATGCCGATCATGATGCCGGCGAACACCTTCAGGCTGACCGCGCCCATGCGATCGTGCATGTAGGCGAACGGCACCGCCAGCGCCATCATCACCAGCGAGGCCAGCGGATAGATCAGCTTTTTCCATACCGCGATTTCATAGCGCTCGGTTCGTTGCTGGTTCTCCGACAGGTGATGAATGTAGGTGTTCAGGTTGGACAGCGACATCCGCTCCGGCGCCACCAGCAGCACCGACAGCACTTCAGGCGACAGCGTCGATTTCCACAGCCGTTCGGGCAACGGGTCACGGCGGTGCGGTCGCCGAGAAAGGATGTCTGCACCACCTCGGTCAGCCGCCAACTGTCGGGCCGCACGAAACGGCCTTCCTCGGCTTCGCTGATCGATTTCAGCACCCATTTGTCGTCGAACTCGTACATCCGGATGCCGCGCAGCGTGGTGTCGGGCAACACCGTCCTGACGTTGAGGAACACCTTTTCGTCGCGCACCCACAGCCCGGAGCGGAACTCCTGCGCCACCACCGAGCTGGTCGCGGACAGCCGCAGTTGCTGCGCCGCGCGTTCGGACGGCGGCAGCACGACTTCGCCGAACAGGAAAGTCAGCACCACGAACGCGATGCCGATCTGCCCCAGCGTGCCGAGCAGCGAGCCGGTGGCCATGCCCGAAGCACGCAGCACCGTGATCTCGGAATGGCGCGCCAGCAGCGTCAGCGCGTAGAGCGTGCCGATCAGCACGGCGATCGGAAACAATTCGTACACCCGGCCCGGCAGCGTGAGCAGCACATACAGCAGCGCATGGTGAATCTTGTAACCGCCGCGGCCGATGTCGTCGATCTCCGCCATCAGGTCGAAGAACGCGAACAACGCCAGGAACGCCACCATCACGAACAGCACCGAGAGGTAGATCTCCTTCGCCAGATAGCGCTGATAGACCTTCATCGGCGCATCCTGAACCAGGCATACACCGCGATGCGTTGCCAGAACAGCACCAGCAGCAGCAGCACCATCACCGCGTGCACCGCAACCAGTCCGACCGCGAACGACACTTTGCCCTGCGCCACCATGGCCTGCGCGATGCTGGTCAGATTGGAGTAGGTGACGTAGATCAGCAGCGCGAGAATCAGGTTCATGCTGCGTCCCGCGCGCGGATTGACGAACGACAGCGGAATCGCCAGCAGCGCGAGCACCAGCGCCGACAGCGGCAGACCGATGCGCCACACCACTTCGCCGAGGTTGGCCAGCGTCGGCTCGCGCAGCAAGCGGTGCAGGCGCGTGGTTTTGGGCGAGGCGGTGATGTCCGGCGCCTCTTTCTGTTCGATGCGGATCGCATAGCGGGAGAATTCGCTCTCGCGGTAGTCGGGGGTGCCGGCGACGCCCTCGTAGCGGCGGCCGCTGAGCAGCACCAGGAAGCGATCGCCGTTGGGCGCGGCCTCGGTGAAACCTTCCGCCGCCACCATCACGCCGAGCCGGCCGTGCTGCACCGAACTGACGAACACGTTCTTCACCCGCGACGCGTCCTCGGCGATGGCCTCGACGAAAAACACCCGCTCGGCATTGGACGACTCGCGGAAGTTGCCCGGCGACACCTGCGAGACGTCGTCGCGCGAGGCAAGCTTCTCGCGCAGTTCGGCGCTCTTCTGCAGCGCCCAGGGCGACAGAAACAGCGACAGCAGTGCCACCACGAACACGATCGGCAGCGCGAAACGCAGCACCGGCGAAATCCACGCCGTCAGCGGCAGGCCCGCGGAGAACCACACCATCATTTCCGAATCGCGGTAGCAGCGCGACAGCGTGAGCAGGATCGAAACGAACACCGTCAGAGACAGCACCACCGGCATGTAGTTGAGCGCCCCGAACCCGAGCAGCGCCAGCACGCCTTCCGAGGCCAGCTTGCCGCCGGCCGCCTGGCCGAGCAGCCGGATCAGCTGCGTGGTGATCAGGATCGCGAACAGCGCAACGAAGACGCCCGCCGCCGTATTGGAGAACTCGCGCTGGACCGAACGCTTGAAGATCATGGACTGATACGGTTGGGGCGGCTTGAATTGGCGGGGCGCGTGTCGGGCGAACTTTGGCGAACGCGGCAACCGTGTTTTTTGACGCGGCGCAGGAGAATGGCGATAATCGCCGCAATCCAGCAACCACGCGGATTTTCAAGGAGCAGCGAGTGGAATTTAGCATAAAAGCCGGCACCCCGGAGAAGCTCAGGAGCGGCTGCATTGCGCTCGGCGTAATCGATGCGAAAGGGCTCACGCCGGCCGCCGCCGCCATCGACAAGGCCTCCAACGGCTACCTGACGGAAATCCTGCGCCGCGGCGACCTCGAACCCAAGGCCGGTTCGACGCTGATGCTGCACAACGTACCCGGCACCGCATGCGAGCGCATCCTGCTGGTGTCGCTGGGCAAGCAGGCCGAGTTCTCCGACAAGAATTTCCGCTCGACCGTCGGCGCTGCCGCGAAGGCGTTCGCCACCTGCGGCAGCAAGGACGCAACGCTGTGCCTGCTCGACCAGGCCGTTCCCGGGCGCGATGCGCGCTGGCGCGGCCGCCAGGCGGCGATGCTGCTGGCCGACTCGGCCTACCGCTACGAAACCACCAAAGCGAAGAAGGACGATGCGCCGCGACGCGGCCCGTCCAAGATCACGCTGCTGCTCGCCGATCAGGCGGACGTTGCCGGCGTCCAGGCCGGCGCCGTCCAGGGCAAGGCCATCGCCGGCGGCATGGCGCTCGCCAAGGAACTGGGCAACCTGCCGGCCAACATCTGCACGCCGACCTACCTCGCCCAGCAGGCCAAGGCGCTCGGCAAGGCGCACAAGCTCAAGGTCGACGTGCTCGAGCGCGCGCAGATGGAAAAGCTCGGCATGGGCTCGCTGCTTTCCGTGGCGGCCGGCTCGGCCCAGCCGCCCAAGTTCATCGTCATGAAATACGACGGTGCGCCGAAGAAGGGCGCCAGGCCGGTGGTGCTGGTCGGCAAGGGCATCACCTTCGATACCGGCGGCATTTCGATCAAGCCGGCGGCCGAAATGGACGAGATGAAGTACGACATGTGCGGCGCGGCCAGCGTCTTCGGCACCCTGAAGGCGGTGGCCACCCTCGGCCTGCCGCTCAACGTGATCGGCCTGGTGCCGACCACCGAGAACATGCCGGGCGGACGCGCCACCAAGCCGGGCGACATCGTCACCTCGATGTCGGGCCAGACCATCGAGATCCTCAACACCGACGCCGAAGGCCGGCTGATCCTGTGCGACGCGCTGACGTATGCCGAACGCTTCGAGCCAGATTGCGTGATCGACATCGCCACGCTTACCGGTGCGTGCATCATCGCGCTCGGCGCGATTCCCTCCGGCCTGCTGGCCAATGACGACGAACTGGCCGCCGAGTTGCTGGCGCGCGGCCAGGAATCGGGCGACCGCGCCTGGCAACTGCCGCTGTGGGACGACTACCAGGAGATGCTGAAGAGCAACTTCGCCGACATCCCGAACATCGGCAGCAAGGGCGCGGGCACCATCACCGCCGCCTGCTTCCTGGCCCGTTTCACCGCCAAGTACAAGTGGGCGCACCTGGACATCGCCGGCACGGCCTGGAAGTCCGGCGGCGACAAGGGCGCCACCGGCCGCCCGGTGCCGCTGCTCGCGCAATTCCTGCTCGGGCGCGCGAAGGCGGCATGACGAAGATCGAGTTCCACCACAACGCACCCGACAAGTTCGCCGCCGCCGCGCGGCTGATCGGCGCCGCGGTTGCGGATGGCGCGCGGGTGCTGGTGTTCGCGCCCCAACGCGATGTCGCACAACGCATCGACCACGTGCTGTGGACCCACGGCGCGCTGTCCTTCGTGCCGCATGTCGGCGCCGATTCGCCGCTCGCCGCCGAAACGCCGGTGGTGATCGCCGGCACGCTCGACCATCCGGCGGCGGCCGATCACAACCAGGTGCTGGTCAATCTCGATGGCGAGTTGCCGCCCGCGTTTGCGCGTTTCGAGCGGCTGATCGAAATCGTCGGCACCGATGATGCCGACCGGCTGCCGGCGCGCGGCCGCTTTCGTTTCTACCGCGACCGCGGCTATCCGCTGACCGCCAGCGATCTTGCCGCAGCCGACGCCAACTCGTAACGCAGGTGAGGCCATGACTGACGTCCTCGGACAAGCCGACGCCCTGATCCGCCGCCACCGCAGCTTCGTGGCCAGCCCGACCCAGCGCAAGCAGGCGGACGAACTGCCGGTGCTGACCGAGGTGGTCGATCTGCCGCCGGCCGCCGGCAGCCCCGACTCGGCATTGCTCGAGGCGCAGGTGGCGCTGCGGGTCGAGGAACTGCTGCCCTCGCGGGTCGAGCAGCGCATTGCCGAACTGCTGCCGCAGCGGCTGGAAGCGGCGCTGGCCGCGCGGCTCGCCGAGGAGCTGCCGCAGCGCATCGAGGATGCGTTGCCCGAGCGCCTGGCCGAGGCGATGAGCGATCAGATCGAGGCGGTGCTGCCCGAGCATGTCGAGCGGCGGGTAAAGGAGTTGCTGCCGCGGCGGGTCGAAGAAGCGCTGACACGCGAACTGGCCGAGCGGCTGCCGCTGGAAATCGAGGCCGCGCTGCCACTGCGCATCGAGCAACGCATGGCCGAGGCGCTGCCGCAGCGCCTGGAGCAGGCGCTGCCGGTGCGGCTGGCGGCGGTGTTGCCGCAAGCGGTCGAGGACGCGTTGCCGCAGCGCCTGGCCGAAGTTCTCCCGGCGGAAGTGGAAGCCGCACTTCCCGCGCGGCTGGCACAAGTTCTGCCGCAGCGGCTGGAGCAGATGCTGCCCGAGCGCATCGAGGCGGCGCTGCGCGAGCGGCTCGACAGCGCGGTGCGCGAGCGCTTCGGCGCCGAACTGCAAAAGCACCTCACCGCGCTGCAGCCCTCGCTGATGCAGTCGATCGAAAGCTGGGTCGAATCCGAGTTGCCGCAAGTCGTCTCGCGCGAACTCGACGCGCTGACCGACCGCATAACCGCGGGCACGCTGTCGCATCTGCGCGCCACGCTGCTGCCGCAACTGACGGTGCTGGTCGATTCCTCGTCGCTCGAAGAAGCCGCCACCGGCAACCCGTCGTCCGCAAGCCGCCCGCTCTGATCGGGCCGGCGCGGCATCCGGCTTGCCGGGCAAGCATGCCTGTGAGCCGCATGGAATGGACTTCTCCGGCCTGCCTGCCCGGAAACCCGCATGGATACTGGCTCGCAGGCCGCCTACTCGCGCTGGAGCCGTAAGCGTCGCGCCGGGCGCCAATCTCGCTGCGCTGCCGCACGTATAATCGTTTCCTTTTTCCGCGCCCTTCACGATGGAACTCGCCAAGAGCTTCGAACCGGCCGACATCGAGCGCCGCTGGTACCCCGAGTGGGAATCGCGCGGCTATTTCGCCGCCGGCCTCGACACCGCCAAGACCGACAACTTCTGCATCCTGCTGCCGCCGCCCAATGTCACCGGCACGCTGCACATGGGCCACGGCTTCAACCAGACGCTGATGGACGCGCTGACCCGCTATCACCGCATGCGCGGCGCCAACACGCTGTGGCAGCCGGGCACCGACCACGCCGGCATCGCCACGCAGATCGTGGTCGAGCGCCAGCTCGATGCGCAGGGCATCTCGCGCCACGATCTCGGCCGCGACAAGTTCATCGAAAAAGTGTGGGAGTGGAAGGAGTTCTCCGGCTCGACCATCACGCGCCAGATGCGCCGCCTCGGCACCTCGCCCGACTGGACGCGCGAGCGCTTCACGATGGACGCGGGCCTCTCGAAGATCGTCACCGAGACCTTCGTGCGGCTGTACAACGAGGGCCTGATCTACCGCGGCAAGCGGCTGGTGAACTGGGACCCGAAACTGCTCACCGCCGTCTCCGACCTCGAAGTGGTGCAGGAAGAGGAAGACGGCTTCCTCTGGCATATCCGCTATCCGCTGGCCGATGGTTCGGGTTCGCTCACCGTTGCGACCACGCGCCCGGAAACCATGCTCGGCGATACCGCGGTGATGGTGCATCCGGAAGACGAGCGCTACGCGCACCTGATCGGCAAGACGGTCAAGCTGCCGCTGACCGAACGCGAGATCCCGATCATCGCCGACACCTATGTCGACCGCGAGTTCGGCACCGGCGTGGTCAAGGTGACGCCGGCGCATGACTTCAACGACTATGCGGTCGGGCTGCGGCACAAGCTGCCGATGATAAATGTATTGACGCTGGACGGCCGAATCATCGGAGACGACATTGGGGCGTCGGGAGAGCGTGGGCTTGAATACGTAGCAACTCTTCCATCGGGCGGCAAAGTTGCCGCAGGGGATCAGCCCTTGGCCCGGCACATTGGAATCCCGAAAAAGTATCAGGGCCTCGACCGCTTCGATGCACGCAAAGCCATCGTCGCCGATCTGGAGGCGCTCGGCCTGCTCGAGAAGACCGACAAGCACAAGCTCAAGGTGCCGCGCGGCGACCGCACCCATGCGGTGATCGAGCCGATGCTCACCGACCAGTGGTTCGTCGCCATGACGAAGCCGGGCAAGGATGGCAAGAGCATCACCGCGCAGGCGCTGGAAGTCGTCGCCAGCGGCGAGGTGCGCTTTCACCCCGAGAACTGGGTGAACACTTACAACCAGTGGCTCAACAACATCGTGGACTGGTGCATTTCGCGCCAGTTGTGGTGGGGACACCAGATTCCGGCGTGGTACGACGCGGCCGGGAACTACTACGTCGCGCATGACGAGGCCGAGGCGCGCGCACAGGCGGCCGCCAAGGGCTACACCGGCGCGCTGACACGTGACCCGGACGTGCTCGACACCTGGTATTCCTCCGCCCTGTGGCCGTTCTCGACGCTGGACTGGACACCGGAATGGCCGGCCAAATCAAACCCGGCGCTCGATCTGTATCTGCCGTCGACCGTTCTGGTCACCGGCTTCGACATCATCTTCTTCTGGGTGGCGCGCATGGTGATGATGACCAGGCACATCACCGGCAGGATTCCGTTCCGCGACGTCTATGTGCACGGCCTGATCCGCGACGCGGAAGGCCAGAAGATGTCGAAGTCCAAGGGCAACGTGCTCGACCCGATCGACCTGATCGACGGCATCGACGTCGATGCGCTGGTGGCCAAGCGCACTACCGGCCTGATGAATCCGCGCGACGCCGGCAAGATCGAGAAGCGCACCCGCAGGGAGTACCCTAACGGCATTCCGGCGTTCGGCACCGATGCGCTGCGCTTCACCTTCGCCAGTCTCGCCTCGCCCGGCCGCGACATCAAGTTCGACATGCAGCGCTGCGAGGGCTATCGCAACTTCTGCAACAAGCTGTGGAACGCCACGCGCTTCGTGCTGATGAACTGCGAGGGCAAGGATTGCGGCATGCAGACGTGCAATCACGACTGCGGCCCCGAGGGTCCGTTGCACTTCCAGTCGCCCGACCTGTGGATCGTCAACGAGCTGCAGCGCGTCGAGGCGGACGTGGAAAAGCACTTCGCCGAATACCGCTTCGACCTCGCCGCGCATGCGATCTACCGCTTCGTCTGGGACGAGTATTGCGACTGGTATGTCGAACTCGCCAAGGTGCAGTTGCAGAGCGGCACGCCCGGCCAGCAGCGCGCCACGCGACGCACGCTGCTGCGCGTGCTCGAAGCCGTGCTGCGCCTCGCGCACCCGCTGATTCCGTTCATCACCGAGGAACTGTGGCAGACGGTGGCCCCGCTCGCCGAGCGCAAGGTGGCCGAGTCGATCATGCTGGCGCCCTATCCGCGGGCGGATCTGGCGAAGGTGGATGCGAAAGCCGATGCGTGGATGGCGCAACTGAAATCGATGATCGATGCCTGCCGCAGCCTGCGCGGCGAGATGCAGATCGGCCCGCAGCAGAAGGTGCCGCTGGTCGCCGCCGGCGATGCGGCCACCGTGCAGGGCTTCGCGCCCTATCTCGCGGCGCTGGCCAAGCTGACCGAGGTCACCGCGGTCGGCGAATCCTTACCCGATTCGGATGCGCCGGTGCAGATCGTCGGCGAGTTCCGCCTGATGCTGAAGATCGAGATCGACGTGGCCGCCGAGCGCGAACGCATCGGCAAGGAGATCGCGCGCCATGAAGGCGAGATCGCCAAGGCGACCGCCAAGTTGGGCAATGCCAGTTTCGTGGACCGCGCGCCGCCCGCCGTGGTGGCGCAGGAGCGCGAGCGGCTGGCTAACTTCGAATCGACGCTGGTGAAGCTGCGCGCGCAACGGGATCGGCTGGGCCGGCCTTCTAACTAGCACCGGCCTGAAAGCCGCGCCAGCATTGGCTCTCCGGGCGGGCATGCCCGGAGATCGCCTATCCATGCGGCTCTCGGGGCAGCGGCTATTTGCGCCGCAGGTAAAACTCGAATTCGTCGCCCTTGCTGTTCTCCGACAGCAGTTCGTTGCCGGTCTGGCGCGCGAAGTGCTGGAAATCCTTCACCGAGCCGGGATCGGTGGCGACGATGCGCAGAATCTGCCCGGTTGTCATGGTGGCGAGCGCCTTCTTGGCGCGCAGGATCGGCAGCGGGCAGTTCAGGCCACGCGCGTCGAGTTCCTTGTCGGATTGCATGCTTGCCTCTGCGGGTCGGATTAGGGATTGCGCATTTTACCGGGGGTCGCTTCCGGCGCGCTGCTCTTTCTTCTCCTCGGCCTGGCGCGCCTTGAATTCGCGCAGGCGGGCGTCGATCGCAGACTGCTCGTAGAAATCGCCGTCGCCGGCCTTCTGCGCGATCTGCAGTTGTTCGACCGCGGCGATCAGGTTGCCCTGCAGTGCATACTGCTCGGCCAGCGCGCGATGCTGGGCCGACTGGCGGCCGGCCGCGGCCAGCGCGCGCGCCTGCAGCTTGTAGAGCTGCGCATCCTGGGTGCGTACCGCCAGTTCGCGGCCGATGATGTCGAGCGCCTCGGGCGCCCGGCCGGCACCGAGCAGCAAGTCGATTTGCTGGTAAAGCAAGGCGCGGTTGACCGGGTAGCGCTTGCGCGCCTCGCCCACCAGCTTGATCGCGCCGGCGCCGTCGTTCTGCGCAACGCGGATTTCGCCAGCCAGGCTTTCGAGCATCGGCGTGGCGAGTTTGGCGCGCCGCGCCTCGGCCACTTCGCGCTCGGCCGCGGCCGGGTTTTTCGCCCGCGCCAGCGCACGCGCCAGACCGTAGTGCGCCACCCCGGCGTCGACGGCCTTGTCGCCGAGCCGGGTGCGGGCGTCGGTGACTGCTTCGTCGGGCGACCCGAGTTGCGCGCGCAGCTTGGCGCGCACCAGTTGGAAATCGAGCGAATCGGGCACCTGCCGGTAGGGCAGATTGCGCACGCGGTTTTCCACGTCGCCGATGCGCTCCGAGGTCAGCGGGTGGGTGTGCAGGTAGGACGGCGCGTTGTTCTCGTACAGCCGGCCCGACTGCTGCAGCCGCTCGAAAAAGCTCGCCATCGCGCGCGCGTCGTAGCCGGCGGTTTCGAGGGTCTGCAGGCCGACGCGGTCGGCCTCGCGCTCGAAATCCCGCGTGTAGCCCAACTGCGATTGCACGACCGCCGCCTGCGAGGCGACCAGAGCCGCCTCGCCCACCTGGGAATTGCCGCGCGAGGCGAGAATCGCGACGATCATGCCGGCCAGCGCGACCAGCGAGTTCTGCCCCTGCTTGGAGACCATGCGCACGATGTGGCGCTGGGTGACGTGCGAAACCTCGTGCGCCAGCACCGCGGCGAGTTCCGATTCGCTGCGCGCCGCAAGGATCAGCCCGCTATGCACGCCGATGAATCCGCCCGGCCAGGCAAACGCGTTGAGCGTGTTATCGCGCACGGCGAAGAAATCGAACGCCTGGCGCACATCCTGGCTGACGGCGACCAGCCGGCCGCCGATCAGGTTCAGGTAATCCTCGACCTCCGGGTCGCCGAGGTACGCCGGATCGCGCCAGCGCATTTCGCGCATGAACGATTCTCCAACCCGGCGCTCGGCAGCGGGCGAGATCTCGGCCTGCGCCGACTCGCCGAGATCGGGCAGGCCATCGGCCGCGGCCGGCGGCAGCAAGGCGAGGCACAGCAGCAATGCGGTAAAGCGTTG
This sequence comes from Candidatus Methylophosphatis haderslevensis, assembly GCA_016711925.1. GTDB lineage: Bacteria > Pseudomonadota > Gammaproteobacteria > Burkholderiales > Rhodocyclaceae > Methylophosphatis > Methylophosphatis haderslevensis. Next base: position 204,589 of record JADJSA010000002.1, read on the forward strand.
TTTCACGATGTTATGATTTAGCTTTAGCCATATAGTTCGAGTTCGCTGCCGGGTTCGCCCCGCGGGCCTCACTGCAACTGGCATGAATCTCGCGCCGACGCCCGCCATGATAAGCCCTTGCATCAACATGCGTACCCGCCATGTCGCCGCCCACGCTGTTACTGGTTGAAGATTCGCCGGAAGATGCGGCGCTGATCGCCGCTGCACTGCGCCGCGCGGTGTCGGCCAATCCGATCGAGGTGTGCGACAGCGGCGAGGCGGCGCTCGATTTCCTGCACGCGCGCGGCGACTATTCGCACCGTCCGCCGCACGAGTTGCCGGCACTGATCCTGCTCGATCTGAACCTGCCGCGGATGAGCGGCTTCGACGTGCTGCGCGAACTGCGCAGTTCGCCGCGCACCGGGCTGCTGCCGGTGATCGTGCTGTCGGCGTCGGTAGAACAGGTCGATATCAGGCGCGCATGCGAACTGGGCGCCAACAGCTATGTGCGCAAGTCGCTCGACTATGTGCGCCTGTCCGAGAACCTCGATCTGCTCGCGCGCTACTGGCTCGGGCTCAACATCGCGCCGCCGGTGTCCAGCCCGCGTCTGGTGGTGCAGTGAGCGACTTCACCCATTTCGACGCGCAGGGCCAGGCGCACATGGTGGATGTCGGCGACAAGCCCGACACCCGGCGCATCGCGCGCGCCGCCGGCCGCATCGTCATGCAGCCGGCGACGCTCGCCACGATCCGCCAGGGCGACGCGAAAAAGGGCGACGTGCTCGGGGTGGCGCGCATTGCGGCGATCCAGGCTTCGAAGCGTACGTCGGACCTGATCCCGCTGTGCCACCCGATCGCGCTCACACGCGTGGCCTGCGAGTTCGCCATCGACGCGGCCGCCAACGCCATTGACTGCGACGTCACCGCCGAGACCGTCGGCCCCACCGGCGTGGAAATGGAAGCGCTCACCGCGGTGTCGGTCGCCCTGCTGACCATCTACGACATGTGCAAAGCCGTCGATAGGGGGATGCGGATCGAGAACGTGCGGTTGCTGGAGAAGGCTGGCGGGAAGTCGGGGCACTGGGTCGGGCAATAAGCAGCCGGCACATGCCGGGCGTAGCCCAAGGAACGGCGGCCACTCGAATCCGTCCGCGTGCGCGTTCCGTCTCCGCTGCCCGGGATTCGTGGCAATCATTTGCCGCAGCCGGGGATGAGGGTCAATCCGTGACCCGGGAATGTGCAATCCGCAAATGCCCGACTTCGGTTTCGACAACGACAAGTTCGATCCGCTACGCGGCGCGGTCGGCTGCGTGGATCTGCCGGCACTTGCTGCCGGCTTCACCGAATGACTTGAAGGTGGTCCCAGAGGGTTGCTCGACCGTACCGCAAAACAGGTGCTTTGCGACACGTTCGTGGCCGCTTGCGAATATGCATTCAATGAACTATAGTGAATGCATTGAATGCATTTTTACGAGGTGATGCTATGGCAATGCTGACAGTACGCAATCTGCCCGACGACGTGCATCGCGCGTTGCGGGTGCGGGCCGCCCTGCATGGGCGCAGCACCGAGGCCGAGGTTCGCGAGATTCTGTCGAGCGCGGTCAGGCCGGAGACACGTGTTCGCGTAGGTGAGGCCCTCGCTGAATTGGGCCGCAAGGTCGGTTTGACCAACGAGGATTTCGAGGTGTTGAACCTGACGAGGGACAATACGCCGGCCGAGCCGCCGAGGATCGAATGATCGTCCTCGATACCAATGTCGTTTCCGAGGCGATGAAGCCCTCGCCACACCCGCCGGTGCGGGCCTGGCTGAACGATCAAGCCGCCGAAACGCTGTACCTGTCGAGCGTAACGCTGGCCGAGTTGCTGTTCGGCATCGCGGCGCTCCCGGCCGGCAAACGCAAGGCCATGCTGGGGCAGACGCTCGACGGTTTGATGGGATTGTTCAAGGACCGGGTGCTGCCATTCGATACCGATGCTGCACGGTGCTACGCCGAGTTGGCCGTGAAGGCCAAGGTTGCCGGCCAGGGATTCCCGACCCCTGACGGCTATATCGCCGCAATTGCGGCCTCGCGGGGTTTCATCGTGGCCTCACGTGACGCGGCACCTTACAAGGCCGCTGGCGTATCGATCATCGATCCGTGGGAAGCCTGAAAGATGCACGACGGCCGGTAACGCGGCACTCGTGTAGCGCCGCGGTGCCGGATTACCTGCTGTACCGCCGAAAGCATGGAGCTGCTTGGGGACGGGGCGGACGCGAAGCTCTCGCGTTCGCGCGCTTTCGTCCGGCGCATGAAGGGCTGGGAACAACTGCCCCGCTCTCGTATCAGATCCGTCGCGGCGACGGCCGCCGGGCGACCAGCACGTCGCGTGTTCCGCGTCGGCCACGCGATGTCCTGCGTTACAACTTCGGCGACAAAGGCCTGTGGAAGGTGGCAGTCGAGAAGCTGACGGCCAGGCTGCATCCACCCTCGTCTGCGACATCACCGCCGAGACCGTCGACCCCACCGGCGTGGAAATGGAAGCGCTCACCGCGGTGTCGGTCGCCCTGCTCACCATCTACGACATGTGCAAAGCCGTCGATAGGGGGATGCGGATCGAGAATGTTCGTTTGCTTGAGAAGGCCGGCGGGAAGTCGGGGTACTGGGTCGGACAATAGCTGCCGGGCCGCGCGCGGCGCAGTCCGTGGCGGCGTTACCGACCAACCCGCAAAGCCCCGAAAAAATCGACCCGGCAGGCTCATTGCGGTCGATTTGGCAAGACCAAGCTGACGATTGACCGCGAATTGCGCGATGGTTAAACTAGGCGACAAGAGTTTGACATCGGTGGTTGAGTATGCAAACCGTTCGCACCCTGGCCAAGGGCCAAGTCGTCATTCCGGCTTCGCTACGGAAGCAATTGTCCATCGAAGTGGGCGACCTGCTTGAAGTCTCGATGGTCGATGGCCATATTGAGCTGCGGCCGCTGCCCGCAGATCCGATCGCCGCGTTCTGTGGTTCGCTGCAAGGCGGCACAAGCCTCGCAGAGCGCCTGACAGAGGAACATCGCCAGGAAGTTGAACGCGATGCCAGGCGTTAAACCCGGCTATGTGCTGGATGCCTGCGCATTGTTGCGGCTGGCGCAGGCCGAGCCCGGCTGCGAGGTCGTCCGCGACCTTCTGTACGCCGCGCGGCGAGGAGAAGCGGAATTGGTGATGCACCAGATGAACCTCGGCGAAGTCGTCTATTGCATCGGCAAGGCGCATGGCTGGGCCACGGCCCAGCGCAAGCGCGGAGAAATCGCCCTGCTGCCGATTCGCATCGTGCCGTTCGACGACAGGCTATTCTGGCAGGCAGTCGAACTCAAGGCGACATTCGCAATTTCCTACGCGGATGCGTTTGCCGCGGCACTGGCGATTGCGCTCGATGCCACGCTCGTCTCGACGGACAGCGAATTCGCCTCATTGGGCACCCGAATCAAACGGCTGGCGGGTTGACACCCCGGGTACGCGCTCTTGCCGGTCTGCGAACCCGCAATGGGCGGCTGGAAAAACGCCATTGCCTACACCGCAATCGCCAGCGACAGGAACTGCCGCGCACTTTGAACCCGTCTGCGCGCGTGCCACCCCCTGCTCGAATTCAAGAATCAAGACTTCGTGATCCGGGCGCCTTGACCTGCGTTTCGAGAACGGGATCGAAACAAACGTGGTGTGAGCGCTTGCGCCATGGACCGGGCTCAGCCTGCCACGGCTTGCGCCGATTCGCGCACGGAAGTCAATCGTCCCCGACGGTTGACAGTAAGGCAATATAACCTTACCGTGGCAGTGTTTCCATACTGGGGCAAGCACCATGACCACACTGACCGTCACTGCGAAAGGACAAGTCACTTTGCGCAAGGATTTGTTGCAGCATCTCGGCGTCGAGCAGGGCCAGAGAATCGAGGCCAACAAGCTGCCCGGCGGGCGGATCGAGGTCAAGGCGGCCCGGCCGACGGGAAGCATCGACGGCTTCATCGGGTTGCTGGCGGGCAAGACCAGGAAAGTGGTGACCGTCGGTGAGATGAACGAAGCCGCCGCGGACGGGTGGGCCGGTCGCGAATGAAAATTACCGCCGACACCAACGTCCTGGTGCGCGCTGTGGTCCGCGATGACGAACAACAAGCGTGCGCCGCCGAAAAAGTTCTACGCGAAGCGTCCATCATCGCGGTGGCGCTACCCAGCCTGTGCGAATTCGTGTGGGTGCTGCGGCGAGTCTACGGCCTCGATCCGGCAGACATCGCCGCTGCCATCCGGGCTTTGCTGGACACCGCCAACCTGGTGGTCAACCGGCCGGCCGCCGAGGCCGGGCTGGCCATGCTGGACGCCGGCGGCGACTTCGCCGACGGCGTCATCGCCCACGAAGGCAACTGGCTTGGCGGCGAAACCTTTGTGTCTTTCGACAGGAAAGCGGTCGCGCTGCTGCAGGCGCTGGGGGAGTCGGCTGCTGTGTTGTAGACCCCATTCTCCGATGCACGGGCGGCGAGGCAGGGTCGCATGCTTTGCACGCAACAATCGATGCTTGCCCCTTCAATTGCCACGCGACTGCCGATACCCGGGGCAAGACTCAAGACTTGACCCAGTGCCCCCTGCACGAATCACAGTCGACCGGGTGTCACTCCGATCCGACCGACGCGGGAACATCGCCCCCGGCCCAATCCCTGGGATACGTGCCGAGGGCCACCAGCCGGCCAAACGTCGAGTACGGCCAATCGCGCACACGAGTCACCAAGCCGTGCTTGACCGGATTGAAATGCACGTAGTCCATGTGCGCGCGTAGATCCGCCTCTTCGCGGATCAGATGCTCCCAATAGCGCCGCTGCCAGATCCCGCGCTCCCCGCGCTTCGCCCTCACGCCGGACAAGCGTTCGGTTCTCGGCAACGCTTTGGAAAACCCCATCTTGATCAGCCGCCAGCGGGTCGCGAAGTCAGCATCGCCTTGCGGCAGTTCGATCACGCAATGCAGGTGATCAGGCAGCACAACCCAGGCATGTATCGCGAACGGATGCCGCCTGCGAACCGTGCGCACGACGTCGCGCAAGACATCGATATGTTTCGTCAGCAGATCGTTCCCGTGCCGTTCGAGCAGATTGACGGTGAAGAAGTAGGTGCCGCCCGGATGCCAGGCGCGGCGATAGTCAGACGTCGGGAGAGTATCGACTTCCGAATTGCTCGGCGCAATGGGCTTCGCGTATCGCGCCTGTTCGCCGTAGGGTGCAATAAGCGCAGCGCATTGCACCGGCAGCCTGCATTCGGCGCAATACCGATTGCGCCCTACGCTTGCTTCGCGTATCGCGCCTGTTCGCCGTAGGGTGCAATAAGCACAGCGCATTGCACCGGCAACCTGCATTCGGCGCAATATCGATTGCGCCCTACGCTTACTGACGCCTCAATACTTTCGTCCATATCTGTACTCAACAAGCATGTTGTCATCGGTAATGACCTCTGCCACCCGCCCCAAGCGTTTCAGATCATCATTCAAGTGCAAAAACGGAACCTGCGAAAATTCCCGTATCTTGGTGCTGCCTTCGCGGAAGCCCGGCCTTCCGTCCACCGTGACCTTTTTCAGTACATCCCATGCCTCTGCGCTTTCCGCGCCGGTAAACGGGTCCCAGTTCGCGCCATAGACGAAGTTCCGATAGCGCCGAACCTCCTTGAAAACCCGCAGAAGCGGTAAGGAATGCATCCGTTGAGCCCGTGGCATTGAACGCGACCACACCCTGCCCCGACAAGTGGCGGCTGACGAGTTGCATCATCTCCCGAGACAGCAGCATGGAACTGTTGGCGCGCCAATGCCATGTCGTGTTCATCAATATCAGGTCGTATCTGCGGTCCCGGTGGTACTGCAACCAACGACGCGCATCGTCAACAACAATATTGACACGCGGATCCTCCAAAGCGCGCTTTTGCGGATCATATTTTCTGGCCAGGTCGAGATACCCCGGGTTGATTTCAATAACATCAATCTCCTCAACCCCCGGAAAGCCTTCGACCACGGTCAGCCATGATCCGATGGACAGGCCCAACACCAGCACGCGCTTGGCTTTGGGTTGCAGTACATGCAGCGCCAACGGCCGCTCCAGCCCATTGGTATTGCGCTCCAGATCGACATTGACCTTGCCGTCGTAGACGTTGCCGCCGTACACGGCGTGGTCCACGAAGGGCTGCCGCGGTGTTGCCGGTTCCTCTGCAATAGCAATGATTCCGTGGCGGCTTTCATGCATCGCTACAACCGTACGCTCACCCACGGTCGCAAAAGATCTCGCCAGTCTCGCAGGATCTTGCCAACCAAGATGGACAAACCAGAGCGCAAGCGTCAAACCCGCCATCGTACTGCCCAGCGCCACCTTGCGGCTTGTTTCGCCATGCATTAGCCACGCTGACAAGGCCACCATAGCGACCACCGTCGCCAAGGCAGGAAACACCTGTGTGATCGTGAGGTACTCCAGAAGGACGTAGCCAGTCACCAACGGCCCAAAGGCTGCCCCGAGCACGTTCAGGACGTAGACTCGGGAAAAGTGCCTGCCCTTGGCCGAAGTATGGTCGGTCAATCGTTGCGGCGTTCCCAGATGATGCGTAATGGGAAACAGCACTGAGAGGGACGCCGCGGTCAGAAAGACCACCATCGGAGCCATCAGATCGTCCAGAGCCATCTGGCGTGAATGCAGATAGACCCAGGGCGAGGCCGCTGCTATAGACGCGCACAATGCCAATGCGATCACTGCGGCATTTTCTATGGCGCCTCGCGCCGGAAGCCGGCAGATGCGCTTGCCCACCTGCGCCCCTGCCGCAATGCCCAGCAGGTAAATGGCCAAGACATAGGCGAACGCCTTAGGCGTGCTGTTGTTCGCGTACCCATACAAACGAACCCATGCGATCTCGAGCGAGAGACTGCAAAAACCAGTCCAGAAGCTGATGAATCTGGCGGCGATCATGCGGATGCCTTTTCCGCAATGGGAGTTGCCCCAGGGAAGCGTCCGGACAACTTGGCGGCGAGCAAAGTGCAGCCGAAACAGCACAGATTGGTGAGTGCGGCGAGCCACGCGCTGGCATTGAGCCCCCAACCCATGAACAGCACGCTGGCAGCCACCCAAGCGCCAAACGCCGCACCGAGCGTGTTGAAAAAGTACAGCATGCCCACCGAAACCCCCACATTGGACAGCGTTTCGTCAAAGTACATAGTGAGCAATGGCAGTGTTGTTCCCATGATGGTAGTCGGAACTAGGACCGTCGCCACCGTCACTGCGCTGACACCTGCATAGGACCACCCGTGGGCGCTCAAGGACTGAATACCCGCGAAAAGCCACGGGCTGGAGAAACCGATCACGGCCAAAGCCAATTCCGCAAGCGCATACATTCTCAGCCGCTCCCGGGGCCGTTGATCTGCCAGCCACCCGCCCAAACCGCCGCCAATGCCAATTCCCAGCATGAAAGTCGAGACGATCAGCGTCACGGAATCGATGTCGACGCCCAAGCCGGTGAACAGGTAGCGTTGCCAAACCAACTGGTAAATCAGGGCAGCGCAACCCGAGGCAAAAAATGTTGCCGATATCAGTGTCAGAACAAACTTGGCCATTGGCAGATCAATTCAAGTTGATTTTCGATACATGGAGATTGCACATCAGTTGCCCTTAATGAAACAAGGATCACGTGCCGCAGCCTCCCTGAAATCCACCCAGCGCATGTTGGGCGCAACCACCATTTGGGGCATGCCGTCCCATTGTTGTCGCAAGAAGCTCCCCATGTCTTTGACAGCCGGTTCATCGGCGACCATTTCCGGCCCAGACATGAGGTCTTTCAATGTCTGATGTATGGCTGCCGTGGTGTAAGGAAGTTTGGCGTTGCTGCGCAACAATTTCGATGCAGCCGGATGGGCGGCCACATAGGCAGGGCTCAACCAGACAAGCGCAGGAACTTCGTAAGAATCGATGGTCACACGGTTTATGGTCGTCTTATTGCATTGTTCATCCGTCAATCCCTGCCCATGGTCAGAGGCATACACCATCACTGCGGAACGCCCGTCACCCGCCAGGATATCGATTATCTGATCGAGCAATGCATCGGTGTAGGCAACGCTGTTTCTGTATGTCTGCTTTATGCCCTGGTGGCCGGGAAACAAACCGAATCCGGGCGGATACCGGTGATCGAATCTGAAATGGCTCCCCATCGTGTGCAGCACGATGAACGCCTTTGGGTGGCTTGCAACGTAACGCTGTACTGCGGGCAGCAGGACTTCATCATAACTGCCTTGCTGGAAATAACTGGACGGATTCAGGAACGCCCTGGTATCCGCCTCATCCGCGTATGCGGCAATCACACCGTCGAAACGGCCCACGGCCGCCTGGTTGGAAAACCAGCTCGTCGCATAACCGGCCCGGGATGCCAGTGAAATGATGGAGCGCGTCGCCTGCGGATTCGGCTTGCCATCCGGCCACAACAGCGGCTGGGGCGTGAGCATGGAAGGCACCGCCTGCCGGGTGGACGTAGACTGCGCGACCACATTCGTGAAAGCGAACAACGCGTCGCCCTTGGCCATGCGCGCATCAAGGCGTGGGGTTGTTTCCGCCTGGTCGGGATTGAACAGATGCCAAGCGTTGCGCGAAGAAGACTCGCCAATCACCAACACAACCGTGTCCGGCGGTCCAACGCTGACCGGCAGTGTCTGCCCAGCGGGCATCGCACGCAAACCGGCAACTGCCACATCCACGACACTCCTGGCCTGCCAGTACTGCGCTGCCGCCCACGGAAGCTCGTAGGGGAAGGCCCTTGGCAACTCCGCATCGGATCCGATCTGTCGGTCACCTTCCTCAAACGGATCAATCGATTGGCGGGCGGCGTTCTGCAAGTGGGGAGCACTCTGGCTCTTGCTTGCCAGCGCATAGGGAATGAGCAACAGCATTCCACAAAACACGAGAATCTTGCCGCGCGCCGCGTAGCCCCAGTGCCAGGCGGTTCTTCTCTTCAGCCAGCTCAGCAGCACCGCGCAGACAATGTTCCACCCCAGAAACCCTGCGAGCACGAGCGGTGGAACGGATAGGGCAAGGTTCTTCAACTCCCCGGGGCTGCTTGCAATGGCCATGCCGACCAAGCTGCTTGTGATGGGCGAATCGCTCAACCACCTCACGGCGACAGACGCTGGCAACCACCAGAGGCCGAGAAGCCATGATGCCAGCCAGCCCATCCATGGCCGCGCGAAGAGGGCAAGGAACATCGTCGCCAAAAGCGCGCACTTGAATAATCGCTCCTGCAGGTCCAGCAAATACGCTCCTGGGTAGAGATTTCGCTCCCACGGAATCATGTTGGGGATATTCCAGACCAGCACGATCCCCCAGAACACCCACCACGCATAGCTGAGATGCAGCTTCTTGCTAATCGAGTTCAAGCCAGGCTCCCATTTCCAGCGTGTTCGCCGACGTTCTTCGATGGGCAAGGCGTCGATCCGCTTGTCCTGGCTATCCAGGCAGCAAGCAATTCCGCCGGCGGGTCACTCCGGCGTTCGCCGTCATGGAATCGCTTTCTCCGACGATCGCAGCGGGCCAATGGGCGTCGCCGATCTCTCAGGAAAGGCCCCATCCGGATTTCAGAAGAAGCCATCGAACGGCGCAAATCCCGCAACATCGCCTTGGTCATTGAGCAGCGCCACGGCGTCCACGCGAGCCATCAGCGGCAGAAACTTTGTCGTGGCCGGATTCAACTTCAATACAGCCAAGGTTGCATCGAGCTGCGCCCGACCTTGTGGGTAGTGCTCGATCAGCACCGAGAGCGGCTTCGCCACTCGCAACGCCTCCGCTTTCGACTCGTCATATGGCTGCCAAAACTGGGGGCGGTGCGCCACGTCGTAGCCCTTCAGCGCAAGGAAGATCGCCTCGGTACGTTCGGCGCCCTCCCGCAGTGATCGCGTACCCAATGTCCTTGGCCCCGCAAGCGGAAGGCTACTGTATTCGGCGCGCCCCTTGCCGAGTTCCGGCTCGTAGACGTCGTTGGCACTGATCACACGAAAGCGGTCCTTTTCAAATACCAAGGCAACGGGCCGAACCTGGTACACCGTATGCAGCCCATAGCCCAATGCAGCAAATTGCAGACAAGCAATGACTGCGAGATCCCGCCTCAAGTGGCGCCGGCCCTTTGCTCGGTTGAAAACCGCAAAGGTAAGGAGCGGGCCGATTATGACATCGACGGTCGTGACGAGAAGAAACAAGTCCTGGCCGCCCGACAACCTGCGATAGAACCCAGGGTACCAAAGAAGAAAGACGAGAGCCGCGCAGACTGCGGCAACCATGCATGAAAGCAGCAAATGAACACCTGCCGCCCGGGCACGACGCGGCAAGTCAAATTGTCCTAGCATCGGTACGAAATTCATAAAGGAACCCGCGGAATAGCTACCCTCAGGCCATGCGGGATCCCAACGCAAAGACCTGACGGAGCCAGGTAGGTGGAAAGCGCAAGAAGGGGCGCCGGAGCGCCCCCTTCTTGTTGAATCACTTCTGCGCGCTTAGCGGCAGGCGGACGGGGCGTAACGGGCAGGCAGGGTTCCAAGCGTACCCAGAATCTGGAAAGTCGTCGAAGAGGCACCCACGGCAGATTGGCAGCCCCAGTCGATCGAACCGGCTACGGGGTTGAGCGGATCGAGAGCCGTGTAAAGCGCCGTACCCGCGGCGCTGGCGTTACCGCCACGAACGAACGGGCTCAAGACGAGCGTGTTGGCTCCCGCAGTAACCGCACCACCCACGTTGGTCCCGTTATAGGTGATCACGATTTCGCCCTGGGTAGCGGCTGCCGGGGCCGTCATCAGCACGCTGTTAACATACTTGCTGTTGGCGCCAGTATTTGAAGCCTGCAGGTTCCACGCAGTCACAGTTGCCAGCAAATCGGGGCGCGTCGAGGAGCCGGTGTTGATCTGAGCCTTGGCATCGGCCGCCAGTTCGAGACCTTCCGTGATTCGCGCGCGAACCGTGTAGTCCTGATACGCCGGCAGCGCAACCGCGGCCAGGATGCCGATGATCGCGACCACGATCATCAGTTCGATCAGCGTAAAGCCCTTTTGAATCTGTTTCATGTGCTTCTCCTTTTTGGGTTGTTTGAGGCGCTGTGGCGCTCGGAGTTCTCTAATGCAGAGGCCGTGCCAGCTCGCGAAAAACTTCCACTTTCTTATTGTTTTTCAATACGATAAAGTAACGCGCGTGAAGCACTTAACGGTCATTTCGAGCACCCGGGTGACGATTCTCGTCACCCCTTTGCCCTGATTGGTCCTGAACCCTTTCTCGCCGACACGATGCGCAACAAATTATGTCTTTGCCATGCCTGGCCAGTCCGTCGGACTTGCCGCTGAAGCTCAATCGAGGCGACATTCTAACCGCCTTGCAGCGTATGGTCACCCCACTCGAAGAACGCGGCAGCGCAAGCCGGGGCGAAACGGGAAGCACTGGAAGAGAAGGCGGCTGCTGAACTCAACCGGGCGGCAGCACATGCACCGCGCGCCGAATGTGGGATGCAGCTCTTGCGCACCGGTTTCATGTCGGTGTTACGGGCGGGTACTTTCTTGATGTCGACAGTCACGGCACGCCCAAGGCAAATGCAGGTCAAGGGTGTACAGGGGCTGCCGCTTTGCGCTAAGGTACTACTTATCAATACTCCGTGGAGACCGGTATGAGCGTACCAACGATTCGCCCGGTGGCGATCAAGATCGACCCTGAAATCAAAGAGCGCGTAAAGCGCCTTGCGGATGCCCGCCGACGCACTCCGCATTGGCTGATGCGTGAAGCCATCCAGCAGTACGTCGAGCGCGAGGAAAAGCGCGAGGCCTTGCGGCAGGACGCGATCAGGGCATGGAACGAATACCAGACCACGGGCCTGCATGTGACGGAGGAGGCAGCCGACGCCTGGCTTGTCAGACTGGAAAGCGGAGAGGATGTGGAGCCGCCTGAGTGCCACGCCTGATCTGGTCGCCGCCAGCGCTGCGCGATGTGCAGCGCCTTTACCGCTTCCTGGCGGAGAAGAACGCCGACGCGGCCAGGCGCGCGGTGAAGGCGATCCGGGATGGCGTGAAGATCATCGGGCATCAGCCCGGAATCGGCCGTCCGGCTGCGGATATGGAACCCGAGTTTCGCGAATGGCTGATCGGATTTGGCGATAGCGGCTATGTGCTGCTGTACCGTTATGACGGGCAGACAGCGGTGATTCTGGCGGTGCGCCACCAACGCGAGCTTGAGTTCTGACGAAGAACGGATTCAAGCGTCGATTCTGCGCTATCGCGCCAGCACGACCTCGGGAATCAAGGCAAGCCGGCGGGCGCGGCGCACGAAACGTCGGTCATCGAAGCTGACCAAGCGCTCGCAGGAGCGGCTGCAGGCCCAGTGCAGCGCGTCGGCGAAATCGAGGCCGCGACGGAGCAGGTCGAGTGCGTCTTTCACGGCCTCCCAGCGCTCGACCGTGACGTGCGGCATGCCCAGCAGATGCTCGATCGCCACGCAGAACGACTCGGCTTCGGCCTCGTAGAAGCCGCGCATCACCCACTCGAACTCGAGAATCGCGGTGAGCGGCACGAACACGGCAGGCGATTCGAGCATGACGCGGCGCGCCACGGGCCGCTGGCGCGCCGCCTCGGGATCGTCCGGGTCGTCGCAATAGAAGCGGGCGAGAACGTTGGTGTCGACCGCAATCACGCCTTGCCCCGCTTGCCGGCCAGCAGAGCGGCAGGGTCGAACGCTGACAGCCTTCGCGGCGTGCCTGCACGAGCCGGCTTGATCTTGACCAGCCCGTAACCGGCTGCCGGGTCGCTCGGCTTCAATCGGCGCCGGACAAGCAGGCGGATCGTGCCCCCTTCATCGACGAACTCGACTTGGGTTCCCGGCGTCAGTTCGTAGCGCGCGCGTATCTCTGCCGGGATAACGATCTGGCCTTTTGCGGTAAGCGTCGCTGCGGACATGGCACGCTTTCAAGTGAGGCGACAAGGCTGCTATCGTAGCACATCGCTTACCAGGTAAGCGGCTGCCCGCCGCCGCCGGCTCGGCGCGCCTTTTCGCCGAACACGACAACCGACCTACTTGATGCAGACCTTGCGCACCTGCTTCATGTCGGTAAAGCCTGCGAGGACTTTCTCGATGCCGTCCATCTTCAGGGTGCGCATGCCTTCGGAGAGCGCGGTTTGCAGCATGACGGCCACACGGGCGTGCTCCTGGATCAGCCGCTTGATCGTGTCGCTGCCGATCAGCAGTTCATGCAGGCCGATGCGGCCGCGGTAACCGGTATCGGCGCAGTCGGGGCAACCGACCGCCTGGTAGAGCTTGAACTTGCCCTTGTCGTCGGCGTAAGCCTGCTTCCAGGCATCCAGAATCTGTGCGCGCGCGGCGGCCGGGTCGGCCTTGAATTCCTCGATGTCGGCGAACTCGCCGCAATACTCGTCGAGCATGTGGTCGATTTCTTCCTCGGCCGGCACGTGCGCCTTGCGGCACTTGCTGCACAGCCGCTTGGCCAGGCGCTGGGCGAGCACACCGAGCAGCGCATCGGCGAAATTGAACGGGTCCATACCCATGTCGAGCAGGCGGATGATCGATTCGGGCGCGCTGTTGGTGTGCAGCGTGGCGAACACGAGGTGGCCGGTGAGCGAGGCTTCGAGGCCGATCGACACGGTTTCCTTGTCGCGCATTTCACCCACCATGATCACGTCCGGATCGGCGCGCAGGAAGGCGCGCATCGCGGTGGCGAAATCGAGCCCGGCCTTGCGATTGACCTGCACCTGGCGCAGGCCTTTCTGGGTGATTTCGACCGGATCTTCGGCGGTCCAGATCTTGGTGTCCGGCGTGTTGATGCTGCCGAGAATGGAGTGCAGCGTGGTGGTCTTGCCGGAACCGGTGGGGCCGCAGACGAAGAAGATGCCGTAGGGCTTGGCGATGGTCTCCTTGAGGCGCTCGAGGTTGTCAGGCAGCAGGCCGAGTTTGTCCATCGGGATCGGTTCGCCGGACTGCAGAATGCGCATGACCACGTCTTCCATGCCGCCGGACGAGGGCAGCGTCGCCACCCGCAATTCGATGTCGGCCGGGCCGAAGCGCTTGAACTTGATCTTGCCGTCCTGCGGCTTGCGCCGCTCGGAGATGTCCAGGTCGCACATGATCTTGATGCGTGTGACCAGCGCATTGCGGTAGCTGGCCGGGATCTCGATGTAGGGAATCAGGCTGCCGTCCTTGCGGATGCGGATCTGCGTTTTTTCCTTGCCGGGACGGGGTTCGACATGGATGTCGGACGCGCCCTGGTGGTAGGCATCGAGAATGATCTTGTTGACCAGCTTGACCAGTTCGTTCTCGGCGGCGGCCGAAACGTCGGCGCCTTCCTCGGTGTCGTCTTCGCCGCCATCGAGCCCGAGGAGCATTTCGCCAACCGAGCGCACGTCGCCGCCGGGACCGAAGAACTGGTCCATGGTGTGGAGGAATTCGCGCTGCGTGGTGACCCTGAAAGCGAGCTTCTTCTTCGGAAACACGTTATGCGCAACGCTGGACGTGCGGACGCGCTCCGGGTCGAGGGCAAGGACGATGATCCCTTCCTCGGTCTCTTCCAGTGGCAGCCAGAGGTACTCTTCGACATATTCGCGCTTGATGTTGCGCAGCAAGTCGAGCGGCTTCATGCGGTCCGACTTGAACGGTTCGTACGGCACGCGGAAGAATGCCGACAGTGCCTTGCCGATGACCGCCGGCTCGACGCCAAAATCGGCAATCAGCACGTCTTCGACGCTGGTGCCCTTGCGCCGGGCAGTGGCCGTGGCGGTCTCGAATTCCTGCAACGACATCACGGCATCGGTGAGCAGGACATCGTATTTCGAGCGAATCACCGATGGCAGGCGGGCGCGCTGGGTGAAGGCGATGGCGAGCGTCTGGGCGAGCCCCTGCACGCCCTCTTCGGCCATCAGCGAGAACGGCGTGCCGGCCCGGTGGTTGATGAGCTGAATCACGCCCAGCAGATCGCTTGACCTTTCGTCGAGGATCGGCGCGACCAGCATCTGCTGAGTGCGGTAGCCGGTGCGCTTGTCGACTTCCTGGAGGAAGCGAAGCGAGGGCGATATCGACTTCAACTCGGCGGCGTCATAAACGTCGCGGATATTGAGCAGCGCGCGGTGGCTGCCGCTGTAACCGGCAACGCTCTGATCGTTGAGCGGGAGACGGATGTCCTTGAACGATTTGAGGCCGGTCTTGACCTTCGAGACGATTGCCTTGCGGTCGTCGGAGATGACGTAGATGGTCAGCCGGTCGGCATTGAACAGCGAGGTGATCTCTTCGCCCAGTTCCAGGACGATTTCGTCGAGATTCTGCGTTGCGTGGATCCTGTTGGTGACGCCCTGCAGCGCGCGGAAAAACGCCAGGCGGCTGCCCATGTCGGCGGCAGAGGCCGCGACTTTGGCGGCATCATTGATTGCTTCGACGCGTTTCGGCTCGCTCATGGATCAACGGTGTCCTCGAAGGCATTCAGATCCGGCTGCCGGGCAGCAGCGATCTGGTACTTAACGTCCCGTAAAGTCAGCAGTTTAGCGTGCCCCGGCGCCCCTACCAACCCCGCAGTTACAAGGTGAAGACCTGATCACCGCGCAACATCTGCGGATTGAACCCGGCCGCCCGCAGCGAAACCTCGGCCATGATGAGATCGAACTGGCTGGGCTTCAGGTGTGTAATGAAGATCTCGGGCCTCGACTGCAAATACGCGAGTTCCCTTGCCAGCATGCTGGGATTGATATGTCGCGAGCGCTCGGCAAGATCGGCTTCGAAATCGGAAAACGCCGTTTCGATTACCAAGTAACGCAAATTCTGCAGCCGGTTGATGGCGTCCCACAGCGGCGGATGCGCGGTTGTGTCTCCAGTGAAGGCGAAGCATGCGTTGCCCGAGTCCAGCGCATAACCGACTGCCGGCACCGTATGGTTGGCCGGCAAAACGGTGATCTTGCGCGTGCCGGCTTCGACGGTCTGGCCCACGACGATCGGGCGAAACACCAAACGCGCCGCGTGTGGAGTGGGAATCTCGCTGAAATCAGGCCAGATCACCCAGTTGAAGATGTGCTTGCGCAGTGCGTCAATCGTCTCCTGCAGCGCCCAGACGGTCAGCGGCGCCGCCCGCAGGTCGCCCACCGTATCGACCAGAAACGGAATCCACGCGACATGGTCGAGATGGGAATGGGTCAGGAATACGTGATCGATGCTCGCCAGTTCGGCCAGCGACAGATCGCCCACACCGGTGCCGGCATCGACAAGGATGTCTTGATCGACCAGCATCGACGTCGTACGCAGGTTCGCCCCGCCAATGCCGCCGCTACACCCGAGTATCCTGACTTTCATATAGGAGTCGACGTCGTCATTTGTATTCAAAGGCGACCACGCCGTCCCAGTCTGCGGCCGGCGGTGCCGATCGTAACTGCGCGATGCGCTCAAGGTACAGAGAATACAACGGCCGCCCGGGTTCGCGCTGTGCCAAGTTCCTCAATCCTGACTCCGCAGCCGACCAGCGGCGGGCTCGGAAGTGCTCCAGAGTGTCCCGCCAGGCCGACAGTCGTGACTTGTGCGCGGGGTCCAGCTCCGCTTCCGGGCACACGGGCTCGTAAATCGTCACTGCGGTGCCTTTACCCTTGACCCGTACCCGATCGAGTTCCCGCCAGGCGAATCCGGACACCGCCAAGCGTGTCGTCTCCCCGACGACGATTCCCACGCCGTAGCGGCGAGTCAAGCCTTCGAGTCGCGAAGCAAGATTGACCGAGTCGCCGATTGCCGTGTAGGCCTTGCGCACCGACGACCCGAAATCGCCGACGATCACCTGTCCGGTGGCGATGCCGACTCCCATTTCCAGCGCCGGCAAGCCCCGGGCGGCCAGCGACTCGGACAGCCGCAGCATCTCGCGCTGCATTTCCAGCGCGGTTTCCACGGCGGCGCTGGCGTGGTCGGGATTGACCACCGGCGCGCCCCAGAATGCCATCACCGCGTCGCCGATGTACTTGTCCACGGTTCCCCTGTGGCGGCCGATCACTGCCGTCATCGCGGTCAGGAATTCGCCCAGCAACTGCGTCACCAGACGCGGTTCGAGACGTTCGGCAATCGAAGTGAAGCCGCGCAGATCGCAGAACAGAACGGTGAGTTCGCAGTTCTTGCCCTCCATGCTGTAGTGCTCCGGATTGCGGCTCATTTCGGCGACCAGTTCCGGCGGTACGTACTGGCCGAACAGGCGGGTGAACTGGCGTTTGGAGCGCACTTCTACGGTGTAACCCCAGAACATCTGGAGGATCAACAGCGCCGAAACCAGCAGCAGGCTGGCGGCAAGCGGCAGCGAATAGCCGAACTGCCAGGCGGCGAAATTGCCCAGCAAAAGCAGCACGGCCATGCCAAGGGCGTTGAAAACGGCGCGCAGCGGATTGAGTCGCGGCAGCGTCAGGCGAACCAGCACGCCGACCACCGCCAGCAGGCCCACTTCGTAGGCCGGAATCCAGCCGGGTTGGCGGCGGATGGTCCCGTCGAGCATGCCGGAAAGCATATTCGCATGCATTTCGACGCCGATGAAGGTGTTGCTGACCGGCGTTACGCGCAGATCGAGCAGGCCGCCGGCAGACGCCCCGACCAGCGCGATCTTTCCGCGCAGCGCATCTGCGGCAACGCGGTCCTTGGCGATATCGGCGATCGAAACGTAGTGAAAGGTGCCAGGCGGGCCGCGATACGGGATCAGGGCGTTGCTCTGGTCATCCACGGGAATCCGGCGGATCTGGCCTGGCGCCGAAGTCCTCAGCCACTCGATGTGTCGCCGCTTCAGCGCGGAGAACCAGCCGCTGCCGGAACTCTCCAGTTCGACGGTCTCGATGCCATCTACAACCCGCAGCATGGCAAGCGCCAGGGACTCGTAGAGCCCGTCGCCGTATCGTGCGAGCAAAGGAACCTGGCGCGATACGCCGTCGGGATCGACTTCGACGTTGAAGTGGCCCACCGCCGCCGCCGCCGCCTGAATCCGCGGCAGATTGGCGCCGTAGCTGCTGCGGGCGCGAATGTTGTCGGGGAATTCGCCTGCTGCCATCGCGGCGCGGGGCAGCAGGCCGCTTTGGCTGCCGGCTGGCTCCTGGGAGAAGTAATAGCCGAGTGCGACCGGACGGTCGCGGACCGCCCGCGCAAGCCGTCCGTCCCGGTCCAACTGCGTCCGCAGGCGACCGATCTCGTCCCGCGCCGGCATGTTGCCCGCCAGCGGACCGCGCTCGAGTTCGTCGAGCACCATCAGGCCTTCGCCCTGATCGGGTTCGGCAAACACCATGTCGAAACCCAACGCGCGGACGCCGTGTTTCGCGAAGAGCTTGTCGACGATCTCGGCCATGAGATCGCGCCGCCACGGCCAGCGGCCGAGTTCGGCCAGCGAGCGGTCATCGACGTCGATGATCACGATGCGCTCGTCGGGCGTCCGCGGCGCGAATACGCGAGTCTTGATGTCGTAGAGGGTTGCGTCAGCCTGACGAACAAGGCGCAATTCGAACAAACCGACGACGTGCGCCAGCAACAGCAGCATGACCGCTCCCGCAAGCGAATACGTCATGGCTTGCTGAACGCGGTTTCCGAAGCGAAAACGCATTACTGTGTCCCGCAGCGGTCACCGGCCGGCCACCCGGGGAACGGCCGAGCAGCGCAAACGGCGGTCACGACCTGAGGAAGAATTCCATCTTCACGCCGGCAAGCTCGATCACGTCGTGATCGGCGAGCGGGTAAGCCTGTGCATCGATAGTCCTGCCATTGACGATCGGAAACTGTGCGCCTTCCACATGGGTCAGGAAATAGCCCTGCGGGCGCCGGGTAATGACGGCCACCTGGACACCGGGCTTGCCGAGCGTGGTCAGCGTCTTGGAAAGATCGAGCGACTTGCCCGCGTTGCCGCCGGACAGGATCTTGATTACCCCGACCGACTGCAACGGCGTGGAGTCGGAAGCCACGGTCGAATAGTGCGTCGATGGCCGCATGCCAACCTGGGTGTCGGTCGGCGACCGCGGCACCGGCGCCCCGCCAGCGACCGGCGATGCGCGGGGAAGGTCCAGGGCGGGGGCCTTTTCGTATTCTGTCGATGTGGCACTGACCGCTTCGCAGACGAACTTGAGGCGATACTTGCCTAGTTCGACGACATCGTTGTCCTTGAGAAAGTGCTTCTTGACGGGCTGTCCGTTGACGTAGGTCCCGTTGGTACTGTTGAGATCTTCGAGGAACGAATCGCTCAGGATCGTCACGATCGCCGCATGCTCTCCGCTTATCGCGAGATTGTCGATCTGGATGTCGTTATGCGGCTTGCGTCCGATCGTCGTGCGCTCCTTGGTCAGCGCGATCTCCTTCAGCACCAACCCGTCCATACTGAGAATCAGCTTTGCCATCTCGATCTTCCGTTCATCTGAACCACGCCAGGATTCTGGCAATCAGGCCACGAGGAGCAGCATACTCCCGCATGATCTTGACCAGTACCACCGAAACGTTGTCCCGCCCACCGTGGTCGTTGGCCTTCTGTACGAGCAGTGTGGCCGCCTGCTCCGGATCGTCGGCGTGAACGCGCAGGGTTTCGGCAATATCGCCGTCGTCTACCATGTCGTTCAGGCCGTCCGAACATAGCAGATAAATGTCGCCCGGCAGCGTGTCGAAATCCCGGATCTCGGCCTGAACCACGGGGTCGACGCCTAGCGCCCGCGTCACCAGATTGCGATTCTGCGACAGGCGCGCCTCATCGAGCGTGATCATTCCGCTGTCGATCTGCTCCTGCAACAGGGAATGATCCTTGGTCAGTTGCTCGAGCCGGCCCTCGCGGGCGCGGTAGGCGCGCGAATCGCCGATATGAATCAGCGTTACCGAATTGTCGTGAAACCGGGCCATCACCAGCGTCGTACCCATGCCGGCGTATTGCGGCTGGCTTTGCGCAGCTTCGTAGATTGCGGTATTGGCGCGCGCGACGCTTGCTTCGAGGACGCCATGCGCATCGGACGCCCCCCCGCGCTCCAGACGGTAAGGCGCTCGCGAGGAGAATGCCTGTTCCAGTTCCGCGCCGAGGATACTGGTTGCCATGCCGGCCGCCACCTCGCCCGCGTTGTAGCCGCCCATGCCGTCGGCCAGGATCGCCAGCCCGCTCGATGCGCTGACGAACACCGCGTCCTCGTTATGGCTTCGGACCATGCCCGCGTCGCTGCGAGTCACGATGGACAGGCTATTCGACAAATCGATGTCGGTCATGAGCCTGATGCCGGTCTAAGGCGCTGCACGAGAAACCTTCGCCGGCAAGCCGGCGCTCTCGCATGATCCCGGGTGGGATGATTCTGATGGACACCCTGCCGTCCTAAAGCGATCTGGGCCCGCATTCCGCTTCGGCCCGAACAGAGTATAGCCGCGGCAAGGAGCCCGAATTGTTTTGGTTTGTGCCGTGCCCGTACGCACAACGTCGTCCATTGTTGTGCCAATCGCACTGCCCAGTCAATCCGGCCGCCGCCGGATCAGAAGGGCAACTCGGTACCGAAGCCACGATCGCGGGCGATCCGCAAAACCCGTGCCGCCAGGGCAATATCCTGTATCGCCATGCCCTGCGACTCGAACAGCGTCACGTCGGCGGCGTTGCGGCGGCCGCGGCGCGAGCCAACCATCACTTCGCCGATTTCGACCAGTTGGCCTTCGTGAAGACGGCCCTTCTCGAACAGCGGCAGCAGATCGCCCGCTTCGCGCAAGGCTGTCGCTCGCGCATCGACGACGATCGGCGTCGCGCGCCGGACCGTCGCTTCTTCTAGCTCGCGCCGGATAAGGGAATTCGAGCCTGCAGCGGTAATGTGGGTGCCGTCGCCGAGCCATTCGGCGGCAAACAGCGGCGCGGCCGACGTGGTGATGGTGACCACGATATCCGACCCTCGAACCACCTCCTCCGCCGTCGCCGCCGCCACCATATCGCGTCCGAGCAGTTGCGCCATCTCGAGACAGAACGCATCGAGTCTGTCGCGCCTGCGGGCGAACACCTTGACCATCTTGACCTGCCTGACCGCGCAGACCGCCTCGATCTGGCTGCGTGCCTGCCAGCCGGCGCCAAAAACGCCCACAACACTGGCGTCCTCGCGGGCGAGCCATTTTGCCGCCAGGCCGCCCATCGCGCCGGTTCGCATCATCCCGAGGAAATCCGCGTCGATCACCGCGAGCTGCCGGCCGTTTGCTGCATTGAACAAATGAACCTGAAACCGGGTGCCTTCGCGGCTCGATGTATAGGCCTTGTAGCCAAGCACCCCTTCGGACGGCAGCGCGCCTTGCAGCATGTGCATCGTCGTCGCCGGCAGGCGCGAGCGCTGGCGCGGAAAATCGATTGCCGTCCCTTCGCCATGGGACAGATGCGCGGCTTCAACGGCTTCGAGTGCCAGCGGCATGGTAACGATCCGCTCGACCTCGCTCTCACTCAAATATAGGCTCATGGAAATGTCAAACCACCGGATAGTCTGGAATGCTGCGGCGCCGCGCGATCCACGTTCCGATCGCGACGACGAACACCGCACCTGAAACTGCGGCGACATAATGTGCGCCGGGTATCATCGCTTCAACCTGTTGCTTGATGGCAACGTCTCCAACGAGCATGCCGCCGGCAACCCATCCGAGCAAGCCGGCGCCGAGGGTCACGACAATCGGATAGCGCTCCATCAATTTGAGGACGATCTGGCTGGACCATACGATCAACGGAATGCTAACCGCCAAACCGAACAGCAAAAGGAAAAGACTGTCGCGCGACGCCGCAGCAACGGCAATCACGTTATCAACGCTCATGACGAAGTCGGCGACGATGATCGTCTTGACTGCGCTCCAGAGACTGGTTGCGGCGTCAATTTCGTGACCCCCTTCGTCATCGTCGATCAACAACTTCACGCCGATCCACAGCAGCAGCAAGCCGCCGCCAAGCTTGAGGTACGGCATGCCCAACAGCTTCGCCGCAAAGGCGGTCAGCACCACCCGCAAGCCGACGGCGCCGAAAACGCCCCAGAAGATACCTTTCCGGCGCTGCTCGGGCGGCAGATTCCGGCACGCCAGCGCGATCACAACCGCGTTGTCCCCGGACAGAACCAGGTCAATCGCGACGATCTGCATCACCGCGATCCAGAATGCAGCTGACGAAAGGTCGGGCATGGGTTGCGACAAAACGTGCTGAAGGGGTTGGCGATTGTACAGCGTCGCCCCGGCGAGCGAAGAATCGGAAAAAACGGGATGGGCCAAAGAAAACGCCGGCGGGGTGCCGCCGGCGTCCGGAGCAATGCGGCAAAAACCGTCTACAGCAGGCTCTTGAGAATTCGCCCCATCTCCGACGGATTGCGTGTCACATGGAAACCGCACGCCTCCATGATTTCCAGCTTGGCGTTGGCGGTGTCGGCACCGCCCGAAATCAGCGCGCCCGCATGGCCCATGCGTTTGCCCGCTGGTGCGGTGACGCCAGCAACGAAGCCGACGACCGGCTTCTTCATGTTGCCCTTGCACCATTGCGCGGCATCCGCCTCGTCTGGTCCGCCGATCTCGCCGATCATTATCACTGCATCGGTATCCGGATCGTCATTGAACATCTTCATGAAATCGATGTGTTTGAGTCCGTTGATCGGATCACCGCCGAGTCCGACTGCCGACGACTGTCCCAAGCCGAGTTCCGTGAGCTGGGCGACCGCCTCGTAAGTCAGCGTCCCGGAGCGCGAAACCACACCGATACGACCCTTGCGATGGATATGCCCCGGCATGATGCCGATCTTGATTTCGTCCGGCGTGATGACGCCCGGACAGTTCGGCCCGAGCAGGAGCGTCTTCTTGCCGCCTGCCGCTTCCTTTGCCCGCATCTTGTTGCGCACGACAAGCATGTCGCGCACCGGTATGCCTTCGGTGATGCAAATCGCGAGATCGAGATCGGCCTCGCAGGCCTCCCAGATCGCGGCCGCTGCACCGGGCGGCGGCACATAGATTACTGAAACCGTGGCGCCGGTCTGCGCCTTGGCCTCCTTGACCGACGCGAAGATCGGGATATCGAAAATCTTCTCTCCCGGTTTCTTCGGATTGACGCCGGCAACGAAACAGTTGCGGCCGTTGGCATACTCCTGGCACTTCTCGGTGTGGAACTGGCCGGTCTTTCCGGTAATGCCCTGGGTGATGACCTTGGTGTCCTTGTTGATCAGAATCGACATTGTTCGTATCCCCCGGTTACTTGACGGCCGCGACGATTTTCTCGGCGGCCTCGGCCATGGTGTCGGCAGCGATGATCGGCAGGCCGGAGTCGGCGAGGATCTTCTTGCCCATATCCTCGTTGGTGCCCTTCATGCGCACCACCAGCGGAACGGCAAGATGCACCTCCTTGGCCGCCGCCACGACGCCGGTCGCGATGGTGTCGCAACGCATGATGCCGCCGAAGATGTTGACCAGGATGCCCTTGACCTTGGAGTTCTTGAGCATGATCTTGAACGCTTCGGTCACCTTCTCGGTCGTCGCGCCACCGCCGACGTCGAGGAAGTTGGCCGGCTCGGCGCCGTAGAGCTTGATCGTGTCCATGGTCGCCATTGCCAGCCCGGCGCCATTGACCAGGCAGCCGATGTTGCCGTCGAGCGAAATGTAGGCCAGGTCGTACTTCGAGGCTTCGATCTCCGCAGCATCCTCCTCGTCGAGGTCGCGGAAGGCGACAATGTCTTCATGGCGGTAGAGCGAGTTCGAATCGAAATTGAACTTCGCATCGAGCGCCTTGATATTGCCGTTGCCCTCGAGGATCAGCGGGTTGATTTCCGCCAGCGAGGCATCGGTTTCCATGTAGCAGTTGTAGAGCTTCTTGAAGGTATCGACCGCCTGCGCCTGGGAGCCCGCAGGCACGCCGATGCCCTGCGCCAGTTCGAGCGCCTGGGCGTCGGTCACCCCAACCAGCGGATCGACGAAGACCTTGATGATCTTCTCCGGCGTGTTGTGCGCGACTTCCTCGATATTCATCCCGCCTTCCGAGGAGGCCATGATGGCGACCTTCTGCGTCGTGCGGTCGGTCAGCGCAGCGACATAGTATTCTTTCTTGATGTCGGCGCCTTCTTCGATCAGCAGGCGGCGCACTTTCTGCCCTTCTGGCCCGGTCTGATGCGTGACCAGTTGCATGCCCAGGATCGCCGAAGCGAAGCTTCTCACTTCGTCCATCGACTTGGCGACCTTCACACCACCCCCTTTGCCGCGCCCGCCGGCATGGATCTGGGCCTTGACGACCCATACCTTGCCGCCCAGTTTCTGTGCTGCGCTCACCGCCTCATCGACGGAGAAGCACGCAATGCCGTTCGGTGTGGTGACACCGAACTTGCGCAGAATTTCCTTCGCCTGATACTCATGGATTTTCATGCGTGTTCCTTGCTGATCAAAGCTTCGTTGATAGATGCCGGTAGCGGTCCATTGAGCCGGATTTCCGCAGCGGTCTTTGAGCGCGGCAGGTTCATTGTGCGAATCTCTTGCCGCCCTCCCCTTCGCGAACCCCAGCGCTGGAAAACGCGCCGGCATGTCTCGGTTGTGGATTCCATTGTCGCAGAACGATCGGCCCGGAAAAGGCCGCCTCTCGCAAGCGTTTGCCCGGTCGCTGCGGCCTCGGTGGCCGCGGCCACCGAGGCCACCGAGGCCGTTTGACAGGTGTCAAATTCTAGCATGGCAGCCCGTTCTTGTGCGCTGCCGCAACGTCCACTCAAGGTGCCCGCCAGAGTTCGCGATGGCGAAACCGGGCTGGCGCATGCGCCACGAGCACCGACAGGGCAAGCAGCAACCAGAACAACCAGCCCGCTTGCGCAACGTCGAACGCCAGCCAGGCCACCAGGGCCAGCTTGATGACGATCCAAGCCCCGGCGATCTGCCGGAGATACGCCGGGTTGCGCCACAGATCCAGGCCGGCCATTGCCACTCCGGAACCGAGCAGCAAAAGCGGAAACAATGGCTGCGGGGTGCCACCGAACAAGGCCGAACCGGTTCCAACCAGACCAGCGACATGCGCCGCACGCAGCGCGTTCAGCGCCCAGCGGCGCAAGGCGTAACCACCGGCGAGCGCATCGGGCCTCAAGTTCTTCAAGTTGGTTCCGAAATTGTGATGACGAAGGCCGGTGTTCGACGCAAGCCAGCCACCCGGTGCCAAGCTTAACCGCGAGTCGGGACGAGCGGTGGCATTCGCACTGTGCTTGCTTCCCGGGACCGCATCGCCAAGAATACTGTCGTGCCCCGCTTTGGCGGACAGAACCCATTCATTTCACACCGTCTTGATTCGCGCACCGTGCCCAAGATCAAGCTTCGTCCCGATGCCCAACCGGGCACGCCAAGCGCCGGCAATGACCCGCCACCCATTGCGGGGCGGCCCGCACTGGCCGGGCTGATCGACGTGGCCGGCGATCCGATGCTGCTGGTTAGGCACGATGGCGCGCTGCTCTGGGCCAATGCGGCCGCCTGCGCACAGTTCGGCCGGAATTGCGGCGACTTGCTGTCGATGCGGCTGGGCGAAATTGCTGCTGGCTTTGGCTCCGCGCCGCTGGCGGGCCGGCTGAGCCGGGCGGCGGCTGGCGCCCGGCCACTCGACGGCGAATTCGTCCGGGCCGATGGATCGCGCTGGCCGGTCAGGCTGCATGCCAGGGAAATTGCCTGCGCGGGCGAAACGGCAATCCTGGTTGTGGCAGGCGAACGGCGCGAATCGAAGGCAAGCGATGCGGGCCGGTCGGCCGCAGCCTTGCCCGGCCATGCCGGCGAAGCGGCGCTTGCCGCGATCTCCAGCCGCCTGGTTCAGGCAACCAGCGACGATCTCGACGCGCCGATCCGCATATCGCTCGCCCAATTGAGCCGCACGCTTGGTGCCGACTCGTGCAGCATGCTGCTGCTCAATTCGGCCGGGACCAGCTGGACGTGCTCGCACCACTGGTCGGCAGCGCCGGACTGCCTGCGTACTTTGCCAGCCGGAACGGTTCCAGTGCAACGGCTGGCGTGGGCATGGCGCCAGGTGCAGCAGATGAATTCGGTCGTCGTGCAGCAAGTCGATCGTATTCCGCGCGCCGGCGCCGCCGACCGAAAGACGCTTCAAGCCGCCGGTCTGGGCTCGGCGTTATTCGTTCCGCTGATTCACGGCGGCGAAATCCTCGGTTGCGTTCTGCTCGGGCGCGCCAGCGCGCAGGCGCCGTGGCATGACGGCGAGGTTGCGCTGGTCCGCTCGGTCGCCGACCTGTTTGCCACCTCGATCGAACGCCAGCGCATCCAGGTGGAAATGAGCGGGCGCCTGCAGTACGAATCGCTGGTCGGCAACATCGCCAGCAGCCTGTTGCGCACGCCGGCCAATGTTCTCGACCAGGGGATCGAAGCGGCCTTGCAGCGGATTGCCGCCTACCTGCGCGCCGACCGCGCCGCCGTTGTTCTGTTTTCCGCCGACGGCCGGCATTTCGGCATCTCGCACGAAATGTGCGCGCCAGGAGCGGCGCCGGCGCGCGAAACCGTGCAGGACTTGCCGCTGGAGGCATTCCTGCCGCCGGCCGGACGACCTTGGCCCGCTCGATACCGGGATTGTCTCCGACGTGAACACCCTGCCCGACTCGGCCGACGAGACGCGGCGCATTCTTGCACTGTTCGGGATCGGATCGGCGCTGGCGGTGCCCCTGGTGATGGGTTCGGAAGTCGTTGGCGGCATCATCATCGGTCGCATGGCGCCCGGCCACAGCTGGGGCCCGCGGCAAGTCGCGCTTCTGCGCGCCTGTGCCGACATCATCATCACGACCATACAGCGGTTGCGCATGGAACAGGCATTGCGCGAATCGGACGAGAAATTCTCGCGGATTTTTCTCGCCATGCCAGATGCGGTCGCCATCACGGAGTTCGACAGCGGCCGCATTGTCGAGGCCAATCCCGCCTTTGAAACCAGCCTCGGTCTATCGCTGTCCGCGACGATCGGCCGCTCGCCGTTCGAGCTGGGTTTCTGGAAAAACGCGCAGGAACGCCAGCGTCTGATCGACGACATTGAGCGTCATGGTCTTGTCCGCAATCGCGAGATGAGCATTAGGCGCGCCAACGGCGAACCGCTGAACCTGTTGCTCTCGGCGGTGAAGATCGAGCTGCGGGGCAGGCCCTATCTGTGCAGCGTGCTGCGTGACGTGACGGCTGCCAAAGCGGCGGATAAAGCGCTGCGCGATGCGGAGGCGGCGCTGCGGGAACTGAACCAGGAGCTCGAGGCGCGCGTCAAGAGCCGCACCGCCGAACTCGAATCGTCGTTGCGCGAACTCGAGAGCTTCAGCTACTCCGTGTCGCACGACCTGCGCTCGCCGCTGCGCGGCATCAACGGATTCGCCACCCTGCTCGCCGAAGACTATGCCGACCGACTCGACGAGAACGGCCGGGAATACCTGAACCGCATTTCCTCGGCAACCGTGCGAATGGGCAACCTGATCGACGAACTGCTCGATCTTGCGCGCATCGCCCGGGTGCCGATGCGCAAGGCACGGATCGATCTGGCCGGGATCGCCCGATCGATCGCGGACGAGTTGCGCGACAGCGAGCCGATGCGCAACGTCGACCTGGTGATCGGGCAGCCGATTCCCGCTCGCGCCGACCCCGGTCTGATGCGCATTGCATTGACGAACCTGCTCGGCAACGCCTGGAAATTTACCGGCGGAACCCGGCAACCACGGATCGAACTGGGCGCGCGGATCGTCGATGGCGAACAACAGATCTTCGTTCGCGACAACGGTGCCGGCTTCGACATGACCAACTCACAGTTGTTGTTCCGGCCGTTCAGCCGGTTGCACAGGCCAACGGAATTCCCGGGAACCGGCATCGGGCTCGCCACGGTTGCGCGGATCGTCCAGCGCCACGGCGGGCGCGTCTGGGCGGAAGGCCGGGTGGGCGAGGGAGCGGGCTTCTACTTCACGCTCGGATAGTCGGTCAGCGCCGTCAGTTGCCGATCGTGCACGCGCGTCAGGGTTGCCAGCGCGCTGCAGCTACCGATAAGCGCCATCGCCATGTCGGCCTGGGTATCGAAGGGGTCGCCCTGGGTGCCAAGAAACTCGTCGGCTCCCTGACCGAGCATCAGCGCAGCGATCCACTCGATCAGTTCGTAGCAGGCGCTGATCGCCAGACAGACGCAGACCACCAGAAATGCCAGCCACTTGCCGGGTCGCAGGGGCGATTTGCGCAGCAGGATCTCGCGAGCGAACATCGCCGGCACGAAACCCTGGGCGAAGTGGCCGATCCGGTCGTAGGGATTGCGCGCGAGGTGCAGCCAGTCCTGCAGCCAGAACCCCAGCGGAACCCGCGCATAGGTGTAGATTCCGCCGACGATCAGGATCACCGCGTGCACGGCAAGCAGGAGACAGATCAGATCGGTCAGCCGGAACCGCCTTGCACTCGCAAGCAGCAACGGAATACCGATCAGGACCGGCGCAACTTCGAGCAACCAGGTCAATCTGTCGAACGGGCGCACGGCCGAGAGCGCGACGGCAAGCAGCACGACCGCAAGCAGCGCCGCGCGAAAACCACTGCCGAACCGGCCCGGCTGATCCATCGAACACGCCTCCCGAATTCGCGCCTGGCGGCGCCTCGATGCACATTTTTCCACAGATCCGCCGCCCCCCGGATCTGGAAAAGTTTGTGCCATTGCGTCGCAAGCCCCTGCCCAGACATGTGATTTTCGGTACTATTCCGCGGCAGTCGCGATCCTGCCGGGTCTATAATGCGCGCTGTTGCTCGATCCGTGCAAAGACAAATGCATAGGTCCGGGCGAATCCCGACAAGGTAAATGCATGCCGAAATGCCGCTTTCTGCCCTTTCTTGCGCTGACCGTCCTGTCGGTCGAAGCACATGCACTGGGCATCGGCGAAATCGTCAGCCAGCCACGTTTGGGCGAGCGCCTGCGCATCGAGGTGCGCCTGCTGGCCGACGGACAGTCGCCGATCGAACCGGGATGCATCCGGCTGGCGCCCGGCGACAGCGCCGACGACCTGCCCTGGGTACGAGGGGCGCGTCTGCGGGTGCAGGGCGGGCCGCGTCCGACCCTGCTCATCGAGTCCAACGAAGCGGTCAATCACCCGATCTACCTGCTTGGCCTGAAAGTGGGTTGCGGTGCGGAAGTAAAGCGCGAGTTCACCCTGATGCCGCAAGCACCGATAGAGTTGCCGGTGGCCGCGGCGCCTGCCAGGGGCGCAGGTACTGCAATTGCCGCACGCGAATCGGCTGCCTTGCCGGCAAGCGAAACGGACCCGGGCGGCTGGACCGCAATAGAGGGCGAAACCCTTTCCGGCACCGCCAGCGGGCTGTTTCCCAACGATCCGGCGCGGCAGAAGCAATTCATCCGCGAGGCGGCCAGATCCAATCCGCACCTGTTCCGGGGCGTCGCCGACCCGGCCCAGCACCCGTTGCCCGCCGGGGCAAATCTGGCGCTACCGGGCAGCGCCGGCCGCAAGACCGAACGGACGGCGGCTGCCCGTCCGAAAACCGCCAAAATCCGCCCGCCCGTGCCGGCGCCAAGCCGTCGCCGCGCTGCCGAAGGCAACGCGCCACCCGACGTCGCGCCAAAAAGCGCGCCTGTGCCACTGCCGCGGCGCGGCGAAGACCGGCTGTCGGTCGCCTCGGGACCCGGCGGAGAACCGGGCCTCAAGTTCTCCACCCTGCTCGACGACGCCCGTTCGCGCGGCCTGACCGAGGAGCAGCGCGAGCGTCTGCGTCAAGAGCAGCGGTTGATCGCGGAACTCGACGACAAGATCGTTGCCTCGCTCGCCCTGGCCGAGAAAATCCGCAACATGGAGGGCTACCTCGACAAGTTGCAGGGCGACATGGTGCGGCTCGACCAGAAGATCCAGAGCACCAAGGGGACAGGTACGGCGGAGAAGACCGCGCCCAATGCGCCAACCACGCCGTCGGCGACCCCGGCGGTGGCCGCCAGGGCACCCGTCGCGCGCGAGTCGGAAGAAAGTTCGATTTCCTGGCTCTATCCGCTGCTCGCCGCGGTGGCCGCGCTGGCGGGCTGGCTGTGGTGGCGCCGCCGCCGCACCGCCGAAGACGGCTATGCCTACGCGACCGAAGATGCGGCTGCCGAACAGGCAGCACCCGCGCAAGCCGACGACCTGCCGGAGCACACGATCGCCGTGCCGACACCGGCGCCGGCGGCTGCCGCCAGCGATTCGCTGGCGCTGGAACTGGACGATCACGACGAAGCCGAACAACGTATCGGCGTCGCCGAGCACGATTCAGCGCTCGAACTGGCGGAAATCATGTTGTCGTTCGGCCGCGTGCAGGGCGCCGCGCAGACGCTCTCCGATTACATTCACGCCAACCCGCGCCAGGCGATCCGCCCCTGGCTCAAGTTGCTCGAGGTCTATCACGGGGCCGGAATGCGGGCTGAATTCGAAGCGCTGGTCGAGCAGTTCCGACGCAACTTCAACGTCCAGCAGATTAGCTGGGACGACTACACGCAGGATCTCGCGCGCGCCTCGCTCGAAGATCTCCCGCACCTGATCCGGGAAGTGGTTG
Source organism: Candidatus Methylophosphatis haderslevensis (assembly GCA_016711925.1). Taxonomy (GTDB): domain Bacteria; phylum Pseudomonadota; class Gammaproteobacteria; order Burkholderiales; family Rhodocyclaceae; genus Methylophosphatis; species Methylophosphatis haderslevensis. The sequence goes on from JADJSA010000002.1 coordinate 235,033, forward strand.
CGTCGTGGGGTACGGCCGGCTGCCTCAGGCTGCTGCAGAGCCACCTCCAGGACAACCGCGAAGGCACGCGGGCGGGCTTCCCGCTGGGCGTGGTCGACGATATCGCCACCCTGATCGCCCTGCTCGAGCCACGGCTCGAACCGCGCCCCGTGCTGCACGCCCAAGCGGCCGCCTGAGCCGTTGCGGCGCCGACCGGGCGCGGCGTAGCGCCACCGTCGGCCGGCTCTGCATGACGGATTGCGCTGTCATGCCGGGTTGTCGATGTCGGCGAATTCGCAGCGCAATCCGCAATGTTCGGCAAGGTGCCTGGCCAGCGCCTGCGCCCCGTAGCGCTCGGTCGCGTGATGTCCGGCCGCGATGTAGGGCACGCCGGACTCGCGCGCCAGATGCACGGTGGGTTCCGAAATCTCGCCGCTGACGAACACGTCCGCGCCGGCGGCGATCGCCTGTTCGAACAGGCTCTGCGCCGCGCCGCTGCACCAGGCGATGCGCGAGGCCCGGCGCGCGCCATCGCCGACCAGCAGCGGGGTGCGCCCCAGGCGCTCGCGAAGCCGGTCGGCAAGCTCGGTCGCCGCTGGCGCGCGGCCGTCGCAGGCGCCGCCAAGGAAGCCGATATCCTGCTCGGCGAAGCGGCCATCGACCCGCCAGTCCATCAGACGCGCCAGTTGCGCGTTGTTGCCCAATTGCGGATGCGCATCGAGCGGCAAGTGGTAGGCGAACAGGTTGATGTCGTGGCCGAGCAGGCGGGCCAGGCGCGCCTTGCGCGTGGCGACCACCCGGCCGTCCTCGCCGCGCCAGAACCAGCCGTGATGCACGACGATGGCATCGGCCCGGCAGGCGATGGCGCGTTCTATCAGGGCCAGACTGGCGGTGACGCCGAAGAGCACGCGGCCGATCTCGTCGCGTCCTTCCACTTGCAGGCCGTTTGGGCAATAATCGCGGAATCGCGCGGCATCCAGCAGATCATCCAGATAGCGTTGAAGCTGAGCCCGCTGCATAGTCGCTCCCGACCCGTCATTTCACTTAACCGATCCGAATTATGCGCCGCTTGTGGCTGATGTTCGCGCAGGCCGTCACCATTGCGCTGGCCCTGCTGTTTGTCGTATCCACGCTCAAACCGGAGTGGATCGGCCGCGCGCCGCAGTTGGCGGCGTTGCCGGCCCCGGCTCCGGCCTTCGTACCGCCGCCGACAGTTGCGCTGACCGCGGCCGAGGCGCCGGCGGGCGAAACGCGCGCGGTTTCCTACGCCGCCGCCGCCGGCAAGGCATTGCCCTCGGTGGTGCACGTCTTTACCAGCAAGGCGACGAAGTCGGCGCGGCACCCGTTCGCCGACGACCCGATCTTTCGCCACTTTTTTGGCGACCGCGGCGATGCCGGCCCGCAGCGCAGCGCCGGGCTGGGCAGCGGCGTGATCGTCAGTGCCGAGGGTTACGTGCTCACCAACAACCACGTGATCGAGGGGGCCGACGAGATCGAGGTCGCGTTGCAGGACGGTCGCAAGTTGCGCGCGCGCACCGTCGGCATGGACCCGGAGTCCGATCTGGCGGTGCTGAAGATTCAGTCCGAGGACAAGTTTTCCGCGGTGTCGTTCGCCGCCCCGGGTTCGGTGCATGTCGGCGATGTCGCGCTGGCCATCGGCAACCCGTTCGGCGTCGGGCAGACGGTGACCATGGGCATCGTCAGCGCGATGGGCCGCACCGCGCTGGGCATCAACACGTTCGAGGACTTCATCCAGACCGACGCGGCGATCAATCCGGGCAACTCCGGCGGGGCGCTGGTCGATTCGGCCGGCAACCTGATCGGCATCAATACCGCGATCTATTCGCGCTCGGGCGGCTCGCTCGGCATCGGTTTCGCGATCCCGGTGACGCTCGCGAGAAACGTGATGGAACAAATCATACGCACCGGCACGGTGACCCGCGGCTGGATCGGCGTCGAGGTGCAGGAGATCACGCCGGAACTGGCCGACTCCTTCGGCCTGGCCTCGCGCGAGGGCACGCTGGTGGCCGGCGTGATGCGCGGCGGCCCGGCCGACAAGGCAGGCATTCGCCCGGGCGACGTGCTGATCGCCGTCGACGGCAAGGCGATCCACAACAATCACACCATGCTCGATCTGGTGGCTGCCTTGCCGCCGGGCAGCGGCGCCCGCTTCCGCATCCAGCGCGACAAGAAGGCCGAAGAAATCGACGTGCAGATCGGCAAGCGCCCGCCGCTGAAGAACGACGGCTGATCCTTCTTGCCGGCCTGCGGGCCGCACCGGATAGCGTTCTTCAAGCCATATGCCGCGAAAGCCGCGCCAATCGGCGCTCTCCGGGGCCATGCCTTGAAGATGCCCTATCCATGCGGCTTCCCAGCCACCTAGTAGTTTGCTCCGACCGTGCTGGAGCCGCGCCGATCAGCGCTCGGTCAGGCTGGTGGCCGCGTCGTTCGCGGCAGCCTCGCCGGCTTTCGGCTTGACGAAGCGCGCGACGATCAATCCGACCTCGAACAGCAGGCACAGCGGCACCGCCAGCAGCACCTGCGACATGACATCCGGCGGCGTCACCACGGCGGCGACGACAAACGCGCCGACGATCACGTAGGGCCGTGCCTCGCGCATCTTTTGCAGCGGCACGATGCCGAAGCGTGCCAGCACGACGACGATCACCGGCACTTCGAACGTCACCCCGAAAGCGACGAACATGGTCATCACGAAGGCCAGATACTGCTCGATGTCCGGCGCCGGCGTGATGCTCTTGGGCGCGAACTCGGCAATGAAGCGGAACACCGTGTTGAAGACGAAGAAATAGCAGAACGCCATGCCGAGTATGAACAGCACGGTGCTGGCAAACACCAGCGGCAGCACCAGTTGCTTCTCGTGCGCATAGAGCCCCGGCGCCACGAATGCCCAGGCCTGGTAGAGCACCACCGGCAGCGCAAAGACGAAGGCCACCATCAGCGTCACCTTGACCGGCACGAAAAACGGCGTCACCACGCCGGTGGCGATCATCCTGGTGCCCTGCGGCAAGGTCTGGATCATCGGCTGCGCCAGCAGGTCGTAGATCTGCCCGGCGAACGGCATCAGGCAGACGAACACCACGACCACCGCCGCGACCGCGCGTAACAGCCGCTCGCGCAGTTCGACCAGGTGCGAGATGAAGGTTTCTTCGCCGCCCGGCGCTGCCATGTCAGGATCTGCCGGCACGCAGCGCCGGGTTCTCGGCGTTTGCCAACTCGCGCGGCGGCGCGGTTTCTCCGGCTGCTGCCGGCTGCGTCCCGGACGCAGCGCGCAAATCCGCCGCCGGCTGCGCCGGCGCCTCGGCCAGCGGCGGCCGCGTCACCGCCTCGATCGACTGATTGACCTCGGTTTCGACGGCGACGAGTTCCTTGTTGACCGAAGTCTCGAAATCGCGCGCCGAGTCGGCAATCTGCTGCTGCATCTTGCGCAGTTCGTCGAGCTGCATCTCGCGGTTGATGTCGGCCTTGACGTCATTGACGTAGCGCTGCAGGCGCCCGAGCAGGTGGCCGGCAGTGCGCGCGACCTTCGGCAGGCGTTCCGGCCCGAGCACCAGCAACGCCACAACGGCGATGACCATCAACTCGGAGAAACCGACGTCGAACATGGTTGGGAATCTTCTGGAAAGGGACTGGGTTGCGCGCCGCGGGCCGTCAGCTGCGGGACGCGCCGGCGAGCCCCTCGTCCCGCGGGGATCGCCGTGGTCCGGCTAGGAGCGGGTTTTTTCCTTGACCTCGACGTCGATGGTATTGCCCACCTTCGGGGGCACCTCGGCGGCCTTGTCGCCGTCCTTCATGCCGTCCTTGAAGCCGCGCACCGCACCGCCGAGATCGGCGCCGATGTTGCGCAGTTTTTTGGTGCCGAACACCAGCATCACGATGACCAGTACGATCAACCAGTGCCAAATGCTGAATGAACCCATGATGATCTCCTAGTGCCCGACCATCGGCCCCGGAATGGGCTCCGGGCCACCGAGAACGTGGATGTGCAGATGATACACCTCCTGCCGACCCACCCGTCCGGTGTTGATGATGGTGCGAAACCCGTCCGGACTGCCCTGTTCGCGCGCCAGGCGCGGCGCCACCGCGAGCATGCTGCCAAGCAGCGCGGCATCGCTCTCGCCGCACTCGGCCAGAGATTCGATGTGGCGCTTCGGGATGATCAGCAGGTGCACCGGCGCCTGTGGCCGCACGTCGCCGAAGGCCACCATCTGCTCGTCTTCGTGGATCTTTCTGGCCGGTATCTCGCCGCGTGCGATCTTGCAGAAAATGCAGTTGTCCATGGTCGGGTCTCCTCAGCCGGGCTTGCGGCTCTTCTTTTCGTCGACGCCGGAGATGCCCTCCCGGCGGCGCAGTTCGAAAATCACGTCATCGACCGACAGGCCGAACTGCGCGAGCAGGACCATGCTGTGGAACCACAGGTCGGTCACTTCCCACACCAGGTGCAGGCGATCGCCATCCTTGGCCGCCATGATCGTCTCGGCCGCCTCCTCGGCAATCTTCTTGCAGATCGCGTCGGTGCCCTTGGCATAGAGGCCGGCAACGTAACTCGACTCGGGTTCCGCATTCTTGCGCTCCACCAGTGTGGCCTGGACGCGCTGAATCACAGCAAGGTCGATCATCATGAGAACCTCTCGAAATGGCGCATTTTTACTTGTAGATTTCGTCGGGGTGCTTGAGCACCGTCTCGACCGCTTCCCACCTGCCCTCGGCGAGCTTCTGGAAGAAACAACTGTGGCGCCCGGTATGGCATGCGATGTCGCCGATCTGCTCGACCTTGAGCAGCAGCACATCGTTGTCGCAATCCATGCGCAGTTCTACCACTTTCTGGGTATGGCCGGACTCCTCGCCCTTGTGCCAGAGCTTGCGCCGCGAACGCGACCAGTAGACTGCCTCACCGGTCGAAACCGTGCGCTCCAGCGCCTCACGGTTCATCCACGCGAACATCAGCACGTCGCCGCTCGCCGCCTCCTGGGCGATCACCGGCACCAGGCCTTGATCGTCCCACACCACCTGCCTGAGCCATTCCTTGACCGACATCTCAGCGTACCTCGATGCCGCGGCTGCGCATGAAGTCCTTCGCCTCGCCCACCGTGAACTCGCCGTAGTGGAAAATGCTCGCCGCCAGTACCGCGTCGGCATGGCCTTCGCTGATGCCGTCGGCCAGATGCGCCAGAGTGCCGACGCCGCCGCTGGCGATCACCGGGATATCCACCGCGTCGGCGATCGCCCGCGTCAGCGGCAGGTCGAAGCCGATCTTGGTGCCGTCGCGATCCATGCTGGTGAGCAGAATCTCGCCGGCGCCCAGCGCCTGCACCCGGCGTGCCCATTCGACGGCGTCGAGCCCGGTCGGCCTGCGCCCGCCGTGGGTGAATACCTCCCAGCGCGCCGGCCCGCCCTCGCCCGTTACCCGTTTGGCATCGATGGCGACGACGATGCATTGCGCGCCGACCTTTCCGCTGGCATCGGCGACGAGTTGCGGATTCTGCACCGCCGCGGTGTTCATGCTGACCTTGTCGGCCCCGGCATTGAGCAGCCGGCGCACATCATCGACCGCGCGGATGCCGCCGCCGACCGTGAGCGGGATGAATACCTGCTCAGCCACCTGCTCGACCACGTGCAGGATGATGTCGCGCGCATCGGAACTGGCGGTGATGTCGAGAAAGGTCAGTTCGTCGGCCCCCTGGGCGTCGTAGCGGCGGGCGATCTCGACCGGATCGCCGGCGTCGCGCAGCCCGACGAAATTGACGCCCTTGACCACGCGGCCGGCGTTGACGTCCAGACAGGGAATGATGCGTTTGGCCAGCATGGCGTCGGAGCGGACTGGCCGTGGCGCGGCCGCAAGGGAGTCGGTTAGTCGGGGGCGTCGCCGTTGAGTTCGTCGGCGCGCGCCTGGGCGGCGCGAAAATCGAGGGTGCCCTCGTAGATCGCCCGGCCGGTGATCGCGCCCATGATGCCTTCTTCCTCGACCGCGCACAGCCGGTCGATATCGGCCAGATCGGTGATGCCGCCGCTGGCGATCACCGGGATGCGCAGCGCCTGGGCGAGCTTGACGGTGGCCTCGATGTTCACGCCGTTAAGCATGCCGTCGCGACCGATGTCGGTGTACAGCACCGCCTCGACGCCGTAATCCTCGAACTTCCTGGCCAGGTCGACGACATCGTGCCCGGTCATCTTCGACCAGCCGTCTGTGGCGACCTTGCCCTGTTTGGCGTCCAGCGCAACGATGATGTGGCCGGGAAAGGCCACGCAGGCATCATGAAGGAAGCCAGGATTCTTCACCGCGGCGGTGCCGATGATGACGTAGCTCACGCCGTCGTCGAGGTAACGCTCGATGGTGTCGAGATCGCGCAGACCGCCGCCCAGCTGGATCGGCACGTCCTCGCCCACCGCGGCGACGATCTTCTTGATCACCGCCTCGTTTTTCGGCTTGCCGGCGACTGCGCCGTTGAGATCGACCAGATGCAGGCGCCGCGCGCCCTGATCGAGCCAGTGCCGCGCCATCGCCTCCGGATCCTCGGAAAAGACGGTGGCATCGGACATGTCGCCCTGCTTGAGGCGCACACAATGTCCGTCCTTCAGATCGATTGCAGGTATCAGCAGCATGGTGCGGTTTCGAGGAAATGGGCCAGAAAGCCGAATCGGATCCAAGCGGCCGGAACACGCGATTGCGTGAGATCCGAATCAGGGTTTCCAGCGCATGAAGTTGCCAAGAAGCGCAAGTCCGGCCTGCGCACTTTTTTCCGGGTGGAACTGCACTGCGAAAATATTATCCTGCGCCACCGCGGCGGTAAAGTCGACACCATACCCGGTGCGCCCGGCGCTCAGCGCGCCGTCGCCCGGTACCACGAAGTAACTGTGCACAAAGTAGAAGCGCTCGCCGTCGTCTATACCCTGCCACAGCGGATGCGGCTTGGCTTGCGCGACGCGGTTCCAGCCCATGTGCGGCACCTTCAGCCGCATGCCGTCCGCGCCGTGCATGCGCTCGGCGGGAAAGCGGCGCACCTGACCGCGGAACACGCCCAACCCGGCGACGTTGCCCTCGTCGCTCGCATCGAACAGCATCTGCAGCCCGATGCAGATGCCGAGAAAGGGCTTGCTGCGCGCGGCATCGATCACCGGCCCGCGCAGCCCGCGAGCGTCGAGTTCGCGCATGCAGTCGGGCATCGCGCCCTGGCCGGGCACCACCACGCGGTCCGCGGCGGCAACCGCGGCAGGCTCGTTCGTGACGAGTACGCGGGCCTGCGGCGCAACATGTTCGATCGCCTTGGCGACCGAGCGCAGATTGCCCATTCCGTAATCGACGATGGCGACTGTATTCATGGGTTTGCCCGGCGGCGCCTCGCGCTGGCCGCTGCTGGCCTCAAAGCGTCCCTTTGGTCGAAGGCACGCTGCCGGCGGCACGCGGGTCGGCTTCGCAGGCCATGCGCAGGGCGCGGGCGAAGGCCTTGAACACCGTTTCGCACTGGTGATGCGCGTTGTCGCCGCGCAGATTGTCGATATGCAGGGTGATCAGCGCGTGATTGACCAAGCCCTGGAAGAACTCATGCACCAGGTCGACATCGAATGCGCCGATCATCGCCCGCGTGAAATCGACATGGAATTGCAGTCCCGGCCGGCCGGAGAAGTCGATCACCGCGCGCGACAGCGCCTCGTCCAGCGGCACGTAGGCATGGCCGTAGCGGCGGATGCCCTTCCGGTCGCCGACCGCGGCGGCCAGCGCCTGGCCCAGCGTGATGCCGATGTCTTCGACGGTGTGATGCGCGTCGATGTGCAAATCGCCCGTCGCCTCGACCTCCAGATCGACCAGCCCGTGGCGCACGATCTGGTCGAGCATGTGGTCGAGGAATGGCACGCCGGTGGCGAGCTTGCCGACCCCGCTGCCGTCGAGATCGAGGCGGACGCGGACCTGCGTCTCCAGCGTGTTGCGAGTGATGTCGGCGGTGCGCATGGCGATCGGGCGGTATCTGGCAGGATCAGGCGAGACTGTCTCGCAGGGCTTGGAGAAAAGCGACGTTCTCGTCGGGCGTACCGACGGTGACGCGCAGGCAATTGTCCAGCATCGGGTGGGCGCCGTGCAAATTCTTGATAAGCACGCCCCGCCGCTTCAGGCGCTCGAACGTGCGCGGACCATTGGGCACACGGAACAGGATGAAGTTGGCGTGGGATTGCCAGATCCGCATATCCGGCAAGTCGACCAGCGCGCGCGCGAGCTGGGTGCGCGCGGTCACGATTGCCGCGGCCTGCTCGTTCAGGCGCCCGACATTGTCGATCAGCCGGGTGGCGATCGCCTGCGTCAGGCTGTTGATGTTGTAGGGCAGCCGCAGTTTTTCGATCTCGCCCAGCCACTGCGGCGCGCCGGCGACGAAACCCAGCCGCAAGCCGGCCAGCCCGAGCTTGGACAGCGTGCGCATGACCAGCAGGTTGCGATGTCGCGGCAATTCGCCCATAAAGCTCGATCCGGCGAACGCGTGATAGGCCTCGTCGACCACCACCAGTCCCGGCGCGGCATTCACCACCCGCATCATGGCTTCGAGGTCGAACAGCGTGCCGGTCGGATTGTTCGGGTAGGCAATGAACACCACCGCCGGCTCGTACTGTTCGATGCGCAGCACCATTTCGTCGGGATCGAGCGAAAAATTCTCCTTCAGCGGCACGCCGACGTAACGCAGGCCGCAAAAAGTGGCGATCATCCGGTACATCGCGAACGAGGGCTCCGGGGCCAGCAGCGTGGCACCCGGCCTGGCCAGCGCCATCGCGATCAACTGGATGATTTCGTCCGACCCGTTGCCGAACAGAACCTGTGCGCCATCGGGCACCGCCATGTGTTGGCGGATCGCCCGGCGCAGTTGCGCCGCCTGGGGGTCGGGGTAGCGGTTGAGCGGTGTCTGGTGCGCCAGGCCCGCGGCCAGGTCGCGCAGATCAGCGGGCAACGGATAGGGGTTTTCCATCGCATCGAGCTTCACCATGCCGCTTGCATCGGCGACATGGTAGGCCTTGAGCGAAAGGATTTCCGGGCGGATCAGGTCGGACGGATTCAGTGCCATGCTATCGCAATCAGTTTTTCAGGCGCATTTCGGCCGAGCGCGCATGCGCCTGCAAGCCCTCGCCATGGGCCAGCGTCGAGGCGATGCGGCCGAGCCGGTCGGCGCCTTCGGCGGATATCCGGATGATGCTGGTACGCTTCTGGAAATCATAAACGCCGAGCGGACTGGAAAAGCGTGCGCTGCGCATGGTCGGCAGCACGTGGTTCGGCCCGGCGCAGTAGTCGCCCAGCGCCTCGACCGAATAGTGGCCGACGAAGATGGCACCCGCATGACGGATGCGGTCGATCCACTGCTCGGCGTTTTCCACGCACAGCTCGAGATGCTCGGGCGCGATGCGGTTGGCGATGGCGCAGGCCTCGTCGAGATCGGTAACATGGATCAGCGCGCCGCGATTGGCGAGGGAGGCCGCGATGGTCTGGCGCCGCGGCATCTGCGGCAGCAGCGTCTCGATGCTGGCGCACACCGCGTCGATGAACGTCGCCGAGGTGCACAGCAGGATCGACTGCGCGAGTTCGTCGTGCTCGGCCTGGGCGAACAAATCCATCGCCACCCAGTCAGGATTGCCGTGGCCGTCGGAAATGATCAGCACCTCGGATGGCCCCGCCACCATGTCGATGCCGACGGTGCCGAACACGCGCCGCTTGGCCGCCGCGACATAGGCGTTGCCCGGCCCGGTGATCTTGTCGACTTGCGCAATCGTTTGCGTGCCGTAGGCCAGCGCCCCGATCGCCTGCGCGCCGCCGATGGTGAAGATGCGATCGATGCCGGTGATGCGCGCCGCGGCCAGCACCAGCGCATTCTTTTCGCCGTGCGGCGTCGGCACCACCATGATCAGTTCGCCGACGCCGGCGACCTTGGCCGGAATCGCGTTCATCAGCACCGAACTCGGATAGGCCGCCTTGCCGCCCGGCACGTAGAGGCCGACGCGGTCGAGCGGCGTCACCTTCTGGCCCAGCCGGGTGCCGTCGGCCTCGGTGTAATCCCACGAGCCGGCGAGCTGGCGCTGGTGGTACAGCGCCACGCGCGCGGCGGCCTGCTCCAGCGCCTCGCGCTGCACGGCGGGCAACGATGCCTCGGCCGCCTCCCACTCGCGCCGGGGCAGTTCGAGCTGGGCCATGTTGGTCACGTCCAGGTGGTCGAAGCGGCGGGTGTAGTCGAGGACCGCCGCATCGCCGATATTGCGAACGCCGGCAAGGATTTCGGCCACCGCCCGTTCGATGCTCTCGTCCTGGGTCGAATCGAAGGCGAGCAGCGCGTCGAGCGTGCGCAGAAACCCCGGCTCGCGGGTGGACAGCTTGCGCAGCGCGCTCATCCGGCGCGCTCCGCATGGCGGCTCGCCACCGCCGTGGCAAACGTGTCGATCAGCGGCTGCAACTGCTCGCGCTTGATCTTGAGCGAGGCCTGATTGACGATCAGCCGCGAGCTGATCGGCATGATCTGCTCGACTTCGACCAGGTTGTTGGCCTTGAGCGTGCCGCCGCTCGACACCAGATCGACGATCGCCTCGGCCAGCCCGGCCAGCGGCGCCAGTTCCATCGAACCGTAGAGCTTGATCAGATCGACATGCACGCCCTTGCCGGCGAAGTGCTCGCGCGCGGTGTCGATGTACTTGGTGGCGACGCGCAGCCGCGCGCCGCGCCGCACCGCCTGCTGGTAGTCGAACCCAGCGGGCACCGCCACGCTCATGCGGCACTTGGCGATCTCGAGATCGAGCGGCTGGTAGAGCCCGGCGCCGCCGTGTTCGAGCAGCACGTCCTTGCCGGCGATGCCCAGATCGGCCGCGCCGTACTGCACGTAGGTCGGCACGTCGCTGGCGCGCACGATGACGATGCGCACATCCGGCCGGTTGGTGCCGATGATCAGCTTGCGCGAGGTTTCGGGATCGTCCGCGGGCACGATGTCCGCCGCGGCGAGCAGCGGCAGGGTCTCGTCGAAAATGCGGCCCTTGGACAGGGCGATGGTGATGCCGCTCACGATCAGTCTTGGAAATTAAAACGGGATTCTACCGCAGGGGGCGCCGCCGCGCAGCGAACGCCGGCGCCGCATTCAGCCCAGAAAGCGCGGCTTGAGCCCGGCGAGGTTGAGCTGGTCGAGGATCTGCTCGATGCGCCCGGCGGCATTGCCGCGTGGAGCGCCGCGCCGGGTGGCGATGATGAGTTCGTTTTTCAGCGAGTGTTCCCAGCCGACCAGTTCGGTCACCGTGACCTGGTAGCCGTGCGCCTCGAGTTGCAGGCAGCGCAGCACGTTGGTGAGCTGGCTGCCGAATTCGCGGGTGTGGATCGGGTGGCGCCAGATTTCGGACAGCGGCGTCTTGCCGAACGAGGCGTTCTTGTTCTTGCGCAGCAGCGCCGCCACTTCGGCCTGGCAACAGGGCACCAGCACCATGAAACCGGCGCGCTTGGCGAGGCCGAAGCGGATGGCATCGTCGGTGGCGGTGTCGCAGGCGTGCAGCGCCGTCACGATGTCGACTTGTGCGGGAAACACTGGCGCGGCGATCGATTGCTCGACCGTCATGTCGAGAAATTCCATGCGGGTAAAGCCGAGGCGCCCGGCCAGCGCCTGGGCGCCGGCCACCAGATCGGCACGCGCCTCGATGCCGACGATACGCCCGGCCGCCCGCGCCTTGAAATACAGGTCGTAGAGCAGAAAGCCGAGATAGGACTTGCCGGCGCCGTGGTCGACCAGCGTCGGCGCCGGCGAGGCGGCGAACACCTCGTCGAGCAGCGGCTCGATGAAGTGGTAGAGGTGATAGACCTGCTTGAGTTTGCGCCGGCTGTCCTGGTTGAGCTGGCCGTCGCGCGTCAGGATGTGCAGCGCCTTGAGCAGTTCGATCGACTGCCCGGGGCGCAGTTCGGCGAGCGCGGGCGCGGGCTTGGCGCTCATCGGCCGTTGCGCCGGCACTGCCAGGAACCTATCCGGCGCCTGCCCTGCGAGCCGCATGGATAGGCGCTCTTCAGGCATGGCGCGCCAGAATCAAGCATCCATGCGCCTCACCGGATTGCCTGCCTGAAGACCGCCTGTCCATGCGGCTTGCAGGCCTGTCACTTAGCGCACCCGGCGCACCCGCGCACCGAGGCGCGCGAGCTTTTCGTCGAGGTGCTCATAGCCGCGGTCGAGGTGGTAGATGCGGTCGACCAGGGTTTCGCCCTGCGCCACCAGGCCGGCGATGACCAGGCTGGCCGAGGCGCGCAGGTCGGTCGCCATGACGGTGGCGCCCTCGAGCCGCTCGACGCCGCGCACCACCGCGGTATTGCCGTCGATCTTGATGTCGGCGCCGAGGCGCGCCAGTTCCACCGCGTGCATGTAGCGGTTCTCGAAGATCGTTTCGCGGATCACCGCGGTGCCGTTGGCCACGCAGTTGATCGCCATGAACTGCGCCTGCATGTCGGTGGGAAAGGCCGGGTAAGGCGCGGTGCGCAGGCTCACCGCGGTCAGCCGTCGCGGCGCCTGCAGGCGTATCGCCTCCCGCTCGGGGGTGATTTCGCAGCCGGCGTCCATCAACTTGTCGATCACCGAATCGAGGTAGCACGACGAGGTGCCGGTGAGCCGGATCTGGCCGCCGGTGGCCGCCGCTGCGCACAGGTAGGTGCCGGTTTCGATGCGGTCGGGCATCACGCGGTGGGTCGCGCCGTGAAGCTGCGCCACGCCGCGGATGCGGATGACATCGGTGCCGGCGCCGGAAATCTGCGCGCCCATCGACACCAGGCAGTTGGCCAGATCGACCACTTCGGGCTCGCGCGCGGCGTTTTCGATCACGGTTTCGCCGTCGGCCAGGCAGGCGGCCATCATCAGGTTCTCGGTGCCGGTGACGGTGACCATGTCGGTAAACAGCCGAGCCCCGCGCAGCCGCGGCACCTTGGCGTGCACATAGCCGTGCTCCACCGTGACCTCGGCGCCCATCGATTGCAGGCCCTTGATGTGCTGGTCGACCGGGCGCGCGCCGATGGCGCAGCCGCCGGGCAGCGACACCCGCGCATCACCAACACGCGCCACCAGCGGGCCGAGCACCAGGATGGCGGCGCGCATGGTCTTGACCATCTCGTATGGCGCCACCGGGTTGTCGATGGTCGACCCATCGAGCGTGACGCTGTTGGCCGACTCGCGGTGCACCTTGACGCCCATCTGCGCGAGCAGCTTGAGCATGGTGCGCACGTCGTTGAGATCGGGCAGGTTGGTCAGGTGCAGCGGCTCCTTGCTCAGCAACGCGGCGCACAGTATGGGCAGCGCCGCGTTCTTGGCGCCGGAAATCGCGACTTCGCCCTTGAGCGGGGAGCCGCCTTCGATCAGCAGTTTGTCCATGGGCGTATCAGAACAGAAAAATCTGGCGCAAAAATGGCGCGGGAATGCCTTTGCAACGAGATTTCACACCTTGGCGGCGAATTCCTCGGGCGTCAGGGTTTTCATCGACAGGGCGTGAATCTCCTCGCGCATTCGGTCGCCCAGCACCGCGTACACCATCTGGTGGCGCTGCACGCGCGACTTGCCGGCGAACGCGGCACTGACGATCAGTGCCTCGAAATGCTGGCCGTCGCCGGCCACCTGCAACTGCTCGCAAGCCAGGCCCTGCGCGATATAGCCCTGGATGTCTTCGGGTCGAACCATGGTGGGATTCCCGTGATGGAGTGTGCGACGAAATCAGCCGCGCAGCTTGTAGCCGCGGGCGAGCATGAGGAGGGTGAGAGCCGACAACACCACAAAGCAAATCGCGACGATGGCCAGGCTGATCCACGGCGAGACATCCGACTGGCCGAAAAAACCGTAGCGGAAACCGTCGATCATGTAGAACACCGGATTGGCGTGCGAGACCGTTTGCCAGAAGGCGGGCAGCGAGTGGATCGAGTAGAACACCCCGGAGAGAAACGTCAGCGGCATGATGATGAAATTCTGGAAGGCCGCCAGCTGGTCGAACTTGTCGGCCCAGATGCCGGCGATCACGCCCAGCGCGCCCAGAATCGCGCCGCCGAGCAGGGCGAACACCACGATCCACAGCGGATAGGCGTAATGCAGGTCGACCAGCCACAACGTGGTCAGCCAGACGCCCAGCCCGACCACCAGCCCGCGCACCATGGCGGCCAGCACGTAGGCGGCGAAGAACTCGCGGTACGACAGCGGCGGCAGCAGCACGAAAATGATGTTGCCGGTGACTTTCGACTGGATCAGCGAGGACGACGAGTTGGCGAACGCGTTCTGCAGCAGGCTCATCATCACCAGCCCGGGCACCAGGAACGCGGTGTAGCTGACCGACTCGAAGACCCGTACATGCGCTTCGAGCGCGTGCGAGAAGATCAGCAGGTAGAGCAGCGAGGTGAGCACCGGCGCGGCCACCGTCTGGAAGCCGACTTTCCAGAAGCGCAGGGTTTCCTTGTACAACAGCGTGCTGAAAGCGCCGGTCGGCATCTCAGTACGCGCCGGGCCGCCCCAGGCGTCTCGCCCCGGGGGGGAAGCACTGGCGGGGTAGTTTCATTCTAGGAAGCCCGCATCACGTCGACAAAGATCTGTTCGAGATCGGGCTTGCCGATTTCCATGTCGTCGATCGCGACGCCGCTGGCGCGCAGGCGCTCCAGCACGCCGCCGATCTCGTCGAAGCGATCGAATCCGAGGGTGATCGCCCCGCCCTCGCGGGCAACCACCCTCGCTTCGAGTTCGGCCGGCAAGCTGCCGCCGTTGCCCAGCTTGAGCCGCAGCGCGTGGGTAGACGAACGCGACAGCAGGTTGGCGGTGGTGTCCAGCGCGACTACCCGCCCGGCCTTGAGCATGGCGATCCGGCCGCAAAGGCTTTCGGCCTCTTCGAGGTAATGGGTGGTCAGCACGATGGTATGGCCGGCGCGGTTGAGCCGGCGCACGAACTGCCACAGCCCCTGGCGCAGTTCGACGTCGACGCCGGCGGTCGGCTCGTCGAGCACGATCACCGGCGGCCGATGCACCAGCGCCTGCGCCACCAGCACGCGCCGCTTCATGCCGCCGGAGAGCGCGCGCATGTTGGCGCCGGCCTTGGCAGTCAGATCGAGTTCGTCGAGGATTTCGTCGATCCAGGCGCCGTTGTTGCGGATGCCGAAGTAGCCCGACTGCAGGTCGAGGGTTTCGCGCACGGTGAAGAACGGATCGAACACCAGTTCCTGCGGCACCACGCCGAGGCTGCGCCGCGCCGCGCGGTAATCGGCAACCACGTCGTGGCCCATCACTTCGAGCTGCCCGCTGCTCGCCCGCACCAGCCCGGCCAGTGCGGAGATCAGCGTGGTCTTGCCGGCCCCGTTCGGGCCGAGCAGACCGAAGAACTCGCCTTGCGCAACTTCGAGGTCGACGCCTGCCAGCGCCTGCACCGCGCCGTAGCGTTTGGTCACCTGTTGCACGCGGATCGCGGGAGTCATGGGAAACACGGGGCCGCGTCGGCGGCGGAACGGGGTCAGACGAGCGGCAGTATTGCTTCCACGCCGTACAGCTCGGCGATGCTGCGCAGGGACTGCGGCGCGTTCGCCACTTTCAGGCTGCGGCCCGCGGCCTGCGCGGCCCGCAGCCAGCCGAGGATCACGGCGATCCCCGACGAATCGATCTGGTCCACCGCAGCAAGATCGAACAGGGCGTCGCGCGAACCGGCGAACTGCGCGCCGGCCTCGAGCAGCCGCGCCGCCTGCGGAATGGTCAGGCTGCCGGTAACCGCCAGCCGATCGCCGTCTTCGCGGATCGCCGCATCGCTCATTTGGCCGCGGACTTGCCTGCCGCCAGTTCGGCGTTGCGCTTTTGCAGCGACTTGACCAGACCGTCTACGCCGCCGGCACGCACTTCCTGGCCGAACTGCTCGCGGTAGTTGGTGACCAGGCTGACACCGGCGACGATCACGTCATAGACCTTCCAGCCGTTGGCCTCCTTGGCCAGGTTGTAGTCGAGCTGCACCGGCTTGCCGCCGGGCTGCTTGATTTCGCTGCGCACCAGCACATCGGTCTCGCCCGCCTGCATCTTGAACGGTTTGAAATCGACCGACTGATCCTTGTACGAAGTGAAGGCGTTCGCGTAGGTGCGCACCAGCAGGGTCTTGAACTCGGCGGCCAGCGCCTTTTGCTGATCGGGCGTGGCGCTGCGCCAGTCGCGGCCGACGGCCAGCCGGGTCATGTGCATGAAGTCGAAGTGCGGCAGCACCTTCTGGTCGATCAGCTCGATCACCCGCTTGGTGTTGCCTGACTGGATGTCCTTGTCGGTACGCACGATCTGCAGCACGTCGCCCGTCACGCTCTTGACCAGCGCATCCGGGGCAAGCTCCTGCGCCGCTGCCAGGCCGGGCAGCAGGGCGACACCCAGCGTGAAAACGAGATTGGCGAACAGTTTGTTCATGGTGTTCTCTCAGTAAATGGGTCGGCCACGACGGCAAGTGACGGCGCCTGGACGCGCGCCACCCGCTGCCCGGAGACTGGCCCGACGGCGTCTCTTAGCGGACCGCCGGCGCTCGCGCCGGCGCGGTCCCGCCATTAACGCGCGTCAACACCAGTTGGCTGACCGCGTCGATCGGTTCCATCGGACCGCGCGACAGCACGCCGCCCGGAACCGCGGCATCATCGTCGAGACGCGGCGGCCGCCCGTCGTAAATCTGGCTGCGGCGCCGCTGCAGGTAAGCATCGCGCACATAGGCATACTTGTCGAGCGAGGCCTCGTTGAGCGCCTTGTCGGCCGGCAGGAAGGACGCGCGGGTGTCGACGAAACGGGTGCCGTAAAGCGAGTTGCGCACGCGCACGTTGCCCAGGTAGCCGACCGGATCGGCAAACAGGTCGACGCCGAAACCCAGCGTATCGCGCGCCGTGCGCGGACCGATGATCGGCCACACGATGTAGGTGCCGTTGCCGACTCCCCAGCGGCCGAGGGTCTGGCCGAAGTCCTCGTCATGCTTCTCCAGGCCGACTTCGGTCGCGATGTCGAACAGCCCGCCGATGCCTGCGGTGGAATTGATCAGCACGCGGCCCAGGTCGGAGACCGCCGCGACCGGCTTGCCCTGCAGCAGATTATTGACGCCGATCCACAGGTCGCCGACGTTGCCGAAGAAATTGGAAATGCCGGTGCGGCCTGGCAGCGGAACCGCCGCCTCGTAGCCCTGCGCGATCGGCTTGAGGGCAAACTTGTCCACACCCTCGTTGAACGAGAAAATCGCCCGGTTGTAACCTTCCAGCGGATCCTTGGGATTGGCCCCGGCGCATCCGCCAAGGACAAGTGCGCAGGCCGCCGCAAAGAAGGCGCTGCGCAATCCGGTGTTGGAGCGAGTCGATAAGCCGATCATGGTCTGGCCTTGTTGGTCATTGTTGGCGGCACGCCGCATTGCGCCCACCTGAAGTGTAGCCGTCATTTCGCCGGGGCGGGCGTCGGCGCCTCCGACGCCTTGCTGAACATGAACTGGCTGATCAGCTTCTCCAGCACCACCGCCGACTGCGTCTTCTTGATGGTGTCGCCGGCTTTCAGCAAATCCGGTTCACCGCCGACGTCGAAGCCCAAATACTGTTCCCCGAGCAATCCGGACGTATTGATGGTGGCGAAAGTATCGCGTGGAAACTTGTAGCGAGAATCGACTTTCATTGTCACTACCGCAAGACGATTGTCTTCCGGATCCAGCTTGATGTCCGAAACCCTGCCGATGACGACACCGGCGCACTTCACTGGCGCCCGTATCTTCAGCCCCCCGATATTATCAAACTTGGCGGAGAGCTCGTAAGAGTCGGACGAACTGACCGAGCCCAGATTGCCAACCTTGAACGCCAGAAACACCAGCGCGCCCAGGCCGATCGCGACGAATATGCCTACCCACAGATCGATAACAGCACGGTTCATCACACACCTCGGAACATGAATGCGGTCAATACGAAGTCGAGCGCCAGGATCGCCAGCGAGGAGGTCACCACGGTGCGGGTGGTCGCGCCCGAGACGCCCTCGGCGGTGGGAACCGCGTCGAAACCCTCGAATACCGCGATCCACGACACCGCCACGCCGAACACCACGCTCTTGATCACGCCGTTGAGCACATCTTCGCGGAAATCGACCGCCGCCTGCATCTGCGACCAGAACGCGCCGTTGTCCACCCCGATCAGCACGACGCCGACCAGGTAACCGCCGAATACGCCAAGCGCGGAGAACAGCGCGGCGAGCAGCGGCATCGAGATCACGCCGGCCCAGAAGCGTGGCGCCACCACGCGGGCCACCGGATTGACCGCCATCATCTCCATGGCGGACAACTGCTCGGTGGTCTTCATCAAGCCGATTTCCGCGGTCATCGCCGAGCCGGCCCGGCTGGCGAACAGCAGGCCGGCGACCACCGGGCCGAGTTCTCGCACCAGCGACAGCGATACCAGCACACCGAGCGCCTCGGACGAGCCGTAACGCTGCAGCGTATCGTAGCCCTGCAGGCCGAGCACCATGCCGACGAACAGGCCGGACACCGCGATGATGACCAGCGAGAGCACGCCGGAGAAGTAGATTTCGCGGATCGTCAGTTGAAAGCGCCCGAACGCGGTGCCCGACAACATGAACACCGAGAACAGGAACCGGCTGGCGTAGCCGAGGCGCCAGATGCGATCGACCACATTGCCGCCGAGCATTCGGAGCACCCGTGCAACGCCGTCAAGCATGGGCGGCTCCGAGCAAATCCTGCGCATACGGCGGGGAAGGGAACTGGAACGGCACCGGCCCGTCGGCCTCGGCCCAGACGAACTGATGCACCCACGGATCCCTGGAAGCGCGAATCTCGGCCGGGCTGCCCTCGGCGACGATGCGCCCCTCGGAAACGAAATAGATGTAATCGACGATCTGCAGCGATTCCTGCACGTCGTGGGTGACGATGATCGAGGTCGCGCCCAGGGCGTCGTTGAGCTTGCGGATCAACTGGCCGATCACGCCGAGCGAGATCGGGTCGAGCCCGGCAAACGGCTCGTCGTACATCATGAGCAGCGGATCGAGCGCGATCGCCCGCGCCAGCGCCACGCGCCGCGCCATGCCGCCGGAAAGCTCGGAAGGCATCAGTTCGGCAGCGCCGCGCAAACCCACCGCATTGAGCTTCATCATGACCAGATCGTTGATCAGCGCTTGCGGCAGGTCGGTGTGCTCGCGCATCTGGAAAGCCACGTTGTCGAACACCGACATGTCGGTAAACAGCGCGCCGAACTGGAACAGCATGCCCATGCGCCGGCGCAGCGCATACAGGGCGCGCTCGTCGAGCCGGCTGACCGATTCGCCATCGACGATCACCTCGCCCGAGCTTGCCTTGAGCTGGCCGCCGATCAGGCGCATGGTGGTGGTCTTGCCGCAACCGCTGCCGCCCATAATCGCCACGACCCGGCCGCGCGGAATCGCCATGTCGATGCCCTTTAGCACCGGCCGCGCCTTGTCATAGGCGAAGACGACGTTCCGCAGTTCGACCAGATTTTGCGTGGCCACGCAAGCGTACTCCGCACCCAAAGGCCGGCATTCTAGCAGAGGGGTGGCGGCGCCCGCTGCAACGCCCACTTTGCGCTACACTGCGCTCCAGGCTGCGGCGCCCTCCGCCCATGATCGAGACTCCATCGCGCAAACCCAGGCTGCTGATCGTCGACGACGATCAACTGATCACCGAAACGCTCGGCTTCGTGCTCGGTGACGCATTCGATATCGTCATTGCGCACAGCCGGCAGGCGGGCGTGGAAGCGCTGCGCCGGCTGCCCTCGCCGCCTGAGCTGGCACTGGTCGACCTTGGCCTGCCGCCGGTCGAGCATCGGCCGGACGAGGGTTTCGCGCTGATCGGCGAATTGCTGGCCCATGACCCGGGCATTGGCATCGTGGTGCTCTCCGGCCAGAATGACGAATCGAACGCGCGCCACGCACGCGCGCTGGGCGCGATCGATTTCATCGCCAAACCGGCGCAAGCGCAGGCACTGCGGGCCGCCCTGGCGCGCGCGCTGCAGGTGCGCAACGACGCCCCGGCGACCGGGTCGGGCGAGCGGCAAGGCGGATTGATCGGGCAATCGGTGGCGATGCAGAAACTGCGCACGCAGATCGAGCAGTACGCCGAATCGCACTTTCCCGTGCTCATCGAAGGCGAATCGGGCAGCGGCAAGGATATCGTCGCCTCTCACTGCCTGCACCGCCAGACCAGCCGGCGCGGGCGGCCGTTTCTTGCCCTCAACTGCGCGGCGATATCGCCCTCGCTGGTCGAACCGACGCTGTTCGGCTATGCCAAGGGGGCGTTCACCGGCGCGGCCGGCGGCAAGGCCGGGTATTTCGAGGATGCGCACGACGGCACGCTGTTTCTCGACGAAATCGGCGAGCTGCCGCTCGATCTGCAGCCGAAACTCTTGCGGGTGCTGGAGAACGGCGAGTACCAGCGGGTCGGCGAAACCCAGACCCGTGTGTCGCGCGCGCGCATCGTTGCGGCAACCAACCGCGACCTCCGCGCCGAAGTTCGGGCCGGGCGCTTTCGCGCCGACCTGTATCACCGGCTGTCGGTGTTCACCATCAACGTGCCGCCGCTGCGCGAGATGGAGCAGGATCGGCTGCGGCTGCTCGAACACTTCCGCGACCAGCTCGCGCAGCAGTCGGGGCAGCCCGCCTTCGCGCTCGATGGGGCCGCCAGCGCGCGGCTGGCCGACTACCCGTTTCCCGGCAACGTGCGCGAACTGCGCAATATCGCGATTCGGCTGTCGGCCAAGTTCCCCGGTAAGTCGGTCGGCCTGCGGGATATCGAGGCCGAGCTGGATCTGCCGACCGCTGCGGCGGCAGCCAATCCTGCGGTCGACGACCTCGCCGGGACCGCTTTGCGCCACCTGCAGCAGCAGGCGGGTTTCTCGCTCGACGACACCCTGCGCCGCTGGGAGGGAGGCTACATCGACGCCGCACTCAAACTGACCCACGGCAACGTCAGCCAGGCGGCGCGAATGCTCGGCATCAACCGCACCACGCTGTACAACCGCATGGAACTGTTGTCCCGGGACAAGGCGTTGGCGCGGGCGTCTGACCCGGCGGCGGCCGACTGAATCCGGGCAACCCGGCGCCAACCAGAAAACGGTCATGTATTTCGAGTATTTCGGACTCAACGAAGCCCCTTTTCGGATCACTCCGCACACCGATTTCTTCTTTGCCGGTGCCAATCGCGGCGCGACGCTCGAGGCGCTGATCTACGCGATCCTCAACGATCAGGGCATCGTGCGGGTGACCGGCGAGGTCGGCAGCGGAAAGACCATGCTCTGCCGCATGCTGGCCGAATCGCTGCCCGAACATGTCGACACCATATACCTGGCTAATCCGCTGCTGTCGCGCGACGAAATCATCTATGCGCTGGCCGACGAACTGCAACTGAAGCTCGCGGCCGAGCGCCCGGGCGCCCTGCTCGGCGCGCTGCAGGCGCACCTGATCGAGCGCCATGCCGCCGGACGCCATGTGGTCGCCCTGATCGACGAAGCGCACGCCATGCCGCCCGACACGCTGGAGCAGATCCGCCTGCTGTCGAACCTCGAGACCAGTCGCGACAAGCTGCTGCAGATCGTCCTGTTCGGTCAGCCCGAGCTCGACGAGATGCTTGCCCGCGCCGACATGCGCCAGTTGCGCGACCGCATCACCCACAGCTTCCGGCTTGAGCCGCTGGTGCGCGACGACGTTGCCGAGTACATCGATTTCCGCATGCGCGCTGCCGGCTATCGCGGCCCGACGGTGTTCTCGCCGGCCGCAATTCGCCGCCTGGCCAGAGCCTCGCAGGGGCTGACACGCCGGGTCAACATCCTGGCCGACAAGTCCCTGCTTGCCGCCTTTGCAGCGAACAGCCACCAGGTCACCGCCGAACATGTCAAGGCGGCTGTTCGCGACACCGATGCGCCCTCGCCCAGCCGTGGCAGCGCCGCGTCGCTGGCGCTGGGCGGTCGCGGCTACCGTCGCGCCTGGGCTGCTCGCAGCGGCCGGGCAGTGGTGGCGGATCAACCATCCGGGCAGCGTTGCGACCCGCGCCGACGCGGTCCTGGCCACCGCCGAGGCACCGCCGCCGACGCCGGCCCCGGCTCAGGCGGCCCCGTCGCCGCCGGCAACCGCGGCCGAAAAGCCGGCTCAGCCGGTTGCACCGGCAGGCGCCCCGATCGATATCCCGCTCGCCCCGGCACGCGAGCTTGCCGCTGCCACTAACCCGGCGCCGACCGTTCCGGCGGCCGAAGCCGCGGTGGACGGCACCGCGCCTGCGGCACCGGCACCGCCGATCGATCCGGTGCTGGCGCCGCTGGGCGTCGCCTTCGCCACTCGTCTCGTCGCCTCGGAGCAATGGCGCGAGCGGACCTCTCCGCACAGCTGGTTCATTCAATTGGCAACCGCCGACGCGGGCGACCCGGCGGGCCTGGCGCGGTTCCTGTCGCGGGCCGCGCAGCATGTTGACGACGCACGCCTGCGCGTGTTTCTCGATCGCGGCGATGCGCGACTGCGCGTCGGCATCATTTACGGCGACTACCCCTCGGCCAGTGCCGCGCGAACCGCCCTGCGCTCGCTGCCGGCATCGCTGCGTGCCCGCGGCGCTTACGTCAGGCAGCTTGCGACACTGGGATGAATATTGGCCAGATCACGCCATAAATCAATCAAATCAATTTCTTGCCAGCCGAAATTAATGTGATATCATGAAAAGATGATCTTCCCGGCCCGACCCGCATGACATTCCCGCCCAGAGGCTCCCTGCTTGTTGCCCTTGTCGGCAGCATGGCGGTCTTGTCGCTCGCCGGATGCACTACCGCGCCGCCCCTCATCCCTTCCGGCAGCCACATCGGCACCGAACCCGCGAGACCTTCCGCACCGGTCGCGTCGATTCCCCAACCGGTCGATATTCCGGCGTCCTTGCCAAAACCGAAAGCGGTGCCGCGGCAGGAAACCTATTCGGTGGTGGTCAACAACGTCAAGGTGCAGGAACTGCTGTTCGCGCTCGCCCGCGACGCCAAAATCAACGTCGACGTGCATCCCGGGCTCAACGGCACGGTCACGCTCAACGCCATCGACCAGACGCTGCCGCAGTTGCTCTCGCGCATCGCGCGGCAGGTCGACATGCGCTACGAGATCGACGGCCCCAACCTGGTTGTCATGCCGGACTCGCCGTTCCTGCGCACTTATCGGGTCGACTATGTCAATCTGGCGCGCGACACCACGGGGTCGGTTTCGATTAACACCCAGATCACGTCCAGCGGTGGCGGCTCGTCCTCATCCGGTAGCGGCGGTGTCGGCGCCTCGGCCCTCGGCGGATCGAACAATTCCACGACCGAGGTTCGCAATACCGGGCGCAACCGCTTCTGGGAATCGCTCGAAAAGAACATCAAGGATATCCTGCGCGAAACCGACAAGATCCTCCCCGAAGGATCGAGCGAGACCGTGATCGAAAATGAAGACGTGCAGACGACCACCGGCACGGGTGCGCAGCCCGGCGGCACCTCGGGTCGGCGCCAGGCGGCACCGACCAATCTCGCGGCGAGTCCGAACGCGGCAATGCTGCAGACCACCGGAACACAGATCGTGCGCAGAACCACCTTCCGTGAAGCCGCGTCGATGATCGTCAATCCGGAAACCGGCATCGTCACCGTGCGCGCAACCGCGCGCCAGCACGAGAAGGTGCATGAATTCATCGACCAGGTGATGATGAGCGCAAAGCGTCAGGTGCTGATCGAGGCCACCATCGCGGAAGTGACGCTGGGCAACGGCTACCAACAGGGCATCGACTGGTCGCGCCTGCGGCCCGACGGCAGCGGCTTCGGTATCGCGTCCGCGCAACTGGGCGCCAACCCGACATCGAACATCACCCCCTTCGTCATCAACTACTCGACGGCGGGCAAGACTTTGAACGTCCTTTCCAGCATCAACCTACTCGAGCGCTTCGGCACGGTGAAGGTGTTGTCGAGCCCCAAGCTCTCGGTGCTGAACAACCAGACCGCGCTGCTCAAGGTGGTCGACAACATCGTGTACTTCGAAGTCAAGGCCGACACCACGACTACCGCCAACGTCGGCACCACGACGGCGTTTACGACGACGCCGCGTTCAGTCTCGGTCGGCCTGGTGATGAGCGTCACGCCGCAGATCAGCGACAATGACAACATCGTGCTCAACGTGCGGCCGACGATCTCGCGGGTGACCGCGCTGGCGCGCGATCCCAATCCGAGCATTCCGGCCAGCATTCCCAACAATGTGCCGCAGATCCAGACCCGTGAACTCGAATCGGTGCTGCGGGTGTCCAACGGCGACATCGCGGTGCTTGGCGGCCTGATGGAAGACCGCGTCGATTACAAGACGGGCCGCGTGCCGATACTCGGCGCGATACCCGCGTTCGGAGAAGCCCTGACGTCGCGCGACAACGCCGTCCAGAAGACCGAGCTGGTGATCTTCCTGCGCCCGATCGTGATTCGCGACCCGAGTCTGGATGGCGACTACCGCGGCTACCGCGACCGGCTGCCGTCGTCGGACTACTTCCGCAACAATCCCAATCCGCCCCTGCCGCAGTGGGAACTCGGCACGAAATGATCTGGCACTCGGCGCAGCCGGCAACGGGAGCGCGGCGATGAGCCTGTTGATGGACGCTCTCAAGAAGGCGGAAGCCGCCAAGCGCCAGGCAGCGCAGGGCGAGCATGGCCCGGCGGCGGACACGGCTCCGGCGCAAGCAGCGGAGCCCGGCAACGCCCTGCCCGAACTGCCGCACGAACTGTCGCTGCTCGATGACCAGTTCGCCAGCGGCACCGCATCGGCCTCTGTCCGGCCCGCACCCGGCGCCGAGGCGTCGGTGCGCGAGGCACAGCGCGACCGCGAAGCCGCCCACAACCTGTTCGCCGCCAAGCGCAGCCCGTCACGCGCTCCGTTTTGGATCGGCCTTGCCGGCTCGACCCTGGCGGCAGTGGCAGGAATCGGCTACTGGTTCTGGTGGCAATTGCAGCCGCCACCGGGCGCACTGCAAGCCGGCCCGGCGCTGGCGCAAACGACGGTACCGGCAGCGGCAGCGCCCGCACCAGCCGTCGCGTCCAGGACCGCGCCGGAACCTGCACCAGCAACCGCACCGCCACCGGCTGCGGCCATCGTTGCGCAAGCGCCGGTCGGGTCGACGGCCAGCCGCGTCGCGCCAAAGCCGGCCGTGCGCACTTTCTCATTGCCGCCCCGTGCGGCGGAGGCGGCGGAATCGCCGGCACAGCGGCGCGGCGATCCTACCCGCGCCGGCGGCTTTGGTGCCCGCTCCGCGCCGCCCGCCGCCGACACTGCCGGCGAACCGCGCCTGCACCGCGCGGTTGCGTCACGGGAGCAGATCAACCCGGCCGTCGCCCGCGCCTACGCCGCCTATATCGCCGGCGACATGGCCGGCGCCAAGCGCGGTTACGAAGAGGCGCTGCGTAGTGACCCGCGTTCGCTCGACGCGCTCAACGGCATGACCGCGGTCGCCCTGCGCGCCGGCCGGCGCGACCTCGCGGAGACCTATCTGGCGCGCGCGCTCGAAGTCGACCCGCGCGATGCTTACGCGCTGCCGGTACTGGCCGCACTCAAGGGCCGCAGCGATCCGCAGACTGCCGAAAGCCGCTTGCGTGCAATGATCTCGAGCGCACCGGACACGCCGGCGGCGCATTTCGGTCTGGGAAATCTGTACGCCCGCGAAGGCCGCTGGGCGGAAGCGCAACAGGCCTACTTCCGCGCCTTCTCTTCCGAACCGGACAACCCGGACTACCTGTTCAATCTCGCAGTCAGCCTCGACCACCTGCGCCAGCCCAAGCTGTCGCTGCAGTATTATCAGAGCGCCCTGGGCGCGGCCCGCCCGGGCGCCTTCGACCGCGATCAGGTCGCCGCGAGAATCCGCGAGCTGCAGCAAGGCCAGTAGCGCGGCAGCAGAATCCGGACGCCGTCGCCAACCCGCATGAACTCGCCCGCCCCGCCGAACCGAAAGCCGCTGGGCCAGGTGCTGATCGCCCAGGGCGTGATCAGCGAAGACCAGTTGCGCATTGCGCTGCTCGAGCAGAGCAAGTCGAATCTGCCGATCGGGCGCCTGCTGGTGGTGCTCGGCTTCGTCTCGGAAGCGACGCTGCGCGAGGCGCTGTCGCAAACCCTGGGCAAGCAGAGCGTCGATGTCGCCAATGCGATCATCGACCCGCAGGCCCTGAAACTGGTGCCGCGCGATCTGGCCAAGCGGCTGCGCCTGCTGCCGCTGTTTTTCGATTCCGGTTTGCGCCGCCTGCAGGTGGCGCTGGCCGACATCAACGACATCGTCGCGCTCGACAAGCTGCGCGGTGCGCTGCCCGACGATATCGAAGTCGATACGGTGCTGGCCGGCGAATCGGAAATCGCGCGGGCGATCGACCAGCATTACGGCCACGAACTGTCGATCGACGGCATCCTGACCGAGATCGAAACCGGGGAAGTCGACTATCGCGGTCTGGCCGCGCTGACCGACGAGTACGCGCAGCCGGTGGTACGGCTGATCGACTCGCTGCTCTCGGATGCGGTCAAGCGCGACGCTTCCGACATCCATTTCGAACCGGAAGGCAGCTTCCTGCGCATCCGCTACCGTATCGACGGCCTGCTGCGGCAAATCCGCGCCCTGCACAAGAGCTACTGGCCGGCGATGGCGGTGCGCATCAAGGTGATGGCCAACCTCAATATCGCCGAGACGCGGGCGCCCCAGGACGGGCGCATTTCGCTCAACGTGAGCGGCCGTCCGGTCGATTTCCGTGTCGCCGCGCAGCCGACCATCCACGGCGAGAACATCGTGTTGCGCATACTGGACCGGCAAAAGGGCATCGTCGCGCTCGACGATCTCGGCCTCTCGGAACACCAGCTCGACATGCTCAAGCTGATGATCGCGCGGCCCGGAAGGCATCATCCTCGCCACCGGACCGACCGGCAGCGGCAAGACCACCACGCTCTACTCGATCCTCAGCCACATCAACTCCGAGGGCATCAACATCATGACCCTCGAAGACCCGGTCGAGTACCCGATGGCGATGATCCGCCAGACCTCGGTGGCCGACGCCTCGAAGCTCGATTTTGCCAACGGCGTGCGCTCGATGATGCGCCAGGACCCGGATGTCATCCTGGTCGGCGAAATCCGCGATGCCGACACCGCCGAGATGGCGTTTCGCGCCGCGATGACCGGCCACCAGGTCTATTCGACGCTGCACACCAATTCGGCCATCGGCGTGATTCCGCGCCTGCTCGACATCGGCATCCTGCCCGACATCATGGCCGGCAACATCATCGGCATCGTTGCCCAGCGGCTGGTGCGCCGGCTGTGCCCGCATTGCCGCGAGCCCTATGCCGCCGATACGCTCGAGATGCGCCTGATCGGCCTGTCCACCGATCGCCCGGTGCAGACGCTGTACCGCGCGGTCGGCTGCGACCGCTGCGACTACCAGGGCTACCGCGGCCGCCTGGCGGTGATGGAACTGATGCGCCTGGACGCAGACATCGACGAACTGATCGCCCGCCGCGCCACCGTGCGCGAAATCCGCAACGCCGCGCGCGCCAAGGGCTTCCGCGCGCTGGCCGAAGACGGCATGCGCCGCGTCATCGAAGGCGTGACCTCGCTCGAGGAGGTAGGTCGCGTCATCGATCTCACCGAGAGGATGAGTTGATGCCGGTGTTTGCCTACAAGGCGATGAATCCCGGCGGCCGCACGGTGCGCGGCGAACTTGACGCCATCAACCTCGTCGATCTCGAGATGCGCCTCAAGCGCATGGATCTCGATTTCATCAACGGCCAGGCACTCAAGCGCGGCGGCGTGTTTCAGGGCGCACCGATCGGCCGGCGCGACCTGATCAACTTCTGCTTTCACATGGAGCAGCTCACGCGCTCCGGCGTGCCGATACTCGATGCCCTGGCGGACCTGCGCGACAGCACCGAGCAGCCGCGGCTGCGCGAGATCATCGCCAGCGTGATCGAGAGCATCGAGGGCGGGCGCACCCTGTCGCAGGCCATGAGCGAACATCCGAAGGTCTTCGACGCCGTGTTCTGCAGCCTGATCCGCGCCGGCGAGAGCACCGGCAACCTGCCCGACGTGCTGCTCAACATCAGCGAATCGCTCAAGCGCGACGACGAACTGTCGGCCTACTCGAAGAAGCTGATCATCTACCCGGCGATCGTCAGCTTGCTGATTTTTGCGGCGCTCGGCGTGTCGATGGTCTTCGTGGTGCCCGAACTGGCCAAGCTGTTCCAGAGTTTCGGCCGCCAGTTGCCGCTACACACGCGCATCCTGATCGCTGTGTCGAATTTCGTCACTCACTTCTGGCCGGTGATCCTGCTGACCATCGCGGGCGTGGCGATCGGGCTGAAAGTCGCGGTCAGCACACATCCGGAAGCGCGCTTCAAGTTCGACGAAATCAAGCTCGGGCTGCCGCTGGTCGGTCCGATCCTGCGCAAGATCATCCTTGCGCGCTTTGCCGGCACCTTCGCCATGATGTATTCGTCCGGCATCGCGATCATCGACGCCATCCGCGCCTCGGAAGACATCGCCGGCAACGCCGTGCTGCGCGAGGGGCTGCACCGCGTCGGCAACCTGATCTCCGAGGGCCAGAACGTGTCGACCGCGTTCCAGAACACCGGCCTGTTTCCGCCACTGGTGGTGCGCATGCTGCGGGTCGGCGAGAACACCGGAGCACTCGACAGCGCGATGATGAACGTCAACTACTTCTACAATCGCGACGTGCGCGAGTCGATCGAAAGGGCCCAGGCGGTGATGGAACCGGCGCTGACCGTCATCCTCGGCGCCCTGTTGCTGACCGTCATGCTTTCGGTACTCGGCCCCGTGTACGACGTCATCACGAAACTCAAGACCTGAGATGGCCCACCCGCGGATTCTTCTGATCGACGCGACGCAACTCGAAGCCTGGAACGCGCACGGCGGACGGCTCACGCTCGAGGGCCAGTTTCCCGCCAGCGACGACGGCCAAGGAGCGTTCGGGCGCTACCTGGCCGCGCATCGCGCAAGCCGGCTCTACCTGCTGGCCGATGTGGTCGAGGAGGGTTTTCAGTACGAAACCGCACCTGCGGTTTCCGGCGCCGACCGGCAGGCCCTGCTGGCGCGCCGCCAGGCGCAGTATTTCTACGGCACGCCGTTGACCACCGCGCTGTCGCTGGGGCGCGAGCGCGCCGGCCGGCGCGACGAACGTTACCTGTTCGCCGCGCTGACGCGTCCGGCAATGTTCGAGCCGTGGCTGGCACTCCTGCGCAAGAGTGAGGCGCAGGTCGCCGGACTCTGGTCCACGCCGCTGCTCGCACCTGCGCTGCTGGCGCGCATTGCACCCGCGCTGCCGCGGGCGCTGCTGGTCAGCATCGGCCGCGGCGGCATCCGGCAGACCTATGTCGAGGACGGCAAGCTGCGCTTCTCGCGCCTGGCGCCGCAATCGGGCGCCTCGCCGGGCGACCTTGCCGCAGCCTGCGAAAGCGAATCGACCAAGATCCATCAATACCTGGTGGGTCAGCGCATCCTCGCGCGCGGCAGCCTACTGCCGGTGCTGGTGCTGGTGAACCCGGCGCAGCGGGACATCTTCCGCCAGACCCTGCGCAGCAGCGATGAACTGGAGTTCGTGCCAACAGATATCGCCCAGGCGGCGCGGGCCATCGGCCTGCATGACGTCCCGACCGATTGCGCCGCGGCGAGCCTGTTCGCCCAAATCCTGCTGCGCGATCCGCCGCCGGCGCAGTTCGCCACGCGCGAAGACCTGAGTTTTCATCGGCTGGGGCGCGCACGCGTGGCGCTGCTGGCAGTCGGCGCGGCGGTGCTCGCCGGCTGCCTGATGTTTGCCGCCCGCCAGGTGCTCGACGCCCTGACCATTCGAAATCAGACCGAACTGACAATCGAGCAGACGAAGTCCGATCTCGTCCGCTACCAGAATCTGCTTGCCGCGCTGCCGCCGCTGCCGGCCAGCGCGGACGAATTGCGCAGCATGATCGGCCGCTACCGCAACCTCGAAACATCGAACGCGACGCCGCTGGCGCTCTACCGCGACATCAGCCGCGGCCTGGATGCCGCGCCGCAGATCGAACTCGACCGCATCGAGTGGGCGCAGGCCGACGATCCCGATGCGGCCATCGACACCGGCGCACAACGCGCGGCGCCGCAAGCCGGCGCCCGGGCGGAGCGCTTCGCCGTGGCCGTCGTCTCCGGCCACCTGGCCTTGCCGGCGGACGCGGACCAGCGCGCCCAGCTCGCGG
This sequence comes from Candidatus Methylophosphatis haderslevensis, assembly GCA_016711925.1. Taxonomy (GTDB): domain Bacteria; phylum Pseudomonadota; class Gammaproteobacteria; order Burkholderiales; family Rhodocyclaceae; genus Methylophosphatis; species Methylophosphatis haderslevensis. The sequence continues at coordinate 265,203 of JADJSA010000002.1, forward strand.
CGGTTGACGCCTTCGCCGCCGCGCTGCGCCAGGACAGCGAACTCAGGGTAAGTGTGCTGCGCATGCCGGTCGACATCGAATCCCAGCGCGCATTGCGCAGCGACACCGCGGTGCGCGGCGAGGCGCCGCGCTTCTCGCTGCGCGTGGCAAGGAAGATCGGATGAATCCGGGGCTGATCTTCCGCCATTTGCGCTGGGCGCTGCTGGCAATGCTGCTGATGGTTGCAGCCGGTACAGCGGCAATGTTCTACGCCGGGCAGTTCCATGCCAATGCCATTGCCGGCCAGGCCACCGCCGGCGCGGCGCGGCGCGACGCGCAAGGCAAGCTCGCGCGCGCCCGCGACGAGGAACAGGAACTGCGCGCGACCACCGCACGCTTCCAGCAACTGGCGCAGCGCGGCATCATCGGCGAGGAGCGGCGCATCGACTGGATCGAGCAGATTCGCCGCATCCGCGAAGCACGCAAGCTGTTCGACCTGCAATACGAGATCGCCCCGCAACAGCCGCTCGATGGTGCCGCGGCCGGCGGCACCTATCCGTTCATGGCCAGTCCGATGCGCCTGACCATGCAACTGCTGCACGAAGAAGACCTGCTTGGCTTTCTCGACGACCTGACGGCGCAGGCGCCGGCCTACCTGCGCACCCGCCGCTGCGCCGTCGATCGCCTGCCGCCGCCGGCTGCGCCGCCCGCGCAAGCCACACCCCAGTTGCGGGCCGAATGCGAACTCGACTGGATCACCATCCGCCAGCCGCCGGCAAGCAAGGGAGCCGGATCGTGAGGCGCCGTCTGCTCGTGCTGTTGTGCGCCGCGCTGCTGGCGCCCGCCGCAGCGGCCGAAGAAGCGCTCGGGCGGCTGTTCTTCACCCCGGAGAAGCGCGCCGCGCTGGAACGCAGCCGCAAGCTCAACCTGCGCCAGACGCAGCAGATCGAAGGCGCCAACTTGTCGCTGGAAGGCATCGTCAGGCGCAGCGACGGCAACGGCACGGCGTGGATCAACGGCCGACCGCACAACGTCTCCGACCCGCGCCACGGCGTGGCGATCGGCCTGCGTCCCGACGCAGCCGGGGCCACGGTTTCGGTCGGCGATGAGGCGCCATCGCGGCTGCGGGTCGGGGAGACGGTCAATCGGGGGACGCGGGAGAAGAGCGAGCCGGTCGGCAGCGGGAGCATCGGCATTGATCGTGATGTAGGCCGCTGAGGCGTTAAGATGCGCAAACGCCCGTCGCATCGGAATCGTTGTAGCCAAACCGGATTTGGGCTGCTGCTTCTGCTCGGTTTGCTTGGACTGGTTGTCCTGTTCGTCGCAGCCGGACAACTCAATGCATTCGCCACACGGCGCAGCCTGGACACAACGACACGCGACTCACTTGAGCAGGCCAGGCAGGCGTTGATCGGCTACGCCGCGACGTACCGGGACGCCCATTCCGCGACGACACCGCCGACTTTCGGCTACCTGCCCTGCCCCGCGACAGACGGCAATGGCGTTGCCGGAAACTGCGGTACAACCGGAACCGCGCGAATTGGTTTCCTGCCGTTCAAGACCTTGAATCTGCCTGACTTGAGAGACAATGCAGGCGAATGCCTCTGGTACGCGGTGGCCGGCAGCATCAAGAACTCGCCGGCACAGTTGCAGTTGAACTGGGACGTGCAGGGCCAGTTCATCGTGGTGGACACCGCCGGCGCGGTGCTGGCCTCGCCAAACGCCCAGGACGGCGGCCCCGTGGCGCTGATAGTCGCGCCCGGACCGCCGCTCGGCGGCCAGGCGAGGACAGCCGCAAACACACCCTGTGGCAAGGCGCCCGTCTATGCGAACTTCATCGAGAGCGCCGCCACGTTCCCGAATGCGGGTCCGTTAACGATGACGCAGGGGTCGCCGTCCGGCCAGGCGGTCAACGACCAGTTCGCATGGTTAACGGCGAAGGAAGTGTTCGACCGTATCAATCAGCGCTCCGATTTTGCCACCCAGATCAACGGCCTGATGAACGAGATGACAAACTGTCTGGGCAGTGGCCTGCCGACCCCGGACTTGCCACAGACGGCCGGCCTGAATTTGTTCGGTCTGGTACCCAACGCGTCAACGACCGGGACGCCGAGCTACTGTCCTGCCCCGGGCTACAGCGTCAATCCCGACCAGATTCATCTCTGGCGGAATTGGCGTGAACAGTTCCGCTACATGAAGTGCGGCTCGGGTACGCAATGCGCAACCGTGAATGGATCGAGCTGCAAAGGCGTGCTGCTGTTCGGCGGGCAACGCACAGGCACGCAGACAAGAGCCTCGGCCACAGACAAAGCTAATGCCGCCAACTATCTGGAAGGCGCAACCGCCGCAACCTGGGCCGGCAACGGCCTCAGTTACAGCGGCCCGGTTGCCTACGATCCGGCGTCGCCGACGCAAGATGTGGTCCGTTGCCTCAATTGAACTGATGCGGAATCGTTCACCTGACCTAAGCGCAAACGTGTTTGTGAGGATGCACGGCTTCACCCTGGCCGAGCTGGCAGTCGTGCTGGTAATCGTTGCTTTGCTATTGGGGGCGCTGATCGTTCCACTGAACGCGCAAATGGACGCACGAAACATCGCCAGCACACGGGCGACGCTGGCAACCGTTCAGGATGCGTTGCTCGGGTTCGCCGCTGCCAACGAACGCCTGCCCTGTCCGGCATCTTCGTCAAGCAATGGTCTGGAGAGCTTCTGCACCAATGCGACAGGAACTTGCACTGTATCGACCGCGCTGCCGACGAGCTCCGGCGCGCCATGGCGATGTTCCAATCCGCGCGACGGCTTCGTCCCGGCCGCGACACTCGGCTTGTCGCCGATCGACACGTCCGGGTACCTTCTGGATGGCTGGAACAACCGTGTCCGATACGCCGTCGTCGATGTCAGCGCATTGCTTGCCGGCAACACACGCTTCGTGTTCACGGCATCCAAAGGCATGCAGCAGCGCACCTTGTCTTCGCTCGCCACCGACCCGAACCTTCGGATTTGTGCCAACTCGGGTTGCTCGACTGTGCTCGCTAGCGCCGCAGTTGCCGTACTGGTTTCGCAAGGCCGAAATGGCGCAACCGCAGCGGCCGGCAGCGACGAACTGGAGAACCTCGACGGCGATACCGACTTCGTCAGCCACGAACCCACCGCCGCCACGGCTGCGGGCGGCGAGTTCGACGACATCGTCACCTGGCTCTCGCCCAATACCCTGTACAACCGAATGATCGCCGCGGGGCGGCTGCCTTGAGGTTTTCAACAGCCGATCGCGCTGCAACCCGCATGGAATGGCCGTCTACGCCGCCCGATGCCCGGAAAGGCGCATGGATAGGCGCTCTCCGCCATTCGGGTCGATGACTTGCTAGTCCGCGGCGCGATTGCGATGCAGCGCAAATTCTTGCTTGCCGGATTGACCGCCGGTCACGCTTGCGGCGAAACTCCAGTTTTGTCGTCGGTTGCCGACAGGTATCCAATGAACCTCGGGGAGTGTTCCGCATGATGGCCGCCAAGGCCCCGCCGTCGCGCTTCATCGACCGCGTGCGCAATGCCGGGGTCGAGCCGGGCGACAGCGACGAGTTGCGCCTGAACAAGGCGCTGCTGGTGTTCGCCACCGGGCTGGTCAGCGTGGCCTCGACACTGTGGCTGGCGATCTACTGGAGCCTCGGCCCGCAACTGTCGGCCACGTTGCCATTCGCCTTCCAGATTCTGCTGGCGGGCAATCTGCTGATCTACCTGAAGACCGGCAATTTCAATTTCTTCCGTGTCGGGCAGCTCGGGCTGTTCCTGTTCTTCCCGTTCGTGGCGCAGTGGAGCATCGGCAATTTCATCACCGCCTCGGGGCTGATCCTTTGGGGGCTGCTGGCGCCGATCGGCGCGATCCTGTGTTTCGGCGTGCGCGAATCCTTCGCGTGGTTCTTCGCCTATGTGTTCCTGGTAGCGCTGACCGGCTTCTTCGACTACTACCTCGCCGATGCGGTGCCGATCGGCGCGACGCGCATTCCGATTCGCACTTCGGTGCTGTTTTTCGTGCTGAACTTCGTCGCCATCTCGTCGATGGTCTACCTGTTGCTGCGCTTCTCGATGCAGGAGAAACTGAAGATCGAGGCCAAACTGGCCGACGCGCACCGCCTGCTGCAGATCGAGCAGGATCGCTCCGAGCGCCTGCTGCTCAACATCCTGCCCGGCCCGATCGCCGAACGGCTGAAAAACAGCAACCAGACGATTGCCGACGGCTTCGCCGACGTGACGGTGATGTTCGCCGATATCGTGAACTTCACCCACATCGCCAGCGGCATGACACCGTCGCAGGTGTTCGCGATGCTCAACCGCATCTTTTCCACTTGGGACGAGCTGGCCGAAAAACACGGCATCGAAAAGATCAAGACCATCGGCGATGCCTACATGGTGGCCGGCGGGCTGAACGCCGCGCGCGAGGACTACACCGCTGCGCTGGCCGATCTGGCGCTCGAGATGCGCGACCTGCTGCATCGGGATTTCAACATCAACGACCGCCGCCTCGATGTGCGCATCGGCATCGGCACCGGCCCGGTGGTGGCCGGCGTGGTGGGCAAGAAGAAGTTCATCTACGACCTGTGGGGCGACACCGTCAACCTCGCCAGCCGCATCACCAGCGAAGGCACGCCGGGCATGGTCCAGTGCGATGTCGCCACATGGCGGCGGCTGAAGGACCACTTCGTGTTCGACGAGCCGCAGGTGCTCTACCTCAAGGGCAAGGGCAACATGACCGTCTATCGCCTGCTGCGGCGCGGACAGGTCGCGCAGGATGCGGCGCTGTCCAGTCGGGCCGGATAGCCGCCGAACGCGTTCAGCGCTCGCGCACCTCGCGCAGCCGCAGGCAGACCTCGCCGTCTTCGTTGTTGGCCAGTTCGAGCCGGTAGCCGGCCGACTCGGCCTGACGCGCCGCCTGGTACAGTCCGATGCCGAAACCCCGCGCCGATTCAACCGGGCTGCGCAGCAGGCGTCGCGCGGTTTCCGGCGCTATCGCCCGCCCGCTGTCGGTGACCGATAGCTCCACCGGCTGCTCGCCCGAGAATGCGACCACGATGCGCAATCCCGGCTCAGCGGCGCGCTTGGCCAGCGCGTTTTGCAGCAGGTTCTCGGCCACCGTGTCGAACAGCCCGGCCGGCACCTCGAGTTCGTCGCTCAGCCCGATGTCGGCAAACCCGATGTCTTCCGAGGCGAACCGGCGTTTCAGTTCGCCCCACCAGTCGACCGCGTTCTGGCGGGCCGCCGACTGCTCGTCGGGCCGCCGCAACTTGTCGAGGGTTTGCTGCAGGCGTTTGGCAATAACCGGCAGTTGCCGGCGCAACAGCAACTGGAACTCGGGCGACACTTCGGAGCCCGGGCGCTCGGCGGCAAAACACAGCGCATTGAGAGACTGCAGCAGGTTTTTTACGTCGTGCGTCACCCGGGCGCCGGTTTCGTGCACCGCCTGCACATAGCTCAGGCGCTGCAACTGCGCGGCATGAACCTTGGCCAGATAGAACTCGCCGAGCAGGCGCGCCAGCAAGTCCAGATGCCAGGCGAGCCCCGGCGAGAGCTTCTGCCGCGTGTACAGCACCACTTGCAGCGGACCATGCTGGAACGCGCTTTTCTCCCCGGCAAGTTCGCCGAAGCGTCCGCTGCGATCGTCGGCCCGCTCGCCGGCGCGCCAATGCCCGCCGGCCACCCAGGGTAGGCGGGCCATGCCGGCGAACGCATCGTCGAGGAAGCGTGCCGGATCGTCCTCGCGCATCGAATGCTCGGCCAGATGGTGCAGCCACTGTTCGAACGGCAGCCCGACCGACAGCACATGGCGGGTGAACAGCACGCCCATGCCGGAGAACCCGGCGCGCGGGTTCCACGTCCAGCCGAGCAGCAACAGCAGCCCGGCCAGCGACAGCAGCGTCAGCAGCAGGGCCTCGACATAGCCGGCCTGACGCACCAGCATGAAGGCCAGGCAACCGAGTATCAGCACCGCCAGCAGCAGAAACAGGATGATGCTGGAGAACAGGTCGATCACTTCGACCTCTTCGCGCTCGATCTCCTCGACCGGCAGCAGCGCCATCAATGGAAAGACCAGCGGCAGGATGTAGCGGGCGATCAGATCGAAACCGCCTGGCAGCGCGGCAGCGAGCGGAACCACCGGCGGCAGCAGCAGCACCAGCAGCACCACCAGCAGGTAGCCGAGCGCCAGCAGATAGAACAGCCGCGACCAGCGCGAGCCGAAGAAGAACACCTTGCCGCCGACAATGGCGGTCAGCACCATCGCCCATGCGATGAGCAGCCAGGCGTTGAGGAACAGCAGGAAACCCGCGACCGCACCGGCCAGAATCGCCAGTTCGACCGGACGCAGTCTGCGCTCGGCGCGCACGATCGGCTGCCACAACAGAAACAGCCCGAAATGCCCGACCAGCAGCGTGCGCGCGATCGCCGACGGGATGCCCTGCATGATCGCCAGGTGCAGCAGCACCAGCATGGCGAGCAGCACGAAACGGCGGTAGCGCGCCACCAGCGCCACCACCGCCAGCGTGCGCGGCAGTCTTTGGCTGACAGAACGGGGCGGCGCGTCCATTTGGTCGGTCTGGAACTCCGGTTTTTGGCGCCATTCGACGCTGGGCAAATTGAATCGGGTCGCCGGTCGCCTGCCTCCGAACGACGCCTGGCCGACACAAGTGTCGAAAAATCGACGCACCCAGCCCGAATAGCAGCCGATTATCCCACCGGATCGGGCAATCCAGCCTGGCACAAGGCTTGCAGAGCGATGCCTGTCAAATAAGGACTCTCGCCATGCCAAACCGTCAATCCGGCTTCACTCTCGTAGAAATCGCCATCGTGCTGGTCATCATCGGCCTGCTGCTCGGCGGCGTGCTGAAGGGTCAGGAACTCATCAACAGTGCGAAGGTGAAGAACTTTGCGCAGGACTTTCGCTCGGTGCCGCTGTTCATCTATGGATATCAGGACAAGTTCAAAGCGTTGCCGGGCGACGACGCGAAGGCTCAGGAACATCTCGGTTCTACAGCGCCAGTAGTATCCGGCGCCGGCAATGGGGCGATCAACGGATACTGGAACGACAACTTCAGCGCTACCCCAACTGAAACCGTCGTCTTTTGGGACCATGTCCGAAGGGCAAACTTGGCCTCCGGGCCGTACCCGATCACCAAAGATAGCGACCTACCGACTAACGCCGATGGCGGCAGAATCGGTGTTCAATCTGCCAAACCTGTCTCTGACATGACGGGTTCCTATTACGTCTGTTCTGCCGCGATTCAGGGAAAGTTCGCCAAACAACTCGACATTACGATGGACGACGGTCACACGACATCGGGTTCGATGCGGGTGGGCACATGGGCAAGCAATGCACTTACGCCTGTTGCGGAGTCGGGCACGGGCACGATCATCGACGACGGTCAGCCTTACGTTGTTTGCCTTGGATTCTGACCTTCTTCAAACCTTACTTCGAGGCGGCTGCCTTCCTGAGACCACAGTTTGCAATGATCCGTCAGGGAAACCCGCTAAGCAACCTCTCCTCCGCCGTCCCCAGCCGTTCCGGCTCGCCCAGCAGCACCACCACATCCTCCGCCTTGAGCACCGTGTCGGCATCCGGGTCCATCGCGCGGATGCCGCGGCGGCGCATCGCGGTGACCTGAACCTCGATCTGCTCGAACTGCAGGTCGCCGATCCGCCGACCGACGCACCAGGCGCCGGCCGGCAGCGTAACCGAATGCAGCCGCGCCTTGTGCAGGTTGGCGATGCCTTCCTCGCTCAAATGGTCCGCCCCGCGATAGATGCCGCGCAGCAGCCGGTAGCGCTTGCCGCGTATCTCGCGAATCCGGCTCAGCACCCGGCCCACCGGCACGCCCATCAGCACCAGCGCGTGCGAGGCCAGCATGATCGACGACTCGAACGATTCGGGCACCACTTCAGCCGCGCCGGCCTTGGACAGTTTGTCGTAATCGCGTTCGTCGGTCGTGCGCACCACCACCGGCACGTCGGGCCGCAAGCCGCGCACCATGTCGATGACGCGCAATGCCGAAGCGGTATCGGCGTAGGTGACCACCACCACCGCGGCGCGTGAAATGCCGGCCGCGGTCAGCGTCTCGCGCCGCGCGGCGTCGCCGAACACGACCGTCTCGCCGGCTGCAGACGCTTCCTTGACGCGCTCCGGGTCGAGGTCGAGCGCGATGTAGGTGATCTCTTCCTGTTCGAGAAAGCGCGCCAGGTACTGGCCGTTGCGGCCGAAGCCGCAAATGATCGCGTGGCGGTCGATGAACATCGACTGCGTGGCGATTCGCGTCAGTTGCATCGACCGCAGCAGCCATTCCGAGGGCACCAGCCGCAGCACGATCTTGTCCGCGTACTGCGAAATCAGCGGCGCCAGCACCAGCGAGAGCACCAGCGCCGCCAGCACTACCTGAAGTACGGCGACCGGCACCAGAGCGGCGCGGCCAGTCAGCGCCAGCAACACAAAGCCGAATTCGCCACCGGCGCACAGCCACAGGCCGGTGCGCAAGGCAGTGCCGGGAGAGGCACCGAAGCGGTAGGAGAGCCCGGCGGCAACGGCGAACTTGAGCAGCAGCAACAGTACTAGCGTCAGTACCACCCAGATCGCCTGTTGCGCCACCACATCGAGATTGAGCAGCATGCCGATGGTGACGAAGAAAAGCCCCATCAACACGTCGCGAAACGGCTTGATGTCCTCTTCCACCTGGTAGCGGTACTCGGTTTCGGAAATCAGCATGCCGGCGACAAAGGCACCCAGTGCCAGGGACAAGCCGGCCAGTTCCGTTATCCACGCCAGCCCGAGCGTGACCAGCAGGATGTTGAGCATGAACAGCTCGGTGCTCTTGCGCTTGGCGACCACATGGAACCAGCCTCGCATCAGGCGCTGGCCGAAGAACAGGATCACCGCAAGCACAACAATCGCCTTGAGCAGGGCGATGGCCAGCTCGGACCCCATCTGTTCGGCGCTGCCGCCGAGGGCCGGAATCAGGATCAGCGAGGGCACGACGGCAAGATCCTGGAACAGCAGCACGCCCATCACCTCGCGGCCATGCGGCGAATCGAGCTGCATGCGCTCGACCAGCAGCTTGGAGACCACGGCGGTGGACGACATGGCCATCACCGCGCCGATGGCCACTGCGCCGCGCCACGACAGCCCGAAAAAGATCAGCCCGGCGGTGACGAACAGGGCGGTCAGCAGCACCTGGGCGGCGCCCAGCCCGAACACGATGCGCTTCATACTGTAGAGCTTGGGCAGCGAGAACTCGAGCCCGATCGAGAACATCAGGAAGACCACGCCGAACTCGGCGATGTGGTTGGCATCCGAGTGCGCAGGCAGCAGGTCGAAGGCGTGCGGCCCCACCGCGGCGCCAACCAGCAGGTAGCCGAGAATCGGGGGCCAGTTCAGATAACGGAACAGCACCACCACCATGACGGCGGCGGCGAGGAGCAGGAGCACCAGCTCGAGCGCGGAGGTCATTCGTCGGTTATCCAGGCAAAGACGCTTGCGGTCGCGCAGCCCAAGCGACGCAACGGGCCGAAAATCGCGTACAACCCGTCTGTTATAATTTTCACGAATGATAACCAGTTCACGCAGATGAGCCAAACCGACTCGGTGGCAACCAAGCGGGCTGCGACGCTGGAACTCGGCCGTCGCGTGTTGCGCATCGAGGCGGAAGCCGTGCTTGCGCTGGTTGACCGTATCGACGCGAGCTTCGTCGCGGCGGTCGAACTTATCCTGGCGGCTCGCGGGCGCGTCATTGTCAGCGGCATCGGCAAGTCGGGGCACATCGGGCGCAAGATCGCCGCCACGCTGGCCTCTACCGGCACGCCCGCCTACTTCGTGCATGCGGCCGAGGCCAACCACGGCGACCTTGGCATGATCGCGCGCGACGACGTGCTGATTGTGCTGTCGAATTCGGGCGAAGCCGAAGAATTGCTGAACATCGTCCCGCTGATCAAGCGCCGCGGCGGCAAGCTGATCGCGATCACCGGCAACGCCAACTCGTCCTTGGCCCGCGAATCCGACGTGCACCTCGACGGGCGCGTCGCCGAAGAAGCCTGCCCGCTCAATCTGGCTCCCACCGCCAGCACCACCGCCGCCCTTGCCCTGGGCGACGCGCTGGCAGTGGCGCTGCTCGATGCGCGTGGTTTCTCCGCCTCGGATTTCGCCCATTCCCACCCCGGGGGCATGCTCGGGCGCCGGCTGCTGACCCATGTGCGCGACGTGATGCGCCCTGCGGCGGCCGTTCCCCGCGTTTCCGAGGACGCCGCCATGACCGACGCGCTGCTTTCGATGACCCGCGGCGGAATGGGCATGACCGCGATCCTCACCTACCAGCAGGCGGTGGCCGGCATCTTCACCGACGGCGATTTGCGCCGCGCGATTGAGCGCGGCTGCAATTTTCAGGAAGATCGCGTGCGCGACTTCATGACGCGCAACCCGCGCACCATCGGCCCCGACGCGCTGGCGGTGGAAGCGGTCGAGCGCATGGATTTGCACCGCATCAGCCAGTTGCTGGTGGTCGACGAGGCGAAAGTCCTGCTCGGCGCGCTCAACACCCACGACCTGATGCAGGCCAGGGTGATCTGATGAGCCAGGCCCTCGATATGGCGCGGCTGTGCGCGGCGCAGTTGAAGCTGATGGCCTTCGATGTCGACGGCGTGCTGACCGACGGCACGCTATGGTTCACCTCGGCCGGGGACGAAATGAAGGGCTTTTCCAGCGTGGACGGGCATGGACTGAAAATGCTGCGCGAGGGCGGCGTGGACCTGGCAATCATCACCGGCAGGCGCTCGCGCGCGGTCGAACTGCGGGCCGAGAATCTCGGCATCGCGCGCTTGCATCAGGGCGTGGAGGACAAACGCGCCGTGCTGCTCGAACTGGCCGCGCGGCTGGGCATCGCGCCAGCGCAATGCGGCTACATGGGCGACGACGTGGTCGATCTGCCGATCCTGCGGGCGTGCGGCTTTGCCGCCACGGTGCCGCAGGGCGAGCCGCTGGTGAAGCGCCATGTGCAGTACGTCGCCACGCGACCAGCCGGCGGCGGCGCGGTGCGCGAGGTGTGCGAATTCATCCTCGCCGCACAAGGCAAGCTCGACGCGCTGCAGGCGCGCTACCTGGCCTGATCCGGCGATGCGGTCGATCGGACGCTGGCACTCGCTCTATCCGGTGGTCATGATCGGCCTGCTCGCCGCGCTGACGCTGTGGCTCAGCCGGGCGATGAATTTCGAACCGGTGCGCCAGGATGGCAAGCTGCGCCACGACCCGGACTACGTGGTCGACAACCTCAACGGCAAGCGCTTCGACGATCACGGCAAACTGCAGTATTCGCTGGTGGCCGACCACATGGTCCATTTCGCGGACGACGAATCGACCGAACTGACCAATCCGCGCGTGCTGCATCTGGGCCGCGGCACGCCGCTGCGGATCAGCGCCCTGCGCGCCAACCTGAGCAAGGACGGCAAGATCGTCACGCTCAACGAGAATGTCCGCCTGGTGCGCGATGCCGCAAAGGACAAACCGCAAATGACGCTCACCACGACCACGCTGACCGTGCTGCCCGACGACGAGTTTGCCTCGACGGCGGCGCCGGTCACCCTGACGCATGGCAAGTCGGTTGTCAACGGCACCGGCTTCGAGTACAACAACCTGACCGCGGTGGCCGTGCTCAAGGCCAATGTTCGCGGTGTTCTGCAACCGAAAGGCGGCTGAGGCCGCGACGAAAGCAACACGATGACCCTGCTCCGTATCCTCACCGCGCTTTGCCTTGCCCTCGCCGCCGCCGGAGCGATGGCCGAGAAGGCCGATCGCGGCAAGCCTGTCAATCTCGAGGCCGACAAGGTCACCGTCGACGACCGCAACAAGGTGCACGTCTACGAAGGCAATGTCATATTGACCCAGGGCACGCTGATCATCCGCGCCGCCAAGGTCGTGGTGACACAGGATCTGGAAGGTTACCAGCGCGGCGTTGCCTACGCGCCGCCCGGCGGTCTGGCCAAGTTCCGCCAAAAGCGGGAAGGCCGCGACGATTACGTCGATGGCGAAGCCGAACGCATCGAGCAGGATGCCAAGACCGAAGTCACCCAGTTCTACAACAAGGCCTGGGTGCGCAGCGGGCAGGACGAAGTGCGCGGCGAATACATCCAGTACAACGGCCTCACCGAGAACTACCTGGTCACCAATGGACCCAATGCCACCGTCGTGCCAGGGCAGCAGGGCGGCGGCCGGGTACGCGCGGTGATCATGCCCAAGAACGGTACGCCGCCCCCCGCGACGGAGTCCCCGCCGCCCGCCCCCGCCAGGGCCAAGCCAAAACCGTGACGCGAACGATCATGGCAAAGGAATTGGACGGACGCGCGTGCGGGACCGCGGATGCGACAGTTTCGCTGTTCGCGCAGCGCAGGAGAGGCGCCCCGGTTGCTGCAAACCCGACGCCAGGCGCGCCGGCCGTGGCCGACGCGCGAACCGCCTCACCGGCGAATCGCCGGGAACCGGATCAGCGGCGCCCGATCACCAACCAGACGCCGACACCGCACAGCACCATGCCGACAAAGGCGCCGGCATCGAGCCGCTCGTCGAAGACGAGCCAGGCCAGCAGCGCCGTGCTCGGCGGCGTCAGGTAGAACAGCGTCGTAACCCGGGTTGCGGCGCCGCGCCGGATCAGCAGGTGCAGCAGCGAGATGGCGCCGATCGACAGCACCAGAGTCAGCCAGGCCAGCGCGAATACGAAACCCGGCGTCCAGTCGATGCGCCCGCTTTCGACGGCCAACGACAACGGGGCGACGACCAGCAGCGCCGCCGCGAACTGCACTGCCGACCCGGTCCACAAATCGAAGCTCGGCACGAATCGTTTCTGGTACAGCGTGCCGAGGGTGATGCTGGACAATCCCATCAGGGTGAGCGCGAGGGCGCCATGCGAACCGCCGGCACCGATGCGCTGGCCGAGAACCAGCACCACGCCGACGAAGCCGAGCAGCAGGCCGAGCCACTGGATTCGCCGGATGCGCTCGCCGAGAAACAGCGCGCTGAGCAACGCAGTCAGTAGTGGCTGCAAGCCGACGATCAGCGCTACCTGGCCGGCCGACAGACCGCTGTGAATCGCACCGAACACCCCCGACAGGTAGCCCGCGTGCAGCAGCACACCGACGGCACCCAGATGGGCGCAGGTACGCCGGTCGGCAGGCCAGGGCCGGCGCAACGCCAGGGCCAGCAGCGCCAGCAGGCTCGCCACGCACGCGAAGCGAATCGTCAGGAAGGTCAGCGGTTCGACATGGGGAAGCCCCAGTTTCGCGCCGATGAATCCCGTGCTCCACAACAGCACGAATGCGGCCGGTGCCATACCCAGCGCAACGGATTGAAATCTGCCGGACATTCGGAAAGTCGTGGGAACCGGATTTTGCGCTGCGTCAAATACATCCGGGAAATCCCGGATGCTCGAAATGTAAGATAAAACCGCCTCGATTTTTCAAAGTCTTATCGACACACTTATAATTGTTGCAGTGCAACAAATCTGTTGACATCGTAAATTTCAAGCCTATAATCCACTTTAATGATGCAGTGCACCAAACAATTGTGATGACGCCGCATCAGCAACCACAGCCCCAGTTAAACGATTTTGTCAGGAGAAACCAAATGTTCACCACCCCCGAACAGCTCGCCAATGCGAACAAAGCCAGCGTCGAAGCCCTGCTGACCATTGCCAATACCACGTTTGCGTCGGCCGAGCGCCTTGCCGCGCTCAATCTGAATACCGCCCGTGCTGTGCTGGAAGAAAGCGTCGCCAATGCCAAGTCCATGCTGTCCGCCAAGGATCTGCAGGAACTGATGAGCATGCAGGCCTCGTTGGCCCAGCCGATCGTCGAGAAGGCCGTCGCCTACTCGCGCAGCGTGTACGAGATTGCCACCCAGACACAGGAAGAACTGTCGAAGGTCGCAGAAGTCCAGATGTTCGAAGTTAACAAGAACTTCTCTGCCGCGCTCGACCAGGCCGCCAAGTCGGCCCCTGCCGGTTCCGACGTTGCCGTCGCCGCGGTCAAGTCGGCCATCGCCGCCGCCAACAGCGCCTACGACAGCATGAACAAGGCCGCCAAGCAGGTTGCCGAAATCGCCGAAGCCAACGTTGCCGCAGCCACCAACGCCACGGTCAAGGCTGTCGGTGCCGCCGCCGCCGCTGCGCCGAAGGCCAAGAAGTCGGCCTGATCACCCTGCACTAGCCTCCTCCAGAGGAACCCCGCCGCACTCCGGCGGGGTTTTTTCGTTTGCCGGCGTGCCGGGCTACGGCAGCCGGTCCGGGCGGTTGTCGACCCGAGACAAACGCGACGGCTACTTCTGCTCCGGCACCGGGCCGCCTTCCGCGACCGGCGCAGGCGGCGCAGGCGGCGCCTTCTTCTTCGCCTTGGCTTCCTTCTTGCGCTCTTTCTCCAACTCGCGCTGACGTTTCTCGAACTGGTAATTTGGCTTCGCCATGCTGACTTCTCCGGTGGTGACGGCGTAGACGATAACCCAGAGTGGCGCCGGCCGGCGCGCGAGATGCCCTCATCCGCGCACCGGCGCGATCACGCCCCGGGCCGGCGCAGCCGCACTACTCGATGGTCAGGCGCGGCAGCCAGTAAGAGCCGTCGTCGGCGCGCTGCAGAAACTCCGCGGTCAAAGGCCGGCGCCGGTCGCCCTGCGGCACGATGATCGGCTCCATGTCGGCATCGTAGAGCGTGCCGACCAGCCGCTCGCCGTCGGCAGCGAGCTTCCAGTACAGGCCGTTGCGCGGGTCGAGATTCACCGACGCCGGCTTCTTGTGCATGAAGAGCAACTGATATTCCAGCGCCGCCAGGTCGTCGAGCGCCACCTCGCGCTCGCCGCCATAGGGAAAATGGCAAAGATGCTGGCTGCTGCCGGCCAGGCAGCGGAACGGCCGCATGGCGAGAAAATATTCGCCGAAGCGGCTCTCGTCGATCCGCAGGGCGAACTTTGACCGGCCGTTGGCCAGCGGCTCGAAACTCACGCTGCCGATGCGCAGCTTCTCGCCGGCCGCGTTGCCCAGCCACACCGATTTCTCGCCGGCAAGCGGATTGGCCGATGCCGAGGCCGCCCAAAGTGCCGAAACCATCAGTAACCCGATTCTGCCCATCTGCCTCTCCTCGCGACCGCCACCGCGTTCACTGGCCGAACGCCTGCCACTCGACTCCGCGCCGCGTCAGTTCGGCGCGGATTTCCACCATCGCCGCGCCGACCTCGCGCGGCTCGCCGGTCATGCCCAGCTCGATATGCCGGCGCACGCCGTTGCCGCCGAACGACGGCAGGCTGGACAGTGTCGCGCCCGCGTACTTTTCGCTGATCGCGTTCATCAGGTCGAGCAGATCGCCCTCGCCGGCCTCATAGACGAGGATCGCCTCGCGCGCGATTTCCCGCGCGTGATGCAGGTGGCGGTAATGCGTGTCGAGCACCCATTCGGTCATCGGCCAGGCCATCTCGGGAAAGCCCGGCATGAACCAGTGATCGCCCACATTGAAACCGGGGATGCGATTGAACGGATTCGGAATCGCGCGCGCGCCGGCGGGAAACTCGCCCAGCCGAAACCGGCGCCGCAGCAGTTCCTCGGTGCACTTCGGGTCGCCGGCGAAGCGCGCGCGAATCTCGCGCTCGGCCTCCGGATGCAGTTCGAGCGGCACGCCCAGGGCCGCCGCCGCGGCCTGCCGCGTGTGATCGTCCGGCGTGGCGCCGATGCCGCCGAAAGAGAGCACGATGTCGTCGGTGGCGAAGCTATGGCGGAACGCCTCGACCAGCCGCAGCCGCTCGTCGCCGATGTAGGTCGCCCAGGCAAGCTGCAGGCCGCGCGCGGCGAGCAGTTCGAGCAGCTTTGCGAAGTGTTTGTCCTGGCGGCGGCCGGAAATGATCTCGTCGCCGATGATGTAGGCACCGATTGCCAAAACGCTCTCCTCATTTGCCTGCGCGCATGCGCCGCAGACCCTCCAGACAATAATGCACGAACGCCAGTCCGGCGAAGGCCGGTGCAAACAGATTGAGCAGCGGCACGTAGTTCAGCGCCCCGGCGCCGAGGCCCACCAGCAGCAGCTTGCCGCGATGCGTGGCGACCATCTTGCGGTACTCGTCGCGATCGGCGTGTTGCATCAACGCGTCATAGCGGTAGGCGCGCTGGTTGAGCCAGGCCGACAGCAGCAGCGGCAACAGCAGCCCCAGCCCCGGAATCAGCCACAGCGGCAGGCTCGCGATCATGCCGGCCAGATACCAGGCCAGCGCCACCAGCGCATTGGCGAGGCTGCCGGTCTGGCTGCCGCCGTGGCGCTTTTCCAGATCCGCATAATCGCGTTGTGCGACAAGTTCGAGCACCAGCGGCAACGCGAACACCGCAACGATCATCGCCGCCGTGACGTAGATCAGCGGAATCAGCGCCAGAAACAGCAGCACACCGGCGGTGAGGCTCGCCGCGCTGGCCGCCTGCTGCGCACCGAACCAGCCGGCCAGCCAGGAAAAATTGCCCAGCGCGCCGGCCAGCCAGGCCGCCAACGTACTGCCGTAAAACCACGCCAGCGCACCCCACAGCGCGACCGAGGCCAGCGACGGCCAGATCAGGTGCCAGAGTATGCCCGGCTGCGACAGGCTGCGCAGCGCGCGCGAAAAGCTGGTGGCTATCGGTGACACGGATCCATCGTCTCCAAAAACAGGTGGCCTGCAGGCCGCATGGACTGGGCATCTACAGGCACCCCGCCCGGAGAGCGCCGTTGCACGCGCTCCTCCGGCCTGCCTGACCCCGGCGCGCCGCTGCATGCGGCTCCCGGCCTTGCGATGGTACGGCAGCGGCGAATCATCTCACGCATGCGCCCGCGCCTCCCAGATCTTCTGCAAGCGCTTCACCGAGACCGGCATCCGCGTGCGGAGTTCCTGCGCGAACAGCGCGACGCGCAATTCTTCCAGCAGCCAGCGGAATTCCTCCAGTTGCGGATCGGCCACGCCGCTTCTGGCGCGCCGCGCTGCTCTCGCGCTCGAACGGCACGGCGAGCGCTTTCCACTCCGCCATCAGGCGCGCGTCGCGTGCCGGATCGGCGCGCAGCTTGTCGATGCGCAGGCTCGCCGCCCTGAGGTAGCGCGGCAACTGCTGCAGGCGCTCGAACGGCAGATCGGCAATGAAGCGCTTGCCGACCAGCGCCGCGCATTGCGCGTCGATGTCCGCCGCCGGCTGCGGCAGCGCCTTGAGCGTGGCCAGCTTTTTCAGCAGCGCCGCGTGCTCGGCGAGGATGCTCATGGCAAGTCGCGCGAGTTCCTGCGCCACCAGCGTGATGCGCGGCTTTGCCTCGGCCACCCGCTGCCCAAAACTCGCCGCATCGACCGGCAATGGCGCCAGCATGCAGGTGCGGTCGAGCGTGGCGCCGACCAGTTGCGCCTTGAGTTCCGCCTCGCTGCCGAGCGCCATGAACAGCATGCCCATGTCGCGCAGACCGGGCAGGCTCTTCTCGATGAACTTGACCTGGTCCTTGAGCGCGAGCGCAAACAGGCGGCGCAGGCCGGCGCGATGCATCGCCTGCGCCTTGTCCGGCGTGTCGAACACGCGCAGCGCCACGCCCGCGCCCTCATCCACCAGCGCCGGGAAGCCGACCACCGGCCGGCCAGCGACGGCAACTTCCATGATCTCCGGCAGCGTGCCGAAGGTCCACGACACCTGCCCCGCAAGCAGCGCCGGCATTGGCGCTGCGGGCCGGCTGTCCGCAACACCGCTCGCAGCGGGCTTCTCCGGCGTGGCCGGCCTGCGAGGTCCAGCCGATGCGGCTTGCGGGGCAGGTGCGGCTGCGCCACCGCGACGTTGGCCGCCTCGAAGCGTTTCTGCACCTCGCCCGCGAAGCGCCCGCGCAACTCGGCCAGATTGCGCGACTGGCCGAGCACGCGGCGGTGTTCGTCGACGACGCGGAAATTCATCGACAAGTGCGCCGGCAGATTCTCCGCGCGGATCGATTCCAGCGGCATCTTCAGCGACACGCGCTCCTCGATGTCGCGCGACAGCACGCGCAGCAGCGGCTGTTCGGTATCGAGCTCGCCATCCTCGGCGCGGGCGCAGAAATCCTGCGCGTATTCCCTGATCGGCTGCAGGCGGTGGCGAATCTTCTGCGGCACGGTGCGCGCGAGCTGGCTCACCTTCTCCTCGAGCATGCCCGGCACCAGCCATTCGCAGCGCGCGGCCGGCACCTGGTTGAGCAGCGGCAGCGGCACGGTCAATGTGACGCCGTCATCGGCTGCGCCAGGGTCGTGCTGGTAGCTGAGCTTGAGCTTCTGCCCGTGCAGTTCGAACTCCGGCGGAAAGCGATCGGTCGTCACGCCGGCCGCCTCGTGGCGCATCAACTGTTCGCGCTCCAGAAACAAGAGTTTCGGCTGCTTCGATTCGGCATCGCGCCGCCAGGCCTCGAAGGCGCGCACGTCGATGGTGTCGGCCGGCAGCAGCGCATCGTAGAAGGCGTGGATCAGTTCCTCATCCACCAGCACGTCGGGCCGGCGCGTCTTGTGTTCTAGGCGCTCGATGTCGGCGATCAGCTTCTGGTTGTGCTGGAAGAACGGCGCGCGCCGCGCCACGTCCTCCGGCAGTTCGCCGCGCACCAGCGCCTCGCGGATGAAAATCTCGCGGCACTGCACGGGGTCGATGCGCGAATACGCCACCGGCCGCCGCGCATAAAGCACGATGCCGTACAGCGTGGCCCGCTCGAAGGCCACGACATGCCCGCTGCCCTTCGACCAGTGCGGCTCGAACACATGCTTCTTCACCAGGTGCGCGCCGACCTGCTCGATCCACTCCGGCTCGATCTTCGCCAGGCAGCGCGCGTACAGCCGCGTGGTCTCGACCAGCTCGGCCGCCATCACCCACTTGCCGGCCTTCTTCGCCAGCGCCGAACCGGGATGCGGATACCACTTGATGCCGCGCGCGCCCAGATAGTGCTGATCTTCGTCAGACTTGAGGCCGATGTTGCCGAGCAGCCCGGCCAGCAGCGCCTTGTGGATTTCGTCGTAGGTGGCGGGCTTTTCGTTCTCCTTCCAGCCGTGCTCGGCGGCCAGCACATGCAGTTGCGCGTGCACGTCGCGCCACTCGCGCATGCGCATGTAGTTGAGGAAATGCTGGCGGCACCAGTCGCGCTGCTTCTTTTGCGTTTGGTGCGTCCATTGCTCGTCGAACGCCGCCCAGGCGCGCAGGAACCAGAGGAACTCCGAGCGCTGCTCGGCCTCCGGCCCGCGGAACTTCGCATGCGCCTGATCGGCCGAGCCGGCCGCCTCCTGCGGCCGGTCGCGCGGATCCTGCACCGACAGCGCGGCGGCGATGATCAGCACTTCGCGCAGCGCGCCCTGCTCGCGCGCGGCAAGGATCATGCGGCCGATCTTCGGGTCGACCGGCAGTTTCGCCAGTTCGCGGCCGAGCGGCGTCAGCGCGCGATCTTCGTCGACCGCACCGAGTTCGTTCAACAGTTGATAGCCGTCGGCCACCATGCGCGGCAGCGGCCGGTCGAGAAAGGGAAAATCCTCGACCTCGCCCAGCTTGAGCGAGCCCATGCGCAGGATCACGCCGGCCAGCGACGAGCGCATGATCTCCGGGTCGGTGTGCGCGGGGCGCTTGGCAAAATCGTCTTCGGCGTAGAGCCGAAAGCAGACGCCGCTCGCCACGCGGCCGCAGCGCCCGGCGCGCTGTTTGGCTGCCGATTGCGCCACCGGTTCGACCTGCAACTGCTCGACCTTGTTGCGATGGGAATAGCGCTTGACCCGCGCCAGCCCGGTGTCGACCACGTAGCGGATGCCCGGCACCGTCAGCGAGGTTTCGGCGACGTTGGTCGCCAGCACCACGCGCCGGCCCTGATGCGGCGCGAACACGCGCTGCTGCTCCTGCACCGACTGGCGCGCGAACAGCGGCAGGATCTCCACCGCGCCGCGCGAGAAATGGTGCTTGCGCAGCGCCTCGGCCGCCTCGCGGATCTCGCGCTCGCCGGGCAGGAAGGCCAGCACGTCGCCCGGCCCGAGCGAGAAGGCTTCGTCGACCGCATCGACGATCGCATCGGCGATGTCGCGGTCCTTCGCGCTGCGGCTGCCGTCGCCAGACACGGGCCGCCAGCGCGTCTCGATCGGATAAAGCCGGCCCGACACTTCGATCACGGGCGCCGGCTTGCCGTCGGCCGCGAAATGCTGCGCGAAACGATCGGCATCGAGCGTGGCCGAGGTGACGATCACCTTCATGTCGGGCCGCTTCGCCAGCAGTTGCCGCAGATAGCCGAGCAGGAAATCGATGTTCAGGCTGCGCTCGTGCGCCTCGTCGATGATCAGCGTGTCGTAGGCCGACAGCAGCGGATCGCCCTGCGTCTCGGCGAGCAGGATGCCGTCGGTCATCAGCTTGACGTAGCTCGATTCGGAGACGCGGTCGGTGAAGCGGATCTTGTAGCCGACCGCCTCGCCCAGCGGCGAATCGAGTTCCTGCGCGATGCGCGTCGCGGTGGCGCGCGCGGCGATGCGCCGCGGCTGGGTGTGGCCGATCAGCCCGGCCGCGCCGCGCCCGAGTTCGAGGCAGATCTTGGGCAACTGGGTGGTCTTGCCCGAGCCGGTCTCGCCGCACACGATGACGACCTGATTGGCCGTTATCGCGCGGGCGATGTCCTCGCGCTTCTGGGTGACCGGCAATTCCTCGGGAATTGCGGCCGCGGCCGCGCCTCGCAGCGCCGCACGCGCCGCGCCGTCGAGCGCTCGATGCGCGCCCGCAATTCATCCGGAATGGTGCCGCCACGCAGCCGCGACAAGGCCCGCGCGAGCGCCGGCCGGTCGACGGCCATGCAGGCATCGAGCAGGTCGGCAGGCGCGGTCGTCGAAGGCGGCGCTGAGGATTCTGAGGACAATTGGGCGGAGCAGCGCTTGGCGCGGGAGGACAAAACGGCGAGAATTATCGCCCACTCCTTCACCCTTGCGCCGACCACGGCCTGCCGCACGCCGGGCGGGCGGCAGGAAACACCACGACTCCGTCATGTCTCCTTACGCTTTCCTGTCGGTCGGTCTTGGCGCTGCGCTCGGCGCATGGCTGCGCTGGTGGCTCGGCATCCGGCTCAATCCGCTGTTTCCGACGCTGCCGCTGGGCACCCTCGCGGCGAACCTGATCGGCGGCTACCTCGTCGGCGTGGCGGTTGCCTATTTCAACCAGCATGCCGGGCTGCCGCCCGAAGCGCGGCTGTTGGTGATCACCGGATTCATGGGCGGACTGACCACGTTTTCCACCTTCTCGGCCGAGGTCGTCGCGCTGCTCGGTCGCGACGAGTACCTGTGGGCGCTCGGCACGGCCGGCGCGCACCTGGGCGGGTCGCTGCTGCTCACGGCTCTGGGCATCTTCACGGTGAAGCTGCTGAGCGGCCTGCCCGGCTAGGAGAATCCGATGAAAGGCACCTACCTCAAGTTCTTTCTCGACGAAGGCACCCGTCTGCATGGCATCCTTGCCTACGAGTGGCTGCTGGAGAAGGCGAAGACCCTCGGCCTGCACGGCGGCTCGGCATTCCGGGCGGTTACCGGCTACGGCCGCCACGGCATCATGCATGAGGACCATTTCTTCGAACTCGCCGGCCAACTGCCGGTGGAGGTTGGATTCGCGGTGACCGACGACGAAGCCGATCGACTGATCGCCGCGCTGGCAACCGAGAAAGTCTCGCTCTTCTACGTGCGGTATCCGGTCGAGTTCGGCTTCACTGCCGGGCGCAAGGAATAGGTGAGCTGTTCTGATTCTTCTCCGCATGCTGAAGACACTGTTCGGGCTGCCGCGCACCGTCTGGCTGCTCGGGCTGGTCAGCCTGTTCAACGATTCGGCGAGCGAGCTGCTCTATCCGCTGGTTCCGCTGTATTTGACGTCGGTGCTGATGGCCGGCCCGAAGGCGCTCGGCATCATCGAGGGCATCGCCGAGGCGACCAGCAGCCTGCTCAAGCTGTTCTCCGGCGTGCTGACCGACCGCAGTCGCAGCGCCAAGCCGTGGGTGGTCGGCGGCTACGGGCTGGCCGCGCTGTCGCGGCCGCTGATGGGCCTGGCGGCAAGCTGGCCGGCGGTGCTCGCGCTGCGCTTCGCCGACCGCGTCGGCAAAGGGCTGCGCAGTTCGCCGCGCGACGCGCTCCTGGCGCGCGCCGTCCCCGAGCAACAGCGCGGACTGGCCTTCGGCCTGCATCGGGCAATGGACAATGCCGGTGCGGTGATCGGACCGCTGCTCGCCGCCTGGCTGCTGGCGCGCGATGTCGCCCTGCGCGACATTTTCATCTGGGCCGCGCTGCCCGGCGCCGCGGCGGTTGCGCTCGCGCTGGCGGTACGCGACCCGCAGCCGGCGCCGCACAGCCGCCCGCCATTCGACTGGCGGCTGACTGGATTTGCGCCCGCCTACAAGCGCTATCTGCTGACGCTGGCAGTGTTCACGCTGGGCAATTCATCGAACATGTTCCTGCTGCTGCGCGCCCGCGAACTGGGCTTGCCGGCGGCCCAGGTGCCGCTGCTGTGGGCGCTGGTGTCGGCGATCGCGATGCTGCTGTCGACGCCGCTGTCCGCCCTGTCCGACCGGCTCGGCCGTTGGCGACTGATCGTCGGCGGCTGGACTGTCTATGGCTTGTTCTATCTGCTGCTCGGACTGATCGGCGGCGCCCAGTGGCTGTTGTGGCCGCTGTTCGCGTTTTATGGCGTGTTCCTCGCCGCGACCGAGGGGGCAGAGAAGGCGCTGGTTGCCGATCTGGCGCCGCGCGCGCTGCTCGGCACCGCCTATGGCTGGTTCAACCTGACCACCGGCCTGATGCTGCTGCCCGCCTCTTTCCTCTTCGGATTGCTGTGGCAGCAACTGGGGCCGCTGTTCGCGTTCGGCTTTTCGGCTGCCTGCGCGCTGGGCGCGGTCATGCTGCTGCAGGTTTGGGTGCGCGACACGACCGCGCAACCGACACCGTACCCGATGTAAGGTTCCGGCCCTCCGTTGGGTCTATGTTCGCGAGACGCCAATTTCGATGATCTTCAACACCGCCCAGCGACGCTTCGAACAGACGGTCCGTGCCTACAGCGCGGATCTCTACCGCTACGCCTACTGGCTGTGCCGCGACCGCTTCGTCGCCGAAGACATCGTGCAGGAAACCTTCACCCGCGCCTGGAACAACTGGGAGAGCCTGAAGGACGTCGGCGCCGTCAAGTCCTGGCTGATCACCATCCTGCGGCGCGAACATGCGCGGCTCTACGAACGCAAGCAGTTCGACTACGTCGATACCGAACTCGAAGACCTGCAGATCGCCGCCGACCATGACGCCGTCGAACTCTTTCACCTGGAGAACCTGCTCGAGGAACTGCCGCTCACGCTGCGCGAGCCGTTCGTCATGCAGGCGCTCGGCGGCTATTCGTGCGCCGAAATTGCGCAAATGCTCGAAACCACCGAGGGCGCGATCATGACGCGCCTGACACGAGCCCGCCAGGCACTGCGCGGCGCGCTCGCCGGCTCACCCACCCAGGCCGCCAAGGGGGCGAAATGAGTGCCGATACCCCGACAATCGCCGGTAGCGCAGGCATGAACTGCCTCGCCTTCCGCCGCGCCAAGCTGGCCGACCCGAATCGTCTGAGCGACGCGGCGCTGACGCACCTTGCCGGCTGCCCGGTCTGCCAGGCCTTCGCCCGGCGTATCGACGCCAACGAGAAACGCCTCGCGCGCGCGCTGGCGGTGGCGGTGCCCGATGGTCTGGCCGACCGCATCGTGCTGCGCGCCACCGGCCACAAGCTTGCTTCTCCCTACCGGCTGTGGGCGCTGGCGGCGACCGTGTTGCTCACCAGTGGCATCGGGCTGGCCTGGCTCAATCGCCCGCCGAGCGAGCCGCAATACGACTTCGCCGCCTCGGCGATTGCGCACGTCAAGCACGAGCCGGAGTCGTTTACCAAGATCAAGGATGCCGAGCCGGAGCGTTTCGCGACCATCCTCGCCAATTTCGGTGCCGACATGCGCGCACCGATCGGCAAGGTTCGCTATGTGAAGCTGTGCCCGGTGCCGGAGGGCACCGGCTGGCATATCGTGTTCGAAACCGAAGACGGACTGGTCACGCTGATGCTGATTCCCGGCCACCAGCCGCGCGGCAAGAACCTGTTTGCGGAGGCAGACGGCATGAGCGCGCTGGTGCGCGCCGCCGGCCAGGGCTACTACGTGATCGTCGCCGACACCCGCGCCAAGGTGGAATCGACCGACCGCATGCTCAAACAGCGCATCAACTGGACTGCGTTGCGCACGCCCTCGCGACTCGGTTGATCCGGCGCAGCGCTAGAACTGCCGCGTTACCGCAACACGGTATGTGCGCCCGCCCTGCGGCACCACGCCGCCGGTGAGCATGCCGTTGTCGCCCGGCAACGGGTCGACATAGCGACGGTCGAACAGATTGTAGATCGATGTCGACACCTCCCAGCCGTCGCCCTTCATCGGCCGCAGCAGCGTGAGGTTCGCCAGACCGATACTCGGCACGCGGCGCGACCACGCTTGCTGCGCCGCAGCCCATTGCCCTTCCAGCCCGATGCGCAGCCCGCCGGCCCACGGCAGCGGCTGCGCCACGTTGCCCTTGAGCAAAACGCGCGGCGAATTGGTCAGGGTGTCGATGGTTTGCCCACGCACTGCGCTGTAGGTGGCACTGGCGCGCCAGTGCGTGCCGGCATCGCCGATGTGTTCCAGTTCGCCTTCGAGCCCCGTGCCCTGTACGTACTCGGTATTGCCGTACACGTAGTCGGTGGTCACCGGGTCAAGCACCGTGCGCACGACATGCTCGATGCGATAGCCGAACGCCGCCAGCACGGCGCGGGTGCGCGGCCCGAGTTGGCGTTCGAGCGTGAGCTCGATATTGCGCACCCGCTCCGGCTGCAGCGGGGCGGCGTCGCGCGAAACCAAACGCTCGTAGGCCGAAGGGTTGCGCGAGCCGCCGCCATAGAGCAGCTTCCACGCCGTGTCCGCATCCGGTTTGTAGATCAGGCCCAAGCGCGGATTGTGGTCGTTGCCGAAGGCGCTGGTATGGTCGACGCGCAAACCGGCGGTAAGTGTCAGTTGGCGCGTCAGATCGTAGTCGGTCTGCACGAACAGGCTGGTGCGCGACGCACGTCCCGAAGTCGCGTAATACGAGGTGAAGGGCGAGTCGAGGTAGTCGGCCTGATCGAGCCGCAGATCGCGCTGGTACTCGATGCCGCCAACCAGTCGCAAACCGCTGTCGATCAGCGACTCGAACCGCAGTTCACCGCCGGCCCACTCCCCCCGCCCGGGCTCATGCTCAACTTGCCGCCCCGCTTCGCCGTCGATCGGCCAGTGGCCGAGGTAATCGTAAGAGCCGTAGAACGCCCGAGCCGCCAGGCTGTTGTGCTCGGATAGCGGCATGACATACTGCAGGCTTGCGAACCCGCTCGAATCGCGATTCCATGCGTCGGTCGAACCGAATACATAGGGGCTGCTGTAGGGCATCGGATCGCCCTTCTTGCGCGATCCGTAGCCCGCGGTGAACGAGAGCCCTTCGAAATCGAACTTGGCCAGCACGCGCCGCACGCGCTCTTGGTCGGCGCCCGGCGCCGGCCACCGGGAAAGCCGGTCGCCGGATCGGCCGAAAGTCCAGGGTCTCGCCGTGCCCGCCCAGACTCGATGCCGACACCAGCACGCCGGCGCCGTTGGCAAAGCGCCGGCCGAATTGCCCGCGCGTGGCGAAGCGGCGATCGCTGCCCGCCTCCAGGGTGAGGCGCGCCCCGCCGATGCTGCTGCCCGACCGGGTTACCACGTTGATCACACCGAACACCGCATTGCCGCCGTATTCTGCCGACCCCGGGCTACGAATGTATTCGACACGCTCGATCAGCTCGACATCGAGCGGGAACTCCGCGCCGAGCAGTGCCTGGTCATACAGCGCGTCGTTGATGCGCATGCCGTCGATCTGCAGCGACACGCCGGCGTTGTAGTCGCCGGGGCGGGCGAAGCCGCGCAGCGCGAGGAAGTCGTAAGTGCGATCGTTGTGGATACTCACGCCCCGGACACTGCGCAGGATGTCGCCGAGCGTGCGGTAGCCGAAGCTGCGAATGTCCTCGGCGGTGATGATGCTGACCGAGGCCGGCGCATCGACCTGGCGGACGTAATGGCGGGATGCGCCATAAACCGGCAGTTGCGCGAGTTCCGCAAGATCCTGCGTGCCGGCCTCCTGCGCCAGCGCGGCACTGCACCCGGCAAGCGAGAGTGCAAGCGCCAGCATGCGCGCGCCGGTCATGAAGTCGTCTCGTGCTGCGCGATGCCACCGAGGAATTGGTCCAGCGCCGCCCGCGCCTCGCGGTATGCCGCGCCGAGTTCACCGGCCAGGCCGGGGCCGTTGCTGATCGGCCGACGTTCGCGGCCCGCGAGTTCCAGCCGCCCGGCCAGTTGCGCGAGTCGCATCGCGCCGACCGCGGCGCTGGAGGACTTGATTTTGTGCGCAATCGCCGCGATCGCGGCCGAGTCGTCGGCAAGCAGTGCAGCGTCGATCTCGCCGAGCAGTTTCTCGGTCTCCCGCTTGAACAGCGCGACAATACGCTGGCCGAGCACGCTGTCGCCCGATTCGACGCCCGGAACGTCGCGCAGGATGCCGCGCTCGAAGACGCTGGCACCGACCGGCGTATCGAATAGCGTATCGATTCCGGCCGATTCGATCGGTCGTTGCCGCTCGCCGAGTTGGCGCTCCAGCACCGTGCGCAACTGTGCCTTGGTGAAAGGCTTGGCGAGGTAGTCCGTCATGCCGGCGGAGATGCAGCGTTCGCGATCACCCTGCATCGCGTTGGCGGTCAACGCAACGATCGGTATCCGCCGACCCGCGCTGCTCGAACGCTCGTGCTCGCGAATCCGTGCTGTCGCGGTGAAACCGTCCACCTCGGGCATCTGGCAATCCATCAACACGATGTCGAAGTGCTGCGTCTGCAATGCTTCGATGGCCTGCGCCCCGTTCTGCACCCAGACGTGGTCGCAGCCCATGTCGCCGAGGATTGCGCCTGCGATGCCGGCATTGACCGGGTGATCCTCGGCCAGCAGGATCGACAGCCCGAGCGGCGTGCCGTTGCGCGGCACCTGCCGGTCGCTCAGCTCGCCCTGGTGCAAGCGGCCGGCCAGCGCCGACGCGATCACCGCGTGCAGTTCCGTTGAAACGACCGGCTTCGAGAGGAACTGCAGATCGGCCACCGCCTGCCAGTTGCTCGCCTCCACCCGCGTCACCAGCGGTACCATGACAATCAGATGAGCCGGCTCGATCAGCCCTTCGCGCCGGATGGCTTCAACAGTCGGCAAGCCGGTGCTGTTGGCCAGACGCGCCGAGACGAAACACAGGTCGAGGCGATGGCCTTTCTCGCGCGACTGGCGCATTGCCTCGATCGCGGCGTTGCCAGAAGGCGCGGACTCGACGGCGAAGCCGCTCCGCTGCAGCCGCTCGACCATCGCCCGGCGCGCGCTCTGGTTGGAATCGACCACCATCGCGCGCAGGCCGCGAAGCTGCGGGATCGCCGCGTGCGCTCGGCTCACCTCGCGACCCGGCTGCAGCGCGACCGTGCACCAGAACGTGGAACCGGCGCCTTCGATACTGTCGAACCCGACCTCGCCGCCCATCATCTCGGCCAGCTGCTTCGCAATCATCAGGCCAAGCCCGGTGCCGCCGTACTTGCGGGTGGTAGAGCTGTCGGCCTGCGAGAAGGCCTTGAACAGGCGATCGCGGGCCGACTCGGAGACGCCGACCCCGGTATCGCGCACGCGAAAGCGCAAGCGATCTCCGGCGGGCGTCGACTGCGTGTCGAGCACGATCTCGATCTCGCCGGCCTGGGTGAACTTGACCGCGTTGGAAAAGAGGTTCGAGAGAATCTGCTTGATGCGGTGGGGATCGCCGATGGCCGAAACAGGCACAGCGTCGTCCACCGAGAGGATCAACTCCAGCCCCTTAGCCTGGGCGCGCTCGGCGAACAGCACGCCGACCTCCTCGACCAGTTGCACCGGGTCGAACTCGACCTGCTCGATCTCCAGCTTGCCGGCCTCGATCTTGGAAAAATCGAGCAGGTCGTTGATGATGTAAAGCAGCGACTCGGCGGAAACGCGCAGCGTCTTGGCAAAGCGGCGCTGCTTTTCCGCCAGATCGGTTTCCAGCAACAGGTCGGTCATGCCGAGCACGCCGTTCATCGGCGTGCGGATCTCGTGGCTCATGTTGGCGAGGAACTGCGTCTTCGCCCGGTTCGCGCTCTCGGCCTGATCCTTGGCCGACTGCAACTCGGCGGTTCGCTGCGCGACCTGCTCCTCGAGGTGGTCGCGATGTTCGGCCAGTTCGCGGTCGCGCGCCTCGATCTGGGCCAGCATCTCGTTGAAGCCTGACACCAGTTCGCCGACTTCGTCCTGGGAGCGATGCGCCACGCGCATGTCGTAACGCTTCTCGCTCGCCACGGTGCGCGCGGCCGCGGCCAGATCGAGAATCGGAGTCGCCACCTCGCTGCGCAGGCGACGCGAAAACAGGTAGGCGAGGCAGAAGGCAAACAATGCACCGGCGCCGGACAAGCCCAACTGGCGCAGCAGATTGCCCCACATTGCCGAAAGATCGACGCGCAGCGTCAGGTAGCCGACGGTCTCGTGATCCTCGACTATAGGATGGCTGACGGTGATCTCGCGCGCGAATCCGATATCGTGCAACTGCAGGTGTTCGGCAGTCGGC
This sequence comes from Candidatus Methylophosphatis haderslevensis, assembly GCA_016711925.1. GTDB lineage: Bacteria > Pseudomonadota > Gammaproteobacteria > Burkholderiales > Rhodocyclaceae > Methylophosphatis > Methylophosphatis haderslevensis. Next base: position 293,857 of record JADJSA010000002.1, read on the forward strand.
ACGGCAAGCCTTTCTCCGGCAGACTCGGCAGTCGGGTAGGCGGCAAACAAACCGCCGTTGGGCAGCGAAATCCACGCTGCGAGGATGTCGGAGCGGTTGCGCAAGGATGACAGCGTCTTTTCCCCGGCCGGGCGATCGTTGAAGCTGATCGCCGCCGCGCTGTTCGCGCCGATTATTTCGGCATAGCCTTCGAGTTGCGAAAGGGTTAGTTTGCGCTGGATATCGAGTTCGCTGATCGACGCGATCAGGTAGCTGACTGACAGTCCGATCAGCGTCGCGCCCACCACGATGACGGTGAGCTTCTTCTGCAGCGAGAGCTTGCTGATCGAGAACATCAGTTCTTCCCCCGCATGCTGCTGCTGTTACGCGCCAGCTTGAGCAGTTGCGAGCTGGCCTTCAGGCTGGCCCGCTGCAACGCACCCAGGTTGACTTCAAACTGCACCCGCTCATCTGCATTCAACAGGCCGATGCCCCCACCCATATCGATGAAACCGTCGATGTCGCTCACCGTGAGCAGTGCGGCCTGGCCGGTTCGCACGATCGACGCCACCCGCCGTTGCTCCGACTCGCTGACGAACAGGATGTGACAGCCGCGGAAATCCTCGCTGCCTCCGCCCATCCGCCTGACCGCAACCAGGTGCCCATGCACCGTCTTGCCGTCGATCGAATCGAACGACGCGCCCAGCGTATCGCGGCCCGCGAGGCACATCACGAACGATGCATCCTTGCTGGAAAATGCCTCGCCCGGCCACTCGATGTACTTGGCGAAGTTGTAGAGGAAGCCCGCCTTGATCTGTGCCTCGCTCAAGGCCTGCGCGTGCAAGGGCGGAGAGCCGCTGAGCAGCAACAGCAGCAGCAGGCCGCTGGCAATGCGCAGAATCAGCGGGTAGCGCAAGAGATTCATCACCCGGTCGCTCAGAAAGCCAGTTTCGCCTTGATGTACCAGGCGCGCTCGACCGCGAGTTGCGGCGTCGGCACGTAGTCGCCTATCCATTCCAGGTGCTGCCGATGAAGCAGGTTCTGGCCAACCAGGGAAACTTCCAGGTCACGCACCGGGCGCCATGCCAGACGCAGATCGAGTTCGTTGTAGCCGGCTACCTCGCCACCCTGAAGGCCGCCGGTACGGCGCAGCCAGCCATCGAACTGCCAGTTGCGCGCCAGATTCCAGGACGAGCGCAGCGATGCGCTGTGGCGCGGTGTCTTGCCTTGGTAGCCGCCTTCGCGCATCGCCCCCAGCGGGTCGGATATGTGGTCGTACAGATAGGTGTAAGCCGCCTGCAGCCGCCAAGCTTCTAGCGGATGCCAGTCCGCCGCAAGCTCGACGCCGCGGGTGCTCGCCTCAAGGCCAGGGCCGGTGACGGTCGTGGTCTGCAGATACGGAACCGGCCCGCGCGGCGTCATCACGAACGCCATACCGACTTCCGGCAGGCTGCCCGTGCGCAGATCCGAATAACGCGCCGCAAATGCGGCAATATCGAGCGAAAGGGTACTGGTCAGTTGTTCGCGATAGCCGAGATCGAAGGACGTGACTTTCTCGGCCCGTTCGATCTTGCCTGGCGCCTTCGCCCGGATCAGGTTGCTCAGCGGCACCGTCGACGACGGCGGAATGATCTGCAGATCGAGCGATGCGTCCTCCTCGGCCTGTGCCGGCGTGCGCACCGCCCGCGACAGCGCACCCCAGACCGTGCGCGTTTCGCTCGGCGTCCACGCCAGGCGCACGTTCGGCTGCCACTCCCAGCCGGTGGAGCCATTGTGTTCGATCTTGGTGCCCGCGATCAGCCGCAGGCGGTCGGGGACCAGCGTCCATTCGTCATGGGCGAAAGCACTGAACAGCCGCATCAGGCGGCGGTCGCGCAGCAGGCTGAAATTCGCCGTGTTGGCGTGAATCTGGTTGCGCGATACGCGGTAGCCCATTCCCCACATGAAGTCGTGCGACCCGCGATGCAGCCGGTGCTGCAGGTCGACGTCGGCAGTGTCGCGCGAATCGCTCACGGCCCACGGCACGTCGAGCCGCGAATGCTCGAAGTAGGCCTGCAGGCCGAGTTCCGAACCGTCGCCGAGCACCGTGTCGTAGCGGCCGACCACGTTCGATCCACTGTGCGCGGCGGTTACCACCATCGGCGTGACGAATCCCGTCGACAGCGTGGCGGCGGAGACATCGGGCCGCTCCCACGCATCGCCGGCGCGAACGCGATAGGTCTCGCCGATCAGCGAGGCGCGCGCGCCGCCGTCCAGCGACTTGTCGAGACGGAAACCGGCCCGTGCCGAGTGATTGGGATCGATATTCAACTGGTCGTCGGAGGCATCGCGGCGCAGCCCCTTCGCCCAGACGCGATAGTGCGTCGACTCATCGAGGGCGCCGCCCCAGCGCACCGCTGCGGCTGCACGGTCCTCGTTGCCGGCGCTGGCCGAAACCATGCCGCCCTGGGTTGCACGCGCGCGCTTGGTGATGATGTTGATGACGCCATTGACCGCGTTGGCACCCCACATCGCCGCGCCGGGGCCACGAATGACCTCGATGCGATCGATGTCCTCGAGCAGCGTGTCTTCTTGCTCCCAGATCACGCCTGAGAACAGCGGCGAGTAGATCGAGCGGCCGTCCATCAGTACCAGCAGTTTGTTGGCGAAGCGGCCATTGAATCCGCGAGCGGACACCGACCACCTGGCGTTGCCCATGCGCGCAACCTGTACGCCCGGCACCATGCGCAGTGCCTCGGGAATGCTCGTCGCACCGGAACGCTGAATCTCGTCGCCCGTCACCACGAATACCGCCGCGGCGGTTTCGGACAGTCTCTGCGACTTGCGCGAGACGGTCGACACCTCGGTGTTGAGCAGATCTTCCAGGCTCAGGACGGCGACATCCTGTGCCAAGGCAGATGTGCCGAATACGATCAGGCAGGCGCACACGACGAGTCGCAGCCGGGGAGTCGCGCCGCCGCGGGTCGAATCATGATTTCGCAGATTCTCGTTTTTCATCGTCACATGCCTTTGGATAGGATTTGGAATCAATGGTGATCAGAACTGCAGCCGCGCCTTGAGGTAGACCCCGCGCTGCGCCTGCAGCGGTTCAGAAGTCAGGTACTCCGCGACGTACTCCGGGTGTCGCGAATCGAGCAGGTTCTGCCCGGTCAGCGACAATTCGATGTTCTCGCTGGCCCGCCAGGCGTAGCGCAGGTCGAGCGTGGTGTAGCCGGGTATGCCCATCGGCGGCAGCGCACCGGAACAGCGCAGCCAGAGATCGGCACGCTGTCCGCGCGCTACATCCCACGCGGCGCGCAATGACCACTGCCGGCGCGGGGCGCTGCCCTCGTACAACGCTGCCAGCGAATCGCCAGCCGGGTTTCCCGGTGGGGTAACCCGCAGGCTCAACAACGAGTAGCTTCCCTGCAGGCGCAATGAAGGCATCGCGCGCCAGTCGGCGCTGAGTTCCAGGCCCTTCGTTCGTGCCGGCATGCGCATGTCGCGAACGACCGGACTACTGATTGCAACCGGTACCAGCCCGAACGGAGACTGCGCGAAGATCAGCGACGGATCTCCGGAGCGCGAGGCTACGGTGTCACGGAAACGGCCGTAGAAGGCGTTCAAGTCGACTGCCAGTTGCTGAGAGAATTGCTTGCGCCAGCCAAGGTCGAGTTGCGTCAGCCGTTCCGGGCGCAAGTCGCTTTCCGGCACTACCAAGGGCAGGAGCGCAGGAAGCGGCATCGGGTTCATCTCCGTACCCGGCGCTGCGCTGTAATTGCCGATCTGCGCGTCGCGTTCGCCGCGCGAGGGCGTCCGCACCGCGCGCGAAATCGCCGCCCAAAGCGTATCCGCTGGGTCGGGCGAGAAGCGCAAGCGCAGATCGGGCTGGGCATCGAAACCGGTGTAGCTGTCGTGCTCGAAACGAGTGCCCAGCGTCAGGTGCCAACGCTGCGGTACCAGGGTGATCTCGTCGCGCACGAAGACCGCGGCAAGACGCGCACTTCTGCCGGGCACCGCAAACTCGACGTTTCCCGACGCATCGATCTGGTCGCGGCTGTGGCGATAGCCGAGTCCCCAGACGACATCGTGCGACTTTCCCAACTGGATGCGCTGCTGAAAGTCCAGATCGATGGTTTCGCGATCCTCGGCAATCGTCTGGCCGACACCGAAGTTGCTGTGGGCAAAGCTGGTTTGCAGGGCGTTCTCCGCGCCGCTGGCACCGCTCCATTCATAGCGCAGGGAAGCACTTGCGCCGTGTGAGGCCTGGTCCTGCGGCAACAACTGGGTGTACGGTGGCGTCATGAAGGGCGTGATGCGGGGCACCACCCATTGATCGCCCGCCGTGTAGTGGAACGTGTCCGCCAGCAAGGTCAGACGGCCCTCGCCGAGGCGCCGGTCATAACGCATGCCCGCGCGCTGGCTACGCCATTCGTCGCGCCCTTCGCTGCCGTCGGCGGTCACCGATGAATCCACCGCGAAACCCTTCGCATAGAGGCGCATGTGAGCGTCGTCACCCAACGCGAGGCCGTGCCGCACCGATCCAAAAGCGCGTTCCGTGGTGCCGCCGCCGACAACCACCTGCGTACCCTGGGTGGCACGCGCCCGCTTGGTGATGATGTTGATGACGCCATTGACTGCATTCGCACCCCACATGGCCGCGCCGGGGCCGCGAATGACCTCGATACGGTCGATGTCCTCGAGCAGGGTGTCCTGCGCCTCCCACAGCGTGCCGGAGAACAGGGGCGAATAGACCGAGCGGCCGTCGATCATAACCAGCAGCTTGTTGGCGAAGCGGCCGTTGAAGCCGCGTATCGTGACCGCCCACATGGCATTGGAAATGCGTGCCACGTTGACGCCGGGCGCCAGCCGCAGCGCTTCGGGGATGCTGGTCGCGCCGGAACGGGCGATATCGTCGGCCGTGATGACATAGACCGCTGCCGGCGTGTCGGCCAGCGCCTGGGGCTTGCGCGCGACGCTGGTCACCTCGGCCTTGAGCAGATCCTCGAGCGCCGGAACCTCGTCGTCGCCGGCCACGGCCGCGCCGGCCGCGGCGCAAGCGAGGCAGGCCGCGGCAATCCGCGCCAGGGTGTGGATTTTCTCACGCAGGGCACCCGCGAGATCGCCCGCCGGCGCCGGCCGCACGGCCTGTCCACGTCGTAACCCTCTGGTTTCTTTGCTTGAATCGGTGCGCATCTTTCGGTGGCCACAGGACTCCTGGGCAATCTACGGCCGCCGGCTGAAAACCTTGAATCCCGGAATACGCGGTCGTTCCGCCCGCTACAGTGCGCTGATGCGCCGGCTCGCCACGGTAGAATGGGCCCAATCCAGCCAGTCCCCGCGCGCCGCGCGCGACCGCATACAGGAATACCCCGTGAGTGACCGCAACGCCCCCGACACCGCCCACATCACCAACTTCATCCGCAACATCGTCGATGCCGATCTGGCGGCGGACCGCTTCGCCACCCGCCGCTGGGGCGGCGCGCCGGGCGATGCCGCGCAACACGCCGCGGGCGCGGCCGACCCGGCCAGGATCCGCACGCGTTTCCCGCCCGAGCCCAACGGCTACCTGCACTTCGGCCATGCCAAGTCGGTCTGCCTCAACTTCGGCCTGGCGCGCGATTACGGCGGCGTCTGCCACATGCGCTTCGACGACACCAATCCGGAGAAAGAGGAGCAGGAGTACGTCGACTCGATCATCAATGCGGTGAAGTGGCTGGGTTTCGGCTGGGAGGCCTTCGGCCAATCGCACCTGTTCTATGCCAGCGACTACTTCGGTTTCATGTACCGCGCCGCCGAGTACCTGATCACCTCGGGCAATGCATACATCGACCTGCAAAGCGCGGAGGCAATGCGCGCCAGCCGCGGCACGCTGACCGAGCGCGGAATCGACTCTCCCTGGCGCAACCGCCCGGCCGACGAATCGCTGCGCCTGTTCCACGAGATGCGCGACGGCAAGCACGCCGACGGCAGCATGGTGCTGCGGGCGAAGATCGACATGGGCAGCCCGAACATCAACATGCGCGACCCGGCGATCTATCGCATCAAGCACGCCGAGCATCACCGGACCGGCGATGCCTGGTGCGTCTATCCGATGTACACCTATGCCCACCCGATCGAGGATGCGCTGGAACAGATCACCCACTCGATCTGCACGCTCGAATTCGAGGACCAGCGGCCGTTCTACGACTGGGTGCTGGAGCGGCTGGCCGAAGGCGGACTTCTGGCGCAGCCGTTGCCGAAGCAATACGAGTTCGCCCGCCTCAACCTGACCTACGTCGTGCTGTCCAAGCGCAAGCTGATCCAGCTGGTGGAAGAAGAACATGTCGACGGCTGGGACGACCCGCGCATGCCGACCATCGTCGGCGCGCGCCGGCGCGGCTTCACGCCCGAGGGATTCCGCCTGTTCGCCGATCGCATCGGCGTGTCCAAGGCCGACTCCTGGATCGACATGAGCGTGCTCGAGGAATGCATGCGCGACGATCTGAACGGCCGCGCGCAACGGCGCATCGCGGTACTCAATCCGCTGAAGCTGGTGATCGACAATTTTCCGGCCGAAGACGAAGTGATCTGCCACGCCCCCAACCACCCGCAGAAACCGGAACTGGGCCAACGCGAAATCCCGTTCACCCGCGAGCTGTGGATCGAGGCCGAGGATTTCGTCGAAACCCCACCCAAGGGCTATTTCCGCCTTTATCCCGGCAATACCGTGCGCCTGCGCTACGGCTTCGTGGTGAAGTGCGTCGGCGCCGACAAGGATGCCGACGGCAACATCACCGCCGTCCATTGCGAGTACATGCCGGATTCGAAGTCGGGCACGCCGGGGTCCGACAACTACAAGGTGAAGGGCAACATCCACTGGGTCAGCGCGAAGCACGCCTACCAATGCGAGGTGCGCCTGTACGACCGGCTGTTCCGCGTGCCGAATCCGGGCAAGCGTCAGCAGGAACATGCGGCTGCCGGCCACGCGCCGGACCATCACAGCACCGAACTCGATGAAAGCGGCAAGCTGCACCAGCATGAAGAAAAGGTCGAGCACGACTGGCTCGACGACCTCAACCCGCAAGCCAAGCAGACCATCGTCGCCCAACTGGAACCGGCGCTGAGAAACGCGCAGCCGGAAGACCGCTTCCAGTTCGAGCGCCACGGCTACTTCGTCGCCGACCATGTCGACTCGCGTGCCGGCGCCCCGGTATTCAACCGCGCGGTTACGCTCAAGGATTCCTGGGGCAAAGCGGGCGGTTGAGAACCGCCGCGCCAGCGACCGACGCCGCCCGCGTTGCGGTCTGCCCGAGTCGCACGGAGTTGCACTGGCACCACCCTCGAGAGCCGCATGGAATGGCGCTATGCGGGCATGCCATGCCAGGAGCCGCGTGCCTTGTGGCCTGCAGCATGGGGTGGCCGGAGAGCGCCATTCCATGCGCCTTCCAGCCCGGGCAGACGGGTGCGTTTCGCCTCAGGCGAAGCTGACCGTCAGCGGATCGAGCCCTTCGATGCGCGCTTCCAACCGGTCGCCGCGCACCACCGGCCCGACGCCGGCCGGCGTGCCGGTGAAAATCAGGTCGCCCGCCGCCAGCGCCACAAAGGCGGACAACTCCTGCACGATCTCCGGAATGTGCCAGATCATGTCGGCGATGTCGCCGCTCTGGCGCACCTCGCCATTGACCCGCAGTTCGATCCGGCCGCGCGTCATGACGCCGGCGCGGGACAGCGGCGATATCGGGCCGACCGGCGCCGAGCGGTCGAAGCCCTTGGCCATGTCCCACGGCTGGCCCTTGGCCTTGGCGGCCGCCTGCAGGTCGCGCCGCGTCAGGTCGATGCCGACCGCGTAGCCGAAGATGTGGCCGCCATCGACCTGGCCGGCTGGAATGTCCGCACCGCCGCGGCCGATCGCCACCACCAGTTCGACTTCGTGATGCAGGTTTGCGGTGCGCGACGGAAACGGCAGCAGCGCGCCGCTGGCCACCACTGCATCGGCCGGCTTGGTGAAGAAGAACGGCGGCTCGCGCACCGGGTCGGACCCCATCTCGCGCGCGTGTTCGGCGTAATTGCGGGCGACGCAAAAGATCCGGCGCACCGGGAACGACCCGCCGGCGCTCACCGCCACGGCCGGCACGGGCGGCGGCTGCAATGCAAAATCCATGGCAAAAATCCTCGCAGACTCGAACAGGCAGCCAGTATGCCGGGCATGGCGCCGCGGCGATAGATCCCGCCGTTGCAGCCAGCCAGCGGCGCAGGACGGCGCTATGATGCGATCCTGTTTGCCGCACCCGGACGAAACAAGATGTCGCATCAGTTGCCGCGCCCGACCATCGCTTCGGCGATCCAGGAATTCCTCGCCCTCGAAGCCGCGGGCGGCATCCTGCTGGTCGCCGCCGCGGCACTGGCGATGCTGGCGGCCAACAGTCCGCTGGCCGACGCCTACAACGGATTGCTGCATTTGCCGCTGTCGTTCTCCGCCGGCCAGTGGAGTATCAACAAGTCGCTGCACCACTGGATCAACGACGGGCTGATGGCGATCTTCTTCTTCCTGGTCGGGCTCGAGATCAAGCGCGAGGCGCTCGAAGGCGAGCTTTCCGATCCGCGCCAGGTGGCGTTGCCGCTGGCCGCGGCGGTCGGCGGCATGGCGGTGCCGGCGCTGGTCTATTGGGTGCTCAACCAGGGCGACGCGCTGGCGCTGCGCGGCTGGGCGATTCCGACCGCCACCGACATCGCGTTCGCGCTCGGCGTGCTCTCGCTCCTGGGCGAGCGGGTGCCGCGCGCCTTGAAGCTGTTCCTGCTGACGCTGGCGATCATCGACGACCTCGGCGCAATCGTCGTGATCGCGCTGTTCTACGCCGGGGCGCCGTCGATCGCCGCGCTGGCGCTGGCCGGCGCGGCGCTGCTGCTCTTGGTTGCCATGAACCTGCGCGGCATCGTGCGAATCTCGCCCTACCTACTGGTCGGTCTGGTGCTGTGGGCGGCGGTGCTCGAATCGGGCGTCCACGCCACCATCGCCGGCGTGCTGCTGGCGTTCACCATTCCGCTGCGCACCCGCGATCCGGGCAACGCGCCGCTGCGCCGGCTCGAACATGATCTGCACGCACCGGTGGCCTTTGCCATATTGCCGTTGTTCGCGTTTGCCAATTCGGGCATCGACTTCGGCGGGATGGGCATGCAGATGATCGCCCACCCGGTGCCGCTGGGCATTGCCGCCGGCCTGTTCGTCGGCAAGCAGGTCGGCGTGTTCGTGGCAAGTGCGCTGCTGATCGGCAGCGGTCTGTCGAGAATGCCCGAAGGCGCGGGCTGGGGCGCGCTCTACGGCGTGTCGATACTGTGCGGCATCGGCTTCACGATGAGCCTGTTCGTCGCCTCGCTGGCCTTTCCCGATGCCGCCCTGCCGGTCGATGAACGCATCGGCATCATGCTCGGTTCGCTGCTTTCGGCGATAGCCGGTTATCTGGTCTTGCGTCTGTCTGCGCGCCCTGCCGGCGCCCGGGGATAGGCAACCGGCCCAGGTGACGTCGCCGCTGCCCGACGGCGCCGGCGCATGCAAACGGGCGCGGTTTGCGCAGCGGCATATCGCGAGTGCCAACTTGTTTGCTGGCGGCGGCATAATGTCGGCCTGAGCAAGCGTCAGGAACCCACATTCTAACGATGGCCCGCAAAGCATGACCGACGCCGCTCCCGCCCCGGGAGGGCGCTGGCGCACCTACTGGCGCCGAATCAAGATCAGCCTGTGGATTGTGACGATGCTGGCCATCGTCATCGGCGCCGCGATCGCGTGGTACGAAATCAACGCCTCGCCGATACAGTCGCGCCTGCTCACCGATCTCGCGCAGGACATGCAGTACCGGCTCGGCGAGGGCATCAGCGACTCGATCCGCTTTCCGCAGCACGGTCCGTTCGACGAACGGCTCGGCTATGCCGCGCTCGCCTCGCTGCCGCAGCGGCTGGCCGGGCGCGGCTTCGGCATCGCCGCCCAGGCGCGCATCGCGCCTCGGATGGCCGAAGTCGCCGATTTCGGACTGTTCCTGCCCTATCGCGAGAAGACCCAGGCCGGCCTGTCGGTACTCGACTGCGCCGGCAGCGACCTGTTTCGAGTGCGCTATCCCGAACGGGTGTATGCGAGTTTCGAGCAAGTGCCGCGCCTGCTGGTCGACAGCCTGCTGTTCATCGAGAACCGCGAACTGTTGTCCAACGAATACCCGGCCAAGAACCCGGCGATCGAGTGGGATCGCTTCGCCAAGGCGGCGATCGACCAGGTGGTGCACAAGCTCAACCCGGATCACGAGGCGCCAGGCGGCAGCACGCTGGCCACCCAGATCGAGAAGTACCGCCACTCGCCCGACGGACGCACCGTCTCGGGCGAGGAGAAGCTGCGGCAAATGGCCTCGGCCTCGCTGCGCGCCTATCTGGGCGGCGAGGACACCGGCCCGGTGCGCCGCCAGCTGGTGCTCGATTACCTCAACACCGTGCCGCTGGCGGCGCGCCCCGGCTATGGCGAGGTGATCGGCATGGGCGACGGCATGTGGGCCTGGTACGGCCGCGACTTCGACGAAACCAACCGCCTGCTGCGCGACGAGGCGGCGCCGGCTGCCGAGCGCGGCGCCGCCTACAAGCAGGCGCTCTCGCTGATGATTTCGCAACGCCGGCCCTCGGGCTATCTGACCGGCGATCTCGGCGATCTCGAACTGCTCACCAGCACCTACCTGCGCCTGATGGGCAATGCCGGCATCATCGCGCCGGATTTGCGCGACGCCGCGCTCGCCGCCCCGCTGGCCCAGCGCCAGGGCAGCCTGGGGGCGCCGCGCGCGTCCTTCGTCAGCCGCAAGGCGGCCAATGCGGCGCGCACCCACCTGGCCGGCCTGCTCGGCATGCGCCAGTTGTACGAACTCGACCGGCTCGATCTGTCGGCCGCGAGCACGCTCGACGCCCGCCTGCAGCAGAGCGTGACGGCGCGGCTGCGCGAGATTTCGCAGCCCGAGGTGGCGGCGGCCGCCGGCCTGACCGAGAAGCGCCTGCTCGCCGGTTCCGACCCGTCGAAGGTGATCTACAGCTTCACCCTGTTCGAAAGCCTGCCCGATGCCAACGTGGTACGCGTGCAGACCGACAATTTCGACCAGCCATTCGACATCAACGAAGGCGCCAAGCTCGATCTCGGTTCGACCGCCAAACTGCGCACCCTGGTCACCTATCTGGAAATCGTCGCCCGGCTGCACGCGAAACTGGCACCCCTGAGCGCCGACGAACTGAAGGCCGTGCCGATAGCCGGCCGGGACCACATCACGCGCTGGGCGGTCGACTACCTGAAAGGCGCGAAGAACGAGGCGCACCGCCTGGATGCGATGCTCGAAGCGGCGCTCGACCGCAAGTATTCGGGCAGTCCGGGCGAGGGGTTTTTCACCGGCGGCGGGCTGCTGCACTTCCAGAATTTCGACGCCGGCGACAACGGCCGCATCGTCACGGTGCGCGAGGGGCTGCAGCGCTCGGTCAACCTGCTGTTCATCCGGCTGATGCGCGACATCGTGTACCACACGATGTTCAACATGCCCAACTCCAGCGCCACCCTGCTCGACGACGACGACGACCCGAAGCGTCAGGAATATCTGGCGCGCTTCGCCGACCGCGAGGGCAGCGCCTACCTGCAGCGCTTCTACCGCAAATACCAGGGCAAGGACGCGGCCGAGGCGGAAGCCTTGTTCCTGCAGGGCATCCGGGCGACGCCGCGCCGCCTGGCGACGATCTTCCGCACCTTCGAGCCGAAGGCGAGCATGGGCCGGTTCGCCGAGTTCCTGCAGCAGAATCTGCCCGAAGGCGAGATCGACGATGCCGCGGTCGCGCGCCTCTACGATGAATACGCGATCGAACGCTACGACCTGGCCGACCGCGGCTACATCGCCACCGTGCATCCGCTCGAACTGTGGCTGGTCAGCTACTTGCGCGAGCACCAGGGCGTCACCCTGCAGCAGGTGCTGGAAGCGAGCAAGAGCGAGCGCCAGAACGTCTACGGCTGGCTGTTCAAGACCCGACGCAAGGGCGCCCAGGACAGCCGCATACGCACGCTGGTCGAGCTGGAGGCCTTCCTCGAGATCCACAAGATGTGGAAGCGCGTCGGCTACCCGTTCGATTCGCTCTCGCCCTCCTATGCCACCGCGCTTGGCAGTTCGGCCGACCGGCCAGCGGCGCTGGCCGAGCTGATGGGCATCCTCATCAACGACGGCGTGCGCATGCCCACGCTGCGCCTCGACGCGCTGAAGTTTGCCGCCGGCACGCCCTACGAGACGCATTTCGCCGCCCGCCCGGTGGCCGGCGAGCGCGTGATGCCGGCCGAGGTGGCGCGGGCGGCCCGCCGAGCGCTGGCGCTGGTGGTCGAAGCGGGCACCGCCAAGCGCCTGAAAGGTTCTTTCACCGCGCCGGACGGCACGCCGCTGGTGATGGGCGGCAAGACCGGCACCGGCGACCATCGCTTCGAGACCTACGGCAAGGGCGGCGTGCTGCTGTCCTCGCGCGTGGTCAGCCGGTCGGGCACCTTCGTCTTCTATATCGGCGAGCGCCACTTCGGCACGCTCACCGCCTACGTCAAGGGACCGGAGGCCGCCAAGTACCAGTTCACCAGCGCCCTGCCGACCCAGATACTCAAGACGCTGGTCCCCCAGTTGCGCGACGAGATCAATCGCCAGCCGCAGGCAGGCAGCAGTTGCGCCGCCGATGCACCGCTGCGGCCCCGACCGGCCGCGCCCTCGCCACAGGTTGCGCCGGGCGAGGCGGCGGCGGCCGAAGCCGCGCCCGCGAAGCCGGGCAAACCCGCCGCCGCCGACACGCTGCGCGAAGTGCGCAAGAAGAAGAAAAAGCCGGCGGCGGAAAAGCCGGTACCGCATGGCGAGCCGCTCGACACGGTGCGCGCCGCCACCCCGGCCGAACCGCCGCCGCCGGAGGCCGCCAATCCGGCCGAAGCCGGCACGAAGGAAGCGGCGGACAAACCATGAGCCACTGCCCGCGATTTGCCCGCCGCACCAAAGACCGCATCGACGAAGACGGCCCCACCCGCCCAGCATCACCTTTCGACAGGAGATCCGCCATGACTCGATACACCGGCCTTGCCATCACCACATCCCTGCTCGCCCTCGCCGGCGGCTGTTCCCAGATGGGCGGCAGTTCCGCCGCGAAACCGAAGGACGGCGAGCTTGCCGTGCCAGCCGACTATCGAAGCTGGCCGAAGTTTCTCGTCAACATCGACCGCCCCGATGCCAAGCAGGTCCGCGACATCTATCTCAACCCGACTGGCCACGCCACCAGGGCCGGCGACCCGTTTCCCAATGGCACGATCTCGGTGATGGACATTTTCGCCGCGCGCGAGAATCCCGACGGCACGCTGATGAAGGGCGCCGACGGCAAGCTGCTCAAGGGTGCGCTGGCCAAGGTATTCGTGATGGGCAAGGGCGCCGGCTGGGGCGAGACCGTGACGCCGGCCGAACTGAAGAACGGCGACTGGATCTACAGCGGCTTCAAGGCCGACGCCAGGACGCCGTCGAGCGACGACATCGCCACCTGCCGCGCCTGCCACCTGCCCGTGGCCGGCAAGGACTTCGTGCACCGCTACGACGAATATTTCGAGAAGCGCGGATCGGCGCCGGCTTACGGCAAGCGCTGAGCCGGGCGCCCGGCTGCGGCCTCGTCCCGGGCAATCCGGATGGAGCGACCACGCCAGCCGGGCGGGGCCGTGCGGCGCTACCCGATCGCCGTTATCGTGGTCGCGCAGCTGTTCGGCACGTCGCTGTGGTTTTCCGCCAACGCCGCCGCCGACGATCTGGCCCGCGCCTGGGGCGCCACGGCAACCGATATCGGCTGGCTGACCAACGCGGTGCAGTCGGGTTTCATTCTCGGCACGCTGGTCTTCGCGGTTAGCGGATTCGCCGACCGCTATCCGGCCAGCCGCATCTTCGCCGGCTGCGCGGTGGCCGGCGCGGCATGCAATGCCGGCTTCGCGCTGCTCGCCCAGGGCATGCCCGGCGCGATGGCGCTGCGCTTCGCGGTCGGTCTGGCGCTCGCCGGCGTCTATCCGCTGGGCATGAAACTGGTGGTGAGCTGGGCGCCGCAGCGCGCCGGCAACGCGCTGGCGCAACTGGTCGGCATGCTCACGCTGGGCACCGCGCTGCCGCACCTGACGCGGCTGGTCGGTGTCGGCTGGCCGTGGCAGGCGGTGATCCTGGCCTCCTCGCTGCTGGCGTTGCTGGCCGCGGCGGCGATCTTCGCGCTGGGCGACGGGCCGCACCTGCAACGGCGCGCCGGCGTGACGCACCTCAAGCTCGGGCGGGTGTTCCTGGCGTTTGCCAATCGCGAGTTCCGCGCCTCGGCGCTCGGCTACTTCGGTCACCAGTGGGAACTGTACGCATTCTGGACCATCGTGCCGATCCTCGCTACCCAAGCGGGATTGCCGGCGGGCACCGGCTGGCCGGTCTCCGCCCTGGCCTTCGCCATCATCGGCATCGGCGCGCTCGGCTGCGTGGCTGGCGGTCTGATCTCGCAGCGCGCCGGCAGCGCGCGGGTGGCCGCCGCCGCGCTGGCCATCTCGGGCGCCTGCTGCCTGCTGTTTCCGCTGCTCGCACCGTTGCTTTCGCCGTGGGCGCTGCTGGCGCTGCTGCTGCTGTGGGGTGCCGCGGTGGTGGCCGATTCGCCGCAGTACTCGGCGATGTCGGCGCGCGCCTGCCCGCCGGAAATCGTCGGCTCGGCGCTGGCGATCCAGAATTCGCTCGGCTTCGCCATCACCGTCGGCTCGATCGCGCTGGCCTCGCACCTGGTCGGCGAAATCGGCGCCCGCGTGGCCTGGTGGCTGGCGCCCGGCCCGCTGCTCGGACTGATCGCCCTGGCGCCGCTGTGCCGCACCCCGGCGCGCCGGTGACGTGCGCCGGGCAAGGCCGTATCATGCGTGCCGCGCCCATCCGCCGGCGCGAACCGCAATTCAGGAACCCCGATGAACTTCACCGCCGCCCTCGCCGCCGCCTGGCAAGCGCGCAACTCGCTGCTGTGTGTCGGGCTCGATCCCGAGCCGGCGAAATTCCCCGCCCATCTGCGCAGCGAACCGGATGCAATCTTCCGCTTCTGCCGCGAGATCGCCGATGCCACCGCCGACCTGGTGTGCTGCTTCAAGCCGCAGATCGCCTACTTCGCCGCCCATCGCGCCGAGGATGCGCTGGAGCGCCTGATCGCCCACATCCACGCCGCGCATCCGGGCACCCCGGTGATCCTCGATGCCAAGCGCGGCGACATCGGCAGCACGGCCGAGCAGTACGCCAAGGAAGCCTTCGAGCGCTACCGCGCCGACGCGGTGACGGTCAATCCCTACCTCGGCCACGATTCGGTCGAGCCCTACCTCGCGCACGCCGACAAGGGCGTGATCCTGCTTTGCAGGACATCGAACCCCGGCGGGGGCGACCTGCAGTTCTGCGAAGTCGCGCGCGAAGCGGGCGGCACCGAGAAGCTCTATGAACGGGTCGCCCGGCTGGTCGCCACATCCTGGAACCGCAACGGCAACTGCGCGCTGGTGGTCGGCGCGACTTTCCCGCAGGAACTGGCGCGGGTGCGCGAACTCACCGGCGACATGCCGCTGCTGGTGCCCGGGATCGGCGCACAGGGCGGCGACATCAAAGCCACCGTGCGCGCCGGGCGCAGCAATGCCAGCAGCGGGCTGATGATCAGTTCTTCGCGCGCGATTCTCTACGCCGGGACGGGTGAGGACTTCGCCGCGCAGGCGCGCCGCGTGGCGCTCGACACGCGCGAGGCGATCAACCGCTGGCGCTGAGCGCCTACCCCGGAGGCCGCATGGATAGGCGGTCTACGCGATGCCTGCCCGGAGAGCGCCTATCCATGCGGCTTGCAGCGGTGCCATGCGGGAGCGCACCGGCCGCTGCGGCGCCTGGCACGGCGCGGCAACGGGTTCGATGTAAGGTGCGCGGCGGGTCGCCGGTCTGATCGATCGATGGCGCACGAACTTTCGTGCCCCGGCCCGCTCGAAGGCGGGCGCACCCCGGAGAATCGAATGACCCGCAGAGAATCCTTGAAATGGCTCGCCGCAGCCTCGGCGATCGGCGCCGGCGGCCTGCGCGCCGTGTTTGCCGGCGGCGATGGCGCCAAGGCCACACTGGTCAAGAGCAAGGCCGAGTGGAAGGCGCTGCTGACGCCGGCTGCCTACCACGTGCTGTTCGAGGAAGGCACCGAACGCGCCGGCAGCAGCCCGCTCAATGGCGAAAAGCGCGACGGCACTTTCGTCTGCGCCGCCTGCAACCTGCCGCTTTTCGACAGCAAGGCCAAGTACGAAAGCGGCACCGGCTGGCCGAGCTTCTATCAGCCGCTGGCCGACGCGGTCGGCACCAGCACCGACTTCAAGCTGATCTATCCGCGCACCGAATATCACTGCGCGCGCTGCGGCGGCCATCACGGACATGTCTTCAACGACGGCCCGCCGCCGACCGGCAAGCGCTACTGCAACAACGGTGTCGCGCTGGCGTTCGTGCCGCGCGGCGAACCACTGCCGGTGCTGCGCACATGAGGCCACAGCGCACCCTGGCAGCCCTGCTCTGCGCCCTGGCGCTGACGCTCGGCGGTTGCGCCTCGAACGCCGACCCGATGAAGCACATTCCGGCCGGTGCCGCCAGCGCGATTTTCGCCGGTGGCTGCTTCTGGTGCATCGAGTTCGACTTCGAGAGCCTGCCCGGCGTGTACGAGGCGGAATCCGGCTACACCGGCGGCCATGCGCCCAATCCCACTTATTACCAGGTGGCCATGGGCGGCACCGGCCACACCGAAGCGGTGCGCGTGTATTACGATCCGGCGCGCGTCAGCTATACGCAACTGGTCGATTACTTCTGGCACCACATCGATCCGACCGTGCGCAACCGGCAGTTCTGCGACCGCGGCGAGCAGTATCGCAGTGGCATCTACTGGCAGAACGATGCCGAGCGCGAGGCTGCCGACGCCAGCCGCGACGCGCTGCTCGCGAGCGGCCGCTTCCCCACCATCTACACCGAGATCGCGCCGGCCAGCGCCTTCTACCGCGCCGAGGAAGCCCATCAGGACTTCTACCGCAAGAATCCGCTGCGCTACGCCTACTACCGCAACGCCTGCGGACGCGACGCGCGGGTCGCCCAGGTGTGGGGCACGCCGCCGGCCGGCGCCCTGTCCGCGCAAGCGCAGAGTCCAGCGCCTGGGGCCGAGCCGTCTACTGCAGGCAGACAGCCGCCGGAATGACGTATCCTTGGGTCTGCGCCACCGTCCCCGCAGACCCATGACCAATCGATACGAACCGTCAGTTGCGCCGACCCGCCACGAAATCGCCGCGTGGATCATCGCCGGCGCGGTGCTCCTGCTGCTGCTGCCGCTGCACCTGATCGGCGCCCTGCTCGCCGGCCTGCTGGTCCATCAACTGACGCACCTGCTGGTGCCCTTCATCCGCCGCCACATCACCGACGATCGCGCCAAGCTGGTCAGCGTCTCGCTGCTCTCGGCATTGATCGTCGGCGCCGTGGTCGGCGCGATCGTCGGCGTGATCGCCTTCTTCCGCAGCGACGCCGGCAGCCTGTCGGCGCTGCTCGGCAAGATGGCGGAGATCCTCGAAAGTTCGCGCGCCTCGCTGCCGGCCTGGATGGTCGAACACATGCCGGAGAATACCGACGCGCTGCAAAAGGGCATGGTCGGCTGGCTGCGTTCGCACACCGGCGAGTTGCAGGTGTTCGGCAAGGAGGCGGCGCGCGGCTTCGCCCACATCCTGGTCGGACTGGTGATCGGCGCGATGGTGGCGCTCTACGAAGTGCGGCCGATCGCCGAGTACCGGCCGCTCGCCCGCGCCCTGATCGAGCGCGCCGCGCGTCTGGCCGAAGCGTTCCGCCGCGTGGTCTTCGCGCAGGTGCGGATCAGCGCGGTCAATACCGCGTTCACCGCGCTTTATCTGGCCGTCGTGCTGCCGCTGTTCGGCGTGCACTTGCCGCTGACCAAGACGCTGATCGCCGTCACCTTCATCGCCGGCCTGCTGCCGGTGATCGGCAACCTGATCTCCAATACCGTGATCGTGGTGGTGAGCCTGGCCCATTCGCCGCAGATCGCAGCGGCCTCGCTGGTGTTCCTGATCGTCATCCACAAGCTCGAGTATTTTCTCAATGCGCGCATCGTCGGCTCGCAGATCCAGGCGCGCGCCTGGGAACTGCTGCTGGCGATGCTGGCGATGGAATCCGCCTTCGGCCTGCCGGGCGTGGTGGCCGCGCCGATCTATTACGCCTACCTGAAGAACGAGTTGTCCTCGCGCGGCCAGGTCTGAAAGGCGCCGCAAGCCGGCTAAAGTCTCCCGCCGCCATGCCGTTACCTGCTCGGGAGCGTGCGCTGCGCACGCGTGCAACGCCGCTTTTCAGGACTCGAGCATGCCCTACATCCACACCGACACCGCCGGCAACGTCATCTCGCTGCACCGCGAGGCCACGGCCGAGGCAACCGAGCGCATCGCCGCCGGCGACCCGCGCGTCGCGGCATTTCTCGGCCGCGACGTGGCCGGACCGAACGGCGAGTTCCTGTCGCTCGACCTCGACCTGATCCGCGTGCTCGAAGACCTGGTCGACGTGCTGATCGAGCGCAACGTCATCACCTTCACCGATCTGCCGGCCGCCGCGCAGGAGAAGATCTTCCGCCGCCGCAGCAAGCGCGAGAAGAACGTCGAAGGCGGCATTCTGGTCGACAGTTTCAGGCTGTTCTGACAGCCGGCGGCGCAATGCCGCGGCAGTAGAATGTACGGATAGGGACACGGCGGACCCCCGCCGTGTCCGCCGACCCACATTCGCCACGCCGCCCCGGCCACGCCCGCCCGCATGTCCAATGACAAGAACGACGCCATCCGCATTCGTGGCGCGCGCCAGAACAACCTCAGGAACCTCGATCTCGAGATCCCGCTCAACGAGCTGATCGTCGTCACCGGCGTCTCGGGCTCGGGCAAGTCCTCGCTGGTATTCGACACGCTGTACGCCGAAGGCCAGCGCCGCTATGTCGAGACCTTCTCGCCCTATGCGCGGCAGTTTCTCGACCGCATGGACAAGCCGGCGGTCGATCGCATCGAGGGCATTCCGCCGGCCATCGCCATCGACCAGACCAACCCGGTGCGCACCTCGCGCTCGACGGTCGGCACGATGACCGAGCTGAACGACCACATCAAGCTGCTCTACGCGCGCGCCGGCCACCTGCACTGCCGCGCCTGCGGCAAGCCGGTGCGGCGCGATTCGCCGGAAGCGATCTGCGACGACCTGATCGCCCGCGCCGCCGCGGCCGGCGACCCGCGGCTGATCGTGACCTTTCCGATCACGGTGCCGAAGAACTACAGCGAGGCCGAAGTCGAGCAACTGCTCAACGCGCAGGGCTACACGCGCATCCACGCCCGCGAAGGCAATGTGCTGCACGTGGTGCAGGACCGCTTTCGCGCCGGCAACACCGAACGCGCGCGCATCGTCGAGGCGCTGGAAGCCGCGCTGCGGGTGGGGGCAGGACGGGTGAATGTGGTTGTTGCGGACGGGGATCGCGATCCAGCCGACGATGCCGCCAATCAGGCAACCGCCTGGCGCTATTCGAGCGACCTGCACTGCGCCGAGGACGACCTGCACTACAGCGACCCGTCGCCGTCGCTGTTTTCCTTCAACTCGCCGATCGGCGCCTGCGAAGCCTGCCGCGGCTTCGGCCGCGTAATCGGCATCGACTTCGGACTGGTGATACCCGACACCGCGAAGTCGCTCGCAGGCGGCGCGATCAAACCCTGGCAGACCGAGAGCTACAAGGAATCGCAGCAAGATCTGCAATTGCATTGCGCCAAGCACGGCGTGGCAATGGACATCGCCTGGCGCGACCTGCCGGAGGAACATCGTCAGTGGGTGCTCGAAGGCGATGCCGACTTCAGGAACTGGGAGAAATCCTGGCCCGGCAAATGGTATGGCGTGCGGCGCTTTTTCGCCTGGCTCGAAACCAAGGCGTACAAGATGCACATCCGCGTGCTGCTGTCGAAGTACCGCGCCTACACGCCGTGCGGGGCCTGCTGCGGCGCGCGCCTCAAGCCCGATGCGCTGCTGTGGCGCGTCGGAACGCTCGCCGATGCGAACACCGCGCTCGGTCCGTTCAATCGCTATCGACCGCCCGGCGCGCACTTCGGCGAGGCCACGCTGCAAAGCCTCGCCGGCCTGTCGATCCACGACCTGATGCTGCTGCCGGTCGAGCGCGTGCGCACTTTCTTCGACGACCTGCACCTGCCCGCGCCGCTCGACGAGGCCACCGACCTGCTGCTGGCCGAGATCCGCGCCCGCGTGCGCTACCTGTGCGAAGTCGGCCTCGGCTACCTGACGCTCGACCGCCAGTCGCGCACGCTCTCGGGCGGCGAGGTCCAGCGCATCAACCTGACCACCGCGCTCGGCACCTCGCTGGTGAACACGCTCTTCGTCCTGGACGAACCGTCGATCGGCCTCCACCCGCGCGACATGGGCCGGGTGATCGACGTGATGCACCGCCTGCGCGATGCCGGCAACTCGCTGGTCGTGGTCGAGCACGATCCGCAGATCATGCTCGAAGCCGATCGCATACTCGACATCGGCCCCGGCCCGGGCGAGCGCGGCGGCAACGTGGTGTTCAACGGCACGCCGGACGAACTGCGCGCCGCGCACACGCTGACCGCCGAATACCTGTCGGGCCGCAAGCGCGCTGACGCCGGAGTGCGGCCGCGCACGGTCAAGCCTGCCGCGCCCAAGCTGATCCTCGAAGGCGCGAGCGAGCACAACCTCAAGGGCGTCAGCGTCGAAATCCCGCTCGGCCACCTGGTCTGCGTGACCGGCGTTTCCGGCTCGGGCAAATCCACGCTGATACAGGATGTGCTCTACCCCGCGCTGCTGAAGAAGAAGGGCAAGCCGACCGAGACGCCGGGCGCGCACGCGCGTCTGCTCGGTGACGACTGGCTGGCCGAAGTGGTGATGGTCGACCAGACGCCGATCGGCAAAAGCTCGCGCTCCAACCCGGCAAGCTATGTTGGCGCCTTCGATGCCATCCGCAAGCTGTTTGCCGCTGCGCCGCAGGCACAAGAGCGCGGCTACACGCCGGGGACGTTCTCCTTCAATGCCGGCAACGGCCGCTGCCCGACCTGCTCCGGTTCGGGCTTCGAGCATGTGGAAATGCAGTTTCTGTCGGATGTCTATCTGCGCTGCCCGGATTGCGACGGCACCCGCTACCGCGCCGAAGTGCGCGAGGTGAAGCTGGACGGCAAGTCGATCGCCGATGCGCTCGACATGACGGTGAGCGAGGCGGTGGCCTTTTTCGCCGCGCATCCCGAGGTCAAGCGCGCGCTGCAGCCGCTGGCCGATGTCGGCCTCGAATACCTGCGGCTCGGCCAGCCGGTGCCCACGCTCTCCGGCGGCGAGGCGCAGCGCCTCAAGCTCGCCGGCCACCTGGTCGAATCCGGCACGCCGCCGAAGGGGCTATTGAAGCGCGGCAAGCTGTTCCTGTTCGACGAGCCCACCACCGGCCTGCATTTCGACGACACCGCCAGGCTGCTGCGCGCAATCCGCCAGTTGATCGACGCCGGGCATTCGCTGATCGTCATCGAGCACAACCTCGACGTCATCCGCGCCGCCGACTGGATCATCGACCTCGGCCCGGAAGGCGGCGAGGCCGGCGGCGAGATCGTCTGCACCGGCACGCCGGGTGAAGTGATGGTGTGCGCGGGCTCGCACACCGGCAAGGCGCTGCGCGAGTACGAGAGCGCCCTCGCGCCTTCCCCCGTTCGTGCTGAGCCCTTCGACTTTGCTCAGGACGGGCGTAGCGCGACGCGCAGCGAAGTCGAAGCACCAGAGGCTGCCGCTTCGACTCCGCGCTACGCGCTACGCTCAGCGCGAACGGGTTTCGCGGAGGCGGGTGCAGCTGAACCGGCCGTGCACTACCACCTGGACAGCCGCTCGAACGACAATTCCATCCGCATCCACAACGCACGCGAGCACAATCTCAAGAACATCGACATTTCTCTGCCGCGCAACAAGTTCACCGTGATTACCGGCGTGTCGGGCTCGGGCAAGTCGACGCTGGCATTCGACATCGTGTTCGGCGAGGGGCAGCGGCGCTATCTCGAATCGCTCAATGCCTATGCGCGCCAGTTCGTGCAGCCGGCGAGCAAGCCGGATGTCGATGCGATCTGGGGCATCCCGCCGACGGTGGCGATCGAGCAGCGCACCAGCCGCGGCGGGCGCAAGAGCACGGTCGCCACGCTGACCGAGATCTACCACTTCCTGCGCCTGCTCTACGTCAAGCTCGGCGTGCAGCACTGCCCGAACGACGGCACGCCGATCGCGCCGCAGTCGCCGGACGCCATCGCCGCGCGCATCCTGCGCGACTGGCGTGGCCAGCGCGTCGGCCTGCTCGCCCCGCTGGTGGTGGGTCGCAAGGGGCTGTACACCGACCTCGCCAAGTGGGCCAGGGGCAAGGGCTATACCCACCTGCGCGTCGATGGCGAATTTCTGCCGACTCAGAAATGGCCGCGGCTCGACCGCTTCAAGGAACACGCGATCGACCTGCCAGTGGCCGACCTCGTCATCACGCCGGAGAACGAAGCTGCGCTGCGCAGCGCACTGGCCCAGGCGCTGCAATATGGCAAAGGCGTGGCCAGGCTGATCGGCCCGCTCGATGCGCTCGCCGCCGCCTTCGACGCCGCGCAGCCCGCATCCGCGCGCCCCGACGCCACCACCCCCGTTCGTCCTGAGCGTAGCGCTGGCGAAGCCGGCGCGAAGTCGAAGGACCAAGCTCGTGAAATAGCGGACAGTCCTTCGACTTCGCTTCGCGAAGCCGGCCCTGAGCCGGGTCGAAGTGCTCAGGACGAACGGGGCTTCGTGGGTGTCGAACTCCACGAAACGGTGTTCTCCACCAAGCGCGCCTGCCCGGCCTGCGGCACCAGCTATCCGGAACTCGATCCGCGCCTGTTCTCCTACAACTCCAAGCACGGCTGGTGCGAGGACTGCTACGGCACCGGCCTGAAGATCGAAGGCTTCAACGAGGAACAGAGCGGCGAGGAAATCTGGTGGAACGACTGGTTCGAAGGCGAGGCCGAGCCCTGCCCCGCCTGCCACGGCGAACGCCTGAACCCGGTGGCGCGCAACGTGCGCTATCGCGATCGCTCGATCTCGCAACTGACCTCGCTGTCGGTGGCCAACACCGCGCGATTCTTCGACACGCTTTCGCTCGACGGCCGCGAGGCCGAGATCGCGCGCGACCTGGTAACGGAACTGCGATCCCGCCTCGCCTTCCTCGGCGAAGTCGGCCTCGGCTATCTGTCGCTCGACCGCGCCGCGCCCACGCTCTCGGGCGGCGAGGCGCAGCGCATCCGCCTCGCGGCACAGTTGGGCTCGAACCTGCGCGGCGTCTGCTACATCCTCGACGAGCCGACCATCGGCCTGCACCCGCGCGACAACCGCATCCTGCTCGACACGCTGGAAAAGCTCGAAGCCAAGGGCAACACCCTGCTGGTGGTCGAGCATGACGAAGACACGATACGACGCGCGCATCACGTGGTCGACCTCGGCCCCGGCGCCGGCTCGCAGGGCGGCTATGTGGTGGCGGCCGGCACCGCCGAGGAACTGATGGCCTCGCCCACCTCGATCACCGGCCGCTTTCTGCGCGAACCGCTGCGCCACCCGGTGCAAGCGCGCCGCGCGGTGACCAAGGCCACGCCGGCGGTCGACATCGTCGATGCCGATCTGCACAACCTGAAACGCCTCACCACGCGCATCGCACTCGGCCGGCTCACGGTCATCACCGGCGTTTCCGGCTCGGGCAAATCCACGCTCGGGCGCGAGGTGATCCACGACAACCTGTGGCGCCTGGTCGGCGCCGAGCGCGTGCACAAGAACGTGCCGCTCGCCGGCTGCGCGGACATGCGCGGCTGGGAGGCGATCGGCCGCGTGCTCGAAGTCGACCAGACGCCGATCGGCAAGACGCCGCGCTCCTGCCCCGCCACCTACGTCGGCTTCTGGGATGCGATTCGCAAGCTCTACGCCGAAGCCGAAGAAGCGCGCATTCGCGGCTTCACCGCCTCGCGCTTCTCGTTCAACACCGCGGGCGGGCGCTGCGAGGCCTGCGAGGGCCAGGGCATCCGCAAGATCGAGATGAGTTTCCTGCCCGACGTAAAGGTGCATTGCGACGAATGCGGCGGCAAGCGCTTCAACCCCGAGACGCTGGCCGTACATTGGAAAGGCAGGAGCATCGGCGAGGTGCTGATGATGAGCGTGGATGAAGCGGTGGAATTCTTCAGCGCGCATCGCAATCTGCACCACGCGCTGCGGCTGCTGCAGGATGTCGGCCTCGGCTACCTGACGCTCGGCCAGCAGAGCCCCACGCTCTCCGGCGGCGAAGCGCAGCGCATCAAGCTGGTGACCGAGCTCTCGAAGGTGCGCGCCGAAGGTGCCGATGCCGCCAACCGCCCCGGCCGCGCCGGCGCCAGGCAGCACACCTTCTACGTGCTCGACGAACCGACGGTCGGCCTGCACATGGCCGACGTCGAGAAGCTCATCCGCGTGCTGCACCGGCTGGTCGATGCCGGCAACTCGGTGCTGCTGATCGAGCACAATCTTGATGTCATCGCCGAGGCCGACTGGATCATCGACCTCGGCCCGGAAGGCGGCGATGCCGGCGGCCGCATCGTCATGGAAGGCACGCCGGAAGAGTTCGCCGCCAGGCCGGCGCAATCGCACACCGCCAGGGTGATGGCCGATTTTCTCGCCGAGCGCGGGGTTCGGTAGACTTGAATGAATTCGTCAGCGATGGAGATTCTGCAATGAAACACAATGAAGCTCACACCGACAAGAAGCACGAGCATTCCGGCACCAAGGTGCGCGGCCAGTACGTGGCGCGCTGCCTCAAGGCGGCAAACGTCGTCGTGCTCGACCCGGAAGTGCAAAAGAGGTTCCCCAACAGCCGGGCCGTCAACGATGCCCTGCGCGCATTGATCGATCTGGCGCGCACCACCGGTCTTGCGCCGCAGCCGCAACGCAAGCAGCGCAAACGCGCGGGAGTCTGAAATGGCCGCCGACCCACCCGTCATCTACCACAACCCGCGCTGCAGCAAGAGCCGCGACGCGCTCAAGCTGCTGCAGGACGCCGGCGTCGAGGTCGAGGTGATCGAATACCTGAAAACCCCGCCCACCGCCGCGCAGCTCAAAGCGATACTGAACAAGCTCGGCATGAAACCGGAAGAACTCGTGCGCAAGGGCGAGGCGATCTACAAGGAACAGTATGCCGGCAAGGCGCTGAGCGACGCCGACTGGATCGCCGCGATGGTCGAACACCCGATCCTGATCGAGCGGCCGATCGTCGTGAAGGGGGACAAGGCGGTGGTGGGGCGACCGCCGGAGCGGGTGTCAAGACTCCTCTAGCCAAACTTGGGTAGTCGACCAAAAGCAAATTGGCACTATGGTCAGATGAACCAGAACCAGTAGAACACTCGGCTCAC
Source organism: Candidatus Methylophosphatis haderslevensis (assembly GCA_016711925.1). Lineage (GTDB taxonomy): Bacteria > Pseudomonadota > Gammaproteobacteria > Burkholderiales > Rhodocyclaceae > Methylophosphatis > Methylophosphatis haderslevensis. The sequence goes on from JADJSA010000002.1 coordinate 319,292, forward strand.
GTTTAGAATATGACAAGGATAGCTTGGACACTCGCGGCTGCAATGGCCGTTTGACCGGTTTTCCGAATGAAACTAGTCGCTGTATTCGCCGGTCACGAATCGCACAACAGAAATGATAATACCGATCAACCTGCTCGCTCGGACGCTCTGCTCAACGCGGCTGGCACGACCGTCCGAATATACATTGCTCGGCACACCGAAACTCAGATCTACAGACAGGAACTCACGAATGACAACCGTCCAAAGATTGGCGAGTCTAATGATCTTATCCCTACTTATGACAGTCGCGCACGCTGCGCCAGACCGCGAAGCAACCGATATAGGAGTCAAGGCGGAATCCTTGCTGCTCGACGGTCGGTACGACGATCTGGAGTCCATTGCGACTGACTACAGGAACCCGAATCAACGGACAACGGGCGGCAACGCTAAGCTCTACCATTTCTATGGTGCGCTAGGCGCCTACCGAAGTTCCCAATCGTACGGGTACGAAAGTGAAATTTCACGAGAAACCAAGCGGCGCTGTCTTTTGGATTGGCAGGCAAAGCGACCGAAATCGGTTGCGGCCCGTATTGCGGTCGCTGAGCATTGGTCCACTTACGCGTGGACCGAACGCGGGGGAAGCTATTCGAACAATGTCGCGCCCGAACAATGGGAGAAATTTCGTGAGGGCCTTCGGCTGCAAAGGGCCACCCTAGACGGAGTCCCCACGGATATGGACCCTCACGTGCGCTACCTGCAGATCCTTTCTGCACAAGGTGAATCCGCGCGCAAGCTAGTTGATACGTTGTACTCGCAGGCCATCGCGGTTCATCCGGCCTACTTCCACTACTACTCCCAGCGAGCAGATCTGTTGCAGTCAAAATGGTCCGGCAAGCCCGGGGAACTTACCGCGTACATCGAATCTGTCCTGCGGACTCCCGGCGGCAATGACGGGTTGGTCGCATACTCATACATCGCCAGCATGCTATTGCGAACGATTTCCAGTGGTGACTTATTCAAATCCGAGGTGGGGTTCGATTGGCCAACGTTGAAGAATGCCTACAAGGTGCGTGAGAACCAGTACGGGTTGCGCAATCGCGACTGGAACTCATTGCTCAATCTGGCAGTGGCAGCGCGAGACCGCGGAAGTGCGCTCGATGCACTGGATCGAATAGGTAACGACTGGAACCCTACCGTTTGGACTGAACGGCACTACTTCGACCAAGCCGCTGCCTGGGCGCGCGCGCGCTAGTGGGGATAATGGGGACAGTGCAACGAGGTGGCATCAGGTCTTGTTCTTTCCGTCTGGACGAGATTGCCAGATTCGAGCTTTCTAGGTGCCCTGGGCACCACCAGCCCGCGACCCGCATGGATAGGCGCTCCCAGCCTTGCCCGCCGCCAGGCTTCGTATGGATCGGATGCCGAGGGACACGGCGGGGCGACGAAGTCGCCCTTGGAAATCGCCGCGTTCCGACGTGAATTTCGCGGAACCGGCGCCGATTGGGTCGATCAACGGTGTGCAAGCGCCGGTTTGGTTTTCCCGTAGCCGACAACATGGGGGGACATCAGATGAACCATGCACTTTGTGTTTTCGCGACCGCGACTGCGCTGGTAGCTGCAACGGCCGTCGCGGCAGAGCCGGCCGCTGACCCGGCGGTCAAGGCTGCGGAGAGTTCGATCGAGCGCAGCGCGGAGAATGCCGCGGTTCGCCCGAAGCGGGTCGAGATTACCGGTTCGAACATCAAGCGTGCGGAGGGTGAAAAGATCTCGTCGCCGGTCAAGGTGATCACGCTGGAGGAAATCGAGAAATCCGGGTCGACGGATATCAGAACCGTTCTGCGGCGCTACCAGTAGGCAACGCGGCGCGGTCGGGCTTGCGCAGGCCGTGCGCGCCGACGACCGGATTTCGCGGCTGATCCGGCTTCCAGGCAGATGGCCCGAGACCCGCATGGATAGGCGGTCTTCAGCCTGCATGCCCGCAGAGGGCCGATTCATGCGGGTTGCAGGCCTGCATGGCTGCAGAGCGCCATTCCATGCGGGTTGCAGCCCGGTGTTGCTTTGCGGATTGCCGGCCCGGCGGTTGCGGCGCCGGGGCGGCGGTCAGTCCTGATGCGCCACCGCGGGGGTGGCTGAAGCGCCGGTCAACGGTTGGCGGCTGGTGTCACGACTGACCCGAACCTTGCCCAGTTCGATGGCGATGCTCGCCTTGGCCAGCAGGGTGAAGACCAGAAAGCCGAATGCCCAGATGCCGATGGCGATGGTGAATTCCTGCGCCGTCGGCACGTACTCGAAAATCTCGCCCAGCGGCGTCGGGATGAAGCCGGGAATCACCAGCCCCATGCCCTTTTCCAGCCAGATGCCGAGAAAGCCGCAGGCGCAGGCGATGTTCAGGGTGAGCATGCGGCGGCGCAGCGGGTGAATCGAGAGGATGGTCACGGCCACCAGATTGAGCGCGACGGCGAGCCAGATCCACGGGCGCAGCCCGGAAAATCCGTCGAGGCCGAAAAACAGGTAGTGCATCGAGGCGGCGTGGTTGGTCTCGCTGTAGAAGTCGGTGAACAGTTCGGCGCCGACGAAGAACAGGCTGATCTGCATCGCCACCGTCATGATCAGCGCGAGGGTCTCGATGACGCTCTGGCTGACCGGATAGTCGGTGACGCGGCGGATGACCTGCAGGGTGAGGATGATGAGTGCCGGCCCCGACGCGAATGCCGATGCGATAAAGCGCGGCCCGAGCAGCGCGACGTTCCAGAACGGCCGCGCCGAGTTGGACGAGAACAGGAACGCGGTGACGGTATGGATCGAAATGGCCCAGAACATGGCCAGCACGACGACCGGAAAGTACAGGCGCAGGTTCGGCTCGCGGCCGCGGTAGTGGCAGTAGTGGACGTAGGTGGGGATCAGCAGATTGAGCGCGAGATAGCCGTTGAGCACCACGATGTCCCAGGCCAGAAGGGAACTGGGGAAATTGAAACGTCCGATGAAGGGGATCACATGCCAGGCGCGATCCGGCCGCCCGATGTCGACCAGCACGAAGAGCATCGCCATGATGACTGCGGCAACCGCCATGCCTTCGCCGAGCAGCACGACGGACTTCACGTCCGTCCGATGGAAGATGTAGGCGGGTATCACCAGCAGCACCGCGGCGGCGGCAATGCCGACCAGAAACGCGAAGTTGGCGATGTAAAAGCCCCAGGAAACCTGATCGCTCATGCCGGTGACGACCAGGCCGTCGCGCAACTGGCCGAAGTAGTTGAGCGCGCCGAGCAAGAACAGCGCAGCCAGAATCCCGAGCCAGATCCAGTAGGCGCGGCTACCGCGCAGCATCTCGCGCGCGCCGTCCCGGAGAAAGTGAAAGAAGGTCATTCGTCGTCCGTCAGGCGTCGGTGTAATACCAGAACTTCGGTTCGGTGCCGAGTTCTTCCTTGAGGCGGAACACGGTCTTGTTTTCGAGGATGTAGCGGATCTCGCTCTTCGGGTCGAGCAGATTGCCGAACACCCGCGCGCCGGTCGGGCAGGCCTCCATGCAGGCGGGCTGGCGGCCCTTGCGCGTGCGCTGGGTACAGAAATGGCATTTCTCGACCACGCCCTTGGGACGCGGCCGGTTGCCAAGATAGTTGGTCACCGGATTGAGTTCCTGCGCCGGAATCTGCGGCTCGGTCCAGTTGAAGTGCCGCGCCCAGTAGGGACACGCCGCCATGCAGTAGCGGCAACCGATGCACCAGTCGTAGTCGATCACGACGATGCCGTCCGGATCCTTCCAGGTGGCCTGAACCGGGCAGGCCTTGACGCACGGCGGGTTGTCGCACTGCATGCACTGCACCGGCAGATAGAACTTGCCGTCCACCGGAACCGACTCGGGCGCGTAATAGTGTTCGGATTTCTCCAGGTTCATGCTGCCCTTGTCCATCTGCAATACGCGGATGTACTGGACCTGGGAGTCGCGGCCCTGGTTGTTCTCGCGGATGCAGCCCTGCACGCAGTCGCGGTAGCCCTTGCACTTCGAAATGTTCAGCGCATAGCCGAAAACCACGCCGGGAATCGGCGGCGTATCGACGCAGGTGATGTCCACACCGAACTTGCGTTTCGCCTTGCGCTCGATGCGGGCGAGGGCGTCCTTCATCTCCTCGGGCGTCATGCGCTGATAGTGGTCCTGGAAGAAATCCCCCAGCGCATCTCCCAGCGTGCTGCCGCCCCAGGCGGCGCGCGCCGGCGCCGCACCCGTCGCAGCAACGCCGGCCGCCACGCCGACCGTGCCCAGACCCTTCAGGAAGTGCCGCCGGTAATGGCTGAAATTGTCGCCTTCCGCGGGGCGCTCGCGTTCATCGCTCATTGTTCGTCTCCACCTTGCCATGCGACTGGCGCTCCCACACTTTTCCCGACTCATGGGCCACCGGTCCCATTCGTTGCAGTCCGGCCCTCACCGGCGGCGCCTTGCTCGGTTCGCGCGGCTTGGTAATCGGGTCGTGGGGGTCGTGACAGTGGGTGCAGGAATAGAGCGTGCGCTCCCCCTGCCAGTTGCCGACGCGCTTGCCGTGGCCGCCCAGGTACCAGTCCCTCTGCCGATTGAAATGGCATTGGCCGCAGACGAGGTAGGCATCGTCGAAGTCCACCTTCTGGTCCCTGACCGTTCGCAGGAAGTCGCGATCGTCGATCAGATGACAGTTGAGACACCACAGGCGGCCCTTGCCATGCTTCAACGCCGCCTGATGCGGCGCTGCCTCCAGCTTGCGCGGTGTCGGATTCGGCGTCATCGCCTTATGACACTGCGAACACGGATACAAGGCGATCTTGTCCTTCTGCGGCACGACCTTGAACGGCGGTGCCTGGACATATCCGGCAAAGGTTTCCGGATCGGTGGGGGCGGCGGGCGCCGCGGGGATCACGTTTTGCCGCAACGGCCGGTGGGCTGGTGTCGCGGCTGGTGCAGCGGCCGGGGCTGGTGCTGTTGCCGGGGCGGCAGGCACCGCAGACGCTTCCTCCGCGGCCTGCGTCGAAACCGCGAACAGTACGCACACCAAGGCGAGCCAGCGCGTGTTCATGGAAGTAGCGCGTCGAGCACGCAGTCGATCAGTGCCATGTTTCGACCTTTCGGCGACACACGCGCGCCAAGGACCATGGCTGCCATCGATCCGGGCAAATCATGGTCCGGCTGCCTCACTGGGCGCGTCGTGAGAGGGCGCAAGCGTCCCGCGGATCGCCGGGAAGATTCCGGCAATCCGCGCCCGCTTACTTCGAGAGGATCCACTCCACGACGGCCTTGAGATCGGCGTCGCTGATCTTCTCGGGCGGGTTCGGGGGCATGGGAACCTGTCCCCACTTGCCCGCGCCGCCGGCCCGCACCTGCCCGGTGAGCGTCGCCAGCGCTTTGGCGTCACCTTTGTACTTCTTGGCGATCTCGACGTAGGCCGGACCCACGATTTTCTTGTCGACCGCGTGACAGGCGTTGCAGGCAGCCTTGCCGGTCACCGCCTTTGCGGCGGCATCGTCCAGCGCGGCAAAAGCCGGCGCGGAAAAAAGCAAGGCGGCAGCGGACATGGTGCAAAGAAAGGTACGCGTCATGACTGATTCCTCCCCTTCGACTCAGTTGATGACATGCTCGGACGGCAGTGTGGTGGGTTCGACCGGCGTGATCAACTGCGGACCTCGATCACCGCCTCGCGCTTGTGCGTCTCGACATCGAACACCCGACTTGCAGTTTGCTCCCCCGCAAACGTCGGTCAATATACGCCTTGTCAACCTTAAACGTAAAAGAAATTGAACATCGTTCTGCAGTCCGCCAAGCGGCTCGCCCGGCAGAAGAATGGCTCCGCGCTTGAAGTGGTCTGCGACGCTCCATGCCTTCGGGATTGTTGAAACGCCTTCATCGCGCGATGCCGGCAGTCACGCGCAACGGTCGCGAGAGGCCCTAATCCTTCAAGGTGGCCAGGAATGCGATGAGTTCGGCGCGTTCCTTGGCATTGGGCAGACCGGAGATCGTCTTGCTGGTGCCGGGAAGAAACCGGTTCGGCGCGCTCAGGTATTCGTCGAGATCCCGCTCGGTCCACACACCGCCTGCCTTGGCCAGCGCAAGCGAGTAGCCATAGCCTTTTGCACGACCCTTTTGCGCGCCCACGATACCCCACAGGTTCGGCGCCACCCTCGTGGCACCGCCCCTTTCCAGGCTGTGGCAGACCACGCACTTGCCGGCCGGGCTGTCCCAGCCGGCCGGCTTTGCGGCGTAGCGCTCGGCGACGTCTTTCGACAGCGCAACCTGCGCATACCCGAGCAAACCCGCCCCCAGGAGCACTGCGCAACAGGTGGCAATGGCTGCCGACCGAATCCTTCCTGCTCGCATGTCGCCCCCTCCTGAGTTCGTGGTGTTGCGCCGTCGAGAACCTGCCATGCCCGTTCGCGTTGGCGCCAACCGCGCGGCATGGGCCGGGCTTGCGCTCTGCCCGGCAACGTAGCAAGCCAGCCGCCTTCGATCGCGCCCAAAATGGTGCGGCGCACTATGCCGCACCACGCAAGACAACCTCGCGTCGAGGCGGCGATAACGGGATGTCGTAACAAGGATAGGAACTCAACCGCACGACATGCCCAAAAAATCGCCCGGATGTTGACGAGGATCAAACCGGAACGACTTCCACCTGGCATCGCCGATTTCGGTGAGTACGATGCGATAGGGGGGGCGGCGCGATGAATGGTGTCGAGGATCGAGACTTCGAGGCGTGCAACGTTCATGACCTCGACGGTTACAAGGGGGCGCTGGGGGGGCTGACGCGGCGCGAATTCCTGACTTATTGCACCGGCGTTGCCGCCACGCTGGGGCTGTCGTCGACGATGGGCATCCGCATTGCGGAAGCCGCGACGGCGGCTGCCAGACCGCCGGTTGTCTGGCTGTCGGCGCAGGAATGCACCGGCTGCACCGAATCGCTCCTGCGGGCCTACCACCCGACGCTCGAGACGCTGATCCTCGACATGATCTCGCTCGACTACCACGAAGCGTTGTGCGTCGGCGCCGGGCATCAGGCCGAGGCGTACCGCGCCAAATCGATGAAGGAGAACTGGGGTAAGTACATCCTGGTGGTGGACGGCTCGATCCCGACCAGGGACGGCGGGATCTACTGCATGGTGGCGGACAAGCCGATCCTCGACACGGTACGCGAGGCCGCAGAAGGCGCGGCGGCAATCGTCGGCATCGGCTCCTGCGCTTCCTGGGGCGGCATTCCCGCGAGCAATCCGAATCCGACGGAAGCCAAACCGGTACATGCGGTGTTGCCGGGCAAAACCGTGGTCAACATTCCCGGCTGCCCGCCCAATCCGTACAACTTCCTCTCGACTGTTCTGTACCTGCTGACCTTCGGCAAGCCGCCGGAACTGGACACCAGGAACCGGCCGAAATTCGCGTATGGCCGGCTCATCCACGAAAACTGCGAGCGGCGCCCACATTTCGACGCCGGCCGCTTCGCCCTGGAGTTTGGCGATTTCGGACACCGCCAGGGTTTCTGCCTTTACAAGATCGGTTGCAAGGGGCCGGAAACCCATGCCAACTGCCCCGCCATCGGCTTCGGCGATGTCGGCGAGGGCAACTGGCCGATAGGCATCGGTCATCCGTGTTTCGGCTGCACGGAAGAGGGAGTCGGCTTTACCAAGCCACTGCATTCCCTTGCCACCGTCAAGACCTTTTCACCGCCCACGGCTTTCCCGTCGGTTGACGCCACCAAGGGCCACGGCGTCACCACCGCCGCAGCGGCGGTAATCGCCGGCGTCGCCGGCCTGGCAGTGGGTGCCGGCGGGATGGCCATGCGTGGCATGGATGGCAAGGGCGACTCGCCGGACGAGTCGCGCCACGACGGCGAGAAGTAGGAGGCCACGCTCATGAGCATCAGTCTGGGTCGCAGGAGGTTCTTGCAGGGTTCCGCCGCGGGTGCGGTTAGCGTCGCCGCGTCACCGGTTGCGGAGGCTGCGCCCTTCGAGCGGCGCGAGCCGAGGCAGTTGCCGCCGAAAGCGGTCGGCATGCTCTACGACTCGACGCTATGCGTCGGCTGCAAGGCCTGTGTGTCTGCGTGCAAGCAGGCCAACGGTATGCCGGCGGATCAGCCGGCGCATCTGGTGGCCTGGGGCGAAGGCGCCTGGGACATGGCGGAAGACATCTCCGGCTACACGCTGAACGTGATCCGCGTGTACCAGAACGGCACCATGGAACAGAAGGACCGCGAGAAGGACGGCTTCGCGTTCGTCAAGCGCCATTGCCTGCACTGCGTCGATCCCTCCTGCATATCGGTCTGCCCGGTCAGCGCGATGCAAAAGGATCCCGAAACCGGCATTGTCAGCCACAATCCGGACGCTTGCATCGGCTGCCGCTACTGCGTTTACGGCTGCCCCTTCAACGTGCCGCAGTACCAGTTCGGCGAGACCTTCGGCCGGATAAACAAGTGCCAATTCTGCAACCACTTGCAAAAGGAGGGCAAGCTGCCGGCATGTTGCGACGTGTGCCCGACCGGCGCCTCGCTGTTCGGCATGGTGACCGAACTGCAGGCCGAAGCGGAGCGGCGGCTGGCTGGCAAACCGGGCGAGATGTATTCGTTCCCCCGCGGCAAGCTGGGCGGCGACCGGCTCGCACACGAGGCGCCCCTCGGCCAGTACCAGCCCCACCTCTACGGCAAGAATGAGTCCGGTGGCACTCAGGTGCGCTACCTGACAGGCGTGCCACACGAGAGGCTGGGCCTGCCCAAGTTGCCGGATTACTCGTATGCCGCGGTGTCGGAGGGCATGCAGCACACCCTGTACAAGGGCATGGTGGCACCGCTGGCTCTGCTCGCCGGACTGGTGGCGCTGGCGCGGCGCGGCGTCAAATCCGGCAAAGACGAGGACCTGCCGTCGTGAGCGAGATTGCGCATCGTCCGCTGGGCGGAAAGGTTCTCACCAAACCGCTTCTGATTCTCGGCATCTTCGTGCTGATCGGGCTGTACTTCATTGCGCGCCGCTTCATGTTCGGTCTCGGCGATGTCAGCAACATGAGCAACGGCTACCCGCTCGGGGTCTGGGTCGCGGTGGATGTGGTGGTCGGCACCGCTTTCGGCTGCGGCGGTTATGCCATGGCGTTGCTGGTTTACATCTTCAACCGCCATAGCTATCACCCGCTGATGCGGCCGGCGCTGCTCAGCGGGGTGTTCGGCTACACCCTGGCCGGCATGGCGGTGATGATCGACCTCGGACGGTACTGGAACGCCTTCAATCTGCTCATGCCCTGGTATGCCCAGTTGAATTCGGTGATCTTCGAGGTCGCGCTGTGCGTGATGGCCTATACCACGGTGTTGTGGATCGAGTTCGCACCGGTATTTCTGGAGCGTATGCCCCCCGCTTTCAGGCAGCGCTACAAGCTGGAGAAGTGGCGGGCGTTCTTGCAGCGCTACATGTACGTGTTCATCGGGCTCGGGGTATTGCTGCCGACAATGCATCAGTCCTCGCTGGGCTCGGTTCTGCTGGTGATGGGATCGAAGCTTTCGCCGCTGTGGTACACCACCTGGCTTCCGCTGCTGTACCTGATCTCCGCACTGAGCATGGGTTATGGCGTCGTGCTGCTGGAATCGACTTTGGTCAGCCGGGCGTTCCGTTTGCGCTCGGACTCGGCATTGCTGGCGGCACTGTCGCGCATCGTTGCCGGGTTGCTTGCGCTGTTCCTGGCGATCCGCTTCGGCGCGCTGGCGGCGGGAGACCATGTCGATCTGGCTTTCGCCGGCGATCTGTCCGGCAACTTGTTCCTCATTGAGTCGGCGCTGTTCCTCGTGCCCCTGTTCATTCTTGCCCTGCCCGGCGGCCGCGCCAGCCAGCGGCTGCGCTTTCTGGCGGCGATCTGCCTGCTGGCGGCCGGTTCGCTGTACCGGATCGACTCTTACCTGATGGCCGTCAATCCCGGCAACGGCTGGGTGTACTTTCCCTCCGCGCCGGAACTGATGATCACCATCGGTGTGATCTGCCTGGAAGTCATGCTCTATCTGCTGTTCGTCAAGACCCTGCCGGTGTTGCACGGCAGCGCCAACGCATCCGAGGGGAGGCCGTCGTGACCCGAATCACCATCGACCCGATTACCCGAATCGAAGGCCATCTGCGCATCGATTGCGAGATCAATGGCGGGAAGGTGACCAAGGCGTGGTCGTCCGGGCAGATGTGGCGCGGCATCGAGACGATTCTAAAGGGCCGCGATCCGCGGGATGCCTGGATTTTCGCCCAGCGCATCTGCGGCGTGTGCACCACCGTCCATGCCATTGTCTCGGTGCGCGCGGTGGAGAACGCGCTTGGCATGGAAGTGCCGCTCAACGCCCAGTACATCCGCAACATGCTGATCACGGCGCACGGCATCCACGATCACATCGTGCACTTCTATCAGCTATGCGCGCTCGACTGGGTGGATATCGTGTCGGCGCTCTCGGCCAGCCCGGAAGCCGCGGCCAAGCTGGGCGCCACGCTGTCGCCCGACTATCAGAATAACGGCGTGCCGGAGATTCGCAAGATTCAGGAGAAACTCAAGGCCTTCGTCGGAACCGGGCAACTCGGTGTATTCGCCAGCGGCTACTGGGGACACCCGGCGATGAAGCTGCCACCGGAAGCCAATCTGCTCGCCGCGACCCACTATTTTCAGGCGCTTGAGTACCAGCGGACGGCCAACCGGATCGTCGCCATTCTCGGCGGCAAGACGCCGCACATCCAGAATCTCGCAGTCGGCGGTGTGGCCAATCCGATCAACCCGGAGAGCCAGTCCACGCTGACGCTGGAGCGTCTCTACGCCATCAAGGCCGAGATCGACAAGCTGGGCGAGTTCGTCAATGGGGCGTTGCTGCCCGATGTCGCGGCAGTCGGGGCGCTCTACGCCGACTGGACGGGCCATGGCGCAGGCATCACCGACTATCTGTCGGTACCGGATCTGCCGCTGGATACCAAGGGCACCCAGTTTGCATTGCCGGGCGGCTATCTCGCCAAGGGTGACCTGGCGAGCTTCAAGCCGATCACCAGCAGCCAGGATGCTTACTTCCGCGACGGCGTCAAGGAGAGTGTCAAGCATGCCTGGTACCAGTACCAGGGCGGCGGCGCGGCGCGCCATCCATACGACGGGCAAACCAATCCGCAGCACACCAAGTTCCAGGACGACGGCAAGTATTCATGGGTCAAGGCGCCCACCTTCTACGACCAGCGGGTGCAGGTCGGACCGCTTGCCAATGTGTTGGCGATGGTTGCCGCCGGCCACGAACCGACCAAACGTCATTTGACTCGCGCGCTCGACATCGCCAGTACCGTGGCAGGCTCGAAGATACCGGTTGCGGCGCTGCATTCGACCATCGGCCGCATTGCCGCGCGGGCGGTGCGCTGCGCGGTGTTGCTGGAGTCGCTGCAGGATCAGTGGCAACTGCTGATCGGCAACATCGCCAAGGGCGATTTCGCCACCTTCAACCGCCCGGTCTTTCCCAAGGGAGAGGTCCGCGGTTTCGGTTTCCACGAGGCGCCGCGCGGCGTGCTGTCGCACTGGACGGTCATCAAGGACGGCAAGATCGAAAATTATCAGGCGGTGGTGCCCAGCACCTGGAACGCCGGGCCGCGCGATGATGCCGATCGCATGGGACCGTACGAGGCATCGCTGATGGACAACCCGGTGGCCAATCCCGAACTGCCGCTGGAAGTGCTGCGCACCGTGCATTCGTTCGATCCCTGCCTCGCTTGCGCGGTCCATCTGGTGGATGTCGACCAGCGACACCTCGGTCAGGTCAAGGCCTGCTGATGCGGGTTCTGGTGCTGGGTCTGGGCAATATCCTGCTCCGGGACGAGGGCGTCGGCGTGCGTGTGATCGAGGCGCTGGCCGGGCGCTATCTCATGCCCGCGGGCGTCGAACTGCTCGACGGCGGTACCTCGGGCATGGACTTGCTGGATGCGATCGCCGGCTGCGACCACCTTTTGATCTGCGATGCAGTGCGGGCAGACGCGCCACCGGCATCGGTAATCAGGCTCTCCGATGCGCAGGTGCCGGCTCTGTTCCGCAACCGCTCTTCCCCGCACCAGCTCGGCGTGGCCGACGTCCTCGCGACGCTGGTTCTTACCGATGAAACGCCAACCTCGATCACCCTGATCGGCGTGGTGCCGGTCGACCTCGGATTGGGTCTGGACCTGTCGCCCGAAGTCGCCCGGGCCGCCGGGCGCGCGGCCGAGTGTATCGTCGCGGAGTTGCGCGGGCTCGGGCTGGTGGCCGAGTTGCGTGCGCCGGCTTCTTCCGCAGTCGCTTAGATTTGTCGCCGAAGGTGTCCGATGACCGAGATCGCGTGCCGTGTTGCGGAGTTGGTCGACCAGTTCCGCCGCATCGGTGAAACGCAGATGAGCGATCTGCCGATCTACAACGCCCGCCTCGGCGTGGAAGCGGTCGACTTTCAACCAATCGGCGAGTGCTGGATCGGCGTGCTGATCACGCCATGGTTCATGAGCGCGTTACTTTTGCCGCCTGCCAGGACGGCGATGGACTACTCGCTGATCGGCAAGAAAGCCCGGCAAGTGCTCCCTGGCGGAACTTTCGACTTTGTCAGCGGCGGGATAGAAACGGTGGGCGGCTATGCAAGCCTGCCGCTGTGTTCGCCGATGGGCGCGTTCGCGACCCAGGACAGCGCGCGTCGGGAAGCGCAAGCGCGCTTGCTCGCCTTGATGACTCCGCCTGAAGCGACACCCCAAGCCGCGGCGCCGGACAATCCCGGCCGTCGCAACTTCTTGCGCGTTCGCGCAACAACCAGCCCAGCCGAACGCTGAATCGCCACGACGCGAGGGCGGGAGGACTCCTGCCGCGTCAATACCGCTAACCCGACCTGCGCGATCCAGCGCGCGCAGGGCCGGTCTATACAGCTGCACTTGCCCGCATGTCATGCTGGTCCGGTTGCCTTCGAACCTGTCGTGACTGCGCCACAGCTTGCGCATCGCCGCGCGGGGGTGCACGCTTGGGGAAACGTGGCAACACCTGTTCGTCGTCGTGCATGCCATGTCGCATGCCCGGCGACGTTCATGCTTGATACAACCACTTCTGTCTTCCCGCAACCCGCATGAAGGAACATCGATGAAGCTTACCTCTACCAGATTCACCGTTTGTGGCTGGCGCGCTTTGCGCGGGCCGCTTTCGCTGTTGCTGTCCGCAGTCGCCGCGACTGCCGGCGCGGCACAGCCCGCCGCCACTCAGACCGACCCACCCGCCCCTCGTGCGGCGCCCCGCTATGTCGAGGAATGCATCGCGGAAACCCGCTGCGCGCCGGGCTACGAGGCCGACACCTGCACGACCGATTTCGGCAAGCCCGACGCCTGCAAGCAGAAGCATGCGAAGGATGGCTTCGTCTTCACATGCAAGACGAGGAACATGAGCAGGTGGAGCGAAGTCTGGTGCCGCCCGCCGAACGGGGCCGCGCCAGGGCAGCCGCGGCGGAGAAGAAAGCGAAGTAAGGATACGCGGCATGCGCGCCTGCGCGGCACGGATCGACATCGTACGCGCGGCGCGGCAGCCGGTGCCGCCTGTCGCGCCCCTCCGCGCCGCGGCCCGTCCGGCCCGATCTGTCGCGGCAGGGTCGACGGGATCCCGTGTTACTCCTGTGCATGGCGCTGCCGTCAGCCGGAAACCCGCATGGATAGGCGTTCCTGGGCCATCATACCCGCAGAGGCCCGCTCCATGCGGCCCGCAGGCCGGCATGCCCGCACAGCGCCATTTCATGCGGCCTGCAGCCCGATGCAAGTCGGGTAATTGGCACCGGAGAAGGCCGGGGCGGTTCGCCGGCAGAGCCGCACGGACTACGTTGTGTTCGCATTCAGTTCATGGATCATGAACCGAATGCGAACACGCCTCAGTAGTTCGGGTTGAAGTTGCTGAGGCAATACGCCAACGGAATCCGCCAGCCTGCGCCGCCCTGGTGCATGAGTTGGTCCGGGTCCGAGTGCAGATCGTCAAAGCCCGTGTAGGTCGTTTCGCCCTTCTTGCTGTACCGGCCGAGGAAATGGGCGAACTCGTGCGCGAGAGTGCGCGCGTAGAAGAAGGTGTCGTCGTTGTCGGCGACCATGCCGATATTCAGGTTGGAATCCATCCTGCCGAGCACTTCCCTGCTGACCGATCCGTTCTGGTTGAGTCCGCTGCCGACCTTTTTCATCAGGAAGATCGTGCACGCGGCATCGGTGTCGCGTTGCCCGGCCAGCAGATCCTTGAAACGGTCGAACGAGACCACCTCGGGCAGGCGGGCCTTTGGCGCCTTGAGGTCGAGCGCCTTGGCGATCTTCGCCTCGTCGAGCAGTGGGGTCGGCTTGGTCGACCCGAGCGAGACGACGATGTTGGTCTGCGGCGTCAGTATGAGATTCAGGTAGGCGAGCAGGCGCTCGGGTTCGAACTTGAGCTTGCTGTGGGGTGCCGGTTTGCCCGCTTCGTCGACCGTCTGCAACACGCGCAGTGAGATCTTGACCGGGCGCGGCTTGAGCACGACGACGCGCAATCTGGCGTCCACGGATTGCGTACCGGGATTGTAGGCTTCCACCTCGGCGCCCTGGGCGCCCGCCGGAATGTCGCCGTAGACCGCGAAGGTGCGCCGGCCGCCTGGCACGTTGCATTCGGGCCGCAGCGTCATTTGCGCCTGCCTTCGGGTGGCGAGCTCGCCCAGTTTGGCGCCGTCGTCAAGCTCGACGATCCGGATGTTGGGCCGGCTCTTGGTCTTGGCGCTCTTCTTCACGCGGACGACGAGTGCGCTCCCGCCTTCGAGCTGCACGAAATTGACGCCGCCAAAAGGGACGATCATCGCCGGCCCGCCGGCCGCGTTCTCGTCGACGCCCGACCATTTCCACACTTCCTTGAACGCGGCTGCCATGAACCCCCGATCTCCGTTACAAGCACCAGCCGGATTGTGGCGCCTGGCGGATGATCGGTACTATTGGACGGAAGCCGTGTTTGGGCTGGCGAGACGTTCTAGGCCGTTTCACCGATCATGGCAGGTCTGGCCCTCGCGACCCGGCAGGAATGGTTGCCCCGGTCGACCCCAAACACAACCCGCGCGGATCTCGTGTAGTGCGCAAGGAAGGGCGCGGCCCGTAGCGGGCCGGCCCGCGCATTGCCCTGGCTTACTTTGCAATACTGCTGCTCAGCACGCTGTTGGCGCTGTCGAAGGTGTAGCCGGTCTTGCTGATGCTGTTGACGGTCAACGTGTAAGTGCCGCGGCTGCCGGAGGTGCTGAACCTGGCGACTCCGGTCGAACCGGATGTGGCGGTCTGCGTCACGGTCGAGCCGCCGGGCTTGGTCCAAGTTGCCGCCACCACCGCGCCTGAAACGGCCACCCCGCTACCGTTGCCGACGACCACATCCCCGATTGCGTTGACCCTGCTCCTTTGCAGCGTGGCGGCAAGGTTGATCGCCGTGCTGCGCAACACCGGAATGGCAACTACGGGATTGACGACGATGGTGGTGGAACCGCTCGCGGTGGTGGCGTTGCTGTATGTCACCGTCAGCGTGGCGGTATAGGTGCCGACTGCCGTGTAGGTGTGGTTCGCAGTATTGGTAAACGTCGTGACGCCGTCGCCGAAGTTCAGGAAGAATTGGCTGCTGGTACCGTCCCCGTAGTTCACCGAATACGAGTTGATCAGCGGGCCGTTCGGATCCATGGTGGCGGTGCTGGTCAGGGCGACGGTCAGCGGTACCGTACCGCTGGATGGCGTTGCGGTGATCAGTGGGGGCTGCGCCGGAATCACGCTGGGGCTGACGTTGATGACGGCCGTCTTGGTAACGCTGGTGTTATCGGTGTACGCCACGGTCAGGCTGGCGGTGTAGGTGCCGGGCAGTTTGTAGGTGTGGCTTGAAGTCTCGTTCAGGGTGTATGTCCGCGTACCGTCTCCAAGATCAATCGTGCCGGATACGCCGGCAAGGCTGTCGCCATAGCTCAACCTGACGAAGCTCACGATCGGACCGTTCGGATCGCTGTTTACGGCCCGGTTGAAAGTGACGGTCAGCGGGGCCGATCCGCTGATGGGCGTCACGGTCAACACCGGCTGGTAGTTCGCTGCGCCGGGAACGCGCCAGCAGGTGACCAGCGCATCGTAGCCGCCGGCCACGCAGAAATCGCCATTGGGCAACGCCGTGGCCCAGGCGATCGGAAGCTTGGCGAAGGCTTCCCATACCGGTGTCCCGGTCGCGTCGTACGCCACGGTGACGCCCTGCATGTAGGCGTTGCCCAATACGTCGCGGGTTACGGGGCCGCCGGTGCCCGATACCACGGTGGTGCCGTCGGCGCGGACGAACACGCTGGCAGGCAGTTCGTCGCCCGACAATGCCTGGTCGCGCCGGACCTTCCATTTGACCGAGCCGTTGTTGTTCATCGCCACGATCCACCAGTCGAAGTAGCCGCCTGCCGAAGTCTGGCCGGCCACCACCAGGCTGCCGTCCGGCGCGAGCGCGATGCGGCTGCCGCTGGCACTGCCGGTGGGCGGATTGGCATCGGTGCGCCACAGGCGCGCACCGGTCGCCCGGTCGTAGGCGATAACCGTGAGAAAGCCGTTGACGCCCACCGATCCCCTGCCGGTCACGTAGACGCGCGTTGCATCCACCACGACGTCGCTGGTTCCCGTGCCTTCGGCTGCACTCACCAGCCACTTGCGCGCACCGCTGGCGGCGTCGAACAGGGCGGTTATCCAGGTGCCGGTGACAGAGCCGGTCAGCACGACATCATTGCCGTCGGGGCTGAAGGCGAGCGACGTGGCGTAGTCCTGCGTCATGAAGCCGAGCGCGAAGCCCTGCGACCAGACCACGCCGCCGGCGGGATTGAACTTGATCAACTGGATATCCTGGCCGTCGCCGATCGAGTTCATCGCCAGATAGGTGTTGCCGGCGCCGTCTGCCAGCAGGCGTGCCGCGCCGGGCCGCCATCCGGTCGGAATGTCCTTGCGCCACAGTAGCGTTCCGTCGGTGGCGTAGCGCACCATGGTCAGGCCGAACGGATAGCCGTGCGAATCGACATTGACGCCTACCGCGGCGAAATCGCCGTTAGGCGCCGCCACCACCCAGTTGCCGGCGAATGTACCCGAGGCGGGACTGACCGTTTGCTGCCAGCGCCGCACGCCATCAGGCGTGTACGAAGTGACGGCGAGGCTGCGCGCAAAGGCCGGCCCCGACACGACGGCGACATTGCCCGCGGCGTCGGCGGCTATGCTGCTGGCCTGACCGGCACTGTCGTTGCCGGCAGAGAGGCCACCGGCGGTCCACAGTACGGGGAGCGTGGTTGCCGCGGCAGCGCCTCCCGCACACAAGGCCATCACCAGCGTCACGATAGCGAGCGCGAGAGCCAGGCTGCGCCTGACCATGAGTTTCAGCGCGGCGATGACGCCGCCGTTGATCGCGGCAAAAGCCGACCCTTCCATCCGATTCCCAAACATCGATTTCCCCCGTTTCCAATAACAAGAATCCCAGACTCTCGAAGTCGCACCCCACGACCGAGTCTGTTCTCCCCCGGCGCGCGCCAGGGTGCCGCGGCAATCCGCGGCCTCGCTGCATCACACCGGCCATCACCCGGCCAGTCGGCAACGACTGCCCGGATGACTAATCGGCTCCAACCCAAAGTCTGCTATCTTCTTCTTAACGAATCCTGAAGCAGCAACATATGTACCTTCCGCGACATTTCAAAGAATCCCGCACCGACGTGCTGCACGAACTGATCGTCGCGCACCCGTTCGCCACGCTGGTGACACTGACTCCGCACGGACTCGAGGCCAATGCGATTCCACTGCATCTGCGCCATGAAGGCGGGGCATTTGGCACGCTGGTGGGCCATGTGGCCCGTGCCAACCCGATGTGGGGCCGGTTCGATCCTGCAGTCGAGGCGCTGGCGGTATTTCAGGGGCCGCAGGCCTACATCTCGCCATCGTGGTATGCGACCAAGCGGCAGACCGGCAAGGTCGTGCCGACCTGGAATTACGTGATCGTGCAGGCCCGCGGCCCGCTGCGCATCCGCGATGATGCCAATTGGATCGACACGCTGCTGCATGAGCTGACGACCCGACACGAGGCGGCGCGGCCGGCGCCATGGTCGGTGGATGATGCGCCGCGCGAGTACACCGAGGCGTTGATGCGCGCCGTGGTCGGCATCGAGATTCCGATCGTGCGCCTCGCCGGCAAATGGAAAGTCAGCCAGAACCAGCCGGCGGCCAACCGTGCGGGTGTGGTGGCCGGACTGGGCGAGCGCGCCGCGCCCGATGACATCGCAATGGCGGCGCTGGTGCGCCAATACGGCCCGGCCGAGCCGCCCGATCCGGACTGACCGGCCCGAAAGCCGCGTGGATAGGCGCTCGCAGCCTTGCCTGCCCGCAGAGCCAAGCCCCATGCGGCTCGCCGGCTTGCATGGCTGAGAATCGCCTATCCATGAGCCTTGCGGGCCTGACGTCGGGCACCAGCTAACGCGTCGCTGCAAGACGACTCCGACCGTGCTCTCGCAGCCGGCCGATCGCGGCGCGGCAATGGGCGCGCGCAAATATCAGGCACTTCGCGCACGCCAGACGGATTCGCGGCACTCGCGCGAAAGCCCGCTTTCATGGTGCAAGGCGCCCCGGGTGCCGGCAATCGCGCGGTCTTGCGGACACGCTCCGGCCGAATCTGGCATAGTCTCCCAACTTCGAGACATGAACTCTCGCGCTCCGTGCGCCCGCGCCCGGCGCCACGGCGAGATTCGGGAACTTGATGACGGAGAATGAGATCGTCGCATCGACCGGGGATCGCCTCCCCGGCGCACGCATCGGCCGCCGCTGCGGGGTCGCGGCATGAGCCTTCGCGCACGCATTCTCATGCTGGTGCTGGCGGCCTCGGTGCTGCCGGTTCTGGCGATGCTCTGGCTGCTGCTGGAGAACCGCGCGGCAACCGTTGCGCAGGCCCGCGATCAACTCATCGCCCGAGCCGAGATCATCGCCAACGAGCTGGACGACAAGATCGCCGGCACCGCACAACTGCTGTTCGGCTTGGGGCGCGTTCCCCTTCTCGGCGGCGACGACAAGGCAGCATGCTCCGCCTTTCTGGCCGACGTGCTGAAGGAGCATCCGCAGTACACCGGACTGCTCACGATCACACCCGAGGGGGGCCTGCACTGCGATTCCCTGCGCAGCGGCCGCACGCTCAATCTGACCGATCGCCGTTATTTCCAGCAGGCGCTGACCTCGCAGGGACCGGTAGTCGAGCCGGTGATCGGGCGCCTTACCGGCAAGGGCGTGCTGCAGATCGCCTACCCGGTGCGCGCGGCCGACGGCGCCCTGCGCTACATCCTGCTCGCTTCACTGGACATGGACGCTTACGGTCGCGCGGTGGTGCAGGCGCTGCCCTATGCGCGCATGCATTTCCAGGTGTGGAACCGCGACGGCTCGGTCATCATGGACAACCCCGGCCCGGGGTCGGCAAAGATGGAGGCGGGCGCCGGGGAACGGCAATTCATGCTCGCGCAATCGACGCATGCTAGCGAAACCCTGGGCACCGGCATGCAGGCGCGCATCTGGGCGAAAGCATCGCTGCCCCGCTCGCACGACGCCGGGCTGAGCCTGGCACTGAGCGTTCCCGAGGACGAACTCAACGAGCGCGTCGGCGGCCAGTTCAAGCGCGCGCTGGCCGGCCTGGTGGCCATGGCATTGCTGATCTTCGCCGGCGCCGCACTGCTGGGCGAGTTCGCCGTCAGGCGGCAAACCGCGCGCCTTATGAAAGCGATATCCAGAATGGACGCGGGGGACTACAGCGCGCCGATCGGCGCGCCCTACCCGCGCGGCGAACTGGGCCAGGTGATGCAGGTGCTCGACCGAATGGCCGTATCGCTCGAACAACAACGCCAGGAAATCGGGCGCAAGACCGAGGCGCTGGAGCACCTGGCCAGCATCGATGCACTAACCGGCCTGGCCAACCGCCGCATGCTGACCGACCGGCTCGACCAGGCGCTGATCCACGCGCGACGATCGGGCCGCGTCGCCGGCGTGCTGATGCTCGACCTGGACCGCTTCAAGACCGTGAACGACAGCCTCGGGCACGGTCAGGGAGACGTGCTGCTGCAAACGGTGGCCGGCCGCCTGGTCGAATGCGTGCGCGAGGGCGATACCGTTGCCAGGCTCGGCGGCGACGAGTTTGTGGTGGTGCTGAGCGACATGGCCGATGTCAGCGACATCGTGCCGGTGGCGCAGAAGATCCTCGCGGCGCTGGCCAGGCCGGTGGAAATCGGCCAGCAGTTGTTGTCGGTCAGCACGAGCCTGGGTATCGCCGTCTATCCGCACGACGGGGAAACGGCCGGCGCGCTGCTCCAGTATGCCGATACCGCGATGTATCGCGCCAAGGATCAGGGCGGCAACGCGATGGCTTTCTTCACCGCCGAAATGATGCAGGCGATGATCGCCCGCCTGCAACTCGAGGCGGGCTTGCGCCGCGCGCTCGAGCAGGGCGAGTTGCGCCTGCACTACCAGCCGATCATCGACGCGGCGAGCGGTCGGATCACGTCGGCCGAGGCGCTGGTGCGGTGGCAGGATCCGCAGCGCGGACTGGTTCCGCCGATGGACTTCATTCCGATCGCCGAAGAAACCGGACTGATCGTCCCGATCGGCGACTGGGTGTTGCGCGAAGCCTGCGCGCAGGCCCGTTCCTGGCGCGATCTCGGACTGGGCGAAATACCGGTCGCCGTCAATCTGTCGGCACGCCAGTTCAGCGCGCCCTCGCTCGACGAATCGGTCGCGCAAGCGCTGCAGGCGTGCGACTGCCCGGCGTCCTTGCTGCAACTGGAGATTACCGAAAGCTCGATCATGGATCAGGTCGAGCAGGCGCTGGAAACCATGCACCGTCTGACGGCGCTCGGCGTGCAATTGACGATCGATGATTTCGGTACCGGTTACTCGTCGCTGAGCCAGCTCAAGCGGCTTCCGGTGCGCAAGCTCAAGATCGACCGCACGTTCGTGCACGACATTCCGGTCGACGCCGATGACGACATTTTCGTAGACGCGATTCTCTCGCTGGCCGGAAAGCTCGGCCTGCGTACCGTGGCCGAGGGCATTGAGACGCCGGAGCAGGTGACCTTCCTGGCATCGAGGGGCTGCGACGAGTACCAGGGCTTCCTGTTTTCCCGCCCGTGCGAACCGGAGGCGTTCGCCCGCGTCCTGCGCGAACGCAACGCCGATGGCATGGCGGAATCCTTGACGGTTTCCACGCCGGGAGCAGGATAGCGCAACGGCGCTGGAAGCACCGCGATCATGGCGCTACAATCTGCCGGTCCAGCGACAACCGGGTCGAAACCGGCGCGGCGCGCCACTTCGGACCGCCAATCAACCGACGAGGTTTTGAAATGCCCGCAGTAGGTCTCAATCATTACAACCTGCGCGCGCCGCGCGAGCTGATGGAGCGGCTGCGCGGCTTTTACTGCGACGCGGTCGGCCTGAGCGTCGGCGCGCGACCGCCGTTCAACAGCTTCGGCTACTGGCTGTATGCTGGCGACCAGCCGGTGCTGCACCTTTCGGAAACCCGCGCCGGCCAGAGTCACGCCGCCGGCACGGCAACGACGTTCGACCACGCGGCGTTCACCTGCGTCGGGCGCGCCGAATTTGAAGCCCGGCTGGCGCGGATGGGGATTTCATTCCAGACCGCCCACGTGCCGGGAACGACGCAGGTGCAGTTGTTCATCAGCGACCCCGCCGGCAATGGCGTGGAACTCAATTTCGCCGAAGACGAATCCTGATCGGCCGATTTGCCGGACACCCGGCGCAAAGCGCGCGCGGGGCAGCGCTGCCATTCGGCGGCATGGCTAGCCGGATTCCTTCGTCATCGCCGCGGCGGATTTGCGCCGGTACATGTTGCGGTCGGCCACTTTAAGCAATGACAAGGTATTGTCGGCGTCCTGCGGGAACCAGGCCTCGCCGACCGAGCCGCCGAACGCCATCCCCGGCTCGTCCTCGCCCTCGGACAGTGCCTCAAATGGCTGCTTGAGCAGCGCGACGATGTGCCGGCGCAGCGGTTCGACCGCCTCTCGCGTCGTGACCTGGTTGAGCATCACGACGAATTCGTCGCCGGCATAGCGGCCGACCAGGTCGCCCGCGCGCACGTGGCGACGCAGGCGCGCGGCCACCTCGATGAGAAGGCGGTCGCCCAGATCGTGGCCGTAGCGGTCGTTAACCTGCTTGAAACCGTCGAGATCGATGAAGAGTATTGCGAACGCGCCCTCGAGTGTCGGGTCGGCGCGGTAGCGCGCCACCTTGGCATTGACCTGCCTGACGAAGGATTCGCGGTTGGCAAGCCCGGTCAGCGGATCGCTCTGCAATTGCAGTTGCATGGTCTCGAAGCTGCGCGCGAGATCGCCGATTTCGTCGCGCCGATTGACCTCGACCGGCGCGTCGAGTTCGCCTTGGCCGACCTTTTGCGCCACCAGCGAAAGACGGCTCAGGTCGCCGGCAACCCAGTTGAGTATCCACAGACCGACGCCGATTACCGCCAGCGCTGCCAGGGCGCTGAGCAGCACCGTGCGTTCGAGGTTTTCAACTACGCCGGACATGAAATCGCTGCGCGGAATGGCCACCAGGGTGATCCAGTCGAGCCCCGCGTTGTCGCGGATGCGCTGGAACGCGGCGTAGATCTGCTCGCCGTCCGCCATGGCGAAGTTCATGGTCCGCGGCTGGTCGGCCAACTCGCCGCCGGCAATCAACCGGCCCACCTCCGCGTACAGCGCACTCAGCAGCGGATTGGCGCTCTCGGCGACGGTCAGCCGGCTGGTGGTCGCGCCAGAGTCCCGCCTGACGTTGGGGCCGGCCGACGAGGCGATCAGCTTGCCGTCCGGTTCGATGATGAATGCCTGGCCGTGCGGCGAGACCCTGAGACTGCCAACGAAGCGGTTGAGGCCGCGCAGTGAAACGTCGGTCGCCACCACGCCTTCGACTTCGCCGGTTCCCGAAAGCACGCGACGCGCCCGCGTGGCAACCAGTTCCTGCGTGCCGAAATCGATATAAACGGCCGTCCAGTTGTCGCTCGCAGCCCCGGCACCCGCCTTGTACCAGGGGCGTTCGCGCGGATCGAACAGCCGCTCTTCGACCGAGTCGATGTTCAGATCGCCGTCGATGCCGCGGAACCGGAAGCGCGACCGCATGTCGCCAGCCTTGAGCTTGATGCGCAGTTCGGCCTCGTCGAGCGAGTGGCGGTAGATGCCGAACGACTGACCGGCGCGGTTGCCGTAATAGACATAGTTGTTCGGATCGATATGCAGCGAGGTGGCAATCCACAGACGGGTGCGCAGCCCCTTGAGGTCGGCTTCGACCGACACCGGCGCCGGCATGCCCGCCGGGAACGCGGCTTCGAGCGCCGCGCCCGAGCCGACGATGTGCCGGTCGATCGCCTGGGCGATGCGTCCGACGGTCTCGTGCAGCAGGTGTTCCGAGACCGTCGACACCGCCTGGCTGCCGGTGCGGTAGGACAAGACCCCGATTACCAGCGCGAGCCCGAGCACCAGCACGACGTAGGGGACGATCAGGACCTGACGGAGAGAAAGAGTCGATTTCACGGCTGCAGCGGCGGCGCAAAGCGCGTCGACACGAATTATCACGTCGGAATGGCCGGAGGATTGTCACATAACGTGAAATGCGCCATGCGCAATACCGCCGCGCGTCGTCGGAAGGGCGCCGCGACGACCGGCCGGCGGCACCAGATTCGCGCTTAGAATAAGCTTCGTCAGTAGAATCTGTGGGAGAGTTCCGGCTCCGGCAACTTGCCAAGTGCATGATACAAAGCGAGTTCCGCGATGCGGAATGTGCGAAAGCCGTAGGATCTTCTCATGGTCACTTTGGCCTTGTTATTGAGGCCCTCGACGACACCGCTGGAGAACTGCTTGCGGGCCCGAAAGTAGTTGAGGATGAGCCGCGATGGTTGCGTAGCGTCGCAGCGATTTTCTTCATCGGCTCGATGCGCGAGCACATCACGTCGTTGCACCATTGATCGAGGAATTTCCCCGCCCAGGTGGGCGAGTTGTAGTTCCAGAACTGTTGGAAGTCTTCCTTGAGCAGATAGGCGCGCACGGTCTTCAGGTTGTAGCGCAGCACATCGCGTAATCGGGGCGTTGTTTGGCGGTCAGGTTGGTCTTGCGTTTGAGCAGGCACCAGCGGCTCTTCTTCAGTACCGGCTCGTAGCCGTCCTGCGCAAGCCGGCGCGCCTCGCCCGCGCGCACCTCGTCGAGCGCCTTGTTCATCTTGGCCACGATGTGAAAGCGATCCAGGATATTCAGCGCATTGACGCAGCGCGTGCGGATCACCTTCAGGTAGGGCTGCCACATGTCGGAGCAGACGAACTCGATCTTCTCGGCCAGCTCCTTGCCGATGAGGGTGAAGAACTGCTCGAAGCTCGCCACCGTGCGCTCCCTGCCGATCCACAGCAGGCGCGTGCAGCCTGCCTCGATCTGTGGACGAGCGTCAAATACTTGTGGCCCTTGGCATAGGCGATCTCGTCGACGCCGATGGCAACAATGGGCCCCAGGGTGCGCTGCTCCAGCCCCCAGGCCACCACGAACTCGACCGCCTGGCAGACCTTCTCCCACGAGGTATGGAAAGACACCGCCGTCTCCTTCCAGGAGAGCGTCCTGCCCAGTGGGCCAGAAACAGCATGTAGGCGCTGGTCAGCTGATGTTTGCCGCAACCCCATGGCACTTGCTCGATCTTGACCCCGCAGGCCCGGCAATCGACGCGGCGCATGCGGTACAGTAACAGCACCATGAAGCCCCAGAAGGGAACGAATTCAGCGCCGCTGGCTCTGGTGATCGTAGATCGGCCCGCGCTGCTGGCAGCCGGAACACACCGGCTTGGAGCCGCGCCGAGCCGCACCTCGATCTCGATGCTCTTGGTTTGTGCGCACAGGCGCGCCTTGTCATAGACGAACCCTGGAAAGTGCTGGCAGTGGTTCAGAAGGGTGATCAGTTGCATGGGAAAAGCAGCCGTCAAAGAACCGGGCGCCATCGTAGCCGAGCGGGCCCTGGCAGCGTATTGCCCGGATCTGGCTGACTGGCCCGCGAGCTGGCGCATCGAGGAACGTGACGTGGCGCCCGGCCAGCAGATCCTCGAATGCTTCAAGCCTTTCCTGCTGCATTTGCTAAGCCTAGGGCTGTCGAAGAAGACGCTGCACAAGCATCGGGACAACCCTCTGGCTTCTGGGCGGTGAGATGATCGGCACGATCTCGAACGCGCCCAGGCTGCGAAAGCGGCCCATTGAAGAGTTGCTGTTCTCGGTGCTCGACGAAGAAGGCGGACCCCTGTTGTCGCATCACGAATCGGAGCAAGAGCAACGCGCGTTCGACTCGACCTGCCGCAAATTCTTTCGCTTCCTGCACAATGGCAAAGATCAAATCGCGTAGTGTGAATGCTCACCCGAAGCAAGCCGGCAAGTGCCCAGGGGTGGATAGCCGACGGGATCTGCCAGCACACCCGGGCCAAGACAAGGGCAGATGGTTGCGCGTGGCCCGGGCAGAGGTGTTCGGAGATTCGAGGCGAATGCGGGTCGACGCCACACCGCCGGCGCCGATTCCGTCAAGGGTCACTTGTCCGGGGCACGGCTTTGGTACGACGGCAACCTCAATTCGGCCAAGGATCGTGGAATTGCCCCGGCGTTGAGCGGACAGGTGCGCCCTTGACGGCGCGCCAATCGCTACGCTGTTGGTTGGGCATGGCGGAAGGCCTCTCCTCCGCCATGCCCTACCAGCCAGCGCAGCAGTTCTTCTATTGAAAGCGCATCCGCGTCATTCAGCAAATGCACACCGCCAAGCGCCGATCATGCTGCCGCCGGTCCTTCGAAGACTCCGAAAACCACCCACAGATTCCCCCGACGAACCTAGAATAAGGCCTCGCCACCCGCGCCCGCCCTCGCGCGGCGCATCGCCAACACTACCGGGACGACACATTCGATGGCCGCATCCAGCCTGCTTGCGCTGATAGACGACATCGCCACCATACTCGACGACGTGGCGCTGCTGACCAAGGTCGCCAGCCAGAAAACGGCCGGCGTGCTGGGCGACGACCTGGCGCTCAATGCCCAGCAGGTGGCCGGCGTCAACGCCGAGCGCGAACTGCCGGTGGTGTGGGCGGTGGCCAAGGGGTCGCTGAAGAACAAGGCGATCCTGGTGCCGGCGGCGCTGGCGATCAGCGCCCTGATTCCCTGGGCGGTGACCCCGCTGCTGATGATCGGCGGCGCCTTCCTGTGCTTCGAGGGATTCGAGAAGATCGCGCACAAGTTCATGCATGGCCGGCACGAGGACACCGCGCACCACGTGGAACTGGTCGAAGCGGTGGCCGATCCGGCGATCGATCTGGTGGCCTTCGAGAAGGAGAAAATCCAGGGCGCGGTGCGCACCGATTTCGTACTGTCGGCGGAGATCATCGCGATCACGCTGGGCACGGTGGCGGCCGCGCGGTTCGCCACGCAGGTTGCCGTGCTGACGGGCGTCGCGCTGATCATGACCGTCGGCGTCTATGGCATCGTCGCCGGGATCGTCAAGCTCGATGACGCCGGGCTGTTCCTCAGCCGTCGGCAAGGCGAGAACGCGCGGGTAAGGCTGCAGCGCTGGATCGGCAGGCTGCTGCTGCGCGCCGCGCCCTGGCTGATGAAGTTCCTCTCGGTCGCCGGCACGGCGGCGATGTTTCTGGTCGGCGGCGGCATCCTGACGCATGGCCTGCCCGGCGCGCATGGCCTTATCCACCATGTCGCCGAATCTGCGGCCGGCGTGCCCGGCGTGGGCGCACTGCTCGCGTTCATCACCCCGGCGCTGCTCGATGCGATTGCCGGCGTCATCGCCGGTGCGCTGGTATTGCTCGGCGTCGGCGGCGCCTCGCGGCTCTGGCGCGCGGTGCGCGGCAAGGCGGCAAAATCACGCGCGGCATGATGACTGCCGGCTAGTTGAGTTGGGTATCCATCTCGGAGAGAAACGATTCCACGCGTTTTGCATTGGCGCCAAGATCGCTCAGCCCGACGCGCGACTTTGACCGCACATCGACGCGGGTGCCGTTCGCACTGTCGGCAACGCGGATCACCATGTCATCGACAAAACCGAACCAGCGGCTGACCGCGCTGGCCTCGATGCGGCCCGCCTCGGGCTCGCTGGCAACCAGAGACCAGCCGTGCCGGCGCACTACCTCGACCGCCTCGTTGAACACCACATGCCGGTTGGCCGTGTAGAAGTGCGGCACGATGTGCGGGTAGGCGGCAAGCTGAAGGCGGGCCACCTGCTCGCCGGCGTAGCCGGGAGGATTCGGTGCGTCGGCACGCAGCGGCGCAATGGCGACGAAAGCCGGCGGATCGGCGCTATCGGTAGTGATGTCGTGAATGCGCGGCAGGGTCGCGCCCAGGTGCAACTGGTTGGCCGGCAGTCCGACCACCAACATGCCGAGCGCGCCGCCCAGCGCCGCCACTCGCAGCGGCGGGCGGTGTCGCTGGCGGCGCAAGCGGACCAGCGCAATCGCGCTGGCAATCAGCCCTGCGAGGCCCGCGAGCACCGCGACACCGAGCACTGCAAAACCGGTGGTGAAGTTCCACAGCCCGGCGCGGTGGCCAAGACCGGAGATCGCGCCGAGCAACAGCGCCAGCAGGCCCAGCAGCAGTCCGGTCCATGCCAGAGGCACGGCCGGATGGCGACCCGGTGCGGCGACAAGACCTGTCATGATTGTGCTGGAGCCGAACATTGTGGGAAATTATCTCACGAACTGGTTGGGATCGCAGGTATTCACCGAAACGGTGTTCTTTCCCCCGCGTTGCGCAATTGGACGCCTGACGGTGCGCGCCGGGGCTTGACGACTGGCGAGGGGACGCCCCGCAACGCGCACGGTAGCGCGGCGCGAGCCCCGGTTCGAGCGACTCCCTGACCCGCGCTGCGAGCCGGCCAATCCGGTCATGCCCACGGCCGGCAGCCCGTCTCGGCTACAATCGCGATCCACGATTCGCACCGACCCGGAGACCAACGATGCGCCCAGCCGCCCTGATCGTCCGCATGGCAGGGCTCGCCCTGCTGACACTCCCCGCCCTGCCGGCGCAGGCCGACAAGTTCATGCTCGACCCGACCGAGCCGCCGCTGCAACTGTGCTCATCGGTGCAGAAGAATGTGCGCTTCATGCATAACGTATGGGACAACGGTGCCCGCGACACCTTCGCGCAGATGAAGTCCTACATCGGCGAACAGTTGAGCGGCAAGGGCGAAGGCGAAGCGAAACTTTTGAAGGTGTATCGCGAAGTCATCGGGCGCATCGAGGCGGGCGACTACTCGGAGCCCCGGATGGCGCACGGCGAGGGCCAGATCGCGGCGCGCAACAATGCCGGCACGCTGTGCCTGACGACGTTTCCGACCGATGACACGGTCGGCCAGCGAGCACCGGTGGCCAATCCAGTATCGCGCGACTGAATTGCCGCCGCGCAATGGAAAAAGGGCGTCACGACGTGACGCCCTTCTTCTTTCTGCCCCGCTCTGCTCAGGTCTTGGGCTTCGGAGACATCTGGCCGCTGTCGGCCTTCCCGTCATCCTTCATCTTGTCGCCGGGACAGGCGAACACCGAGGTCGATGCAAACACGAGAGCAAACGCAAGCAGCGCGGCGATTCGTTTCATCACGGGATCACCTCCTTTCAAATGTCCGCTCGGGGACGGGAACCCGAACTGTAGGCCGATGACGGGCGGAACGCAAGCGATCGGACTTGGCGCCGCCGCTCAGCCGCATCCGGCCGATCCGCCACCCCCGCCACAGCCGCAACCTGCGGCGCCTGCCGCAACGGGCGCGGAAGCCGGAATCGCGCCGGCCGTCGCGCGGTAGCCGGTGGTCTGCACATGCCAGGCCAGTGCGGTGTCCATGGTTGCCGCATGATTGTCGAACCACGCGGGCAGTTCGGCGATCAGATTGCGCCCGAGCGCAAGGTCGCCGGCCGCGATACGGTCGCGCACGTCGCGCATGACCTCGAGCACCCGCTCATGCTCGGTCTGGTGGCAATGCACCGGCGGAAAGCCGGATTCGCGCATCCAGCGGTCTTCCTGCGCGAAATGTTCGACGGTATGAAGAATCAGTTGGTCGAGACCGGCGAGCAGGCCAGAGTCACCACTGTCGGCAATGCGGTTGACCAGTTCGACGAACTCGCGGTGGGTTTCGTCCATCGGAAGAAGGCCGAGTTCATGGGAATCGGACCAGACGATTGCAGGCATGGCAGCTCCCGGCAGGTGAAACATCGGATTGCGCAACGGGGGCTGATTCTGCATCCCCGGCCGCCGGCGGAACTTGATCTGGATTAAGCCTTGGATTTGGCCGGCCCGTGTTCACATTCGGTTCATGGTTCGCCCCGGACTTTGCGATCGGCATTATCATCGCTGCGCGATGAACCGATATTCCTTTCCGCCGGCGTTCCCACGGCCGATGCGCCAGCATAACCTTGTGCGTGTGCTGGCCGCCGCCCTTTGGTGCGTGGCCAGTCCGTCCCAGGCTGCACCGCGTGCCGCACCGATCCCCGGCGGCGTCGCGATCGTCCGCCTGGCATCGGCCGGGGATGCGCCGCCACAAGCTTTCTACGACGGGCACCCGCTGCTGGTGGAACGGCGCACTGGCAACTGGCAGGCGCTTGTCGGACTGCCCCTGTCGGCACAAACCGGCGAGCACAACATCAAAGTGGTGTCGGTCGGTGCGGGCGGCGTGCAGGAAGGCACGGCCACATTCCAGGTTGCGCCGCACAGCTATCCGACGCAACGCCTGACGATCAAGGATGCCAGCAAGGTCACGCCGCCGCCCGAAGCGTTGGCGCGGATCGAGCAGGAAGCGCGCAAGATGGCCGACCTGCGCAGCCGCTTTCGGGATCTGCCGGATGTCGACAGCGACTTCGCGCTGCCGGCGAAAGGCCGGCTGTCAAGCCGCTTCGGCCTGCGGCGGGTTCTCAACGGCCAGCCGCGCAACCCGCACGCCGGCCTCGATCTGGCCATACCGGCCGGCACCCCGGTCGGCGCGCCGGCGGCCGGCGTTGTGCTGGATGCGAGCGACTACTACTACTGCGGACAAGCGGTATTCGTCGATCACGGCCAGGGCCTGATCTCGCTCTACTGCCACCTGCAGCAGATCGATGTGAGCGCGGGCCAGGCGTTGCGTCGCGGCGAGCGGATCGGTCTGTCGGGCGCCAGCGGTCGGGCGACCGGACCGCATCTGCACTGGTCGGTTTATCTGAACGGCAATCCGGTGAACCCCGAATTGATGCTGCCGGCAGCGCGATAGTCCGCGCCGCGTCGCCGCAGGGAAACTCATCTACAATCGCGGCATCCCGGCAGTGGGGCAGCGCATGGCAGACGACACGATCCTGGAGACGCGCGGACTCGCCAAGTCGTTTCGCGGCTTCGTCGCCGTGTCGGACGTCAGTCTCAAGGTCAGGCGAGGCGCGATCCATGCGTTGATCGGCCCCAACGGCGCCGGCAAAACCACCGTGTTCAATCTTCTGACCGGCTTTCTGCAGCCCAGTGCGGGCGCGATTCTGTTCAACGGCAGCGACATCACGGGCGACAAGCCGGCCCAGACCGCGCGCCGCGGCATGGTGCGGTCGTTCCAGATCTCGGCAACCTTTCCGCACTTGACGGTACTCGAGAACGTGCGCGTGGCGCTGCAGCGCAAGCGCGGCGACTCGTTCCGGTTCTGGCGCTCCGAACGTGTACTCGACTCCCTGAATGAACGGGCGATGCAGTTGCTGGCAGCGGTAGACCTGGCGCAGTTCGCCGCTACCGTAACGGTCGAGATGCCCTACGGCCGCAAGCGGGCGCTCGAACTGGCGACCACGCTGGCGCTCGACCCCGAACTGATGCTGCTCGACGAACCGACCCAGGGCATGGGCCATGAGGATGTCGGCCGGGTGGTCGAACTGATCCGCCGGGTGGCGGCGAACCGGACCATCCTGATGGTCGAGCACAACATGTCGGTGGTGGCCGACCTCTGCCACACCATCACCGTACTGCAGCGCGGCGCAGTGCTGGCCGAAGGTTCCTACGCCGAGGTGTCGAGGGATCCGGCGGTGCTCGAAGCCTATGTCGGAACCGCCAATGACTAGCGTCGCCCCGCCCGCGGTCGAGATGCTCCGGATCTCCGGCCTGCATGCGTTCTATGGCGAATCGCATATCCTGCACGGGATCGATCTGATGGTGAATCGCGGCGAGGTCGTCACGCTGCTCGGCCGCAACGGGGCCGGCCGGACCACCACGCTCAAGGCGATCCTCGGCCTGACCGGACGGCGCACCGGCTCGGTGATGATGAACGGGCGCGAGACCATCGGCATGGCGCCGCATCGGATCGCGCGGCTGGGCATCGGCTACTGTCCGGAGGAACGTGGCATCTTCGCCAGCCTGAACGCCGAGGAGAATCTTTTGCTGCCGCCGCGGGTGGGCAGCGGCGGCATGGGACTGGAGGAGATCTACGGCATGTTCCCCAATCTCGCCGAGCGCCGCACCAGCCCCGGCATGCGCCTGTCCGGCGGCGAGCAGCAGATGCTGGCCATGGCGCGCATCCTGCGCACCGGCGCGCGCCTGTTGCTGCTGGACGAGATCACCGAGGGCCTGGCGCCGGTGATCGTGCAGAAGCTGGGGCAGGTAATCCGCGCGCTGCGCGAGAAGGGGCTGACCATCGTGCTGGTCGAGCAGAACTTCCGCTTCGCCGCGCCGCTGGCCGACCGGCACTACGTGATCGAGCATGGCCGCATCGTCGAACAGGTCGACAAGGCGGACCTGTCGTCGCGCATGAACACCCTGCATGAACTGCTGGGCGTCTGACAACCCGAGGGAGGAGACTCGACATGGAACGAAAATACATTGCTGCGCTGCTCGCCGTTTCGTTCGCCGCGCTGCCGGCGGCACCGGCTTCGGCGCAGGCCAAAGTGTCCGACGGCGTGGTCCGCATCGGCGTGCTGACCGATCTTTCCGGCACCTACTCCGATCTCTCCGGACAGGGATCGGTGCTGGCGACCAAGATGGCGGTGGAGGATTTCATCGCCGCCGAGAAACCGGCCTTCAAGGTGGAGGTCGTCTCGGCCGACCACCAGAACAAGGGCGACATCGCCTCGAACAAGGCGCGCGAATGGTTCGAGAAGGACGGCGTCGACATGGTGACCGATCTGGTCACCACGTCGACCGCGCTCGCGGTGATGAAGATCGCCAAGGAGAAGAACCGCATCGCCATCGTCAATGGCGCGGGGTCGACGCGCATCACCAACGAGGACTGCAACGACGTCACGGTGCACTACACCTACGACACCTACGCGCTGGCCAACGGCACCGGACGCGCGCTGGTCAAGGCCGGCGGCAAGAGCTGGTTCTTCCTCACCGCCGACTACGCCTTCGGCCACTCGCTGGAGAAGGACACCATGGACGTGGTCAAGGCCAACGGCGGCAGCGTGGCCGGCAGCGTGCGCCACCCGTTCCCGGCCAACGATTTCTCGTCCTTCCTGCTCAAGGCGCAAAGTTCGGGCGCGCAGGTGATCGGCCTGGCCAACGCCGGCAACGACACCATCAACTCGATCAAGCAGGCGGCCGAATTCGGCGTCACGCCGAAGCAGTCGCTGGCCGGCCTGCTGATGTTCATCAGCGATATCCACAGCCTCGGCCTGAAGACGGCGCAGAACATGTATCTAACCGAAGGCTTCTACTGGGATCTCAACGAGCAGACGCGCGCCTGGTCAAAGCGCTTTTTCGACCGGCACAAGCGCATGCCGACCATGGTGCACGCCGGGCAGTACTCGTCGACGATGCACTACCTGAAGGCGGTCAAGGCCGCCGGCAGCGACGACACCACGGCGGTGATGGCGCAAATGAAGAAGACGCCGATCAACGACTTCTTCGCCAGCAAGGGCCAGATCCGCGACGACGGCCGCATGGTCCATGACATGTACCTGCTGCAGGTGAAGAAGCCGGCCGAGTCGAAGTACCCGTGGGACTACTACAACGTGCGCGCGACGATCCCCGGCGGCGAGGCCTTCCAGCCGCTGTCGGCCAGCCGCTGCCCGTTGATCAGGAAGTAACGCGAAGGCGCGCCAGGCATGGAGATCTTCGGCATCCCGCTGCGCGGCCTGGCGGGCCAGTTGCTGATCGGGCTGATCAACGGCTCGTTCTACGCCGTGCTCAGCCTCGGCCTGGCGGTGATCTTCGGCCTGCTCAACATCATCAACTTCGCCCACGGCGCCCTCTACATGATGGGCGCATTCCTGGCCTGGATCGGGCTGACGCACTTCGGCATCAATTACTGGGCCGCCCTGCTGCTCGCGCCGCTGCTGGTCGGCCTGCTCGGCATCGTCATCGAACGCACCTTGCTGCGCTGGCTCTACCAGCTCGACCACCTGTACGGCCTGCTGCTGACCTTCGGCCTGGCGCTGATCATCGAAGGCCTGTTCCGCTACTACTTCGGCATTTCCGGCGAAACCTACGAGGTGCCCGAAGCCCTGCAGGGCGGCGTCGATCTGGGCTTCATGTTCCTGCCGCTGTACCGCGGCTGGGTGGTGCTGGCCTCGCTGGTCGTGTGCCTGGCGACCTGGTTCATCATCGAGCGCACTAAAATCGGCGCCTACCTGCGCGCCGGCACCGAGAATCCGAAACTCGTTCAGGCGCTCGGCATCAACGTGCCGCTGATGATCACCCTGACCTACGGTTTCGGCGTCGCGCTGGCCGGATTCGCCGGCGTGCTGGCCGCACCGATCCTGCAGGTCAATCCGCTGATGGGTTCCAACCTGATCATCGTCGTGTTCGCGGTGGTGGTGATCGGCGGCATGGGTTCGATTCTGGGCTCGATCGTTACCGGGCTCGGCCTCGGGTTGATTGAAGGCTTGACCCGTTTGTTCTACCCCGAGGCCTCGGCGGTGGTGATTTTCGTCATCATGGTGATCGTCCTGCTGGTGCGCCCGGCCGGGCTGTTCGGACGGGAGAACTGACTTGGCGCGCTCGCCGGATCAAACGGACACCCTGCTGCAGATCGGCTTCGCTGCCCTGCTTATCGCCGGCATCGTGGCACCGCTGGTCGCCTATCCGACCTTCCTGATGAAGCTCCTGTGTTTCGCCCTGTTCGCCTGCGCCTTCAACCTGCTGCTGGGCTTCACCGGATTGCTGTCGTTCGGCCACGCCGCGTTTTTCGGCGGTGCCGGCTACGTCTGCGGTTTCGTGGTCAAGGAATGGGGATGGACGCCGGAACTGGGCGTGCTCGCCGGCACCGCCGTCGCGGCGCTGCTCGGATTCGCCTTCGGCAGCCTGGCGATCCGCCGCTCTGGCATCTATTTCGCGATGATCACCCTGGCGCTGGCGCAGATGGTGTATTTCCTCGCGCTGCAGTTGCCGTTCACCGGCGGCGAAGACGGCCTGCAGGGCGTGCCGCGCGGCTACCTGTTCGGCCTGATCGACCTTTCGGACAACATGGCGATGTACTACTTCGTCTTCCTTCTGTTCGTAGCCGGCTTCGCGCTGATCCTGCGCACCATCCATTCGCCGTTCGGCCAGGTGCTGAAGGCGATCCGCGAGAACGAGCCGCGTGCCCTGTCGCTCGGCTACGATGTCGATCGCTACAAGCTGCTGGCATTCGTCATTTCGGCCGGACTCACCGGCATGGCCGGTGCCACCAAGACGCTGGTGTTCCAGCTCGCCTCCCTGACCGACGTGCATTGGCACACCTCGGGCGAGGTGGTGCTGATGACGCTGCTCGGCGGCCTCGGCACCGCACTCGGCCCGGTGGTCGGCGCCGGCATCGTCGTCACCCTGCAAAACGAACTGGCGGACAAGGTCGGTTCCTGGGTGTCGGTGATCATGGGCGTGATCTTCGTGATTTGCGTGCTGGCCTTCCGCCGCGGCATCGTCGGCGAGATGCAGGCGCTGGGCAAGCGCCTGGGCATCAGCGAGTAACATCGCCGTCCGCCCGTCTCCGGCTCCGCGCTGCGCGGTCGCGCTTCGCACCGTCCTGCTGGCGGGTTTGTGTAAGCAATTATTTCCGTCGTCGGCAGGCCCCTCGCCACGGCGTTAAAGTTTGAGACGCACCACGCGCTCGCGAAAGGCAATCCAACCATGACCACCCGAACACTGCACACCCTTATCCGCGGCCTGTTCGCCGCGTTTTTGGCCCTGGCTCTGACCGCGCCTGCGGTCGCCGCCGCCGATCCGCCCGGAAGAGTCGGGCGCATCGCATGGATGTCGGGCACCGTGCAGTTGCGCAATGCCGACACCGGCGAATGGAACGCCGCCGTGCGCAATTACCCGCTGACCAATGGCGATGCCCTATCCACCGGCCCTGGCGCACGGCTGGAGATCGGCATCGGCAGCACCACGGTGCGGCTCGACTCGGCCAGCGAATTGTCGATCGACCAGATCGACGACGAGCGCGTCCGCCTTTACCTGACCAACGGCAGCGCGATCGTGCGCCTGCGTTCGCGCGAATCGGCGCGCGAATTCGAGCTGGCCACACGGGACGGCCGCTTTACCACGCAGGATGTCGGCGCCTTCCGTTTCGACCACGCCCAGAACATCAGCAGCGCCACCCCTTACCTCGGCACGCTGCACTTCACTGCCGAAGACAGCGAACTCGACATCCCGAACGGCAAGCGCGCGCAGTTCTGGTATTCCGGCAGCACCGCGTATTCGTTCTCCAGCCCCGAACGCGACGATTTCAGCGAGTGGAGCATCGCCCGCGACCAGCGCCAGGATACGCGCAGTACCCGGCGCTACGTGTCGCAGGAGATGACCGGCTACGAAGATCTGGCCGGCCACGGCGACTGGTACGACAGCACCGACTACGGCCCGGTCTGGTATCCGAGCGTGGTCTCCGCCGGCTGGGCGCCCTACCGCAGCGGTCACTGGGCCTGGGTCTCGCCCTGGGGCTGGACCTGGATCGACGATGCGCCGTGGGGCTTCGCGCCGTTCCATTACGGGCGCTGGGTCTGGCATCGCGACCGCTGGGGCTGGGCGCCGGGGCGGCATGTGGCGCGGCCGGTTTATGCGCCGGCCCTGGTGGCCTGGATCGGCACGCCCAACGTGACGGTGCGCGTCGCCGGCGGTCCGTCGGTCGGCTGGTTCCCGCTGGCGCCGCGCGAAGTCTATGTGCCGGGCTACCGCTGCAGCCCGACCTACGTGCGCAACGTGAACGTCACCCACGTTACCCACATCGAAAACGTCACCCAGATCATCAACGAACCGCACCGGGTGATGGAGCGAACCCACTTCGCCAATCGCCGGCTGCCGCAGGCGGTCACAGTGGTGGCCAGCGAGGTGGTGACGCAGCGCCGGCCGGTCGCGCCGGCAGTCGAAAACCACCGCAATCCGCGCTTTCTCGATGCGGTCAGCAGGCAGCCCTCGCTCGCCCTGGCGCCGGTCGCCGCACCGGCGTTGCCGCCGCGCGTCGACATCAACCGGCAAGAGCGCGAGCGCCGCGGCGACAACCCGCGCGACCGTCGCCCGGACGGCGAGCGGCCGTCGCACGATCGGCCGAACGAACGGCGCTCGCCGGCGCCGGGCGCGGCGCCGCTGCCGGCCCCGGTCAATGCCAATGTCGTGCCCGCGACGGTCCCGCCGGCGCGCGGCCTGCCGCCGCCGGACAACCGCCGGACGCGCGGTGAGAATGCACGCGACGATCAGGGGCGTCCGCCGGAAAACGGGCCGAACGCCAATCCGCGCTTCAACCGGCCGCCGCCGCAGGCGCCGGCCGCCACTGCACCGGGGGGCGCGCCCGCCGCTGCGGTGACCGCACCCCCGGCGTCGCAACCGGCGTCGCAACCAGTGCCGCCGCCGGCATCGGCGCCACTACCGAACCCCCGCCGCCCGGCAGCGGAACCGCCGGGCGAGCACCGCCGCAGGCCCGAGCCGACGCCGAGCGCCGATCCGCGTTCCGATCGGCCGGCCTCGCCGGCGCCCGCCAACCTGCCGACGGTCGTTGCCCCCTCGGCGCCCGCGCCTTCCGCCGCGCCGCCACCCGTGCCGGACAACCGGCGGGCAACGCCGGAAGCGCCGCCCACCGCCAACCCGCGCTTCAACCGGCCGCCGACGCCAACACCGGCCGTCGCGCCCGCGGCGCCGGCGCCGGCAATACCAGCGTCGGTCGCGCCACCGGTCGAACCACCGCGCGCCTCGCAACCGCTGCCGCCCAGCCGGCGACCGCCCGGCGAGCCGCCAGCCGGCGAACCGCGGCGTGCCATCGACCCGCCGCCACACGCCAATCCGCGCCCCGAACGGCCGCCGCAAGCCATGCAGCCAGCACCGGCCGCCATGCCGCAGCCCGCGCCAGCGCAGCCGCCGCGCCGTGCCGAAGAACGCGAACAGCATAGTCCGCCACCGGTGCCAAGGCCCGCGCAGCGCAGCGAGCCGATGCCGGCCGCGCAGCATCAGCCCGCACCGCCGCCGCCGCGCAGCCAGCCGATGCCCCCGCGCGAAGCCCCGCCCGC
Source organism: Candidatus Methylophosphatis haderslevensis (assembly GCA_016711925.1). Lineage (GTDB taxonomy): Bacteria > Pseudomonadota > Gammaproteobacteria > Burkholderiales > Rhodocyclaceae > Methylophosphatis > Methylophosphatis haderslevensis. Next base: position 356,647 of record JADJSA010000002.1, read on the forward strand.
GCCGCCGCCACCGGCGCAGCATCCGCGAACTGCCGAGCGCGTGGCGCCACCACCGGCGCCGTCGGCCCCGCCACCGAACAATCCGCGCCACCGCGACGACGGCGATCGCAACAACCCGGGCAACCGCGACGAGGGCAATCGCGGACGCGACAATCGCTGAGGCGGGGCCGGCGGCTCAACCTGCGCGGGCAACGATGACGCGCAGCGCGCGCGCGGCCGCCGCCATGCCGAACGCCGCCGTCACGCAGACCGACGAGCCGTAGCCGGCGCAGTTGAGGCCCTGCGGCGCGCGCGCCGATTCATGCCCGGCGTCGCTGTCGCACGCCGCCGCAATCGGCATGACGACCGGCTCGGCCGAGAACACCGCCTCGATGCCGAACTTCTTTCCGGCTTCGCGCGTGAAACCGTAGTCCTTGCGCAGGCGCGCGCGCACTTTCGCCAGCAGCGCGTCACCCGCGCTGCGCGCCAGATCGTCCACCTGTACGCGGGTCGGATCGCTGCGCCCGCCGGCCCCGCCACACATCACCAGCCGCTGCCTGGCGCGGCGGCAGTGCGCGGCGAGCGCGGCCTTGGCGCGCACGTTGTCGATCGCATCGATCACCATGTCATGGGGGCGGGCGAGCAGTTGCGCGAGGTTGCTTTCATCGACGAATTCCTCGATGGCATCGACCGCGCAGGCCGGGTTGATCGCCGCGATGCGGCTGGCCATCGCCGCGACCTTGGCACGGCCGAAATCGGGATCGAGCGCGTGGATCTGCCGATTGACGTTCGATTCGGCGATGTGGTCGAGGTCGATCAGGGTGAGGCGTCCAACCCCGCTGCGCGCCAGCGCCTCGGCCGACCACGAGCCGACGCCGCCGATGCCGATCACGCACACCGCGGCCGCGCGGATGCGCGCGGCCGCCGCGGCGCCGTAGAGGCGCGCCAGCGCGGAAAAACGGCGGTCGAAATCGTCACTCATGGTCAACAAGGAATCCGGCACTGCGCGAGTAGCGCGACGCTTGCCATTCTATCCGCCACGCGGCGCTGTCCCGAAGGGCGCATGGATTGGCGCGTTGCCGTGGCAATGCCCTGGGAGCAAGGCTGGATGCGGCTCTCCAGGCAGGCACCCGGGAGAGCGCCAGCCGCTGCGGCTCCTGGCGGGGGTGCCCGCGGCAGGTCGGATTCGCGGGAACGCCCCGCCGCTGCGCCGGTCTATGCCAGTCGATACGCCGCGCGTGGCGCTTGATTCGCAACGCAGCGCCCCCATTTGACGGGCAACCGGGCGCCCGCTAGCATCGCCCGGCCCTTTCCATCACGGAGATCGATCGCTCATGAAACGCATCGTGCTGTTTCTCGTCACCAACCTCGCTGTCATGGTGGTTTTGTCGCTGGTGCTCAACCTGCTCGGCGTCAACCGCTTTCTTACCGCGAACGGGCTGAACCTCCCCATGCTGCTGGTGTTCTCGGCGGTGATCGGCTTCGGCGGCGCGATCATCTCGCTGTTGATGAGCAAACCGATGGCCAAGTGGTCGACCGGCGCGCAGGTGATCACCGGCAATGAGGGCCCGACCGAGCGCTGGCTGGTTTCCACGGTGCAGCAACTCGCGCAGAAAGCCGGCATCGGCATGCCCGAAGTGGCGATGTACGAGGGCGAACCGAACGCCTTTGCCACCGGCGCGTTCAAGAACTCGTCGCTGGTCGCGGTTTCCAGCGGCCTGCTGCAGTCGATGAACCGGGACGAGGTCGAGGCGGTGCTCGGCCACGAGGTCGCCCACGTCGCCAATGGCGACATGGTGACGCTGACGCTGATCCAGGGCGTGGTGAATACCTTCGTGGTGTTCTTCTCGCGCCTCGTCGGTTATTTCGTCGACAAGGTGGTGCTGAAGAACGAGCGCGACGGCGTGGGCATCGGCTATTACGTCGCCAGCATGGTGTGCGAGATCGTCTTCGGCATTCTCGCCTCGATCATCGTCGCCTGGTTCTCGCGTCAGCGCGAGTTCCGCGCCGATGCCGGTTCGGCCAAGCTGATGGGCAGCCCGCAGCCGATGAGCCGCGCGCTGGCCCGACTGGGCGGCCTGGAACCGGGCGCGCTGCCGCAGTCGATGGCCGCCTCGGGCATCAGCGGTCGTCCCGGCTGGATGGCGCTGTTCTCGAGCCATCCGCCGATCGAAGAGCGCATCCGCGCGCTGCAGGGCACGCAAGGCTGAACGCTCGCTGACGCGGCAGAAAAAAAGGGCCGGTGCGCTTGCACCGGCCCTTTTTCACTTGATGCCCGCAAACTTACTTGAGGTGGGTATTGACCAGCTTGGTCATCTCGAACATCGAGACCTGCTTCTTGCCGCCGAAGACTTCACGCAGCTTTTCGTCCGCGTTGATCAGGCGACGATTGATCTCGTCCTGCAGCTTGTTCTTCTTGATGTACTCCCAGATCTTCTTGACCACTTCGGTACGCGGCAGCGGCATCGCGCCGACCACCCGGGACAGCACTTCCGACGGCGTCATGGCTTTCATGAAGGCGGGGTTCGGTGCGCGTTTGGCCGCGGGCTTCTTCGGCGCGGCGGCCTTTTTGGCTGCAGGCGCGGCCTTCTTGGCGGCCGGGGCCTTGGCGGCGGGCTTCTTCGCAGGTGCGGCCTTCTTGACGGCCGGCGCCTTGGCGGCGGGCTTCTTGGCCGCAGCGGCCTTTGCCGGCGCCTTGGCGGCGGGTTTCTTGGCAGCCGGTTTCTTGGCCGCGGGCTTGGTTGCGGGCTTCTTTGCTGTCGCCATACTCAACTCTCCTTTTTTGATTGACGGCTGTTTACCTTCCTGATGAATCTCGTGCACCAGGCGCAGTGGCAAGGCCGCCGCTAGCATGGCGAGATTACCCGCGTGCTGTCAATGGTTTCAGAGAGAAAAATGACGTAAACCCGCATGAATTGTTGCTCCCAGGCCGATGCCAGCGGCAAGTCGACGAAAACCCGCCTGCCGGCAGCCTATTTTGCGCAGTCGTCGACGCGCCGGCGGGCGAGGAATTCGTCGGCCAGAACCGCGCGCAGGCAGCCGGCCTGGTGCCAGATGTCGGGATGCGGACGGAACGTGTCGCGCACCTGGCGCAGCAGCCGGGAGTTCTTGTGCAGCAGCTCGTGCAGCAGGGTGTCGAGCAGGTCGAGCGCCTGCAGGTCGTCGAGATCGTCGAGATAGCAGGCGTTCAGGCGCAGGCTGTCGGTGAGCAGCCGATACTGGCCAAGCACCCGCCGGCCGGCCGGGAAGGCGCACGGATCGAGCCGCCGCGGCTGGCGCAGGTGCGGCAGCCGGTCGGCGATCAGTTGCAGGGCTAGGTCGATGTCGCGTCGGCTCAAATGCCGCTCCGCAGTTCGGGCTCACCCGCAAGTATGGCCGCTCGGCGCCGCGCGCGCGACTTCCGAACTACGACTTGCGACGGATTGTGCGCCGCTGCAAATCACCCGAGAATGACGCCGTCGGCCCGATCCACCATGCAAACCGGGTTGGCACCACTGTCGGGGGCGCTGCCAATGAAACGATTGCTGATCCTCTGTTTCGCTCTGCTGCTCGGCGCACCGCCGCTGGCTCAGGCCCAGGCGCAGAAGGCGAGCGGCGGGGCGACCGCCATCCGTACCGCTGCGGTCTCGGAAAACGGGCGGCGCACCGCGCTGGTCATCGGCAACGGCGCCTACAAGGTGGCCCCGCTCACCAACCCGGTGCCCGACGCGCGCGTGGTTGCCGAGGCCTTGCTGGCCGCGCGCTTTCGCGTGATCCGGCTAGAGAACGCCAGCCGCGAAACCATGCTCAAGGCGATCACCGAATTCGGCAACGAGATCGATCTGGGCGGGGTCGGCGTCTTCTATTACGCCGGCCATGGCGTGCAGGTGCGCGGCGAGAATTATCTGGTGCCGGTGGATGCCAAGATCGACCGCGAGGAGGAGATCCGCACCCGCAGCGTCAATGCGCAGGAGATTCTCGACCGCATGGGCTCGGCCAAGAACGGGCTCAACCTGGTGTTCCTCGATGCCTGCCGCAACGATCCGTTTCCGCGCGCCTCGCGCAGCGCGGCATCGGGTCTGGCGAAGATGGACGCGGCATGGGGCACCCTGATCTCGTTCGCCACGTCCCCGGGCAGCGTGGCCGAAGACGGCGAGCGCGCCAACAGCCCGTACAGCCGGCATCTCGCGGCGGCGATCCGCGAACCCGGATTGCGCATCGAAGACGTGCTCAAGCGCGTGCGCGCGCAGGTGCGCGAGGAAACGCGCGGACGCCAGATCACCTGGGACAACAGCTCGATCGAGGGCGACTTCTACTTCCATCCGGGCGAGGCGCGTGCTGCCGCCGCCGCGAGCGCGGTGGATAGCGGCCCGCAGGCCGAGACGGTGTTCTGGAACAGCATCAAGGATTCGCAGAACCCGCGCGAGTTCGAGATCTATCTCAAGCGCTACCCCGACGGCGCGTTCGCCGAACTGGCGCAGGAACGCATCGCCGCGTTGCAGGCCGACGACGCGCCGGTCGAGCCTGCGCCGGTCGCTCGCACCACGCGGCCAGCCGCCAAGGCGGCTGCAACGCCGGCAACCAAAACGGCGGCACGCACCGCGCCGGCGGCCGCCGCGCCACCGGCACCGGCCGCCAGCCCGGCACCGGCGCCGGCTCTGCCGCCGCAGATGGTGCGCCCGGGCGGCAATGCGGCCGACCAGCTCAATGCAATGGGCATCGCCGTCGCGCCCAACGCCGCCGCCTACGCGGTCATGCAGCGCAACGCCGCGCGGGCCGCCGAGCAGGGCGATGACGGCATGCGTGCGCTGGCGCTGCAGGCCTTTCCGCGGATCGACCCGGATCGCGTCAGCGACGACGATGTGCGCCGCGCGCAGCAACTGCAGGCGCGCCTGGCCGACGTGCGCAACGCCAGGGAGCGCAAGGGCGGGAGCCGCGGTCTGGGCGGCGACTGGCTGCAGCAAGTGCAGTCGCAGATCGAAGGCATGCGCTTCGATCAGGCGGAGTCGGCGATCCGCGCCCGCGAACGCGCGCTGGGGCTACCGGGCGGGCGCTGAGCGCGCGGCGCGGTCCGCCGCCGCCGGACTGGTCGCCGGCATGGTTCCCGGCGCCATTGCGCGCCAACTTCGTGGCGCGGCGCGGGCGCAGGCATAATCCGCCTCCATGACCCGATATCGCCTCGCCCTGACCGCCGGCTTCGCCATCGCCTGGATCGGCGCCGCCGCAGCCGCGCCGTTCGCCTACATCACCAACCAGGCATCGCATGATGTCAGCGTGATAGACTTGGCGCAGCAGCGGGTGGTGGCGACGATTCCGGTCGGCCGCTCGCCGGCCGGCGTGGTGGTGAGCGAGCAGGCCGGCAAAGCCTTCGTCAGCAATCCGGACAGCAAAACCGTCTCGGTGATCGACCTGGCGAGCCGGCGCGTGATCGACACCATCGATGGCGGCAGCGGACCCGTCGGCATCGACGCCGCGCCCGACGGCAAGCGGCTCTATGTCGCCGACTGGTACGCCAATGCGCTGCTGGTGATCGACGCGGCCACCCACCGGCGCATCGCGTCGGTGCCGGTGGGCATCGCGCCGGCCGGGGTGGCGGTTGCGCCGGACAATGCGCTGATCTACGTCGCGAACCGCGACGACGATGCGATCGGCATCGTCGATGCGGGTTCGCTGCGCCAGGTGGCGACGGTCGCGGCCGGCTCGCACCCGTTCGCGGTCGGCCTGACGCCCGACGGCAGCAAACTGTTCGCGCTCAATGTGCTGAGCAACGATGTCAGCGTGATCGACACCCGCACGCGGCAACGCCTCGCCACCATCGGGGTCGGCAACTCGCCCTACGGCGTGGCCTTCAGCGCCGACGGCAGGCGCGCCTGGGTGACCAACCAGCATGCGGAAACGGTTTCGGTCATCGACGTTGCCACGCTGCGCGTTGTGCACACGGTGGCCGGCGGCGCCTATCCGGAAGGCATCGCGGTGGCAGGGCAGCGCGTGGTGGTGGTGAGCTGGATGGACGATTGCGTGCATCTGCTCGATGCCGACAGCGGCAAGCGGCTGGCGACCATCGACACCGGACGCAACCCGCGCGGCTTCGGCCACTTCATCAGCGCGCAGTAGGATTCTGCCGGCGCCGGTTGCCAGCCGCGCCGCTTGGCGGTAGGGTGGCGGGCCTTGCAGTGACCAACGACTGTTTCAAAACCAAGGAGACGATCGAATGCGTGTTTCGCTGATGGCAGTTCTGCTGCTGGCAACCACGGTGGCGTGGGCGCACGGACCGACGCGGCAGAAGGTGACCGAGACGGTCAACATCAAGGCCGCGCCCGAGGCGGTGTGGGCGAAGATCAAGGACTACGGCGCGATGCAGGACTGGCACCCGGCCATCGACAAGACGGTGGCCGACAAGGGCAACGCCGTCGGCTCGACCCGCACGCTGACGCTCAAGGGCGGCGGCAACGTGGTCGAGGAACTGGAATCGTATTCGGATGCCGAGCGCAAATTCAGCTACCGGATGAAAGACCCCGGACCGGTGCCGGTGACCAACTACAGCTCCACCATCTCGGTCAAGCCGGGCGAGGGCGGCGGCTCGGTGGTCGAGTGGCGCGGCGCGTTCTATCGCAAGTTCATGAACAACGATCCGCCGCCCGAGCAGAACGACGAGGCTGCGGTGAAGGCGATCACCGGCATCTACCAGCTCGGTCTGGGCAACCTGAAATCGCTGCTGGAGAAGAAGTAGCCCAAGCCGGGGCGCCGGTCCGCCCCGGCCATGGCCTGCAACGATGCATCGGCCTGCGAGCCAGCACCGGTGCGGCTCTCAGGCCATCGATGCCCGTAGACCGCCATTCCATGCGACCTCCAGGCCGATGCCATTTTCAGATTTCGGCTCGCCCGCCCCAACGGCCATGCTTCCAGTCTGGCGTTCGCGCCTGATCCGCCTGCTGCCCGCCTTGCTGGCGGCCGCTCTGCTGGCGTCCGGCTGCGCCTCGCCGCGGGCGCCGGTGATCGCGACCGATCTCGATGCCGACCGGGTCATCGGCTTGCGGGTCGGCCAATCGCTTGTCATCACGCTGCCGGCCGATCGCGACAGCGGCCGGCAGTGGCAGCTCGAACAGCCGACGCTGCAGGCGCTGGCCCTCGACGGCCAACCGACGTACATGCGCGAGACGGTCGGCGGCAGCGCGGACAGCCAGACGGCCCAGTCGGGCAGCGAAACCTGGCGCTTCGTTGCAGTGCGCTCGGGGCGCGATGAATTGCACTTCGCCTACCGGCACCCGGACGATGGCCAGGCCCCGCCCGCCCGCGTCATCGGCTACAGCGTCAGCGCGCGGTGACGCGGGCCGGGAAAATCGCCCTTCCCGCGCTGCCTGCGCACGTTGCAGACTGCGCCGGTTGCCGTTGTCGCAACGGCGAACCGGCGGCATGGATCGTTGTCGAAACGGCCGCGCACCCCGCAATCAACCCCACCCAGTTCCAGGAGACAGTCGCATGACGCATTTTCGCCCCGCCCCGCTTGCTGCCGGCCTGCTGGCCGCGACCCTGGCTTTCGCGGCCCCGGCCGGCGCCGACGGCGCCAGGGGCACCGCCTACGTGTCGAACCAGGACGGCGATATCAGCGTCATCGACATCGCAAGCCTCGCGGTGGTCGGCACCATCGACGCCGAGGACAAGGCGCCGCGCGGCATCGGCATCACCGGCGACGGCAAGTTGCTGGTCACCGCCAACCGCGACGGCGGCGACATCTCGGTGATCGAGCGCGCCAGCGGCAAGGTGATCAGGCACATCAAGATCGGCAAGAACCCGGAGTTCGTGCGCATTCTCGGCGACCACGCGTTCATCTCGTTCGAGCCCAGCGCCAAGGGCGGCCCGCCGCCCAAGGGCGGCGCCAAGCCACCGGAGAAAGACGACGACGGCGACCGCGAGCCGGCCAAGATCGCGGTGGTTGACCTCAGGCAGATGAAGCTGATCCGCCAGATCACCAGCGGGCCGGAGACCGAGGGCATCGAGTTCGCGCCCGATGGCAAACGCATGCTGGTCACCAACGAGGCGGACAACACCGTCACCCTGCACGACATCGGCAGCGGCAAGCTGGTGAAGACGGTATCGACCGAGAAGTACGGCAACCGCCCGCGCGGCATCAAGGTTTCGCCCGACGGCCGGCACTACGTCGTGTCGCTGGAGTACGGCGACAACTTCCTGGTGCTCGACGACAAGCTCAACCCGGTCAAGGCCGTGCCTACCGGCAAGACGCCTTACGGCATATCGTTCGATCGCGCCGGCGGGCGCCTGTTCGTCGCCGCATCGAAAGAGAAGAAGCTGCAGGTTTTCGACGCCAAGAGCTTCGAGAAGATCGCCGAAATGCCGACCGGCGATCGCTGCTGGCACTTCAGCTTCACGCCGGACGATGCGCAGATCCTGCTGGCCTGCGGCCGATCGAATGACATTCACGTGTTCGACGCGCAGACCTACGCGCCGATCAAGCGCATCACCGGGAAGAACCTGCCGTGGGGCGTGGTCACCTACCCGAAGTCGATGGGCAGCCTCGACCGCCCGTAGTGCGACAGCCGCTACGCTCGCCGCGCACGCGATGCCCGGCCGCTTGAGCGACGCCGACCTGGCGGCGATCAGCGCCTCCACGCTCGGCCACTACGAGCAGCGCGCGGCCGACTTCTGGGCCGGCACGCGCGGGCACGATGTCAGCCAGAACATCGCCGCGCTGCTGCGCCACATCGCCGCCGTGCCGGCCGTATCGCCACCGTACACCTTGCTCGATTTTGGCTGCGGGCCGGGACGCGACTTGGCCGCTTTCGCCGCGCTCGGCCATGTCGCGATCGGCCTCGAAGGCGCGGCAAGCATGGCCGCGCTGGCACGCCGGCACAGCGGCTGCGAAGTATGGCAACAGGATTTTCTGCGGCTGCACCTGCCGGCCGGACACTTCGACGGCGTGTTCGCCAACGCTTCGCTGTTCCATGTGCCGGGACAGGCGCTGCCCGGCGTGCTGCGCGCGCTGCATGCCACGCTCAAGCCGGCCGGCGTGCTGTTCAGTTCGAATCCGCGCGGCAACAATCAGGAAGGCTGGAACGACGCGCGCTATGGTGCTTATCACGATCTCGCGGCGTGGCGCGGCTATCTGAGCGAGGCCGGCTTCGTCGAACTCGAACACTACTACCGCCCGCCCGGCCTGCCGCGCGCGCAGCAGCCGTGGCTGGCCAGCCTCTGGCGCAAGGCGGAGCCGGCAGCGTAGTCAGCCCCGCTCGACCCCGCGCGCAAACACCCGGCCGTGGAGCGCCTCGCTGGCGTAGGCGAGCAGCGGAAACGCCACCACGAACAGCGGCAGCAGCAGTATGCTGAGGATCATCGTCGCGGCGAGCAGCAGCGCCCACAGCATGAGCACCGGGAAGTTGCCGAACACCGCGCGCACGCTCGCCACCACCGCCGGCACCAGCCCGGCGCGGCGCTCGCACAGCAGCGGCACCGAGAAAGCCGTGACCGCGTAGATGATGAATGCCAGCAGCGCACCCATCGGCGCGCTCCAGCCGAGGAAGCGGCCCATTGCGCCGCCGCCTGCCTCGCTCGCCTTGGCGCCGATCATGAAGCTGTAGAGAATGCCGGCGTCGGTGAGCCAGATCATCAGCAGCAGCGCGCACACCAGCGCCAGCCCCCACAACTGGCGCGGCGCCTCGCGAAACCCTGCCAGCAGGTCGCGCCAGCCGGGTACGCCGCCGGCGCGCAGCACCCGCGCGAGGCGAAAGTAGCCGGCCAGCAGGGCCGGCCCGACCAGCATGAAGCCGCCGGCCGCGGTAATCATCAGCGGCATCAGGTCGGCGCGCCACAGCAGCAGCGCCGCCAGCAGCGCGACCGCCGCAAACAGCGCGGAAAAACCCAGGCTGACGCGCGGCGTGGCCCGCAGCACGCGCGCACCGTCGTGCAGCGACGCGGCAATGGCCGACAGCGGCAAACCTGCGACAGGAACGGGTGCGGGCATCGATCGCCTCCGGGGCGCTGCGGGAATCGCCCGATGCTAGTCGCAAGGGTTCGACGAAAAAACGATGTAGATCAATTTTTTCGCGGCGCTGCGGGACCGGCGCCGGCGCGGGTTTCAGCGGAAGAACTTTTCCCCGACGTACCAGGCGCAGGCCGAGATAAAGGCCGAGCAGGGGATGGTGAGTATCCAGGCCCAGACGATGCCGCCGGCCACCCCCCAGCGCACTGCGGAGAGCTTTTGCGCCGACCCGACGCCGACGATCGCGCCGGTAATCGTGTGGGTGGTCGACACCGGTATGCCGAGCCCGGTGGCGAGGAACAGCGTGATCGCCCCGCCGGTCTCGGCGCAGAAGCCGCCGACCGGCTTCAGCTTGGTGATCTTCTGGCCCATGGTCTTGACGATGCGCCAGCCGCCGAACAGCGTGCCCAGGCCCATCGCCGCCTGGCAGGAGATCACCACCCAGAACGGCAGCGCCTCGCCCTCTTTGAGCGTACCGGCGGCCAGCAGCAGCATCCAGATTATGCCCATGGTCTTTTGCGCGTCGTTGCCGCCGTGGCCCAGGCTGTAGAGCGAGGCCGACACCAGTTGCAGACGGCGGAACCAGCGGTCCACCCGGCGCGGCGTGGCGCGCCGGGCGATCCATGACACCGCAATCATCATCGTGATGCCGAGCACGAAACCGAGCAGCGGCGACAGCAGAATGGCGGCAATGATCTTGCCGAAGCCGGCCGAGATCAGCGCGTCGACCCCACCCTTGGCCACCGCCGCGCCGCCCAGCGCGCCGATCAGCGCATGCGACGACGACGACGGAATGCCGTAGTACCAGGTGATGACGTTCCAGGCGATGGCGCCGATCAGCGCGCCGAACACCACGAAGTGGTCGACGACCTGCGGGTCGATCACGCCCTTGCCGATGGTGCCGGCGACATGCAGGCCGAAGAACAGGAAGGCGATGAAGTTGAAGAACGCCGCCCAGGCCACGGCGAACTGCGGCCGCAGCACGCCGGTCGAAACGATGGTGGCGATCGAATTGGCCGCATCGTGGAAGCCGTTCATGAAATCGAAGGCGAGCGCGAGCGCCACCAGCACGACCAGTATCTCGAACGTCATGGCAGGAAGTCCTGGTTCTAGGCGTTTTCGAGCACGATGCCTTCGAGGATGTTCGCCACGTTGTCGCAGCGATCGGTGACTTCCTCGAGCAGGTCATAGACGGCGCGCAGCTTCATCACCTGCTTGACGTCCGGCTCGTCGCGGAACAGTTTGGCCATCGCCTTGCGATAGACGCGGTCGGCGTCGGACTCGATGCGGTCGATTTCCTTGCAGATGTCGAGAATCGCCTTGGCATTCTCCATGCTGTGCAGAAGTTCGACCGCCGCCTTGGTGCGCCCGACCGACTTGACGCAGAGTTCGGACATGGCCACCGCCTCGGGCGTCACGCTGCGGATGTCGTAGAGGAGCACGGTTTGCGCGACATCCTCGATCAGATCGAGAATGTCGTCGAGCTTGGTGATGAGCTGGTGGACGTCGTCGCGATCGATCGGCGTGATGAAGGTCTTGTGCAGCAGCTCGACCGTGGCATGGGTGATCTTGTCGCCCTCCTTCTCGATCGATTCGATCTGGAACACGCGCCGTTCGAGGTCGTCGAACGAGACCAGCAGATTTTGCAGTTCGCGGCTGCCGCGCAGCATGCATTCGCACAGCGCGACGAAGTTGTCGAAGAAGCGGCCCTCGCGGGGCATCAGGCGACCGAACATGGCGTACTCGACTGTGATTGCCTGCACCGTGCGGCGCAGGCCGGTGCCGGCGGTCCCGGAGGAATGTACCGGCTGAAATAATTCTGCAATCGAATTGTAACGGTTCGCGCGCCGGCGTGCAGCGCAGGTTCGTTCGCTCGCCGCGGCCAAGGAGGAACATGCTCGAACGCATCTTGCGCAGCAAGGTCATCACGCTGGCATTGCTGGCCGCGTGTGCCGCCGCGGCGCAACAGGCTGGCCAACCCGCTACCCGCGGTGTCACCGGCAAGCCGCTCACCACGCTGGAATTCGCCGACGACCTGCCCAACCTGGCCGGCCAGGCGATGCGCATGCGCCGGGTGGAGATCGCACCGGGCGGGGGCGTCGACACGCACAGCCACCGCGGCCGGCCCGCCGTGCTGTACATCGTCACCGGAAGCATCGTCGAGCGGCGTGGCGGCGCACAGCGCACCTACTCGGCCGGCGACAGCTATGCGATCGGCGGCGACACCACGCATGCGATCGACAACCCCGGTGCGGCGCCGGCGATCTACATCGAGGTGGATATCGTGCCGGTCGCCGCGGCACGCTGAGGCGCCCGGCGCGACCGGTCAGCCCAGGGCGAGAAGTTCGACCTCGAACACCAGCGTGGCGTTGGGCGGAATCACTCCGCCGGCGCCGCGCGCGCCGTAGCCCAGGTCGGGCGGAATGGTGAGCTTGCGCACGCCGCCAACCTGCATGCCGGCAACGCCTTCGTCCCAGCCGCGTATCACACGGCCGGCACCGAGCGGAAAGCTGAACGGATCGTCACGGTCTCTGCTCGAATCGAACTTGCTGCCATCAGTGAGCCGGCCGGTGTAATGCACGGTGACGTGCATGCCGGCGGCCGCCGTTTCGCCGATGCCGACGCTGATGTCTTCATAGACCAGCCCGCTGGCCGTGGTGACTTCGCCCATCGCTCGCTCCCGCTCGAAAAACGCCAGATGATACGCGATCCGGCGATCACGCATCCTCCACCAGCGCGGCGAACTTGTGGCGGAACTTGGCCAGCTTGGGCGCCACGACGAACTGGCAGTACGGCTGCCCGGCGTTGGCGCCGTAGTAGCGCTGATGGTAGTCCTCCGCCATGTAGAAGGTCGTGGCCGGCTCGAGCGCGGTGACGATGCGTCCGGAAAACACCCGATCTGCCTCCATCTCGGCGATCAGCGCCTGCGCCGTGGCGCGCTGCACCGGCGTGTGGTGAAAGATCACCGAGCGGTACTGGGTGCCGCTATCGTTGCCCTGGCAGTCGAGGGTGGTCGGGTCGTGCACCGTGAAGAACACTTCGAGAATGTCGCGATAACTCAGCTGCGCCGGATCGAAAGTGATGCGCACCACCTCGACATGCCCGGTGTCGCCGCCGCAGATCTGCTTGTAGGTCGGGTTCGGCAGGTGCCCTCCGCTGTAGCCGGACTCGGCCGCGATCACCCCGCGCATGCGGCTGTAAACGGCCTCGATGCACCAGAAACAGCCGCCGCCCAGGGTTGCGACTTCGGTTGCCGCGGCGTGGCCCGGCTTGCTCGCCGCGCCGCCGTTTGCCGTCGATTCATTCACTTGAGACTCCTTTCGCGCCATATCGGCATTTGCAGGATTGTTGATCCGGAGCAAGTTGCGCCGCCCGGCAAAACGCATAGACTGCCCTATCGACAGGACGGATGTGCGCAAAGTTGCACAAATTCGATGGGCCAGGAAATCGCCGAGACGCTTTTCAGCCAGGACGACTTCGCCTGCTTCGGCCGGCACCTGGTCGATGAAACCGGCCGCGCCCGCCAGGCCTTTGCCGACGGCCAGTTCGCCGATGACGGCCGGGTCGCCGGTTTCGAACTCGAAGCCTGGCTGATCGACCGCAACTTCTTTCCGGTCGGCTGCAACCAGGCATTCCTGGCGCGCCTGAACGACCCGCTGGTGGTGCCGGAACTGTCGCGCTTCAACATCGAACTCAACGGCACGCCGCAGGCGCTGCACGGCCACGCGCTGTCGCGCCTCGAGGATGAACTGGCCGCCACCTGGGGCCGCTGTCAGCGCACCGCGCACGAGGAAGAAGCGACCGTGATCGCCATCGGCACCCTGCCGACCCTGCGCGAAGCCGACCTGACGCTGGCCAGCATGTCGCCGCTCAAGCGCTACGCCGCGCTCAACCGCCAGGTGCTCGAGGCGCGCGGCGGTCGCCCGCTGACGCTCGACATCGACGGCGCCGAGCGGCTGCGCACCAGCCACGAAGACGTGATGCTCGAAGCGGCGACCACCTCCTTTCAGGTCCATCTGCAGGTGCCGGCGCGCGAGGCGGCGCGCTACCTGAACGCGTCGATGGTGCTGTCGGCCCCGCTGGTGGCGCTGGCCGCCAACTCGCCGTTCCTGTTCCAGCGCACGCTCTGGCATGAAACACGCATTCCGCTGTTCGAGCAGGCGGTGGACTGCGGCGACGCCGGGCATCCCGAACACCGCCGCGTCACCTTCGGTTCGGGCTACGTCGCCGACCCGACGCAGTGCTTCGCCGAAAACCTCGCCCGCTACCCGGTGCTGCTGCCGCTGCAATCGGATGCGCCGCCGCATCACTACGCCCACCTGCGCCTGCACAACGGCACCATCTGGCGCTGGAACCGCATGCTGATCGGGTTCGACGCCGAAGGTGCGCCGCATCTGCGGATCGAACAGCGCGTGATGCCGGCCGGGCCGAGCATCGTCGACATGATCGCCAACGCCGCGTTCTACTACGGCGTGGTGCGCAGGCTCGCCAGCCAGCCTGTGCCGCCGGAGGCGACGTTGCCCTTCGCGGCCGCGCGGGAGAACTTCTACCGCGCCGCGCGCGACGGACTGAACGCGCCGGTCGAGTGGCAGGACGGCCGCCACGGCACGATCGGCGATCTGCTGGAACGCGAACTGCTGCCGCTGGCCGCCGCGGGGCTGGCGGAACTGGACATCGCGCGCGAAGACATCGAGCGCTACCTCGACGTGATCGCGGTGCGGCTGCGCACCCGCAGCAACGGCGCCGCCTGGCAGCTCGGGCACCATGCCCGGCACCGCGATTTCTTCCGCCTCACCGCCGATTATCTCGAGCACCAGCGCAGCGGCATGGCGGTGCACGAATGGCCGGCCTAGCCGCCCCGACCGCCCCGCGACAGGCCAGATGCTGACCCGACTCGACCGCCTGCCCGACGGCCTGCTGGAGACCCCGGCGCGCGAGCTGCACCGCCTGCTCGACAGCCCGACCCTGATCCACCTGCCGGGCCGGCACACGCCGGAACTGTTCGTCTCGCTGCTGCTCCACGGCAATGAAGACACCGGCCTGATGGCGCTGCAGGCTGTCCTCCGCGCCCATGCCGGTCGGGTACTGCCGCGGGCGATGTCGATCCTGATCGGCAACGTTGCGGCCGCGCGCGCCGGCCTGCGCCGGCTCGACCAGCAGCCCGACTACAACCGCGTCTGGCCCGGCAGCGCGCTGCACGCCGCCACGCCGGAACACGCGGCGATGGGCGAAGTGCGCGACATCATGGCGGCACGCGGCGTGTTCGCCAGCATCGACATCCACAACAACACCGGCCTCAATCCGCACTATGGCGTGCTGGCGCGGCTCGACCCGGCCAGCCTGCACCTGGCGCTGCTGTTCTCGCGCACCGTGGTGTGGTTTCGCGGCGCGGCCGGCTCGCAGACCGCGGCCTTCGCCCCGCTCTGCCCGTCGCTGGCGGTAGAATGCGGCAAGCCCGGCAACCCGGCGAGCGAGGCGCATGCCGCCGGCTTTCTCGACGGCTGTCTGCACCTGGCCGGATTTCCCGCCCACGGCGTGCGCGAGCATGACATCGACCTGTATCACACGGTGGCCACGGTCAGGGTGCCCGACGGCGTGAGCTTCGGTTTCGGCAATGCGCAGGCCGACATCGATTTCGACCCGCGGCTCGACCACATGAACTTCCGCGAACTCGATGCCGGCACGCCGTTCGGCCACACCCGCCACGCACGGCCGCTCGACGTGCGCGACGAAGCCGGCAACGATGTCGGCGCCGCCTACTTCGCCGTCGATGATGGCATCCTGCGCCTGCGCGCCCGCGCCATGCCGGCGATGCTCACACTCGACGCCCGCGCGGTGCGGCAGGACTGCCTATGCTACCTGATGGAGCGTGTGCCGTTTGCGCTGGCGGGCCAAGCCGCTGCCCACCTGTCGACGCCGGCCTGAGCACACACGGCGGCGCCCGTGCATCGGCCCGAGAGCCGCATGGTTTCTTGCTCTGCGGCCACCCTTGCCGCACATGCCCGAGTTGTCTGCCCTGCCGGGCAGGCTGCCGCGGGAGCGCCAATCCATGCGCCTTTCAGGGCACCCTCCAACGTGATGCTTCGCCAGTCTTCAATGCACCGAACATGTCGCGTAGAATGCACGCGACGGTTCCGCGACACACCACGCAACAAAGACAATCCTCGCGACCTTGACACAAGCGCCTCCGCATAGTCTAATCGAATAAGGTCAGGATTGAAGAAGTCGCTCTACCGCCGACCGTTTCCGGCCGGTCACATGACGACAGCGGCGGGCCGCCAATCCATTCCAAAAAGCTGACAGGCAATTTCGCCGCAAGGGCTATGGCGCGTCGACTCTCGATCGAAGAAATTCCCAGTTGGGTGCTGGGCGATGCGCCGCCGTTGGCGGCCGTCCTGGGCGGGGCTGCCGCCCCTTCCACGGCGTCGCATACGCAACCGTTACCCTATTCCACTGCGTCGGCGCCGGCCGATTCGCATTGGCGGCATCCGTCGTTCGAGCGTGCGCTGCACGGCCTGCTGGCCGACATTCGCGATCGCAGCGCGCCGGTCATTGTCCTGACCGGCGAGGCGGGCACCGGCAAGACCCTGCTGGTGCAATGCGCTTGGCAAGCTCGGCCCCGATGCGATTCCGGTTCTGCACAACCATCCCCACTCGTCGTTCCAGGGTTTTCTGGGGTCCGCATGCCGCCAGCTTAGCCTGGCCGATGCGCAGGCAGAAGGCGGTGGCGCGCCGGAGGATGGGTTCGACCTCTTCTGGAACTACCTGCGCGCCCAGCCTGCGCAGGGCCGGCACCTTGTGGTGTTCGTCGACAATGCACACGACATGGCCGAAGCGCTGCTCGAAGAACTCGCCCTGCTGTCGAAATGGACCGAATCGGACAAGCACGCGCTCCAGGTGGTGCTGATCGGCCTGCCGCGCCTGCATGGCGTTGTGCAGCGGCTGGTGCAGCGGCAGATCGTCGCTGACGGCTATCCGGCCTATGACATTGCGCCGTTCGAAGCGGACGAGATCAGCGCCTTCGTCTGCGCGAAGCTTGCCGAGGGCGCAGCGGACGCGGCGCAGGTTATCGCCCCCGCGGCGATCGACAGGATCGCAAGTTACTCGCAGGGCATTCCCCGTCTGATCCTCACGCTGTGCAGCCTGGCGCAACTCAGTGCGAAGCTTGAAGGCGGGGGCACGATAACGCCCGAGATCGTGGATCAGGTGGCACGATCGGCGATGGTCAGCGAGAACAAGCAACACGTCGACAAGATCAAGGCTGACGAGGCCGTGCGGCCCGACGATCCCGCACCGGCGCAGCCCGCGCCTGTTGCGCGCTCAACGAATGGTCAGGAGGAGTGTCAGATGACGAGGTTGGACGACCTAACAAAAATTCTCAAGAGCCTTCAGAACCGATCGCCCGGCATTGAGGCGAGCGCGCTGATCTCCGAAGACGGGCTGATGATCGCAAGCGTCTTGTCGGCCGATCTGGACGACACGCGCGTCGGCGGCATGACCGCCACCTTGCTGAGCCTTGGCACCCGCGCTTCGGCGGAACTGCGCCGGGGCGAGGTGCGCGAAGTGATCGTTCGCGGCGACAACGGCTATGCGGTGATGGTCAACGCCGGCAGTGGAACACTGCTGCTCGTGCTGACCACCGAGGACACCAAGCTGGGGCTGATCTTCTTCGACATGCGCGAAGCCATCAAGGGCATCGGCAAGGTTCTTTTCAGATAGCACTTGTGGAGCCTGCGCATCCGCCGCCTGGCGTGTGTTGCACGGACGATTCGGAGAAACGATGCCAAATACGGTCCTCTATGAAGATCGTGGTCACCGCAACGTGCTGCTGGAGGATTTCGGCCTCGGCGGCCTGGCCGTCCAGGCCAACCAGCATGTCATAGTGCACGGCAACTCGGGGATGATTCTCGATCCGGGCGGCCACAAGGTCTACGCCAGGGTGCTCGCCGAGACTTACTCGGTACTCGGCGCGGCCAAGCTCGATTACGTATTTCTCTCGCACCAGGATCCGGACATCGTCGCGGCACTCAATGGCTGGCTGATGACAACCGATGCCGACGCCTACGTTTCGAACCTCTGGATGCGTTTCGTGCCGCATTTCGGGGTGGACGAATTCGTTGCCCATCGCCTCAAGCCAATTCCCGACGAGGGCATGGTGTTCGACCTCAATGGTGCGCGCCTGATGGCCCTGCCGGCGCACTTCCTCCACAGCGAGGGCAACATTCAGCTCTACGACACCGTGGCGAAGATTCTCTACACCGGCGACCTCGGCGCTTCGCTCGGCGCGGACTACGTCGAAGTGGGCGATTTCGATGCCCATGTCAAGTTCATGGAGGGCTTCCACCGGCGGTACATGTGCTCGAACAAGGTGATGAAAGCGTGGGCCGAGATGGTTCGGCCGCTGGACATCGACATCATCGCGCCCCAGCATGGCGCCTATTTCAAGGGCAAGCAGATGGTCCGGCGCTTCATCGACTGGTGCGCCGGCCTAGAATGCGGCATCGATCTGATTACCCCCGTGTTCAAGATTCCCGCCGAGTGAGCGGCGCACCGCCGCAGTGACGCCTACCCACCTGAACCACCGATCGCCCATGACCGACAGAAGCGCAACCAAGCCCGCAAACCTGCCGCCGCGCCGCGCGAACAAGCGCGCCATCCCGCCGGCATGGTACGCATCGCATGGCCAGTCCTGACCGGCACGGCGCGCAAGCACGGGTTCGCCCGCTCGGCGAAGACGCACCGACCTGGCTGACCGTGGGCTTCGCCGCGATCGGTCTGCTGGTCGCGGGCGCAGCGGCATGGCTGGCGCTGTCGGCGCAACCGGCGCAACAAGCGGTGCGCAGCGACGCCCCCACCCAACAGGCCGCGACATCCGCGGCGGCAGCCGCGCCAGGCGCCAGCGCCGCCGCGGTGCCGGCGCGTGAATCGCGGGCGGACGACGCGGCGAACGCAGCGGCTGCGCCGCCGCCGACTCCGCCGGCGACAGCTGCCGCCTCGCCCGCTGCACCGGCAACTGCGCCGCCCGGCTCTGCCGGGCAACCGGCCCTGTCGTCTGCGCAACCGACCAACCAGGACACCTGCCCGCCGCCCGTCCACATCCCGTTCAAACTGGACAGCGCCACTCCACTCACCAAAGATGTGCAAATGGATATCGAGCAACTTCAGGCGTTCATGAACTGGCATTCCGATGCCAGACTGTCGGTCGAAGGCCATGCCGACGCCATGGGGGCGGAGGATTACAACCTGCTCCTGAGCTACCGGCGGGCGAAGGCGGCTGTGGCCCTGCTCGGTCGCGCCGGCCTGCCCGAGGCGCGGATGGCGGTGCGGGCCGCAGGCAATGCTGCGCCTATGGCCGGTGTGCCCGGCGCCTCGGAGCGCAACCGGCGCGTCGTCTTGCAGGTGGTCGGCATCGACGCCTGTCAGCCAACCCGCAGCGGGAGCCGGCAATGACGATGGCAATAGCCGCGATAATCGGGCTCGCCGCCGCCGTCCTCCTGCTCAGCGCCGGCTATCTGTTCGGCGTGAAGCGCGGCGCCCAGGCGCGCGAACAACTCCGGCAGCAGGATCTCGAGCAGACCCAGGAACTGGCGCGCCTGCGCGAACAACTGTCTCAGCGCGGCATCGAACAGCACGAGAACCTCAAAGCGACCATCGCGCAGCTTCTCTCGCCTTTGATCCAGCGCGACCGGCTATCCTTCGAGCCATTGACTTCGGATGCCCAATCCGGACGGCATGGCGACCTGAACAGGCTGCTCGACCAGATCGCCGAAAAGGGCAACTTCGCCACGGTCCTGCTCAGCGACAACGAAGGATGGCCGCTGGCCGCGAGCAGCAACGCGCAGGATCAGGATCGGCTGGGCGCCACCGCATCGATGTTGCTGCTGATTGCCGATCGCATGGGCGACACGGGTGCCGCGGCCCCGCTCTCGCTGATGGTGCACGATGCGGCAAATACGGTAACCCTGTGCCGCATCTTCAGCGTCGGCGACCACCGGCTTGCGTTGACCGCGGTATCGCCCGGCACGCTGTTGCTTTCCACCGCGCTCGACCCCGCCCTGGTCAAGGTCGACGCTGCGCTGCTGCAGCGGGAACGCGACGACGGCTGAGCGCCGCGGCAACCGGCCCGCAAATTCGGCACCCCTGCAAGCCGCATGGAATGGCGTTCTTCAGGCAGGCAAGGCTGAGAGCAAGGCAGGACAGGCATGCTGGCGATGCCTGCCTGAAGAGAGCCGTGGATATTGGCTCCTGGGCCATCCCCCGGTCTCTGTGCCGCACCACCTCCGACCCGACGCCGGACCGCCGGTCCACAGCCCCGCTCGCTGCCCATCCGACATATGGCGCGACCCATCCGTTTCGGGTAAGGTTCGCGCAATCCTCGGCAGGGAAAGCGGGCGAACGAAGCCCGACGTGAATCTCAAGTTGCTGGTGGGCGCTACGAGAAACCCGCCACCTTGAGGCAACTGCATGACCGATGCACCAATCGAAGTCCGCGCCATGGCGCCGGAGCTTCTGCAAGATTTCCTCGCGTTCTTCGATCACGAGGCCTTCGCCGACAACCCGGGGTGGGCCTTTTGCTACTGTCAGTTCACGTATGTCGACCACTCGACTGTCGACTGGAAGTCCAGAACCGCAGACGAGAATCGGGCCGCCGCCTGCAAGCGCATCGGTAGCCGTCGTATGCAGGGCCTGCTCGCCTACCGCAACGGCGCGCCCGTCGGCTGGTGCAACGCCGCGCCCCGCACTATGCTGGACGCCTTCTCGGACGAGCCCGACCCGGACGCCGCTCGACTCGGACAGATCACCTGCTTCGTCGTCGCCAAGGCCCATCGAAGGTCAGGCGTGGCCACCGCACTGCTGCACGCCGCATGCGCCCAACTCAAAGCGCAGGGTTTGGCCATCGCCGAAGCCTCGCCCATGGAGGCAGCGTCGAGCGACGCACAAGCGCACGAAGGCCCCCTGAGCATGTACCTGGCCGCGGGTTTCGAGGTGCACCGCACCGACAAGGACGGTACCGTCCATGTTCGCCGGAAGCTCTAGCCTGCGCAGGTTGGGCAGGCGCGAGACCCAACCTGGGTGTCCCAGCGCTGTTGGGCTTCGCTGTGCTCGGTCCAGGCTGCACGGCCGTTTCCTATTCACGCCTGGCGGCCAGGAGCCATTCGTTTCGCTAACATGTCGCTCGACGCGTTGCACCGTGAGATGTCCTCCCTATTTGCCGTCTGCCTCCCCGCCGAAATCGCATCTCGCTTCTCACAATTGCTCGCCTCAAACCCAAAGCGCTGGTCGAAGATAGATCCTTGGCGCGTGTGGCAACAAATAGGCTCGGCCTCTGTTGTCGAATGGAGGGGTGATGTTTCGAACCTTCTCACCTCGTCGCGCCTTTCAATGTATTCGTCCGCTGAGGCCACCGTGCTTCGTTGTGGCCATGACAGACACATGCTTCACAGGCTTCCGCTCAGGCAGGCTCTCATCGGAGAGTCAGCCGTATTTGAAGGGTTTGTGTCCATCGTTCCAGACAGACTTGGCCTCGCGATCAACCACGATGGAATGCTGTGCCTGATACTGTCCGAGTAGCACGGGTTGGGTCAGGGGAGGCAGGGGTCACAAACGTGGTGGGTTACGAACGCGAAGGGGTCAGGTCTTGTGCACTGTCCCGCTGCGCTGGTGCACCCCCTGCTCGAGCGCGACGCGCGCGATAGACGCGGGTCGTGCGAGCAATATGAGTGACGCAGCGACCGAGTCGGCCGCCAACTCCCACCCGCGGAGGTGGGGATTCGCGTTGGCGGGTCCGCTAGCCTGTTTCCATCGCGCACCGACGGACTCTGTCGGGCGCTCAACCAGCCTGATCGACGCGCTGACACCGGCGCGGCCATGTCGCGCTCACTCGATCGGTCGGCCAAGGAGACTGACGTGACCCGCAAACTTCCCTACCCGCGGCCCCGCGCCATCTATGTCGTGGCGATTGCGGCCACGGCGGCGATCATCGCGTTGACCTTGCTCTCGACGGTGGTTGCCCACTTCGAGCGCGACGGGAAGCTCCCGGCGAACCTTGTTGCGGCCGAGCGTGCCTGCGCGCAGTTCGCCTATGTGTCCGGGCGCGAGCTGTGCATGAGCCGATGGCTTGCGGCATTGCGCAGCGAGGCCGTCGCGAAGCGGTAACGGGCGGGCGAGCGCGCCGCAGGCCTTGCGGCGCCAACGCTCCGTATTGACCGCGCCCTCGCTGGGGCGGGATACTCGGCGCGCTGGCGCTGCAATTGCTGTCCGTGATCAACGCCGCCGGCACATATCGCAAAGGAGCGCCATGACTACTGCCCTGCCCCTGCCCTTGACCCTGATTCGCGCCGCCGTCGCGGCCATGATCGCGTTTGCCGTCAGCCTGCCTGCCGTCGCGCAGCCGGCCGCCGCGTACAAGAACGGCGCCGAGTTCTACCTCGCGTACCGCGCGGCGTTCGAGAAGGCGACGTCGATCGACGAGTTGCTGCCGTGGATGGCCAAGGTGCGCCGCGACCAGATTGCCAATGCGCCGGCGCAGGAGAAGAAGGAAGGCTTCGAGATGATCAAGACGTTCGACAACTACCGCAGTGTCAAGGTGGTGAAGGAGAAGCCCAACGCCAAGGGTGCCGAGTTGCAGGTGGAAGCCATCGGCGGCGACGCCGGGCAAAAGGCTACTGGTGACATCACTCTGGTGAAGGAAGGCGGCGCCTGGAAGATCGACAAGGAATCGTGGAAGGGCCGCATGTAGCGGCGACACCGCATGCCTGCTGCCACAGCGGTGCGCCCGATGAAGTCGTTCGCGACCGCGACGGCCGTTGCGATCTGCATGGTCGCAGCGGCTCTGCGCGCCCGGGCGGGGCCGGCGGCTGGCGCGGTAAAGTCGGCATCCGGCACGATCGCCGCCAGGCACGCCGTTGCCTACGTGGTGCGCGATGCCCGCAACCCGCGCGCCTCGCGCGTGGAAGTGCTGGTCACCGATGTGCCGGTCGACACCGCGACGTTCGTCGGCGACCTCGACCCGCACCTGACCGCAATCAACCTCGACGTGCTGCGCAACCGCGATTACCTGCTGCTGTGGGTGGCGGCCGACGGCGCCGCGACGATGAACGCCACCTACTCGAAGACCATGACGCAGTACCTGAACGACGCATCGGGCGGCCTGAAGGCGGAAATCACCCGCCACACGGCGACCAGGATCGAAGGCCGCGTTTTCTCGCCCGCGCCGCTCAAGACCATGGACGGCCCCGCTTACACGATCGACGTGACGTTCGCCGCCGATGTGGTGCCGGCGCTCTCGGGCACGGCCTTGCCGGCCGGCGGCGGCGAACCCGGCACGGCGCTGACCGCGTTGCTGGCGGCGATCGAGACGAAGGACTGGAACGGCATCAAGGCCGGTCTCAGCCCGAACAAGCTGCCCGCGTTCGACAAGGACTACAACACACCGGCGGAGAATCTCGCCACGGCCGTCGATACCCTGAACGCATGGCTGCCGACGGCGCGGGCCAGGGTGACCGGCGGCTTTCTGGTGAGCGACAGCGACGCAGTGCTCGAACTCGAAGGCGAACGCTTCGGCAGCCGCGTGCTGGCGCTGGTGCGGATGACCAGGACCGGCGGCGCATGGCAGTACGAAAAATCGCTCAACGCCGGCACGCTGCGCTAGCCGTTGGCCACGCGTGCGCCGTTCGCTGCCCGTCGGCGGATCATGACCGAGCACGGCGCGCCTGCGAGTCGTCGCACGCCGCGCGTGCTGCAACTTTCGACTGGAATCATGCTCAAGACAGCGATACTCGCCCTGCTTGCATGCCTGCCAATGGAACCCGCGATGGCCATCGATCTCGCGCCGCTTTGGAACTTTGACAATCCGCAACTCAGCGAGCAGCGTCTGCGCGCGGCGCTTGCGACTGCCGCGGGCGACGATGCGCTGATCCTGCAGACGCAGATCGCGCGCAGCTACGGCCTGCGCGGGGACTTCGCCACTGCCAGGCAGGTGCTGGCCGACATCGAACCGGCGACGCGATCGGCCGGCGCGGAGGCGCGCGTGCGCTACGCGCTGGAACTGGGCCGCACCTACGCCTCGGCAACCCATCCGCCCGGGTCGCAGACGCCGCAGGCCCGGGCGCAGGCACGCGCGGCGTTCCAGAGCGCGCTGGATCAGGCCAGGCAAGCCGGACTGGACGGCCTGGCGATCGATGCAATCCACATGTTTGCATTCGTGGACACGGAACCCGCCGACCAGCTTGCCTGGGGGCGTGCCGCGCTGGCGATCGCCGAATCGTCGGCGCAGCCGGCGGCACAGCGCTGGCAGGCGTCGATCCGTAACAACATCGGCTACGCGCTGCATCAGTTGACGCGTTATGACGAAGCGATGGTCGAGTTCAAGCGGGCGCTGGCGATCCGCGAGAGCGAAGACGATGCCGGGGCAACCCGCGTCGCGCGCTGGATGGTCGCCTGGACGCTGCGGGCGCTCGGCCGGACCGACGAGGCACTGGCGATCCAGTTGCGGCTGGAACGCGAGAACCAGGCGGCCGGGCAACCCGATCCCTATGTGTTCGAGGAGCTTGCGCTGCTCTACCGGGCCATGGGCGATCAGGCACTGGCGGACCGGTACGCGGCGAAGGGCATGCCGGCCAGATAGCCGCCGCGCTTGCGGCGGATGACAAACGGGCACGACGCGACGGCGACTTCCATCGCCCGCAATCGATCAGGAGGAGGCACGATCATGGATGCCGAGCAACTGCGGTCGGTTCAGGCGCCGCTCAAGGCGCGCTACCGGGAGCGCCCGGACGCGGCGCTGGTGACCTTGCGGGCGCGCGGGCGCGTCGGCGAAGGCGTCAGTTGCCGGATCGAAACCGGCAAGGCGCTGGTTGTCGCCGGGCTGCACCCGGCCACCGGCGGCAGCGGGCAAGCCGCCTGCTCGGGCGACATGCTGCTCGAAGCGCTGGTGGCCTGCGCCGGCGTCACACTCAACGCGGTGGCCACCGCCCTGGGCATCGCACTGCGCGACGCCGCGATCGAGGCCGCGGGCGACCTGGATTTTCGCGGCACGCTCGGGCTGGCGAAGGATGTGCCGGTCGGGCTGCAGAACATCCGGCTAAAATTCACGCTCGACACCGACGCATCGGAAGAGCAACTCGCCGCCCTGCTGCGGCTGACCGAACGCTACTGCGTGGTGTTTCAGACGCTGGCGCATCCGCCGGGCATTGCGGTGAGCATCGGGCGGGCGCTGGTGTAACCGCCGCGCTGCGCGATGCGTGGCCGGCGCCGGGTGCGCCGGCCGGCCTTCAGCGCAGCGACGCCCAGCGCGCGATCCACTCGCCGAAGAAGACGGTCAGCAGCAATGCCAGTGGCACGAAGGCAACGAAGAACTGCAGCAGGCGCGAGATGAACGGATGCGCGAGGTGCGACTCGATGAAATGGCGCGCCACCAACCAGCCTTTGAGCCAGATGATCGCGGCCACCGGCAGCGCCAGCCAGGGCACGCCATGCAGCCAGTGGCCGAGCGCCAGGCTCGCCAGGGTAAGCGCCAGCAGCGCCAGCCAGGCGAGCGTTGGCGCGGTCGATGCGGCGGCGTCTTCGGTCAGTCGGGAGCGGTCCATGATTCAGGCCAGCACGTAGAACAGCGAAAAGATCGACAGCCAGATGATGTCAGTGGCATGCCAGTAGCTGGCCAGGGCTTCGAGGCCGACGTGATCCTCTGCCGAGTAAGCGTCGGCCATGTGGCGGCCGAGCACCCACAGCATGCCGAGTATTCCCCACGAGGCATGCACCAGGTGGTTGAGCGTCAGGTAGTAGTACGCGCCGACGAAGATGCCGGCGCTTCGCGACAACGCCGTGGTCGAGGTTCCACAGGATCTCGAAGGTCTTCGCCACCGGGTAGCCGAGCGCCACCAGCAAACCCGCCACCAGCCACCAGCGCGAGCGTTCGCGCTGCCCGCTGCGCATCGACGTGACCGAGCGCGCGATGAAATAGCTGCTGGTCACCATCAGCAGGGTGATCGCCGTGCCGGCGACCCGCGACAGGCGGGTGGTGCCCTCGTGAAAGGCATCGGGATGGTGCGCGCGTGCGATGAAGTACACCAGGAACATCAGCGAGAACTCCACCAGTTCGCAGGTGATGCCGACCCAGATGCCCTTGTTGCCCGGTATGCGCGCGGCCGCACTGCGGCCGCTTGCGCCGCCTTGGTCAATTGCCGTTTGAACCGCTTCAGCCATCGCGCCCCGATCGAGTTTGGCGGCCCGGCACGCTGCGCGACGCCACAGCACGACCGGCCACCGACGCGGCAGATTGGCGCGCCGGCGCCAGCGGCGCCTTGAGCAAGCGCAAGAATCGCAAACGCGGGTTCGCGCGCCGCAGCAGCCGCCACGCCCGTTGGCCTGGAAGCCGCATGCAGCGGACCTCTCCGGGCATGCCTCTTGGAGAAGCGCATGGATACTGGCTTGCAGCCTGGCGCCACCACGATGGCACGCGCCGGTGCGCCCCGGCCATCCCGGATCGCTGTGCGACAATCGCCACTCCAGCGAGGATTGCGGGTTATCGACAAGGCGTGTCGCGATGAGAAAATTGCTGAATGTCGGGGGCAACAGCAAGGCCATTCCTTTGCCGCCGATCTACAACGGATGGGAACACCTGCTGCTCGACATCGATCCGAAGGGCGCACCGGACGTGGTGTGCGATGCCCGCACGATGACCAGCCTGCCGGCCGCCACCTACGACGCGGTGTATTGCTCGCACAACCTCGAGCATTACCATCGTCATGAAGTGCCGAAAGTGCTGGCCGGATTTCGCCATGTGCTCAAAGCCGACGGATTCGTCCACCTTCGGGTGCCGGACATCGGCGCGGTGATGCAGACCGCGGTGCAAAACAAGCTCGACATCGATGATGTGCTCTACCAGTCGCCGGCCGGGCCGATCACGGTGCGCGACGTGATCTACGGCTACGGCGTCGAGATCGAGCGCAGCGGCAACGATTTCTTTGCCCACAAGACCGGCTTCAGCGCAAAGTCGCTGACGGCGGTGCTGCAGGCGGCGGGCTTTTCCAACCTGTTCATCGGCACCGGCAACCTCGAGGTCGTCGCTTACGCATTCACCGGCAAGGCCAGCGATTATGCGACCGCGCTGCTCAAGCTGCCGCCGGTGAACGCCTGATTCGCCGGCCCGCTCGGGCTGCCGCTACCAGATGCCGGCACCCTTGGGCGCCGCCCCGGCCGGACACGCGAAGGCGCGCGCGAACTCCGGCATGTGGGCGATGGGGCCGAGCACGCGAAAGCGCGGCGGCGCATGCGGATCGGTGGTGAGCAGCAGCCGCTCGCGTTGCGGCCGGCTCTTCTCGCGCCATGACGCGGCATAGGCGACGAAGAACCGCCTGGCGTCGCCCGCGTCATCGCGCGCGCGCTCCGGCTGCCCGGCCCGCGAGTTGCGGTAGGCCTCGTAGGCGATGCGCAGGCCGCCGATGTCGGCGATGTTCTCGCCGAGGGTCAGCTCGCCGTTCAGCCGCAGCCCGCCGCCGCCGGCGAACCGGGAATACTGCCTGACGATCGCCGCGGTGCGCTGGCGGTAGCGCGCGCCGTCGGCCTCGCCCCACCAGTCGCGCAGATTGCCCTGGGCGTCGAAATGGCGGCCCTCGTCATCGAAACCGTGAATGATCTCGTGGCCGATCACCGAGCCGATGGCGCCGTAGTTCGCGGCATCGTCGGCGCCATTGTCGAAGAACGGCGGCTGCAGGATGCCGGCCGGAAAGACGATCTCGTTCATCTGTGCATCATAGTAGGCGTTGACGATGTGCGGCCCCATGCCCCATTCGCTGCGATCGACCAGCCGCCCGAGCCGGTCGATGCGCCGCTGCAGATCGAACTCGCTGGCGCGCATCACGTTGGCGGCATAGCCCTGCGCCTCGATGCGCAGCGCCGAGTCGTCGAGCGGCACGTCCGGATAGCCGATCTTGACGTTCATCGCGTCGAGCTTGCGCAGCGCCTCGTCGCGTGTGTCCTCTCCCATCCAGTCGAGTGCGGCGATGCGCGCGCGCAGCACCCGGCGGATGTCATCGACCAGCGCCAGCACGCGCTGGCGCGCCGCGGGCGGGAATGCGCGTTCGGCATAGAGCGCGCCGAGCGCCTGGCCCATCGGCAGTTCGCCGTATGTGCCACCGATCGCCTCGACCACCCGCAGGCTGCGCGGACGCGGCGCGCGCTTGCCCTCGAGCACGGTCTGATAGAAACGGAAGTTCTCGTCCTCGATCGCGCGTGGCAGGTACGGCGCCAGGCTGCGCACCGCATGCCATTGCAGATAGGCCTGCCAGATGCCCGACGGCACCTCGGCCGCCGCGCGCGCGAAGGCGGCCATGAACTTAGGCTGCGCCACGTTGATCTGCCCGGCGCGCTCGATGCCGAGTTCGGCCAGGTAGCGCGACCAGTCGACACCCGGCGCGCGCTGCGACAATTCGCCGCTCGTCATGCGATTGTAATTGGCGAGCGGATCGCGCCGCTCAACCTGGGTCGACGCGGCGCGTGCGAGCCGCGTCTCCAGCGCCACCACGCGCCGCGCGTCGATTCTTGCCGAGGCCGGCGCGCGGCCGATCAGCTCGAACATCCGCGCAACGTGCTGCAGGTATTCTTGCCGCCAGCGGCGCGACCTGGCGTCGCTGTTGAAATAGAAATCGCGGTCGGGCAGGCCGAGCCCGCCCTGATAGAGCGCAACGATGTAGTTGGAGCTGTCGCCGGGGTCCGGCCCGATCTCCGGCGCAAACGCCGCCCCGATGCCGGCCCGGTGCAATCCCGCAAGAATATCCACCAGATCGTCGCGGCTGCGCAGCCCGCCGATCTGCTCGAACAGGTCGCGCAGCGGCGCCATGCCGTCGCGCTCGATGGCAGCGGTGTCCATGCCGCTCAGGTAGAAGTCGAGCAGCTTGCGCCGCGACGCGCCGGGCGGAGGGGCATCAACCTTGCTGGCCTCGTCGAGCGCGCGCTCGATGATCGCTTCGTTGCGCTTGACGATTTCCGAGAAGGCGCCCCAGCTCGAACGATCGTCGGGAATTTCTGTGCCGTCGAGCCAGCGCTGATTGACGTGGCGGTAGAAATCGTCGCAGGGCGAGATCTCGCCCGCGGGCGGCGCATTTCTGGCCGGTGCAGGACGCGCCACGGCCTCCCCGATCGGCGCAGCGAACATGACGAGCGCGAGCACCCCGGCGCGGCAGCGGCGGGCAGCCGGCTTGCCGACTGGCGGGCCGAGCAGGGGAAGGCGCTGTGTCACGGCAGGGAGCCGCCCTTCTCGAGCAGCGCCGCCTTCACGCCGCTCCACTGGCGACGGCTCACCGGCAGGCGTTCTGCGAGTCCGTGCAGGATCACCGACCATTGGGTCTCGGCGTTGTC
The DNA here is from genome assembly GCA_016711925.1 of Candidatus Methylophosphatis haderslevensis. Lineage (GTDB taxonomy): Bacteria > Pseudomonadota > Gammaproteobacteria > Burkholderiales > Rhodocyclaceae > Methylophosphatis > Methylophosphatis haderslevensis. The sequence continues at coordinate 385,955 of JADJSA010000002.1, forward strand.
GTCGTGGTTGCGCTCGGCCCCCGCGATGGCGTTGCGCGCGATCAGGCAAGAGCGGTGGACACGCACGAACTGGCGGGCGAATTCGCTTTCGAGATGCGTCAGCGATTCGTCGAGCACGAATTCGCGCTCGGCGGTGCGCGCGGTGACGTACTTGAGTTCGGCGCGCAGGTAGAGCACGTCGGCCACCGGCACCAGCAGGATGCGCCCGCGCTCGTTGACCGAGAAGTGCCGCCGCGCTTCGCTGCCGGCCTGCTGCAGCGCCGCTTGCGCGGGCGGGCCGGCCTTCTGCGCCTTTTGCAGCGCCGCCACCAGGCGCTGCGCGCGCACCGGCTTGACCAGGTAATCGAGCGCGTTGAGTTCGAAGGCCTGCACCGCGTACTGGTCGTAGGCGGTGGTGAAGATCACCGCCGGCGCGGGCGCGAGCTTGCCCAGGTGGCGCGCCAGTTCGATGCCGTCCATGCGCGGCATGCGGATATCCGCGAGCACCACATCGGCGGCCGCCTGCGCCAACAGATCGAGCGCCTCGACGCCGTTGGCCGCCTCGCCGACGACCTGGTTGGGAAACTCGGGCTGGATGTCGGTCAGCAGCACGCGCAGGCGGCTGCGGGCCGGCGCTTCGTCGTCGACGATGAACACGCGCAGGCTCATCCGCCGGCCACCTTCTGCGCCAGCGCCGTGCGGTATGGCAAACGGATGCGCACGCGGTACAGTCCGTCGCCGACCAGCGTGTCGAGCCGCGCTTCGAGGTCGTAGAACAGCATCAGGCGTTCGCGGATGTTGTCCATCGCCATGCCGTTGCCGGCCTGCTGGCGCGCATCCCGGGGCAGCGGATTGGCGATCTCGATCATGATGTCGCCGCGCTGGCGCGCCATGAAGATGCTGACCTCGCCCGGCTCCGAGGACGGCTCGATGCCGTGATAGACGGCGTTTTCGAGCAGCGGCTGCAGCATCAGCGGCGGCACCCGCGCATCCATCGGACAATCCTTGTTCTTCCAGGTGACCTGCAGGCGCTCGCCCAGGCGCAGGGCCTCGAGATCGAGGTACTGCCGGCCGAGGCGCACCTCATCGTCGAGCGTGACCAGTTCGCGGTTCTCCTTCATCAGCACGCGGAACAGGTCGGAGAGTTCTTCCAGCGCGTGTTCGGCGCGCCGCGGGTCGCTGCGCATGATGCCGAGCACGCCGTTCAGGGTGTTGAACAGGAAGTGCGGGCGGATGCGCGCCGACAGCGCCTGCAGGCGCGCCTCGGCCACCGCCGGCGTGGCGAGAATCGCCCGCAAATGGAAATACAGCAGCACGGCGCCGGCCATTGCTGCCGCCCACAGCAGCGCGCGCGGCAGGTTGCCGCCGAGCGTCTCGCCGATCAGCAACACCAGCGCGCCGGTCACCGCAACGGCAAGGAGCACCACGGCCGCGCAGCCGCGCCGGTACGAAAGCCGCGCCAGTTGCGGCTGGACAACCGACAGCAGGCCGAGCGAAGCAAGCAGCGGCGGCTCGACACTGCCGGCCATGTTGGCGATCTCGAGCGGTAGCGCGGCGGCGCTGCCATTGCGCAGCAGCACGGCGATCAGCGCCAGCAGATTGGCCAGCATCAGCGCACGCAGCATCACGCCCAGATTGCGGAAATCCGGCAGGGAAGGAGAGAGCGGAATTTGCCTTATACTGGCCATGATCCGAGCGGCGCCGAGTGAGAATGCGCGGACTGCACACAAGTTTGGCGCCAGAATGTGGCTGCCGGCTGTTCGGCAGACCGGCTGTTCGCCAGCACCTGCACCGATTATGACAGAACCCCCACAGCAGAACGATTCCGGCCACAAGGCCTGGTCCGGGCGCTTTGCCGAGCCGGTTTCCGACCTGGTCAAGCGCTATACCGCGTCCGTCTCGTTCGACCGGCGCATGGCGCTGCAGGACATTCGCGGTTCGCTGGCGCACGCCAGGATGCTGGCGCGGCAGAGCATCATTTCCGCGCAGGATCTCGCCGACATCGAGCGCGGCATGGAGCAGATTCACGGCGAGGTCGCACGCGACGAGTTCGTCTGGAATCTCGACGACGAAGATGTCCACCTGAACATCGAAAAGCGCCTGACCGCGCTGGTCGGCGACGCCGGCAAGCGCCTGCACACCGGGCGCTCGCGCAACGACCAGGTGGCGACCGACATCCGCCTGTGGCTGCGCGATGCGATCGACGAGATCGTCGAACTGATCGCCGGATTCCAGCGCAACCTGCTCGATCTCGCCGAAACGCATGCGGCGACACCGCTGCCCGGCTTCACCCACCTGCAGGTGGCGCAGCCGGTGACCTTCGGCCACCACCTGCTCGCCTACTACGAAATGACCCGCCGCGACACCGCGCGCTTTGCCGATTGCCGCCATCGCCTGAACCAGTTGCCGCTCGGTGCCGCGGCGCTGGCGGGCACGTCGTTCGCGATCGATCGCGGTTACGTGGCCAAGGAACTCGGCTTCGACGGCGTCTGCGAAAACTCGCTCGACGCCGTCAGCGATCGCGATTTCGCGATCGAATTCTGCGCCTGCTGTTCGCTCACCATGACGCACCTGTCGCGGCTGTCGGAAGAACTGATCCTGTGGATGAACCCGGCCGTCGGTTTCATCGATCTGGCGGATCGTTTCTGCACCGGCAGCTCGATCATGCCGCAGAAGAAGAACCCCGACGTGCCGGAACTGGTGCGCGGCAAGACCGGCCGTGTGGTCGGCAGCCTGGTCGCCCTGCTGACGCTGATGAAGGGCCAGCCGCTGGCCTACAACAAGGACAACCAGGAAGACAAGGAACCGCTGTTCGACGCCGCCGACACGGTGCGCGACACCCTGACCATCTACGCCGACATGATCACCGGCATCAGCGTCAAGCCCGAGGCGATGCGCGCCGCGCTGGCCAAGGGCTATGCCACGGCGACCGATCTGGCCGATTACCTGGTCAAGAAGGGCATGCCGTTCCGCGATGCGCACGAAGTGGTGGCGCGCGCGGTGCGGGCCGCCGAGGCGGCGGAGGTCGACCTGGCCGACCTGACGCTGGCGCAAATGCAGGCGTTCTCGGCGCTGATCGGCCCCGACGTGTTCGACGTGCTGACGGTCGAGGGTTCGCTGGCGGCGCGCAACCATGTCGGCGGCACGGCACCGGCGCAGGTGCGCGCGGCAATCGCGCGCGCACGCAGCGCCCTGGGCAAGACGACTTGACCGTGGCGGCGGCCTTTGGTCCGATCGCTGGCCCTGCCCGCCGGACGGCGGAAGGGTACGTCGTGAGCGCTGCGCGCTGAAAGCCGATGGAGCGGATCGGCAAGTACGAGATTCGCGAACGCCTCGGCGAAGGCATGACCAGCATCGTCTATCTGGCGCACGACAGTTTCGCCAACCGCGATGTCGCGCTCAAGAAGCTCTACAACGAGGCGCTTAACGACCCGGCCCGCGGGCAGATCTACCGCCGGCTGATGGTCACCGAGGCCTCGCTGGCCGGCAAGCTGAACCATCCGCACATCGTGCAGATCTACGACGCGGTGCTGACCGACGACGAGTCGTACATCGTGATGGAATACGTTCCCGGCGGCACGCTGGAGCCCTTCTGCCAGCCGGACAACCTGCTGCCCTACGACCGGCTGGTCGAGATCATCTTCAAGTGCACGCGGGCACTCGACTATGCCTACCACGAAGGCATCACCCATCGCGACATCAAGCCGGCAAACATCCTGCTCGCCAATCGCGACAACCTCGGCGGCGACATCAAGATTTCCGATTTCGGCGCCGCACTGGTGGCGACCGAGACCGACCGAACCCAGGTCTCGGGTGTCGGCTCGCCGGCTTACATGTCGCCGCAGCAGGTGCGGGAGATGCCGCTGGATCAGCGCACCGACATCTATTCGCTCGGCGTCGTGATGTACCAGTTGCTGTGCGGACGGCTGCCGTTTCACGCCAGCAACAACTACAGCATGATCTACCAGATTACATCTCTGGAAGCGCTGCCGCCGTCGACCTATCGCCCCGACGTGCCGCCCGCCCTGGAGGCGATCGCCGCCCGCGCGATGGCCAAGGAACTTGACGATCGCTATCCGGACTGGGAAGCCTTTTCGCAAGATTTGATGCGGGCGTTTCGCACCGCGCAGCAAAGCGGCCGGCAGCAGCAGTTCGCCGACAGCGAAAAATTCGAGACCCTGCGCGCGCTGCCGTTTTTCGGCGAATTCAGCGATGTGCAGTTGTGGGAAGTGGTGCGCTTCTCGGACTGGACCGAGGTAATGCCGGGCGCCGTGGTGATGCATGACGGCGATCCGGGCAAGAATTTCTGCTTCCTCGCCAGCGGCGCGGTGGAGATCTGCAAGAACGGCCGCCGGCTGGTAACGCTGCGCCCCGGCGAGTGTTTCGGCGAGATGGCGGTGATTCACGCCAAGCCCGCCAGCCGCGCGGCGGACGTCATCGCGCTGACCGACGCACGCATCATCACGATCCGCGGCGACGCGCTGAATCGCGCCTCGGAGGGCTGCCAGATGCGCTTCTACCGCGCCTTCCTCGAGGTGCTGGCGGACCGCCTGTCCGCCGCCAACATGCAGTTGGCCCGGGTGTGACATGCCGCCGTCCGACGACCTGCGTGCGCTGCTGGACGAGACGATCTCCGCAGCGATCGGCGCGCCGTTTCGCTGCACCCGCCTGAGCGGCCAGGCCGGCGGATCGATCTCGCAATCGCTGGTGGTCGAAGACGGCCGGCAGCACTTCTTCGTCAAGCTAAATGACGCCGCGCTCGAGGCCATGTTCGTCGCCGAAGCCGACGGTCTGGCGGCACTCTCGCGCTGCCCGGCGATTCGCGTCCCGAAAGTCATCGCGCAGGGCAAGTCGGGCGGCAAGAGCTTTCTGGTGCTCGAACATCTCGCGCTGGGGCCGCTGCGCGAACGCGGCAGCGGCACCGTCGCCGGGCGGGCGCTTGCCGAACTTCATCACATCGAAGAGGCGCAATACGGCTGGCCGCGCGACAACTTCATCGGCAGCAACCCGCAGCGCAACGCCGTCCACGTCACCTGGTCGTTCTTCTTTTCCCAGCGGCGTTTGCTGCCGCAACTGGAAATGGCCCGACAGCGCAGCGATTGCGCGCGCCTGATCGAACGCGGCGAAAAGCTCGCCGACCGGCTGGCTGCGCTGTTCGTGGATTACCGGCCGCGCGCCAGCCTGCTGCACGGCGACCTGTGGCACGGCAATGCGGCGATCGACGAAAACGGCCGGCTGGCGCTGTTCGACCCGGCGGTCTACTTCGGCGACCGCGAAGCCGACCTTGCCATGAGCGAACTGTTCGGCGGTTTTCCCGAGAGCTTCTATCTCGCCTACCGCGAGGCGTGGCCGCTGGCGCACGGCTACGAGCAGCGCAAGACGCTCTACAACCTGTATCACGTGCTCAACCACCTGAACCTGTTCGGCGGCGGCTACCTGCGCCAGGCCGAGCGGATGATCGATTCGCTGCTGGCCGAACTGTAGGCGCCTGCCAACGGAAACGGGCGGCATCGGCCGCCCGTTGCGCCCCGCGCCCTGCGGCTCAGTTGAGCGCCAAACCCTTGAGCGTCTTCTGCAGTTCGCCGCTCTGATACATCTCGCGCATGATGTCGCAGCCGCCGACGAATTCGCCGTTGACATAGAGCTGCGGAATCGTCGGCCAGTTGGCGTACTGCTTGATGCCGTCGCGCACTTCCACGTCGTCAAGCACATTGATCGAGGCGAAGTTGTTGACGCCGCAGGCCTTGAGAATCTGCACGGCCGTGGCGGAAAAACCGCATTGGGGAAATTGCGGCGTGCCCTTCATGTACAGCACCACCGGGTTGCCGGTGACGGTCTCTCGAATACGATCCTGAACGCTCATGATGCCCTCGGGGAAAATAGTTGATCAATTACGTCGACTATCTTAGGGCTGCGGCACCTGCGCTGTCAATCCGCAATCGACCGAATACCGATTCCGGCCGCCCGCTTCGGCAGTCGACCGGAACCATCGTCGTGCCGATGCCCTGCACTGCATCGTGGGGATCGCCGGTCAGTTCGACCCGTTCGCAGTCCGCGCCGATTCCCGGCCCGTTGACCGCTGTCAAGACAACTTGATTCCGGCGATCCATACTGAGCTTGCATGCCCTGCCCCAGAAACGGTCGCACGATTTCGAGGGGGTTGATGCGTTTCCAGGCAGCTTGCGTAAAAGTACGTCCGTACCGGCGCAGCGCAGCGGCTGCCTGCCAGTCCGAACGGGGCGAGGACGCACCATCGATGGCTTATCGACTTGGCAAACTGCTCTTCTTCTGCGGCCTGCTCCTGCTGCTGACGGCGTTATGGAAGAAAGTCGAGTTGCCCGCGCCGCAGGCGCTCCGAACCGATTTGCTCGCCGAACCGCGGCAAGTTGCGGTGCAAAAAGCGCCGTTCCATGTCTCGGTCGGCAAGATCGACTATCTTGTCCAGCCGCTATTCAAGTACGACCTCTATGGCATGGTGGTCAGCCGCCACGACTCCGATACCTGGTGGGACTACATTCACAAGGATTGGAACGACCGGCTCAATGTCGCCGACCTGTGCGTGGTATGGGGCAACAACGTCCGCAGCGGCGCCTACCGCGACATCGAGTTTTCCAGCGGCCAGTTCGTCTGCAATTTCCAGACCTCGTCGAACGAGGCCTATGCCGCTTTCGACCAGACGTCGATCTCCAACAACCATCTGCTCAGCGCCGACCCCGCCCTCGCCCGCAAGATGCGCAACGTGCGCATCGGCGACCAAGTCCATTTTAGCGGTTACCTGGCCGAGTACTCCCACAATCACGGATCCCCGTTCAAACGCGGCACTAGCACCGTCCGTACCGATAGCGGCAACGGCGCCTGCGAGACGGTCTATGTCGAAGACTTCGAGATATTGCAGCGCGGCGGCGGGCCGTGGCACATGCTGCGGTGGGTCGCCATCGGTTTGATCTTCGCCAGTGTCATCGCGTGGTTTGCCTTGCCGGTGCGGATGGATTCCTGATCGCCCGACCGCCACGGACGCGGGCCACGGCATCGTCCAACCGAACCCCGTCGCCGGCACCGGATCGGGTTCCGATTGACTGCGGCGGTAACGCTCGGGGATACTCCGGGAGATCCTGCACGGTTCCTGACTGTGCGCGCCCGCCAGGAACCGGCCGTTGGGGAGCCGCCGGTTGCTCAGGTCGAACCCGGAAGCCGCTATGCGCCGCAAGTCTTTGCGTCGGCCATGCACGGCGGATGGGGAACGGATGAGAGTGTGGCGCTACCCGAAAACCGGACTGAATCGGCCAGTGACTGAACAGCCAAACTGCGTCGACCTGCCGCCAGTGCGGTCCTGGCAGGTGTCGATGCGACCGCAATGCGTGCTGCGCGCGCGGCGATCCTTCATCGGCGCAACGCCCGGCACCCGGCGCGGATGCGAGTCCCGTTCATGAAACTCAAGCGGCTGAAGTTCTGGCGTCCGCGCGCACGCCGCCACAAGCCGCTGCTTCAGCGCACCCGGCTGCCGCGCATACTCACGCGGATTTACCTGTCGGCTGTAGCGCTGGTGGTGCTGCTGGTCTGCGGTACTGCCGGGTTCTACCTGGGTGCCAAACCGCAACCGAGCCTATCCGATTCGCTGCACATGACCCTGATCACGATCACCACGGTCGGCTATGGCGAGATCGTTCCGCTGAACACGGTCGCCGAGCAGATTTTCGCCGGTGTGCTGGCAATCGCCGGATTCGGCAATTTGACATTCCTGTTCACCAGTCTGACGGTGTTCTTTCTCGAAACCGACCTCGACTACACGCTGCGGAGACGCCGAATGGAAAAGCAGATCAAGAAGCTGCGTCAGCACTACATCATCTGCGGTTTCGGCCGTGTCGGCCGCAATATTGCCCAGGAATTGTTCTCCACAGCGCGCAACGTGGTCGCCATCGATCCCGACGAAGCCAACTTTGAATCGAACCGCGAGCGCTTTCCGGCGCTGCTCTACCTGCACGGCGACGCCAGCGACGACGACCTGATGATCGCTGCCGACATCGCCGATGCGCGCGGCGTATTCGCGGTGACCGGCGACGATGGCAAGAACATCATGATCACCCTGACGGCAAAACAACTGAATCCGCGCGTGCGCGTGGTCGCCCGCTGCCATGAGATGCGCAATGCCGAGAAACTGCGCCGGGCGGGCGCCGACCAGGTGGTGTCGCCCGATTTTACCGGTGGCATGCGCCTCGCATCGACCATGATCCGGCCCCATGTCGTGTCGTTTTTCGACGAGATGTTGCGCACCGACCGCAAGTTGCGGCTCGAGGAGGTCGAGGTACACCAGAAATTCAAACCCCGCCCGTTCTCGAGTCTGGTCGATCGCACGCCGGAATATGTGCTGCTCGCCGTGCGAGTGGGCAAGGAATGGCACTTCAATCCTGCGCCGGAATTCCAGCTCGAACCGGGCCATGTGGTCGTCGCCATGGTCACGCCGCACGGCCGCCACGAGCTGCAGGCGGCCATCATGGAAGAAGCTCGGTAGCGGGATCGCAAGGGTAGAAAACCGGCCCGGCCGGGCCGCCCGGCAGCTTGCGGCGGACCTGGCGCGCCGGCGGGCGCGCAACGGCGACGCCGGGCGAGCGGCTCGCCGAGCCCCATCGCGCGCCGGGCGATGCCCTGGAAGGCGCATGGATACTGGGCCTCAGGGCATCGCCGCGACGCAGACAGAGGCCCGCCGCAGACCGTTCGGCGCCACGCGCTTGGCTGCAGCACAAGTTTGACCCGGCGGGCGCGACGGCCGAATCCCGGACAATCTGCGACAATTACTGGCTGAAAAAGGGCGATCTGCCATCGAGTTCGCAAACACTTGGAGCCGCGCCCGCTTGGCCCGGCCATCTATCAGGGGAAATGAACATGAATCGAACCGCCACCGCCGACCTTCGCAGCGTGGTCCTGGTCGGCCACGGGGCCGCCGGCAAGACGACACTTGCCGAAGCGTTGCTGGCCGCCGCCGGCACCATCACAACCCGGGGCAGTGTCGAGCGGGGCAACACGGTTTGCGACTTCGACCCGATGGAAAAAACCTTCGGGCATTCGCTTTCCAGCGCCGTGGCCAGCCTTGTCTGGCAGGGCAAGCAGGTACAACTGATCGATACCCCGGGCTATCCCGATTTCGCCGGCCAGGCCATCGCGGCGCTGGCCGGGGCCGATACGGCGCTGGTGGTGATCAATGCCCAGGCCGGCGTCGAACTGTCGACCGAGCGCATGATGCGCCGCGCCGCCGAGCGCGGCCTGTGCCGCATGATCGTGATCAACAAGATCGATGCCGACAACGTCGACCTGCCCGGCCTGATCGCCGACATCCGCCAGCGCTTCGGCAACGCCTGCCAGTTGCTCGACCTGCCGGCGCACGACCGGCATGATGTGGTCGAACTGCTCGGCCACGATTCCGGCGAGGCCGATTTCGAGTCGGTGGTGGCGGCACACCGGGCGCTGATCGATACCATCGTCGAAGAGGACGAAACGCTGCTCGCGCGCTATCTCGAAGAAGGCACCGATCCTTCGCTCGAGGAGTTGCACGCGCCGTTTGAAAAGGCGATGCGCGAGGGACACCTGATTCCCATCATGTTCGTGTCGGCACGTACCGGCGCCGGCATCCGCGAACTGCTCGACCTGCTCGCGCAATTCGCTCCGAGCCCGGCCGAAGGCAATCCGCCACCATTCTGGCGCGCCACCTCCGGCGCAGAAGGCGCCGCGTTTCAGGCGATACCGGAACCGGAACGCCACGTTCTGGCCCATGTGTTCAAGGTGGTGGTCGATCCCTACGTCGGCAAGCTCGGCGTATTTCGCGTGCACCAGGGGTTGCTGCGCCGCGATGCGCAATTGTTCGTCGGCGACGGCAAGCGGGCATTCCGCGTCGCCCACCTCTACCGCTTGCAGGGCAAGGATTATGTCGAGGTCGAGACGCTGGGACCGGGCGAGATCGGCGCCATCGCCAAGGTCGATGAGCTTGTGTTCGACTGCGTTCTTCACGACTCGCATGACGAGGACAATATCTCCCTCAAGCCGCTCGAATTTCCGCTGCCGATGCAGGGCCTGGCCGTCGAGACGCGACGCAAGTCGGACGAGCAGCGCCTGTTCGAGGTATTGCACCGGATCGAACTGGAGGATCCGTGCTTCCGTGTCGAGCGGCATCCGACCACCCATGAAACTGTCATCCGCGGTCTGGGCGAGACGCACCTGCGCGCGCACCTGGCGCGGCTAGAACAGCAGTACAAGCTCGAACTCGATACGCGACCGCCGCAGATTCCCTACCGCGAAACCATTACCGGGAGTGCCGAGTCGAACTACCGCCACAAGAAGCAGAGCGGCGGCGCCGGCCAGTTCGGCGAGGTGGCGCTGCGCGTCGAGCCGCTGGGGCGCGGCGCCGGGTTCGAATTCGTCGACCATGTCAAGGGCGGGGCGATCCCCGGGGTCTTCATGCCTGCCGTCGAAAAAGGCGTGCGCCAGGCGCTTGCCGATGGCGTGCTCGCCGGCTTTCCGGTCGAGGATCTGCGCGTGACCGTGCTCGATGGCAAGACCCATCCGGTCGACGGCAAGGAGGTGGCCTTCCACACCGCGGGGCGCAAGGCAACCATCGAAGCGATCCGCAACGCCGGTCCGATTCTGCTCGAGCCGATGGTCGATATCGAAATCGTTGCCCCGCAGGAATCGATCGGCGATCTGACCGGCGATCTGGCCGCGCGCCGCGGCCATGTCACCGGCACCCAGGCGCGCGGACCCAACACGGCGGCGATTTCCGCCAAGGTGCCGCTGGCCGAGATCAACGACTACCAGTCGCGGCTGAAGTCGCTCACCGGCGGCCGCGGCGGCTACAACATCGCCTTCAGCCACTACTCGCCGATGCCACCGACATTGCAGCAGCACTTGACCGCGCAACACAAGACGACGGCGACGGAAGAGGAGTAGATCGGTTGTGCGCTGGCGCAAGCGGTGTTGTCGCAGCACCGATTGGGAGCCAGCGCCTTGCAACCCGCGATCGCAGCGCTGCACGGCAAGACCCTCGCTCCGCAAACTTTCGGTTGCAGATCTCTCGCGCCGCAGGGCGCCGCGCACCGAGCAAAGCATGCGCGGTTGCCGGACCGCCCCACAAGACATTCGCCACCTGCCGAACCATGGCGTCACGGACACAAGCCGCCTGCCGGCGCGCGCAAGCGCCGGCCCGCCCGGCGCGATCGACCTGCAGTCTCCTGGCTAGCCGAGGAAGCGGTTGATCAACTGATTCACTTCGTTGGCCGCTTCCATCTGCACCATATGCCCCTTGCCAGCGATCACCTCGACCTGGGCCTTGTCGCCAAGCGCACTCGCATGTGCTGCCGGGATGATCTGGTCCGCTTCGCCCCATATGACGAGCGTCGGCTTGCCCAGCGCGGCAACGCGATCGCGCAGGGACGTGGTTTGCCGGCCGGCCACGAACAAGGCTCCGGCAAGCGTCCGGAGCGCGGTGTCCACCCCTTCCAGCCGCTTGTACTTCATGATGTCCTCGACGAGCTGGCGATTGACCAGGGTCGGGTCGCCGAAGAGCATCATGAGTTGCGGCTTGATCGCATTGCGATTGGGCGCCGATACGAAACCGTTGATGTAGTCGGTATTGATCGTCTCGCCCAGACCTGCGGCGCCGATCAGTGTCAAGGACGCCACCCTGTCAGGTGCCTTGAGCGCGGCGGCCATCGCAACCGCGGCGCCCATCGAATGACCGATCAGACTCGCCCGCTCGATGCCCGCGTGGTCCATGAACCCGAGCAAGACATCTGCCAGCGTGTCGAGGCTGCCGTCGCCGACATCCTTGGTCGATTCCCCATGCCCCGGCAGATCGATCGCGTAGACCGCGCGGCTGCCGGCCAGCGCCTCGTGGTTGAACAGCCAGTTGTTGAGATCGCCGCCGAAGCCGTGAACCAGGATCGCCGGCACGCCGCCATCACCTTGCTTCAGATAGCGGACCGAACGCGCGCCGATGGCGGCCTTCTGCGGTGACGGTCCCGTTTCCTCGTCAGCCGCGCTCGGCGGCACGAAGTTGGCCTGCGCCTGGGCAACGACCGCGTCGATCTCGGCATCCGGCACCTCGGCCGCCGCTATGACACCGAGCAGGGCGCCGACCGGCACCACATCATCGGCCTGGGCAACATGGCGGCGCATGACCCCACCCACCGCCGCTTCCACCGCCCCGGCTATCTTCTCGCTCTCGACTTCAATGATCTCTTCGCCTTTGGCAATCGCATCGCCGACCTGTTTGAGCCAGCAGTTCACTTTGCCCTCTTCCATGGAGAGACCCCATTTGGGCATCGCGACCAGCGTGATTTCACTCATTTGCGATACTCCACGACGCGACTGATTGCGCCCTCGATGCTGGCGACGCTCGGGATGTACAGATCTTCGAGCGCGCCGCTGAACGGCACCGGCGCGTGCGGCGCCGTGACCTGCTCGATCGGGGCCTTGAGATCGCCGAACGCTTTTTGCGCGACGATGCCGGCAATGTCGCCGGCGATGCTGCAGCGTGGATTCGACTCATCGACGACCACCAGCCGGCCGGTGCGCGCAACGCTTTCGAGAATCGTTGCCTCGTCCAGCGGAGAAGTGGTACGCAGATCGATCACTTCGACATGCACGCCCTTCTTCTGCATCGCCTGCGCCGCCTGGTCGGAGAAATGCACCATGCGACCGAGCGTCACGACGGTCACGTCGTCGCCTTCGCGAACCACGTTGGCCTCCCCGAACGGCACCGTGTAGCTCTCCTCCGGCACTTCGCCTTCCAGCGTGTACAACATCTTGTGTTCGCAGAAGATCACCGGGTCGTTGTCGCGGATCGCCTGGATCAGCATGCCCTTGGCGTCGTACGGCGTGGCCGGCATCACGACTTTCAGACCAGGGATGTGCGTAAACAGCGAGTACAGGCATTGCGAGTGCTGCGCGGCCGCCCGGAAGCCCGCACCGTACATGGTGCGAATGACCACCGGCGTTTCGGCCTTGCCGCCGAACATGTATCGGAATTTGGCCGCCTGGTTGAAAATCTGGTCGAAACAAACGCCCATGAAGTCGACGAACATCAGTTCGGCTACCGGCCGCAGGCCGTTGGTGGCGGCACCGATGGCGGCACCGATGAACGCGGATTCCGATATCGGCGTATCGATGACGCGGCCCGGAAACTTGTGGTACAGGCCCTTGGTAACGCCCAGCACCCCGCCCCACGCGTCCTGTTCGCCCGGCGAGCCTTCCCCGCCGTGGTTGTCCTCGCCCATTACAATGACACTCGGGTCGCGCGTCATCTCCTGCGAAAGCGCTTCGTTGATCGCTTGCTGGTAGGTAATCTTTCGTGCCATTTTTTTCTCCCTGCGCGCTTAGTAAGAGACGTAGACGTCGGTCAGCAAATCTTCCGCGGTCGGCTGCGGGTCGCTCTTTGCGCGACGCACCGATTCATCGATCAGGGCGCCCACTTCGCTGTCGATCCTGGCGAGATCGCTCTGACTGAGTTGTCCGGATGCGGTGACACGCTTGGCGAAGCTGGTCAGGCAATCCTTTGCCGCCTTGATGTTGGCGACCTCGTTGGGCGCACGGTACTTTTGCTGGTCGCCCTCGAAGTGGCCGTAATAGCGCGACAGCTTGACCTCGAGCAGCGTCGGACCACCTCCCTTGCGTGCGCGCGCGATCGCTTCGCCCGCGGCCTCATGCACGGCGAAGAAGTCGAAGCCGTCGACGATCACGCCCGGCATGCCGAAGGCGCTGGCGCGGTCTGCGATGTTGTCGCACGCGACCGAGTACGACGACGACGTGGCTTCTGCATAGCCATTGTTCTCGGCCACGAAGATGACGGGCAGATTCCAAACCGTCGCCAGGTTCATCGCCTCGAAAATCGTCCCCTGGTTCGATGCCCCGTCGCCGAAGAAGCAGATCGCGACGTTGTCGGTCTTGCGCATCTTCATTGCCAGCGCGGCACCGCAGATCAGCGGGCCGCCGCCACCGACGATGCCATTGGCACCCATCATGCCCTGCTCGAGATCGGCGATGTGCATCGAGCCGCCCTTGCCGCGGCAGGTGCCGGTCACCTTGCCCCAGATCTCGGCCATCATGCTCATCACGTCGACGCCCTTGGCGATGCAGTGACCATGCCCGCGGTGGGTGCTCGCGATATAGTCGGCTTTGCTCAGGTGCATGATGATGCCGGTGGCCGAAGCCTCTTCGCCGGCATACAAATGCACGAAGCCGGGAATCTCGCCGGTCGAGAAATCGGCGTGGATGCGGTCTTCGAACTCGCGAATCGTGCGCATCGTCCGATAGGCCTCAAGCAGCCGTTCCTTGGTCAGTTCTGTCGCCATACCTTCCTCCTTTTCCTTTCACACAATCGAACGGCACGAAACAGTTTCGGCCGCATCCACTCAACCCGTCCCCCCCCGGATAGCAACAGGGTCAGAACTTGAGACAAATCGTTTGAATCAACCTCTGCCCAACCGTGCCTGGCCAACATGCAGGGCGCCTCAGATATCGAGCAAGCCCCGCTGTGCCGCGAATCCCATGGTCGCCGCGACGTCGATGGTTCGCGGCCCCCGCAAGTCGAGCCGCACAACAATGTGGTCCTGCGGACCGAATTCGATCTCGCGTTCGCCGTCGAGCGCGATCGTGCCGCTGCCGGTCGCCACGCTGATCGACGATTCGGCCGGAAAGACTTCGAAGGCAGCAATGCCTACCGACGCCAACAATCCGGGGGCGATCGGCGCCGTGATGTGCCGAATGGCCTCGCGTCCGTCATTGGCGAACTTCACATGCAAGCCATGTGCCGCGCTGCGCGATACGGGATGCAACAAGCCTGCGATGCTCGACAAGCCGACTGCGTCGGGTTCGGCAAAGGCAACGAACAACTCGTCGAGGCTCTCGGCATCCCACAACGCCCGTGACGCAACATGCAGATGCCGGGTGACGCAAACGTCGACCAGCGCCACTTCGCGTCGCCCCGGCGCCTCGACAAGCAGCCTTTTGTTGACGCGCGTGGCGTTGCACGCGGCAACCCGTCCGGAGGCGACCAGCCCGGCAGCAAAGCCTGCCGTGGTGGCTTCACGCAGATCGGGAAATGCGTTGTTGGTACCCGTAGACAGGGTCGCCATCGGCGTCTCGCCGCAACGCATGGCGACCGCCCTGTGTGTGCCGTCTCCGCCAAGCACGACGATCGCGGCAACGCCTCGCCGGCACATCAGTTCCACCGCGTTGAAGGTGTCGTCGACCGACTCGCTGATGTCCATCTCCATGAACTCGACTTCCGGCCAGCGGATGTGCGATTCGGCAGCGTGTGCGGCGACCGCCCGTTTGACTGCCGCTGCAATCCCGGTCATGTCCGGCATCATCAGCACCCGATCGATTCCGGTTGCGCCAAGCGCACCAAGCACACGCTGGATCATGTTTGCCTTCTCGACTGTCGGGAACACCGACGCCTTCGCTGTCAGACGCCGGATATCCCGGCCCGACGCCGGATTGGCGATGATTCCTACTGTGGCGTAGTGCGTCGGCATAGAGAGAGGCAGCGAGCCCGGAATTGGTCTGGAGCCACCCTGATGCAATTCGGATGCCTGCCTCGAAGGTGGCACGACCGGCACTGAAATCATTGGACAATTGCCTGCCGCGCTGAACTGGGTGCGCTGCGGACCGGACAATGCGGACTCTGCGCGCGCATCGGTGTCTACAGGTGTCGCAGGTGGTGCGACAGTTGATGCGCATTTTGGTCGCAAGTCGCCCCCCCGCCAGCCGGGCGGCGCTCCGGACGACAGTGCCGTCAGGCGTCCGCAACGGGACGACCGGCGGTGTAGCTGCGCAGCAAGTGCTACAGGTGGGTGGGCGGAACGATACCGAAGCGCTTCATCTGCCGATAGACAGTCGCGCGGCAGATTTCAAGATCATGGGAAACCGCCGTGATGTTCCAGTGGTGCTTGCGGAGCGCGAGCATCAGAACTGAGGCTTCCGGCGGGTAACTCTGCGGCGACGACTGCGACTCCTGAATCAGGATCGGTGCGTCCGGTTGCCGCTCCGACAAACCGTCGTCCGCGACGTCGGCATAGAGCTCCTGCGGCAGGTGATTCGTCTCTATCGTGCCGTCGTCGCAAACCGCCAGAGCGAAGCGAATGACGTTGCGCAGTTGCCGGATGTTCCCCGGCCACGAGAAGTTAACCAGCATTTCCATGGCGTAGTCGGAAACCTGCGCGTCGAGCCCCATCTGTTCGCCTTCCTCGCGCAGCAGACGGGCAATGACGTACGCCTTGTCGCTGCGTTCCCGGAGCGACGGCAGGTGCAAGGTCGCGCCACAAAGCCGGTAATAGAGATCCTCGCGGAACACACCGTCGGCGATCAGCCTGCGCAAATCGCGGTGTGAGGCAGCAACGACCGTCAGGTCGACCGGTAGCGGCTTTTCCGCTCCGAGCGGCATGACTTCGCATTCCGAGAGAACACGCAGAAGGCGCGTCTGCAAGTGAAGCGGCATGTCGCCGATTTCGTCGAGAAACAGGGTTCCCCCGTCGGACTGCTGGATCAGGCCGCGCATGCCCTTGCTTCTGCCGCCGGTGAAAGTACCGGCGGCGTAGCCGAACAGTTCGCTCTCGATCAGCGATTCGGGGATCGATGCGCAATTGACCGCGACGAAAGCCTTCTGCCGGCGGGTGCTCGACTCATGCAGGGCGCGCGCGATCACTTCCTTGCCGGTACCGGTTTCACCATGCACCAGGATGTTGACCTTCTTGTTGACCAGACGCTTGGCCTGGTCGATCAGGCGCAGCATTTTCTTGTCGTCGGCCGCGAGCCTGTCGAGCGCAGGGCAGTCCAGTTGCACCGTGGCAGCTTCGCCGACGCTGTCGCGACTGCGCACAGCGCGGCCCGGTCCCGGACGCGGCGGCACCGCCATCGCATAGTAGAGTTCGTGGCGCCTGGTGCTCAGCACGGTGCGATCGGTCGTCATGCCGGCGCGGGCAACGCGCCAGATTTCGTCCATCGACGACTTGAAAACGTCGGTCAGGCTTCGACCGACCACGTCGCTGCTCGTGCCGTTTTCGGAGAGGGCGACCAGCGCCTTGCGCGCGCCGGTATTGGCGCCGACGATTCGCCCATCCATGTCGAATGCAAGCATCAAGTCGCCGCTCACGTCGACCAGCGTCCAGTCTGCGCCGAGCCGCAGTATCCACTTGTCGCGGAAGTGGCGGAGAAAGTTGGCGTCCTCGACCATCTTGGCGAACATGACAGTCAGGTGGAGTGCCAGATGCTGACTCTCGCGGCCCTGTGGCGACGTGAGGGCGGAGACATCGAGTATCCCCATGAACTCGCCGGTCGGATCGAACAGCGGCGCGGCCGAGCAAGTCAGGCTGATGTGCGTGGTGTCGAAGTGATCGCCCTGATGGCAGACCAGTGGCGCCTGCTCGACGATGCAGGTGCCAACCGCACAGGTACCCACATGCTCCTCATTCCAGTCGGCACCGAGATAGAGGCCGGCCTGCTTGAGCTCCCGATCCCAGGTGTCGTTGCCAATATGATCGACGGTGATCCCGCGCGCGTCGGTCAGCAGCAGGACGTAACCGAGCGGCGACACACGCTTGAAGAGTTGTTCCATGCCACCGCGGGCAACGCGCAGAAACCCTTCGATCTGTTCCTGGTGTTCCCGCAGGCAGGCGTTCTCGACAATCCGCGCCGGCTGCGCCCGGGTCGGATCGAGTCCGTGGTCGTTGACGCAGCGCGCCCACGATCTGCGAATCATTGCATCGGCGCTATGGGCTTCTTCCGGGATGCTGCCACACGTAGCAGTTGCAATCACCTCGTCGATATGACGAGCCTGATCCAGCGTTGAAGTTTGCACGGTCTCCTCCTCAGGACTGCGATGCGTTCGACTGCATCGGACTTCGTGCGGCGACCTCTTTGGCGGGCCGTCCGCGATTCTCCGGTGGTTCGCGACCGAATCGCCAACCCCTGCCGGCAAACAACCTTCAGCACTGCTGATCCGCCATTCAACACCAACGCAGCACAACAAAACAAGTCTGTCGGAGTACCGCGATGCAGCAGCAGAGTTCGTGGTTTGGAATCCGTCTAAGGATCGACAATCGGCTCACTGACGTCACCTCAGCAACCGTGATGCGACACTTGTCGCATCCGCTGCGATCAAAACGAATTGAGCATGTTCAGTGCCAGGGCGATTGCGGCAGTCGCGCCGCAAGTCGGTACCACTTCGTTCAGCCTGCCGATTACTTCGGCGGTTGCTTGGTCAGGTGAAGGATGTAAGCAACCAGTTCCCAGCGCTTTTCGACAGAGAGCCCGCCCCATGCCGGCATGATGTCCGAACCCCGGCGCCCTTCCGTTATCACTTTGAAAACTTCGTCCCGCGTCAGATCGGTTCTGCCGCGGAACGCGGGCGTTTTCCCTCCGCCGCCCTCGAATCCATGGCAATAGGCGGAACAGTTTGCTCCAAAACGCAACTTGCCGGACTCGATACGCTCCGGGTCGGAGAGATCGAACGGCGGCTCGTTGGTTGAACGCACAACATCCGGTTTGGGTGCATTTCCAGAAGTGCCGAGAAACATGATGTAGGCGACCAGTTCCCATCGTTGCGCCTCAGAGAAACCGTTGCCCCAGGCGGGCATGACCTCGTTGCCGATTCGCCCCTCGGTGATGACCTTGAACACTTCCGCAGGATTCAAATCCTGCCTGCCACGAAATGGCCGCGTTTTGCCGCCGCTTCCCTCAAAACCGTGGCAATAGGCCGCGCAGTTCGCGCCGAATCGGGCCCGGCCCGCTTCAACGTGCGCCCTGTCGGCGAGATCGAAGGGCGGCGCAGGCAAATCGTCCGCACACGCAGCAGATGCCCAGGCCGCGGTGATCGACAGCAAGACGAGGATTCGATTGCAAGAACGAACCAAGACTTCACTCCACAGCTTGAGAGCCTCGTTGGAATGGATGGTGCCGGCATTCATTCCGAAACGGCCACTGAAAAGGAACGTTGCCAGCGACACGAAGCGCCTCGTATCGCCGGCAATTACTAACAGCCTGCTAATCCAGTGTGAAGGCTATCAGAGCCGCCCCGCCAGGCAGATTCTTGATCTGCGGGAACGCCCCCGCCAGAAAGCCTGGCACGTGCGAACCCAGACCGGTCGGGATCACCACATACTGCTTCCCATTCACAGCATAGCTCACCGGGCCGCCGCGGGCGCCGGACCCGGCAGCGAAGCTCCACAGTTCATTGCCGTTGTCGGCGTCGAACGCGTAGAGGTTGCCGCGCATGTCGCCGGTAAAGACCAGCCCGCCGCCGGTCGTCAGCACGCTGCTGATCGGCGGAAGCTCGAAGCGCTTCTTCCACTTGACCTTGCCGCTGATCGGTTCGAACGCGGCCAGGTAACCGTCCGCCTTCTTGCCCGGCGGATCGACAAGCGTGATTTCCGAAAGCCCGAGGGACAAGCCATTGATCGCCTCGACCTCGCCCTGCTTCGCACCGGTCACTGTGTTGCAGACTTCCATGCCGTGCGAATACCAGAGCTTGGTTGCCGGATTGTACGCGCCGTGGTTCCAGCTACGCGACCCCAGCAGGTTCGGACAGAACAACTTCTGCACTCCGACTTCAGGGAAGTTCGGATCCTTGATCTCGCCGGTCTTCGGGTCGATGCCGGTGGTCCAGTTGACGTTCTCCCCGTATTGCCAGACGTTTTCGAGCTTGCCGTTGTCCTTGTCCATCACGAAGACGAAACCGCTCTTGTTGAGGTGGACCAACGACGTCCTTGCCGTTATGCGGAATCAGCAGCGCCTCGTAGGCCGAATCGAAATCCCAGGAATCGTTCGGGACTTCCTGCCGATACCACTTGACCTTTCCGGTCTTCGGGTCGAGCGCCAGAACGGTCGCTGTGTACAGGTTGTCGCCCTTGCGCTCGTCGCGGTAGTAGTCTGGCGCCGCATTGCTCGTGCCGATGTAGATCGTGTCGGTACGCGGGTCGTAGGTGCCTGGCATCCAGGCGCTGCCGCCGCCCTTCTTGCGGCTCTCGCCCGGCCAGCTCTTCGGATCATCCTTCGGAATCTCGAAGGTCCACACGCGCTCGCCGGTATCGGCATTGACGGCGAATATCTTGCCGATGATCGGCTGATCCCCGCCGGTGGTTCCGCCGAAAAGGACGTTGCCGGCAAGTTGCGGAGGCGCCGAGAACAGTGCGCCATATTCCGTTCTCATGTTGGTAAGCGGCGTCGACCAGAGTTCCTTGCCAGTCTTCTGATCGAGTGCGATGAACCGTCCGTCGAGAGTGCCGACGAACACCTTGCCCCGTCCGACCGTTACGCCCCGGCTAGCCGAGGCGTAAAACACTTCCTTGACGACCGGATCGAGCTTCGCCGTGTAGTGCCAGATCGTTTTGCCGGTAGCCGCGTTGATCGCCCAGACGTTGTTGTCCGCGGAAATCGTGTACATCACCCCGTCGATCACGATCGGCGTCGCCTGCAACCCGTGCGTAATGTTGCCCGGCTGGTGAATCCAGGCCACCTTGAGCTTCTTGACGTTTGCCTTGTTGACCTGGTTCAGAGGGCTGAACCGCCACGCGTTGTAGCTGCGATGGTATTGCGGCCAGTTGTTCGGATCGTCGAACCCCGGGCCTGATGCGGCCCGTGCCGTCGACGGCGTCAGCGCCTGCATTGCCAAGGCGGTGACGACTGCCGCGGCAGAGGCGAGCACCTTGTGCTGCTTGAATCGTTGTTTCATCTATCTGTCTCCGAATTGCGAAAATGGGCGAAGCCGAGAATCACCAGGTATGGTTCAAACCGACGTTAAGCAGCGTCGTCTTGGCGCCCTGTTGCGGCACCCCTGCAGCCACGATACTGGTCCGGATTGTCGCGCCCGGCTTTGCGTCGACGTAGGCGAGCTGCGCGTAAAGCGTCGTGCGCTTGGAGAACGAATAGTCGTTGCTGATCACCCAGTTCTTCGTTTCGTCGTCGCGGTTGATCTTGTCCTTGTTGTTGTAGTACGCAATGGTCATCGAATTGCTCGGATGCCACTTCCAGTCCATACCGAGTCCGTAGGCGTCGACCTTCGAAACCTCGGTGCCGGTGACCGTTGAATAGTTCTTGGCGTTCAGATAGTTGAACTTGAAAGTGAAAGCATTGAACGGAACGGCAAACCCGAGACCGCCGTGCTTGACCAGCGGGTCGCCGGTCGACTGGTCGAACATCTCTTCATACGAACCCGACACGGTGACCGGCCCGTTGTAGGTCGCGCCAAGCGCGTATACCGAGTTCTTCTTGAAGCTGCCGGGAACGCCACCCAGTGCGTACAGCACTCCCACGGTTACCGGCCCGAACGTGTTGCGATACTGGATCGCGTTGTTGAAGAAGATGCCGACATCGTTGTTCGTGTTTCTGTCGGTTGTGGTGCCGATGGTCGGCAGCAATTGATCATAGGCCCAAGCGTAGAGATTCGAGAACTGCTCCTTGAACGCGCGCGGCTCGGTACCGATATGGGCGAGCAGCGCCGGACCGTATTGCCGCCCGAGGGTGAGCGATCCCCAATTGCCGCTGAGGCCGACGTTCGCCTGACGCCGGAAGAGAATCACACCGTGACCCGGCGCATCGCCAGTCGGGTGCAGTTCGCCGTTGTTGGTGTCGAAGTGCGACTCGAGATTGAAGAACGCCTTCAGACCGTTGCCCAGATCCTCGGTTCCACGAAATCCCCACACGCTCTGGCGCAAGCCGCTGGTTGCCATCTGCGTGTTGCTCTTGCCGTTGCCAGCCTTCGATTGCGAGAGCACGCCGATGTCGATGATGCCGAACATCTGTACTGCGGCGTCCGACGCGTGCGCCACTCCCCAGGACATGGCCATGGCAATTGCCGTTGCGCCGACCACTCGCGCCTTGGTCCGGCCGTCGGCGACGCTTCGGCTGACGGCACCTTCAAGAGTTCTTTTCATTATGCTCCTCCACTAAAGACGGTTGACAGGATTCCAGAATCAGCTGAATGCGATTCATGCCGGAGTGTTTCGGCGCGAACGCGCGTTCGCAGCACGTGCAAATGCACTGACCATGCCAACACGCAACGCCACGCCTTTGCCCGCGATGCGCGTATCAGGAAGACGATTGAGCGAGTGCGCATGCGACATCTGTTGCGTTACCGGTGGAGCGTTCGGCGACAGGTGTCGAAGCTGTCGCAGCTTTGCGCGACACTTCAATTGCTCTGCGCAGATCGGGCGACGCGACTGATTGCATTGGGAGCGTTCCCGAATGAACGACGCGGGCTCGGCGCTTCAGAGGGGGGAAGAAAAGCGGGCCCTGCGTCTGCAGGGCCCCAATGGAAGGAGACTCTGATACTTCCGGTGTCTCCTGAGCAGAGGAGGCCGGACAGCAATCGCTATGCAACACGCGTGCCCGCACGAAGCGCGAGCGCCAGCAGCAATTCATTGCGGCAGGCACACGCGTTGCATTGATCCAGCGGGACCAGCCTCGCGTATGGCTGGAAATGCCGAGGGATACACATGAACGCCAACATCGGGAGCTTCGCCGAGAGTTTCGAGCACCTTGCTGCCGCGGCAGTGCGTCCGTTCCTCAAGTCGCGCAAGGTGTATGTCGAGGGCTCGCGTGCCGATTTGCGCGTGCCGATGCGCGAGATTCACCAGTCCGAGAGCGCTTCCGAAAGTGGCCGGGAAATCAATCCGCCAGTCTTCGTATATGACACGACCGGCCCTTACACCGACCCCTTGGCCGAGGTGAATCTGTTGGCGGGTCTGAATCCGGTCCGGTTGAAGTGGATCATCGAGCGCGGCGACACATCGCCGCTTCCTTGCCCGTCATCCGAGTACGGACGGGTTCGCCAGGCGGATCCGGGTCTTCGCAATCTGAGAATGAAGCGTTGCCTGGCGCCGCGCCGCGCGCTCCCCGGCCGCAACGTGAGCCAGATGCACTACGCGCGAGCCGGCATGGTGACCCCGGAGATGGAATTCATCGCCATCCGCGAGAACCTGCGCCGGCAGGACTATCTGGCGAGCCTGCGCGCCGCCGGGCCCACGGGCAACAAGATGGCCGAGCTGCTGGGCCGCCAGCACCGCGGCCAGAGCTTCGGTGCGGCCATCCCGGAAGAGATCACCCCCGAATTCGTCCGCAGCGAAGTCGCCCGCGGGCGGGCCATCATCCCGGCCAACATCAACCACCCGGAAAGCGAGCCGATGATCATCGGGCGCAACTTCCTGGTCAAGATCAACGCCAACATCGGCAACTCCGCGCTCGGCTCCTCGATCCAGGAAGAAGTCGAGAAAATGACCTGGGCCATCCGCTGGGGTGGCGACACGGTGATGGATCTCTCCACCGGCAAGCACATCCACGAAACCCGCGAATGGATCATCCGCAACAGCCCGGTGCCCATCGGCACGGTGCCGATCTACCAGGCCCTCGAAAAGGTCGACGGCAAGGCCGAGGAGCTGACCTGGGAGATCTTCCGCGACACCCTGATCGAGCAGGCCGAACAAGGGGTGGACTACTTCACCATCCACGCCGGCGTGCGCCTGCCCTACATCCCGCTGACCGCCACCCGCATGACCGGCATCGTCAGCCGCGGCGGCAGCATCATGGCCAAGTGGTGCCTGGCGCATCACCGCGAGAGCTTCCTCTACACCCACTTCGAGGACATCTGCCAGATCATGCAGGCCTACGACGTCAGCTTCAGTCTCGGCGACGGCCTGCGCCCGGGCAGCCTCTACGATGCCAACGACCAAGCGCAACTGGCCGAACTCAAGACCCTCGGCGAACTCACCCAGATCGCCTGGCGCCACGATGTGCAGACCATGATCGAAGGGCCCCGGCCATGTGCCGATGCAACTGATCAAGGAGAACATGGACCTGCAACTCGACTGGTGCGACGAGGCGCCGTTCTACACGCTCGGCCCGCTGACCACCGACATCGCGCCCGGTTACGACCACATCACCAGTGCCATTGGCGCCGCACAGATCGGCTGGTACGGCACGGCGATGCTGTGCTACGTCACCCCCAAGGAGCACCTCGGGCTGCCCGACAAGGACGATGTCAAGGACGGCATCATCGCCTACAAGATCGCCGCCCATGCGGCCGATCTGGCCAAGGGCCATCCGGGCGCGCAGATCCGCGACAACGCGCTCTCGAAGGCGCGCTTCGAGTTCCGCTGGGAAGACCAGTTCAACCTCGGCCTCGATCCGGACAAGGCCCGGGAGTTCCACGACGAGACCCTGCCCAAGGACAGCGCCAAGGTCGCCCACTTCTGCTCGATGTGCGGGCCGCACTTTTGCAGCATGAAGATCACCCAGGATGTGCGCGATTTCGCCGCCGCCCAAGGCATTGCCGAGTCCGAGGCCCTCTCCAAGGGCATGGAAACCAAGGCGGTGGAGTTCGTCAGGCAGGGGGCGGAGATCTATCGCAAGGCATAGCGGCTGCAAGCCGCACCGGCTGGCGCTCTGCAGCCTGCCATGCCCAGGAGCGCCATTTCATGCGCCTCTCCGGGCAGGGGTGCCTGGAGTCATTGCGGGGCGCGGCTTTCAGGGCGGGGGGCTGTTTTCCGACCACGCTCCCGGTCTGCCAGTGCGCCTGTCGTCACCCGCTCGTTCCCGCCCAGATCCTGAACGGTTCTGACGGTATCGAAACCGGCATACTCCATGTGCATCCGCACCGCCGCGCCCTGGTTCCACCCATGCTCGACAAACAGCTTGCCGCGCGGACATAGGTGCACCGGTGCGCCGCGGATGATGGTTTGCAGATCGCCGTCGCCGGTCGGGCCGTTGCCGACGAGCGCGCCGGGCGGCTCGAATCGCAAATCGCCCCGTTCGAGATGCGGATCGAGCGGCGCGACATACGGCGGGTTCGCAACGATGAGATCGAAGCGTTGGCTGCCGAGAGCCGCATACCAGTCGGATTCGATGAATCGCACGCGAGCGCCAAGCACACCGGCATTGTCGTGCGCGACCGCGAGCGCGGTGGGCGAAAGGTCTGTGGCAATGACATCTGCACGTGGTAGCTGCAGTGCCAGCGTGATCGCCAGTATGCCGCTGCCGGTGCCGAGATCGAGAATTCGCGGTGCCGTTGCGAGATCGGATTCAGCGAGCGCCAGATCGACCAGCAGTTCCGTCTCGGGCCGCGGGATCAGCACATCCGGCGTGATTGTAAAGCGCCGCCCGTAAAACTCGCGCCAGCCGATCAGGTAGGCGACCGGTTCGCCGGCGCTGCGCCGCGCCACCAACGACTGGAACGATTGCCAGGCTTGCGGTTCGAGTTCGCGTTCGGGGAACGCGACCTGCTGCGCGTGGGCGAGGCCGGCGACATGCTGCAACAACACGCGCGCATCGACCGCGCCGATCCGCTCGCCGCCGAACCGCAAGGCATGGCGGATCGATGACATCGGCCTTTCAGGCCGATTCGCCGGCCAGCGCGGCAAGCAGTTCGGCCTGGTGTTCCGCTGCCAGCGCGGCAAGGATCTCGACCATGTCGCCGTCCATGATCGAATCGATCTTGTAGAGCGTCAGATTGATGCGGTGATCGGTAACGCGCCCCTGGGGAAAGTTGTAGGTGCGAATGCGCTCGGAACGATCGCCCGATCCGATCAGGCTCTTGCGCTCGGAAGCGATCTTCGCCGCCTGTTCATCCACCTGCGCCGCCTTGATGCGCGCGGCCAGCACGCTCATCGCCTGCGCCTTGTTGCGGTGCTGCGATCGATCGTCCTGGCACTCGACGACGATGCCCGTCGGAAGATGCGTAATGCGTACCGCGGAATCGGTCTTGTTGATGTGCTGGCCGCCGGCGCCGCTGGCGCGGAAGGTGTCGATGCGCAGGTCGGCAGGATTGATCGACACGTCGCTGACTTCGTCCACCTCGGGCAGAACGGCGACCGTGCATGCCGATGTATGGATGCGCCCCTGCGTTTCGGTCGCCGGCACGCGCTGCACGCGGTGGCCGCCGGACTCGAACTTGAGCTTCGAATAGGCACCCTGACCGCTCAGCTTGACGATCACTTCCTTGTAGCCGCCGAGGTCGGATTCGCTGGCCGAGATCATCTCGACCTTCCAGCGCTGGCGTTCGGCGTAGCGGGTGTACATCCGCAGCAAGTCCGCGGCAAACAGCGCCGATTCGTCGCCACCGGTTCCCGCGCGAATCTCCAGGAACAGGTTGCGTTCGTCATTGGGATCCTTCGGCAGCAGGGCGCGCTGCAAGTCGTCCTCCAGGCGTTCGATGGCGGCCTTGCAGGCTACGATCTCCTCCGCCGCAAGTTCCTTCATCTCGGGGTCGGCGAGCATCGCCTGCGCCGCATCGAGTTCGCGCTGCGCGCCGCGCCAGGCGTGGTAGAGCGCGACCACTGGCGCAATCTCCGCATGCTCGCGCGTGAGCTTGCGATATGCATCCATGTCACGGGTCGATTCCTCGTGCCCGAGGGTGGCATCCAGTTCGTCGAGCCGCTGGGCGAGTCGTTCGAGCTTGTCGCTGATCGAAGGTTTCATTCGGGATTGGCAAGCGTGCGGCGGCCAGGCGCACGTCACGGGCAATGGCCCGGCGCGCGCCACGGCAGGCGCTACTCGTGCGAGTTGTCCTGGGCGTTGAAGTGGAACAGGCGGCCGAGCAGCGACGCGAGATCGTTGCGCGCTTCGCCTTCGGCGGAACTGAGCAAGTGCGTCGGGCCGTGCATGAACTTGTTGGTCAGACCGTGCGACAGCGCCTCGATCACGCGCTGCGGGTCTTCGCCGCGCGCCAGGTGCCTGACCGCTCGTTCCACCTCGTGCCGGCGCATGCGTTCGGCATTGTCGCGGAGGGCGCGGATGGTCGGCACCGCATCGCGCGATTCAATCCAGTGGAGAAAGTGATCGACCCGCGTGTCGATGATCTGCTCCGCCTCGACCACCGCGGCCTGGCGCGATTGCAGACCCGATTCGACGATTTGCGCCAGATCATCGAGCGAGTACAGAAAGACGTCATCGAGTTCGGCAACCTCGGCCTCGACATCGCGCGGCACGGCCAGATCCACCATCACCATCGGCCGCCGCCGCCGCGCGCGGATCGCACGCTCGACCATGCCGAGGCCGATGATCGGCAACGGGCTCGCCGTGCAGGCAACGACAATGTCGTAACTCGGCAACAGCCCTGCGACTTCGTCGAGCTTGATCGCGTCGCCGCCGATCCGCTGCGCAAGCACGCGGCCGCGCTCCAAGGTGCGGTTGGCGACGGTGATCTGCTTCGGCTTGCCGGCGGCGAAATGCGCGGCCAGAAGTTCGATCATCTCGCCGGCACCGATGAGCAGCACGCGCTGATCGGAGATGCGCTCGAAAATGCGTTCCGTCAGATGCACGGCCGCAGCGGCCATCGACACGATGTTGGCACCGATGGCGGTGCTCGAACGCACTTCCTTGGCAACCGCGAAGGTTCTCTGGAACAACTTGTGCAGCAACGCGCCGAGGGTGCCCGCCTCTTCCGCAGCACGCGCGGCCTGCTTCATCTGGCCGAGGATCTGCGGCTCACCGAGCACCATCGAATCGAGACCGCTGGCCACACGAAACATGTGGCGCACCGCATCGCGCTGCGGCAGCGTGTATAGATGCGGTGAGATGCTTTGCAGCGGCAGGCGGTGGTATTCGGCCAGCCAGTCGGCGGCGGCCTGCGGATCGTTGGTCGCGCAGTAGAGTTCGGTGCGGTTGCAGGTGGAAAGGATCGCAGCTTCGCCGACCGGGCGCCCACTGACGAGTTGATTCAGGGCCTCATTGACGCGCTCAGGCTGGAACACCACCTGCTCGCGAACTGCAAGCGGTGCAGTGTGGTGATTGATGCCGAGAGCGAAGAGGCGCATGCGTGCTCGCAAACCAACCGGGGGAATCGACCGTTGCGAATAAAGGCAGACAACGTATCGGGCCATTATAGCCCGCACCGACCAAACACCGGACCGGAGGATCGCGGTGCGCCTGAACGTGGACGCCGCGATGGTGGCCAGGGGCAGAATCGAACTGCCGACACGCGGATTTTCAGTCCGCTGCTCTACCAACTGAGCTACCTGGCCATTGTGAAGAGCCGCGGATTATAGCGGGGCAGGCGGCAGGCGTAAAGTACGACATGCCGTTCGGGCGCCCTCCGAACCAGGGTGAGCGCGGCGAAATAGGCTGCGGACGCCGCGGTCGGGACGATGCCGCGAGTTCCGCCGCGGTTGCAGGCGATTCAAAGGCCGAGAAGGTCGAGGCGGAACTTCTGCCCGACCAGACGGCGCAATCGGACGACAACCTGCAGGCTCTCGGCGAGGATCTCCTGATCGATGTGAGTGAGATCGTCCGGCCGCAGGCGATTGGTTGCCGGCATGCCGCAGTCGATTGCGGCGAGGCCGCACTCGGCCCGCACGGTGCACATGAAGCGAAAGGCCTCGACGACTTCGCGCGCGAAGCGCTCGTCGATCGTGCGCAAATCCACCAGGGCCTCGATGCGATTCAGCGTCGGCGTGGTCGTCAGTTTGTTTTGCAGGGCCAGGGCGCGAATCCCGTGCACAATCGGAAACACGCCGCCCTTCTTGATGTCCAGGGTGCCGGCCAACTCCCCTGAGCGATCGAGTCGAAGGCGGGAGAACATGCCGATCGGAACCGGAAAGGCATTGATGGCACTGGCAAACCGGGCACAGAAGGCGTCGCTGCTGGCGGCCTCCTCGAACACCGCCGCCTTGACGTCGCTGAGCAAATGCTCGTCGCCGGCCACAGCCTCGGCATCGAAGAAGATGGCGAGGTTCATCACGTCGTCGTTGCTGCTGGAGGCGATCCACTGCGACAGGCGCGCACGAAATGCCGATTGCGTGAGCACCCAGGATGGATTGCTGATCATGATTTCGCCCGGGCAGCGCGGGTACCCGATATCGATCAGCGCGCCGGTGATCGCGCAGCATGCCGGCATGATCGATTCGACATCGAGCCCGTCACGCACGATCAGCGCGTTGTCCTGATCGGTCGGCAGTATTTGTTCGCTGCGTCCTTCGCTGCCCATGACGATGAAACAGGCGTCCTGCTGGAGTTTATTGGGCACCAGCATTTCGAACAGGCGGCGGAAGATCGCCCGATGAACATCGCTTGCCAGTCGACCGATGCGGTCGGACTTCATGCCGTTTCGCAGCAACGCGCCGATCAACCGCAGCACGGCATCGGCCGCCGGCTTGAGGTCGGTCGGCTGCTCTGCCCGGGCGACCAACTCGAGTATCGCGCTGGAATGGGTCGCCAGATAGGCGAGGACATCGGCCTGCTCGATCGCGGCAAAAATCCTGCCGTGGTCGGTGACCAGCAGGTATTCAACGCCGGGCCGCTGCATCTGGATCAATGCATCGAGCAGCATCGCGCCGGAGTCGATGGTCACCAGAGGATGGTGAGCGGCCCGCACGACCGGCGCATCCGGCGGAACCGCGTCAAGGGCAAGGGCGTCGCGCAGGCTCGCATCGGTGACGAGCGCGCTGTCGGCGCCGGCCTCGATCAGCAGGCAGCCAACCCGTTGCTCGCGCATCGCTCGTGCAGCGTCGCGCAGCGTGGCATCTGCCTGGATGCGAACCGGTTCTCGCAGCGCGACATCGCGGACACGGGCTGTCATCAGTGTCTGCGCCTCGACCCCCGATTCGTGCCAATCTCCGCCGGGCTGGTTCATCGTTGATGCGCGTCCGAGAAAGAGGAGTGAAGGTGCCGGTAGCACTCAACCACTGCGCGGATTATACGTCTCAGCCGCGGTGCATACTGCAAGGCAGCGGGAATGCAGGCTGCCGTGGTTTTCGCCCCTTTGGAGTAAGATTGCGCTGCGGCCAAATTGCCGGGCGGTCCGCCGGGGGTCAGCATTGCGGGGGAATTTGCGCCCGTCGATGTAAGGTGCCCGTAAGTAGCGACAGCTAACTTGGCATGCGCAGCATGCAGAAACGTGCGGCTCGATCGATTCGGACTTTGGAGGAGAAAAAAGATGCAAGGGGACATGGACACAAGACTTCGGGACAACCCGAAATTTCAGAAACTGGTGAGCACCCGCAACACGTACTCGTATTTGATGACGCTCGCCATGATGGTTGTATATTTCGGGTACATCCTCCTGGTGGCTTTCAACAAGGAGTTCCTGGCGCAGAAACTGGGCGCTGGTTTGGTGACGAGCGTCGGTATACCGATGGGTGTGGGCGTACTGCTGTTTACCATCATCATCACCGGCATCTATGTTCGCCGCTCTAACACCGAGTTCGACTCGCTGAAAGAAGATCTCATCAAGGAGGCAAACAAATAATGGTCAAAAACATTCTCTTCGGCTTGGCTGCGTTGCTGGCGGCGTCGGTGGCGATTGCCGCCGGTTCCGACCTGGGCCAGACCACCAAGCAGGCCACCAACTGGACGGCGATCGCGATGTTCGCCATTTTCGTCACGATCACACTGTTCATTACCAAGTGGGCAGCGTCGAAGACCAAGACGGCGGCCGACTTCTACACCGCCGGCGGCGGCATCACCGGCTTCCAGAACGGGCTGGCAATCGCCGGCGACTATATGTCGGCAGCGTCGTTTCTGGGGATTTCGGGCCTGGTGTTCGCCAACGGCTTCGACGGCCTGATCTTCTCGATCGGCTGGCTGGTCGGCTGGCCGGTCATCACCTTCCTGATGGCAGAGCGCCTGCGCAATCTCGGCAAGTTCACCTTCGCCGACGTCGCCGGTTATCGCTTCGATGCGGTGCCGATCCGCTCGTTCGCGGCGCTCGGTTCGCTGGTCGTGGTGGCGTTCTACATGATCGCGCAGATGGTCGGCGCCGGTCAGCTGATCAAGGTGCTGTTCGGCCTTGATTACAACGTGGCGGTTGTGCTGGTCGGCACGCTGATGATGATGTACGTGCTGTTCGGCGGTATGACGGCGACAACTTGGGTGCAGATCATCAAGGCGGTCATGCTGCTGGTCGGCGCGACCTTCATGGCGCTCGCGGTGCTGTGGCAGTTCAGCTTCAGTCCGGAAGCCCTGTTTGCCAAGGCGGTCGAGGTGCACAGCAAACATGACGCTATCATGGGGCCGGGCGCGCTTATCAAGGATCCGATCTCGGCGATCTCGGTCGGCATGGCGCTGATGTTCGGTACGGCGGGCCTGCCGCATATCCTGATGCGCTTCTTCACCGTGCCCAACGCCAAGGAAGCCCGCAAGTCAGTTGCCTGGGCGACCACTTGGATCGGCTACTTCTATATCCTGACCTTCATCATCGGCTTTGGCGCCATCGTGATGCTGATCCAGGATCCGGCGGCCTATTACGTGCCGAAGATGGTTGATGGCGTACAAGCCGTCGGCGCTGACGGGAAGCTGGTCTGGGATGGGCTCAAGGGCGGCGGCAACATGGCGGCTATCCATCTTTCGAATGCGGTCGGCGGCAACATCTTCCTCGGCTTCATCTCGGCGGTGGCCTTCGCAACGATTCTCGCGGTGGTCTCGGGTCTGACGCTGGCCGGCGCCTCGGCTGTCTCGCATGACCTGTACGCCACGGTATTCAAGAAAGGCAAGGCTGATTCGGCGCACGAACTGCGTGTCTCCAAGATCACCACGGTTTTCCTGGGCGTGCTGGCGGTGGTGTTGGGTATCGCGTTCCAGAAGGAAAACGTCGCCTTCATGGTGATGCTGGCCTTCGCGGTCGCATGTTCGGCCAATTTCCCGGTGCTGTTCATGTCGGTGCTGTGGAAGGATTGCACCACCAAGGGTGCGGTTGCCGGTGGTTTGGTCGGCCTGATCAGTTCGCTGGCGCTGACCGTGCTCTCTCCCGCAGTGTGGGAAGCGGTCATGCTCCACCCGAAGGGCAGCGCGCCGTTCCCGTACTCCTCGCCCGCAATCTTCTCGATGACGGCAGCATTCGTCGTGATCTGGCTGGTCTCGCTGATGGACCGCAGCGCGCAGGCGGCAAAGGAGCGTGCGGCGTTCCCGGCACAGTTCGTCAGATCGGAAACTGGCGTGGGCGCCTCCAGCGCCTCCGGCCACTAGGCGTTAGCCTGTCACGCGAATCCGGGCGCAACCTCGGCTTCGCGGTTATCGGCGGAGTGTCAACCGACCCCGGCCGCCGCGAGGCAGCCGGGGTTGTTTTTTGCGCCGCAGATCCGGAACCGGAGGCTGCCGGGAGCCGCTATCCCCAAGGGAAGGCTTCTGGCGGCGGCACTTCGGTCCGATACTGCGATCGCCGGCGCGGAAAGGTTACGACCGCCAGCGTGCCTGCCCCGCCCGGACCATCTTTGAGTATGACATTCGCACGGTGCAGGTCGGCGATCTCGCGGACAATCGGCAGCCCAAGCCCGCTGCCGTCGGCACTGCTGCCCAGAATGCGGTAAAAGCGTTCGAAAACCAGATCGCGTTCGGATTCCGGGATGCCCGGACCGCTGTCCTCGATTTCGCAAATCGCGAAATCGGTCGCCCGCGTGCGCGCAGTCACCTTGCCGCCAGCGGGCGTGTATTTGATGGCGTTGTCCAGCAGGTTGGAGAACATTTCACGCAGCATCAGAGGATTGCCCTCGATCAGCAACGGCCATTCGGTCAGTTCCAGGCCGAAATCGACTTGCTTGGCCAATGCTCGCGGTACGAAATCCTGCGCCAGGTCGCGCAACAGCGTTCGCAAATCCACCAGTTCCACGGCATGCAGTTTCTCAAAGCTCGCTTCGGCACGGGCGAGGGCGAGCAACTGATTGATCAGACGCACCGCCCGGTCCGTACCTTCAGCAATGCGCTTGAGCGACTCGCGCACTTGCACCGGATCGTTCTCGTTGAGTGCGAGTTCGGTCTGCATCTTGAGGCCGGTAAGCGGCGTTCTCATCTGATGCGCCGCGTCGCCTATGAATCGTTGCTGAGCATGCAGATTTTGCTCCAGCCTGAGCATCATGTCGTTGAAGGCAACGATCACCGGCTGCACTTCCTCCGGCAGGTCCGCCGTTCCGATCGGCGACAGATCGCTGGGCCGGCGGCGCTTGATCAGCCGTTGCAGACGATTGATCGGCGCAATGCCGCGCCCGAGGCCGAGGTAGACGAGTATCACCGCGACCGGAATGATCGCGAACTGCGGCAACAGCACGCCGGCAACGACACGGCTGGCAAGCATGCCTCGCTTGTTGCGGGTTTCGGCCACCTGCACCATGAACAGACCGTCTTCCGGTTGGCTTCCCGGACGGAACAGCATGTAGGCAATGCGTACGTCATCGCCGGCAATTTCGTCGTCGCGAAAGTAGATCTGGTCTGCCACGGCCACGGGATGGGATGCAAGCGAGGGCAGATCAGGGTTGCCCGCGACAATTTCGCCCTGCGGATTGCGTACCTGGAGGTAGACAGTGTCCTCCTCGTCGGCATGCAGCAGCATTCTGGCCGGCGCCGGGAAGTCGACTTGCGCGCCGCTGTCGCGTACCTGGATCAGGCGCGCGACGGCGCGCGCGTTCTCGGCGAGCGCCTGATCGTAGGGCTGATTGGCGATGCTGTTTGCGACATAGTGCGTCGCGATGATAGAAATCGGCCAGAGAAACAGCAGGGGCGCCAGCATCCAGTCGAGGATTTCGCCGAACAGCGAGTTCTGCGATCCGACGACCGGTTCCGGGCCGGGTACCTTGCGTGAGGACTTGCGCCTCAATTGCATCGCCGCAGTCCGCTGCCGGTCAAACGGCGGCGGGCTGGCTTGCCGGGTCCGGCTTCTCCAGGCAATAGCCGAGGCCGCGCACTGTCGCTATGCGGACCTCGCCAGGCTCGATCTTCTTGCGCAGTCGATGGACGTACACTTCGATCGCATTGTTACTGACTTCTTCGCCCCACGAGCATAGATGATCGACGAGTTGCTCCTTGCTTACCAGACGACCCGCCCGCAGCAACAGTACCTCGAGCAGCGCAACTTCGCGCGCAGAAAGTTCCAGGACCTGCCCATTGACGCGCGCCAAGCGGTCCGACTGGTCATAGATCAGCCGCCCTACCTCGATCATGTTGGGCAGGCCGGTGCCGCGACGACACAACGCACGTGCGCGCGCTTCGAGTTCCGGCAGGGAAAACGGCTTGGTCAGATAGTCATCCGCACCGGCATCGAGGCAGCGCATACAGTTGTCGACACCGTCCTGGGCAGTCAGCACCAAGACCGGAACCTTGCAACGGCGGGCGCGCATGCGCTTGAGGACATCGATGCCCGACATGCGCGGCAGACCGAGATCGAGGATCATCAGGTCGAAGGGTTGGCTGGCAATCGCCGCGTCGGCTTCCGCGCCGCTGACCACATGATCGACCGCGTAGCCGGCCTTGCGCAATGCGCGAATCAACCCGTCGGAAATGATCGGGTCGTCTTCGGCAATCAGGATGCGCATTCTGGCACGTAAGTTTTTCGCAAAAAGAGAACCGGCAAGACTGAAAGCGCTGTTCTCCCTTTGCTCGACCTCAGGAGGCATGAAATTTGCGGCCGAATGCCCGGCCTCGAGCAACCTGGCCTCGGGGAGCGCCCGCGGCCTGCAGCGGCCCTCCCGGCCGGCTTCTTCCTGGCTTCTACCCATTCCACTTGCGCCCGCCGGAATACTTGGCGCCGCCAATTCGGCCGTTCGAGTGTAGCACAGCACCTCAAGGCGGCAACAAGCCGATCCCGACCGAGCATGACATTCAGCACAATGCGCAAGGCCCCGCTTGAGCGGGGCCTTGTCGTCGAACCGAAACCAGTTGCGGATGCGCCGCAGCACAGTCCACGTCTGGAAACGCTGGGGATGTTGGTCCTCCCCCGCAAGCGGATTACATGCCCATATCGCCCATGCCGCCCATTCCACCCATGCCGCCCATACCCGGCATGCCACCGCCGCCGGCAGGCTTGTCTTCGACCAGCTCCGCCACCATGCAATCGGTGGTCAGCATCAGGCTGGCAACCGAAGCCGCGTTCTGCAACGCGGTGCGGGTTACCTTGGTCGGATCGAGCACGCCCATTTCGACCAGATCGCCGTACTCGCCGGTCGCCGCGTTGTAGCCGAAGTTGCCCTTGCCCTCGTTGACCTTGTTCACCACAACTGAAGGCTCGTCACCGGCGTTTGCGACGATCTCGCGCAGCGGCTGTTCGAGCGCGCGCAGAACGATCTTGATACCGGCTTCCTGATCGACGTTATCGCCCTTCAAGGTGGAGCCGACTGCCGCACGGGCACGCAACAGCGCCACGCCGCCACCGGCCACGATGCCTTCTTCCACGGCGGCACGTGTGGCGTGCAGCGCGTCTTCGACGCGTGCCTTCTTCTCCTTCATCTCGACTTCGGTCGCCGCACCCACCTTGATCAGCGCCACGCCGCCGGCCAGCTTGGCCACCCGCTCCTGCAACTTCTCGCGGTCGTAGTCGCTGGTCGCTTCCTCGATCTGGGCACGGATCTGCTTGACCCGCCCTTCGATGCCGCCAGCATCGCCGGAACCGTCGATGATGGTGGTGTTTTCCTTGCCGATTTCGATCCGCTTGGCCTGGCCCAGATCCTTCAGGTTTGCCTTTTCGAGCGACAGGCCGACTTCCTCGGCAATCACGGTACCACCGGTCAGAATGGCGATGTCTTCGAGCATCGCCTTGCGGCGATCGCCGAAGCCCGGCGCCTTCACTGCGCAGGTTTTGAGGATGCCACGAATGTTGTTGACCACCAGAGTCGCCAGCGCCTCACCGTCGACGTCTTCGGCGATGATCAGCAGCGGGCGCCCGGCCTTGGCTACCTGTTCGAGTATCGGCAGCAGATCGCGGATGTTGGAAACCTTCTTGTCGTGCAGCAGCACGAACGGGTTTTCCAGCGCGACCACCTGCTTGTCCGGATTGTTGATGAAGTAGGGTGAGAGGTAGCCGCGGTCGAACTGCATGCCTTCGACCACTTCCAGCTCGTTTTGCAACGACTTGCCGTCTTCGACGGTTATCACGCCTTCCTTGCCGACCTTGTCCATCGCATCGGCGATGATCTTGCCCACGTCGACGTCAGAATTCGCCGAGATCGAGCCGACCTGGGCGATTTCCTTCGAGGTGGTGGTCGGCCGCGAGATCTTCTTCAGTTCCTCGACCACGGCGATGACTGCCTTGTCGATGCCGCGCTTCAGGTCCATCGGGTTCATCCCGGCGGCAACGTATTTCATGCCTTCGCGCACGATCGACTGCGCCAGCACCGTGGCAGTCGTGGTGCCGTCACCCGCCACGTCCGAGGTCTTGGAAGCGACTTCCTTGACCATCTGCGCACCCATGTTCTGGAATTTGTCCTTCAGCTCGATTTCCTTGGCGACCGAAACGCCGTCCTTGGTCACGGTCGGCGCGCCGAAGCTGCGCTCGAGCACCACATTGCGGCCCTTCGGACCGAGGGTCACCTTGACCGCGTCGGCCAGGATATTGACGCCTTCCACCATGCGGTGGCGGGCGGAATCACCAAAACGAACTTCCTTAGCTGCCATGTCTGTTTCTCCTCTTAGTCGGGGCTCAGGCTTCGATCACGCCCATGATGTCTTCTTCGCGCATCACCAGCAGTTCCTCGCCCTCGACCTTGACGGTCTGGCCCGAGTACTTGCCGAACAGGACGCGGTCGCCGACCTTGATGTCCATCTTGCGCACTTCGCCGTTTTCAAGGATCTTGCCCTTGCCGATGGCAACGACCTCACCCTGATCGGGCTTCTCTGCGGCGGTATCGGGAATGACGATACCCGAGGCCGTCTTGCGCTCGTCTTCGATGCGCTTGACGATCACGCGATCATGCAAAGGACGGATTTTCATAGACTTTTCTCCTGACTTCTGAACGATTGAATGCCGCGGCACCACGCCGCAGACTGTGATCGAGACCACTACTGGAGCTGACAAGCCGTTATTAGCACTCGGTTCCAGTGAGTGCTAATAATAGTTCCCGCCTGACAAGTTTTCAAGTCCAAACTCAAAATTTCGATACTCAAGCCGACCGGCGCGACGCGGCCCGAGGAGTTGAGAATCAGCGCAAGATCACTTGCTCGGCGCCCGCGTGCGCTAAGGGGCCGTGGCCGGTCCGGGATGTGGCGAGTCATCAATCCGCGTCTGGCTGGTAGCCGCTGGAAGGCAGGAATCGCCGCGCCCGACAGACGCCAGACGAGATCACTCCAGTCGACTCGCCTGTTTCGGGTCCGGGTATCAATTTCGCTGCACTGCGCCCGTCTCGGCGCCCAGCGGGCGGATTGACCGCACCATGGCCGCATCAGGACGGTACACTCTCGATCCGATGAGCCTCTTCGATTCCATTTCCTCGCTGTTTACGCCCGCTCGCGAATTGTCGCCGCAGGTACGGGCGGCGATCGACAACGCCGCACAACTCGTCGATCCGATGCTCAGGGCTGCCGCCGGTTACCCGCGCGACCTGGCCGGTCCTGCGGCGCGGGCACTGGAATATTGCGCCGGCCTGGCGCAATCCATCCCGGGACCGGTGGAGATCGGCCGGCGCACCTTTGCCACGGACCCCTTGGTTCACGCCCTGTTCGGCCGCGCAGAAGACATCGGCGAGATGCTTGGACGCAGCCATGCAGTGCGCGATTACCTTGAAGACAGCGCGACCGAAGCTGACTTCCACGCGTTGCTCGGGATGCGGCGCAAGGAGAAGCACCAGTTCGGCATGGCGTTGCAGGGAGACGTTGTCCGCAGCGAGGTGCCGCAGACTCTGCTGTATTTCGGCGACCACACGCTGAGCGATCCCGCTGGCGGCGCCGAGGCTGCGCGCGAGCGACTGCAGGGGTCGATGTTTCGCGGTTTGGCGCAAAGCTTTGCCTTGCATGTGCACACATTGCAGCAGGAACGCGACCAAAGCCTGCGCGACCGGGCCATGGAGCGGGCAATTGCCGCGAGGCAGCACGACGCCAGGTCGGAGATTCACCATGCGGCGCACAGCCGGCGGCTCCGCCACCTCGACGATGCGCTGTCGAAGGGCGCCGCGAGCCTCACTCCCGAGCGTCTGCTGGACCAACTCGCGGCCTGCTTTGACGATCCGTCACCGTTCCTGCGCCTGGATCAGGTAGAGGTGGCGGTCGATCCGATGGGCGTCGTCGCCGAGCGCTCTGCCGACGACAGTTCGGCACAGCGGCTGCGCTTCATGGAAATGACCAGTCGGGACCGCCGCCAGTGGGTTGTGGTGCTTGCGCGCATCGATCGCGAAGAAGCGCTGGAAGCCGTCCGCTCGTTCGAGCAGGCGACCCGCTACATCGTCATCTGACCGAAGCCACCGCGGCACACATGGTGGCGGCACGGCGCGTCGCGACAACGTCGGCTGGCTGACCAGCCAGCCGCCGAACAGCCAAACCACATCCGGATTGCCTCCGGCAAGCGTTCGGCGCCCGAATGCCCGTCAAGTTGCGGTCTGCAGCGCTTCCAGTCCAGCGGCATATTCCGCTTCCACCCGCTCGATTTCGGGGACGACTGCCGCCAGATCGCCCGCCTTGGCGAGTCTTTCGATCGAACTGACACAGGCCGAAAACGCCGCAAGGCCGAGATTGCCGCTTGCCGACTTGAGGTAGTGGGCGTCCTTGGCGAGCGTTGCGCCATCACCGGCTTCGAGGGCGCGGTGCATGTCGGCGAGTTTTTCCGGCGTGGTTTCGGTGAACACCCGTACCACCCGCTCGATCAACGCGTCACCACCGATTTCGCGCAGCGCCTCGATCGCCCCGGTGTTGAAGCCCTTGGCCGTCGCGGCTGGCGCCCTTTCCGCGACCGGCGCTGCAGCCGGTTGCGCAGGACGCGGCGCCGCCCAGCGTTCAAGCATCGCCTGCAGCGCGCTGCGGGTGAACGGCTTGGACATGAAGTCATCCATGCCCGCCGCCAGACAGGACTCACGGCTGCCGGTCATTGCGTTTGCCGTCAACGCGATGATCGGCAGGCGGCGCTGACCTTTCGACGGCTGATTTGCCTCCCACGCGCGGATGCGCCCGGCGGCCTCATAGCCGTCGATCTCCGGCATCTGGCAGTCCATGAGCACGATGTCGTAAGCGCCCGTGGTCGCGGCGCGAATTCCCTCCGCCCCGCCCCCGGCCACGTCTACCGCACAGCCGAGGCAGCGCAGTATCGCCTTCGCCACATCCTGATTCCCCGGGTTGTCTTCCACCAGCAGAACCCGCAAGCCTCCCAACGCCGCGGATGGATCGTGCGGCTCGTTGGCGGCGTCGCTTTGCTCGGCAACCAGTCCGAGCGCCAGGCGCATGGCGCCGAACAACTGCGCTTTGCGCACCGGTTTGACCACATAACGGTCCACCCCGGCCTCTCGTGCCGCGCGCGTGGCTGCCACCTGATTGATCGATGTCAGCATCACAATTCTCACGTCCTTCAGTTCCGCGGCACCGCGCACCGCCCGCGTCAACTCGATCCCGTCCATCCCCGGCATTCGCATGTCGAGCAGAACGATGCCATAGGGCCTCCTTCCCTTGGCCGCGTGGTACAGCATCTCGATCGCCTCGGCGCCGCTTGCAGCCGATTCGGCGGTCATTCCCCATCCGCTCGCGTGGCCGAGAACGACCTCACGGTTGATCGCGTTGTCGTCCACGACGAGCACCTTGCGGCCGCGCAGACCGTCGCCATCCTCGTCCCATTCGCCGGCAAGCTGCGAGGCGGAAACGTCCAGTCGCGCGGTAAACCAGAAAGTGCTTCCGTCACCAACCCGGCTGTCGACGCCGACCGTTCCGCCCATCAATTCGCTCAGACGCCGAACGATCGACAGGCCGAGTCCGGTTCCGCCGTGGTGTCGCGCCGTGCTGGCGTCGCCCTGATCGAACTCCTCGAAAATCGCGTCCTGCTTGTGCGTCGGGATGCCGCAGCCGGTATCGATCACCTCGACACGCAGCAGGATTTCACTTTGCGTCCGCTCGGCGACCGCCGCCCGGATCGTGACGTCGCCCCGCTCGGTGAACTTGATCGCATTGCTCAGCAGGTTGGAGAGGATCTGCCGCAGGCGACCGGAATCGGCGCGGACCCACAACGGAACCTCGGTCGCCAGCAGGCAGTTGATCTCGAGCCCTTTCACTTGCGCGCGCTCGGCGAACAGTCCGGCCACGTCCTCGATCATGTCGCGCAACTGGAAATCCGTCCGGTCGAGTTCGAGTTTGCCCGCCTCGATCTTCGTAAAATCCAGGATGTCGTTGATCACGCCCATCAAGGACTGGCCCGAACGCAGCGCAGTCTGCGCCAGACGGCGCTGTTCATCATCCAGCGGCGAGTCGAGCAGCAGTTCGGTCATGCCGAGCATACCGTTCATCGGCGTGCGAATCTCGTGGCTCATGTTGGCGAGGAACATCGACTTGGATCGGGTGGCTTCCTCCGCCCTGGCCTTTGCCTCATTGGCTTCCGAAACCGCCACTTCGAGATCGCGGTTGATGCTCGCCAGTTCCCGGCTCCGGTCGGCCAGATGGCGATCCCGTTCCTCGAGTTGCGCCAGCATCTCGTTGAAGCCGGAGGTGAGCTGGCCGATTTCGCCGGTCTCGCTGCTGGGGACGCGAAGGCTGAAGTTCTGCTCCTCCGTCACCCGGCGCATCGAAGCGGCAAGGCGCAGGATGGGCTCGACGATCCGCCGCTGCAGGCGAGATGCCCAGTTGAATGCCAGCCATCCGGAAATCAGGGTGACGCCGAGAATCAGCAGCACGCTGCCCAGCATCTGACCGTAAAAGCGATCCGGGCTGGCACGCAGATAGACGTAGCCGATCGTCTCCTGGTAAAGCACCACCGGGGCCAGATATTCGATTGCGTCGGGCCGGAAACGATGTGCCCGCACGCCCTCCAGCAGTCTGCCCCGCAGCCAGGCGTCGGACGCGGTCTCGGGTCCGTAACCGGCGAAGTGTGTGCGGTCGGCCGAATAGACCGTCACCGCGACAATGTCCTTCTCGGCCTGCAGCGCGGTCAGCAGTTTCGCTGCCTGCCGCGCGTCGCCGAACTCCAGCGATGCGGTGACGCTGACCGCCACCATCTGCGCCACCACCGACAGACGCTCGACCATCGTGCCAATAAACGTCCAGCCCTGGAACACCAGCATGGCAACGGCGACCGTCGCCAGCGCGCTCGCCACGGTGCGCCAGATCAGGCGGCGCAGTTTGTCGCGGATCGAAATGCCCGATGGTTCTGCGGCGGATTCCTTATTCACGTAGGCTCACTCGACGATGGTCGCCAGTTCCAGCAATGGCGCCCCGGGTTCCAGGCCGCTGTCGCGCGCGGCACGCAGGTTGATCTCGAAGGCTACCTTGTTCTCGCCGCGCGCCAGTCCGATCATGCCGCCGCGTCGTGCGAAATCGGGGCCGTCGCTCACCGTCAGGATACCGCGTCCGCGCACCGCCGGCGGCATGCCGCCGGCAATCTCGCGCGCGTTGCCGGCAATGAAAAGCACATGACAGCCCCTGGCCTCCGCCGCCGACAGGCCGGCCAGTTTGCGGAACTGCGCGGTACGATCGCGCGCCGGCCGGCCATCGACCGCAGCGAGCGCCTCGGCGACCGGCGAATCGCCGAAGCCGCAGATCTGGATCGGTTCCTTGCCCGCCATCATTGCCGCCGGCCACTCGACGAACTTCACCAGCTTGAACACCAGCGCCGCCTTGATCCGGTCCTCGCGCGATGCCGCGCTCTCGGCCTGCACGATCGCCGAATGCACGAGCACCAGGGCTGCCAAGCCGATTGCCATCGGCGGGCAGACCAGTGCGAAGAATCGCGCCAATCGGCGGAGCATCAGCAGCCTCGAATTCTTGTCAGAAGCGCAATGTGACCTGTCCGAACACGGAGCGCTGAAGCTCCGTCATGGCGCCGTCCAGGAGCTCCGAAGCGAACTCCGGATGCTTGCGGTCGAGCAGATTGCGTCCGACCAGCGCCAGTTCGAACGTCTTGCTCGGCCGCCATGCCAGGCGCAGGTCCAGTTGCGTGTAGCCGGGAATCGAAATCCCTTCCGTCACTTCATCGAGTCGCCCGATGCGCCGCAGCCACAGATCCACATCCGCATCCGGCCGCGGATTCCACGACATCCGCAACGAACCCTGGAGGCGGGGTGCGCTTCCCTCCCGGTCCGTGGTGAAGGCATTGCCCTGTTCCCGAATCTCCATGGCGAACTGCGACAGCGCCGACTGGAATCTCAGATTGGTCAGTGGACGCCAGTCCGCCGAAAGCTCGATGCCGTGGCTCCAGCCTTTCGCCATATTGCCGGCCGGAGAGGACTGCAAAACGTATGTCTGGAACGGCATCATGAAACAGCCGGCGGCAACCGGCAGGCCGGACGGCTGGCAAACCGGCGCCAAAAAATGGCCGGTCCGCAGTTTGTCGTAATCGTTGTAGAACAACGCCAGATCGACACTCAAGGTTGGTGCCAGGCGCTGTTTCCAGCCGGCCTCGTAGGCAATCAGGGTTTCGGATTCGATCTCGCCGGTGGCCTGGATCAGTACCGGCAGCGGCAGCGGATTCTGCGCTGACAGCGGCGCAATCACCGTCTGATTGACCACGCCACCCCGGTCGATGCGGCTCGGCGTGCGCACTGCCCTTGCCACTGATCCCCATACGGTCGTCGTGTCGCCCGGCGTCCACAAAAGGCGCGCATTGGGCTGCCACTCCATGCCGGTGTAGTCGTTGTGTTCGAGCTTGGTCCCCAGCGTCAGCACCAGCTTTTCGGGCATCAGCGTGATGTCGTCCTGGATCAACGCGCTGTACAACTGGCGATTCGCCGAGGCGGGCGAAAAGGTGGAAAAGTGCAGCGCGTTTGCCGGGATACCGGTGTAGGAGCGGTCGATCCTGTCGCGGTTCAGCCGATAGCCTGCGCCCACCACCACGTCATGACCTTCGAAGCGACGCGTCCGGTACTGGAAATCCAGGTCATAGGTATTGCGGCTCTCGTTCAGGTGGGCCGGCCAGTCGCGTTGCGTGTGGTCGAAGTAGGCCTGCAAGGTGAAAGAGTCGGTGGCCGAAACATCGCGTTGCCAGCGCCCGAGAAGGTTTCCGCCCGAGACCTTCTGGCTCACGCCCAGCGTGGTGTTGAAGGGCGGCGTGAGGAAGTTGAGCGTTGCGGTATCGCCCGACCGTCCGCTGTAGTAGTCCCCTTGCAGTGTCACCGAATCTGCGCCGCCGGGCGCCAGATCGGTGCGGAAACCGACGCGCTGCTGGCGCCAGTAGTCCTTCCCATCCGCTCCGGTCTCGCGGACCACCGATTCATCGCGCTCGAATCCCTTGGCATAGATGCGCCAGTTGCCGATCTCGCCCGCCTTGCCGCCGTAGCGCACCGACACACTTGCACTTTCCTCGTTGCCGCTTGCCACCGTGACCAGGCCGCCCTGGGTCGCGGCCGCAGACTTGGTGATGATGTTGATGACGCCATTGACCGCATTGGCGCCCCACAGCGCGGCGCCGGGCCCACGGATCACTTCGATGCGTTCGATGTCGGCCAGCACGGTGTCCTGCACATCCCAGTACACGCCGGAGAAGGTGGGCGTGTAGACGCTGCGGCCGTCCATCAAGACCAGCAGCTTGTTGGTGAAGCGTCCGTTGATGCCGCGGGCGCTGACCGCCCAGGTGTTGGCGCTGATCTGCCCGACCTGCACACCCGGCGCCATGCGCAGCGCATCGGCGATGGTGGTCACGCCGGAACGGCGGATGTCGTCCCCGGTGATCACGAACACCGCGGCGGCCGCCTGGGAGATCGTCTGCGGTTTCTTGGAAACCGACGTGATCTCCAGATTCAGCACTTCGTTCAGGTTGAGATCGAAGAACGGATCGGCTGTCGCTGCCGCGGCGACCTGCGCCAGGGCCGCCGAAACCAGGCCGAAAAATAGTGTCCGTCCCGAGTGCCGGCCCTGTAGTCCCTTATTCATCATCTCCCCCTGGAGTGTCTGTCCGATTGGTCACCGAGAAGACTCGGTTGCAGCGCGGACCGGGGACTGCCATGGCGAGTGAGCCGCCAGAGGCCGCCGGAATCCTGTTCACGGCCACCGCTCCGCAATGTGGGGTAACGACCCGGGGTTGTCCTTCTTTAGCGGCCGGCCGGTAATACCGCACACTCGACGCTGGCTTTTGGCGCGACAGCGCTGCCGGTAGCCTCTGCGCAGTTCGCCAGCCGCCGCCAGGCGCAAAGAAAAACCGGATGGCTTTCACCATCCGGCTCGACTTGCAGAAACGCCGCGGCGCGTGCGCTTACAGCGTGTTCGTTGCGTTCAGATCGGTGAACGCCTGCTGCAGCCGCTCGACCATGCCGACCTGGCCGGCCCGCACCCAGACGCGCGGATCGTAGAACTTCTTGTTCGGCTTTTCCGGGCCGTCCGGGTTGCCGATCTGCCCCTGCAGGTAGCCTTCGTTCTTCTTGTAGAACTCGCGCACCCCGTTCCAGTATGCCCACTGGGTATCGGTGTCGATGTTCATCTTGATCACGCCGTAGCTGATGGACTCGCGGATTTCGTCCTGCGACGAACCCGAGCCGCCGTGGAACACGAAGTTCAGGCTGTTGGCCGGCAGGCGGTGCTTCTCGGAAACGTGCTTTTGCGAGTTGAGCAGGATCTTCGGCGTCAGCTTGACGTTGCCCGGCGAATAGACGCCGTGCACATTGCCGAACGAGGCGGCAATGGTGAAGTTCGGGCTGACCTTGATCAGTTGCTCGTAGGCATAGGCCACATCTTCGGGCTGGGTGTAGAGCGAGGAATGGTCGGCGTTGGTGTTGTCCACGCCATCTTCCTCACCGCCGGTGACGCCCAGTTCGATTTCCAGCGTCATGCCCATCTTGGCCATGCGGGAGAGGTACTTGGCGCAGATTTCGATGTTCTCCTGCAGCGACTCTTCCGACAGATCCAGCATGTGCGAGCTGAACAGCGGCTTGCCGGTCTCGGCGAAGTGCTTCTCGCCGGCATCGAGCAGGCCATCGATCCAGGGTAGCAGTTTCTTGGCCGCGTGGTCGGTATGCACGATCACCGGCACGCCGTAGTGCGCCGCCATCAGGTGGATGTGCCTGGCGCCGGAAATCGCGCCCAGAATGCTCGCTTCCTGGCCGGGCAGCTTGAGCCCCTTGCCGGCGACGAACTGCGCGCCGCCGTTGGAAAACTGGATGATGACGGCAGACTTGGCCTTGGCCGCCGCTTCCAGCACCGCGTTGATCGAATCCGTGCTGATGACGTT
This sequence comes from Candidatus Methylophosphatis haderslevensis, assembly GCA_016711925.1. Lineage (GTDB taxonomy): Bacteria > Pseudomonadota > Gammaproteobacteria > Burkholderiales > Rhodocyclaceae > Methylophosphatis > Methylophosphatis haderslevensis. The sequence goes on from JADJSA010000002.1 coordinate 430,938, forward strand.
TACCGCCGGCAGCGCAAATTTGTTTTCCTTCGCAACAGCGAAGAGGTTGTGCATGTCTGCCCCGGTGACAACGCCGGGCTTTACTACATCAGAGACTTTCCGTGACATTTCGATCCCCCTATCGGCAGCTATCGGCAAGTTTTAGCCGGAACCCATTTTATCAGCTTGGCGCCCGGCGGGCGCTTGCCGTGCGCCGGCCCGGCACAAATCGGCGCCGCCGCAGATCGAGGCCGGTCCGCCCGATGCGCCGGCCTGGAAGCCGCATGGAATGGGCATCTTCAGCCATGCCATGCTGCGAGCGCCGCTGCATGAGGGTTTACGGGATGGGGTGCTGTAAACGCCCATTCCATGAGGCCTCCAGCCCGATCCGGTGAGCCGGCTCATCACCGCCAACAGCCGCTGCGGCGCCGGCACAGGTTTCGCCCGGCGGCCAACGCCGCGGGCCGCTAGAATCGCGCTGGTCCAATTTGCCGGGAACCCCGCATGAAACCGTCCGTGCCGCGATTGCATCCGCTTGCCGTGATTTGCCTGCTCGCGCTCAGTCTCGTCTGCGGCGCGGCTGCCGCCGACAGCGAACCGGGTCTGCCGCCTGCGGTGAGCCAGGCGCTGCGCAACGCCGGCGTGCCGGCTGCCGCGGTCGGCGCCTACGTGCAGGAAGTCGGCAGCACCAAGCCCGAGCTGCGCCACAACGCCCGCACGCCGATGAATCCGGCATCGGTGATGAAGCTGCTCACCACCGTCGCCGCGCTCGACCTGCTGGGGCCGGCGCACACCTGGAAGACCGAGGCGCTGATCAGCAGCGCGCCGGTCGATGGCGTGCTCGCCGGCGACCTCTATCTGCGCGGCAGCGGCGATCCCAAACTGACTATCGACGCGCTGTGGTTGTGGCTGCGCGAACTGCGCGCGCGCGGACTGCGCGAAATTCGCGGCGACATCGTGCTCGACCGCGCGCTGTTCGACCTCGGCACCCCCGACCCGGGCGGTTTCGACGGCCAGCCTCTGCGCGCCTACAACGTGATCCCGGATGCGTTGCTGCTCAATTTCAAGGCCCTGCAACTCACCTTCGTACCGGAGGGCCAGCGCGTTGCCGTGCTGGCCGAACCGCAACTGGCGCCGGTCGAGGTGCTGAGTCTGCTCAAGCCGGCGGACGGCGGCTGCGAAAACTGGCGTGGCGGGCTGCGTTACGACTTGACCACCCAGGGCGAGCGTACCCGCCTAACCTTCACCGGCACCTACCCGGCAAGCTGCGGCGAGAAGACCTGGAGCCTGGCCCCGCTGGATCATCGCAAGTATGCCGATGCGCTGGTGCGCGACCTGTGGCGCGAGTGGGCGGCAGCCTCGGCGGGCGGGTGCGCGACGGCGCGGTGCCAGCCAGCGCGCAGGTCTTCGCCAGCCACGAATCGCCGCCGCTGGCCGAGCAGATACGCGACATCAACAAGTGGTCGAACAACGTCATGGCGCGCCAGCTTTTTCTCACGCTGGGCGCTGCCGCCGGACGCGGCCCGGTGCGTGAAGCCGACGGCGAGGCGGCAATACGCGCCTGGCTCAAGAGCCGCGACCTGGCGATGCCGGAACTGGTGCTGGAAAACGGCTCCGGGCTGTCGCGGCGCGAGCGCATCAGCGCCGAGAGCCTCGGCCGCCTGCTGCAGTTCGCATGGGCCAGCCCGACCATGCCGGAGCTGGTTTCCTCGCTGCCGCTGTTCGGCGTCGACGGCACGCTCAAGAAGCGCGGCAAGGGTGCGGGCGAGGGCAACGGCACCAGCGGGCGCGCCCACCTCAAAGGCGGCACACTCGACGCCGTGCGCTGCGTGGCCGGCTACGCGCTCGACCGCAGCGGCCGCCGCCATGTCGTGGTGTGGCTGGTCAACCACGCCAATTCCGGCGCTACCCAGGCCGCGCAGGATGCGCTGATCGACTGGGTGGTCAATCGCTGAGCCGCACCGCCCGTCCCCACCGCCCGTCCCATCTCCGCGCCGGCCCGCCTTGCCGCACCCGGTGGACTAAGCCTTCTGGGGCATAGTCAGCAACGCCATCGCTTGATTAGCATCGCCTTACTCGCCCGCCCCGGCATCCACGGCCCTTCGACATGAGTCTCGGCAAAACGGTCAGCCACCGCTGGTACGACGCACTGCGCTACCTGCTCGACATCCTGCACGTCCTGCGGCGCACCGGCGCTGCGCCCTGGCTGCTGCTGGCCGGCCTGGGCTTCATCATCCTGCTGCCGCAGGGGCGCGAGATGCTGCGCTGGCTGGGCGAAGATCAATCCTTCGGCCTGTGGCTGGCCAACCTCGGCTGCCTGCTGGGCTCGTCGGCGATCTGGGGACTCGCGGTCTGGTACTGCTCGCGCGCGCTGCTCGCGGTGCGCGACAGCCGCAACGCCGCGCCGCTGGCGCAGAGCCCGTGGCTGCAAACGCTGCGCGAATGGCTGCCGCGCTTGATGGGCACGCTTGCCGCCGCCGGCGTCGGCATCAGCGCCGTGCTGGTCCATGCCTGGTCGATCGCGCTGCTCGATCTCGGCCTGGCCGCCGCGCTGCTGTGCTTCTTCGCCCGGCGCCGAACCTGGTTCGCCCGCCTGCTGCGCGAGTGTGACCGTGCGCAGGTCCCCGAGGCGCGAGCCGCCGCGCTGCGCAGCGCACCGTTTGTCATACTCTTCGTCTCCCTGCTGGTATCGGCAATGCTGATGTGCGCATTCCTCGTTTCGCCGGTATGGCTGCCGCGCGTGGTCGGCGCGCTGGCGATACTCCAGCTCGCGCTGGCCGCCTGGGTGGTGTTCCTGAATTTCGCGGTGCTGTTTCTCGGCTACCTGCTGCGCCTGCCGGCGCTCGGTGTAGTGATGCTGGCGGTGCTGGTCGCCTTCAGTCCGGTCAACGACAACCATGCGATACGCCGCGAGGCGGCGGCCGTCGGCGCGCGCGCGGAACTCGGCGACCATTTCACCGCCTGGGCAGGCAAGCGTGCGGCCGCGGCCGGCGAGCGGCTGCCGGTGGTCATCGTGGCGGCCGAGGGCGGCGGGGTGCGCGCCGCCTACTGGACCGCCGGCCTGCTGGGTGCGATAGCGGAACGCAGCGCGGCCCGCCACGGCGGGGCAGCCGACTCGCCATTCCTGCGCAGTCTTTACGCGATGAGCGGCGTTTCCGGCGGCGCCGTCGGCAGTTCTGCCTTTGCCGCAATGATGGCCCAGACCGAACCGGGCAGCCTGCCCATATGCGTGGCGGACGGCAAGCCGGCGAGCGGCTGGCGCGCCTGCGGCGTCGGGCTGTTCGGCAACGACTACCTGGCGCCGAATCTCGCTGCGCTGCTCTATGCCGATCTGCTGCAGCGCTTTGTGCCGGTCGGCGTCAACGTCTGGGACCGCGCGCTGGCCATGGAGCATGCCGCCGAGAACGACTGGGACCGCCTGTTCCCCCAGCACAAGGACACCCTGGGGCGGGCAACGCAGGCGCTGTGGCGCGATCTTCCCGGCAGTGCGGCTGCGCCCGCCCTGTTCATCAACGGCACCCTCGCCGAGAGCGGCCAGCGCATCATCGGGTCCAACGTGCTGATCGACGGCCGCAATTTTCCCGATGCCCACGATCTGTATGACGTCCGCGGCGCCGACGCGCAACAGGACCGGCGCGAGATGCCGCTGATTACGGCGATCCATCTGAGCGCCCGCTTTCCCTTCATCAGCCCGGCGGGGTCGCTGGAATCGGACGGCCGGGCGTTCGCCCATGTGGTCGACGGCGGCTACTTCGAGAACGCCGGCACGGCGACCGCGCTCGACGTGCTCAACGGCGTGATCGCGGCAGCGCGCGAACTGCAGCGGCCGCTGCGGCCGATCGTCGTCTCGATCCGCAACGATCCGGGCGAGGCCGGCAGTTGCACCCAGGATCTGGCCGAACCGCGGCCGCTCGGCAAGCCGATACGCTGGGTGTCCGACCTGCTGATTCCGCCGATCGGCCTGTACGCCACACGCACCGCACGCACCGGCTATACCGATGGACTGATCCGCGACCGTGTGCAGACGCTGCGCGGCATCGAGGCGGCGCAGCCTGGCGGCGACGCGCTGGTCGAGCCGGTTTACGTCAGGCTGTGCCTGCCTTCCGACAAGGACAAGGAGAACAACCCGCCGCTCGGCTGGACGCTGTCGCGCGCCTCGCAACGGTACATGGACGCCTCGCTGGAACGCATCGCGCGCGGCGAAGACCTCGCGGTCGAGGCCATGCTCGATGCGCTCGACGGCAGCAATGACAAGCCGGTGATCGCGAAGGCGGCCGACGAGAAGCTTCAGGCGGCGATACCTCGGCCTTCCTTGAGCGCCAGCCAGCCGCGAATGACGCGGTAGCCGATCCACAGGCCGACCACAACGATCGGTAGCCAGTAGATCAGGATGCCGACTATCGACACGATAAGCACCAGCGTAACGAGCAGCGCGATCACGCCCCACAGCACCGCCCACCAGAAGGTGCGGATCTGCCAGCTGAAGTGGCTGTCGAGATAGGTGCCGCGGACATCGCCGCGCTTGATGTAGTTGAGGATCACCGCAACGATCGACGGCAGCCCGAAGACGAAACTGCTGACCACGCTGGCCGAGCCGGCAACGCCGATCACCACTGACAGCGCGTGCAGAGCGTAAATCACGTGGGTGAGCTTGATCAGCCCGTCGGACGGAACGTTGACCACGTGGCCCATCGAACTGCCCGAAGTCGTGAGGTTCATACCCAGTCCTTTCCGTGTGTTGTTCCGGCCTGCAGGCCGAGTTGGTCCCACAGCCCATCGACGCGCCGCTTGACGGCTTCGTCCATCGCGATGTTGCGCCCCCATACGCGCGCGGTCTCGCCCGGCCACTTGTTCGTGGCATCGATGCCCATCTTGCTGCCCAGGCCCGCCACCGGGCTGGCGAAATCGAGATAGTCGATCGGCGTGTTCTCGGCAATCAGCGTATCCCGCGCTGCATCAACGCGCGTAGTCATCGCCCAGATGACTTCCTTCCAGTCGCGGATGTCGATGTCGTCGTCCACCACGATGATGAACTTGGTGTACATGAACTGGCGCAGGAAGCTCCAGATGCCGAACATCACCCGCTTGGCATGGCCCGGGTACTGCTTCTTCAGGCTCACCACCGCCAGGCGGTAGGAGCAGCCTTCCGGCGGCAGGTAGAAATCGACGATCTCGGGAAACTGCTTCTGCAGCAGCGGCACGAAGACTTCGTTCAGCGCGACGCCGAGCATCGCCGGTTCGTCGGGCGGCTTGCCGGTGTAGGTGCTGTGGTAGATCGGGTCGCGCCGCATGGTGATGCGCTCGACCGTGAACACCGGGAAGCTCGCCACCTCGTTGTAGTAGCCGGTGTGGTCGCCGAACGGGCCTTCCTGTGCGGACTCGCCCGGATGGATCACGCCTTCGAGCACGATCTCGGCGCTCGCCGGCACCTGCAGGTCGTTGCCGATGCACTTGACCAGTTCGGTCTTGGCGCCGCGCAGCAGGCCGGCGAACTGGTATTCCGACAGCGTATCGGGCACCGGCGTCACCGCACCGAGAATCGTTGCCGGATCGGCGCCCAGCGCCACCGACACCGGATACGGCTGGCCGGGAAACTTCTCGCAGTGATCGCGAAAATCCAGCGCCCCGCCGCGATGGGCGAGCCAGCGCATGATGACCTTGTTCTGGCCGATCACCTGCTGGCGATAGATGCCCAGGTTCTGCCGCGTCTTGTACGGGCCGCGCGTCACCGTCAAGCCCCAGGTGATCAGCGGGCCGGCATCGCCGGGCCAGCAGGTCTGCACCGGCAGGCGCGTGAGATCGGCGTCCTTGCCTTCCCACACCACCTGCTGGCAGGGCGCACTCGTTACGACCTTGGGCGCCATGTTGAGCACCTGCTTGAGCAGCGGCAGCTTGTCCCAGGCGTCACGCAGGCCTTTGGGTGGCTCGGGCTCCTTGAGCGCGGAAAGCGTGCGGCCGATTTCGCGCAGCGCGCCGGTGTCCTCGGCGCCCATGCCGAGTGCGACCCGTCTGGGCGTGCCGAACAGGTTGCCGAGCACCGGAATCGAGTGACCCTTCGGTCGCTCGAACAGCAATGCCGGGCCGCCCGCGCGCAGCACGCGGTCGCAGATTTCGGTCATTTCGAGACGCGGGTCGACTTCGACCGCAATGCGTTTCAATTCGCCGCGCGCTTCGAGTTGCGCGATGAAATCGCGCAGATCGTGGTATCTCACCGTCAGTCGTCACCGCCTGGAATGTCGGCCCGATTATAGGCGAGCGCGGAACCCGCCGCGGCGACCCCGATCAAACAAGCCGAACCAACATGAGGAGACAGGCATGAACGAATCGCGTATCGCGGTAGTGACCGGCGCCAATCGCGGCATCGGACTGGAAATCGCGCGGCAACTGGCAAAATCGGGCTGGCAAGTCGTGCTGACCAGCCGCGATGCCGACAAGGGGCGCCAGGCTGCCGCCCGCCTGCGCGAGCAGGGCCTGGCGGTGGATGCGTTGCAGCTTGATGTCACCGACCGGGCAAGCTGCCAGGTGGCGCATCGGTGGCTGGCGCAACGGGTCGGGCGGATCGACGCGCTGATCAACAACGCCGGCATCCTGATCGATCCGAAAGGCGTCTCGGTACTGGATTTGCCGGGCGAGGTGCTGCGGCAGACGCTGGAGACCAACCTGTTCGGCGCATTGAACGTGACCCAGGCGCTGGCGCCGCTGTTGCGCGCCAGTCGCGGCGCTCGGGTGGTCAACCTGTCGAGCGGCATGGGCCAACTCTCCGACATGCAGGGCGGGTCGCCGGCCTACCGCATGTCCAAGACCGCGCTCAATGCCCTGACCCGCACGCTCGCGGTTGAGCTTGCGCCGCAAGGCATCAAGGTCAATACCATGTGTCCCGGCTGGGTGCGCACCGACATGGGCGGCGCCGGGGCCACGCGCAGCGTCGAACAGGGCGCGGATACGGCGGTCTGGCTCGCCACCCTGCCGGAAGACGGGCCGACCGGCGGCTTCTTCCGCGACCGCCAGCCGATTCCATGGTGAGGCGGGCGGCGCCCGCGTTGTGCGCTCGCTCAGGCGGGCACTTGCGGCATCTCGATCTTGACCTCGAGCACTTCGAGGTTGTCCTGACGATCGAGCGACACACGTATGTCGCGCTGGTCGATCTTGACGTACTTCGAGATCACGTCGACCAGTTCGCGCTGCAGTGCCGGCAGCCAGTCTGCCGGCGTGCCGCGGCCGGTGCGCTCGTGCGCCAGGATGATCTGCAGGCGCTCCTTGGCGACCGAAGCGGACTTCTTCTTTTCGCCGAGCAGGAAGGAGAGGATGGACATGGGTCGCGCTCCCCTCACTTGGCGCCGAACAGGCGCTTGAACAGCCCCGGCTTCTGGTAGTCGGTAAAGCGCAGCGGAATGTCCTCGCCGAGAAAGCGGGCGATGACATCCTTGTAGGCGTCGGCAACCTCGGAATCGTCGAGGTGCACCACCGGCAGACCCTGGTTGGAGGCCTGCAGCACCGATTCGGACTCCGGTATCACGCCGATCAGCTTGATGCGCAGGATCTCCTGGATGTCGTCGAGCGAGAGCATTTCGCCGTCGGCCACGCGCTTCGGGTTGTAGCGGGTGATCAGCAGGTGTTCCTTGATCGGCTCGGCGGCATCGATCGCGCGCTTGGTCTTGGATGCCAGAATGCCGAGTATGCGATCGGAATCGCGCACCGAGGACACTTCGGGATTGGTCACCACCAGCGCCTCGTCGGCGTAGTGCATGGCGAGCAGCGCACCGGTCTCGATGCCGGCCGGCGAGTCGCAGATGATGAACTCGAAGCCCATTTCCTTGAGGCCGTTGAGCACGTTCTCGACGCCTTCCTGCGTCAGCGCCTCCTTGTCGCGTGTCTGCGAGGCCGGCAGGACGAACAGGTTGTTGCAGTTCTTGTCGCGGATCAGCGCCTGGTTGAGCGTCGCCTCGCCGTGGATCACGTTGACCAGGTCATACACCACGCGGCGTTCGCAGCCCATGATCAGGTCGAGGTTGCGCAAGCCGACGTCGAAGTCGATCACCGCGGTCTTGTGACCGCGCAGCGCAAGGCCGGCAGCGAAGCTGGCGCTGGTGGTAGTTTTGCCGACACCGCCCTTGCCGGAGGTGACGACGACGATGCGGGCCACCTTGTCGGCGGTTTGCCCGAGCGCTTCGGGCGCAGCAGAAAGATCACGTTGGTTCATCGAATCGATTCCTTGATTGATCAGCGCAGATTGAGCGGTTCGACGATCAGCTTTTCGCCGTCGAGCCGCACCTGCGCGGGTTTGCCCTGCACGTCGTCGGGCAAAGCGGTTTCCACCGTGCGGTAGATGCCGGCGATCGAAATCAGCTCCGGCTCCATGCAGGTGCAGAAAATCCGTGCCCCCTGATCGCCCCGCACGCCTGCCAGCGCGCGACCGCGCAGCGGCGCATAGATGTGAATGTTGCCCCCGGCAATCACCTCGGCGCCATGGCTGACGAGTGCCAGCACCACCAGGTCACCTTCGACGTACACGCGTTGACCGGAGCGCAGCGGCCTTTCGATCACGGTCGTCGGTGCCGCCTGGAGCACCGATTCCACGGCGGGAGGCGGTTGTTCAGACGCGGATGCGCCGTCGTCGTCCGCAACGACCCGGCCCGCCGGCGCGGCACGCCGTTCGCGTTCGTGATCGGCCAGCATCGCCATGCCGCCGGCGAGCACCCAGTCGCGTTGGCTTTCGTGCACGATCGCGCCGATCGGATGCAGGCGCAAGGTGTGCAGCAACGCGGCGAGTTCCGCCAGCGGAAAGTCCGCGTCCGTGGCCAGCCGGCGCAGATCGATTGCGACCGGATCGTTGGCGAAAAAATCGGGGGTCGCGCCATAGCGGGCGGTCAGCTCGGCGCGCAGCGCGTCGTACTCGCCGGTCTTGACCACCAGATGCAGCGTATCGACCGCGCCGCTCTTCAACTCGAATGTCGACAATTCCCTGGATGACATGAAGCCCGCTTCGGCAGCAAAGCGCGCGATTGTACCCCGGGAGTGTGTCGGCGAACGCGCTGTCGGCGCGCGACGACGGATTCGCAGCGCGCGATCAGCGCAGCGGCATGACGAACGGATGGAGGCGGAAATCGACCGCCAGCCCGACAAAGATCACCGCGCCGAGCCAGTTGTTGTGCAGAAAGGCCTTGAAGCACTGCGCGCGGTCTCGGCCGCGGATCAGCGTGTAGTGGAAGATCGCAATGATCCCCGCCACCAGCAGGCCGCCGTAGTACCAGTAGCCGCGCGCCTCGTGCCAGCCGACATAGGCGAGGGTCGCCAGCATTGCCGCGTAGCAGACCATTACCGCGGCGACATCGAAGCGGCCGAAAGTCAGCGCCGAGGTGCGGATGCCGATCTTCACGTCGTCGTCGCGATCGACCATCGCATACTCGGTATCGTAGGCGATCGACCAGAACACGTTGGCCAGCAGCAGTATCCAGCCGACTTTCGGCACCATGCCGGTCTGCGCCGCATAAGCCATCGGAATGCCGAAGCCGAAGGCGATGCCGAGGTACGCTTGCGGAATGGCGAAGAAGCGTTTGGTGAAAGGGTAGCTCACCGCTATCAGCAGGGCCGCGACCGCGTAGGCCCAGACCAGCATCGGCAGGGACACGATCAGGCCGAAGGCGCACAGCGACAGACCTGCGGCGAGCAGCAATGCTTCCCGGGTAGAGACGGTGCCGGCAGCCAGCGGACGGTTCTTGGTGCGCTCGACATGCGGATCGAAATTGCGGTCGGCGTAGTCGTTGATGACGCAGCCGGCCGAGCGCATCAGCACCGTGCCGAGCGTGAAGATCCAGACCAGCGCCCAGTTGGGCATGCCGTCGGCGGAAAACCACAGCCCCCACAGTGTCGGCCACAACAGCAGCAGGATGCCGATCGGCTTGTCCAGCCGCATCAGCTTTTCGTACTGCGACAGGCGCTCGCGCCAGTTGATCGACGATGCGTTCATTTCGGCAGATTCAGGATCTCGGGCAGGAAAACTTCGCTGACCAGAATAGACCGCCCGTCGCGCCGGAACAAGGAGCGTCTGGCCCACAACGTGTCGGCCTGCACGCCGCATGCGGCCGCGGCCCGCGCATGCATCGCGCAGCGCGGATCGAGACGCGCATAGCGCAAGGCCGCGCGCGCAATCAGCGGATCGGTAAACAGCAGTTCGCCGAGCGGCTTGGTCCCGAGCCCGGCGAGCAGGCGCCAGGCGCCGCGCGCGTTTGCCGCCGGCAGCACGGTGTGGGCAAAGACCAGCGGCGTATCGCCGCTCAACAGCACCACCTCGCGCACCCAGGCCGATTCGCCGGCGCGCAGCCCGAGCGGCGCCAGTTCGTCGCCGAACGGCACTCGCCTGCCCCTGCGCCACCAGGCGGACGCGGAAATCGCTGCAGCGGCTGCGGATGCGCGCCGTCAGCGAGCCGACGTGCACCAGCCAGTCGTAGAAACCGCCACAGCCGGAAGAATGCGGCAGATGATGCAACCAGGGGTCGCGATGAGGAGAAGAACGCATGGGCAATCAGCGAGCCGGAAACCGGCAGGGCCGCATCATACCTTGAGGTAATCCTGCCGGGCGCCGAGCCAGCGGGCAAGATGCGCCTGTGCCAAGTCGGGATGCTCGCGCAGCATGATCCCGGCCGCCTCGCGCGCCTGTTCGACGATCGCCGCATCGAGTGTCAGGTCGGCGAAGCGCAGGAGCGGCACGCCGCTTTGCCGGGCGCCGACGAACTCGCCCGGCCCGCGCAGCGCCAGATCGCGCCGTGCGATCTCGAACCCGTCGGCATTCTCGTAGATGATCTTGAGCCGCGCGCGCGCCGTTTCGCCAAGCGGACTGGCATAAAGGAGGATGCAAGCCGACTGCGCGGCTCCGCGGCCGACGCGCCCGCGCAACTGGTGCAGTTGCGACAGGCCGAAGCGTTCGGCATGCTCGATCACCATCAGCGACGCATTGGGCACGTCGACACCGACTTCGATCACCGTGGTCGCCACCAGCAGGTCTATCCGCCCTGCCACGAAGGCCTCCATCACCTGCGCCTTCTCGGCAGGCTTGAGGCGGCCATGCACCAGCCCGATGGCGAGCCCGGCGAGTTCGCCCTGCAGCCGCTGGTGGGTTTCCAGCGCAGTCTTGAGTTGCAGCGTCTCGGACTCCTCGATCAGCGGGCAGACCCAGTAGGCCTGTCGCCCCCCGCGCAGGCCTCGCGCACGCGCGCGATCACTTCGTCGCGGCGCGCTTCGGCGACCAGTTTGGTGAGCACCGGCGTGCGCCCGGGCGGCAGTTCGTCGAGCACCGAGACATCGAGGTCGGCGTAGAAGCTCATCGCCAGGGTGCGCGGAATCGGCGTGGCCGACATCATCAACTGGTGCGGGCTGGCGCGGCGCACGGCGCCCTGGCCGGCGCGCCCGGAGCTTCCTTCATGTTCGCTGCCCTTCTCGCGCAGGGCCAGGCGCTGGCGCACGCCGAAGCGATGCTGCTCGTCCACCACCGCCAGCGCGAGCTTGGGAAAATCCACCGCATCTTCGATCAGCGCGTGGGTGCCGACGGCAAGCAGCAATTCGCCCGACTGCAAGCGCGCCGTCATCGACCGCTTGAGCGATTTTTTCAGGCTGCCGGATAGCCAGGCCAATTCGAGGCCGAGCGGCGCGAGCCACCCGGAGAGCTTCCGGTAGTGCTGTTCGGCAAGGATCTCGGTCGGCGCCATCAGCGCCGCCTGGGCGCCATGCTCGGCGGCGCGCAGCATCGCCAGCGCGGCGACGATGGTCTTGCCGCTGCCCACGTCGCCCTGCAACAGGCGCTGCATCGGGTGCATGCCGGCGAGATCGCGCTCGATCTCGTGCCAGGCGCGCTGCTGCGCACCGGTCAGGCGAAACGGCAACTGCGCCAGCAGCGCGGCGCTCAGCGCGCCGCCGGGCGGCAGCGCAAGCGCGTCCTGCGCACGACGAGCGGCGTAGGCCTTGCGCAGCGAGATTTGCTGCGCCAGCAGTTCGTCGAACTTCACGCGCTGCCAGGCCGGATGCGAGCGATCCTCGAGCGCGGCGAGCGGCGTTTCCGGCGACGGGTGATGCAGCGCGCGCAGGCTCGCGGCAAACGGCGCCAGCCGGTAGCGCTGGCGCAGGGGTTCGGGCAGGGTGTCGTCGAGATTTTCGTGCTTGAGCGCGCGATCGATCAGTTTGCGCAGCGCCGACTGGGCCAGGCCGGCGGTGGCCGGATAGACCGGCGTCATCGCATTCGGCAGCTTGGCGCCGGCCTCCACGGCCTTGACCCGCGGATGGACCAGATCGACCTCGCCGAAGCCGGCGCGGGCCTCGCCGAAGATGCGCAAGTGCGCGCCCACCGGCATCAGCTTGACCATGTTCGGGTAGAAATTGAGAAAGCGCAGGGTCGCCTCGCCGCTGGCATCGCGCACGCGCACCAGCAACTGGCGCCGTGGTCGCGGCTGGATCGCGCAATCGACGACTTCGGCTTCGAGTTGCACCGCCACGCCGTCGCGCACATTGCGGATCGCGGTGATGCGCGTTTCGTCTTCGTAGCGCAGCGGCAGGTGGGTGAGCAGCGCCGCCTGGGAATGGATGCCCAGCCGCGCCAGGCGTGCCGCCAGCGTGTCGCCGGCGGCAGTGCGCGCTTTCGCCTTAGCCAAGAACCAGAACGGCGTCGGCCTCGACCAGCGCGCCGCGCGGCAACGCCTTGACGCCGACCGCGGCGCGCGCCGGATAGGGCTGCCCGAAATAGCGCGACATGATCTCATTGACCTTGGCGAAGTCGGCCAGATCGACCAGGTAGAGGTTGAGCTTTGACCGCATCGGCCAGCGCGCCTCCCGCCGCCTCGGCCACCGCCTTGAGGTTCTCGAACACGCGCACTGTCTGCGCCTCGAAACCGTCGGCCATCGTCATGGTCGCCGGGTCGAGCCCGATCTGGCCGGACAGGTAGACCGTGTTGCCGGCCAGCACCGCCTGCGAATAAGTGCCGATGGCCGCCGGTGCGTTAGGCGTGGAAACGATGCGCTTGCTCATGGGGAATGTCCTTGTGCGGGTGCGTTCGATAGAGCGGCGATTATCGCGGATAAGACGCCCGCGCGGCGTGCCGGCAAGTCCGCCATCCAAAGAACAAGGGGTAAAGATAGTCTGCAAGCCGCATGGAATGGCGATCTACAGGGTGGCAAGACTGCAAGCCAATGAACATGGGCTTCTTGAGAGATGCCGGCTGAAGAGCGCCAATTGGCGCGGCTTTCGGGCCTATGGAATGGGCAAGAGTGCGCAACCGCGCGAAACGCGGATCGAGCATCCAGACGCAATTCGCGAGTCTTCTGCATGAACAATCATCTTTCCTACAGGCCGAAGAGTACGAAGAGTACGAAGACAAGCGGTGCCGCACCGCAGAGACAAAGCCAGGCCGAATTTGACCACGATGGCAAAAAGCACGGCTGGTTGTCTCTGACGAAGAATACAAACAAGATCACCGGCCAGCCGAGGCAAAGCGTCGTGAATCTCTCTGGCGACCAGCCAGCCCAGGGCACGATGCCCCAAAACTCGCACAGCGCGGCGGCAACGAGATAGACGGTGGTGAAGAGGAGAACGACCAGCCCTTGCGGTGTGAGTAGCAATGGGCCGCGAATCAGGGCACCAGCCGGTTGGCGCAAGTAGTCCACGTCCCACCTAACGTCGCGCCGGCAGCACCATCCCCGGCTCCATGCCAATCGACTTGAGCTTCTGCTGCGCGGCGGATGCTTCGGCCTGGGTGGCGAACGGCCCGACGTGCACGCGTGCCTCGATCTGCGCCGGGATGCCGGCATCGGCGAGTTTCTTGCGCAACTCTTCGGCGTTGCCGAGATTGGAGAACACACCCACCTGCACCAGGAAGCCGCTGGCGGGCCGGGCGAGCGGCGGCGATTCCAGCGTCGCGGGCCGGGCCGGTGGCGACTGCGGCGCAGGGCTCTTGGCCACCGGCGGGGGTTCGCTGCCCCGGCCGACGATCAGGCGCGGGTGCGTATCTTCCGCCGCCGACGCTGCCTTATCGATGGCGGGCTTGGCGAGGCCGGCCTTGCCGGTTGCGGCAGGCTCGGCGACCTGCGGCGGGCCGCTGCGCTCGGGCTCGGCGGGTGCGTCCGGCTTGGCAGGCGTCGCGGTCGGTGGCTCGCCGGACGGCGCGGCGATCGGTCCGCCGGCCTGATTCTGCGTACCTGTCGTCGCTGAGCTGTGCGCCGCCGTGGGGGACTTCCTGCTTTCAGGCGCGTCAGGCGCGGGCTGTTTTTGCTGCTGCTCGAACAGCGCGAGCGCGCCGATCATCGCCAGGATCAGTACCCCGGCAATGCCGATGCGCACCAGCAGCGTCTTCTTCTCGGTGCGGTCGATCGTGGCGGGCGGGCGCGAGCCCGACACCGGCTGACTGGTCATGGTTTTCCCTCCCCGCGATTGCGCGCCAGCGCGCAGACCAGATCGGCTTCGCCGATCGAAATGCCGCAGGTCTCGGCGATGTCCTCCGGCCGCATGCCCTTTTGCGCCAGCGCCAGCGCATCGTTGTACTGCGGCGATACCGCGCGCGCTGCCCTGATCTGGTCGACCTCGCCACGCAGCGCGTCCAGCGCGGACTGCAGGGAATCGAGTTGCGCGCGCACGCCGAGCATCTCGGTCTGCAGGCCGCGCAGCGGCGCGTCGTCGATCGGCGCCGGTGATGGCGGCGGCGCGTGCCGCGGCCGAATCAACCTCAGCAGCGCGAAGCCGACATAGAGGGCGAGGATCACCACGGCGGCGAACGCGGCTTCGCGCCAGCCGAGGGCGGAGAAGTCCATCAGCGGCGCGCCGCGGTTGGGGCATGCGGCGATTGGTTTCTGGCGGGCGGCGCGAGTGTCATGGATGTCGTGGCGTGGTTCCGGCTGCGATAATAGCCGGCCAGCCTTCCGGCAACAATCCACCCGACGATTCCAATGGACTTTTATCCGCTGTTGTTCATCAAGCGCGCAATCGCCGCGATGGTTCTGCCGCCGGCCGGGCCGATTCTGCTCGCGCTGTTCGGTTTCATCCTGGCACACCGCTTTCCGCGCCTCGGGCGCAAAGTTTTCTGGCTCGGCATCTTCGGCTTTTTCGTCATGGCGACGCCGTTCATGGGCAGCCTGCTGCTATCCCATCTGGAAAACATCCGCCCGCCCGATGCCGCCGCCATCAAGCGCGCACAGGCGATCGTGATCCTGGGAGGAAGCTCCTACCACGGCGCGCCCGAGTATGGCGGCGATACCGTGGGCTCGGCGACCCTGCAGCGGCTGCGCTACGGCGCGCGCCTTGCCCGGCAGACCGGCCTGCCGGTGCTGGTGAGCGGCGGCGCCGCGTCCGGCGGAAGCCCGCTTGCGCCTGCGATGCGCGAGGCGCTGGATCGCGACTTCGGCGTGGCCGCGAAATGGACCGAATCGGGCTCGCTCGATACGCGCGAGAACGCACTGTTTTCCGCGCAGATACTCAAGCGCGAAAAGATCGACCGCGTGCTATTGGTGACCCAGGCGTCGCACATGCGTCGCGCCCGCAAGTACTTCGTCGCCGCCGGATTCGAGGTGATTCCGGCGCCGACCGTGTTTTCGAGTCCGAGCCCGTCGATCGCCTACGATTTCCTGCCGACCGAACACGGCATCAACCAGTCGGCGGCCGCGCTGCATGAGTGGCTGGGCCTTGCCGCCATCGAACTCGGCGTCGACGCGGCGCGCTGAAAAGCAAGACGGGGCGTGGCGAATCGATTCGCCACGCCCCGCTCGGAATCGAACGCCGCTTCAGAAGCCGACACTCACGCCGAGCTGCGCGCTGTAGCTGCGCACGTTCGACTGTGCGAACTGCGAGGTGAGCGCCAGACTGCCGGTCAGGTTGGGTGCGAACTTCATCGCCGCGCCGATGGTCGCCGAACCCCAGGTGCGTTCGAGTTTGGCGGCGGGCAGATCGAACGAGGGTGCGGTCATGCTCTGCACGAAGGCCGTGATGCTGCGTTCGTTGCTGCGGAACTCGTGCTCGA
Organism: Candidatus Methylophosphatis haderslevensis; assembly: GCA_016711925.1. Classification (GTDB taxonomy): domain Bacteria; phylum Pseudomonadota; class Gammaproteobacteria; order Burkholderiales; family Rhodocyclaceae; genus Methylophosphatis; species Methylophosphatis haderslevensis. The sequence goes on from JADJSA010000002.1 coordinate 446,906, forward strand.
CGCTGAGCCTGCCGAATGGCATGACGGCGCCCAGATCGAGACTCGCCTGGTAGCCGAGGCTGCCGATCGCCGAAGTACGCCGCTGGCGCGCGTAGCCGAGACCCGCCGCGCCGCCGTCGGATTCATTGAACTGATCGATGTCCAGTCGCTGCAGGTTCATGCCGACGAAAGGCCCGTGGCTCAAGGCGCCGCCCCCCAACTGAAGGGCGCCTTGCACGGCGAGCGAGGCGTTGTTGCCTCCGGTGCTGCCATGGACGCTGCGTGTGGCGGGGCCAAGATGCACCTCGCGCGTGACGTCGAACTCGCTGCGGCCGAGCGTGCCGACGGTCGCGACGCGCAGCGGCCCGCCTTGCCATGCGGCATACAGGCTCAGCGCCAGGTCTTGCTGCTCGAAGCCGCCACCGCCGTTGAAATCCGGATCGATGCGGGTGGCGTTGCCGGCAATGCCGACCAGCAGATCGGGGGTGACGCGATGGTCGAGGCCGATGGTCAGGCCATAGGGATTGCCCTTGGCGCCGGCGAAATCGGCGTTCTGTTCGAACTTGAGCCGGCCGCCGCCGAGAGTCGCCCAGGCCCGGGTGGCACTGGCCGAACTCCACTTCGCGGTGGCAAGCTGGTTGTAGATGGTTTCGGTCAAAGCAATGCGCGTCTTGATCGCCGATTCGGCAAGCAGCGAAATCTGCCCGGGCGCGGCGAGTTGGGCGGCGACGAAGTCGGCGACGATCTGATGGGCGCCGGTCGTCGGATGAACGCCGTCGGCAAAGACGGTGTTGACCGGCGTCGCACCCGGCCGCAGCGTGGCCGCAGAGCAGATCAGCGAGGGCGTGCTGCCGCAGGCTGGAATGGTCGCCGCCTGCGGGCCGGTGAATCCGTAGGCTGCCGGGTTGGCAATGATTTCATGCAGTAACGTGAATGTATCCACGGGAATCACGTGCAGCCCGGCCGACTCCAGACCGGTGAAAAGCAACTGGTTGTAGCCCTGGGAAAGTTGCGTCAGCCCCGCTGCACCGGCGGCACCCTGCGACTGGCCGGCCGGTGTCGCCCCGATATCCGGCAGGTTGGGCACGATGATGTAGCGTGCGCCCGCCGCCTGCAGACGCGCGATCTGGCCGACCTGCTGCGCGGCCGTCTGCGCGAGATAAGCCTGGGCTGCAGTCGGCGTCGGCGCGATCGTGAATATGTCATTTGCACCGGCCCAGACGGAAAACAGCGCGCTCCCGTCGGCCTGTCCACCGTTTCTCGCCAGGTAGTTGGTGATCTGGGTGGCGACAGGCGTGGCCTGGTCGGTCGGCGGGGTGGCCGGATAGCCGGGCAGGCTTGCCACGCGCGCGCCACCGACCGCATAGTTGGTTCCGCCCGCCACTGCGGGCGTTGCGCTGCTGCCGAACTTCCCGGCCAGGACTTCCGACCAGACCGGGCCGGGATTGGTCGTGAACTTGCCGACCCCCGCCGGAACGGCGCCGATGGCGGCATAGGTTCCCGAATCGGTCAGGCTGTCGCCGAAAAAAACAGTGCCACTGTACTGGGCGAACGCGGGACTGCCGACTGCAATGGCCACTGATGCGGCCACGACTGAACGTTTGATCATGGTGCTCCTCCACGACGGGTTATTGTTTTCACTGCGTCTCTACCGTGTGACTTCGGCAGTTTTTTGTGGGTCAAGTGAGGAACGACCCCGAACGTGCGCCGTGGCGTGACCAGCCGCGACGAACGACAATCAGCAGCCGCTGAACTGCGGCTTTCTCTTCTCCAGAAAGGCAGTCACGCCTTCGGCAAAATCGTTGGTCGCGCTGCAGCGCGCGAACGCTGCGCCTTCCAGCGCAAGCTGTGCTTCGAGCGTGTTGCCGCCGCTGGCGCGTACCAGCCGCTTGATCTCGCCGTAGGAATGGCGCGGCCCGTTCTTGAGCTGGTGGACCACCGCGCTGACCGCCGCATCGAGCCCGACGCCGGCGACCACGCGGGTGACCAGGCCGATCGATTGTGCGGTCTGCGCGTCGAAGCGGTCGCCGAGCAGAAACATCTCGAGCGCACGGCGCGTACCGACGTTGCGCGGCAGGAACCAGCTCGCCCCGCCGTCCGGACTCAACCCGATGGTCGAGTAGGCGGTGCTGAACACCGCATCGTCGGCCGCAATCACGATGTCGCAGCCCGACATGAACGAGAGCCCGATCCCGGCACAGGCCCCGCGAACCTTGGCAACGACCGGCTGATGCAGGTTCTGCAGCAAAAGGATCGCCGGATTGATCCACTGCTCGATCATCGCCTGAAACTGTTGCAGCCGTTGTGCTCCGGCGTAGTCGGCAACGATCTTGCCGAATTGCCGGATGTCGCCGCCGGCCATGAAATGCGCGCCGGCGCCGGTGATCACGACGACCTCGATCGCGGAATCCGCCGCGATGCGTTCGACCGCGCCGCGAAACGCCTGCATCGCCGCGACATCGAGCGTATTGAGTGCCTCGGGCCGGTTGAAGGTCAGCGTGGCAATGCCATCGCGCACATCGAGCAGGACGGAGTCATTCATGTCAAACGCGCTCGAAAATGCCGGCCGCGCCCATGCCGGTGCCGATGCACATGCTGACCATGCCGTAGCGGAATTTGTCGCGCTGCATCGCGTTCATCAGGGTTGCGGTACGGATCGCGCCGGTGGCGCCGAGCGGATGGCCGAGCGCGATGGCACCACCCTGCGGATTGACCCTGGCCGGATCGAGCTTGAGTTCGCGCACAACGGCCAGCGCCTGGGCGGCAAAGGCCTCGTTGAGTTCGATCCAGTCGACTTGATCCTGGGTCAGCCCGGCCTGCTTTAACGCGCGCGGAATCGCCTCGACCGGGCCGATGCCCATGATCTCGGGCGGCACGCCGGCCACCGAGAACGCGGCGAAGCGCGCGATCGGCGTGGCGTTGTAGCGCTTGAGCGCGGCTTCGCTCATCAGCAGCACCGCGGCCGCGCCGTCGGACATCTGCGAGCTGTTGCCGGCGGTGACGGAACCCTTCGCGGCAAATACCGGCTTGAGCTTGGCCAGTGCCTGAAGCGAGGAATCGGCCCGCGGACCTTCGTCGACTTCGAACACGCGCTCGGTGATCCTGACGCTGCCGTCGGCAGACGGCGCATGCGTGCGGACCCGATACGGCGAGATCTCGGCGGCAAACTTTCCCGCCGCAATCGCTGCGACCGCCCGCCGGTGGCTCTCGACCGCAAAGGCATCCTGCTCTTCGCGGCTGATCTTCCATTGCGCGGCAACCTTCTCCGCGGTGATGCCCATGCCGAAGGCAATCGCGTAGTTTTCGTCGCGCTCGAACACCGCCGGGCTGATCGACAGCTTGTTGCCCATCATCTGCGGCATGATGGTCATCGATTCGGTGCCGCCGGCAATCATGACATCCGCCTCGCCGAGGCGAATCCGGTCCGCGGCCATGGCCACCGCCTGCAGGCCACTGGAGCAAAAGCGGTTGATCGTGATGGCCGGCACGCGATTCGGCAAACCGGCCAGCAGCAATCCGATTCGCGCGACATTCAAGCCCTGCTCGGCCTCGGGAAAGGCGCAGCCGACAATCACATCGCCGATCTCGCCGGCATCGAGGCCAGGCTGCTTGTCGACGATCGCTCGCAATACATGCGCGAGCATGTCGTCCGGCCGCACATTGCGAAACGCGCCCTTGCGCCTCGCCACCGGCGTACGCGTGGCCGCGACGATGTAGGCGTCCTGGATTTGCCTGGTCATTCAGCTTCTCCCGATAGAGCGGTGGCGGGCAACGGGTGGCAGGAGCGATCTTCGATCGCCCGGCACGCGTGCCGCGTCACTAGTTTCTCAAAGGCTTGCCGGTTTCCAGCATGTGCGCGACCCGCTGCTGGGTTTCGCCGGTCTTGAGCAAGGCAACGAACTGCTGGCGCTCGACGGCCAGCAGCCATTCCTCGTCCACCAGCGAACCGCTCTCGATGTCGCCGCCGCACAGCGCAGTGGCGGCAGCCTTGGCCACGCGGTAGTCATGGGCCGAAATCATGCCGCCCTCCTTCATGTTGGCGAGCATCATCTCGAGTGTCGCGATCCCGTTGCGTCCGGCAACCGGAATCGCCACCGGCCGCAACCTGGGCCGGTAGCCGGCATCGGCCAGCGCGCGTGCCTGCGCCTTGGCGACATACAAGAGCTCGTGCGGGTTGAATGCGACGACATCGGACTCGCGCAGGAAACCGAGTTCCTTTGCCTCCAGCGCACTCTTCGACGCCCTGGCCATGGCGATCGTCATGAACACCGGCTGGATGAAATCGAACGGATCCTTGTTCGCGGTGCCCTGCGCCGCCCGGAAGGCGCGCAGCGCGAACTCCTTGCAGCCGCCGCCGGCGGGAATGAGCCCGACCCCTGCCTCGACCAGACCGATGTAGGACTCGAGCGCGGCGACGGTCTTCGCGCAATGCATGACCAGTTCGCAACCGCCGCCCAGCGCAAGGCCGTTCACCGCGGCGACCACCGGCACCTGCGCGTACTTCACTGCCATCGCCATTTGCTGGAAGCGCGCGACGAACTTGTCGATCGCGTCGATGCCACTGGTCTTGAGAATCTGGCCCGCCGCCAGCAGATCGGCCCCGACCGAAAACGGCGGCCTGGGCTGCCAGATCACCAGCCCGCGATGCCCGGATTCGGCGCGTGCGACCGCTTCGATGATCCCCTCGACTACAGCCGGTCCGAGCGAACACATCTTGCTCTTGAATGAGAGAATCGGAATGTCACGTCCGCTTGCCTCCGCGGTGTGCCACATCCGCACGGCGTCGTTCTCGAACAGGGTAATACCGGGATCCTGCTGCTCGCCCAGCACGCGCTCGGGAAACCACTGACGGCAATAGACCGCAAGCGGCGAGCGCGCCTGTATCGAGCCGGTCTTGGCCGAGTAGGACCCTTCGCCCGAATGAACGCCGGTGCGGCCATCGAACACCCACGCGGGCAGCGGCGCCGCGACCATCGCGCGGCCGGCATCGATGTCGGCCTTGACCGCGGCCGCGATCTCCTGCCAACCGGCTGCCTGCCAGGTTTCGAACGGACCCTGGCTCCAGCCGAAGCCCCAGCGCATCGCAAAATCGACGTCGCGCGCGTTGTTGGCAATCGAACCCAGGTGCACGGCAGCGTAGTGAAACACATCGCGATAGATCGACCAGAGGAACTGCGCCTGCGCGCTGGCATGCTCGCGCAGCCGGGCGAATTTCTCGGCCGGATTCTTCAGCTTGAGGATGGCCAGAACCTCGGGCTCGACCGCGCCGGCCGACGGCCGGTAATCCTGTGCCTTCACATCGAGTACCAGGATGTCCTTGCCCTTCTTGGTGAAGATGCCGGCCCGCGTCTTTTGTCCGAGAGCGCCCTTCGCAATCAGTGCCTTCAGCCAGGCCGGGTTGCCGTAGAACTTGTGCCAAGGATCATCCACCAGCGTGTCGGCCATCGAATCGATGACATGCGCCATGGTGTCAAGACCGACCACGTCGGCGGTGCGATAGGTGGCGCTTTTCGGTCGACCGATCAGCGGCCCGGTCAGCGCATCCACCGCGTCGAAACCGAGGTCCAGCCGCTGCGTGTGATGCATGACGGCGAGAATCGAGAACACGCCGACGCGATTGGCAACGAAACTCGGTGTATCGAGCGCGCGCACCACACCCTTGCCGAGCGTGGTGGTTAGAAAAGTCTCGAGATTGTCGAGCAGCGCGGCATCGGTGCCGGCGCACGGAATCAACTCCACCAGTTGCATGTAGCGCGGCGGATTGAAGAAGTGCACGCCGCAGAAGCGGCTGCGCAAGGCTGCCGGAAACGCCTCGGCCAGCGCATTGATCGACAGGCCCGAGGTATTGGTGGCGAATATCGCGTGCTCGCCGAGAAACGGCGCGACCTTGGCGTACAGATCGCGCTTCCATTCCATCTTCTCCGCGATCGCCTCGATGATCACGTCGCAGCCGCGCAATTTGTCGAGATGCTGGTCGTAGTTGGCGGCTTCGATGAAATTGACCCGGTCGCGTGTGGCGAGCGGGCTCGGCTCGAGTTTTTTCAGCCCGTCGAGCGCCTTGCGGACGATGCCATTCGGATCACCCTCCCTGGCCGCGAGATCGAACAGAACCACCGGCACGTTGGCATTGGCGCAATGTGCCGCGATCTGCGCACCCATCACGCCGGCGCCCAGCACGGCCACTTTGCGGACGATGAAATTTGACTGGCTCACGGTGGTAGCACCCTAGACTGGAAATCGCATTCATGAAAGACGGGGGCGGAGAATCCGCCCCCTTGCTGCGGCAGGAATCAGAATTTGTGCGAGTATTGAACGGCGAGGATATCGACGCTGTTCGAGTTGTAGTTGCCGATAAGGAAACCCTGCAGCGCCTGGGACTGGCCGCCACCCGAGTTGTCGCGAATCGTCCCGTTCTTGATGAAGATGTGCGTATAGCCGAAGTCGATGGCACCGGCGGCGCTGACCTTGTACTGTCCGCCCAACGACAGCCAGTAGCGATCCATGTCGGGCAGGCGCGGCGTGCGGAATTCAGCCTCGACCGGCGCCTGGTCGTAGGCTACGCCCGCGCGCAACTTCAGCGCATCCGAGTACTTGTAGGCACCGCCGAACGCAACGCGAACCGTGTTGCGCCAGTTCTCCTCGGTATTGCTTAGCAGCGTGCCGTCGGTGCGATAGATCGAGAGCCGTGGAATCTTGGCCCAGCCAGTCCAGGAGACGTCGCCCATCATCTCCCATTGCTCCGAGAGCTTCTGATGCACGCTGAATGTCGCCACGTCCGGCAATTCGATATCGAGCTTGATCGGACCATTCGGTGTCGCGCCTGCCATGATGGCGTTGGCGGTCGGGTTGGCGCTGGTCGGTCGATCGAAGGTCACGTCTCCGGTGACGTTGTACTTGATCTTGGAACGATATGCCGCACCGAGGCGGGTCGACGGCGAGACCTGGAAGATCGCGCCGAGGTTGTAGCCCCAGCCGGTATCGTCGCCCTTGACCTTGCTGGTTCCCTCGAGTCCCGGAATGAGGATCGCATTGCGCGAACCGGCCGCGATAATCGTGCTGTAGGCAACCGCACTGGTCAGTTCGGCATCGAGGCGCTGAAAGTTCAAACCGGCACCGATCGAGATCTGGTCATTGATCTTGTAGGCGATCGACGGGTTGATGTTGATCGTTCTGACTTCGGACTTGATCCCATGGTAGCGGCCGATCCAGTCCGAGTCGTACTCCGTTTTGAGCCCGAACGGGGCGTTGATGCCCAGACCGATACCCAGCGATGGCGTGAGCTGCATCGTGAAATAGGTTGCCGGAACGAACGCCAGATCTCCCGCGTCGCCCCCATTGGCCGAGCCGAGCGGATTCAGCGGCGAACCGGCGGTGGAACCGTCATTGCTGAACTTCGCCTGCGGCTTGATGAGGCTCCCCGCGATCACCGCCTGTATCCCCGGCAGGTAGGTCATGCCGGCCGGGTTGAAGAACACGGTGCTGGCATCTTCGGCGACCGCCGCCGTGCCGGAATAGGCAGAGCCCAGTCCACTGGCGTTCTGCTCCATCAACTGAAAGCCGGCTGCCATTGCCGATCCGGAGCACAGGCCGGCGATCAGCAGCGGCAAGGTACGGACGGCAATTCTTGTTCGCGTCATTTCTAGTCTCCTCATCCGATTTGCACAAAAGGTTGGTGCGGGCTGGTTTGCTGGTCGCGCTGCCCGCTGCAAGCGACCGGTCATTCGATTCTACGCCCGGCACATCGCCTCATTCGCGGCGCGGCACACGGTGTCGCAATTGTGCAACAATCACCTGACTCCCGTCGGAATTTCCCGCTTGCGCCCCTGCAAATCGACGGCAACGTAAGTCAGCGTCGCTTCGGTTACCTTCACCACCAGCGGATCGGTCGGATGACGCAGTGCAAACACTTCGACATCGACCGTTATCGAGGTCCGCCCGACGCGCACTACCTCGGCATAGAAACTCACCACGTCGCCAACCGATACCGGCTGCTTGAAGACGAAGGCATTGACCGCGACCGAGACAACCCGTCCGCGCGAACGCTGCGACGCAACAACCCCGGCCGCAATGTCGACCTGGGACATGATCCAGCCGCCGAATATGTCGCCGGCCGGATTGGTATCGGCCGGCATCGTCGCAACGCGGAGCGTCGGCTGTTTGTCGGGCAGTACCGTCGGCTGTTCTGACATTGGTCTGGCGTCTGGCTGGCGGAGGAAACCGGGTTCGGTCATGCGGCGCGCGGCAATGCCCGCGCAGCTTGCGCAGGGCGGGGTTTGGGCGACGCGGGCCGCGCGCCGAGATGATTCATCGGGCCGCCGGTGAAGGGCGCGAAGCCGGTACCGAAGATGACGCCCGCGTCGGCCAGATCGGCATCGGCCACCACGTCTTGCTCGACACACCGGCGCGTGGCATCGAGCAGTGGCTGGATGATGCGCTGCGCCAAACCCTCGGGCACGGCGCCTGTCTTGCCCTTTTGCGCCTTGCCGTCGTGCCAGGAATAAAACCCCTTCCCGGCCTTCTTGCCCAGGCTGCCTGCAGCCACGAGTTGGGACAGGTGCTTGGGTGGCGCAGCCGCCCCGGTCAGCGCCTTGCCCGCGGCCATCGCGACATCCAGGCCGACCAGATCGACCAGTTCGATCGGCCCCATCGGCATGCCGAAATCGGTCAGCGCGCGATCGATCGCCTCGGGCGCCACACCTTCATCGACGCAGCGCATCGCCTCCAGCATGTAGGGGCCGAGTACCGCATTGACCAGGAAGCCAGGCGCGCTCGCCACCGGCAGGGGCAGTTTGTCGATCTGCTTGACGAAGGCGGCCGCCCGCCGCGCCATTGCCGGGTCGGTATCGGCCGCGCTGACCACTTCGACCAGCGGCATCTTCGCCACCGGATTGAAGAAATGGATGCCCACCAGCCGCGCCGGGTTCTGCAGCACCGCGCCGATATCCTCGATCCTCAGGCTGGACGTATTGGTGGCGAGCACAGCCTCAGCCTTGATCATTGGCTCCAGCGCCGCCAGCAGTTTGTGCTTGGCCTCGAGGTTCTCGAAGATCGCCTCGATCACCACATCCGCCTGCCGCACGCCGCGGCCATCGACATCCGGCACGATGCGTTCGAGCATCATCCGCGCCTTGAGCTTGTCGCCACGACACTTGCGCTCGAATACCCTGGCGGCGCGCTTGATTGCCGGCGCGATGCGCTCGATGCCCTGATCCTGCAAGGTCACGGTCATGCCGCGGCCGGCGCACCAGGCGGCGATGTCGCCGCCCATGGTCCCGGCGCCGATGACGTGAACATGGCTGGCCTCGAAGCCGCTGTCCTTGCCGAAACCCTTCAGCCGTTCCTGCAGGAAGAACACTCGCACCAGGTTGCGCGTGGTCGGCGAGGCGACGATCGCGTCGAGCGAGGTCGGCCTGTCCGCCGGCACGGCCAACGCGTTGCCGCCGAACTTCGACCACATATCGAGAATCGCGTAGGGCGCCGGGTAGTGCTTCTGTTGCGCGCGCCTGGCCACTTGCGCACGCGCCTGTCGGGCGACAACAGCCTTCAACGGGCCGTTGAGCAGTTTCTGCAACAGCGGCAGTTCGCGCGCCGGCTTGCGCGAGAGCACCAGCGCCCGCGCCGCGTTGTGCATGACGCGCGCCGGCACGCATTCATCGACCAGGCCGAGTTTCTTCGCCTTGCGCGCATCGACACCCTTGCCGGTCAGCATCATGTCGAGCGCGGCGGCGGGACCGGTCACCTGCGGCAGCCGAAGCATGCCGCCCCATCCGGGAACGATGCCGAGCATGACCTCGGGCAATGCGAGTCGGGTAGCCGGCTCGTCGACCGCCACCCGGTAGCGGCACGCCAGCGCGAGCTCCAGTCCGCCGCCGAGGCAATGTCCGCGAATCAGTGCGCAGGTCGGGTAAGCGATGGCGGCCAGCCGGTTGAACAGCTCCCAGCCGCGGCCAACCAGCTCGCGCGCCTTTTGCGGCGAATCGAGCCGGGTGAATTCCTCGATGTCCGCGCCGGCGATGAATCCTGCATCTTTGCCAGACAGGAAAACTGCCGCGGCCGGCGGATAACGCTCGAGATCGTCCAGCACGGTCGCCAGTTCGGTCATCACTTCGACCGAGAGCTTGTTCATCGGCGAGCAGGCAACGTCGAGCGTGATCCATGCGATGCGATCGTCGTCGCGGCGGATGCGCCAGTGTCGATAGGGATTCATGTTCATGCCTCCACCAGCATGGCGCCGCCCTGGCCGCCGCCGATGCAAATCGAGGCGATGCCACGGCCGCCGCCGCGGCGCTTCAGTATGTTGAGCAAATGCAGCACGATGCGCGCACCCGAAGCGCCGACCGGGTGTCCGAGCGCGATCGCGCCGCCATCGATGTTGAGCTTGCCTTCATCGAGTTGTCCGAGCACCTCCGGCAAGCCGAGTTGTTCGCGGCAGTACGCCTGGTCTTGCCAGGCCGCGATGCAGCCCAGCACCTGCGCCGCAAACGCTTCATTGATTTCCCATGCGTCGAGATCGTTCAGGCCAAGTCCATGGCGCTGCAGAATCGGCGTCGCGGCGTGCACCGGCCCGAGCCCCATCTGCGCCGGGTCGAGCCCCGCCCACTGCGTATCGACGATGCGGCCGAGCGGCTCGAGACCATGCCGGTTCACCGCCTCGTCGGACGCGAGAATCAGCCAGGCCGCGCCGTCGGTGATCTGCGAGGAGTTCGCTGCCGTGACATTGCCGTACTTGCGATCGAAAAACGGCTTGAGCTTGGCCAGATTCTGCATCGATGTATCGCGCCGCACGCCGTCGTCGGCCTGATAGAGCTCGCCGTCGGGACCGACCAGCGGCACGATCTCGTCGAAACGGCCGGCGTCCTGCGCGGCGGCAACGCGCTGATGGCTGCGCATGGCGTAGGCATCCATCTGCTGGCGGTCGATGCCGAAGCGAAAGGCGATGTTCTCGGCGGTCTGCCCCATGATCTGGCCGATCACCGGGTCGGTCAGGCCTTTCATGATGCCGATCACCGGCGCCAGGTAGCCGAGCCTGAAGCGCGTCAGTTGAGCGGCGCGCTGGCCGAGCGTGCGCGACGAGGCAAACGCGGCAAACCAGCGAGTCATCGCGTCGGAGTACAGCAGCGGCGCGCGCGACAGCGCATCCACGCCGCCGGCCAGCACCAGATGGGAGCGCCCGGCCTCGATATTGACGATCGCCGAATCGAGCGCCTGCATGCCCGAGGCGCAATTGCGCATCACGGTCCACCCTGGCACCTGCTGGCCGCAGCCCATGCGCAGCGCGACGACACGGCCGATGTTGGTCTCGTCCGGCGATGGCGAGGCGCAGCCGAGTATCACCTCGTCGAGATCACCGGCCGCAAAGCGCTGGCGCGACAGCAGCGCCCTGCCGGCCGCAACCGCCAGATCGCTCGCCGCGAACGGTCCCGGCGCGTTGCGCGCCTTGAGAAACGGAGTTCGCGCGCCGTCCACGACATGAATGGGTTGTTTCATTCCGAACACCTCGCCGACCGGGCGCCGGGGCAAGGCTTCATGGGTCGAAGCCTCATCCGATCGCCGCCGATCTTCAATTGACCGCTCAAGCCACGGCGCGCAAGCCGCGCGGACCTTCCGCCGCCCGGTGGATGCCGAGATCCTGCGGGAAATCGTCGACCCGGATCGCCTTGTCGCGCAGTTCGTCGCGCCGCGCGAGCAAGGCCTGCTCCGCCGATGTAATGACGCCTGCCGCGCATGCGCTGGCGGCAAGTTGCGCACCGCGCCCGCTGATCCGCCCGGCCTTGACGGCGGCACGCATCTTCGCTTCGATCGCTTCGGATTGCACCGTCGCTTCGAGCGCGAGTTCGATCACGCCGACCGGATCGTCCTCGTCGCGTGGCACGTACATGCCGGCGGTCAGGCGGTCACGCGTCGCGGACGGCTCGATCAACAGGTTGGCCACCTGCGCGCCAAGCCGGTCGGAAGGCACGACATACGGACGCCCCAGCGGGAAGATCAGCCGGCGCAGCAGGAACGACATCACGCGGCCGGGGAAGTTGGAGATGACGCCCTCGAACGCGTTCTGCGCCTTGAACATCGCATCCCAGATCGCCCAGTGCATCAGGGGCGCATCGGCCTGCTGGCGGCCTTCCGCTTCGAAGCGCTTGAGCGTGGCGCTCGACAGGTAGAGCAGCGACAGGATGTCGCCAAGCCGCGCCGAGAGCTTCTCCTTGCGCTTGAGATCGCCACCCATGGTGGCCATCGCGACGTCGGCGACGAACGCCAGCGCGGAGGAAAAGCGGGTCAACTGCTGGTAGTAGCGCTTGGTCTCCGGCGCGATGTCGTGCGGGACGCCGACGAAGTGCGAACCGGTCATACCCATTACCAGCGTGCGCGCCGTGTTGCGCACCGCGTAGCCGAAATGCGAAAACACCGCGTCATCGAATTCGACCAGCGCCTTCGCGCGATCCGGGTTGCCGGCGGCAAGCATGCCGCGCAGCACGTAGGGATGGCAGCGGATCGCCCCCTGCCCGAAAATGATCAGGCTGCGGGTCAGGATGTTGGCGCCTTCGACAGTGATGCCGATCGGCAACTGCTGGTAGGCACGCCCGAGGAAGTTCGATGGCCCGAGGCAGATGCCCTTGCCGCCGACGATGTCCATGCCGTCGGTGACGACCTGGCGCGCGCGCTCGGTGACGTGGTATTTGACGATCGCCGAGACGACCGAGGGCTTCTCGCCCAGGTCGATAGCTCCGGCGGTCATGACCCGCGCCGCATCCATCATGTAGAGATTGCCGCCCATCCGCGTCAGCGGCTCCTGAATGCCCTCGAAGCGGCCGATCGCGGTCTTGAACTGGCTGCGCACGCGCGAATAGCCGCCGACCGTGCGCACCGCCAGCTTGGCCATGCCGGTGTTGGAGCCCGGCAGCGAGATCGAGCGGCCCGCCGCAAGGCATTCCATCAGCATGCGCCAGCCCTGGCCGGCCATCTTCGGCCCGCCGATGATCCAGTCGAGCGGCATGAAGACATCCTTGCCCCAGTTGGGACCGTTCTGGAATACCGCATTCAGCGGAATGTGGCGGCGGCCGATATGCACGCCCGGATGGTCGGTCGGAATCAGCGCGCACGTTATGCCGAGATCCTCGACGTCGCCGAGCAGCTTGTCCGGGTCGTAAAGGCGGAAGGCCAGGCCGAGCAGCGTGGAGACCGGCCCGAGCGTGATGTAACGCTTGTCCCATGTGACTCGCATGCCGAGGACTTCGCGACCCTCCCAGATGCCCTTGCAGATGACGCCGAAGTCGGGGATCGACGCGGCGTCCGAGCCGGCGTGCGGGCTGGTCAGCGCGAAACAGGGGGTCTCCAGCCCCTTGGCGAGGCGCGGCAGGTAGTGGTTCTTCTGCGCATCGGTGCCGTACTGGAGCAGCAATTCTGCCGGCCCGAGCGAATTGGGCACCATCACCGTCACCGCGCTCGCAGAGCAGCGTGTGGACAGTTTGGTGATCACCTGCGAATGCATGTAGGCGGAGAACTCCTTGCCGCCGTACTGGCGCGGAATGATCATGCCGAGGAAGCCCTTTTCGCGGATGAACTGCCAGACGTGAGGCGGCAGATCGCCCAGTTCGTGCGAGCATTCCCAGTCGTTCGACATGCGGCAGAGTTCTTCCGTCTCGTTGTCGAGGAAGCTCTGTTCCTCGGCCGTCAGAGTGGGCTGCGGAAATGCCAGCAGCTTGTTCCAGTCCGGACGGCCGCGAAACAGCTCGCCCTCCCACCATACGGTGCCGGCTTCCAGCGCAATGCGCTCGGTTTCCGACATCGGCGGCAGAATCTTGCGGTAGCCGGACAGCAGCGGCGCGCTGACCAGCGCCCGGCGCAACGGTTTGAGGTTGAACAGCGCGGCGACGAGCAAGTAGCCGCCACCCGCAAGCACGACTGCCAGCACCGTCCAGCCGCCGAGCCAGGCCGCGGCACCCAGCCAGGCCGCGCCGGCCAGCGTCCACAACGCCAGCGGTGCGCCCAGGTAGGCGAGGATTACCGCAATCAGCGGCAGTGCGAGAATCATCCAGATCATTTGCTGCTCCTATGGCTGGGCGTCGGCCGGTTGCTTCGGGCGAGCGCTTTGCTCCCACTGGTGCGCGCCGGCTGTCGCAACGGCGCGTCGTTGATTCGATTCATGGCCGGCGCTGCCGCCGGCGCAGCGGACTTGGCAATCTCAGCCGGTCTGCCGGCCAGCGGGGCCCGCAGCCCGCCGAGAAGGAAGCTCATCAGGCGCGGGGCGATGGCGCGCGGATCGTCCTCGCCGCTCAGGCCGGTCGCCAGCCGCAGCGCATCGGTGCCGGCCAATGCATAGGACATCGCGCCAAGCATGAAGTGCAGGCGCCAGATGATTTCCTCGTGCGGCACTTTGGGCAGCGCGGCGAACAGCGCGTCCTTGAAGCGCTCCATCACTTCCTGGTATTCGGCGGCGATAAAGGTGCGGATGAACTGGTTCGGATCGGTCATCGTGCGCCCGAGCAGGCGCATGAACTCGAAGCCGCCCTGATCGCGATCGGCCGCCAGCATCAGCGCGGTGCCGAAAAAGGCTTCGAGCACCTGCCGCGGTTTGAGCGGGCCGCCGCCGGCCTCGCGCTCCAGACGATCCAGTTCGGCCAGACGCATCTCGTTGAGCCGCGCCAGGCCGCGCCGGAACACCGCTTCGATCAGCGCATCCTTGGAGCCGAAGTGGTAATGCGCGGCGGCGATATTGGCGTTGGCCCGCGCCGTGATCATGCGCAGCGATGTCGCTTCCAGCCCGTGGCGCACGAACAGTCCCTGCGCCGCATCGAGAATGCGGCTGCGGGTATCGGCTTCGGGTCGGCTGACTTCGAGATCCATCGTGCGCTCAATTCAAACGGGTGTTTGAATACTGGCGGCAGAGAGCACGGGCTGTCAACCGGTTCGCTAGAGGCCGGGCTCTAGAAACGCGCCGGGTGGCGGCGGCAATCCGCGCGTCATGGTGCCGGCCGACTGCGCTGTTGCATTGCAGCAGCAGCGTTGGTCAGGCCGGTTGGTCGCGCACCCTGACGTGGCTCAGCCAGGCGAAGCGGCTCGGTCGCAAGCCGTCGCTGCGGCCGGCAAAATAGCGCCGCTCCAGCTTGTCAGGCGAAGCGCTCTCGATCAGTTCCAGTCCCAATGCGGATATGCGTTCGGCCAGTTGCGCCGGCAGGAAACTGGCGACGAACGGCTCGCCACGCCGGGCCGCAAGCCGCTTCAGGGCCGCCAGCTCGGCGCGGTCGCGCGCTCCGAGCGAGGCCTCGGGCACGCAGAAGTCGAACACCAGTTCACTGCCGGGCGCCGCGCATTCAGCGATCGACCGCAGGGTGGCGAAGGTCGCTTCTTCGGTCAGATAGAAGGTGGTGCCCAGCCACGACAGGAAGCTGGGCTGGTGCGGGTCGAAGCGCGACGCCTGCAGGGCGTCGCCGACGGACTGGCGCTCGAAATTGGCCTCGACGAACTCGACGTTGCGCGGCTCCTTGCCAATGCGCGCGAGCAACCTGCGCTTGAGCTGCTGCGAGGCCGGATGGTCGAGCTCGAAAATCGCGAGCTTGTCGGCCAGCCCGGGCTGGCGCAGCGCGAACGTATCGAGACCGGCGCCGACGATCACGTACTGGCGCACGCCGCGGGCGATCGCCGCGTGCAGCGCGTCTTCGCTGAAGCGCGAACGCGCAACCACCTGGCCGTAGACCGGGCGCATCACGCCGAGCAGCTTGCGCAGGATCAGCCAATCGAGGAACCGGTTGGCGACGACCCAGCGCCAATGCCCGTACAGCATGTCGAACGCAAAGGCGTCGTCGAACACCAGCGGTGAGTCGTAGCGCTGATGGGTCGCGCGGGCGATCGCCGCCCCAAGTGCCATGCGGCTTGCCCGCGCCGAGCCGCGTGACACCGTTGCCGCCGCGCCGCGAGCGGGTTCATCGCGGGAAGGGGCATCCGGCATCTTCGAGGCTCTGATCATCGAATGAGCATAGATGGCGAGCCTGCGGCGGACAATAAGACGAAAGGCCTACCGCGCGGCGCCGACGTGCGGTCGCGGGTGCCGCTGCACACGTACAATCGGGCAATGAGACGTCACGCCACCGCCCTGCCGGGCCCGCAGCCGGCCCAACGCCGCGACTGGCAAACCGTACGCACGCTGTTTCCCTACCTCTGGGCCTACCGCGGCCGCGTGCTGTTCGCGCTCGGCTGCCTGATCTGCGCCAAGCTCGCCAACGTCGGCGTACCGATGATTTTCAAGCAGTTGATCGACAGCCTCGCGATCACGCCCGCGCAGGCGGTCATCGTGGTGCCGGCGGCGCTGCTGCTGGCCTATGGCGTGCTGCGCTTTTCCACCTCGCTGTTTACCGAACTGCGCGAACTGGTGTTTGCGCGCGTGACGCAGCAGGCGGTGCGTAACATATCGTTACAGGTCTTTCGCCACCTGCATTCGCTGTCGCTGCGCTTTCACCTCGAACGGCAGACCGGCGGCCTGACGCGCGACATCGAGCGCGGCACGCGCTCGATCGGCTCGCTGATCTCGTACACGCTGTATTCGATTCTGCCGACGCTGATCGAAATCAGTTTGGTGCTGGGCATCCTGTTCGCCAAGTACGAGCCGAGTTTCGGACTCATCACGCTGTGCGCGCTGGTTTTCTACATCACGTTCACGATTGTCGTGACCAACTGGCGCACCCATTTTCGGCGCACCGCCAACGAACTCGACTCGGCCGCCAACTCGCGCGCGGTCGACAGCCTGATCAACTACGAGACGGTCAAGTACTTTAACAACGAGGAGTTCGAAGCGCAGCGCTACAACGCGCAGATGCAGTTGTGGGAGTCGGCGCAGGTCAAGAGCCAGATTTCCTTGTCATTCCTGAACATCGGCCAGGCGCTGGTGGTGGCGGCCGCCGTTACCGCGATGATGTGGCGCGCCAGCCTCGGCGTGGCCGGCGGCAGCATGAGCATCGGCGACATCGTGCTGGTCAACGCGTTCCTGATCCAGCTCTACATCCCGCTCAACTTCCTCGGCGTGATCTACCGCGAAATCCGCCAGGCGCTGACCGACATCGAGCGCATGTTCACGCTGATGCGCGAGCATCGCGAAGTGTCCGACGCGCCCGATGCGGCGGCCCTGCCGCCCGGTCCGGCGCAGGTGGTTTTCGACTGTGTCGACTTTTCCTACGAGGCGAAGCGGCAGATTCTGTTCGGCGTGAACTTCGCGATCGAACCGGGCAGAACGCTGGCGGTGGTCGGCCACAGCGGCTCGGGCAAGAGCACGCTGGCGCGCCTGCTCTTCCGCTTCTATGACGTTGGCACGGCAGAGGGCGGCGGCGGCATCCGCATCAACGGCCGCGACATCCGCCGCATCACCCAGGCCAGCCTGCGCGCGGCGATCGGCATCGTCCCGCAGGACACGGTGCTGTTCAACGACAGCATCTACTACAACATTCTCTACGGCCGGCCCGACGCACCGCGCGACCAGGTGATCGAGGCGGCGCGCGCCGCGCACCTGCACGACTTCATCGAGCGCCTGCCCGACGGCTATGACACCAAGGTCGGCGAACGCGGCCTCAAGCTGTCGGGCGGCGAGAAGCAGCGGGTCGCGATCGCCCGCGCGCTGCTCAAGAACCCGCCCATCCTGATCTTCGACGAAGCCACCTCGGCGCTCGACTCGAAGACCGAGAAGGCGATCCAGGCCGAACTGGAAACCGCCGCGCGCGGACGCACCACGCTGATCATCGCCCACCGCCTGTCGACCGTGATGAATGCCGACGAAATCCTGGTGCTCGATGCCGGCCGGGTGACCGAGCGCGGCAGTCACCTGGCATTGCTGGCGGCCGGCGGCGCCTACGCGCAGATGTGGGCGCTGCAGCAGCAGGAGGATGGCGGTGCACTCTCCTCGCAGCCGCCTTCCGGCGACGCCCCCCGCCCGGAAAGCCGCGCCCCGCAATGATTCCAGGCACCCCTGCCCGGAGAGGCGCATGAAATGGCGCTCCGCGGCAGGGCATGCCGCAAAGCGCCATCTGGTGCGGATCTCAGCCGCTATGTCTTGCGGTAGAGCCGCTGCTGAGGTCACCGGGCATTCCTCGACGGGACACGCCACATCGCGTCGCAAGTCGCGAAGCGCGCCGTCCGATGTCGCTCACCTTCGTCGGCTGCCATCTGTCAACGCTTGCGCGGAAATCACGGCGGGCGTAATGTCCGCCATTATTCCCAGCGAAAGGGCGACCAAATGGCTACCGTGCTCACGACCGGCGTCGATGCCGAGACTGTTCTGCAATACCTCGCAATCGCCCGCCAGCACCACTCTCAAGCGGCAATTGCGCGCCACCTCGGCGTCGATGCGCGCACCATCCGTCGCTGGGAGGCGCGGGAGGTCGAACCCAAAGCCTATGCCGGCCATGCATTGCGCCAGCTCATCCTGCCTTTCGGCAACGCCCCGTCGGGTGACCCGGACTTTCGCTTCGTCGACTTGTTCGCCGGCATCGGCGGCATCCGTGCCGCGTTCGAGTGGATCGGCGGGCAGTGTGTGTTTACCAGCGAGTGGGACAGCTATGCGCAAAAAACCTACGCCGAGAACTTCCGCGACGGCCACCTGATCGCGGGCGACATTACCGAAGTCGACGCCGCCGACGTGCCCGATCACGACGTGCTGCTCGCCGGGTTTCCCTGCCAGCCGTTTTCCATCGCCGGCGTGAGCAAGAAGAATGCGCTCGGCCGCGCCCATGGCTTCCACGACGAAACGCAGGGCACGTTGTTCTTCGATGTCGCCCGCATCATCGAGACAAAGCGCCCGCGCGCCTTTCTGCTGGACAACGTCAAGAACCTGCTGTCGCACGACAAGGGCCGCACCTTCGACGTCATCCGCCGCACCCTGCAAGACGAACTCGGCTACCACATTCACTGCCGCGTCATCGACGGTGCCCACTTCGTGCCGCAGCACCGCGAGCGCCTCCTGATCGTGGGATTCCGCGAGCCGCTTGCCTTCGACTTTGACGCTCTGCCCCTCGATGGAAAGGGCAAGCATACGTTGCGCAGCGTGCTGCACCGGGTAGACGGCAGCGAGCCGCAACTGGAAGCCGATGGCGACAAGTACTTCGACCACGCCAGCGGGCGCGTGCAGCCGAAATACACGCTCACCGACAAGCTGTGGACCTACCTGCAGAACTACGCCGACAAGCACCGCGCGGCAGGCAACGGCTTCGGTTTCGGTCTCGTGTATCCCGACAGCGTGGCGCGTACCCTCTCGGCGCGCTACTACAAGGACGGATCGGAAATTCTCGTCTGGCAAGGCGAGGGCATGAATCCGCGCCGCCTCACGCCGCGCGAATGCGCGCGGCTCATGGGTTTCCCGGATTCATTCCGCATTCCGGTTTCGGATACACGCGCGTATAAGCAGTTTTCTCAGGCAGCCGTCATGCCGATGATCGCAGCAGTCGCTACACTGATGGCTCCGCATTTGCAAAAGAGGGAGGCGGCGCCGACAGCTGAGTCTGGTCAAGTGCCGAAGGACATGGTGAGTTTAGGACGATGGACAAGGGAGCAACTCAAACTGGCGTTTCACCTGTATTGCCAACTGCCGTTCGGTAGATTGCACCGAGGAAATCCGGAAATCATTCGCTTGGCCTCACTCATCGGACGCACACCGTCGGCGGTCGCGATGAAGCTAGTCAACTTCGCCAGTCTAGACCCCGCCATAACCAGTACCGGACGTAAGGGCCTCGAAGGCGTATCGCGTCTCGATCGTGAAGTATGGGACGAGTTTCATGCCGATTGGGACCGGCTGGCAGTCGAATGCGAGATCTTGCGACGGAGTCTTGACGGCGCGACGCCGTTCAACGATGAAGCCGATGAACTGCTCATGCCTGATGACTTTTCGGGTGAAACTCGACAAGTCGTGGCAGAACAACGGATCAAGCAAACCTTTTTCCGTCGCGCCGTGTTGAGCAGTTACCGGGGCCGATGTTGCATGTCGGGACTATCCGAGCCACGGCTGCTGATAGCCAGCCACATCGTCCCGTGGAGTAAGGACAAAGCGAATCGACTCAATCCGAGTAACGGCTTGTGTCTCTCGGCGATTCACGACAGGGCATTCGACAAGGGGCTCATCACGCTTACCGATGACTTCAGAATCGTCATTTCGGAAGAGCTAAAGCGCCGCGACGAGGTGTTCGTCAAGGAAGTCATGGTCCCTCTTGAAGGCAAAACGATTGAACTACCGGAACGATTCTCCCCCAACTTAGATTTCGTTTTGCGACACCGCGCTGATGTGTTCATCGATAACCGCAGTTCGTAAGCATGACTCTGCAAGACTACTCAGTGTTCGAGTATCTCTATCGCGACGCGAGCAACTACAAATCGTGGGGCGAGTTGCTGCTTGTTGGCCAATTGGGTGAGAAAGATCTAGCGCGGATTCGACATCGCTTTGAGGGCGGTATGTATTTCATCGCCGAGCAGCTCCGCGTTCCTACTCTCTACGAACAGCTTTGGGGATGTTGTGACGATGGCCCGTCCGACGACGATCATGTATGGCACGAATTTCATGCAGTCAGGCCCGCCACGGATGCCGATCGGCTCCTGCTGCCTGTATGGGGCGACGCACGCGCCCTTGTGGGGGCGATCTGGAATGTGGAGCGCTGGAATGAGGCGCTGTCTCGCAATTGGGTGGCTTGGTGAAGTTACAATCCGCCAGCATGCCTGTCGTCTTGCACGAAGACGCGTTCTACGAGTATTTCGTGCCCTATCAGCATCCTGAAGCACGGCACAACGTGTGGGGAGGGCATGGTCTTGAGACTTTCGGCGAGGATATTCAGTTGGTTCGCAGGCTTGATCCAGAGTACGTGTGGACGGTCGTCGACGGCGAATCCGACCAGTGGATTACGCCGGGTGTGCGCTACGTGAATCGTATTTGCTATCTGGTTACCAAGAAGGCGCACAACTGGCTCGACGTGGACTTTCGAGTTGCGCGCAACGCTCGATCATTGACTGCAATTGGTCTGCGACGTCAGATTCGAAAAATTAAGAGTTTGATGCTGGCCCTGCGGACCGACTGAACAAGCAGCGGCAACACAGCGGAAGCGGGGCGAATTCAGCTCTCGCTGGTCGCCCCGGTTCGCGGCTCATGTCTTCCGATAGATCTCCGCCCCCTGTTTGACGAACTCCACCGCCTTGGTCTCCATGCCCTTCTGCAGCGCCTGATCCTCGGCGATGCCCTGCTGTGCGGCGAAGTCGCGCACATCCTGGGTGATCTTCATCGAGCAGAAATGCGGTCCGCACATCGAACAGAAGTGCGCCACCTTGGCGCTGTCCTTGGGCAGGGTCTCGTCGTGGAACTCCCGGGCCTTGTCCGGATCGAGGCCGAGGTTGAACTGGTCCTCCCAGCGGAACTCGAAGCGCGCCTTGGAGAGCGCGTTGTCGCGGATCTGCGCGCCCGGATGGCCCTTGGCCAGATCGGCCGCATGGGCGGCGATCTTGTAGGCGATGATGCCGTCCTTGACGTCGTCCTTGTCGGGCAGCCCGAGGTGCTCCTTGGGGGTGACGTAGCACAGCATCGCCGTGCCGTACCAGCCGATCTGTGCCGCGCCGATGGCACTGGTGATGTGGTCGTAACCGGGCGCGATGTCGGTGGTCAGCGGACCGAGGGTGTAGAACGGCGCCTCGTCGCACCAGTCGAGTTGCAGGTCCATGTTCTCCTTGATCAGTTGCATCGGCACATGGCCGGGGCCTTCGATCATGGTCTGCACATCGTGGCGCCA
Organism: Candidatus Methylophosphatis haderslevensis; assembly: GCA_016711925.1. Taxonomy (GTDB): domain Bacteria; phylum Pseudomonadota; class Gammaproteobacteria; order Burkholderiales; family Rhodocyclaceae; genus Methylophosphatis; species Methylophosphatis haderslevensis. The sequence continues at coordinate 468,622 of JADJSA010000002.1, forward strand.
GGCGATCTGGGTGAGTTCGCCGAGGGTCTTGAGTTCCGCCAGTTGCGCCTCGTCGTTGGCGTCGTAGATGCTGCCCGGACGCAGGCCGTCGCCGAGGCTGAAGGCGACGTCGTAGGCCTTCATGATCTCGCAGATGTCCTCGAAGTGGGTATAGAGGAAGCTCTCGCGGTGGTGCGCCAGGCACCACTTGGCCATGATGGAGCCGCCGCGGCTGACGATGCCGGTCATGCGGCTGGCGGTCATCGGGACGAACGGCAGGCGCACGCCGGCGTGGATGGTGAAGTAGTCGACGCCTTGTTCGGCCTGCTCGATCAGGGTGTCGCGGAAGATCTCCCAGGTCAGCTCCTCGGCCTTGCCGTCGACCTTTTCGAGGGCCTGATAGATCGGCACCGTGCCGATCGGAACCGGGCTGTTGCGGATGATCCATTCGCGGGTTTCGTGGATGTGCTTGCCGGTGGACAGATCCATCACCGTGTCGCCACCCCAGCGGATCGACCAGGTCATTTTCTCGACTTCTTCCTGAATGCTCGAACCGAGTGCGGAGTTGCCGATGTTGGCGTTGATCTTGACCAGGAAGTTGCGCCCGATGATCATCGGTTCGCTCTCGGGGTGGTTGATGTTGGCCGGGATGATGGCCCGCCCGCGGGCGACTTCGCTGCGGACGAATTCGGGGGTGATCTCTTCGGGGATGGCCGCGCCGAAGCTCATGCCCCGGTGCTGGCGGCCCAGCAAATCGGCCATCCTGGCACCGGTCGGCCCGGCTGCGCGCAGGCTCGCCAGGTAGTCCTGCCGGCGCAGGTTTTCGCGGATGGCGATGAATTCCATCTCCGGGGTCACCATCCCCGCCCGCGCGTAGTGCATCTGGCTGACGTTGCGGCCGGCGAGTGCGCGGCGGGGTTTGCGCTGCAGGCCGGGAAAGCGCAACTCTGCAGCGGCGGTGTCGGCCGCCCGCTCGTTGCCGTAGCGGCTGCTCAATGCGGCCAGTTCCTCGGTGTCGCCGCGCGCGGCGATCCAGCCCGCACGCAGCGCCGCCAGGCCGTTGCGGATGTCGATCTTCACGGACGGATCGGTGTACGGGCCGGAGCAGTCATACACGGTGACCGGCGGATTGTTTTCGCTGCCCATCGAGGCGGGGGTGTCCGACTGCGACACTTCGCGCATCGGCACACAAATGTCTGGCCGCGAGCCCTGCACATGAATCTTGCGCGAGTTGGGCAGCGGCGCGACGGCGGCCGCGTCAACGTGTGCGTCGCTTGCGATGAATTTCTCGTTGGCGTTCATGCCTACTCCTTGCGCAATGGCGTGTTTCGTGGGCGCGGCGGGGAGAAGGGCGGGATGGGACGCAAGTCCGATCGCTGCGCTTCCCTTCGCCGGCATTACCCGGATCAGGTTCAAAGGGTCTTTCTCACCCGGCTGCGCCGATGCGGCACGACGCGCCAGGACCCCCAGGTCAGCTAACGAACCTTACTGCAAAGCGCGAGGACTGTAAATGTGAAACCCTGCTCGGGATTTTCTGCCGGGCTCCGCGCGGCGCGAGTTGGCGCGGCGCGTGCCGGTCAATGGGTGTGTTGGTATCCGCCCTGGCCATGGACGCGCGTGACGAAGGGGTCCGATTCCATGTCGCCGAGGTCGGCACCGTCGATCATGCGATACGCGGCGAGCGCGGTGGCGTCGGTCATCGATTGCGGAGCCTGTGCAAGCGGCCAACTGCGCAGCAGGCGCACTGTGGTTGTCTTGTGTGCGTCGTCGCCGCGAATCTCGGCAGGCAGGGCAAGGTCGGCGCGCCAGCGCAGATCGATGCGCTGGCCGTCCGCGCTGCCGCTGTAGCGGACGAGCGACTGCCCTGCGCGGCGTTCGGTGCCCGACATCTTCAACGCTGTGCCGAGCGAGTCAGGCTCGATCAGCATCGACACTTTGCCCCAGCTTTTGCCGACGACCTGAAACTCGGTCGGCGCGAATTCGATCTGCGCACGGTCTTGATGAAACAGCCGTGTGTAGAACAGCTTGCCGCTGGGGTCGCGCTCCCAGCGCTCGCCCGTGCGCCCATGCTCGTCGCGGATCTCGACCTGCCCGGAATCGCGCCAGAAGTACCAGCGCGTGACCACGGCCTTTGCGCCGTGGCGTTTTGGCACGACGCGGGTCTCGTAGAGTGCGGCGACCGGCGCGGGTGACGGTGCGTCCGCGCGGGCGGCGGGTGAGGCCACGATCAGGGCAAGGGAGAGTAACGCAGCGCGTGCGATGCGACCTGAAGGGGTATGACGGTTCATAGGGGTTACCTGCGCAAACGGAGCAAAAAGTGGGAGGGGTGCGCCGTGCGCACCTCTCCCGAATGAGGCTACTATCGACAGCGAATTGCGTGTCGCCGGTACACCTAGTCGTCGCGTTCGCCGCGCTTGCGGTCGGGCTTGAGCGCGTCTTTCATCACGTGGTAGATCACGTTCTGTTCCTGGGTGCCGTGGAACAGGTGGGCGTTGGGGCCGAGGGCATAGATGCCGACATCTTCGCCGGCGTGGGTTTCGGCGGCCAGCGGTACCATGCCTTCCTGCATGTAGGCGGGATCTTCGGTGCGTGTGGCATTCAGGTCGGGACGGCCGGTCGCCGCATCGTAGGCTGCCGGCAGATGGCCTTCCGAGCCGGCTTCGCTGCCCGCCGGGTTGGTGAAGGTCTTGCTGCCTGCCGCCTGCAAGGGCTTGGTCTTGCCGGCATCGGCGTAGGACGCGCCGGTGTAGCCCGGGCCGTTGGCGTACGACAGGGTCGTGTAAGGCAGGCCCAGCATGTCGAGCGAATAGGCGGTTTCGTTCGCGCCGACCACCTTGCCGAGAATCGGGTTACCGCGCTTGGGATAGCCGGCGATGGTAAACACGTGGCTGTGATCCGCCGTGACGACGATCAGCGTGTCGCGCGGATTGGTCTTTGCCAGCGCGGCCTTTACCGCCTCCGAGAGGGCGATCGTGTCGGTCAGCGCGCGATAGGCGTTGGCCCCGTGGTGAGCGTGGTCGATGCGGCCGCCCTCGACCATCAGGTAGAAGCCCTTCTTGTTCTTCCTGAGTATGTCGATCGCCTTGCCGGTCATTTCGGCCAGACTGGGTTCGCCGCCAACATCGTCGGCGCGGTCGGCTTCGTAATGCATGTGCGAGCGCTCGAACAGTCCGAGCAGGCGATCTGTCTTGGCCGGGTCGATCGCGTCGAACTGCGCCTTGTTCCAGACGTAGGCCGAATTCGCGCGCTTGGCGGTCCACTCCTGGTAGAGCTTGCGTCCGTCGAGGCGCGCGCCCTTCTTGCTCGCGTACTCCGGATCGGCCTCGGTGTTCGGGTAGAAGCGGCTGCGTCCGCCGCCCATGGCCACTTCCGGGCCATCGCCGTAAGGGAAGTCGATCAGCTGGGCGGCGATATCCTTGACGGTCGCGCCGGCCGGCAGGTTGTTGTCGCTCTCCCAGTCGCGGTTGCCGATGTGCGCGTAGTTCACTGCGGGCGTGGCATGCGTGATGCGCGTAGTCGTGACGAAGCCGGTGGAAAGTCCGGCCACTTCGGCCTCTTCCATGATGGTGCGCAGGCTGTGTGCGGCAGTGACCTCGGCGCTCTTTTCATTGCGGTCGATGAACTGATCGACCGAGATCGCGCCGTCGTTGGTTTTGACGCCGGTGACCATGGCAGTCGCAGTCGGTGCCGAGTCGGAAGTCTGCTGGTTCGCGCTTGCTGTTACCGAGTGCGCGAGGTAGGGAAAGCGCTCGAACGACAGGCGGTTGATCTCGCCGTCGCGCGCCTGCAACTGGCCTTCGAGAATTCGCGCCGCGGTGACGGTTGAAATGCCCATGCCGTCGCCGACGAACAGGATGATGTTTTTCGCCCGTCCTTCGTATTCCTTGAGCGCCTTGGCCTGCCTGACTGCGCTCGCGCCGAGTTCGTACCAGCCCTGCGGCGTCAGTTCGTCGGTCGCCGCACATGCCACGGAACTGCAGGCCGTCGCGGTCGCAATGGACAGCATCTTGAGCTTCATGCGTTGTTTCTCCTGTCTTTGTCGGCAGAGGGCGGCATCGGCGCGCGCCGAAGCGGCGCCCACCGGATCGGGAGCCACCTTAGCCGACCAAGATTGCGCGAGCGTGACAGCGATCCCGGGCGCGCAAGCGGCGCCCAGGCGCGCGCGTCGCCCGGCCCTAAGGACCCGCGCAATCCGACCGTTACAGTCGCATCAATGTCTCCTTGTAGTGGCTTGCGGGCCGGGGAAGGTCCCGGCCTCTTTTTTCCGGGGCACCATCATGCGCAGGATCATCCTATTGGCCGTCACGCTGGCGGCCCTGCAATCCCATGCAGCCGACTGGCAGAACGTGGCCTCGGAAAAGGGCGCGCGGGTCGATATCGACCGCACCAGCCTGCTGCCCTCGGACCCGGGCAAGAAAATCGTCTGGATGCGTCTGGTGATGACGCCGGAAGATGCGGCGCGCGAGGGCTACCGCACACTCAAGGCGCTCAATCGCTACGACTGCCGCGCCAACCGTTATGCAACCATCAAGCGCGTCTACCTGCGCGAAGACATGACCGTCATGCGCGAAGAGCGGGTCGAGGGCGAACCCGAGTCCGCGGTACTGGCGGGCACCGCCGATGCCAAGCTGTTCCGCGAAGTCTGCCAGCCGCCGACTCTCGGCGACCTGAAGAAAGTTGCGCTGCAGGCGGCCGATGCCGGGCAGAAGGCCAACAAGATCGACGGCGAAGCGAAGAAACCGCTGGTCGACATTCGACCGAGCCTGCGTCACGCCGATCTCAAGGCCGAAGCCGAGGCGACCCGCGCCTCGGCTACGCTGGAGCGCGTGCCGGATGCCAAGTCACCGGCGCACGGCGAAGCCAAGCCTCCGCTCAAGTCCGAGCCGACGCCGGCAGCGGACAAGGTGGAGCCGCCTCCGCGCGCGGTCGCGCCGGTGCACAAGCCGGTGCCCGAGGCGAGGGCGCCGCGCGCAGCAGCCGAACGGCACGCGCCGGCGCCGCGCGCGCAACTCGCGCTGGCCGGCCATGCCGTACCGGCGCAGGCAGGCAAGGCAATCGGGACGCCGGCCAGGGAGGCCCGCAACGGTGCCCATGGCGACACCCACACCGGCACCGGCCATGACGTGCACTGGACTTACGACGGCGACACCGGCCCCGACAACTGGGGCAAGCTGAAACCGGAATGGAAGACCTGCAGCACCGGCGAGCGCCAGTCGCCAATCGACATCCGCGACGGCATCCGGGTCGACCAGGAAGCGGTGCGCTTCTACTACAAGCCGTCGGGATTTCGTGTCATCGACAACGGCCACACGGTTCAGGCCAACCTGACCGGGGGCAACCGTATCCAGGCGCTGGGCCGCGAATTCGAACTGGTGCAGTTGCATTTTCCACCGCCCGTCCGAAGAACGGGTCAATGGCAAGCTCTACGAGATGGTTGCCCACCTGGTGCACAAGGACAAGGAGGGCCGCCTCGCCGTGGTGGCGGTGCTGCTCGACAAGGGCGCGGACAACCCGATCATCCAGACGTTGTGGAACCACCTGCCGCTGGAACGCAACATCGAGTATCCGGCGTCGGTCGCGCTGGATCTCGACGGCCTGCTGCCGGAGGACCGCAGCTACTTCAGCTACATGGGATCACTAACCACTCCGCCGTGCTCAGAGGGCGTGTTGTGGATCGTGCTGCGCACGCCGGCCGCTGTTTCGGCCGAGCAGGTGGCGGCGTTCTCGCGCCTGTATCCCAACAACGCCCGGCCGATCCAGCAGGCCGCCGGCCGGCTGATCAAGGAATCGCGCTGATCGCTCAAGCGCCCGACGCGAAACGGGGGCCAAGCGGCCCCCGTTTCATTTGCCGTGCGCGCAGGCGTTACGGCCGCACCACGTGCCAGACGTTCTTGACGCCGTCGCCGGTCTTGTCGCCGGGCTTGGCATCCTTCGCCCAGAAATAAAGCGGCTTGCCCTTGTAGGCCCACTGCTTGCCGCCGTCGTCGCGCGCCACCAGCGAGTAATCGCCGGCTGGCTTGGCGTCGGCTTCGGCCATCAGCGGCGGCCAGTTGGCGGCGCAGGGTCCGTTGCAGGTGCTCTTGCCGCTGCCTGCGGTGTCCTGATCATAGACGTAGAGCGTCATGCCGGCGGCGCTGGTCAGCATGCCGCCGGTAACCTTGGCCGGCAGTGCCGATGTCGGCGCGGTCGCCGGCGCGCTCGAGCAGGCGCCAAGCAGCACCAGCGCGCCAGCGGCGGCGAGATTGCGCAGTGTTGTTTGCGTTTGCAGGGTCACCGTGTGTTCTCCTTACGTGAATGGAATGGTCGACACTATATCAACAGTCCGGCCGGCCGGCGCATTCCCTTCGGCTGAAGATTTTTTTATCCAGATTGTTGCGGGTTTTGCCACGGCTGGTCGCGCCGCAGCGACATCGCGTAGGCAATCGTCGCCGGCGTCGCCTTGACCGGCGCGAAACCGCAGCGACCGTAGAACGCCATGGCGCGCGGGTTGGCGGGGCCGGTCAGCGCATGCACACCGGCTGCGCCCAGTTCGTCCAGCCGGCCGAGAAAACGCTGCAGCAGCCGCGTGCCCCATCCCCTGCACTGTGCCGCCGGCAGCAGGTCGATATGCAAATGCGCCGGCCAGGCGGCAAGCTCGGGGTCGGCCCGGTATCCGGCGTGGATGAGCCGCATCATGCGCGCGTCGCGGCCGGTCTCGGCCGCCTCCGGCATCGGGTAGCGCGCGCGCAGCGGGCCAAACCAGTCGCGCTCGCACGCTTGCCCGAAGCGCAGCGAGTCGCGCGTGCCAAGCACATAACCGAGTACCCGGTCGCCCTCGGCGAGCACGAAGCACAGATCGGGTTCGAGCTCGAGATAGGGTCCGCCATAGACGTGGCCGATCAGTTCCGGATCGCGATATAGCGCGGCTGCATCGCCGCCGGCATCGCCCGTGCCGAGGCAAATCGCATAGACCGCATCGCGGTCGGCTGGCCGATAGGGGCGGATCGCCGCCTCCGTCGCTTCGATGTTCGGAGGTGCCACTGGAGTCATCGTCGCAATACCGGGGCAGCGGCGCGACGGGTGTCGGCAGCGATCTGCGGTCCGGCTCGCCGCCAGCATAGCGGATCGACCGAACCGGGACGCAGATTGCCGCCGCGGCGGCTCGGCCCGGCGCTGCCGTCGGGTCAGGCGGAGGCGTGGTGGACGCGGGCGGCCGTCAGGCTTCCCGCGCGCACGCCTGGCTGAGCAATTTCGTGATCGCCGCCTGGACGCGGCCGTTGGGCTGGCGTTGCAACCAGATGGTGAGCGCCACCACGCGCGGCCGGATTTCTTGTATGTCGAGTTCGGTGGCGTCGAGCAGTCCGATCAGTTCGTCGGCCACCGACCGGGCATCGCTCGATTGCTCGCCGACGATCGAAGAAACCAGCGCGATTGCGCGCAGGTCAGCCAGGTGGCCTTCGCCGAGCCACGGTTGCCCGATGGCTTCCAGCGCAACCAGCGCCGGCAGTTCGGTCTTGACCGGGTTCTTGATGCCGAGCGGGAGCAGTCTGTCTTTCATTCGTCAGTCACGGCAGCAATCGGGCGAACTTTAGCCCTGACGACCGCATGCGAGCCTTGGCGCCGGCGATTGCCGAAGTCGTACAATGTCGCATCACCGGATTGCGAGGAATGGCATGCAAGACGACCAACCGCGTTTCGACGATTCCGGGCCAGCCCGTCTTGGTCGGGACGCGCGGCGTTTCGGCGCCACGCGGCCGGGTCCGCTGGGCCGGCTGCTGGCGGCCATGCTGTGGGCAGTGCTGCTGTTTGTCGCATTCACGTTTTCGCTGGTGCTGTTCACGGTGCTGGTCGCGGTCGGACTGATCGTCTGGGCTTACCTGTGGTGGAAAACGCGCGCGCTGCGCCAGCACTTGCGCGAGCAGATGGGCGAAGCGATGCGCGAGCCGGCGCGCCAGACGCCGCCAGGCGGGCGCGTAATCGAAGGTGAAGTGATCCGCGACTAGCGCTGGCACGCGATCGGGGTCGCCGACCATCGTCGGGCGCAGCGCCGCCCGGGCTGCCGCAAGCTTCTGTCCGTGCCGGCAATCAGGCGTGCGCCGGCGTGTCGTCGTGCATGCAAAGCGCGCTCGAATCGGACTCGCCGGACACGGCAATGTGTTCGAGGTGGTCGACCACCTTGAGGCTGGCCGCCTCCATGCGCTCGATCTCCGACAACGCCTTGTCGAAATTGCCTGCGCGCACCGCGCGCACCGCCTCGACGCCGTGCCGATGCACGGCCTTGTGCGGATCTTCGATCTCGCGGTAACCGGGCAGGCGCGAGAAGCAATGGTGGCCTTCGCCCTCGTAATACCACTTGCCGAGCCGGCATCCGGTGTGCGAGGAGAAATCGCTCTCGCCCTTGTCCGACAGCCCCATCGACACGCGATAGACCTCGAACTTGAACAGCAGGTGATCGACCTTGGCGACCTCGACGAAGGAGCGCAGCGCCGATGCGGCGATGACACCCTCCATGCCGCGCGCCAGTTCGACCAGGCCGTTCATCGACCCGGTGGCCTGCATGCTCTCCTCGCTGTAGCGTGAGGCTTCTGCCGCCAGCAGTTGAATGCCATCGCTGGCGTCGCGCGTATTGGCCTGCACGCCGCCGACCAGTTGCTCGATCTCGGCGGTGGCGTTGGTGGTGCGTTCGGCGAGCTTGCGCACTTCGTCGGCGACGACGGCAAAGCCGCGCCCCTGCTCGCCGGCGCGCGCCGCTTCGATGGCGGCGTTGAGCGCCAGCAGGTTGGTCTGGTCGGCAATCGCACGAATCGTCTTGACGATGCCGCCGATCTGCGTCGTGTGGTCGGAAAGCCGGTGCACGGCGTCTACCTTGTCGGTCGAGTTCGCGGCAAGCTGTTGCAGGCTGCGCGAGATGCGCTCGATCGCCACGCCGCTTTCCCCGGAAACCTCGGCAGTGCGCATGGCCTGGCCCTTCTCGAGTTTCATGGTTTCGGCAAGTGCGGCAAGGCTGCCCTGGAAGTGATGGAAGGATTGGCCGAAGGTCTGCAGATTGGTGGTCAGACCCTTGAAGAAGCGCGTTTCTTCACGCGCTTGCCGGGCATCGTGCTCGGCGTTGGCGCGCGCCGTTTCGGCGGCCGCCAGTGCCTGCCTGAGTTCGCCGAGTTCGCGCGCCAGCGCCTGCTGCGCAGGGTCAGGCTGCACCTGTTTTTTTTGCCATGCCGAACATGAGGGATCTCCGTAAGGTTTTGCGGTAACTTGACAAATACCCATAACGGCAGGCGGCGGCCGGGCTTGAACGGAAAAAGTGCTGTTTGGCATATGCCCGCCCATGCATGGCCGGAAAGCCGTGCGGCGCCTTGCTTTCCGGCATGCCATGCCTGAACAGCTCATGAACAGGCGCTTGTGGGTTTATGTGCCTGAAGATCGCCTGTGCATGCGGCTCTCCGGGCAGGCGTTCGGCAAGGTGTCAGCCGAGTCCGAGCAGCGCGGCGATTTCTGCGGCCGGCTTGGGGCGATGGAAGAAGTAGCCCTGGAACAAGCGGCAGCCCTGTTCGCGCAGGTAGTCGCGCTGCTGCGCGGTCTCGACGCCTTCGGCGATGACTTCCAAGTTGAGCGCATGGCTCATGGTGATGATCGCTGTGACGATGGCGGCATCTTCGCGGTCCTGCGGCAGATCGCTGACGAAACTGCGGTCGATCTTCAGTGCATCGATGGGAAAGCGCTTGAGGTAACTGAGGCTGGAATAGCCGGTGCCGAAATCGTCGATCAGAATCCGCAGGCCCTTCTCGCGCAGCTTGCCCAGGGTGGCATTGACCCGGTCGGGCTGCTGCATGATCGACGATTCGGTCAGTTCCAGTTCGAGCGAACCCGCATCGAGCCCGCTCTGCCCGAGCGCGTCGGTCACCGTGTCGACCAGCTTCGGGTCGCGGAACTGGCGCGCCGACAGATTGACGGTCACGCGCAGCCCGTGGGCGCCGGACTCCTGCCAGGCCTTGAGCTGCCGGCACGCGGTGCGCAGCACCCAGCCGCCGATCGCGATGATCAGGCCCGAGCGCTCGGCCGCCGGAATGAACTGGTCGGGGCCGACCAGACCGCGTTCCGGGTGCCGCCAGCGCAGCAGCGCTTCGAGCGCACGCAGACGGCCGTCGGCGTCCTGGATGGGCTGGTAATGAATCTCGAACTGCTGTGCGGCCAGCGCCTGGCGCAATTCCGCTTCCAGCAGCAACTGGCCGGTCATCTGCTGGCCCCACTCGCGCGAGTAGAAGGCACTGCCGTCCTTGCCCAGTTCCTTGGCCCGGTACATCGCGTCGGTAGCGGTGGTGATGAGCCGTTCGGCGCCGGCGGCATCGTCCGGGTACACGCTGATGCCAACGCTGATGGTCATCACCACGCTGCGCCCGGCCACCGGTACCGGCTCCTGCATGCCGTCGATGATCTTGTCGGCCACCATGCGCGCCGTGGCGACCCGGTCGAGGCCGGTGAGGACGACGAGAAACTGGTCGCCGCCGAGCCGGGCCACGATGTCCGAATCGCGCACCGATCGATGCAGCCGGTGGGCAACCGCGCGCAGCACCGTGTCGCCGCTGTCGTGGCCCAAGGTGTCGTTGACCACCTTGAAGTTGTCGAGGTCGATGAAGATCGCGGCCAGAATGGCGTCCTGACGCTGCGCGCGGGCGATTGCCTGGTCGAGCAGCCGCAGCAGCTGGCCGCGGTTGTAGAGCCCGGTCAGATGGTCGAACTGGGTGAAGCGCACCAGTTGCTGTTCGGCAGAGCGGCGCGCGGTGAGATCCTGCACCTGGACGATGAAGTACAGCGCCCCCCCCTTGGCGTCGCACACCAGCGAAACCGACACCAGCGCCCACGCGGTGCGGGTGTCCTCGCAGGCGAAGCGCAACTCGATCTGCATGGCGCCGGGACCGCCCTCGACCAGTTCGCGCAGCCGCTCGTCGAGCGGATCGCGATCGTCCGGATGGCAAAGTGCGCTCAGGGTGGTGTTGCGGATGGCCGCGGCGCTGCGGCCCAGAATGGTGCAGATGGCGCCGTTGATCTGCAGGAAACGACCGTCGACGGCGACCAGCGCCATGCCGATGGCGGCAAACTCGAATGCCGAGTGAAAGCGCTCCTCGCTTTCGGCCAGTGCGCGCTCGACTTCGCGCCGCTTGCCGATGTCGCGGATCGCCATCACCGCGCCCAGCACCAGGCCGTTGTCATCGAGGATGGGTGCCGCACCATATTCGACCACGCGGGTCGAATTGGCGGCGCCGAGTGCGAGCGCGACGTTCTGCGGCACCACCGCGAGGCGGTTTTCGAGAACCGCCCCGACCGGCAGCTCGATCGGTCGCCCGGAGCTTTCGTCGACCAGGCGCAGCACCTCATCGACCGGCCGGCCCAGCGCCTGGTCGTAGCGGCAACCGACGATGGCCTCGGCAACCGGATTGATGAATCGCAGCACGCCGGCCTCGTCGCTGGCGATCACGCCGTCGCTGACGCAATGCAGGGTCTTGGCGAACCAGCGCTCGCTCTGGCGCAGTTTCTTGCGCTCCAGCCGGTGGCGGAACAGCGACACCTCGATGGTGGCGCGGATTTCGTCGGGCCGGAAGGGTTTGACGAGAAAGCCGCACGGCATCGCCTCGCGCGCCCGCCGCACGGTGCCTTCGTCGCCATAGGCGGTCAAATACACGACCGGGATGTCGTGCTGATCGCGGATCAAAGTGGCGGCTTCGATGCCGTCGCACTCGCCGCGAAGGACGATGTCCATCAGCACGATGTCGGGCGGCGCGCGTTCGCACAGGCCCAGCGCCTGCTCGCAGCTCGCGGCGATGCCGGTTACCTTGTAGCCGAACTCCTCGAGGTGCTGGCGCAGGTCCATCGCGCTGATGGCCTCGTCCTCGACCACGAGGATTTTTGTCGATTCACTCAAAGCAAGGCCCGTTTCCCCCGTCGGGTCGGATTCGCAGCAAACGGGCCATCTCGGTCGTGCCCGTGCTTTGCATCGCGCGCCTCGGCCGGCGCGACATCGCGGGCCGGATCACTGCAGCGCATCCTGGTAGCGCCCCGCCTCCCTATTGTCATCCGCAAAGCGCAATTCGATCCGGGTAGGATTACACGGTGAGACGGCGATTTTCCCGTCGATCTGATTGACCAGCCCGACGATCAGGCGCCAGCCGAGGCTCGCGACCCGGTCCGGCGCGAAATCCGCCGGCAGGCCGACCCCGGTGTCGGCGACGACAATGCGGATGGTCGCGTCGGCGTCGCGCTCGAGCACGATTTTCGCCACGCCGCCGCGGCCGGCCGGGAACGCGTGCTTGAAGACGTTGACCCTCAATTCATTGACGATCAGCCCGCAGGGAATGGCTGTCTCCAGCCCCAGGGTCACCGGCGCCAGTTCTTTTTCGAGCGTCACCGCCGGATTGCCCATCTGGCGTTCCAGGTTCTCGATCAGTTGGCGCAAGTAGTTGTCGAAGGGAATGCGCGCCAGATCGGAGGATCGGTAAAGCAGCTCGTGCACCAGTGCCATCACGCGAACGCGGTCGGCACTCTCGGTGAAGAATGTGCGCACCGAAGGATCGGCGATTTCCCGGCTTTGCAGTGCGAGCAGGCTGACGATGACCTGCAGGTTGTTCTTCACGCGGTGGAATATCTCGCGCAGCAGCACGTCCTTTTCCTTCAGGGCGGCGCGGATGCGCGCCTGCGCCCGGGTACGCTCGGTGGTGTCCACCGCGACCACAATCAGGCCGTCGATCCGGCCGCCGTCGTCGCGGTAGGGTGAAAACGCGGTCTCGAAAGTGGTCTGGCCGAGCCGGACTTCGGTTCGGCTCAGGTCGCCGGCAAGCGCCCGTCGAATGTCGTGGAGCAGCGCCGGATAGTCCTTGAACACCGCGAAAACCGAGTGTCCGATCCAGGCGGCGGGCGCCGAGCCGAACTGATCGAGCGCATGCCCGTCGGCAAGCAGGATCATTCCCGCGGCGTCGAGCACGAAGAAAATCACCGGCGCGTTGTGCACCACCAGCCGCAAGCGGTGCTCGCTGTCGAAAAGTGCCTGCTCCGCCTGCTTGCGCTTGGTGATGTCGGCATGCGAGCCGACCATGCGCAGCGGCTTGCCGGCGTCATCGCGGGCGACGACCTTGCCCCGGCCGTAGATCCACGCCCATTCGCCGGCCTGATTGCGGATTCGGAGGGATGCGGTTGCGAAACCCTTCACGGCTCGGCACGAATTCGCCCGGCCGGTAGCCGAGCATGGCATAGCAGCGATCGCTGAAAACCACGTCGTTGGTTTGCAGGTCGTAGTCCCAGACGCCGTCGCTGGTGGCGTCCATCACCAGCCGCAGCCGCTCTTCGCGCTCCTGCAGGGCGCGGGCGGTGTGCGCCAGTTCCGCGGTACGCGCCTCGACCCGCCGCTCGAGCTCGGCATGAGCCTGTTCCAGACGCCGCTGCGTTTGGCGCAGTTCCACATGGGTCTTGATCCGCGCCAGAACTTCCAGCGGCTCGAACGGCTTGGCAATGTAATCCGCGCCGCCCAGACCGAGACCGCGGACCATGTCGGCGCTATCGCCAAGGGCACTGATGAAGATCACCGGAATCGGCCGGGTGCGCGGATCGGCCTTGAGGCGCCAGCAGACTTCGTAGCCGTCCATGTCCGGCATGCGCACGTCGAGCAGGATCACGTCCGGCGCCTTGGCCGCCACGGAATCGAGCGCGTGAGCGCCGTTCGTTGTCGCGCGCACCTGATAGCCTTGCCCGGTGAGCAGCACCGTCAGCAGCTTGAGATTGGCCGGTTCGTCGTCAACGACCAGAATCTCGCCGGCCGGCTCGACAGGCGGGTTCACGTGATTCGCATTTCCGGTGCGCTTGCGCCCGCCGCGGCGCGCCCTTGACAGACCGTCCAAGGGACAGTCCGGCGCATTCTCCAGCCGCGGCGAATCATCTCATCGCGATTCCGCCGGACCGGCGAGCGCCTCATCGATCGCGCGCTTGAGCGCATCCAACTGCGCAATCTGGCTGACCAGCGTGGCGTCGGCCTGCTTGAGTTCGCCGATGCGCTCTTCCAGCGTATCGCTTGCTTCGTGGATGCGCTTGACGCTTTCAAGCCGGCGCTTCAACTGGATCTTGTGTTCCCGCACGCGGGTTTCGAGCGGCGCCATGACCGCGCGCAGCCATTGTTCGACGTCGCGATTGGCGGTCTCGAATACCCGCCGCGCCTGCACCGCCACAGTTTCGAAAAACTTTTGCGTCAGCGCCTTCTTTTCCGTCGTCAGCAGGCTGAACATGCTGTTGTACTGGTTGTCGCAGCGCTCGTCGAGCCGCTCCAGTTCCTTGACGTAGCGCAGCATCGCAAAGGGCTGCGGCGGGGCGATGCGGGTGCCCTGTTCGTCGGCGAAACGCTGGTACATCGCCTCCATCATCTTGGCGATTTCGGTGGTTTCGCGGCCGGCCCGGCCGAACTTGGCGCGCAAATCCTGGAAAAATTCGCTCATCGCGCCGCGCAATCCGGCGGAAAAGCTCGAATGCAGCATGGACTCGCGAGTACGACGGGTTTCGTCGCGCAGGGCGTCGAGGCCGATATGGACATAGAGATTGTTGGTCAGTTGCGAGAACACGCTGCGCACGGCGTAGAAACGCTGCAGGCTGCGGTCGAATTCGTCCTTTTCGGCCTTAACCTTGAGCATGATGTATTCGACCACGCCCTGGTTCTTGCCGCGCAGGTCGACCAGTTCCTGCATCTGCTCGCGCAGGCCGGCGCGACGGGCGTTGAGCAGTTCCTGCGAGCGCGCCAATACGTCGAGCGCGTCGCTGCGGGTGTTTTCGGCGACGATCGCATGGCGGCGCGGCAGCAACTCGTCGGCCAGTGCTGCTTCCAGCGCCGGCAGTCGGCTGCGGCGCAGCAGGTCGGGATCGTGATGGACCTTGGAGACCAGACCCTTCTGCGCCGAAACCGGGAACACTTGGCGCGGTTCGATTTCCAGCGTGGCGGCCACGCTGTGCACCTGCTTCGCGATTTCCTGGTCGATCTCGGCTTCCGAGCGCAGGCCGTCCCACAGGCCGTCGATCTTGTTCAGCACGACCATCCTGCCGCGCTGCGCGCCGCGCCCGCCGGCGACGTGCTGGCGCCACACCGCCAGATCGGAATGGGTGACGCCGGTATCGGCAGCAAGGATGAACAACACCGCATGCGCGTTGGGCAGCAGCGAGAGCGTCAGTTCCGGCTCGGCGCCGATCGCATTGAGGCCCGGCGTGTCGAGAATCACCAGGCCCTTCTCCAGCAACGGGTGCGGGAAATTGATCAGCGCATGGCGCCAGCAGGGAATTTCGACATTGCCCTCGGCGTCCGGCTTGTGGCCGTCCTCGCCGCTGGGATCGATGGTGAAACCGAGCGCCTCGGCCTCGCCGCGGCTGACATGCTTGACATCGCCGACGCGTTTGAGGGCGGCCGCCATCGATTCGCTGGATTCCACATCCAGCGCAATCCGCGTCCATTCCTCGGGAAAGCGCTTGAGTTCGGCGATCGAGGCGGTGCCGGAGCGGGTGCCGATCGGCAACAGATCGATCGAGGGCGGCCGATTCGCGTCGTAGAGCAGCTCGGTCGGGCACATGGTGGTGCGCCCGGCCGACGACGGCAGGATGCGGCTGCCGTAGTCGGCGAAGAACATCGAGTTGATCAACTCCGACTTGCCGCGCGAGAACTCGGCGACAAAGGCGACCGTCAACTGATCGCCGGCCAGCCGTTCGATCATCGCGGCCAAGCGCAGATCGGTCTGCGCATCGCCCAGGTCGTTGTTGGCGAGCCAGATCTTCAGGCGCCTGAGGCCATCGATCAGGCCCGAGCGCCAGTCGGTATAGGCAGTGAACTGCTTGGCAAGACTCATCCGGCTCTCCAGTCGGTTGTATGGACCCGATCAGCTTGCCAATCAGTCCGTCATACATTCCGATCGACTCTAGCACAATGCGCCAAGTCGTTAAAAGGGAATAGTTTTCACTTTTGGCACATCGGGCAGTAGTAGGTCGATCGCTGCCCCATTCTGGTGCTGCGGATCGGGCTGCCACAAACCCGGCAGGGAGCGCCGGCGCGGTCATACACGAAATACTGCTGCTGGAAATAGCCGGGCTGGCCTTCGGCGGAAAAGAAATCGCGCAGCGTGCTGCCGCCGGCGGCCAGCGCGTCGGTGAGTGTCTGCCGTACCGCCGACACCAGACGCGCGCACTTGGCGCGGGTCAGCCTGCGCGCGGCGGTGCGCGGGCGAATGCCGGCACGGAACAGGCTTTCCGAGGCGTAGATGTTGCCGACGCCGACCACCGCGTGGCTGTCCATCAGCAAAAGCTTGATCGCGCAGCGCCGGCCGCGCGTCGCCCGGTGCAGCCATTCGGCGGTAAACCCGTCGCGGAGCGGTTCGACGCCGAGCGAGGCGAGCAGCGGATGGCCTGCCCCGTCGCCAGCGAGCCACAACATCAAACCGAAGCGCCGCGGGTCCGAAAAGCGCATCGCCACCTCGCCGAACACGATGTCGATGTGGTCGTGCTTGCGCGCCGGCGCATCGGCAGGAAGCAAGCGCAGGTTGCCCGACATGCCGAGGTGGGCGAGCACGGTTCCGCCAGCGAAGCGCAACAGCAGATACTTGCCGCGGCGATCGATGCGGGCAAGGGTGTCGCCGGTCAGCCGGGCGGCAAAGTCTGCGGGCACCGGTTGGCGCAGTCGCGTCTCGCGCACGACGATGGCGCTGACCGTGCGACCGGGCAAATGGGCGGCAAGGCCGCGGCGCGTGATTTCGACTTCGGGCAGTTCCGGCATCTTTGCCTTGCGGGTTGTGATCGTGCAGAAGATCGTGCGGGCGGGCTCGGCCCGCACTTGTGGCATCGGGAAAACTGCTAACATCGACCGAACCAAATTGTAGAGCAGGCCTCAAAACACCGTGTTCGCTACTGATTTCGCATCGCGCCTTCCGTTGCTCGCGCCCGTCATGGCAGCGCTGCTGGTGGTTGGCTGCGCCTCACAGCGGGCCGGCGTCATGCCCGCGCAGCCGTCGCCGGCGGTGTCGGTGCAGGCGCAGACATCGGCAGACGGCGCGGACGACGACGATGACGAGGTGCCGGGTCGCGGCCATGCGCAGGCCGAGGCGCCACGGATCGAAAACCTGCCGAACCAGGCGCTGACCCCGCAAATCCTCTATCAGCTTCTGGTGGCCGAGATTGCCGGCCAGCGCGGCAACATGGCGCTGTCAACGCGCGCCTACAACGATCTGGCGCGGTCGACGCGCGATCCGCGCATCGCACGGCGCGCCACCGAGATCGCCATGTTCGCCAGACAGAACGACGCCGCGATCGAGGCCGCGCGGCTGTGGACCGAACTGGACCCCGATTCGGCACAGGCGCGGCAGATGCTGGCCGGCGTGCTGGTCGGTTCCGACCGCCTCGACGAAGCCCAGACGCATGTGGCGCGTCTGCTCGAGCAGGAAGGCGCGGGCCTGCCCGCGGCATTGTTGCGCCTGAACCGCCTGTTTGCGCGACAGGCCGACAAGGCGCAGGTACAGCGCATCGTCAACGCACTGACCGAGCCCTACCTGAAGCTTGGCGAGGCACATTTCGCGCGGGGCGAGGCTGCGCTCAATGCCGGCGACAACGCGGCTGCGGCCGCCGAAGCCACGCAGGCGCTGTCGATGCGTCCGAACTGGGAGCAGGCGGTGCTGATGAAGGCCCAGGCACAGCGCGCGGCGTCGCCCGAAAAATCGGTCGAAACCTTGCGCGCATTTCTCTCCGGCAACCCGAAGGCACGCGAAGTACGCTTGCAGTATGCGCGGGCGCTGGTCAATGACAAACAATACTCGGACGCGCGCGCCGAGTTCCAGAAGTTGCTGAAGGATTTTCGCGGCAATGCGGACGTCGTTTACGCGGTCGGGGTCTTGTCGATGCAATTGAGCGATTACGACGCGGCGGACGAGAATTTCCGCAAGTTGCTGGAAATGGGCTACCGGGAGCCCAATCTTGCCCGTCTATATCTCGGCCAGATTGCCGAGGAACGCAAGCGCCCGGAACAGGCCATGGAATGGTTCGGCGCGGTCGAGGCGGGCGAGCAATTCGTGACCGCGCAGACCCGGATCGGTCACATTCTTGCCCAGCAGGGCAAGATCGACGAGGCGCGCCGATCGTTGCAGGCGGCTGCCGCAACCAGCAGCCGAGACCGCGTTCAGTTCCTGCTCGCCGAGGCGCAGATACTGCGCGATGCCGGCCAGTCCAAGGAAGCCTATGAGCTGCTCGAGCAAGGTCTTGCCGGCCAGCCCAATCAGCCGGATTTGCTCTATGAGGCGGCGCTGCTGGCCGAACGTCTCGATCGCATCGACGTGATGGAGACCAATCTGCGCAAGCTGATCGAGATCAAGCCCGATCATGCCCATGCCTACAATGCGCTGGGTTATTCGCTGGCCGATCGCGGCGAACGGCTGGAGGAAGCCCAGTCGCTGGTCGGCAAGGCGCTGGAACTCGCCCCCGATGACCCGTTCATTCTCGACAGCATGGGCTGGGTGCTCTACCGCAAGGGCGACCTCCAGGGTGCGCTGGCGCCGTTGCAGCGCGCCTACGGCCTGCGGCCTGACCCGGAAATCGCCGCCCACCTCGGCGAAGTGCTGTGGGCGGTGGGCAAGCGCGACGATGCGAAGATGCTCTGGCGTGAAGCGGCGCGTGCCAATCCCCAGAACGAAGTACTCGCCAACGCAATCAAGAAGTTCATTCCCTGATTGTTGCTTCGGATTCGCTCGGCGCTGGGTGCGCTGGTGGTAGCCACGGCCTGTGCCATGCTGTCCGGCTGTGCGGTTTTGCCCCGCGATACGGAACAGGCAACGGCACGGCCGGCGCGAGGGTCGATCCGGGAGTTCGCAGTCGACGCCAGAATCTCGGTGACGCGCGCCGCCGAGCGAGCCCAGGCCGGCATCGTGTGGCGGCATTCTGCCGGTCCCACGGACGAGATCGACGTGTTTTCGCCGGTCGGCAGCCAGATCGCCCGGCTCACCGTTTCCGCAGGCGGCGCGCAGCTCGACACCGCGCAGCAGGAGCGAGTCGTGGCGGCCAACGCGGAAGAACTCTCCGCCCGCATCTTCGGTGCATCGTTGCCCATGAGCGGCATGGCGGACTGGGTACTCGGACGCGCGGCTGGTCAGGCGGTCAGCATCGAGCACGATTCCCTTGGCAGGTTCTCGTATCTGGCGGAGGCCGGATGGGTAGTCCGCTACCTGGAATACGAAAGCGAGGCGGCAACCGCCTTGCCGCAAACCGTCGAATTCGAGCGCGGCGACCTGCGCGTGCGCCTGCGTATCGACGCCTGGCGGGATATCAAGTGAGCGTCGAGATTGCGTGGGGCCGGCCGTTGCCGGCGCCGGCCAAGATCAACCTGTTCCTGCACGTGGTCGGAAGGCGGGCTGACGGCTATCACCTGCTGCAGACGGCATTCCGCTTCGTCGACCGCTGCGACGAGATTCGATTGCTGCCCCGGAACGACGGACAAGTGGTGCGCACTGGCGAGGTTCCCGGCGTGCCCCCCGAACAGGATCTGTGCGTCAAGGCGGCGCGGTGCTTGCAGCGAGCGTGCGTCGCGGCCAACGGTGTGACGATCGAACTGACCAAACGGCTACCGATCGGTGGCGGCCTGGGAGGAGGCAGTTCCGACGCGGCGACCGTGCTGTTGGCCCTCAACCGGCTGTGGGCGCTCAATCTATCGCGCGAACATTTGCAGGGGCTGGCGTTGACGCTTGGCGCCGATGTGCCGGTATTCATTTTCGGCCGCGCGGCGTTTGCCGAGGGGGTCGGCGAGCGGCTGCAGCCGCTACCGGTGGACCCCGCTTGGTACGTCGTCATCGAACCGGGATGCAGCGTGCCGACAGCTACGATTTTCGGCTCGACGGATTTGACACGAAATACGAATCCCCGCAAAATAGCGGACTTTTCATCGGGTTGGCAGACGTTTGTTGCGTTGCGCAATGATCTTCAGCCGGTCGCACGAGCCGCATACCCGGCCGTGGCGCAAGCGGTCGACTGGCTCGCTGCGCAACCGGGAATCCGGTTTGCGCGAATGAGCGGCTCGGGCGCATGCGTTTTTGCCGAATGCGAATCGCAGGAGTCGGCACTGCACATCGCCGCGGCAGTTCCGGCGGGATGGACGGGGTGGGCTGCGCGGGGGCTCGACGAACATCCGCTGTACGCGGACATCAGTCCAAGATGAAAGAGCAGGTTTCTTGGGGAGTCGCCAAGCTGGTTAAGGCACCGGATTTTGATTCCGGCATGCGAAGGTTCGAATCCTTCCTCCCCAGCCAGATGTGCAGGTAGCGGGCAGGCGGTCAGCCTGCCCGAATTGTTTCTGCGATTGCGCGCCGATGGCGCGAAACCGGCGGCCAGGGCCGGAACAGACAGGCGATCCGAGGCGATCATGGCGTACGAAACATTGATGGTCTTCACCGGCAACGCGAACCCCAAACTCGCAGCCGATGTCGTCCGCCGCCTGAACATGCCGCTCGGGCGGGCAACCGTCGGAAGGTTCTCCGATGGCGAAGTGAACCTCGAGATCCTCGAGAACGTGCGCGGCAAGGATTGCTTCGTGCTGCAATCGACTTGCGCGCCGACCAACGACAATCTGATGGAATTGCTGATCATGGTCGATGCATTGAAGCGTGCATCGGCCGGACGCATCACGGCGGCCATTCCCTATTTCGGCTACGGGCGGCAGGATCGGCGTCCGCGCTCGGCGCGCGTCGGCATCACCGCCAAGGTTGTAGCCAACATGTTGCAGACCGCGGGTGTGCAGCGGCTGCTTACCGTCGATCTGCATGCCGACCAGATTCAGGGCTTTTTCGACATTGCGGTCGACAACATTTACGCCGCGCCCATCCTGCTCGGCGATATCTGGAAACAGCGCTACGAGGATTTGCTGGTGGTGTCGCCCGATGTCGGCGGCGTGGTTCGTGCGCGGGCATTGGCCAAACGCCTAGAATCTGACCTGGCGATCATCGACAAGCGCCGCCCGAAGGCGAATCTGTCGGAAGTGATGAATATCATCGGCGAAGTCGGCGACCGGACATGCGTCATCATGGACGACATGGTCGACACCGCCGGCACGCTTTGCAAGGCGGCGCACGCGCTCAAGGAAAACGGCGCGCGGCGGGTGCTCGCCTACTGCACGCATGCGGTGCTGTCGGGCAACGCCATCCAGCGCATCAGCGAATCGGATCTGGACGAGTTGGTGGTTACCGACACGATTCCGTTGCGCGACGACGCGCGTGCCTGTTCGCGTATCCGCCAGATCACGATCGCGGAACTGCTCGCCGAGACCATGCTGCGCATCAGCAATGACGAGTCAGTCAGTTCGTTGTTCATGGAATAGGGATTTCACCCTGCCGCCTGGTCGCGGGCGGCAGATACCTTCGTTGTATATTTTGGAGTCATTCAATGTCTATCGTTCTCAAAGCAGCCAAACGCGCTGAGCAGGGCACCGGAGCGAGCCGCCGCCTGCGTCGCACTGGCCGGGTTCCCGGCATCCTCTATGGTGGTGGCCGTGAAGCCGAACAGATCACCGTCGACCACAACGAGGTCTATCACCTGCTCAAGCAGGAATCGTTTCACGCCTCGGTGTTGACGATGGACATCGATGGCGCCGCGCAGGCGGCGATTCTCCGCGATGTCCAGGTTCACCCCTACAAGATCCAGGTGCTGCACCTCGACTTCCAGCGCGTCGATGCCGCGCAGAAAATCCACGTCAAAGTGCCGTTGCACTTCAAGAACGCCGAACTTTCACCGGGCGTCAAGCTGCAGGGCGGCATTGCATCGCACGTTTTGAACGAACTCGACGTGACCTGCCTGCCGGGCGACCTGCCGGAGTTCATCGAAGTCGATCTGGCGCATCTGACGTCCGGCCATTCGATGCATGTGTCCGAGATCCCGATGCCCAAGGGCGTCGAACCGGTGCTGCACAAGGGCGAAGATCCGGTGATTGCATCGATCACGATGCCGCGCGGACCCAAGGCCGACGAGCAGGCTGCCGACGAAGCGGCGCCAGCCGCCGCTTCGCCCGAACCGGCCAAGAAATAATGCAGCGCGCGGTGCGTGCTGATTGAAACCATGCATCTCGCACCGCGATTGGTGGTCGGCCTCGGAAATCCCGGCGCCGACTACCGCGAAACCCGGCACAACGCCGGGTTTTGGTTTTGTGAAGTCCTGGCGGCGAAACATGGGGTCGGCCTGAATCGCGAATCACGGTATCACGGTCAGGTCGGGCATTCGCGCGCCGATTCGCTAACCATACTGTTGCCGCAAACATTCATGAACCGTTCGGGGCAGGCTGTCGGCGCAATGGCGCGGTTCTACCGCATCGCGCCGGCCGAAATCCTGGTGGTGCACGACGAATTGGACATTCCGCCCGGCGAACTGCGGGTCAAGTTCGGTGGCGGCCTCGGTGGTCACAACGGCTTGAAGGACATCACCGCCCACCTCGGCACACAGGATTTTTGGCGGCTGCGCATCGGTATCGGCCACCCGGGCGACCGCAACGAAGTCGTCAACTTCGTGCTCAAACCACCTGGGCGTGACGAGCGCGACTTGATCGACGCTGCGCTCGACCGCGCAATCGCCGCATGGCCGGTGATCGCGCGCGGCGAATGGAACTCGGCGATGCAGAAACTCAACGGCAAGCCGGCGAAATCCGCCGGCTTGGACACCCAGGAAGGCAAGTCATGAGTCTCCAATGCGGTATCGTCGGCCTGCCGAATGTCGGCAAATCCACCCTGTTCAATGCGCTGACCAAGGCTGGAATCGCAGCGGAGAATTATCCGTTTTGCACTATCGAGCCCAACGTCGGCATCGTCGAGGTGCCCGACCCGCGCCTGGCGGAACTGGCGAAGATCGTCAAACCGCAGAAAATCCAGCCGGCGATCGTGGAATTCGTCGACATTGCCGGACTGGTCGCGGGCGCATCGAAGGGGGAAGGTCTGGGCAATCAGTTTCTCGCCAACATTCGCGAAACCGATGCCATCATCAACGTCGTCCGCTGTTTCGACGACCCGAACGTGGTTCACGTCAATGGGCAGGTCGATCCGATTGCCGACATCGAGACCATCATCACCGAACTGGCCCTGGCAGACCTTGCGGTGGCCGAGCGCACGCTCAATCGCGACAGCAAGAAGGCCCGGGCCGGCGACAAGGAAGCCCAAAGACTGGTCGCCGTGCTCGAGCGCCTGCTACCCCATTTGAACCAGGGCAGGCCAGCGCGAACGCTGGATCTTTCGGCAGGCGACAAGCTGCTGCTCAAACCGCTGTGCCTGCTTACGGTGAAACCGGCGATGTATGTCGCCAACGTGCTCGAGGACGGCTTCCAAAACAACCCCCACGTCGCGCGGCTGCAAGCCCATGCCGACGCGGAAGGCGCGCCGGTGATCGTACTGTGCGCCAAGATCGAATCCGAACTGGCCGATCTCGACGAGGCCGACAAACAGGCATTTCTCGCCGATCTCGGGCTCGACGAGCCGGGGCTCGATCGGTTGATTCGTGCCGGCTACAAGTTGCTCGGCTTGCAGACCTACTTTACGGCCGGGGTCAAGGAAGTTCGGGCCTGGACCATCCATGTCGGCGATACCGCGCCACAAGCTGCCGGCGTGATTCATACGGATTTCGAACGCGGTTTCATCCGCGCACAAACCATTTCCCACCCCGACTTCCTCGCGCACGGCGGCGAACAGGGCGCAAAGGAAGCCGGCAAGATGCGCGCAGAGGGCAAGGAATACGTCGTCAAGGACGGCGATGTGCTGAACTTCCTGTTCAACGTCTGATCGTCGCGGCAACCGCAATGGCGCGCCGGCTTTCGTGGATACCGATCGCAATGCTGCTGATGATTGCGCTTGCCGCCGCCTTGTTCGCCCGACACTGGATGATCGAGCCGGCCGACATCGGCCATCTGTGCGATTCCGGACAGGGTCCATGGTGGTGCGGGTTGCGGCTGGCCATCATCATGAGCTTCGCGCGCGGCTGGCTGGGCTGGTTCGTGCTCGGCGCCGGTGTTGCCGCAACCGTGTTGCGCTGGCGCTGGCTGGCCGCCACTGCCGCGGTGGCGGGAGTGGCGGGGCTGGTTCTCTACCAGTTCGTTTTATCCGCCACCGGTCTGTTGCTCGGCCTATTGGTACTTGTGCGCCCGGCGCAGCGCAGCGCCTTTCCACGGTAATCCCAGCGAAAGAGCCAGCATTGCGCACAGCGCAACCCAGACGAGCGCATGCAGGTTGGCCAAGCCTTCGATCGCGACGATTGCCGGAAGGCTCGCCAATATCACGGCTGCCAGCAGCCATTCCTCCCGCGCATCATCCGCGGCCGCGCCCCGCGGCCCGACGATTGCCAGCAGGGCAAACCCGCTTGCCGGCGCAACCAGCCATTCGATCGGAAAGTCGCGATAGCGCGAATCGAAAACCAGCAGCAAGTTGGTCGCGGCAGTGCCGAACAGCAGGACGATCCGAGTCACTGACAGCAGCCCTTGCGCGGCGGGATCGTTCCTGACCCGGACGACCGCCGAAACCTGCCGCGCCGGGCCGACATTGAGCCAATGCGCCAAAGACCACCCCAGCAGCCAGCAGGCGGCCAAGGAAATCCCCGAGAAGCAGGCGCCAACACCGTACTCGAACGGCGTGCGGGCGGTAAGCCAGACCGTGCGCGCCTGCACGGCAAGCGCAACGCCCGCCGCCATGCCGGTCAATCCCAGCCCAAGGCAGGCTGGCAAGGTCGGTCGCTGCTTGCACGCGACGCAGGTCAGCAAGAACAGCAGGCCGACCAAGGCTCCGCAGCCCAGGCCCCAGATCCAGCGCGGTTCTTCGACCACCGGGCCATGGAGCGGGAACTTGGCGCTGCCGTCGCTGGCAAAAATGCCCCAGTAGCCACCGACCGCGCCTTCGAGTTGCCGCTTCCACGGCTGGTCGAACGCTTCGACCACGTTGTAGCGGATCCTGCGTTGCTCCGCCGCCGCGACCACGCCGCGGACGAAGCGGGCTGCGTTCGCGCGCGACGGCAGCGCCCCGTGGCGGTCGCGCCCGACGCTCGGCCATCCGGTTTCGCCGATGACGACGTCTTGGCCGGGAAAGCGGGCCTTCACCTTGTCGTAGATCGATAGCACATGGTCGACCGCATGGTCGATCGGCACCGGATCGTCTTCCCAGAACGGCAGAATGTGCACGGTGACAAAACTGGCCGCTTCCGCAAGTCGGGCATGGCGCAACCAGAACTCCCAGACGTCGGCGTAAGTCACCGGTTGTGGCACCTCGGCGCGAACGCGGGAGATGTACGCGGCAAGCGCCGCTTCCGGCTGCTCGCCGCGCAACAGCACTTCATTGCCGACGACGACCGCACTTACGGTGTCGGGGTACGCCCGCGCGGTGGCGATTCCGAGCGCGATTTCCTTCTCGTTGAGAAGCTTGTTGCGGCCGATCCAGATTCCCAGCAGAACCTGCATGCCCAGCCGCTGGGCGACGCGCGGCACGGCGTCCATGCCCTGCCCGACCGAATAACTGCGAACGCAACTGGTGTGGCTGGCAATAAAGCGCAGGTCGGCCTCGATGCGTGCTTCCGACACGATCTGGGCCGGGTCGAAAGGGGTTTCTCCAGGCAGGCGGTACGCCGCATAGGAGAGGCAGGCGATGCGGGATACCGGCGGATCGGCGACCGTGCCGGGCTGCCCCTGCCGCCAGACCCAGAGCATTGCCGACCCCGCCGCCAGCAACAGCAGGCCAAGCACCAGTCGCCGGGCGGCAGTCATGGAATCGCGCGTGCGCGAGCTAACAGGGTGAGTCGGGTCATCCGGTATCGGTCAAATGTAACGAAATATGCGCCGGCCGGTATGCCGGAACGGCGCGAAGCGCGTTAGTGGCCTGAGTCAATGCCGCAACGGAGCGTGATTTTCCCGATTGCACAAAGGCTTGGCAATCGAAATTGAAATTCTTTCAAAGATTTGCCGTAAACATCGCGTCGGCGTGCGGAGACATCTGGCAATCGGGATGCTGCAGTGCCATACTCCGCCGTCCCGAGCCAGATGGCCCCAGGCAATGTCGGATAACGAATTGAGAAAATGGAGTTTTCTTCAGTGAGTACTGCAACGGAACCGCTGCGCGAAGGCATTTCATTGCCGGTCGAAAAGCCGGCTACCGGTGATCGATTCAGATTCGGTGTCGCGGCGATCGTGATCGCGCTGGCCGTCGCGATCCTCAATTTCGTCGGCTGGCAGTGGTTCAATCCTGCGGTCGACTTCGTCGATTGGGAAGAATCGGGCGTTCAGGGCTTTGCCTATTCGGGGTTTCAGCGCCACCAGGATCCACGCGACGGCAACTATCCGACCGAGGCCGATTTCCGCAACGACCTGCAGTTACTCGCCGAGCACACGCAGCACATCCGCACCTACGCGTCGGCGCCCAACGAGAGCCTGCCGCGACTCGCTTCGGAATACGGCCTGAAAGTCACCGCGGGGGCCTGGCTTTCGACCGACGCGGCTGCCAACGACAAGGAAATGGCCGCGCTGGTTCGTTCGGTGCGCGGAACCGGCAATGTCCAGGCGGTGATCGTCGGCAACGAGTCGCTGCTTCGCGGCGACCTCACGGTGGCCGAGTTGTCCGCCTATCTCAAGCGCGTGCGCGGCAAGCTCGGTGTGCCGGTGACCACTGCCGAGCCATGGCACGTCTGGCTCAAGCATCCCGAACTGGCGCGCCAGGTCGACTACATCACCGTACACCTGCTGCCCTACTGGGAAGGCATTGCGGTCGAAAATGCGGTCGACCACGTGTTCCGCCGTTACGACGAACTGCGCCGGGCATTTCCCAGCAAACGCATTGTGATCGGCGAAGTCGGCTGGCCTTCGAACGGCGATCGCATCGGCGATGCCGAGGCGTCGAAGGAAAACCAAGCCCGGTTCATGCGCGAATTCCTCGACCGCACGCTCGAACGGCCGGTGCGCTACTACCTGATGGAAGCGTTCGATCAGCCCTGGAAGATCACCGAGGAAGGTCGCGCCGGCGGTTACTGGGGCATGTTCGACGCTTACCGCGAAATGAAGTACCCGCTCGAGGGACCGATGGTCGCCGACAGCCATTGGCAGAACAAGGCGCTACTGGCTTCAGCCCTCGCGCTCTTGCCGATGTTCGTCTTCGCCGGCGCCTTCCGTCGGCTGCGCGTCGCCGAGCGGGTGGTTTTCTGCGTGCTGATCCAAGTCTGCGTGACATTGTTTGTCTGGCTGGCTGCGCTCCCCTTCGAGTTCTACCTCGGTCCGGTCGACTGGGTCATGTATGCGCTGCTGATGCCGGCGCTGCTGTTCATGATGGCGACCGTCCTGGTCGGCGGCTTCGAGCTGGTCGAAGTGATGTGGGCACGCAACTGGCTGCGCCGATTCACACCCCTGGCACCGCGCAATGAGCCGGCCAACCAGCCGTTCGTGTCGATCCATCTGCCCTGCTACAACGAACCGCCGGAGATGGTGAAGCTCACGCTCGACAGCCTGGCGAAGCTCCAATACCAGAACTTCGAGGTGCTGGTGATCGACAACAACACCAAGGACGCGTCGGTGTGGCAGCCGGTGCAGGCTTATGTCGCGCACCTCGGGCCGAAATTCCGCTTCTTCCACCTCGACAACTGGCCCGGATTCAAGGCCGGCGCGCTGAACTACGCGCTGACACAGACCGATCCGCGGACCGAAGTGGTGGGCGTGGTGGATGCCGATTACGTGGTCAGCCCGGACTGGCTGTCGCGGCTGGTCGGGCATTTCGATGCGCCCAGGGTTGCGGTCGTCCAGGCACCGCAAGCGCACCGCGATTTCAAGCACAACGCATTTCGCCGCATGTGCAACTGGGAGTTCGATGGCTTCTTCCGCATCGGCATGCATCACCGCAACGAGCGTGACGCGATCATCCAGCACGGCACCATGACGCTGGTACGCAAGACCGCCCTCGTCGACAGCGGCAAGTGGTCGGAGTGGTGCATCTGCGAAGACGCCGAACTCGGCCTGCGTCTGATGAACGGCGGCTGGGAAACCCGCTACGTCGACGCCGTGCTCGGCGAGGGACTCACGCCGACTGACTTCGGCGCCTTCAAGTCGCAGCGCACGCGCTGGGCGTTCGGCGCCATGCAGATTCTCAAGCGGCGCTGGAACTGGCTTGCCGGTCGCGGCGCGCTCAGTCGCGGACAACGCTTCCACTTCCTTACCGGCTGGTTCGGCTGGTTCGCCGACGCGCTGCATCTGGTGTTCACGCTCGCCTCGCTGGTATGGACGGTCGGCATGGTAGTGAGCCCGGCCAACTTCAGCCTGCCGCTACCGGTCTATCTGGTGCCGGTGCTCGGTTTTCTGGCGGCAAAGGCGGTGTATGGCCCGCTGCTCTACATGAAGCAGGTGGACTGCAGTTGGCGCGACGTGTTCGGCGCCTCGCTCGCCAGTCTGTCGCTGTCGCATGCGATTGCGCGCGGCGTTCTGCAAGGCCTGTGGGCCAAGCGCGGCGTGTTCGTCCGGACCGCCAAGGGCGGGCGCGGCGACAGCCTGCTCGGCGCACTGACCACGGCACGCGAAGAAGTGCTGCTGCTGGCCGCGCTGCTGATCGGCGCGGTGGTTTCCGTGGTGGTGATGACCGCGCCGCCGGCGATCAATGCCGCCGGCAACGTGCTCCCCGGTGGCGAAAGCAAGGTCGAGGCGATCATGTGGTCGGTGATCCTGCTGGCCCAGTCGATGCCCTATCTGGCTTCGCTGACGGTCGCCCTCGTGTCGGCACGATCGGCGTCCCGGCTGCGTCGTCCGGGCACGGCAAGCAATACGGTCGCAGCCGCCGGCACCGCCTGATGCGTCGCACGCCGACCCTCACAACGGTCGGCGTCAGCGCCGCTTGACTTTCGCACGCCGAATCGCTGCCCGCGGCGATGCCTGAAGGCCCAATATCCATGATAGGGTTCCAGGGCATGCCGCGGGCCAAGGCCCGACGCCCGCAGAGCCGATGCTCACCGAGCGAATGCCAACGCCTGCCGGGCTAGCCTTGCGCGCATCGGCTGCTGAACCAGCCGGGTTGCGCTGCACCGCGCTGCCCTCTGCCGGCTCCACCGCGCATTGCAGCGCGGAGCCGCCGCGCCGCTTGGCCATGTACATCGCAATATCGGCCTGCTGAAGCAGGCGTTCGGCAGTCGCGGCGTGGTCGGGAAACAACGCCAGGCCGACCGAGGCGCCCAGCAGGTATTGTCGGCTGCCGATTTCCACCGGCTCGCGAACGGTTTCGATGATCTTTTGCGCCACGGTGGCGGCATCTTCCGTGTGCAGCGTTTCGGGCAGCAGAACGACGAATTCGTCGCCGCCCAGACGCGCAACGGTATCGGACTCGCGCACCGCCTGACGCAGCCGGTGGCTGACCGCGATCAGCACCTCGTCGCCGGTCGAATGGCCATGGCTGTCGTTGATGATCTTGAAGTCGTCCAGATCGAGCAGCATCACGGCAACCCGATGCCCCTTGCGACGGGCGCGGGCGATCGCCTGCTCAAGCCGGTCGGAAAACAGCCGGCGATTCGGCAGTCCGGTCAGCATGTCGTGATAGGCCAGATGGCGGTATCGCTCCGCGCCGCGCACCCGCTCGGTGATGTCGGTGCCGACCCCGTGGTAGCCGCAGAAGCGACCCTGCTCGTCGAACACCGGATTGCCGCTGCTCGAACACCAGCGCAGATCGCCGGCCGGCCCCAGCACCTGGAAAACGAAATCGCGGAACGGCTTGCGCTGCTCGAGCAACATGCGATGGGTGCGCCATTGCTCGGGACTGACGCCGCGCACGGACGTATCCTCCCAGCGCCGCTTGCCCAGCGTGTTCGACAGGTCGATGTTGTTCTTCTCGAACACCGATCCGGATACGCGGGTAAAGCGCAGCTCGGCGTCCTGCTCCCAGTACCAGTCGGACGACAGCGAGACCAGACGCCGGAAGCGATCCTCGGAGGCCTTCAACGCGGCTTCGGTCTTGAGGCGGGCGGTGATGTCTTCGCCCATCCACACCATGCCCAGGGCGAGGTTTTCCGGGTCGACCGCGCGGCCGGTGATCTCGGCGTGAAAGCGCGAGCCGTCGCGGCGTTTGAACTCGGTCACCGTGGTGTAGGCACGTCCGTTGCGGATCGCCGGCTCGGATTCGCGGGCAATCCGCCGCCATTCATCGTTGCTGGCTTGCCAGGCCCACGACGGACGGCCGACGATCTCTTCTATCGTATAACCGAGCAGGTCGGCAAAGCGGCGATTGCATTTGACCATGAAGTGGGGCTTGATGAAGCAGATCGCCTCGGCGGCGGTGTCGAGTATGACCTGCTGCTCCTGGGCCAGCGCGTCGCTCTCCAGGCGCTTGATCAGCGTGGACTTCAGGCTGCGATGGAACAAGTCGTGCAGCAACAGCAGCAGGAGCAGATAGGCCAACATCGACCACCCGACAAGCGCAACCGATTTTGCCGCGCCGATGATCAGCGCGAGCGCCAGCGGCACCAGCGCCGGAAAAACGAATCCGTAGTAGGCCGTCCTGCTCGGCGCGAGCACTCCGGTGGCGCCGAGCGCCACGGTCGTCAGAGTGAGAACCAGGAAAATTTGCGGGTTTTCGGCGCCCTGGGGAAGCGCCAGCAACGCCAGCACGCCCCATGCCGCGCCATTGATCAGGCTCTTGATCGTGAATCGGCGTTCCCAGGCAGCGGCGTGGCGAATATCTTGCGCATTGCCGCGGAAACTCGCATACATCAACAGTCCCGCCGCGATCAATCCACCCATCAGGCCGGTCCAAGCGAGGACCAGACGCTGATCGATCAGATTCCACATCCAGATAGCGACCACCAGCACGACGCAGCCGCTGATCGGCAGCGCGTTGCGGGCAAGCGTGGCCAGCAGGCGCATGCATTCGAGCCGCGCCTGGCCGGCGATGAGCATTTCCTGGCGATTGCGGACGGCGTCAGCGGAAGCGAGGGCCGGAGACATGCGGATCAATGGTGCCGCGTCACGCGGCATTGCCGAAAGGATCGGTTGCGGGAGCGTGGCGTCGGCATTCGGCCACCCCGTTCGCGGGTGGCTACAATGTCCAACTTGGCGTTCCTTCCGTCAATTGTACGAAAGTAATAGCGGCCCGGCGCGCCCGCGTGCCCGCCGGCTTTGCCGATGACCACCGATCAGCCCAAACCCGCGTTGCGCGCCGTTGTGCCGTGCGATCCCGGTCCGACCTGCGTCGGGCGGTTTGCCCCCTCGCCGAGCGGTCCGTTGCATTTCGGCTCGCTGGTGGCGGCGGTCGGCAGCGCGCTGGACGCCCGCCGCGGCGGCGGACGCTGGCTGGTGCGCATCGAGGATATCGATGGCCCGCGCAGCCAGGCCGGCGCCGACCGGGCAATTCTGCGCGAGCTGGAACGACTGGGCTTCGTCTGGGACGCGCCGCCGGTTTGGCAGAGCCGTCGGACCGAACTTTACCGGGCGGCCCTTGACCGGTTGGCGGCGGCTGGCCGAACCTACGGCTGCGCCTGCTCGCGCCGCGATATTGCCGACTCCGCCCCGGCCGTGGATGGCGCACGGCGCTATCCGGGAACCTGTCGCGCCGGCATGGCCGCCGGGCGCACGGCGCGATCGACCCGGCTGCGGGTCGATGCCGGAGAAACCGATGCGGTGGTCAGGCTGGTCGACCGCGTACAAGGCGAAATCGTCCAGAACGTCGAGTGCGAGGTCGGCGACTTCGTGCTCGCGCATGCCGACGGACAGATCGCCTATCAGCTCGCAGTGGTCGTCGACGATGCGGCGCAAGGCGTAACAGACGTGGTACGCGGCGCCGACCTGCTCGACTCGACGCCACGGCAGATTCTGCTGCAGCGCCTGCTCGGTGTGCCGACGCCGTCCTATGGCCACTTGCCGGTGGCACTTGACCGGAGCGGCGACAAGTTGTCCAAGCAAACCCTGGCACGGCCGATCGCGGATGTGCCGGCCGCCCAGATCCTGTGCGCCACCCTCGAATTTCTCGGCCAGGCGCCACCCGCGGACCTACGCCGGGCCGGCGTGCGCGAGGTGTGGGTCTGGGCAGCGCAGCACTGGAATCTGTCCCGCGTCCCGCGTCTGCGCGGCCTGCCTGCGCCGGCGCAGTGGTGCTGAGTGGCGGCCGGGTCCGACGAGCGGTCAGGATCGGCTCGCCGCTTCCGAGTCCAAACGCATGGCGGATCCGGCCGCGCCTCAGTGGTGGCGCGAAAAACCGGTGATGCCCATCATCAGCCGCACCAGGCCGTAGGCCAGCCAACTGGTGACCCGGGTAAGCAGCGGCGTGCGTTTCCAGTCGGCCGGCTTGAGTTCGGCCGCACCCCGTTCGATGGCACGCTCGAGGCTTTCGCGAAGCTCGGCGGCGAAGCCCGCGTCACGCACGATGACGTTGGCTTCGCGTGCGAGCAACAGGCTGAACGGGTCGATGTTGCTCGACCCCACCGTGCTCCACAGGCCATCAATCACCGCCACCTTGGCGTGCAGGAAACTGCTGTGGTACTCGACGATCCGCACGCCGCCCTCGAGCAGCGACCCGTACAAGCCGCGTGTGGCGTAGTGCAGCAGCAGGTATTCGACCCGACCCTGCAGAAGCAGCCTGACCGATACGCCGCGCGCTGCCGCCTGAAGCAGCGCCTGGCGGAAGCGACGCCCCGGCAGGAAGTAGGCATTGGCGATCAATATCTCCCGCGTCGCATCGTTGATCGCGTCGAGATAGGCGGACTCGATGTCGCGGCGGTGGCGCAGGTTGTCGCGTATCACGTAGCGCGCACTGAGTTCGCCGACCGGATCCGTCCTGGCCGGGCGGGTGTCGCGCAACAACAGGCGCCGGCGCAGGTTGACCCAGGCAACCTGCTCCCACAGATTGCGGCAGGAGGTCAGTATTTCGGCAAGGATCGGTCCTTCGACGCTTACTGCGTAGTCGTAGCGCGGCGGCGTGTGGTGGGGCGTGTGCATGTCGTCGATCACGTTGATGCCGCCGACGAAGGCCAGCCGGCCGTCGATCACGGCGACCTTGCGATGCAGCCGGCGCAGGCGGTGGCGTCGCAGAACGAACGAGCCGATTTCGCGCCGGAAGACCAGCACCTGAACACCGGCCTGGAGCAGTTGCGGCATCATGGTTTCGACAAACTCGCGCGCACCGAAACCGTCGACCATCAGGCGTACCGCTACATTGCGGCTGGCGCAGCGAGTCAGTGCTGCCGCAATGCGTCGCCCGGTTTCGTCGTTCTCGAACAGGTAGGTCTGCAGAAAGACCTCGAACTCGGCCGCATCCAGCGCCGCTTGCAGTGCCGGGAAATACTGCGTGCCGCTCTCGAGCAGAGCGATGCGATGTCCGGGCAGGCATTCGGCTTTGCGCTCGTCCATTTCACAGCGGCGCCAGTTGCGCGGTCAGCGCGGCGTGGTCGGAAATCTTCGACCACGGCGGGCCGTAGTGTGCCTCGGCATTTTCGACATTGAAGCCGCGAACGTAGATGCGGTCGAGCCGCAGCACTGGCAGCGTGCTGGGAAAGCTTCGTGCGGGCCGCCCGCCCTGGCCGGCGAAGGCTTCGGTCACGCCCAAGGTGTCGCACAAACGATCGTCGGCGCGATTGCGCCAGTCGTTGAAATCGCCGGCGATGATCAACGGCGCATGCCCGCCGGCCAGCAAACTCATGCGCTCGACGATCGCCCGCATCTGGCGCCGTCGGGTACCGTCTGTCAGCCCGAGATGGATGCAGGCGCAATGCACGGGCAACACGAATCCGGGCAGGGCGATCTCGCAATGGAGCAGACCGCGCTTTTCGAACAGATGGTCGGAGATGTCCTGGTTCTGCGTAGACAGGATCGGGTAGCGCGACAGGATGGCGTTGCCGTGGTGACCGTGGTCATACAGCGCATTGCCGCCGTAGGCTGTCTGCAACCAGAAGTCTTCGGCGAGAAACTCGTGCTGCGGACGCTGTGGCCAGTCCGAATGGCGGGTCGAGTGCCCCAGGTGCAGTCCCTGCACCTCCTGCAGAAAGACGATGTCGGCATCCAGGGTGCGCAGCCGTTCGCGAAGTTCGTGAATCACCATGCGGCGATTGAACTGCGAAAACCCTTTGTGGATGTTGTAGGTACAGACTCGCAGCCTGCGGATGGCGGCGGGCGCGCGACTCGCCCGCTTGGCACGCGATTGCTTCAACATTGGGGCTCCGCCGATCGCGCTATCGACCCCTGGACGTCCGACGCATCAGCTCTGCTGCCATGGCAAGCCGGCGTGGCGCCAGCCGCCGACCCGATTGCGTTGCCCATTGGCATCCCGATCGCCCTCGAAGCCCTCGAGTACGTTGTAGGTGTCGCGGAATCCGGCCTCCAGCGCGGCCCGGGCGGCGGCATGGGAGCG
>JADJSA010000003.1 GCA_016711925.1 Candidatus Methylophosphatis haderslevensis
GTTTGCGCCATCAGAGGCGCAGATTGCGCGTCCATCGCTGGTAAATGTGGTCCGCCGTGCGCAGGCTGGCGGCGATCCGTTCGCGGGTCAGGGCACGAATCTGCGCCGGCGACTGCACGCTTGCAACCGCGCATGCCGCGATTTCCGCGCGGCCGGCTTCGCTGCCGATCCAGTCGTCGATCTTCTCGATCGTGATCTCGCAGTGGAACTGCATCGCCAGGTGCAGTTCGCCGCAGGCGAAAGCCTGATTCTCGCACGCGGCGCTGGCGGCCAGATGCCG
This sequence comes from Candidatus Methylophosphatis haderslevensis, assembly GCA_016711925.1. Lineage (GTDB taxonomy): Bacteria > Pseudomonadota > Gammaproteobacteria > Burkholderiales > Rhodocyclaceae > Methylophosphatis > Methylophosphatis haderslevensis. Next base: position 281 of record JADJSA010000003.1, read on the forward strand.
CGCGCCGGCCGGCACCGAGAACGTGTCGGCGTGCCACTGGAAGATGCTGAAGGCATCGCAATCGAACCAGTCGGCGGCGTTGCTGTCCGGCTGCGTCGAAATGTCGATCCAGCCGATCTCCGGCTGTGCGGCGCGCGTTACCTTGCCGCCGAGCGCGGATGACATCAACTGGCCGCCCAGGCAATGGCCGAGTACGGGCACATCGTCGCCGATTGCGGCGCGGATCAGTGCCTCGCTCTCGCGCAGGAAGGCCAGGTCGTCATTCACGCTCATCGGCCCGCCGAGCAGGCACAGTCCGCCGAATCCGTCGAGCGTGCGTGGCAGCGCCTCGCCGTTCCATGCCTGAAATACGCACAGCGGCAGACGCCGCGCCGCCATGTAGTCGGCAAAACGGCCGGGACCATCGTTGCCGGCGTACTGGATGACGGCGACCGGCTTCACATCGGCACGCGGGGTAGCGACTGCGCCGCCGCCGGCTCGGCAACCGCGCGGCTGCGCCGATGGCGCCTCACGGAGTGGCGCGTCGAAACCGGGACGGCGGCGATCCTGTCGCGGGCGATATCTGGCATCAGGGCGTGGGGGCAGGCTTGGCCGCGCCGTGACCTTGGCGGACCCAGTCGCGAATGGTACCATCGCCTCCCTGAATTGTTAATAACGGCAGCGCCAATTGGGCGGACCGGGCGAAGCCGTTCCGGCCCCGCTCCAGGACACGTCGCCATGAGCAATCACGCTTTCCCGTACCTGAGTTCCGGCACATTCCTTAACGCGCCGGCTCGTAACCAGGCGCCCGGCCGGCGCTTTTGCGTCGCCGGCATCGCCTGGGACGGCGCGGTGACCAATCGGCCCGGTGCGCGCTTCGGTCCGTCGGCGATACGCCGCGCAAGCCAGATGCTGTGCGATGCGGGTCACCCGTTCTTCGACGTTTCGCCACTCGGCCACATCTGCGATGCCGGCGACCTGCCGCATCCGAACACTTCGCTGGCCGCGATGCGAGAAGCGCTGCAGCCGCAGGCCGAGGCGCTGATCCAGGCCCACCACATGGCCTGGCTGGGTGGCGATCATTCGCTCACCCTGCCGTTGTTGCGCACCTATCGCAAGGTCTTGGGCCGGCCGCTGGCGCTGGTGCATCTGGACGCCCACTGCGACACATGGACCGATCATTTCGGCGAACCGTCGGGACACGGCACGTGGACCCGGGAGGCGCTGCAGGAAGGTTTGCTGGTGCCCGAAGCGACGCTGCAGATCGGCATCCGCTCGTCGGGCGAGAAGGCGGCGCGCGACTATGTCAACAGCGTGGGCGGACGCGTATTCACCGCTCGCGAACTGCGCGGCGCGGAGAGTCCGGCGCAACTTGCGTTCGTCATCGATGAGATTGGTCGTCGCGTTCATGCGGCCGCTGCGCCGGTCTATCTGACGATCGACATCGACTGCCTCGACCCCGCATTCGCGCCCGGTACGGGCACGCCGGAGCCGGGCGGCATGACTACCGCCCAGGTGCTCACGCTGCTGGAGGAATTGGCCGGCCTCGATTTCGTCGGCATGGATTGCGTCGAGGTCGCACCGCCCTACGACGTTGCCGAACTCACGGCCAATGCCGCGTCCACATTCGTGTGGACTTACCTGGCAGGCCGTGTCGCGCGCGCCGGTTGAAGCGGGGCGCGAAATGCTGGCGAGCGAAGACGCGCTGATCCGCAATTCGTACTACACCGCCAGCGCGCCGGCCGGCACGGCAGAACCGTCGCTTGCGGGCGAGACGCGGGCCGATGTCTGCGTGGTCGGGGGCGGATTGGCGGGCCTGTCCGCGACGATCGAACTGGCGCGGCGCGGCTATTCGGTTGTGCTGCTGGAGGCCGAGCGCGTCGGCTGGGGCGCCTCGGGCCGCAACGGCGGACAGGCGATCGTCGGCCATGCGAGCGACGACGCGATCGAAGCGCAACTCGGCGCGGCCGATGCCAGGCGCGCCTGGGATGTCACGGTCGATGGGCTGCAACTGCTGCGCGAGCGCATCGCCGACTACAAGATCGACTGCGATTTCGTGCCCGGTTATTTGTCGGTGGCGGTGAACGCGCGCAAGGCGAGCGCGCTGCGCCGTTGGCAGGAGTCCAGCGAGCGCGCCTACGGCTACCCGCACTGGCGCTGGATCGAGCACGGCGACATCGGCGACTGGATCGCCAGCCCGCGCTTTTACGCCGGCCTTCACGATGCGCTATCAGGCCATCTGCATCCGCTCAAGTATTGCCTCGGGCTCGCCGCCGCAGCCCGTGCCGCGGGCGTGCGCATCTTCGAGCACAGCCGCGCGACCGGCATCGCGCGCGGCGCGCAGCCGCTGGTCAGCACGGCCGGTGGCGCGGTGCGCTGCGATTTCGTGGTGCTGGCCGGCAACGTCTATCTCGGCGGCCTGGTGCCGGCGCTGGCGGCGCGCATCATGCCGGTCGGCACCTACATCGTCGCCACCGAGCCGCTGCCGCACGGTTTGGCCGGGGCGCTGATACGCGACCGCGCCGCCGTCTGCGACACCAACTTCGTGCTCGACTATTTCCGTTTGAGTGGCGACGGCCGCCTGCTCTTCGGCGGGCGGGTCAGCTACAGCACGATGACGCCGCCCAACCTCGCGCAGAGCATGAAGGCGCGCATGCGCAAGGTGTTTCCCCAGCTCGCCGCGGATATCTCGATCGACTTTGCCTGGGGTGGCTTTGTCGATATCACGATGAACCGCGCGCCGGATTTCGGCCGCGTCGAACCGAACATCTTTTACCTGCAAGGCTTCTCCGGCCACGGCGTGGCGCTCACCGGCATGGCCGGCAGACTGGTCGCCGAAGCCATTGCCGGGCAGGCCGAGCGCTTCGATCTTTACGCCCGGCTCAGGCATCACGCGTTTCCCGGCGGGCGCATGCTGCGCACCCCGGCGCTGGTGCTGGGCATGCTCTACTACCGGCTGCGCGATCTGTTGTAAAGGAGCGAAGATGACCGAATCAGGCGAAGGTATCGTCCTGCCGGGCAAGCTGCCGCGCGGCGGCACCAACGCGGCCATTGCCGGCGCCGGGGCAGGTGGATCGGCCGCAACTCGCGCGCTTGTGCAGGTGACATGATGTTGCGGGGCGCGTGTCACTGCGGCACTTGCCGCTATGCGCTCGATGCCGACACGCTCGACGATGTCGCCAACTGCCATTGCACCATCTGCCGTCGCACCACCGGGGCGACCCTGGTGACCTGGGCCACGCTGCCACGGGCGAAGTTCCGCTGGACCGCCGGCACGCCGGCGCGATACCGCTCGTCGGCGCCGTCGCTGCGCTACTTCTGCGCGAACTGCGGCGCGCAACTCGCCTTCGAGCACGCCGACTGGCCGGGCACCATCGACATCACCACCGCCACGCTCGAACACCCGGAGCGTTTTCCGCCGACCCGCCACATCTGGATGACCACCCATTTGCCCTGGATGCCGCTCGGCGATCTGGCGCGCGCAGACGGCGAGCCCTGATCCGCCAAAGCGCCGTGGCGAGCCCGCCCGGGTCGATAGGGTATGCTGCGCGCTCTTTCAATCGACTTGCACAAGGACAAATCCATGAAACACACGATCGCGGCGCTGGCATTGCTGACCTTGGGCGCATCGGCACTGGCCGCCGAAATGACCGAGGAGCAGAAGACCTTCTACGCGCTGGGCCAGATCATGGGGCGCCAGACCAGCGTGTTCGCCATGTCGCCGGCCGAACTGGAGATGGTCAAGCAGGGTATCGGCGACGCGGTGGAAGGCCGGAAGGCGGCGGTTGATATGGATGTGTATGGCCCGAAGGTATCGACGCTGGCGCAGAGCCGGCGCGCCGCGCTCGTCGACAAGCAGGCGAAGGAGGGCGAAACCTTCGCCGACGCGGCCGCCAAGGAAAAGGGCGCGGTGAAGACGGCGTCGGGGCTGGTGTTCATCCCGCTGGTGCGGGGCAGCGGCGCAGCGCCCAAGGCGGAGGACAAGGTCAAGGTGCATTACGTGGGCAAGCTGCCGAGCGGCCTGGAATTCGACAGTTCGGTCGCGCGCGGTGCGCCCGCCGAGTTCCCGCTCAACGGCGTCATCAAGTGCTGGACCGAGGGGGTGCAGATGATGAAGGTCGGCGGCAAGGCGCGCCTGGTGTGTCCGCCGGCGATCGCCTACGGCGAGAACGGAACCGGTCCGATTCCGCCCAAGGCGACGTTGAACTTCGAGGTCGAACTGCTCGACATCGTCAAGGACGCGCCGGCCGGCAAGTAAGCTGCGCCTGGCCGCCGTCCGCCTTGCCATCGGCCTGAGAGGCAGTAAACACGAGCCTTCCAGCCCGGCATGCCGGAAGATCGCCATTCCATGCGGGTTGCAGGGCGATCGACGCTTTGCGGCCGGGCCGGCCGATTGCCCGGATCGACCCGGCCCGCGGGCGGGCGCAGGAAATAGTTGACTCTTTCGTTCAGGTATCGTAAATTCGAGCTGTCCCAAGGGGGAGTAGCTCTCCGCCGCGGCGTCGTCAATACGGCAGCTCCCGAATCGTGGAGTTGTCCGGCGCCCCGGGCGGCCATCGCGAGATGGCTGCGAGCAAGACCTTTGCCGCGATGGCGAAGGCTCCCTTGTCACGAACACGGCCCTTCGTCCTCGCTGGACAAAGGGCCGTTTCGTTTGGTGCCCTCGGGCGGCGGCGGAACGGCAAGGCGGGTCTGACAGGGAGCATCGGTCAATGGAAACAATCGGCACGTGGTGGATGTGGGCGGGCTTTTTCGCCATCGTCCTGGTGATGCTGGCAATCGACCTGTTCGTGGTCGGCGGCGGCAGGCAGCACCGGGTTTCGTTCAGGGAAGCGGCGAGCTGGTCGGCAATCTGGGTCGCCATCTCGCTCGCTTTCGCCGGCGCGCTGTGGTGGTATCTCGACGGCACCGCCGGGCGCGAGGTGGCCAACGCAAAGGCGCTCGAATTCGTCACCGGCTACCTGATCGAAAAGTCGCTGTCGGTCGACAACGTGTTCGTCTGGCTGATGCTGTTCAGCTTCTTCGCCATCCCGCTGGAATTGCAGAAGCGCGTGCTGGCGCTCGGCGTCATCGGTGCCATCGTCATGCGCACCGCGATGATCTTCGCCGGCGTCTGGCTGATCGCCCATTTCCACTGGCTGCTCTATGTGTTCGGCGCCTTCCTGCTGATCACCGGCATCAAGATGTGGTGGTTCGCGGAGGAAAAGCCCGATCTGGCCAACAACCCGGTGATCAAGTGGATACGCCGCCACATGAAGGTCACCGACGAACTTCATGGCGAGCGCTTCTTCGTCATGAGGGAAGAAGCCGGCAAGTGGGTGCGCTACGTGACGCCGCTGTTCCTGGTGCTGATTCTGGTCGAGCTTTCGGACCTGATCTTCGCCGTCGATTCGATACCGGCGATCTTCGCGATCACCACCGACCCGTTCATCGTGCTCACCTCCAATGTCTTTGCCATACTCGGCCTGCGCGCGATGTACTTCCTGCTCGCCGACATGGCCGACCGCTTCTCGCTGCTCAAGTACGGTCTGGCGCTGGTGCTGATGTTCATCGGCGTGAAGATGCTGTTGCTCGATGTCTTCAAGATTCCGGTAATGGTGTCGCTGGGCATTGTCGCGGCGATCATCGCCACCTCGGTCGTGCTGTCGCTGCGCCGGAGTGCCAAGGCGCAGGTTGGAAACGCGAGCAAGCCATGAGCGGCGGCGCCACGCTGCAAGCCGCTGCGGGCTCGTTGCCACTGCGCCGGCGCATCGGTATCTGGCTCGAAACGCCGCGCGTCCAGCGCAGTCTGATCGCGCTGATTCTGGTCAATGCCGTCATCCTCGGACTCGAAACGAGTCCGTCGCTGATGGCCGACTGGGGCGGCTGGCTGCACGCGGCCGACCGCGCCATCCTCGCCGTGTTCGTGGTCGAGATCGGACTGCGGCTCGCCGTGCACCGGCTGGCGTTCTTCCGCGATGCGTGGAGCGTGTTCGATCTGCTTGTCATCGCCATTGCGCTGGTTCCCGCCTCGGGTCCGCTCGCCGTGCTGCGTGCGCTGCGCGTGCTGCGTGTGCTGCGGCTGATCACGCTGATGCCGAGCATGAAGCGCGTGGTCGGCGGATTGCTGGCCGCGCTGCCCGGGCTCAGCTCGGTCAGCGCGATCATCGGGCTGATCTTCTACGTCGCGGCGGTGGTTGCCACCAAGCTGTTCGGCACTGAATTCCCGGCACTGTTCGGCGATCTCGGCCGCAGCGCCTTCACGCTGTTCCAGGTGATGACGCTGGAAGGCTGGGCGATGGAGGTGGTGCGCCCTACCATGGCGGTCTACCCGCTGGCCTGGGTGTTCTTCCTGATTTTCATCCTCTCCTCGACCTTCACGCTGCTCAACCTGTTCATCGCCGTCATCGTCAATGCGATCCAGCAGGAACACGCACACGAACCGGGCTTGTCCGCCGAACGCGAGATCGCGCAACTGCGGCAGGAAATCGCCGCGCTGCACAGCACGCTTCGATCGGCCCGCGCACCGGGCGCGCGAGCGAGGCGCCGGCCAGTCGGAAGCGCATCTCTCACGCGGCAGCCGCATCCGTAGCAGCGCACCGGCCTGGAAGCCAGTAAACACGGACCTCTCCGGCCATTCATGGGCGTAGACCGCCATTTCATGCGGGTCGCGGGACGCTCGACCGAGCGGCATCCGTCCCGCGCCCAGCATCATCCAAAGTTCACCGGGCTAGCCAATCCGGGCTAGCACATTGGTCCAATTGATCCTGGCCGCGGCAGCGCCAAGAATGGCGGCATTGGCCACGGGCGAGCCTGGCGTGCGCAGGCGGTGGCGATCAGCCCGCACAGGGTGCTGGCGCGGCGGATCGTTCGATCCGATCAGGCTTGGGTGGCGGGTGTGGAGTCGCGGGAATCTTGAACGAATCGTTTCAATTGTTGCTGGCCCTCAAGGGCTATGGCATAGCCGCCAAAGCCTACCTGGGCGCGAATTACGTGTGGCTGCCCGGCGCTGTCGTCGGCACTTTCACGCTGGTGAACTCGGTGCGTCTGCTGGCCTATGTGCCGCAGATGCTCTCTGCCGCGAGGGACGTGAATGGCGCATCCGGCATCTCCTACGCCACCTGGAGCCTGTTCCTCGTTTCGCACCTGAGCACGATCGCCTACGCGCTGGTGAGCCTGGGCGATCTGATCATGGCGCTGCTGTTCTTCGGCAACGCGCTGGCCTGCCTGGCGATCATCGCCATCACCTATGTCAAACGCAAGCGCCACGGCCGGCGTCGCGCGGGCCGCGGAGAGCCGGGAGCCGGGGTCGGCATCGCCGACGTCTACGACATTTCGCATTGTCGAGAGGGCGCATTGCGGTCGCAGGCGCCGCACGGCCCTCGGCGGTCGAGTTAGCGCGCTGCTCGATACGGCGTGTTCGCGCGGCCCGATCGGCTGGAAGCCAGTAAACACGGGCATCTCCGGCCGTCGATGGGCGTAGACCGCCATTCCATGCGGGTCGCAGGCCGATCGGTCGATCGGCATCTGGCGCCCGCCGCGCACGGCTGCGGCGAGCGCCGGTGGCGGCCCGGCGGCGGGCCGGGTCGGCCGATCACATGTTGCGCCGGTACTTGCCGCCGACCTCGTAGAGCGCGTTGCTGATCTGCCCGAGCGAGCAGTAGCGCACCGCGTCTACCAGCACCTCGAACACGTTGCCGTTGTCGATCACGGTCTGGCGCAGGCGGGCCAGCCACTTCGGCGCTTCGGCCTGGTTGCGCGCGTGGAAATCGGCCAGGCGGTTGAGCTGGCTTTGCTTCTCTTCCTCGGAGGAGCGCGCCAGTTCGATCTCGTGGGCCGCCTCTTCGGAATGCGGATTGCGGAAGGTGTTGACGCCGACAATCGGGTAGCTGCCGTCGTGCTTGCGCTGCTCGTAGTAGAGGCTCTCTTCCTGAATCTTGCCGCGCTGGTAGCCGGTTTCCATCGCGCCGAGCACGCCGCCGCGGCTGCTGATCGCCTCGAATTCCTTGAGCACCGCTTCTTCGACCAGATCGGTCAACTCGTCGATGATGAACGCGCCCTGGTTCGGATTTTCGTTGGTCGCCAGGCCCCATTCGCGGTTGATGATGAGCTGGATCGCCATCGCGCGGCGCACCGACTCGTCGGTCGGCGTGGTCACCGCCTCGTCGTAGGCGTTGGTATGCAGGCTGTTGCAGTTGTCGTAGATCGCGATCAGCGCCTGCAGGGTAGTGCGGATGTCGTTGAAGTCCATCTCCTGCGCGTGCAGGCTGCGGCCGGAGGTCTGGATGTGGTACTTGAGCTTCTGGCTGCGTTCGTTGGCGCCGTACTTGTGCTTCATCGCCACCGCCCAGATGCGCCGCGCCACGCGGCCGATCACCGAGTATTCCGGGTCCATGCCGTTGCTGAAGAAGAACGACAGGTTGGGCGCAAAGTCGTCGATGCGCATGCCGCGCGCCAGGTAGCTCTCGACGTAGGTGAAACCGTTGGCCAGCGTGAAGGCGAGCTGGCTGATCGGGTTGGCGCCGGCTTCGGCGATGTGATAGCCGGAGATCGATACCGAGTAGAAGTTGTGCACCTTGTGGCGGACGAAGTACTCCTGGATGTCGCCCATCATCTTCAACGCGAACTCGGTGGAGAAAATGCAGGTGTTCTGGCCCTGGTCTTCCTTGAGGATGTCGGCCTGCACCGTGCCGCGCACTGTCGACAGCGTCCATTGCCTGATCTTGGCGGCTTCGTCCTCGGTCGGCTCGCGGCCGTTGTCGGTCTCGAACTTGGCCATCTGCAGATCGATCGCGGCGTTGAAGAACATGGCCAGGATCATCGGCGCCGGGCCGTTGATGGTCATCGACACGCTGGTCGACGGCGCGCACAGCTCGAAACCGCCGTAGAGCACCTTGAGGTCGTCGAGCGTGGCGATCGAGACGCCGGAATTGCCGATCTTGCCGTAGATGTCAGGGCGCGGATCGGGGTCGCAGCCGTAGAGCGTCACCGAGTCGAAGGCGGTGGACAGCCGATGCGCGGGCATGCCCTCGGAGACTTTCTTGAAACGCCGGTTGGTGCGGAAGGCATCGCCCTCGCCGGCGAACATGCGCGTCGGATCCTCGTTCTCGCGCTTGAAGGCGAACACGCCGGCGGTGAAGGGGAACGAGCCGGGCACGTTCTCCTTCATCAGGAAGCGCAGGATTTCGCCGTCGTCCTGGTAGTTGGGCAGCGCCACCTTGCGGATCTTGCTGCCGGAAAGCGATTGGCTGGTGAGCTTGGTGCGGATCTCGCGGTCGCGGATCTTCACCACATACTCGTCGGCGGCGTACAGCGAATGGGTGGTCGGCCACTGTTCGAGCAGCTTGTGCGCGGCCTGGGTGAGTTCGCCGTCCTTCCACTGGATCAGCGAGGCGAAGTTGCTGGCGTCCTTGCCGCACTGTTCGAACAGCGCCCGCGCCGTGCGCAGCGACTGGCGTTCATGCGCAACGCGTACCTGTTCGGCGGTGTGCTTGTGATAGTTGCGCACCGTCTCGGCCACCTCGGCAAGATAACGCGTGCGATCGGCCGGCACGATGGCCCGCCCGAGCGAGGAAGCCTTGACGCCCACCACCGGCAGCAGGCCCGGCACCTTGACGACGCCGGCATCGAGGCCTTTCTCCAGCAGCCGCGGCAGCAGCGCCTGGTACAGCCCGGTAACGCCGTCGTCATTGAAACGGCTGGCCTGGGTGCCGAACACCGGCATCATGTCGGCCGGCTGGCCGAACAGTTCGCGGTTGCGCTGGTATTGCTTGCGCACGTCGCGCAGCGCGTCTTCGGCGCCCTTGCGGTCGAACTTGTTGATCGCCACGAAGTCGGCGAAGTCGAGCATGTCGATCTTTTCCAACTGGCTCGCCGCACCGAATTCTGGTGTCATCACGTAGAGCGAGAGATCGACGAACGGCACGATCGCCGCATCGCCCTGGCCGATGCCCGAGGTTTCGACGACGATCAGGTCGAAGCCGGAGAGCTTGCAGGCGGCGATGACTTCGGGCAGCGCGGCGGAGACTTCGCTGCCGGTGTCGCGCGTGGCGAGCGAGCGCATGTAGATGTTCTCGTGCTCGATTGCGTTCATGCGGATGCGATCGCCCAGCAGCGCGCCGCCGGTGCGTTTGCGCGAGGGGTCGATAGAGATGATGGCGAGTTTCAGCCGGTCTTCCTGGTCGATGCGCAGGCGCAGCACCAGTTCGTCGGTAAGGGAACTCTTGCCGGCGCCGCCGGTGCCGGTGATGCCGAGGATCGGCGTGCGGATGCCGGCCGCGGCCTCGTGCAGCGCCGCCTTGGTGTCCTTGCCGTAGGCGCCGTTTTCCAGCGCGGTGATGGCGCGCGCCAATTGGCGGCGCTCGCCCGTCTGCAGCAGCCGGAGCAGGTCGCCGGCCTGCGGCGCGTGCGCCAGCAGGTCGACATCGGAGCGCTCGACCACGTCGTTGATCATGCCCTGCAGGCCGAGCGCCGCGCCGTCTTCCGGCGAGTAGAGGCGGGTCACGCCGTAGCGGTGCAGCTCGTCGATCTCGCGCGGCACGATCACGCCGCCGCCGCCGCCGAACACCTGGATGTTCTCGCCGCCGCGGCTGCGCAGCAGGTCGATCATGTATTTGAAGTATTCCACGTGGCCGCCCTGGTAGCTGGTGACCGCGATGCCCTGCACGTCTTCCTGCAGGGCGGCATTGACGATCTCGCCGACCGAACGGTTGTGGCCGAGGTGGATCACCTCGGCGCCGCTCGCCTGCAGTATCCGCCGCATGATGTTGATCGAGGCATCGTGGCCGTCGAACAGGGCCGCGGCGGTGACGAAACGCACCTTGTTGGTCGGCTTGTAGACCTTCGGCTTCTTCATTTCGGAAAGATCGGTCATGGCTGGCTCTCGCGTGCAGTGTCAAACGATGGCGATGGCGGCCGCGCTGTTGCCGCCGCAGGTCGGTGTAGGCCTTGCCGGGGCAGCGGCTTCCCGCCCGCCCTGGCAAGACATGGGATTGTTCTCTCTTTTGCCCGGCGCGTCATCGTCTACCGCGGCGCCATGCGCAGGGCGCCGTCGAGGCGGATCACCTCGCCGTTGAGGTAGCCATTCTCGGCGATGTGCCGCACCAGGGCCGCGAACTCGTTCGGCCGTCCCAGGCGCGGCGGAAACGGCACCGTCCGGCCGAGCGCATCCTGCACCTCGGTCGGCATGCCCTGCAGCATCGGCGTTTCGAACACGCCCGGCGCGATGGTCACGACGCGGATGCCCGAGTGTGCCAGTTCGCGCGCGATCGGCAGCGTCATGCCGGCCACGCCGGCCTTCGATGCGGCATAGGCAGCCTGCCCGACCTGGCCGTCGAAGGCCGCCACCGAGGCGGTATTGACGATGACCCCGCGCTCGCCCTCGGCGTCGGGCGCGGCCCGGCTCATGACATCGGCGGCCAGGCGGATCATGTTGAAGCTGCCGATCAGGTTGACCGACACCACCCGGGCGAAGCTCTCGATCCGGTGCGGGCCGTTCTTGCCGGCGACCTTTTCGGCCGGGGCGATGCCGGCGCAATTGACCAGCCCGTGCAGGGCGCCAAACTGCGCCAGCGCCGCGTCCACCGCCGCGCGGCCGCTCGCTTCGTCGGCGACATCGGTGCGCACGAAGCGCGCCGTGGCGCCCAGTTCCGCGGCCAGCGCGCAACCGGCCTGCTCGTTCACGTCGGCCAGCAGCACCCGGCCGCCGCCCGCCACGACCATCCGCGCCGTGGCGGCGCCCAGACCCGAGCCGCCGCCGGTAACCAGAAACACGCTCTGCGCGATCCGCATGTCCACCCCTGAAACCCGATTCAAGACGATGGTAGTCTAGGTTGGGAACGCCTGCAGGGCGATGCCGAAATCGCTCAAAATCGCTGGCGGAATTTGCAACGACCGCGGTTTGTCGCGGGGCGCCAGGGTCTGCATTCATGGCTGAACAGGAAAGAGGCACGATTTCGATCGGCTTCGTGCGCGAAGCGCTGGCGGGCGTTCGCCAGCGCGGCCTCGACGCGGCCGGCTTGCTGCGCCAGGCCGGCATTTCGCCCGCGCTGCTCGACACCGCGCAGGCCAGGGTATCGCCCGAGCGCTACGGCGCGTTGTGGCTGCTGATCGCCGAAACCCTCGACGACGAGTTTTTCGGCCTCGACGCGCGGCCGATGAAGTGCGGCAGCTTCACGCTGTTGTGCCATTCGGTTCTGCACAGCGATACGCTGGAGAGCGCGCTGCGCCGCGCGCTGCGATTCCTGCGCCTGGTGCTCGACGATCTGGCCGGCACCCTGACGATCGACGGCGGTTTCGCGCACATCCGGCTGCAGGAGCGGCGCGGCCCGCAGCGCATGTTTGCCTACGCCACGTTTCTGGTGCTGTTGCACGGCCTGGCATGCTGGCTGGTCGGGCGCCGGATTCCGATAGCGAGCGCGGATTTTCGCTGCGGCGAGCCGCCCGAACTCGACGAATACCGGGTGCTGTTGTGCGCGCAGGCGCGCTTCGACCAGCCGGAGACCCGCATCGCGATCGATGCCCGCTATCTCGGCATGCCGGTGATCCAGAGCGAACGCTCTCTCAAGGTGTTTTTGCGCGGCGCCCCGGCCAACTTCCTGGTCAAGTACCGCAACAGCGCCAGCCTTACCGCACGCATCCGGCGCCGCCTGCGCGACACGGCGCCGGCCGAGTGGCCCGATTTCGAGACGCTGGCCGGGCAACTGCAGATGACCGCCTCGACCCTGCGCCGCCGGCTCGATGACGAGGGCCAGCGCTACCAGTCGATCAAGGACGACCTGCGGCGCGATCTGGCGATCAGCTACCTGAGCGGCAGCGGCACGACGCTGCCCGACATCGCCCACGCGCTCGGCTTCGCCGAGCCGAGTGCGTTTCACCGCGCGTTCAAGAAGTGGACCGGCAGCAATCCCGGCGACTATCGGCAGGGCGGCCAAACCGGCGCCACGGTCGCTCCCCGACGCAAGCGACGCGAGCCCGGCCGGCGTACGATCAGGTGAGCGCGGCCTACTTCTCGGCCAGCGCTTTCAGGTTGGCCAGGCCGGCTTCAAAGTCTTTGCCGATCATTTTGTCCATGTCGAGGAACAGGCCGATCAGCTTCGACAGGTAGGGGCTGGGTCCGACCATCGTCCACGTGACTTCGCTGGCATCGCCTTTGGGCACCAGCGTGAACTCGGCGGTATTGTGGCCTTCCATCGGTCTGCTGAAATCGAGCTTGATCGTGATCCTGGACGGTGGGACGACCTCCGCGATCTCCATCCGTCCCGCACCGACGTCGTTGTTGCCGTCCCACGCATAGGCTGCGCCTTTGCCGCTGGGCGCGCCGCTGTGGGTTCGTTTCATGGCCGGGTCGAGCTTTTCCCACGGCGACCAGGCGCTCCAGGCATGGAAGTCGGCGATCAGCGGGAATATCTTCTCCGGCGCGGCCTTGATGCTGGTTGAACGCTGAACGCGAATACTGTCGGGCCGCGTCGCTGCAAACAAGAGAACCGCAGCAACAAGAACGACGGCGGCGAGGGCGATCTTCTTGAACATGGTTTGCTCCGCTTGGTTGATGGGGCGCGCCGCATTCGCGCCGTGAGATGAGAATAGGCGCCAGACGCGGCATAGTCGACCCGCCAGATCATCGCCCGGCCCGAAAGCCAGTAAACACGGGCATCTTCGCCTGTCGATGGCTGTAGAACGCCATTCCATGCGGCCCCCAGGCCGATCGCGGTTTGCGGAGCAGGCGCGGCGCGCTGGCGGCGACCCTGCCGTTCCGCCGGCCGGCGCGCGCGGGGTCGGCCGGGGAGAAGCTTTCGTTTGCAAATCCGGACGATACCGTGCATGATGCGCCGCAGCGATCTTCAAGTAGTGCTGTTGTTGTCTGGTTCGGTACCCGCGGTCCCGCGGTTCTTTCCCTTCATCACCCCGCCGTCTTGAGCTTCGCCCCACCCTCGGGGGCTGTGCCCCTTTTACTTTTTTTCAGGATACTCAAGACATGGCAACAGGGATTGTGAAGTGGTTCAACGACGCCAAGGGCTTCGGTTTCATTACGCCGGAAGCCGGCGGCGACGATCTTTTCGCGCATTTCTCGGCGATTCAGGGGCAGGGTTTCAAGACCCTCAAGGAAGGCCAGCGCGTCAGTTTCGATGTGACAGCCGGCGCCAAGGGCCAGCAGGCCTCGAACATCCGCGCGGCCGATTAAGCAGGCGGTCTTGCCGGCACGGCAGCTTTGCCATGCCGGCCCGCATGCCGGGGTTGGCGGCCGCGGATTTCGATCCGTACCGCCTGCCGACCGGGTCGGCCCGGCAGTGGCCGGGCTTGTCCTTTCCGATTCTCCCGTGGGGAACCCAGTTATGGCAAAAGAAGAACTCATCGAAATGAATGGCGTGGTGATGGAAGTGCTGCCCGACTCGCGCTTTCGCGTAACGCTCGACAACGGCCACAATCTGGTCGCCTACACCGCGGGCAAGATGCGCAAGCATCACATCCGCATCATCGCCGGCGACAAGGTCTCGCTGGAAATCTCGCCCTACGATCTGAGCAAGGGGCGCATCTGCTTCCGCCACATCGAGGGTCGCGGCCCGGTCGCCGCCACGCGGCGCAGGCACTGATCCGGACGCCGGGCGCACGTCGTCATGCCCGGCCAACAAGTCGGGTTTCAGCGCATCGGCGCTGCCGGCGGGGCCGATCTGCACATCCGCTCCCTGCTCGATCGCCGGCAATGCGCCGGTCCGCCCGGCGAAGCGCACGCCGCGGGCGTTTCCTCAGCCGATTGGCGCAAAGGCGCGCCGACCCGATGCAGGAGTGCGATTCTGCCGCGCGTCGCGTGCTGGAGATCGGTTGCGGGTTGGGCCAATCGCTGCTCGACGCGCCGCTGCTCGACCGCAGTTCCTACCGCGGCCGCCTGCTGCACCATTGGCGCTTGCCGCAGTGATCGGCGTGCCGTTCAGCCGCTCAGCCCCGCCTTGACCACATTGCCCAGCAGTCGGCCGTAGTACGCGATCTTCTCCGTCGCGACGTAGGCGTAGCCGACCACCAGTCCGCGTTCCCGACTCGTGCCGAGGTAGTAGGAGGACAGCGCTCTCACCGACAGGCCTTCGTCGGCGGCCCGGCCGGCAAGCGCCACGTCGTCGCAGTCGGGCGGCAGCAGGATCGCCAGATGCAGGCCGGACTCTTCGCTCGAAATGGTTGCCGCACTGCCGAGTATCGGCGCGAGCGTCTTTCTCAGCAGTTCACGCCGTTCGCCGTAGAGCAGCCGCATCTTGCGGATGTGGGTCGCGAAATAGCCCTGCTCGATGAAATCGGCCAGCGCGGCTTGCAACATCATCTGCCCCGGCCGCTGCAGGTCGTAGAGCGCGCTCTTGAACGGTTCGACCAGCGCGGGCGGCAACACCATGTAGCCGATCTTGATGCCCGGGTAGAGAACCTTGGAGAAGGTGCCCAGGTAGACCACCCGGTCGCGCGTGTCCAGTCCCTGCAGCGAAGAGAGCGGCCGGCCGGCGTAGCGGTACTCGCTGTCGTAATCGTCTTCGAGTATCCAGGCCGCTTTGCGCGCCGCCAGGTCGAGCAGCAGGCGGCGACGCGACAGGCTCATGACGACGCTCTTCGGGTACTGGTGCGAGGGCGTCAGGTAGATCAGGCGCGGCTCGGTCGGCAGGTCGTCGGCCTGCGGGTTCATGCCTTCGGCATCGACCGGGACCGGCCGCAGCAGCAGATCGCAGGCTTCAAAGACCCGCCGTGCGCCCCAGTAACACGGATCTTCGACCCAAGCCAGATCGCCGGCATCTGCCAGCAATTGCGCCGCGAGCGACAGCGATTGCTGGGTTCCGGCGGTGATCAGCACCTGGTCGGTGCTCACGCGCACCGAGCGCGAGACGCGCAGGTAGTCGGCCACCGCGCGGCGCAGCGGCAGGTAGCCGCCGGCCGAGCCGTAGTCCAGCAATTCCGGCACCGCGTCGCGCCAATACTTGTTCTGCAGCCGCTGCCACAGCTTGAACGGAAAGATCGAGAAATCCGCATCGCCCGGGGCGAACGGCTGAATCTCGAACCGGCTGCCGGCAGCGATGTGCGTCAGCCGGTTGCCGCGCTTCGACAGCCGGGCGCGCGCTTGGCCGGCAGGCGCCGCTGCGGCAGACCCGGGGTCGGGCAGGGCACGGTGTTCGCTTGCCACAGCGTCCTGCGTATCGGGGAAGGTATCGGCGACGAAGGTGCCGCTGCCGGTCTGCGCCTTGACATAGCCTTCGGCGAGCAATTGCTCGAACGCTGTCAGCACGGTGTTGCGCGACAGGCCAAGATCGCGCGCGAGATCGCGGGTGGAGGGCAGCTTCGCACCAACCGGCAGATGGTGCGACAGGATTGCCCGGCGAATCGATTCGTAGACCAGGCGGTGGCGCGGCGCCTGGCCGGCGGTTTCGCGCGGGGCAAGATCTGTCAGCAGCAGCTCGGCAAGCGGAAGCTGGTTCAAGGTGGCACCATCGATATCGCCAAAATGGCACTTTCAATGATACCAAAATCGGCTACAGTCTCGATCCAGTATGGGTCAATCTGGCCGGGCGAACGAGCCGACGATCGGTCGGCTGCCGATCCGGCCTCGGGATACGCCTCACGAGGGCAACGCAGAGAGAGGGTAAATCATGCTGATCGGCGTGACCAAGGAAATCAAGAATCACGAGTACCGTGTCGGTCTGACCCCCGACGGTGTGGCGGAACTGAAACGCCACGGTCACGGCGTTCTGGTACAGAGCCAGGCTGGAATCGGCGTCGGGTTCGGCGACGAACACTATCTCGCGGCCGGCGCGACGATTGCGTCCGATGCGCAGCGCGTGTTCGCCGAAGCCGCGATGATCGTCAAGGTCAAGGAGCCGCAGCCGCAGGAATGCCGCAGCCTGCGGCCGGGGCAAGTCTTGTTCACCTACCTGCATCTGGCGCCGGACCCGGAGCAGGCGCGCCTTTTGCTCGATTCGGACTGTGTGGCGATTGCCTATGAAACCGTGACCGACGATCGGGGCGGCCTGCCGCTGCTGGCGCCGATGAGCGAGGTGGCCGGGCGCATGGCGGTCCAGGCAGGTGCGCATGCGCTGGAAAAGGCCCAGGGTGGGGCGGGCGTGCTGCTGCCGGGTGTGCCAGGGGTGCCGCCGGCGAGGGTGGTCGTGCTCGGTGGCGGTGTGGTCGGCATCAATGCGGCACGGATCGCGATGGGTATGGGGGCGCAAGTGTGCATTGTCGATATTTCGCTGGCGCGACTGAAGGAACTCGATGCGCAGTACGGCCCGCGCCTGATCACCCTTTTTTCGTCGCACGCGAACATTTGCGAGGCGATCGGCGATGCCGACCTGGTGATCGGCGGCGTGCTGATTCCGGGCGCCGCCGCGCCCAAACTGATCACGCGCGACATGCTGAAGCTGATGAAACCCGGCTCGGTGATCGTCGATGTGGCGATCGATCAGGGCGGCTGCGTCGAAACCAGCCATGCAACGACCCATGAGAACCCGACCTATGTGGTCGATGGCGTGGTCCATTATTGCGTGGCGAACATGCCAGGCGGTGTCGCACGAACTTCGACGCTGGCGCTGACCAATGCGACGCTGCCGTTCGTGCTGCAACTGGCCAACAAGGGCTATCGCGCGGCCTTCGCGGAGTCCAGGCATTTGCGCAACGGACTCAACATCCATCGCGGCAAGGTCACGTGCGAAGCGGTGGCGCGCGCGCTGGGCTATCCCTGCGAGCCGCTGGCGGCATGATGCGGTGCGACCGACGCAGGCGCAAAATGGTGCCCGGATGAAACCCGTCGTGCTGATCCCGGCTTGCAGCAGGACGCTCGGGCTTCACCCGTTCCACGTGGTTGGCAGCAAGTATGTCGAGGCGGTGACGCAGGGCGCCGGGTGCCTGCCCTTGCTGCTGCCACCGCTGGGAGAGGCGATCGAGATCGACGAACTGCTCGCCAGCGCAGACGGTGTGATGCTGACCGGGTCGGCCTCGAACGTTCATCCGTCCCACTTCGGCCAGGAGGTCGCCAATCCGGCCCTGCCGCTGGACCCGGCGCGCGATGCAACCACGCTGCCGCTGGTCCGCCGCGCGATTGCGCTGGGCGTGCCCCTGCTGGCGATCTGTCGCGGCTTCCAGGAAGTCAACGTCGCGCTCGGCGGCAGCCTGCATCAGGCAGTGCATGCGCTCCCCGGCATGCGCGATCACCGCGAAGACAAGCATGCACCGCTCGATGTGCAGTACGGTCCCGCACACTCGCTGCGCGTGGTGCCGGGCGGCGCGCTCGCGCTTGCGCTTGGCAGCGGCGCCGACATCGTCGTCAACTCGGTGCATGGCCAGGGTGTCGATCGGCTCGCCGCCGGACTGGTTGTCGAGGCCACGGCGGAAGACGGCCTGATCGAGTCGTTCAGCGTCGCCGGCTCGCGTGGCTTCGCGCTTGGCGTGCAGTGGCACCCTGAATGGAAAGTGCGCGAGAACCCGCTTTCGATGAAGATCTTCGCGGCGTTCGGCAGCGCCTGCCGCGAGCGCGCGTCGCTGCGCTGCGCCTTGCGCGAACGCGAGCCGATGACGTAGCTTTGTCGTCCGGAGCGACCAAAGCTTCCCGGCTGCGACCGGGGCAACAGCCGGCGCGATTTGCGCCACGCGCGGTGTGATGCCGCGGCGTTCGGCAACGAGGCCTGACAAGACGAGTACGAATCGATGTCCTTACGCGAAAACTTTTCTCACAACGACATGGAGCGATGGCTCGACGCCAACCATGTCACCGAAATCGAATGCCTGGTGCCGGATTTGACCGGCGTGCCGCGCGGCAAGATTCTGCCGCGCGAAAAGTTCACTGAAGACCGCGGCATGCGCCTGCCGGAAGCCGTGGTCGGCATGACGGTGACCGGCGATTGTCCGGAAGACAGCGCAGACTACGACAGCGTGATTTCCGTCAATGACCGCGACATGCTGCTGCTGCCCGACCCGGCGACGGTGCGTCTGGTGCCGTGGGCGGTCGATCCGACAGCCCAGGTCATCCACGACTGCTACTTCTCCAATGGCCATCTGGTCGACTTTGCGCCGCGGTCGGTGCTGCGGCATGTCTGCGATTTGTACCAGGAGAAGGGTTGGAAACCGGTGGTCGCACCGGAACTCGAGTTCTACCTGATCGCCAAGAACACCGATCCCGACCAGCCGCTCAAGCCGCCCAAGGGCCGCAGCGGCCGGGCCGAGACCAGCCGCCAGGCCTACAGCATCGACGCGGTCAATGAGTTCGACCCGCTGTTCGAACAAATCTACGATTACTGCGAAGCGCAGGAACTCGATCTCGACACGCTGATTCACGAAATGGGCGCGGGCCAGATGGAAATCAACTTCCTCCATGGCGCCCCGCTCGGGTTGGCAGACAAGTGCTTCTTCTTCAAGCGCACGCTGCGCGAGACCGCATTGCGCCACGAGATGTACGCCACCTTCATGGCCAAGCCGATGGCCGGCGAGCCGGGCTCGGCGATGCACATTCACCAGAGCGTCATCGATCTGAAGACCGGCAGGAACATCTTCAGCAACCCGGACGGCACGCCTTCCAAGGACTTCTACTACTACATCGGTGGACTGCAGAAGTACATGCCGGCGGCGATGGCGCTGGTGGCCCCGTATGTGAACTCCTACCGGCGCATCGTCCGCCACACCGCGGCGCCGATCAACATCCAGTGGGGCAAGGACAACCGTACGGTCGGCTTCCGGATTCCGCACTCCGACAGCGACAACCGCCGTGTCGAGAACCGTGTGGTCGGGGCGGACGCCAATCCGTATCTGGCGTTCTCCGCCACGCTGGCCTGCGGCTATCTGGGCATCGAGGAGAAGATCGAGCCGGGTCCGGAGACTATCGACAGCGCCTACGACCGCGACTACGAACTGCCGACCAGCCTCTCGGAGGCGCTGTCCTGGCTGCGCAATACGCCCGAGCTGCATCGCGTGCTGGGCGAGCGCTTCATCAAGGTCTACGCCTCGGTGAAGGAACTCGAGTACGCGGAATTCATGAAGGTGATCAGCCCGTGGGAGCGCGAGCACCTGCTGCTGCATGTGTGAGCGAAACCGATGAAAGACACGACATCATGACCAACCCATTCGACATCCGGGCCGCCGAAGTGCCGCCGGCGCTGGTGCGGGCCGCCGCGCAAGTCGATACGCGGGCGATCCAGGCGCTCGATTCGGCGCACTACCTGCACCCGTTCACCGATCACAAGCTGCTCGCCGGGAAGGGCGCCCGCGTGATGGTCAGGGGCGAGGGCATCTACCTGTGGGATTCGGAAGGCCAGCGCGTTCTGGACGGCATGTCCGGCCTGTGGTGCGTGAACGTGGGTTACGGCCGCAAGGAACTCGCCGATGCCGCGTACCGCCAGATGACGGAGATGCCCTATTACAACAGCTTTTTCAACACCACCAATGTGCCGGCGGTGAAACTCGCCACGCTGCTGGCGGAGGTCGCGCCGCCGCAGTTCCAGCACGTGTTCTTCGCCAACTCGGGTTCCGAAGGCAATGACACCGTGGTTCGCATGGTGCGCCGCTACTGGGATTTGCTCGGGCAGCCGCAACGCAAGGTCATCATCAGCCGGCACAACGCCTACCACGGCAGCACCATGGCGGGCGCTTCGCTCGGCGGCATGAGCTACATGCATGCGCAGGGCGATCTGCCGATTCCGGGCATCACCCATATCCAGCAGCCCTACTGGTTCGAGCACGGCCGCGGCATGTCGAAGGACGAGTTCGGTATCAAGGCCGCCGGGTGGCTGGAAGAGAAGATCCTTGCAATCGGCCCGGACAAAGTGGCCGCCTTCATCGGCGAGCCGGTGCAGGGCGCCGGCGGGGTGATCATCCCGCCCGATACCTACTGGCCCGAGATCCAGCGCATTTGCGACAAGTACGGCATCTTGCTGGTGTCGGACGAAGTGATCTGCGGCTTCGGCCGGCTCGGCGAGTGGTTCGGCTGCGAGAAGTTCGGTTTCCGGCCAGATCTGATGACCTTCGCCAAGGGCGTAACCTCCGGCTACATTCCGCTCGGCGGGGTGCTGGTCGGCGAGCGTGTCGCGACCGTGCTGATCGAGCAGGGTGGCGAGTTTGAGCACGGCTATACCTACTCGGGCCATCCGGTGGCGTGTGCGGTGGCGACGGAGAACATCGAGATCGTCCGCCGCGAAAAGCTGGTCGAGAAGGTTCGCGACGACACCGGCCCGTACCTGAAGCAGCAATTCGAGGCGCTGATCGATCACCCGCTGGTCGGCATGGCGGAAACCTGCGGTCTGGTCGCCGGGCTGGTGCTGGTGAAGGACAAGAAGTCGCTCGAGTGCTTCGCGCCTGAACTGGGTGTGGGCATGGTTTGTCGCGGCCACATGTTCGGCAACGGCATGATCATGCGTGCTGTCGGCGACCGCATGATCATTGCGCCGCCGCTGGTTGTCACGCGCGCCCAGATCGATGAGATGATTGCACTGATCCGCCGTTGCCTTGACGCGACGCTGGCGGAATTGCGGCAGCGAAACCTGATTTGACCGGCCGATGGCCGGATGGAGGAACGCGAGTCCGGGCGGCGGAAACTACCGCACCGCACGACATGACAGACATCGAAAACAGCGAGCAAACGTTATTGCCTGTGCGGTTCGTATCGTTCCCTACTTTGGAGGTCGCTCATGAAACTGTTCTCTTTCCGGGCTTTGGCTGACGTTGCCTTGGGCGCTGCGCTTGCCCTCTGCGCGGGCGCGGCGGTGGCGCAGGAGGAGCCCAAGGTTCTCAATGTGTACAACTGGTCGGACTACATCTCGGAAGACACGATCAAGAATTTCGAGAAGGAAACCGGCATCAAGGTGCGCTACGACAACTTCGACAGCAACGAAATCCTTCACGCGAAACTGGTCGCCGGCAAGACCGGCTATGACATAGTCGTGCCTTCCTCCAATTGGGCGAAGATCCAGATGGACGGCGGCCTGTTCCGCAAGCTCGACAAGAGCCAGTTGCCGAACTGGAGCAACCTCGATCCGGAAACGCTCAAGCTGCTGGCCAAGCTCGATCCGGGCAACGAGTACCTGGTCGATTGGCTGTGGGGGTTCACCACGGTGGGCATCAACGTGGACAAGGTGAAGGCGGCGCTGGGCAACACGCCGATGCCCGAAAACGCCTGGGATCTGGTGTTCAAGCCGGAATACATGTCCAAGCTCAAGTCCTGCGGTGTGTCCTTCCTCGACTCGGCGACCGACATCTTTCCTGCAGCGCTGCAGTACGTGGGCAAGCCGGCATTCAGCAAGGTGCAGTCGGACTATCAGGAAGCCTTCCGCCTGGTCTCGGCGATCCGCCCCTATGTGACCCTGTTCAGCTCGTCCGGCTATATCAATGACATGGCCAACGGCTCGATGTGCGTTGCGCTCGGCTGGTCCGGCGACATCAACATCGCGAGGCAGCGGGCGATCGATGCAAAGAACGGCAACAAGATCGAGGCGCTGATTCCGAAATCGGGTGCGGTGCTGTTCTTCGACACCATGGCCATTCCTGCCGACGCGCCGCATCCGAAGAACGCGCATGCATGGATCAACTACGTCATGCGCCCCGAGGTGCACGCCGCCCTGACCAACAAGGTGTTTTACGCCAACCCCAATGCGGCGAGCATGAAGTTCGTGAAGAAGGAAGTGGCCGAGAACCCGACCGTCTTCCTGAAGCCGGAGGACAAGAAGAAGATGGTGGCGCCGGAGGCCGTTAATAGCGATGTTCGTCGCACGCTGACCCGGCTCTATACGACATTCAAGACGGGGCTGTAGCGCAGGTCCATGTGCGCAGGCGGGGCGCGTGATTTCACGTGTCCTGCCTGACGGATGTACTGGAGTCGGTGCCGACAATGCGCACCGGTGCGATTACGGGGAGCAGACAAGAACATGGGCGAACTCGCCTCTGGGCATCCGAACGTGGTCGCGCCGGACGGCACGCTTGCGGCGGCAGCGCCGGCAGACACGCATTTCCTGCGTATCGAGAAGCTGGTGAAGGAGTTCGACGGGCTGGTCGCGGTCGACAACGTGTCGCTCGATATCTGCAAGGGCGAGATTTTCGCGCTGCTCGGCAGTTCCGGCTGCGGCAAGTCGACGCTGCTGCGCATGCTGGCCGGCTTCGAGATGCCGACCTCAGGGCGGATCTTTCTCGATGGCAAGGACATCGCGGCGCTGCCGCCCTACATTCGGCCGATCAACATGATGTTTCAGTCGTACGCGCTGTTCCCACATCTCACGGTCTGGGACAACGTCGCTTTCGGCCTGAAGCGCGACGGCCTGCCCAAGGACCAGATTGCCGAGCGGGTGGAGAAGATGCTCGGGCTGGTGCAGCTCAAGCCATACGCCAAGCGCAAGCCGCATCAGCTTTCCGGCGGGCAGCAGCAGCGGGTAGCGCTGGCGCGCAGCCTGGCGAAACGTCCGCAACTCATGCTGCTCGACGAACCGCTCGGCGCGCTGGACAAGAAACTGCGCGAGCGCACCCAACTGGAACTGGTCAACATCATCGAGTCGGTCGGCGTGACCTGCGTGATGGTCACCCACGATCAGGAAGAAGCCATGACGATGGCCTCGCGCATCGCGATCATGAGCGAAGGCCGCATCCTGCAAGTTGGCGCGCCGCACGAGGTCTATGAGACGCCGTCGTGCCGCTTCGTCGCCGATTTCATCGGCAACGTGAACCTGTTCGAGGGCAAGCTCACGGAAGATGCGTCAGACCACGTGGTCATTGAAACGCCAGAATGCACGCACTATGTCGGCCACGGCATCACCGGTACCGAGGGCATGGCGGTCAGCGTGGCGATCCGTCCCGAGAAAATCCGCATTACGCAGCAGCCGCCGAGCGATCTGGCGCGTCCGGCCTGCAACTGGGTCAAGGGTGAAGTGGTCGATCTCGCCTATCTCGGCAGCTACACCGTCTATCACCTCAAGCTGGCGACCGGCATGATCCTCAAGGCCACCGTGGCGAGCGTCGAGCGCCTGCCGGACTGGCAACCCACCTGGGGCGATTCGGTATTCGCCAGTTGGGACGAATACGCCATGGTCGTGCTGACGCAGTAAGGGCCAGGCCATGCGCAAACTCATCACCCGGCTGATTCCACGCGATCCCGGTCGCAGCTTCGTCATCGGCGTGCCGTACCTGTGGTTGATCCTGTTCTTCCTGGTGCCCTTCCTGATCGTGCTGAAGATCAGCATGTCGGAGATGCAGGTCGGTGTGCCGCCATTCAAACCCCTGTTCGGCTGGGCGGACGATTTTTTGTCCGTTCGGATCTACCTCGGCAACCTGTTCTCGCTGTTCGATGTGGCGAACGACAACCTTTATGCGGTCACCTATCTGAGTTCCCTCAAGTACGCCGCATTCACCACGCTCCTGTGCCTGTTCATCGGGTTTCCGTTCGCCTATTTTCTGGCGCGGTCCAGACCGACGATCCGCCCGGTGCTGATGATGCTGGTGATGCTGCCGTTCTGGACCTCATTTCTTTTGCGCGTGTACGCGTGGAAGGGCATTCTCGCCAACCACGGCGTTCTGAACAATCTGATGATCTGGCTCGGCGTGATTGATGAGCCAGTGCGCATGCTGCATACGCCGTTCTCGCTGATGATCGGCATGGTTTACGGCTATCTGCCGTTCATGGTGCTGCCGCTCTATGCCAATCTGGTGAAGCTCGACGTGCGTTTCCTCGAGGCAGCGGCGGACCTGGGCGCCACACCCTGGAAGGCGTTCTGGCTGATCACCGTTCCGCTGTCCAAGTCCGGCATTGTCGCCGGCTCGATGCTGGTGTTCATCCCCTGCGTCGGCGAGTTCGTCATTCCGGATCTGCTCGGCGGACCGGAGACGTTGATGATCGGACGCGTGCTGTGGGACGAACTGTTCAGCAACAACGACTGGCCGCGCGCCGCGGCGGTGGCGGTGGTCACGATCCTGCTGATCATTGTTCCGCTCGCCATCTTCAACAAGTATCAGGCCGAGCAGCAGGGAGGCGGGCGGACATGAGCACAGGCCGCGTCAACTGGTTCGGCCGCGGCTGGCTCGCCGCCGGCTATGTGTTCCTCTACATCCCGATCTTTCTGCTGATCGTGCTGTCCTTCAACCAGTCGCGGCAGGACGTCATCTGGACGGGTTTCACGCTCAACTGGTATCGCGAGTTGCTGGTCGACAAGGAGATCATCGACGGCTTCATCCTGTCGCTGAAGATCGCGTTCCTCACCGGCTTGCTGTCGGTCGTTCTCGGTACCTTCGCCGCATTCACGTTGGTCAAGTACTCGCGATTCTTCGGGCGCACCGCCTTTGTCGGCATGGTCAACGCACCGTTGGTGATGCCGGAAGTGATCATCGGCCTGTCGTTGCTGTTGCTGATGGTCTCGCTGCAGAACACCGAGACCTTCTCGTGGATCAGTCGCGGCATGTTCACCATCCTGATCGGCCACGCGCTGGTCGGCATGGCCTATGCCACGGTGGTGGTCCAGTCGCGCCTGCAGGAGATGGACCGCTCGATCGAGGAGGCGGCGATGGATCTCGGCTGCCGGCCGCGGCAGGTGTTCTTTCTGGTCACGCTGCCCAACATCACGCAGGCGCTGATGTCGGCCTTTTTGCTGACCTTCACGCTCTCGCTCGACGATGTGGTGATTTCGCAGTTGCTGTCCGGGCCGGGGTCCAGCACCATGCCGATCGTCATTTTCTCGCGTGCCCGACTCGGCCTCGATCCGCGCGTGAACGCGGTGGCGACGCTGACCATTCTGGTGGTGACCATCGGGGTCATCGCGTCCAGCATCTATCTGGCGCGCTTGGAACGGCGCCGTCAGAAGGAGATGTCGGCTGCATTCAGTGCAGACGCCGCCTGAGTTATTGCCCAAGACCAACAAAGAGGAACCCGAAATGCCAATCCTGAGGAAAACCGTTGCGGCAGTCGTGCTGGCCTTCCCCGTTGCCGCGCTGGCGCAAAGCAACCAGGAATTGAAAGCGGAGATCGAGGCGCTCAAGTCGAAGCTGCAGCAACTGGAAAGGCTGATCGAGCAAAAGGCGGCGCCCGCGCCGGCGGCTGCAGCCGAACCCGTCGATCCGGCGGAGTTCAACCGTATCCGCGTCAAGGTCGAGGCGATGGAAGACAACCAGGAGACGCAGGGCTTCAAGGGGCTCAAGATATCCGGCTTCATCGACCCGACCTACATCTACAGCCGCGCGCAGGGCAAGGGCGCGGTGACGTTCCTCAACAATAACTACAACGCCGATCCGGGCGCGGCGACTAACGATTTCAGCCAGGATTCTTTCGCCTACCACAACAGTTATTTCGGCGGCGTGACGCTGAAGTTCGAAAAGGAAATGGAAAACGGCCTCAAGGCGATGCTGAGCCTGCGGCCGCGCCGCACCGTGGCCAACACCTACGATTTCGGTTCGATCATCGAAGAAGCGCTGGTGACGATTCCCTTCAACGGCCTGGCGTGGCGGGTAATCGCCGGCCAGCAGATCAGCTGGAACGGCTACGAGTACGTGCAGTCGAATCTGAAGAAAACGATCACGGCCAACCTGCTGCTCGATTTTGCCGGACCGGGTTTTGTCTCCGGTGCGGGCATCGAGTACCAGCAGGGCAAGTGGTGGGTACGCACCATGGCCGGCAACCTCAACACCACGCATGACAAGCCGGGCAGGCGCAACCAGGGTGCGCACTGGCGCGTCGACTATGCCAAGGGCGAGTTCGTCGGCTGGGGCGCCTCGGGCATGCACGGCCAGCAGTTCGGCAAGGGCTATAACTATGGCGAAATCGACGGCTATTTCACGCGCGGCGCGGTCAGCCTGATGGGCCAGGTCGAAGCCAGCAAGTGGAAAGAAAGCGCGTTCAACGGCAGCGACGCCAGCCACGTCGGCGTCTCGTTGCTCGGCGCCTACAAGTTCATCCCGACCATCGAAGGCATCGCCCGTTTCGACTACTTCGACAACCACAAGAACGGCGGCGGTACGCCAGCGCTCAACTTCGGTACCTTCGATCCGGCAACCCTTGCCGGCGTCTGCCCGACCGATCTGGTCAGTGATCCGGCCGGCGCGACCTCGGCAACTTCGTGCGGCGACTACCGCAACGGCTTCGGTCCGGGCGCGGTGTTCGACGAGACGTCGGGCACCTGGGGACTCGGCGATCCGAATCGCGGCGCCAAGCGCACCGCACTGTCGCTCGGGCTCAACTGGCAGTTCCACCAGAACGCGATCCTCAAGACGGAACTGCGTTTCGACCGCTCCGACCTGAACTCCTTCTTCTACTGGAAGGACGGCAGCTACCGCAAGCACAACACCATCTTCGGTGTGCAGACGGTGGTCAGTTTTCTGATCGATACCCGCGCGCCGGGAACCTCCGGCTGGCGCGCGCCTCATGGAAATGGAGGGCTCATCATGCAACTGTCCAGACCCGATCTACTCCGCACCCAGGCTTACCTCGACGGCGCATGGTGCGGCGCCGACAGCGGCGAGACCGCTGCCGTAAGCAACCCGGCGACGCGCGAACCGATCGGCAGCGTGCCGATGATGGGCGCCGCCGAGACGCGCCGCGCGATCGAAGCGGCGCGCACCGCGCAAAAGGCCTGGGCGGGGAGAACCGCCAGGGAACGCAGCGTCATCCTGCGCCGCTGGTACGAACTGATGATGGCGCACCAGGAGGATCTGGCGCAGATCCTCACCGCCGAGCAGGGCAAGCCGCTGGCCGAGGCGCGCGGCGAGATCGCCTACGGCGCCTCGTTCATCGAGTGGTTCGCCGAGGAAGGCAAGCGCATCTACGGCGACACCATTCCGCAGCACGCCGCCGACAAGCGCATCGTCGTCATCAAGCAGCCGATCGGCGTCGCCGCGGCGATCACGCCGTGGAATTTCCCCAACGCGATGATCACGCGCAAGGCCGGACCGGCGCTGGCCGCCGGCTGCGCGATGATCCTCAAGCCGGCGCTCGAAACGCCCTTGTCGGCGCTCGCGCTGGCGCTACTGGCGGAGGAAGCCGGCATCCCGAAGGGCGTGTTCTCGGTGCTGACCGGCAAGTCGACCGCCATCGGCGGCGAGCTCACCGGCAGTCCGGTCGTCACCAAGCTCTCGTTCACCGGCTCGACCGAAGTCGGCCGCCTGCTGATGCGCCAGTGCTCCGATACGATCAAGAAACTCTCGCTGGAACTCGGCGGCAATGCGCCGTTCATCGTGTTCGACGACGCCGACCTCGATTCCGCGGTCGAGGGCGCGATGATCTCCAAGTTCCGCAACACCGGGCAGACCTGCGTCTGCGCCAACCGCCTGTTCGTGCAGGCCGGCGTCTACGACGCCTTCGCCGAAAAACTCGCCGCGCGGGTCGGCCAACTCAAGGTGGGTAACGGCGTCGAGGCCGGTGTGCAGCAGGGCCCGCTGATCACCGCCGATGCGCTGGCGAAAGTCGAAGAGCATGTCGGCGACGTGGTGGCAGGTGGCGGCATGGTGATCGCCGGCGGCAGGCGCCACGCGCTCGGCGGCACATTCTACGAACCGACGGTGCTGACCGGCGTCACGCCGGCGATGAAGGTGTTCCGCGAAGAGACCTTCGGCCCGGTGGCGCCGCTGATCAAGTTCAAGGACGAAGCCGAGGTGATCGAACTGGCCAACCGCACCGAATTCGGCCTCGCCTCGTATTTCTACAGCCGCGACATCGGCCGCGTGTGGCGGGTGGCCGAGGCGCTCGAGTACGGCATGGTCGGCATCAACACCGGGCTGATCTCGACCGAGGTCGCGCCATTCGGCGGCGTCAAGCAAAGCGGTCTCGGACGCGAGGGTTCGCACCACGGCATCGAGGAATACGTCGAGCTGAAATACCTCTGTCTCGGCGACATAAACAAATAGCGGCAATGGCCTGGGAGCCGCATGCACAGGCGCTCTTCAGGCAGGCATGTCGGAGAGGCGCATGGAATGGCGATCTGCGGCAAGGCCGGCCGAAGATCGTTTATCCATGCGGCTTGCAGGCCTGCAAGCCTGCGTTGGCGGAGACCTAACGACACCATGAACGAGTCGACGAAATCGTGGCACGAGCAGGCCGCGCAATTGAAGATCGACGGCCGCGCGCTGATCGGCGGCAAACGCGTCGTGGCCATCGAGGGCGCCACCTTCGACTGCATCTCGCCGATCGACGGCCGCAAGCTGGCCGACATCGCCCGCGGCACCGCAAAGGATATCGATGCCGCGGTGGCGTCGGCCCGTGCCGCTTTCGAGGACCGGCGCTGGGCCGGCAAGGCGCCGGCGGCGCGCAAGCGCATCCTGATCCGCTTTGCCGACCTGCTGCTCGAACACCGCGACGAACTCGCGCTGCTCGAAACGCTCGACATGGGCAAGCCGATCGCCGCCTCGCGCGCGACCGACGTCAATGCCGCCGCCAACACGCTGCGCTGGTACGGCGAGGCGATCGACAAGGTGTATGACGAAATTGCGCCGACAGCGGACAGCGCGCTGGCGCTGATCACGCGCGAGCCGGTCGGCGTGGTCGGCGCCATCGTGCCGTGGAACTACCCGATGCTGATGGCCGCGTGGAAGATCGCCCCGGCGCTGGCCACCGGCAACAGCGTGGTGCTCAAGCCCTCGGAGAAATCGCCGCTGACCGCGCTGCGGCTGGGCGAACTGGCGCTCGAAGCCGGCCTGCCCGATGGCGTGCTCAACGTTGTGACGGGCTACGGCCACGAAGCGGGCGCCGCGCTGGCGCTGCACAGCGATGTCGATTGCATCGCCTTCACCGGTTCGACCCGGGTCGGCCGGCAGATCATGCAGTACGCCGGGCAGTCGAACCTCAAGCGGGCATGGACCGAACTCGGCGGCAAGTCGCCGCTGATCGTCTGTGCCGATGTCGCCGATCTGGAGCGGGCGGTCGAAACCGCGATCGGCGCGATCTTCTACAACCAGGGGGAGAGCTGCAACGCGCCCTCGCGCCTGTTCGTCGAGCAGTCGATCAAGGCGGAATTCCTCGAACGGGCGCTGGCCAGGGTGCCGGGCTACGCGCCCGGCGATCCGCTCGATCCGAAGACCGCGATGGGCGCGCTGGTCGACGACACGCAACTTGCCACCGTCCTGCGCTACATCGACGCCGGCGTGTCGGAAGGCGCCAACCTGCTTGCTGGCGGCGAACGGGCGCGCGCGGACAGCGGCGGTTACTACGTGCTGCCGACCATTTTCGACGAGGTGCGCAACGAGATGACGATCGCGCGCGAGGAGATCTTCGGCCCGGTGCTGTCGGTGATCGCCTTCGACGACGTGGCCGAGGCGGTGCGGCAGGCCAATGCCACCAGCTACGGCTTGCAGGCTTCGGTGTGGACGCGCGACATCAACAAGGCGCACAAGATCGCCCGCGCGCTGCGCGCCGGCACGGTGCATGTCAACCAGTACGACGAGGACGACATCACCGTGCCGTTCGGCGGCTACAAGCAATCCGGCAACGGGCGCGACAAGTCGCTCCACGCCCTCGACAAATACACCGAACTCAAGACAACGTGGATCAGGCTCGAATGAACGACAGGATGTCGAAAATGGCAAGCAATCAGGATCTCCATCAGCGGCGGCTCGCCGCCACGCCGCGCGGCATTTCCGTGATGAGCAGCTTCTTCATCGAGCGCGCCGAGAACGCCGAACTGTGGGACGTCGAAGGCCGGCGCTACATCGACTTCGCCGGCGGCATCGCGGTGCTCAACACCGGGCACCGGCATCCGAAGGTGATGGCCGCGATCGCCGCGCAGCTCGAACGCTTCACCCATTCGTGCTACCAGGTGGTGCCCTACGAGGGCTACGTCACCCTGGCGGAGAAGATTAATTCGCTGACTGTGGGCAGCTACGCCAAGAAGACCGCGCTGTTCTCCACCGGCGCCGAGGCGACCGAGAACGTGGTCAAGATCGCGCGCGCCGCGACAAGGCGTTCGGCGATCATCGCCTTCTCGGGGGCCTTCCACGGCCGCTCGATGATGGCCGCGGCGCTCACCGGCAAGACCAATCCGTACAAGCTGGGCTTCGGCCCGTTTCCGGCGGAGGTGTTCCACGCGCCGTTCCCGATCGCGATTCACGGCGTGACGGTGCAGGATTCGCTCGACTACATTCAGCATCTGTTCAAGTCCGATGTCGAAGCGGCGCGCGTCGCGGCGATCATGCTCGAACCGGTGCAGGGCGAGGGCGGCTTCTATGTCGCGCCGCCCGACCTGATGCGCGGCCTGCGCGCGATCTGCGACGAGCACGGCATCCTGCTTTGCGTAGACGAAGTGCAGACCGGCTTCGGCCGCACCGGCAAGTGGTTCGCGATGGAACACCACGACGTGCTGCCCGACATCACGTGGATGGCGAAAAGCCTGGCCGGTGGCACCACGCTGTCGGCAATCTGCGGTCGCGCCGAGATCATGGACGCGCCGGCGCCCGGCGGACTCGGCGGCACCTACGCCGGCAACCCGCTCGCCGTGGCCGCGGCGCATGCGGTGATCGAGGTGATCGAAGAGGAAGGCCTGCTCGAGCGCGCTCACCTGCTGGGTTCGAGACTCGGCCGGCGCCTCGATGCGCTGGTCGTCGAGGTGCCGCAGATCGCCGACGTGCGCGGCCTCGGTTCGATGGTCGCGGTCGAGTTCAACAACGCCGAAACCGGCAAGCCCGATGCCGATTTCACCAAGCGCGTGCAAGCGCTGGCGCTGGAGCGCGGGCTGATCCTGCTGACTTGCGGCGTTTATGCGAATGTAGTGCGTTTCCTCTATCCGCTGACCACGCCCGATGCCGTGTTCGACGAGGCTGTCGCGATCATCGAACAGGCGATTCGCGGCGCATCGGCCCAAGCATGATTGCGTGATTCCCGCCCGCCCATGAAGCGCGACAACGATCTGGTCGAACCCCTGCGCGCGCAGCTCGCGTTGCAAGGCGTGCGCGCGCCGAGTACTACGGCCGCGCCGACGCAAGCACCGCGCTGGCGCTGCCCTGGCTGCCCGGCCATGCGCGCATCGTGCTCGACGGCTATGTCGATGGCGAGCCGTTTGCGCTGTGTCCGCGCCAATTGCTGGGGGGGGGGGGCCCGGGGCGCGGGGCGCGCTATGCCGATTTTTTCTGAACAGCATTCCTCTACTTCGATCGCCTGAACCCGCCATGACACAAGACCTCGACCTTTCGAATTTCTGGATGCCCTTCACCGCCAACCGCCAGTACAAGGCCGCGCCGCGCCTGCTGGTGTCGGCCAAAGGCATGTACTACACCAGCCACGACGGCCGGCGGATTCTCGACGGCACCGGCGGGCTGTGGTGCGTCAATGCCGGCCATTGCCGCGACGAGATCGTCGCGGCAATCCAGCAGGCAGCGGCCACGCTGGACTTCGCGCCGACCTTCCAGATGGGCCACCCGCTGGTGTTCGAGGCGGCCACCAAGCTGGCGCAGATCACGCCGGCGGGGATGGACCGCATCTTCTTCACCAACTCGGGCTCCGAGGCGGTCGATACCGCGCTCAAGATCGCGCTGGCCTACCACCGCGCGCGCGGCGAAGGGCAACGCAACCGCTTCATCGGGCGCGAGCGCGGCTACCACGGAGTCGGCTTCGGCGGCATTTCGGTCGGCGGCATCGCTACCAATCGCAAGGCATTTTCCGGCGCGCTGCTGCCCGCCGTGGACCACCTGCAGCACACCCACAACCTCGAGCACAACGCCTTCTCGCGCGGCCAGCCGGCCTGGGGCGCGCATCTGGCGGATGAACTCGAGCGGCTGGTCACGCTGCACTATGCTTCGACCATCGCCGCGGTGATCGTGGAGCCGATGGCCGGTTCCACCGGCGTGCTGATACCGCCGCAAGGTTACCTGGAGCGCCTGCGCGCGATCTGCGACAAGCACGGGCTGGTGCTGATTTTCGACGAGGTGATCAGCGGCTTCGGCCGGCTCGGCAGCGCGTTTGCGGCACAGAAGTTCGGCGTGATGCCCGACATCATGACCCTGGCCAAGGCGGTGAACAACGCCTCGGTGCCGATGGGCGCGGTGGCGGTCAGGCGCGCCATCCACGACACAGTGGTCGATGCCGGCCCGGCCAATGCGATCGAGTTTTTCCACGGCTACACCTACTCGGGCCATGCGCTGGCCGCCGCCGCCGCCTGCGCCACGCTCGACTTGTACAAGCGCGAGGGCACTTTCGAGCGGGCGGCCGCGATGTCTCCGGCTTTCGAGGACGCCGCGCACAGCCTCAAAGGCACGCGCCACGTCATCGACGTGCGCAATCTCGGTCTGGTTGCCGGCGTGGAACTGGCGCCGCGCGAAGGCAAGCCGGGCACGCGCGCCTACGAGGCGTTCATCAAGTGTTACGAAAAGGGCGTGCTGGTGCGCGTGACAGGCGACATCCTCGCCATCTCGCCGCCGCTGATCGTGGACGCGGCGCAGATCGCGCGCATCTTCGGCACCGTCGGCGAGGTGCTCGGCACCGTGGAGTGACATCGGCTGGAGACCGCATGGACTGGCGGTCTACGCCTGCCGTTGGCCGGAAACCCGCATGGATAAACGGTCCTGGGCGATTGCCGTGGCGGGGCAAGGGTGCGCGCCGGGCGCGGCGACGCTCGCGAAGCCCGTTCCTGATACAATCCAAGGTTGATCCCCGGACGAGTTATTCGTTTTCAATTCTTGCATTCAGGAGCGTCAAATGGCCGTCGAACGTACCCTCTCGATCATCAAACCGGATGCCGTGGCGAAGAACGTGATCGGCAAGATCTACCAGCGTTTCGAAGACGCCGGCCTGAAGATCATCGCCGCCAGGCTGGTTCATCTGTCGCGCACCGAAGCCGAAGGCTTCTATGCCGTGCACCGCGAGCGCCCGTTCTTCAAGGATCTGGTCGACTTCATGGTCTCCGGCCCGGTGATGATCCAGGCGCTCGAAGGCGAGAACGCGATCGCCAAGAACCGCGATCTGATGGGCGCAACCGATCCGAAGAAGGCCGCCCCGGGCACCATTCGCGCCGATTTCGCCACCAGCATCGATGCCAATGCGGTGCATGGTTCAGACGGTCCGGATACCGCGAGGGTCGAGATCGCCTATTTCTTCCCGGCCTGCCAGGTCTATTCGCGCTGAACTTCGGGACTCGCCGCGCCGCATGACGGTCAATCTGCTGGATTTCGACACCGACGGACTCGCCCGGTTGTTTTCCGACTTGGGCGAGAAGCCGGCGCGGACGAAGATGCGTGCGCGTCAGGTGCTGCAGTGGATGCACCAGCGTGGCGAAAGCGACGTCGGTCGGATGACCGACGTGGCGAAAGCGCTGCGTGCGCGGCTGGCGGCAGAGACCGAAATCCGGGTGCCGCAGGCAGTGCGCGACACCCTGTCGGA
Organism: Candidatus Methylophosphatis haderslevensis; assembly: GCA_016711925.1. Lineage (GTDB taxonomy): Bacteria > Pseudomonadota > Gammaproteobacteria > Burkholderiales > Rhodocyclaceae > Methylophosphatis > Methylophosphatis haderslevensis. Next base: position 34,503 of record JADJSA010000003.1, read on the forward strand.
GGACGGCACGCGCAAGTGGCTGCTCGATGTGGGTGGCGCCAACGCGATCGAGACGGTGTTCATTCCGGAAGACGACCGCGGCACGCTGTGTGTCTCCTCGCAGGCCGGTTGTGCGCTCGATTGTTCGTTCTGTTCTACCGGCAAGCAGGGTTTCAACCGTAACCTCGGCGTGGCCGAGATCATCGGCCAACTGTGGTTCGCCAAGCAGGCGCTGGGCGATTTCGGCGCGATCGATTCCGCGCAACGCATCGTCAGCAACATCGTCATGATGGGCATGGGCGAGCCGCTGGCGAACTTCGACAATGTGGTCGCCGCACTCAGGCTGATGCTCGACGATCATGCCTACGGTCTGTCGCGCCGCCGCGTGACGGTGTCGAGCGCAGGTATCGTGCCGGCGATCGACCGCCTGCGCGACGCCTGCCCGGTGGCGCTGGCGGTGTCGCTGCATGCGCCGAACGATGCATTGCGCGACCAACTGGTGCCGATCAACCGCAAGTACCCGCTGGCCGAGTTGTTGGCCGCCTGTCGCCGCTACCTCGAGCGGGCGCCGCGCGATTTCGTTACTTTTGAATATGTGATGCTCGACGGCATCAACGACAGCGATGCCCACGCGCGCGAACTGCTGGCACTGGTGCGCGATGTGCCGTGCAAGTTCAACCTGATTCCGTTCAATCCGTTCCCGGCATCGCCGTATCGGCGTTCGAGCAATAACAGAATCCGCGCCTTTCAACAGATTCTGCTTGATGCCGATATTGTCACGACGTTGCGCAAGACGCGCGGTGAGGATGTGGACGCAGCCTGCGGGCAGCTCGCCGGCAGGGTGCAGGACAAGACGCGGCGCAGCCAGCGCGTCGTGCAGATTGCCCAGGTGCATTGATGAACAGACTGCTGCTCGCACTCGCCTGTACAGCCGCGCTCGTGGCCTGCCAGCCGCAAGTGATGCGCCAGCAGCCGGTGCCGGAGCCGCAGCAGGATCCGCTGCCCAAGCCGGCGTCGCCGCAGGCGCGCGCCAAGGCAAGAACCGACCTCGCGTTTGCCTATTACGCCGATGCGCAATTCAAGATCGCCATCGAGGAGGCGCGCAAGGCACTTGACGCCGATCCGAATTACGCGCCGGCCCACCACCTGCTCGCGCTGGTGCACGTGTATCTGAAGGAATTTTCCACGGCGCAAATGCATTTCGAACAGGCGGTGCGGCTGCAGCCGCGCGATCCGGAGATCAACAATGCGTACGGCCTGTTCCTGTGCACCCAGAACCGCGGCCGGGAAGGCATCGATCGCCTGATGATCGCGGCGCGCGACCCCCTTTATCCGAACCCGAGCTATGCCTACACCAATGCCGGCATGTGCGCACTCTGGCTCAATGACGCCAAGTTGGCCGAGGAATATTTGCGGCGGGCGGTCATCGCGAACAGCCAGAATACCCAGGCGGTATATCTGCTCGCGCTCGCCAACTACCAGCAGAAGAAACTCGATGAGGCAAAGCAATTGGTGGACGAAGTGATCAGTCGCGGCGAGCCGAATGCAGAATCGCTCTGGCTGGCCCTGCGCATCGAACGCAAGCTCGGCAATCGCGAAGCCGAAGGCGGCTACGCGAGCCAGTTGCGGCGCAAGTTCAAGGATACGCCGGAGTACCGGGCGCTGTTGCAGGGACAGTTCGAGTGAGCGATACGACCGGGATTTCCGCGATAGGCTCGGGTACCGCCGAGGGATTCAGTCCGGGCGGAGTTCTGAGCAACGCACGGCAATTGCGCGGGCTGTCCATCGCCGATGTTGCACATGCGCTGAAGCTGGCGCCACGCCAGGTTCAAGCGATCGAGGCCGACGCATTCGACGAACTGCGCGGTCTGACTTTCGCGCGCGGTTTCGTCCGCAATTACGCGCGCTACCTGGGCATCGACCCGGAACCGCTGCTCAGTGGCATCGTCTCTACCCGCGATGCCGCCCAGGTAGAGCTGGCGCCGATTTCCAACGCACGGGGCGAGATGCCGAGCGGCGGCTCGGCCCTGGGGTCGCTGGTGCCGGCCGGGATTACGCTTGTCGCGCTCACCGCGCTGGCGCTCGCCGGCTGGTATTTCGGCTGGTTTCGGGTGCCGACGCCAGCCGCTCCGACAGACAGGATAGAGAGCGCGTCGCCACCTGTTCGCGAGGAGCGAATCGCAGTCGCGCCGCCGGTGCCTGTCGAGCCGAGCCCGCCTCCAGCCCCGGCGGCGGGATCAGCGGCACAGCAGGCGCCCCAGGCGACGCAGGCCGTGCCGCCTCCTGTCGCGGCCGCGGTCCAACCGCCTGCGCCCGAGTTGCCGGTACCGGCCGCGCCGTCAGAGCCCGCCGGCTCGCAGCGCCTTTCTTTCGCGTTCGAGCAGGACTCATGGGTCGAGATCCGGGACGCGCAGGGAAAGATCGTGCATTCCCAACTACACAAGGCAGGCTCGAATGACGACGTGGCTGTGGATGCCAAACCGCCCTATGCTCTGGTGATCGGAAACGCGGCAAAGGTCAGGCTCCATTTCAACGACAAGCCAGTCGATCTGGCGCCGTTCATCAAGGTGACGGTCGCGCGTCTCTCGCTGCAATGAACGCGCCACTGGAACCGGTTCGCGGCGGGCCGACGACACCGCGCCGGGTGACGCGCGCGGTAGACGTCGGCGGAGTGACTATCGGCTCGTCGGCGCCGATCGTCGTGCAATCGATGACCAACACCGACACCGCCGACCATATCGCCACCGCGCTCCAGGCGGCACAGTTGGCGCGTGCCGGCTCCGATCTGGTGCGCATCACGGTCAACAACGACGACGCAGCCAAGGCGGTTCCGAAGATCGTCGAGCAACTGGCGAAAATGAACGTCGGCGTACCGCTGATCGGCGATTTCCATTACAACGGCCACAAGCTGCTGGCGGACAATCCGGTCTGTGCCGAATTGCTGGCCAAGCTGCGCATCAATCCGGGCAACGTCGGGCAGGGCGCCAAGCGCGATACCCAGTTTGCCCAGATCATCGAGATTGCCTGCCGCCAAGACAAACCGGTGCGCATCGGCGTCAACTGGGGCAGCCTCGACCCGTCGATACTTGCCCGTATCATGGACGAGAACGCGAGGCGCGCCGAGCCCCACGATGGCGGATCCGTGATGCGTGAGGCGATGGTGGTTTCGGCCCTGGAAAGTGCGGCCAAGGCCGAGGAGTACGGATTGCCGGGTAACCGGATCGTTCTCTCGTGCAAGGTTTCGAGCGTGCAGGATCTGGTGGCGATCTATCGCGATCTGGCCGGCCGTTGCGACTACCCGTTGCACCTCGGGCTGACCGAAGCCGGCATGGGCAGCAAGGGCATCGTCGCCTCTACGGCTGCCCTGGCGGTGCTGCTACAGGAAGGTATCGGCGACACGATACGCGTCTCGCTGACGCCCGAGCCCAACGGCGAACGGACGCAGGAAGTGGTGGTGGCGCAGGAAATTCTCCAGACCATGGGCCTGCGGGCGTTTACGCCGATGGTCACGGCATGTCCGGGATGCGGCCGGACGACCAGCACGTTTTTCCAGGAACTCGCGCAACGCATCCAGAACCATGTTCGCGCGCAGATGCCGGTGTGGCGCGACCAGTATGACGGTGTCGAGAACCTCACGCTGGCCGTGATGGGCTGCGTAGTCAACGGGCCGGGCGAGAGCAAGCAGGCGAACATCGGCATCAGCCTGCCCGGCACCGGCGAGACCCCGGCAGCGCCGGTGTTCGTCGACGGGCAGAAGACCGTCACCTTGCGCGGCGACAACATCGCCGCCGAGTTCCAGGCAATTGTCGATAGCTACGTGGCGAGCAGGTTTCGCAGGAAGAATTGACGCGCGGCAATGCCGTCATCGGGAGGAGATTTCCCGGTTGCTGCGGCAGGCCGGCGCTTCTACGTTGAGAAAATGAGCCAATTGATCAAAGCCGTGCGCGGGATGAATGACATCCTGCCCGACCAGGCCGACCTGTGGGAAGCGTTCGAGGACATTGCTCGGGCCTGGTTGCGCGCCTACGGCTACCGCCCGATCCGCATGCCGCTGGTGGAGGCCACGCCGCTGTTTTCGCGCGCCATCGGCGCGGTGACCGACATCGTGGAAAAGGAGATGTACTCGTTCGAGGACGCGCTTAATGGGGAGAACCTGACCCTGCGTCCCGAAGGCACAGCCTCGTGCGTGCGTGCCGTGCTCGAACACAATCTGCTCTACAACGCGCCACAGCGCCTGTACTACAGCGGCCCGATGTTCCGGCACGAACGTCCGCAGAAGGGCCGCTACCGGCAGTTTCACCAGATCGGGGTCGAGGCGCTGGGCTTTGCCGGACCGGACATCGATGCCGAACACATCATCATGTGCCAGCGCCTGTGGGACGATCTCGGGCTCGACGACGTGCGTCTCGAACTGAATTCGCTCGGCTCCCCGGAAGAACGCGGGCGCCACCGCGGCGCGCTGATCGCCTATCTGGAAGGCCACGCCGACCAGCTCGACGACGACGCAAGGCGCCGCCTGCACAGCAATCCGTTGCGCATCCTCGACAGCAAGAATCCGGCGCTGCAGTCGCTGATCGATACCGCCCCCCGACTTGAGGACTACATCGGTGCCGAATCGCGCGCCCATCTCGATGGCGTGCAAGGTTTGCTCAAGGACGCCGGGATACCGTTCAAACTGAATCACCGGCTGGTGCGTGGCCTCGACTATTACAACCTGACGGTTTTCGAGTGGATCACCGACCGTCTCGGTGCGCAGGGCACGATCTGCGCCGGAGGGCGCTATGATGGGCTGGTGGCGCAACTCGGCGGCAAGGCGGCGCCGGCCTGCGGTTTTGCGATGGGCATCGAGCGCCTGCTGCTTTTGTGGCAGGAATGCGGCGAACAGGCCGAGCGCCCGGCGCCCGACCTGTATCTCGTGCATCAGGGCGAGGCCGCGCAGCGGCTGGCATTCAAGGTCGCCGAACGGCTGCGCGGCGATGGGTTCGCGCTGATCCTGCATTGCGGCGACGGCAGTTTCAAATCGCAGATGAAGAAGGCCGATGCGTCGGGCGCCCAGGCGGCGCTGATCATCGGCGACGAAGAAGTACAGGCCAATGCGGTGACGCTCAAGCTGCTGCGCACGGCCGACGGACAACCCGGCGAACAGCGGCGCGTCGACGTCGAATCGCTGGGCGAGGAAATCGCACGCACCCTTTACGACCTGGAAGACGACGATGGCAGTCTATGACTTGGAAGAGCAGGAGCAGATATCCGAAATCAAGGCCTGGTGGGAACGCTATGGCAACGCGGTGACGGCGGGCCTGCTGGTCGCGGCAATCGGGGTATTCGGCTGGCAGGCATGGAACTGGTACCAGCGCAACCAGGCGGCGCAGGCGTCGGCAATCCTGACGGATGTCCAGAAGGCCGCCACCGCACACGATGCGAAGGCGGCGTCGGCGCGGGCCGGCGAACTGATCGAGAAATTCCCCGGTACGGTGCAAGCCGCCCTCGGCGTGCTGACGGCAGCCAGGCTGCAGACCGACGGCGGCGACCTGAAGACGGCCAAAGCGCAGCTTGGCTGGGCGGCCGAACATTCCGGCGAGGTCGAACTGCGCGAGATCGCACGTTTGCGCCTGGCCAACCTGCTGCTCGACGACAAGGCCTATGACGACGCCCTGAAGCTGCTCGAACGCCAACCGTTGCCGAGCTTTGCCGGGCGCTTCGACGAGTTGCGCGGTGATATCTACGCACTGCAGGCCAAGTCCGGCGAAGCGAAGAAGTCGTATCAGGCGGCAATTGCGCGGTTCGACGAGGCCGCCAAGTCCTCACCCGCGGGAACGGTCGACGACCGGCAGAAGACCCTGCTCCAGTTGAAGCTCGAGTCGCTCGGAGCCGAGCAATGAAGCGGTACTCGAACACCGGCAGGCGCTTTCTGTCGATCGCGCTGTTGATCGGTTTGAGCGCCGGATGCTCGACCATCGACAAGCTCAATCCGTTCTCGTCGTCGGTCAAACTCCCGGAGCTGGCGCCGGTCAAGCAAAGCGTGCAGGTGGGCACGCTCTGGCGCAGCAGTGTGCCCAAAGGCGGAGAGTACGTGTTGGTGCCGGCGCGCGTCGGCGACAGCGTTTATGCCGCCGGCCGCGACGGAACGATCCTGCGCATCGATGCAGGTCGGGAGGCCTGGAAGATCAACGCAGGGATGACGATCTCCGGTGGCGTCGGTGCCAGCGAAGAGTTCGTAGTGGTCGGTTCGCCCAAGGGTGAGGTCCATGCCTACGGCGTCGATGGCAAGCTGGCATGGAAGTCACGCGTCTCGTCGGAAGTGCTCGCGCCGCCGGCAATCGGCGAGGGCGTCGTGCTGGTGCGCAGCGCAGACAGCCGCATTCATGCGCTGGATCTCGCCGACGGCAAGCGCAAATGGGTTTATCAGCGTGCCACGCCATCGTTGTCGCTGCGCAGTGCGGCCCCGCCGCTGATGCTGGACAAGGCGGCGCTGGCCGGGTTCTCCGGCGGCAAACTGCTGGCGCTGAGCTTGAACAATGGTGGGCCGTTGTGGGAAGTTACGGTGGCCCTGCCGCGCGGCGCGACCGAACTCGAACGGATTGCCGATGTGACCAGCGAACCGGTGCTCGGTCCCAGGCAGGTCTGCGCGGCGGCCTATCAGGGCCGCCTGGGCTGCTTCGATCCCGCTTCCGGCAACGCGTTGTGGACGCGTGACATATCGAGCTTCGCCGGCATGGATACGGATGGAGAGTCGATCTATGTCACCGACGAAAAGGGCGCCGTGCACTCGCTCGACATCAAAACGGGCGCCAGTATCTGGAAGCAGGACAAACTGCAGTTGCGCGGCGTAACGCGGCCGCTGGTCGTCGGTACCTTCGTGGCCGTCGCCGACTCCAAAGGCTTGGTACACCTTCTGCGGCGCAGCGACGGCGAGTTTGCCGCGCGGATGGTCGTCGATTCGTCAGGCGTGCGCGCCGATCCGGTGCGGTTGTCGGATTCCGCTTTCCTCGTGCAGTGTGTCAACGGCGAGTTGTCTGCCTTCAGCGTCCCGTAGTTCGCAGCCCGGCCTGACATGCAATTTTGAAACCCACACTGGTTCTGGTCGGCCGCCCCAACGTCGGCAAGTCGACGCTGTTCAACCGGCTGACCAAGACTCGCGACGCGCTGGTCGCCGACCTGCCCGGATTGACCCGCGACCGGCAGTACGGCCACGGCAGGCTCGGCGATCGGCCGTTCATCGTGGTCGATACCGCCGGGTTCGATCCGGCCGCCAAGAGTGGGATCATGCACGAGATGGCGCGACAGGCCGAACAGGCGATCGCCGAGGCCGATGCGGTGCTGTTCATCGTCGACGGTCGCGCCGGGCTGACGCCCCATGACAAGGCAATTGCCGAGCGCCTGCGTCTGACCGGGCGACCGCTGCATCTGGTGGTGAACAAGGCCGAGGGCATGCGCCGGGAGATCGTTTCGGCCGAGTTTCACGAGCTCGCCTGCGGCGAGCCGATGGCAGTGTCGGCTGCGCACGGCGACGGTGTCAGGGAGTTGATCGAGATCGCTCTGGCCGAATTCCCGCATGCCGGGGAAGACGCGGACAGCGATGGTCCGCGAGTGGCGATCGTCGGCCGCCCCAACGTCGGCAAATCGACCCTGGTCAATGCGCTGCTCGGCGAGGAACGCGTGATTGCCTTCGATATGCCGGGCACCACCCGCGATGCGATCAGCGTGCCGTTCGAGCGCAACGGCCGGGCGTACACTTTGATCGATACCGCCGGATTGCGTCGTCGCGGCAGGGTCTTCGAGGCGGTCGAGAAGTTTTCCGTCGTCAAGACGCTGCAGGCGATCGAGCAGGCCAATGTGGTGGTCCTGATGGTCGACGCGGCGGCCGAGATCTCCGACCAGGATGCCCATATAGCCGGCTTCATCCTCGAGGCCGGCAGGGCGCTGGTGGTGGCGGTCAACAAATGGGACGGCCTGGACGACTATGCGCGCGAAAGGATCAAGGCCGACCTCGCGCGCAAGCTGCATTTTCTTTCGTTTGCCAAGGTGCATTATGTTTCTGCGCTGCAGGGCGAGGGAATCAATGCGCTGATGAAATCGGTCGACGCGGCCTATGCCGCTGCAATGGTGAAGCTGGCAACGCCGAGGCTGACCCGTGTCTTGCTGGCAGCCGTCGCCAAGCAATCGCCGCCGCGGCACGGACTGTTTCGTCCCAAGCCCCGCTATGCGCACCAGGGCGGCTCGAATCCGCCGATCATTGTGATCCACGGCAGCGCGCTGAACCATCTGCCGGAATCGTACCTGCGCTACCTCGAGCGCAGCTTCATGGAGGCCTTCAGCCTGCAGGGCACCCCGCTGAGGCTGGAGGTCAAGAGCGCCCGCAATCCCTACGCCAGCGAGAAGTAGGCGCATAATCCGTCTGTCCGCGAGCTGTTCCGGCATTTGCTGCGGGAACGAATTGCTTGCGGACGGTCAAATCCACTGTGCACGGCGTCGGCGCACAGGTCCGCGTGTGGCAGCAGTACTGAAAATACATTACATTACCTACTCAAAACACAACGAGGGGCAACCATGAGCAACAAGGGGCAATTGCTACAAGACCCGTTCCTCAATACGCTACGCAGGGAACATGTGCCGGTATCGATCTATCTGGTCAATGGCATCAAGCTCCAGGGGCAAATTGAATCCTTTGACCAATATGTCGTCCTGCTCAAGAATACCGTCACGCAGATGGTGTACAAACACGCGATTTCGACTGTCGTGCCTGCTCGTCCGGTCACCATTCCTCACGATCACGGCAACGAACCCTCCTGATTCCGCGGATCGCGCCGCTTGGTCCGCGCGCGGGGTTGCGCGAGATGTTTGAGCGTCCTTCCGCGGGCGACGCCGCGATCCTCGTCCACCTTGAATTTGGCGCCGAAGCGCAGGCCGAGCGGCTCGCAGAACTCGAACTTCTCTCGGCCAGCGCCGGCGCCAGGGTGGTCGGCAGCGTCTGCGGGCGTCGCCAACGGCCGGATCCGGCGCTGTTTGCCGGCAAGGGCAAGATTGCCGAGATCGCCGGATTGATATCCGCCTGCAATGCGAATCTCGTCATATTCGACCACGTGCTTTCGCCGGCGCAGCAGCGCAATATCGAACGCGAACTGCAGTGCCGTGTCGTCGACCGCAATGCGCTGATTCTGGACATTTTCGCTCTGCGTGCGCGCAGCCACGAGGGCAAACTACAGGTCGAACTGGCGCAGTTGGAGCATCTGTCGACGCGGCTGGTACGTGGCTGGACCCACCTCGAACGGCAGACCGGCGGCATCGGCTTGCGCGGGCCGGGCGAGAAGCAACTGGAAACCGACCGCCGGCTGCTCGGCGTGCGCGTCAAACTGCTGAAGGAGCGCCTGACTCGCCTCGAACGCCAGCGGGCTGTGCGCCGCCGTGCCCGGGGGCGCAACCAGATGCCGACGGTTTCGCTGGTCGGCTACACCAACGCCGGGAAATCAACGCTGTTCAATGCCTTGACCCGGGCCGGCGCCTACGCGGCGGATCAGCTTTTCGCAACCCTCGACACGACATCGCGGCGACTGTATCTCGGCAACGAGACCGACGGCGGCGACGGGCGCGGCGGGACCGTTGTCCTGTCCGACACAGTCGGATTCATTCGGGATCTGCCGCACTCGCTGGTAGACGCGTTTCACGCCACGCTCGAGGAGACTGCCCAGGCGAGTCTGCTTTTGCATGTGGTGGATGCCGCCAGCGCCGATCGCGATCAGCAGATCGAAGCGGTCGATTGCGTGCTGGGCGATATCAGTGCCGACTCCGTCGCACAGATCGTGGTGTGGAACAAGCTGGACGCGACCAACGGCTCGCCAGGGGTCGATCGCGATGCCTATGGTAAAATCTCGCGCGTTCGATTGAGTGCCCGAACCGGCGCCGGCCTCGATCTGTTGCGCCGGGCCATCGCGGAAACCCTGCTGACTTGTAGCGGGCCGGAACTGATCGATGGAATCGTCAGGACTGCGGCCTGATTCAGGCGAATCACCGACGGACCGGCAACTCTCCCGTTTCTTTTCCCAGACCAAAGTGATCATTCGACGAATCCTCATGTCCCTGAACGACCCGCAGTGGGGCCGCGGCAACGGCAACAAGGGTGGCTCGAATCAGGGTCCGCCCGACCTGGAAGAACTCTGGCGCGACGTCAATCGGCGGATTTCGGGCATCTTCGGCAAGAAGGGCGGCGGTGCGAACGGCGGAGGTGGCGGCGATTCGGGCGGTCGTCCTCCGATTTCGTTCCGTCGGATGGGGGGCGGCATCGGCGTGTTGTTGGTCGTCGCACTGCTGATCTGGCTCGCCAGCGGGTTCTACACCATTGACGCCAGTCAGCGAGGCGTCGTGCTGCAGTTCGGCCGTTACAAGGAGATCACCGAGCCCGGCCTGCGCTGGCGCATGCCGTACCCGATCGAATCGCATGAACTGGTGAATCTGACGGGTGTTCGAACCGTCGAAATCGGCTATCGCGGCAGCAACAAGGTTCTCAAGGAAGCCCTGATGCTTACCGATGACGAGAACATCATCAACATCCAGTTCGCGGTGCAGTACATCCTCAAAGACCCGAAGAAGTACTTGTTCAACAATCGCAGTCCGGAAGAGGCCGTGATTCAGGTTGCCGAAACCTCGGTACGTGAGATCGTCGGCAAGAGCACGATGGATTTCGTGCTCTACGAGGGGCGCGAACAGGTTGCGGCAAACGCCGCGCAGTCGATGCAGCAGATTCTCGACCGCTACGAGACCGGTATCCAGATCAGCAAGGTGACCATGCAGAACGCCCAACCTCCCGACCAGGTTCAGGCTGCGTTCGATGATGCCGTCAAGGCCGGACAGGACCGCGAGCGGCAAAAGAGCGAAGGCCAGGCCTATGCCAACGACGTGATCCCCAAGGCCAAGGGCACAGCGGCGCGCCTGATGGAGGAAGCCAATGGATATTCGCAGCGTGTCGTGGCGACCTCCGAGGGCGAGGCCAGCCGGTTCAAGCAGGTGCTGGTCGAGTACAGCAAGGCGCCGGAGGTCACCCGGCAGCGGATGTATATCGAGACCATGCAGCAGGTCATGTCGAACAGCAGCAAGATCATGATCGATTCGCGTTCCAGCGGGAACCTGCTTTACTTGCCGCTGGATAAGCTGATGCAGTCCGCGGGCGCCGCAACAGCGCACAGCACCCAGTCGGTCGCCCCGTCGGAAGTGCCGCCGGCTCAGCGGGCGCCGGTTCATGTACCTGAACCGCAGGTCGGCCCGCCGAAGGCCGACATACCGCAGAACACGTCTCGCGACGACTATCGCTCGCGCGAATCGATGCGCCAGCGCGGATCGGAGAGATGACATGCAAGAGAAATTTGCTCTGATCGCCGGTATTGCCCTGACGCTGCTGATCGTTGCCTCGATGTCGCTGTTTACCGTCGATCAGCGACAGTACGCTCTGGTGTTTCAGCTCGGCGAGATCAAGGATGTCGCCAGCGAGCCCGGGCTGCACCTGAAGTGGCCGCTGATACAGAACGTGCGCTACTTCGACAAGCGCATCCTGACCATCGATTCGGCCGAACCCGAGCGTTTCCTCACCAGCGAAAAGAAGAACGTGCTGGTCGACTCGTTCGTCAAGTGGCGCATCATCGACGTCAAGCAGTTCTACCTGTCGGTCGGCGACGAGGCGCGGGCGCAAATCCGCTTGACCCAGGCCGTTAACGCCAGCCTGCGCGAGGAGTTCGGCAAGCGCACCGTGCATGATGTGGTCTCGGGCGAGCGCGACAAGATCATGGAAGAGATGCGCAGCAAGGCCGATGCCGATGCGCGCAACATCGGCGTGCAGGTTGTCGATGTACGCCTGAAACGCGTCGATCTGCCGCTGGAGGTTTCCGAGTCGGTTTACCGCCGGATGGAGGCCGAGCGCAAGCGAGTGGCGAACCAGTTGCGCTCTCAAGGTGCCGCCGAGGCCGAGAAGATTCGTGCCGATGCCGATCGGCAACGCGAAATCATCGTTGCAGAAGCTGACCGTGAGGCACAGCGCATCAAGGGCGAAGGCGATGCCAAGGCGACCGCGATTTACTCTGCCGCGTTCGGACAGAATCCCGAATTCTATTCGTTCTACCGTAGCCTCGACGCCTATCGCAACAGCTTCCGCAACAAGAGCGATGTGCTGGTGCTCGAACCGACCAGCGAATTCTTCAAGTATTTGAAGGGCTCGGGCGCATCCTCCGGCAAATCGAAGTGACCAGTTTGTTGGCGGCGTTTGCGCTGATGCTGGTGCTGGAAGGGTTGTTGCCTTTCGTTGCGCCCAGGCTGTGGCGCGAAACGTTTCGCCGCATTACCGAAATGGCAGACGGCCAGCTTCGTTTTTTTGGACTGACATCCATGCTGATCGGACTCGGTCTGCTGTTCCTCGTCAAATGAGTTTTTGAGTCATCGACATGCAGCGCTGGGTATTGCCCGAATCCATCGAGGATGTATTGCCGGCCGAAGCGCGCCGCATCGAGAGTCTGCGCCGCGCGCTGCTTGATTCCTTCGAATCGTATGGCTACCAACTGGTGGTCCCGCCGCTGCTGGAGTACCTGGATTCCCTGCTGACCGGTAGCGGTCGCGATCTCGATCTTTCGACGTTCAAGCTGGTCGATCAGGCGTCCGGGCGGATGATGGGGCTGCGTGCCGATATCACTCCGCAGGTGGCTCGCATCGATGCGCATCTGCTCAACCGCCGCGGTGTTGCGCGGCTGTGCTATTGCGGCAGCGTCCTGCATACCCTGCCACGCATGCTTTTGGGCACGCGTGAGCCATTGCAACTAGGGGCGGAAATCTATGGCCATGCCGGGCTCGAGGCGGATACCGAGATCGTTCGCCTGCTCGCCGGCTCGCTGGTGATAGCGGGCATACCTGCTTCCCGCATCGACGTATCACACGTCGGGCTCTTTCGTGCGCTGCTGGCCCAGGCCGGTCTGGCGTCCGATCTCGAAGAGGAACTGTTCGCGCTGCTGCAGGCCAAGGATTTGCCGGGCCTGCGCGCGCGTCTGGCCGATGTGGCCGAGCCAGTGCGCGTGGCGCTGCTTGCCTTGCCTGAACTGTACGGCGATGCGCAGGTGCTTGACGAGGCGGCCGCGCGCCTGCCGCAGACGCCCGAAGTCGTGGCGGCTCTTGCCGATCTGCGCGGACTGGCGGGCTCGCTGGTCGATTTGCCGATTTCGTTCGATCTTGCCGATCTGCGCGGTTTCAACTACCACAGCGGGGTGGTGTTTGCGGCCTATTGCGGCGGGCACCCTGCCGCGGTTGCGCTCGGCGGTCGGTACGATCGGGTGGGCAAGGCATTCGGTCGAGGCCGTGCAGCGACCGGCTTCAGTCTCGATCTGCGGGAACTGGCGCGTCTGGTCGATTGGCCGGTGGAGCGCAAGGCCGTGCTCGCACCCGCGCAGTCGTCTCCCGCACTGCAGGAGGCAGTGGCGGCCCTGCGGTCCAACGGCGAAATCGTGGTGCTGGCGCTGCCGGGCCACGACGGAACGTGGGCAGAAGCGGGGTGTGACAGGCAACTGGTGTTGCGCGGCGGGCGCTGGTGCGTCGAACCGATCGAGGGAGAGTAGATCAAATGGCACGCAACGTGGTCGTCGTCGGCACGCAGTGGGGCGACGAGGGCAAGGGAAAGGTGGTCGACTGGCTGACCGATCATGCGCAGGGCGTGGTGCGCTTTCAGGGTGGCCACAATGCCGGCCACACGCTGGTGATCAAGGGTCGGAAGTACGCGCTCAATCTGATTCCCTCGGGCATCATGCGCGACGGCGTGGCCTGTTACATCGGCAATGGTGTGGTGCTCAACGCCGCGCATCTGATGGGCGAGATCGACCGTCTCGAGTCGGGTGGCATCGAAGTGCGCTCGCGCCTCAAGATCAGCCAGGGCTGCCCGCTGATCCTGCCCCATCACCAGGCGCTCGACGTGGCGCGCGAGGCGGCGCGCGGCGGCGCGAAGATCGGCACTACCGGCAAGGGTATCGGCCCCGCGTATGAAGACAAGGTCGCGCGCCGCGCGCTTCGCGTGCTCGACCTGTTTTATCCCGAGCGCTTCGCCGATCGCCTGCGCGAGGTGCTCGATTACCACAATTTCGTGCTCACCCGCTACCTCAAGGCCGAGGCGGTCGACTACCGCAACACGCTCGACGACACGTTGGCGCTTGCGCCGCGGATCAAGCCGATGGTCGGCGATGTTTCCGCGGCGCTTTATGCGGCCAACCAGTCCGGGCAGAACCTGCTGTTCGAAGGTGCGCAGGGCACGCTGCTCGATATCGACCACGGCACTTATCCGTTCGTCACATCGAGCAATTGCGTCGCCGGGCAGGCCGCTGCCGGCTCCGGCGTCGGGCCGGGGATGCTGCATTATGTGCTGGGCATCGTCAAGGCCTACACCACGCGCGTCGGCTCCGGTCCTTTCCCTTCGGAACTGCCGATCGATGACGAGGGCACGGTCGGCCATCACCTCTCCACTGTGGGCCACGAGCGCGGTACTGTGACCGGGCGGGCGCGGCGCTGCGGCTGGTTCGATGCCGCGGCCCTGCGCCGATCGATCCAGATCAACGGCGTGACCGGCATGTGCATCACCAAGCTCGACGTGCTCGACGGCATCGACGAGTTCAATCTCTGCGTGGGCTATCGGCTTGATGGCGAACTGACCGACCTGCTGCCGCTGGGCGCGGATGAAGTGGCGCGCTGCGAACCGGTGTATGAAACCATGCCCGGTTGGACCGGGAGCACGGTCGGCATCAAGCGCTATGCGGATCTGCCGCGTGAAGCGCGTGCCTACCTGACGCGCATCGAAGCCTTGTGCGGCGTTCCGGTCGACATGATTTCGACCGGGCCGGATCGCGTGGAAACCATCGTCTTGCGCCATCCGTTCGAGTCGTGATGCGCGCAGGTCGCAAAAACTGAAAAAGGCGGTCACGCATGACCGCCTTTGATTTATCTTGGTGCCCAGAAGAGGACTCGAACCTCCACAGTGTTGCCACCGCTAGGACCTGAACCTAGTGCGTCTACCAATTCCGCCATCTGGGCAGCGAAGGCGAGGCATTCTAAAGGAAAAACGGATTTTGTCAATGAAACAGGGGCCGAAGAACGGCCCGAAACCAGTCACAGGAACGAAGCAATCGCGGGTCATGTCCGCGGTGCGGCAGCGCGATCCGCAGTACGAGCGCGAAGTTGCCAAGTACGACAACCCGCTGCCCTCGCGCGAGTATGTGCTGCAACTGCTCGAAGAGCGCGGCGTGCCGCTTGCCTTCGAGCGCATGGCAGCGGAACTCGACATCCACCCCGACGAGCATGAAGAGTTCATGCGCCGTCTCGGCGCCATGACGCGCGACGGCCAGATCATCCAGAACCGCAAGGGCGACTGGCTGATCGCCGACAAGGCCGACCTGATACGCGGCCGCATCGAAGGGCATCCGGACGGCTACGGCTTTCTGGTGCCGGACGATGGCGGCGCCGACCTGTTCGTCGGCGAACGCGAGATGGCCAAGGTGCTGCATGGCGATCGCGCGCTCGCGCGGGTGGTCGGCATCGACCGGCGCGGGCGGCGCGAAGGCAAGATCGTCGAAGTCATCGAGCGCGCCAATTCGCGCATTGTCGGCCGCGTATTCATCGAACACGGCGTGTCGTTCGTTGTCGCCGAAAACCGCCGCATCACGCAGGACATCCTGGTCGCGCCGGCGGAGAAGGGGTCTCGCGCCGAGCGACCCAAGGCCGGGCAGGTAGTGGTGATCGAACTGGTCGAGCAACCGTCGAAGCATGCCCAGCCGATCGGCCGCATCGTCGAGGTGCTCGGCAACTATGCCGACCCGGGCATGGAAATCGAGATCGCACTGCGCAAGCATGAACTGCCGTTCGAGTTTTCCAGGCAGGCGCTGGCCGAGACGAAAAAACTCCCCGACGAAGTGCGCGCCTCGGACCGCAAGGGACGTGAAGACATTCGCGATCTGCCGCTGGTGACCATCGACGGCGAAACCGCAAAGGATTTCGACGACGCGGTGTTTTGTGCCAGGCAGGGTCGCGGCTACCGGCTGGTGGTGGCGATTGCCGACGTCAGCCACTATGTCAAGCCGGGTTCCGCACTCGATACAGAGTCGCAGGAGCGCGGCAATTCGGTGTACTTCCCGCGCCGCGTGATCCCGATGCTGCCGGAGAAGCTGTCGAACGGGCTGTGCTCGATCAACCCGCAGGTGGACCGGTTGTGCATGGTTTGCGACATGGACATCTCGGCCGCCGGCAAAATCCAGCACTACCGTTTCTACCCGGCAGTCATGCATTCGAAGGCGCGGCTGACTTACACGGAAGTGGCGGCTGCGCTGTTCGACAAGGACGCGGCGGCACTCGACAGGATCGGCGCGCTGCTGCCGCAACTGCAAACGCTCGATGCGCTCTACCGCGTTCTGGCCAAGGCGCGCACTACGCGAGGTGCGATCGATTTCGAGACCGTCGAAACGATCATGGAGTTCGACGACAACGGCAAGATCGCGCGCATCGTGCCCTACGCGCGCAACGATGCGCACCGCATCATCGAGGAATGCATGCTGGCGGCCAACGTCTGCGCGTCGGATTTTCTCGCCGATCGCGAGCACCCCGCGCTCTACCGGGTGCATGAGGGGCCGACCGAAGAGAAGCTCAAGCGGCTGCGCGAATTCCTCAAGGAATTCGGCCTGGATCTCACCGGCGGCAGCAGCCCGAAGGCGGGCGACTACGCCAGGCTGCTGGCAAGGATAAAGGACCGCCCCGATCTTCAATTGCTGCAGACGGTGATGCTGCGCTCCTTGCGCCAGGCGGTCTACAGTCCCGACAACGTCGGCCATTTCGGCCTGGCCTACGAGTCCTACACGCACTTCACCTCGCCGATCCGCCGCTATCCGGACCTGCTGATCCATCGCGCGATCAAGGCCGTGCTGGCCGGCGAGCGCTATGCGCCGGGCGGCGGCGACGACGCCTGGGAAGCTGTCGGCATGCACTGCTCGCAGACCGAGCGGCGCGCCGACGAAGCCACCCGCGACGTGACCAACTGGCTCAAATGCTATTACATGCAGGACCGCATCGGCGAGGAGTTCGAGGGCAGCGTTTCTGCCGTCGTGCCATTCGGCATTTTCGTCGCGCTCGACGATGTCTATGTCGAAGGACTGGTGCATATTTCCGAACTCGGCAGCGACTACTTTCACTACGACGACGCGCGCCACGAGTTGCTGGGCGAACGCAGCGGCAGGCGTTTCCGGCTGGCCGACCGGGTGCGGGTGCAACTCGTGCGGGTCGATCTCGAAACCACCAAGATCGATTTTCGCCTGCTCGACGGCGAACACGCCGCGACCGCTGCCGACAACGCGCCGCGACCATCCAGGCGCAAATCCCGATGAGCGAGACGCGCTTCATCCACGGCTTTCACGTCGTCACCGCCAAGCTGCGCCAGGACGCCGACTCGGTGCTGGAGGTATTCGTCGATGCCAAGCGCCAGGATGCGCGCGTGCGCGACCTGCTCAAGCTGGCGCTGGCGCTCGGCGCGCGCGTGATGCCGGTCGATGCCGCGCGGCTCGACGGCATGTGCGGCAGCCCGCGCCATCAGGGCGTGGTGGCGCGCATCAGCGGCATGCACAAGGTGCTCAAACTCGACGACGTGCTCGACGGCCTGACCGAGCCCGCGCTGCTGCTGGTGCTCGACGGCGTGCAGGATCCGCACAATCTCGGCGCCTGCCTGCGGGTGGCCGATGGCGCCGGCGCGCATGCGGTGATCGCGCCGAAAGACCGCGCGGTCGGACTCAACGCCACCGCGATCAAGGTGGCAAGCGGTGCGGCGGATACGGTGCCCTACGTCACCGTCACCAATCTCGCGCGCACCTTGCGAGAACTGCGCGAGCGCGACATCTGGTGCGTCGGCACCGCCGACAACGCCGACAGGAGAATCTACGCCGTCGACTTGCGCGTGCCGCTGGCGCTGGTTTTGGGCGCCGAGGGCGACGGCATGCGCCGGCTGACGCGCGAAACCTGCGACGTGCTGGCCAGCATCCCGATGCATGGCTCGGTCGAGAGTCTCAATGTTTCCGTGGCCAGCGGCATCTGCCTGTACGAGGCCCGGCGGCAGCGCGCCGATCCACGATCCTGAGATCGGGTGGCCGGAAACCCGCATGGACAGGCGATCTACGGATTGCCTGGCTGGAGAGGCCCGTCCCTATTGGCTTGCAGGGCAGCGCCAATCCGCATGATGGACGTGTCGCCAATTGCGCAACTTTCGATGCGCGTGCGTTGCTGCGGTCATTGAATTTCCGGTCGATCGACAGCGATGAAACGGCGCCAGGATCACGGGTGACGACTCCCTGCATCGAGGTCCGTGCGGCCGTAGCACGCAGTCAGCCCACGCGCCCGGCCCATAACTTGGCAGCGGGAGCGATCAGGTCGAGCACCAGCGACGGCCAGAAGCCGATCGTGACAATGACGGTCGCGTAGCACAGGGCGAGCCCGAACTCCGCCGGCCGCAGATCGTGGGCCTGCGCCACCGCCGGGTTGGTCTGCGGACCAAGGAATATCCGCCGGTACATGCCGAGCGCGTAACCGGCGCCGATCACCGCGCCGAACAGCGCCGCCAGTCCGGCCCCCGTGTGACTGTTGAGGGTGGCCACGATCAGCAGGAACTCGGCCGGAAAACCCGAGGTGCCCGGCACTCCGATTGCCGCCAACAGAAACAGCAGGAACAGCCCACCCAGTCGCGGCATGCTGTGGATCGCCCCGCCCAGGCTCACGGTATCGGTGGACCCGGTGCGCCGGTAAAGGAAACCCGTCAGCAGGAACAGGCCGCCCGCAACCAGGACGAAGTTCAGCGTCTGCATCAGCGCCCCCTCGATGCCCTGGATGCTGAACGAGGCGATTCCCAGCAGCACCAGCCCGACATGGCTGAGGCCGGCGTAGGCCAGCATGCGCCGCAGGTTGGTCTGCACCAGCGCGGTCACCGCGCCGTACAGGATGCCGACGGTGCCCAGACCGGCCAGAAGCCAGTGCAGCTCGCGCGCGATGTCCGGCGCCAGCGGCACGGCAAAGCGAATCAGGCCGTAGACGCCGAGCTTCAGTCCGACCAGCAGCGCGCTGACGCCGACCGGCCCCTCCATGGCCAGGGCCGGCAACCACGTATGCAGTGGAAATACCGGCGTCTTGGCGGCAAAGCCGGCCAGCAGCAGCAGGAACACGATCAACTGAAGCGAGCCGGACACCGGTGTTGCGAGCAGCGTCGGCAGATCGAAGGCCAGCCCGCCCGGCAGTGCGGCCCCGCTGACCTGCGCATGGTTGAATGCCAGCGTCACGAAGCCGAACAGCAGCGGCACGCCGCTGGCCAGCATGATCAGCGTGTACTTGGCGGCGGCGAAACGCCGGTTCGGGCCGACGCCCCACAGGCTGACAAGAAAGTAAAGCGGCAGCAGCGACAGCTCCCAGAACAGGAAGAACAGCAGCGTATCGAGGGCGCAGTAGACGCCGATGGTTGCCGCGAGTTGCAGCAGCAGCAGGCTGTAGTAAAGCCTGGGGAGGGCGCGCCGGAAGTTCCACGAGGCGACGATCACGCCGATGAACAGCAGCACGGTCAGCGGCAGGAACAGCAGGGAGATGCCGTCAACGCCGACCAGGAACTCGATGTTCAGCGAGGGAATCCACGGTCCGCGCTCGACATGCTGGAAGCCGGGGTCGGACCGGTCGAAGCAGCCGACCAGGGCGATCGCGACCAGCAGTTCCGCCCCCATTGCCGCGGCCGCGACGATGCGGACTCGTGCCGGCTGCGGCCATAACCAGACCGCCAGGGCGCCGCCAACCGGGATCAGCAGCAGCAGGCTCAGAAACGGCAGGGCGCCCATTTCACAGCCTCATGAAGCGTTCGCCCAGCGCGTTGAGCGGCGCTTCGACCAGTTCGAGCAAGGGCTCGAGGTAGAAGCCGGCAAGCAGTTGCAGCGCGATCACCGTCAGCGCGAGCACGGTCTCCATCGGCGTTGCGCGTTCGAGCACGCGATCGGGCTGGTCATCGGCGCTGCGGGCGAGGAATGCGCGCTGGAACGCGAGCAGCAGAAACCCCGCGGCGAGTACGTTACCGAGCGCCGAGGCGATCGTCAGCAATGCGCCAAAGCGCGCCATCGAGGCATCGAGAACCAGATGCACCGCATCGAATCCCGGCGTCCCCGGCATGCCGATCATCGCCAGTCCCGAGACAAAGAAGGCAACCCCGATCGCCGGCAGCCGGTCAAACAAACCGCCAAGCTCGGACAGGGCAGTGGTGCCGGTGCGCCGGTGAACGAAGCCGACCATGAACAGCATCGTCGACGCGGCCAGCCCGAAGTTGACTGCCAGCAACGTGGCCCCCTGAAAAGCAGAGGCGCGCAGGGTGAACAGGCCGATCATCAACAGGCTGGTGTGACTGACGACGGCAAAGGCCATCAGGCGGCGCAAGTCGGTCTGCAGGAAGGCCAGGACAGCGGCATAGAACACGCCGGTTACGGCGAAGGCCACCGCGTAATGGTCCCAGCGGTCCACCGCCACCGGCAGGACCGGAAACACGAAGCGCAGCAGGCCGTAAACGCCGATCTTGACGCCGAGGAGGAAGGTCGGCCCGATCGAGATGTTGCCGTGCTGGGCGACGATCGGCAGCCAGCCGTGCATCGGGAACAGCGGCGTGCGCACCGCCAGACCGTAGAACAGCAGAAAGAACGCGATCGATCCGATGGTGCCGGAAACGGGCAGCCCGGTCAGGTCGGCGAGATCGAAGCTGAAGCGCCCGCCGTGCGCGTCGGCATGCGCCCATCCCAGCACCAGTGTGCCGGCCAGCAGGAGCAGCAGGCCGGTACCCTGGAAGTGGTAGAAACGGGCGAGCGCGGCATCCTTCTCCGGCGCGCTGGCCCAGCGCCAGATCAGGTAGCCGACCAGCGCAATCTCGATCCCTGACGCCAGCACGAACCACATCAGGTTCAGCGATACCAGCAGCGACATCAGCACGGCCTCGGTCACCAGAATCGTCGCCTGCAGCCGAACCGGCTCGGCCAGCCTGCGCTCGGCCGAGTATGCCGAGACGAGCAGGGTCAGCAGGGCCGACAGCAGCACGAACAGGACCGTCAGGCCGTCGGCGCCCGCGTGGTAATCGAGCGGCGCGGCGAAGTGCACACGTTCGGCAAGCTGCATGACGGTGGAATGCGTATCCAGTGCTGCGCGAAGTCCCAGGGCGAGCCCGAGTTCGGCCGCGGCCACTACCTGGCCCAGATAGGGCGCCCAATTGCGCCGGCGCAGCAGCGCGAGCAGCGCCACCCCCAACAGGGGCACGAGCTGCAGCGCAGCGAGCAGCGGAAACGGCGCCTGCTGAGCCCAATGGATCTCGGTCACAGGATCACCGCGAAAGTGGCCATGATCAGCAACAACAGGTACCGCGGCCGCTCGAGCAGCGCCTCGACCGCCCGCAGATAGTCGCCGGTATGCGCCAGCGTGCTCCTGAGCGTGCCGCCCGCGCCCTGGAGCAGCAGATGCGCCTCGAAGCGCGCGAGTTGCGCGGCCACGATCTCGAGTAGTTGGCCCGCGCTCCCGTAACCGCGCGAGACCGCGCCCGACTCTGCCTGCACGGGCGCCGCGGTGCCGAGCGAGCGCGCCGGTTCGGCAATTCCGATGAAGCGGTCGACCACCTGGTTGTCGAACGCATTCATGTCGCGGCCGAGACCGCGCGTCGGGCGCAGCAACAGCCAGTCGCCCGCAGGCTCCAGCCAGCCGCGCTGCAGCGCCGCCGTGTACAGCCAGCGGCGCTTGCCCAGCCAGTGCGGCACCGGCCGAGCCGGTCCATCGACGAGTTGCAGATATGACGGCGCGGCAAGAAACTGGTAGGCGCGCCAGCTTGCATGGAGGCCGAGATGCCAGGCGGCCAGATCGAACCAGCCCAGGCCGCATTCGACGAACATCAGCCCGACCTGCGCCGTGGTGGCGAAGCTGAGCGCGCTCTTGACGTCGGTCTGCACCAGCCCCGCGAGCCAGCCGTAGAGTGCGGTGGCCACGCCCAGCAGCACGATCAGCGCCATGGCCGTGCCGGAGTGACCGAGCAGGGGCGCCAGGCGGATCAGCAGATAGACGCCGGCATGAATCATCAGCGAGCCGTAGAACACTGCCGACGAGGGTGTCGGCCCCTCAAGCGCGCGCGCCACCCAGGGTGCGAACGGAACCTGCGCCGACTTGGCCGCTGCCGCGGTGACAAAACCGAGCGCGATCAGGCCGGCGGACAGCGTGTCGAGGCCGGCGGCGCCCGAGCCGATCCGGTGCCATTCGAGCGCGCCGATCCACTGGAAGCTGGCAGCGATGCCTACCAGGAACCCGGCGTCGCCGATGCGGTTGGTGACGAACGCGCGCACTGCATTTTCGGTTGCGACGGCGCGTTCCTGCGAGTAGCCGATCAGCATATAGGAACTGACGCCGGCAAGCTCCCAGCCGATAAAGCTCAGCGCGGCGTTGCCGGCCAGGACGATCAGCAGCATGCCGGCCGCGAACAGGCTCAGCGCGAAAAAGAAGCGGTGAAATCCGGCCTCGCGATGCATGTTGTTGACCGAGAAGCGCAGCGACAGGAAGCACAGCAGCGCGATCAGGCTGCCGAGCGACAGGCTGAGCGTATCGAGCGCGAAGCTCAGTGCAACCTCGAACCGCCCGCTGGCCAGCCAGATGCCAAGGCGCACGCGATCGGGCAACTGCTGCAGCAGGGTAGCTGCGTCGAGAATCAGCAGCAGCAGCAGCGAGACTGCCACACCGGCGGTCGCGACAGCGGCGGTCGGCCGCTCGGCGGCATCGCTCAAGCTGCGATCGAACAGCCGGATCGCCGCGATCATCAGCGCGGCCAGCAGCGGCGCGACCGGGACGAGGCCGACCAGCGATTCGATGGTCATGGCGGCGGCCATGCCGGACGCGCGAGCAGCGCCGGCGGCAGCGCGTCGCTGTGCCCCATGTACCACTGGGCCGAGCGCTCGACCAGTGGCGGCGGTTCGCCGGTCGGCTGCCAGCGCAGCCATCCGCGAGCCGGTTCAAAATGGCTGATCTCGGCGCGTTCCGGGTGCTTGGCGGCGAGCTGGACCCAGCCATTGCCGATCAGTTCCTGCAGCGGCGGCTGGCGCGCGCAGATGGCATCGAGCACCTCGGTGTGGTGCTCGACGACGATCAGCAGACGCATCGGCTCGTGGATCTCGATCATCTGCAGCGGCAGCCCGGTGCGCAGATCCGATGCCGCGCCTTCCATCACACCGAACATGCCGGTCAGGTTGTGCACGACCTTGGTGCCGCAACCATAGTCCTGGTTGTTTACCGTCGAAAAGTAGTACTCGAGGCTGATTCCGGCGCCGACCGGGCCGGCTGCGAGCAGAATCGCCTCGAGGACTGCGCCCGCCGGATCCTGCGTCGGGTCGTACGAGATCAGGAAGCTGCGGCGGTCGAAGAATGCGCCGCGGCTCATCGAGCGCCGGCCGATGAACGCCGCGGCATTGGTTGCGTGACCGAGTTCGGGGCGGGCCTGCGAGAAGTCGAATGCGCGCTCGACGACGTGGCGGTGGGCCAGCCGCGCGCTGGGCGCGGCGGGTGCCGAAGCGAAGCGGCGGCAGCGCTCGCGGGCGTGGTTGCGCGCGGCCTCTGCAAGTTCGCATTCGAGCTTTGCCAGTGCCGCGACATGGGTCGGCGGCAGCGAATCGCGGTCGAACCAGGTCAACAGATTGGTACAGGTATCGTTCTGCCCGCCGAGGAACCAGGTCGAGTCTGGTATCGGCAGGCCACGGCTGGCGAGGATCGCACGCACTGCCGGGCGGTTTGCCATCGCCGCGAACAGCCGGGCGTTGGGGCCGCCGTGCCGGCCGGAGCAGGCGCCGCAATCATACGCGGCCATGTGCGGGTTGTTCTGGCTGCTCGACCCGTGGCCGAAAACCACGATCAGCGGGGCGAACGCGGTGGTGAGGCCGATTGTCCGCAGCAGGCCCTCCACACGGTCGGCCTGCTCGGTGTCGGTGAAGCCGAGGCGAGGCTGTGCAGGGCTCGCAGGCGGGCTGTCGGCAGGTGCCTCGAATTGCACCCGCGTCGGCACGGACAGATCGAACGTCTTGCGCAGGCTCGCCGCCAGCCGGCCGATCCGGGCAGGTACGAGCACCTTCGCTGTCAGCGCGGCGAGTGTGGCCGGGGCTGCCGCCGCCGCGATCACCGACGAGCTCAGCAGGCCGCGTCGCGTTCCCTCGTAGAGTCGGCGCTTCCAACGCAGGCGGATCGCCCGCCGGCGCTCGTGTTTGGCGTGAACGGTCTCGCCGGTGCAGTGCGGGACGTCGCGAGCCTCATGCGAGGGCGTGACCACGATCGGGCACAGCGGTGTCACCGTGGTGTCGTCGAGGCCGCGCCAGTTCACCGCGATGCCGAAGAATCCGGCAGCGCCGAAGGTCTCGAGGGCAGGATTGATTTCCTCGAGATTGCGGCGCATGCCTTCCTCGCGTTCGTCCATGCAGAACACCAGCTGCGCTTCGGGAACGGCGAGTGGGTCGGGTTGGCTGCCGCGTCCGTGGTTGGCCAGGAGCGCGCAGAAAATCTGTTCGCGGTAGTGTCGCTCATAGGCGAGCAACCAGACATAACCGGCGGTATCCGCGTCCAGGTGCCGCAGGCACTGCAGCAGGCTCTCGGCGGCGACGGCGCCTGCTCCGCGCAGTTCGCGGCCGGACATGCCCAGGTGCTGGCAGAGCAGGAACAGCGGCCAGGCCACTGCGTGGGCCGTCAACGCCGGCCCCCGGCCGCCCGGGGAACTGCGGTGCCAAGCGCTGATGCGATGCGCGACCTCCTGCCAGGCCGCATCGGTGAGCGGCTCGATGGAGAAGGTCGCCTGCTGGGTCAGGCCGCGCGCCAGGGTGATCAGATGCTCGGGCAGGCGCTCGTTGTGCAGCGCGTGACGGACCAGCAGCTCGGCCGGATGCTGCCGGAAGTGCCGACGGATTGCGTCGAGATTCGGCTCGATTCTCCAGCGCCTGCGACATATTCCGTATGCGTAGAGTCGCTCGAGCACAGCGCGTACCGCGAGGTAGTCGATCAGGTCGATCGGGATGTCGGCCAGCCTGGCGTAACCCGGGTGTTGTTGGCGCCACAGAAACATGCCCGACCAGCCAGGCAACTCCAGCGACAGGCGCTCGAGGTAGGCCGGCCACTTCGGCTGGGACAGTCCGAGTGCGGTCAGTTGCTCGATCACCGCCTCGGCCGCATCGTTGGGAAGCCGCGCAAATATCGCCCGCGACTCGGGCAAATCCACCATTCCCCAGGTCAGATCATCGGCGAAGCTGACCCGCCAGGCCCGATAGAAGCCTTTGCTGCGGTCGCGGCTGTGCCAGGCGGCCACACCCTGATCGAGGTGAGAGCCGAGATGGCGCAGCAGACCGGGCCGCAGGTTGGCCATCAGATCCGCGCCGGTCAGCGAGCAGAGCAGGTCGCGCAGGGTCCATTCTTCGCCGACGCGTGCGAGCAGCCGGTCGAGCATCTCGTTGGCGCGTTGTTCGAGGTTCACCCGGGCCGGGCGGGTGGCGGCGTCGGCCAGGGTCAATTCTTCCGGGTGCAGGTTCCTGTATTCGATCCCAAGCGACTCCAGGCATGCCGCCCACAGGTCGGCGATCGCGTCGTGCTCGCATGCCTGCGCGGCGCTCAGCAATCGCTGGCGTGTCTCGGGCGGTACGCCCGCCTGAAAGCGCACCAGGGATCGCAGTTCCTCGATCTGGAAGCGCAGTTGGGCAGGCGCGATGGGTTCGAGACTGTGCAGCAGGGCGGCAAGATAGGCGTCCTTGCGCCGCACTCCGGCGATTCCCGGTACCGCGGCATCCGGTTCGAGCGCCGCAGTCGAGCGCAGCGCGGCGTCCAGATCGTCCGGCCAGACGCGGCCACGCCCATAACAGCGGCGAGACTCGTCCAGCCGCATGAAACCACGCGCTCCGGTGCGGGCCGCTGCCGCAACCACTGCTTCGCGAAATGGCAGATGCTGCAGACCATGCAGCGTATTGTGATGAACGAAATCCGCGATCGGCGCCTGCGCCGGCAGCACGTGTTCGAGGTGCCTGACGGTGTCGCGAAGCACGGCACGCCGGGTTGCATCGCTGGACGAACTCGCAGGAAGCGGGACACTGCCCATTGCGCTGGCATCCCGATGATTCACGTGGCTGGCGTCCAACTCGATCTCCAATTCATGCTCAGAACAACCGCGCGAGTTCCTGGACCGAACTGCGGATTACGTGCAGCGCCGGCGCGGGCAGCAAGCCAAGCGCGAGGATTCCCGCGCAGAGCAGCCCCGCGGCGGCGGTTTCGGCCATCGTCATGTCGGTGATGCCTGCCAGCTCCGGCCGCGCCGGTCCGGTAAGCAGCCGGCCGATAGTGCGCAGCGCGTAGGCGGCGCTGACTAGCACCGCCAGACTCATCGCCACCACCCAGATCCCCCAACGCTCGAAGCCGCCGATCAGCGCATGCAGTTCCGCAACGAACCCGGCCGTGCCGGGCATGCCGATCGCGCCGACGAAGGCGATCACGGTGAACATCGCGAAACGCGGCGTGGCGCCGGCCAGCGAGCCGTAGGCCGCAATGTCGCGCGTATGTGTGCGCTCGTAGAGCTGTCCGACAAGCAGGAACAGGGCGCCGGCGACCAGCCCGTGCGCGACCATCTGCATCACTGCACCGGTGAGCCCGGCCGAGTTGAGCGCCGCAATGCCGAGCAGCACAACGCCCATGTGACTGACCGAGGAGTAGGCGACCATCGCCTTGAGATCGCGTTGCTGCCAGGCAAGCACCGCCCCGTAGAGCATGCTTGCCACTGCCAGCGCGGCCAGCCAGCCTTGCAGGGCGAGGGCACCCGCGGGCAGGGTGTCCACCGCCCGTATCAGTCCGTAGGAGCCCATCTTCAAAAGAACGCCCGACAGCAGTATCGATACCGGGCTCGGCGCTTCGACATGCGCCAGCGGAAGCCAGCCATGAAAGGGGAAGACCGGCATCTTGACCGCGAAGCCGATGAAAAAGCCGACGAATATCGCGGTCTGCGCGGCCACCGGCAGGGTAAGCGCGCCGGCGCGCATGTCGGCCATGTTGAAAGTATGACTTGGGGATGCGTCGAACAGCACCAGCAGCCCGATCAGCATGAACACCGAGCCGCCCATCGTGTACAGCACGAAGTTGATCGCCGCGCGGTGCCGGTTTTCTCCGCCGTGGCGATCGATCAGGAAGAACAGCGGGATCAGGGTGAGTTCCCAGAAGACATAGAAAAGCGACCAGTCGCGGGCCATGAACACGCCGAATAACGCAGCTTCCAGCAGCAGCATTAGCAG
Organism: Candidatus Methylophosphatis haderslevensis; assembly: GCA_016711925.1. Classification (GTDB taxonomy): domain Bacteria; phylum Pseudomonadota; class Gammaproteobacteria; order Burkholderiales; family Rhodocyclaceae; genus Methylophosphatis; species Methylophosphatis haderslevensis. The sequence continues at coordinate 61,799 of JADJSA010000003.1, forward strand.
GTAGTAGCCCTTGATGCGCTCGCGTACCGATGCGGAGGCCAGCACCGCGATGAGACAAAGCAATGCGGCCAGCACCACGAGTGGCAGCGAGATGCCGTCAATACCGAGGGAGAATGAGGTGCCGAAGCGCGGGTTCCAGCGATGGGTCTCGAAGAGCTGGATTGCGGGGTCCGCCGGATCGAACAGGTGAAAGAGCAGGCAAGCGAGCGCCAGCGCCGCACTGGCCGCCGCGATGGCGATCGGGCGGCATGCGCGTAGCGCATTTGCGGGCGCGAGCGCAATCGCGCCCGCGCCGGCCAGCGGAACCAGCATCAGAGTACTCAGCAGCACGAGCTTGCCATCGTCGGTCAGGCGCAGGATGCTGAACAGATGCGCCTGCGGACCCGCCGATCGGCTGCCGCGTGGGTCACGGCGGACAAAACCGGCGGCTCCGGGTAAATCTTTGACCCTGCCGCGCCGATGTCTGCCCCGGCTGCGCGACGGGCGTGCGTTGGTTGCAGAGCGAACTCCCTGAACGCTGTATCGCCTGCAGCCGGAATGATACCCGAAGAGCCGAGACTGCACGGGTCGAGCCTTCTCCAATCACCCAAGAACCAGAAAGGGGAACGGTTTCCTTCCAGCCGGGACGCAACCGACATGGCTCCGGCTTTGAGTATTCTCGCGGCCCGGGTTATACTTACCGGCTTTTCACCCTTGCTCCACCGGAAGCGCATGCCGGGGGGCTGATCGATTCGCAATCCACAAGGAGATTACATGCGACATTACGAAATCGTTTTCATCGTCCATCCGGACCAGTCGGAACAGGTTCCGGCGATGATCGAGCGCTACAAGGCGCTGGTCACCAGCCGATCCGGCCAGATTCACCGTCTCGAAGACTGGGGCCGCCGGCAACTGGCCTATCCGATCCAGAAGGTGCACAAGGCGCATTATGTGCTCATGAATATCGAGTGCGACGGCGAGTCGCTGGGCGAACTCGAACATGCGTTCAAATTCAACGACGCGGTGCTGCGGCATCTGACGATCAAGATGGACAAGGCCGTGACAACGCCGTCGCCGATGATGAAAGAAGAGAAATCCCGGTCACTGACTCCGGCGCCGGCGGGCGACAAACCCGCTGCCGAGACCCCTCCGCCTGCTGCCGAGGCCCAGCCCGTCGCTTGATCGATCGCCCGGCGTGAGCGACCCTGACAACCTGTTGCGCCTCGCCGGCCGCCTGGTCGAGGTTGCGGCCCCAAGAACGACGCCCGCAGGCGTGATGGTGAGAAGTTGCAAGCTGTTCCACCGTTCGCGCCAGTTCGAGGCCGGGCTTGCGCGCGATGTCGAATGCGAAATCGAGGCATTGGCATTGGGGCAGCAAGCGCATCTGGTGGGGCAGGCGGGCATGGGAACCGAACTCGTGTTCACCGGCTTTCTCGCGAGGAAAAGCCTGCGTAGCGCAAAGCTGGTGATGCATGTGACGCAAATCGAATTTGTCGAAGGAAACGAAAATGGCATTCAGATCGAGCAAGACGGCCAACAAGCGCAAGGATGATCGCGGTGGCCGCAGCATGTTCAAGCGGCGCAAGTTCTGTCGATTCTCCGCCGAGAAGATCACCTGGATCGACTACAAGGATGTCGATCTGCTGAAGGATTTCATTACCGAGAACGCCAAGATCATGCCGGCGCGTATCACCGGCACTCGCACTGGCTACCAACGCCAGTTGTCGACTGCGATCAAGCGCGCGCGATTTCTTGCGCTGCTGCCGTTTACCGACCTGCACCTGTAAGGAGCGCCCGATATGCAGATCATCCTGATGGAAAAGGTCGCCAACCTGGGCAACCTCGGTGACGTGGTCAAGGTCAAGGACGGCTTCGCCCGCAATTTTCTGATTCCGCAAGGCGTCGCCAAGCGAGTCACGCCACAGAATCTGGCGGTGTTCGAAGCCAAGCGCGCCGAGTTGGAAAAGGCTCAGGCCGAGAAACTCTCCGGAGCGAAAGGCAATGGCGGAGAAGATCGATGGCACGACAGTGCAGCTAACCCGCAAGGCCAGTGTGGACGGCCGGCTGTTCGGTTCGGTATCGACTGCCGACATCGCCGAGGCGCTGCACGCCCAGGGCCATGCCTCAGTCGAAAAGTCGATGGTTCGCCTGCCGCAGGGACCGCTGAAATTGGTCGGCGACGAACATGTGCAGATCGCATTGCACAGCGATGTCGTCGTCACGGTGACTGTTTCGGTACTGGGCGAACAGTAGCCGATTGGCCGATTGTTTCGCCTGACACGGAGGGCCGCGTTGCGGCCCTTCACTTTTTTTGCGTTCGCCACGGCATTTCAACAGGCTATCCACAGGCTGCACACAGCTTGTCCCCTGTCGATTCCGGTAACCGCGTGTAGACTGGCCGCTTTCAGGATCCGCTAGAGATCGTTCGCGCCATGGCCCAGCCCCGCACCATCCAGTCCGTTCCACTCGATCCGCAGATTGCGGCCCTGCGTCTGCCGCCGCATTCGATCGAGGCCGAACAATCGTTGATCGGCGGCCTGTTGCTCGACAACATGGCGTGGGATCGTGTTGCCGACATCGTTGCGGAGCCGGATTTCTATCGTGACGACCATCGGCGCATCTTTCGGCATATCGCTCGCCTGATCGAAGTCGGCCGCCCGGCCGACGTGGTCACGGTATTCGAGTCGCTGGAGAAGAGCAACGAATCCGAGCAGGCCGGCGGACTCTCCTACCTCGGCGAGATCGCCAACAACACGCCGTCGGCGGCCAACATCAAGCGCTATGCCGAGATCGTGCGCGAGCGGGCGATCCTGCGCAAGCTGGTGACCGCCGGCGACGAGATCGCTTCCAGCGCGCTCAATCCGGCCGGCAAGGACGCCAAGCAGATCCTCGACGAAGCCGAAGCGAGGGTTTTCGAGATCGCCGAGCAGGGCGCGCGCCAGAATACCGGCTTCGTCGGCATCCAGCCGCTGCTGGCGCAGGTGGTCGAACGCATCCAGGAACTGTGCGAGCGCGACGGCAGCGACGTCACCGGCATGCCCACCGGCTATACCGACCTCGATCACAAGACCTCCGGCATGCAGCCGGGCGACATGATCATCGTGGCCGGACGTCCCTCGATGGGGAAGACCGCGTTCGCGCTCAACATCGCCGAGCATGTGGCCGTCGAGATGGGCCAGCCGGTTGCCATCTTCTCGATGGAAATGCCCGGCACCCAACTGGCGATGCGCTTCCTGTCCTCGATCGGCAAGCTCGACCAGCACCGGGTTCGCACCGGCCGACTCAACGACGATGAATGGCAGCGCCTGACCTACTCGCTGGGCAAGCTGCACGAGGCGCCGATCCATATCGACGAAACCCCGGCGCTCAACGCCACCGAATTGCGCGCGCGGGCGCGCCGGCTGTTCCGCCAGTACGGCAAGCTCGGGCTGATCGTCATCGACTATCTGCAGTTGATGAGCGCGGTACGCGATACCGAGAACCGCGCCACCGAGCTTTCCGAGATCTCGCGCTCGGTCAAGGCGCTGGCGAAGGAACTCAACGTGCCGATCGTTGCCTTGTCGCAACTTTCGCGCAACGTCGAATCGCGGCCGAACAAGCGTCCGATCATGTCCGATCTGCGCGAGTCCGGCGCGATCGAGCAGGATGCCGACCTGATCCAGTTCATCTACCGCGACGAGGTGTACAACCCCGACAGCGCCGACAAGGGCACGGCGGAGATCATCATCGCCAAGCAGCGCAACGGGCCGATCGGCACAGTGCGGCTGACCTTCCTCGGCGAGTACACCAAGTTCGAGAATTTCGCTTCGCCGCGTACGTATTGATGCGGGAGCGGGAGCGAAGACAACATTCCTGCGGCGCCGTTTGCCTTGGCGGATCGCGAACCGGCTACAACACTTCGGCCGCGTGATCCGCCAGGCGCGATCGCTCACCGCGCTGCAGGGTTACGTGCCCGGAATGCTGCCAGCCCTTGAACCGATCGACCACGTAGGTGAGGCCGGAACTGCCCTCGGTCAGGTAGGGCGTGTCGATTTGCGCGATGTTGCCCAGGCAGATTACCTTGGTGCCGGGGCCGGCGCGGGTTATCAGCGTCTTCATCTGCTTTGGAGTCAGGTTCTGCGCTTCGTCTATGATAAGGAACTTGTTTATGAAGGTGCGGCCGCGCATGAAGTTCAGCGACTTGATCTTGATACGGCTGCGGATCAAGTCCATCGTTGCGGCACGGCCCCATTCGCCGCCGGACTCCTCGGTCTTGTTCAGGACGTCCAGGTTGTCTTCCATCGCTCCCATCCAGGGCGCCATCTTTTCTTCTTCGGTGCCGGGCAGGAAGCCGATGTCCTCGCCGACCGGCACAGTGACGCGCGTCATGATGATTTCGGAATAACGCTTTGATTCGAGCACCTGCGTCAGGCCGGCTGCAAGGGTCAGAAGCGTCTTGCCGGTGCCGGCCTGGCCAAGCAACGTGATGAAGTCGATTTCCGGATTCATCAACAGGTTGAACGCGAAGTTCTGTTCGCGGTTGCGTGCAGTGATGCCCCAGACGCTGTTCTTCTGATGGGTATAGTCCCTGAGGGTTTCCAGCACCGCCGTCTTGCCATTGCGCTCGCGCACCATGGTTTGCAGTTCGCGGTCATTCCTGACGCCTTCGGGCAGGAACAGGAACTCATTGACCAGCAGGTCGGGGCACAGCGGACCCTTTACGCGGTATAGCGTGAGGCCATCGCTCGTCCACGACTCCATGTCCTTGCCGTGCGATTCCCAGAAGTCGAGCGGCAGCTCGCACGTCCCGGTATAGAGCAGGTCGGTGTCTTCGAGAACCTTGTCGTTGAAGTAGTCCTGCGCTTCGAGGCCCAGTGCGCGGGCCTTGATGCGCATGTTGATGTCCTTGGTAACCAGGATGACCTCGCGCTTGGCGAAGCGCTGCTTGAGGTGCATCACCACTGCGATGATCTGGTTGTCGCCCTTTGAGGTTGGCAGTGCGGCAGGCAGTGCGATGTTGATCGCCTCGGTCTGCAAATAGAGCCGGCCGGTGGCAAGTTCGTGAGACGAGCCATACAGATCGATGCCCGACGCGATACCGGCCTCGGCACCGCTTACGATCTCGTCGAGCAGTCGACTGGCCTGGCGCGCATTGCGTGCAACCTCCGACATGCCTTTCTTGTTGTTGTCCAGTTCCTCGAGCGTCATGATCGGCACGTATATGTCGTGCTCCTCGAAACGGAACAGGCTGGTCGGATCGTGCATCAGCACGTTCGTGTCGAGAACGAACAGTTTGGGTTCGGCCTTGCGTTTTGCGCTCATTGCTGGTGGCGTGGCCGGAAAGGCCCGCGTGTTGTCTGGTTCAGATCGTCCTTACGAAGCTCAACACTTCGTCGACATGGCCCGGGACCTTGACGCCGCGCCATTCACCGCGCAATACGCCCTTGGCGTCCACGACGAAGGTACTGCGCTCGATGCCGCGTACCTGCCTGCCGTACATGTTCTTCATCTTCATCACGCCGAATTGGTTGCACACGGTTTCGTCGGCGTCGGAAAGAAGCTCGAACGCAAATCCCTGCTTGGCCTTGAAGCTTTCATGCGATTTGATGCTGTCGCGCGAGATGCCGACGATCTCGCATCCGGCATCGCGGAAGGCGTCATGAGCGTCGCGGAAGTTCTGTCCCTGGGTGGTACAGCCCGGCGTGCTGTCCTTGGGGTAGAAGTAGATCACCAGCTTGGAGCCGGCGTGGTCTTTCAGCCGGAACGTCTTGTTCCCGGTAGATGGCAGCGAGAAATCGGCAAGCTTCTTGTTGAGCACGTTGTCGTCCTCGGAAGATGAAACAGATCAGGCCGCCTGTTCGAGTTCGGGTTCGGGCAGTGCTATGTCGCCCAGAAATTCCGAACCCTGCACCATCAAGGTGCCACTGCGGCCCGGGATTTCCGATCGGAGTATCTCGCATCGCGGCAGCGTGGTGAGATCCAAAGCGTCAAAAATTGCGCGTGTCGCAACCAGTTCGTAACCTTGTGCGCGCCAGCCCTCGATCAGACGCTCGAACACAGTGGCCAGCAGCATGCCTTCCAGTTCGGCATGCAGCGTGTAAACATGGGCACTCTGGCTCGCGTCGGCAGTCAGGGCCAGCAGGTGATCGGCGACATTGAACGAATCCACGCCGTCAACGCCGATCAGTTCATCTAGCGTGGGGAGGGTAGTGGGAATCTGGGGGCAGCCGATGATCTCGCCGTTCTGCACCGGGTAGAACGGCTGCCGGCCGCGCCCGTCGGAGCAATAGTCGAAGCCCAGCCGCTGAGTCAGGCGCATGGCATGGCGGTTCATCTGCCAGCCGGCCGCGCCATGGGTCAGCGCGGGGGCCCCGAAGACGTCCTGATAGCGCTCGATGGCCAGCCGCATCTGGCGCAGTGTCCACGCCGCGTCGGCCATTTCAACGCCGTCCTGCCACTTGATGTGGTCCCAGGTGTGGATGCCGGTCTCGAAGCCCGCTGCGGCGACCGAACGCAACAGATCGGCGCAGCGCCGGCCGATGTCCGGCCCCGGCAGCAGCGTCCCATAAAGAAGGGTCCGCATGCCGTAGTGCTCTACCACCGACGTGCGCTTGACCTTGCCGAGAAAACCCGGACGAAACACGCGCTTGATCGCGCGGCCGGTGTGATCCGGTCCGAGCGAAAAAAGGAAGGTGGCCTGCGCGCCGTGCTTCTTCAGCAGGTCGACCAGCCGCGGCACCCCTTCGACGGTGCCGCGGAAAGTATCGACGTCGACCTTGAGCGCAAGCTGCCGCGGGAACTCAGACATCCGCAATCATTCCACCAGGCTGCGCGCCTCGGCGACATGACCGCGATAGGCCTCGAAGATTCTGCGCAGCGCGTCTTCCATCTTTACCTGGGGTGCCCATTCGAGGTCGGCCTTGGTGTTGTCGATCTTCGGCACGCGATTCTGCACGTCCTGGTAGCCCTTGCCGTAGTAGTCGCCCGAGGTTGTTTCGACGATCCTGACCTTGGCCGCGCTGTCGCGATATTCCGGATATTCGTTTGCCATCGTCAGCATCATGTTGGCAAGTTCGCGCACCGAGTAGTTGTTGGCCGGGTTGCCGATGTTGTAGATGTTGCCGCTGGCGATACCGTTGCGGTTGGCGATGATCTTCATCAGTGCCGCGATGCCATCGTCGACATAGGTAAAGGCGCGTTTTTGTTGGCCGCCGTCGACCAGCTTGATCGGTTCGCCGCGCACGATATGCCCGAGAAACTGGGTTATCACGCGTGAACTGCCTTCCTTTGGCGTGTAAATGGAATCGAGGCCGGGACCGATCCAGTTGAAGGGGCGGAACAGCGTGTAGTCGAGCCCCTCCTGCTGGCCGTAGCCGGCAATGACGCGGTCCATCAACTGCTTGGCGCAGGCATAAATCCAGCGCGGCTTGTTGATCGGGCCGTATACCAGTTCCGAATTCTCCGGGTCGAATTCGCCATCCTTGCACATCCCGTAAACTTCGGACGTGGAAGGAAATATCACTCGCTTGCCGTAGCGCACGCAATCGCGCACGATCGGCAGGTTGGCCTCGAAGTCCAGCTCGAAAACCCGCAGCGGTTCGCGTACATAGGTGGCGGGCGTGGCGATCGCCACCAGCGGAAGGACCGTGTCGCACTTCTTGATGTGATAGGCGATCCACTCCTTGTTGATCGTGATGTCACCTTCGAAGAAATGAAAGCGCCGGTTGTCGAGCAGGTCCGACACCCTCTCGCTTTGCATGTCCATGCCATAGACATCCCAGTCGGTCAACTCCAGGATGCGCTTGGACAAGTGGTGGCCAATGAAGCCATTGACGCCGAGGATCAGGATCTTCTTCATGATGTTTCCAGTCGAGTGAAATCGCAAATCGCTTCAGTGAAGGACGTGCGGACCGCGGCCGAACCGCTGGGTGAAGGATACGGCCTCCAGCGCAATCCCGCCGCATTCGAAATCGATCAGGCGCAAAGTGCCGCCATCCGTACAGTGCGCCAGCAGCCGGTCGCCTTCGCGCAACAACTGCGCCTGCGGGCGCGCCACGCCGTCTGCTGCGGCAACCTGGGTCCGCAGCAGCCTTGAACGCATGCCCATAAACTCGAACCAGGCGCCGGGGTAGGGCGGTGCCACCGCGCGTACCAGATTGTGGATCGTTCGCGCCGGCTGGCTCCAGTCGATGCGGCCGTCCTCGGGCTTGCGCCCGCCGAAATAGCTGCCGCGCGACAAGTCCTGCGCAGTGTGCGGCGCCGTTCCGGCAAGCAGCGCAGGCAGGACGCGGTCGAGCGCCATTTCGGCGGCTACCGTTACCTTGTGGAAGACCTCGCCCGCGGTGTCGTCGGGCAGGATCGGCACCGCCTGCTGAACGACAATCTCTCCGGCATCGGGCTTCTCGACCATGCGGTGGAGCGTGGCGCCGGTCTCGCGCTCGCCATGAATGATGGTCCAATTGACCGGAACGCGGCCGCGGTACTTCGGCAGCAGCGACCCGTGCATGTTGTAGGCGCCGTGCGGCGCGAGTGCGAGCACCTCGGGGCGGATCATGTGGCGGTAATAAAAGGAAAAGATGAAGTCCGGCCGCGCCGCCTCGAGTTCCGCCCTGACCGCCGGCGTGTTCGGGTCGTCCGGCGTGATGACGGTGATGTCGTTGAGCCGCGCCAGGTTGGCGACGCTGTCGAACCAGATGACTTCGCCGGGACTGTCGCGATGAGTGACAACTAGCGCCACCTCGACGCCATGCGCCAGCAGGACGGACAGGCAGCGAACACCGACATTGTGGTAGGCGAAGACGACCGCGCGCGTCATGAATTGCGCCGGTTCGGCTGCACGGCACGAAATGTCGTCGGCGCCGACAGGGTCGAGTCGGGTGAGGGCAGAGTCCGATCCCCGCTCTCGAGCAGCGCTTCGACGACGTAGCGCGGACGGTGGCGAACCTGCTGGTAGATTCTGCCCACATACTCGCCAATCAGCCCGAGCGAGAACAGCACGACGCCGGTGAGGAAGAAGTTCAGTATGTCGCGGTCCCAGACGACGTAGATACCGTCGCTCAGGCCACGGGTGAGCAGCCGCTCCAGAATCACGATGACATAGGTGGCGACCGACACCGCAGAAAGCAGCATGCCGATCAGCGACACCAGTTGCAGCGGCACCACGGAAAACGCCGTCATCAGATCGAAATTGAGACGGATCAGGCTATAGAACGAATACTTCGACTCGCCGGCTGCGCGCTCTTCATGTCCGACCTCGATCTCGACCGGCCGTCGCGCGAAGGTGTAGGCCAGCGCCGGCACGAATGTACTGACCTCGTGGCAGGCATTGACCATTTCCACGACGTTGCGCGCATAGCCGCGGAACATGCAGCCCTGGTCGGTTATGTGAATCCGTGTGGTCTTCTCGCGGATGCGGTTGATCAGCCGCGACGCGTAGCGGCGGAAGGCCGAATCCTGGCGCTGGCGACGGATGGTGCCGACGTAGTCGTAGCCTTCGCGCAGCATTGCGACCAGACGGCCGATTTCCTCGGGCGGATTCTGCAGGTCGGCGTCCAGCGTGATGACCATGTCGGCGCGGCTGTGCTCAAACGCTGCCATGATCGCCATGTGCTGGCCGAAGTTGGCGGCGAAGAGCAATACCCGGGTGACGTCGGGACGCAAGCGGAATTGCTCTGCCAGGATGGCTGCCGAACGGTCGCGACTGCCGTCATTGACAAAGATGATTTCGTAGGCGATGCCCAGCGCATCGAGTGCCGGATAAAGCCGGTCGAACAGGCGCTGCAGCCCCGCCTCCTCGTTGTAGACGGGAATGACGACGGTCAGCTGGGGCTGGCTCATCGCGCTGCCTTTCGCAGCACGGCGCCAACCGATTCGCAGACGCGGTCAACGTCGCTGTCGCGCATCGCAGGAAACAGCGGGAGTGTCACGGTCCGCGCGCCGATGCGCTCGGCGTGAGGGCAATCGCCATCTTTCCAGCCCGCCTTTCGGTAGGCGGCAAACAGGTGCATCACCGGGTAATGCACTCCGATGCCGATTCCCAGCGCATGCATGCGGCGGATGAACTCACCGCGCGAGATCGCCAAATCGTCGAGCGGCAGCAGAACCTGGAACATATGCCAATTCGATTGCTCGAAGTTGGCGACAGGCAGCTCCAGGTTGAGCGATGGCTCCAGCGCGGCGAAATAGCGTCGGGCGAGCTGGCGGCGGCGAGCGTTGAAGCCTGCGAGCGATGCAAGCTGTCCCAAGCCGATGCGGGCGGCGATGTCGGTCATGTTGAACTTGCCGCTGATTTCCTCGATCTCCATGCCCATGTCGGCGTCGCGCGTCACGCCCTGCAGGCGCAGCCGTTCGCAGCGGTCGGCTTCGGCCTGGTCGTTGAGAACCAGGCAACCGCCTTCGCCGGTGGTCATGTTCTTGTTGGCGTGAAAGCTGAACGACACCAGATCGCCGATGCTGCCGATGCGCCGGCCGCCGGATGTCGCGCCGATCGATTGCGCGGCGTCTTCGATCACGCGCAGGTTGTAGCTGTTGGCGAAATCGTAGAGCGCCTCGCGATCTACCGGCAGCCCGGCCAGATCGACCGGGACGATGGCGCGCGTGACAGGGCTGATCGCGTCCTCGGCCCTTGCCAGATCGATATTCCGCGTGCGCGGGTCGACATCGACGAAAACCGGCCGCGCGCCACGCCGGGCGATGACGTTGCCGGTAGCGGCCCAGCTGAGCGGCGTGGTGATGACTTCGTCGCCCGCGCCGATGTCGCACAGCGCAAGGCCGAGTTCCAGCGACGCCGTGCCGGAATTGGTGGCGCGTACCGGGCGCCCGCCGAAGAAGTCTGAGAGCGCCGCCTCGAACTCGCGACAGTGGCGGCCGGTGGTCAGCCAGCCTGAGCGCAGCACGCCGGCAACGCCGGCGACGGTGGCCTCGTCGATGGTAGGGCGGGTAAACGGCAGATACTCGGTGTCGGTCATCTCGGCAGGCGGGTTTCAGGAAGAACGAGCAACGATGATCACCCCGACTACGATGACGCCGATGCCCAGCATGCGCAGGAAATTCACGTCCTCGCCGAGCCAGAAGTGCGCGACGGCGGCGTTGGCGACATAGCCGATCGACAGCATCGGGTAGGCGATGGAAACCGGCACGCGCGAAAGCGCCATGATCCAGATCACCAGACTGACCGCGTAGCAGGCCATGCCGCTCATGATGTGCGGCTCGGTGACCAGACGCCAGCCGACCGGCAGCGCGTTGTCGAAGTGGAACTCGAAATGCCCCACGGCGTTGGTGCCGGCCTTGAGCAGCAACTGCGCGGCCGCATTGAGCAGCACGCCAGCGAGTATCAGAAGGAAGGAAAGGCTGGTCATTGCTTGTCCGGTCGCGGTTTCCTGATGATCACGCGTCGTGTGTCGCGGGCGACGATCTGCATCGGCAAGCCGCGGGATTCGAGTTCCAGGCGCATTTCTTCGGTCATCACGGCGAAGGCGTCGTCATCCGAGCGCCAGCGAAGCTCGAATTGTGCCACTGTCGGCAGCCCCAGGTGAGGTTCCTGGGTTAGGCCGAAATCCATCTCGTCGCGGTAATCGACCAGAATCAGGGTACGCCGCAGGTAGTACGGCAGCGTATGTTCAAAGTAGCGCACCGAGTAGATCGGCGCGTTCGGTGCCAGCATCGGCTTGACCTGTTGCGCGATATGCCATGCCGAGTTCGACGGACTCAGGTGTTCGTGTCCGAGCATCGCCAGCATGCCCATGGCGAAAGTTCCGATGGCCAGCGACAGGGCAGCGCCGCGTATCCGCCTGCGATACGCAAGGCCGACCGCGAGCAGTCCGCCGAACAGCCAGACGCCCGCTGCCGCGAGCAGCACCGTCTCGTAGGCTTGCAGCAGCGCAACCGGCGTGTCGGCATCGGCACGGTCGGTAACCCGGTGCACGAGTGCCAGCGCGACGGCCGCGAGAATTGCCGTCACGCCGGCGTGAAACGCCATCGCCGGTGAGGAAACGCGGGTCGCAAACGCGCCGGCTATCAGCGCGAAGGCGGGCAGGATCGGCAGGATGTAGGAAGGCAGCTTGGATCCGGAGGCGCTGAAGAACACCAGGGTGAAGGCGCACCACACGGCAAGAAAACGCAGTGCGCGGCCCGCTTCCCCGCGGGCCTTCCATTGCGCGAGCGCCGCGTGGATGGCCAGCGTGCTCCATGGCAGGGCGGCCGCGAACAGCACCGGGACGAAGTACCACCACGGTTCGACCCGACCGTGAACCTTGGTCAGGAAGCGCTCGAAGTGCTCGTGGATGAAGTAGAAGCGGGCAAATTCCGGGTTCTGCAGCGACGCGAGTACATGCCAGGGCGCCGCAATCGCAAGAAAAACCGCAAGCCCCGACAGCGGATGGAGTTTTCGCCAGGCAAAAAAATCGCGCGTGACCAGGCTGTAGAGCACCAGTGTGGCGCCCGGCAAGACCAGCGAGACCAGCCCTTTGGACAGGACGGCCAGGGCGGCGCCAGCCCATGCGAGCAGCATCCAGTTGCGGCAACTGGCGCCCGACGCGGCGGCGCGCTGCGCAAGCAGAAAGCCGGAAGACGCCAACTGGAGAAAGAAGCACAATCCCATGTCCAGGGTATTGAAGTGGCCGATCACCAGATAGAAGAAGCTGCTGGCCAACGCTGCTGCCCCGAGCCAGCCGGCGGTGTCGCCAAACAGCCGCCGGCCGGTGAACCAGGCGAGCAGAATGCCGAGAAAACCGGTGGCGGCCGGCCAGACCCGGGCCGACCAGTCGTGCTCGCCGAACACCTTGAATGCGGCAGCCGTCACCCAGTATTGCAGCGGGGGTTTCTCGAAGTACTTGATACCGTTGAGTCGGGGCGTGACCCAGTCGCCGCTGGCGGCCATCTCGCGGGCGATTTCGGCGTAGCGGCCTTCGTCCGGCTTGATCAGGCGGCGATGATCGAGCGATCCGAACCAGGCGAGGGCCAAGGTGGCCAGCAGGATCAACTGCCAGCGCCGGGATAGTGCGAGATCGGACATGCGGGTCTGGAGTTTGCTGCCGGTTCGGCAGTCTGGGAGTGCGTCAGGCGCGGTCGAACAGCAATGCGGCTGCGACGCTGCGCCCTTCGCCGGCAAGCAGATTGTAGGTGCGGCAGGCGGCGCCGACATCCATGACCTCGTAGCCGATCTTCGCTTCGATAAGCGGCCGCAACACGGCGGGCGGGGGGAAAATCTGGCGGCTTCCGGTTCCCAACAGCACGATTGCCGGCTCTAGCGACGCGACTTGAGCCATGTCATCGATTGAAAGTCCGGCAACGCCACCCTGGCCCCAGTTTTCGACAACGCGATCGGTCAGAACGATCAGCCCGCGTTCATGGCGCGATTGCTTGTTCAGTTCGACAAAACCGTCGCCGCAGGCGGTGAACAGGTTTTGCGCATCACTGGATTGGAGGTGAAGTTTCACGTTGGGGCTTATCCCTTTGATTGCGAGGGAAATCGAGGTCGGGTAGGATTATACCTTTTCGCGCAGCAACAACTTTCGCGAGACAGCCGTCGGGCGGGGCGAGCCGCGGAAAGGGCAGGATTCTCCGTTGTTTGAGCCGTCGTCGGGAGCCTCCGCCAGACGAAACTCGCCAAGCGCGCGCTGCATTTGTGCTCCAACCCAGCAGAAAGGACGGCCCGCTTTGACCGCCAGCCCGCTACGTGCCGCGGCGACCGCCGAACAGCCGCTCGATACCGATTCGGCGCTGATGCCGATCGTCAAATCCTCCAAGCTCGCCAACGTCTGCTATGACATTCGCGGACCGGTGCTGCAGCGCGCCAAGGCGATGGAGGAGGACGGCCATCGCATCATCAAGCTGAACATCGGCAACCCGGCCGCCTTCGGTTTCGAGGCGCCGGACGAGATCGTCCAGGATGTCATCCATAACCTGCCGCAGGCTTCCGGCTATTGCGATTCGAAAGGCCTGTTCGCCGCCCGCAAGGCGATCATGCACGAGACGCAGCGCAAGCACGTCAAGGGCGTGACGATCGAAGACATCATCATCGGCAACGGCGTATCCGAACTGATCGTGATGACGCAGCAGGCGCTGCTCAACAACGGCGACGAGGTGCTGGTGCCGGCGCCCGACTACCCGCTGTGGACCGCCGCGGTGAGCCTGGCCGGCGGTGTGGCCCGTCACTACTTGTGCGACGAGGGCGCCGGCTGGCTGCCCGATCTGGACGACATTCGCGCCAAGATCTCGCCCCGCACCCGCGCGATCGTGGTCATCAACCCGAACAACCCGACCGGCGCGCTTTACCCGCCGGAGTTTCTTCTCGATTTGCTGGAAATCGCGCGGCGGAACCGGCTGATCGTCTTCGCCGACGAGATCTACGACAAAGTGCTCTACGACGGCGCCCAGCATACGTCGATTGCCGCGCTGGCCGACGACGTGCTGTGCATCACCATGAACGGCCTGTCGAAGAACTACCGGGCCTGCGGTTACCGCGCCGGCTGGATGGTCATCTCGGGTGAAAAAGCGCATGCGGCCGACTATATCGAGGGGCTCAACATGCTGGCCTCGATGCGGCTGTGCGCCAACGTGCCGGCACAGTTTGCGATCCAGACCGCCCTGGGCGGCTACCAGAGCATCGACGACCTCGTGGTACCCACCGGCCGGCTCGGCAAGCAGCGCGACCTGGCGTGGAAGCTTCTGACTGAACTGCCGGGCGTCACCTGCGTCAAGCCGCAGGCGGCGATGTACCTGTTTCCGCGGCTCGATCCCAGGATGTACCCGATCGCCGACGACCAGCAGTTCATACTCGAAATGCTGCTGGACCAGAAGGTTCTGCTGGTGCAGGGCTCGGGCTTCAACTGGCCGCGACCGGACCACCTGCGCGTGGTATTCCTGCCCAATGCCGATGATTTGACCGAGGCGGTCGGGCGTATCGGCCGCTTTCTCGAGCATTGGCGCAAGCGCCACGGGACCTGACTTGAACTTTGTCGAGGTTACGGATAGCAGCGGACGTCTCGTCGAGATGGAGTGGTTGCGCCGGGCGGAGCCGGTGCATCGACAGTTGCGCGACAGACTGCCGGACGACTATGTTGCGCGACTGACCGCGATCTTCGCCGCCGGCGCCCGCATGACCCTGGCCGTCGAGTGGCGCGAAGTGCGCGGGCTGGCATTGTGGCGCATCATCGAGAATACCTACGAGGGTCGCCGCTTCTACATCGACGATCTGGTCAGCGATGCGCCGCGGCGCTCGCAGGGGGTTGGAAGCGCCCTGGTGGCGGCGCTCGAAGCGACGGCAACCGCACTCGACTGCGACGTGGTGGCGCTCGATTCCGGCACCCAGCGCAGCCGGGCGCATGCCTTCTACTTCCGCGCGGGCTTTTCGATTCCCTCTTTCAGCTTCAGGAAGGCCTTGAAATGAAACCCATCAACGTAGGCCTGCTCGGCATCGGCACCGTCGGCGGCGGCACGTTTACCGTTCTCTCGCGCAACGAAGAGGAGATCACCCGACGTGCCGGCCGGCCGATTCGCATATCGACGGTGGCCGACAAGAATACCGAACTGGCCAATCGGGTGACGGCAGGCAGGGCGCGAGTCACCGACGACGCGTTTGCGGTGGTGGCCGATCCGGATATCGATATCGTGGTCGAGCTGATCGGCGGTTGCGGCGTGGCCAAGGAACTGCTGCTCAAGGCCATCGACAACGGCAAGCACGTGGTCACCGCAAACAAGGCGCTGCTGGCCAATCACGGCAACGAGATTTTTGCCGCCGCGCAGAAGAAAGGCGTGATGGTGGCTTTCGAGGCGGCGGTTGCCGGCGGCATTCCGATCATCAAGGCGCTGCGCGAGGGGCTCACTGCCAACCGCATCCAGTGGATCGCCGGCATCATCAACGGGACGACCAACTTCATCCTGTCCGAAATGCGCGACCGCGGCTTGAGCTTCGACGCGGTGCTGGCCGAGGCGCAAAAGCTCGGTTACGCCGAAGCCGACCCGACTTTCGATATCGAGGGCATCGATGCCGCGCACAAGCTCACCATCATGAGCGCGATCGCTTTCGGCATTCCGATGCAGTTCGACAAATGCTACACCGAAGGCATATCGAAGCTGACCCGCGAAGATATCGTCTACGCCGAGCAACTCGGGTATCGGATCAAGCTGCTCGGCATCACCAAGCGTACGCCAGACGGTGTGGAGTTGCGGGTCCATCCGACGCTGATCCCGGCGCGGCGACTGATCGCCAACGTCGAGGGCGTGATGAATGCGGTGCTCGTGCAGGGCGATGCGGTCGGCTCGACGATGTATTACGGCCGCGGCGCCGGCGCCGAACCGACCGCCAGCGCCGTGGTGGCCGATCTGGTCGATGTAACGCGCATGCACACCGCCGATCCCGAGCACCGTGTGCCGCACCTGGCGTTCCAGCCGGATCGTCTGTCCGATCTGCCGATTCTGCCGATGGCGGAGGTCCGCACAGCCTACTATCTGCGCATGCGCGTGGACGACAAGCCCGGTGTGCTGGCCGATGTGACACGCATCCTCGCCGATTCCGCCATTTCGATCGACGCGATGATCCAGAAGCAGCCGTCGGAAGGCGAGCAGCAGACCGACATCATCCTGCTGACCCACCTTGCGCTGGAAAAGCAGATCGATGCGGCCAACGCCCGGATCGAGGCGCTTGCTTCTGTCTCCGGCCGGGTAACCCGAATCCGGCTCGAGCAGCTCGCGGCGCGCTAGGCACGGCGCAGCGTTCCCCGCGTCCGCAATGAAAGACAACCTGGATTGCATGTCTGACGATCGAGCTGCCGGCAATCCGGAATCCGCTTCCGGCAGTCTCGCGCATCTCCAACCGGAGCGCACGCTGGGCGAGATCAGGCTGTTTCTCGATGCGGTCGACGGTCTGGCCTACGTCTTTCTGCTCTCGGAGTCGCAAACCGCCGCCATGCAGTTGCGCGAGCGACTGCGTGAAACGCTGGCGCTGCGCGCCCGACCCTTGCAGGTTCTGGCCTCTTCGGCGCCCGACGATTTCGCCGAGCTTTTCGATGCCATGCTGCGGCGTGAACCCGGCTACGCCGATTCCGGCTCGCCCATCTGGCTCGATCTGAGTACCGTCGTAGGCGACGTTGCGCTGGCCGAAGACGCCCGGCTCGGCTTGCTGCGCAGGCTGGTCAATGAGCGCGAGCGCCTGTCGCGCGAAGTCGCCCGCCCGCTGCTGGTCGTGCTGCCGTCGGAAATGCGCAATCCGCTGACGGAGATGATCCCGCAGCAGTTCGAGTACCTGGTGTTGCGCATCGCCGGCGAGGAGCAACCGTTGCCGGTCCTCGATCTTGCGGCGCCCGGCGACGAGGGTGCCGAACCGGCGCCCCCGCCGGATGCCCAGACCCAGGCGATCGCGCGCGTCCTGCCGTCGGTGGATCGCTGGCAGGAGCGCCGCAGCACACGGCCCGATGACCATCTTTCGATCAGCGACGGCTTTGCCGCGGTAGACGCGGCCATCGCTCAGGGCGCGTACCCGCTCGCCCAGCGGGTCGCCGAACAGGTTCTGGCGGTGGCTAAGGGGCGCGAACCGGATAGCGAACGCGGCTGGCGCGAACTCGGCGGCTCCTACGACAGGGTCGGCGACATCGCGATGCATTTCGGCAACTACGAGGCGGCCGGCGAGGCCTATCGCGAGGCTCTGCGCGTTCGCCAGCGCTGGATGCGCCGGATGCCGGGGCATGACGCCTCGCGCGAGCTGTCGCTGGCGTGGAACCACCTCGGCGATCTGGCACTGGAGGAGGGCCATCTCGACGAAGCCGACCGCGCGTTTCGCGAGGCGCTGGCGATTCGCCAGGAACTCGACTGGGAACTGCATACGCCGCAGACCGCACGCGATCTGTCGGTTTCCTTCAATCGCGTCGGCGATACCGCGCGGAAGCTGGGCAATTTCGACTACGCCTGGCGCGCCTACATGGACAGCCTCAAACTGCGCCACGAACTGCACGAGGTGCATCCGAGCGTGGCCTCGGCGCGCGATCTCGCGCTGTCGTGGGAGAAGGTCGGCGATGCCGCGCTCGACCTCGGGCAACTCGACAAGGCCGCCACCGCCTATCGCGAATGCCAGTGGCTGCGCGAACAGGTGTTCGGTGCCTTGCCCAGCCTGGCCGGCCGGTGCGACCTGGCGGTCGCCTGGGAAAAGATCGGCAACGTCGCGCGCCATGCCAATCGTCTGGAAGAGGCCGAGAGCGCGTATCGCGAATGCCTGGCGCGGCGCAAGCGCCTGCACGAAGAAGCGCCGAGCATCGATAGCGCGCGCGACCTGGCGGAGGCCTGGGACCGCATCGGCAACATCGCGCGGATGGCACGGCGCATGGATGCGGCCGAACACGCCTATCGCGAAAGCCTGCACTTGCGGCAAAAACTCTACGACGAATCGAACCTGCCGCGCTGTGCCCAGGATCTCGCGGTCTCCTGGGACAAGCTCGGCGGCCTCGCCCGCAAGGCCGGCGAACTGGCGGTGGCCGAAAAGGCCTTTCGCAGCGCGCTGCAGTTGCGCATGGATGCGCACGCCGGCTCGCCGACGCCGGAACTCGCGCGCGCCCTGGCCGTGTCGTGGGAAAAGATCGGCGATATCGAACGCAGCAACCAGCGCAACGAGCAGGCCGGCTGGGCCTATCGCGAAAGCCTGGCGATCCGCCAGCAACTTCACCGCAATAGCGGCTCGCTGCAAACGCGGCGCGATCTGGCGAGTGCCTGGGACAAGGTCGGCGATGCCTCGCGGCTGTCGAACCGGCTGTCCGATGCGCGGCACGCCTACCGCGAGAGTCTCGGCCTGCGGCGCTGGCTGGCGCGCGAGGCGCCCGGCCCGATTGCCCAGCGCCACCTGGCGGTGTCGATGGAGCGCATCGGCGATGTGGCGTTCGAGATGGTGCAGGACGCCGAGGCCGAGGCAGCATTTCAGGAAGGCATCGACATCCTCGAGAAGCTTGCCGCCGAAGTCGGCGAGAGCATCGAGATACTCAGCGGCCTGTCGGCGCTCTACGAGCGCATGGCGCATGTCGCCTACCGCACCGGACGCCGCGACAGCAAGGCATGGCTCGATGGCGCCGAGCGCATACTGGAGCGGCTGCGCCAGGCCGCGCCCGACTACGCGGAATTCGACAAGCGACTGAACGCGGTGCGCTGGCTGCGCGAATTGCGCGACGCTCAGGAATCGGAGAAAGGGAAAGCCGGCTAATGGAGTACATCAGTACGCGCGGCCATGGCACGCAATCGGGCACGTCCAGCCGCTTCACCGATATCCTGCTGGGCGGCCTGATGCCCGATGGCGGCCTGGCGATGCCGGTTGCCTATCCGCGGCTCGCCGCATCCGACCTGGCGGCAATGCGCAGGATGAACTACCGGGAGCTGGCGCTTTCGCTGCTTTCGCTGTTTGCCGACGACATTGCGCTGGCCGATCTCAAGTCGATCATCGACCGCACCTACACCGCCGACATCTACCGCAACGCTCGCGCCGGCGAAAACACGCACGACATCACCCCGGTCGCGACGCTTGAACCGGGCCTGCATCTGCTTGCCCTGTCCAACGGGCCGACCCTGGCGTTCAAGGACATTGCCATGCAGTTGCTCGGCAACCTGTTCGAGTACGTGCTGGCGCGCGAGAAGCGTTCGCTCAACATACTCGGCGCGACCAGCGGCGATACCGGCTCGTCGGCCGAGTACGCAATGCGCGGCAAGCGCGGCATCCGCGTCTTCATGCTGTCGCCGCTGGGCAAGATGAGCGCTTTCCAGACCGCGCAGATGTTCAGCCTGCAGGATCCGAACATCCACAACCTGGCGGTGCGCGGCGTGTTCGACGACTGCCAGGACATCGTCAAGGCGGTGTCCAACGACCACGCGTTCAAGGCGCGCTACCGTATCGGCACGGTCAACTCGATCAACTGGGCACGCGTCTCGGCGCAGATCGTCTACTACTTCAAGGCCTATTTCGCGGTCACCCGGCGCGACGACGAACAGGTCAGTTTTTCGGTGCCTTCGGGCAACTTCGGCAACATCTGCGCCGGCCACATCGCGCGCATGATGGGCCTGCCGATCCGCAAACTGATCCTGGCGACCAACGAGAACGACGTGCTCGACGAGTTTTTCCGCAGCGGTGTCTATCGTCCGCGCGCCACCGCCGAGACGCGTCAGACCTCGAGCCCGTCGATGGACATCTCGAAGGCATCGAACTTCGAGCGCTTCGCCTTCGATCTGGTTGGGCGCGATGCCGCCAGGGTGCGTGAACTCTGGGCGGCGGTCGACCGCGGCGGCGCCTTCGACCTTTCCGCCACGCCAGCGTTTGCGCGCCTCGCCGACTTCGGCTTCGTCTCCGGCCGCAGCACCCATGCAGACCGGCTGGCAACCATCCGCCAGGTATTCGCGCAGCATGGCCGGATGATCGACACCCACACTGCCGACGGCATCAAGGTCGGCCTCGATCATCGCGAGCCCGGCATACCGCTGGTGTGCCTGGAAACCGCGTTGCCGGCCAAGTTCGCCGAGACCATCCGCGAAGCGCTCGGCCGCGAGCCGCAGCGTCCGGCCGGCTTCGAGAACATCGAAGCGCTGCCGCAGCGATCGCAGGTGATCGACGCCGATGCGCAGGCGGTCAAGGACTTCATCGCCCGCCACGCGCCGACATGAGCTTTGCCGACGCGGCGAAGACCTGGAACCAGCGCTACGCCGGCGAGGCGTTTCTGTTCGGCGAAGCCCCGAACGCGTTTCTCGCTGCCAGCCGGGCGTGGCTGGCGCCCGGCCAGCGCGCGCTCAGCATCGCCGACGGCGAAGGACGCAACAGCGTCTGGCTGGCCCGCCAGGGGCTCGAGGTCGATGCGTTCGACATCGCCGAGGTGGCGGTAGACAAGGCCCGCCGCTTCGCCGCGCGCAGCGGCGTCGCGGTTCGCTACGCGGTGGCCGATATCCTGCAACTTGCCTGGCCGAGCGCCTGTTACGACGTGATCGCGGCGATTTTCATCCAGTTCGCCGCGCCGGCCGAGCGCGAATCCATTTTTCGCGGGATCGTCAGCGCCCTGCGGCCGGGCGGCGCGCTGCTGCTGCAGGGCTACCGGCCGGAGCAGCTTGCCTACCGCACCGGCGGGCCGCCGCTGGCCGAAAACATGTACACCGAGCCGCTGCTGCGCGAGGCGTTCGCCGCGCTCGACATCCGCCACCTCGCCAGCCATGACGACATCGTTCGCGAAGGCAGCGGCCACAACGGCATGTCGGCGCTGATCGATATGGTCGCGGTGAAGCCGCGATAGCGGCGTCGGGCGCGACGCGCGCCAGCCGTCTGCCGCCCGGGTACCGCGCCGCGGCCGGTGATGCACGGCAGGACGCCTTCCCCCTCTGCGGGTGAGGGTTGCAGCGGCGACAACGCTGGAACCCGCATGGAATGGACTTCTGCAGGCAGGGCAGCGCCAGGAGCGCCATTCCATGCGGGTTCTGGCGAGGTGGGATTGCGGGATCGTTGAGTAATGCGGTTAGCGGGCAAATTGGTCGGGAAGATCTGGCTGCAAGCCCAGGATTCCCGCCTTTCCGCGACAGCGAGGCGATTGCGGCAGCTTACGGGCGTTGTAGCGCCTCTGGCCGCACGGGACGTGCCGGATCGGAAGATCGAGCCGTAGCGTGATCGCGTCGGTAACAGTCGGGGTAAACTCTCCCGGACACTACCCGGAGACATTTGCGGAGGAAATGACATGGGTCGCAACAGCGCACTTTTCAACCTGCTGTTTCTCGCGATGCCGGTGCTGATCGGACTGCCCGTATTCTTCTTGTTTCCCTGGGTGCAAAGCTCGCCGCCAACTGCCTTGTTCGTCGCTGAGATAGGTTATCTGCTTGGTTTCGGACTCTTCGCCTCGGCAAAGGTAGCGACGATTCGCTACCGCAGACGGTTTTCCTGGGGCTCGGCCGCAATGACCACTTCTTGCCGCTGTCGGTATCGTATTGGCTACGCCCTCATGGGATTCGCCGCGATCGTCACGCTCTGTTTGGGTTTACCCCGGTGACGACGTAACGCCAACAACAGGGGAGTGGGCGTCGATTTCGATCGCCCCCCCCGCCTGGGCGGGACTTTCCATTTAACATTGCTGCGCCAACATATTGACATGAAAGACTTCTACGACTTCCTTTCAATGATGGGAGGCATGCACGATTCGACCGTTGCGTGCCTTTCATTGCTGCCCAGCGAAAGGAGGATCGAGTTTCACTTTGACGATATGTATAGCAACTTCGACGGCTTCCCCGAATATCCCGGTCGGCAGTCGGGGGTGATAGTTTTGAATGGCGTCAGCGACCTCAGCATTGCTCTGGAAACTGACGGCCCGCTACGGGTGTTCGGGTTCTCACCCCAAGAGGGCGAGTCGGATGTTGTATTGGTTACCTTCTGGCCGAGCGGGAGGATTCGCGCCCGCTTTTCCACTGCCGACTATCCGCCCTGTCGGCTTGGCTCATGACAGATCGCAGTCGACCGAAACACGTCCCGACCCGCATGGAATGGACTTCTCCAGGCAACGCATAGCCAGGAGCGCCATTCCATGCGGCTCCTGGCGAAGCGGCATTGTCTGGACGGTGGCCGGGCCGCGCAATCCCGCTTTCAGCCGGCCGGCATGGCCGTGGCCTCGCCGGGAAATCTCAGAGGTAGAGTACGGCGGGAAATACTGTGGCGGCGAGCAGGTACACCACCCATTCGAGATTATGCCGCGCCAGGTAGCCGGTGAAGTGCAAGATCAGGACCGCGATTGCGATCACGTAGTAGAGGATGAACAGCATCCCGCGATTCCCCTGCGAATGAACTGGTTCGTCAAACCGGCTATCCGATACGGGTGCCGGCGCGTTACGCGCTTATAACCCGCGTCGCCCGCAAGGCGCAAGCCGGCGAGTCAAATTCTCACACCTCGACATGGCGCAGCGACAGGTCGATTGCCCGCGGGTCCTTGGTCAGGGTGCCGATCGAAATGCGGTCGACGCCGGTTTCGGCGATTGCGCGCACCCGCTCGAACTTGACGCCGCCCGATGCTTCGAGCGCCGCGCGTCGCGCGTTGATGGCGACGGCTTCGCGCATTTCGTCGAGCGACATGTTGTCGAGCAGCACCATTACTGCGCCGGCATCGAGCGCTTCGCGCAACTGCGCGAGGGTCTCGACTTCGATCTGGATGAACACGTTGGAGGGCGCGATGGCGCGCGCCTGCTCTAGTGCCGGCCGGATCCCGCCGGCGGCGAGGATGTGGTTCTCCTTGATCAGGATGCCGTCGTAGAGGCCCATCCGGTGGTTGGTGCCGCCGCCTATCCGCACCGCATACTTCTGCGCCAGCCGCAGGCTCGGCAGCGTCTTGCGCGTATCGACGATCTGCGCGTGGGTGCCGGCGACCGCATCGACGAAGCGCCGCGTGACGGTGGCGGTGCCCGACAGAAGTTGCAGAAAATTCAGCGCGGCGCGCTCCGCGGTGAGCAGGGCACGCGTTTCGGCGGTGATGTCGCACAGCGTCTGCCCGGCCTCGATGCGCTCGCCTTCGCGCGCGCGCCAGGTGACCTCGGACTGCGGGTCGAGCGCATGGAAGCAGGCGTCGAACCAGCGGCAGCCGCACAGCACGGCCTCTTCGCGCGAAATCACGCGCCCTTGCGCCGGGCGGCCGTGCGGAATCAGGCTGGCGGTCAGGTCGCCGGTGCCGACGTCTTCTGCCAGGGCGAGCGATACGTCGCGCTGGATTGCGACGGCGAGCTGATCTGTCGATTGCATGGGCAATCCCCTATGATTCGCTACGCACTTTCGGTGTGCCGGGCGCGCAACGTTTGCGTTCGGAGGATTCTATCATCGGCTGCCGGGCATTCTTTGCCTGCGCGGCAGCGAGGGACCACTCGATGAACGAAATGTTGTCGGTATTGAAGGTCAGCCTCGGCGTGCTGATCGTGCTGGTGCTGCTCGGGGTGCTGGTGTTCCTGTACGTGCAGGACATCACGCAGCAGAAGCACGCCATCCTGCGCAACTACCCGATCGTCGGCCACCTGCGCTATTTCTTCGAGCAGCTCGGCGAATACTTCCGCCAGTATTTCTTTCTCGGCGATCGCGAGGAAATGCCGTTCAACCGGTCGACGCGCGGCTGGATCTACCGGCTGGCGAAGAACGAGGGCGGCGTGATCGGTTTCGGCTCCACCTACAACCTGCGCGAAGCCGGCGCGCTGGTTTTCGTCAACGCCCCCTTCCCGATTCTCGAGGAGGAGCGCCTGCCGACGCCGCCGCTGACGATCGGCGCGGGCCATTGCGCACAGCCGTTCGTGGCGCGCTCGATCGTCAACATCAGCGGCATGAGCTACGGCGCCATCTCGAAGCCGGCGGTGCAGGCACTGTCGCGCGGCGCGGCGCTGGCCGGCTGCTGGATGGACACCGGCGAGGGCGGCCTGTCGCCGTATCACCTCGAAGGCGGCTGCGACATCATGATGCAGATCGGCACGGCCAAGTACGGCGTGCGCGACGCCGCCGGCAACCTGTCGGAGCCACGGCTGCGCGACCTGGCTGCGATCGAGCAGGTTCGCGCCTTCGAGATCAAGCTGTCGCAGGGCGCCAAGCCGGGCAAGGGCGGCGTGCTGCCGGGCGCCAAGGTGACGTCCGAGATCGCCGGGATACGCGGCATCGCGCAGGGCCAGGATTCGATCAGTCCGAACCGCCATCCAGACATCGACAACGTCGACCAATTGCTCGACCGGATCGCCTTCGTCCGCGCGGTGACCGGCAAGCCGGTAGGCGTCAAGACCGCCATCGGCGGCTGGCGTTTCATGAACGATTTGTGCGAGGCGGTGCTGCGCCGTGGCATCGCCAGCGCGCCCGATTTTCTGGCGATCGACGGCGGCGAAGGCGGCTCGGGTGCGGCGCCGCAGGCGCTGGCCGACCATGTCTCGCTGTCGATCGACGAGGCGCTGCCGCGCGTGATCGATGCGCTGATCGCGGCCGGCCTGACAGAGCGCGTGCGCGTCATCGCCGCGGGCAAGCTGGTGACCTCGGCGCGCGCCGCCTGGGCGCTTTCCGCGGGGGCGGATTTCGTCAATTCGGCGCGCGGCTTCATGTTCTCGCTCGGCTGCGTGCAGGCGATGCGCTGCCACACCAACACCTGCCCGACCGGGGTGGCGACGCACGACCCGCGTTTGCAGCGCGGCCTGGTGGTCGAAGAGAAATGCCAGCGGGTTGCCAACTACTGCGTGAACATGAACCGCGAGATCGACATGATCGCCCATTCGTGCGGGCTGCGGCATGCGCGCGAATTCCGCCGCGAACACGTGCGCATCGTTCAGCCCAACGGGCAGAGCCTGGCGCTCAACATGCTCTATCCGTATCCGCAGGCGCGCGGACCGGCCACCCCGGTTCAACCTGCGAGTTTGCCATGTGCATGACGGTGAGTTGCGGCACTTTCAGCCTCCGCGGTCGACATGTTTCGCCGCGTGTTGGTGCCGATGACTGCACCGAGAAACGGCAGTTGACCGCTCATCTCCACTCTGAAAACCACGCGGATTCAGCGATTCGGGACTTCGAGTAGCCTCACCGAATTCGGGAGTACGCTACGCACCCGCTGGCACGTCCGGGCGGGCGAAGGGCCTTTCCGCTCCTCCATGCAGGCGTGGGGCCGCCGCGCCGTCGCCTTGCGCCAGACACCGGCCCGAACGCTCGTTCAGGCCCGTCCAGCCACCGCCTCAAGATTGAACCGCACCGTTCGCCCGACCGGGCGCGCCCGGGTGCGCGCGTCAAACTGGCAACCGGGCAAAACACGTCGCCGGGCCAGAAGCCGCATGGAATGGACCTCTGCAGGCAGAGCACCGCCAAGCGCGCCATTTCATGCGGCTTCTGGCGAGGCGGCATTGGCAGATCGTTGATTCATGCGATTCGCAGGCGGATGGCCTCGGGCAATCGGGCCACAGTATTCACGATGCTCAATGCGTCGCCGTCGCCCGGCGTTCGCATCCCCGCAGCCCGAATGGCGGGAAAAAGCGCACCCTTGGACAAATCCGGCTTGCCCGCCGTTTCAGGCCATGCCATGATCCTGGCATTGCAACCGCGGATTGCCCGGATGGACCGCACCGAGCGTTTCAAGAAGATCAGGCAGTCCCTGGAGCGGCACCGCGTCGTATCGTTCGAGGCATTGCGCGCGATGCTCGAAGTCTCGCGCGCCACCCTGAATCGCGATCTCGCCTACCTGCGAGACCGGCTCAACACCCCGATCATGTTCGACCGTGAAGCAGGCGGCTACCGCATCGATCGCGCGCAGGCGGCGATGGGTGGACAGTACGAGCTGCCGGGTCTGTGGTTCACCGCCGCGGAGATCCACGCGCTGCTTACCCTGCAGCACCTGCTCGCCAACCTCGACCCGGGCGGCATGCTTGCGCCGCATATCCAGCCGCTGATCGCGCGCCTCAACGCGCTGCTCGGCAGTGCCGACAACACGGCCGACGAGATCCGCCGCCGCATCCTCATCGTCGGCCTCGGCCGGCACGCCATGAAACTCGAACACTTCGAGCGCGTAGGCTCCGCGCTGCTGCGGCGCAAGCGCCTGCTCATCGGCTACTACTCGCGCGGACGCGGCGAGCTGACCGAGCGCGAAATCTCGCCCCAGCGGCTCGTGCATTACCGCGAGAACTGGTATCTCGACGCCTGGTGCCACAAGCGGCGCGGCCTGCGCAACTTCGCCATCGATTCGATCCGCCGCGCCCAAATTCTCGAAAAGCCCGCCCGCGAAGTCACGCCGAAAACCGTCGACGCCGCGCTCGGCCCTGGCTACGGCATCTTCGCCGGCCGCCGCCTCAAGTGGGCCACCCTGCGTTTCACCCCCGAGCGCGCCCGCTGGGTCGCCGCCGAACACTGGCACCCCAAACAGCGCGGCCGATTCGAGCCAGACGGCCATTACGTGCTCGAGATTCCCTATGCCGATCACCGCGCGCTGCAGATGGACATTCTCAAATACGGCGCGGAGGTCGAGGTGGTGGGGCCAGCGGAGTTGCGGGACGTCATTGCCGCGCAAGTCGAGAATTTGGGCCGGCTCTATTCAAAATCCCTGTCAGGCTCACGCCATGAGACTGGCGAGGAATAGGCTTGCTCACAACAATGATCTGGTCCCCAAAAAACGGACGCCACGAGGCATGGTAATTTGACCTTGTGGAGGTAGGAAATGAAGACAGGATCGGATCGGAAATACACGCCTGAATTTCGGGCGGCGGCGGTCAAGCAGGTGATGGACGGAGCTCGCAGCGTGCCGGCGGTGGCCCGTTCGCTGGAGATGTCGCCAAAGACGCTTGCGAACTGGGTGGGGCGTGCGCGCAAAGGCCAGGTGCTCGTGAAGCGGGAGCAGGTTCGGCCGGTGACGGAGCTGGAAGCGGAGGTGGGCCGATTGCGGCAGAGAATGCCAGGCTGCGCCTGGAAAAGGAGATACTAAAAAAGCGGCGGCGTACTTTGCCAAGGAGTCGATGTGAGGTACGCCTGGATAGAAGCGAATATCGACTCCTATTCGGTCACGATGATGTGCGATCTGCTGTCGGTCTCACGCAGCGGCTTGCACGATGCGCGCCGGCGCGGGCCATCGGCACGCGCGCTCGAGGAGGCGCAGATCGTGACCCGGATTCGCCGCGCACAGCTCAAGCATCGAGGCCGATACGGTCGTCGGCGCATGACCACGGAACTGGTCGAAGACTCCGGCCGGCCGGTCAATCACAAGCGCATTGGACGGATCATGCGAACGCATGATCTTGCCAGTCGCAAGCGTCGTCGGTTTCGCGTGGTGACCACCGACTCGAAGCACGCTCACCCGGTGGCGCCGAATGTGCTTGGACGCGATTTTGCGGCCACTGCGCCGAATCAGAAATGGCTGGCCGACCTGACCTATGTCCCGACCGATGAGGGCTGGTTGTACCTGGCCTTGGTGCTGGACCTGTTTGGCCGCAAGATCGTTGGCTGGGCGATGAGCGATACGATGCCCCAGGAACTGACCGCGGCGGCCCTGTGGGTGGCACTGGGGTGGCGCGATCCGCAGCCCGGCCTGATGCATCACTCGGATCGCGGTTCGCAATATGCCGCCCGCCACTACCGCAAGGTGCTCGAGGCGCGCGGCATCACGGTCTCCATGAGCCGCAAGGGCGACTGCTGGGACAATGCACCGATGGAGTCGGCCAAAGGTACGCTGAAGGTCGAATGCGTCCATGGGGAGCATTTCCGGACCCGCGCCGAGGCCCAGCAGGCGATCGTCGAGTACATCGGCTACTACAATACGCTGCGCAGACACTCGTCGTTGGGAAACGTCTCACCGGCTGAATTCGAGCGGCGCTGGCATGCCAGCGCAATCTCACTCGGCCAAAGAGTATCGCCGTGAGCAACCACGCGTTATCCACCGCCGGCCGGTTTCCGGTTCGTCGCAAGCGACCGAACCGGCCGGCCGTGGATAACGCTTCTCGCTTCGTGGCGTCCGCCGAATGGGGACCGGTTCAGAAATGAGCTTCGTCAGTAGAATCTGTGGGAGAGTTCCGGCTCCGGCAACTTGCCAAGTGCATGATACAAAGCGAGTTCCGCGATGCGGAATGTGCGAAAGCCGTAGGATTTTCTCATGGTCACTTTGGCCTTGTTATTGAGGCCCTCGACGACACCGCTGGAGAACTGCTTGCGGGCCCGAAAGTAGTTGAGGATGAGCTCGCGATGGTTGCGTAGCGTCGCAGCGATTTTCTTCATCGGCTCGATGCGCGAGCACATCACGTCGTTGCACCATTGATCGAGGAATTTCCCCGCCCAGGTGGGCGAGTTGTAGTTCCAGAACTGTTGGAAGTCTTCCTTGAGCAGATAGGCGCGCACGGTCTTCAGGTTGTAGCGCAGCACATCGCGTAATCGGGGGCGTTGTTTGGCGGTCAGGTTGGTCTTGCGTTTGAGCAGGCACCAGCGGCTCTTCTTCAGTACCGGCTCGTAGCCGTCCTGCGCAAGCCGGCGCGCCTCGCCCGCGCGCACCTCGTCGAGCGCCTTGTTCATCTTGGCCACGATGTGAAAGCGATCCAGGATATTCAGCGCATTGACGCAGCGCGTGCGGATCACCTTCAGGTAGGGCTGCCACATGTCGGAGCAGACGAACTCGATCTTCTCGGCCAGCTCCTTGCCGATGAGGGTGAAGAACTGCTCGAAGCTCGCCACCGTGCGCTCCCTGCCGATCCACAGCAGGCGCGTGCAGCCTGCCTCGATCTGGTAGACGAGCGTCAAATACTTGTGGCCCTTGGCATAGGCGATCTCGTCGACGCCGATGGCAACAATGGGCCCCAGGGTGCGCTGCTCCAGCCCCCAGGCCACCACGAACTCGACCGCCTGGCAGACCTTCTCCCACGAGGTATGGAAAGACACCGCCGTCTCCTTCCAGGAGAGCTTCCTTGCCCAGTGGGCCAGAAACAGCATGTAGGCGCTGGTCAGCTGATGTTTGCCGCAACCCCATGGCACTTGCTCGATCTTGACCCCGCAGGCCCGGCAATCGACGCGGCGCATGCGGTACAGTAACAGCACCATGAAGCCCCAGAAGGGAACGAATTCGAAGCGCCGCTGGCTCTGGTGATCGTAGATCGGCCCGCGCTGCTGGCAGCCGGAACACACCGGCTTGGAGCCGCGCCGAGGCCGCACCTCGATCTCGATGCTCTTGGTTTGTGCGCACAGGCGCGCCTTGTCATAGACGAACCCTGGAAAGTGCTGGCAGTGGTTCAGAAGGGTGATCAGTTGCATGGGAAAAGGAGCCGTCAAAGAACCGGGCGCCATCGTAGCCGAGCGGGCCCTGGCAGCGTATTGCCCGGATCTGGCTGACTGGCCCGCGAGCTGGCGCATCGAGGAACGTGACGTGGCGCCCGGCCAGCAGATCCTCGAATGCTTCAAGCCTTTCCTGCTGCATTTGCTAAGCCTAGGGCTGTCGAAGAAGACGCTGCACAAGCATCGGGACAACCTCTGGCTTCTGGGCGGTGAGATGATCGGCACGATCTCGAACACGCCCAGGCTGCGAAAGCGGCCCATTGAAGAGTTGCTGTTCTCGGTGCTCGACGAAGAAGGCGGACCCCTGTTGTCCCATCACGAATCGGAGCAAGAGCAACGCGCGTTCGACTCGACCTGCCGCAAATTCTTTCGCTTCCTGCACAATGGCAAAGATCAAATCGCGTAGTGTGAATGCTCACCCGAAGCAAGCCGGCAAGTGCCCAGGGGTGGATAGCCGACGGGATCTGCCAGCACACCCGGGCCAAGACAAGGGCAGATGGTTGCGCGTGGCCCGGGCAGAGGTGTTCGGAGATTCGAGGCGAATGCGGGTCGACGCCACACCGCCGGCGCCGATTCCGTCAAGGGTCACTTGTCCGGGGCACGGCTTTGGTACGACGGCAACCTCAATTCGGCCAAGGATCGTGGAATTGCCCCGGCGTTGAGCGGACAGGTGCGCCCTTGACGGCGCGCCAATCGCTACGCTGTTGGTTGGGCATGGCGGAAGGCCTCTCCTCCGCCATGCCCTACCAGCCAGCGCAGCAGTTCTTCTATTGAAAGCGCATCCGCGTCATTCAGCAAATGCACACCGCCAAGCGCCGATCATGCTGCCGCCGGTCCTTCGAAGACTCCGAAAACCACCCACAGATTCCCCCGACGAACCGGAAATGAAGACAGGATCGGATCGGAAATACACGCCTCAATTTCGGGCGGCGGCGGTCAAGCAGGTGATGGACGGTGGTCGCAGCGTGCCGGCGGTGGCCCGTTCGCTGGAGATGTCGCCAAAGACGCTTGCGAACTGGGTGGGGCGTGCGCGCAAAGGCCAGGTGCTCGTGAAGCGGGAGCAGGTTCGGCCGGTGACGGAGCTGGAAGCGGAGGTGGGCCGATTGCGGCAAGAGAATGCCAGGCTGCGCCTGGAAAAGGAGATACTAAAAAAAGCGGCGGCGTACTTTGCCAAGGAGTCGATGTGAGGTACGCCTGGATAGAAGCGAATATCGACTCCTATTCGGTCACGATGATGTGCGATCTGCTGTCGGTCTCACGCAGCGGCTTGCACGATGCGCGCCGGCGCGGGCCATCGGCACGCGCGCTCGAGGAGGCGCAGATCGTGACCCGGATTCGCCGCGCACAGCTCAAGCATCGAGGCCGATACGGTCGTCGGCGCATGACCACGGAACTGGTCGAAGAGCTCGGCCGGCCGGTCAATCACAAGCGCATTGGACGGATCATGCGAACGCATGATCTTGCCAGTCGCAAGCGTCGTCGGTTTCGCGTGGTGACCACCGACTCGAAGCACGCTCACCCGGTGGCGCTGAATGTGCTTGGACGCGATTTTGCGGCCACTGCGCCGAATCAGAAATGGCTGGCCGACCTGACCTATGTCCCGACCGATGAGGGCTGGTTGTACCTGGCCTTGGTGCTGGACCTGTTTGGCCGCAAGATCGTTGGCTGGGCGATGAGCGATACGATGCCCCAGGAACTGACCGCGGCGGCCCTGTGGGTGGCACTGGGGTGGCGCGATCCGCAGCCCGGCCTGATGCATCACTCGGATCGCGGTTCGCAATATGCCGCCCGCCACTACCGCAAGGTGCTCGAGGCGCGCGGCATCACGGTCTCCATGAGCCGCAAGGGCAATTGCTGGGACAATGCACCGATGGAGTCGGCCAATGGTACGCTGAAGGTCGAATGCGTCCATGGGGAGCATTTCCGGACCCGCGCCGAGGCCCAGCAGGCGATCGTCGAGTACATCGGCTACTACAATACGCTACGCAGACACTCGTCGTTGGGAAACGTCTCACCGGCTGAATTCGAGCGGCGCTGGCATGCCAGCGCAATCTCACTCGGCCAAAGAGTATCGCCGTGAGCAACCACGCGTTATCCACCGCCGGCCGGTTTCCGGTTCGTCGCAAGCGACCGAACCGGCCGGCCGTGGATAACGCTTCTCGCTTCGTGGCGTCCGCCGAATGGGGACCGGTTCACCCTTACCCTGGCGGGGGACGGGGCGGGAGGGGGTCGAGTGCTGTCAACGCCGCGGGCGTTCGCCGGCTCCCGTCGATCCGAACCTATTTGTTGCCCGGCCTGGCTGACGCCGACGGTTCGCGCAGCATTCGCCGCAGCACCTTGCCGATGTTGGTCTTGGGCAGGGGCTCGGTGCGGAACTGGACCAGCTTGGGCACCTTGTAGCCGGTCAGGTGCTCACGGCAGTGGGCGATCAACGCCTCTTCGGTGAGCCCGGGATCCTTTGGCACCACCACGATCTTCACCACTTCGCCCGATCGTTCGTCGGGCGCGCCGATCGCGGCCACTTCCATCACGCCGGCGTGCATCATCACGATGTCTTCGATCTCGTTGGGATAGACGTTGAAGCCCGAGACCAGGATCATGTCCTTCTTGCGGTCGGTGATCTTGAAGTAGCCGCGCTCGTCCATGAAGCCCATGTCGCCGGTGCGGAACCAGCCGTTGATGAACGCCTGCTCGGTCTCCTGCGGCCGGTTCCAGTAGCCGCGCATCACCTGCGGACCGCGCACGCACAGCTCGCCCACCTCGCCGACCGGCATCTCGTTGCCGGTGTCGTCGAGAATGGCCAGATCGGTCGACGGGACCGGCAGGCCGATGGTGCCGGTCCATTGCTTGATGTCGAGCGGGTTGCCGGTGACCACCGGCGAGGTTTCGGTGAGCCCGTAGCCCTCGATCAGCGGCGCGCCGGTAAGCGCTTCCCATTTCTTTGCCACCGTCTGCTGCACCGCCATGCCGCCGGCGAAGGCGAGCTTGAGCGAACGGCCCGCCACCTCGGCAAAACCCGGCGCGTTGAGCAGCGCATGGAACAGCGTATTGACGCCGAGAATCGCGGTGAACTGCACCTTGCCCAGTTCCTTGATCATGGCCGGCAGGTCGCGCGGATTGGTGATCAGCACGATGTGCGAGCCGAGCTTGAAGAAGATCAGGCTGACCGTCAGCGACAGGATGTGGTAGAGCGGCAGCGGTATCACCATCACCTCGCTGCCTTCGATCATGTTGATCGCGACCCACGCCGAGGCCTGCTGCAGGTTGGCCACCATGTTGCGGTGAGTGAGTACCGCGCCCTTGGCCACGCCGGTGGTGCCGCCGGTGTACTGCAGGAAGGCCACGTCGTCGTGGCTCAGCGCCACCGGCGCCAGCGCGTGCCGGCGGCCGGCGGCCAGCGCGGCCGGCAGGGGCACGGCGCCGTCGATTTGCCACGCCGGCACCATTTTCTTGACGTGCTTGACCACCAGGTTGGTGATCAGGCCCTTGAGCCCGGGCAGCAGGTCGCCGACCTGGGTGGTGATGACGGTTTTCACCGGCGTGCGCGGCAGCACTTCCTGCAGCGTAGTGGCGAAATTCTCCAGCACCACGATCGCGCTGGCGCCGGAATCCTTGAGCTGGTGTTCCAGTTCGCGCGCGGTGTAGAGCGGGTTGCAGTTGACCACCGTGAGTCCCGCCCGCAGCGCGCCGAACATGACCACCGGATACTGCAGCAGGTTGGGCATCATGATGGCGAGGCGGTCGCCCTTCGTCAGCCCCAGTTCCTGCTGCAGGTAGGCGGCGAAATTGCGCGTCGCCTCGTCAAGCTGGCCGAAGCTCATGCGCGCGCCCATGTTGCTGAACGCGGTGCGCTCGCCGTGGCGCGCGCAGGTCTTCTCGAATATTTCCTTCAGCGAGGCATGCTCGTCGATGTTCACCTCGGCCGGGATGCCGTCGGGGTAATGCTTGGTCCAGATCCTGTCCATGACTCCTCCTGTTGTTTTGTCTCCGGCCGCGCCGGGTCGGCTGATCCTGCGCGCCGCGGGATCGCACTGGCGTTCGACCCGCGCCGGGCAGGCGCCGGGCAACACTTTACCGTGAGCGCACCCGCCTGTGCTCGCCCGGTCCGATCGGCCCGATGCCCGGCTGCGAGCCGCATGAACAGGCGATCTGCGGCATGGCAAGCCTGGAAGCAAGTATCCATGCGGGTTCTGGCGTGGCATGCCGTGCGAAGGCGTCCCGATGCGGCTTGCAGACACGCGCCTCGGCCGCTCCCGGCAATGGGGCACGGCGGCGGGCGGGCGGCACGAGGCCGTCGCGCGGTCTTCTGCGCACGGCCGTGAGCGAATGCGCGGGATCGCCGTCGCCGAATCGCTAAAGTCGCACGGTGCACGGCCGTAACGGCGCTATGTTCCCCGCATTGTGCGGGCGCCGCTGACGAAGGAGGCTCGACCATGCTGGACACCCTGATCGTATTCGGTCTGCTCGGCGCCATCGCGGTGTTCGTCCTGTACGTGCTGCCCAGGCAATCGGACGCCGAGTAGCCCCCCCCGGTTCGCCATCGCACGGCGCGGGAACAGGCGCCGCGCACGGGAGCCGCTCGTCGCGCCTGCAGTCGCCTGATCGGGACGGTCGTCGTGAGTACATCAACGGTACACTCGATGCCAAGGCAGGCCCGATATCCGATCGGCCGCTCACCGCGAAATCGACCTCGAACGCTTGGCGCTACCATACCCGGCGATGACCTGTGCCTATCTGACCCACGCCGATTGCCGGCTGCACAACATGGGCGACGCCCACCCCGAGTCGCCGGCGCGGCTGGACGCGGTGGAGCGCGGCCTGCGCGATGCGCGCCTGCTCGACCGCCTGCGCAGGATCGAGGCGCCGCCTGCCTCGCGCGAGCAACTGCTGCGCGTCCATGAGGCCACGTATCTCGACCGGCTGAACAATTCGCTGCCGGACGAGGGCATCCATCGGCTCGATCCCGACACCGCGCTGAGCCCGGGTTCGCTGCTTTCGGCGCAGCGGGCGGCCGGGGCGGTGGTCGGCGCTGTTGACCTGGTGATGGCGGGCGAGGTGCGCAGCGCCTTCTGCGCGGTGCGGCCGCCCGGGCATCACGCGCGGCCTGGCCGGGCGATGGGCTTTTGCATCTACGGTAACGTGGCGGTCGGTGTCGCGCACGCTTTGGCGGTCCATCGCGTGAAACGCGTTGCGGTGGTCGATTTCGATGTGCACCACGGCAACGGCACCGAGGAGATGTTTCGCGCCGAGCCGCGCGTGCTGCTGGTCGATAGCTTCCAGCATCCCTACTACCCGCACGCCGGGTCGCAACCGCGGCCCGGTTTCGTGCCGATTGCGCTGCCCGCGGGAACCGGCGGCCCGGCCTTTCGCGAGGCGTACCGGCGCAGCGGTCTGCCGGCGCTGAAGGCGTTTCGGCCGGAACTGGTGTTTTTCTCCGCCGGGTTCGACGCGCATCGCGACGATCCGCTGGCGCAGTTGCAGCTCGACGAGAGCGACTATGCCTGGCTCACGCACGAAGTGCGCGACATTGCCGAAGCCTTTGCCGGCGGGCGCATGGTTTCGGCGCTCGAAGGCGGCTACCGGCTTGATGCGCTCGGGCGCAGCGTGGCGGCGCATATCGCGGCACTTGCCGATTGCTGAGCGGCCTCCGGTACAATCGGCGCAACAAGGAGGAAGCGAATGTCCGTCGAGTGGTGGCACTGGATCGTGCTGGGGATCGCGCTGATCGTTGCCGAGCTGGCGGTTCCGCAGTTCGTGCTGATCTGGTTCGGCCTGGGCAGCCTGCTGGTGGGCCTGGCGGTGCTGGTTCTGCCCGGGATGGGTCTGACCGCGCAATTTCTGCTGTGGACGCTGGCATCGCTGGCGATGATCGCGCTATGGTTCAAGGTGTTCAAGCGCGGTGCGCACAAGACGCGAATCGGCATGTCCGACGCAAATGTCGTCGGCGAAGTCGGGGTGCTGACGCGGGCGGTCGAGCCGTTCGAGCGCGGCAGTGTGCGCTTCCAGAAGCCGCTGATGGGCTCGGAAGTGTGGGAGTGCATCGCCGACGAGTCGATCCGGGCCAATGACCGAGTGCGGGTGACGTCGATCGAGGGCAATATCCTTAAAGTGGGGAAAGCATGATGGAGGCGGGCATGAGTGCAGGTTTCGTTGTGGTGCTGGCGATACTGGCATTTGTCGCCATTACCGCCTGGAAGGGCGTGCGGATCGTGCCGCAGGGGGAGGAATGGATCGTCGAGCGGCTGGGCAAGTACCATGGCACGCTGAGCCCGGGCCTGAACATCATCATTCCCTATCTCGATGACATCGCCTACAAGCTGATCACCAAGGACATCATCCTGGATGTGCAGGAACAGGAAGTCATCACGCGCGACAACGCCGTCATACTGACCAACGCGATCGCCTTCATCAAGGTGACCGATCCGGTCAAGGCGGTGTATGGCGTGACCGACTTCTCCGAGGCGATCCGCAACATGATAATGACCACCCTGCGCTCGATCGTCGGCGAGATGGATCTCAACGAGGCGCTGTCCTCGCGCGACAAGATCAAGCTGCGCCTGCGCGAGAGCATTGCTGACGAGGCGATCGACTGGGGGCTGACCGTCAAGTCGGTCGAGATTCAGGACATCAAGCCGTCGGAGTCGATGCAGCGGGCGATGGAAATGCAGGCCAGCGCCGACCGCGAGCGCAACGCCGTGGTCACCCGCGCCGAAGGCCAGAAGCAGGCGATGATCCTGGAAGCCGAAGCGCGGCTCGAATCGGCCAAGCGCGATGCGACCGCGCAGGTGACGCTGGCCGAAGCCTCGGCCGAATCGATCCGCCGCGTGACCGCCTCGTTCGGCAACGAACCGGCACCGATGATGTATCTGCTCGGCGAGAAGTACATCGGCGCGATGCGCAAGCTGGGCGAATCGCAGAACGCCAAGGTGGTGGTGCTGCCGGCCGATTTGCAGGACGCGCTGAAGGGCCTGTTCGCCAAGTCGCGCGGCTGATCAGGCCTTGACGCGCATCAGCCGCTGCTTCTCGCGCTCCCAGTCCTTTTTCTTTTCGTCTTCGCGCTTGTCGTGCTGCTTCTTGCCCTTGGCCAGCCCGATCTCGAGCTTGATGCGGCCTTTCTTGTAGTGCAAATCCAGCGGCACCAGCGTGAAACCGGCACGCTCGACCTTGCCGACCAGCTTGTTGATCTCCGCGGCGTGTAACAGCAGCTTGCGGGTGCGCGTCGGATCGGTCTTGATGTGGGTCGAGGCGGTTTGCAGCGCCGAAATGTGCATGCCGATGATGAATACCTCGCCGCGGCGCAGCACGACGTAGGCTTCCTTGATCTGCACCCGCGACGCGCGGATCGCCTTGACCTCCCAGCCTTCGAGGGCGAGGCCGGCTTCGAAGCGTTCTTCGATGAAGTAGTCGTGGAAGGCTTTCTTGTTGTCGGCGATCGACATGGAATTGCGGCGACAGCATGGCTGCTGGCCGGACAGGCTGATTTGTTGCGCTAGAATGCCGGATTCTAGCAGAGCCGCCCACCCCCCCTCCGTCGCATGGCCACGGTCAAGAAACTCGTCCTGATCGAATTCACACCACAGCAGATGTTCGAACTGGTCGACCGCGTCGAGAATTACCCGCAGTTCCTTCCCTGGTGTGGCGGCAGCGAGCTGCTGGACCGCAGCGATACCATCACCCGCGCCCGCCTGCACATCAACTACCACGGCATCAAGGCGAGCTTTTCGACCGAGAACGACAAGCTGTTCCCGACCCATATGCTGATCAAGCGCATGGACGGGCCGTTCCACCATCTTGACGGCACCTGGAACTTCACGGCGCTGGGCGAGCACGCCTGCAAGGTCGAATTCAGCCTGCATTACGAGTTTTCCAGCAAGCTGATCGAGAAGGCGGTCGGGCCGGTATTCAGCCACATTGCTAACACCCTGGTCGACTCCTTCGTCAAGCGGGCCGAACAGGTCTATCCGCGGAGCGCTTGAGCGTGGCGCCCGTATCCGGCGAATCGATTCGCGTCGAAGTCATCTACGCGCTGCGGGACAAGGCGGAGCGGGTGCCGCTGACGCTTGCGGCGGGTAGCACGGTGCAACAGGCGATCGAGTTTTCCGGCCTGCTGCAGAAGCACCCGGAGATCGATTTGCCCACCAGCAAAGTTGGGATCTACGCCAAGCTGGTGAAACTCGATCAGGCCCTGCGGGATCGCGACCGGGTGGAGATCTATCGTCCGCTGCTCGCCGACCCGAAGGAAGTGCGGCGTCAGCGCGCCGCCGAAGGCAAGGTCATGAAGAAGGGCGCGGGCGCCGCGGCAGCCGCACAAACCACCGAACAAGGCGAGACGTAGCGTCTCGCCCGCCGCCCGGTCGGCAAGCCCGCGCCCGCCGGATTACTTGCAGGAGTCGGCGATGATTTTCTTGGTGCGCTCGACTTCGGCACTGCGCTGGGCATCGTCGAGGAACTCGCGCTCGCCCTGGGCATTGAAACGGGCGACGCGCTGGCCGGACTCCAGCGCGGCGAGCTGATTCTTCGCGCTGTCGCAGTTCTGCGCCGTGGCCTTGGCGTCGGCGCCATCCTTGTCGGCCTTGGCTTGCTTGTCGCCTTGCTCCTGCTGGCGCTTCTTCAACTCCAGTTCGCGGTCTGCGGTGGTCGGGCTGGCGGTGCTCGGCGCCGGCTGGCTGATCTCGCCGACGGCGTCGCGCCGCAGCATCCGCGACGGGATGTTTCCCGGCGGCGGGTTGTCCGAATAGACATACTGGCCCGACTTGTCCTTCCATTGATAGATGTACTCGCCGGCCGCGCATTGACCGGCGATGCACAGCGCCGCGGCACTCAGAAACAGGCTACCAAGTACTTGCATTCGTCTCTCCCGCGGTTTGCCCGGGTTGGGGCACCTGCGTATAATACGTTTTTGCCACATAGGGTTAAAGTCATGCGAGTGATTCAGAAGGCATTGACGTTCGACGATGTCCTGCTCGTGCCCGCCCATTCCAGCATCCTGCCCCGCGATGTCAGCCTGTCCACGCGGCTGACGCGCAATATCCAGTTGTACATACCGCTGGCTTCCGCCGCGATGGACACCGTTACCGAATCCCGCCTGGCGATTGCCTTGGCGCAGGAAGGTGGCATCGGCATCGTGCACAAGAACCTTACAGCCAAGTTGCAAGCGGGCGAGGTTTCCAAGGTCAAACGCTTCGAATCCGGCGTGCTCAAGGATCCGATCACCATTCCGCCGACGATGTCGGTGCGCGAAGTGCTCAACCTGACCCGCCAGCACAAGATTTCCGGCCTGCCGGTGGTCGAAGGCAGCCGCGTTGTCGGCATTGTGACCAATCGCGACCTGCGTTTCGAGACCAATCTCGATCAACCTGTGTCGAAAATCATGACCCCGCGCGAACGCCTGGTGACAGTGCGCGAGGGCACCTCGACCGAGGAGGCCAAAGCCCTGATGCACAAACACCGTCTCGAACGCGTGCTGGTGATCAACGCCGATTACGAACTGCGCGGCCTGGTGACGGTCAAGGACATCCTCAAGTCCACCGAGCACCCGCTGGCCGCCAAGGACAGTTTCGGCCGGCTGCGCGTCGGCGCCGCGATCGGCGTGGGCGAGGGCACCGAGGAGCGCGCCGAACTGCTGGCCGAGGCCGGCGTCGATGTGCTGGTTGTCGATACCGCCCACGGCCATGCCCAGGGCGTGCTCGACCGCGTAAGCTGGGTCAAG
The DNA here is from genome assembly GCA_016711925.1 of Candidatus Methylophosphatis haderslevensis. Lineage (GTDB taxonomy): Bacteria > Pseudomonadota > Gammaproteobacteria > Burkholderiales > Rhodocyclaceae > Methylophosphatis > Methylophosphatis haderslevensis. The sequence goes on from JADJSA010000003.1 coordinate 101,185, forward strand.
AAGCACTGCCCCAGGGTCGACGTGATCGGCGGCAATATCGCCACGGCGGACGCCGCGCGGGCGCTGGTCGACGCCGGGGCCGACGCGGTGAAGGTCGGCATCGGCCCGGGCTCGATCTGCACCACCCGCATCGTCGCCGGCGTCGGCGTGCCGCAGATCACCGCGATCGACAACGTGGTCAAGGGCCTCGGCGATTCGGGCGTGCCGATGATCGCCGACGGCGGCATCCGCTATTCGGGCGATATCTCCAAGGCGATCGCCGCCGGCGCCAACGTGGTGATGCTCGGCGGCCTGTTTGCCGGCACCGAGGAAGCGCCCGGCGAAACCGTGCTGTTCCAGGGCCGCTCCTACAAGTCCTATCGCGGCATGGGCTCGCTCGGCGCGATGCAGCAGGGTGCGGCCGACCGCTATTTCCAGGATGCCGAAGAGAGCGCTGAAAAGCTGGTTCCCGAGGGCATCGAGGGTCGCGTGCCCTACAAGGGTCCGGTGGCCGCGGTGATTCATCAGTTGTCCGGCGGTCTGCGCGCGTCGATGGGCTATTGCGGGTGCGCGACGATCGACCAGATGCGCAGCAAGGCGGAATTCGTCGAGATCACGACCGCGGGCATACGCGAGTCGCACGTCCATGATGTCCAGATCACCAAGGAAGCACCGAATTACCAGGTCGAGTGACGGTGAAGGGGGAAGGGGCGAGGGGTGAGGCGGCGCAGCCGCACTCTTCTCACCTCTGACGCCTCACTCCTCACCGCCTACCGCAATGCACCAGAAAATCCTCATCCTCGATTTCGGTTCGCAGGTCACGCAACTGATCGCGCGGCGCGTGCGCGAGCAGCAGGTCTATTGCGAGATTCACCCGTTCGATGTCAGCGCGGCATTCGTTCGCGATTTCGCCCCGCGCGGCGTCATTCTGTCGGGCGGGCCGAATTCGGTCTATGAAGCCGAGGACTGGCGCGCCCCGCAATGCGTCTTTGAACTCGGCGTGCCGGTGCTGGGCATCTGCTACGGCATGCAGACCATGGCCCAGCAGCTCGGCGGCACGGTCGAGAGTTCGGGCAAGCGCGAGTTCGGCTACGCCGAAATCCGCGCGCACGGCCATTCCGCCCTGTTCCAGGGCATCGAGGATCGCAGCAACACGCAGGGCCACGGCCTGCTCGACGTGTGGATGAGTCACGGCGACAAGGTCACCGCGTTGCCGTCCGGCTTCAAGATCATCGGCAGCAATGAGTCGACGCCGGTCGCCGCCATGGCGGACGAATCGCGCGGCTTCTATGCGGTGCAGTTCCACCCCGAGGTCACCCACACGATCAAGGGCCGCAGATGATCGCCCGCTTCGTGCACGACATCTGCGGCTGCCACCACGACTGGAACATGCCCGATTACGTGAACGAGGCGGTCGCGCGGATTCGCGCCCAGGTCGGCAGCGACGAGGTGATCCTCGGCCTTTCCGGCGGCGTCGATTCGAGCGTGGCGGCTGCGCTGATCCACCGTGCGATCGGCGAGCAACTTACCTGCGTGTTCGTCGACAACGGCCTGCTGCGCCTGAACGAGGCGGCGCAGGTGATGGAAACCTTCGGTCGCAATCTCGGCCTCAGGGTGATTCACGTTGATGCCGCCGGGCAGTTCATGGGACACCTGAAAGGCGTTGCGGACCCGGAACAGAAACGCAAGATCATCGGCCGCGAGTTCGTCGAGGTGTTTCAGGCCGAGGCGCAAAAGCTGCCCAATGCCAAATGGCTGGCGCAGGGCACGATCTACCCCGACGTGATCGAGTCGGCCGGCGGCAAGACCAAGAAGGCGCACACCATCAAGAGCCACCACAACGTCGGCGGGCTGCCCGAGACGCTCAATCTCAAGCTGCTCGAACCGCTGCGCGAACTGTTCAAGGACGAGGTGCGCGAACTCGGCGTGGCGCTCGGCCTGCCGCACGAGATGGTGTATCGCCATCCGTTCCCCGGCCCGGGTCTGGGGTGCGCATCCTCGGCGAAGTCAATGCGACGTTCGCCGACCTGCTGCGCCGGGCCGATGCAATCTTCATCGACGAACTGCGCGCCGCCGACTGGTACGACAAGACCTCGCAGGCTTTTGCCGTGTTTTTGCCGGTGAAGAGCGTCGGCGTGATGGGCGACGGCCGCACCTACGAATACGTGGTCGCCCTGCGCGCGGTGCAGACGCAGGATTTTATGACCGCCCACTGGGCCGAACTACCCCATGCGCTGCTCGGCCGGGTGTCCAACCGCATCATCAACGAGGTGCGCGGCATCAACCGCGTGGTCTACGACATCTCCGGCAAACCGCCCGCGACCATCGAGTGGGAATAAAATATCATCATTTCAAGTCGTCTCACGCCGTCCGGTTTTAAAGCAATTTACCCGCTATAACAACCAGTTAGCGTCTCAAGTCGTCTCACGCCGTCCTAGTAAAGCCCGACTAAAGTGTCGGTATTGCTGACGGTATTGAGATCTGGTCCTTGAACGACCCAAGTTGATACCGTCAACTACGTTGACGGTATCGGTTGACGGTATCAGTTTACGGAGGATCAGATGCTCACTGACATGCAGTTGAGGGCGTTGAAGCCCACTGGGAAGATTTACAAGGTTGCCGACCAGCAGGGGCTCTATGTCGCTGTTACGCGGACAGGGGTTGTCAGTTTCCGGTTTGACTACCGGGTGAATGGACGCCGCGAGACCCTGGTGATAGGCAAGTACGACCCGACAGTCGGCGCCAAGAAGCCGCGCGAACTGGACGAGTTGGACTACGGCATGTCCCTGTCTCTGGCAGAAGCGCGCCTATTGATGACACGGGCGCACAGATCGATCGAGCAGGGCGTGAGTCCCTCACGTTCCAAGGTTGAGAAGCGGACCGAAGCTGCTGACGCGCTCACGTTTGGTAGTTGGGCAGAAAAGTACTTCGCAGAGGCTGATCTGGCCGAGTCCACAAAGGCTATGCGTAAGTCGGTCTATGATCGCAACTTGGCGGACGAATTTGGCCGTCTGAAACTGGAAGAAATCACCCCGGTGCGTCTGATGGCCAGATGCGAGAAGATCAAAGAGCGTGGCGCGGCAGCGCCGGCCGTCCACGCTCGCGAGATCGTGTTGCAGGTATTTCGCTTCATTCAGGCCCGCGGATTGAAGATCGATAATCCCGCCGAGTCGATTCGACCCAGTGCCATTGCCACCTTCAAAGCTCGCGACAGAGCGCTAACACCGGCCGAGATTCATACCTTTTTCAGCGCGCTTGAGCAGACGGCGACGATGTCCACGTTGCGCCTAGCGGTCAAGTTCATGTTGCTGACACTGGTGCGCAAGACGGAGTTCATCGAGGCTAAGTGGGATGAGGTGAACTTTGAGACGGCAATCTGGACGATCCCAAAGGAGCGTATGAAGGCAGGGCGCCCGCACAATGTGTACCTGAGCCAGCAGGCGCTCGATATTCTGGTGGCCTTCAAAACTTGCTTCAGTGCCAGTTCGTACCTGCATCCGGGACGGTACGAGACCGAGTTGCCTATCAGTTCGGCCACGCTGAACCGGGTGATCGACGCCACCGTGAAAGTGGTCCATGATCGGGGCGAGGACTTTGATCCCTTCACCGTGCATGATTTGCGGCGCACGGCCAGCACGCTACTGCATGAGGCCGGCTTTAACAGCGACTGGATCGAGAAATGCCTTGCACATGAACAGCGCGGTGTACGTGCAATTTACAACAAGGCTGAGTACGCCGAGCAGCGCCGAGCAATGCTTCAGGCCTGGGCTGACATGTTGGATGCCTGGATCAAAAATAGCGCCAGCGTGGTGCCCATTCGACGGGGTGCTGGCGTTGCTTGAAGTATGAATACGCTCAGTCCGAAATAGATCTACAATTTTCGGACATTACTTCTTGCAAATTGTCCGAAAAGTTATACAAATATCGGACAAGGAACCCCATGTCTGATCTCAAATCCGCCATCTCGTCGCAAATCAATGCCGCCGGTCCAGGCCATGTCTGGGTGCCGACCGACTTTGCACATCTCGGCAACCGTGATGCGATCGACAAGACGCTCCAGCGCATGGTGCTGGCGGGTGACCTGCGGCGTATTGATCGAGGTTTATACGACAAGCCCAGCATCAACCGTCTGACCCAGCGTCCCAGCACTCCCGACTATCGCGCGATTGTCGATGCCATCGCGCGGCGCGACCAACTGCGTCTGCTGGTGGATGGGATGACCGCAGCCAACGATCTTGGCCTGACGGATGCCGTCCCGGCTCGTGTCACCCTTCATACCGACGCACGTCGCCGGGCGATCAAGCTCGACAAACTTGTCATCGACTTCAAGCAAACCGCCCCCAGTCGCCTTTATTGGGCTGATCGTCCCGCCATGCGAGTTGTGCAGGCCCTACATTGGCTGAAGGACACGCTGATCTCCGACCATGACCACATCGTGAACCGACTAAGCCAACTACTCGTCGATTCCGCCCAAGGGGCTGCGATCTGCCAGGACCTGCGCGATGGCTTCAACGTGCTGCCGGCGTGGATGCAAAGTCTGGTCCGTGATCTACCTGGTTGTGATCCACTGGGGGCCGTACCCATGACCTTGCAGGCGCCTAGCGGCGTGAAGCCCCCGGCAGATTCATCTTGGGCCAAGGGCATAAGGGGGGTCCGTTGAACCCTTCATTTCACGATGTCATCACCGCTGCCGATGGTGATCGGCTCGATTTGTTTCTCGGTGCAGCCACGCGCTTGGGTACGGCGGTTCAGAACGTCGAGAAGGACTTCTGGGTCTGCTGGACCCTGGATGCCTTGTTCAACGGCTTGGCTACTGGCGGACCTCGGCTCTTGTTCAAGGGGGCACTTCCCTGTCCAAGGCCTTCGGCCTGATCTCCCGCTTCTCCGAGGACATCGACATCACGGTTTTTCGTGGCGATCTGGGACAGGCCGCCGAGGTGGCGGAACTGGACGCCTTGAGCGGCAAGAAGCGCCGGGCTCGTCTTGAAGCCATCCGGCTGGCTTGCCAAGCCTACATCGTCGGCCCGTTGGCGGATGAATTCACTCAGATCGCCGCTGCCGTCATTCCCGATGGCCGCTTCCGCCTGGAACTCGATCCGGACGACAAAGACGGCCAGACCCTGCTGTTTTGGTATCCCGCCGTCACGCCCACGACCAACGACTACATCCGCTCCGCCGTGAAAATCGAGTCCGGTGCGAAGTCGGCACTCGACCCCCACATAGCGGCAACGGTCACGCCATACGTTGCGCAGGACTTGCCGACGCTGGATCTCACCGTAAGCAAGGTGATCACCGTCAAGCCGGAGCGCACCTTCTGGGACAAGGTCATCATCCTGCATGGCTTGCGGCAGTGGCACGACCGTCGCGGAGAACTGCGGCACGGCGGGCAGCGCGTCTCGCGCCACTATTACGATGTGCACCAACTGATGCAGGCAAGCGGATCGCACGAGTGGCAGGCCGATCAGGCACTCGCTATAGATTGCGCTCACCACGCCAGGCTTTTCTTCGGCAGTGCCGACCTGGGGCTGGATGCCGCCCGACCCGGTACATTCACGCTCGTGCCCAGTCCGGCGATGTGTGTAGCGCTCGCCAAAGACTACGCAGCGATGGCCGGCATGGTTTTCGGCGAAGTTCCACAGCTTGACGCGGTACTTGCCAACGTCGAGCGATTCGAACAGATCGTCAATGGGACAGCGAAGGCCGTACCGCTCGTGCCGAAGGAGTAGGCTCCGTGAACGACTATTTTAGCGACCGGGAAAATGGGCCGCGGGCGCGAACCGAGCAGGTGATTTCACCCGCCGTCTGGGCGGGCTTGGTGGCAACGGTACAGGCCCTGATCAACAGCGGAGCCTTCGGGTTACGTTTTCCCGCGCGCTGTCCAGATGGACAAGCCGTTTGCGGTTGCGATACGGATGCTCTGGCCGCTTCCGTGATTGCGGAGATGCCGGGGTTGGCTTGGCCGCTCGAAACCACGTGTCTGGTGGATGAAGGTTTCCTGTCGCAGCGAGAGCCCTTTGCGCCGGACACGCTGCTCATCATGGATTTCATCGAGTTCATCTACGCTTCGGTAGCGAAGCCGATTCCAGGCAAACACCACGATTTCTTCAGCCACCACCATTTGACCTTCGACCAACAGTCGGGACAGGAGGAGTTCCGGGCGACCATCAATCGCATCTTTTCGCGCAACGGCGTGGCCTTCGAGATGTTGTCGACCGGCCGCATCGTGCGCGTGCTTCCGCCGGTACTTGGGGAAGAGTTGAAGCGGACAGTCTTTCGGACTGGAGACCGGACCCTCGACAACATGCTGGAGGAGTGTCGGACCAAGTTTTCTGACCGAAATCCTCTGGTGCGGCGCGAGGCCTTGGAGCGCTTGTGGGATGGGTGGGAGCGGCTCAAGTCTCTTGCGGACCCCGGCGACAAGAAGAGATCTATCAAGATCATTCTCGATGCCACCGCCGTAGAGCCATCACTCCGGGCACGAATGGAGGAAGAGGCGACAGAACTGACGTCCATCGGAAACAGTCATCTCATTCGTCATTCAGAAATCAACCAAGTGCCAGTCATCGACGTGGATCAGGTCGACTATCTGTTTCATCGCCTGTTCGCGATGATCCAGTTGGTATTGAGGAAAAAGGGCTCCGCATGAGAAATGATCCGGGGCGGCGGGGCTTGGTGGTGGAAATGTTGGCTGGGTAGCCGGCCACACGCTTGCAACCTACACCATCAGCGTTAGGCTGAATCCAGGAGGCAGAAATGAGAAAACTCATCTTCATGGTTTTCATCGCGCTGGGCGCGCTGATCGGCTTGATCGCTGCTGCGAATACCGATTGGGGAACCCGCCTTGTGATGATGGGCGTCGGCGCACTTTTCGGAGCGCCCATTGGCGGGGCTCTGGCTAGCATTGGTAGGAAGGGGCGGCAGCGTCTCGAATGGGACGAGAATCCACTCCCTGGGATGGGCACCACGCCGAAGGATTTGGCCGCGAACTACTGGCGCGACAAAGGCCACCCACCGTTCATGAAGCCGTCTGAAGCTGAACCCGACAAGCACATGTTCGACCCGGATAGACTCGGCTGACTACTTTCGCAACAAGTCCTTCACTACCTCTTTGGCATTGTCGAGTGTCGCTGCGGCGTCCTTGCCGACCTGCTTGCCTGACTGCACCAGGAGTGATTTCTTCGATGCAAGCGTTCCGTCATCGGTCTTGATGATCTCCGCCTTGGCGTCGAAGTCTGCACGGCTCGATTCTGCACCGGTGCGGATTTGATCCCCGTGGGTACGAATTTCGTCTCGAATGGGCGAAACCGTGGGAGCGGTTCCCTGCGACGGCTTGACGTTCCCAAACCGTGAGGTCTGTTGTCGGTTGGATTGGTGCAGGCCGGCGATGTCGGGCATCAGCGCGGCATCACCCTGTTGATGCACATGTTGCTCCCGGATGTCTCCAAAGGAGGCTGGCAGTGCGGTACCGTCGGAGAACACCCGATTCGGGCGAAGAGACTGTCGCGCCAATTCCGACTCCATCAAGGTATGTGCCGCGGCGCTGCTGCCGCCGTATTGCTCCGCGTAGCGCATAAACATCTCCAGGTTGTGAGGGTCCTGAGCGATGTCGATGGAGATGGCTTCCCCTTTCTCGTGGGCCGCCGACACGCGTTCAGCGAAGGCCGTACGATCAGCGAGGCTCGCCTCGGCGCGCTCCGATCGTGCATGCGTAGAGGCAAGCCGGGCAGTCATGTCGTGTGCTTCGCGGGAATCGTTGGCGATCATGCTCATGAAGCTGGCATCGCGCGACACCCTGTCGCCGAACTGTTTGAACTCCGCCAACTGTTCGCTGCTCATGCTGCCCAAGACCTTTTGTTCCTGGGCCGATAAGCCAGACAGGTAACTCTTGTCTGCGCTGGCGTTCAGGCGGCCTCCAACTGCGCCAGCGTTTAATCCCAGGTGGCCAGCGGCTCCGAACGCGATACTGGCAACTTGAGATTGTGATAGTCCGGTGCTATCGGCCACACTCTTTGATATCTGATCCAGCCTGTTCAGTGTTTCGCCCATCTGCTCGAAGCTGCTGGACGTAGAGCCACTGCTGCTGCGCGATGAACGAACTTTGGTTAGGCCACGAGTGAATGCGTCCGACAAGATGGCCGAGCGCTCAGTGCTGGCCGCGACAGCCTCGTTGCGCGCGGCGTCAGCCTGCCGGCTCGCCTGCACCACGTCCTGCTCGGACACGCGCATCGAGACCATTCGGGATGCAAATCCCTGGTTGCGCAGCAGGCTGACGGCGGTTCGCCCAGTCAGCGCATTCGACGAGAAGGTGTTCCCGCTTAGATCGTTCTGCCAGTTGCCCATGAAGGCGGAGGTGCGGTTGGGCGCCAGTTGCATCTGGTCCATCCCCACGTTCCCCATGGAAACGTTGCCGACGGTAGAAGCGGAGGTGCCGCCCGAGATCATCGCCTGCAGGCCCGACAGGCCGCCCACCAGCGCCGTCCCGAAATTCTCCATGCGCTTCAAGGCCGCCCAGGCGATGAAGGGGATGCTGATCGCAAGGTAGCCGACAACGGCCTCGCCCGAGATCGCCCGCGAGTAGATCGTCGAGGCGGTCTGCAGGGCCAGCGCCTTGGTGCCGGTGCCCAGGTCCGCCGCAGCCGCCAGGTCGTAGGCCGCGTAGATCGAGGCCATGTAGTTAAGGATCGCGTAGAGCGGGGGCCACAGCTGGATCCAGATGAGCACCGCCGCGTAGCCCTTGAAGGCGATCATGGTCTCGCGGCCGCTGGTGAGCAGGAGGAGCAGGACGAAGAGCGGGAACATCGCGTAGGTGACCGCCTCGACCACGTTGCGGAACACCGGCAGGGCCTGCTCGGCCACCTTGCCGTAGTTGAGCCAGGTCGCGTTCTGCTGGGCCACTGCCTGAGCCCGGCCCACCGCCAGCACCATGGCCGCCGGATCATTGACCTTCTGACCGACGATCTTGCTGGTGTCCTCGATCGCGTTGAGCACCGCGTTCTGCCGGATGAGGTCGGCAGCCGTGGATGCGGCGGTGGCGATGCTGTTCTTGAGATAGGCCTGCTGAATCTGCCCAGCGATGGCCGCCGCCGCCGCGGCTCCCGGCAAGGTCGGGTTGAGCTGGAAGGCGAGCCGCCCCTGGATGCGAGTGATCTGCGCCGGCAGTCGCCCGTTGAGGCTCTGGTACACGTTGGGGCAGGTGTCGACACCGACGCTGCCACCCGCGGCGGTCAGCGTGGAAAAGCGCGCCGGATTGGGCGAGGCCATCAACGGCCAGACATCATCGGAGGCCGAGAAGGTGGCCGGGTCAAGGGTGCCGTCGATGAGGTCGTAGGTGGTGCAGTTATGGATGAAGTTGATGAGATCGGTGCGAAAGGCCGGATCCTGGAACACCACGTTGCCGGTCTCGCGGATCAGGCGATTGCCGAACATCAAGCCGTTCTGTTGGTAACTCAGCTCGGCTGGGAGCGCCCCCACGCCCGGGATGACCTGGAAGGCCGTCTCGAAAAGCCCCGTCAGCGTGTGGCCGATGGTGCTCGTGAGGCTGCCCAGCACGGCCACGCCGAAGGGCACGTTGTCGACCACCTTGACCGCGGAGCCGCCGGTCTTGTCCACGATCCCGATGGTGACCTTCGGTACGATCAGCACCGAGAACACCAGCACCACCGTGCCCAGCCACTTCCAGCCCTGCAGCTTCTCCGGGGCGAATGCGTAGGCGATGAGCGCAGCAACGAAGCCGCAGAAGGCCACGGCGGCGACCGCCGCCGCATAGTCGCCCGATGCATGAATCGCGGCGGCGGCATTGAAGACGCCGAACAGGCTGTCGGCATTCTGGTAGGCGTAGATTTCCCACATGGCGCTCCGTCTCCTCGCGCGATTCCGTCTGCGCTACTGCGCCAGATAGGCGGCCTGCTGGCCGAGCATGTCCATCACGTGCTGCGGCATGCTGGAGCGCAGTTGGCGCTCGAGTTGTTCCAGGTGGCTAGCCACCGCCCGGAAGGAACCCACCTTCTGGTAGAGCAGGTTCTTCTCCTGCGACAATTGCATGAGCATGGCCTGCGCGCGCTGGCGGATCTGGTTGGCTTGGTCACGTTGGGTCTGCTGCAGCGTGTAGTTCTTGTCCAGGGCGGCCATCCCAAGACGTAGGTTGCGTTCGAGGAAGACGTAGGCGTAGTCGGCGGCGATGACGTCGCGGTACTGGGCGATCAGGCTGTCGGCGAGGCCTGACCCTGGGATGCTGGTGCCGATCGACAGCATCTTGTAGACCGGTTCGGTGGTCTGATTCACGAAGCCGACCTCGGTCGAATTGTTGGGGATGGCGGTGCGCGTCGTGATCTTCTCGGCGATGGAGCGCATCATGGCCTCGACCTTGGCCGTGAAGGGGGTGTGGGTGTACCCGGTGTTCAGCGTGACGACGTCGCAGTTGGTGTAGTCGTTGCATTTGAGCACGTGCTGGATGACATCCGTGCCGCTCGCCGCACTCTGGCCGTACAGCAACTGGCTGATCGACGTGAGGGTGGGCGCGATCGGCTCGGGGTCGCGCGCCGATTCCTCCGGGTAGTAGATGATGGTGCCGACCAGGCTCATGATCAGCTCGCGCTCCTGATCGTCGAGGTAGGAACCCGTGTACTGCAGTGCCTTCCAGGTCAGGTTGCCGACGAAGGGGGCCTTGTTCTTCACATTCGGATCGCTGGAGGAACGTGCTGATGCCAGGATGCTGGGCCGGTCGGAGCCACAACGCCGGCGCGCCGCATCCCGGTCGCTCTCCAGACCCATCTCGACGGCGAGGTCGGCGCAGGTTTCCTGCGAGCTGTAGCCGACGGATTCGGCGGCCGTGCTGACGATGGCTTTGGCGGTCTCGCACGAGTTGATGCGGGCATTGTTGATCCAGGTCTCCAGCCCCTTGGCCCACTTGGTCAGCCCGCCCAACAGCGGCGAGACCGCTTCGAGCGCCAACTGGAAAGCGATACCGGGTAGGGCGGCCGTGATGTTCTTTAGCATGTTCTTGAACTCGGTCGCCGAAATGTGGCTGAAGCTGCCGCCGAAGACGTCGATGCCACCGCAGCCGGCCTTGGCGCTGGGGAACTGGATGGCCGCGAGCTGATAGACCTTGTTGGGCGAGCGCATCATCAGGTTGCCGCCGGTGTAGGTATTGAAGGTCTGGCCGCGGAAGGCACCAGGGGCCGTGTAGTTGCCGATGGCGCCCAGGTTGTTGAACATGTCATTCACCTCCGTGTTCAGGTCGCCGGCGCGCAGCGGCAGCGGCGAGATCACCAGCAGCAACGCCAGCAGCGCGGCGGAGGGTCGCCGCAACGGGGGACGGTCGGGGTGGTTCATGGGGCCTCCTGCGGCAGGGCAAGACGTTGTGTCGTTCCGGGCAGCATCGCTTCGGCCTGCGGGCCAGAGACGACGGCGATGCGTTCCAGCAACTGGGATTCGGAGAGCACGCCGAAGCCGATGGGCGTGATCTTTCCGGTGAAGGGCTGCGCCAGGAAGACGGCGGGCACCTGCGTGACCTTGAGGGTGGTGGCAATGCCGTTGTCCAGGCGCGATGGGAAACCCGGCATCGGGCCGCCATCCACGCTGATGGCCACCACCTGGATGCCATGGCGCGCCTGGAAGGCCGCCGGGGTC
>JADJSA010000004.1 GCA_016711925.1 Candidatus Methylophosphatis haderslevensis
TGTTCGTCGCGTGGTGCGCGCTGGCAGGCCTGCTTTCGGAACACCCAGGGGTGCGCGTTGAATTTTACCCAGGGGCTTTAGCTGCCCATCATAGGGCGATCTGTGGATAAGTTTAGCGTATTCACAAGGTGTGGGGCACCTCCAATCATTGCGGTTGTCTTCTTGTGACGTAATCAGAAGGTGTCTCGGTTGCGCGGGGAAGCCGCAGGGCGTAGCCCGGAGCGGGATTTCCGCGCGCGGCCGCGACTCAAATGGGCGTCTCCTCGGTGGTTGGTCTGGGGCGCTTGCTCTGGTTTCTGGCCTTGATGCGCGACTTTGCCGTCGCGCTGCTATGGCGAAACCGGTAGGACTCGTTGCCCGTCTCCACGATAGCGACAGTGATGCGTCAGGCGGTCCAGCAGCGCCGTCGTCATCTTCGCATCGCCAAACACGCTGGCCCACTCGCCGAAGGTCAGGTTCGTCGTGATCATCACGCTGGTGTGCCCATAGAGCTTGACAGCAGGTGGAACAGCAAGGCGCCGCCGGCCGACTGAAGGGCAGATAGCCCAGCTCGTCCAGAATCACCAGGTCCATGCGCAACAGGGCAGGTCAGCTTCAGGCCTTGCCGGCCGCCTTTCTTGCTCCAGTAGGTTCCACCAGATCGACCGTCGAGCAGAAGCGCACCCGCTTGCCGTGGCCGGTGATGCCGAGATGCCAAGCGCTGTGGCCAGATGCGTCTTGCCCGTTCCGGTCCCACCGATGAACACGACGTTGTGGGCTGCCCGCGAAGGAGAGCCGACAGCTCCGTGATCAGGCCACGATCCACCTTCGACTGCTCGAATTCGAATCCGGCGAGATCGCGATGCACCGGAAACTTGGCGGTGTGCAACTGGTAACCGATCGAGCGTATGGCCCGATCCGCGTGCTCGGTGTCCAGTAGATGCTCGATTAGCCAACGGGCGGACTGAAGCCCTGCCGAGTTGCCCTGAGCAACGAGTTCCTCCCATGCGCCGGCCATCCCATACAGGCGCAATGCCTTGAGTTGCGCAGCGACATCACGCATGGCTCATCTCCCCGCGCAGGCGGTCATAGCGCCCGGTATCGGCAATGGGCGCCTCGGCAACCTCCAGACTGGTCTCCACGCACTCCGGGCGGGGCTGCCGCCTTGAGCCGATTGAGCACATTCTCGACATGCTCGGCACTCGGGTTTCCTGACTCAGCACCAGCCCACGGCGACCAGCACGGCCTCAAGCCCGGACTTGGGTACCGCGGCCAGCACCTTCGCCATGACGCGGTCGCCGCCTTCGCGCTTGAGCAACAAGCCGCGCAGGCGCAGCAGTGGCTCGGGCATGTCGGCAAACGGCGCGCCATTTCGAAGTGCTCCAGGTTTCTCTCGATCAGCGGGATGTAGTGCTGCCAGTCGTAGCGATCTGGTTGCGCTCGAAGCAACGCACATGGCTGGCCACCACGGCATCGTGGGCAACCAGCTCGATGCGCTCCGGGTAGATCCGAATGCTGACCATCTGGCCTACCAGCTCACACGGTACTGAGTAGCGGTTGCGATCCTCAATGACCAAGCATGTGCTGGGACCTCGCCCAAGGTTTCCACGTAACCGTCGAAGGGCGTGACCATCGGCATCAGACTGGGTTGTTCGTGTTCGAGCATTTCGGCAATGCTCAGGTTCTCGCACTCCGTGTGGCGCAGTTCCTGCCACAGTGCCCGACAGCGCGCCAGCAGCCAGACATTGAGTTCGGCAAAGCAGCCAAATCGTTCCTGAGCAGCCTCCTGCCAAACACGCCGGCTGTCCTGCACGTTCTTCTCGACGACGCCTTTCTCCCATCCGCTGGCAACATTGCAGAAGTCGGCATCGAACAGGTAGTGCGAGGCCATGGCGGCAAAGCGCGTATTGACGATTCGCCCCTTGCCCTTCTTGACCTTGTCGACGGCGGTCTTCATGTTGTCGTAGATGCCACGACGCGGTATGCCGCCCAGCGTGGTGAAGGCCCGCGTATGCGCATCGAACAGCATCTCATGGCTCTGCGTCGGGTACGCCTGTACGACGAAAGCCCGGCTGGCACAGAGTTTCAGGTGAGAGGCCAGAATCTTGCGCCAGACGCCGCCGATTACCAGCCGTTCTTCGCTCCAGTCGAACTGGAAACGCTTCGCCCAGCCCGAATCTCAGCGGAACATAGGCTTTGGCCAGCGCCTGCCCACCGGCCTCGCGCCAGCGCCGAACAAACTCGGTGACCGGCAGTAGTCGCCGTCAAAGCCGGCAGTCTGAATCTCGCGAAACAGTTTCAGCGCGGTGCGCCGGTCGCGCTTGGGGCGGCGCCCATCAATCTCCAGGGCTTTGGTCAGATGCTCCGCGAAGGGCGCAATCTTGGTGTCCTCGGCGGGGCGCCGTCGATACACCGGTTCCGTCCCTTCCGCCGCCTTCAGCCAGCCCCTCACAGTCTTGCGCGTGAGGCCCGTACGTCTCTCTATCTCCGATAACGACAGACCATCACGGTAATACAAGCGTCGAACTCTTCCCAATTGCTTCATGGTGATCATCTCCTTTATCCCTGCTCAACAAATGAGCAGCGAAGGTAAATCACCCTGGGTAATTTCCAACGCGCACCACCTTACAAAACTGGGTACTTTCGCTCGCGCATCAACACTCCACACCGACGCCGTTACGAAACGCCTAGCCGAGCTTTTCCAACTCGCGCTTTAGCAGCGAATCGTCCGCCGGATCCCGGCCGCGGTCGATCGATTTGATCCACTTCTGGTATCCACCCTTGAGAAACCGAAGCCCTCGCTCGGTGACATCCGCAGACGAAATCTGGAAGTCATCGGCGAGATCAAGCGCCGGATCCACCAACTGGCGCGTGGCCAAGCCGTTTTCCTGGAGGAACAACGCCAGCGTTCTGAGCTTCACTTTCGGGTCGTGCAGAAAGCCCTTGCCGATATACCAGCCCAACTTCTCGATCACAAATGCTTTGTCGGCCATCGCACCCGCCACAGATCACTTGTTGCCCTGCTTGAGGCCAAATTTCGCCGCAAATGCCGGATCAATTTTTGTGGAAATAACATGGGCATCATTAGTGGGTTCGCTGGGCATCGGTACGAGGTTGTCGATGAACTCGGAGAACGACGACGCCAGCTCCGTGCATGCTTCGTTGCCAGTTGGCTGGGTCTTATCGAAGGCCTCACGTTCATGATCCCAAAAACAGACTGAACCCTGAGGTAGGCGAAGCAAAACAAGGTTTCCGCCGGCTGCTTCCGCTATTGGGATAGCGCGTTCCGGAATCCGCCCCTTGTAGCTGGCACTGAGCTGCTGAATAGAACCCTGGATGCCGTCGATGCCGCAAAACCTGGATACCGAGACTCGGCTGTCCGAACGATATATGTTGCCCTCAGGACTGCCGCCGCCAAATTCGATCAGGAAATTGACATAGTCGGGTGGCAAGCTAACGCCAATTGACCGAGCGAATCGGCCGACGTCCGACGCGCTCGGTTTGATGAATGTTGGCTGAATCGGAATGCCCATCGCCACCCCCCCACTACGGTTTTCGGGAGCGCCGCCACTATGAAGACACGCCGCCCCGCACCGCACGCCGGCAGATCGATCAGGTACGGGCATTTTGCCGCGGATACTGGCATCTCCCAGCCCCAGGTGCGCCGCGCACCCGAGACTGCGACTTGCCTATGGCAGCGAGCCTCCCGCCCGAAGCATCTTCAGGTACGCCGCCCCTTCCGGGTCGGCGTCAAAGATGTCGGTCCCGTCGAGCATGTAGGCGCGCAACAAGTATTCGTTCGCGGTCGTCGAGTTACCGAGCCGGGCTTCGGCTTGGCCCATGCGGAACAAGACGAACGGATTCGAGGTTCCGCCGGGAGCATTCATTGCGTCGAGCAGAAATTCTCTGGCCAAAGCGAACTGCCCGTTCTGATAGTGCGCATCACCGATGGATGCGCACAACCAGAGGGTAGCATCCCAGTCAGATCTGGGTTCGGGCACGAGATCAAGCGCCTGTTGCCACTTCTCTATCGCCAAGCCGTAGTGCTCTTGGTCGAACAGGTTGTTGCCGGCTTCCGACAGCGCCTCGATTTCTTCATACAGCTTTTGCTGCAGTTCCATGGTCATTTCGGCCAGTGGCTAAACGCTACTTCGCGATCGCCTTGCGGTATTTTTCGGGCTCTTCCCGAAAGCAGCGCCCTTTGGAAATCCGGTTGGCCTCGCCCAGCCAGCGTCGTGCGTTTTCCATGTCGCCCATTTCGTAGTAGATGGTGCCGAGGACGAAACGCGGCCGGTCTTCGTATTCCAGCACCGTATCGGACGCAAAAAGTGCGTGCATCAAGGCAATACCATCGGCGAAACGCCCCGAGTCCCGATACATCAGGGCCAAGGCATGCACATAGCTTTGGCTGACGTCCCAGCCAAATTTCGGCTCAGGCAAACGGTCCCAAGCTTTTTCGCCAAGTTTGACGGCGACATCAATGTCTCCCTCACGTAACCGCTGCTTTGCCGAACGAAATGCCAGATCGATTTCATCGCGCAAGGAAATGTCCAAGTCCTGCATAGTGTGCGTTCCTTCCTACTGCAGAGGCGGCAAGTAGCGATCTGGGAGTTGGGCTCCTTTCGACCGGTTGATGCTGTACAGGTCAAGCGTATAGTTTTTTGAATCCAGCATCCAGTCCCGGACTTCCGGGGATTTCGCACCGTACTGTCGTCCTGTTTCGTTCCACCATTTCACTGCGTCAGTCCGATGCGCCATATCTGCGTCCTTGAGCGGGTACCAACGATCGTTTGAGGCTTTGAATTCCGGCCCATCGGGACCGTCGCGCAGCTTTCCTTCCTTGCGCATCCGATCCTGGACTTCCTTACCGGTTCGCGACTCTTTGCCCGGCGTCCTGCCGAGGTACGCTTCGCGTAGCGACTTCGGTTTCTTGACGTGTCCGCCGCTGCCCGCATTGTCGATGGGCTTTGTTGGCTTGATTGCCTCCGCGGCCTTCTCTCCCTTCTTGACAACGCCGAGTGCTTCGCCGCCTTTCTTGAGGATCTTCGCCCCTTTTCCTAGTGGTATCAACTCCCAGGCGGCAGTGGGCATGAACACTTCGTTCAACGCCTTGCCTACCGCACCGAGCACCATCGCAGGCTGGCTGAAGCCGGCTTTCTCCACTGACTTGTCAATGAAGTCGTCGATGCCTTCCTTGATGCCTTCCAGGAAAGTCTTCTCCGTCGGCTGTTCGGGCTTGACCGGCGGCTTGCTCGTCGAGCCACTGCGGTTTGGCTCGGTCTGCGGTGTCACCTGCCCCAGCGTATTGGCCTTTGGCCCCGGGGCGGGGCGGTTGTTGGGTTTGACCGAGCCTTCCGTTACCAGCAGGACACGGCGTCCGTCCTTGTCCGTGTAGGTTTCGACGGTGGCTGGCCCGCGGGGCAAACGAAGCTTGTCGCTCACGGGAGCGTCCGACACATACGAATGCCTTTGTGCTCACCGGCGAAGTGCCGTGCGGTCACTACGCAAACCGCCCTACGGTTTGGCTTGCTGCGTCATTTCGGGCAACGTGCTTCAAGTGCGTTCGTCGCGCACGCATCAGCACGCTGCCTTTCGCGGCTGCGGGCATTTTCATTTCGCTTTGCCCGGCGGCACGGCCGGCTTGAGGCCTTGCGTGCGCATGCGATCGCGCACGACTTCGGGTGGGTCAGCCGGAAACTTGGCGCCTTTCTGGATCATCAGGTCCCGCAGTTGCTCGAATTTCGTGCGCAGGGGGCCGGGTTGCTGGCCATCGATCGATAGCTGCACCGCCCACGATACCGAAGCTCCGTTTGATTTGTGAGCTGCAATGTCGGCGCCGATCTGTACGAGATATAGACCAACTTCGACGTGATTCACATTGATAGCGCTGTGCAGTGCTGTCCCACCGATACTGTCCCGCCTATTGACATTCGCCCCACGACTGACGAGGAGTTTCACGTGCTCGATTGAGCCGCCTGCACCCGCTGCCCGCTGGATGAGTGGGGTTCTGTCGCTGTCCTGAAAGTCAACGGACAAACCACCATCAAGCAGTGCAGTCAGGTACCGCAGATCCTTGCTGTACATGGCATGGTCGATCACACTGCCGATGCCGTCAATGATGTTCTCATCGGGCCTCGCCCCCAGCCGCACAAGCTCCGAGATCGATGCGAACTTGTCGTTCATGACAGCGTAGATCAGCAGCGTCATGTCCTGGCGAGCCTTGGCATTGAGGTCGACGCCGCGTGCGAGGACACGAATCTCCGTCTGGTCTTCGCGGTCAATCGCCCGTGCCAACTCCAGTTCTCGCCCGGCGAAGAAATCGGTCGGGGGGTAGTATTTCTTCATGGGTTTTGCCTGCCCGTTCGCGCAGCCGGACAACGCCAACCCGAGTATCGCTGCGCACAGGATGCGCAGCCACCGCCGTCGATTCCCGTCCATGGTTTCCTCATCCGCATCCGACACCTGTCTGACTGCTCAGCACCGCTTGGTCTGCGCTCTTCTGGCCTTCGATGCCATCGATCACCTGTCCCATGCCGTGGCGATCGACCGGGTTGAGACCCTTGCCCGGAAGATCGAAAACCTTACCTACGACATCGGGCATGGCCGCC
The DNA here is from genome assembly GCA_016711925.1 of Candidatus Methylophosphatis haderslevensis. Taxonomy (GTDB): domain Bacteria; phylum Pseudomonadota; class Gammaproteobacteria; order Burkholderiales; family Rhodocyclaceae; genus Methylophosphatis; species Methylophosphatis haderslevensis. The sequence continues at coordinate 6,588 of JADJSA010000004.1, forward strand.
GCCAGACCAATCTTGCCCAAGGCGCCGATCACGGCGCCGACCGGGCCACCGAGCAGCGCGCCGACGCCGGCCGCGCCAAGCGTACTCTTGAAGCCCTGCGCCTGCAGCCCGTCGAGAATCTCGTTGTCGACGCGGTACGCCTGAACGTTCTCGGTCTTCGGAACAATCGGCTTGCCTCCGTAGTGGGCGACGGTATTCGGATTGAGGCCCGCGCTGTTGAAGGTGGTCGCCGGCAAACCGCTCGCGCGCGAAGTAGCCGAGGCCATGCCACCACCAAGGGAATGGCCGACGATTTCTACATCGGCGCCGAACTCTTTCAGGGATTTCCCAATCCCGACCGCGTTCTCGTAATACGGGGACTTCATATCGAGTCCCTGTGCAACGTTATTCTTCCAGTCTTGCATACTGCTCGGCACCGTTCCCTTGAAGACAACTTGCGATTTCATGTCGCGTCCGAAGACGGCGGGGTCGGGCTCATAGACTTGGGCACGAAACTCGGATCCCGCCTTCTCAAGGTCCTTCGGCTTAAGCCCGTACTCCGCCAGCCTCTCCGGATCCTTGCTGACATTTTTCCACCCCTCGGGCGGACCCTTGGCAGGGTCATAGACGTTCTCTGCCAGGCGCGCCTGTTCCACCGCCCGGTTGTTGCGCTCGAAGCGCTCGCTCGCACTGGCCAGCTTGTCCCGCTCGGCACCGGGCGGCATGGCGCCCAACTTGTCCTTGGCGACGGCAATCTGCTGCTGGCGGCAGCGCCAGCGCTCGGCCTTGGTTTGGTGCTTCGGGTCGGCCGCTGCGGCAGCGACCTCCCCGCCCCCACCACCGGGCGGTTTGGTGTTCATCCACATCAAGTCGCCGGTACGCACGATGGGTTTGCCGTTCACATAGACGCTGCGGCTCTTGTCGATGCTGTGACTGATCTTGACGTGGGTCTTCGATATGACGCCCTTTCCGCCTCCGGGTTCGTCACCCTTGACCCTGTCGACATAGCTTTCGTTGTGCAGGAACGCCGGTTCACCGCGGAAGAACACGTTGGGCGAGCATTGCGCACTCTGGTCCATCGTGTGGGTGATCGGGTAGGGAATCGGCTTGCCCTTCTTGCCCGGCGTTATGCAGACATCAGGCAACATGCTCACCAGCCGGAAGCGTTTGTCTTTCGCCGTTGCGGCTTCGTCTGCCATTTCAGAGCGCGTCCTTGCGGCAGAGTTCGAGCACGCGCACGTCGGCCCCGGCCGATACGGTCATGCGATGCACACAGGTCAGCGTGAGCGCCTGCATGTCAAAGATCAGGGTGTCCAAGTGCATGGCCCGCGGCAGGATCGGCCCGGCATCCAGGCGCACCAATGCATAGGGCGGGTGCTTGGGCAGCCGAAACCGCACCTCTCCGCCCTCGTGCAGCCCGATTAGCACGACCTGCTCGCCGCCTGCGGGGTAGTCGATGTGCTGATCTTGCGGGGCGCAGTTCCAGTAGCGAAAGTCGAAGTCCAGCGGCAGGCGCGGCCAGCGGGTCTGCTTCCATGCCTCGTCGTAGGTGCCGGCCAGTTCGGCGCGCGGGCTCCACCAGCGGCCGATCGCGCCAAGACCCGCCACCGGGTAGCGCTGGGCGTTGGCCGCCTTTTCATCGAATGGCTGGCCGAAGAGTTCGATCTGCGGCGCATCGACATCGGCAACCCTGCTCTTCTTGAGCCACGCTTTGTCGGCAAAGCCGCAGCCGATCGGGTTGCGTTCTTCGCGCACAAGAAGCTGTGCGTCGTCCTCCGGTACGTCGCGCGGCCACTGGCAGGTGCCGCCCCAGGCGCGCTCGTAGCGGATCGGCACCTGCGTCACCGGCTCGGGGTCGGCGAGCTTCCAGCCCAGGCGGGTGCGCTCGAGCAGCCGCGGGCCAGTCACCGTGAGGCGCTTTTGCCATTGGCCGATGCGCACCCCGACCGGCCAGCGGGCGCTGGCTTTGCCCTCGGGTGGATAGGCCACGGCATGAGCGAACAGGATGTCGCATTTGGGCTTGTAGGGTGCGTAGTCGCTCTCTTCGATCAGGCTCGAGCGGTTGATGGCGCCGTAGTAGCGGTCAGTCTCGGCGAGCGGGGTCTGCGCCTCGGCCAGCAGCAGCAGGCCTTCGTCGTCGGCCTGCTGCATGTCGTAGGTGAGTCGGGCGACCATGACGTGGAAGATCTGGTCGTTGACATCCATCATCTGGAAGTACTGGCTCGGAAAGCGCGTGTGGTTGCGCACCTCGGGCAAGGGTGCGCCGCGCACCGGCGCGTCAAGCAGGTTGTCGGGGCCGTTCATGTCAGTTCAAATCGATCCGCTTCGAATCGAGCTGGATGTGATCGGTGCCGACGAGATCGATGGTCTTGCCGTTGCAGATGATCGTGCCGTCCTTCTTCATCACCAGTTTGGCTTCGCCCACCGTGAGCGTGATGCTCTCGGCGTCCATGGTGATGTTCGAGCCGGGCTTGGCCTCCTCGCTTTCGCTGCCGGCCTCGGGGGCGACGATGTGATCCTTGAAGTCGACGCCGCCGGGTGCGCCGCCCCCGCCCAGCAGCCCGCCCAGCGGGCCGGTGCCGGCGCTCAGGCTGTAGGTGGTGCCCACCGTGACGGTCTTGGACAGACCCACCTGTTCGGCCTGCAGCAGGCCCACGCTGGTGTTCATCGCCGCGCCGACGCTGGTCTGGTAGGCCCCGCCGATGGTCAGCGCCTTCGCAAGCGCGATGGTCTCGGATTTGGCCCGGGCGATGGTCTCGGACTTGCTGCCGCCGATGGTGACGCTGCGGTTCTTGCCGATGGTGACGGTCTCGTTGGCGCCGACGAATTCGGTGCGGTTGACGCCGATCTCGATGTGTTCGTTGAGTTCGACGTCTTCCGAGCGGTTCTGGCCGATGCTGATCGACTCGTTGCGGTCGACCCGCTCCGTGCGGTTCTGGTGCACGGTGATGGTCTCGTTCTGGTCGACGGTCTCGGTGCGGTTCTTGTGCACCGTCGTGGTCTCGTTGCCGTCGATGGTCTTTCTGCGGTCGTTGCCGACCCATTTGTCTTCGTCGTGTTCGACTTCGGTGAGCTGGTCTTTCTCGGCGTGCAGCCACAGTTGTTCTTCGCCCAGCTTGTCTTCGAAGCGGATGGCGTTGGCGTTGCCGTAGGCGCCACCCTTGGTCGAGCGGCTGAGGATGCCGGTCTGGGTCTTGTTGGCGGGCAGATCCCACGGGTGCATTTGTTCGGCGTTATAGACACGTCCGGTGATGAGCGGGCGGTCGGGGTCGCCGTCTACGAAATCGACGACCACTTCCTGGCCCAGGCGCGGGATGCCCATCATGCCGAAGTTCTTGCCCGCCCAGGGGTGGCTGACCCGGATCCAGCAGGAGTCGTTTTCGTCTTGCTTGCCGTAGCGGTCCCAGTGGAAGTGGACTTTGACCCGGCCGTATTCGTCGGTGTAGATCTCTTCGCCCGCCGGGCCGACGACTTTGGCGGTCTGCACGCCCTGGATCAGCGGCTTGGGGGTGTCCCGCGGGCTGCGGTACTGGGTGGCGGCGGGGATGGCTTCGAAGCTGGCGTTGAAGGTGGCCCCGCCGCTGCTGGCCGCTTCGTAGTCGTTGCTGGCCAGGTCGAGGTGACAGGCGACGATCAGGTATTGCTTGTTCTGGTCGGCGCGCGGGTGGCCTTTGAGTTTGAAGGTGTGGCCGGCGCCGATGCCCCGGGCGTTACTGAGCGCGTGGATGCGTTCGTGTGCGGCTTGCACCTCTTCCATGCGCAGGCGCACGTAGGTGTCGCCTTCGCTTGCGGCGTCGTATTCGCCGGGCCAGTCGTAGATTTCGTGGCTGGCTTCGTCGTGTTCGCGCGGGTGCAGGCTCTTTTGTTGCAGTTCGGTGCCGGGTTTGGTGAAGTCGTACTCGTCGATGACGTATTTGCCCGATTGCACCTGGGCGCCCCAGGCCCAGTCGACGATGCGTTCTTTTTCGGTGCTGGAACTGCGGTTGTCGAGGACGTAGCCGATGCTGGCGTAGCCGGGGTAGGGGTCGTGGGCGGCGGGGGAGTCGGCCAGGATGAGGGTGTGTTTGCCTTCGGCGTGGGTGAAGTAGCTGTAGATGCCTTCTTGTTCCATCAGCCGGCTGATGAAGTTGTGGTCGGTTTCGCGGTACTGGACGCAGTAGTCCCACGGCTGGTAGCTGCCGGAGAGGCGCAGTTCGAAGGCGGCGTTGGGGTATTTGGCGAAGATCTGCTTGATGATGTCGGGGACGGTCTGCTTCTGGAAGATGCGGCAGTCGGCGGCGCGGGTGAGGAACCATTGCCAGGGGCGCAGTTGCATCTCATACCGCACGTAGCGCCCGTGCGAGCCGGTGAGGGCGAAGCGGGTGATGCAGCCGTCGAAGTGGCGCGGGCCGCCTTTGGGCAGTTGCAGCTTGACGGTGGCATGCTTGCCGAGCAGCGCTTTGGGGTCGATGTCGTTGCGCGTGGCGAGCAGTGTGAGCTGGTAGTCGAACAGCCGGCCCAGCGTTTCGCTGGCGCGCATGCTGTGGAACAGCAGCACGTCCGGACCCAGCGGGGTGGCGATGTCCATTACGCGGGGCATGAAGGCGTTACTCCGACAGGTTGCTGGTTGGCGAACGGCGCGCGCCAGTGCGGGACGGCGGCATACGACGACGGGTTCAAACTATTCCGGGGGCGTATTTTAACGCAGACATGGCGCGGCGGCCCGGCGATCGCAAGCCGCCCGTGATACCCGCATCATCCTGAGCGTCAAGATTCGTGTCGGCTTGCGCTCGCGGCCGACGATGATGCGGCGACTGATGGACGCGGTGCGTCGTGAGGAGCCGCGCCGTTGCTTGGCCGCGACGGGGGTATGCCGCGGAAGGCCCATGGATAGGGCGTCTCCGCCGTTGCCATCGCGGAGAGCCGCATGGATACTGGCTTGTGGCGCGGCGGCACTTCCAGGCCCGCTTGCCGGACGGGCGGCACGGTGCAGACCCGGGCGGGGGGCGCCCGGCGCGGCCGGTGGAATTATTCGACGCTGGCGACCGGCGCCGCGATCTTGCCGGTGAGGCGGATCGCGGCGTCCACGGTGCGCTGGGTGCCGAGCATGGCGGAATCGATGGCTTCTTCGAAGCGGGTGACTTCGTAGCCGCTGTAGCCGCTGCTGCGCGCCAATTCGCGGGCGCGGCGGTTGAATACCTGACGCGCTTCGCCGTCGCCACCGGTGTGAAAGCGTTTCATGCGCAGCGAGAACAGGTAGGTGTCGTCGGCCAGGCTGGTCTGCTCGATCTGCCAGTTGGGGGCCAGCGGGTCGAGCACCAGATAGACGGCAACCGCAATGCCGGCATAGGTGACTATTTTCTCTAGCGACACGACGTAGCCTTCGCTGACCCGCAGCGATGCCGCCGGGATCACCGGCGTGGAGCGCGGATACTCGCCGGAAATGCCGCTGCAGCCGGCCGCCAGCAGCGCGGCGGCGATGGCGGGGAGCGCGGGAATTGCGGCGCGAGGACGCATCGACGTCACAGGTAGTTGAACAGCGACAGTTGCGAAGCCTGCATGAAGGTTTTCTGCGCGGCGGTGAGCGCGGTCTGCAGCTTGGCGGAGTTGGTAATCGCCGTGTTGTAATCGAGATCCTGCAGCACCGACAGCGTGGACTGGTATTGCACATCCAGCGCCGAGCCGGCGTTGTCCAGCGCGTCGACCTCGGCGCTGCGCGCACCGACATCGGCGCGTACCCGCAACGAATTGTCCAGCGCCTGGTCGATGTTACCGAGCGCACCCGGCAGCGCGGCACCGATGGTCGCGGCGCCGGGCGTTTCGAGCGCCGCCACCAGATTGCGCACGGTGTCGAACACGCTCTGCTTGCCGCCGCCGACGCGATCGACATTTTCGAATACCTCGAAGCCGCTGTTGCTGATCGCCAACTGCCGGCTGGCCGAGACCTGCAGCTTGCGCTGCCCCTGGTCGCCATTGGTGGTCACCCCGGCTTCGACGCTGCCCTCGTAGGGCTGCGTTTCGCCGGCCGCCAGACCGAAACCGGCGAAGAGGAACTCGCCGTTGGCGTCCTTGGCGTTGGCGATCGACATCAGGCGACCGAACTGCTGGCGCAGATCGGTGGCGATCATCCGCCGCTGGGTGTCGTCGAGCGAGGCGTTGCCGGCCTTCATGGCATTGTCGCGCACGTCCTGCAGCAGGTCGCCGAGCGAGGCCAGGCTGATCTCCGTGGTGCGCAGCGCGTCGCGCGCGGCCTTCTGGTTGTCCAGATACTGGGCGTTCATGTCGCGGCGCTGCGTCACTTCCAGCGCCCGCGCTGCGGCCACCGGGTCGTCGGACGGATTGACGATGCGCCGTCCGGTGGCGAGCTGGTTCTGAGTCTTCAGGTAGGCGGCGGTCTGGCGGTTCAGATTGGCCGTGCCCTGATCGAAAACCATCGAAGTGCTGACGCGCATGATTGACTCCTATCGACCGAGCGCGAGGATTTCGTCGAAGATCTTGCCGGCGATCTGGATCACTTTCGAGGACGCCTGGTAGTGCTGCTGGTAGCGCAGCAGGTTGGCCGCCTCCTCGTCGAGATTGACGCCGGAAATGCTTTGCTGTGTCGCAGTGGTCTGTTCGACCAGGGTGGTGGCGGCGCGCGCAGTAATCTGCACCTCACGCGCATTGCTGCCGACATCGGCCACAAGGCTCGCATAGGCGGACTGGAAGTTGGCGGTGCCGCCGAGCGCCAGGCTCGCCGTCTGCAGGCTGCCCAGCTGCAGGGCATTGCGATTGTCATTGCGGCCGGTCGGGTTGTTGCCGAGCGTGAAGGAATCGCCGTTGGCCGGCGTGCCGGTGAGCGTCAACTCGACGCCGCCGACGGTAAATGGCTGGCCGGCAGCGTAGGCGAACGGGCCGGCGGTGATGCCGCCGCTGGCGCTGAAGCTGTTGGTGGCGCCATCGAATGTCAGCGTCACATTGCCGGCAAACGGCAGACTGGTCCGGCTGATGACGCGGCTGGCGTCGATCGCGGCGGTGCCGGCGTTGGCGGCGCCGGTCGCAGTCGCAACCGGGCTGGCAGCGGCGATATCCCGTGTGTTGGCCAGGGTGACGCTGACCATGCCGGCGGCGGTCAGCGCGGTCGGCGTGCCGTTGAAGCCGAAGAAATCGCCGCCTGGATTGCCGTCGAGCGTCTGGCCCAACTGGTGCTGCGCGTTGAAGCCGCTGACAAAGTCCATCGCCAGTTGGCCGAGCGCGCTCTGTGCCGTATCGAGCGTCTGGCTGCGAAACGACAGCAGCCCGCTCAACTTGCCGCCGGAAAACATCGCTTCGGGCACGACCGAGGTGCCGCCGCCTGCAAGCACCTGGCCCACGGTAGTGCGTTGCGCATCGGCCGGATCCGGGATGGCCGCGAGCTGGAAGGGCTGGTTGCCCACCACCAGCGACAGGCCATTGCCGACGAACACCGAGATTGCGCCGTCGCTCTGCATCACGGTGTTGACCTTGACGATATCGTTCAGCTCGCTGATCAGTTGATCGCGCTGGTCGCGCAGGTCGTTGGCCGGCTGGGACGGACCGGCGGTCTCGGCGCTCTGGATACGCTGGTTGATATCGGAGATGCTTCTGGCGTAGGCGTTGATGCTCTGCACCTGGCCACCGATCTGTGAATTGATGTCGCGGCGAATCTCGCTCATCTGGCCGTCGAGCAACTGGAAGCGCGAAGCCAGCGCCTCGCCGGCCGAAATGGTGCTTTGCCGCGCGGCCGATGAGGTCGGATTGGCCGACAGATCCTGCACCGCGCGGAAGAAGCCCTGCAGCGCCGGCGACAGCCCGGCTTCGGGATCCGCCAACAGGTCGTCGAGCTGGCCGATCTGCGTTTCGTAGGTATCGAGTTCGGAGGAGCGCGATTTGGCGTCGAGCAACTGCTTGCTTACGAACTGGTCGTACTGCCGTACGGTGGTCGTGAGCTTGGCGCCGGTGCCGAGAAAGCCCCCGCCGCTGAAGAACGGCTCCTGCGCCTCCTGGATGGTGCGCTGGCGGGTGTAGGCGGCATTGCCGGCGTTGGCGATGTTGTGGCTGGTCGTGATCAGCCCCGCCTGCGCGGCGTTGAGGCCTGACAATCCGATATTGAGTACGCCCATCTGCGTTTTCCTTTGACTGGTTTACGACAGACAGGAGCAAAACCTTTGCCAGGTCGCCGCCGCTCAGGCGTTGCCGGCCACCACACCGGCTGATGCAAGCCCATCGATCACCCGTTTGAGCTTGCTCGCGTAGGCCGGATCGGTCGCGTAGCCGCCGCGCTGCAGGCCGTCGGCAAAGGCGCGGGCATCGGTCTGGCCGGCGGCCCCGGCGTAGCGGGCGTTGCCGGTGATCAGCCGGGCGTAATCCCGAAAGGCGTCGGCATACGAGCCATAGGCGCGGAAGCTGGCGTTCTCGCGCACTGCGGTGCCGTTCTGGTATTCGGTGGTCATCGCTTTGGCAGCGCCGCCGTTCCAGTTGCCGCCGGCCTTGATGTTGAACAGGTTGAAGCTTTGCGCGCCGTCGCCGCGGCGAATTTCGGACTTGCCCCAGCCGGTTTCCAGCGCCGCCTGCGCGACCATGAAGTGTGCAGGAATGCCGGTTTCGCGACTGACTTGAACGGCATGCGGCCAGACCTTCTGCACGAATTCGCGTTTGGCCGCCGGCAGCGCGGCGAGACTTGCCGGCAAGGTGGTGCCGTCCGCGGCAGAACTTGCCGCGCCCCGGGTACGATCTGCGGCCACCGCCGCGGCACGGTAGCGATCGAGCGCCTGCGCCATGCCGTAGCGCTCGCCAGCCGTGGCGGCGAGCGGTGTCGACAGCGGCAGCAAGCCCGCTTGCGGCTCCAGCGCAAACCCCGCGCTTTCACCCGGCACGACTGCGGGCGCCATCTGCCGGCCAAGCTGCTTCTCTATGATGGCAGCCAGGCCGGTGCCGCCGCGCGAGGTCGATAGCGTCATCCCCAATTGCTGGTCGAGCAACCCGGTGAAGGTCTTGGTCTGTTCCGAATCGAACATGCCGGCCTGCGGCGTCGCGTCGCGCATCGACTTCAGTACCATTTGCATGAAGACGGTTTCGAATTGCTGCGAGGCCGCCTTCAGCGCCGCCGGCGAGTTGTCGCGCGACAGCCGTTTGATGCCGTTCAGGCTGTTGGCATCGAACGCAAGCTGGTTGGTGGGAACGGTCGCCATGGCTGTGGCCCTCAGATGATCTCGATTTCGGCACGCAGCGCGCCGGCTGCCTTCATCGCCTGCAGGATCGAAATCAGATCCATCGGGTTGGCGCCCAGCGCATTGAGCGCCTTGACCACATCAGCAAGATTGGCGCCGGCCTTCACATTCATCAGCGCGCCGGCGTCCTGCTTGAGGTCGATCTGGTTCTTCTCGGTGACCACGGTCTGGCCGCCGGACAGCGGATTGGGCTGGCTCACCACCGGCTCGCTGCTCACCGTGACCGACAGGTTGCCATGCGCCACCGCACAGCTTTCCAGCTTCACCGCACGATTGAGTACCACCGAGCCGGTGCGCGAATTGACGATCACCCTGGCCGGCTGCTGCACCGGCGTGACATCGAGGTTCTCCACCAGGCCAACGAAAGCCACCCGGCGATCGGCATCGACCGGTGCACGCACCACGATCTGCCGCGCATCGATCGCGTAGGCGGTGCCGGGTGCGGTCGAATTGTTGATCGCCTCGACGACCCGCTGCGCGGTGCCGAAATCCGTCTGCCTGAGTTCCAGCACGAAGGTTTCGCCGTTGCCGACCGTCGTTGCCACCTGGCGCTCCACCGTCGCACCACCGGCAATGCGGCCGACCGACAGGTGATTGACCGTGACCTTCGACCCGCCTGCCGAGGCGCCCGCGCCGCCGACCACCACGTTGCCCTGGGCGATGGCGTACACCTGCCCGTCGGCACCCTTGAGCGGGGTCATGATCAGGGTGCCGCCGCGCAGGCTTTTGGCATTGCCCATCGACGACACGGTGATGTCGAGCGGCTGACCGAGTCGCGCGAAGGGCGGCAGATCCGTGGTCACCATCACTGCGGCGACATTCTTCAACTGCAGGTTGGTGCCAGGCGGCAACTGGGTGCCCATGTTGCCGAGCATGTTGAGGATGCTTTGCACGGTAAATGGCGTCTGCGTGGTCTGGTCGCCGGTGCCGTCGAGACCGACCACCAGTCCGTAGCCGACCAGCTGGTTGTTTCGCACGCCGGCGATGGTCGCCAGATCCTTCAGGCGTTCGGCATGGGCGTCGGCGACCAGTGCCGGATGGCACGCGGCCAACGCGATCGCGATCGCGACGCCCCTGAGAATTCTCGTGTGTTTGCCGCCCATATCGCTCACCTCGTTGCGCATTGCACCCGCTGCCGCTAGAACGGCATGAACGTCAGGAAAAAGCGTGCCAGCCAGCCCATCACCTGGGCCGAGTCGATGAAGCCGTTCTGCTTGAATTCGATGCGCGCATCGGCCACCTGGGTGGAGGACACGGCGTTGTTGTTGATGTAGAGCGGATTGACCACACCGGAGAAGCGGATGAACTCGTTGCCCTGGTTGATCGCCACCATCTTCTCGCCCGACACCAGCAGGTTGCCGTTGGGATAGACCTCGATCACCGTGACGGTGATGGTGCCGGTGAAGCCGTTGTTGGCCGATGCCCCACCCTTGCCGTCGAACTTGTTCTCGCTCGATGCCTCGACATCGATGCCCTGCGCGCCCTTGCCCGGCACGCCGATGATCTTGGGCACCGCCAGCGCCATGGTGTTCTTCTTTTCGGCATTGGCAGCCGAGGTTTTTTGCGCGTTGTTCTTCTCGTTGATCGTGATCGTCAGGGTGTCGCCGACAAAACGGGCGCGCCGATCCTCGAACATCGGCCGGGCGTTGGCGATCTGGTAGATCGCACCGTTGGTCGGTCCGACAGCCTGACGCGGCTCTGGTCGAGCACTCATTGGCTGATGCACGCCGGTCGACGGTGTCATCGAAAGACAACCGGCGAGCAGCGGCATTGCGACCAGCAATAGTAAAACGGTTCGCATCGATGTTTCCTCGGCCCGGCCTCCGGGCATCCCGATTTCCCAGGGTTCCAGCGTAACGCCGGCGGCCTAGTTCCGATGGATCGAGAAACGCGCCAAAGGGCAGCCAAATCGCCGCATCATCGGGTCGATCAGAGCTGTGTCAGACGGGCCAGCATCTGGTCCGAGGTGGACACCGCCTTCGAGTTGATTTCGTAGGCGCGCTGGGTCTGGATCATGCTGACCAGTTCTTCGACCACGTTGACGTTCGAGGTCTCGACATAACCCTGGGAAACCAGGCCGGCGCCATTGGCGCCAGGCGTATTGGGTGTCGGCGTGCCACTCGATGCGGTCTCGACATAGAGGTTCTCGCCCTGGCTCTGCAGGCCGCCCGGATTGACGAACGTTGCCAACTGAATGCTGCCGGCATTCTGCGGCGCGGCCTGACCGGTCCGCAGCACGTTGACCTGGCCGTCACGGCTGATGGTCACGCTCTGCGCGTCGGCGGGAATCTGGATCGGCGGCGAAAGCTGGTAGCCGCTTGAGGTCACCAGTTGTCCGTTGGCGTCCTTCTGAAACGAGCCGTCGCGCGTGTAGGCGAGCGTGCCGTCGGGCATCTGCACCTGGAAGAAGCCCTGGCCCTGGATCGCCACGTCGAGCACGTTGCCCGTCTGCGACAGGCTGCCCTGGGTGTGGATGCGTTCGGTCGCCACCGGCTTGGTGCCGAGCCCGATCTGCAGGCCTGTCGGCAAGGTGGTCTGCTGCGAGGACTGCGCGCCGGGCTGGCGCAGCGTCTGGTAGAGCAGATCCTCGAACACCGCGCGCGACTTCTTGAAGCCGTTGGTGCTGACGTTGGCGAGGTTGTTGGTGATGACGTCGAGCTGGGTCTGCTGCGCATCGAGGCCGGTCTTGGCAATCCACAGGGAACGGATCATGGCGGTGCTCCTGATTATCGGGCGAGGATCTGCGTCGCAGCGCGATCGTTGGCTTCGGCGGTCGACAGCATCCTGGTCTGCATTTCGAACTGGCGGGCAAGCGAGATCATGCTGACCATCTGCTCGACCACGTTGACGTTGCTGCCCTCGAGGAATCCGGATGCGACCTTGACGTTCGGATCGGCTTCGGCCGCCTCGCCGCTGCGCAAGCGGAACAGGCCGTCGCTGCCGCGCACCAGTTGTGTCTCGTCGGGATTGACCAGCTTGATGCGGCCGATGGCGTTCGACTGATTGGGCGTGCCGGCGCGCGACACCACGGACAGCGTGCCGTCGCTGGCAACCGTGATCTCGCTGTCCGGCGGCACGCTGATGGTGCCGCCGTCTCCGGCGACCGGCATGCCGTTGCGCGTCTGCAGCACACCGTTCTCGGTCAGCTCCAGGCTGGCGCCGCGCGTGTAGGCCTCGCCGCCGTCAGGCATCTGCAAGGCGATCCAGCCCTTGCCGCGCAATGCCACATCGAGCGTGCGATCGGTCTGCAGCATCGGGCCGGGCGTGAAATCGGTCTGGGTCGACGCGTCGACCGCGAAGGCCCGCGTCGGCAGGGCCTGCGATTGCACCTGCACGGCGCGCAGCCGGTGTTCCTCGGCGCGGTAGCCGGTGGTTGTGGCGTTGGCAAGATTGTGCGAGACCGCGGCCTGGCGCGACAGCGTGTTCGCCGCGCCGGTCATCGCCGTGTAGATTAGTTTGTCCATTGCGGCTCCCTACGCCTCGCCTTTCAGCCCTATCGCAGATTGGTGATGGTCTGCAGCACCGAGTCCTGCGTCTTGATCGTCTGGGCGTTGGCCTGGTAGGCACGCTGCATGGTGATCATGCTGACCAGTTCACGGGTGAGGTCGACGTTGGAATCCTCGACGGCGCCGGCTTGCAGGCTGCCAGCAGTACTGACGCCCGGCGTATTGTCAGTCGGTTGGCCGGACTCGGCGGTTTCGACCCACTGGTTGTTGCCCACCGAGGCCAGGCCGCCCGGGTTGCGGAACGTTGACAAGGTGATGCGCCCGATGTCCTGCGTCTTGCCGTTCGAGAAGCGCCCCTGCACAAGGCCGTCCGACGAGATCGACAGCCCGGACAGGTTGCCGGTGGGATAACCGGTCTTGTCGATCAGGCTGTTGACCGCGAACGGGCTGCCATACTGGGTTACGCTGCTGACGTCGAGCGTCAGGTTGAGATCGTTGGCGCCGGCAACCGTAATCGCCGGCAGGGCGATCGTTCCGCCGGTCGGAGTTGCGAGCACGCCGGTAGTGGTGAACTCTAGGTTGCCGGCATCGGCCGGCGTTCCGCTGTCGAGGCGATATTGCAGATTCCAGGTCGCCGGCGCGGGCGACGCACCGCCCACCGCGTCGGCGGTCTTCAGGTAATACATGGTGAGGGTATGCGCCACGCCCTCCGAATCGTAGACGGTCATCGCCGTCGAACCGTTGAAGGTGGTTACATCGGCGGGGTCGAAGCTGGCGACCGGGTTCAGATCGCCGGTGCCGGTAGGATCGTCGTCCTGCGGCAGATTCAGATTGAACTCGACCGTGGTCGAGGCGTTGGGTTGAATCTGGAACGCATTGACGCGCAGCACACTCGGCGTGGCACTGATGGGCACAGAGCCGTTGACACCCTGGATCCCCATCAGCACGAATCCCTGGTCGTTGACGATGTAGCCGGATTCGTCGAGATGAAACTCGCCGTTGCGCGTATAAGTGGCGGTCTGGTCGGTCGCGCTGCGCTGCATGCGGAAGAAGCCCTGGCCCTTGATCGCAATGTCGAGCTGGTTGCTGGTGGAGGTGACGTTGCCCTGGGAATGCGATTGCGCGACTGCGGCTGCTGTGGCGCCGATGCCGACCTGACCTGCCCCACCGCCGAGTGCATTAGCGAACAGGTCGGCAAAGTGCATCTGCGATTCCTTGAAGCCGACGGTGTTGGCATTGGCGACGTTGTTGCCGATGACATCGAGTGCGCGTGCCGATGCATTGAGACCTGACAGACCCTGCTGGAAACCCATTTCTTCGACTCCTTCTCAGAGAATTTCTTTGACGTCGGCAAGGCCGATGCGGCCCTGCGCGCCGAGATCCAGGCTGACGCCCGATGTGCCGCGTACCACGCTGGCGACGCGCGAAATCTGCAAGGTCTCCGCCGTGACGGCCGTGTTGCCCTTGAGCGCCTGCACCTTCATCGTGTAGGCGCCGTCGGCCACCTGGGCGCCGCTGTCCGACTTGCCGTCCCAGGCGAAGCGGTGGGCTCCGGCATCGAGCGCACCCAGCGAAAGTGTGCGCACGGCCAGGCCGTTGGCATCGACGATGGTCACGTTCACCTTGTCGGCGGCCGATGAGAGGTCTACCCCCGCGCCGGCGCCGGCACCGGCAACCTGCAGACTCTTGCCGGTCACCAGCACGTCGCGGCCCACCAGCGCCGCCGCCTGCAAGGCCTCCGTGCCCTGCTGGCTGCCGACCAGTTGTTCCAGTGTGGCGTTGAGCTTGGTGATGCCATCGACTGTGCTGATCTGCGCGAGCTGCGAAGTCATTTGCGCGTTGTCCATCGGGTTCAACGGATCCTGGTTGCGCAGTTGCGTCGTCAGCAATTTGAGGAAGCGGTCCTGCCCGTCGGCAGCCGCGCTGCTTTTGGTGCCGCCGCCGGTTCCGTTGATTGCGTTGAGCACGTCGGGCGAGAGGGTATTGGTGGAAGTGGCGCCAACCGAAGCCATGATGGGTTTCCTTATTGACCGATCGTCAGGGTTTTTTGCAGCAGCGCCTTGGCCGTGGCCATCATCTCGGCGTTGTTCTGGTAGGCACGCGAGGCGGAGATCATGTTCACCATCTCGTCGACCACATTCACATTGGGCATCGCAACGTAGCCCTGCTCGTTGGCCAACAGATTGGCCGGCTCGTAGACCATGCGTGGCGGCGCCGCGTCTTCGACCACCTGGGTGACCCGCACGCCCTGGGCACCCTGCCCTGCCACCGGCGTGGCCGAGAACACGACCTGCTTTGCCCGATAGGGCTTGCCGTCGGCGCCGGTCACGCTGTCGGCATTGGCAAGGTTCGAGGCGGTGGCGTTCAGGCGCGCCGACTGGGCAGTGAGCGCGCTGCCGGCGATGCTGAATACGTTGAACATGCTCATTCTGGTTGCTCCGTCACTGGCCGGTGATCGCCGTCTGCAGCGACTTCAGCGTGCCGTTTATGAACGTTATGCCGGCTTCATAGTGGATCGCGTTCTCGGCGAACTGTGCCCGCTCGACATCGAGGTTGACCGTATTGCCGTCGATGCTGGACTGCTGCTCGGTGCGATACCGGGTGCCCGGCGGCAGCGCCTCGGCCGGCGACTGCAGGTGGCGCGCGGAAGAGGCGGCCAGCGGCAGCGCGCCGCTGCTGCGTCCGCTTTCCGCCTGTGCCAGCGCGCTCTTGAAGTCGATGTCGCGCGCCTTGAAGCGCGGCGTGTCGGCGTTGGCAATATTCGAAGCCAGCAACTGGCTGCGCTGGGCGCGCAGATTAAGCGCCGTCTGCTGGAACTTCAATGCCTGGTCGATCGAATTGCTCATCTGGTCAAACTCCTCTTGCCTCAGCCTTTGCAGGCTTCATGCCAGGCATTGTGGAACCGCCCGACGGCGCGCGATCGTCCGATAAGCGCCCGCAATGACCGCCATTTCGCCGGGCGAACCGGCAATCGCTTGCCTGAGGCGCCGGCAAATCCTGCCGCGCGGCAAGTAGCGGCCAGACATCGATATGCGGGCCAATCCGCGCTCTGTTCGCACCATGCCCGGACTGGCGGTCGTGGTGAAATCGGTCGCGTGATTCAACCGCACGGGAAGCCGCAATGAACGAAATCGAAACGATCGTCAGGAAGGGCGCGTGGCGTGTCGGCCTGCTGCTGACACTGGGTTCGCTGCTGTTCGCTCTGGTCAGCCACGGCGCCCAGGCGCGTCAGGATCCGGCTGCGGTCAAACAGGCGGTCGAGGACTACCTGCGCGTTCAGACCCGCGGCCTGCCCGGCGAGGCGAGTTTCACGGTCACGCCGTTCGATCCGAACAACAACCTGCTGCCCTGCACCATGCTCGAGGCATTCACGCCGCCGGGCGCGCGGTTATTCGGCCGCACCCACGTCGGCGTGCGTTGTCAGGCCGAGGCAAACTGGCAGATCTATGTGCCGGCACAGATCCGTCTCGTTTCCGACTACCTGGTCGCGGCCAAGCCGCTGGCGATGGGCGAACCGGTATCGTCGGGCGATCTGGCGCGGCGGCGCGGCGATCTCGGCGAGTTGCCGGCCGGCGTATTGACCCGGGAAGAGGCCGCGCTCGGACTGACGCCGCGCATGACGATCGGCGCGGGACAGCCGTTGCGCGCCGACATGCTCAAGCGCGAAGCGGCAGTGCAATCCGGACAGAACGTCAAGGTGGTGTCGCGCGGTGCCGGATTCGCGGTGTCGACAGACGGTCAGGCCATGAACAACGCCGCCGACGGCCAGGTTGCGCGCGTGCGCACCAGCGGCGGACAAACGGTTTCCGGCATCGCCCGGGCGGGCGGCCTGGTGGAAATCAGTTTCTGACCGGTTCCAATCGCAAGCCGGTGAGCGGGCTCGGCCCGCTCACCGTGCTTCAGTACCGGTTGCTTTCGACCAGCCTCAACCGCCCAGCGCGGATGCGAACTCGCCCCGGTCCAGTTTGCCGTCCTTGTTCTTGTCGGCGGCCTGGAAGCGCTCGCTGAGGCCTTTCATCTTGGTCGCCTCTTCCTGGCTGATCACGCCGTCTCCATTGGCATCCAGAGCACGGAACTTGTCATCGATCGCAGCCTTCATGTCTTCGGCCGGCGGCTGGGGTGCTGCCTGTTGCGCAATTGCGCTGCCGGCGGCGAGAAGGGATGCGAAGAACATCGCAATTGCCGTGTTTCGTGCGTTCATGTCGACTCCTGTCTTGAGTTATCGGAATGCGCGGACCGAACAGCCCACAAGCGCGACTTGGCAAGCGTCGTGCCAGAATATATTTCTCTTTCTCTTTCAGTCTGTTATATGATCTTCCGGAGATGATTCGCCAAGGTGCCGGCAAGCAGCGCTGTCTCCCGCTGCCGACGGACCACGAAGGAATGCCGGAAAAACCCGCGCAATCAGCATGTTCCATGTCGGTAGCGGGCGACGACGACCTTTGAGGCGGCGATTGTGCAAGCGCAAATCGCCGAAATGGGGCCGTTAAATCGTTCTCATCGAAAGATCTAAAGTTTCCCCGGGGGGCTCCGTAACAGCACTCGTGGCTCATTACGAGAGCCAATTACTGAAAGGACACATACGTGAAAGTCGACAACTCCTTAAACGTTGGCGGTCTTCCCATCAGCGAGCCCAAAGGCCGCTCGGTAAAGGACCAGCCCGCATCGAAAGCCGATGCGTCAGTGGAGTCGTCTTCGCTGTCGTCGCGCCTGGCGGAAATCCAGAGCAGCTTGAGCAACGTCCCGGTGGTGGATTCCGCCAGGGTCGAAGAGATCAAGCAGGCGATCAGCGAGGGCCGCTTCAAGGTCAATGCCGACAAGGTGGCAGACAGCCTGATCGAGTCGGTGCGCCAGATGCTTGGCGCGCAGACCAGCAGGGCATAGTACGTCACCATGGCAGAATCGCCCGGCACTTGGCTTGCTCGCCGCATGGGCGACGAAATCGCGCTGTTGCGCGATTTCGTCGCAGTTCTCGAGCGGGAGCAGGCGGGGCTCAGTGCGGACCATGCCGAGGAAATCGCCGCTGCCTCGCAGATCAAGGTCGAGCTGGTCCGTCAGCTCAGCCAGATCTCGACCGAGCGCCACCTTGCACTCGCCCGCGCGGGCTTCACGACCGACCGCGCCGGCCTCGACGCGTTCATTGCGCGCCAGGCGGAGTCGACCATGCTTGCGCAGCAACTCGACCGCCTGCTGGCAGTCGCCGGCGAGGCTGACGAGATCAACCGCATCAACGGCAAGCTGATCCGCATGCGCATGGTCCACAATCAGCAGTCGCTCGGTTTCCTGCTCGGCGGCGAGAGCACGCCTACCTACGGCCGCGATGGCCGCGCAATGCTCGGTGGCGGTCCCTCCGGGCGGCGCCTGACAACCGCCTGAACCACCCCGCTGACGCGCGCTCGCGCCGGCGGCAAAATTCCCTAATTTTTTTGCAGCACCGGCGGGTTCCGTTCGACGCCATCGTCGACACGCCAACCGACCCGGCCGGATTGTCTTCGCCCTGGATGCCGCAGACCGCCAACCGGGCCGCAGCCAGATCAGGCGCGCGGCACCCCGAACGGAATTGCCGGTCCTTCGCTGCGCGCCTCGGGCGCCATCGACTCGACCAGGATCGCCACCCGCCTATTGCGCGTGCGCCCTTCGGGCGTCGAATTGCTTTCCAGCGGACGCTGTTCGCCATAGCCGATGGCCGACATCTGGCCCGGTGCAAGGCCGGACTCGGAGAGCAGCCGCGCAACACTGGCGGCGCGCACCGCCGACAGCTCCCAGTTGGACGGGAATCGCGAATTGGCGATCGGCACATTGTCCGAGTGGCCTTCGACGGTCACCGGAAAATCCCCCTGGGCCAGTGCCCCGGCGATCGCCCGCAGAATCGGCTCTGCCTCGCTCGACAAGGTCGAATCGCCCGAGGCAAACAGCATCGACGAATTGATCTCGATGGTGATGCCACGCGCACCTTCGGAAACCTGTACCTGCCCCTGTCGAACCAGCGGATCGAGCGCGCTCATCGCCAGCGCGACCAATTTGCGCGCGCGTTCGCGCCGCTCGCGCCTCGCATTGTCTTCGGCCCGCGCGCTGCGCCGCGGGTTGATCTGCGGCGGCGCGATGGACGTGGAGGCATTGCTTTGATCCAGCGGGCGGGCGCCCTCGGCAGAGCGGAAGGCGCTGGTCAGCGAATACGACAGCACGCGGTACTTGCCGTCATTGACCGAGGAAATCGCGTACATCACGACAAAGAATGCGAACAGCAGCGTGATGAAGTCGGCATAGGATACGAGCCACCGTTCGTGGTTCTCGTGATCCTCCTCGTGTCTTTTCCGTCTCGCCATTCCGTTGCGCCTTCGCTATGCCTTCGTATTGCCTTCATTCACCGCTTCGCCGCGCCATCCGCGAATGCGGGTTGGCGACCGTCCGACGCCAAAGGCCGGCAGCCGCGCTGCCACCGAGCCGCTCGCCCCCCTTGCCTGCGCATGATCCGCGCCACTACACGACCAACACGCCGGACTAGATCTCGGCCGATTCCTGCAACAGCTTTTCGTAGACGAGCGTGGTCAAAGCCAGGGTTTCGCTCGGCGGCACCTCGACAAACTGCAGGCCGTGGTGGAAGCCGGCGGGCAAGCCCTCCGCCGATCCGTCACCGGTGCCGATGTTGCGGATGGCCGCCACCGGATGCAGGTAGTGTTCCTGGCCGTTGAGCATCGCCCGGAACTTGAGCGTCAACGTTTCGCCGACCTCGCCCATCTGCACGTTCCCAACCAGCATTCCGCCGCCGGTGCTGAGGTCGCACAGCGTTGCGGCATGCGACTTGCCGCGCGCATCGACTGCCGCGGCGATGATATTTACCCGCGCGCGCGCACCGCGCCGCACCACCAGGCCGCGAACCGTAGACGGATAGGTCAGGTGCAGATGGGGGTACGGCACGTTGGTCGACTTGAACACCGATGTCGCAAAGGCATAGGCAACCTTGCCCCGGAAGAACCGCACGACGAAGCTCTGCCCGTCGCGGATGAAGGCGAATTTGTTGTCTACTGTCGGCGTGGAAACGATGACGCTCTTGCCCTTGCAGTAGCCGATCAGCTTCACGGCGTAGCGCAGGGCATCGCCATCGGCCATGCCCTGCAGTTGCAGGTGCTCGCCGATCGCCAGCTTGATTTCGTCGAGAGCGAAGTGCGATTCGCGAACCGTGCCGGCCGCACTCTCGCCGGCCGACTCGGCGGCATCGCGGCGATCCCTGGCGACCGGCGCCGAAGGATTGCGGTAGAGCCCCTTTTCGGAAAGCTTGTCCAACTGGTTCTGCGTCTCGACGATGCAGCCGGCGCGCAGCAGCAGGACGCGGTCGCCGTCATAAAGCGAGTATGGCAGCGGCCGGCCGAGCGCCACATCGCACTTGCGCACCGGCATGAAACCCAAGTCACCCATTGTTCCCCTCCCCGGCATTGCCCCGGTCCACTCTGCGGCTACAAGACATAGCCTTGCAGCCGGCTCTCGATGATGCGCGGATTGTCGCCGTTGGCGATTCCGACCAGTCCGTCGACCAGCATTTCGCGCAGCGTCACCAGGCGCTGCACATGCGCCTGCAGCTTCTTCGCCACCGGCAGGAAGATCAGGTTGGCCGAGCCGACGCCATAGATCGTCGCGACAAACGCCACTGCAATGCCGGCACCGAGCTTGGTGGGGTCCGACAGGTTCTCCATGACGTGGATCAAACCCATCACCGCGCCGAGGATGCCGATCGTGGGCGCATAGCCGCCGGCCGATTCCCACACCTTGGCGGCCAGTTTCATCTGCTGTTCGTAGTTGTCGATCTCCACTTCCAGCACTTCGCGCAGGTTGTGCGGCTCGACGCCGTCGACCAGCAACTGCAGGCCCTTGCGGGCGAACGGATCGGCGATACCGGTGATTTGCCGCTCGAGCGCCAGCAGACCTTCCTTGCGCGATGTCTGGCCCCAGCGCACCACTGCGGCGATCAGATCGGATTGTGCAAGCATCGGCGGATTGAAAATCCAGCCGCCCATCTTCACCCCGGTGACGAACACCGGCAGCGGGCTTTGCAGCATCACGGCACCCAGCGTGCCGCCGACCACGATCAGCAACGCCGTGGGCTGCACCAGCGAACCGATGTGACCCCCCTCGAGCACCTGCCCGCCGACAATCGCCAGCAAGCCGACGATCAGGCCGATCAGGCTGATCCGGTCGAATATCGGTTTGGACTGCATGTTCGGCTCCTTGCGGAGTCTCCTTTTCGCTGCGCCACGGCCTTACATCAACGGCAGCCGCGCCGCGGACTTGATCGATCCGGGGACCGACATGCACCGCCGCCTTGCTCAGGCCGCGATGCCGCTGGGCGACTTTGCCTTCTTGGTTCCCTTCGGCCGTCCGCGGGTCTTGGCCACGGCGTTGTCGCCGTCGAACACGCGCGAGCGCAGCCGGGCCACCGCCTGGGTGTGCAACTGGCATACCCGCGATTCCGACACCCCCATCACGTCGCCGATTTCGCGCAGGTTCAGATCCTCGTCGTAGTACAGGCCCATGACCATCCTTTCGCGCTCGGGCAGTTCCTCGATCGCCTTGACCAGCGACTCGCGCATGCCCTTCTGGGTCAGGATTTCCAGCGGATCGATCTCGCTGCGCCCGCAGTTGTGCTCGAAGAAGTCGTCATCGTCGGACTCGGTGAAGTCCTCGAAGTAGACCAGTTGATGGCCGCGCGCCTCGTGCAGCATCTTCTGGTAGTCGGCCAGCGCCATGCCGAGCGCGTCGGCCAGTTCCGACTCGCTCGGCTGGCGGCCGTGCCTCTGCTCCAGCACGTGGATCGCCGATTCGATGCGCCGCATGTCGCGCCGCAGCGAGCGCGGCAGCCAGTCGTTGTCGCGCAGGCCGTCGAGCATCGCGCCGCGGATGCGCTGCACCGCGTAGGTCTCGAACTGCGCGCCGAGCCCTTCCTCGAAGCGGCCGATGGCATCGAGCAGGCCCATCATGCCGTTCTGGATCAGATCCTCGACCTCCACGCTGGCCGGCAGCTTGGCCATCAGGTGGTAGGCAATGCGCTTGACCAGCGGCGCAAACTGGGTGACGAGCTGGTCCTTGTTCAGGGTTCCGGAGGCGTTGTACATGGCGAGACCTCGTGAGGTGGGTATGGCGGGGTTCGGGTCAGCCCGCGACGCCGTGGGCCGGCGCGGGGGAATTCATCAATCCGTTGAAGCCGGCGCGCGCCAGCAACCGGCGCATGCCGCCAGCCGGACGCGGCGCGGGCGCAGCCTCGATCCGTTCGAGCTGGTCGGCGAGCAGCGCCGCGCCCGCGGCGAGCGCATCCGAGAAGGCGAACGGCTGCCCCTCGCGCGGCACCGGCAGGCTGCCGAAGTCGTCCAGCAGCGCATCGAGCCGATCGCCGGCCACCCGCTGCAGATTGGCCATCAGCGCCGGCCGCGCGCCGGCATCGCGCAGGCGGGTGAGCACCACGGCGTAGCGCGCATCGGCGCTCCATGCGTGCAGTTGCTTGAGCAGCAGGTAGCCGTCGGCCAGTCCGGCGGCGGTGCCCTGCACCGCCAGCACGATCTGGCTCGCCGCCCGCGCCAGCAGCGAAAGCCCGTCGTTGCCGACCGCCGCGCGGATCAGCACGAATTCGGCACCCTGCTCGGCCAGTTCGACACAACGCGCCAGCGCGGCCCGCTCGGCGGCGTCGGCCTCGCCCAGCGCCGCCGCGGCACGCGCCGCCGGCAGCAGCGAAAGCAGATTCGACACGCGCACCACGGCGCGCGCGATCGGCACGTCGCCGCGCGCCGCCTGCAGCAGGTCGTAGCGGGTCGCGCACTGCAGCGGCGCGGCTATCGACTGCGCGCCCTCGTGTTCGTCTATCACCAGCACGCGCGCACCGCGCGAGGCGAGTTGCAGCGCCGCGGCTGCCGCCGCCGCTGCCGAGTCGGCCGGGTTGGCGCTCGCCACCGCGATGACGCGGCGCAGCGGGCTCTTCACCAGGCGGCGCAGGCCGGCGGCCTGATCGTCATGCCAATTAACCATGCTGCACCTCGCCGCGCAGGGAGGCCGCACCCGCGCCGCGGCGCGCCGCCAGCAGCAGGCCGGCTTCGTCGCCGGACAACTGGTGCGGCGAATCGTCGGGCAGTTCCTTGAGCGCGCGATGCAGCAGGTAGGCGCGGTTGGGCAGATGCAGATCCTCGGGCACGCGCTGGCCGTTGGCGACGTAGAACAGGTCAAGTTCATGGCGGATCGCGACATCGAGCACCGGCGCCAGCGAGGCCGCTTCATCGACCTTGGTCAGCACCGCGCCGGCCAGGGCCGGGCCGTTGCCCTTGCCGGCATAGGCGCGCACCACGTCGTCTAGCGTGTCGCCGCGCGCCGTGGCGTTGAGCAGCAGCAGCCGGCGCACCTCGCCGGCGGCATTGAGCATCGCCGCCTGCTCGGCCACCGCCTGGTCGCGCTGGCTCATGCCGACGGTATCGATCAGCACCATGTGCTTGCCGGCCAGATCGCGCAGCGTCGTGCGCAGATCGACCGCGTCGCGCACCACGTGCACGGTGACGCCGAGAATGCGGCCGTAGATGCGCAGTTGTTCGTGGGCGCCGATCCGGTAGGAATCGGTGGTGATCAGCGCCAGGTTCTCCGCGCCGTGGCGCACCACGCAGCGCGCGGCGAGCTTGGCGGTGGTAGTGGTCTTGCCGACCCCGGTGGGGCCGACGATCGCATAGACGCCGCCGCGGTCGATGATGTCGGCATCGGACCTGATCAGCGACAGGCTGCGCGACAGCACCTCGCGCACGCTGTGGCGCGCTTCGGCCACGCTGGCCTGCGGCGCGACCTGGCCCATCAGATCGCGCGACAACTGGGCCGAGAAGCCGGCTTCGAGCAGATCCGACAGGATTTGGGTGCGCGCCGGCGCGTTGCGCGACATCTCGCCCCAGGCAAAGCCGGCGAGCTGCATTTCGAGCAGGCCGCGCATCTGGGTCACCTGCGCCGACAATTCGGACATCATGCGCGCCCCTTCGGTGGCGCCGTCGATGGCGGCCTGGGCCTGCGCCGCCGGTGCCGCACGCTCGCGCGCCGCGGCGGAAGGCGCCGCCGGCTGCGCGTCCGGCGCGGCCGAGGATTCGGGTTCGATGTCGAGATAGCGCGCCGCGACACTCGCGCCGCGGGTCGCGGCGGCGTTGGCCGGTGCCGCCCGCGGCGCCTCGACGCGCCGCGGCTTCCAGGCCTGTGCCTCTATGCCGGGCTTGAAGCGCTTGTCCACGCTGGCCGACAGGCTGACGCGAAAGTCGTCCTCGCCGCCGCTCGCCTGCGGCTGAGTCTGGCTCTGCGGCTTGGCGGCCGGGCGCGCCGACACCAGCGCGGCAGCCGCTTCCGGCGGCAGGGCGAGTATCTCGACGCCGCCGTCGACCTGGCGGTTGGACAGCACGATGGCATCGGCGCCGAGCGCCTCCTTCACCTGACGCAGTGCGTCGCGTGCGGTTTCGCCGAAGAATCTTTTGACATTCATGAGTGGGCTCCGATGAGCGAGGTGACGCGGATGGTGCGCGAGTCGGGTACTTCAGCGTGCGAGAGCACCTTGAGTTGCGGCAGCGAACGGCGCAGGAAGCGCGACAGCAGCCAGCGCAGGCCTTGCGGCACCAGCAGCACGGCCGGCTGGCCGAGATCTTCCTGGGCGCGCGCGGCGTTGGCGGCGTGGCGAAGCAGCGCGTCGGCAAGGCCGGGTTCGATGCCGGCGCCATCGCCGCCGGTCGCCACCGCCTGGCCGAGCATGCGTTCGAGCTGCGGATCGAGCGCCAGCACCGACATCTCGCCAGCGCCCGGGAACAGGCCCTGGACGATCGCCCGGCCGAGCGCGATGCGAATCTGTGCGGTGAGTTCGAGCGGGTCCTGGGTGCGCGGCGCGAATTCGGCCAGCGTCTCGACGATGGTGCGCATGTCGCGGATGCCGACGCCCTCTTCGAGCAGGTTCTGCAGCACGCGCTGCAGGGCGGCGAGCGAGATCTGCTTGGGCACCAGATCCTCGACCAGCTTGGGCGATTCCTTGGCGATGTGGTCGAGCAGCGCCTGCGTTTCCTGGCGGCCGAGCAGTTCGGCGGCATGGGTCAGGATCACGTGATTGAGGTGGGTGGCGACCACCGTCGCGGCGTCCACCACCGTGTAGCCCAGCGCATTGGCCTGGTCGCGCATGTTGGCGTCGATCCAGATCGCCGGCAGGCCGAAGGCCGGATCGCTGGTGGCGCGGCCGGGCAGCGTGCCGTTGACCCGCCCCGGATTGATCGCCAGGTGCTGGCCCGGAAAGGCTTCGCCGGCGCCGATCTCGACACCCTTCAAGGTGATGCGGTAGCCCTGCGGCTTGAGTTCCAGGTTGTCGCGGATATGCACCGGCGCCGAGAGGAAGCCGACATCCTGGGCGAACTTCTTGCGCAGGCCGCGAATGCGCCGCAACAGCTCGCCGTCCTGCCCCTTGTCGACCAGCGGAATGATGCGGTAGCCGACTTCCAGACCGAGCACGTCGACCGGCGCCACATCGGACCAGCTGGCTTCGGCCGGTTCGCTGGTCGCGCTGTCGCGGACGGCCTGCACCGGCGCTTCCTGCGCCGCCTGCGCGGCGCGCTGCTTCATCTTCCAGGCGATCGCGCCGAGGCCGCCGGCGAGCGTCAGGAACACCAGGTTCGGCATGCCCGGGATCAACCCCAGCGTACCGATGATGCCAGCCGTGATCGACATGACATTCGGGTCGCGGAAGATCTGCCCGATGAACTGCTCGCCCATGTCGCGGTCGCTGCCGACCCGAGTGACCACCAGGCCGGCGGCAATCGAGATGATCAGCGCCGGGATCTGCGCCACCAGGCCGTCGCCGATGGTCAGCAGCGTGTATTGCTTGGCCGCGTCGGCCAGCGCCATGTCGTGCTGGAGCACGCCCACGATGAAACCGCCGATCACGTTGATGAACAGGATGATGATGCCGGCCACCGCGTCACCGCGGACGAACTTCGAGGCACCGTCCATCGAGCCGTAGAACTCCGCTTCCTGGCCGACTTCGAGGCGGCGCTTGCGGGCCTCGTCCTCGCCGATCAGCCCGGCGTTGAGGTCGGCGTCGATCGCCATCTGCTTGCCCGGCATCGCATCGAGGGTGAAGCGCGCCGCCACTTCCGCGACACGGCCGGCACCCTTGGTGATGACGACGAAGTTGATCACCACCAGGATCGCGAACACCACGATGCCCACGGCGTAATTGCCGCCGACCAGGAAGTGGCCGAACGCCTCGATCACCTTGCCGGCGGCATCCGGCCCGCTGTGGCCTTCGAGCAGCACCACGCGGGTCGAGGCGACGTTGAGCGACAGGCGCAGCAGCGTGGTCACCAGCAGCACCGTCGGGAAGATCGAGAACTCGAGCGCCTGGCGCGTATACATCGCCACCAGCAGCACCATGATCGAGATGGCGATGTTGAAGGTGAAGAACACGTCAAGCAGCACCGCCGGCAGCGGCAGCACCATCATCGCCAGGATCATCACGATCAGCAGCGGCGCGGCCAGCACGCGCACGTTGGCGCGGGCGAAGAAGTTCTGCAGGGAAAGGGTGTCGTTCATGGCGCGGGCGGTTTTCCTATGGCGCCATGATGCGGGGGACTTGAGCCCCGCGATCCGCCAATAAGGCGGGAAAAAGGCCGGCAATCCTTGCCGCGCCGGGCCGGCGCGCGGCGTGCGTCACGGCGCTTCCGGAACGCCGCCGGACGGCGCGGGAACGCCGTTCGGGCTTCCCTGGAAGCCGCACCGGATGGACTTCTCCGGGCATGCCCTGCCAGGAAGTCCGTGGAATGGGCCGCGCAGCCTTGCCTGCCCGCAGAGCGCCATTCCATGCGGCTCTCAGGCCAGTGCCCCTGCTGCGTGCGGATCAGTCCGGGCCGGGTCCCGGGTCGAGGTCGGGCGGCACCGGCAGATCGGCCGGTTCCTGCGGCGGCAGGCCGCCTTGCGCGATGAAGTGGTTGAGCTGGTACACCCAGGCCATCACCTCGGCCACCGCGTTGTAGAGCGCGGCCGGAATCGCTTCACCGATTTCGGTGTGGCGATACAGCGCACGCGCCAGCGGCGGCGCTTCGAGCAGCGGCACCGAGTTGGCGGCCGCCAGTTCGCGGATGTTCTGCGCGATCAGGTTCATGCCCTTGGCCACCACGCGCGGTGCGCCCATGGCATCGGCATCGTACTTGAGGGCGACCGCGTAGCGCGTCGGGTTGGTCACCACCACGTCGGCCTTGGGCACCTCGGCCATCATGCGTTTGCGCGCCATCGCC
Source organism: Candidatus Methylophosphatis haderslevensis (assembly GCA_016711925.1). GTDB lineage: Bacteria > Pseudomonadota > Gammaproteobacteria > Burkholderiales > Rhodocyclaceae > Methylophosphatis > Methylophosphatis haderslevensis. Next base: position 33,486 of record JADJSA010000004.1, read on the forward strand.
CGCTGCGCGCCGCGGATGCGCGCCTTGATCTGCGGATCGCCCTCGGCGTCCTTGGCTTCCTGCTTGAGTTCCTCGCGCGACATCTTGAGTTGCTCGGTGTAGTGCCAGAGCTGCCAGGGCACGTCGATCGCCGCCAGCAGCGCCAGGCCGAGCAGGATCAGCAGCGTCGCCACCAGCAGCAGGCGAGCGATGCCGGCCAGGCCGACTTCCAGCGGACTCGAGGCGAGCGCGAAGATCGCATCGCGCTCATGGCGAATCGCCCAGTAGGCGATGCCGCCGACCAGCAGCGTCTTGAGCACCGCCTTGACCAGTTCCACCAGGCTGTCTTTCGAGAACATGCGCGTGATGCCGCGCAGCGGATCGAGTTTGCCGAAATTGGGCGCCAGCGGCTTGGTGGTGAAGTTCCAGCCGCCGATGGCAAAGCGCCCGAGCAGCGCCGCGGCGATGGTCAGGCCGAGCAGCGGCGCGCAGGTGATCAGGGCCGACAGCGCGGCGTCGAACAGCGCGCGGACCATCGCGTCCGGGTCGAAGGCAGCACTACGCTCGAGTTGCAGGCCGTGGCGCAACAGGCTTTGCGTGTGCTGCGTCATCCACTGCCCGAACACCCACAGACCGCCGACGCCGGCGATCAGCACCAGAAACGTCGATAGCTCCTTCGAGTGCGGAACCTGTCCTTCGTCGCGCGCTTCGGTGAGACGCTTGCTCGATGGGGCTTCTGTCTTTTCGAGGTCGCTGCCGTCGGCCACGCCCGCGCTCCGTCAATTGGGGGAGCCCCATTATTGCCGCGGCGAGGGGCGCGGCGGCGGCCGATCAGAGGGCGAAATCCCCGGCAATTCGACCATGCGGCAGACGGAAATGCCGCATCGATACGCGCAGCGGGCGATGCGCGATACAGCCGGCCGCCAATGCGCAAGCCCCCGCTGCTGGCGGGGGCCTGCGGTGCTTCGTTGCGCCGCTTAACGGCTGGCGGCGGGAATGCGGAAGCGCGCCACCGAATCGACCAGCCCGACTGCCAGGGTGTTCAATTCGTGCGCCGAACCGGCAACCGAGGTCACCGCGGTGGAGTTCTCTTCGATCATCTGCACGATCTTTTCCACCCGGCCGGCGATGTCGTGGCTGGCGGAAGCCTGCTCCTTGAGCGCCGTCGCCACATCGTCGATCACGCCGGTCACGCGCTTGGCGCTGCCGTCGATGTCGCGGACCGACTCGCCGGCGCCTTGCGCCTTGGTCATGCCCTCGCGCATCTGCGCCACGGTGTTTTCCATCTGCGCCGACATGCTGCGGCTTCGCTCCTGGATCGCATTGACCATCTGGGTGATTTCGAGCGCCGATGTGCCGGAGCGTTCGGCCAGCTTTCTCACTTCGTCGGCCACCACCGCAAAGCCGCGGCCGGTCTCGCCGGCTCGCGCCGCCTCGATCGCCGCGTTGAGCGCCAGCAGGTTGGTCTGATCGGCCACGTCCTTGATCACGCCGACGATGCTGGTGATGCGCTCGGATTCCTTGTCGAGCTGGCGGGCATGCTCGGCGCTCTGTTCGATGGTCGACGAGACCTTGCCAATTTCTTCGACCATTGCCGAAATCTGGCCGGCGCCCACGCTCGCGCCCTGACTGGCCGACTGTGCAAGCCCCCGCGCTTCGTCCGACAGATCGGACACATGGTTGATGCTCGCCGAGAGTTCCTCGAGTGCCGCAGCCATCGACGCCGCAGATTCGGATTGGGTATCCGAACCGGCCCGCACCTGTTGCGATGCCGTGCTCAGCGAACCGGAGGTCTGCGCAACGTTTTCTGCGCTCTCGCGCACCTGCACGATCGACTGGCGCAGGCTCTCCGTCATGCTCTTGACGCCGGTTTCCAGCCGGGCAAGCTCGTCGCTGCCCTCGGGCGACAGTTCAACCGTCAGGTCGCCGCCGGCGATCTTTTCCACCGCGCCCAACACGCGGCCCAGCGGATGGGTGATCGAACGGGTCACCAGCAGCGCCGCGGCCACGGCCGCCAGCAGTGCGCCGACCAGCAGGCCGAACAGCGTCGTCCTGGCCGTGGTGTAGGCGCCCTTGGCCTGTTTGACCGCTTCCGCAGTCATCTCGTCTTCGATCTTGACCAGGGTATTGATCTCGCCCCTGACGACATTGAAATCCTGGCGCACGGCCGCCACCGCCGACTCGGCTTCCGCCTGCCTGCCGGCCTTGGCGTGGCCCACCAGCTCATCGACCGTCGCCTTGGCCTTGGTGTTGGCTTCCATGATCTTGGCCAGTTGGTCAAACTCGCGTTGCGTGCCCTCGAAATTCTTCAGCATGGCGTGGAATTTGTCGTGGGCGGCGACGAAGTCTTCGCGCCCCTTCTTCAGGCGGTCGAGCGCCTCCTGGCGCTTGGCCTCGTCCTTGTACAACACCACGTCGCGCGCGGCGATGGCACGCGCGTCGAGCGTGATACGCATCTGCGAGGCGATGTCTTGCTGCGGGCCGTTGACCTCGGCGATCGCGATCATCCGCTTGTCGATCTGCCCCATCTCGTAGAACGCGACGGCGGTCATCGCGACCAGCAACAAGACGACGAGCGCAAACCCCAACCCCAACCGCAAGCCGATGGAAACTTTTTTGAACATGGCACTGACCTTTCGTAGACGGACGACGACTACGCAGGTCTACGGCGGTCAGCGGGCGAACTTTACCGGTCAGGCTCGGGCGCGCGGCACAGGCGCGCCGCCGCGCGAACGCAGCGGCGAGTCAAGGCGCCCTTCAGCGGCGGGGCGTGCCCCCGGGAAACCGTTCGCTCAGGCGCTCGGTCTCGCGCCGCAGTAGGCTGAGCTGGTGGCCGAGCAGGTCGACGTGCTCGTGCAGCATCCCGCTGATCTGCCATGTCGCCCTGAGCGGCGAGCCGGCGCTGGCGCGCACGTTGTCGATGTTGTTCTGCAGGCGCCGCAAGCCTTCGACGACGTGCTCGGGGGCCGAGGCGATGAACGACTCGATCGCGCTGCGTCGCGCCCGGAAAAAACCGGCCGCATCGCGCTGCGCCAGTTGTGACCAGCCTTCGAAATCAAACGCACCCGCGTCGAAGCAGGGCACCCCGCCGGGATTGCCGGAATAGTCCGGATTGTTTTGTATGTGCATGGGACCGACCTCCTGAGCGCATGCTAGCCCAGCCCGGTTTGCCCGGCAAGGCGGCCCAAGTCCCTTGCGGCGCAATCGCTGCGCCGCTGCCGCGGCGGACTTTAGTTGGAGACGGCGCGCACCTGCGAGAGATCGGTCAGCCCTTGCAGGATCTTGCTGATGCCGTCCTGCTTGAGCGTGCGCATGCCGCAGCGGATCGCGGTGTGGGAGATCTCCTCGATCTCGGCGCGGCGCATCGCCAGGCGCTTGATCTCAGGCGTGGCCACCAGCAGCTCGTGCAGCGCAATGCGGCCGCGATAGCCGGTGCCGGAGCACTGGTCGCAACCGGCGGCGGCGTAGAGGAGCAAGCCGCCCTTGCCGTCGCCCTGTTCGGCCAGCCACTGAGTGCGCACCGCGTCGATCTCGAACCCTGCGCCCGCCGGCATGTTGAAGCAATATTCGTCGAGCAGTTCGTCGATTTCTTCGGCGCTCGCGCTGCGTTCGTGGCGGCAACCCGGACACAGCCGTTTCGCCAGACGCTGCGCCAGCACGCCGAGCAGCGAATCGGCGAAGTTGAACGGGTCCACACCCATGTCGAGCAGCCGGGTGATGCTCTCCGGAGCGCTGTTGGTATGCAGCGTGGACAGCACCAGGTGGCCGGTAAGCGAGGCCTCGACGCCGATGCGCGCGGTTTCCTGATCGCGCATTTCGCCGACCATGATGACATCCGGGTCGGCGCGGAGAAATGAGCGCAGCGCGTGGGCGAAGGTCCAGCCGATCTTGGCGTTGACCTGCACCTGTCGCAGGCCGGGCTGGGTGATTTCGACCGGATCTTCGGCGGTCCAGATCTTGCGCTCGGGCACGTTGATATACGACAGCGCCGAGTGCAGCGTGGTGGTCTTGCCGGAGCCGGTCGGTCCGCACACCAGCAGCAGGCCGTAGGACTTTTCCATGATGCGGCGCAGGTGGTCGCGGTTCCATTCCGACAGGTTGAGCTTGTCCAGCGGCACCGGCTTGGCGCTCGACAGGATGCGCATGACCACGTCCTCGAGCCCGCGGTTGGTCGGTATGGTGGCCACCCGCAGCTCGATCTTGGCCGGACCGAAGCGCTGGAAGTCGATCTTGCCGTCCTGCGGCTTGCGCCGTTCGGATATGTCGAGGTCGGCCATGATCTTGATGCGCGCCAGCACCGCCTGGCGATAGCTCGCCGGCAGTTCGAGATAGGGCACCAGACCGCCATCCTTGCGGAAGCGCACGCGCATCTTCTGCTTGTCCGGATAGCTCTCGATGTGGATGTCCGACACCTGCTGGCTGTAGGCGTCAAGGATCATGGTGTTGACCAGACGGACCAGCGTGTTGTCCGATTCCTGGATCGGCACATCGGTCAGGTCGTCGATCTGCTGGTCGCGCAGCGCGTTGGCCAGTGCGTTGATGTCGGGCTTGGCCTCGCTGCCTCGGCTGGAGGTGAAGTTGAACGGCTGATCGTGGCGACCGGTCACCGAGTCCTGCAACTCGCCGTCCGGCTCGATCGGCTCGAACCACATCACTTCGGGGCCGAAACGCTTGCGCAGTACGGCCTCGATCTGCCGCTTCGGCGCCACCACCGGCACGATCTTGAACTGGGTCAGGAAGCGCAGTTCGTTGAGCCGGTCGACGCGCATCGGGTCCTCGAGCGCGACGACCAGCATGCCGTCGCGCGCCAGCAGCGGAATTACCTTGAAGCGGTTGACCACGCCTTCCGGAATCATCCGCAGGGCGTTGGCGTCGACCGGGAAGTTGTCGAGATCGACCACCGGAAAACCGAGCTTGCGCGCCAGCACGCCGTGCAAATCTTCCTCGGTCAGCACGCCCATTCCGACCAGGATGCGGCCCAGCGGCGTCGAACGGTCTTCGCGCTGCTTGGCCAGCGCCTCCTCCAGTTGCGCCTGCTTGACCATGCCCAGTTCGAGCAGTGCCTCGCCCAACCGCATGACAGGCATCGACTGCTGCTTGGCCAGCGCCTTGAGCAGTTGCGCCTCGCTGACGATATCCTGCTCGACCAAATAGTCGCCGATGCGCTGGCTGCGCATCGCTTCCTGCGCGGCCAGTGCCAGTTCCACGTGCTCGGAGTCGACGATGTTGTGATCGACCAGCATCTGTCCGAGGAAGCCGCCGATCGACAGGCTGGCCAGCGATGCGCACGGCACGAACAGGCGCTCGACGCAGAACTGGTCGACCTCGTCGACCGGCGGAAAGAGGAAGGTGCCGAACGGCTCGCTGACGTGACCGAGCGTCTTGCCTTCGATGATTTCGCCGTTGTGCAGAACCAGTTGGAACGGCTGCAGCGTCGGTTCGACCGCCAGCCCGGGTGCAACCGCCGGATCGGCGGCGGGCGCCAGGCGGATTGGCCGGGTCAGCCGCAGCGTGAGGATCTCGCCGAGGTAGATCGTCTGCGTGGTGGTGGCGCGCGGAAGCTGGAACTCCAGCGCATCCTGTTCGGGCAAGAAGAACGTCAGCTTGCCGGCAACCCGGCGCCCACCGATTGCGGTGATCTCGCAGTCCTGCGCCTCGGTCTGTTCGATGTCGGCGGGGAAGGACGCGTAGGGCGGCGTCGGCCAGCGGTAGTTGCGGGTGACCGGCCACTCGCCCGCGCCGGTCTGGCGGCTGGGGGCAATCGGACTGACGTTGGGTGCGAGTTTCAGTTCCATGGCGGCGGTCCCCGCGGGTCGGATTGGAATGTGAGGTTCAGGCTGCCTCGGCCATTCTCGGCAGCAGGACGTGGCGCGGCACGCCGCGGGCATCGCCGAGCGAGGCGAGCAGTTCCTTCATGTCGAGAATCAGCACGATCTGTCCGTTGGACAGCGTGGTCACCCCGGCCACGCCCTTGGGACGGAAGTCGTCGAGCGATTTGATGACGGCATCTTCGCGCCCGGCAAACGAATCGATGGCGAGGATGAAGCTGGTTTCCGCGGTCTGCATCAGCACGCCGTACTCGGGCGTGTTGACCTGTTCCCAGCCGAGCAGCGAGGACAGCGGCAGCACCGACAGCACTTCGCCGCGCACGACCATCGTGGCGCGGCCGCCGATTTCCTGGATCTGGTCCGGCTCCACCGGCAGGATCTCGCGCACCATCGACAGCGGCACCGCGAAAGGCTGCTCGCCCAGGCGCACCAGCAGCACCGGCAGAATCGCCAGCGTGAGCGGCAGCGAGATGATGAAGGTGGTGCCCTTGCCGGCGCTGGAACGGATGTCGATCATGCCGTTGAGCTTCTGGATGTTGGTCTTCACCACATCCATGCCCACGCCGCGGCCGGAGACGTCGGAAACTTGGGCGGCGGTCGAGAAACCGGGCAGCATCACCAGGTTGAGGCTCTGCCGCTCGTCCATGGTGTTGGCTTCTTCGTCGGTGATGAGGCCCTTCTCCACCGCCTTGGCGCGCAACTTCTCCGGGTTCATGCCGCGCCCATCGTCGGAGACGATCAGCACGATGTGATCGCCCTCCTGGCGCGCCTCCAAGCGTACCCGCGACTTCTCCGGTTTGCCGGCAGCCATCCGCTCGGCCGGCGTCTCGACGCCATGATCGACCGCATTGCGAAGCAGGTGAATGATCGGGTCGGACAGATCCTCGATCATCGTCTTGTCGATTTCGGTATCTTCTCCGGCCAGTTCCATCTCGATTTCCTTGCCGAGACCGCGCGCCAGATCGCGCACGATGCGCGGATACTTCTGGAACAGCCGGCCGACCGGCTGCATCCGCGTCTTCATGACGGCGTTCTGGAGGTCGGACACCAGCAGATCGAGCTGGCTCACCGCGGCATCGAGCGCATGCAGCGTCTCGGCGTCCTGCTTGCCGTTGAGTATGTCGCTGCGCAAGGCGTTGAGCCGGTTCTTGGTGAGCCCGATTTCGCCCGACAGGTTGAGCACCTGGTCGAGCCGCGCCGTATCGACACGGATCGCGTTCTCGCGCACCTTCTCGCCCTCGCGGCGGCCGCTGACCTGGTTGCTGCCCGGCTTGTCGGTGGCGCGCCGGCCGTATGCGTTTGTCGTCGCTTCGAGTTCAGGCAGGCTGGCCGCGGGCGCCTCCGGCGCGCTCGGCGCGGCAACCGGCACGCCGGTCACCGCCCCATGCAGCGCGGTCCAGTCCGGTGCGTCGGCGGGCGCGACCGCCGGGGCGGCCGCGGCTGCAACGGCGGGGGTTCCGCCGGCGATGGCGTCCTTCAGATTCTGCAACAGCCGCGCCTGGGCGGCCGGCGGTTGCACGCCGCGCTCGAGATAGCCGAACATGTGGCGCACGGTTGCGGTCGCATCGAGGATCGCATCCATGATTTCCGGGTTGAGGCCGATCTCGCCATTGCGCAGCTTGTCGAACAGGTTCTCGGTGAGGTGGCAGAGCGTGACCAGTTCGGTGGCGTTGAGAAAGCCCGCGCCGCCCTTGATGGTGTGGAAGCCGCGGAAGATCTCGTTGAGCAGGGCGCGGTCCTGCGGTGCCCGCTCGAGGTCGACCAGCTTGTTGTCTACACCGGACAGCAGGTCGGTCGCCTCGACCAGAAAGTCCTGCATCAGATCGTCCATCCCCTGGAAATCGCTCATGCTTGCTCCTTGTGGCCCGCCGTCAGCGGGGTCGCATGCCGCACGGGAAACTGCCCGCCGCCTTGTTCGCCCCGTTCCGGCGCACCGATTCGCACCGTTGCCATCCTGTCGTCATGACCTGGCGAGGTGGCGCGAACCGCCGCGCCATCGGTCACCCGCCACGGCCTCAAAATCCCAAACTCTCCAGCAGATCGTCGACCTGCTCCTGACCGGTCACCACGTCGCTGCGGCCCGCCGGATTGATCACCGGGCCGTTCTTCAGACCGCAGCCGGTCTCGCCGCGCATCTGCTCCGGCATCGCCTCGATCAGCACCTGCAGCAACTGGTTCTCCATGTTCTGGGCCAGATCGACGATCTTCTTGATCACCTGCCCGGTCAGATCCTGGAAGTCCTGCGCCATCATGATTTCCATCAACTGGGCGTTGGTGGCATCGGCCTGTTGCGGCACGTCGTGCAGGAAAGCGCGCGTTTCGCCGGCCAGCAGCTTGAACTCGTCGACCGAAAGCTGATTGGCGTAGAGCTTGTCCCACTTGCCGGCCAGCACGCCCGAACGGTCGTGCATGCCGTCCTGGATCGGCTTGGCGATGTCGGTGGCGTTGAGCACGCGGCTGGCCGCCTGTTCGGTCATCTGCCCGACGTAGAGCAGCCGGCTGGTGGCGTCGGGAATCGCATGGGCCGCTTCCTGCAGTGCCTTGTCATAACCGAGTTCGCGCAGCGTGTCGTGCAACACGCGGGTCATGTGACCGACCTTCTGGTAGAGCGTGTCGGACGGCGTATCGGACGGCTGCCCCGTCCGGGTGTCGACCGCCGCGACGGCCTTGCCGGCTTGGGCGCTGACATTGTCGAACAGCGCCTGCAGGTCGACGGAATCGCCGGACGAATCCGCCGGCTGCACGACCTCGAGCTTGGGCTTGTGCGAACCGGCCGCGATGCTGTCGAACAGCGCCTGCAAGTCGTTGGAATCGCCGGACTCGTCGAATGCTTTCTTTGCCATGTCGATTCCCCTATGCGGCCTTGGCGTTTTGCTTCTCGAAGATTTTCGAGAGCTTTTCCGACAGCGTGCCGGCGGTGAAGGGCTTGACGATGTAGCCCGACGCGCCGGCCTGAGCGGCGGCGATGATGTTCTCCTTCTTCGCCTCGGCAGTGATCATCAATACCGGAAGGTGCGCCAGAGCCGGGTTGGCGCGGATCGCCTGCAGCAGTTGCAGTCCGTCCATGTTCGGCATGTTCCAGTCGGTGACGACGAAGTCGAATCCGCCGCCCTGCAACTTCTGCAGCGCGACCGCGCCGTCCTCGGCTTCGTCGACATTGGCAAAGCCGAGTTCCTTCAGGAGATTGCGCACGATGCGGCGCATGGTCGAGAAGTCATCGACTACCAGGAATTTCATCTTCGGATCGGACATTGGGCTCTCCAGCTCGGGGTCATCGAGTCTTGTTCAGATAGGGGCGCAGCGTTTCGGCCAGAACGGTGGCATCGAACTTGGCGACGTAGGCGTCTACACCGACGCTCTTGCCCATCGCGCGATTGGCTTCCGACGATAGCGACGAGTGCATCACCACCGGGATGCCTTCGAAGCGCTGGTCGTCCTTGATGTTGCGGGTTAGTACATAGCCATCCATTTCCGGCATCTCGGCATCGACCAGTATCAGATCGACTTCTTCCGAAATCGGACGGCCGGAGGCCTGCGAGTGCGACGCCATGCCCTGCAGCCGGGTCCAGGCTTCAAGGCCGTTCAATGCATGCTTGTGACGCACGCCCAGCTTGTCGAGCACCTCGGCGATCTTCTTGCGCGCGACCGACGAGTCGTCGACGAAGAAGATGTTCATCTCGCGTTCGCTGTCGACGCTGGGAATTTCGCCGATCACGGCTTCGCCGAAAGTATTGGCGAGGATGGTTTCGACATCGAGGATCGACACCAGCTTGCCGTCGGGCAAATGGGTGATCGCGGTGATCAGCGATTGGCCGCTGACGTTCTCCGGCGCGTGCACCTTGTCCCAGTCGACACGGATGATCCGGTCAACCTCATGCACCAGGAAGCCGAGGGTGCGTTTGCTGTATTCGGTCACCATCATCGAACCGGCATGGCCGGCAACGCCGGGCAGGTTGAGCGCCCGTCCGAGCGAGATCACCGGTATCACGTTGCCGCGCAGCGAGATCAGCCCTTCCACCCCGTCCGGCATGTTGGGCGCCTTGGTGATGAAGGGTGTCTTCGACACTTCGCGCACCTTGAAGACGTTGATGCCGAAAGTCTCGCCGGTGCCGAGCGAAAACAGCAGGATCTCCATGCGGTTGCTGCCGGCAAGCTTGGTGCGCGCGTCGACTGCCTCGAGCAGGGTGTGGTCGGGTCTGTCCATTCGATTCGCCTCGTGATCCTTGTATTCGGTTGGTCGTTTGCGGTTCAGGCGGCAATGCGCTCGCGGCCTTTTTTGAGGATGCGCGCCAGGGTCTCGGCCAGTCGCTGCGGCTCGAACTTGGCGACGTATTCGTCTACCCCGACCGACAGCCCCAGATGCTGGTTGCTCATGCCGGAAAGCGACGAATGCATGATCACCGGCACACCGGCAAAGCGCGGGTCGCTCTTGATCTTCTTGGTCAGGATGTAACCGTCCATTTCCGGCATCTCGACGTCGGTGAGCAGCAGCGCAACCGTGTCGCACACGCTTTTGCCGTGGGCGATCGCGTAGGAGGCGATGCGATCGAGTTCTTCCCAGGCCTGGCGGCCATTGACCGATGCCACGTAGGGCACCTGCATCGCATCGAGCGTGCGCTGGATCTGGTTGCGCGCCACCGAGGAATCGTCGGCGAAGAACACCGTGGAATTGGCGGCCTCGACCGGCTTGATGTCCTTGAACAGGTACTCGTCGTCGATGTTGGTGGTCTCGGACAGCACCTTTTCGACATCCAGCATCATCACCAGGCGGTGGTCGGCAAGCTCGGTCACCGCGGTAACCAGCCCGCCCATGTTGGACATCAGCATCTCGGGCGGCACGCGCATCTGCGACCAGTCGAGCCGCAGGATGGTATCCACGCCTTCGACGAGGAAGCCCTGGATGTGGCCGTTGTACTCGGTCATGATCATCACGTCGCGCGGCGTTTCGGTATCGAGCCGCGCGTACTTGGCTAGGTCGACCACCGGCACCAGCGCGCCGCGCAGGCTGACCATGCCTTCGACCGAACTCGGCATTTCCGGCGCCGCGGTGATCTCGGGCCGGCGCATCACCTCGCGTACCTTGAAGACGTTGATGCCGAAAGTTTCCCGGCGGCCGGTGCGGCTGTTCTGTCCCAGCGTGAAGAGCAGGATTTCAAGTTTGTTGGTGCCGGCAAGACGGGTCCGGGCATCGATGTTCTTCAGCAACTCTGACATGGCTAGCGCTCCAGGGCGGCGGTTCTCTTGGTTTGTCGGGCCTGCCGGGGCAAACCCGATCACACCGAATAACGGCGAGCGGGCGTTGTTCTTTAGGCGGCCGGCCCGTGCGGAATCTCACGGAATCACGCAGTCACTGGAGCGCCGCGGCGTTCACCGGACGGAACCCGGGGTTCGCGACTTCGTGATTGGCGAAACATTTGGCACTGAGAATCCGATCGCGAGCCGCATAAACGGATTCGCTCATGCCGCGTCAGAGCCCGGCGAGTGGCGGGCGAAAACGCCTGGCGGTGCCACCAAGGCGCCTGCGGGGGTGCCTGGAAAGCCAATATCCATGCGGCTTCCAGGGCATCGCCGCGAGCCGCGGGAGCGCGGCGCCGCGCGGTCAAGGGGCGGCCGACTGCCGCCGTTCAGGTGATGGCGAACAGCTTGCCGAAGTTGGCGATGTCGAGCACCTGGCGAACGCTGCCGTTCACGCCGGACAGGGCCACGCTGCGATTGGCGCTGCGCGCCTTGTCGCGCAACATCAGCAGCATGCCGAGCGCCGAACTGTCGAGATAGTCCACCCGGTTCATCTCGATGGTGACGCTGCTCGCGCCGGGCATGCTCAGTGCATGGTCGACGGCACCGCGGAATTCGCGATGCGCATTGAAGTCGAAGCGACCATCCAACTGGATGACCGCGCTGTTGTCCCGCGAAACGACCTTGGCGTCCATTACCTCACCTCCAGAAAACCGTCTGGCACGTCAACGGCAGCGGCCCGGCGCACTTGAGTCGCCCGGCACCGCCGCGCTCAGACGCGCACCGTGCTGCGTTCGCGCCGCGACAGCGCGGCGATCAGCCGCGCGGCAACTTCACCGAGCGGCGCACTCTCGATTACGCCGCCCAGGGCGACCGCCTCGCGCGGCATGCCGTAGACCACGCAGGTGGCTTCGTCCTGCGCGACCGTATGGCAGCCGGCCTGGAACAGCGACAGCATGCCTTTTGCGCCGTCCTTGCCCATGCCGGTGAGCAGCGCGGCGACCGCCCGTTTGCCGGCGTGCTCCGCCACCGAATCGAACAGGACATCGACCGACGGCCGGTGGCGATTGACCGGCGCCGCGCTCGACAACTCGCAGAAATAGTCGGAGCCGCGGCGACGCACCAGCAAGTGCGAATGGCCGGGCGCCAGGTAGGCGTGCCCGGGCAGAATCCGTTCGCCGTGTTCTGCCTCCTTGACCCGCACCGGGCACAACCCGTCGAGACGCTTGGCGAACGAAGGCGTGAATGACTCGGGCATGTGCTGGACCATGACAATGCCCGGCGCGGTCTCGGGCATCGCGCTGAGGACTGCCTTGATCGCCTCGGTGCCGCCGGTGGAGGCGCCGATCGCGATCAGCCGGTCGAAACTGGCGCGGCTGTCGATCGCCAGCGGCTTGCTCGCCGCCGGTCGCTGGCGCGCCGGTTGCTGCGAAACCGCGGCGGCGGACATCCGGTGACGCGCGCCGAAGGCCACGCGAATCTTGTCGCAGACTTCCTGCGCATACTCGCCCAGGCCGCTGCCCTGGTCGAGGCGCGGCTTGGAGACAAAGTCCACCGCGCCGAGTTCGAGCGCGCGCAGCGTGGTGTTGGAGCCGCGCTCGGTGAGCGAGGAGATCATCACCACCGGCGTCGGACGCAGGCGCATCAGGCGGTCGAGGAACTCCAGACCGTCCATTCTCGGCATCTCGACATCGAGCGTAATCACGTCGGGGTTGGTCTGCTTGATCAGTTCGCGGGCGACCAGCGGGTCCGGCGCGGTTCCGACAACCTCCATGTCGCTGGCGCTGCCGATGACCTGGCTCAGGATGGCCCGCATCAGCGCCGAGTCATCGATTACAAGCACTCTGATCTTCATCAAAACCTCCCGGACTCCGTTGCCGGCTGCGTCATCGCGGTCCGTCAAATGAACAGTTCGACATCGCCCGCGATCTCGGTGCCCCTGAGGCGCTGCGCGTATTCGCGCTCGCGCCTGGCCAGCGTGTCGTTTGCAACATGGATGAGCTTCTTCATCAGTACACGGCCGCTGTAGGCAAAGTAGTAGAGCTTGCGCGGATAGATGTCGAGCAGATCGCGCGCCACGATCGGAATGCCTTCGGTTTTCAGGTAGTCGAGCACGAACTGCGCGTTGCGCTCGCCGACCTGCGACTGGGTCAGCGATGACATCACGGCGCCGCCGCCGAATACCTTGGCCTCCAGGCTGCTGCGGCGCGCGCCCAACTTGAGCAGGTGGTTGACCAGCACTTCCATGGCGAATCCGCCATAGCGGGCCGAGCCGGCGACCTGGTCGCCGCCGCCTTCGGGCAGCATGAAGTGGTTCATTCCGCCGATCCCCTTGTCGCGATCGCGCAGGCAGGCGGAGACGCAGGATCCGAGGACCGTCACCAGAACCATGTCGCTGGTGGTGACGAAGTATTCGCCGGGCAGCACCTTGACTGCCTGCACGCCGAGCACGCGGTCGAAGTAGCGGTTGGTTGCGATGTGCTCGGAGAGCACATCGTCTTCAGCGTGCTGCGTCCGCGCGTTCATAGACCGTCCTGCCGAGTGAGCGGAACTGGTCCGTCGCATGGGTGAAGCTCTCCGAGTGGCCGGCGAACATCAGCCCGTCCGGGCGCAGCAGCGGCTTGAAGCGCGCGAGCACCTTGTACTGCGTCGGCTTGTCGAAGTAGATCATGACGTTGCGGCAGAAGATCGCATCGAACGGCCCCTGCAGCGGCCAGTTCGGCTCGAGCAGATTGATCCGCATGAACTCGACCAGCCGGGTCAGGTCGGGACGCACGCGCACCATGCCGGTCTGCTTCCCTGTGCCTTTGAGGAAGAACTTGCTCAGGCGGGCGGCCTCGATGCGTTCGGCCCGCTCCATTGGATACACGGCGGCCCTAGCTTCGCTCAGGCAGTTGGTGTCGAGGTCGCTGGCGACGATCTGCACCGGCGGGCTCATGGACTCGAACGCTTCGGAAGCCGCCATGGCGATCGAATAGGGTTCTTCGCCGGTCGAACTTGCGCTGCACCAGATCTTCAGCGGCCGGCGCGACCAGCGCGCGCGGATCTCGTTCTTCAGAATGTCGAAGTGGTGCGATTCGCGAAAAAATGACGTCAGGTTTGTCGTCAACGCATTGACGAACGACTCCCATTCCTTGCTTTCGCGCGAATGCAGCCGATCGAGATAGACGGAGAAACTGTTCGCGCCGGTAGCACGCAAGCGCCGCGCCAGCCGGCTATAGACCATGTCGCGCTTGATCGGCGACAGGGCGATGCCGGCGTGCTCGTAGATCATCTTGCGCACGCGTTCGAAGTCGGCATCGGTGAAATCGAACTCGCGCTGACCGCCGGACTGGAGCAGCGTGGGACTGCGGATGGCGCTCGTCATTGTGTTTGTTGTCTTCAAGGATGGATGGGTTTGGCGTGGCGCTGCGCCAGGCGGCCCGCTGACCGGCAGGCCGCCGATGTCACATCAGAATTCCTCCCACTCGCCGTCGTCGGCGCCCAGCGGCGCGGCGTTGACCACTTTCTTCAGCGGGGCGGAGGGCGACTTCCCGGCCGGGAGCCGGGCAACGTTCCTCGCCCGGTCCGGCCCGCGCCGCTCGACCATTGCCACCGGTTGTGTCGCAGCGAGCGGCGCCGCGCCTTCGGCCAGCCGGAACATGGCGACCGTCTGGACCAGCGATCGGGCTTGCTCTTCCAGGCTTTCGGCGGCGGCGGCCGCCTGCTCGACCAGTGCGGCGTTCTGCTGCGTGGCTTCGTCCATGTGGCCGACCGCTTGCGCGACCTGCTCGATGCCCGTGCTTTGCTCGCGGCTGGCTTCGGCAATTTCGGTGACGTAGCGCGCCACCTTCTGGAAGCTGGCGACCACTTCGGTCATCGTCTGCCCGGCTTCCTGCACCAGCCGCGCGCCGTCGTCTACCTTGCCTACGCTGCTGTCGATCAGGGCCTTGATTTCCTTGGCGGCGGTGGCGCTGCGCTGGGCCAGACTCCTGACTTCCGAGGCGACTACCGCGAAGCCGCGGCCTTGTTCTCCGGCGCGTGCGGCTTCGACTGCGGCGTTGAGCGCGAGGATGTTGGTCTGGAAAGCGATGCTGTCGATGACGCCGATGATGTCGGCGATCTTTTTGCTGCTTTCCTGGATCGCGCCCATGGTGTCGACGACTTTGCCGACCATCGCTCCGCCGCGTTCGGCCACTTCGTTGCTGCTGCGCGTCAGTTCGTTGGCTTGCCGCGCGTTGTCGGCGTTTTGCTTGACGGTGGCGTTGATCTGTTCCATCGAGCTGGCGGTCTCTTCGAGCCGGCTGGCCTGCTCTTCGGTGCGGGCCGACAGGTCGCTGTTGCCCGCGCTGATTTCCTGTGCCGCGGTGTTGATGACTTCGGTGGCTTCCTTGATCCGTCCGACCACTTCCTTGAGCCGTTCGACCGTGGTGTTGGTGTCGTCCTTCAGCTGACCGAATGTGCCCGCATAGTCCGCTTCGATCTTCTGTGTCAGATCGCCTCGCGCTATCGCGTTCAACACTCGGGCAACGTCGCCGAGGCTGGTCGCGCTGTTATCCAGCATGCCGTTCAGGTTGTTGGTGATCTGCAGGTAGAAGCCTTCCTTGCCCGCCGGATCGATGCGCTTGGACAGGTCGCCATCCTTTGCGGCGCCAACGACCGCCTCAACTTCCCGCTCCACGACCAACTGTTCAGTGCGGTCTACCCACTCGCCAACAGAGCCGAGGCGGTTGCCGGCAGCATCCGAGATCGGATTGGTCACCACGTCGAACGTGCGGCCTCCGATGTCCATGCGGGTATTCACCTGGGCCTTGAGGTTTCTCAGGCGCTCGAGCGCTGCGCCCGGATCGGCGTAGAACATGCCGATGCTGCGGCCGATCACCTTGTCGGCATCGAAATCCGGGATCGTCTCGCGCAGCTTGGGCGTGACCCGGCGCATCGTGTTGCGCAACGCCTCGTTGATGTAGAGGATTTTCCCTTCGGTATCGACAATTCGAACGTTGGTCTGCACGAAATCGAGCGCGGTTCGAATTCGCTGATTCTCGGCGGCAACGCGGTTGGCCTCCGCCATGTCGAATCCGAGTTTGATCTTCATCGACTTGGCTGCGTCGAGAATCCGGGTCACCTCGTTGCGCGACGAAGTGTCGATCTCGACATTGAGCTTGCCCTCGGCCATCACGTTGAAGTAGCCAAGCGCGTCGTCGATCGGACGACGAATCGCACGCATCAGCAACCACCCCAGTACCGCAGCGATCAGCACCGCGCCCAAAGCCAGTCCGCCGATCACCCAATTGAGAGTTTCGGCGCGCTTGCGCGCGGCCGCAAGTTCGTCCGCCGATACGCGGATCTGGAGCTCGGAAAGTGCGTCGAGCTTGCCCTGCATGGGCTCGTAGGCCGCGTAGACACCCTTCTCCATGTACTCGTTGAGCAGCTTTTGGTCCTTGGCCTGGACCAGTTGCGTCACTCGGGCGAAACTGGCATCGACCTTGCCGAACAAGGGTTCGGTTTCGGCGACCAGATTCTTCTCGTCTTCGACGAGATAGGTCTCTGTGTAGGCCTTCCATTGTTCGCTGGCGAGCTTGCGGTTACTTTCCAGCCGCGCAAACGCCTCGGCCCACGGCAGTCCGCCGTCATGGGCCTTCTGCAGGTTGGAAAGGCTGTTTGCCAGGCTGTCGCCCACAAGGCGCAGTTGTTTCAAGGGCACCACACGATCGTTGTGGATGGTATCGATCGATTGCGTGGTAGTCGACAACGCGTGCAATCCCATGGCGCCGATGGCCGCCATGAACAAGATCGTAACCGCGATAACGCCAATCAGATATTGGCGGATACTCAGGGAACGCAGAATCGCGACCGGCGCCCAGTTGCGCGCGCACACGACTTTGCCGTCGCGGATTCGCAAGTGGCCGGCACGACCCTCGCGAAAGTCTCGATACGCGGCCTCGGCCGCCGCCACCTCGGCGCGCAACGGCTGCGTGCGCACCGACATGTACCCGACGACCTGACCGTTCTCGCGGATCGGTGTCGCGTTGGCCTTGACCCAGTAGAAATCCCCGTTCTTGCAGCGGTTCTTCACCAGCCCGGTCCAGGGCCGTCCGGCCTTGAGTACCGACCACATGTCGGCAAAGGCTTCCTTGGGCATGTCGGGGTGGCGCACGATATTGTGCGGTTGTCCGATCAGTTCCTCGGAGGTGAAGCCGCTGATTTCGAGGAAGTCGTGGTTGATATAGGTAATGCGCCCGCCCAGATCGGTTTTGGAAACGATCGAATGGTTCTCGCGCAGTTCGACTTCGACGGTGGTGACCGGGTGGTTGATTCTCATCTGTTCCTCACTGTTTCCGTTCGTGCTGCGACTAGCAGGCCGATTGCTCGGTTATCGGCACTGCGCGGCAAACCTTGAAACGCGTTGCGAGCAACGCGCGCGCTCAAAACTCCTGCCACTCCTCCGCGAGGTTGCCTGCCGCTACCGGCACCAGGCGCCGCTTCGGCTGGACCTTCGCCTTTGTGGACGGCAGCGCAACGGCAACCGCCGGACCATCGCCTGTCACCATTTGGGCCGAGTTCGAGAGCTTGAACATGGCGACGGTCTGGACCAGGGATCGGGCTTGCTCTTCCAGGCTCTCGGCGGCGGCGGCCGCCTGCTCGACCAGTGCGGCGTTCTGCTGCGTCGCTTCGTCCATGTGGCCGACCGCTTGCGCAACCTGCTCGATGCCGGTGCTTTGCTCGCGGCTCGCTTCGGCAATTTCGGTGACGTAGCGCGCCACCTTCTGGAAGCTGGCGACCACTTCGGTCATCGTCTGCCCGGCTTCCTGCACCAGCCGCGCGCCGTCGTCTACCTTGCCTACGCTGCTGTCGATCAGGGCCTTGATTTCCTTGGCGGCGGTGGCGCTGCGCTGGGCCAGACTCCTGACTTCCGAGGCGACTACCGCGAAGCCGCGGCCTTGTTCTCCGGCGCGGGCGGCTTCGACGGCAGCGTTGAGCGCGAGGATGTTGGTCTGGAAAGCGATGCCGTCGATCACCGCGATGATGTCGGCGATCTTTTGCTGCTTTCCTGGATCGCGCCCATGGTATCGACGACTTTGCCGACCATCGCCCCGCCGCGTTCGGCGACTTCGTTGCTGCTGCGGGTCAGGTCGTTGGCTTGCCGCGCGTTGTCGGCGTTTTGCTTGACGGTGGCGTTGATCTGTTCCATCGAGCTGGCGGTCTCTTCGAGCCGGCTGGCCTGCTCTTCGGTGCGGGCCGACAGGTCGCTGTTGCCCGCGCTGATTTCCTGTGCCGCGGTGTTGATGACTTCGGTGGCTTCCTTGATCCGTCCGACCACTTCCTTGAGCCGTTCGACCGTGGTGTTGGTGTCGTCCTTCAGCTGACCGAATGTGCCCGCATAGTCCGCTTCGATCTTCTGTGTCAGATCGCCTCGCGCTATCGCGTTCAGTACACGGGCAACGTCGCCGAGCGCGCCCGATACGTTGCCGACCAGACGGTTGAGACCGCCTGCCATCTCGAGATGAAAACCGTGCTTTCCCTCGGTCGCCATGCGCTGGGTGAAATCGCCTGCCAGCGTGGCGGCGATCAGTTGCGCCAGCTCGCGCTCGGCGGTTGCCTCTCCCGTGCGGTCCAGCCACTCGACCACGGTGCCGATGCGCACGCCGCCGGCGTCGTGAACCGGATTGGCGGTCAGACGGAACACGTGTCCCGCCAGCTCGATCTGCGCCTGGTGGGTGGCGGTGAGCCCGGCGAGCAGGCTGCGCTGATGCGACGGATTGCGGTGGAAATCATCGAAGTTGCGGCCGATCAGCGTCGCTGCGTCGAACGACGGGATGGCACGGCGCAAGTCGTTCTGTGCCGCGCCAAGCATCGCGAGCACCGATTCGTTCATGTAGATGATCTTGCCGTCGGGATCGGCGACCATGGTGTTGGTGGAAGACTTGTCAAGTGCCGAGCGAATGCGCAGATTCTCCGCAGAGATCTTCTGCTCGGCGGCGATGCGCTCGCGCAGGCTCTTCTGCATCACCCGCAGCGAATGCAGCAGCCACGCGGTTTCATCGCGGCCGACCACCTCGAACTCATTGTCGAGCGTCCCCTTGGCGATTGCGTCGGCAGCCTCCGCGCCGCGCGACAGCGGGATGACGATGCTGCGACTGATATAGACGGAGAATCCCACTACCAGCAACGACAGCAGCAACGAAACGCCACCGGTGACCAGCGCATCCTTGACGATTGCGGCATCGATGTCGTCCCGATAGACGCCGGAACCGACTATCCAGCCCCAGGGCTCGAATGCCTTGACGAACGACACCTTGTCTGCCGGACGATCGCTGCCCGGGCGCGGCCACATGTAATCGACGAATCCGCCCGCGGGCGTGGCTGCGGTCTGAACCATCTCGACGAACAGGCGCTTGCCGTTCGGATCCTTGACCTCGGCAAGATCCTTGCCGTCGAGTTCCGGCTTGATCGGATGCATGATCATGCGCGGCGCGCGGTCGTTGATCCAGAAGTACTCGTTGCCGCTGTAGCGAATCGCCCGCAGCATCGCCGCCGCCTGCTCTTGTGCCGTCTCCCGGTCGAGATCTCCGGCGGCGACCCGTTTGGCATAGCCGTCGATCACTCCCCACGCCCCTTCGACCGCGATCCGCACCTGCTCCTTGCGATCGGCTTGCATGACGTTGCGCTTGCCTACCAGTTGCGCCACGGTCATGGCAACCAGCGCGAGAACGGCAAACCCGGTGATCAGCCACAGCTTGTGGCCCACCGTAAGTCGGTTCATCAGTTTCATGGTCTTCCCCCCTGTCATTGCACCGGTGCGTCGGTCAGCGCCATGTCGGGCGCGAGCATCAGTTGCGCGATGTCGACCACGATCAGCATCCGCTGATCGACGCTGGCCAGGCCGCGAATGTGATCGGCGCGAACCGCCGAGCCGAAATCGGGTGCGGGGCTGATCTGCTCATCCCGCAGTGCGGTCACGTCCGAGACGCTGTCGACGACGATGCCGACGATGCGCCCTTCGAGATGCAGGATGATGACTACCGTGAAGGGCGTGTATTCGACCTTTCCCAGCCCGAACTTGATGCGCAGATCGACGATCGGCACGATCGTGCCACGCAGGTTGATGACTCCCTTGATGAATTCCGGGGCACCGGCGATCGCGGTCACCGCGTCGTAGCCACGAATTTCCTGCACCTTGAGAATGTCAATCGCGTATTCCTCCTGGCCCAGCGTGAAGGTCAGAAACTCCTGGGCATAGGCGGATTCATCGCGATCGGCGGTGGCATTGCCGGATTGCATCTGCAGCATCGTAGTTCTCCGTGACGGGATCTACGAGCAGTTACGGCTGTGATCCGTTGTTCTTGAGGAAGGATCACGCCCTTGCCGGCGTGTAGCTCAGGCTGCGGCCGCCAGGCTGCGCGAGTGTTTGCCGATCAGCGCGGCCGCGTCCAGGATCAGCGCCACGCGGCCATCGCCCATGATCGTAGCGCCCGCGATGCCGGGTACCCGACGGTAGTTCGCTTCCAGGCTCTTGATGACAACCTGGTGTTGGCCAAGCAGGGCGTCGACGAACAGGGCCGCCTTGATGCCATCGGCCTCGAGCACGATCATGATGCCGCGTGCGAAATCATGCTGAGCATTGCGGCAGCCGAACAGTTCGTGCAGTGCGATCACCGGAAGGTATTCGCCGCGCACCTGGAGCACGCGCTCGGTGCCGGAGATGGTGCGAAGCTGCCCGGCGCTGATCTGCAGCGACTCGATGACGTAGTTGAGCGGAATGATGTACGTGTCGCTGCCGACCCCGACTGACATGCCGTCGAGAATCGCCAGTGTCAGCGGCAAGCGCACGGTGATCCGTGTGCCCACGCCGGTCATCGACTCGATGTCTACCCGACCGCCCATTGCGGCGATGTTGCGCTTGACCACATCCATTCCGACGCCGCGGCCGGATACCTCGGTGACTTGTTCGGCGGTCGAGAAACCCGGTTCGAAGATCAGCAGCCAGACTTCCTGGTCGCTCATGTTGTCGTGCACCGGCAGTCCGCGTTCGCGCGCCTTGGCGAGTATCTTGTCGCGGCGCAGGCCGCCGCCGTCGTCGCCAACTTCGATGACGATGTTGCCGCTTTGATGATAGGCCTTGAGCGTGATGGTTCCGCTGGCCTGCTTGCCGGCGGCCAGGCGTGCCTCGGGCATCTCGATGCCGTGATCCAGACTGTTGCGGACCAGGTGCGTCAGCGGGTCGGTGATGCGCTCGATCAGGCTCTTGTCGAGTTCGGTCGATTCGCCGATCAGCTTCAGTTCCACCGACTTGCCCAACTTTTGCGACAGATCGCGCACCACGCGAGGGAAGCGCGAGAACACCACCGACATCGGCATCATGCGGATCGACATCACCGATTCCTGCAGATCGCGCGTGTTGCGGTCGAGCTGCGCGAGGCCATTGAGCAGGCGTTCGAACAACACCGGATCGACCTTCTCCGCGGCGGCGGTCAGCATGGCCTGGGTGATCACCAGTTCGCCGACCAGATTGATCATCTGATCGACCTTGTCGACGCTGACCCGAATCGATCCCTTGTCGGCATTGGCTCCGCTTGCCGCCTGCGCGACCGGACGCGCGGCGGCGCCCACCGGTGCCGCCGGCACAGGCTTGGGCGTATCCGGCGCAGTCTCGTTCGCTGGCGCCGGCTCAACCGGTGCGACGGGATCGAACAGACCGAAGCTGCCGTCCGCCGCGCCAGTCGAATCGACCGCCGCAGCCATCGGCGTACTCGAGTCAGCGTCGTTCGACGGTTCCGGTGCCGCCCTCCCGACAGCCGCGGAAGAGTCGGCGAACAGCCCCCAGGCGACATCGTCTGCCGGCGGTGAGTCGGGCGTCGCTTCAAAGAAGCCGAAATCCTCGCCTTCGACTGCCGCCACAGATTGTCCCGGCGCATCGTCGAAGCGGATCGAGCCGCTGCGTGCTACGAACTCGATGACGCTCTGCAATGCTGCCCGATCGATTGCGGCCGCGACACTCAGCCGCCATGGCGTGCTGCCGTCGGCAGCGCCACGACAGGCAACCGTCACCTTACCCATGCGGCCGATCTCGGCCAGCAGGTTTTCCATGACGTCCGGGTCGGCAGCGCTGTGCTGCTCCGGCACGAAGCTGATCTGGTAAGTGTGATCGGACGGCCCGGCCGTGGCGGTCTGCACGACCCGACTTACCGGTGAGTCGATCGGCGGGCGCCCTTCGAGCAGGTCCTCGATGCGACGGGAGACCGCAGCGGCGGCTTGCTGATCAGCAACCGCGAACCCTTGGTGCGCCGCCAGCAGGTTCTTCAGTACGTCGCCGGCCTCGAGAAAGGCGTCCACCATGTCTTCGGTCAGACGCATCTCGTTCTTGCGCACGCGATCGAGCAGGGTCTCCATGACATGCGTCACGTCCGCCAGATCCTGGAAGCCGAAGGTGCCGGCGCTTCCCTTGATCGAATGCGCCGCGCGGAAGACGGCGTTCAGATCTTCCGGGTCCGGGTTGGCCAGATCGATTTCCAGCAAAAGATGTTCAAGGCTGCCGAGGTGCTCCTGCGCCTCCTCGAAGAACACCTGGTAGAACTGGCTCATGTCGATGCTCATGCACCCTGCTCCCTGGTACGCGGTATTCGAGGCGGCTAGCCGATGACTTTCTTGACGACCTCGATCAGCTTTTGCGGATCGAACGGCTTGACCAGCCAGCCGGTGGCGCCTGCGGCGCGACCCTGCGCCTTCATCGCGTCGGAAGATTCGGTTGTGAGCATCAGGATCGGCACCGACTTGTACTGCGCCATGCCGCGCAGCGACTTGATCAGCGTCAGACCGTCCATGCGGGGCATGTTCTGGTCGGTTAGAACCAGATTCACCGTCTTGCCTCGCGCCTTGTCGAGGCCGTCGACGCCGTCAACGGCCTCGATCACGGCGTAACCCGAGTTCTTCAGGGTGAATGACAGCATCTGGCGAATCGACGCCGAATCATCAATTGCAAGGACGGTCTTTTCCATAGTCTTCCCGCCGGTTAGAACAATTCAATGGCCCCGTGCGACAGGGTGGCCTGCGCGACGGGATTGTGCTTGCCCGATACGGAATCCGCATCGAGATGCTCGCCAAGGCGTAGCAATTCGTTGCAGACCTCGCGCACGTTGGCGCCACGCGGGTCCGACTCAAGGTTTTTCGCCAGCTCGTCGACAGCCTTGGCCGCATTGCGCATGGCTTCGATGCGGCGCCCGGCGTGACCGACAAGCTGCGATACCAGATCCTGGAACTGCAGCGCGGTCACCGCACGATTGACCTCGGCATCGACGCGGTTCGCCGCCGCGCCGAGACTGTCGATGGCGCTCGAACGCTCGTTGCTGATGCGTTGTACCTGCTGTGCCACTGCTTCGACCCGGCCCTTCGATTCGAGTGCGAACGTCATGTCCTGCGAGGCCATGCGCTGCAGTGCAAGTTCGGTCTCCTTCACGGTCTGGCTCATGCCGGACATCACCTGCGAAATCTCCGCGCTGAACTTCGCCGTGCGCGTAGACAGATCGCGCACTTCGTCGGCGACCACCGCGAAGCCGCGCCCCGCCTCGCCGGCTCGCGCCGCTTCGATCGCGGCATTGAGCGCCAGCAGATTCGTCTGCTTGGCGATGCCGCCTATCGCGGACAGCATGCGATCGACCTCGATCGTGCGCCTGGCAATGCCGTCGGTCAGTTCGACCAGTTCCATGCCGACCTTGCTGTTGGCGACAATCGTATCGACCACGTGCTGCATGGTGGCGGAGGTCTCGCCGATGAAGTGGTCGATCTGCGTTGCGACACCGCCGTCTTCGTCGTGATCGGTGATCGAGAGCGCGACCCGCTGCTGCTCCGACACATTGGCGTGCATGCCGTGAAAGCTGTCGGTCAGTTCGGCGATGGCGTCGGCGAGGATCTTCTGTACGCGTGCGGCTTCATCGTCGATGCTCGAAAGCTGCGCCGTGAACCGCTCGGCGACCTGATGCAGCAGTTCGATCAGCTCCGCCCGCAGAGTGTCGCCCGAAGCCGGGGCGTTGCGTCCGGCTGCGGCACGCGAGGCTTCTCCGGGCACGAGGATGAGGCCGGTCCAGATCAGTGCCGGCAGCAGCGCGGCGGCAGCGATCCAGCCGGCTGCAGTGCCTGCCGGCGCCAATACCGCCATCGTGGCCGCGATCGCTGCGGAGGACACCAGCCCCGCTATCGCTTTGCCTGTTATGAAACGTCTCATGCAAGTCCCCGTGGGCCTTTCAGTTGCTCTCGCTCGACCGCGGCCGCATTGCAATCCGCGGATGCTGTTTCCTTTACGGACGGTGTCGTCGGATCTTTACTCTGGCTTGGCGGGCGTTGCGGCAGGCTGCACGGTGATGTCCGCCGGATCGAGCGGCTTGCCCGCATCCACGTCGACGCCGCTGCCGTCACGCATCAGCGCTTCCTCGGTGCGCTTGTTCATGACGATGATGCTGATGCGCCGATTGATCGGATTGGCCGGATCGTCCTTGTCGAACAGGATGCTCGAGGCCAGGCCGACTACGCGCAGCACTTTCTTTTCGTCCATCCCGCCGGCGATCAGTTCGCGGCGCGAAGCATTGGCGCGGCTTGCTGATAGTTCCCAGTTGGAGAATCCGCGATCGCCGCCGGCGTACTGGGTCGCATCCGTGTGCCCGGACAAACTGAGCCGGTTCTCGACCTGATTGAGCACGCGACCGATCTCGTGCAGGATTTCACGGGTATACGGCTTCAGTTCGGCCGATGCGCTGTCGAACATCGGGCGGTTCTTTTCGTCGACGATCTGAATGCGCAGACCTTCGCTGGTGATGTCGAGCAAGAGCTGGTTCTTGAACGGCCGCAGCGCCGGATTGGCTTCGACCAGCGCTTCGATCTGCCCCTTGAGTTCCGCGAGCTTGGCGCGTTCCTTGGCCTCCGCCTCGGCGCGCGCCATCTTGCCTTCCTTTTCGGCCTGAAGCGCCTGCAGGTTGATGGTGCGTCGTTTGGCGTCGACTTCGCCTTGCCGCACCTGCCCGGTGGTCCGTGTCAGGTCGCGACCGCCGCCCTGCAGAACGCTGGAACTGTCGCCCGAGCCGGAGCCGCCCATCAGCGCGACCTTGAGCGGCGTATTGAAAAAGTCGGCAATCCCCTTGAGATCGCCCTTGGCTGTCGAACCGAGCAGCCACATCAGAAGGAAGAACGCCATCATCGCCGTGACGAAATCGGCATAGGCGATCTTCCAGGCGCCGCCGTGGTGGCCGCCGCCGCCCTTCTTGATGCGTTTGACGATGATTGGCTGTTGGGTGTCGTCGCTCATGGTCGATTGCCCGGTGGCTGCGCAAGCTCCGGCCGTATGTCTGCGCGGACCGGGCTGAGCCGTTCGGCCCGCCTGCCCGCCGGGTCCGCCGGCATCACTTGCCCTTGCGGCTCTTGATGTCTTCCTCGAGTTCGATGAACGTCGGACGCTCGGTCGAATAAAGCACCTTGCGACCGAACTCGACCGCCACCTGCGGCGCGTAACCGTTCATGCTTGCCAGCAACACGACCTTGATGCACTGG
Organism: Candidatus Methylophosphatis haderslevensis; assembly: GCA_016711925.1. Lineage (GTDB taxonomy): Bacteria > Pseudomonadota > Gammaproteobacteria > Burkholderiales > Rhodocyclaceae > Methylophosphatis > Methylophosphatis haderslevensis. Next base: position 59,042 of record JADJSA010000004.1, read on the forward strand.
TAGATCTTGCTGCCTTCGCCGGCCTTCTGCTCGAGTTGGCCCGCCAGCGGAGCGACGAAGCCGTAGGAAATCAGGATGCCGAGGAAAGTGCCGACCAGCGCGCCGCCGATCATCTTGCCGAGCACCGCCGGCGGCTGCCCCACCGACCCCATGACATTGACCACGCCCATCACGGCCACCACGATACCGAACGCCGGGACCGCGTCGGCCACCTTGGCAACCGCATGGGGGGCGATCTCGGCCTCGTGATGGTGGGTTTCGATCTCGATATCCATCAGGTTCTCGATCTCGAACGCATTGAGGTTGCCGCCCACCATCATGCGCAGGTAGTCGGTGAGGAACTCGACCACGTGATGGTCGCTGACCACGTTCGGATACTTGGAGAAAATCGGGCTGTCATCCGGCTTCTCGATGTCCGACTCGATGGACATCAGCCCTTCCTTGCGAACCTTGGCGAGTATCTCGAACAGCAGCGCCAGCAGATCCATGTACAGCGCCTTGGAGAACTTCGAACCCTTGAAGACCTGCGGAATGCCCTTGAGCGTGGCCTTGACTACCTTGCCGGTATTGCCGGCGACGAAGCCGCCGATCGTCAGACCGACGATGGCAACGTATTCAGCGGGCACCCACAGTGCGCCGAGACTGCCGTGGATGGCGTAGGTCCCGACGCTTGCCGCGAGGATGACCACGTACCCGATGATGAGCAACATCCCTGACTCTCCAGTCGCGCGCGGCAACTCCGACTCTCGACCTGCCGCGGCCAGTTTCTGTGACTAGGCAAATATCGGCCCCATGCCGGTGGACTTGAGCCGGACGGCTGAACCGCCACTGCACAAAAAAAGGCCGCCAAGGCACGGGCCCGGGCGGCTGGAACCCCTTGCAGGGCAAGGAGGAGGTCAGACGGTACAGAAACTCTCTTCGGCGGCGGCTTCGGCCTTCTTTTTGCCGGTCTTGCCGGCGCGGGCCGGGACATTGCACAGACCGCAGACAAAGTTGTCGGTCAGGTCGTAACCATGCGCGACGAAATGACCACCACATTCGCCGCAGGTCGCGTACTTGAGCATTTTCGCGTCGAAAAACCGGATGAGGGTCCAGGCGCGTGTCAGGCTGAGCACACATTCCATGCCATGCAGACGGACGTGATCCAGATACATGCGATAGGCCTTCAGGATGCCCTGCAGGTTATCGACCCCTGCATTCTCCCTCAAATAGCGATAGAACGCCATGAAGAGGCTCGAATGGATGTTCGGCTGCCAGGTGGTGAACCAGTCCGCCGAGAATGGCAGCATGCCCTTGGGCGGCGATTCCTTCTTCACTTCCTTGTACAGCTTGAGCAGCCTTTCGCGCGACAGATTCACTTCCGATTCGAGCATCTGCATGCGCGCCCCGAGTTCGATCATCTCGATCGCCAGTCCGATTTCGCGCGCTTCCGAAACTACGCTCTTGATGGTCATTTGTCGCTCCCGATCGGTCAGGCCAGCGCTTCGGCCGGTTTGCCGGCGGCGAGTATGACCGCGTGCAGATGCGAGGTCGCGGTCTCGCGGCCATGGCCCGAGAGCAGGCCGAGCAGCAAATTGTCGTCGAACCGGAAGCGGCACAGCAGCATGTTGGAACCGGCCATCTTGAGCATCTGGCCGGGTGTCAGGCCGTCTATCACGTCCGCCACGTCGGCGTTGATGCCGAGGCGAAACATGGCGCTGTCGCGCTCGCTGCGCAGCATCTGCTGCGCCAGCATGAGATAGGAAAGATTCAGTTCCTTGATCTCGCTGTACTGTTCCGCGGTGTTCATTTTCTCGACCCTCTTGGTTTCCGGCGATCCCCTCGCCGCACGCTTCGCATTGTCCGGATACGACGACAGGTGCGGTATCGGGGGAATTCGGAAAACTGGGTCGGAACGAACGCGCAGAATCCTGTAGGAGGTTTTCCTACAGGTGAGAAGTGGCCTCGCGGCCGAACGAACTCATGCCCCGGTTACGGCGGGCAGAAACCGATCTTTAGCCAGTTTTTCAGAAATTTTTTCTTCGCTCAGCGGCCGGCTGAAGTAATAGCCCTGAAAACGCTCGACCGCCTGGGTGCGCAGCAGGCTGGCTTGCTCGGCAGTCTCGACACCCTCCGCCACCGTGGTCAGGTGAAGGCTCTTTGCCAGCGCAATGATCGCCCTGACGATGGCCGCGTCGTCTTCGTCGTCGACCAGGTCGCGCACAAACGAGCGGTCGATCTTCAACACGTCGATCGGGAAGCGCTTCAGATAGGTCAGCGACGAATAGCCGGTGCCGAAATCGTCCACGGCGATCTTCACTCCCATGTTCTTGAGCGCGCGCAACATGCCCACCGCGGTCTCGGCGTCCTTCATCAGCACGCCTTCGGTGATCTCGAGCATCAGGCAGCGCGGGTCGAGTCCGGACTCTTCCAGAGTGCGGCTCACTACCTCGAGCAGGCGCGGCTGGCCGAACTGGACCGCCGATACGTTGACGGCGACCGACAAGCCGGAAAAGCCCTGGTCGTGCCAGGCACGCATCTGCGCGCAGGCTTTCGCCAGCACCCACCCGCCGATCTCGACGATCAGCCCGGATTCGTCGGCGATCGGAATGAAGCGATCGGGCGGAATCAGTCCGCGCTCGGGATGCTGCCAGCGCACCAGCGCCTCGACGCCGACGATGCGCCCGGCTTCGCTATCGACCACCGGCTGATACTGCAGGAACAGTTCATCGCGGGTGACGGCATGACGCAGGGCACTTTCGAGCGCCACGCGCTCCGCCGAGCTGGCATTCATCTCGCGCGAGTAGATGCGCACGCCGTTGCCGCCGTGGCGCTTGGCGACCGCCATTGCGGTCTCGGCGTTCATCAACAGTTCGTACACTTCCTGGCCATGCTTGGGCAGCAACGACACCCCGATCGAGGGCGTCAGATACAGTTCGAGCCGGTCCTTGTGGAACGGCGCATCGAAGGCCTTGAGCACCCATTCGCCGACCGCGGACGCCTTGGCTTCATCGTCCACTCCCTCGAAGAAGATGCCGAAATCGTCGGCGCCGAGCCGCGCCAGCACCACCCGCGTCTCGACCGATTCGTTAAGGCGGCCGGCTACCTGCCGCAGCAGTTCGTTGCCGGTTTCATAGCCAAAACTTGCGTTGATGCGCAGGAAGCGATCGACATCGATATAGAACAGCGCACCTTTGGCGATCCGCCCGCGCCGCTCGGTTTCCAGCAGCCATTCGCTGACCCGGGCGCAGAACAGGTTGTGATTGGGCAGCGCACACAGGCTGTCGTAGAAGGCGAGTTCCTTGATCCGGTCGTCCGCCACCCGCACCGCCTCGCGCATCGCCGCCCCGCGCAGTTCGCGCTCGATCACCGGCACCAGGCGTGCAATGTTGCCCTTCGGCACGTAGTCGGCCACCCCCTGGTTCATCGCCATGAACGCCTGCTCGTCGCAGATGTGGCCCGAATACAGAATGAACGGGATGTCCTTGCCGCTCGTCTTGAGCACATCGAGCGCGCCGAGGGAATCGAAGCCGGGCATGTTGTGATCGCAGATCACGATGTCCCAGTCGTCGTCGGCCAACGCCTCGCGCATCGGGCTGTCGGCATCCACCCGCACGTATTCGAAACGGATTCCGTGTCCGAGAAGTTCGTGCCGCAGCAGCATGACGTCGTCTTCGCTGTCGTCAACCACCAGGATGCGCAGCAAGCGCTCGCCGGTCAGCGGCTTGTGCTTGGTCGTTTCGTCGCCCGGGGCGCCGAGCACGAGCCGGCCGAAGGGAGTGTTGTCGCCTGATTTCATGCGTCTCTAGCCCTGACCATTGGGACTGTTGCGCACTACGCCCTGCGGACCCGACTGCACCGCGGCAATGCGATTGCGCCCGCGCTGCTTGGCCAGGTAGAGCCCCTGATCGGCGACCTTGACCAGGTCATCGGAACCCTTCATGCCGCTGGCCGAGGCGGCCACACCGATGCTCACGCTGACGCGCAACTGCAGCATCCCGGTGCGTATCTTCACCGTTTCCACTGACTGGCGCGCCCGCTCCGCGCAGACCATCGCCTGCGCCAGGCTGGTATCGGGACAGATCACGATGAACTCGTCGCCGCCCATGCGGGCAACCACATCCTGCATCCGCAGTGCGTCCTTGATCGACGCCGACATTTGTCGCAGCACCATGTCGCCGACGTCGTGGCCGTAGGTGTCGTTGATCTGCTTGAACTCGTCGACATCGATCACCATGCACGACAGCGCGCGCTTGTGGCGCCTGGCGGCCGACCATTCCTCGGTCATCCGGTCGATCGCGTAGCGACGATTGGCAAAGCCGGTCAGCGAATCGGTGAGCGCGACATCGCTCAGGCGCCGGTTGGTCACCGCCAGTTCGGCGGCGAACCGGCGCATCTCCTCGCGATCGCGTTCGACCTCCTGCTGCAGCCGGATCACCCGCTGCCCGGCTCGCAGCCGCGCCCCGAGCACCCGCTGGTTGAGCGGCTTGCACATGAAATCGTCGACGCCGTTCTCGAACGCCTCGACCAGCTTGTCTTCGTCATCCGACGAAGTGATCAGCACCACGTACATTCCGCGGCCGACCCGCGTCTGGCGCAGGGCACGGATCAGTTCGATGCCGTCCATCTCGGGCATCATCCAGTCGGTAATCATCAGGTGCGGCTGGCTCGCCACCGCCACCTCGAGCGCTTCGCGACCGTTGGTTGCCTCGAATACCACGTGCCCCGCATTTTCGAGCATCGCCGTCAGCACGGCGCGCGTCGATTCCTCGTCGTCGACCACCAGTACGCGCAGCAGGTTGGTCGGAACCTCGCCATGCAGCGTCGCCGCCACATCCGGCGCGGGCAGAACCTGCGGTTCGTTGGGCGCCTTGGCCAGTTCCTCGAACGGCGGGATCTCGCGGGTTGCCAGATCGAGCAGCGCACCCCATTCGCGCCACGATTGGGTAACCCGGTCGCAAATCGCCGTCAGCGTCCCGGTGTCGATCTCGATCCGCGAGCCGAGCAGGAACAGCCGCGGCATCAAGGTGCTGCGCATGTGCTCGGCCGCCATGCAGATTGTCGCCACATGCTGCGAAATGGCCAGCGACTGCATCAGCAGCCAGGGCCGGGATCCTTCCGGGAAGGCGCTTTCGCCGCGCTCCTCGAAGTGGTAGGCCGCATCGGAGAACACCTTCGGCATGCCCCAGTCGGCGAGCATGGCGGCGGTCAATTCGTTGTGATCCATCGCAAAGGCGTTGCGTTCGAGACCGGCGAGCGTCTTTCCGCGCTCGACCGCGATGCGCCCGAGCACATGCGAGTACTCGTCCGGATGCAGCGTGGCCAATGCCAGTTCGCCGACGCGCGCCAGCAGACCCAGACAAAACGCTTCCTCGGGTTGCGCGCAACGGGTATGCCCGGTCAGCGCCTGCATCGTGATCGCCGCGACCAGCGAACCCGACCAGAACGCCTCGTACTCGAAGTTGCGGCAAGCGCCGGAGCGGTAGGTCGAGATCAGCGAGAAACCCAGTGCGAGCGTGCGCACGGCGGGCAGGCCGAGCACGGTCAGCGCGTCCTGCACCGAGGCAACCGGGCGCCGGCCGGCAAGGTTGCCGGTGTTGGTGGCCTTGATCAGGCGCCCGACGAATGCCGGATCGGTCTTGATGATGCGCGACAGTTCGGCCATCGACACGTCGGCGCGCTGCGTCAGGCGGATGATGGCCAGGGCGGCACCCTTGGGCGACGGCAGATCGCCCGATGCCTTCAGGTGTTCGAACTTGGATTTGTCAAGACTCGTCATGCGCGCTGTATTCCTTCGTCCGTCGTCGGCCATGCCTGGGCGTGATCCGGGCGGCCGGTGTTCCCGCACCATCGCTCCCTGCGGAGAGACGGCGGCAGCGTCGATCGCTTCCGTTTGCATTACGGCATCGGCGTTGCCCGACTTGAGGCCAATACCCTGCCGGCCGCGGAACAACGTCACGTCGCCGGCGGCGATCCGCCCGGGTGGTCCGCGCTTGATTACAATGCGGTTTTCGGCGGCGGTTCCGGGCAATGAATTTTTGCAGCGCCTGTGGCGCGAGAGTCAGTCTGAAGGTGCCCGCGGGCGATCACCTGCCGCGCCACGTTTGTGACGCCTGCGGCGCCATCCATTACGAGAATCCGCGTCTGGTGGTCGGCGCCTTGCCGGTGTGGCAGGAGCGCATTCTGCTCTGCCGGCGGGCGATCGAACCGCGGCTCGGCTACTGGACGCTACCTTCGGGCTTCATGGAAAAAGGCGAGACCACCGCCGAGGCGGCGATGCGCGAAACTCTCGAGGAGGCCAACGCGCGCGTCGAGGTCGGCGCGATGTACACCCTGTTCAGCGTTCCCCATGTCGATCAGGTGCACATCGTCTATTTGGCACGGCTGGTCGATCTGGACTTTTCCGCCGGGCAGGAATCGCTCGAGGTCGCGTTGTTCGACGAAGCGCGGATTCCGTGGGATGAAATTGCCTTCCGCTCGATCCGCTACACGCTGGATCACTTCGTGGCCGACCGCCGGCGCGGCAGCTACGGCTTTCACAGCGGCGATATCGTCCTGCCTCGGCCCGGCTGAGCGCGCGCCCGGCCGGTGGGCGCGCCGGTCGGCCGCCGGGGGCCTGGGCGGCAGTTTCGGCGGCGGTTGTTTGCGGGCCGGGATCGAACGCCCGGCGCTGCACACACTGCCGGGCTGGAAGCCGCATGGATAGGCGATCTGCGGGCATGCCATGCCAGCAGCCGCACCGGCAGGCGCTGCCACGGCATGATGCCTGAAGAACGCCTGTCCATGCGGCTCCCAGCCCGATCACTCGCGGGCAATCAGTCCCTCGATCAGCCAGCCCTGCAGCCAGCCGGCCATAGTGGCAGGCGCGTCGATGCCGGCGAGCCGGTTCGCGGCGAGTTCGCAGCATGGGCCGAAGCACTCGCCGCGCAGCGCCGCCGCGAGACAGACGGCTTCGACCGTCTCCAACGAGCGCCATTTCGGCGTAAGGTGCTGGCGCCAGACAACGATCGCGTGGCGATTGGCGCGCGGTTCCGGCACCTCGCGTTCGAGGCCGTCCTCGATGTCGCGCGACAGCGCCTGCCAGATCGGCTCGACGCCCCAATCGAGTTCGAGCAGCCCGACCGACGGATGAAAGCGCAGGCGCAGCGCCGGCCACGCCTCGGGCACGAGTTGCAGCAGGTCGGCGCGCGTGGCCAGCGGCGCATCGGCGGCATCGAAGGCGCCGCAGATCGCCCACTCGAGCCGGATCAGATCGCGCAGCGCCGGGTGGGGCAGCAGGCCGTCGCGCAGTTCGCCGCACTCGTCGCAGAAAGCGCCCAGTTCATCGCCGAACCAGCGGATCGACGCATGGCGCGACGGCCGGGCCGCGATGTACTGCAGGGCAAGCCGGGCGAAGGCCTCGTCACCCAGCGCGCGCGCCAGCACCGGGTAGTTGGCAGCCAGCGCATCGGTCAGGCGGCTGCGATAGGCGTGGCGATAGATTTTCAGGCGGCGCTGCGGATCGCTCGAACCAGTCGCAAACAGTTCGGTCGCGGGCTGATCGACGACGGCGCGCCGGAACGCCTGCTGCTGGGACTGCAGCGTGTTCATGCGGGCAGCGCCAGCGCCGAATCTGCCATCGCGCGGGCCTGGGCGAGTTCGGCCAGCAGGTCGTCCAGCGGCGGAATGCGGTCGTCGCGCTCGATCATCGTCGGCACCGCACCCATGCGCGCGATCGTGTAGCGATAGAGATCCCACACCTCGTCGCGCACCGGATGATCGTGCGTATCGATGACGAAATCGCCGTGATCCTCGTGGCCGGCGAGATGGATCTGCCTGACCCGCCCGACCGGCATGGCATCCACATAGACATGCGGATCGAAGCCGTGATTGCGGCTGCTGACATAGACGTTGTTCACATCGAACAGCAGATGGCAGTCGGCACGGCGCGCCAGTTCGGAAACGAATTCCCACTCGGGCATTTCGTCCGCCGCGTAGGCCACGTAGCTCGACACGTTTTCGAGCAGAATTCTTCGGCCGAGAAATTCCTGTACCTCGTGCACGCGATCGACCAGGTGGCGCAGCGCCGACTCGGTGTAGGGCAGCGGCAGCAGGTCGTGCAGGTTGTGGTGGTCGACGCCGGTCCAGCACAGGTGATCCGACACCCAGCCCGGCTGCACGCGGTCGATCAGTTGCCTGAGCCAGCGCAGGTAGTCGCGATCGAGCGGGTCGGTGCCGCCGATCGACAGCGACACGCCGTGCATGACCATCGGATAATCGCGGCGGATCGTGTCGAGGTAGTGCAGCGGCTTGCCGCCGGGCACCATGTAGTTTTCCGAGATGATCTCGATCCAGTCGACCGCAGGCTTGCGCTCGACGAAATCATGGTAGTGATCGGTGCGCAGGCCGAGACCGAAACCGGCGATTTGCGGCGCACGTGCGTTTGCTTCATTCATGACCCACCCTGTGTGTCGCCCTGCGAAACCGACACGCGGCGCAGCGCGCCGCGTGTCACGCTGCAGCGATCGCGCGGCGGCTTACATCTTCTTTTCCATCACCACCTTGCCGCCGGCCTTCTCGCATTCTGCCTTGCTGGCCTTGCTCACCCAGCCCTGCCCCTTGCAGGCATTCGCCCCCTTGCAGGAACTCTTCGCCGTCGCGCATTCCGAGGTGCCCTTGCATGCGTTGACGCCTTCGCACTTCACCTTGCCATCTTCGGCCGCCTGCGCCAGAGGCGCCATCACGGCACCGGATGCAAACAGCGCGGCAGCGGCAGTGGCGAGCGCAACACCAGTGATCTTGTTCGACATGGTTCATCTCCTGAGTAGGTAATTGTGACAGCCGGTCGCACTTGCTCCGGCCCACGAACCGCGCCAACGCGGCCCGGCACTGCACTGGACCGTGCTCCGGGCGCAAACCTTACGCACGCCGCTGTACCTCGCGATTCGCCATTTCCGATCGAACTTTTGCCAAGGCGGCACCGGGCGGCCCGCCCCCGGTTGGCAGCGCCTACCAGTGCCGCGGATCGCGGTAGGCCTTGCGCAGGAGCGCGATGAACAACTGCAGCCGCAACGGCAGGTGGCGGCGCTGCGGGTAGACCACGTAGATGCCGAAAGGATTGCTGGCGAACTCGGCCAGCACTTCGACCAGCCGGCCCTCGGCGATGTCGGCCTTGACTTCCCACATCGAGCGCCAGGCCAGGCCAAGTCCGCTTACCGCCCAGTCGCGCAGCACGGCGCCGTCATTGCAGCGCAACGCGTTGTTCGGGCGCAAGGTCAGCGCCTCGCCATCGACGACGAACTGCCAGCCGCGGCTCTGGCTGGAACTCGGCCCCAGGGTCAGGCAGCGGTGATGCTGCAGGTCGGCCGGTTGCAGCGGCGTGCCGTGTGCCGCCAGATAGGCGGGGCTGGCCACCACGGCGCGGCGGGTTTCGGCAAGCTTGGTGCTGATCAGCCGCGAGTCGTCGAGGTCGCCGATGCGCACCGCGCAATCGACACCCTCGGTCACGATATCGACGATACGGTCCGACAGATCGAGCGAAACGGACACATCCGGATTTTCGGCGATGTAGGTTTCCACCAGCGGCGCGACATGGCGCCGGCCGAAGCCGGCCGGCGCCGTCACCCGCAGCAGGCCGGTCGCCTTGACGCCGCCTTCGGACACCGAACTCTCCGCGTCGTCGAGGTCGTTGAGCAGGCGCTGGCAGTTCTCCAGAAACGCCGCGCCCTCGAAGGTCAGCGTCAGGCGGCGCGTGGTGCGCACCATCAGCTTGACGCCGAGCCGCGCCTCCAGCGCATCGATGCGGCGGCCGATCACCGCGGGCTGCACACCTTCCTCGCGCGCCGCGGCGGACAGACTGCCGCGTGCCGCCACCGAAACGAAGGTCTCGATCTCCCGAAAACGCGCCATTTGATACTTCCAGTCACAAATATAGTGACTATACACAGCATTAACATCGCCGCGATTGGGTAATAAACTCTGTAACGGCGCAACATTAGGGCCGACCGCAAGACGCGGGGTTCGCGGCGCCGGGCGCAGAATCAACTTCAGGAGGTGTCGGGAACCATGGAAACCGCGCAACGCCCACCGATTCGCGTCGTGGTGTTCGATGCCTACGGTACGCTGTTCGACGTGTACTCGATCGGCGTGCTGGCCGAGCAGTTGTTTCCCGGCAAGGGCGACGCACTGACCCGGCTATGGCGCGAGCGCCAGATCGACTACACCCGGCTGCGCACGCTGTCGAACCGCTACCAGCCATTCGACGTCGTCACGCGCGACGCCCTGCGGTGGACGGCGGATGCGCTCGGCCTGGCGCTCACCGAGGCGGCCGAGACGCAACTGATGGCGCGCTACGCGCAACTGTCGGCCCATGCCGATGCGCTCGATGCATTGCGCGCGCTCAAGGCAATGAATATGCGGCTGGCGATCCTGTCCAACGGCACGCCGGCGATGCTCGATGTACTCGTCGAACACACCGGCATGCAGGGCATGTTCGAGCGGGTGCTGTCGGTGGATGCGGTCGGCCAATACAAGACGGCGGCGGCGGCCTATCAGCTCGCGCCGGATGCATTCGGCTTGCCGGCGCGGGAAATGCTGTTCGTATCGTCGAACGGGTGGGATGCCTGCGGCGCCGCCTGGTTCGGCTATACCACGATCTGGATCAACCGCAGCGGCCTGCCGGCCGAGCGACTCGGCGTCACGCCGGACGCCACCGGCGACTCGCTGCACGAGGTGGTACGCTTCATCACTACGCGTACCTAGGGAATCGGGCATCCGCCCGGAACGTTCGCGGTACATTCGCGGCGCATTCGCGACACGTATCGCCGATGCGGCTCACGCAATCTCAAGTCAGAGGGCACAACCATGGCATCTACTTCATCCCAGGCTTCTGCCGGCAACCAACTCACCCTGCCGGCGGGCGTGCAAGTCAATGCGCCGATCGAAGCAGGTTTCGAATCCATTTTGACCCATGACGCGCTGGCGCTGGTCGCCAAGCTGCATCGGGCGTTCGAATCACGGCGCCAGGAACGGCTGGCCGCCCGCAAGCTGCGCCATGCCGAAATCTCCGCCGGCAAGCTGCCCGACTTCCTGCCCGAGACCAGGGCCGTGCGCGAAGGCGCCTGGACCATCGCGCCGCTGCCCGCGGCCCTGCATTGCCGGCGCGTCGAGATCACCGGCCCGGTCGAGCGCAAGATGATCATCAACGCGCTCAACTCCGGCGCCGACAGCTACATGACCGATTTCGAGGATTCGAATGCGCCCAACTGGAACAACCAGATCCAGGGCCACATCAACGTCAAGGAAGCCATCCGCCGCACCATCAGCCTGGAACAGGGCGGCAAGCGCTACATCCTCAACGACAAGGTCGCCACCCTGCAGGTTCGGCCGCGCGGCTGGCATCTCGACGAGAAGCACGTGCTGGTGGATGGCCAGCGCGTCTCGGGCGGCATATTCGATTTCGCGCTGTTCATGTTCCACAACGCCAAGGAGCAGATCGCCCGCGGCGCCGGCCCCTACTTCTACCTGCCGAAGATGGAAAGCCACCTCGAAGCGCGGCTGTGGAACGACATCTTCGTCATGACGCAGAACGAACTCGGCCTGCCGCAGGGCACGATCAAGGCCACCGTGCTGATCGAGACCATCCTCGCCGCGTTCGAGATGGACGAGATCCTGCACGAACTGCGCGAGCACAGCGCCGGCCTCAACGCCGGGCGCTGGGACTACATCTTCTCCTGCATCAAGATCTTCAAGCACAACCGTGACTTCTGCCTGGCCAACCGCGGCATGATCACCATGAACACGCCGTTCATGCGCGCCTATGCATTGCTGCTGCTCAAGACCTGCCACAAGCGCAACGCGCCGGCCATCGGCGGCATGAGCGCGCTGATCCCGATCAAGAGCGACCCGGTGGCCAACGAGAAGGCGATGGGCGGCATCCGTGCCGACAAGACCCGCGATGCCACCGACGGCTACGACGGCGGCTGGGTCGCGCATCCGGGGCTGGTCGACACTGCGATGGAGGAATTCGTCAAGGTGCTGGGCGATCGTCAAAACCAGATCGACAAGAAGCGCGACGATGTCGACGTCGCAGCGAAGAACCTGCTCGATTTCCAGCCCGAGCAGCCGATCACCGAAGACGGCCTGCGCGGCAACATCAACGTCGGCATCCAGTACCTCGGCGCCTGGCTCGGCGGCAACGGCTGCGTGCCGATCCACAACCTGATGGAAGATGCGGCCACCGCCGAGATCAGCCGTTCGCAGGTGTGGCAATGGATACGCAGCCCGAAGGGCAAGCTCGACGACGGCCGCAAGGTCACCGCCGAGATGGTGCGCGAACTGATCCCGCAGGAGATGGCGAAGATCAAGCCAACCATTCCCGAAGCGGCGTTTAACGCGACCTACCTGCGCGCCGCCGAGATCTTCGAGCAGATGTCGACCGCCGAGGAGTTTGTCGAATTCCTCACGCTGCCGCTGTACGAAGAGATGGCATAGGCCCGATCCCGGGCAACGAGTGAAGGGCACCGCAGCGTGCCTTTCTCTCGACCACGTGTTTGTTCCCGCCCCGATTTCGCGGAATTCCGTCGCGCCGAACTGGCGGGCGGATCGCCGGCCGCAGCCATCGCCGCACGCCGCGCAGATGGGTTCGGCGCGCCGCCAGCGGACCGCTGCGCCGCACGGAGTTCGACCCGCGCCCGAGTGGCGGAGCGGGTCAACTTCGGACATCGCCTGCTTCGCCGGCGAAGCGGATGCGGTTTCCGACTTCCCGGCAATCAACCGGCACCCTTGCCCGGTCCCGACTCTGGCGGTGTGCTGCCCGTGGCTCGCTGCGCGTTCAACGAATGGGCAGCGGCATCGCGAGGCAGCGCCCGGAACCCGCCGTTCCCATGCAAAACGTCAATTTCGTATCGGGTGGGCGCAACAGGTCGAACATTGCCGGCGG
>JADJSA010000005.1 GCA_016711925.1 Candidatus Methylophosphatis haderslevensis
GGAAATCGGACACCATGAACATGACCTGGTCGAGCAGCAGCAGCCACACCACCACCGACTTCGGCAAGCCGGCCTGCGCCGCCAGGGCCGGCAGGAAGGCGGCATAGACCACCCAGCAGAGCGACATGCAGAACTGGGCAAAGGCGAAAACCGGCAGCGTCGTCGACATCGGCGCTAACGGCGGGCCGGGCCGGCTGATGTGACGGCCGCCGGTGCCTTGCGGTGGAACGTCACCGGCACCGCCGGCGCGTCGGCCACCGATTTGCGCATGCTGCCGACCACGTGCATTTCGCACTTCTTGCAATCGAAGCGCAGCGTGAGGCGTTCCTTGCCGTTGATCAGGGTCATCGGCTCGGCCCTGACCTGGCCGGAAAGGTCGAACTGCTTCAATTCCTTCGGGCACAGGTTGAAGCTGTAGCGCAGGCAGTGCCTGGTGATCATCAGCGAGACTTCGCCACGTTCCTGGTTGGCCTCGTAGGCGGCATCGATCACCGCCACGCCGTGCCTGGCGTAGAAGGCGCGCGCCTTGTCGTTGAACACGTTGCCCAGGTAGGACAACGCACTTTCCGGATAGACCGCCGGCGGCTCGACCGCCTGCGCCCGCGGCGGGCGGCGATATGCCGCGAGGCGCGCGGCCTCCAGTCTTTCCACCGCATCCCGGCGCAGCGCATTGAGCGCACCGGCGGGCAGGAACCAGGCCTGGGAGAGCTGCAGCGTCACCTCACCCGCACAGAACATCGAACTGCCGAGCTTGCCCAGTTGCTCGCAGATCGTGTGCACGGCACGCTCGGCGTTGTTTGCCCGCTCCTTTGCATGGGCAAGCGGCGCGGTGATCGCGATGCCGTCCTCGTCGGTCATCGTCAAGGCAAATCCATCGGGCGTCTCGCTGAATCGAAGGTCGACGCGGACACGTCGCTCGGCCGATTTCTTCTCCAGCAGACGCTCGAAGACCTGGTCGCGGTTGCGGAACAGCGCGGCCCCTGCAGCGAGTCCTTCGGCCATACCGTTCGGATACAGCCGCGTACCCTCGACACGGTTGATACCCAGGCCGACCAGTTCCTTGTGGCTGCCGAAAAACGACAATCCGTCGCCGTTGTGGATCGCCGCGTTCGCCTCGACCTCGATGAAATCGCTGCCCACGCGCAGCACGGTGCCGATCTGCTCGCCGACGAAGGCCGGGCTGTCGAAGGCCTCAATGCCGTGCTGCCGCTCGTTGGTGAAGTAGTCGGTGAGGCCGCGGTTGAAGGTTTTCTCCGGCTGCGGCGCGAACGCGAACGTGCTGCGCCCGCTCGACGCGCGGCGATAGTCCGGCAGGTCCGCGAGCACTTGGTCGAGCAGTTGCCGATAGCGTGCGGTGATGTTCTTGACGTAGCCGAGATCCTTCAGCCGCCCTTCGATCTTGAACGAACTGATGCCGGCCTCGATCAGGGCGCGCAAATTCGCACTCTGATCGTTGTCCTTCATCGACAGCAGATGCTTTTCGTGCGCCACGATACGCCCCTGCCCGTCGGCCAGCGTGTACGGCAGGCGGCAGGCCTGCGAGCATTCGCCGCGATTGGCGCTGCGCCCGGTATGCGCATGGCTGATGTAGCACTGGCCGCTATATGCCACGCACAACGCGCCGTGTACGAAGAACTCGAGCGTGTATTCGGTTTGCGCCGCCACCGCGCGGATCTGTTCGAGCGAAAGCTCGCGGGCCAGCACGATCTGCGAGAAGCCCGCTTCCTGCAGGAAGCGCGCCTTGGCCGGCGTGCGGATATCGGTCTGCGTGCTGGCATGCAACTGGATCGGCGGCAGATCGACTTCTAGCAGCCCCATGTCCTGCACGATCAGGGCGTCGGCGCCAGCCTCATAAACCTGCCAGACGAGGCGACGCGCCGCGTCGATCTCGTCGTCACGCAGGATGGTGTTGAGGGTGACGAATACCTTCGCCGCATAGCGGTGCGCGTGGCGCACCAGGCGTTCGATGTCAGCCACCGGGTTGCCGGCGCCGGAACGCGCGCCGAAGGCGGGACCGCCGATGTAGACGGCGTCGGCCCCATGGTCGATCGCCGCGATGCCGAAGTCGGCATTCCTGGCGGGCGAGAGCAGTTCGAGTTCGCGGCGGTTCGCTGTCATGGAAGGTGTGCTCGGCGACGCGGCCCGCCGGCAATTGGCTTTGGACGCGATTATCCCCGAGTTGAATACGCGCCGTCGAGCCGCGGCAGCCCGTCAGATCGGCCGATCGCGTTCCTCGTGCAACCAGGCGCGCAGCGCGTCCCGGCTCGGGGAGTGAGGTGCATGCTTTGGCCAGACAAGGTAATACGACCAGGGCGATGGCAAGGCCACATCGAACAGCCGCACCAGCTTGCCATTGGCCAGGTCCGCCTCGGCAATCGACCGGCGGGTCAACGCAATGCCGGTACCATCGATCGCCGCTTCGAGCATCAGCGCCGCGTCGCTGAAAGCCGTGCCCTGGGTCGGTTCTGGCAAGTCGAGATTGGCCACGCGAAACCAGGGCGCCCAGTACTCGCCTTCCGAGGCGAGCAATAGCGGGTACCGCCGCAGATCTGCCGGGCGCTTCGGCAGCCGGCCATGGTTCAGGGAGGGACTGCAAACCGGAAAGAACTCGTCGGGCATGAAGAGTTCGGCGTGCACGTTGGGCCAGCCACCTTTGCCGAAGCGGATCGCGATGTCGACATCTTCGCGCGTGAAATCGGCGAGCCGCGTAGTCGTGTCGATGCTCAGGTCGAGTCCGGGATGGCGCTCCATGAAGCGCCCCACGCGCGGCATCAGCCAGCGCGCGCCGAACGACGGCAGGACGCTGATGCGCAAGCGGCGGCCGCGGTCCGCCCGCCCGATCGACGCGGCAGCCTCTCCGATCAGGTTGAGCGCGGCGCGAACCCGGTCGGCGAAGTACAGACCATCGAGCGTGAGCGTGACGCGACGCCCGGTGCGCGCGAACAACTGCACGCCGAGAAACGCCTCGAGAGCCCGCACCTGGTGGCTGACAGCGCCGTGAGTCACGTGAATCTCGTCCGCGGCGCGGGAAAAGCTTTCGAGCCGGGCGGCCGATTCGAACGCCCGCAGGGCTGAAAGTGGCGGTAGTCGGTGGGCCATCTCTGTTAGTTTTTCTCACATCTGACGGCAAAATATATCGTTTGATTGCTCGATTGGCAATCCATAACATTCCATTGACGCGACACTCTGTTCCGGCTGAACTCCCGACCCGCAAGGTCAATGGCGGAAGCCGGATAAGGTGACATGGATTCACACCTCACCGCACCCCTTCAGTGATGTAGCGCCGGGGCGAACGAGCACCACAAGGCTCGATCCGCCGACCACGACGACAGAAAGGAGATTGACCATGTGCGCACGCCTCGCAACACCGGCCATAGAACCGGCCAGGCAAGCCGGCCGTAAAAGTGACCTCTGGATCGCGCGCCCAAGCAAGGGCCGGGACCTGCTGACTTCCGTGCTGATGTCGGCGCTGCTGGTGCAGACCGTTGCAGTGTTCGTGGCGGCATTCGGTTCCGGTGCCGTCACGCACACGCCGGTGTCGAACGAGCAGGTCGCGCGCACCAAGCCACATTCCGGTGCCGCCACCACATGCCAGCAGGAGCCGGGCGCACCTCAACCGGGCAAGGCCAGGACAATCGCGCTGTAACAACCAACTGCACTATCGGCGCCCCCGGGCCGGACTTGGACGACGCCGGCCCGGGTGTCGCGCGCGACACCAGACCAGCGGCTTGTAGCGGTCAGAAGAGGCAGTAGGGCCAGCGTCGATTTTCTCGTCGTAGCCCACCGGATCCGAGTTTGCATGTTTGTGCGACGCTGGCATTCCTTGTCTATCGTGCGTCGGCCGACTTGGACGCATCGACGCTGCAGTAGGAGGCGTCCGACCACGATTGTTCCTGTTCTTCCGGCAGCCTCAGCGGAAATCGAGAAGCCAGGCGCCGCAGCGCCCGGCGACGCATAGCGGCGCCGGGAAATCCGGCGTGTTCGCCGGCGGTCCGGCGCACCCCAGCATCCTTGGGTCGCCGCCCATGCGCCACGCCTGCTTTCTTGCCGCGGACTCATGTTGCGAGACCGCGCTCGTCGTCGAACACCCGTAGGGCAGTGCGACGCACTGGGATGCCCGCGAACAGATTTGCCATTCGGCTGGCAGGGACAACCGGCTGTCGTCCCGCCTGCGCAATCGACCCAATGCTGTCGCCGAGGCGACTTCGGCGCGACCGAGCAGCATCGACGGCTCCATCAAGTATTCACTACCGAAAATCCATCGCCCGCCGGCACCGAAGCGGATGTGGCAGGAACTCAGCCCCTAGCGCTGCAAGGTGAACGACTTGGCGTCGATCCCCCGCAGCGGATGTTCGATCGTGAAAACAACTGACGAATCGCCGGCCTGACTGACGACACCGATGAACGCTAGCGGCGCTTCCGACAGGCGCTGCGAAAATGGCTGCGTCGGCTGAACGAACTTGCACGCCCAAGCGCCCTGTGCCGCCAGCGCGAGCGCGAGTGCCAGGCCGAGGCGCGCGCCGCCTGCCCGGCGCTGTCGAGGTGATTTGGTGAGTCCGCCACCGCCGTCTGCGCCATACGCCGCAAAGGCCGGCCTTTACCGCCGGAAGCCCATTTCCACGGTGAAGTACTGCGGCGAGAGTGCCTTCAGCGGTTCGCGCAGTTTTTCGATTTCGGCGGCCGGCGCGTGCACTTCGAGGCGGGTGATGTCGGCGATCTTCAAGGCTTCCTGCAGCGGCGCGCCGACGTTGTCGAGGTGCGCCAGCAAGCCGGCCGCATCGTCATAGCCTTCGCGGCAATGCACGTTCTCGCCGTCGAAACTGAAGGCGTAATGCACGCACTTGGGCTCGCTCGCGGTCTTGGCGACGAACTGGTCGCACAGCGCCTTGAACGCGCCGAGCTTGCCGGCGTGGACCTTGAAGTAGGGAACGAGGGTGCAGCAGGTATCCTGTTTGGCCATTGTCTTCTCCATTCTCGATGATTGTGGTTGGTGCTTGCGCCGGCAATTGTGCGCCGGATTTTTCCGCGGCGCATCCGGGCAGACCCGCACCCGCGCGCAAGAGCCGATGCGCCTGATCGAGGGGCCGCCGAGGTAGAGTATCGGTCCCGCGCCCACCGACGCTTCGACATGTCTTCGCCGCTGCGCCACACCAACCAGATCGAACTCCTCTGCCATCGCCAGAGGCTGTGCCCGTTCGTGCGTTCGATCGCGGTCGCACTCGGCCACGATGCGGCTGGCCTGCACCTGGCCTATTGCCTGACCGGCGATCTGGCGCAACTGCGCCTTCCTGCGGCGAGCGCGCCGGCCGCGGCAGGTCGCCTCTGGGCGCAGACGTGTTTCGAGGCTTTCATCGCGGCAAGCTCGGACGACGGCTACCGCGAGTGGAATTTTTCGCCCTCGGGGCAGTGGGACCACTACACCTTTTCCGGGTACCGCGAACGCGCGCTGCCGAACGAATCCGCCGGCGCCCCGGCCACGCCGGCGATTCACGTCGATCGCACAACGGATTCAATTCAACTCGATGCGCATATTGCGTTGCCGCCGTGGCGTTGCGCAACACTGGCTATCGGGCTGTCGACCGTGGTCGAGGACATCGACGGGGGTCTGTCATACTGGGCGCTGGCCCATCCGTCGGCGCGTCCGGACTTTCATAGTCGCGCAGGATTTGCCCTCTCGCTCGACCTCGCGACGAACGCGTTTTTCATCTGAAGGAACGCCATGAAGTTCGGCATCGACCGGCTGATCGACGAACCCGCGCTGCGCGCGCCGCTCGAGGGCAAGCGCGTTGCGCTGCTCGCACACCCGGCCTCGGTCACCCGCGATCTCACCCACTCGCTTGACGCGCTGGCGCGGCTGGGATAAAGCTCACCGCCGCATTCGGCCCGCAGCACGGCTTGCGCGGCGACAAGCAGGACAACATGGTCGAGTCGCCGGATTTCGTCGATCCGGCGCACGGCATTCCGGTATTCAGCCTGTACGGCGAAGTGCGCCGGCCGACCGACGCGATGATGGCGGGCTTCGACGGGCTGCTGGTCGATCTGCAGGATCTCGGCTGCCGCATCTACACCTTCATCACCACCTTGCGCTATGTGCTCGAAGCCGCCGCCGCGCACGCCAAATCGATCTGGATACTCGACCGGCCGAATCCGGCCGGCCGGCCCGTGGAGGGCCTCACGCTGCGACCTGGCTGGGAGAGTTTCGTCGGCGCCGGCCCGCTGCCGATGCGCCACGGTCTGACCCTGGGCGAACTGGCCAACTGGTTCATTGCCGAACTCGGTCTGCAGGTCGATTGCCACGTGATCCACATGGAGGGTTGGTCACCCGATGCGCCGCCCGGCTACGGCTGGCCGCTGGGCGAGCGCACCTGGATCAACCCGAGCCCGAACGCGCCGAACCTGTCGATGGCGCGCTGCTACGCGGGCACCGTCATGCTCGAAGGCACGACGCTCTCCGAGGGCCGCGGCACCACGCGCCCGCTGGAACTTTTCGGCGCGCCCGACCTTGACGCCGGCGCCTTGCTGCGCGAAATGCAGCGCTGTGCCCCGCACTGGCTGGCCGGCTGTCGCCTGCGCGAATGCTGGTTCGAGCCGACCTTCCACAAACACGCCGGCAGGCTCTGTGCGGGTATCCAGATTCATGTCGAGGACGCACGCTACGATCACGCCGCGTTCCGCCCCTGGCGGCTGATGGCAGCGGCTTTCAAGGCGCTGCGCAATCTGCGCCCCGACTACCCGATCTGGCGTGATTTCGCCTACGAGTACGAGCACGACCGGCTGGCGATAGACCTGATCAACGGCAGCGCGCTGCTGCGCCAGTGGGTGGACGATCCCGCTGCCACCGCCGACGACCTCGACTGGATCGCCCGCGCCGACGAAAGCGCCTGGCTGCAGGCCCGCGCGGCTCACCTGCTTTACTGAAAGGCGCCGTCGCGAACCGCTCGGCAGCCCGCCGCGGCGGGCGCCATTTGCCGATGCTGCGGTTACTTCGCACCCGCCGGGCGCCGCTATAATCCGGCTTTGCCTGCCCGGTTGCCAAGCGTGAGCCTTCCCCTGTTTGAATCGACCATCAAGAGCCTGCCTCAGATCGGCCGTGGCAAGGTGCGCGACATCTATGCCGTCGACGAGAAACACTTGCTGATCGTCACCACCGACCGGCTGTCGGCCTTCGATGTGATTCTGCCTGACCCGATTCCGGGCAAGGGCCAGGTACTGACTGCGGTATCCAACTTCTGGTTCGCGCGCTTGCGCCACATCGTTCCGAATCATCTGGTCGATATCGATCCCGAGTCGGTAGTGCGCGGCGACGGCGAACGCGAACAGGTGCGCGGCCGCGGCATCGTGGTGCGCCGCCTGCACCCGCTGCCGATCGAGGCCGTAGTGCGCGGCTATCTGATCGGTTCGGGCTGGAAGGACTACCAGACCAGCGGCAAGGTTTGCGGCATCGCGCTGCCGCCCGATCTGCGTCAGGCCGGCCGGCTGCCGGAACCGATTTTCACTCCCGCAACCAAGGCGGACCTGGGCGATCACGACGAGAACATCGACTATGCCACCTGCGCCAAGCTGGTCGGAACCACGCTGGCCGGGCTGGTACGCGCAGCGGCGCTGCAGATTTATCGCGAGGCTGCCGATTACGCACTGACGCGCGGCATCATCATCGCCGACACCAAGTTCGAGTTCGGCCTCGCCCAGGATGGCACGCTGTACCTGATCGACGAGGCGCTGACGCCCGATTCCTCGCGTTTCTGGCCGACCGACGGCTATCGCGAAGGCAGCAGCCCGCCCTCGTTCGACAAGCAGTTCGTGCGCGACTATCTGGAAACCCTGGACTGGAACAAGCAGGCGCCCGGCCCGAAACTGCCGCCCGACATCATCTCGAAAACCAGTGCCAAGTATCGCGAGGCGCTGACCCGACTGGCCGGCTGATCCGAATGGACGGTCGTTTCCGCGCGAGGCAAGGCTACGCTTCCCGGTGATTTCCGCCGCGACCAACTCCAACTGGCGCCCAACGCCGATCGGCGAGTGAAGAAGTTCCTGTCGTTCGGAGCCCCTATGTCAAGACAAACCCCGCTCAGCGAACTGCACGGCTTCAAGGGGCTCAACAAGCCGCCGGCCCAACCCACCCGCACTGCGACGCCCCAGGCGGCCCCCGCGGACGACCCGCTGAGCCCGCTTTCACCTTACAAAACCACCGCCGAAACCCTAGTTTGCGACTTGCTGGTGCTGGCTGCCGCGACCCTGGTGCCTGCCTGGCTCTGGTGGTCGAAGGGAACGCTGCTGGCAACCGATGTGCTGTTGCTTTTCGTCGTCGAAGCGGTGCTCTATCACCTGGCGAACCTCGCTCGCATGATGTTGACCACCGCGCGGCCCGGCAGGGGCGAGTTGCCGCGCGCGATCAGCGCGATTCGCCACCTGGTCGGCCACGGCCTCTGGCTCGCCGTGATGCTGGGCGCGCTTTTCCTTGCCATCACCGGGAATCACCAACCCGCCGCATTCGTCGACATGGGGCAGGACTGGCAGGCCCGGCTACACCTGCCGCTGATCGCCCAGTTGGCCGCGATCATCGGCGCGACCTTTGCATTCACCGTCTGGCGGCGATGCGATTACATCGACACCCATCTCGACCTGCCACCATCGAAATTTTCCAGTTACGGCTACGCCTATATCTTCGGCTTCGGCTTCCTGCTGATCACGGCAGGAATCTTGCGCGTCATTGCGGGCGAAAACGATCTGTTCTCCTGGACAGCCTCGCCACCGCTGATCCCGCCGTCGGCGCTGGTGATCTGGCTGGTCGTGCTGCGGATCGTGTCCAAGCTGGCCCATCTCGCCCTGCCGCTCTGGGGACGCCTGATGGCCGCTGCGCTTGAGGGGATGCGTCGCAAGATGGCAGCCGCCGGCAAAGTCGGAAAGCCCGGATGAACCATTCGGCCAGAACTTCGCACCTGCCCGGTCTGTCGGATGCGTCATGCGTTGACACCGACCACGTCGGCCGAACAAGACAGAATCAGGCAGAATCACCGCCTTACCCGACTTGATGAGTGAAAGATGAACCCGCTGCTCGATTTCTCCGGCCTGCCGCGCTTTGACGCGGTCCATGCTTCGCACGTAACGCCGGCGGTCGCCGAACTGCTGGCGGACAACCGCGCCCTGATCGAACGGCTGGCGGCCGACATTTCACCCCCGACCTGGGACAACTTCGTCGCTCCGATGACCGATGCCGCGGAAAAACTCTCGCGGGCCTGGGGCATCGTCGGCCACCTGCACGGCGTGAATGACGTGCCCGAATGGCGCGAGGCCTACAACGCGATGCTGCCGGAGGTGACACGCTTCTACGCCGAACTGGGGCAGAACCTGAACCTGTTCGCCAAATACAAGGCGATGCGCGCAGGCGCCGGGTTCGCCGCGTTGAACCGCGCGCAGCGCAGGATCATCGACAACGAGGTGCGCGATTTCCGCCTCTCCGGTGCCGAACTGCCAGAGGGGCAGAAGCCGCGCTTCCAGCAGATCCAGGAAGAACTCGCCGGGCTGGCCGCCCGGTTCTCCGAGAACCTGCTCGACGCCACCAACGCGCATGCCGAATGGGTCGACAGCGAAGCCGATCTCTCGGGCATCCCCGAAGACGTGCGCCAGGCCGCGCGGGCCGCTGCGGAGAAGGAGGGCCGCGCCGGCTGGAAATTCACGCTGCATGCGCCCTCCTACATCCCGCTGCTGCAATACGCCGACAACCGCGACCTGCGCGCCCGCATCTACCGCGCCTACGCGACGCGCGCGTCGGAATTCGGCAAGCCCGAATGGGACAACGGCGCGCTGATCGGCACAATACTCAAGCTGCGCGAAGAACAAGCGAAGATGCTCGGCTACGCAAACTTCGCCGAGGTGTCGCTGGTAGCCAAGATGGCCGAAAGTCCGGCGCAGGTGATGCAGTTCCTCGGCGACATGGCGGCCAAGGCGCGGCCGTTCGCGCAGCGCGACGTTGACGAATTGCGCCGGTTCGCCCGCACCGAACTCGCGCTCGACACGCTCGAATCGTGGGATGTCGGCTATGCCTCGGAGAAGTTGCGGCAGAAGCGCTATTCGTTCTCCGAGCAGGAAGTGAAGCAATACTTTCCCGAAAACAAGGCGCTGGCCGGCCTGTTCCACGTGGTCGAAGGCCTCTACGGCGTGCGCATCGAAACCGACTACGCTGCGGCCTGGCACCCGGATGTGCGCTTTTTCCGCATCGTCCGCGACGGCGAGCTGGTCGGGCAGTTCTACCTCGATCTCTATGCGCGCGAAACCAAGCGCGGCGGCGCCTGGATGGACGAAGCGATCGCCCGCCGGCGCGTGGCACAGGGCGTGCAGCGGCCGGTGGCGTATCTGGCCTGCAATTTCTCGCCCCCGGTCGGCGGCAAGCCGGCGCTGCTGACCCACGACGAGGTCATCACCCTGTTTCACGAGGCTGGGCACGGCCTGCACCACCTGCTGACGCAAATCGACGAACTGGCGGTTGCCGGCATCCACGGCGTCGAGTGGGATGCGGTCGAGTTGCCGTCGCAGTTCATGGAGAATTTCTGCTGGGAGTGGAACGTGCTCCAGCAGATGACCGCGCATGTCGACACCGGCGAGCCGATGCCGCGCGCGCTCTACGACAAGATGATCGCGGCGAAGAATTTCCAGAGCGGCATGCAGACGCTGCGCCAAGTGGAATTCGCGCTGTTCGACCTGCGGCTGCATTCGACGTTCGACCCCGACGGTAGCCAGACCTACCAGCAACTACTCGATGCCTTGCGCAGCGAGGTCGCCGTGATGGTTCCGCCGGCCTGGAACCGCTTTCCCAACCGCTTTTCGCACATCTTCGCCGGCGGTTATGCGGCCGGCTACTACAGCTACAAATGGGCAGAAGTGCTCTCGGCCGACGCCTTCGAGGCGTTCGAGGAGGCTCGCGGCGAGCACGGTGTGCTCGATGGCGCGACCGGACAACGCTTCTGGGAGGAAATACTTGCTGTTGGCGGCTCACGGCCAGCGTTAGAATCCTTCAAGGCGTTTCGCGGCCGGGAGCCGCGGGTGGACGCCCTGCTTAGGCATAACGGCATGGTGGAAACGGCATGAAAAAAGCTTGGATACTGATTCTGTTGCTGCTTGCCGGCGCGGCATTCGCGCAGAGCAAGACCTGGCGCTGGCAAGGTGCGGACGGTGTGGTCCACTACTCGGACAAGCCGCCACCGCCCGGTGCGCGCAACGTGCAGGAGTTCTCCGCCACCGGCAACGTAATCGACAACGACCCCTTGTCGTACGCGGTACGCAAGGCGGCGGCGGACCACCCGGTCACGCTGTTTACCGCGCCCAACTGCGCCGACGACTGCAAGGCGGCGCGCGAGTACCTGAGTTCGCGCAGCGTGCCGTTTTCCGAACTGCTGATGAACAAGGAAGAGGATCTCGCCGGCTATCGCAAGATCTTCGGCCCGGAAGAGGCGATGGTGCCCTCGATCACCGTCGGCAACACGCAGAAGACCAAGGGCTTTGAAAAGGGCCAGTGGAAAAAGATGCTCGACCTCGCCGGCTATCCGGCAGTCGGCGGCCGCGTGCTCCCGACGGCCGCGCCGCGCTGACCCGCCCAAATACTGCTGCCCCGCCCGCCACTTTTCGGCAGTAGCGCGACATGCGTTGGCCGTGCGGCGACGCATCGGCTCGCGCTGGCGGCGCGACATTGCCCCGGTTGGACTAAGATAGCCGGGTTCGGGCTGCCCGCAACGGCGCCCGGCCCGCGCCTTCCGACAGCGCCAAACCCCGCATGGATAAAGGCTCTCAGGGCACCATGAAACTCGCCACCTGGAACGTCAATTCGCTCAAGGTTCGCCTGCCGCACCTGATCGAGTGGCTGGCGCGGGCGCAGCCGGATGCCGTGTGCCTGCAGGAGCTGAAGCTGGAAGATGCCGCGTTCCCGGTCGCCGAGATCGAGGCGGCCGGCTACCGCGCGGCATTCAGCGGGCAGAAGACGTACAACGGCGTGGCGATTCTCGCCCGCAGCGCACTGCACAACGTGGTTGCCGGCATTCCCGGTTTTGCCGACGAGCAGCGGCGCGCGATCGCCGCCGACGTCGATGGCGTGCGGCTGATCTGCGTCTATTGCCCGAACGGCCAGGCGGTGGGCAGCGACAAAGTACGACTACAAACTGCGCTGGTACGCCGCGCTGACCGGCTGGCTGCGCGACGAGCTGGCACTGCACCCGAAGCTGGCGATCGCCGGCGACTTCAACATCGCGCCCGACGATCGCGACGTTCACGACCCCGCCGCATGGAAGGACCAGGTGCTGTGCTCGGCGCCCGAGCGGGCTGCGTTTCGCGCCCTGATCGAACTGGGCCTGGCCGACAGCTTCCGCCTGTTCGAGCAGCCGGAGAGAACCTTCTCGTGGTGGGATTACCGGATGCTCGGCTTCCAGAAGAACAAGGGGCTGCGCATCGACCATGTGCTGCTTTCACCCCCTTTGGCGGCCAATTGCAGCGCCTGCAACATCGACCGCGCCCCGCGCAAGCTGGAGCGCCCCTCGGACCACGCACCGGTGATCGCCGAATTTGCCACTAGGGTCAACGTACCGTAGTGATTTCGTCGAAGTTCCACCGACCGCATGCATGGCTAACCTGATTTCAATAAACTGAAGCCAATAGCAAAAGACTGAGGCTCCAATCGGCAACTACAGCGCGCTTTCAGCCATCTGACCCAGTCCCGGTCCTTTGCAAGAAGGGTTTCCGTCGGTACAATTCACCGTCTTTGACGACGCTGGGTCAGGTCAGAGTAACATCTAACAGGAGGGGCCATGTCCCAAACCCGCGCCCGCTTGCAGAAATTGATTGACGAAAAATGTTTGTCTATCTTGGAAACACCGTTACGTCTGTCAACAGGCGCACTGTCAAACATTTACTTCGATTGTAAGGCGGTAACCCTCGACGGCGAGGCGTTATCGCTGATGGCGGACCTGTTCCTAAATGAGATCTACAGTCTACCGGAGGTGCCCGAAGCCATTGGAGGCCTAACCATGGGGGCCGATTTTATTACGGCGGCTGTAGCCATGCGAGCATTTGATCGCGGAATGACTACCGTTCGAGGCTCCATTGTACGTAAGGAGCCAAAGAAGCATGGGACGATGAACCGCATTGAGAATGAGCTTCCGAGGGGCACAAGCATTGTTGTTGTTGACGACGTGATTACAACGGGCAACTCGACTCGGCAAGCTTGCGAACACTTAACTGAGGCAGGTTATCGGATTGTTGGAATAGTCGCGTTAGTGGACCGCGAGCAGGGCGGGAAGGAAGCACTAGAGAAGAAATATGGCGCTGTAAGGGCGGTTTTCAATCGCTCTGACTTCCCTAGAATCACCACCTATGGACATAGTACTGTGTCGAATTAAGCTGCTTGAGATAATCGGTCAGGAGCTTTGCTACCACGGCTTGACTGCGCAAATCGAAATATGCGACCGATATCTGGACGCCGCTGATCGTGATGTTGCCGAGGACCTTGTTGGCGTTTTCGTAATTCGGCAGGCCATCAAGGAAATACAACCACACTACGATCCACCGAACGGACTAGCGGTGACCCGCGCGAGCGCCATGGATTCCCTTTATGTTCCCGTGCTCCGCGCTGCCGTCGCAAGTCTTGGAACACCAAATGAACGCACTGCGTTGAATCAACTAATTCAAGCCTTGAGCGTATAACTCACGACGTTTCCAAACTATTACGCTTTCTGGCTGTTTCATACTGTTCGGCAACTGCGACCGTATCAAAACCGTTCCAAGACGTCTGGCTCAAAGCCAGACGCGAGCTTCTTTTGACGTCGTAACGATTCCACGAACGAGCGGAGTTATGGCTGTAGTCTGCTGCAGTTAGCGACGTGTAACAGAGCGAGATTCCAAATGCGTCACCGCCTTCTGGACTCACCTCATCCCGCAACTAGGCTGCTCGCGCTCTACCCGGTGCTCGCCACCCTGTCGCCGGATGCCTTGACGACCCTGACGCGCACCGCCCAGCGCATCGAGCTGGCGGCCGGCACGATGGTGTTCGACGAGCATCACGCCTGCCACGGTTTTCCCTTCGTGCTCGCCGGCGGCATCCGCGTCGTCAAGGCCGCGCCGAACGGCCGCGAACTGCCGCTGTATCGGGTGCTGCCGGGGGAAACCTGCGTCATCACCTCGAGTTGCCTGCTCGGCCACACCGACTACAATGCGCGCGGCATCACCGAGGACGAGACCGAGCTGTTGCTGCTGCCGCGTGAAAGCTTCGAGACGCTGCTCGCGCAGCAGCCGTTCCGCGCCTTCGTCTTCCAGTTGTTCTCCGACCGCGTCGCCGACCTGATGCAGTTGATCGAGGAAGTCGCTTTCCACAAGCTCGACCAGCGGCTGGCCGCCCAGCTGCTGGGCCGCGGCCGTCTGGTGCATGCCACCCACCAGCAACTGGCCGATGAGCTGGGCAGCGTGCGCGAATTCGTCAGCCGCCTGCTGAAGGGCTTTGCCGCGCAGGGCCTGGTTGCCCTGGGGCGCGAGCAGATCGAGATTCTGGACCCCGCCGGTTTGCGCAGCCTGGCCCACGATCCGCGCTGAACTCCAACCCTCGATCGGCCGCAGAGCCAGCAAACACGGGCCTCCCGGTGCAACGACCAGCGTAGAACGCCATTCCATGCGGGTTGCAGGGCAGTCGCTGCGCCGGGACGGCCACGCCCCGCCTGTGTAACCTAGGTTACAGACGCCGCCGCGGTTGCCGCGTACGCTGGCCCCACGCTGAACCGATTCCCGAATGGAGGCCGCAAATGAAGTCCAATGTGGGTGGTATCGACAAAACCTTGCGCATCGTCGCCGGACTGATCCTGATCGTCCTCGCCGCGACCGGCATGGTTGGCGCGTGGGGCTGGATCGGCGTGGTGCCGCTGGCTACCGGGCTGCTCAATTTCTGTCCCGTCTATACCCTGATGGGCATGAACACCTGCCCGATGAAAAAGGCCTGATTCTCTCCGCCGGCTTCCGGGACAGCGGCCGCGTCGCCAGACGCGGCCGTTTTCGTTTGTGCCGCCCGCGCCGGCGCGCCGACCGGACACCTCGGCACTGTTACTTTTGTTCGCGCCCGCTTCAACCGGCAGGGGATTTCTTGGATCATTGGCAGCGGCTGCCGCCACCCAATCCAAACTGGAGATTCCGATGCAAAAACGATGGCTGATCGTCGCCTGCACCGTAGCGCTGCTGGCCGGCTGCGCGTCCGTGACCAACCCGGTCAGCGGCGAGCGCGAGCGCACCGTGATGGACGAAAGCAGCGAAGTCGCCGAAGGTCGGCAGGCGCACGAGCAGGTGCTCAAGGAGTACACGGTGCTGGCCAACCCGCCGCTCCAGGCCTACGTCAACGACATCGGCCAGCGGCTGGCGAGCCATTCGCACCGCCAGCAACTGGAGTGGCACTTCACGGTGCTCGACAGCCCGGATGTCAATGCCTTCGCGCTGCCCGGCGGCTACGTTTACGTGACCCGCGGCATCATGGCTTATCTGGACAGCGAAGCGGATCTGGCGGCGGTGATCGGACACGAGATCGGCCACGTGACGGCGCGCCACAGCGCACAGCGGGCCACGCGCCAGCAGGTGGCAAGCATCGGCGTGGTCGCCGCGACCATACTGGGCGCAGTGGTCGAGGGCGTTACCGGCATCGGCGGCGCCGGGCAGATGGCGAGCCAGGCTTCGCAGGGTGTGGCCGCCGGCTATGTCGCCTCCTACAGCCGCGACCAGGAATCGCAGGCCGACCGCCTGGGTGCCGAGTACCTGTCGCGCATCAACCTCGATCCGAAGAACATGGTCGACGTGATCGGCGTCCTGAAAAACCAGGAGCAGTACGCCGAGGACAGCGCACGCGCCGAAGGCCGCACGCCACAGCCTCGCGCCAACTGGCTGGCGTCGCACCCGAGCAATGACAAGCGGCTGGAAGACATCCGCCAGGTCGCCAGCCAGTACAAGGGCAACTATGCCGACGACGGCCGCGGCCGCTACCTGCAGGCGATCAACGGCGTTCCCTTCGGCGAAAGCCGAGAGCAGGGGGTGACCCGCGGGCGCAATTTCTACCACGAGCCACTGGGAATTGCGCTGACCGCGCCCGAGGGCTGGAAGATCCAGAACGAGCCTGACGCCATCACGGTAATCAACCCGGCGGGCGATGCCGGCCTGGTCGTCAGCGTAGCCCCGGCCAACGCCGGCGCGTCGCACGAGGAGATCATCCGCAACGTCTTCCAGCCCGAGCAGGGGCGCGTCGCCAAGCTGGCGCTGGGCAGCCTGCCGGCCACCCACTTCACCGGCCAGCGCAAAAATAAGCAGGGGCAGACCCAGGCAGTCGAAGCCACCGTGGTCAGCGGCCCGAAGCAGCAGAACTACTTGCTGCTCTACGGCGCCAAGGACGAAGCGGCGCTGCAGCGCTCGCGCACGCGCACGCGCATCCAGGAAGCAGAAGCCTCGTTCCGCCCGCTCGGCAATGCCGATCTTGCCGCAGCCCGCCCGTGGGCGCTCAGGACGATCGCCCTGCCGCGTGGCGGCTTTGCGCAACTCGCCCGGCAATCGCCGCTGGGTGCCAACGCCGAAGCGCAACTGCGGCTGATCAACGGCTTTTACGCCGGCGGCCAGCCGCAGACCGGTCAACCGGTGAAAGTGATCGAGTAGCGCGCGCCGCGACGGGCCGCGCCCGCCCGCAAATGCATCGTCCCCGGTTCTGCGCCTGAGGCTGCGCAGAACCGGGGACGAATCCCTTCAGACTCCCGTCTGGCGACGGATCGTCAGCCTTCGTTTTCGATAGCCGCCTGCGCTGCGGCCAAACGGGCGATCGGCACCCGGAACGGCGAGCAGCTCACATAGTTGAGACCGGTGCGGTGGAAAAAGTCGATCGACAACGGATCGCCGCCGTGCTCGCCGCACACGCCCAGCTTGATGTCAGGACGTGACTTCCGGCCCTTCTCGACCGCCATCTGGACCAGCAGGCCGACGCCCTTCTGGTCGATCGACTGGAACGGATCGCGCTCGTACATGCCGTCCTTCAGGTAGCTCGGCAGGAACTTGCCCGAGTCGTCGCGCGAAAAGCCCATCGTCATCTGGGTCAGATCGTTGGTGCCGAACGAGAAGAACTGTGCCTGGCCGCCGATGCTGTCGGCGATCAGGGCGGCGCGCGGGGTCTCGATCATGGTGCCGAGCAGGTAGTCGAGTTGTTCGCCGCGCTGGGCAAAAACGTCGGCCGCCGTCTGCCGGATGACCTTGGCCTGGGCGTTGAATTCGCGCACCGTGCCGACCAGCGGAATCATGATCTCGGCCTTGACGTCGATGCCCTGGGCCTTCATGTTGAGGCCTGCCTCGAGGATCGCCCGCGCCTGCATCTCGGTGATTTCGGGGTAGGTGATGCCGAGCCGGCAGCCGCGGTGGCCCATCATCCGGTTGAACCCCGTGCAGATCGTCGACCCGCATCTTGATCACACCCAGCGGCACGTTCATCTCGTGGGCCATGATCTTCTGGTGGGCCTCGTCGTGCGGCACAAACTCGTGCAGCGGCGGATCGAGCAGGCGAATGGTGACCGGTAGCCCGTTCATTTCGCGGAAGATGCCCTCGAAATCGCTGCGCTGCATCGGCAACAGTTTGGCCAGCGCCTTGCGCCGCCCGGCTTCGTCTTCGGCCAGAATCATCTCGCGCACGGCACGGATGCGATCGCCCTGGAAGAACATGTGCTCGGTACGGCACAGTCCGATGCCCTTGGCCCCGAACGCGCGGGCGACCTTGGCATCTTCCGGCGTGTCGGCGTTGGCGCGCACGCCGAGCTTCTTGAAACTGTCGGCCAGATCCATCAGCGCGCCGAAGTCGCCGGTGAGTTCCGCTTCCTTGGTCGTCACCTGACCTTCGTAGACCTCGCCGGTCGAGCCGTCGAGCGAAATCCATTCGCCTTCCTTGTAGGTCTTGCCGCCGACCGACATGCTGCGCGCATGGTAATCGACGTGCACGGTGCCAGCGCCGGAAATGCAGCACTTGCCCATGCCGCGTGCCACCACAGCGGCGTGCGATGTCATGCCGCCGCGGGCGGTCAGGATGCCCTGGGCGACGCTCATGCCGCGCAAATCTTCGGGGCGAGGTTTCCGTGGCGCACCAGGATCACGGCCTTGCCCTTTCTCACCCATTCCTCGGCTTCATCGGCAAAGAAAACGATCTGTCCCGAGGCCGCACCGGGCGAAGCCGGCAGGCCATGGGCGATCGCCTTTGCGCTCTTGATGGCGGCCGGGTCGAACACTGGGTGCAACAGTTCGTTCAGGCGCTCCGGACTGACCCGGCGCAGCGCTTCCTTCTTGTCGATGATGCCCTGGCGCAGCATTTCCATCGCGATGCGCACCGCGCCGACCAGTGCGCTTGCCTTGCGGGTCTGCAGCATCCAAGGCGGCCTCTGGATGGTGAATTGATGTCCCGCATGTCCGAAAGTGCTTTTCGAGCTTCTTCTCGGCCGCCACGAGTTGCTGATAGATGTCGGGGCATCAGTCCTTCGAGCGACAGAAGCTGGCGCGTCGCGCCTTCGCTGACCTGCGCCAGTGGCCCAGCGGCGCGAACCTTCGAGCGTCACCTGCTGCGGCGGGGATGCCGGCGACCACGTCTTCACCCTGCGCGTTGATCAGGAACTCGCCGTTGAACAGGTTCGCCGGTGCACGCATCGCGGGTGAAGGCAACGCCGGTACCGCTGTGGTCGCCGAGGTTGCCGAACACCATCGCCTGCGTTCACCGCGGTACCCCAGGACTCGGGAATGTCGTTCAACTCGCGATAGACCTTGGCGCGGTCGTTGTTCAACTCTGAACACCGCCATCACGCCCCACAACTGCTCCCACGGATCGGCGGGAACGGCGGCCGACGCGGGCGCGGATCAGGCCCTTGAAAGCGCTGCACCAGTTCCTCCAGGTCATTGGTGTCGAGTCCGGTATCGAGCCGGACGCCCTTCTTCTCCTTGACCGCGTCGATGACCACCTCGAACGGATCGTGATCTTCCCTGGATACCGGCTTGAGGCCCCTGACCACGTCGCCGTACATCTGCACGAAACGGCGGTAGGAGTCCCAGGCGAATCGTTCGTTACCGGCCTTGCGCGCCAGCCCGGCCACCGCCTCGTCATTGAGGCCGAGGTTGAGGATGGTGTCCATCATGCCGGGCATCGAGGCGCGCGACCGAGCGCACAGACAGAAGCAGCGGATCGGACGCATCGCCGAACTTCTTGCCCATTTCCTGCTCGACGAACGCGACGCCCTTGAGCATTTCGGCCTCGATCAGCTTGACCACGGCATCCTGGCCTTTTTCGGTGTAGACCGTGCACACCTCGGTGCAGATCGTGAATCCGGACGGCACCGCAATTCCCAGGCGACACATTTCCGCAAGGTTGGCACCCTTGCCTCCGAGGAGATTCTTCATCTTGGCGTCCCGTCGGTTCGGGCGGCACCAAACACATAGA
Source organism: Candidatus Methylophosphatis haderslevensis (assembly GCA_016711925.1). GTDB lineage: Bacteria > Pseudomonadota > Gammaproteobacteria > Burkholderiales > Rhodocyclaceae > Methylophosphatis > Methylophosphatis haderslevensis. The sequence continues at coordinate 19,454 of JADJSA010000005.1, forward strand.
TGTTCTTGGTTTCCAGTTGGCATAAGTACCTCGCGGGTGATAAGGCGGAAAGGACGCTTCGCGCGACATGCCCGAACCGCCCACGGAATTGATGACGCGGAAACCCACACCGCGACACCGTGACTTCGCGCTCCTGCCGGTGCGACCGGCAACGAACGCCCATGATTTTACTGCTCGACGATGAGATGCTCTGCGCCTCCGTCGCGGCTGCATCGCTCCGGCATTGAGCCAGACGCTATGCCGACACTGTTCAAACCAACCCGGCCGCATCGCCCTGCCCTCGCGGCAGGCCAAGCGGTGGATGCTGTCGCCAACACGCCCCGCCGCAGCGGCTTGCGCAATGGCGTAACGCCGGGACCAAGCACCGCCCGCACTTCACCGGAAATGACTGGCGACGATTGAAGCCCGGCGTCGGCCGCAAATGTCGATTGCGAACCGGCCCGCTGCCACAGGTTGAGGATTTTGAAGCTCGTGACTTCGTGTTTTGTTGGCGGCCCGCATCTGCTCTGGCGCTGCCCGGACACCGAGGTGCCCTGCCTCATTGCTGCCAGCGCGGATACGACCCGTGAGCTTGACGCGTAAATCTCACTCCCCCGCTAAGTATTGGGGTTCGGGCGTGGGCGTCAACTGCCGGCGTTTTCGGCGCGGTCCAGATGCGCGCGATTTCGACCGGCTGCCCAGCCGCCGCGCCGCATGCCCGGCGATTGCGCCGGAACCTGCCAACCCGATCGGCATGAGGGTACGTCGATGCGCTGGCCGCCTGCTGCGCAGGCGCCGGCCGGCGCTCGCCGGTGCCCGCCCGCCGGGCATTTCCGTCCTGCCGATATGAGCGGGGGATTGTTCCGTCGGCACCGGGCAGCGAGCGCGCTGCAAGCAAGCGA
>JADJSA010000006.1 GCA_016711925.1 Candidatus Methylophosphatis haderslevensis
GTTCGGCTTCACCTTCAGCGACAGGTTTGCCTTGCGGAAGGAAATGCTGGTAGCTCCCGAACTCGTGGCCTGCTGATATGGAATTTCCACGCCCTGTTCGATCAGCGCCTCTACACCGTCTGCGGTGACCACCCGGGGGCTCGACACTATCTTGCCCTTGCCGTCCGCCTCGAGCGCAGAAATCTCCAGGTTGAGCGCCCCGAACCTGCTCTTGTTGAACAGAGATAAGGCAATCTGGCCCGGATTCCTTCCTGCGATTCCGCCAGCTCGCAAGTCGACGTTCAACGCATCACGAAAGAAGTCCGGTTTTGTTTCGATCTGTCCTGTAAAGAATCCCGTCTCGGCGAGACTGCCGCCCAGGAAGCTCTTGTCGTAAAACGTTACCTTTTGCGTCGTATCTGTACCGCCGAGGGTCTGCTCGCGCGGGAAAACGGCTTGGTACTCGCGATACGGATTGCCGTTCAAACCAAGCCTTGCCCCCAGATTCTTGCTGAACGTATCCTCCGCCTCGACAATCCGGGCTTCGATCATGACCTGACGAACCGGCACGTCGATTTCCTGAATCAGGCGCCTCAGATCGTCGAGCCGGCCACTCGTGTCCTGCACGAACAGCTTGTTGGTGCGCTGGTCGACGACGGCGCTGCCCCGCTTGGAAAGCATCTTCTGCTTCTCGTTGGTGACCAGAGCCTGTACAGCCTCGGCGCGCTGATAATTCAACTGGAAGCTTTCGGTGCGCAACGGTTCGAGGTCGCCAATCTGGGACTTGGCCTCCAGATCGAGTTTCTCCTTGGCTGCCAGTTCGTCGCGCGGCGCAATCCAGATGACGTTTCCGTTCTTGCGCATGTCCAGACCCTTGGCCTGCAGGATGATGTCCAGCGCCTGATCCCACGGTACATCCTTGAGGCGTAGGGTCAGGTTGCCCTGAACGGAATCGCTGGTGATGATGTTGAAGTTGGTGAAGTCGGCAATAACCTGAAGCACCGAGCGAACGTCGATGTTCTGGAAGTTGAGCGACAGTTTTTCCCCCTTGTAGCCGCCGCGCGTGCCCTGCACCAGTTTGTTCGGATCTTCGATCACGCGCTTGACTTCGATCACAAACTGATTGTCGCTCTGGTACGCGTTGTGCTCCCACAGTCCGGTGGGCGTCACGATCATGCGGACCGTATCACCCTGAGTGATCGTGTTGACCGATGTCACCGGCGTGCCGAAATCCGTCACGTCGAGGCGCTTGCGCAGACCTTCGGGTACCGAGGTCTTGAGAAAATCGACGATCAATGCGGTACCTTGCTGGCGGATGTCAATCCCGGTCGACGGATCGGACAGATCCACGACCACCTTGCCCTCGCCAGTCTTGCCCCGCCTGAAATTGATGCCGCGAATCTGATGCGCAGTGGTGGCGCGGGACTCGGCAAAGTGCGAAACCGTCGGCTGCCCGACCACTGTCGGCGGAAGCGGCGCGAGGGAAATGTAGACCGACTTGTCCTCGATGCGCGTATCATAAGTCGTCATCCGCGACAGATTGAGCACGAGACGGGTGCGATCTCCGGCCTGCACGACGTTGGCGCTGCGCAGATCCCCTTCGTTGATAGCCTGGGTGGTTCGGCCGAGACCATTGGCAGTGGATGGAAAATCGAAGGCTATGCGCGGCGGCGTGGCGACGCTGAAGGCCGCAGGCGGATTGGCCAATGCCTTTTTCATGGTCAGTTTCACGATGGTGCCGCCGGACGATTGCGTCACTTGCATCGAGTCGATGCTGTTCTCTTGCGCCGATGCACGTCCGACCATGAGAAGCAGCGCCGCAATCGCGACGGTTACGTACTTCATGATTCCCCTTTTCATCGCTTAGCCTCCTGCGGCTTCTCCTGCAACAGCATCTTGCTCGTTCTCTCGGACCAGTCCCCGTTGGAATCCTCGACCAGTTCTTTGAGCGTAATTTCGGTTTCGGTGACGCTGGTTATCACACCGAAGTTCTGGCCCATATAGTTCCCAACCCTCACTTGGTAGAAGGCCTTGTCTGCCTGTATTACGGCCTGTTTGACTTTGCCTTGCAGCAGGGAGCCGACCATCTTGAGCGACTCCAGCGGATACGCCTCTAGCGGTTCGCGCCTGCGGTTCAGGTCCGGGCGCGGACCCAGACCCGTCGATGTCGCGCGCTTGTCGGGTTCGATCCGGGACGGCGCAAACGGCGGCACCAGATTGATTGCGTCGTAGGCCACCACCGGAAAGGGCTTGATCTCGGGCAGCGGAGGAACCTTGCCCTTGAGATCCTTGGCTGAATCGTTCATCCACGCCTTGACATCCTCGTGCTCGCTCTGGCCGCAGGCGGACAGAATCACACAGAGGGCAACCATGTATCGCATGTGAAATCTATTCTTCATCGCGCGTCACTTGGCCTTGGGCTTCGCCGCCGCTGCCTTGGCGCGACGCTGTGCAGCCAGTTCCTCTTCATCAAGGTAGCGAAAGGTCGTCGCTGTCGTTTCCATCTTGAGCGTCGAACCACCGCCGGTGCCGTCGACAATTATGTTGTTCAGCGTCACGATGCGCGGCATCTTCGCGACGTCGCCGGCAAACGAACCAAGGTCATGGTAGCTGCCGGTAAGCTTTACCGAGATCGGCAACTCGGCATAGAAGTCCTTGATTGTCTCGACGCCAGGTTTGAACAGCTCGAACTGCAGCCCTCTGCCCAGACCCGCCTGATTGATGTCAACCAGCAGCGACTCCATTTCCGATTTGTTCGGGAGCTGTTTCAGCAGGGCGCCGAACTGGCGGTCGATTTCGGCCAGCTGTTTGCGATGTTCTTCGAGATTCACCGCCTGCTTCTTCTTGCCGAGCCACTCCTCTTTCAATTTGACTTCCTGTTGCTCTTTCTGCGCGAACTCCTCGAGTTGGTCCTTCCAGTCGAACCACCAACCCGCAGCGAGAATGATTGCAAACAACGCCAACAAAATGACGATCTTGGGAATCAGCGGCCACAACCCGGGATCTTTCGGGTCCAGCGTCCGGAAATCCTCGGCGAACTTGGCGAAATCGATTTTTCGCATCTTGTCCATGGCTTGGGCGCTCATGACTTCTTGCCTCCTGCGGGAGCAGGGCTGCCTTTAGGCACCGCTTTGCCGTCGTCCGGTGTGGCGCGGGTAATCGTGATGTTCAAACTGAAATCGCTCAGGCGTCTGGTCCCCTGCATGGCGGACTTGATTTCCACAAGGTTTGGCTTCTCCAGCAGCGGAGAGGCGTCCAGATTGCGCATCAGCGTGGAAACCCGCGCATTGGACTGCGCAAACCCGGCGATGTTGATTGTCAGTCCGTTTTGCTTGACCGCCCGAATGTAGACGCCCTCGGGAACCTGCTTCGCCAACTCATTGAAAAACAATACCGTCTCTGCGCGATTCGACTGCAGCGATTCGATCACCTGCTTGCGTGCGAGCAGCGAATCGGTTTGTTCCTTGAGGCGCTTGATCTCGTCGATTTCGGTATCGAGCTTGGCGATTTCCGCCTTCAGGAAGCTGTTCTTCGCCTCCTGGGTGGAGATGTATCCGGCGATGATGCTATGCACCGCGAATACGATCGCCGCGCCGAGCGCCAGCACCAAACCCGCGAGAGCATAGAACTGCTGGCGGCGGGCGCGGCGTTTTTCCTCGCGGTGAGGCAGCAGGTTGACGCGGATCATTCGTCGAACCTCCGCATGGCAAGGCCACACGCAACCATCAACGAGGGCGCGTCGGCGGCAAGATTCTTCGGCTTGATGCGGGAAGCCAGTACCATGTTGGCGAAGGGATTGGCGATCATGGTGGAAACCTGGGTGCGGCCTGCCACGACTTCGTCAACACCGGATATCACCGCACAACCGCCCGCCAAGACGATGTGATCGACCTGATTGAACTGGGTCGAGGTAAAGAAGAACTGCAATGCCCGCGACACCTCGAGTGCAAGATTGTCGACAAACGGGCGCAGCAGATCGCTTTCGTAGTTCTCCGGCAAGGTGTTCGCTCGCTTTGCCGATTCGGCTTCGTCTGCGTTCATGCCGTATTGGCGCATGATGTCCTGCGTCAACTGATAGCCGCCGAACGCCTGCTCGCGCGAATAGACCGCCTGATCGTTCTTGAACACGGTGACGTTCATGACATTCGAGCCGACATCGACAAGCGCAATGACCTTGTTTTTGCCGCTCTCGGGCAACTGGCCCTCGACCAGTTCGAACGCCGCCTGCGCGGCATACGACTCGACATCCATGACCAGCGGCTTGAGTCCCGCGGCTTCCGCGACCGCGACCCGGTCTTCGACTTTCTCTTTGCGCGACGCGGCAATCAGAACCTCGACATCGTCCGGGCTGCCTGGCGATTGGCCCAGCACCTGAAAGTCCAGGTTGACCTCTTCCAGCGCAAACGGGATGTACTGGTTCGCTTCGGACTCGACAAGCATTTCCAGTTCGGTCTCGCGCTGACCCGCCGGAACGATGATCTTCTTGGTGATCACCGCCGCGCCGGGCAGCGCCATGGCGACGAACTTGGTCGGCGTTTGCACGCGCTTCCAGGCCCGCTTGATTGCCTCGGCGACGGCTTCCAGATTGACGATATTGCCATCCGCGACGGCATCCCGCGGCAACGGCTCGATGGTATAGCGCTCGATCCGAAAGGCCCCCTTTCCGGCATCGGACAGCTCGACCATCTTCACGGCGGAAGACGAAATGTCGAGTCCGATCAGCGGTCGCGCCTTCGGATTGAGAATCGACAGATCAAGCGGCAAGGGAAAATCCTTTGGTTTCTGAAGGTTATGGCACAAACGTACAATTTACATGAGATGCTAGCAGCAACCCTGATGACTGTAAAGCGGATTTCTTGGCCAACAAGGCCATACTGGTATAATTGACACGGTTTCCTCCCCTCCGAGACTTCCCTTGCCGTCGATCCTGCGCTGGATCCTCTATCCGGTCGTCGTTCTTGTCGGACTCGTCCTGCTGGCTGTCGCGCTTGCCGGCCTGGTTGCCGTATTCGCCTACCCGAACCTGCCTTCGCTCGATGTCCTGACCGACTACCGGCCAAAAATTCCGCTGCGCGTCTATACCGCAGATGGCTACCTGATCGGCGAATTCGGCGAGGAGCGCCGCAATTTCGTGCGCATCCAGGACGTTCCCCAAATCATGAAGCAAGCCATCCTCGCCGCCGAAGACGAGCGCTTCTACCAACACCCCGGCGTTGACACGATCGGCGTGATGCGTGCCGCCTGGTCCAATTTCTCCAGTGGCGGAAAACGGCAAGGTGCATCCACGATCACCATGCAGGTCGCCCGCAACTTCTTCCTCAGCAGCGAAAAAACCGTCAGTCGCAAGCTCTACGAAGCCCTGCTGTCGTTCAAGATAGAAAACAATCTGTCGAAAGACGAAATCCTGCAGCTTTACGTCAACCAGATCTACCTGGGCCAAAGAGCCTATGGTTTCTCAGCCGCTGCTCATGCCTATTTCGGCAAGGAACTGGCCGACTTGAGCATCGCCGAAGCGGCAATGCTGGCCGGACTGCCGAAAGCCCCCTCCGCGTTCAACCCGGTCGCCAATCCCAAACGCGCCGCCTTGCGGCAACAATATGTTCTCAGGCGGATGCACGAATTGCGGTTTGTGAATGATAGGCAGCTTGCGGAAGCGCAACAGGAAAAACTGCACATCCGGCGCGATCCCGAGGAGTTTCCGGTGCGTGCCGACTATGTTGCCGAGATGGCCCGCCAAATAGCGTATGAACACCTGCACGAGGACACCTACTCGCATGGTGCCAAGGTGATCACCACCATCACGCGCGCCGACCAGATGGCCGCCTACGCCGCCGTGCGCAAGGGTGTCATGGACTATGACCGCCGCCACGGCTACCGCGGAGCCGAGGCGTATATCGACCTGAGCAACATCAGGCCGGACCAGGAGGAAGCGCTCGACGAGGCGCTGCAGGACTACCCGGATTCCGATGAACTGCGCACGGCGGTCGTGCTCGAAGCCAGCCGCAAGGCGGTCAAGGCCTACCGGCGCGGCGGCGAAGTGGTGACGATCGGGGCCGACGGGTTGAGATTCGCGGCGCCGATGATCGACGAGAAGGCCCCGCCAACCAAGCGCCTGCGCCGCGGCGCGCTGATTCGGATCGTCAAACTGGACCGGGGCTGGGAGATATCGCAACTGCCGGACGTCGAAGCCGGATTCGTTTCGGCCAATCCTCGCGATGGCAGCGTCCGCGCGCTGGTTGGCGGGTTCGATTTCGAGAGCAACAAGTTCAATCACGTGACGCAGGCGTGGCGGCAACCGGGCTCGAGCTTCAAGCCTTTCATCTACTCTGCCGCACTGGAGAAGGGATACTCGCCGTCTAGCGTGGTCGACGACTCGCCGATCACCTTTTCCGCCGAGGAGACCGGCAGCCAAGTCTGGGAGCCGAAGAACTACGACGGCAAATACGATGGCCCGATTTCCCTGCGCACCGCGCTCGCCCGATCGAAGAACATGGTGTCGATCCGCCTGCTCAAGTCGATCGGCGCGCGCTATACGCAAGACTACATCGGCCGCTTCGGATTCGATGCCGAACGCAATCCGCCCTATCTGACCATGGCGCTCGGTGCCGGGCTGACAACCCCCTGGCACATGCTGTCCGCTTACTCGGTGTTTGCCAATGGCGGCTACAAGATCGAGCCCTACATCGTGAAACAGATTGTCGATGGCAACGGCAAGGTGCTGGCGCAGGTCGACCCGCCGTCCGCCGGAGATGCCCAGTTGCGCGTCATCGACGCACGCAACGCCTACCTGATGGACAGCATGATGCATGACGTCGTGCGCCGCGGCACGGCCACCCGCGCGCTCTCGCTCCGGCGAGCCGATCTGGCCGGCAAGACCGGCACCACCAACGAGTACATCGACGCCTGGTTCTGCGGCTACCAGCCAACCGTCGTCGGCATCGCGTGGATCGGCTTCGACCAGCCGCGCAAACTGGGAACCGGCGAAACCGGCGGGGCGGCGGCACTGCCGATCTGGATCAGTTACATGGACAAGGCGTTGAAAGGCGTGCCCGAGAGTTTCATGGACGTGCCGGAGGGCCTGACCCGGGTCCGCAGTGCGCCCGATCCGGCCGGGCGCGAAGCCTCCGACCTGATCTACAAGGAAGATCTGCCGGCGGTACCGGTGCTACCGGCGGTGCCGGAACCGCCGCCGTCGTCAGCCGATGCCGAAGCGCCAGCCCCGCCGAGTCCGCCGACGCCGCCCGCCGCACCGATCCGCGAGGCACCGCCACCGGTGCCGCCCGAGCCGCGCGGCTGATCAGCGCAGTTCGACCGGCTGGCCAGCCTGCTGGCTCGCCATGGCAGAGAGCGCTGCGAGCAACTCGCGGCCGTCGCGCGTGTCGACCCACAGGTCGCCCTCGGCCTTGAAATGAAAGCCGCCCGAGCGCGCAGCGACCCATATCTCGCGCGCCGCCGTGTGGCGATTGACGATGATCTTGCTGCCGTCGGCGAACTCGAGTTCGAGCACGCCGCCCGGCTTCACCTCATAGTCGAGCGCGGACTCGCAACCGTCGAGCGCGCGCTCGATGCGGGCCAGCATCGCCTCGGCAGCGGCATTGAATTGCGCTTCGTCCATGTATCATCGCCTTCTGATTGATCCAATCGCCTGACCATCGAACCATGAAATCCAGTCTGATCGTCGCATCGCTGCTCGTCCTCGCCTGCGCGGGTTGCGGCAACAAGGGTCCGCTCTACCTGCCGCAGCGCCCGGCTGCCACACCGGCTGCAGCGCAGCCTGCGCCGCCCCCGGCCGATGATAGCAAAGCCGCGGCAGCCGGGGCCAAGCCTTGAGTCCAGGGCAAGCGGTACATGCGCGCGACGGCGCCCTGCACATCGAAGACCTGTCTCTGGATGCGCTGGCCCGGCGCTTCGGCACGCCCTGCTACGTTTATTCGCGCGCTGCGCTGACCAGCGCCTATGCCGCCTGGAAAGATGCGCTGGCTGGGCGCCGGGCGACGATTTGCTACGCCGTCAAGGCAAACTCGAATCTGGCAATCCTCGGTGTGTTCGCCCGGCTCGGCAGCGGCTTCGATATCGTCTCTGGCGGCGAACTGGCGCGGGTGCTGGCCGCCGGCGGGCAGGCCTCACGAACCGTGTTTTCGGGCGTGGGGAAATCGGCGGCCGAGATGCGCCTCGGCCTGGAGGCCGGCGTGCGTTGCTTCAACGTCGAGTCGGCCGGCGAACTCGAACGGCTGAATTCGGTGGCGGGCGAACTCGACAGGCAGGCGCCCATCGCGCTGCGCGTCAATCCCGATGTCGACCCGAAAACCCACCCGTACATTTCCACTGGCCTGAAGAAAAACAAGTTCGGCGTTCCGTTCGAGGACGCGCGCACCCTCTATGCGCGGGCCCGCACGCTGCCGAACCTGCAGATTCGCGGCATCGCCTGCCACATCGGCTCGCAACTGCTCGACCCGGCACCAATTGCCGAAGCGACAGCCAAGCTGCTCCACCTGGTCGACCGCCTGGCGGCAGACGGAATCGAACTCTCGCACCTCGACCTGGGCGGCGGCATGGGCATCCGCTACCGCGACGAAAACCCGCCGGGCGTCGCCGCCTATCTTGCACCGATGCTCGCCCGGCTCGAAGGCCGGCACGAGGAACTGTGCTTCGAGCCCGGCCGTTCGCTGGTCGGCAATGCCGGCGTACTGGTGACCCGCGTCGAATATTTGAAGTACGGCCCGGAGAAAAACTTCGCCGTGGTGGATGCCGCCATGAACGACCTTGCACGCCCGGCTCTCTATGACGCCTTCCATGACATCCGGCCGGTCGCGCCGCGCGAGGTGGCGTCCCATGTTTACGATGTGGTGGGTCCAGTCTGCGAAAGCAGCGACTTCCTCGGCCATGACCGCGAACTGGCGGTCGAAGCCGGCGATCTGCTGGCGATTCTGTCGGCCGGCGCCTATGGCATGACGATGAGTTCAAACTACAACAGCCGTCCGCGCGCCGCCGAAGTCATGGTTGACGGGGCGCATGCCCATGAAATTCGCCGCCGCGAGACGGTCGAGGAGTTGTTCGCCCTGGAACAGACGCTGCCCTGACCTGCCGATCCGGCGTACGAATCGCGCCGCATTACGGTCGGACCAGCAACGCAGCAACCACTTTGCCCCATTGCCGATGCCCCGATTACTGCATCAAAAATTGATCCCCGTTGCCTGTCTTGCGATCGGCTGCTTGACGCTGACTGCCTGCGCACCCAAGGCCGAGGAGAAGAAGCCTGCCGGCCCGCCGCCGACAATCATCACGACGACCAAAATCAGCGCCCACGCGCTCGACGTCACCGAGAACACCCTCGGCACGCTGGAATCCCTGATCGATCCGAAGATCGGCGCCGAGGTGCCCGGACGGGTAATCCAGGTGCTGACGCACGCCGGCCAGCGGGTTCGCAAGGGCGACACCATGGCGCTGATCGATCCGTCCGACCTGGCGCTAGCGGTGCGCTCCGACTCGGCCGAGTTGCAGCGGCTCAAGTCGCTGCTGGAACAGCAGGAGCGGCTGGTCAAGCGGCAGAAGGATCTGGTGGGCAAGGGCTTCGTCTCGCAGAACGCGGTGGATGACGCCGTGGCCCAGCGCGACGCCTTGCGGGCGCAGCTTGCCGCCGCCCAGGTTCGGGCCGAATCGGGGCGCAGCAACGAGGGCAAGGCGCGGGTCGTCGCGCCGATCGACGGCGAGGTCGAAACCCAGATCGTCGCCACCGGCGACTACGTCAAGGTCGGCGATCCGGTGTTCAAGATGGTTTCCAACCGCCGCCTGCGCGCCATCCTGCCCTATCCGGAGGCCGCCGCCGCGCGCATCCGGCGCGGGCAGCCGGTGCGTATCACCTCGCCGCAGACACCCGGACTGGTGGTCAACGGCAAGGTCGAGGACATCCGCCCGGTGATCAGCGCGGGCAGCCGGTCGATCGATGTGATCGTGCGCTTCGACAACGAAACCGGGCTGCTGGCAGGCGGCACCATCAACGGTTCGGTGTTGATCGACCGGCGCGACGGCGCGGTGCTGGTGCCCGAGCAGAGCGTGGTGCTGCGCCCGGCCGGCACCGTGGTCTATGCGGTTGCCGATGGCAAGGCCTCGCAGCGCATCGTCAGCACCGGCACGCGCAGCGGCGGCATGGTCGAAATCACGCAAGGCCTGCGCGGCGGCGAAACCGTCGCACTCGACGGCGCCGGGTTTCTCAGCGATGGCGCGGCGGTGAGCATCAAGGAAGATGCAAGGAAGGAGACCGCCAACAAGGACGTCGCCAACCCCAAAGCCGCGCGCCAGGCCACGGCGCAGCAACCGTAGACCGGCACCATGTCACTGCCCGAACTGTCGATCAAGCGCCACGTTCTGGCCTGGATGGCAAGCGGCGTGCTGGTGCTGTTCGGCATCATCAGCTATCAGCGCATCGGCATGGACCGCCTGCCCTACATCGAGTATCCGGTGATCTCCGTCACCACGACGCTCAAGGGCGCCAATCCGGAAATCGTCGACGCCAGCATCACCAACCTGCTCGAATCGTCGATAAACGGCGTCTCCGGCATCGAGCACGTGCAATCGACCTCCTCGCCCGGCGTATCGTCGATCTCGATCACCTTCGTGCTGGAAAAGCGCATCGACGTCGCGTTCAACGAGGTGCAGGCCAAGATCAACCAGGTGCTGCGCCGGCTGCCGCAGGGCACCGACCCGCCGGTGGTGGCCAAGGTCGAAACCAACGCGCAGCCGATCATGTGGCTGGCGCTGCAGGGCGACCGCACGCTGCAGCAGCTCAACCAGTACGCCAGCAACGTCATCAAGAAGCGGCTGGAGACCATCGACGGCATCGGTGAAGTGCGTCTCGGCGGCCGCCGCGATCGCACCATCCGCGTCAACCTGCGGCCCGACCGCATGGCCGCGCTCAACGTCACCGCGCAGGATATCTCGGCAGCATTCGCCCGCGAGCATGTGCAGTTGTCGGGCGGCTTCGTGGTCGGCGGCACGACCGAAAACCTGGTGAAGCTCGATCTCGAGTTCCACAAGGTCGACGATCTCAAACAACTGATCGTCGCGCAGCGCGACGGCCTGGCGATCCGGCTGGCCGATCTGGCCCAGGTCGAGGACGGCCTGGCCGATTTCCGCCAGCTCGCGCGGTTCGAGGGCCAACCGGCGATCGGCCTCGGCCTGGTCAAGGTCGCCAATACCAACACGGTCGAGATCATCGAGCGCATCAAGGCGCGGGTCGAAAGCGAGATTCGCCCGCAACTGCCGCCCGGCCTCGAACTGACCATCGTCTCGAACGACGCGCTGTTCATCCTGGAGATCGTGCGCTCGCTCAAGGAACATCTGATCGAGGGCACGCTGCTGGCGGCGGCGGTGGTCTGGCTGTTCCTGCGATCGCTGCGCTCGACGCTGATCATCGCGCTGGCGATTCCGGTGTCGCTGATGGGCGCGATCGCCGTGATCTACTTCTTCGGCTACACGCTCAATTCCCTGACCATGCTGGCGCTGCTGCTTTTGATCGGCGTGGTGGTCGACGATGCCATCGTGGTGCTGGAGAACATCTACCGGCATCGGGAAGAACTCGATCCCGATCCGGTCTCGGCCGCGATCAACGGCTCGCAGGAAGTCGTGTTCGCGGTGATGGCTGCCACGCTGTCGCTGGTCTGCATCTTCGCGCCGGTTATTTTTCTCTCCGGCATCATCGGCCAGTTCTTCCGCAGCTTCGCGGTCGTTGTGACCTTCGGCGTGCTGGTGTCGCTGTTCGTCTCGCTGACGCTGACGCCGATGCTGTGCTCGCGCTACCTGCGGCTGCAGAGCGCGCATAGCGGCATTTATGCGGTGCTTGACCGCGGCTTCAGCGAACTCGACCGCTTCTACGTCCGGCTGCTCGCGGCGGTGCTGCATCATCGCTGGCTGGTGGTGGTGCTGACGGTGCTGGTGGTGGCAAGCAGCGGCTTCTTCTTTGCCGGCATAGGCAAGACCTTCGCACCGGATCAGGACGAGGGGCGCTTTCTGGTCTACATGCGCACACCGCTGGGCTCGAACATCGACTACACGCTGACCAAGATCAAGGAGGCCGAGGCGATACTCAACCGGCATCCGGAGATCCGCACCGAGTTCTCGCTGATCGGCGTCGGCAGCGCGAGCCAGGTCAACCAGGGCACCATCGTCGTGCGGATGGCGCCGCGCGAAGAACGCAAGCTCACCCAGCAGCAGGTTCTGCCGGTGATCCGCAAGGAAGTGCAGGAGATTGCCGGCGCACGGGTGTTCGCCGCACCCTACCCGCTGATTCAGGGTTCGCGCGGCGAGCCGCTGCAGTTCGTGCTCGCCGGCGAGAGCGTGAACGAAGTCGGTCGGCTGGCGCGCGAGCTGCAGAACCGTCTGCAATCCGAGCCGGGGCTCGGGCGCTTCGACACCGACCTGCAGCTCGATCTGCCGCAACTCGTGTTCCGGCCCGATCGCACGCGCATCGCCGATGCCGGGCTCGCCTCGGACGACGTGGCGCTGGCGGTCAACATGCTGACCGGCGGCGTCGACATCGCGCGCTTCAACGAGGAGCCGGGCGACGGCACGCGTTACGACATCCGCGTCAAGGCGATCGAGGGCGAGTTCGTGCAGGCCGCCGACATGGCGAAGATCTTCCTGCGCAACCGCGACGGCAAACTGGTGCGGCTGGACTCGATCGCGCGCTTCGACGAAAAACTGGGGCCGGCGGTGATCGGCCGCTTCGACCTGCAGTATTCCGCCACGTTTTACGGCACGCCGGCCATGCCGCTCGGCGATGCGGTCGACAAGGTGCGCGAGGTGGCCGCGCAAATCCTGCCGGTCGGCTACCAGGTGAAGCTGATCGGCCAGGCCGAGGAATTCCAGCGCACCACCAAGCTCATGGCATTTACCTTCGCCCTGGCGATGACCCTGCTCTACATGGTGCTGGCGAGCCAGTTCAACTCGTTCCTGCAGCCGCTGATCGTGATGGTCGCGCAGCCGCTGGCCGTGGTCGGCGGTGTGGCAGCGCTGTGGGCGACCGGACAGACGCTCAACATCTACTCGATGATCGGCCTGGTGCTGCTGGTCGGGCTGGTGGCGAAGAACTCGATCCTGCTGGTCGATCTGACCAATCAGCGCCGCGGCGAGGGCATGGCAGTCGACGACGCGCTGTCCAATGCCTGCCCGATCCGCATGCGGCCGGTATTGATGACATCGGCAACGGTGATTCTGGCGCTCGCCCCGGCCGCACTCGGCTTCGGCGCCGGCAACGAGACCAACCAGCCGCTGGCGATCGCGGTGATCGGCGGCATGGTTTCCTCGACCCTGCTGACGCTGGTGGTCGTACCGGCCGTCTATTCGCTCATCGAGGGTCGGCGCGAGCGGCGCAAGGCGGCGCACCGGGCCGCCGTTCCAAAACCTGTCGTTTCGCCCGATTGACCTGCCCTGCAGCCCGCATGGAATGGCGGTCTACAGGCAGGCAAGCCCAGGATCGCCAATCCGTGCGGCTCCTGGCGGTGGCACTACCGAGAGGCGCAGTGGGCGCGGCTTTCCAGCCTGCGACGATATGCCGCACCGCCGAGTCCGCCGCCGCTTGCGCTAGGTCAAGCCTTCCTGTCCGGCGCCATTGGATAAGGTCCGTGCGTGGCTCACGCATTCCTTTGTCACTGGAGAAGACCATGAATTTCGTGAAATCCCTGATCGTTGCCTGCGCTCTGTTGCTGGCAGGTTCCACATGGGCCGCCGGCGACCCGCTGTTCATCAACGTGACGTCGGATCCGCAACTGCATCGCACCGAGATGGCGCTGGGCTTCGCCACCAACGTGCTGAAGAAGGATCACCCGGTCACCGTGTTTCTCAACGATCTGGCGGTAAAGACGGCGACCAAGGCCGCCGCCGGTTCGACCACCGGCAAGCTGCTCGCGGATGTGATGAAGGCCGGCGGCACGGTGATCGTGTGCCCGGTATGCATGAAGCACTACGGCATGGCCGAAGCCGATCTGATCGCGGGCGTGAAAGTCGGCAACCCTGAAATCACCCAGGCGGCGCTGTTCGGCCCGAACACTCGCACCCTGAGTTGGTAGCGCAGAGCGCGCAGAAAGAGAATGCGCGCCATCGGCGCGTATTCTCCTGGCGTGCGCTACTGCAGCGAATCAGTGCTTGTGATGCGGCATGCCGGGACCCGGCGCTGCTGCGTTGAGTGGGCGCACCACGGCCTTGACGTCGACCGAGGTCAGCGCCTTGTCCTTGCCCTCGAGCTTGAGCGTGATCGGAACCATCTCGCCGGTCTTCAGCGGCTGCTTGAGATCCATCAGCATCACATGGTAGCCGCCGGGCGCAAGCTGCACCGCCTTGCCGGCCGGCAGTTCCAGCCGGGGAATCGGCCGCATCGTCATCACGCCGTTTTGCATGTTCATGGTGTGGATCTCGACCACACCGGCTACCGGGCTGCTGGCGGAAACCAGCGCGGCGCCTTGCTTCGCGGTGATCGCCATGAAGGCGCCGGTGGCCATCTGCCCGGCAACCGTGCCGCGCACCCACGGATCGTCGACCTTGATGTCGGCCGCATGGGCCGGCAGTGCGCTAAAGAGGACGAGCGCGGGTATCAGTGAGCGGGTGACGGCGAGCATCGAATTGATTGTCATAGACGTGGCTTTCTCGGCAAATGGTGGACAACACAGGCTGCCCATTATAGGCAGAGCGTAGTGATCGGTTGGTCCGGGCAGTGCCTGGATGCTGACGCCAAGTTCAAAGGCCAGGCAACTGACGGTGCCGGGCGCGAGCGGCGAATCGGTTTGCGGCGGATTCGCCTGCCGGGAACACAGCGACGCTACAGCGCGCCAAATCCGCTGCACCGAATCGGCGCGGGTCTTGGTGCGAAGGACGCGGGTTCGCTTCCCGATGACTTCGCCTAATTGCCGGATGCCTGGCTTCGCGGGAGATTGCGGACCAGCGCCGTTCGCACACCGTATGCCGGACCCGGTTCAGTCCAGGCAAGCATCAGGCGCGACCCATCGCTGACCAGTTGCGGCATGCCGGTGTCGCGGCCCGGGCTGACGTCGACCAGGCGCACGACCGGCCCGGCGCTACCCGCCAGATCGATGGTTCGCAGCGCGATGCTGCTGTTCGTGGTGCGCGGGTCAGCCGCCGTCATCCAGGCAACGACTGCGGTTTGGGCGTCCTGCCACGCGACGGCGACGCGACCCAAGGGGTCGCGGTCGTCTACTACGATGGCCCGTCCGAAGCTCTTTCCGCCATCGCGCGACAACGCCGCACGCACGCGCGGCCGGTTTCCCTCGGCGGTGTACCAGGCCGCCACGACGTTCAGCCCGTTCGTCGCCAGCGCCGGGCCGTTCACCGGGCAGCCGGCTATATGCCATTCCTCGCCGCCGAGCGGCGCCGGGGCACTCCAACCCGTTTCGGTGCGGCGCACGACGAAGTTGTCGCGGATCTCCCCTTCGCGCCGTCCGCGATAGGCGACGACGGGACCCGCGGGCGTCACCGCAGCCGCAGTGGGGCAGCACGTGCAGACGTTGCCGTCGAGCACCTGCTCCGGCGCCAGCGCACCTTCCGGCGACACCTCGGTATAGCGCAGGGCGAAATTGCCCGACTTGCCGTCGTGCGAATGCGCAGCGCCGTCTTTGGGGCTGATGTAGTCGCGACCATCCAGCCACACCAGGCCGGCCAGTTCACCACGCGCAAAGATCGAGACGAAACCATGTTCTGCTGGCGCGCCATCGCGGTGCGGCGTCACGGGCTTGCTCCAGCTCGCGCCAGCATCGGCAGACACGGCGAGGGCGATGTCGTAGTCGTAGGATCTACCGCCGCGTTGATTGACCAGCCAGTGCGCGCTCCAGAAACGTTCGGTGATCGGCACCACGCTGGGAAAGTCCCCCCAGTTCACGAACCAGTCGCTTCCCCGCGCCACTTCGCGACTGGGCGACCATGCGCCGTCGCGCCAGACGGCGAAACGCAGCGCGTTGCCTTCGGCCGCCGGCGCAAGCCACGATGCCACCACGCCGGCCCCGGGCAGGCCGGCCAGACGCGGCAGCCGGGCAAACGCGCCCGCCGGATTGGCGATCAATCGCACCGGGGAATCCGCTTGCAACGGTACATCGACTGCGGCGGCACCAGGCTGCGCGTCGAACACCAAGGTGGTGAAGCGGCTCCGCCAACGGCCTCGCGCCTCGGCGCGCAGATCCGTACCGCGCACGATCCAGCGGCCAGCAGAAGGCACCTCGAACTTCGCACGGCCTTGGGCATCGGTGCGGCGCCAAACGTTGGGCGTACCCACACCGGCAAGGGCTACCGATAGGCCGCTCAGCGGTGACCCGTCATGCAGTACGCGCACTGCCATCTGCTCACCGGCGCGAATGCTGAGCGGATTGCTCTCCGGCACGATCTCGAAGGCCATGCCGACGGGCTTCGACCAAGTGCCATCTTTCTGCCATGCGCCGCTGCCGACCATCGACTTGGCGTACTTGGCGTAGGTCTCGCGCCACGCCCGCGGCCGCGGCGCGGCGGCCCAGTCCCGGCGGATCGCATCTGGCGCGTCGATCTCGTCGAAATAGGCCGCTACCTGCTCGTCGGTCAGTTCGATGCTGCGCGGTTTGAGTTCGACCCGGCAGACCGCCGTGCCCTCCTGCTGCAGACGGACGGCAAGCCGGAGCGACTTCGGTCGCACCGAGGCTGGGTGCATGCGCTGCGGCTTGCCGGCAACACGGCATTCGGCCCGGGCGAGTCGCTCACGCGCGATCGCATGCTCGGCCTCGGGAAAGCCGTGGCCGCTGGTGAGGTCGAATTCCGCCACGTCGCCGGAACGGCGCGCGAACGCCTGCGGTTCCAACCACGTGTCGTGGGCCAGCACTCGGCCAACGGACAACGACAAGATCACGGCGCAGGCCATGTTGCGCGATCGACTGGATTCCACCCGTATCTCCCGGTACCAAGTCAGAAGCGGGCCGAGTAGGACAGCTCGACCGCTCGCGGCTCGCCAAGGATGAACTGCGATCCGTTGGTGCCGTAGGAGCGGTTGGCATAGACCTCGTCCGTCAGGTTGCGCACGGCGAGGCGCAGTTCACCCGGCTTGAGACGATAGGTAACCCACGCGTCGACCGTGGTGTATGCGTCCATGAACACCGTATTGGCGTTGTTGGCACTGCGCTTGCCGACATAGCGCGCCCCTCCGCCGAGTTGCCAGCCGTCGTTCAGGCGATAGGTCGCCCACAGATTGGCGAGCTTCTCCGGTACGTCCGGCGGCAGATTGCCGGCGCGCGAGACGGCAACGCCGCCGACGCTCTCGTTGAAATTGTCGAACTTGGCATTGAGCAGGGATCCGTTGATCCCCACGGTCCATCTCGGCGCGGGATGCAGCGCAAGCGCGACCTCTACGCCACGCGCCGACTGTTTGCCGATCTGAACGGTCAGGGACGGGTTGAGCGGATCGCGCGTCAGTGCGTCCGTGCGCTCGATGTCGAACAGCGCCAGCGTGGCCTCGCCAAGATCGCGCGGCAGACTCGCCTTGACGCCGATCTCGGCCTGGCGTGCACGCGTAAGGTTGAAGCCGCGCTGCGCTGGCGTCAAGGTGACGATCTGCGACGGGGGTTCGAGCGCGCGTCCGATCTGGCCGTAAAGGGTTACGCCGGGCAGGACGTCGTAGAGCAGGCCGGCACGCCACGAAGTACCGGACCAGGCCTTGTCGAAGCTGCTGTTGTCGATGAGGTTGAAGGAATCGAGATTCACCCAGTCGCGCCGCGCCGACAATGAGAGCTTCAACGCCTTGGTGATATCCAGCAAGTCCTCGGCGAACACCGCCTTCTGGATCAGCTCCGTGCGGCGCTGCGGCCGGAACGGCGAGTTGGTGACGAAGACCCCGGGAACCGGATCGAGGAAGTCCACGGCATTCGGCGGGGAGGAAAAGGGCGAGTTGTTGTCCCGCTGGTGGTCGTTCTTGGAATAGTCGATACCGACGACGGCGCGATTGCGCATTCCGCCCAATACCTGATCGAGATGGATCTCGGATCGGTTGCCGACCAGGCGCTGGTCATGGGTGATATTCAGAAAGTCGCTGCGGTCTACCCTGCCTGTCGCCGCATTGTAGATGTACACCTCGGCATTGCGATAGAAGCGATGCTCGTCGTTGAAATAGGTTTCGTTGCGCAGTTTCAGTTGCGGCGCAAGCAGGTATTCGAGGTTCAGCCGTGCCCAGGTGATGTCGTTCGCTTTGCGGTCGTCATCGACGTTGAAGTTTTCGAAGCGCACCCGCTCGTCGATGCGCCCGCCCACGTGCGGGGTGCCGAAGTACCATTCGCCCCGATCCTTTACGTACTCGCCTGACAGCGTCACCTTGAAGCGATCCGTCGCCTGCAGGGCGAGCTCACCTGCTGCGTGGTAATACTCGTAGGATGAACGATCCACGTAACCCGCAGAGCCCTCGTGGGCGCCGATGTAGTTCACGTCAGCGCGGTAGGCAAGCGCGTCCGACACCTTGCCGCCGATTCCCAGGCCGATGTTGCGTGTCGCCCAACGGTCGGTGGCAAGCAGAACCTCCCGCTCGGTGCGGCCATCGGCGGGCTTGGTAACGAAGTTCACGGCACCGGTGACTGCGCCCAAACCGTGCAGGACGGACGATGGCCCCTTGATCACCTCGATACGGTCATAAACGAAAGTACCGCGCGGAGAAAACGCCAGGCCCGGATAGCGGACACCGTTGAAAAGAAAAGGCAGGCTGGTTGTCCCGGAGAAACCGCGCATCGAGAAACACGTCAATCCGAAGCACTGACCGGAGGACACGCCGACTGCGTTTTCGAGTGCCTGCTGAGTACTGCGGTTACCGCGCTCGCGCATGACCTCGCGGCTAACGAGATCGACGCTGGCGGGCGTTTCGCGCAACGTGGTGCCAAGCCGGCTCCCGGCACTCGCGGTCGTGTCAAGCGGGATCCCGCCAGCGGGTGCCGCACCGCGCACCGTGACGGCAGGCAGCCTCGTTGCGGGTTCCTCGGCGGTCTGTTGCGCGAAGCCGTTCGCGGACAGCGCCGCAAGCGCGGCGGCGGCGAGGGTTTTCAGGTGTGTCGGCGTCATGCTCATCCTCCTGTGCGGGTTCCAGTTCGTGACGTCGTTGCCACGCTTCGTTTTTGTGCAATGCGCCGCACTGCCAGGGCCGCGCGCTTCTTTGACCTGACATTCCCGTCGGCTGCCGAAAACATCGCAGTGGGATGATGTGTGGGGAAGTCAGGGTCGCAACTCCCAGCGTGTGGCGTCTGCCTCGTGCCCCTGACCTACCAAGCAGTTCACGAAAGCCGAGATCAAATCAGGTGCGGGCGTGGGGAAGCGCGTCACGCTTCGAGGCCACGGGGATGGGAATTCGCCGTCGCCCCTGCCCGGGAACGCCGGCACTCGTGACAAAGCCGGCGTGGGATCTGCATAAACGCAAAAGAACGCGTTGCCGAAATTTCCGGAACCATTGAATTGACTTGCCGGACTGTTCCTGGGGCAGCCGCGGCGCTCCTTCCTGGGCCGCAAGTTTAGGGCTCGATCGACAACAATGCGATGTGGCATTTCGTCGCAGGCAGACTCGTGGCCGGCCAGGTGCGTCACTGCCCGCGCAGACAACCCGGATGGCATCAAGGCGAGGAAGCGGAGAGATGGTTTTGCGCGCTACGACGAACCGCAGGCCGGCTGTCTCGCGTGATCGCTGAACGACCAATGCGGACTACAATCGCCACGGGAGACCCATGAGCTTGCACTGCGGCCTGCGACAAACCGTCGCATTGCATGATCGCCCGACTGCCTGCACGATCTGCCCTTCTGACATCCTGACCGATATTCCGCGCGGCAGGCCGCAAGAGCGTCGGCAGCGATTTCTTGCGCGCGTCTGGCGCATAATTCCGCCTCGATGAATACCACCGCACCGCCTTCGCCTTCGTTGCCCACGCGCATTTGCGCGAGCTTGCCCGCGAGTTCGACGACCATGCGCGGCGCCGGCTCGTCCAGCCTGTTCCGTTTGCTGGCATTGCGCTGGGTGTCGATCGCCGGGCAGATCGCCGCCATCGCGGCGACGGTGTTGCTGCTGCAGATCGAACTGCCACTGCAATCGATCGCGCTGGTGATCGTTGGCCAGATCGCGGTCAATGCCATGTCGTACGCCCGACTGGTGCACGCCGAGACCATCTCCGGCATGGAGTTGCTAGCGCAACTGCTGCTCGATGTGGCCGCGCTCACGCTGCTGGTGTATTTCGCCGGCGGATCGAGCAATCCGATGGTGACGTTGTACCTGCCGCTGATCGCCATCGCGGCGGCGATACTGCCGGTGCGGCTGGCCGCCATCGTGGCGGGCGCCTCGATCGGCGGCTATTCGCTGCTGTTCGCCGTACATACGCACGTGCATATTCACGATACCGCGCAGGCGATCCGCATTCACCTGATCGGCATGTGGCTGACCTTCGTTTTTTCGGCGCTGATAATTTCCTGGTTCGTCGCCCGCATGACCGCCGCCCTGCGCAGTCGCGATGCGGCACTCGCCACCGCGCGCGAAGCGGCCCTGCGCAACGAGCGCGTCGTTGCGCTTGGCAATCTTGCGGCCGGCGCGGCGCACGAACTCGGCACGCCACTTGCCACCATTGCCGTCCTGGCGGGTGAGCTGGCGCGCCACGAAAGGCTTCCCGCCGATGTGCGCGACGACGCGCAACTGCTCGCCAGTCAGGTTCAGGAGTGCAAGCGCATCATCACGCAGCTCGCCGCGCGCGCCGGCAGCAGCCGCGCCGAGGCGGCGCAAGCGGTTGCCCTCGACGCCTGGCTCGCCGCGCTGACCGCGCGCTGGCAGGCGCAACGTCCGCTGGTGCAACCGCGCATCGATCTGCGCGGCGAGCTGCCCGGACCGCGTCTGGTGCCGGACGCGACGCTGGAACAAGCGTTGCTCAACCTGTTCAACAACGCCGCCGATGTCAGCCCCGCCGCAGTCGATATTGTCGCGCAGTGGAGCCGCACTTCGCTCGAACTCGAGGTGCTCGACCGCGGCCCGGGCATTGCCGACGACATCGTGCGCCGGCTCGGACATGAAACCCTGACCACCCGCGTCGATGGTCACGGCATCGGACTGGTGCTGGCGTTCGCCGCGATAGAGCGCAGCGGCGGCAGCCTGTGTTTCTCGGCGCGCGACGGCGGCGGCACCTGTGCCAGCGTGATGCTGCCGCTGGATTCCTTGATGACAATATGAGCGACACGCCTGCCGATGATCTCGGCTGCCTGATGGTGGTCGATGACGATGCGCTGTTCAACCGCGTGCTTTCGCGCGCCCTGGCGGCACGTGGCTTTGCCGTCGAGTCGGCGACCTCGCTCGATCAGGCGATGGCGCTGCTGGCGCGACCGGCGGTCGAACCGCCGGACTACGCGGTGGTCGACCTCAACCTCGCCGGTTCGTCCGGCCTCAAGCTGGTGGTCGCACTGCGCGCCGCCAACGATGCGTGCCGCATATTGATGCTGACCGGTTACGCCAGCATCGCCACGGCTGTTGACGCGATCAAGCTCGGCGCCTCGCAGTATCTGGCCAAACCGGTGGATACCGACACCATCTTCAAAGCGCTACTCGACGACGGAGGCCCGGACGACGAAGCCGCACCGGAGGCGACGCTCTCCCTGTCGCGGCTGGAATGGGAGCACATTCAGCGCGTGCTCGGCGAAAACCGGGGCAACATCTCGGCAACGGCGCGCGCACTGAAAATGCACCGGCGAACGTTGCAGCGCAAACTTGCCAAGCGCCCGCTCAAGGATTAGCCGACCACCATGACCAGCGAGGCAGTCGAGCGGATGCGGATCGACAAGTGGCTGTGGGCCGCGCGGTTCTTCAAGACGCGCTCGCTGGCGAGCGAGGCGGTCGACGCCGGCAAAGTGCGGATCAACGATCTGCGCGCCAAGCCGGCCAAGGAGGTCAAGCCCGGCGACGTGCTGCACATCTCGATCGGGCAGGCACAGTGGATCGTGGTCGTGCACGGCCTGGCGGACAAGCGCGGCCCGGCCTGCGTGGCCCAACAGTTGTACGAGGAATCCGCCGTGAGTCGCGCAGCACGCGAGGGGCAACGCGAGCAGGCTCGGCTGACGGTCGAACCGGGTGCCGCGATTCGCGGCCGCCCGACCAAGCGTGATCGCCGCCGCCTCGATCGCTTTGGCGGCTGATCCTTAGCCGCTTGCCACTGCGTGGCGCGTGCAATGCGCCGTGACCTCGGCGCCCGATCGCCAGTACAATCGCGCCCGGTCTGCAGTCCCTGACGCGCGCCCCAATCCAATCGAACCGGTGCGGATCGCGCAGGTCCGGGTCCGCTCGACAGTGCATTCAATTTCAATCTGCGAGGAGTCCGCAAATGTCCGAAAAGATCGTCATGCGCACCGGTGAGGCGACCGTGTTCGCCAGCCCTGGCCAATACACCGACGCGATGCCGGAGATCGTGATCGGCCGCATGGACGGGCCGGTCGGCGCGGCCTTTGCCAACCTGATGGGCCAGACCGCCGGCCACACCCGTATGTTCGCCGTGCGCGACTGCAACCAGATGGCCAAGCCGGCAACCATGATGGTGCCGAAGGTGACGATCAAGAATTCCGCCACCGTCAATCTGCTGGGCAGCGTGCTGCAGGCAGCGACGGCCGATGCGGTCGTCGATTGCGTGGCCGACGGCATCATTCCGCGCGACCAGGTCAATGACCTGTGCATCATCGATCTGGTGTGGCTCGACCCGCAGGCGGTGACCGATCCCAATCTCGACCAGAAGGATCTGTACCGCACCAACTACGAGGCGACCAGGCTGGCGATCTCGCGCGCGATGAAGAACGAGCCGTCGATCGACGAACTGATCGCCAACCGGCACAAGATCAAGCACTGCATGTACGACCCCGACGCCTGATCCGGCTGTCCACCCCGCGCGGCGGCACGCCGCGTAGAGCCCAGCGCCTAATCGTGTCGCGGATGTCCGTGCTACAGTCACCCGACCGAAAACAGGATGGGAGACCGACATGCCAGTACCCGAGGTTTTTCGCGGCCGGATGCGGGTGCCCGCGATCGCCGCGCCGATGTTCCTCGTTTCGGGTCCGCAACTGGTGATTGCGACCTGCAAGGCAGGCGTGGCAGCGGCCTTCCCCTCGCTCAACGCGCGCAAGATCGAGCAACTCGACGCGTGGCTGACTGAAATGACTTCATCGCTGGGCGCGCTGGATGCGCCTTACGGCGTCAACCTGATTCTGCATCCGTCCAACACCCGGCTGAAAGACGACTTCGCGCTGGTGGTCAAGCACCGCGTGCCTTTTGTGGTCACGAGCCTCGGCCACCCCGGCGACATCGCGCGGGCGGTGCACGAATATGGCGGGCTGGTGTTCTCCGACATCATCCATGCGCATCATGCGAGAAAGGCGATCGAGGCCGGCGTCGACGGCGTGATCGCGGTGGCCTCCGGCGCCGGCGGTCATGCCGGCACGCAAAGCGCCATTTCGCTGATACGCGAGATTCGCGAGTTCTGGGATGGCGTGCTGATCCTGGGTGGTGCGATTTCGGACGGTGCCTCGATCCGCGCCGCGGAAGTGCTCGGCGGCGATTTCGCCTACATGGGCACGCGCTTCATCGCGACTGAGGAATCGATGGCGCAGCCCGAGTACAAACAGATGCTGGTCGACTGCACGCCGCGCGACATTGTCTATACCGATGCCGTCTCCGGCACCAATGCGAATTTCCTGTTTCCCAGCCTGGAACGCGCCGGCTATACGCGCGATCAACTGGTGCAGGGCGCCGGCAAGGGCAAACTCAAGGACCTGCAGGACGAAGCCAAGGCCTGGCGCGATATGTGGAGCGCCGGCCACGGCGTTGCCGGCATACACGACTTGCCGACAGTGGCAGAGTTGGTGGATCGATTAGAGGCGGAGTACCGTGCGGCCTGCGCGCTGCCCCTGTCCGCGGCGCTGCGCTGATCGAGCCGGCCTCAACCGCCGCGTGGCGCGCGAACAGTGGCGGCCGCGTTGCGTCCGGCCGGCGGCGTCATCAGAAAAGCCAAAGCGGCAAACGGCCAGCCCAAAGATACCACCCGCGTCAGACCATTGAAGTTGAGGAACTGCCCGGCGTGCCAGGCTGCCAACGGCTGCCCGGCGTAGGGATACTCGGGAACCAGATTGACCAGCGCGGTCGCGCCGAGCAAGGCAAAGGCGGCGACGATGCGCTGCGACCAATCGGGCAGTTTGGTCGCCAGAATCAGCCCGCTGGCGCCGATTGCCAAACCGTACAGGTTGCCCGGTGTGAGCCAGTGCAGGGCATTCTCCACCCCGATCTCCAAGGCCGCGGACAGGCTGCGTGCGCCGATCACCAGCGCGATCAGCAGCCCCAGCAACCACGCTGAAGTCTCGCGCAGATTTTGCCAGGCGATCAAACCCGCAGCCAACACGCCGCTGGCGGCAATCGACATCTCCAGCGCCAGAAACTTGCGCGCCGAATAGTCGAGCGGCGTCGGCAGTTCAAGAAAGGATCGCAGATCGCCGGTGCCGAGAAACACACCTTCAGGGGTGAGTTGCGTCAGTAGCCAGGCGCCCATCAGGATCAGACCGTAGTCGCCGCGGCGGCCGCGCACGATGCGGCGGCGGCGCCAGCGCGAGAGCCACCCGTGATCGGCGAAAATCCCGCCCCAGCGCGCCCCTGCCAGGGCGCCGAGCAGAGCCCCGGCCATGTTGCAGCCCCAGTCGACATTGGACGGCACGCGCGAAGGAAGAAAATTCTGCAACACCTCCATACTGATCGACAGCGCGGCACCGAACGCGAACGCAAGCAGCACGGCCCAGCCGCGCTTGAGGCGCGTCTGCAGCGCCGGCACCATCAGGAAGCCGAGCGGCACGTAGGCAAGAACGTTGACCGCAAGATCGAAGCGCGTGAAATAGCGCGGCCACGGGGAATCGAGAAATTCCAGCAGCGGGGCGCCGCTGGCGCGCCAGCCCGCCAGCGGGTGGAGGCTGGCATAGACCACCAGCAGCCAATAGACGACGGCCATCGTGCGCGCGAGCCGGTAGGCGTTGCGTTCCGCCATGCTCAAGCGGCGCCGGGCACGAATGGGGCCGGCGGTGGCAGCAGTGCGGCAGCCACGCCGTTCAGCCCGCTTGCCCGCGCGGCAAACAAGGACAGCCCGTCAGGCACCGGCCGGGGCGCGTGCCGGAGTCGCGGCGCAACCTCGCAGACAAAATCGTACAGCGCCAGCAATGTGAACGCACCCGCCATGCCGCCTCTCGAAGATCGGGAACCGCCATTCTAGGCGCCCCGCAGATGCGTGCAGTTGCGCGGCGCGCACCCGGTCCGTGCGGACTCAGGCGGCAATCAGGTGTTCGGTGTCCGATGCCCGGCCGGATGGTGGTGGATATGCCCGATGCCCTCGTGGGCAAGCCCTGCCGTCGCCGCCGGATGGGCGTGGTGGCCGTGGCGCAACTGATCGTGGATATGCGGCTCGTGCAGCAGAAACTGCGGCATCAGCGAACCGACGACCATTGCAGTCGCACCTGCAACGAGTCCTGCGAGCTGGGCCGGCAGCGTCACTTCCTGGCCGAAAAGCAGCAGCGCGAGCCAGGTCGATAACCCGAAGAAGATCGACATCAATGCGCCCTGGCGCGTGGCCCGGCGCCAGTACAGCCCGCAGACCAACGGGACGAAAGCCGAAACCAGCGTCACCTGATAGGCGTTCTCGACCATCTTGAAGATCGACGCCTTGGAGTTGATTGCGTAGAGCGTGACCAGCACCGTGAAACAAAGGGTAACGGCGCGCATCCAGAAAAGCATGCGGCGATCGGACACCCGTTCGCCCAGCATCGGCTTGAGGATGTTCTCGGTGAAGGTGACCGAGGGCGCCAGCAGCGTAGCCGATGCGCAGCTCTTGATCGCCGAGAGCAGCGCGCCGAAAAACATGACTTGCGCAAACAGCGGCGCATGTTCGAGAACCAGCGTCGGCAGGATAAGCTGCGGGTCGCTCTCGATCAGCCGCTCGACCAGTTCGTTGTCGATCAGCGTCGCCGAGTAGGCGAGGAACATCGGCACGAAGGCGAACAGGAAATACAGGCTGCCGCCCAGTACGGTGGCCCAGACTGCGATCTTCTCGGTACGCGACGACGTGACGCGCTGGAACACGTCCTGCTGCGGAATCGAACCGAACATCATGGTCACCCACGCGGCGACGAAGCCGAGGATTGCCGCCGGATTGGCAGCCGGCCAGAACTCGAACTTGCCCGCCGCCGCCGCATGACTGACCACCGCGCCGACACCGCCCGCCATGCCGGCCACGTTGCCGCCGATGTACAGCATGCCGACGACGATGATGATCATCTGCAGAAAATCGGTGATCGCCACCGCCCACATGCCGCCGAAGAAAGTGTAGACGAGGATGGTCGCCGAGCCGATGATCATGCCACCGAGCTTGCTGATCTCCCCGCCGGAAACCACGTTGAACACCAGCCCCAGGGCGGTGATCTGGGCGCCGACCCAGCCCAGATAGGAAATGACGATTGCGATGGTGGTGAGAACTTCGGTAAGCCGGCCGAAGCGTTTGCGGTAGAAGTCGCCGATGGTCAACAGATTCATCCGATACAGCGGTGCGGCGAAGAACAGGCCGACCAGGATCAGGCACATCGAGGCGCCGAACGGATCGGCGACCACGCCGCCGAGCCCTTCCTTGAGGAAGGTTGCCGGGATGCCCAGCACGGTCTCGGAACCGAACCAGGTGGCGAACACCGTTGCGGTGACCATGTAGAACGGCAGGTGACGGCCGGCGATCGCGAAGTCTTTGGTGTTATGCACCCGCGTTGCCGCGTAAAGACCGATCGCGACCGAGATGATCCAGTAGACGATGACAAACCAGAACAGGGCACCCATGATGCTAATCTCGACCGACGCGGAAAGCGGGAAATATAGCGCGGATCGAGCCGGCTGCGGGACGTTGCGCCCGCAGACTGAACGTCAAGTCACGGACGCGGCATCAAAAGGTGTAGCCGATTGTCGCGCCCAGGCCCCAATCGGGGCTGTTGTCGCTGAAGCCGGCGATGCCATAGACCTGCAACTTGAGATTCGGCGCGAGTTTGTGCGATACGAAGAGCGAGGCCTCGCTCACCGGATCGCTGCCAGACAAGAGCTTTTCGCGGAAGTCGTAGGAAAGCCCGGCGGAGGTCGCGTCGCTCAACTTGTACGAAAACCCGATGCCGGCATACCACGGGTTTCTGAAGTTGGTGCGTCCGCCGAGTTTGGTGCAAGTCCCGTCGCGCAGTTCCGGGTCGCCCTTCTTGGTCCAGCCCAGCGTCAGGTAGGGCGAGAACTTGCCGAACGTCTGATACAGCTCGGCCTGCGCCGAGTAGTCGTTCTCGCCGGTGGTAATCAGGCATTTGTCGCGATCGGCGGTGGCAAGCTTGACCTTTCCGCCAAGGTCGAGTCCGACCAGCGATTTGGACGGATCCAGAACCATGAGAATGGCCGAGGCGGTAACGTCGCCAAGGCCCGATTGACTCTGCGGAACTCGCGTCACGATCGGGGTGGTCGTTGTCGTCGTGGTGGTGGTCACGGTGGTTGCGCCGGTGTTCGGGCAACCGGCTGGCGGGTTGTCCTCCGGCTTGCCGCTGCCGCTGACCAGACACTCGTTGCTGCCATCGCCGCGAATGAACTGGCTCGGCGTTGACGCATTGACCAGACTCGTAATCGTCTCGCCGGTTTCGCGGTTCGCCGTTCCCTTGACCTGCACCCACGGCACGGTGAGCCTGAAGGTCAGCGGGCCGGTTTCGTACTTGAGGCCGATCGGCACTGTCCAGCTGTCGGTCTTTTGCGGGTCGCCGAATTTCCCGCTGGTGAATTCAGCACCCGCCGAAATGCTCACCTGCGAGAAAGCCACTGCCGGCACACATGCCAGGCTGATAGCGACAATAGGGGCAAGGATTGTTTTCATTCGTTGGCCTCGGAAAGAAATGGCTGTGGTGTCATATTGGCGGTTCGGCATTCTACTGCCGTCAACAGCATCGAACATGCCAGTATTCCGGGCATGCAGGATCAGTCACCGCCGCTGCGGCCCGATTCGGGCCTCACCGTCTTCTCGACCCGTTCGACTTTTCCGGCCTTCTCCACCGTACCTGCTCTCTCGACCTTTTCGACTTTCTCCACTTTCTCGACTTTGATGTTCCTCTCAGGCTTTTCCGGTCGGCTTCCCCGATCGCCCGAACTGCTTCCCCGATCGCCCGAACTGCTTCCCCGATCGCCCGAACCGCTTCCCCGATCGCCCGAACCGCTTCCCCGATCGCCCGAACTGCTGCCGCGATCGCCCGAACTGCTGCCGCGATCATCGGAGCCGCTGCCCCGATCGCCCGTAATCCCGCCGCGATCGCCGGATCCGCCGCCGCGTTTGCCACTGTCATCGTTGCGAGAAGCATCGCCGCCACGACCGGCACTCGCAGGCCCATCAGTGGCGGTGTCGTCTGTGCCCTTGAGTGCGCCGCGGCCACCTGTCCGATCGCCGGCGCCACTGCGGCCGCGGTCGAGTTCGACCCGCTCGGCGATGATTCGCCGGCCTGATTCGAGCCGCCCGACTACCCGGACACGGTTCCCTTCTGCCAATCCGGCGCTCGCGTCACTGCCCAAGCGCACTGCCGTGCCGAGCCGAACCTCGAATCCGCTGATCCGCAGCGTTTGCGCACTTCGTCCATGCACCAGCCCCTCGACCACCACGGCGCGCACCCGTCCGGCAAACGGCACAGACGGGTCGGCCCGGCGCTCGTGTACCTGCAAGCGACGGCCGTCCCATTGGCCGCGAACCAGCAGTTCGCTCCCGCCGGCAATGTCGCCGATGCCGGCCACGCCGAGACCATCGACATTCGGGCCGCCACGGCCGGCGTGCAAAACGCCGATGGCACTCGACTGACGCAGACCGACGGCCGGTTCGACGCGCGTTGCATGAACCACCCCGCGTACGTCGCGCAGACCGGACACCCTGACCGAGGCGCCGACCGCAATCCGCGAAACATCGACCCCGGCCGCGAGTCGCACCGGTTGCCCCATCACCTCGAACACGCCGCGCGCCGCATTGGCACGGGTAACCGGGCCTTCGAGCGCGTTGAGGATCGCGATACTGCGCGCGGTGAGCCCCTTGGCGCCGCGGCCCGCCTCCATCGCCACCACCTGGCCGAGTGCAAGCAGGTCGAGTTTGCCCGGCTGGCCGTTCATCGATACGGGCGTTGTGGCGTCGAAGTGCACTTCCAACTCACCGATGCACACGCTGGCAAATCCGGTAATGGTTCCGACGACGCCGGTGCCCCCAATGCCGGAATCCGCCGACTCGCCGGTGCCGCCGATACCACCGGCAACCGCCCCGGTGCCGCCTATGCCCGACCCGGCCCGATCGCCGGTGCCACCGGTGCCGCCGGCAGCAGGTACTCCGGTGCCGCCTATGCCACCCTGCGGCGCCCCGGTACCGCCGATTCCGCTTCCCGGCTGCACGCAAGCCTGCGCGGCGAGCGCGCCGGCCGGCACGAGTCCCACCGCGCCGGCAAGCGTCCAGGCGAGCAGCGTCCGCAATATGTCGCAGGACCGGCGATCAGGATTGAAGAAGCGCATCGTCGTTGTCTCCCGCAGCCGGCGCATCCTGCTGTGAGACCTCGCTGAAGAAGTAGATACCGCAGGTGAATCGCCGCCGCGGATGTCCGGCTTGGCTGTCCTGCTCTTCCAGTACCATCGCCCGCCGATTCAGATCGAGCAGCATGTCCATGCCGGTTGTGGTGGCAACCTCGCGCAGTTTAGCAATCGAGTCGGCCGACAGCGAATCATAGTGCACACTGCGTTCGAGCCACGGCTGGCCTTCGCCGAGCAGGTTGTGCGCCGCCGCCGCCACATGGTCATGGAGGTTGTGGGCAAAGTAGAACGCCTTCTCCTCGAACCCGCGTTGCGGTACGAAGGCTGCCGTATCGAGCACCACTTCGTCGTTTTCGTTGACATTGACCACGCCCAAGCGCAGCCACTCGTCGAGCACGGCGCGCGAACGGATGTCCTTGCTGACACTGGCTACCAGGCCTTCGAACGAGAGTTCCCCGCCCGACCGCGCCAAGCGGGGCAAGCGGCGCGGCCCGCCTGACGGATCCTGATACGCAGGCAGACCGGTCCACGCAGCGACGAGCTGCGCGCCGAGAGAGACGCTCGGCGGAACTTCTTCGCGGCTCGATTCATCGAGTCCGCGCAGACGTCTGACGTCTTTGCGGTGCACACCGGTCAGCAGGCTGATCCGGCTATCGGTTTGCGCCTTGCCCGCAATGCTGAACTCGCGTTCCGCGACCTCGACGAATATGCCTTTGAGCAGATCTGCCAGATAGGTGTAAGTGATTCCTCTCGCCAGCATCAGCCGCACAAGCGGATATAGCACGCGGCGTAGCGCGGCAACCAGGCTGGAAGGAGGTGTTGGCGTGGACATTGGCTTGGCTGCGGTCGCGTGAAGTAACACCAAGAGAATAGTCGAATGTGGGAAAAATTACCGCAATCTTCTTGACACACATGAAGCCCGGCGCTAAGTTTCGCTGTGGGATTTTTTCCCGTGGCTGCACGATTGGGGGTTCGTCCGGCCCGGGTGCGCTACACCCGCTTCGGGATGTTTCGAGGCTTATGACCCAACAAATCGGGTAAAGCGGGCCGAAACCACCCACCAAGGCATTTAGCGCATTTTGCATGCCTGGGCCGGGTTGGGAAAGGGGCGGCGCGTCGGCGATGCGCTTCGGACCCTCCGAACGACTGGCCAAGATGCATATGGCGGGACAAGGACACAACATGGCGATTGGGATCGGCAGGCTGGCAGGCCGGCTGCAACGGTTGGCGCTGCACGCGGAAAGGCTCGACGACGGCCAGCCGACGTTTCACCTGCGTCGATGGTTCGGCATCGTCAGTCTGGTGTCGATTGCCGCGCTGACCCTGGTCGGAACCAGCGTGTTCTCGCGCATCATGACCGACCGGATGCTGCGCCAGGAAGCGGTGCTGACGATGGAGTTCGTGCACAGCACGTTTCTGGTGGAAAGACCCGCGTTCCTTTATGGCGGCGAACCTTCCCCCAACGACGCGACCGCCTCGGGCATCCTCCTGCACCTTTCCAATCTGCCGGACGTCATGCGCGCGAACCTGTATCTGGCGAACCGGCAAATCCATTGGTCGAGCGACGCCACCCTGATCGGCAAGCGCTTCTCCGACAACCCCGAGCTCGAGCAGGCTCTGGCCGGCAACCTGGTGGTCAACGAGGAAACCGAAGAACACCAGCATGAGCACGCCAAAGGCGAGCACGCGAACCTGGGCAGAGCGGCCGATGCAAACACCAGTTACTTCGTCGAAATTTATGTGCCGATCTGGGATCAGGACCACAAGTCCGTGCTCGGCGCCGTCGAGCTGTACAAGCGCCCGCAGGCTCTGTTCGAGGCGATCCGGCTCGGGCGCAGGCTGCTTTGGGTGGGCGCAGTGTGCGGTGCGCTGTTCCTTTACCTGACGCTGTTCTGGATCATCCGCCGCGCCGACGCACTGATCCTCAGCCAGCAGGCGCGACTGGTGGAGAACGAGCGCCTGGCCGCGGTCGGAGAACTCGGTTCCGCCGTGGCGCACGGCCTGCGCAACCCGCTCGCCGCGATCCGCTCCTCGGCCGAGTTGGCGCTGGAGGGCGACGCGGGCCTGTCGCGCGACGCGGCCACCGACATCATGTCGGAAACCGACCGCCTGCAGACATGGATCAACGAACTGCTGTCGTACTCGCGGCCGGTCGGCGCCAAGCCGGCGACGGTCGACCTGGCTGCGGTGCTCACCTGCGCCTTCGAAGGCTTCAGCCGAGAAATGGAGCGGCGGCGCATCGAGGGTGCAACGCAGATTCTGCAGGGGTTGCCCGCGGTGGTCGGCGACTCGATTCTGTACGCCCAGGTCTTCAACAGCCTGCTCGCGAACGCGGTCGAGGCAGTCCAGAAGCAAGGCTCGGTCGCCCTGTCAGCCGCATTGTCCGACGACGGCAGGCGCATTCGCGTGCGGGTCAGCGACACCGGTCCGGGGATGACCCGCGAACAGCTTGCCAAGGCATTTCGGCCGTTTTTCACCACCAAGACCAAAGGGCTGGGCGTCGGGCTGCCCTTGGCAAAACGCATCGTCGAGCGTTTCGGCGGAACGATATCGATCAACAGCGAGCCCGGCCGCGGCACCCGGGTCGATCTGGAATTCGCAGTCGTAGCGTGAGGTACCTATGAGCCACGCCATACTCATCATCGAAGACGAACCGACCATCGGCAAGAACATGGCCACTTACCTCACCCGTCACGGGTTCGAGGTCAGGCTGGCCGCCAGCGCGGAAGACGGACTGGCCGAGGTAGACAACTTCAAGCCGGACATCGTTGTGCTCGACTTCAACCTGCCCGGCATGAACGGCATCGAAGCCCTCGGGCGCCTGCGCCAGACGGCCGGACAGATCAAGACCATCATGATCACCGGCCATGGCAGCGTGGAACTCGCGGTCGAGGCAATGAAGGCGGGCGCCTACGATTTCCTCACCAAGCCGGTTTCGCTCTCGCAGCTCAAGCTGCTGCTCGAAAAGGCGCTCGGCCAGGAGCGCATGGAAGAGGCCTTGTCCTACTACCGGCGCAAGGATCAGGACCAAATCCGCTTCAACGACACCATGCTCGGCGAATCGGTGCAGATGCGCGCGCTCAAGCAGACCATCGGTCAGGTGCTCGCAGCGGAGCGCGATCTATCCGATACCGACGCGCCGGCTGTGCTGATCACCGGCGAAACCGGCACCGGCAAGGAAGTGGTGGCCCGCGCGCTGCATGCCGGCGGGCCGCGCAGCAGCAAGCCCTTCGTTGAGATCAACTGCGCCTCGATTCCGGCCCAGCTACTGGAATCGGAACTGTTCGGGCATGAGCGCGGCGCCTTCACCGACGCCAAGGAGCGCAAGCTGGGACTGGTCGAAACCGCCGACGGCGGCACACTGTTCCTCGACGAGATCGGCGACATGGATCTCGCGCTGCAGGCCAAGCTGCTCAAACTGCTGGAGGAAAAAACCGTCCGCCGCATCGGCAGCCTGCGCGACTATCGCGTCAACATCCGCATCATCGCCGCCACGCACCGGCCGCTCGAACAGCTGGCGCGGGAAGGCAAATTCCGCTCGGATCTGTTTTTCCGCCTGCGCATCATTCACTTGCAGGTACCGCCGCTGCGCGAGCGCGGCAACGACATCCTTCTGCTCGCCAACCATTTCCTGAGGGTGCAAGGCGCACGCTATCGCAAGCCCGATCTGACCCTGTCGGCAGAGGTGCAGGCGATACTGGCTCGCCACCGCTGGTCGGGCAATGTCCGGGAATTGCGCAACATCATCGAGCAGACGGTGCTGCTGACGCGCGGAAGAACCATCGAACCGATGCACATCAACCTGTCCGCGTCGATCGGTTCGCCGGCCGATGGCATCGTCGCCACCGACGAGGCGTTCATCGCCACCGAGCGATTCCCGGCCGACGGGCTGCCGCTGGCCGATGTCGAACGCGGCCTGCTGCTCAAGGCGTTGCACCGGACGAACTGGAATGTCACCCGCGCCGGCAAGCTCCTCGGCCTGTCGCGCGACACCATGCGCTACCGGATCGACAAGTTCCAGTTGACCCCTCAATCCTGAACGGGCTTCGCACCAAACGAAAACGGCGCGTGGCAACGCGCCGTTTTCGTTTGGCGGCGCGCCGGCCCGATCATGCGTCCGCGGGTTCGCAAGGCGGGCGGTCATCCACCCCAAACCGGGGGATTTCACCCGGCGATGAACGGGGAATTTGCCCCGAATCGATTACCGCTCGCGTCCTTTCCCCTCCAACAACAAAGAAGCCAGGCAAATCAACGCCTTTAGAGGCGCGGGAAAAAATCCCACTTCTTGGCACGCTATCTGCTATTGATCAACCGGGAGGGCAAGAAAGCGCCCGAAATGTACGACCGGCCCTTGTCGGTTGTTGTCCCAAGAGTCCGCTGCACCCTGATACGAGAAACCACCTCAACCAAGGAGTGACAAACCATGAACCGCAAAACCATCCTCATGCTGAGCATCGCCACTGCACTTTCGGCCACCGCAACTCTCGCCAATGCCGACCCGTTGCAACCGGCCGGCGGACAAGTGATTGCCCGCGAAGCCTCCGAAGGACCGCGCGATGGCGACAACGAGCGCCCGGGTGACCGCCAGCGCCGGGGCGGCAAGGCATTCGACGATTCGTTCCAGATCGCCCGCGAGGCTTCCGAAGGACCGCGCGGTGGCGACAACGAGCGCCCGGGTGACCGCCAGCGTCGGGGCGGCAAGGCATTCGACGACTCGTTCCAGATCGCCCGCGAAGCCGCCGAAGGACCGCGCGGGGGCGACAACGAGCGTCCGGGCGACCGCCAGGGTCGGGGCGGCAAAGCGTTCGACGATTCGTTCCAGATCGCCCGCGAAGCCTCTGAAGGACCGCGTGGTGGAGACCACGAGCGTCCGGGTGACCGTCATCGCCGCGGTGGGCGTCTGTTCGAAGGCGTAAGCGCAGGGGTCTGAGGCAGGACGGTCCGCATCCGGCTCACAGCAGTTGCAACAGACGCGCACCCTCAAGACCGAGCAACGCCGCCAGCAGGATTGCAATCAGTGCAAGAAATCTTGACTGGCGGCGCTGTGCGCCTTCGCTCTCGCGGATCTGGCTCGGACTGGACTGGTCGGGCCGCTGCAGCACCAGCGCGTGGTGCAACAGCCGCGGCAATTCGGGCAGCATGCGCGCCCAGTTCGGCGCTTCGACCGCAAGCTGATTGAGCATTGCCGGCACGCCGATCTGCTCGCCGATCCAGCGTTCGAGAAACGGCTTGCCGGTCTTCCATAGGTCGAGGTCCGGGTCGAGGTCGCGGCCCAGACCTTCGATATTGAGCAGGGTCTTTTGCAGCATCACCAGTTGCGGCTGGATCTCGACATTGAAGCGGCGTGACACCTGAAAAAGCCGCAGCAGCGTCTTGCCGAACGAGATTTCCTTCAGCGGCTTGTCGAAAATCGGCTCGCACACAGTGCGCACCGCAGACTCGAACTCGTCCACCCGCGTGTCCTTCGGTACCCAGCCGGCGTCGATATGGGCCTGCGCCACGCGCCGGTAATCGCGCTGGAAGAACGCCAGGAAATTGGTCGCCAGGTAATCCTTGTCGACATCGGTCAGCGTGCCCATGATGCCGAAGTCGAGCGCGATGTATTGCCCGGTATTCGAGACGAATATGTTGCCCGGGTGCATGTCGGCGTGGAAGAAGCCGTCGCGAAATACCTGGGTGAAGAATATCTCCACTCCGGCCCGCGCCAGCGCGGGAATGTCCACGCCCTGGGCGCGCAAGGCATCGGCCTGACTGATCGGCAAGCCGTACATGCGCTGCATGGTCATCACCTGGGTCGCGCAGTAGTCCCAGTAAACCTCGGGCACCGCCAGCAGATCGGAGTGCAGGAAGTTGCGCCGCAATTGCGAGCAGTTGGCGGCTTCGCGCATCAGATCGAGTTCGTCGTGCAGATGCTTGGCGAACTCGCCCACGACTTCGCGCGGCTTGAGCCGGCGCCCTTCTTTCCAGATCGATTCGACCAGCATTGCCGCGGTGTCGAGCAGGGCGAGATCGTTCGAGATGACGCTGCGAATGCCCGGCCGCAGCACTTTGACCGCCACCTGGGTGCCGTCCGCAAGCCGCGCGAAATGCACCTGCGCGACCGAAGCGCTGGCAACCGGTTCGGCGCTGAATTCGGCGAACAGTTCGCCCACCGGTTTGCCCAGCGCGAGTTCGATCTCGTCGATCGCCTGCGAGGACGGGAACGGCGGCACGCGATCCTGCAGGTGCGCCAGTTCGTCGGCGATATCGGTCGGCAGCAGATCGCGGCGGGTTGACAGCACCTGACCGAACTTGACGAAGATCGGCCCGAGCGCTTCGAGCGCCTTGCGCAGACGCACCGCGCGCGGCTCGGACAGTCGTCGCCAGAACAGCAGCCCGCGCGAGATCGCCAGCAAGCGGCCCGACGGCTCGACTTCGAGCAGCATCTGATCGAGGCCGAAACGAAAGCTGACAGCAAGAATCTTGAGGAGGCGGAAGAAGCGCAAGGCGCGAGTATGCAGAGCGGTGCAAAGGCGCGAATTTACACAGATTCCCCCGGCGGCGAAAGTGCAAGCCCGGACCGGGCATGCAGTCCATCCGGTATAATTTGCCTCCTTTGCCCGGCGCGGCCGCTCATGGTTGTCGACATCAAATCCCACCTGGCTGACTTGTTGCGCGCAGCGCTTTCCAGCCTGGCGCCGGCGCATGCCGAGATCGAAATCGTGCTCGACCGCTCCAAGCAGGCGAGCCATGGCGACTTTGCGAGCAACCTCGCCATGCAACTGGCAAGACCGCTCAAGCGCAGTCCGCGCGAGATCGCCAACCTGCTGATCGCGGAACTGCCGCCCTCCGCGCTGGTAATCCGCACCGAGGTGGCCGGCGCCGGATTCATCAATTTCTTCCTTGCCGACGACACCAAAACCGCCGCGGTCAGCGCCGCCCTGCGTCAGGCGGAGAAATTCGGGCACAGCGACATCGGCCGCGGCTGCAAGGTGCAGGTGGAGTTCGTCTCCGCCAATCCGACCGGCCCGCTGCATGTCGGCCACGGCCGCGGCGCCGCCTACGGCTCGGCGCTGGCCAACGTCCTGGAAGCCACCGGGCATGTCGTCACCCGCGAGTTCTACGTCAATGACGCCGGCCGCCAGATGGACATTCTGGCGACCTCGGTCTGGCTGCGCTATCTGGAACAGCGCGGCGAAACGGTAAGTTTCCCTGCCGACGGATACCGCGGCGACTATGTGCGGGACATCGCCGCGCTGCTCGGCGAACAACAGGGCAGCCGGCTCGCCCGCGACGCGGCGCAACTGCCCAAGCCTGCGGACGACGAGAACGCCGATGCGGCGCTCGATGCGCTGATCGCCCGCACCAAGTCGTTGCTCGGCGAAGACTGGTGGACGGTGCACCGCTTCGCGCTCGACGCGATGCTCGCCGACCAGCGCAACGATCTCGGCGAATTCCGCGTGCATTACGACGTCTGGTACTCCGAGCAATCGCTGTTCGCCAATGGCTCGATCGCGCGCGCCCTCGACCGGCTGCAGGCGGCCGGCCATCTTTACGAGCAGGACGGCGCGCTGTGGTTCCGCTCCACCACCTTCGGCGACGAGAAAGACCGCGTGGTTCGCCGCGACAACGGCGCCTACACCTATTTCGCCTCCGACATCGCCTACCACGCCGAAAAATTCGCGCGCGGCTTCGAGCGCGTCATCGACGTCTGGGGTGCCGACCATCACGGCTACATCCCGCGCGTCAAGGGCGCGCTGGCCGCGCTCGGCATCGACCCGGACAAACTCGAGGTGGCGCTGGTGCAGTTCGCGGTGCTCTACCGCGGCGGCGAAAAGACGGCCATGGGCAAACGCTCGGGCGAATTCGTCACGCTGCGCGAGCTGCGGCGCGAGGTCGGCGACGACGCGGCGCGCTTCTTCTATGTGCTGCGCAAGAGCGATCAGCACCTCGATTTCGATCTCGACCTGGCCAAGTCGCAGTCCAACGAGAACCCGGTGTATTACATCCAGTACGCCCACGCCCGCGTCTGCAGCGTGCTGGCGCAGTGGAGCGGTGTGCCGGGCGAACTGGCCGAGGCCGATCTGGCCCCGCTGACGGGCGAGCGGGAACTCGCGCTGTGCGCGCAGGTCGCCGCCTTTGCCGATGCGCTCGAGGCGGCCGCGCGCGACTACGCGCCGCACCTGGTCGCTTTCTACCTGAAGGATCTGGCCGCCGGCCTGCACAGCTTCTACAATGCCGAACGCATTCTCGTAGACGATGCCGGATTGCGCGAGGCACGGCTGGCCCTGGTCGCGGCGGTCAGGCAAACGCTGGCCAACGGACTTGCGCTGCTGGGCGTGTCCGCGCCCGAAACCATGTGAGGCAAAAATATGGGTCGTGATTACAAGCCGAGGGCAGAACGCAAATCCGCAGCCAGACGCGGCTCGGCCCGTGGCGGCACGCTGATCGGGCTGTTCATCGGTCTGGTATTCGGCGTGATCTTCGCGCTCGGCATCGCCTGGTACATCAACCGGACGCCGATTCCGTTCATGACGGCCAAGTCCGGCAAGCAGGCCGCCGATGCCCAGGCGGAGTCCGACAAGCCGGAAAAGCCCGAAAAAGCCGAGAAACCGGCAAAAGCGGCGACGCCGCCGGGCCAGCCGGCCGCCCTGCCCGGCAAGCCGGGCGACAAGCCGCTGGAAAAGCCGCGCTTCGACTTCTACAAAATTCTTCCCGAGGGTGAAAAGGCGTCGACCAAAGCTGGCGGCGACAAGCCGGCTGCCGATGCGCCGGTGCCGGACAAGCTCTATCTGCAGCTCGGCGCATTCCTCAATCCCGCAGATGCTGACAACCTTAAGGCCAAGGTTGCGTTAATGGGTCTGGAGGCCAGCGTGCAGAAGATCGAGAACGCGGAAAAAGGCACCCTGCACCGTGTGCGGGTGGGTCCTTACCGGGTGCCGGCGGAGATGGAAAACATCCGCTCGCAACTGGCGCAGAACGGAATCCCGGCCACGCTGGTCACAATCAAGCCCAAACCCAAGGCCGCACCGCCAGCACCGGTCGCCGCGGGTGCGGCAAAACCGTAAATCGCCGAGAGGCCGGAGAAGGAATCCATGCGTAAATTTTTACCGTTTGCTGCCGCCGCCCTGATTGCCGGCGTCGCGCAGTTGGCCATCAGCCAGCCCGCCGCCGCAGAGCTGACAGCGGGCAAGGACTATGTCTTGGTCAGCCCGGCGCAGCCGACGGAAACCAGGGGCAAGGTCGAGGTGCTCGAATTCTTCTCCTACGGCTGCCCGCATTGCCAGGAGTTCGAGCCGCAGCTCGACAAGTGGTCCAAGGCGCAGGGCAAGGATGTCGAGTTGCGGCGCGTGCCGATCACCTTCGGCCGCGACGTGTGGACGCCGCTGGCCAAGATGTACTACGCGCTGGAAGCCATGGGCGAACTCGAGCGCATGCACGGCGTGGTGTTCGATGCCGTGCACAACCAGCGCGTGCCGCTCAACGTCGAAGCCGCGCAATTCGAGTGGATCGCCGGCAAAGGCATCGACGGCAAGAAGTATCAGGATCTGTACAAGTCGTTCACCGTGCAAAGCAAGGTCGCGCGGGCGCAGCAGATTGCCGCCGCCTACAAGATCACCGGCGTGCCGACGATGGCGGTCGGCGGCCGCTTCATGACATCCGGCTCGCTGACCGGCAGCCACGAAGCCATGCTGCGCACGGTCGACCAGTTGATCGTCAGCGCGCGCGCCGATCTCGGCAAGAAGTGACCGCCGCGCCGGTGGATGGCAAGTCCGCCGGCGCACGCCGGGTCTTCATCACCGGCGCATCGAGCGGCATCGGCGCGGCGCTGGCACGCCACTACGCGCGCCGCGGCGCCACGCTCGGGCTGGTCGCCCGCCGCGCCGCGCAGCTCGATGCGCTGCTGGGCGAACTGCCCGGCAAGCACCGCAGCTACCCGGCCGACGTCACCGATGCCGGAGCGCTGGCCGCCGCGGCGCGCGATTTCATCGCCGACGGCGGGGTGCCCGACATCGTGATTGCCAATGCCGGCGTCTCCGCCGGCACGCTGACCGAGCATGCCGCGGATCTCGCGACGTTCAAGCGGATTTTCGCCGTCAATGTTGCCGGCATGGTCGCCACCTTCGCGCCGTTCGTTGCGCCGATGCGCGAAGCCGGGCGCGGGCGGCTGGCCGGCATCGCCTCGGTCGCCGGCATTCGCGGCCTGCCCGGCGCCGGCGCCTACAGCGCGTCCAAAGCGGCGGCAATCGCCTACCTGGAAAGCCTGCGCGTCGAACTGCGCGGCAGCGGCGTGCGCGTTGTCACGCTTTGTCCAGGCTACATCGAGACGCCGATGACGGCCGTCAACACCTACCCGATGCCCTTCATGCTGCCGGCCGACGCGGCGGCGCGGCGCATGGCGCGGCTGATCGATGCCGGGCGCAGCTATGCCGTGGTGCCGTGGCAGATGGCCGTGGTGGCCAAGCTGCTGCGCGTGCTGCCCAATCCGCTGTTCGACCTGCTGTTCTCGCGCGCCGGCCGCAAGCCGCCAGGGCTCGAGGTCTGACCTGTACGGGCGCGCGTAGCCGCGGCGACCCTGCCCGGAAGCCGCATGCAATGGACTTCTGCGAGGTGGCAAGGCTGGCAGCGCCGATTGACGGGGCTCGTGGCGATGCCCGCCTGCAGAGCGCCATTGCATGCGGCTCCCAGGGCTGCGGCATCTGCCGGTTATGGCGCCGGAAGCAGATCGACACAGCGCGGGGGTGGCACAGCGCGGCGTTTCGCGGCAGTATGACGGCGCCTTTCGTCACGGCACGCTCGTTACCTTCAAACATCACACCGAACCACAAGGGGAGAACCATGAAGAAACTCAGAATCGCACTCGCATCGCTCGGCCTGCTGGCAGCAACCGTGGCCAACGCGCAACAGCCGGCGCCGGCCGCTGCCGAACCGGCCAAGCCTGCCGCAACCGCACCCGCGCCGGCCGTCGCCGCCGCGGCCGATGCCAGCAGCGGCACCGCGGCCTGGTACGGCAGGAAGTTTGCCGGCCGCAAGACCGCGTCCGGCCAGCGCTTCAATCCGCATGCGATGACGGCCGCGCATCCGAGCCTGCCTTTCGGCACCCGGGTCAAGGTCACCAACGCGCGCAACAAGCGCAGTGTCGTGCTGACCATCAACGATCGCCTGTCCTCGGGCTCCGGCCGCATCCTCGATGTGACCCAGGCCGCCGCCAAGAAGCTCGGTTTCATCCGCAGCGGGCTGACCGAGGTCACCCTTGAAGTGGTTGGCCACCGGGCAACCAAGGCAGGCAGACGGCACCGCAAATAGGCGGCCGGCGTGGCGGGTTTGCGCGATGCGTCGTCCCGCTCTCCACCAATTGCGACGGCGGACCACCGTTCGCCGCCAACCGCATGGCCACTGAACCATCCGCGCAGCATCTCGCCGCCGGCATCGAGCAATGCCTGAGGCTGTTCCGGGAATCGCGGCTCGAGACGATGGAAGCGCTTGCCGGCGAACTCGCGCAAACCTACCCGTCGGCCGGCCGGGTCTGGCAAATGCTGGGCATCGCCCGCCTGGCGCGCGGCAACGGCGCGGGCGCAATCGAACCGCTGCAGCACGCCGGCACGCTCGCCCCCCAGGATGCCGGCATATGGGACAACCTGGGCGCGGCGCTCAACGCCGGCGGCGAATTCGATCGCGCTGCCGCCGCCTACGAACGCAGCCTGCAGCTCGATCCGAACAACGCGAACGTGCTTTCCAACGCGGCCGCCAATGCCGGCGACGCCGGGCGCGACGCGGCCGCACGCGCCTATGCCGGGCGGGCGCTGGCGCTCGACCCGGCGCTCGCCCAGGCGCATCTCGCGCTGGGCAACGCCGCGGCGCGGCTCGGCGATCTTGCCACGGCGCTCGATTCGCTGGGCCAGGCGGTGCGGCTGGCGCCGACCCTGCCGCAAGCCCACTTGAGTCTGGGCAACGCGCTGCAACTCGGCGGCGACACGCCTGGCGCGATTCGCGCCACCCGGCGGGCGGCCGAACTCGCGCCCAACTACCCCGACGCGCAGCAGAACCTCGGGCGCTTCCACCACGATCTCGGCCACGCCGACCTGGCCGCGCGGCATTACCGGGCGGCGCTGCGCCTGCAGCCGCAGCGGCTCGATGCCTGGAGCGGCTGGCTGTTCTGCCTCGCCCATGATGCGAACGTTTCGGCCGCCGAGCTGTTTGCGGCGCACCGCGAATTCGGCGAGTTTGTCGAACGGCCGTGGCGCGCGCGCTGGGGCGGCTGGACCAACCCGCGCAATCCGCACAAACGCCTGCGCGTGGGTTTCGTCTCGGGCGATTTGCGCGAGCATGCGGTCGCGCATTTCATCGAGCCGATCTGGCGGGCGCTCGATCGCGATGCCATCGAGATCGTCGCCTACTCGACGCAGCCGGCGGAAGATGCCCGCTCGGTCGCGCTGAAACAACTCGCCGATGCCTGGCACAACGTCGCTGCATTGAGCGACAATGCGCTGGAGGCGACGATACGCGCGTCGAATATCGACATCCTGATCGACCTGGCCGGCCATACGGCGCACCACCGGCTCGGCGTGTTCGCGCGCAAACCGGCGCCGCTGCAGGTTTCATGGATCGGCTATCCGAACACCACCGGGCTCATGGCAATCGACTATCGGCTTGTCGGCAACGGCGCAGCGCAACCGGGCGAACTCGACGCGGGGTTCAGCGAAAAACTCGTCCATCTGCCGCTCGGCACGGTGTTCCAGCCGCCGCCGGCCCTGCCGCCGGTCAATCCGCTGCCGGCGCTCACTCGCGGCTACCTGACCTTCGGCAACTTCAACCGCCCGATCAAGCTGAGCGAGGCTGCGCTCGGCCTGTGGTGCAAGGTGATGAATGCGCTGCCCGATTCGCGCATGCTGATCGCTGCGGTATCCGAAACCCCAGTGCGCGAGCGAATCGCCGCGCGCTTTGCGGCAGCCGGCGTCGCCGCCGACCGGGTGGACTTTCGTCCGCGCCTCGAGATGCAGGACTACCTGAAGCTGCATCATGAGATCGACCTGATTCTCGACACCTTCCCGTTTACCGGCGGCACCGTGACCAATCAGGCGCTGTGGATGGGCGTGCCGACGCTCACGCTCAGCGGCGATACGCTGCCGCACCGGCAGGGGGCGGGCATCATGATTCGCGCCGGGCTGGGCGACTGGGTGGCACAGGGCGAAGCCGCGTTCGTCGAACGGGCGCTCGCGGTGGCGCGCAACCCGGCGCAACTGGCCGCCCTGCGGGCACGGCTGCGCGCCGACCTCGCGGCCGGCGAGCCAGCAGCGACGGCGCGCGCCGCCCGGCTTGTCGAGTCGGCACTGCGCACCATGTGGCAGCGCTGGTGCGCCGGCGAGCCGGCCCGGTCTTTCCAGGTCGCGCCATGAGCCGGACGGCGCGCAAACCCGCAGGCTTGCGGTCCGTTCGAGCGCCGGCCGTCGCGTCCGAGCAGGGCGGCGAGCCGCGGCGGGGCCGCGCGGCCATCGTTTTGCCGCGCGAGGCACGCTCAGGCGCGCGCATGGCTTTCGATCCGTCATGGCACTGAGACCGTACCGCGAAAGCCGCGTGGTGGACATCCCCGGCGAGCGGCTGTTCGACCTGGTTGCCGATGTCGAACGCTATCCGGAGTTTCTGCCCCTGATGGCCCGCGCGAAGATCGTCGACCGCGCCACCAACGCCTATGAAACCGAGCAAACCCTGGCGCTGGGTTTGCTCGGGCACAGCTTTCGCACCCGCACCGAACTCGAACGGCCCCACGCCATCCGGGTGAATTCGGCCGACCCGGCGTTTTCGCGCTTCGAGATTCTGTGGTCGTTTGCGCCGACGCCCGAAGGACATTGCCGCGTGGATTTCTCGCTCGACTACGAGATTCGCTGGTTCTGGCTGAAGCCGCTCGGCGAGATGCTCCTGTCGCCGATGGCGCAGACGATGGTCGAAGCGTTCGTGGCGCGGGCTCGCAAGCTGGGCCTCGCCGACGCCTCCTGAGGATCGGGGCAGCCCTCCCGAGAAGGCGGCCGCGCAGCCCCGTCGCACCCGCGCTCGCGCAGGTCGAGCCCCCCCTGAATTGCGTCGCGCCCGACCGATCGCACCCTTGCTCCGGCGGTCGCCGAGCCGGCTGTTCGCGGCTTCCGGTTGGCGAAACCTCAAGTTCGCCCCGATTTGTGCCGTTGAGAAGGCAAGCGGTGGCGTTCGCGATCCTCGATGGATCGGGGGGTCCGGCCGGCGGGTCGATCGGGCGCGCCGGGCGAGTCGATCGAACGGCGTCCGGAGCTGAAAATGCCCGGCAGCAGGCAATAAGTCACGCAACGACGCCAGCATTTGTTGCAGCGCAACATCGACGCATGTAGAATGACAGATGAAATACCCGGGCCGGGTCGACC
The DNA here is from genome assembly GCA_016711925.1 of Candidatus Methylophosphatis haderslevensis. GTDB lineage: Bacteria > Pseudomonadota > Gammaproteobacteria > Burkholderiales > Rhodocyclaceae > Methylophosphatis > Methylophosphatis haderslevensis. Next base: position 43,930 of record JADJSA010000006.1, read on the forward strand.
CGTGCGGTTTTCGATCCCGGATGGCAAGCTTCCCGTCGCGCCGACATGCCGTCCGTAGCCGCTTGGCCGACGCTTTGTAGATGGAGGGCGCAGGCACTTCTCCGCGAAACGGGACACGAGTGCCGCGCAAATGTGATGAGGGAAGTTTTGAAGGTCGCTGCATGTGCGTTGCTGGTGGCGTTGCTGTCGCCGATGGCAGGTTTCTGGGTCGTGGCGCTGGTCGGTTCGACCATGCTGTTGTTGCCGCTGGGCATCGCGGTTTCGACGGCGTTTCCCAAGGCGTGGAAGCGGATTTGGGGCAACCTGTTCACGGGATCCGGGTCGCTGTCGGCACAGTAGTCATCGGTCGGCAATCGCCGGTTCGACGAAGGCCCGGTTTTCCGGGCCTTTCACTTCGTGGCGCCGCGCGGGGACCACGGCCGCCGCGTGGAAGTCGATCGACCCGGCTGCCGGCCGGCCAAGCCGCGCGCCGGGCTACGCCAGATGAAGTTTCGACAGGTGCAATGCGTCCTGCCCGTTGCACTTTGCGTTCGCCGGCTTTTCCTCGCGCAACAGGAACGGTGATCCGCCGGCCGCGCGGGACTTGCCAGGGACAGCGCCGCCACGCCCGGAAAACCAATGCGGCGCCCGCGCGCCGCGAGGGCGGGATGCTCGACGCCGGTGCCCGCAAAGCCAGTATCCATGCGCCTCTTCGGGCAGGCAACGCCACGGCGCCCAAACCACGGGCGTGCTGGCGTGATATGCCTGCAGATCGTTATTCCATGCGGCCTGCGGGCGGGCAAGGAAAACGGGCGCCCGCAGGCGCCCGTCATCGGCTGCGTGGCGCTAGCGCCTATTTCTTCTTCGCGTCGAGGCGCAACTTGGCGTAGGAGCCCGGCGCGTCTTCGAGCGCCTTGAGCTTGCCCTTGGCAGGGTCGCGCGCCGGGACGGTTTCCGGATCGTGCTTGGTCACCCAGGCCTGCCAGTCGGTCCACCACGAACCGGGCTGCTGCTCGGTGTTGGCGAACCACTCGTCTGACGAATCCGGCAGCGTCTTGCCCTTGCCGACCCAGAAGCCATACTTGTTGGCAACCGGCGGGTTGACGATGCCGGCGATGTGGCCGGAGCCGCCGAGCACGAAGCGCTTGTCGCCGCCGACCACGCATGCGCCCATGTAGGTGCTCTTCCACGGCGCGATGTGGTCTTCGACGGTGGAGACGAAATAGGTCGGCGCCTTGATCTTGCGCAGATCGATCGGCGTGCCCAGCAGCGAGATGCCATCGGGTTCGCGCAGCAGGTTCTTCAGGTAGAAGTTGCGCAGGTAGAAGCTGTGCATCTTGGCCGGCATGCGGGTGGAATCGGAGTTCCAGAACAGCAGGTCGAACGGGAACGGATCCTTGCCCATCAGGTAGTTGTTCACCACGAACGACCAGATCAGGTCGTTGGCGCGCAGCATGTTGAAGGTGCCGGCCATCTCGCTGCCGTCGAGGAAGCCGCGTTCGCTCATCTTCTTCTCGAGGCCTTCGACGATCTTGTCGTCGATGAATACGCCGAGTTCGCCCGGCTGCGAGAAATCGAGCATGGTGGTGAAGAAGGTCGCCGAGGCGATGCGCTTGTCCTTCTTGGCGCTCAGGTAGGCGAGCGTGGTGGCAAGCAGGGTGCCGCCCAGGCAGTAGCCGGCGGCATTGACCTCGGTGGCGCCGGTCTGCTTTTCGATCGCATCGAGCGCGGTCAACGTGCCCTTTTCAAGATAGGATTCGAAGCCGACATCGGCGAACTTCTCGTCAGGGTTGACCCACGAGATCACGAACACGGTGTGGCCCTGATCGACGCACCACTTGATGAAGCTGTTCTTTTCGCGCAGATCGAGGATGTAGTACTTGTTGATCCACGGCGGCACGATCAGGAACGGCCGCTTGAGCACGTCCTTGGTGCTGGGCGAGAACTGCAGCAACTGCATCATCTCGTTCTGGAACACCACCTTGCCCGGCGTGGTGGCGACGTTCTTGCCCATCTCGAAGGCCGAGGTGTCGGTCATCCGGATGCGCAACTGGCCGTCGCCGTCTTCCATGTCGCGCAGCATGTTGCTCAAACCCTTGATCAGGTTCTGTCCGCGGGTGTTCATGGTCTCGCGGAACACTTCCGGGTTGGTCAGGGCGAAGTTCGACGGGCTCATTGCGTCGATGTACAGGCGGGTGAAGAAGTTCACCTTGTTCAGCGTGCTCTCTTCGACGCCCTTGACGTTGCCCACCGTGTCGCGGATGTGGCGTGCGGCGATCAGGTAGCTCTGTTTGATGAAGTCGAACAGGAAATGCTCTTCCCACTGCTGGTCCTTGAAGCGGTTGTCGCCCTTGAGCGGGCTGGCGATCGGCGCGCCATTGACGCCCAGCAGGCGCAGCGTCGAGTGCTGCCAGAGCGAGAAGTAGTCCCATACCAGGTTCATCTGCGCCTGTGCCATCGAGTAGGGATTGGCGAGCAGCTTGGACATCAATTCCATGAAGGCCTGCGCCACGCCCATCTCGTCGGACGGCATCGTGATGCCTTTCTTCATCTGCCGCTGCACATGGTCGCCGATCAGCTTGCACGCGCGTTCGGCCACATCGCCATAAATCAAAGCCATCTCCTTCGGGTCGGGCAATTCGGTCTGGCCCGCCTGGTTGGTCTGTGCAGACATGTCTGATTACTCCCTAGTCACGTTTTTCCACGAAACGGATGATGCCATCCAATGATTCCACTTTGCGTGCCTTTCCGGCATGCAGGACATGGTTCAGGTGCGCGATCGCCTCGCTCATCGCGAACATCGTCTGAAAGGTGTCGAGCGGGCGCGAGAACAGCACCGGCAGCAGATCGGCGGCGCTCGCGGGCCGATCGATCGCAGCGAGCAGTTCGGCGCAGCGATCGTCGTGATGCGCGCCGAGCGCGGCAATGCGCGCCTGCAGGCCGTAGAACGGCAGCCCGTGCGAGGGCAGCACCAGGGTGTCGTGCGGCAGGGTCGACAACCGCGCCAGCGAGTCGAGAAACTGCGCCAGCGCATCGTCGTCGGGCGAACTCGCATGCACCCCGACGTTGGTCGAGATGCGCGGCAGCACCATGTCGCCGGAGATCAGCACGCCGGCCGATTCGCAATACAGGCTGGCATGCTCGGGCGAGTGGCCATGGCCGCAGATGACGCGCCACTGCCGCCGGCCGATAGTCAGAATGCCGTTGTCAAACATGCGGTCGAAGCGCTGCGGCAGTGCCGGCGCGCCCTTGCGGTAGCGGTTGCCGAAGTTGCGCAGCGCGTCGCATACCGTCTCGTTCAGACCGTGGCTGGCGAAATGCCGCGCCATGGATTCGATGTCGAAGCCGGGAATCTGCTGCCAGATCGCATGGGCCACGAGAAACTCGCCCAGCGTCATGCTCACCGTCACGCCGTGATCGGCCGCCAGGCGCGCCGCCATGCCGATGTGATCGGGATGGAAGTGGGTGACGATGATGCGCCTGACCGGCCGCTGCGGCAGCCAGGCCGCCAGCACCTCGCCCCAGATGTCGTGGGTCAACTGCCCGCCCAGGCCGCAGTCCACCAGCGTGATGCCATCTTCATCTTCGAGCAGCCACAGGTTGATGTGATCGAGCGCGAACGGCAATGGCATGCGCACCCAATGGATGCCCGGCGCGACTTCGATGGTCGTGCCGCGCGCCGGAGGCGCCTCGTGCGGAGAGCGGACGGACACTGCCTGATCCATGCGGAGTTCGGAGTCGTGGTTGCGGGCGGCGCGCCGCGCGGAGCGAGGACGCCAGAGTTCCAGAAGAGCATTTTACCCAATCATGACGCGCTGCGGAAACCGTTTTGGGCCAGCGACTTGACGCGCGGGCCTTGATGCCGGTCGCGCCGCGGACTTGCCGGAACGTCGGCCCCCGTTTAGCCTCTAAGCACCGGCCCCGACGGGCTCGCCTGGCAGCACCCTGCAACCCCTTCCCACCACCATCCGGGGACCGACATGCAACTCACCAAAGGCTACAAGCAACTGATCGCCGAGGCGCGGGCGAAGATTCGCACCCTGTCGCAGCAGGAGGCGCTCGCCCTGCACGGCGACCCGGACGTGCTGTTCGTCGACATCCGCGACGTGCGCGAACTGGAGCGCGAGGGCATGATTCCCGGCGCCTTCCAGGCGCCGCGCGGCATGCTGGAGTTCTGGGTGGACCCGGAAAGCCCGTACTACAAGGACGTGTTCGGCTCCGGCAAGCAGTTCGTGCTGTACTGCGCCTCGGCCTGGCGCTCGTCGCTGGCCGCGGCGGCGCTGACCGAGATGGGGCTGCCGCGCGTCGCCCATCTCGACGGCGGCTTCAAGGCGTGGAAGGAATCGGGCGCGCCGGTCGGCCCGCGCGAGCATCACGCGCACGGCGAGCGCCCGCGATGACGCGCGCGGCGCGCCCCCGGCGCCTGCCCCGAACCGCCGCGGCGCTGCTCGCCGGCCTGGCCCTGACCGCGCTCGCGCCTTCAGGCGCCCGGGCCGCCGGGGAGGATCCGCTGCAGTTCGTCGAATTCGTCGAGGATTTCGAGGCGGTCTGCGTCCAGCGCGAAGGGGTGATGATCCTGGTGCGCAACAAGCACCCGAGCAAGGCGCTGCGTGTGTGGATGGAGCGCTGGCACATGGGCGCCAACACCGGCGATCGCGGGAAGTCCGAACTTCAGCCGGGTGGCGAAGCCGAGAAGCTCGGCTGCTCGCGCACGCTGAGCGGCAAGCAGGAGTGGCGGGTGATCCGCGCGCAATTCATCGACGGGGGTTGAAACTGAACGCGGGAACGTCCGGCCCGCGCGCCCCGGCCCGCCGCTTTGCCGAGCGGGTGGCGCATGGCGCCCGCTGGCGGCCCGGCTATCGGGGCGCGATCGGCAGGTCGCTCGAACGCGAGTGTGGACTCACATTGCCCTGCGTCACCGACATTAGCCCGGCCACCGGCCTGCGGGTCCGCCCGCTGGCCCGGCGGCGCGGTCGGCCTCGGGCGCGCGACGCGGGGGTTCTACCGCCGGCTTCAGCGTATGCGGTACGCGGAATGGCAGGCAACGCAGTTGGCCGTCACGGCCGGCAGTGCCGCCAGTGCCTTGCTGCGATCGCTGCCGGCTGCCGCGCTGGCGAAGGCCGAGGCGGCCTCGTGGCCGGCGATGCCGATGCGGTGCATGGCCGGCGGCATGTGCGGGCCGGGCCGCGCGTCGAAGGGCTTGTCGCGGTGGCGACCCATGGTCGAGACGCCGAGTTCCTTCTCGGCCAGCGCGCCGGCTTCCTTGACCTTGTCCGCCGCCAGCAGTTCGAGCACGCCGTTGAGCGCGCGCAGGCTGTCGCGCATCTCCGCCTGCAACACCGCCTGCGCCGCGGCGGGCAGCGGCGCGAGCTGGCGCCCGTCTTCAGCCGCAACGGCAATGGCCGCCCAGCACAGCGGCAGGGCGATGCCGAGCCGGAAACCGCGGTTGCGCTTCATCATCACTTGCCTCCTTCGAATGCCAGCCGGCGCTGTCGCAACCGGGCTGGCGGATTATCCCTACCCCTGCCCTGGAGAGCACGCCGAATGGCGCTCTGCGGGCAGGCATTGCCGAACCGCCCGTAAACAGGCGCTTCCAGGCATGGCACCATGGAGATCGGCCACTGATGCGGCCTCCAGGCCTGCCTACAAGGCGGATTACTGTCCCGGTAGCGCCTGCAGCCAGCCGTCGATGCGCTCGGCGACCTTGCGCCAGTCGGCATCGAGCATCATGCCGTGGCCCATGGCCGGAAAGATCTCGACCCCGAGGCGATAGGCGCGGCCGGTCATCTCGACCATCGAGGCGGGAATCAACTGGTCGTGGGCGGCACCGAGGATCAGCATCGGCGGGCGGCGCATGCGCGAGACGCTCGGCAGGTCGAACATGCTCATGTCCCAGATCGCGCGATGCGATTCGGGCTGCATGTGGCGCATGAACATGCGCAGCCGCTCCTGGCTCACCGGCTGGGCAAACAGGGCTTCCTGCAGGGTTTCGAGGGCGACGAATCCGCCGCCCATCAGGCTGCTCAGATCGCGCATCAGCCCCGGCTTGGAAAAGCCCATGCCGATGGCCGAACCGAGCAGGCCCTGCGGCGGCACCGAGGCCATCAGCACGGCCGCCGGCAGGTCTTCGCGCTCGAGGAATTTCTGCAGCACGAAGCCGCCCATCGAATGGCCGATCAGCACCGGCCGCGCCGGCAGGCGGGCGACGACATCGGACACGTCCTTGACGTAACTGGCGATCGACAGGCTGTCGAGGTACTCGCGCCCGGCGCTGGCGCCATGGCCGGAGAACGACATGGCATAAGCCTGCCAGCCCTGCGCGGCGAAGTAGGGCAGAAAGTGCTCCTGCCAGCACCAGGCGCCGGCATAGGCGCCGTGCAGGAACAGCAGCGGCGTGGCGCGGGCAGTGCCGGTGGGCGCTTGCGTCAGGACTTCCAGCTTGCCGAAGCGGTTTTCGATCATGATGGCACCTGCATGCCGCGCACGACGGCCGGGCGCGCCGAGATGGCGGCGAACCAGCGCGCGAGGTTCGGGTAGGCGGCGAGGTCGATCTCCTGCCAGTCGTGGCGCGCCACCCACGGGTAGGTGGCGATGTCGGCGATCGAGTACTCGCCGGCAAGAAATTCCGCCTCGCCGAGGCGTTCGTCGAGCACGCCGTAGAGGCGCGCGGTTTCGTTCTTGTAGCGCTGCATGGCGTAGGGAATCTTCTCCGGCGCGAAGCGCAGGAAGTGATGCGCCTGGCCGAACATCGGCCCGACCCCGCCCATCTGGAACATCAGCCACTGCAGGGCGACATACTTGCCGCGCACGTCGGCCGGCAGAAACTGCCCGGTCTTGGCCGCCAGGTAGATCAGGATGGCGCCGGATTCGAACAGCGTGATCGGCGCGCCGTCGGGTCCGTCGCTGTCGGTCAGGGCCGGAATCTTGCTGTTGGGATTGATGGCGACGAACCCCGGCGTGAACTGGTCACGCCGGCTGATGTCGATCGGCTGCACGATATACGGCAGGCCGCACTCTTCGAGCATGATCGAAACCTTGCGGCCGTTCGGCGTGCCCCAGGTGTAGAGGGTTATCATCGGATCGAACTCGCGGGGAAATGGCGTGTGGATCGGCGGGTGAATCTTGGAACGTATTGTACCGGGCTCGCAGCACTACCCGTGACGCGCTGCGGCAGAAATGCGCACGACGGCGCACCGGCAATGTGCACAACGCAAAGGGTGGATCGCGATGGGAAAGTGGCTGCTGACGCTCTTGCTGACGGTCGTGGTGGTGGGCATCGCCCTGCCGCGCCTGCAAGCTCGGGCGCGCCTGCCAGGCGATGTGAGCATCAACTTCAGGGGGCGCCGCTACAATTTTCCGTTCATGTCGGTACTGCTGTTTTCGCTGCTGGCGTGGGCGCTGTTCCGCTTCCTGTAATTCCTATGCCGCCAGCGCCTTGACTGCGGCGACCCGCGCTTCATGCAGGCGCGCGGCGATCTGCGCCGGGTCGCCGGCCTGGCGTGCGATTGCGCCGGCGTCCACGTCGCGCACCGCGCCCAGCGCGCCGAGCAGGATGTCGCGCGACGCGTAGTGCTGCGCCTGGTTGCCGGCGCGGCCGTGGAAATCGCAGGCGCAGGCATCGACCAATTCGACGAATCGTTCGGGCCGGCGCAGGCCGTCGCAACGCTCGATCAGCTTGACCACTGTGGTCGGTTTGAGTTCGCCGGCGCGGTGGATGTTGCTGTGTTCGCGCGCGGCCAGCAGCGCCAGGTCGCGGCAGTCTGTCGGCACCTTGAGGCGCGCGCAGACCGCCCGCGCCAGTTCGACGCCCCGTTCCTCATGGCCGTGATGATGCGGCCATTGCCCGGTCTCGGTCAGGCCCTTGCCCAGATCGTGCAGCAGCACGGCGAAGCGCACGGTCAGCCCAAAGCCGTGGCGCGCGGCGGCATCGACCGCCAGCAGAACGTGCACCCCAGTATCGATCTCGGGATGGTGCTGCGCCGGCTGCGGCACGCCGAACAGGCGGTCGACCTCCGGCAGCAGTCTTTCCAGCGCGCCGCACGACCACAGCACTTCGAGCATGCGCGATGGCAGCGGCTCCATCAGGCCGCGGGCGAGTTCCTGCCACACCCGCTCGGGCACCAGCGCGTCCACCTCGCCGGCGGCGACCATGGTGCGCATCAGGTCGAGGGTTTCGGGGGCGACCGTGAAATCGCCGAAGCGCGCGGCAAAGCGCGCCAGCCGCAATATGCGCACCGGGTCTTCGACGAAGGCCGGGCCGACATGGCGCAGCACGCGGTCGGCCAGATCCCGGCGGCCGTTGTAGGGGTCGATCACAATGCCGGACGCATCGCGCGCCATGGCGTTGATGGTCAGGTCGCGGCGCGCCAGATCCTGCTCCAGCGTCACCTCGGGCGCGGCATGGACGACGAAGCCGGTGTAGCCGGGCGCGCTCTTGCGCTCGGTGCGCGCCAGCGCGTATTCCTCGTGGGTCTGCGGGTGCAGGAACACCGGAAAGTCGCGGCCGACCGGGCGGTAGCCCAGTTCGAGCAGTTGCTCGGGCGTGGCGCCGACCACCACATGATCGCGGTCGGCCACCGGCAGGCCGAGCAGTTCGTCGCGCACCGCACCGCCGACCGTGTAGATCTGCATCAGGCAGCCTCGGCGCCTTGCCGACCGGGTGGGCGGTGGCCGCGCCCGGGCATTTCAGCGGCGCGCCTTTTCGCGCAGCGTGTTGTACGACCAGCGCGGCACCTTGTGGCCGATGTAGGTCGGGGCGACTGCCTCGAGCGCGATCGGCTGCAGGCCGAAGGGCAGCGCAACGCCGCTGCACACGTTGTCGATGCGCATCGAATCGAGGTTGTCGCGCGACATCGGGCCGCCGGGCAGCAGCTCCATCAGGCGCGCCTGCAGGTAGGATAGGCCGGGCGAGAGACCGAGCACCGGGCGCCTGCAACCGGCCAACACGCCGACATAGTCGACCAGTTGCCGCAGCGTGTAGACCGTCGGCCCGCACAGTTCCCAGGTCTGGCCGAAGCTGGCCTCGGCGTCGAGCGCATCGGCCACCACGCGGGCGACATCTTCGACGAAAACCGGCTGGAAGCGCGCATCGGCACCGGCCAGCGGCAACACCGGCGCCATGCGCAACAGATCGGCGAACAGGTTGAGGAACGAATCGCCCTGACCGAAGACCACCGATGGCTGCAGGATGGTGGCGGCGATATCGGGCGCGCCGGCGCGGATCGCCGCCTCGCCGTCGGCCTTGGAGCGCAGATACATCGACGGCGCGTCGGCGCCCGCCTTGAGCGCGCTGATATGGACGATGCGGCGCACCCCGCTTTCTCGGCAGGCGGCGACGATCTTCTGCGGCAGTTCGACATGCGCGCGGGCGAAATCGGCGCCGTAAGGCGAGCCGCGCCGCGACTGCAGGATGCCGACCAGGCTGACCACCGCATCGCGGCCGGCGCACAGCCGGCGCAGCGTGGCCGGATCATGCACGTCGGCCTCGACGACCTCGGCGGTCGGCAGCAGCAACAGGTGGCGGGCGCGCTCGCGCCGGCGCGTCGGCACCACGACCGACAGGCGGCGCGCACAAAGCTGGTGGGCAATGCAGCTCCCGACAAAGCCGGAGCCGCCGATCAACAGAACGTTACGGATGGTCATCTCGATTCGGACAGAAAACGGGTTGGCGTGCCGCGCCACCCCCGCGGGGTGACATCGGGCCGCGCGGCATCGGCGCCTGGCCGGACGCACGGCAGGCGTGGCCCCATTCTACTCCGGGCGGTGCAGGCGAACGCGACCGGCGCGTTGCCGGACAAAGTGCGAGCGGTGAGGCCGGTTCGAGCCGGCGCTGCGGCAGTGACGCCGGGCGCAGCGCAGCGCGACGCGACGCGACGCGGTATCCAGCGTGCCGGGCGAATTGCATTGCAGCAGCCGAGCTTCGCATTGCCCCGTCGCCGCACCCGGCAACCCTTCTGCGATCCGCATGAAATGGCGGTCTACGGGCTGCCAGTGCCGCGATGCCCTATCCATGCGCCAAAGGAAGATACTTGGCCGCAAATCAGCTATCCATGCGGCCTGCAGCCTACCGTGTCGTAAAGAACGCCGCGCGACATGCTGATGGGGCCACCTTGCCGGCACAAACCGACTTGCGCTTTGTGCCAAGCGAAAGGCAATTCGACCTCGGCCGCCATTTTCTCGACTCTTCGTCGACACCGTGGACGGCAAAAACGTGCTTGGCGAGATCGATGCCAACGGCAATAATAGTCATGGTCTTCGCCTTTCCGAGCGAGCTGATGAGACTTCGCACTTCCCATCCTGGCACCACCGTACCGCGTACCGGACTGCGCCAACCTCGGGACGGTGAAGCCTCTTTCCTTCTTTAGTCCGCACAAGAGAGATCGAACCTCTATGCCGCCGCAAAAGGCTTGCGTCTTCTGTGGACGATACGACGGGCTATCGAAGGAGCACCTTTGGCCGAAATGGATGGGTGAGTACCTGCCGCTCTCGGAACCGAACGCGCACATATCTGAGCTTCATTCCGGCATTGCAAAGCAACTGCGCACTCTCCAAAGACGTTCGGAGCGCCCCGGACCGGTCCAGACTAAGAAGATTCGGGCTGTCTGTTCAAGATGCAATAACTCTTGGATGAGTGCTCTTGAGGAAGAGGCAAAACCGATCCTTCTCCGAGCCCTGACCTCGCAAGGACTGATCGTTGGTCCGTCTGAGGCGGAACGACTTTCAAAGTGGGCAGTTCTGAAGGCCATCGTTGGAGAGCACGCCTCTGGCGACCACCTTACGCCGGCAGATGACAGGAGCAACTTCCGTTCGATGCAGGCGATACCGTCGTACTTCCGGGTGTTTGCTAACATGCACGCCAGCACGACACAGGCAGCGTACGTGCGGCACTCTGCAACGTTCTCACTCACGCTCAACGGCCCGAAGCCTTCCTTGCCAAAGGGGGTCAATCGCAACGTTCAGTTGACTACCTTGCTGGTTGGTCCGCTGTGCCTCCACGTGTCTGCAACGCGAGTTGACGGTGCGCCAAACGGCCTTCTCGATCCAGTGCGACCAATGGCTTGCTTGCATCCAATCTCCAGTGCAACCGTCGACCTCGGACTCATACCGGTGCTGACGGACATCGATCTCCACTTGAACTCGCGCGCCATTCAACGACTCATTGATCATCCGAGGGTCAAGTACGGTGGCGAACTCCCCGTCCCGTAGGCTCGAGAAGGTGCGACCCAACACTTCGAATATGGACTCCGCTAAAATCAACGCTGATCGATAGGCTGCCTGGTTTTGCTTAGACAACTGTAGTCGACTATTCGGCTGCAATAGTGAGTTCTACGGAACCCGTTCCGACATGGAATCTGCCCGCGCAATCTCGGGTCACAGCAGTCTGGGGTCAAGATGTCCCCTTCGCACCGCATTCTGAGAACTCCGCGGGCGGACATCAACTGCTTCCGTAGCGAAGTCCTTCTGGGCGTCGCGAGTTCGCCGCAGCTATCCAAGCCAGAACCCGCATGAACAGGCGTTCTCCTGGCAGTCGCCGCCAGCAGCGCCATTCCACGGGCCTCGCAGCGCAGGCAGGCTGCAGAAGTCCAATCCGCGCGGCTTCCAGCCCTTCGCGGTTTCCGATCGGCTCAGCTTTCGCGCTCTTGCCGCCCCGGCGGGCTGGGCGCGCTGTCGTCGGATTCGGGCAGATCGCGCAGGCCGTATTTGTCGATCAGCCGGTAGGCGTGGCGTTCGCTGATGCCGAGCGCATTGGCGGCCTTGTAGCGCAGCCCGCCGTAGCGGCGCAGCATCTTGCGCAGGTAACTGGCTTCGATCTCTTCGAGCGTGGGCTCGTGATCGAAGACCAGGCTGATGCCGCTGCTGTTGCGCGAGGGCGCGAAGGCCAGGTGTTCGGGGCCGATCTCGGCGCTGCGCCCGGTGAGGATGACCGCGCGCTCGATGACGTTGCGCAGCTCGCGCACGTTGCCCGGCCAGTCGTAGCCCATCAGCATATCATCGGCGGCGCTCGACAGGTGCTTGGCGGCGCCGCGGCTGAAGTTGACGATGAAGTGGCGCGCCAGCAGCGGAATGTCGGCGCGCCGCTCGCGCAGCGGCGGTACGGTAATGGTGAAGCTCGACAGGCGGAAGAACAGGTCGATGCGAAAGCCGCCCTCGCGGCTGAGCCGCTGCAGGTCGCGGTTGGTGGCGACGATGAAGCGCGCTTCGGCGCTCAGCGTTTTGTTGCCGCCGAGCCGGCGGAAGGTGCCGGTCTCGATCACCCGCAGCAGCTTGGCCTGGATGGCCGGGCTGACGTCGCCGATTTCGTCGAGGAACAGCGTGCCGCCGGTGGCCTCTTCGATCAGGCCCTTCTTCTGCCGCTCGGCGCCGGTGAAGGCGCCGCGTTCATGGCCGAACAGTTCGGATTCGAACAGGTTTTCCTGCAGGCCGCAGCTATCGACGGTGACCAGTTCGCGCTCGGCGCGCAGGCTGTGTTCATGGATGGCGCGGGCGACCATCTCCTTGCCGGTGCCGCTTTCGCCCTGGATCAGCACGGTGGCATCGGTCGGGGCGACCATGTCGATCATCTCGCGCAGCTTGCGCATGGCGGTGCTGTCGCCGATCAGCGAGCCGGGGCGCAACGAATGCAACTGGCGGCGGTAGAAATCGCAGGTGTTGGCGAGCGAGGCGTTGTCGAGGGTGCGGCGGATGGTGAGTTCGAGTTCGTCGAGGTCGACCGGCTTGGTCAGGTAGTCGGTGGCGCCGCCGCGTATCACCGACACGGCATGGCGAATGGAACCGAAGCCGGTCAGCACGATCACCGGGTACTGGCTCGAGAGTTCGGGCAGCACGTCGCTGCATTCGGTGTCGGGCAGCTTGTAGTCGAGGATCACGAGGTCGGGTTCGACCCGCTCGAGCAGCGCCCTGGCTTGCGCCCAGTTTGCCGCGGAATGGGTGTTGTGGCCGAGGCTTACGCAACTGCGCGATACCAGGCCGCTGAACACCGGGTCGTCGTCAACCACGAGTACGGTCTTCTTCATGGTGCGCTATTGCCGTGTTCGCGCGGCAGGGTGATGGTGAAGCGGGTGCCCGCACCCGGCGTGGATTCGACGGCAATCGTGCCACCGTAGCGTTCGACGATCGACTTGCAGATCGTCAGCCCGAGGCCGGTGCCGGCCTGTCCGTCGGCGCGCCGGCTGTAGAACGGGTCGAAGATGTGCGGCAGGATATCCGCCGCGATGCCGCTGCCGTTGTCTTCCACGGTGATCTGCGCTGCGTCCGGGGCGATCGATTGCGTGGCGACGCGCACCTGGCCGCCCTCGGGCATGGCGTGGTGGGCGTTCTGCAGCAGGTTCAGTATGACCATGCGCAACTCCGCCTGGTCGGCGAGTATCCGCGGCCGTGCCGGGTCGAGCGTCGCTTGCTGGTCGATGCGGCGCAGACCGGCATCGTAGGCGAGCAGGTGAATCGAGTCCGACACCGCCTCGTTGATGTCCACCAATGCGTTGCGGGTATCGGGATGGCGGCTCAGCAGCAGCAGGCGCCGCGTGACCTCGATGCATTTGTCGATCTGGTCGTCGACCAGCCGCAGGTATTCGGACATTTCCGCAGGGTCGGCGCGCTGGTTTTCGACTTCGCGCAGCAGCGACTGCACCGCCAGGCGGATCGAACCGAGCGGGTTGTGGATTTCGTGCGCGATGCCGGCCGCCAGCAGGCCGAGTTCCGACAGGCGCTGCTGCTGCGAGACTTCCGAAACCTGCGACAGGTCGCGTATCGATTCCACCACGCACAGCTCGCGCGCGCCGTTGTGCTGCAGTTCGACCATCGAGGCGTGAACCTCGACCGGCAGGTTGGCGCCGTCGGCGCGGACGTGCACATGGTTGCACTTGAGCGTGGCGCCTGCCTGCTTGAGTTCGTTGAGCGGGCACACGACCATGGTCGGGGTGCACGGTTCGCTGCGCCGGTGACTCGATGCATAGCACGCCGCATCGAGGATCGCGCCGCTGCCGACGCCCTGCTGGCGGCGATAGGCGGCGTTTGCCAGCACCACGCGGTAGCGGCTGTCGATCACCCGTATGCCATCTGGCAGGCCGTCGACCACCTGCTGCAGAAAGCTGCGCTGCAGTTCGGTGGCGCGCATCGCCGTGGCAAGCGAATCGGCCATGCGGTTGAATGTGGTGCCGAGTTGGGCGAATTCGTCGCGACCGCGCACCGGCACGCGCGAATTCATGTCGCCAGCGCCGAGTTTGGCGCTGGCCCCGAGCAGCGAAGCCAGCGGGTCGAGCACGCTGCGCTGGACCGCGCGCCAGCCCACCGCGGTCAGCAGCAGTATCACGGCGGCGCCGGCCAGCGCCATCCAGCCGGCCGAGACACGGGCCTTGTCGCGGAGCGTCGAGGCATCGTAATCGACCACCAGCACCCCGTTGATCGGATGCACGTCGACCGCGCCATGACAGACCGTGCAGGCGGTCTTGTTGTGCACCGGGTTGATCGAGCGCAGAACGTCGCCGCCGTCGGCCGCATGGGCAAGCTCGTCCATGGTGGTGCCACGGGCCAGCGCGCGCGACACCAGATCGGGCAGGCGCTGGCCGAGGCGCGCGGCCTCCGACGCGAAGCGCACCTCGCCGGCGGGGTTGAGGATCATCACGCCCCGAATCTCGGCCTGCTCGCCCATCCGCGCCACCACCTGCTGGAGGCCGGGAACGTCGCGCTTGAGCATGGCGTTCTCGAGCGCCGCCTGCAGCAGCAGGTTGACCTGCACCGAGGCCGCACCGCGCTCGCGCTCCAGCTCGTTGCGATAGAGCAGCACGAACAACAGCAGCAGCAGCAGCGCGGCGGCGACGGCGGCGGCGGCCATCGCGAGCAGAAGCTTGCGCCGCAGATGGGTGGAGAACCAGGCGAGCACTGCTTGTCCTGGAAAGGTCATGATTTCGGGCAGGACAGGGCGGAGGCACGATTATCCTCGAACTGCCGGGCGGCGGGCGAAGCGCGTGTCTATTCCTGCAAACGCAGCGCGCCGCGCGCTGCCGGTGGACGCGAACAAAAGCGGCAGGCGGCGACAGGTCCGGTCTGGGTAGTGCGGAACTCGCCGCCGCATTCGCGGCAACGCCGCGCGTACAACGCGACGCGTGTCGGCACCGCGGCCGGAGCGTTCCGTTCCAGCGTAACCGCGTTGCGGTCGCAGACATCGACGCACAGCCCGCAGTCGGTACAGCGTGCGGCCTCGATCGCGTAGGACGGCCCGGCCGGATCGAGGCGCAGCGCACCCGGCGTGCACACCCGGACGCAGGCGTCGCAGGCAATGCATAACACCGGGTCGATGACCGGCGCCGCGACGGGCGCGCGCACGGTGCCGCCTTCGACCGAGCGCGCGCTGCGCAGGCCGAGCAGGCGTCGGCGCCCCGGGTCGATGGCGCTCATCGTGCGGGTGCGGCGCGCGGCCGGCATGGCGGCCAAAAAAAACGCTGGGCAGAGGGGGGTAACCCTGAACCCAGCGTGGAGGAGCTGCCAATTACAGCCGTCGAATCAGAAATCGAGCCGGACCTCACCAACTGGGCGCCACCCCGGGAACATAGTGCATCGGCTGCAGCGTCGGGTCGTGCCGGGCCGGGCGTGCCGCATCCGCTGGAGGAATCTCGACGCGCGCGATGCCGCCGAGTTCGGCGATGACCGCGCGCAGGGTGCGCGTCATGCTTCCGGTATAGAGCGCGAGCGCGCCATAGAACTTGGTCGAACAGCGCGCGGCCACGCCACCGCAGAAGGAATCGAGCCAGCGCAGCAGGTGCTGGTCCATGAAGGTCGCGACCTCGTTCATGGCCGCCTGCTCGTCGGGCAGCTCGAGCAGCGTGGCAATGAAGACCAACTGCAGCGACAGGTTGTCTTCGGGGCGGCAGCGCCAGTCGGCGGCGCGCAGGCCGTAGCGCTCGTACCAGGCGCGCACTTCGAACATCGGCTGCTGGCGTTCGAGGTGGTCCTCGTCGAGCCATGCCGATTCGTTGGGCGAGAGGTGCAGCGCGCCGGTCAGGTAGATCGCCGCGTAATCGACCGCCAGTTCGTCGGTGTCTTCGGTTGTCGCGTCGCGCAGCTCGGCGACCGCGCGGCGCATCAGGTCGACGGCCTGGCGGGTGCCGTCGTCGTCGACCGGCAGCACCGACTCGGCGGGATAGTCGGCTTCGCCCAGGCGCCGTAGCACCTTGGCATCGACCTCGCCGGCATGCAGCGCGGCCAGCGTGCGCAACTCGCCCGCCATCTCGCTGCGCCAGGCGCCGAAGCCGGCGCCGGAGGCCAGCGCGGCCTCACTGTCCATCGACCAGTCCCTTGCTGTGGGCGATGAAGACGATGGACGGTCGCGTGAGTTCGGGATCGGCGAAGTTCTTCACGGCGCCTACGGGTTTGTCGTTTGGTCCCATCGCCTTGGTCGCATATGTGCCGGCGCGCAGGGCGTCGATCGGCCCGACGTCGAGCACGCGCATCATGCAGGCCATCACGCAATAGGGCTTGCGCCCGGCCTCGATCTCGTCGACGCACAGGTTGCATTTCTTGACCAGGTTGTCGGACGGATCGAACTGCGGCGCGCCGTAGGGGCAGGCCGCCTCGCAGCGGCGGCAGCCGATGCACAGCGTGGAGTCGATGTCGACGATGCCGTCGCTCTTGCGCTTCCAGATCGCGCCGGTCGGACAGGTCGGCAGGCAGGCCGGTTCGGCGCAATGGTTGCAGGAGACGTTGACCTTGTAGGCGTAGACGTTCGGATAGGTGCCGCCTTCGATGTACAGCACGCGGCGAAAACGCGGCCCGGCGGCCAGGCCGTTCTTGTCCTTGCAGGCGATCTCGCAGGCGCGGCAGCCGATGCAGTCGACGTTGTTGTGGATGAAGCCGAGCTGCTTGTCCGGCACCACCGGGGTGTAGGTTTCCTTCTTGCGGCGCTTGACGGCGTCCTTGATGCGGTCGGTGTCTTCTTGATTGGCCATTTGTTTTCTCCGCCTCAGTCGCCGCGCCGGAAGACGTGGCTGCGCGCCGTCGCGAGTTCATCCCAGCCTGGCCGATGCGCCAGATCCGTCTTGCGGATGTTGCACAACACGGTGTTGTAGGCGAACGCGCCGGCCGGGCTCGGCTCGTCATTGGTGAGGAAATCGGGGTTGCCGGCACGATCGACGCCCTTGTCGTCCAGATCCATCCAGGCACCCTCATAGACCACCAGCACGCCGGGCATGCAGCGCTCGGTGACGTAGGCCGGCACGACGATGCGCCCGCGACCGTTGTACAGCTCGACCGTGTCGCCCATCGCGATGCCGAGGCGCTTGGCATCGGAGGCGTTGATCGTCACTTCCTGCGCGAAAGTCTCGCGCAACCAGGCGATGTTGTTGAAGATGCTGTGGGTGCGCCAGCGCGGATGCGGGCTGATCAGGTGGAACGGATACTCGCGGGTCTTCGGCGAGTTGAGCGATTCCCAGGGCTCGATCCACTTCGGAATCGCCGGGATCGGGTAGCCGTATTGCGTCTTGGTCCAGTCAGTGATTTTCGCCAACTGGCCGGAGAAGATTTCGATCTTGCCCGATGCGGTCTCGAAGCGCTCGCCGTGCTCGATCTGGTCGCGGAACGCGACATGCGGCTCGTCGAGCACGAACTTGTAGACGCCGCGCTTCTTGAATTCATCCCATTGCATCTTGACGCCCTGGTGGCCCATGACGTTCTTGTTCCACCAGGTGCGTAGAAAGGCTTCGTCGGTGGCGTCGTTGTTGCGAAAGTAGTCGCGGCCGGCGCGCGGATTGAAGCGCTTGCCCAGACCCTTGAGCTTCGGGTCGAGCTTTTCCAGCCGGTAGGCCAGCTCGGTAAATACCTGCAGATCGGTCTTGGATTCGCCCAGCGGCTCGATGACTTTCGGGCGGTGGATGTAGTAGTGGCCCTTGTACCAGGGCAGCGCGACATCGTGGCGCTCGAAGTGCGTGGCGATCGGGAACAGCACGTCCGCCCACAGGCCGGACGGCGTGATGGTGGAGTCGTTGCACACCACCAGATCGAGCTTCTTGATCGCCTCGATTTCCTTGTTGATGTTGGTGAGCTGGTTGAACCAGTCGGAACCGTGCCACCAGATCGCGCGTATGTTCGGAATCTTGCCGTCGAGCGCGTCGTCGCGCGGCCACAGGCCGACTTCCTCGCGCTTGACGTTCGGATAGTTGAGCACGCAGTGCGCCCAGCGGTCCGACTTGATCGAGCCGAACCAGACGTTGGCGTTGTCGTCGTACGGATAGGCAATCGACTCGGCGTGCCAAGCCTTGCCCACGCCTTCGCTGGAACCGCCGAGGATGCCGATGTTGCCGGTCATCGCCTGCACCGCGGCGGCCATGCGGTTGTACTGCTCGCCGTAGGCGTTGCGCCCGGGCGACCACGAGGCCTTGAGCGCCGCCGGCTTGGTGGTGGCGTACATCTGGGCGAGCTTTCTGATGTCATCGGCCTTGACGCCGCAGATCGGCTCGGCCCATTCGGGCGTCTTGGGCACGCCGTCGGACTTGCCGAGGATGTAGTCCTTGAAGTTCTCCTTGTCCTTGGCCCAGTCCGGCATGGTGCCGGCATCCATGCCCTGGCAGAACTTGTCGATGAATTTCTGATCCTGCAGGTTGTTGGCGAAGATGTAATGCGCCATCGCGGCCAGCATCGCGGCATCGGTGTTGGGCTTGATCGGTATCCACCAGGCATCGTAGGCGGAGGCCGAATCGGTGTATTGCGGATCGACCAGCACGAACTTGCAGCCGCGCTGCTTGGCCAGCCGCATGTAGTAGAAGGTGTTGCCGCCGTGGAAGGTGTAGGCCGGGTTCCAGCCCCACATGATGATCAGCTTGGAGTGGGCGAAGGTGTCGTCCTCGTTGCCGTCCTCGATGGTGCCGAAGGTGATGCGCGACGAGAATGTCGTGCCCTGGTACGAGGGCACCGACCACGAATTGGTGCGGCAGCCGAACATGCCGAGAAAGCGCGCCAGCAGGCCCTCGATCTGGTCAGACTTGTGCAGCACGCCGTAGGAGGCGCCGGCATAGGCCTGGTCGAGAATCGCGGTCGGGCCGTACTTCTTCTTCAGTTCGACCATCTTGCGGGCGACGAAATCGAGCGCGGTGTCCCAGGACACGCGCTTGAACTTGCCTTCGCCGCGCTCGCCGACGCGCATCATCGGATAGAGCAGGCGCTCCTGCGAATACAGCCGGGCGCGGTACGAGCGGCCGCGCAGGCAGGCGCGCAGTTGCGGCAGTTCCTCGGTATCGAGGCCGAACTTGCCTTCCGACTGGTAGCTGCCGTTGTCGGTCGACAGGCGCACGATCACGTCGCCCTTTTTGTGCGCCACCAGCATGTGCCGCGAGCCGCAGTTGTGCGCGCACGAGGTGACGACCGTGGTGAGCTGGTTGTCGGTGTAATAGGGCTCGTAGGCGAAGGCCTTTGCCTCGTCGCTGCGGGTAAGGCTGACCAGGCCGGTGGTGCTCAGGGCGGAGGCCAGCGCGGTGTCCTTGAGGAAGTCGCGCCGGCTCAGGCGGCTGTTTGCCAGCGCCGAGGTGAGCCGTGAAAGCAGGTTGTTATCGGGTTGCATTTTGGATATTCCCGGCGGACGTTGTCTTGCCTGTGCGAAAGCGCGGTGCGGATTCGGTTGGCCGGCCCTTGGCCCAGTCCGGCACTTCGTCGGCCATGCCCGGCCACTTGTGCCGCGGATAGGGGTAGGCGATGCGGTACCACTGGCGCCCGCCGTGACAGCCGTAGCAAGCGTCGCCGCTGGCTGCGCCAAGTTTTTCGATGTTCTCGGCCTTGAGGAAATCGACCTGGTGGCGCACCGTGCGGATCGCCGCGTGGCAGGTCAGGCAGTTGTTGCCGAACATTTCGCGCGATTCGCTCCATGCCGACGGCAGGCCCATGATTTCATGCGGCATGCTGCCGTGGCACATCAGGCAGGTGTTCGGATCGACCATCTTGCGCAAGGTGAAGGCGGCCGGCTTGGATGTCGGCGGCGAAACGGCTTCCTCGCGCGGATCGCTGCCCTGGTGACAGGTGGTGCACTTGAGCGCCATGACTTCCTTGGCATAGTCCGACTTCAGGTGACGGACGTGGAAATCGCTCTGTTCCCCGCTGTAGGTGTCCAGCGTCTGGTACCACGCAAGGGCGGTGGCTGCCGAGACGCCGGCAGGAGCCGTCTTGCGCAGCTGGTGGTTCAGGATCTCGCGGTGGCAGGCCAGGCAATCCTCGTCGCTGGCTTTGTCGATCAGCGGCGCGTTGTGTATCGGATGCCAGCGTGCGCGCTGGTAGTCGAGATCGGCAGCATGCACCGTAGGGAACAGCATGAGCACCGGCAGTATGGCGTAGCGACAAAGCCGGACGAGTCTGGCGAACATTGATCGCGCGGCCGGAGGCACCGAATCCATGGAAACACCCAATTGTTTGACGGGTACGCTTGAAGCCTCTCCGACCCGCCTGTGTCAGTTCAGCGCCGGGGAGCGGTCGCTCCCCGGCACCAATGGAGCAACGAAGGATTACTTGCCCTGCATTCCCGACATGCCGGACATGCCCTTCTGGCCTTCCATGCCGGACATGCCGGACATGCCCTTCTGGCCTTCCATGCCGGACATGCCGGACATGCCCTTCTGGCCTGCCATGCCCGACATGCCGGACATGCCCTTCTGGCCTTCCATGCCGGACATGCCGCTCATCCCCTTCTGGCCTTCCATGCCCGACATCCCGGACATGCCCTTCTGGCCCGACATCCCGCTCATGCCCGACATGCCGGACATGCCGGACATGCCGCTCATGCCCGCCTGGCCACGGGTGCGCTTGCCCTTCTTCTTGGCCTTGGCCTTGCCCTTGCCTTGCATACCGGACATGCCTTCCATGCCGCTCATGCCGGACATCCCGCTCATGCCCTTCTGGCCTGCCATGCCCGACATTCCGGACATCCCCTTCTGGCCCTCCATGCCGGACATGCCGCTCATGCCCTTCTGGCCTTCCATGCCGGACATGCCGCTCATCCCCTTCTGGCCTTCCATACCGGACATGCCGCTCATCCCCTTCTGGCCTGCCATGCCGGACATGCCCTTCTGGCCTTCCATGCCCGACATGCCGGACATGCCCTTCTGGCCTTCCATGCCCGACATGCCGGACATGCCCTTCTGGCCGGACATGCCGGACATACCCTTCTGGTCCTGTGCGTACGAACCAGCGGCGGCCAGGCACATCAATCCAGCGATCGCTGCTTGCATGAGTTTGACTTTCATCCCATCTACCCCCTATAAGAAAAGAAAAACACAGAGCGTTGTGTATCGTTCGGCTGTTTCTTGCGATGCACTTCGACTACTGCTTACATCAGGCAGAGCACCTGAATTCCTTTGTCAGCCGCCACCTGCCCGAACCACGTCGGGCTGCGGGTGGCGCTGGTTGTGGTATCCGCGCAGGTCGTAGCGACCTGTCATACCGGGTTCGGTAAACGGCGTGAACCACCCGCCGTGATTGGCAACGAAACGCAGCGTCGCCGGATAGGGCGCGACCACGCCCCCGAATTGCCGCTCATCCGAGCGGTCGCGATTACTGGCCTGCATCACGGGCGCACCGGCAGGCCGTTCGTAGGGGCGAACCCCGGCAATCGGCACCGATTCGGGCTCCGCGGCATGCGCGGGCAGGCTGCCGATCGCGCTCGACAGGAACATCGCCGCGACGGCAGCAGAGATTCGATTCATCGTCTTTGCTTCCCCATTCTTCTGCACATTTCTCACCACGCAGCTTGCGTGCCAAGCCCCGGAACGCGCCCATTGTCAAGAATATCAACGGGTTATCAAACCCGAACAGGGTTTGCGTGAAGTAATTCGCGGTTTCGTCATGACATGCTGTCATGGTAACCAGCTTGTTTTCTAACCAGTTGATTTAGATCAATGATTGACTGACAGATTGTCAGCCGCCAGCGCCTGCAAGATTGTCGGCCCCAAAGGCCGGGCGGATTGCGCGACCGGCGACCGGCGCTTACGGCGTGTCGCTGGCCGGCTCGGCTCCGCTGGCCGGGCGGACGGTTCCCAGCCGCTGTTTGAGCGACTGCGGCTTGCCGTCGAACTGCGCCGCGTAGTAGATGGCGTTGCTCATCACCTTCTTGACGTAATCGCGCGTCTCGGTGAAGGGTATGGTTTCCGCGTAGATCGCCCCCTCCAGCGGCTTGGTGTCGCGCCACTTGCGGGCGCGGCCAGGGCCGGCGTTGTAGGCGGCGGAGGCCAGCACCGGATCGTTGCCCATGTCGGAATAGACGATCGACAGATAGTGCGTGCCGAGGGTCACGTTGGTATCCATGTCGGTGATGCTGGCCGACGAATAGTCCTTCAGCCCGATGCGCTTGGCGACCCAGCGCGCGGTTGCCGGCATCAGTTGCATCAGGCCCTGCGCGCCGGCCGAGGAACGCACGCTCATCACGAAACGCGACTCCTGGCGCATCAGGCCATAGACCCACGCCGGATCGAGGCCGAGTTCGCTGGCGCGCGGCGTGACCATATCCTTGAACGGGGCGAGGTAGCGCAAGTCGTAGTTGTGCTCGCCGCTGGTGCGGTCGGCGGCGCTGATGGCGCGGTCCCAGATCTCGTTGCGCTGCGCGACTTCCGCGGCCGCGAGCAGGAAGCGGTCGTCGCGGCCGCGCATCGCCCAGTTCCACTCGCGGATCGCTTCCATGCGCAGCTCGGTGCCGAGGCGGAACAGCAGCAGCGCGCGGCGGATCGACGGGTGGCCGGCCGCCGCCGCGATCTCGTCGGCGGAGGGCTTTTCGGCGCGCGCCGGCGGCATGATCGGCCGGCCCAGTTCGTCGTCGGAAAGATTGCCGTAGAAATTCGGCTGGCCGCTGAGGCGGGTGAAGCGCGCCATGGCGTCCTCGCGCTTGCCCAGCGCCAGTTCTGCGCGGCCCAGCCAGTAGGTCCAGGCGCCCTCGTTGCGCTGTGATTCGGGCATCGCCTCGACGGCGGCCTTGACAGTGCGCCAGTCCGGCGCGCGCAGGGCGGCGCGAACCTTCCAGGCATTCTGCTCGTCGGACAGCTGCGTATCCCCGGCCGCCTTGTACCAGGCCAACGCATCGGACTGGTGCTGCTGCGCGCCGTAGTAGCCGAGAAAACTCGCGACCCAGCCGCGTTCGTCGCCAGTGAAGCGCTGCGATATCGACTGCCAGCGCGAGGCTGCGCGCGGCGCGTCGCTGCGCGCCAGCCGCGCCACCGCGATCGCCGCCAGCTCGCGGCCGGGGCGGTTGATCGAAAAGTTCTTCGCCAGCCGGTCGAGGTACCCCGACGGGTTGTTGACCGCCGCTTCGAGCGAGCGGGCGTCAGGCTGTTCGGCCGGTGCCAGCCAGGGCACGATCGCCTTTGCGGCAGACAGGCGCTTGCCTTCGGCCAGCCGGCGCAGGCGCTCCCAGGCCTCGTCGGCATCGACGCGTCCTTCCGCGATCTGCGCCAGCATCAGTTGATGGCAGGCATCGGGCAAGTCGGCGCTCAGCCACAGCGCCCTGGCCTGGGCCTCGGCCGGCTTGTCGCCCCGCAGATAGCGGCTGTGCAGCGCGTAGCATTTGAGTTCCTGGTCGGGGTCGACCAGTGCCGGGTAGTGCTGGTCGAACAGCGACCAGCTGCGTTGCTTGCCCAGATCCTTGAGCCATTCGCCGCGCAGGCGCTCGGCGAGGTAGGCGCCCTCGTTGCGCTTGAGAAAATCCAGCACGCCCGCCGTATCGAGCGGATCGCTCTGCGCCTTGAGCGACCAGTAGTCGACATAGGAATCGAGCGGATGCCCGCCGCCGGCCGCCGCAAGCTGCGCCAGCTTCGCTTTGTCGCCGACCCGCGCCGCTTCGCGGGCCGCGAGTATGCGCTCGTCGCCGCTCGAACCGGCCGCCGCGCCGCAGACCACGCACAGCACGGCAGGAAGCAGGCGCACGCGCAGCCAGCGCAACAACTCGTCAGCGAGACAACTGTTCATCGATTACCATCCCCCGGCGTAACCACAAAATCCGTTTCGAGATTAGCACAGGTGAGTCGCCAGCCCGCCATCGATGAGCAAACGCCGCAGGCGATGCGCAAGCACCTGCGCGAGCGCAGCCTCGCCGCGCGCGCGGCGATGGACGAGCGCGAGCGCACGGTTGCTTCGGCGCGCATCCGCGCAGCGCTGGCC
The DNA here is from genome assembly GCA_016711925.1 of Candidatus Methylophosphatis haderslevensis. Classification (GTDB taxonomy): domain Bacteria; phylum Pseudomonadota; class Gammaproteobacteria; order Burkholderiales; family Rhodocyclaceae; genus Methylophosphatis; species Methylophosphatis haderslevensis. The sequence continues at coordinate 68,020 of JADJSA010000006.1, forward strand.
GGGTTGCTCGCCGATATCGGCGCGCGCCGACTGGGCCTTTACTGGCCGGTCCGCGGCGAAGTGGACGTGCGCGAAACGGTCGGCGCGTGGCTGGCGCAGGACGCCTCGCGCGCGGCCGGCCTGCCGGTCGTGACTGCCCCGCGCACGGCGATGACCTTCCGCCGCTGGGCGCCCGGCGCGGCAATGACCGACGATGCCTACGGCATCGCGATTCCCGAGCGCGACGAACGCCTGCAGCCCGACTGCCTGGTGCTGCCCCTGGTCGCCTTCGACCAGGCCGGCCATCGGCTCGGTTACGGCGCCGGCTACTTCGACCGCACGATCGCCGCGCTTGCCGCCGCCGGCCAGCGCCCGAGCGTGATCGGCCTCGGCTTCGAACGCCTGCGCTGCCGGACCATCCACCCCCAACCCCACGACGCGCCGCTCGACTGGCTGATCACCGAAGCCGGCCTCTTCGGCCGCGACGGCGGGACGATGCGCGCGCAAACCTGATCCGCAACCGCATAGCCTGCAAGCCGCGCCGGCAGTGCATCTGCGGCGTGCCTGCCGCGGAAGCCGCATGGACAGGCGCTTGTGGCTTGGCATGGCCGAAGATCGCCTGTCCATGCGGTCTGCAGGCCACCTGCCTGCGGTTCTCGGGGAAATTTGAACCTGGCTCCTTCGCTCTCCCGCCACCCTTCTTGAACCGGCTTGCGGGGCGTCTATCGACGCTCGTCGGCGCCCTGCGTGCCAGCCCAAAATTCCATTGCCTGGCGCAGCAACCCAAGTGGCTTGTCCACAGGAACGCCTTCGATTTGCGCCCAGCCAGAGGCCGGCGCGGCAACCCAAACGCCAAATCCCGGAGCATAATTTGCCCTTGCCTGCAACAGGGTACTGACCAATCCCCTATGCCGCCACTGTCCAACCGGGACGTCAGTTCCGTCCAATAAGGTTCATTTGCCACGCGTGACTTCAGTGCCTCATCCGAACATCGCAGCGCGGCAGATGAACGTTGTTCGTTAGCCCTCCACAATGAACAACGAGCACCTATACGAAAGAGTCGTTGAAGAACTTCGCGTACTTGGCCCGAAGGAAGGACTCTGGGCAAAGGCGTTCGCCGAGACCAACGGTCAAGAGGCGCAAGCAAAAGCGCTCTATTTGCGCTATCGCGTCGAACAACTTGCGGAGCTTGAGCGCGAGTCGGCAAGACTCGATGCTGAGCGCGCCGAAGAACGCTCGCGCAATGCAGCACTGGCCGCGGAAGAAGAACGAAAGGTTCGCGCGGCGAAAGAAGGAGTCACCCCAATGCATTTTGTACTCGGTGGCCTCGCGCTGTTCATCCTTCTACTAGTGGTTCTACGTGCACTTGGGGGCGCCTGATGTCTACGTCAAATCCTTCGCTCGCGAGGGCCAATCGGGTAAGGGCCGGCTTCTAACCGGCCCTCCCCACACCACCCGGCATGCGGGTCCGCACCGGGCGGTTCATGAACAGCCCGCGTAGGGCGCAAACGATATTGCGCCGAATGAAATTGCTCGGTGCAATGCGCTGCGCTTATTGCACCCTACGGGTCCTCCATCATGCCGAAACCGTCCTCATCGACGGTAAGAGCTACAGGATGAAGGACCAAGTCGAGAAGGACCAGGTCGAGACCTGATTCTCATCACTTGTCGGTCAAACCTTGACCACGTATTTCAAACCGCCAAATTCTTACGAATTCCTCGCCGCCGCGCACATGTACTCTCCAACTTTGCGCGAACTGTCTCAAATACTTGCCGAAGCATCTTTGCAGCCCGCGTAGGGCGCAATCGATATTGCGCCGAATGAAATTGCTCGGTGCAATGCGCTGCGCTTATTGCACCCTACGGGTCCTACCCGGGCTTTCGGTTACGAATTGATCTAGTAGCTGAGTCGCGTTCTCCATGTCAGCATCGCAAATTGATTCTGAGGAGATGGCCAACTTCAGGTAATGAATCGCCTCGTCTGTACCCGCCCCGGAACCAGCGAGCAGTTTCCCTGCTTCGTAGAAGGCACCGCCATCGCCAAGCCTTCCGGCTTTGAGAAACCAACTCAGCGCCTTACGTGTCTTGCCTCTTGTTCGAAGGACTACTCCAATGTTGTTGGCCGCGGCCGCGCATTCTAGGCGTGCGGATTTTTGGAGCCACCGCATTTCCTTTTGCCGATTTCGGCGGACTCCGAGCCCCACGCTGTAGAAGTGAGCCAAATCTAGCTGTGCAGAAGGATCTCCGCGCTTCGCCGCTCTCAGAAAGAGCCGGAACGCGGGCCGCAAGCGCCCCTGTTCCCAGTAACTACACGCTAAATCGAATTCGTCGCTCATTGCTGGCACAAGTCACCACACTTGCAGGGGTCGCTACACTGGCCGATGTTGCCGGGGACAAGCAGCAGGAGTACCCCGACGCCCATTCGTATGCACATTTGGGGCGTGCTGAACCCGCCTTGAAACGGCTTGTTCGGGTGTTTCTTGTTCCACCACTCCTCAAAACCAGGGGGAGGCTTCTTTGAAACTTCCTTGCCGGTCTGGTTATCTTTATCAAGAACACTGCCTGGTTTATTTGGATCTGGCCTGAGCTTTTTAAACGGACTGTTCGTTCCCGATGCGCTCCCGGTTTGACCACGCTCGCCTCTCGGGCTTAAGCCGTCGTCGTCGAAGAGACTTACCGGATTCCCATTGACATAGCTGTAAATAGTTTGCCCCGACGCCCCTCCATCGTAGCCGAAGGCATTTTCGCTAGACGCAGTGCGGGCTTGCGGGCAGGAAACGAAGACGGCTCTCCCTGGGTTCGAAGTTTTTGCGTAGACGCGAGTTTCGCCGATCGCGCGCAGGCGATGCAAGCCGGATTTTCTGCTTGGCGGCTAAAGGGGAGAAGACGGTGGGCCGGCGCCGCTTGCCTCAGCGCCGCGGCGTGTCCGGTGCAAGGGAGGCGTGCACCTGAGGGCCAGCCCGCGTAGGGCGCAATCGATATTGCGCCGAATGAAATTGCTCGGTGCAATGCGCTGCGCTTATTGCACCCTACGGGTCCTGATGGCGGAGTTGCTCGATGTGGTGTCGCGCGAGAAGTTCGCCAAGCGACTGGCGGCCGCCGGTTTGACGCCGCTCGGCATCGTCGGCGAGATTCGGCGTCTGGCCGTGATGTCGGCTCCGCTTAGCGTGCCGCGCGTCGTCGCCAACGATGCCGATGACGATCATGTGCTTGCCTGTGCCCTGACTGCCCAAGCCGATCTCATCGTCTCCGGCGACAAGCATCTGCTCGGCCTCGGCGACAATTACCAGGGCATCGCCATCGTCACGCCCGCTCAGGCCGTGCAACTCATCGGCAGATAAACGAAGGGCCGCAAAGCGGCCTTTCTTTCTCTTCTTGGCAGCCAGCCGCCAAAGACGGATGGGAGGCGGATTTGCGGACTATTCCAAAATAATTCAACCCTGGCCCCTTTCTTACATTCACCCCTTTATCCGATCTTCCTCGACACGAATCGCAATCAAGTATGCTAAATAGAAAGCAAAGAGTATTGCCATAAGCGCAAGCGGCACGAACAAGTAGAGATCTTTGGGAAACCAAGAGAATGGTATAAAAAATGCGATGAAGCTGGCCAAGAGCAGATAGGTCACTACTCCTCGCGTCTTTAGTCGTGCCCCACACTGGCGGCAGGAGTAGATCCCTTTGTGGCTGGCCAACAGTAAGCGTCCACCGCGACCACCTGTACTCATCGGTTGAACTCGTGCGATGTTGTCGCCTGTTTTTGAGGCGCGACGAATGGCGAAGAGACACGGACCGGCTTACTGGCGAGAGCACATTCAAAACTGGGTTCGAAGTGATCTGACGCAGCGCGAATACTGCGCGAACAACGGACTGAGCGAGCGAGCGTTCCATCGCTGGCGCAGTCGGGAGAAGCAGACCATCGCGGCGGCAAAGTCATCGCTGACCCTGGTGCCGGTGAGCGTGGGCAAGGCGGAAACAGGTAGCGTCGTGCGCCTGCGCAGTCCGGATGGTTGGGAAATTGAGTTGCCGGGTAGCAGTGTCCCGTTGCTGGTCGAGTTCTTGAAACAACTGTCATGATCCCGAGCCCGCACCAGGTCTGGCTGGTTGTCGAACCGATTGACATGCGCGCCGGCATCGACGGACTGTCGCAGCGCATACAGAACACGCTGGGACGCTCGCCCTGCGATGGCAGTGCCTATGCCTTTCGCAACCGGCGTCTGAATCGGCTCAAGCTTCTGGTGTGGGATGGCACCGGCGTGTGGCTGTGTCATCGGCGCCTGCATCGGGGCACTTCATCTGGCCGCGTGCCGACACCGCGGTCTTTACCCTCAGCGCTGCGCAGTGGCAATGGCTCGTCAGCGGGGTCGATTGGCAGCGACTCGAAGCGCCAGCGCCGGCGCACTGGCGGGTCTGAACCGGGCCACGAAGACCTGCAAGAAGAATCTCGGCAAATATCGCTGAAAGGCCCTGTGCATGCGGCTCTTCGGCCTGTTGCAGAGTATAATATCGGCATGAATTTGGACGCTGAACTGGCCCGCCTGAATGCCACGCCCGCACTGCCGGATTGGGTACTCGGCACCGTTCAGAAGCTCATCGACCAGGCACAAGAAGAAGAAGCCGAAGCGCTTCGGCTGAGCGAACAAATCACCCGCCGCGACAGCGAGCTTCACGCCGCCAGGATCAAGATCCAGGCCCTCACGCTGGGCTCGCGCACCTGCGCCGGATGCGCTTTGGCGCGCGCAGCGAAGCCTTCTCGGCCGAAGCAGGCGATCTGTTCCAGGAGACGCTGGCCAGCGATATCGCCGCCGCCCAGGCCGAACTGGCCAGGAAACAGGCCGAGGCCGCAGCGACCAGCGAGCCGCAGGTGCCCCGCACGCCTCGCCTGCGCGCCGGTCGTCAGCCGCTGCCAGATCATCTGCCGCGCATCGAGCACCGGCATGAACCGATCTCCTGCACCTGTGGGCAGTGCGGTACGGCGCTGGTCAAGATCGGCGAGGACATCAGCGAACAGTTGGACGTCGAGCCGGCCCGTTTCTTCGTGCATCGGCACATCCGCCCGCAGTACGCCTGCCGTGCATGCGAGACGGTGTCAGCCGCACCGATTGCGCCGGCCGTGATCGACGCGGGCATGGCGGCCACGGGGCTGCTGAGCTGGGTGGCCATCAGCAAGTTTCTCGATCACCTGCCGCTGTACCGGCTGGAGCAGATTGCGGCCCGCGATGGAGTCAGCCTCTCGCGTACCACGATGGCCGAATGGGTGGGACGCATCGGCGTGGCCCTGCAGCCGCTGGTCGATCGGCTGGCGGTGATGCTGCTCAAAGGCCGCGTGCTGCATGCCGATGAAACACCGGTCAAGCAACTGGACCCGGGTCGAGGCAAGACCAAGCGCGCCTATCTGTGGGCGTACCGGAGCAACGTGCTGGAGACGGGTCCGCCGATCGTGGTGTTCGATTACCAACCCAGTCGCGCCGGCGCCCATGCCCAAGCGTTTCTCTCCGGGCTGGCAAGGCCATCTGATGGTCGATGACTACGCTGGCTACAAGGCCTTGTTTGCCGACGGGCTGACCGAGCTTGGCTGTATGGCCCATGCGCGCAGGAAGTTCTTCGATCTGAATGCCGCCGAGCCCAATGCCATTGCGCAGGAGGCGTTGCGTCGGATCGGCGCCTTGTATGCCATCGAGGCGCAAGGCCGCGACATGGATGGCGTGGCACGCACGCATCTGCGCCAGGACCAAGCGCAGCCGCAACTCCAAGCCATGCACGATTGGTTGCTGCGAACGCGGGTGAATGTGGCCAATGGCGGGGGGCACGGCGAAGGCGATCGACTACAGTCTGAAGCGCTGGCCAGCCTTGAGCCGGTATGCCAGCGACGGAAGCCTGCCGATCGACAACAATCCGGTGGAGAACGCCATCAGGCCGATCGCTATCGGCAAAAAGAACTGGCTCTTCACCGGATCCGAGCGCGCTGGAAAGCGGGCTGCAGCCATTCAGAGCCTGCTCTACACTGCAAAGCTCAACGGGCTCGACCCGGCAGCCTGGTTGCGCGAGACCCTGGAAAAACTGCCCACCTGCCCGAACAGCCGAATCGATTCGCTGCTGCCGTTGCGCACCCCAGCCCTACAGCACTGATCGCCGCACATCAAGGTGGGCGCGTTGCGCGCTTACGGCCAACAGCCAAATTCCCGGCAACGGGGCACCACATTTCGGACATACCTTTCGCTTCATTTGCAGCACGATCTCTCGCATACGATCGCCTTAACCAGGAAGCAGCCCACTCCGACGGCCGTCGCAGCCAGGCCGTTCTTTGTCGTTAGCCCTGTCCCCACAGCTGCGCCGGTGCAAATCAGCTGCCACTTAAATTGGCAATTTGTTGCGCAGCGGTCTTCTGAGCTTGGGTTTACTATTCCAGCGGCACACTCAGCCGTAACGCATCTCTCAGGATCTACTCGATCGTCCGGCACGCACGCCCCCGGATTGCCATCCATGGGCTTGAAACCACGCCTGCACAAACCATCGGAATCGGTAAAGCTAATCGGGTTGCTCCCGACATAGCTGTAAATAGTTTGCCCCGACGCCCCTCCATCGTAGCCGAAGGCATTTTCGCTAGACGCAGTGCGGGCTTGCGGGCAGGAAACGAAGACGGCTCTCCCTGGGTTCGAAGTTTTGCGTGGACGCGAGTTTCGCCGATCGCGCGCAGGCGATGCAAGCCGGATTTTCTGCTTGGCGGTTAAAGGGGGAAGACGGTGGGCCGGCGCCGCTTGCCTCAGCGCCGCGGCGTCTCCGGTGCAAGGGAGGCGTGCACCCGAGGGCCAGCGCCGTCGTCCTCGTCGTCATGCGCCAGGGCATCCAGAAGCCCCGCCGTCGCCGTTGCGCCGGCATCCATGAGGCCCGGGCCTGGCTCGCCGGTGCGCCGCCGCAAGCGGCTCGGATGGGTGGCTTTGTGGACGGCGATCAGCTTGTCGATGGAGACGTGCGTGTATATCTCCGTCGTCTGCAAGTTCGCATGCCCCAGCATCTCCTGGATGAACCGGATATCGGCCCCGCCTTCGAGCATGTGGGTCGCGCAGGCGAGCGCGACAACGGGCCACGTTCAAATTTACTTGTGGATAGGGATCGATATAGGTGGGTCAGGTCTTGTTTGACCCATCAACCGCGTGAGACTTCGAGGACTACCGATGCTCCACGTGATGTTCTGGCCTCGGGCTACGAATGTTTTCGGGGATTGCCGGTTCGCTGCATCGCGAGACCTGACGCGGTTTTCCGGGCGAGAGCCCGTATGAACAGGCGCTGCCCGGGCAGCCACTGCCAGTCGCGCTATGGAGGACGCTTTCCGGGGAGACGGGCCGGCGCGTCATCCGATGCGCCCGCAATGGCGCAGGTTCTGCCGCGCTTGCGGACCGGCCGGTGCGATGCCGGTTGATTTGCCGGCGTGTCCACTATGGCGAAGTTGTTGCTAGACTTTGTCATGGCTCGCCACTTTCACGCAAAGCTTGTGCGCCGCACCGGTTGTTCGGCTCTGCGCGTACCACGCGGTTAGCCCACGCCGCGGCGGCGGCCGGGCGCCTCGCGCCGAATCGTTCTGTCGGTGCGGTACGAGGGATCGAGGCGTCAATCCAGCCTGCAATGGAAATCGCGATGTGGAGACCGATTTTCGCGAGGCCTGCAGCACTTGCAGCCAGCGCTGCGATTTTGGCGATCTGGCGCGTCCGCGCGTGCTGCCGCAGCGGCAACCCGGCGGGCGATCGCTGATTTGCCCGGCTGCGGCCAGCGAGGGTTTGTCGGCGCAATGCGTGACTGCCGACGCCCTTTTTCAACGGAGAAACCATGAACAAGTTGCTGACGACCCTTGCTGCAGCGTTTGCCGTGAGCGGCGCCTGCCCGGCCGGACAGGAGCTGGCGGGCACATCGTGGCAGTTGCGCGCCATCCAGTCGATGGACGACGCGCAGGGCACCACCCGGGTGAATGACCCGGCCCATTTCACGCTGGAATTCGGGCGCGACGGCCGCGCCGCGCTGCGCCTTGACTGCAATCGCGGCGCGGGCGATTACCGTGCCGTGCCGGCCGGCGACGGGTCGTCCGGCACGCTCACTTTCGGGCCGATTGCCGCGACGCGCGCGCTGTGCCCGCCGCCGCATCTTGACGAGCGCATCGCGCGCGACATGGCGCAGGTACGTTCCTACCTGCTCAAGGATGGCAGGCTCTACCTTTCGCTGCTGGCCGATGGCGGCATCTACGAGTGGGCGCCGTTGCGCGCCGCTGCGGATGCCGCCGACAAGGATCGCCTGGTGAAGCCGGTGCGGTTCGGCACAGGCAGGAGTTCGACGGTGATCCGCGAGCGCATCGTCGGCCGCCAGACGATCGACTACCAGTTGCAGGCCGGCGCCGGCCAGCGCATGACGGTGAGCCTCAAGGGCCGCAACGGCGCCAACTATTTCAACCTGCTGCCGCCGGACTCGTCCGACGCCGCGATGGCGATCGGCGAGCAGATCGGCAATCGCTATGACGGGGTGTTGTCGGATGACGGCCTCTACACGATCCGGGTATTCCTGATGCGGTCGGCGGGCCGGCGCAACGAGAGCAGCGAGTTCACGCTGTCGATCGGCATCACCGGCGCGCCGCTTGAACCGGTGCCGGCCAGGGTCGATGCCGTGCTGCCCGGCACCCGCTATCACGCCAGGGCAACGACGAAATGCGAGCCGCTGTACTCCAAGGCACGCGAGTGCGAGGCGCTGGTCGTGCGCCGCGGCGTCGACGGCACGGCGACCGTGGAACTGCGCTGGGATGCCGACCGCAAGCGGCGCATCCTGTTCGTCAAGGGCGAGCCGACAGCCGCGGACTCGGCGCAGCGGCTGACATTCAGGCGCAACGAACGCGGCTGGCGCGTGAGCTTCGACGGCGAGGAGCACTTCGACATCCCCGAAGCGCTGGTATACGGCGGATAGGGAATCGGCGCCCGCGCCACACGGGCCGATACGACTGACCCAGGATGGATCGCGCGCGGCTGCGTGCGCCTCGCCTGTTCTGCTCGTCGGGCTCGAGCAGAACGGCGCGCGCACGTCGCCGTCACGGGGCCTCAGGCGGTGCCGATGCAGGACCGATCCGCGGCGCGATGGCTGCAAGCCCCGCCGGCCGGGCATTCGAGGCGTGCATGCCCCAGGAGCCGCATAGCCAGGCGGTTGCAGCTTGATATGCCTGAAGATCGCCTATCCATGCGGACCACAGCCCGCCATGCGGCGGGGAAGCGCCGCCAATATCGATGCGTGGCCGACGACCCGCCGGGGCGGTACGGCGCGGCTCGCCCGAACACGCGGCGAGCCTGCGGGCGCAGACCGCCATCGTATCCGGATCGACCTCGACGGCGTTCCTCGGCAAACAACCGGGCTAGTCCGATCCCGCGATCTCGACCGGAGACGGCGTCCAGTAGCCGCAGCCAGAAAAGCGGCTTGCGATCTTCGGCTGGTACGGCGCCGTGCACAGCCAACGCAGCGCGCCGTCGCCTTCGGTCGCAGGAAGAAAGTAGAGTTGCAGCAGCGGCGGCGGCGGGTCGAATGGCTCGGGTTTGCGGGCCACCTTCCGCCCCCAGGGTGGAAGCGTGTCGTCTTCGGTCGTCACGCGAAGGCCACCACCAGGCAACGCGCTGGCTGCGCTGGCACGGCAGCCCGGGTCCAGCGCGATGGCAGCCACGGCGGCGGCGTCCACCGGCCAGCGCCGTTCGGCACGGTAGCTCGCCTCGCGCGCCGCCAGCAGCGGGGTGACGCAACCGTAGACGCTCGCATACGGCTCGCCGTACGGCACCAGCGGCAGCTTCTTGCGCAGGGCTTCCTCGCGTGTTTCGAGGGTGATGGCGTCAAGCCGCGCCCGATCCGCGCGCGCCGCTTCCTTTGTTTCGCGTTGCCGCTCGGCCCGCCGCAGCAAGGAATCGTTCAGGCGCTGCATCCCGACCGCAACACCCACGTAGAATAATCCCGTCGCAGCGGTGAGCAGCGCGATCCCGCGCGATGTCGACACGTTGCGGAACACAAAGTGGGTTGCCACTGCGGCCAGTCCCACCACGGCGAGTGCCAGCAGAACGTTGCCAAGCAAGTGCAGCAGGATGCCGGGCGTCGCCTTCGGGAACGCGAACATCAGGATGACGGCGGCGCCGACGATGGTCGCCGCCCCGACCATCGCCGTGCGCAGTGCCAGTCCCGTCAGAACCCCGCCAATCGCGCTGGCAGCACGACCTGACGACACCCGCGTCCAGGTAACGGCGGCCACCGCGGCCGACGCGGCCAGACAAAGAAAGTAGATGGCGACGTAGACGCCACCCTGCTCGAAGTAGTTCATGTGCCAATGCTCGCCTGTTGCAGCGCGCCTAGCAAGCGGCTTTCGCCGCGATCTCGAACGTGGCATCGTTGGCCGCGGATTTGCCCGCGCCTGCGGTGGCCAGGGCACGGCTGGGGTCACGTCTTGTTTTTTTCATCGGATGTCGGCCGGCGCGGGGCACGAATCCGCGAAGTTGAATGCCTCACCCCCACCTTGCCCTCCCCCCTCGAAGTGGAAGGGAAGCTACGGGTAGACGCTTTCCAACTATGCTCGGTTGCGCGGGACGAACGGCGGAGTGCCGGCCAGAACCCGCATGGATAGGACTTCTCCGGGCATGCCATGCCACGAGGTCCTGTGCATGGGCCTTCCAGCCATGCCTGGCCGGCGAGTGCCTATCCATGCGGCTTCCCGGGCTGCCCTGTCGACGCGGACGTGGCGGTAGCAGCCGTCGATGCCAGCGTCAGGCGCTATCCGGCAGGTCTCTGACGATGCACAACAAGCGCAGTTCGGGAACCTCGGGCGAGAATACGCTGGTGGGGACGGGGCTGCCGTGCACGCGGTAACCGAGTCGGGTGAAATAGTCTTGCGGCTTTTCGTTCCAGCACATTACTTCGGCATAATAGCGGCGCAGCCCGGATGCCGCCACGGCGCGCTCGAATTCGGCGATCAGGCGCGAGCCGATTCCCTGCCGCCGCCAGGGCCGGGCCACGTTGAAATGAAAATGCGCAGCATCGGGCGGGTGCGGCGGCACCTGGGACAATGCCTCGGTCAGGACGAAGCGCACGAAGCGCTGGCTGCGCGGATGATGATCGTATTTTCCGATCGAGTAGTAGCATAGCAGCCGGCCGACGGCCAGCAGTGCGAGCTGGGCGCGGATCGGTCCGAACAGCATGCCGGTGGATGCCGTCAGGTAGCCCACCACCTGGTCGCCGGCCTGCGCCACCCAGGTGTGTTCCGGTTCGGCCAGCAGATACGGCGCGACCATGAAGTCGGTGAACCATTCGCGATCCTGGAATATGCTGTCGATCGGCTCGCCGAGAAAGGCGGCGTCGCAGCAAACGTCGTTGATCTGCTGGCGGTCCGTCCCTTTGGAGCGATAGGGTCTGATCGTGATGTTCATGGCTATTCCGATGTGCTCGCCCGCCCGGTGCAGGAAGACCTGTAATGCGCATGCATGATATCAAGGCAAACGTCCTGAAGGCGCTGATCGCGCCGGCGGATGTCGTGCTGCGGCGGGTGCTGTTCAATTCGCAGCCGCCTCCGGTTGCGCGCGTGAGCGCCGATGTCGAATACGGCCCGGACGCCGAGCAGCGGCTGGACATCGTCGAACCGCACCGCGAAGGCGTGCTTCCGGTGTTGCTCTACTTCCATCGCGGTGGCTGGATTTCGGGCGACAAGGCGAGCCATGAGCGCATCTGCCGCAGCCTTGCCACAAACGGCTTCGTCACCTTCAACGTCAATTACCGGCTGGCACCGCGGCACCGGTTCCCGGCGCAGGCGCAGGATGTCGCGCTGGCGATCGACTGGGTGCGCCGCCATGCGCAACGCTACGGCGCCGATGCCTCGCGGGTGGTGCTGGCGGGGGATTCCGCCGGGGCGCACCTGGCAAGCTGGTATGCCACCAGTCTCGGCAATCCGTTGCTGCGGCAGGCGGCGGCAATCGGCGCGCCGTTGCCGCGCGAAGCGTTGAAGGGCATCGTCCTGTTCTATGGCGTCTACGATCTGGCGCGCGCGCGCGGCTGCAGGTTTCCGTTCATCCGCCTCTATCTGGACAGCCTGATGGACGGCGACCAGCCGGCCTGCGCCGATGCGCTCGACCTCGCATCGCCGGCCCGGCACGTCACGGCCGGCCTGCCGCCGGTCTTTCTGTGCGCCGGCGAAAAAGACGGCCTGTTTCCCGAATCGGTGGCCTATGCCGAGGCGCTGCGCAGCGCCGGGGCCAACCTGACCACACTGTTCTTCACCGGCGCGCAGCACCCGGAGGCGACCCACGGTTTTCTCTACCTGCATCGCCGGGCATGCACGCGGCTGGCGCTGGACAAGGCCGGCGAATTCCTCGCGCGCTGCGTCGGCGGATCGGGCGATGCCAGCGCCTGAGCCCGGGCGGCTGCCCTGACTTGCCTTTACAATTGGCCGGTGGATGCCGGATCGGACGACGCGGCGTCCACCCGGCCAGTTCGCAGGCAAGTTTCCGCCAACGCCCGTGCGCCAGCCGGAACGATGGCGGGCGCGCCTGCGCATAGCCGGCGTCCTTGAACATGCTCATGGTGAACTGCCCTGATTGACTGGAGCCTGCTGATCGGCGAAGCCGACATCGCGTCGGTGCTGCCCGATGCCTACGCGCACTACCGGCGGCCGATCGTGGGCGCGTTGACGGTTTTTCTCGACGGGCTGCCGGAAGCCCATCAGCTCGAAGTGCTGGAGGAACAGGCGGCGCTGGCACCGGACGCAACTGTGTCCGAGCGCCTGGCGCGGCTGGCGCGAACCTGCCCGGTGTTGCACAAGCTCGGGCAGACGCTGGCGCGCGACCGGCGGATACGGCCCGAACTGCGGCTGCAACTGCAGAAGCTCGAATCGCTGCCGCCGACCATTCCGCTCAAGGCGATCCGCAGAATCCTCGCTCGCGAACTGGGGCGGCTCGACCGGCTCGGCGTGGTGCTGGAACCACCCGCGCTGGCCGAGGCCAGCGTTGCCGTCGTCATACCGTTCCGGCAGCACGGATCCGGGGAGCGCGAGGGCGTATTCAAGATCCTCAAGCCGGGCATCGAGGAGAGGCTCGAACAGGAACTGGCATTGACCGAGCGCGTCGGCTCATACCTCGACGAGCAATGCGAAGAACTCGGGATTGCGCGCCTTGACTACCGCGAGGCCTTCGAAGGGCTCGCCGACCAGTTGCAGCACGAGGTGCGCCTCGATCTGGAACAACGCCATCTGGCGATCGCGCATGCCGCCTACGCAGGCGAAGCGCGCATCCACATCCCCGCGCTGTTCGACTGCTGCACGCCGCGGGTGACCGCGATGGAGCGCATCTACGGCGAGAAGGTTACCGATCACCGGTTCGGCGGCGCGGACGAGCAGCGCCAGCTTGCCGAGCTGGTGATCCGCGCCGTGATGGTGCGGCCGTTTCTGTCGATGGCGAGCGATGCGTTGTTCCACGGCGATCCGCACGCCGGCAACCTGCTGCTCACGCGCGAGAACCGGCTGGCCATCCTCGACTGGAGCCTGGCGACCACGGTGAGCGAGGACAGGCGGGTGGCGTTCGTCCAGATCGTGATCGGCGGCCTGACCCTCGATGCCGAACGCATCGTCGATGCGCTGCTTGCGCTGGCCGGGCCGCAGGGCATCGAGCTCGCCGCCGCCAGGCCGGTCATCGACGCGGCGCTCGGACGGCTGCGCCAGGGCCAGTTTCCCGGCCTGATCTGGATGACCGAGCTGCTCGACGCCATCGCCCAGACTGCCCGGCCGCGCTTCGGCGGCGATCTGGTGCTGTTGCGCAAGACACTGCACTCGCTCGAGGGCGTGGTCGCCGACATCGGCGCCGACCGGCGCTGTCTCGACAGCGTTCTGCTCAGCGCGTTTTTCGCGCATATGGCTATCGAATGGCCGTTCCGCTGGCTGGCCGATCCGTTCAAGCGCACATTCGCCACCCGCTTGTCGAACGCCGATCTGGCCGGCGTGCTGGCAACCCTTCCGCTGACGGCAACGTCGTTCTGGCTGGGTCGTGGCGCGGCTTCGCGGGATCGTGGCGACGATTCCTGATCGATGATCGCCGAGTAAGGCAATCCGGTAGCAGGCGCTTCCGTGCGAGCGGGCGCTTCAGCGCATCGGCCTGAATTCGTAACCGGAAAAATCGAAGCGCGTCTCTCCGTCGACCTCGCGCAGCCGCACGATTTCGCCGGCATCGGCCCGCACGCCGAGCAGCAGCGCCTGGTCGTCGGCAAGGATGCGCAGCGGTATCGACACCGCCGGCTGGTTGCCGATGCGCAGCGTGGTCCGGGCGACCAGCACGCCGCTCTCCTGCGCGATTGTCACTTTTTCGATCAGCGGGTACTCGCCTACGGCGAGCACCGGTTGATAGTCGCCGACCAGGCGCTGCGCGCGCGGGTGTGTCTGCGCTGCGATGCGCTCGCCGACCAGCAGTTCCTGCCCGCCGCTGCGCGCCACCAGCACGTCGTGGCCGTCGATTTCGCGGCGGCGGATTGCGACACGATCGAGTTCGTCGAGCGAAATCGGGATCAGGCCGAGCAGCGCGTAGCGCAGCCCCATGCCGCCGTCTGCGCCCGGCAGCAGTTGCAGTTCGCGCCCCGCAACGTGCGCAGTCAGCCGATTGCCGCTGCGTGCGATGTTCACGTGGCCGGCAAGCGTGGTGTAGTCGCCGACCCAGGCCTGCAGCGCGTCATCCGGCCAGGGCGCGTTTGCCGGCTGGAAATCCGCCGCCACTTGGTGCTGGCGAATGCCGGTGCTGGCTTCCAGCGCCAGGGTCAGCGCCCGCTTGGCTATGCGGTCGACCACCTTCCCCGCGGTCGCCGAGTTGGCGGCCACGATCACGCCGAGCTTGTGCTCGGGCAGCGCATACATCTGGCTGCGGAAGTTGATGGTCGCGCCGGCGTGATGGGCAAGTTTGCCGGCGCCAGTGACCGGATCGCCGCCGAAGTTGGTCAGCATCCAGCCCAGGCCGACGCGAAAATCGCAGTCCAGCGGCACATCGGCATGCTGCACGCGCAGCATCTCGGCCAGCAGCGCCGGATCGAGGATGGTCCGGCCGCCGGCGCGCCCGTCGGCGAACACCATCATCAGGAAGCGGCTCATGTCGAGCACGCTGGCATTGAGGCCGCCGGCCGGCAGGTCGCGCAGCGCCGGTTCGTCGGCCGCTTTGCCGCGATCGTAGCCGCGGGTGGCCTGTGGCGCGGCGGTCGAGAACGCGGCGGCGCGCATGCCGAGCGGCTGGAGCAGGCTGCGCTGCAGGTGCTCGGCGAACGGTTCGCCCGCCACCTGCTCGACTGCCGCGCCGAGCACCGTCATGCCCAGGTTGGAGTACGACCAGAAGCCGCCGGGCGGATAGGCCATTTCGGTATCGCCGAGGCCCGCCACCATCGCCCGGTAATCGCCGACCTCGCGCCCCCACATGCCGCGCAGCAGGTCGCGCGGCATTCCGGCGTGATGCGTCATCAGGCGGCGCGGCGTGATCGCGGAATCCGCGTAGCGCGAGCGGATGCGAAATCCCGGCAGCGCCTGCGCGACCGGCGCGTCGATAGCCAGCCTGCCCTGCTGCGCGAGTTGCAGTGCCGCCGTCACGGTAAACAGCTTGGAGATCGAGCCCATGCGATAGACGGTGTCCGGCGTTGCCGGCACCTTGCCCGCCGCATCTGCCCAGCCGGCACCGCGCGACCACACGACTCGCTGATCGTCGACGATGGCGATGCTCAGGCCGGTGACATCGTTGGCGCGCATCTCGTGCGCGATCAGCGCATCGACATAGTGCCTGACAGCCGCATAGTCGCCCCGCTCGATGCGCCCGGGCTGAGGCGGCGCACCGGCGCAGCCGGCGAGCACGATTGCGCCGAACGCAACAACCGCCAGGGCCGGCAAACGGCGTGCTGTGGGAATCGATGTCATTTGAACGCCTTGGCTGACGCATTGCAAAGTGATGGCCCGTCCGCGCGATGCCGGCGCCGGCGGCGACGCGCTCAGAACGGCAGATCGAAGTCCCAATCCGGCTGACGCCGCCGGACGACCTGTTTCAGCCAGGCTTTCAGGCGCGGCGGGTCGGCGGCGTCCTGCAACTGTTGCTGCAATTGCCGGATGCCGGCATTGCGGTCGGCAATATCCGCCATCAGCATGGGTAGGATGCCTTTCGGGTCGAGTTTGGCGAACGGCGGCAGGGTAAATTCGGCGGCAAACTGCTGTTCGACGTGTGCCAGTTCCAGCTCAATTTCGCGCAACTGGCCCTTGAGGATCTTGCTGTAGTGCTTGAGTTGCGACGGGCTGGTCTGCGCCAGGTGCGCGGGGTCGATGTATTCCAGTTGCAGTTCCAGCAATTGCAGCAGATTGCCGGCGTCATAGGCCCGGTTGGCCCGCTGCATCAGTTCGGTCTTGCGCTGCTTCTCGACCGGATCGGTTTCGCGGTCCGGGTGCAGGGTTCGCGCCAGTTGTCGATAGACATCGCGGATCGACTGGCCGATGCGCTTCTCCTCGGCTTCCTGGCGGGCTTCGCGCGCCTGTTCGCGAGCGGATTTCTTGCGCGTCGCCGCCGCGGCCTCATCCTGCGTCTGGCGCGAGCGGTACTCGGCTTCCACCCGCTTGAGCACGTCTTCCTCCGACTGCATATCCACGTCGTCGCCCAGATCCATGCCGAAGACATCTTCGAACATGGATTTCATGCCGTCGCGCAGCGCCGCTTCCTCGGCGTCGAAATCGGACTGGCCGTGCTTGTTGTAAAGCGCCTTCAGTTCGTCATGCCCGGTGTGCGACAGCACGTCCTGCGCGAGGTCGACGATCAGCCAGGCCAGCTTGCGTTTCTCTGTCTTGGTCAGACCCTTTTGCGCGTGTGCGGCATCCAGCGCCCGGGCAAGCCGGACCTGAAGTTCGGTCTCCTGCTGCTGCAGCGGAAGCAGATCGCTGGCGAACTTGCGCCTGAACAGGGCGATTGCGTCATTCCAGTCGGCAATCCGCTTGCGCCGGGCTTCGATCTTCTTCACCAGCGCATTGAACGCCGCCTGTTCCTTGTTCAGCGGCTGCTGGATCGTCAGCACCATGCTGGCGCCGCGCGTGGATTTCTGTGGGGATTTGGGCATCGCCGGGCGTCCGGAAGTTTGGGTTGCGGCCGGGCGAAACGAGTCGTCCCCGGCCCGCAGGCAAACCGATTTTAGCCCGAATGGCCAATCGGGACCGGGGCCAGCCGCATCACTGTCGCCGCGCCAGCCGGCGCGTCACCGATGCCCCGCGAGGCAGCAACCATGCGCCGCTCGGCCTGCCGCGGCGACCAGCCACGATTTACGCGCGGGTCACTGACCCTGGCCAGGCAGCTTGCCGGTAGCCAGAAATGCCAGCTCGTCATCGGAAGGCGGCAACTGCGCCACGACCCATCGCGCGCGGTGGGCCAAGCGGGAACTTACCAGGACACAGAATTGCCTTTCGATGCATCCTTCCAGCGCACGGGTCTCGACTCTGGCGGGTACCTGATTGAACTCGAATTGGGCGAGCAATGCCTCGGCCGGGCCGCGACTCGAAAACACTTTGAACTCCTCCCAGCAGTCGGTATTGCTCACGGATCCTTCGCGAGACAAGTTTGGGCGTGTGCGTTGTATCGCATCAGCGAGATTCTCCTCTTGCATATCGGGCAATACTCGCAACACGGTGCGGGATGCAGCAGCACCGCGCCAGCGTGACACGGACAACGACAAATGTGCTGATCCGCGGACGAAGCCGGGGCGCTACTCGATCTGCTGGTCTCGGATGAATTCATCGCGACCCGGGTGACGGCGTCCAGCCGAGTTCCCGGACGGGAGCCTCGCCGCCAAGCGCCGGCACTTGCCGCATTTGTCCGGCGTGCAACTGCGTCGAAGAATGTTTTGCCGGGCGGGCTGCCGGCATTTCGGCTGTCGCTTTCACAGGTACACAAACTCCGCAAAAAAGCACCAATTGCCGTCCAGCATACGGCCGGACAAGGTCTATGTCCTTGGGGTAGGGGTCGGTCTGCCCCTTACGGGCTTCGGCCGCGACAACCCCACGAGGAATTCGCGCAACGAACCACATTCCGTGCCGGCCCGAACCTGTTTGCAATGATATTCGAACACGTGGTGTTGGATTTTCGTATTAACGGCCCGCCGGAAAGGGCGCCCGGAGCGCACCGTCCAGGTAGAGTGGCAGCGTCTTTTCGGCGGATCGAACACGCCGCCTTCAGCCCAGGAACAGCTTGTAGGCCGGGTTGGCGGTTTCGTCGCGGTAGGCGTAGCCGAGCGCATCGAGAAAGCCGCGGAACTTCTCCATGTCCTGCGGCGGCACCTGCATGCCGACCAGCACGCGGCCGTAGTCGGCGCCGTGGTTGCGGTAGTGGAACAGGCTGATGTTCCAGCCGTGGCTCATGCTGTTGAGGAACTTCATCAGCGCGCCGGGCCGTTCGGGGAACTCGAAGCGATAGACGATCTCGTTGTCCACGCCCGTCGCATGGCCGCCGACCATGTGACGCACATGCAGCTTGGCGAATTCGTCGTCGGTGAGATCGATCGCCGGGTAGTCGTGCCGGTGCAGCAGTTCGAGCAGCTTGATCGATTCGCCACGGTTATGCACCTGTACGCCGACGAACACGTGGGCATCGCTGCCGCTCTTGTAACGGTAGTTGAATTCGGTGATGTTGCGGTTGCCGACCAGAGAGAGGAATTTCCGGTAGGCGCCCGGCTTCTCGGGCAGCGTGACGGCGAGCACGGCTTCGCGCGCCTCGCCGATCTCGGCGCGTTCGGCGACGAAGCGCAGGCGGTCGAAGTTCATGTTGGCGCCGCTGGCCACCGCGACGATGGTCTTGTCATGGAGCTTGTTCTGCGCCAGCCATGCCTTGGCGCCAGCCACCGCGAGCGCGCCGGCCGGTTCGAGGATCGAGCGCGTATCCTCGAACACGTCCTTGATCGCCGCGCAAATCTCGTCGGTGTCGACCAGCACCATTTCGTCGACGTAAAGCCGGGCGAGGCGAAAGGTTTCCTCGCCGACCAGCTTGACCGCCGCGCCGTCGGCGAACAGCCCGACTTGCGCGAGCTTTACCCGCTCGCCCCTGGCAAGCGAGCGCGCCATGGCATCGGCATCGCGCGCCTCGACCCCGATGATCCGGGTCTGCGGGCGCAGGCGCTTGATGTAGGCCGCCACGCCGGCAATCAGCCCGCCGCCGCCGACACAGCAGAACACCGCGTGGATCGGCTTGGGGTGCTGGCGCAGGATCTCCATGCCGATGGTGCCCTGCCCGGCGATCACTTCGGGGTCATCGTAGGGGTGCACGAAGACCAGCCGTTCGGCCCGTTCGAGTTCGAGCGCGCGGGCGTAGGCCTCGTCGTAGGAATCGCCCGCCAGCACCACTTCGCCGCCGCGCGCCCTGACCGCATCGATCTTGATCTGCGGCGTGGTGGTCGGCATCACGATCACCGCGCGGCAGCCGATCTTCTGCGCCGACAGCGCCACACCCTGCGCGTGGTTGCCGGCGGAGGCGCAGATGACACCGTGCTTGAGCTGGGCAGGGCTGAGGTGCGCCATCTTGTTGTAGGCGCCGCGCAGTTTGAAGCTGAACACCGGCTGCATGTCCTCGCGCTTGAGCAGGATGCGGTTGCCGCAGCGGGCCGACAGGTTGCGGGCGTGATCGAGCGGCGACTCGATCGCGACGTCATAGACCTGCGCGTTGAGGATCTTTTCGAGGTAGTCGTGTTGCATGGCAGCCGGGCGACCCGGTTAAACTGGGCAGGCCGCACAGCCCGCGAGCCGGAATTATAGCGGCCCAACCTCCGCCGATCCCCAACCAATGGACTTCTCCGGCCTGCTTGACCCATCGCCCGAAGCCGGCATCGCGGGGCTGTTCGTCGCCAGCTTTCTGTCGGCCACGCTGCTGCCCGGCGGATCGGAGGCGGTGCTGTACGCGCTGCTCAGGCTGCATCCGCACCTGGCGGTGGCGGCGCTGTGTGCGGCGACCGTCGGCAACACGCTGGGCGGGCTGACCACTTACTGGATGGCGCGGCTGATCCCGGCGCGCGAACTGCCGCCGCGGCTCGACTGGGTGCGCCGCTATGGCAGCGCGTCGCTTCTTCTTGCCTGGGCGCCGCTGATCGGCGATGCGCTGTGCGCCGCGGCCGGCTGGCTGCGGCTGAACTGGCTTGCCTGCACGCTCTGGATGGCGGCGGGAAAGTTCGCCCGCTACGCCGCGATCGTGTGGCTGGGCGGCGTTTGATGCGGCATCGATGCTGCCCTGAGAGCCTCATGGAATGGCGTTCTGCAGCCATGCATGGCGGAGAGCCAGCAACCACGGGCCTGGGCGGGCAGGCATGCCGGGGATGCCCGGCCCAGGCGGCTCCCGGGCCGGGTGGTGCCAATCCGCCTCAGGCTTTCAGCGTGAACGGATTGAAGTCGGTGCCGCGGTCGTAGTAATCCTCGTGCTCGGCGCGCTTGAGGGCGGCGACGATCTTGTAGGTCAACGGCGTGAACAGCACTTCGACGCCGACCTTGGCGAACCATTGCGAGAGCATCACCTGCGCCAGATTCTCGTTCGGGATGATGCCGGTGCCATAGAATGCGAGTGGGTAGAACAGCAGCGAATCGACGCCCTCGCCGAAGATCGTCGAGCCGATGGTGCGCGTCCACAGGTGCCGGCCGGCGCTGCGGATCTTCATCTTGGCGAGGATGAAGGAATTGACGAACTCGCCGGCGAAGTACGCGATCATCGACGCGGCAACGATGCGCCAACTGTTGCCGAAGGCGACCTCGTAGAACTGCTGGTTTTTCCAGAACGGCGCCGGCGGCAGCGCGACGACGACGGCGGCCATCAGCGCGGCGAAGGCCAGCGCGGCAAAGCCGGTCCAGATCACCCGGCGCGAGCGGGCGTAGCCATAGACCTCGGTCAGCACGTCGCCGAAGACGTAGCTGATCGGAAAGAACAGTACGCCCGCGCCGAAGCTCACCAGGCCGAGCAGCGGCAATTCGAGCTGCGCAATCTTGGCCGGCCCGATGAGGTTCGAGCACAGCAACAACGTGACGAACGCGGCAAGAACGAGATCGTAGTAGCGGTAGCTGCGGCCGGGCTGGGATCGGCAGCCGCCCCCCCGCTGACCACGCGTTTGCCCTCGCCTCCCGTTCCGGCGGGCGGCCTCGGCGCGTGCCGGCGCCCGGCGCGACACCGATGGGGGGGGGGATCACTCCGATTTGCTGCCGGCCACCGCATCGGACGGCGCGACAATCGATTTCGGTTACCCGGCGGCAGTCGCCCCGGACCGTCGCCGCCCTTTGCCCCGGCATGCGCAAGGGGCTAATTTTGCAGGCTTCTTGCGCCGCAATACGCTAGACTGAGGCGCTTCCCCATCGCAAGCGAATTCCGCGCCCGTCCCGATGCAAGCCGCCCCAGAATTCACTGAAGGATACCTGCCCACCGGCGTCCGGCTGCGTGAAATTCCGTATAACTACACGTCTTTTTCCGATCGCGAGATCGTCATCCGCCTGCTTGGCGAGCCGATGTGGGGGGTGCTCGACGAATTGCGCGGCGAGCGCGTCACCGGCCGTTCGGCGCGCATGCTCTACGAGGTGCTGGGCGATATCTGGGTGGTCCGGCGCAATCCGTATCTCGAGGACGACCTGCTCGACAACCCGTCGCGGCGCGCTGCGCTTGTCGGTGCATTGCGACACAGGCTGGCGGAAATCGGCAGGCGCCGCACCAGCGCCGACAGCGGTGACGAAGCCTTGCGCGCGCGCGACGACAAGGTCGGGCTGCTGCTCGACGCGGCGACGCAGGCGGTGCAGGCGTTCGAAGCGCATTTCGATGCGACCGCAGCCTTGCGCCGACGCACGCTCAGAGTACTGGGGCGGCATACCCGGCGCGACAACATCGCCTTCGACGGACTGGCGCGCGTCTCGCACGTCACCGATGCCACCGACTGGCGGGTCGAATACCCGTTCGTCGTCGTGTTCCCGGATACCGAGGCCGAGATCGCGCCGCTGGTGCGCGGCTGTTTCGAACTGGGCCTGACGATCATCCCGCGCGGCGGCGGCACCGGCTACAACGGCGGCGCGGTGCCGCTGACGCCGATGTCGGCGGTGATCAACACCGAAAAGCTGACCGATCTCGGCGCCGTCGCACAGACCGTCCTGCCCGGTCGGTCGTCGCCCTGCGCGACGATCCGCACCGGCGCCGGCGTGGTGACGCGCCGGGTGATGGATGCGGCCGACACCGCCGGCTACGTCTTCGCCTGCGATCCGACCTCGGCCGACGCCTCTTGCATCGGCGGCAATATCGCGATGAATGCCGGCGGCAAGAAGGCCGTGCTGTGGGGCACCGCGCTGGACAACCTGCTCTCCTGGCGGATGGTCGATGCCAGCGGGCACTTCATGGAAGTGACGCGTCTCGATCACAACCTGGGCAAGATCCACGATATTGCGCTGGCGCGCTTTTCCGTGCAGCGTTTTCGCAAGGACGGCCGCACGCCGTACGGCAACCCGGAATTGCTGGAGATTCCCGGCGCGCGCTTTCGCAAGGCCGGACTGGGCAAGGACGTGACCGACAAGTTCCTCGCCGGCCTGCCCGGGGTGCAGAAGGAAGGCTGCGACGGCATCATCACCAGCGCGGTGTGGATTCTGCACAAGATGCCGCCGGTGACGCGCACCGTATGCTTGGAATTCTTCGGCCAGGTGCGCGAGGCGGTGCCGGCGATAGTCGACATCAAGCGCTACGTCGATAGCCTCCCCAAGAGCGGTGCCGCGCGCGTGATGCTGGCCGGTCTCGAACATCTGGACGAGCGCTACGTGCGCGCGGTCGGCTACGCCACCAAGGCCAAGCGACACGGCCGGCCGAAGATGGTGCTGCTGGGCGACATCGTCGGCGACGACGACGCGGCGGTGATGGCCGCCGCCTCCGAGGTGGTGCGCCGCTGCAACGCGCGCTCGGCCGAAGGCTTCATCGCGGTCGGCGCCGAGACGCGCAAGAAGTTCTGGCTCGACCGCGCCCGCACCGCCGCCATCGCGCGCCACACCAACGCTTTCAAGATCAACGAAGACGTGGTGATCCCGCTGGCGCGCATGGGCGACTATTGCGACGGCATCGAGCGCATCAACATCGAGCTGTCGATCCGCAGCAAGCTGCGCCTGACCGACGCGCTGGCCGCGTTTCTCGGCGGCGAGCTGCCGCTGCACCGGGGCGAAACCGATCTCGAGGCCGAAGAGCTGATCGGCGACCGGCGCGCCCGCGCGCTCGAAGTGCTGGCCAGGGTGCGCGGCCGCTGGCGCTGGATACTCGCCAACCTCGACCTGCCGCTGGCCGAGGCCGAGACGAAATTCGCCGGGCTGGGCATCGCCGCCGGGCCGCTGACCAACCGCGCCGCCGAACCGACGCTGTTCCACCGCGTGCAGGACTATTCTGTGCGCATCTCGTGGAAGAGCGAACTGAAGCCGCTGCTCGACGACATCTTCGACGGCGCGCTGTTCGCCCCGGTGCGCGCCCGCATCGCCGCGATCCACCAGGACGTGCTGCGCGGCCGCGTGTTCGTCGCGCTGCACATGCATGCCGGCGACGGCAACGTGCACACCAACCTGCCGGTGAACTCGGATCACTACGAAATGCTGCAGGAGGCGGGCGGCGCGGTGGTGCGCATCATGGCGCTGGCGCGCGCGCTGGGCGGCGTGATCTCCGGCGAGCATGGCATCGGCATCACCAAGATCGAGTACCTGTCCCAGTCCGAGATCGCCCCCTTCGTCGACTACAAGCAGCGCATCGACCCGCAGGGCCGCTTCAACAAGGGCAAGCTGTTGCCCGGCGCCGACCTGTCGCGCGCCTACACGCCGTCGTTCTCGCTGCTCGGCGCCGAATCGCTGATCATGGAACAGAGCGACATCGGCAGCGTTTCGGAATCGATCAAGGATTGCCTGCGCTGCGGCAAGTGCAAGCCGGTGTGCAGCACCCATGTGCCGCGCGCCAATCTGCTCTACTCGCCGCGCAACAAGATCCTCGCCACTTCGCTGCTGATCGAGGCGTTCTTGTACGAAGAGCAGACGCGCCGCGGTGTCAGCCTCAAGCACTTCGACGAGTTCTCCGACGTGGCCGACCATTGCACGGTATGCCACAAATGCGCCAACCCGTGCCCGGTGGACATCGATTTCGGCGATGTCTCGATCGCCATGCGCAACCTGCTGCGGCGCGAGGGCAAGAAGAAATTCAATCCCGGCACCGCGGCCTCGATGGCCTTCCTTAACGCTACCGATCCGGCCACCATCAAGGCGCTGCGGCTCGGCATGATCCGCTGGGGCTACACCGCACAGCGCCTCGTGCACCGCATCGCCAGGTCGTTCGCGATGGTGAAGGACCAGACGCTGCATCCGCCCGCCACGCTCGGTCGCGCGCCACTGCGGGCGCAGGTGATCCACTTAATCAACAAGCCGATGCCCGGCAGGTTGCCGAAGAAGACCTCGCGCGCGCTGCTCGACATCGAGGATGCGGCGATCGTGCCGGTGATCCGCGATCCGGCGCGGGCGGCCGAAGAGGCCGAGGCGGTGTTCTACTTTCCCGGCTGCGGCTCGGAGCGGTTGTTCTCGCAGGTGGGCCTGGCGACCCAGGCGATGCTCTGGCATGTCGGCGCGCAGACCGTGCTGCCGCCCGGCTATCTGTGCTGCGGCTATCCGCAGACGGCAGGCGGCGATGCCGACAAGGGCCAGCAGATCACCACCGACAACCGCGTGCTGTTCCACCGCGTGGCCAACACGCTGAACTACCTCGACATCCGGACCGTGATCGTCTCCTGCGGCACCTGCATGGATCAGTTGCAGAAGTACGAGTTCGGCAAGATCTTCCCCGGCTGCCGGCTGCTCGACATCCACGAATACCTGATGGAAAAGGGCGTCAGGCTCGAAGGCGTGAAAGGCGTGCGCTACCTCTACCACGACCCCTGCCACACGCCGATCAAGCAGCATGCGCCGCTCAAGGTGGTCAATGCGTTGATCGCCACCGCCGATGCGACGCCGGTTGCGGCCTCCGAGCGCTGCTGCGGCGAGAGCGGCACGCTGGCGGTGACGCGGCCCGACGTATCCACCCAGGTGCGCTTTCGCAAGGAAGAGGAACTGCGCAAGGGTGCCGATGCGCTGCGCGGCGGCGGCTTCGCCGGCGAGGTGAAGATCCTCACTTCGTGCCCGTCGTGCCTGCAGGGGCTGTCGCGCTACGACGATGACGCCGGCACCCGCGCCGACTACATCGTGGTCGAACTCGCCCGCCACCTGCTGGGCGAAAACTGGATGGCCGATTACGTCGCCAAGGCCGGCAGCGGCGGCATCGAGCGGGTGTTGCTATGAGTGCTGTCCGCCGTGCTGCGCCCGGCGATATCCACCAAACCGGCGGGCTTCGCGGCGCAATCGTGCGGGCTGATCGATCGAGCGACGATTTGCCCGCATCGCGCCGGCGGCGGGCGGAGGTTACAAATGTTCGCGTTGTGGACTCGCCCTGCAGGAGATCTAAAACCATGCTTTTGTCGTACTACAAGGCGAACCTTTGGCCGCCCGCGGCATCGATCGCGGCAGCCCTCCGCCTGATGCTGGCAACTGCGGCGCTTGCCGTGCTGACCGGGTGCGTGGCCTTGCCCAATCCGCTGAAGCCCTTCGGCCTCTCGGCTGCACCGCCGGCGACCGCGGAAGAACGCGCGCGACTGGTCACCGCAATCAACTGCGACCAGCATCGGAACGCTGCCCACGCCGGCCAAACGATCGCCGAGCGCCGCCATGCCATCGACCGGGAGGTGATTGCCTATCAGACGGTGGTCGAGCGAGCGCTTGCCACGCGCGCACAGGCGATCCGCGTACTCGACCAGGTAAGGGCCAAGGCCGCCGATCAGCAGCCCCTTTCCGGCATGGACCTGCAGAATCTCAACCAGAGTGCCGGGCAGATGCTCGACCTGCGCGCCGAGCTGTTCGCAGTCAGCCTGACGCACGAGTGCTGGCTCGACGAGCCGGTACCCGCGCTGCGCCAGGAGGCGGAAATCCAGGCTATCGGAATCGCCATGGGCCTGTCGGCGGCGCTGGTTCTCTATGACAATTACCTTTCGTCGATCGCGCTCTATCGTTCCGATCCGCTATTGCGGCAGCACTTCAACCGCGGCGACAGCGGCTTTGCGATTCGCGAGGGAGAACTCAATCGCATCGCCACCTCGTTCGGCTCGCCCGACAACCGCGCGCGAGTGCGCCGCGGCCTGATCTGGTTCGAGCAGCATGGTCAGCCGGATCTGGCGCAGCAAGACGAAGCCTACCGCTACCTCGTGCAACTGATCGAGCAGAGCCCGTCGCGGCAGATGGTCAGGCGCATACACCCGGTGATCGGCCTCACCAGCACGGTCGGCTTCTTGTCGACTTTCAGCTTCGACTCGATGCTGGGGCTCAAGAACGAAGGCTTCAATGTCACCAGCATGCTGTTCGGCAACACTGTGGGCCTTGTCGAACTGCGCCGCGGCAAGCTCTATGGCCGGCCCGAGGTGCTGTCGCGGATGTCGGAAACCGCCCGCGCCGGAGACATACTGCTCGAAAAGACACCGTTCCGGCTCACCGACGCGTTCATCCCCGGACATTGGGGACATGCTGCAATCTGGGTCGGTACCGAGACGGAACTGCGCGCGCTGGGCATTTGGGACCACGCTGCCGTGCATGCGCACCAGGAGGCGATCCGCAATGGCCGCGGGGTGGTCGAAGCGTTGCGCTCGGGAGTCGAGATGAACACCCTGGCGCAATTCCTCAACGTCGATGATCTGGCGCTGCTCAGGCAGGAGAACCTGTCAGATGCCGAGCGGGCGGCAGTCATACTCCAGGCGCTGCGCCAGGTCGGAAAGAGTTACGACTTCAATTTCGATGTCGAGACGACCGACCGCATCGTCTGCTCGGAGCTGGTTTATCACGCCTACGGGCATCTCGAATGGCCGACCAAGCGGGTTCTCGGGCGCGTCACGATCAGCCCCGACAACATCGCGGTTCGCGCTACCGGGCGAGGACTGCTGACGATCGCCGCGCTCTACCACGACGGCGAGCAAGTCGCCTCGGCAGGGCCAGAGTCGATGGAAAAACTGGTGCAACGAAGCGTGGTGCAGCTCGCCCGGCGCTGAGCCGCGCCCGTCGGCCGTCCACGCATCGCCCGGCCGCGCTCAGTAGTTGCGCCCGACGCGCTCGAGGGTTTCGAGTTTCTCTTTCAGCCGGCGGCGCTCGCGTTCGAGATCGCGGACACGGTTGTCGGCGTGGCGCTTGTCGTCGTCCTTGGCGTTCTTGTCGTCGCGCTTGCGCTTCTGCTCGTAGAGATCGCTGTCGATTTCGCTGATCGACTTGATCAGGCTGCGCACTTCGAGCCCGGTGCGATAGGCGCTTTCGCTGTTCGGCGGACACAGCGAAAGCTGGAACTTCTCATCGTTGCGGCCGGCCCGGTAGGCATCGGCCGGCCGGCAATAGACGCCGGCCACGCCGCTGTCGTAGGAACGCCTGAGTTCGGCCGCCGCCTTGCCGCAGCGCTCGAATTCGTACTTGTCGGCGCGGCCGCCGACCGCGTAGGCCACTTGCGGCGTGCAGTATTCGCGCAGGCCGGCTTCGTGGCGCGCCTGCAGATCCTTGCGCCCGCCGCACAGTTGCGCGTCGAAGCCGCGGCCGGCCTTGCCTTCAGCGTAGATTTTGTCGGGCGTGCAATAGACCTGCGCCACGCCATCGCGATAGCCGCGATCGTAGGCGGCGGTGTCGAGCGTGATGTTGAAGTTGCCGCACACCTGTTGCCAGTAGGAACGGCTGTTGCGCGCGTCGGACCCTTCGCGGTAGCCGAGTTCATACCACTTGGCGTCGGCGCATTCCTTGTCGGCGAAGACGGCACAGCCGCCGAGCAGCAGCGCCAGCAAGAGGGCAAAAATCGATCGGTACATGCGCCGGTCTCCGCAAAGCAATCCACGCATTGTGCACGCATCGGACGCGCAGTTCCAATCGCCGCAACGGTTAACCCGATCAACCGATGCGCCAGGAGCCGCACCCGCATTGGGCCGTGGCCCGGTAGCCTCTGCAACCCGCATGGATTGGCGCTCTGCAGGCATCACACCCGCAGTGCGCCATTCCATGCGGGTTGCAGGGCAGCGGTCGGAGCAGGTCGTGGTGACTCGACGGCGGCGGTAACGCGAGTTGCGACGCGGTGCGCTGACGTGGCGTCGAGCCGGCCCGAATGGCCGGCCGCGGTGCGCGGGCTGACGCGCGGACACCGGTCGGCACATAATGCGGCTTTGCCCGCCGTCGCCCGCATGCCCAAGCCGCATGAACATTTCTCGCCCGAGCTGGTCGTTGAGCGACTGCGCGCCGGCCTTGCTGCGCCGCTGCCGGGTCTGGCGGCGCAGAGGCTGATGGCGCCGATGCCGCGCCCCGGCTGGCGGCCAGACGAGTTTCCGCAAGACGCGCGCGAGGCCGCCGCCCTGCTCCTGCTGTATCCGGCCCGCAGAACCACGCACCTGGTATTGACGGTTCGCGCCTCGCATCTGCCGCAGCATGGCGGACAAGTCTGCCTGCCCGGCGGTGCCGCCAGGCCCGGCGAAACGATCGAGATGACGGCGCTGCGCGAGGCCGCCGAGGAGATCGGCATCGCGGCCAACGCGCTGACCCTGCTCGGGCAGCTTACGCCGCTGCACATTCCGGTAAGCGGATTCAACCTGTTTACGGTCGTGGCGTTCGCAGGCTCGCAGCCGTCCTTTCGCCCCCATGCCGGCGAAGTGGCGCGGGTGCTCGATGTGTCGCTGGACGAACTGTGCAATCCTGCCACGGTCGGCGCGCGCATGCGCCGTCATGAGGGCCGCGAGTACGAGGTGCCTTACTTCCTGGTCGATGGGGCCACCGTCTGGGGCGCCACGGCGATGGTGCTGTCCGAGTTCCTGGCCGTGCTCGGACACCCGCCAGTGCGGCCCGCGGCAAGCTCGGGCGGCGCGTGATGTCCGGTTGCGGGTTGCGCTGCCGGATGGTTACGGCGTGATGGTCGTGGTGGCGTAGCTTCGGAGTGCCCATGCGGATTCTCGACTGGCTGTTCGGCGGCAATGACGATGACAACGGCGCCACGGTAGCCCCGGCGGTTATCGAGCAGCGCATCGAGCAGGTGGTGCAGATCGTCAACCCGCACCTGAAACACGTCGCCGGCTATCAGCGCAAGCTCGCGCCGGTGGTCGAGCAGGCGGTGCTCTACTGCCGGCAGATCGAGGCGCGGATTCTGCCCAGCCTGGAGATGAGCGCCGCGGCGTGGTCGGAGAATCCGTTGCTGCGGGCGTTGTTCGCGACCGCCGACGACGTGCCCGCGTTGTTCAGCCGCTGCACCGAAATTCAGGATTTCTTCGCAGAATCGCCCTGCGCGGAGGAAGTCTGGGCGAGCCTGAGCTTTCGCCGCCAGGAACTGCAGGGTTTCGGCCTGGCGGTGCATGACAACACCGTGCGCCATGACGTTGCCCAGACATCGGTTTCGTTCGTCGACAAGAAAGTTCTCCAGCCGCGCGCCAGCGAGTACGACGCACGGATCGAGATCAGGCGACGCGCCTTCAAGTTCCTGGTCACCCAGGCGCTCGAACAGATCGCCTCGGTCAACACGCGGCGCAAGGATCTGATCGAACAGCGCGCGATGCTGCAGGCGCGGCTATCGATGTTCAAGGGCCAGCGGGCAGGGATCGAATCGATGTTCGAAGGCGGCGTCGACACGGTCGGCAAGATCGAGGAGCTGGAGTGCAGACTCGCCGAAAACGAGCGCTCGCTGGCCGAGTGTCCCGGCAGCGGCGACACGCTCGACTATGTGATGAAGCGCGTGCGATCGGTGCTGACCCACGCCGCGGATCACCTCGAGGTCCGGCCGGTCGGCCTGCGGCTCGATCATGCGAACATCCTCGTATCGGAAGGCAGCTTTGGCGCGGCGACCGAAATCGTGCTGCCGGAGGTACGGGTCAGGCGCGCACCCCAGATCCACGTGCTGGTGGGCCGGTTTCCGCGCAGCGAGTTGATCCGGCGCGAGCGCCTGTTCGACGAGGCGCGCCGGCTGCTCGGCTGAGAACCGGTTCTGGCGGCCAAAGGGAGTGAGGTCGAGCGCCAAGGTCGGTATCACTTTCGCTCCCACAGTTCCAGCATTGCCTTCGGCGCTACCCCGTCGAATCGGCGAGCACGGTGCACACGATGCTGCGCTGTTGCCGCGGGCCGTCGAACTCGCAGAAGAAGATGCCCTGCCAGGTGGAAAGCCCGAGCGCGCCGTCGATGATCGGCACGCTTTCCGAGGGGCCGACCAGCCCGGCCTTGAGGTGGGCGTCGCCGTTGCCGTCCTGCTCGTCGTGCTGCCACACGCCCGGCGGTATCAACTTGCGCAGCAGGTCGACCACGTCGCTGGGGACGCTGGCATCCCAGTTTTCCTGAATCATGATCGCGGCGGTCGCGCCCTGGGCGTAGATGTGCGCGATGCCCTCCTGCACGCCGCTCGCCTGCACGATCTCGCGCACTTCGGGGGTGATGTCGATCAGTTGTTCGCGCTGCCGCGTTTGCAGCGTGATGGTCTTGCGCATGGCGGCCGGCTCCTTGGCGATTCGGGCAATTGTAGTCGGTTGCGGTCTTTCGCGACCCGGCGCGGGTCGGCGCACCCCCGGTTGGCCCACGGCAGCCGGTCTGGAGGCCGCATGAACAGGCGCTCTGCGGGCAGGCATGCCGGAGAGGTCCGTCCTGTAAGGCTCCCGGCGGTGCCCGGCCGCAGAGCGCCATTTGATGCGACTTGCCGGGCATGGCGGCAGGCGAGCGCCACGCCGCGAGAGCGGCACCGGTCGCGCGCGGCAGCGGCGCGGTTTTTCGCATGGGCCAGGACTCAAGCGCATTTCTGCCGCAGTTCGTCACATCGCCGCCGAGCCCTGCCATGGCAGAATGGGCCGCACAGTTACCCGATGGAGTCCGCCGTGCGCTACACGACCTTCGCCGCGCTGGTTGTCATGACGATCGCGATCGCCGCCTGCAAATCGACGGCGCCAGCAGCACCGGCCCCTGCCGAGGCACCACAGGCGGTTGCCGCCGCCGAGCCGGTGCCGCCGCCTGCGCCCCCTGCAGCCTCGGCGCCCACAGCGGCCATGACTGCCAGCGTCACTGGCAACGTCACCTACCGGTTGCGCAAGGCGTTGCCGCCGGATGCGCTGATCACCGTCCAGTTGATCGATGCCGGCAGCGGCAACGAGCCGGTCAAGGTGCTGGGCGAACAGACCATCGAGGCCAGGGGCCGGCAGGTGCCGTTCGCCTACAAGGTTGCCTACGATCCGAAGGCGATCGCGGCGAAGAACCGCTACCAGGTCAGCGCGCAGATCAGCGTCGGCGGCGACCTGTGGTTCGCCACCGAAACGCCGCCGCGGGTGATCACCGGTGGCAACCCGAAGCGGCGCGACATCGTGCTCATCCCTGCGAACAAGCCGGCGCGGTAGACGGCGAAACAGCCGTGAAACAGGCGCACTCGGTCATCGGCATCACCACCCGCGGCCGCGGGCTGACCGAGTTCACGCCCGCCGTGGCCGACTGGGTGCGCGGCCAAGGGTTGCGCAACGGCCTGCTGACGCTGTTCATCCGCCACACTTCGGCGAGCCTGCTGATCCAGGAAAATGCCGATCCGGACGTGCGTGCCGATCTCGAGCGGTTTTTCGCCCGCCTGGTGCGTGACGGCGATCCGCTGTTCGAGCACACGATGGAAGGCCCGGACGACATGCCCGCCCATGTGCGCTGCGCGCTGACCCAGACCCAGCTTGCGCTGCCGCTGATCGACGGCGCGCTGGCGCTGGGCACCTGGCAGGGCATCTACGTCTATGAACATCGCCTGCGCGGCGCCCGGCGCGAGGTGGTGCTGCATTTGCTGGGCGAGTGAGGCCGGCCCAATGACGCAAGCGTGCCGCGCGGCGTATCATTCCCCAACTGAAAGTGCATCGGGAGACGCCCTTGACTCGGCGAATGGCGGGTTGCGATTTGTGTGAACGGCCCGGCGGACATACCGTGTGGCAGGACGGCGCCTGCCGCGTGGTGCGCGTCGATGATGCGGACTATCCCGGTTTTTGCCGCGTGATATGGCAGGAGCATGTCAGCGAAATGAGCGACTTGAGCGTTAGCGAACAACGTCATCTGTACAGCGTGGTCAATGCGGTGGAATCGGCCCTGCGCACGCTGCTGCGGCCCGACAAGATCAACCTCGCCAGCCTCGGCAACCAGGTGCCCCACCTGCACTGGCACGTGATTCCGCGCTGGCGCGACGATCGGCATTTCCCGCAGCCGGTGTGGGCGGCACCGCTGCGCGAGGGCGCGCCGCGCCGCGCGGCGCCGGGCGATGCCGCACTCCATGACGCAGTGATACAGGTGCTGGCCGAAACGCAGGCAGGTGCCGCATGAGCACGCCGGCCCCGCCCCTCACCGCGCTGCAGGACGTCGCGTCGGCCAAAGCCTGGCTGGCGCGCCAGCCGCAGGCCAACGCCACCCAGTTGCAGGCCGCGCTGGCGACCGAAATCGCGCGCCTGAACCAGGGCGCCGCGACCCCGGCCGCACGCCTGTCGATTCTCGAGTTCCTGCGCGAGGCGGTCGCCTTCGCCCAGGGCGAATGCGCCAAGAAGTTCACCGGCCGGGCGCTGCCGCTGGCACCGCACGAGCAGTTTGCCTACGAGGCCAGCCGCACGCTCTGGCAACTGCTGGGCGACGGCTACCGGCTGTGTCTGGATGCCGCCGAAGCGGGCGACCCGGAAATGCGCAGTCAGGCCGCCCTGGCCGCGCAGCGCGCCATCGCCACCGCCAGCATGCTGCAGTTCGACGCCTACCGGGCGCAGCATGAAGTCGGCAGCGTGTTCTGGCAGAACCTGCACCGGCTCTACGCCGCGGCCGAGCGGCTGGGCTGCGCCGAGACCGAGGTGGACGACAGCCTGCGCCTGATCGGCAGGAGCGTCACGCCCGCCGCCTGCTATGCGCTGGTGTTGCTGTTCTACGCCATCAGCCCTTACCAGCTCAACCATCGCCAGTTGATCATGCTGCGGCGCTGGATCGCACGCTGGTGCCCGAAGGTGGCGATCCTGCGCGCGCCCCCGCCCGACGACAACCCGGCCACGCTGCCGGTGGACCTGGCCGGCAGCGGGCCGGCCGGCCTGGTCGGCAATGGCGGCAGCAACCTGCGCTGGCTCGACACGACGGCGATGCGCGGTTCGATCCGGGTGCGCCTGGTCAAGCTCAAGGAGGGCGTGGCGCCGGCCGAACTGACCCTCGGCGATGACCTGTCGGCCGAGGTGGCCGAAGAACTGCTGCTGCACCTTTACCGCCACACCTCGCGCAGCGCGCTGCCGCGGGTGCATCCGCGGCGCGACGCACACGGCGAAATGCGCGTCGTCAGCGGCCTGGGCGGAATTCACTTTCACGTCTCCGGCAAGCTGTTCCGCGAACCGGGCTCGACCTCGACGATGACGCGCCAGCATGCCAATGAAATGGCGACCCTCGGCCGGGTATCGACCGCCGAAGAGGAAGAGCGCGCAATGCGCGACTTCGCGCCCGAAACCTGGCGCCTGCTCGACCAGAGCGCCGGCGGCCTGCGCATCGCGCGCGATGCCGGATCGCCGCAACGGCGCCTCGGCGCCGGGCAGTTGGTCGCGCTCAAGGGGCACGGCGACGATGCGTTCCTGCTGGCGATCACGCGCTGGCTGGTGGCGGTGGGCAATGGCGAGGTGAACGCCGGCGTCATGTGGATTCCCGGCGCCCCGCTCGGCGTCACCGCACGCACAGTTGAAATGGCGGGGCGGGAAACCTTCGAGCGGGCCTTCGTCATGCCGGAGATCGCGCGGCTCAAGGTGCCGGCAACGCTGATCCTGCCGCTCAACAGTTTCCGCGGGCCGCGGGAGGTCGAGCTGGTCAACCCGACGCTGGGCCGCCTCAAGCTCACCGCGCTGATGCTGCGCGGCATGGATTTCGACCGGGTACTGTTCGAGCCGCTCGCCTGATTGCGACCGCGCATGGAATTCCCCGCGATCACTTTCGACTACGCCAACCCGCAGCAATGCATCGACCTGCTGGCGTCGGTGCCGTTGACCAACCTCGACCATGCGCGCGACGCCTTGATCAAGCTGATCCGCGGCATGCTCGCCACGCCGCCGGCGCCGCAGGCGCATCTCGAAGTGCTGGAACAGGCACGGCCGGCGGTGAGTTTCGTGGTCGAGGAGATCGCCAAACGCTATTCGTTCCAGCCGCTGCCGCCCGCCCTGCAGGAAAACGACCTGCTGATGCACGTGGTGTCGCTGCTGCAGGCGATGGCGCACTCGTATTCCGAGGTGGCCAGCCGCGGCAGCGAACTGCCGGCGGTGCAAAGCCGGCTGGCGGTCATCTGCCAGCGCTGCATCCACTATTCGGGGCGCGCGATCCTCGAACACTTCCGAGCCCGGCGGGAGGTGCCGCCGGGAATGTGGATCGACCTGCACGGCTACTACGCATCGGCCGAGGAATGGCGCATCGCCGGGGTGCGGGTGGTCGAGCCGATGAACGAGCTGCACGCCAGCGAGTCCTGCCAGGACGCCTACGCCGCCATCCTGCTGGTCGACCTGGCCAATCCCTACGGCCGCACGCCGCGCGAGTTCGTCTGGGTGGTGCGCTGGGCAAAACTGTTCGCCCAGGACGTTACGATCGTCCAGGCGACCGGCGACACCGACGAGCGGCGCAGTTACGGCGTCGACCTGATGCTCGACCGCGGCCTGCGGCCGATGACCATGCAGACGCGCAGCCAGACGCTCTATCGCTTCGATGGTTCGCGCCTGGCCCCGCGGGTGCAGCAGTTGATCCTGCGGCTGCGCGAAGGCGTGGCACCGTCGGCGCTGGGCCTGGGCGAGGACATCGCGATGCCGCAGGGCGCGCGCCTGTTGCTGCAGCTCTACCGGCCGTGGTGCCACGCCGCCTCGTCGCGGCGTTTTCAGCGGCGCAGCGGCAAAGGCAGCGCCGAACTGAGCTTCGGCTTCGAACCGATTCACTACTACATCGCCGGCGAAGAGTTCGTGCAGCCGGAACCGGCGCGCATCTATACGCGGGCCGAAGTCGACACCCTGATGACCTTCGGCGACCGCGTCGAAGGCGGCGAGAAGCTGGAACTGCGGTCGGCGCAGATCGGCTACGCGCTCGAGCAGTGGTCGGTAGTCAATCAGTCGGTGGCCGGTTTCCAGTTGCGCCACGAATCGGCGCAGTCGCGCCTCGGCCAGCGCATCGAGAACAACCAGTTGCTCGGCATCCGCCCGCCCGACGGCGAGCGCATGCTGCTGGGCCGGGTGAGCTGGACGATGTTCGAAGCGTCGGGCGGATTGCTGATCGGCGTGGCGCTGCTGCCAGGTACGCCGGATGTGCTGGCGGCACGCCAGACAGGCGTCAACGTGGCGCAACCCGGCGCCTACTCGCGCGCCTTCGTGCTGCCGGCGGTGGCGGCGCTGAAAGAACCCAACTCGCTGGTTCTGCCGCGCGGCTGGTACCAGAAGGATCGCATCCTGGAGGTGTTCGTCGATCACGCGGTTCGCGTCAAGCTCGGCGCGCTGCTGCTGCAGGGCGTCGATTTCGAGCGCGTGGCCTTTGCGGTGAGCTGATCTGCCGCCGCTATGCGGCGCTGGCCGCCGCGCGGGCGACGACGCGCTGGGCCGGCAGGCGCACGGTGAAGCGGCTGCCGCGTCCCGGCGCGCTGACGATCTCCAGCCGGGCCTGATGCCGTTCTAACACATGCTTGACGATCGCCAGGCCCAGGCCGGTGCCGCCGCTCTCGCGCGAGCGGCCACGATCGACGCGGTAGAAGCGTTCGGTCAGCCGCGGAATGTGGCGCGCTTCGATGCCGATGCCGTTGTCTTCGACATCGATCAGGCCCTGACCGTCGACGATGCGCCAGGCAATGCGGATGCGCCCGCCCGCCTGGGTGTAGCGCACCGCGTTGCCGGCCAGATTGCCGATCGCGCTGTGCAGCTCTTGTGCCGCGCCCCGGATCGCCGCCGGTGGGCCGGGTTCGAGGTCGATCCGGTGGCGGCCTGCCGACACGCCGAGCGCCTCGCGTTGCACCGCTTCGAGCAGGGTCGGCACATCCACCTCGTCGTCGCCGGGCAGGGGCGAGCCGGTCTCCAGCGACGACAGCGCGAGCAGATCCGCCACCAGATGCTGTATTCGCCGGGTCTGCTCCAGGGTGGCGGCGATGAAGCGCTGTGCCTCGTCGCTGGTAACGCCGCCCGGCTCGTCGGCGAGCATTTCGAGGTAGCCGTGGATCACCGTCAGCGGCGTGCGCATCTCGTGCGACACGTTGGCGACGAAGTCGCGCCGCATGGTTTCGAGGCGCTCGACATGGGTCACGTCGCTGGCCAGCAGCAGCTTGCGCTCGTCGCCGAAGGCGATCGACTGGATCGACAGCATGTGGCCGGACAGGCCGGGCGCCGGCATCAGCACGCTGGCAACGGACGCCGTGCTGTCGAGCATGGCGACGAACTCGGGCTGGCGCACCAGATTGCCGAGCGGCAGCCCGACATCGCGCTTGAGGTCGATACCGAACTGCTGTTCGGCGACGACGTTGACCGACTCGATCAGATTGGCGCCCTGCAGGATGACGACGCCGTCGGGCATCGCCTGCATCGCGTCGCGCTGGCGCTGCAACTGATGCAGCAGATGCTGGCGGTCCTGTGCCGCGATGCGGCTGCGCCGGTGCAAGGCGGAGAAGACGTGGCCCCAGGCGCCGCTGCCGGGCGGAACCGGCGCCTCTTCGGCAGAACGCGCCCAATCGAACAGGCGGTCGATCTGCCCAAGATGCAGCAGCAGCAGGATCAGCGTGCCGCCGAGCAGGCAGCCGAGCGCCCACAGCGGCCCGGCGATCGGCCAAACGAGCAGGGCCAGGCAGACGGATGCAGCGAGCCAGCGGACGGCGTGGAACCGGATCGGACTCAAGCGGAATGGATCGGCGTGCGCACGGAACCGCTCATTCTACGCCCGCCGCCGAGGCGGCACCGAGGTCGGCCGACAGGCGATAGCCGCTGCCGCGCACGGTCTGGATCAGGCGGTCGTGCCGGGTGGCCTCGAGCGCGCCGCGCAGGCGGCGGATATGCACATCCACCGTTCGCTCTTCGACGAACACATGGTCGCCCCACACCTGGTCGAGCAACTGGGCGCGCGAATGCACGCGCTCGGGGTGCGTCATCAGGAAGTGCAGCAGACGGAATTCGGTCGGCCCGAGGTTGATCGGCAGTTCGCCCGCCACCACCCGGTGGGTCGCCGGATCGAGCCGCAAGCCGCCGATCTCGACGATGTCGTCGGTGGCTTGCGGACGCTGGCGCCGCAGCACCGCCTTGATGCGGGCCACCAGTTCGCGCGGGCTGAAGGGCTTGGTGATGTAGTCGTCGGCGCCGGATTCGAGCCCGGTGACCTTGTCCAGTTCCTCGCCGCGGGCGGTCAGCATGATGATCGGCACGCTGCGCGTGCGCTCGTCGGCGCGCAGGCGGCGCGCCAGCTCGACGCCGTTCATCCCCGGCAGCATCCAGTCGACCAGCACCAGGTCGGGCAGAGCCTCGCGCACCAGCCGCAGCGCAGTTTCCGCGTCGCCCGCGCGCAGCACCTGATGGCCGGCGCGCAGCAGATTGACGGCGATCAGCTCCTGTATCGCGGGTTCGTCTTCGACGAGCAGAATGTTGGCGGCCATGATCGGTGGAAACCCTGTGGGGACGAGGGCATTCTATTTCCGCCGCATGACACTTTCGTGACATGTTTCATCGTCCCGGCGGCGACGGCGCCTTGCTGTACACTGCGGATCCGATCGACAGGAGTTTCGCCAATGGCCGGCCTCGACAAAGACACGCCGATACCCACCGAGATCAAGCTGCACCAGAAGTCGCGGCTGATGGAAGTCAGTTTCTCCGACGGCGCGCATTTCAGCTTGAGCTACGAATACCTGCGGGTCTATTCCCCGTCGGCCGAGGTGCGCGGGCACGGACCGGGGCAGGAGGTGCTGCAGATCGGCAAGCGCGAGGTCGATATCGTCAGCCTCGAACAGGTGGGCAATTATGCGGTGCGCCCGGTGTTTTCCGACGGCCACGACACCGGTATCTATTCGTGGGACCAGCTCTACCTGCTCGGTCGCCAGCACGACACCCTGTGGCCGGAATACCTGCGCCGGATCGAGGCAGCCGGGGCCAGCCGCGACGGGCTCTTGAATCCGCCGCAGGCGCCCAAATCTGGCGGTAGTTGCGGCCATCACCCGCATTGAACGGGGCACCCGCTTGAGCAACAGTCAAACCGATTTCGGCTTCGAGCAGGTCGCGGAAGGCGACAAGGCCAAACGCGTGGCCGGCGTGTTCTCGTCGGTCGCCGATTCCTACGACGTGATGAACGATCTCATGTCGCTCGGCCTGCACCGGCTGTGGAAGGGCTTCGCGGTGCAGCTGGCCGGCGTGCGCGAGGGCGATCGCGTGCTCGACGTGGCCGGCGGCACCGCCGATCTCTCGCTGGCTTTCGCCCGGCGGGTCGGCCCGACCGGGCAGGTGTGGCTTACCGACATCAACCACGCGATGCTGGCGCGCGGCCGCGACCGCCTGGTCGATCACGGCCATCTGTGCCCGACCGCCCGGTGCGACGCGGAAAAATTGCCCTTTGCCGACGACTATTTCGACTGCTGCACGGTGGCCTTCGGCCTGCGTAACATGACGCACAAGGATGTCGCGCTGGGCGAAATGCAGCGCGTGCTCAAGCCCGGCGGACGCCTGCTGGTGCTCGAATTTTCCAAGGTCTGGCAGCCGCTTGCGCCGGTCTACGATCTGTACTCGTTCAAGATTCTTCCCTGGCTCGGCGAGAAGGTGGCCAGGGATGCCGACAGTTACCGCTACCTCGCCGAGTCGATCCGCATGCATCCCGACCAGGAAACGCTCAAGTCGATGATGGAACGGCGGGCCTGGCGCGGGTCCAATACTTCAACCTGACCGCGGGCGTCGTGGCCCTGCACCGCGGCTACAAACTCTAAACGCGCCAGAACGCTCAGGGCTCCCGAACTCCGCACGAACGCGGCCGAGGGAGCGACCGACGGGCCACCTTTTCTACGATGGAGATACCACGCATGAAACGATTCCTCGCGGCCGCCTCGCTTGCCGCTGTAGCTCTGAGCCTGACGGTCACCTCGATGGACGCCGATGCCGCGCGCCGGATGGGCGGCGGCAAATCCTTCGGCATGCAGCGCGACAATTCGGTGATGAAGCGCGACGCCGCCCCGGCTGCGCCCGCGGCGCCCCCAACCTCCGCCGCGCCAGCCCAACGGCCCGGCGGCGCTGCGGCACCCGCCGCACCTGCGCCGCAGCCCCAGCGTTCTTGGCTCGGTCCGCTGGCCGGTCTGGCCGCCGGCCTGGGTATCGGCGCGCTGCTCTCCGGCAGCGGACTCGGCGGCATGATGGGCACGCTGCTTATGGGCTTGTTGATCGCCGCCGCGGTGTTCATGGTCTTCCGACTGCTGCGCGGCAGGCGGCAGTCGCCGGCGGGCGCAGGGCCATCGCAGCTGCAATACGCGGGCGCCGGCGCACCCGCCGCCGCACCGATGCGCTTCGAGCCGACCGCCGGGGTGAGCGATCCGGTTCCCGGCATTCGACCTTCCGCCTCGCCCGACTCGACTGTAAGTGCCTACTCTCAAAGTTCGGGCTCGATTCCGGCGGACTTCGACGTCGAGGGATTTCTGCGCAATGCCAAGCTCAACTTCGTCCGCCTGCAGGCCGCGTTCGACGCTGGCAACGCCGAGGATCTGCGCCAGTTCACCACGCCGGAAGTCTTCGCCGAACTCAAGCTGCAGCTTGACGAGCGCGGACCCAGCAAGCAGCAGTCCGACGTCGTCGACCTGCAGGCCGAGGTGCTTGACGTCACCACCGAGCCGACCCGCCACGTCGTCAGCGTGCGCTACCACGGCGCGCTGCGCGAGGAAGCCGGTGCCGCGCCGCAGCCGTTCGACGAAGTCTGGCACTTGACCAAGCCGGTTTCGGGCAGCGGCGGCTGGGTGGTTGCCGGCATCCAGCAGATGGAAACCGCCTGACTTGCGGCTGCTTGAGGCAAAATGGGGGCTCTTCGGAGCCCCCGTTTTTTCATGCTGACCCAAGTCGCCATCGCCAGCCTCAACCACGTTCTGTCGCAGAACGCCTGGGCGCGTGCCAAGCTGCAGCCGCACGCCGGGCGGATTGCCGCGCTCAGCGCGCCGCCGCTGGCGCTGCGACTGGTCGTCGCGGCCGACGGGCAGGTCGCAG
The DNA here is from genome assembly GCA_016711925.1 of Candidatus Methylophosphatis haderslevensis. GTDB lineage: Bacteria > Pseudomonadota > Gammaproteobacteria > Burkholderiales > Rhodocyclaceae > Methylophosphatis > Methylophosphatis haderslevensis. The sequence goes on from JADJSA010000006.1 coordinate 108,232, forward strand.
AAGCGGCTGCGGACAGCCCGGCCGATGCCGAAATCGCGCTGCCGTCGCGCGCGTTTGGCCAGGTTTTCCTCGGTTTCGAGGCCTTGTCGCGGCAGGTTTCCGTGGCCGGCAACGCCGATTTCGCCGAGACGCTCGGGTTCGTGCTGCGCAACCTGCGCTGGGACGCCGAGGAGGATCTGTCGAAGGTTTTCGGCGATATCGTCGCGCGCCGCATGGCGTCCGGGGTTGCGCAGTTTGCGCAGTGGCAGAAGGACGCCGCGCGCAACTTCGCCGAGACGACAGCCGATTACCTCACCGAGGAACGGCCGGTCCTGCTGCGTCCCGAGGCGGTGGCGGCGTTTGCCGACGACGTCGACTGCCTGCGCGACGATCTGGCGCGGCTGGAAAAACGGGTCGAAAAGCTCGAACGATCGACGGGCTGAAACCCTCATGGATAGGCGTTCTTCAGGGGGCCATAGCCAGAATCCGCATGGTTGCTTGGCGCTGGGCTTATAGGCCTGCAGATCGCCTGTCCATGCGGGTTTCAGGCCAGATAGCCGCCGGCACGATCTACGTCCGGGCCGCCCGCCTTTTTCGTCATTCGCGGCAAAACACCGATCAGTAGCTGAACAGACTGCGAGTGAGCAGTCGCTCCGGCGCCACCACCTGGGGGTTCTGCGGGCCGGCGCGCGGATCGTGCAGGGCTTGCACCTGAGGTGCAGCGTAGCCATGCAGTTCACCCACGCTGAGTGAGCGATCGCTGTTCTGGTCGGCGCGGCCGCTCAGCGCCTGCAGCAGGGTGTGGGTGAACAGGCCGTGGCGCGCCGGGCGGTATTCCTGCGAGTCCTCTTCGGCGCGCGCCGCCAAGAGCAGCGGAAAGCGCGAGGCGGCCGACCGTTTTCGCAGCGTGCTGCCGGCCAGCGCACCCTCGGCACTGCTGGCCTTGCAGGTATCGACGATCAGCAGACGCTGCCCGGCGCTGCGGGCCAAACCGTCGAGCAGTTCGCGCCAACCGAGCAGCGAGGGCGCCTCGCCGCTGTCGTTGCGGCCGCCGAGCACCGCCTCGACGTCCTCGCGCCGCGCATCGCGTGGCACGAAGTAGTAGTTGCCCACCCGGTCGGTGATGCCGTGCGAGGCGAGAAACAGCACCACCGCGTCGTTTGCGCCGGCCTGCTGCCAGAAGCGCATGGCCTCGAGGATGGCGGCACGGGTCGGTTTGGTCGACCCGGCGTCGCTGAGCACCCGCGCCCGCACATCCACAAACTGCTTGCCGGCCCGCGAGCCGAGCGCGCGGGCGATCTCCTGGGCGTCGCGCTCGGCGAATTCCAGTGTCGGCAGCGATTTGCTATCGCCAGCATCGAAGCGGTTTACGCCGACAGCGAGCACATACAACGTGCCGCCGGGCAGGCTCCGCGCAGCGGCCCGTCCGGGGGCGGTCAGCCGCTCCTCGGCGAGCCCGAAACCGATATCGCTGTGCACTTCGATGCGCAGCATCGATTCGCCTGGCGGGAGCGCAAGACGGACGCTGCGTTCCAGCCGGCGCCGGCCGTCGGGCGCGATGGCACGCTCGGCCACCGGCGTGACCGGCACGTCGTCGATGAACACCATGGCTTCGCGCATGTCCGGGCCGGCCGTTTCGGCGGCGAAACGCAGGTCGAGCTGACCCTTGCCATCGACCTCGGCGGCAAGCACCCGCACATGCGGCGGCGCGATTTCGGTGAAGCGATCGATCGAATTGCGCGCCGGCGCGACCACCGGCGGCGCATCCGCCAACTGGTTGCGCAGCAGGTCGGGGCGGTAGAACAGGCGCTCGAACTGCACCGCCTGGTAGTAGCGCGGGTCGTTTCCGGTGGCGATCACCTGCCAGCCGGCCAGGGTGTCGCCGAAATCCGACGCGGCGTAGTAGCCGTCCGGCCGCCACAGCACCCAGTCGCGGCGGTTGCGGTGCACGAACAGCGCCAGCCGCTCTTCGCCATTGCGCGCGGCAAACCAGCGCAGGGTGCCGTCGGCCAGCGCCGCGACGACATAGCGGCCGTCGGCGCTGACCGCGACATTGGTGGCGGCAGCGGCAACCGGCACCTGCCAGATCAGGCGTCCTGCCGGCGTGTAGGCGCGCAGCTTGCTGTCTGTGCCGATCACCGCATAGGCGTCGTCCGCCGCGAAGCCCCAGCCGCGCAGGGTCTCGTCGCTGTCGAGTTCGAGCGGGCGCCCGTTGAGGGTTAGCCGGGGTTCGCGCCAGCCTTCGAGCACCAGGCGCGACGAACTCTGACGCGCGCGCTGCAACTCAGGCCGCTCGGGCTCGCCGGTCGCGTAGTCAAGCTCGCGCACCGAAAAGCGCGCGCGCACGGTGCCGTCGCGGCGAACCGCGAAACTGACCGCATTGCCATCGGCAGACAGCGCAAGCGCGGCCAGACCGTCCGGGAACACCACCGCGCCGGCGGTCGATTCGACCTCGGTCTGTCCGTCGTGCCCGGTGCGCAGCAGGCTGTGGTCAGCCGCCGCCAGCAGCATGCCAGTGGAAGTCGGCACAAACCGCTCGAGCCGGCGACCGGCCGGCGTTAGCAAAGCCGGCGGCGCCGTCGTGCGCGGGTTCCAGCGCAGCACGGCACCGCGCCAGCGCAGGTTGTCCTGCGCCAGCAGCAGCGCTTCGCCGCGCGCCGACCAGTCGACCTGCGTGACGGCGCGCCATTGGGCCTCCGGCAGATCGGTCGCGCCGAGCAAGGCGAGTGTCCTGCCGTCGAGCAGCGCGGCATGCGGGCGGGCGGGATCGCCGACCAGCAGGCGGGTGCCGTCGGGAGAAAAGCGCAGCGGCCCGGCGTTGCCGCCGGCGGGGCTGCGCGCCAGTTCGCGCAGATCGGCGCCGAACAACCGGATCGCGCCATCGGCAAAAGCGGCAGCAATGCGACCATCGGCAGCGACATCGAGGCCCCTGCAAGGGGCGACGTACTCGGCTTGTGCCAGTTGACCGGCCCCCGCCGGATCGAGCAGACGCAAGCCGCCGCCGTTCAGGCAGGCGACGAACCGGCCGGCCGAAGTGCTGCGCAAGTGGGTCACGCCCGCCGGCAGGTCGATGCTGCGCACCAAACCAAGCCGCGCCGCTTCGAACAGGTGAACCGCCCCGTGGGCTGCGCCCCAGGCGCCGACTGCCACATGGCGTCCGTCGCCGGACAGCGCGACAGAGGTAAGCTGACCGTTGCGGCCGCTTTCCATCGGCGCGTAGCCGACGGCAAGTGGTGCCAGATCGGAAAACCGCCAGGCGCGCACCGATTTGTCGTGGGACACGCTGTAGGCTCGTTCGCCCCGCGAATCCAGTGCCAGGTCGGTCAGCGTGGCGACATGGCTGCCCGGGTTGACGCGAAACCGCGGTCGCGCCGCGGCGGCGTCGGGCGCAGCAACGACGCCGTGGGCAATCAGCGACAGACAGAGGCAAAGAAGCAGGGCGCGCATGAAATCGGGTGCCGGCGGATCGGGTCGCCGGGAATCGGTTGTCTCAGGCGGAAGTCTTTCACCTCGGGCGGCGCAATGGAAGCCGTCGAATGGATGAGTGGGCGACCGGGCGACTCAGTCTCGCGGCTGTACCAGTGGCAGGACGACGGCGACTTCGACGCCGTCGGCGCCGGGCAGGGTTTGCGCGCTGATGCTTCCGCCATGGAACTCGGCGATAAGTCTGGCCACATAGAGGCCGAGGCCCAGATGCGGCTCGCGGCCGCTGCGATCCTTGCGCAGCGACACCATCGACTGGAACAGCCGGTCGCCCATTTCCTCGGGCAGCGGCGGGCCGAGGTTGGAGACCGCCAGGCGCGCTGCGGCGCCCTCTTCGGCGAGACTGAGGCCGACCCGCACCGCGCTGCCGGGCCGGGCGAAATCGACCGCGTTGGCGACCAGCTTGTCGAGCATCTGCGCGGCGAGGTCGGGGGCGCCATCGACCATCAGCGGCCGGACGGCGATGTGCAGATCGAAGTTCTGCTGACTATAGACCTGGTGATAGCCGGCGACACAGCCGGCGACCACCGCCGCGAGATCGTAGCGTTCGCGCTCGGCCACCGACAGGCTCTGCTCGAGGCGCGTCGCTTCAGACATGCGGGTGAGTATGGTGGTCAGGCGGACCAGCCCTTCTTCGGCGCGATCGAGATAGACACCGGACTCCGGCGGCAATTCGGCCAGACGCAGGTTTTCCAGCGACGAGCGCACCACCGCGATCGGCGTGCGCAATTCGTGCGACAAGCGGCTGGCCATGCCTTCGAGATAGCCGTGATGTGCCGACAGGCGCGCCAGCACACGCGAGAAGCTGCGGGTCAGGTCGCCGACTTCGTCACCCGAGTGCGAGCCGGGGATCGAGCCGGTGATGCGTCCCTGCGCGTCGATCGCCGAATCGGCCTCGTCGCGCAATTGGCGGATGCGCCACGACAGGCGCGATGCAAATCCCAGCAAGGCGAGCGCAACCAGCGCGAACACCACCAGCGTGATCAACAGCAGCCGTTCCAGCGCGGCATTGCGCGCGACCAGAATTGAGTTGGTGGTTTCCTCGGCAACCACCGCGCCGATCACTTCGTCGCCGGCCCAGATCGGGTGCGCCGCAGAAACGATGGCGACCTTGCCGTCGGTCGACAACCGCAGCCCGGTGCGCTCGGCGCCGAGGAAGGCGGCGCCGATTTCCTGCGCGGTGGAAATGAGGTCGGCATCGATGGTGTCATCGAAATCGTCCGGCGGCGGCGGCATCAGCCAGCGCAGCGGCGCTTCCATCCAGCCGCGCCACGCCGGCACTTCGGCCGCAGCCGCTTTGGGCTTCAGACTTCCGGCCAGCGCGATGACGCGGTAGCGCTTGTCGACCACCCAGATTCTGGCGCTGGCCCGGTCGAGGCCGCGCAGGATGGCGGCAACTTCCTCGAACGATTCTTCTTCTTGCGGTTCGGGTCCGGTGAGCTGCGCCAGCGTGGCTTGTTCGCCCCGGGCGGCGGCGAGCCGGCGCAGTTCTTCCTCGGCCTGTTGCCGCAGCGCCGATTCGTCGGGCCGGACACCCAGCAGCAGCGGGCGTTCGTGCAGCGCGGTCGCCACGGCGCGCGTGGTGCCGAGCAGGGACGACTGCTGCGCTTCGAGCAGGAAGCGCTCCATTTCCTTGACATAGCGGTAGCCGGCCCAAGGCAGTGCCAGCAATGCCAGCGACACCAGCGCCAGCTTGCTGCGCAACGATAGAACCGGACGCGGCAATCGCAGGCGCATGCTCAGCCGCGCCAGCGATAACCCATGCCGTAGACGGTTTCGATCTCGTCGAAGGCCGCGTCGACGGCGGCGAACTTCTTGCGGATGCGCTTGATGTGCGAGGTGATGGTGGCGTCGTCGACCACCAGTTCTGCGTCGCGCATCAATTGCTCGCGGTCCTTCACATGACCGGGGAATTTCGCAAGGGTGTGCACCATCCAGAATTCGGTCAGCGTGAGGTCGACCGGCCGCTCGTTCCAGCGCGCCACGAAACGCTTGAGGTCGAGTTTGAGCGGGCCGCGTTCGAGGATCTCCTCGATCTGGACCGGCGCCCGCGCCAGTTCGACCCGGCGGAACAGGGCCGCGATGCGGGCAACCAGTTGCGGCAGGCTGACATCCTTGGTCAGGTAGTCGTCCGCGCCCAGTCTGAGGCCGGAGACGATGTCGAGTTCTGAATCGCGTGCGGTGAGAAAGATGATCGGCAACGGCGCCGAAAGGGCGCGCAACTCGCGGCAGAGTTCGAATCCGCCATCGACATCCTCGCCGAGTCCGATGTCGATGACCGCCAGATCCGGCAGGCGCGCCTTGAACGCCGTCATCGCTTCGGCGCGCGTCGCATGCGCGGCGACCTCGTAGCCGTGGCGCCGCAGCGCGTCGGCGTAGTTGTTGCGGATGGCGGCGTCATCTTCGACGATGGCTATTCGGCGTGCCATGGCTTGCGCTCCTCGATGGGTTCGCGGACGACTATACCGCAGGCTTCGCCGCAGTCCCGTGTCGCTGCCGGCCGGCGGCGGGCGAAATCAGATTCTTGCCACAATTGCTCGCCATGACGCCCGATTCGCCGCCACGGCGCGCCCGCTTTGCGGATTGAAATGCCATGAGACAAACCGATTCCCATGAGGAGAACTCGATGAGCACTGCCCAAGCCCAGCACCGATCCGCCGCGCGTAGTCCGCTGATCGATTATCTGGCGTTCACCTTGTTGTTTGCTTCGGTGAGCATAGCCGTGGCGGTGGCCTTGGGCGGCATCGTGCTGCTGCTGACGGCATCGGGCGAATCGTCCGGCAAGGCCGATGGCACGCCGGCGCAATCGTCGCAACTCGCCGGTGGCATCACGGCGCGCCAGGCTGGCGGGCAATGAGCGGTTCGGCCTCGCCAGCGGAGGAGGCCATCGGCGTGGAATGCGCATGGCCGGTACGTTTCGTCTCTGTCGCGGAACTGGGTGTGGTGCAGCAGAGCATAGGCGGCGTACCGCACGGACCCGCCTGGCGGGTTCTTGTTTTCGCTGTGGTGGTCTGCCTGCTGACGCTTGGCGGCTGGAGCCTGAAGGACTCGGCGATCGACATTGCGACGATGCTGCCCGGCGGTGTGCCGACCCAGGCAGAATAGGCGTGGATGGAACGGGGCCAGTAGGGGCCGGGACCGTCTAAACGACAAAGGCAGCTTGCGCTGCCTTTGTCGCTTTTGCACGGCGCTCCCGGTCAATGGCGTTTGCGCAGTTTCTGGATCGCGGCAAGTTGGGCGGCCATTGCCGCCACTTCGGCGGTGGCGGTGGCGATCTCGAGCTTGTCGGTGGCGCGCGACCGCGCTTCCTCGGCGAGCTTGAACGCCTCACGCGCCTTGGCTTCGTCGAGATCCTTGCCGCGGATCGCCGTATCCGCCAGGACGGTAACCGAATTCGGCTGCACTTCGAGCATGCCGCCAGCGACGAAAATCAATTCTTCTTCAGCCTGGTTCGGCAGCTTGAGGCGCACCGCGCCCGGCTTGATCCGGGTCATCAGCGGGGCATGGCCGGGAAGTATCCCAAGCTCGCCCATTTCGCCCGGCAACACGACGAACTCGGCCAAGCCGGCGAAAATCTGCTCTTCGCCGCTGACCACGTCTACTTGAACTGTCATTGCCATTCTAACCTCGTGTGGTGTGAGGTGTGAGGGGCAGGGAGTGCGGGCGCTGGGTTTTCACCCTCACGCCTCACAGCTTGCGCCTCACTGCAGTGTCTTGGCCTTCTCGAAGGCTTCCTCGATGCCGCCGACCATGTAGAAAGCCTGCTCGGGCAGGGCGTCGCATTCGCCATTGACGATCATCTTGAAGCCCTTGATGGTCTCGGCGAGCGGGACGATCTTGCCGGGCGAGCCGGTAAACACTTCCGCCACGTTGAACGGCTGCGACAGGAAGCGCTGAATCTTGCGCGCCCGCGAAACGGCCAGCTTGTCGTCGGGAGACAGTTCGTCCATGCCCAGAATGGCGATGATGTCGCGCAATTCCTTGTAGCGCTGCAGGGTGGACTGCACCGAGCGGGCGACGTTGTAGTGCTCTTCGCCAACCACCAGCGGATCGAGCTGGCGCGAGGTCGAATCGAGTGGATCGACCGCCGGGTAAATACCCAGCGAGGCGATGTCGCGCGAGAGCACGACCGTGGCGTCAAGGTGCAGGAAGGTGGTAGCGGGCGAGGGGTCGGTCAAGTCGTCGGCAGGCACATACACTGCCTGGATCGAGGTGATCGAGCCCACCTTGGTCGAGGTGATGCGCTCCTGCAGGCGACCCATTTCTTCGGCCAGCGTCGGCTGGTAGCCCACCGCGGACGGCATCCGGCCGAGCAGCGCGGAGACTTCGGTACCGGCCAGCGTGTAGCGGTAAATGTTGTCGATGAACAGCAGGATGTCGCGGCCTTCGTCGCGGAACTTCTCGGCCATCGTAAGGCCGGTCAGCGCCACGCGCAGGCGGTTGCCCGGCGGCTCGTTCATCTGTCCGAACACCATCGCGACCTTGTCGAGAACCTTCGACTCGTCCATTTCATGGTAGAAGTCGTTGCCTTCCCGCGTGCGCTCGCCGACGCCGGCGAACACCGAGTAGCCGCCGTAGGACTTGGCGATGTTGTTGATCAGCTCCATCATGTTTACAGTCTTGCCGACGCCGGCACCGCCGAACAGTCCGACCTTGCCGCCCTTGGCAAACGGGCAGATCAGATCGATAACCTTGATGCCTGTGGGCAGCAGTTCGACCGACGGCGACAACTCGTCGAAGCGCGGCGCGCTTTGGTGAATCGCCCGGCGCTCTTCGCACGGCACCGGGCCGGCCTCGTCGATCGGGCGCCCGAGCACATCCATGATGCGACCCAACGTGCCGGTGCCGACCGGTACCGAGATCGGCGCGCCGGAGTTTTTCACCTTCATGCCGCGACGCAGGCCGTCGGACGAGCCGAGGGCAATGGTGCGCACCACGCCGTCGCCCAATTGCTGCTGGACTTCGAAGGTGAGGCCGTCTTCGGCGGTATGCGTGCCAGCGGTTTCATCGAGCTGCAGCGCGTGGTAGACCTTGGGCATGGAATCGCGCGGGAACTGAATGTCCACCACGGCACCGATGCACTGAACGATCTGTCCGTTACTCATCGTTGTTTCCTCAAAAACTAGTGAATTCGTGTTAAACCAAGATCATCCAAAAGCTCAGACCGCCGCGGCGCCGCCGACGATTTCCGACAGTTCCTTGGTGATTGCCGCCTGGCGGGTCTTGTTGTAGACCAGTTGCAGCTCGTCGATCACGTTCTTCGCGTTGTCCGAGGCGGCCTTCATCGCCACCATGCGCGCACTCTGTTCGGAAGCCATGTTTTCGGCCACCGCCTGATACACCAGCGCTTCGACGTAACGCACCAGCAGCTCGTCGATCACCGTTTGCGCATCTGGCTCGTAAAGGTAGTCCCACGCATGACTGCCGGACGTTTCCAGCCGTTCGCCGGTCAGCGGCAGCAACTGCTCCATCACCGGTTCCTGCTTCATGGTGTTGATGAAGCGGGTATAGGCGAGATAGACCGCGTCGAGTTCGCCGTTCTGGAAGGCGTCGAGCATGACCTTGACCGGACCGATCAGCTTGTCGAGGTGCGGCGTGTCGCCGAGTCCGACGAAATGCGAGGTGATCTTCGCGCCGAGGCGCTGCATGAAGCCGAATCCCTTGCCACCGATCGCGGTCACGCTCAGGGCGACCTTGGCGGTCTCCCAATCCTTGATCTGGTTAAGCGCGACGCGCAGCACGTTGGTATTCAGGCCGCCGCACAGGCCCTTGTCGGTGGTGACGATGATCAAGCCGGCGCGCCTGACGTCCTCGCGCTTCTCGAGGAACGGGTGCTTGTATTCTGAGTTGGCTTGCGACAGGTTCGCCGCCAGGCGGCGAACCCGCTCGGCATACGGGCGCGCGGCCCGCATGCGCTCCTGCGCCTTGCGCATCTTCGAGGCGGCGACCATCTCCATCGCCTTGGTGATCTTGCGCGTGTTTTGCACGCTCTTGATCTTGGTGCGGATTTCCTTACCGCTTGCCATTGTTGAGCTCCTTGGGTCCGGACGTCAGGGTCGCTTACGCCCAGCTCTTCTTGAACTCGTCGATGGCCGCGGCCATGGCCTTTTCGCCGTCCTTGTCGAGATCCTTGGTCTGCTCGATCTTGTCCATGAGGGCCGCGTGCTTGTGCCGCATGAACTGATGCAGAGCGGCCTCGAACGGCAGGATGCGCTTGACGTCGATGTCGTCGAAAGAGCCCTGGTTCACCGCGAACAGCGAGACCGCCATTTCCGGCACCGGCAACGGCGAATACTGCGCCTGCTTCATCAGTTCGGTAACCCGGCGACCGCGTTCGAGCTGCTTGCGGGTGGCTTCGTCGAGGTCGGAGGCGAACTGGGCGAATGCCGCCAGTTCGCGATACTGGGCGAGTGCGAGGCGGATACCGCCGCCGAGCTTCTTGATGACCTTGGTCTGGGCCGCGCCACCGACGCGCGACACCGAGACACCGGCGTTGATGGCGGGGCGGATACCGGCGTTGAACAGGTCGGTCTCGAGGAAGATCTGGCCGTCAGTGATCGAGATCACGTTGGTCGGCACAAACGCCGAGACGTCACCGGCCTGGGTCTCGATGATCGGCAGGGCGGTCAGCGAACCGGTCTTGCCCTTGATCGCGCCGTTGGAGGCGCGTTCGACATAGGCATCGTTTACCCGTGCGGCGCGCTCGAGCAGGCGGCTGTGCAGGTAGAACACGTCGCCCGGATAGGCTTCGCGGCCCGGCGGACGGCGCAACAGCAGCGATACCTGGCGGTAAGCCCAAGCCTGCTTGGTCAGATCGTCGTAAATGATCAGTGCGTCCTGACCGCGATCCCGGAAGTACTCGCCCATCGTGCAGCCGGCATACGGCGCGAGGTACTGCATCGCCGCCGAGTCGGACGCGGTTGCCGCCACCACGATCGTGAAGGCCATGGCACCGTTCTCTTCGAGCTTGCGCACCACGTTGGCGATGGTCGAGGCTTTTTGCCCGATCGCCACGTAGATGCACATCATGTTCTGGCCCTTCTGGTTGATGATCGTGTCCACCGCGACCGCGGTCTTGCCGGTCTGGCGGTCGCCGATGATCAACTCGCGCTGCCCGCGGCCGATCGGCACCATGGAGTCGATCGACTTGAGGCCGGTTTGCACCGGCTGCGAGACCGACTTGCGCCAGATGACGCCAGGGGCGACCTTTTCGATCTTGTCGGTTTCGTGCGGTGCGAGCGGCCCCTTGCCGTCGATCGGCTGGCCGAGCGTGTTGACAACACGGCCGATCAGCGCATTGCCGACCGGCACTTCGAGAATGCGGCCGGTGCACTTGACGGTGTCGCCTTCGGTAATGTGTTCATACTCGCCGAGAACGACCGAACCGACCGAATCGCGCTCGAGGTTGAGGGCGAGGCCGAAGGTGTTGCCGGGGAACTCGAGCATCTCGCCCTGCATGACGTCAGTCAGGCCATGGACGCGGCAGATGCCGTCGGTCACCGACACCACGGTGCCCTCGTTGCGCGCCTGGGCGGCGAACTCGAGGTTCTGGATCCGGCTCTTGATCAGGTCACTGATCTCGGAGGGATTGAGGTTCATGAGAATGCTCCTAGTTCTTTAGTGCGGAGGCCATGACGGCGAGTTTGCCGCGGACCGAGGCATCGATGACCTGGTCGCCGATCGCGATCCGCACGCCACCGATCAGATCGGGGTTGATCGTGATGGTCGACTTGATCTTGCAGCGGTAGCGGGTTTCGAGGTCGGCGGTCAGCTGGGCGAGGGTCGCATTGTCGATCGGGAAGGCGGATTCGATTTCGGCATCCTTGATACCTTCGAAGCCATTCTTCAGTTCGACGAACAGTTCGCGGATTTCCGGCAGCACGCCGAGTCGATCGTTGTCGATCAGCACCTGGACGAAGTTCTTTTGTTCAGCGGTGAGTTTGCCGACGACATCGGTGAAGAAGCCGAATATCTGCGAGGCGGTTAGCCGCGGGTTGCCTATGCAGCCCTGCATTTGCGGATCGGTGACCACGGCTGCCATGCGGTCGAGTGCTGCCGACCAGGGTCCCAGCGCATTGCCGGCCTTGGCCAGCGAGAATGCAGCGTCGGCATAGGGGCGCGCGAGGGTCAGGTTTTCGGCCATGGCTCAGGCAAGTTCACGTTTGAGGTTGGCCAGCAGTTCGGCATGCACCTGCTGGTTGATCTCGCGCCGCAGTATCTGCGATGCGCCGGCCACGGCGAGCTGGGCGACGTGGTCGCGCAGGGTTTCCTTGGCGCGTTGCGCGGCGGCGCCGGCTTCCTTCTCGGCCGCCTCGCGAGCCTGGGTAATGATGCGTGCCGCTTCGACGCGAGCCTCGTCGATGATAACGCCAGCCTGCTTTTCTGCCGACGTGCGGAACTCGCCAGCGGATTCGCGTGCCTTGCGCAGTTCGTCCACAACCTTCTTTTCGGCGAGCGCGAGGTCGGTTTTCGCCTTGTCCGCCGCCGCCAGTCCGTCGGTGATTTTTTTCGCGCGGTCGTCGAGTGCCTTCACGATCGGCGGCCACACGAACTTCATCGTGAACCACGCGAGAATGAGGAACACAACAAGCTGGGCAAACAGCGTCGCGTTCAGATTCACGGTTTTCGCTCCTTCCGGTTAAGGGCGATCAGGATTTGACGAATGGGTTGGCGGTGGTGTACCAGAGCGCGATACCGGTACCGATAATGAACGCAGCATCGATCAGACCGACCAGCAGGAACATCTTGGTCTGCAGCGTGTTCATGAGTTCGGGCTGTCTCGCCGACGCTTCAAGGAAGCGGCTGCCCATGATGCCGATGCCCACGCAGGCGCCCAGCGCGCCCAGACCAATGATCAGGCCGGCGGCCACTGCGACTAATCCGACAACTTGCTCCATGACAACTCCTTTTGGTGACGGTTAAATGAAAGACAGCGAAACGGACATCAGTGGCTTTCGTGCGCCTGGCCGATGTACACGAGGGTCAGCATCATGAAAATGAAGGCTTGCAGGGTGATGATCAGGATGTGGAAGATGGCCCACAGGGTGCCGGCGATTACGCCGCCGATCCACAGCAGGCCGCTGCCAGCGGTACCCGCCCATGCCGCACCCATCAGGGCGATCAGCATGAAAATCAGTTCACCGGCATACATGTTGCCGAACAGACGCATGCCGTGGGACACGGTCTTGGCAACGAATTCGATCATCTGCATGGCGAAGTTGATCGGATAGAGCAGTGGGTGGCTGCCGAATGGCGCGGTGAACAGTTCGTGCATCCAGCCGCCGACGCCCTTGATCTTGAGGTTGTAGTAGAGGCACAGCAGCAGCACGGCCAGTGACATGCCGAGAGTCGCATTGAGATCGGCGGTCGGCACCACGCGCATGTAGGCATGGCTTGGGTCATGACCTGCCTTGCCGTAAATCCACGCCCAGATGTTCGGAATCAGATCGAGCGGCAGCAAATCCATCGCATTCATCAGGAAGATCCAGACGAACACGGTCAGCGCCAGCGGGGCGACGAACTTGCGCGATTCGGCGGAATGGATGATGCCCTTGGCCTGGGACTCGACCATCTCGACCAGATACTCGACCGCGGCCTGAAAGCGGCCCGGTACGCCGGACGTCGCTTTCCTGGCGGCCCGCGCCATCAGAAAAACGGCGAGTAGTCCGATCGAAATCGAGTAGAGCAGCGTATCGAGATGAAACACCGACCAGTCGACCAAGGCGACTTGCTTGGTCTGGGTCAGGTGGGTCAGGTGGTGAATGATGTACTCGGAGGCGTTCGGGGCATGTGCTGCTGCATCGGGGAGAGCTTCGTGACCAGTAGCCATGATCAGGTTCGGGTTCCAAATACCAAAAAATTTGCCTGCAGCGCCAGAATCACCCCGATGATCATCGCGCCCCAGTGCAGGTCGCGGTACAGGTAGGGTGCTGCCACCAACAGACCCACAATCGAGACGAGCTTGACCATCTCGCCCACCATAAAAACATAGCCGGACGCCGCACCGGCACGGAAGCTCAATGCCTTGAGCCGAAGGGCAAAGACGAGGTTGGGAATGAAACAGGCCGCGCCTCCCAACGCTGCCGATACCGCACCGCGCAGACCGAACGCCAGCGCCGCGATAACCGCGGCGACGACGGTAGCACCCAGTTGGAACCCGACCGCCTTGAACATGGCCCCTGTTTTGATATCCGGATGCTGCGCCAATTGCCGTACGTAAAACGTCACAATTTTAAGGGTTCACCCGTGCTGAAGTCAAATTTCCTTTGCAGCGCACCAAATCTGGGGCTGCCGAGTTGCGCTCGCCCTGGTCAATCCGCTCGGCGGGCGCGACCCGGACAATGTTCACACTCCGGGGGCAGTGACAGCTTGACTAACGCAATCAAATCGGTAATTATATCGTTATGAAGCGCGCGTACTCCGATGCGATCCCTGGCGAATGGAAAGCGATGTCCCGCGTCTTTTCAGCGCTCGGCGACGAGCACCGGCAGCGCATTCTGTTGCTGTTCGACCGCGGGGAGCGGCTCAATGTCGGCCAGATCGCCGAGGTGTCGACACTCTCCCGCTCGGCGGTATCGCACCACTTGAAGATCCTGCGCGAAGCCGGCGTTCTGGACAGCGAAAAGATCGGCAAGGAGGTTTTCTTCTGGATCAACCGGCCGTGGCTGGAAGAAGCACTCGGCAATGTCCTTGCATATGTGCATGAAGAGGCATGAAAATTTTTTGGGCGAAATAACCATGAAATTAGCCTTATCGTTACGACAATCGATTTGCGCCGGGGGCCTTCGCTGCGGGTCGCAATGCGGCGCCCGGACGGCACGGACCCGCCGGGACGATCGCCCATGAATCCGCAGCGGCGCCGCCTGCTGCGCGCCGGCCTCGGATTCGCCGCCGTGGCTGCCGGCGGCTGGAGCATCCATTCGACCGGCCGCAAACACCTGGTCAACCCATGCCGCGCCGCGCTGCCGCCGGAACTCGCGAACCACGAGATCGTCCGCGCCGCCTGGGCCGGACCCGATCCGGCCCAAGTGTGGGACGTACACGCGCATCTGGCGGGGGTCGGCGACGGCAACAGCGGCATCACGCTCTCGCCGCAGATGCTCAGCCCGCTGCATCCGCTGCAGTATCTGCAGCGCCTGTTCTATCTCAACGCCGGCTGCGCCCACGAGGCGCCGGGCCAGGTCGATGCGAGCTTCGTCGCCCGGCTGCATAACCTGGCCGAAGGCATGGCGCCGGGGTTCAAGGTTCTGCTCTTCGCTTTCGACCAGGCTCATGACGAAGCCGGACGGCCGTTGCCGGAGCAGACCGCCTTCCACGTTCCCGATGCTTATGCGCGTGACGTGGCGCGCGCCGATCCGCAGCATTTCGAGTGGGCCTGCTCGGTGCATCCGTATCGCGCCGATTGCGTCGAAGCGCTCGAAGCCGCCAGGCGCGACGGCGCGCGCGCCATCAAATGGTTGCCGCCCGCCATGGGCATCGATCCGGCATCGCCAAAATGCGATCGCTTCTACCACACCGCGGCCCGACTGCGGCTGCCGCTGATCACCCACGGCGGGGAGGAAAAGGCGGTGCACGGCCACGGCTCGCCCGAATTCGGCAACGTGCTGCGGCTGCGCCGCGCGCTCGACCACGGCCTGGCGGTGATCGTCGCCCATTGCGCCACGCTGGGCGAGGACGTCGATCTCGACCGCGGCGCGAACGGTCCGCGCAGCACGAGCTACGCGCTGTTCGCGCGCCTGATGGACGACGCGCGGCATGCCGGACGCCTGTTCGGCGACATCTCGGCGATCGCCCTGCGCAACCGCGACATCGCGCTGCTGCGTGCGCTGATCGAACGCACAGACTGGCATGCGCGGCTCCTCTACGGATCGGACTACCCGCTGCCGGGCATCCTGCCGCTGATGTCGCCGGCGTCGCTGGCGCAGGACGGCATGCTCGATCCGGCCGCCGCGCCGGTGCTCGAGCGCATCCGCGAACACAACCCGTTGCTGTTCGACTTCGTGCTCAAACGTCATCTGGTGTCGAACGGCAAGCGCTTCGCCCCGCAGGTTTTCGAATCCCGCCGCCTGCTTACCCGGCTTGCTGCCGCCGAAGGAGAACGCACATGAAGCCCTGCCTGCCGATGCGCCTGCTGATTGCCGCCCTGCTCGCGACCCTGCTCGCCGGCTGCGCACCCTGGGTGACGCGCGGCGAGCAGAAACAGCGCGCCAGCATGGCCGGGTACCTGTTCCCCAACGACAAGGGCGCCACGATGACACCCGATGCGCGCACCACCCTGCGCCTGCGCCGCGCCCGCGCTGCCTGAGCCCGCGCACATGGTCGGCCCGCTGTTCGCCGCACTCTGCCTCGCCGCCTGCCTGCTGGCGCCGGCCTGGCAGGCGCATCTGGCGGGGGTGCTGGCGGCGATCGTCGCGCTGCGCGCCGGGCTCGGCCGGGCCGGCGCAAGTACGCAAGATGCCCGCATAATGCGCGTCACTGCCGACCCGGCATTGCCCATCCGGACGCAACCATGAGCAACCAGTTCAGCCTGCTGCGCGAAAAGCGCTTCCTGCCCTTCTTCGTCACGCAGTTTCTCGGCGCCTTCAACGACAACGTGTTCAAGACCGCGCTGATCACGCTGGTGACCTTTCGCGCCGGGCAATTGACCACGCTCGACGGCAAGACGCTCGCCACCTTGCTGCCGGGATTGTTCATCCTGCCGTTCTTCGTTTTCTCGGCAACCAGCGGCCAGCTTGCCGACAAATTCGACAAGGATCGCGTGGCGCGCGCGGTCAAGGTATTCGAGATCGCGGTGATGTGCCTTGCCGCGTGGGGCTTCGTCGCCCACAACCTGCCGGCGCTGGTGACGGCGCTGTTCCTGATGGGCGTGCATTCGACGATTTTCGGCCCGGTCAAATACGCCTACCTGCCGCAGCAACTGGCGCAGAACGAGCTGATCGGCGGCAACGGCTTGGTCGAGATGGGCACCTTCGTCGCCATCCTGGTCGGCCAGATACTCGGCGCCTGGGTGATCGCGTCTTCCGACAGCGGGCACAGCGTCGCCGTGCTGCTGATCGCGATCGCCATAATCGGCTGGCTGGCCAGCCGCGGCATTCCGCGCACCCCGGCTGCCGATGCGGCGCTGCGCATCAACTGGAATCCGCTGACCGAAACCTTCGCCAACCTGCGCTTTGCCGCCGGCAACCGGGTTGTCTGGCTGTCGATACTCGGCATCTCGTGGTTCTGGTTCTACGGCTTCACCCTGATCGGACAGTTTCCCCACTATGCCAAGGATTTGCTGGGTGGCGACCAGGGCGTGTTCATCCTGCTGCTCACCGTGTTCTCGCTCGGCGTCGGCAGCGGCTCGCTGCTGTGCGAAAAACTCTCCGGCGGGCGGGTGGAACTGGGCCTGGTACCGTTCGGCGCGATCGGCCTGACGCTGTTCGGCATCGACCTCTACCTGGCCTCGCCGGCGCACGCCGAGCAGGGCGGCACCTGGCTCAGCGTTGCCGCCGCCCACTGGCGCGTGCTGGCCGACATCACGCTGATCGGCCTGTTCGGCGGCTTCTACATCGTGCCGCTGTACGCGCTGATCCAGACCCGCAGCGAAAAGAGCCACCAGTCGCGCGTGATCGCCGCCAACAACATCATGAACGCGGCATTCATGGTGGTCTCGGCAGGCGTGACCATCGCGCTGTTCAAGCTGGGCCTGACGATTCCGCAACTGTTCCTCGCCACCGCGCTGTTCAACGCGGTGGTGGCGATCTACATCTACACGCTGGTGCCCGAGTTCCTGATGCGCTTCATCGTCTGGATACTCATCCACACGGTATATCGCCTGGACACCTGCGGGCTCAACAACGTGCCCGACGAAGGTCCGGCGGTCGTGGTATGCAACCACGTCAGCTTCGTCGATGCGCTGGTGATCACCGCGGCCTGCCCGCGGCCGATCCGCTTCGTGATGGACCACCAGATTTTCCGCACGCCGATCCTCTCGTTCGTGTTCCGCACCAACCGCTGCATCCCGATCGCCTCGGCCAAGGAAGATCCGGCGCTGCTGGAAAAGGCCTACCAGGACATCGCTGCCGCCCTGGCCGACGGCGATCTGGTCGGCATCTTCCCCGAAGGCCGCATCACCGATACCGGCGAGCTGTACCCGTTCAAGAACGGCATCCGCCGCATCGTCGAACGCACGCCGGTGCCGGTGGTGCCGATGGCGTTGCGCGGGCTGTGGGGCAGTTTCTTCTCGCGCAAGGACGGCCCGGCGATGAGCCGGCCGCTGCGCCGCGGCCTGTTCAGCCGCATCGAACTGATCGCCGGGCCGGCGCTGGCCGCCGCCGCCGCGAGTCCCGAAAGCCTGCAAGGCATCATCGCCGACCTGCGCGGCGACTGGAGGTAGTCACCATGGAAGTCTGGATTGCCGGCGCGGTTGCGCTGGTCCTGGCAATCGGCTTTGTCGGCGGACTGCTCGGCGCGCGCATGCGCCGCAGCGAGCGCCCGGCCGACGATGGCGAACTGCGCCGCACGCTCGAACAACTGGCGGCCTGGGCGCGCGGCATGCACGCCGAACACGAGGCGCTGCGTGCGCGCGTGGCGCAACTCGAGGGGCGCGAAACCGCGCAGTCGCCAAGCGCGGCCGCCCCGGCGATGCAGCCGCAAGCGGCCGCGGCAGCGGTGGAGCCGATGCCCGGAGAGCCGCATGGAATGGCGATCTCCGGGCATGATGCCGTGGAAGCCGCAGCAGACCTCGATCTCCAGATAGATGCCCTGGAAAGCGCCGCTGCGCCTGCCTTGCAGCCCGACGGCACCCTGGCGCCGACTCCGATACCGGCGTCAGAAGCGCCGCGGCGCGCCGCCCGCCCGGTGCTGCGCAGCGAGCCGGCCGAGCCGAACTGGTTCTCGCGCTGGCTGTTCGGCGGCAACACCGTGGTGCGCGCCGGCATCGTGATCCTGTTTTTCGGCGTCGCCTTCCTGCTCAAGTACGCCTACGAACGCGTCCACGTGCCGATCGAATTCCGCCTCACCGGCGTGGCGCTGCTGGCAATCGCGCTGCTGGCGGTCGGCTGGCGCCTGCGCGACAAGCGCGCCGCCTATGCGCAGACGCTGCAAGGCGGCGCGGTCGGCGTGCTCTACCTGACGGTGTTCGCGGCGCTGCGGCTGTATCAGCTGATTCCGCCCGGCGCGGCGATGCTGCTGCTGATCGGCATCGCCGCCTTTTCCGCCATGCTCGCGCTGCTGCAGAACAGCCGCTCGCTGGCGCTGCTCGGCACCAGCGGCGGCTTTCTCGCGCCGGTGCTCGCCTCGACCGGCAGCGGCAGCCACGTCATGCTGTTTTCCTACTACGCGCTGCTCAACGCCGGCGTGCTGGCCATCGCGCTCAAGCGCGCCTGGCGCGAACTCAACATCGCCGGTTTCGCCTTCACCTTCATCATCGGCGCAACCTGGGGCGCCCGCTTCTACCGGCCGGAACTGTTCGCCAGCACCGAACCGTTTCTGGTGCTGTTCTTCCTGATGTACGTTGCGGTGCCGATTCTCTATGCGCGGCATCGGGCGGTGGCCTTGCGTGCGCCGGTGGATGCCACGCTGATCTTCGGCACCCCGCTGGCGGCATTCGGCCTGCAGCACGGGCTGGTGCGCGAGTTTGAATATGGCGCGGCGTTCAGTGCCGCGGCGCTGGCGGCGCTTTACCTGATCCTCGCCAGCCGCCTGCTCAAGCGCGGCAACGATGCGCTGCGCCTGCTGGTGGAAGCCTTGTTCGCGCTCGGCGTGGTGTTCGCCACGCTGGCGGTGCCGCTGGCCTTCGAGGGCCGCTGGACCTCGGCGGTGTGGGCGCTGGAAGCGGCGGCCATACTGTGGATCGGCGTGCGCCAGCAGCGCCTGGCGCCGCGGCTGTTCGCGGTATTGCTGCAGTTCGGCGCCGGCGCGATGTTCCTGTTCGATCTGCCGCACGGCGGCTTGCCCTGGCTCAACGCCGGCTTTCTCGGCTGCGCGATGGTGGCGCTGGCCGGCCTGTTCAGCGCCGCCTATATCGAACGTCACGCCGAACATCTGCGGCCTTACGAGATTGGCATCGGCCACGCGCTGCTGATCTGGGGCGCGCTGTGGTGGGCCGGGGCCGGCCTGCTGCAGATCGGCGACCATTTCGACTATCCGCTGCGTGCGCATGCCGCACTCGGGTGGTTTGCGATTTCTGGCGCCGTACTGGCGACCATCGCGCGGAGCGTGCATTGGCGCGGCGGCGCGACGCTGAGCCTCGCGATCACGCCCTTGCTGCTGCTGTTCGCGCTGCAAGCGGCGGATTCCGCGCGCTCGCCGCTTGGCCAGTTCGGCTACCTGGCCTGGCCGGCCGGTTTCGCCGCGCACTTCCATGCTCTGCGCCTGCACGAGACGCAGACGCCGCGCGCCGCACCGTGGCTGCATGCGGCCGGCGTGTGGGTGCTGGCGATCGTCGCAGCCAAATCGTTGCAGTGGTGGCTGTACACCGCGGTGGCCGAATCGCGCACCTGGGCGGACATCGCCATCGGCATCGCGCCGCTGCTGCTGCTCGGCGCCCTGTGCCGCGCGCCGAGCGCGCGCTGGCCGCTGACGCAGGAGCGCGGCTACGTGCTGATCGGCGGCGGGCCGCTGGCGGCCTTTCTTGCGCTGTGGAGCTTTGCGGCCAACTGGCATGGCGCGGGCAGCGCCGCGCCGCTGCCCTATCTGCCGCTGGTCAATCCGCTCGACATCACGCTGTTCGCCGCGCTGCTGCTGATCGCCTGGTGGTGGATCACCGTGCACCGGCGCGGCCTGATCGGCGACGGCGCGCGCTATGCGCAGGCCGCCTCTGCACTGTGGGGCGGGCTGCTGTTCGCAGTGCTCAACGGCGTGCTGCTGCGCAGCCTGCACCACTGGGGTGGCGTGCCGTGGGACTGGGACGCGATGCTGGCCTCGCGGCTGGTGCAGTCGGCGCTGTCGATTTTCTGGACCCTGATCGCGCTCGGCGTGATGGTGGCGGCAACCCGGCGCCGCCTGCGCGCCTTGTGGATTGTCGGCGCCGCGCTGATGGCGGTGGTGGTGGTCAAGCTGTTCCTGGTCGACCTGTCGAATGTCGGCGGCATCGAGCGCGTGGTTTCGTTCATCGGCGTCGGTGTGCTGATGCTGGTGCTCGGCTACTTCGCGCCGGTGCCGCCAAAAGCGGAGAGCGCCAAGTGAAATCGATTCTGCCTGCCCTGCTGCTGATCCCTGTGCTGGCATGGGCCGACGCACCGGCCGACTACGCCAATGCCGCGCCGATCACGGCGGATGCGACCACGCCGTTTCACCGCTTTGCCTTGCCGGTCGATGTCTATCGCGTGCTCGCCCATGGCGATCTGCGCGACCTGCGGGTGTTCAACGCCGCGGGCGAGGTGGTGCCGCACGCGCTCGAAACGCGGCCGTCGGCGACCGAGGAAAAGGCCGCCACCGTTGCGGTGCCGCTGTTTGCGCTGCCGAAACCGGCGAGTGACGGCGGCGCGCTGAGCGTGCAGGTGGAAAAGCGCGGCGACGGCTCGATCCTCACCGTAGTGCGCGATGCGCGGCAGACCCCGGCAAGCGCGCCCGACGCCTGGCTGCTCGACGCCTCGCGCCTCGAACGGCCGGTGAGCGCGCTCGAGCTGGTGCCGGCCGATGCGTCGGCGCAGTTCATCGGGGCGATGCGGGTCGAAGCCAGCGACGACCTGGAACGCTGGCGCACGCTCGCCGCCAACGCGCCGCTGCTGGTGACCCATGCCAACGGCCAGACCTTGTCGCGCCTGCGCATCGAATGGCCGGCCACGCAAGCGAAATACTGGCGCGCGAGCTGGGTCGGCGGATCGTCGGCACAGCGCGCAGTGAGCTTCGCCAGGGCCACCCTGGAACCAGCCGCATCGAGGCAGGAACCGGCACGCATCTGGCAGCCGGTCGGGCCTTTGCGTCCGCAACCGAATGAGGGCGAATACGCCTGCGATCTGCCGGTCGGTGCGCCGGTCGACCGCCTGCGCCTGCTTCTGCCGCAACTCAACAGCGTGGTGCCGGTGACCCTGCTGACCCGTTCGCGCAGCGAAGATCCGTGGCGAGCGATCGGCAGTTTCACCGTCTATCGGCTGCAGCAGGACGGGGTGGAATTTTCCAGTCCCGACCTTGCCGCGAGCCCGGCTCGCCAACTGCTGCTGCGCGTCGACATTCGCGGCGGCGGCCTCGGCAGCGGCGCTCCGCGGCTCGAGATCGGGTTGATTCCCCACCACCTGGTATTCGCGGCACGCGGAGCCGGGCCGTACCGGCTTGCCTTCGGCAGCGCGCAGGCAAAGGCGGCGGCCTACCCGATCACCAGCCTGGTGCCCGACTACGGCGACGGCAGCAGCGACGCGGTGCGCAGGCTGATCGGTGCCGCCACCCTGGGCGACGCGACAGCCGCCGGCGGCGAAGCCCAGCTTCGGCCGCCGCTCGATGCCAGGCGCTGGGTGCTGTGGGGCGTGCTGCTGGTCGCGGTGCTGCTGCTCGGCGTGATGGCCCAACGCCTTTGGCGGCAGTTGGGATCGGGCGAGCGTGATCGCAAACCCGATCAACCATGACGCACAAGCCAATGAGCCTGGGCGGCACGCTGGTGAAATCCATCGCCGGCAAAGCGGGAGTGACAGTCGCAGCGTGCCTGGCTTGGCTGGTGCTGATATGGGTGCCGACTACACAGCCGTTCGTCGCTGCGACGCCAACGGTGGCGCAAGCCGCCGACCCGGCAACGCTGGAGGGGCATGTGCGCGCGCTGTCCGAGACTTTCCATCCACGCAGCTTCGATCGCAAGGACAAGCTCGACGGCGCGGCCGACTACATCGCCGGTGAATTTGCCCGGATCGGACTCGCGGCGCAGTTCCAGCCGTTCGAAGTCGATGGCGCGACTTTTCACAACGTTGTGGTTCGAATCCCCGATCGCGCGGGTTCGCACGCCGGCGAGCGCCTCGTCGTCGGTGCCCACTACGATTCGCATGGAGACGGCGAGGGCGAGGACAGCCACACGCCGGGTGCGGACGACAACGCCAGCGGTGTCGCCGGGCTGCTCGAACTGGCTCGGCTGCTTAAGCTGCGGCCGCTCGGACGGCCGGTGGAACTGGTCGCGTTTTGCCTCGAGGAGCCGCCCAACTTCGACACGCCGGACATGGGAAGCGCTCACCACGCGCTTGGCCTGCAGAAAGCCGGTGTGCCGGTAAGGTTGATGCTATCGATCGAGATGATCGGCTTTTTCAACGACGCCGAAGACTCGCAAGCCTATCCGTTTGCGCCGCTCAAGCTGTTCTACCCGAATCGGGGCAATTTCATCGCGATCGTCGGCCGCTACAACGACTGGCAGGACACGCGGATGCTCAAAAGTGCGATGCGGGGGACCGGAGACATCGCGGTCGAATCGATCAACGCGCCGCTGTTCGTACCGGGCATCGATCTGTCCGATCACCTCAACTACTGGAAGGCAGGCTTTCCGGCGCTGATGATCACTGACACCGCCTTCTACCGCAACGACCAGTACCACCGGCGCGGCGACACCGCGGATCGGCTCGACTATGTGCGGATGGCGAAGGTGGTATCGGCCGTGGAAGCGGGACTCCACGCCGTCGAATGACGAACGGCCGCTACTCGCCCGACAGGCTCATCGGCGCGAGCACGGTTGCTTGCGAGTGCAGATCGAATGGGGATTGTTCATTTTCGCCGGCCGCCGATTGCGCTTTGGGTTGCGGCATGAACAACTCCAGTTTGCCGGCGAGGCTGTCCATCGGAATGACGCCGATCTTGAGAATCTGGGCCATGGTTTTGGCGTCGACCGGCGGGGCGAAGAGGAAGCCCTGCATCTCGTTGCAGCCCATTTCGGTGAGGATTTCCGCCTGCCGCTTGGTCTCGACGCCTTCGGCCACGGTTCTGACGCCGAGGGTGCGCGCGAGGTTGACGATGGCACGGGTGATTTCGCGGTCGTCGGCCTTGGTGCCGAGATCCTGAACGAACGAGCGGTCGATCTTCACGCTGTCCACCGGCAGTTGGCGAAGGTAGCTGAACGACGAGTAGCCGGTGCCGAAATCGTCGATCGCCACGGTGGCCCCGAGGCCGCGGATGCATTCGAGGGTGTTGCGGGCGGCGCTCATGTTCTTCATGAACAGGTTTTCCGTCACCTCGAGCTGCAACATTCTGGGATCGATGCCGGTCTGCTTGATGGCGGTAACTACCGCGGTCAGCAGGTGGTCTTCGCGAAACTGCATGCTCGACACATTGACCGCCATCGAAACGGGCGGCAGCCCCGCGTCCTGCCAGGCGCGCTGCTGGCGGCAAGCCTGCATCAGCACCCATTCCCCGATGTGCGCGATCAGTCCGGCCTCCTCCGCGATCTCGATGAAACTGGCCGGCGCGACCAGCCCGTGCATCGGGCTGCGCCAGCGGACCAGCGCCTCGGCGCCGATCACACGATGGCTGCCGGCTTCCACCTTCGGCTGGTAGTGCACGACGAACTGCTGGTCCTCGAGCGCCTTGCGCAGGCCGTTTTCCACCGCCAGGCGGCGCGAGGCGGCCGCACTCATCGCATGCGAGAAGAACTGGAAGCCGTCCTTGCCCTGCTCCTTGGCGCGATACATCGCCATGTCGGCATGATTGAGCAGGGTGTCGCCGTAGTTGCCGTCACGCGGGTAGCAGGCGATGCCGACACTGATGCTGCTCTGAACTTTGTAGCCGCCGACCGTGAATGGCGTGCGGAAAGCGTCGATCAGGCGCTGCGCAACCGCACCCAGCGCGTTGTGATCGGCCACGTCGCGAATCAGCAGCACGAATTCGTCGCCGCCCACCCGTGCCACGCTGCCTGGCTCGCCACCGCGGTTGATCGCCAGATCGTCTTCGGTGCGGACGCAGGCCGACAGACGGCCCGCAGCCTGGGTCAGCAGATCGTCGCCGATGCCGTGGCCGAGCGTGTCGTTGATGCGCTTGAAATCGTCCAGATCGACAAACATCACCGCAACCTTGCCGGCGCGGCGCTCGGCTGCCGCCAGCGCCTTGGTCAGGTCTTCCTGCAGCCGCGTGCGATTGGGCAGTTGGGTCAGCGGATCGCTGTGCGTCGTTTGCATGGCAAGACGCTGTGCGGTTTCGCGGCGAGTCGTCTCGACCTGGAGTTGCGCCTGCAGGCTGTCGACTTCCTGTCGGTGGCGCCCGTTGGCGGTGTCGAGTTTGACCCGCGAATCCTCAAGCTCGCCGGCCAGCGACTGCGCATGCGCTGCCTGTGCGGCCAGCTCCACACGCGTGGCGCGCAGATTCGCGTAGAGATTCAGGGCGGTCGCGACCGCGCCGGCGACGGTCGATAACGCAAGGGCGGCAAGCGCCTGCGCCGGATTCGATACTGTCCATGCGGCACCCGCACCGGCAATCGCCAGCAGGCCAAGCGCAAGATGGGGTTTGCGCGAATTCGAGGGTTGGGGCTTCATCGGTGCGGTCGACGTCCGTTGAACAGATGTCGCAGCGTAGCGTTGCGCGCGCCCGCCTCGAATGACAAACCGCACGCGACGGCCTACCGCTTGGGCAATCGGCAGCCTGTGTTGCGATTTGTCACGCTTGGGCTGCGCATATTCCGTAAGGATTGCGGATCAGGCGCACCTTGGCTTCGCTCGATCAGGCCCAGTCGATGGCGCCGAAATCCCGCAGCAGCCGCGCGCCGCGCGCGCCGGGTTAACCTGCGCAACCCGCGCAATGCAGCCAAGCAGATGTTGACGGAACATGGGGTGCGCGTGGCGATTCTGGCCTGCCGGCCCGTGGCATCGGCAATTGTGCAGCAGGGCCTTGAGCGCGTCGAACTCGCAGCGCGGAACGTTGAGTCTGCGATTCACCACCAGGCCGACAACGTGCTGCGGCGTGGCCTGCGTTCGTGCCCGAGTCTTCTGGAAATGCGGTTCGAAGCCTTCGTCGACGATGATCGAATAGACCATCGACTTGAAACGCTCGATCTTGCGCGCAAAGGCCACGTCGCCGGAGAAGATCAGGTCGTCGACATAACGCGTGTAGCCAACGCCGCAAGCCGCGGCCGCCCCGCTCAATCGCAGGTCAAGGCGATAGGCGCAGAGATTGGTCAATGCCGGCGAGCTTGGCGCGCCCTGCGGCAAGTGCGGAACCGTCAGCAAGACTTGGCGTTGCATTTGGGACCGCTTTGCTTGGGCGTCAGCATGTTCGGCGACTGGCGCCGCGCGCAGGACCGAATGCGGCGTGGAGTGAGTCGCCAATCCGGTCAATAGCCGTGCCACTGCCGGCGGATAGCCGAGTGTGCGAAACACGGCATGCACGCGCGCTGCGGTGACGGTGGAGAAAAACTCGCGCAAATCGATCTGCAACACGACGTCGGTTCCAGTGTGGGGGAGTGCCGCACTCACGACTGAACGGCCGCGCACGCAGCCATGCGCCGCTGGGTGAACGGGCACGCGTTCGAGGATGTCGCGCAGTATCCGGCGCTGCAGGTTGCGCAGCCGTGGCTTGGGGATTTCGATCAGGCGATAGCCGCCGCGTCGCTTGGCCAACCAACAGTACGAGTAGTGCCACAGCGGACCGTTCGCCGCGACCTGCGGTCGCAGGCTGCCGGCGAACCAGTCCAGCTCCCCGATCCGCAGACCGAGCCAGTCGGCAAGATCGCCGGGTGTCGCCAGCGCTGGCAAGTCGATTGCACCGAGCCGGGCTGGCGGTGCGCCCATCGGCGGCTGGAACGGAAACCAGCCGCGGACACGCGGTACCTCGCCATCCGACTCGAACGCGCGCCGCAGGGGGGCAAAAGCGAGGATGCTGCGCACCAATTCATCATGCTCGGCGGATGAGATGCCGTCACCGAAATCGAGCCGGACTTGTCGAATCAGTTGCGCCAACCATGGCCAGTTGCGGCCGAGAACCGTTTGCAGACGTTTTCGCAACGCCGGCGACCTTTGTTCGCCGGCTAATAGCGCATTGGCAAGCTGCGTGGCGAGCGCCAGAAGATCGGGCTCGATGTACTGCGAGTCGAAGCGCGGGTGGCTCTCGTCGTGCATTGGCGCGGCCCGCATCACTCGGCGAATCGACTGGTCTGGGAGATCACGATGCGACGCGCGCTCCAACCTGTCGTGTCGTGCATGAGCAGTCCTGCGTCGCAGGCGCAGCGGCGCTCATGCCGCGCCTTGCCGGAAATGCTGGACCCTTGGGTAACCCAAGAGCGCGGAGGAGTTTCTCGACTCCCTGCCGCTGCGCTTGGAGACGCGCGTCGCAAACGCAGGGTAGAGAGATCATCCGCCAGCGTCAAGCATTCTTCATGCATATCTCGTCGCGGCACGGATGTGCCGGATCGCGTGAAACGGCGGGCTAACCGCCGCCGCGCAGGCGCTCGAGGATGCCGTCGAGCTGGTCGAGGCTGCCGAAGCCGATGCTGAGCCGGCCAGCGCCTTTCTTGTTCGCCCTGATCAGGACGTTGGCACCGATGGCGTCGGACAACTCGTCCTGCAAGCGTTGCAGGTCTCGGTCGGCTTCGGCTTTTGCCGCTTGCTGCGGCGGCGGGTTCAGTTCGCGGGCGACGACGCGCTCGGTTTCGCGTACCGAAAGCCGCTTGGCGACGACGCGGTTGGCGAGCGCGATCTGGTTGGCGCCGCCGAGGGGCAACAGGGCACGCGCATGCCCCATGTCGATATCCCCGGCCATGAGCAATTCCTGCACCGGTTTGGCCAGTTGCAGCAGGCGCAGCAGATTCGACGCCGCGGGGCGCGACCGGCCCACGGCATCGGCGGCCTGCTGGTGCGTCATGCCGAACTCCCCGATCAGCCGCTGCAACCCTGCCGCTTCCTCGAGCGGATTGAGATCCTCACGCTGAATGTTCTCGATCAGGCTCATCGCCAGTGCGGCGTCATCCGGAATGTCGCGTATCAGCACCGGCACGCTATCGAGACCGGCGAGCTGCGCGGCACGCCAGCGACGTTCGCCAGCGACGATCTCGAAGCGCTCGGCACCAATGCGACGCACCAGAATCGGCTGCATGATGCCCTGCGCCTTGATCGACGCAGCCAGTTCATCGAGCGAGCCCGGGTCCATGCGGGTGCGCGGCTGGTACTTGCCGGGCTGCATCTGGGCGATGGCAAGCATGCTGGAATGGCCGGGATCGTCGCTCCTGTCACCGGCCAGCAATGCGTCCAGCCCGCGGCCCAGGCCTTTGAGTTTTGGTGGTGTCATCGTGATCTCCCTGGTCTGCTTGTCCGGCAGTTCTAGAGCGTCTTCATGCGTTCGATCATCTCTTCGGCGAAGGCCAGATAGGCCTGCGATCCCTTGGCGGTGCGGTCGAACAAGACGCCCGGCAGGCCGTGGCTGGGCGCTTCGGCGAGCCGGATGTTGCGCGGCACGACGGTGCGGAACACCTTGTCGCCGAAGTGTGCCTCGAGTTGCGCGGAAACCTGCTGGCCAAGCGTGTTGCGCGGATCGAACATCACGCGCAGCAGGCCGATGATCTTCAGGTCGCGATTGAGGTTGGCATGCACCTTCTTGATGGTATTCACCAGATCGGACAGGCCTTCGAGCGCGAAGTATTCACATTGCATCGGGATGATCACGCCATTGGCGGCACACAGGCCGTTGAGAGTGAGCAGCGACAGCGAAGGCGGACAATCGATCAGGACGAAATCATATTCGTGATCGTGCTCGGCCAGTTCGCGCTTGAGCCGGGTTTCCCGGTGCTCGAGTTCCACCAACTCGATTTCGGCCCCGGCCAGATCGCGATTGGCGGGCAGCACGTCGTACTTTCCGGCGGGCGATACCGTGCGAACGTCGTTGAGCGCCACCAAACCCACCAGCAGGTGATACACGGACTGCGTCAGCGAGCGCTTTTCGATCCCGCTGCCCATGGTGGCGTTGCCTTGCGGATCGAGATCGACCAGCAGCACGCGCTGCCCGGCGGCGCCGAGCGCTGCGGCCAGATTAACGCTGGTGGTTGTCTTGCCGACGCCGCCCTTCTGGTTGGCGATTGCGAATATTCTGGCCATGTCGGTTCGGATCAGCGTCGCTCAATGACGATCAGATGGCGTGCGGCGTCCAGGCCGGGCACCTCGAGCGCGATTATCCTTGCGACGTGAAAGCCGTCGGGCAGGTGCGCCAGTTCGTCGTGCGGGAGAACGCCCTTCATCGCGTACCAGCGTCCGCTGTCGCCGACCAGGTGCCGGGTCAGCCGAACGAAATCGGCGATGTCCGAAAACGCCCGCGAGATGACGGCATCCGGCCGGGTTGCGGGCTGCCACTGTTCGACGCGGTCGTTGACGACGGTCGCGTTGTCCAAGGCGAGTTCGATCTTTGCCTGCTGCAGGAAACTCGCCTTCTTGTGACTGGTTTCGACCAGCGCAACCTGCAGATCGGGCCGGGCGATCGCCAACGGTATGCCGGGCAAACCGCCGCCGCTACCGATATCGGCAATCGCGCCGGCTTCGAGGTGAGGCAGCACCGACAGGGAATCCAGCAGATGGTGGGTGACCATCTGCGACTCCTCGCGCAGTGCGGTCAGGTTGTAGACGCGATTCCATTTGGCGAGCAGCGCGGCGAAGGCCAGCAACCGTTCCTGCGCGGGCTGCGGCAAGTCCAGGCCCAGCGCGACAATGCCACGCGCAAGTTGATCGTTCATCGTCATGCGCTCTGGCGGGTGGCCGACGATTCGACCTGGCTTGCCGCAAGCGAACCGCGCTTGAGGTGCACCAACAGCAAGGAGATCGCGGCCGGCGTGATGCCCTGTAACCGTGCGGCCTGACCGACACTCTCCGGCTTATGTTGATTGAGTTTCTGCTGGACTTCCTTGGACAGTCCGCGAACCGCGGCATAGTCGAAGTCGCCGGGCAAGCGCATCGACTCGGCTTCCACGTTGCGCTCCACTTCGTCCTGCTGGCGATCGATATAGCCTTGATATTTCGCCTGAATCTCGACCTGCTCGACGGCCTGGGAAAAATCGATCGGATCGGGAGCACCGGTGAGCGCCATCAATTTGTCATAGGTCACGCCGGGCCGGCGCAACAGTTCGAACAGGCTGTATTCGCGTTCAATCGGCTTGCCCAGCACACGTTCGGCTTCGCCGGCCGGCAAGGTCTGCGGTCGCACCCAGGAACTGCGCAGGCGCTCGGTTTCGGCGGCAATCGCATCTCGCTTGCGGTTGAAGGAGTCCCAGCGGGCATCATCGACCAGCCCGAGTTTGCGGCCGGTTTCGGTAAGGCGCAGGTCGGCGTTGTCCTCCCGCAGCGAGAGCCGGAATTCGGCGCGCGATGTGAACATGCGGTACGGCTCGCTGACGCCGCGGGTCACCAGGTCGTCAACCAGCACGCCGAGGTAGGCCTGGTCCCGCCGCGGGCACCAGCCGGCCTCGCCGCGCACCAGGCGAACCGCGTTGATACCCGCCAGCAGGCCCTGCGCGGCCGCCTCCTCGTAGCCGGTAGTGCCGTTGATCTGTCCCGCGAAGAACAGGCCGGAAATCGACTTGGTTTCGAGGCTGCTCTTGAGGTTGCGCGGGTCGATGTAGTCGTACTCGATCGCATAGCCCGGCCGCAGGATATGCGCGTTTTCCAGACCTCGGATGCTGCGTACCAGTGCCAGTTGCACATCGAAAGGCAGCGAGGTGGAAACGCCGTTAGGGTAGATCTCGCGCGTATCCAGGCCTTCCGGCTCGAGAAAGATATTATGGCTGGTCTTGTCGGCGAAGCGGTGGATCTTGTCTTCGATCGACGGGCAGTAACGCGGGCCGACGCCTTCGATGACGCCGGTAAACATCGGCGAGCGATCGAGACCGGCGCGAATTATCTCGTGGGTGCGCGAGTTGGTCTGGGCGATCCAGCACGGGAGCTGCCGCGGATGCTGGTCGGGGCGCCCGAGGAAGGAAAACACCGGAACCGGCTGATCGCCCGGTTGTTCGGTCATCACCGAGAAATCGATTGTGCGACCATCCAGACGTGGCGGCGTGCCAGTCTTCAGGCGGCCTTGCGGCAGTTCAAGTTCGCGCAAGCGCGCTCCTAGGGTCGCGGCGGGCGGATCGCCGGCACGCCCCGCCTGATAGCTCGACAGGCCGACATGGATCAGTCCGGACAGGAACGTACCGGCAGTCAGCACGACCGACTGCGCCTCGAAACGCACACCGGTTTGAGTCACAACGCCGGAAACGCGGTCTCCCGTAAGCAGCAGATCGTCGACGGCCTGCTGGAACAGCATCAGTCGCGGCTGGTTCTCCAGCCGGCGACGGATGGCCGCCTTATAGAGCACGCGGTCTGCCTGCGCACGCGTTGCGCGTACCGCCGGCCCCTTGCTCGAATTCAGGATGCGGAACTGGATCCCGGCTTCGTCGGTAGCCGACGCCATCGCCCCGCCGAGGGCGTCGATTTCCTTGACCAGATGTCCCTTGCCGATACCGCCTATCGACGGATTGCAGGACATCTGCCCCAGGGTCTCTATGTTGTGTGTAAGCAAAAGTGTGCTCGCACCTGCGCGCGCGGCAGCCAGCGCGGCTTCGGTTCCGGCATGGCCGCCACCGACGACGATCACATCAAAACGGGTCGGGAAGTACATGGAAGAATGGAATGGCCAAGACGCGAGGGACGCATGATACGCCGCAGAGCAGCGAAAGCACAGCGCCGATCCGATGCGCCGGATTTCATTTGCTTACAAAACGCTGAAGCTGACTGCGCCGGCCTGAGCTAGCATGAAGGCGTAGATTCTGCGTTACCTGAGTTCCGAGGAGAACCGCATGTTGAAGCGATTGATTGCTGCCGGAATTGCGACCGTCGTGCTCGGTGGATTCACCGCAAGTGCCTTTGCCCATGACGGTTGGCGCCATGAGGGCAGATACCATCGCGGTTGGCACCATGGTGACAACTGGCGCGGCCGGGTCTATGTAGCTCCGCCGGTTGCCTACTACCCGCGATACTACGCACCGCCGGATGCCTACGTTCAACCGCCGCCCAGGGTGTACTATCCGGCGCCCGCCTACGAGGAGCGCCCGGTGTATTACCGGAGGCCCGGTGTGACGATTTCGGTGCCGCCGTTGTTCATCGGGTTCTAGCCGGCTTGTTTCACGTGAAACCGGCAGGGAGGCTATTGCGACCAAGACTGCAACAACTCCCCGGCGAACCGAACGATCAGAATCAGAACGACAACCAGAAACAGTCGACGCACGAAGCGACTGCCGTGGCGTAGCGCCAGCTGGCTCCCGACGAGCGCACCTGCAACGTTGCAGAACGCCATGGCGAGTCCGAGTTGCCACATGACCTGCCCGCCTGAGCCGAAGCAGATCAGGGCCGCAACATTCGTCATGACGTTGACCACATTGGCGGTGGCGGAGGCCCGCAAGAAATCGAAGCCGAAGAATCGGACAAAAAGAAAGATCAGGAAACTACCGGTTCCTGGTCCGAAAAATCCGTCGTAAAAGCCGATCCCTCCACCCAGGACGAGCGCGCCAAACATCTGCCGCCCGCCCAAATGCAGCCCGCGATCCACTCGACCGAAATCCCCGCGCAGCAGCGTGTAACACCCGACAACGACAAGCAGCACGAGGACCAGCGGCTTGAGCAGCGCCTCGGGTAACGCGGAAACCGTCATTGCGCCGAAGTACGATGCGACGAATGCCGCACCCGCCGCCGGCAAGGCGGCCCGCCAGGGAACCTCGACCCTTCTGAAGTAGCGCGCCGCCGCGCTGGCAGTGCCGAAGACGGCCGACAGCTTGTTGGTTCCGAAGACTGTTGCTGCGCCGGCATCAGGATAGGCGCCGAACAGCAACGGGATCTGGATCAGCCCACCGCCACCGACGATAGCGTCGACCAGCCCGGCAAGGAACGCTCCGCCCAAGAGTAACGCCAGGTCCATCGGTCAATGTTTCACGTGAAACGCCGACCCGCCGCCATGGCTTGCCGGTCCTTGATCACCTCGCCGACGACCTGGACCAAGCCTCACCTATGCTCGGCAGGGAGAGCGTGCCGACTCATTTCCCGATACAGAAGCGGGAAAAGATCTCGCCCAGCAAATCGTCAGCCAGGAACTGCCCGGTAATCTCGCTTAGCGCTGATTGCGCCAGGCGCAATTCCTCCGCAAACAACTCCCACTCGCCCGCGACACTTTGGGCCTGTCCAAGGAACGACGCAGTCGCCTGAAGCGCCTGCAGGTGCCGCTCGCGAGCAAGATAGCTATCCTCGATCCCTGCGCGCCAGCCGCCGGCCCGCAGCAGCTCCGCTTGCAGCAATGCCACGCCATCGCCGGTCTGGGCAGAAAGTCCGATCCATACGCGCCCGTCGCGCAATTCCCGGAAACTATCAACCTGGGCAAGATCGATCTTGTTAGCCACCACCACGTGTTCGACACCCCTGGGCAATCGTTGCGCGATCGCATCGTCTGCGTGGCGCCAGCCGTCGCGCGCATCCACCAAGTGCAGTACGACGTCGGCCCGATCTATCTCGCGCCAGCTACGCTCGATCCCGATCTCCTCGATCTGATCCGTGGTGTCCCGCAGCCCTGCGGTATCCACCACATGCAGCGGCACACCTTCGATCAGAATCGACTCGCGCAGCGCATCTCGGGTCGTTCCCGCAATCGGCGTCACGATCGCCCTCTCCTCCCCGGCCAAGCGATTGAGAAGACTGGACTTTCCGACATTCGGCTGACCTGCGATCACGACTTGCAAACCGCTCCGCAGCAGATTGCCTTGGCGTGCCTTCGCCAGTACCTCATTGAGCGTCTCGCGCACCACCGCAAGACGTGCGAGCAGATCCGCTGCCTGCGGCGTATCGACTTCCTCTTCAGGAAAATCCAGGCCGGCCTCGACCCGAAGCCGCAGATCGGTCAGTCGCTCCTGCAGTTCACCAATCGCCACCGAGAACGCACCCGACAACGAACGAAGTGCGGACCGGACAGCCTGTTCGCTCGCGGCATCGATCAGATCTGCCACCGCCTCGGCTTGCGTCAGATCGAGCTTGCCATTGAGAAAGGCCCGTCGCGTGAATTCGCCTGGCTCGGCCAATCTGGCGCCGAGTTCGATACATCGCCCCAGCAACATGCGCAACAAAACAGGGCCGCCGTGACCCTGCAACTCGAGCACATCCTCACCGGTGAACGAATGCGGGCCGGGAAAGAAAATAACGATGCCCCGATCGATCGTCGATCCATCCGCCGATCGCAGGTTAGCCAGGGTGGCGACGCGGGGCACCGGCTGGCGCCCGGTCAGGGATGTGGCCAGGCCGTCGAGCTGTGGTCCCGACACCCGTACTACGCCGATGCCACCGCGGCCCGGCGCGGTGGCTATCGCTGCGATGACGTCAGACCGTCTTGGCCTTGCCACCCTCGATCATCCGGGTGATCTGCCATTGCTGGGCGATCGAGAGTACGTTGTTGACCACCCAGTAAAGTACCAGTCCGGCGGGGAAGAACAGGAACATGCCAGTGAAGACAATCGGCATGAACATCATCACCTTGGCCTGGATCGGGTCCGGCGGCGTCGGGTTGAGCTTGGTCTGGATCAGCATCGTCGCGCCCATGATCAGCGGCAGGATATAGAACGGATCCTTGACCGAAAGATCATGAATCCAGCCGATCCAGGGCGCATGGCGCATTTCCACGCTGCCCAGCAATACCCAGTACAGCGCGATGAATACCGGAATCTGCACCACGATAGGCAGACAGCCGCCAAGCGGATTGATCTTCTCTTTCTTGTACAACTCCATCATTTCCTGGTTGAGCTTCGCGCGGTCGTCGCCATACTGCTCCTTGAGCCGAGTTAGCTTGGGCATGACCATCCGCATCTTCGCCATTGACTTGTAACTGGCGGCCGAGAGCGGGAAAAATGCCGCCTTGATCAGGACCGTAAGGGCGATGATCGCCCAGCCCCAGTTGCCGAGCAGCTTGTGGAACCATTCAAGCACCCAGAACAGCGGTGCCGCGATCATCGTCAGCCAACCGTAATCGACCACCAGATCCAGTCCGGTCGCCACGAACCCCGGGTTCGACGGGTCGGGATTCTTCAACCGGCCCTGCTCCTGCGGACCGGCATACAGCGGCGCGGAGATGCCGCCGTTGGCGTTGGGGGCAATACTCGCCAGTGGCAGAATCACCCCGGCGGAGTAAAGGTTGTCGCCGACCTTGCGCACGAAGAATTCGCGTTCTGCACTACCCTGCGGCAACCAGGCCGAAACGAAATAGTGCTGGACGATGCCGATCCAGCCATTGTTCGCCTTGGGCGTGAACTTGGCCTTCTCCTTGGCGATGTCCTCGAACGTGATCTTCTTGTATTTGTCGCCGTCGGTGTACAGAGCCGCGCCGGTGAACGTCTGCACCATCCGCGTATCGCTCGGCGGTTCGGTACCGTCGCGTTCGAGTTGGAAATAGGCGTTGGGTGCAAGTGCGACCGGTCCCTTGTTCTCAATCTGGTAGGCAACGTCGATCAGGTAACTGCCGCGCCGGAAAGTCATCACTTTCGTGACCTTCACGCCATTGTTCGCGGGCGCCTCGAGTCGCAGTTCAAACGTATCCTTGCCCTCGGCCAGACTGAAGCTTCCCGGCGTAAGGCTGAACACGGTCTTGTGCGAAGGAAGTCCCTGCCCGATCAGCCCGGACTGCGCACGATAGGTATGCTGCGCATCCGACTCCAGCAGCACGAAATTCTTGCTCGAGTCCGAAGTCGCCTTGTGCTGGAGCAACTCGAGGCGAACGATATCGCCGCCCTGTGACGAGACCTCGGCGACATAAAGATCGGTTTCGACAACCGCCTTTGCCGCCGCCGCTGCCACGGCTTGCGCAGGACTCGCCACCGGAACCGCGCTGCTGCCGGCAGACAGGCTGGACGACGGCGTCGGGGTGGCTGCGGGAGCCGGCGCGGTAGCTCCAGTCGATTGATTCGCCGGTGTTTTCACCGTCGCAGCGGGCTGGTGCTGGCGCTGCCAGCCGTCCCAAAGCATCACCAGTGAAAACGTAAGAACCAGCAGCAGTATTAGGCGTTGCGAATCCATAAGCGGAAAACTTTCCGGTGTGCGCGATCAAGGACGGAGAGGACAGTCGAGGCCGCAAGAATACGTGATCAAGCGTCGCAATGGATCAAGTTCATGGCACCGGATCGAAGCCACCCGGATGCCACGGGTGACACCGGCCGACCCTGCGCGCCGCCAGCCAGAATCCACGTACCACGCCATGTCGTTCCACCGCCTCGCGCGCATAGTCGGCGCAACTCGGGTAAAAGCGGCAGTTCTGTCCCAGCAGCGGGCTGACCAGGTATTTGTATACCTGCAGCAATCTGCTCACCAGACGTCTCATTTTGGCAAACCGTCCAGCAAACTATCGATCTCGGCCCGAATCGCCGATTTGTCCCAAGCCGGCGGCGCAGACGACAGACGCAGCACAAGATCGTGGGCGCGAAGCTGGAAACGCTTCGTTCTGAACGCTTCCCGAGCCAGGCGCTTGAGCAGATTGCGGTCAACCGCATGCCCCACCAGCTTCTTCGCCACCACTACCCCAAGCCTTGCCGAGGCAAGGCCAGCCGGGCGAAACAGCAGTTGGAAGTGCTCACTACGCAGCGACTTGCGAAATGCAAAAACGGATGAAAAGTCATCCGTTTTGCTAAGTCTGGCGGCGCGTTGAAACGACTGGCGCGCAGCCGCGTCCTGTGCGCCTTCGGCTGACGCGCTCAGACGGCCAGCTGGGAACGGCCCTTTGCCCGCCGAGCGCGCAGGACGGCCCGGCCGGCGCGGGTACGCGAGCGGACAAGAAAACCGTGGGTACGCTTGCGCCGAACGACCGAGGGTTGATATGTGCGTTTCATGTTTGGATTCTGACTTGGGCGAAACCCGTGATTACACCGCCGGCCAACTGAAAAGTCAATGCCTTTTTCTTTCCCGGGGCTGTGGATAACTTTTCCCGGGAGCGCTAGAATGCCAGTCCGGCCTGCCCTCCCAACCCCTGAAAGATCCCCCGCTTCGGCGCGCGCAGAACTGACTTGTTCAATATATTCATATTCTTATTGGCTTCGCTCGGAATCGTCGCCGATCGCCGCCGCTGCGTCGGAATGATCCAAATTGCATGGATCTCGCGACCCGGGCAGGTGCCGCAGGCGGCTTGGCCGGGACGGGATTGGGCATGAGTTCCAGCGAATTCTGGTCGGTCTGTCTCAGCCGCTTCGAGCAGGAACTGTCGCAGCAGCAGTTCCAGACCTGGATCAAGACGCTGCGCACCGCAGACGCCGCCAATGACCCCGATGCCGCGGGCCGGGTGCGTCTGATCGCACCGAACCGCTTCGTCCTGCAATGGGTCCGCGAACGATACCTGCGCCGCATCGAGGAACTTGGCCAGGAGTTTTTCGATTCTCCGGTCAGCATCATGCTTTCGCTGCCGGAGTCGCCCGCGCCCGGGCCGCAGTCGGCGCCCGCGCACAACTTGAAAGCAGTCTCGTCCGTTGTGTCGGCCGACGAACCGGTGGCGCCCGTATCGCCGCAAGCTGCACCGGCCGATGCGACTCCCTACGACAAGACCCGATTGAACCCGGATTTTGCCTTCGACACCCTGGTTACCGGCCGCGCCAACGATCTTGCCCGCGCCGCGGCGATGCAGGTCGCCCAGAATCCGGGTGTCTCGTACAACCCATTGTTCGTGTACGGCGGCGTCGGCCTGGGCAAGACGCACCTTATCCACGCCTTGGGTAACGAGGTCGCACGGCGCAATCCGCGCGCCGTGATCCGCTATGTCCATGCCGAGGACTACTACGCGGACGTGGTTCGTGCCTACCAGCAGAAGTCTTTCGATGTCTTCAAGCGCTATTACCGGTCGCTCGACCTGCTGTTGATCGACGACATCCAGTTCTTCAACAACAAGAACCGCACCCAGGAAGAGTTCTTCCACGCTTTCAATGCCTTGACTGAGGCCAAGAAGCAGATAGTGATTACTTGCGACACCTATCCCAAGGATGTCGAGGGTTTGGAGGACCGCCTCATTTCGCGTTTCGACTGGGGCTTGACGGTCCAGATCGAGCCGCCCGAACTGGAAATGCGGGTCGCGATCCTCAACAAGAAAGCGGAATCCGAGCGCATCAGCCTTGCCGAAGAAGTGGCTTTCCTTATCGCCAAAAACCTGCGCTCGAATGTCCGCGAACTCGAAGGGGCGCTGAAAAAAGTATTGGCGTTTTCGCGCTTTCACGCCCGCCCGATCTCGCTGGAGTTGGCGAAGGAAGCGTTGAAGGATTTGCTCGGCGCGTACAATCGGCAGATTTCCCTTGAATCCATTCAGAAAACCGTCGCCGATTACTACAAAATGAAAGTCGCGGAGATGTATTCCAAGAAGCGCACCCGGGCCGTCGCCCGCCCGCGCCAGGTCGCGATGTGGCTGGCCAAGGAGCTTACGCCCGAGTCGTATCCGGCGATTGGCGACGCATTCGGCGGGCGCGACCATACCACCGTGCTGCATGCCTATCGCACCATCAACGATTTGCGTCTGTCCGATCCGGTTCTCAATCACGACCTGCATGTCCTGACCCAGGTATTGCGTGGATGAGCCCGATCCGAGTGCCGCCAGCCTGTGCGCAACCCCGGTATGGATACCGGAGCGAATTGTGGACAAGCGCCGGTTCCGATCGCCGGCCGAAAACCATCAACAATTCGCCCACGCTGCCCGGCGCCCCTTGCCAACACCTTTCCGGCGTATCCAAGAAATTGATATCCGAAGATAAAACCGGCTTATCCACAGAATTCGCCGCAGCATAGTCTTTATAAGAGGTATAAATACAATGCTTCTAATAAACACCCAACGCGATGCCCTGCTTGGACCACTGCAAGCCGTTTCCGGCATCGTCGAGAAGCGCCACACCCTTCCCATCCTCTCCAACGTGCTGCTGGAAAAGCAGGGCGATCGCCTTACCCTGCTCGCCACCGACATCGAAATCCAGATCAAGACAAGCACGGTCACCAGCGGCGGTGCCGACGTCGCACTGACCGTCGGCGCGCGCAAGCTGCAGGACATCCTGCGATCCCTGCCGGAAGGCGCCAATATCAGCCTGCAGCTCGACGACAAACGGCTGACAGTCAAGGCCGGCAAGAGCCGTTTCGCCCTGCAGACACTACCGGCTGCGGACTACCCGCGCATGGCACAGGCTGAAGGCGAACCGCTCAAACTCGCGCTGACACAAAAGCGCTTCAAGCGGCTGCTCGGTTTCGTTCAGTACGCGATGGCCCAGCAGGATATTCGCTACTACCTCAATGGCCTGCTGCTGGTCGTTGCCGGCGACGAGTTGCGTGTGGTCGCAACCGACGGTCACCGGCTTGCCTACGCGTCCGAGTCGATCGACGAAAATCTGGTCCGTACCGAAGCCATCCTGCCGCGCAAGACAGTGCTGGAACTGGCGCGCCAGCTCGCCGACAGCGACGAGCCGCTCGAGATCCAGCTCGGCGGCAACCAGGTGGTATTCCGCTTCGGAAACGTGGAACTGGTTTCCAAACTGATCGACGGCAAATTTCCCGACTACGAGCGGGTGATCCCGCAGAATCACCAGAAACTGCTGACCATCCCGCGCCTGACCCTGCTGCAGTCGCTGGAACGGGTGGCGATCCTGACCAACGAGAAATTCCGCGGCGTGCGCACCGTCCTCGCTGACGGCTGCCTGAAGATCATCGCCGCCAATGCCGAGCAGGAAGAGGCCGACGAGGAAATCGAAGTCGATTACAGCGGCGAAGCGCTCGATGTCGGTTTCAACGTCACCTACCTGCTCGACGTGTTGCGCAATGTATCGAGCGAAAACATCGAATGCCGCCTCAATGATTCCAATTCCAGCGCGTTGTTCACGCTGCCGGGCAACGAGCGCTTCAAGTACGTCGTGATGCCGATGCGCATCTAGTGCGCGTATCGATCCCGCATCCACCGGAGAAATGATGTCTGATCCATTGCCGCCCCAGGAACCGCCGCGGGAAACCCCGCAAGACAGCGCCGACGCCTACGACGCCTCGAGCATCCAGCAGCTCGAGGGCCTGGAGGCGGTGCGCAAGCGACCCGGCATGTACATCGGCGATACCTCTGACGGCACCGGCCTGCACCACATGGTGTTCGAGGTTCTGGACAACTCGATCGACGAGGCGCTCGCGAACTTTTGCGATGAAATCCTGGTCGTGATCCACCCGGACAACTCGATAAGCATTTCCGACAACGGCCGCGGCGTACCGACCGGCATCAAGTTCGACGACAAGCACGAGCCAAAGCGCTCCGCCGCCGAGATCGTGATGACCGTGCTCCATGCCGGCGGCAAGTTCAACTCCAACTCGTACAAGGTCTCCGGCGGCCTGCACGGCGTGGGCGTGTCGTGCGTCAATGGCCTGTCGAAGTGGCTGCGCCTGACGGTGCGGCGCGACGGCAAGAAGCACTTCATGGAGTTCCACCGCGGCATCCCGGTTGACCGGCTGATCGAGCAACAGAACGGCGTAACGGCTTCGCCGATGAAAATCACCGGCGAAACCGACAAGCGCGGCACCGAAGTGCACTTCCTCGCCGATGAAGAGATTTTCGGCCATGTCGAATACCACTACGACATCCTGGCCAAGCGCATCCGCGAACTCTCGTTCCTCAACAACGGCGTCAAGATCAAGCTCACCGACCAGCGCAGCGGCAAGGAAGAAGACTTCGCCTATTCCGGCGGCGTCAAGGGCTTCGTCGAATACATCAACCGCAGCAAGACGGTATTGCACGGCACGGTGTTCAACGCCAGCGGCAGCAAGGAAGGCATCACCGTCGAAGTCGCCATGCAGTGGAACGACTCCTACGCCGAACAGGTGTTGTGCTTTACCAACAACATTCCGCAAAAGGACGGCGGCACCCACCTCACCGGCCTGCGCGCGGCGATGACGCGGGTGATCAACAAGTACATCGAAGAAACCGAGATCGCCAAGAGGGCCAGGGTGGAAACCAGCGGCGACGACATGCGCGAAGGCCTCGCCTGCGTGCTGTCGGTCAAGGTGCCCGAGCCCAAGTTCAGCTCGCAGACCAAGGAAAAACTGGTCTCCTCCGAAGTGCGCCCGGTGGTCGAGGAAGTCGTCGCCGCCAAGCTCGCCGAGTTCCTGCAGGAAAAGCCGGTCGATGCCAAGATCATCACCGGCAAGATCATCGACGCCGCCCGCGCCCGCGAAGCCGCCCGCAAGGCGCGCGAGATGACGCGCCGCAAAGGCGTGCTCGACGGCGTCGGCCTGCCCGGCAAACTTGCCGATTGCCAGGAGAAAGATCCGGCCCTGTGCGAGATGTACGTGGTCGAGGGCGACTCCGCCGGCGGCTCCGCCAAACAGGGCCGCGACCGCAAGTTCCAGGCGATCCTGCCGCTGCGCGGCAAGGTGCTCAACGTCGAAAAGGCCCGCTTCGACAAGCTGCTATCGTCCGAGCAGATCATCACCTTGGTCACCGCGCTGGGCACCGGCATCGGCCCCAACGACTTCAACATCGACAAGCTGCGCTACCACCGCATCATCATCATGACCGATGCCGACGTCGACGGCGCGCACATCCGCACCCTGCTGCTCACCTTTTTCTACCGCCAGATGCCCGAGCTGGTCGACCGCGGCTACATCTACATCGCCCAGCCGCCGCTCTACAAGATCAAGCACGGCAAGAGCGAGCGCTACATCAAGGACGACCACGAACTCAACCAGCACCTCCTAAAACTCGCGCTCGACGGCGCCGAACTGCTGCCGCGCGAGGGCGCAGCCGCGATTGCCGGCGATGCGCTCGACGAACTCGCCCGCGCCTATCTGCTGGCCGAAGCGGTAATCACGCGGCTGACCGACTTCATCGACAGCCAGGCCTTGCACGCGCTGCTGGCGCAAGACATCGAACTGTCGCTCGCCGACGAGATCGCGGCGCGCGCCTCGGCCGAACGCCTGACCCGGGCCATCGCCAATGGCGTGCGCGTAGACGCCCGTTTCGACGACAAGACCGAACGCTGGATCCTGCGCGTCGAAAAGATCATCCACGGCAACATCAAGGTCGGCCATGTCGATGAGGAATTCCTGCTCTCCGGCGACTACAAGCAGATCCGCCACGCCGCCCAGCTCATCAGCGGCCTGGTCGGCCAGGGCGCGCTGATTCGTCGCGGCGAAAAGAGCCAGGCCATCGCCAGCTTCGCCGAAGCCATGCAATGGCTGCTGGCCGAGGTCGAACGCGGCCTGACCAAGCAGCGCTACAAGGGTCTGGGCGAAATGAACCCCGACCAGCTTTGGGAAACCACCATGGACCCGGCGGTACGCCGCCTGCTCAGGGTGCAGATCGACGACGCGATCGCCGCGGACGAAATCTTCACCACGCTGATGGGCGACAACGTCGAGCCGCGCCGCCAGTTCATCGAAAACAACGCGCTCAATGCGCGCAACATCGACGTCTGATGCCGTAGCAGCAGAGGCATCGCGCGGCCACCCAGTGCTTCGCGCAACGGCGCGCAACCTTCAGCGCCGCCGCGGCCGCTAGGACTGCGGATTGCGCATTGGAAAATGCACTCGGCGTTTCAGCCGTCCGGAGAGCCGCATGGATAGGGCATCTTCAGCCATGCCATGCCACGAGGTCCGAGTGGCGCGGCTTGCCGGGATGGCATCTTCGAAATCGCCTATCCATGCGGCTTCCAGCCAGATGCGAAGTCAGCCGCCGCCGGCCTCGCTCGCTGCCCCGTCGTCAGTCTCCGGTTCGCTGACCGCCGGGCCGCGGCCGACCGGCCGCGAGTCCGGGCCGATGAACAGCGCTTCCTCGCCGCTCCACGGATCGATCACCCAGCCGACGCTGTAATCGTGGTGAAAGAACGCCGCCTGGGTGCGCCGGTCGGTGTCGCTGAAAAACGCGCTGAGGCCCGGGTGGCTGTGGTACCAGCCGACGATCAGTTCGCCCGGCCCGAGCAGCGCGCGCGCGGCCGACCACACCGAGCCTTCCATGCGCAAGGAAATCGCCGAACCGTCGGCCTCGCGCGCCGCCACCGACTTTTCGATCCGCACATGGCTGACCGCCCCCGGCGCCCCGGCACTGCCGCAGCGCCACGCGCGGCCGATCAGCAACCCGCCCTGTTCCACGGACTTTTCGGCCAAGTGAGCAAGCACTTCAAGTTCTACGGCCGGGACGATATGGACGTCGCACACGCCGTCGCGGCCGGGCAGGACCGGCAGCGGATCGGGTGCCGGCGCGTTGCTCCAGCGGATCGCCATGGCGCGCTTCAGGTCCGCACTTCGACGTCGCGGCGGCAGGCCGGGCAATGCACCAAGCCGCGCCGGCCGGCCGGCAGCCGCAGCGATTTGCCGCAGGCCGGGCAGGGGCGGATCACCCGCTCGGCCTCCCATTCCACGCGATCGGTCGGAAACGCCTCGGGCGTGCGCGCCAGTTGCGCCAGATACCAGTTCGCCGCCGGGCGATTGGCCGGCGAGGCCGGATTGACATGGCCGGCATCGAAGGTCGCCAGGCGGATCATGCGCTTGACCAGCAAGTCGAGGCCTTCGGAGGGCAGCCAGCGGTCGCCCTGGCACACCAGTCCGCTGGGGAAAACGTTCGGATGGAAAATCGGCGACTCGATGCTGACCGCCGGGCGCTCGAACGGGTAACGCGCCGGCAGGTCGATGCGAAACGTCACGCCAACGCTCGCCCGTTCCGGGTAGCGCTGATCGGCGGCGGTGCGGCAGCGCATTTCCAGCCGTATCGGCCGGCCCGGCGCGGCTTGCGCATCGAGCAGTTTGAGCCGGCCGCCGCTGGCCGCGGCGAGCGCGCGCAAGCTTTCCAGATCCGCCGCGCGGCGCAGTTGATGCGCCGACATCAGCGCCCGCCGACGCCCGCCACCAGCACCGGCTGCACCTCGAGCACGTCGCCCTCCTTCACCTGGCCGTCGAGCGTGCCCGCCGGCACCAGCACGCGCCCGGTGGTGGTATTGACCAGCGTGTAGTCCATGTCGGCCGGCAGCGCCCAGTTGTCTACCGCCGCCTGCAGCACCTCGGCCCCGGTGCTGTGCTCGTCCATCGCGATATCCGCGCGGCGGGTCTGGTCGGCGGTGCGAACCACGAGTCTGGTTTCAGCCATGGCGAATCTCCTTGCCGGGCGGGGCCGGCGTCAAGTCCAAAAGGTGTGTGCCTACTCTCACGAACGCGACCGGTATTGCGCAAGTCGCCAGTTCGCCTTCGAGTTCCTCGAGAGCGAGGAATTCGCTCAGTTCGATGCTGACCGTCTGCCCGCCGCAGCCGAAGCAGAACATTGCGTTCTCGCTGACCACGCGTGCCGGCTTGCCGAGGATCGCCCGCGTTGCAGCGGTCGGCCCGCAGCGCGCGCAGGCCGCCGCGCAAACCACCGGCTCGGCCAGCTCGACCATGGCGCCGTCCGCGCCGTCGTGGGCCAGCCGCCGCGCATGCCCGGCCAGCGCGGCACCGGTGATCGGCGCGCCGTCGCCAGGCCGGCGTTCGATCGCTGCCGGCGGCTCTTCGGAACAACCGGGACAATCCGGCCGCCGCGCGATCCGCGCCTCGGCCGCGGCGCCGCCTTCGCTGTCGATCAACCAGCGCCGGCTG
The DNA here is from genome assembly GCA_016711925.1 of Candidatus Methylophosphatis haderslevensis. Lineage (GTDB taxonomy): Bacteria > Pseudomonadota > Gammaproteobacteria > Burkholderiales > Rhodocyclaceae > Methylophosphatis > Methylophosphatis haderslevensis. The sequence goes on from JADJSA010000006.1 coordinate 152,154, forward strand.
TCGGGCGGCAAAGTGAGCGCTTGCTGAACCGCACGCGCCGCGGCCAGACTGGCGGTGATCGCAGTGGTCGGGACGATCCGCTCGGCGCGCGCCGCCTTGGCCAGGCCGCCGCAGGATTGGCGTTCGGCCAGCCGCGCATAGACCGAATCCGGCAGCCCGCACTCGTAGCAGGCGACCTCGGCGTGCGGGCCGAACGGGAAACTCTCCACGCTGGCGTGGCGGCTGTCGATCGCGGCATTGACCCACGGCCGGCCGGCCAGCCGGCACAGCCGGTTGACGCGCAGGCGCGCCTCGAAATTGTCCAGCGCACCGATCGCCACGTCGTAGCCGGCCGCGGTCGCCGGTCCCAGCGTATCGCGCAGGTCGCCGGGCAGCGCGCGCAGCGCCACGTTGGGGTCGATCGCGGCGGCGCGCGCCGCCACCGCTTGCGCCTTCGGCTGGCCGATGTCGGCGGCGCGCAGCAGGATCGAGCGCGTCAGGTTGTGCAGTTCGACGCTGTCGAAGTCGTAGAGGTCGATCGCGCCGACACCCAGCAGGCACAGATTCTTGACCACCTCGTTGCCGATGGCGCCGGCGCCGAATACCGCCACCCGCATCGCCTGCAGGCGCTCCTGGAAAAAACCGGCGATCGCGCGATGCCGGCTGTAGCGGTCGGCCACCCCGGCGGTCATTGCCGGGCGGCCACCTGCACCGGGATGCGCTCCATGCTGCCGCAGTTGATGCAGCGCGCGCCGTTCTCGTCGGCCAGCGCCCGCACGCTGGCGACGCTGTAGTAACTCTGGCAGTCGGCGCAGCGGAAAATCTCGCCATCCGCGTCCAGCCCTGCCCCGGACAAGGCATCGCGGGTACCGGCGAGGGTCGCGTGATCGATCACTATCGGCCCGCCGGCTGCCGCCGCGAACCCCGCGCCCTTGCCGCGGCGGGGGCGAAAGCGCACCCCGTCCGCCGTGCGCCCCGACAACTCCTGCGCCGCGCGCCAGGCCGAAAACGCGGCAACGCCGGCAATCGCCAGGGAGAGCAACAGCCGGGGCAGCAGGGGATTGACCATGGCAAGCGGCTTCCTTTTCACATGATGATCGGTCGGGGCCAGCAACGAACGCCCGGTGCGGCCCGGGGGTTGACGCACCCGCCGCCATCGAGCCGGCGGGCGCCCACTCCCACTATATCCTGCCACGACGGATTGCCAGGGCGATAACACACCCTAACCGCCTCGCTTTCGCTGCTCGATTTCCTGTCTCAGCCGCTCGATTTCGTGCCGTTTCGCCTCGGGCGTGCCCCACTTCGGTTTGGCCGTCGGCGCGCGCGCCTGCTTTGCCCGCTGTTCGTCCAGCCAGCGCTCATAGACCGCGCGCTCCTCGGCTTGCTGCTGTTCGCGTGCGCGCTCGGCCGCCTCCAGCCGGGCGAGCGCGCGTTCGGCGGCAATCGGCGTGCTGCGCGGCGCCATGCCGGCCAGCGCCAGATAGTCGTCGATCGGCTGCCAGACCGGCTGCAGCGCGAATTCGGCGATGAAAGGCAGATTGAGCGCACCGTATATCGGCAGCCACGCCTCGTTCCCGCCCTGGCTGCGGCGCAGCGCGAGCCGCGGGTTGAACTGGTACCAGCCCTGCGCGATGCGCACGAACAGCGCCCGGTTGTACGCATAGTCGCGCTCGACTTCGTTGCGCGCCAGTACGCCCGACAGGTGCTGGCGCTTGTTGCGCTCCGGCCGCACCACGTTGGCCGGCAAGTCGCGCCAGGCATCCAGAATCGCCTGCGTTTCGAATGCCCCGTAGGGCCGTCGCTGGCGGTGGGTGAAGCGCGACTTGAACAACACCCACAGCGTCTGGAACAGGAAATACTCCGACAAGTGTCGGTCGATGCGCACTAGCCGCTCCCCGGTGCTCACATCGATGGCGGCGGGCGCGAGCCGCTCGTAGAGGGCGGCGAACGGCCCGCGGGCGAATTTCGCGTTGCGAAACGCTTCGCGCATCGCCCAATGCAGCGCGTTGTAGCCGTAGTGGTCGACCGCCGCGCGGTCGGCGCCGCGTTCCAGCAGGGCGTCCGCCAGTGCCAGGTTGCCGGCCGCCGCGGCGGCCATCAGCGGGGTCTGGTTCATCGGCAGGCGGTGGTCGATGCCGTGCTGCTCGCACTGCCGCAGGATGTCCTTGAAATGGCTGGCGAAACAGGCCACGTAGCTCTTGCGGCCGAGGGTCGCGCGCTGCTGGGCAAAGCCTTCCGCCGCAGGAAACTTCGCTTCGCGGACCAGCCAGTCGGCCAGCACCGGCTCGTCGTGGCAGGTGGCGACTTCGTAGAGCTGCTGGCGCTGCTTGCCGCCGGGCGCCTGCTCGCGAAACACCTTGACCAAGAGTTCGGTCACCCGGTTCTGGTCGAACACCGGCCAGGGCACCGGGGTCTGCCGCAGGATGTTGCTGCGGATAGCCTGCGCCTGCTCGTCCTTGCCCTGCAACTCGAGCTTGCGCGCTTCCTTTTGCCAGTCTTCCAGCGTCGACTGCCGGGCCTCGACCTTCATCTGACCGGCCGGTGACAACTGCAACAGGCTGAACAGCGGATGCGCGGTATCCGATTCGATGATGTACAGGTTTTCGATCGCCCGGGTCAGCGCGACATACAGGGCGTTGACAAAGAATTTGTATACCTCCAGCGACTTGTCGGTTTTGTCTTTCGCGCGCCGGTAGTCGAGGGTGTCGCCGGCCAGATCGGCGCCGTCGACACCCTGCACGATCTCGCCGAACTCGGCGCGATGATCGGATACGAAGCGATACAGCACGATGTTTTGATACTCGAGTCCCTTCGCCTCGTGGATCGAGAACAGCAGCGGGGTGGCGAAATGTTTGCGCGCCTCGGCCTTGTCCTCGTCGCGCATCACCAGCACGGCGAAGTGGGTGGACTGGCGGATCTTCTGGTCGAGTTCGCGCTTGACGGCGTCCTTGTCCGCCAGCAAGGCCACCTGACCCGTCGCACCGCCGATCGCCTTGACCAGAAAGTTGCTCTCGCGGTCGATCGACCCCGAATCGCTGCTGCTTGATCTTCAGCAACTGGTTGGCCACCCGCGTCGCTTCCTGGCTGTTGCGGAAGTTGGCGCTCAGCAGTTGCAGTTGCTGCCGTTCGGCCAGTTGCGGGTCGCGCCAGAACAGGCTCTTCACCTGTCCCCAGGAGAAGAAGTTGGGGTGCACGATCTGGTTCGAGTCGCCGCAGAGCAGGAAATGGCCGGGCTTTTTCAGCGTCCTGAGCACCAGCGCAAGCTGGGCGGTGGTGATGTCCTGCACCTCGTCGATGACCACGAAATCGTAACGCGGCGCGGCCAGCGCCAGCCAGTCGTGGGCCACCAGATTGAGGTCGAACAGCCCGGCCTCGGCGAGCCAGCCGCGGTACTTGTCGAACAGATCGTACAGCGCGTCGCGCTGCGTGTCGGCGAAGATCGACTGGCGCACGCCGAGCTGCCGGTAGTCCTCGCGCGACAGCACGCCGGCCGCACCGGCGGCGATCACGCCGCGTATCTCCTCGAACGCCTGGTGGCCGTCGATGCCGCGGAAGGCCTGGCGCATGCGCGCGAACCAGCCGGAAAAGTCGCGCCAGGTCGCCTCGCGTCCCGCCGGCACGCGGATCGACTCGACGAACTCGCGGTACGACAGGAACAGCGCTTCCTGCCCGGCGTGCTCGAAGCCGTTGCCGTAGTAGAGGTCGCGCGCGTTCTGCGCCAGATAGGCGGACTGCGTGACGTAGAGCACTTCGCCCTCGGCGTGCTTGAGCTTTTCCAGCGTCAGCGCGGTCTTGCCGCTGCCGGCGCTGCCGACCAGGATCAGCGGCGGTGGCTGGCGATAGATGGCTTCCTGCGCGTCGTCGAAAGAGATCGGCTTGTCGAGCAGGTGGACCGCGGTGCGCTCGGGGTGCAGGTAGCGCACCGGCAGGGCGTCGCGCAGCGCTTCGGCCATATCGCAGTCGGGGATTTTCGTGTCGTCGATCGCGGCGCCGCGCAAGAAGCGCGACTTGTCGTAGTCGTGGTTGCGGATCACCTCGAGCATCAGCGCGCACACCTCGTCGCCGTGGCGCACCAGCGAGAACAGCAGCCGGTCGGCATCGTCGAGCCGGGCACGGTAGAACTTGCCGTGGCTCAGGTTGGCGAGCTTCTTGACCTGCGCGGCGCGGAAGTCGTCGCGCTCGATGGCCTCGGCCACCTTGCGATAGGCCGGCGCAACGCGCGTGGTGTCGAGGCCGACGTATTCGAGAATTTTCACTGGATGATGGACCGCGACAAGCGACAGACCCGCGAATTCTCGCATGCGGCGACGGGCACGATTCGACCGCCGTGCTCGCGCGCAGCGCCGCCGGCGCCGCTGCGCCAATCCCGCCCCGCCAAAGAAATCGCGATGCCCTGAGAGCCAATATCCACGCGCATTTCCGGGGTGGCAGCCTGTAGACCGCCATTCCATGCGGTCCGCCGGGCACCCCGTTGGCGCAATGCCGTCGGCTGCGGCGCGCGGCCGCCCGCAGATCAGGGCAGGGTGATCTCGACTCGCAGGCCGGCCAGCCAGCCGAGGCTGCCGGCGCCGTCGCCGTGCCGGCGCAGGTATTGCAGGTTCGGCTGCAGCACCAGCCAAGGCAGAACTTGCGCCCGGTAGTCGGTTTCCAGCGCCAGCTCGCCGCCGATCGCACGCCCTTGGTCGGCAAGCGCCGCCTCGCGCGCCTTGCGGCTGTTGCGCTCGTAGGCGAAGCCGATGCCGACCGCGTCGTCGGGACGCCCGGCGAACGGTCCGCGCCAGGTCGCGCCGGCATCGACCGCCCAGCCGAAGCGGTTGATGTCGGGATTGGCCTCGCCGGCGCGCAGGAAGACGTTCACGCCGCGGCCGGCCGCCGCATCGAGCGCCAGCAGCGGGTAATCGAACAGCAAATACGTACCGCGATTGCGCCGCTGCACCGGCGCGCCGGCGGCGTCGACATCGCTTTGATCATCGAAGGGGGAACTGTAGCGCCAGGTGCCGAGCGCGAACTTGCCCGGCAGTTTGCCCTGTTCGAGTCCGACGCCGGCTTCGACGATCTGCAGCACGCCGTCGCCCTGCCTGAAGCGGATGTGGGTGCCGCGACGGTTGCCCGGATCGCCCGGCACACCATCGAAAATCGCGCCCTGCAGGTAGCCCGCGCCCAGACGCAGCCGCGCCCGCAGCGCAACCGAGGTGTTGGGAAAGATCGATGGCCCGTTGCGCCCGGTCTGCGCAAGTTCGGCGCCGGTGCCGAATGCGGGATGGATGAACATCGCCGAGGAATCGGTGACATAGAACTCGCTGTTCAGATCATACAACCCGGCCAGCAGCGTGAAGTCGTCGCCGAACAGCCCCTGTTCCAGCCACGCCTGGTAGACCTTGCCGGTATTGACCGGGGTTTCGATGTTGCTAACGCCCTGCGCGGTGCCGTAGCGCTCGTTCGGCTTGTCGCCGTGGTTGTAGAGCAGGTGGATCAGCGCGCGCGTGGTGCCGGCTTCGGTCGGCCGCCCGCGCCAGCCGAGCTTGAGGTCGAGGTTGCCGAGAAACTGGCCATGACGATCGATCCGCTGCGACAGCCCCTGCATCAGATCGGCCTTGTATATTGCCTGGTAGGTGAAGCCGGCTTCTTCGGCCGGCGTCTCGTCGTCGGCGAGCGCCGCGCCGGTTGTCAGCGCGACGGCGAGCGCAAGGATCGCGCCGCCAAAGCGGCGTGGGCGAGCGCACATGGCGCGAAGCATCGAACGCATGGTTGGTTTCCAGATTGATCGATCGATCGATCGGCGCCGCCGGGCGCAGGCGCGACCCGCCAGGTTGTGTTCACATCCGGTTCACGGATCGTTCGACCGTGAACTTAATGGGATCACACCCTAGCAGCAGAGCTTTTCCGGCGACAACTGCAGTACGTTCCTCACGCCGGCGACGGGTATCTGCAGCGTGGGCCCCATCTTGTCGGGACCGCTGGTGTAGAACGCCAGCAGCAGTTCGGTTTCGGTGTGGCCGTACTGAAAGCCCACCGCGTAGCGCGGCTCGCCCGGCCGGTCCGGCTGTTCCCAGCATACTTGCACAGTGTAGCCGTCGAGCGCGCCGAGGCGCTGCGCGCGCAGGGCGACTTCGCGAGCTGCCTGGCTCGCCGCTTCGGCGGCGCTCAGGCCGGCGCTGCGCCGTTCGCCGAAGTCGTAAACCGCGGCCTTGGCCGGCCGGCGCATCGACGCCGGTGCCGGTTGCTCGAGCTTCGCTTCGCTGAGGCTGATCACGGTTGCCATGTCGTCACCCGATTCTGCGCCGTTCGCGAGCCGTTCAGCCGGCCAGGGCGCCCGGCGCCGGTTCCAGCTCGTTGGCCGCACGCATCACGCGGACATGGGTGCCGCCCTTGCCGATCAGTTCCGGCAATTCGACTTCGTACAACTCGCCGCCCGAGTCGCCGGCAATCGCGCAGCAGACGCGGCCGGTCAGGGTGCCGCCATTCCAGCGTGCGCGCACCCACTGCAGCGGGTGAAACACCGCATCGGGCTGTGCCTGCGGCAACACATTGCCGGCATTGCCGTGGTATCCGGGTCCGATGGTTTGAAGCTGGGCCATGATCGTTTCCTCGCTCGCTGGTGTACTCAAACACGGTACTCAAACACCTTATCGACAGGGTGCCACACAGGCTTTAAGGTGCGAATACGTCATTGGACCGAGTCGTTCGATTGCGTCACGGGATTTGCGTGAGATAGTTCCTGCCGACCCGCGGATTGTTATGCGTTTTGCACTAATCCGGATGGATCCGGCGCGGCCGCGCGCCGGTTTCGCTGCCGGTCGCCGGCGGCGCATCGGGTCGGTTGCCATGCCGGCCGCAGGGGCGCGCGGATCGGTCAGTTCAGGCCGGATGGCGCTACAGGCGCCTGGATACGGGCCTTTCCGGGCATGCCGTCCGCAGAGCGCCTGTCCATGCGCCCTGCAGGCCGTCGACCGCGCGAGGCTAAAAGCCCGGCTACTGGAGGGTGGTGAAGTGGACTCTGCCGTCTTCGTCCGGCTTCAGCGGCGAAGGATTCTCGGCCCGGCTGGCCAGGCGCTGCACGCAGATCACCAGCGAGCGCGTGTCGTGGTGCTTGCGCACGAAAAGGTCGGCGCCGGCGCGCAGCGCCTGCTCGATGAACTCCCGGCTGTGCCGGCCGGAGACCAGCACCACCGGCAGCGTGGTGCCGCCGGGCTGGTTGCGGATCTCGCGCACCAGGTCGAAACCGCTGACCCCGGGCAGCAACACATCCACCACCAGCGCGTCGAACGGCTCGCTGCGATAGAGCGACCAGGCATCTTCCGCGGTTTCGGCTTCCACCACGTCCCAGGTGTCGACGCTGAAGCTGCAGCGCATCAGGGTGCGCCAGATCTCGCAGTCGTCCACCACCAGCAATCGGCCTCGGTTCGGCACGGTCATCCCCCGGATTGGCGTACATGTGACATATTCTTGCATTGTGCGCCTGCGCCGACCGTGATTCATGCCACGGCGCCTGCCCGACAGCAAAAACAAACCGCTGCGGCGCGTCCTCAGCCGGCTGCGATGGCGGCCCAGTCGAGCCCGAAGCGCGCGAGGTATTTGCGCAGCCGGTCGGCGTCGTTGGCTTGTTTGCGTTCCAGCCGCGACACGGCGAACAGCTTGCGGCCGGCCTCCGACAGACTGGCCGAGGCGCGGCAGGTTTCGACCACCGCGGCAAGCTGGGCGCGGTCGAACAGATCGAGATTGTCGACGGCCTCGCCGAGCAGACTGCGCAACGCGTCGGCGCCGGCGTCGCCGGCATTGCCGTCGCCCCATGCGCTGCGCAGGCGTTCGATCTCCTCGGCGGCCAGCGCATCGGTGATGCGGCCGGATTCGGCCAGTGTGGCCATGCGCGTGACCGAGGCCGACAACTCGCGAAAGTTGCCCGGCCAGCGCGCCTCGTGCGAGGCGGCAAACGCCAGGTAGGCGCGCCGCGCCTCGACATTGAAGCGCACCTGCCGGCCCTGCTCGCGCGCATGGCGCTCGAGTTCGAAGTCGAGGTTGGGCTCGATGTCCTCGGCGCGCGCCGCCAGCCCCGGCAGTTCAAAGGTCCACAGGTTGATGCGCGCATGGAGGTCTTCGCGAAAGCGCCCCTGCGCCACCCACCGGCGCAGGTCGCGGTGGGTGCCGGCTATGAGCTGGAAGTCGCTCGCCACTTCGCTGTCGGCGCCCACCGGGAGGAAGCGCTTTTCCTCGATCGCCTTGAGCAGCATCGCCTGCTCGTCGGCGCCGAGTTCGCCGATCTCGTCGAGAAACAGCAGCCCGCCGTCGGCCGCGCGCAGCAGGCCGGGGCGCGCCGACTGCGCGCCGGTAAACGCGCCTTTCACATGCCCGAACAGCGTGGACATCGCCGAATCGCCGCGCAGCGTGGCGCAATTGACCTCGACGAAGCGCCCGCCGACCTGATGGCGCGCATGCTTGAGCTCGAAGATGCGCCGCGCCAGGAACGACTTGCCGGCGCCGGTCGGCCCCACCAGCAGCACCGGCGCCTTCGAGCGCACCGCCACCTGCTCGATGCGCTCGATCACCCGGTTGAAGCGCGCATTGCGCGTCGCGATGCCGGCCTTGAGGAAGGACACCGTGTCCGCCTGTTCGCGCCGGAAGCGTTGGGCGATCTTGTCGTAGCGCGAAAGATCCAGATCGATGATCGCGTAGCTGCCGACCGAATCGGCGGCGTCCTTCTTGCGCGGCGGTGCGGTCTGCAGCAGGCGCGCCGGCAGCGTGCGCGCCTCGGTCAGCAGAAACCAGCAGATCTGCGCCACATGCGTGCCGGTAGTGATGTGGATCAGGTAGTCCTCGGCGTCGGTGTCGAAGGCGTAGCCGCGCGCGAACTCGTGCAGCGCGGTGTAGACCTCCTCGAAATCCCACGGGTCGCGCAGTTCCATCTCGACGCGCCTGACCTCGGTCTCCGGCGAAACCGACTCGATGTCGAGCTTCACGCGTTCGGCCAGCCCGCGGTTGCGCGCGTCGTGAATCAGCTCGAGACGATGCACCAACAGGTCCTCATGCTGGCACAGCGCGACGCTGGGCCGCCACCTGTCCCAGCGCGCCGAACCCTTGCCGGCGTAATCGAGTTGGCTGCCGAGAAAGCCGATGACCACTGTCCTGCGCATGCTGGCTATCCTGTGGAATAAACTTACTAGCGCACAGTATAAGTTTTCTCGCTGCGAACTGCGGCCGCATCGTCGTATTGCCCGGCGCCGCACCACTTTTCCCACATCGATTCAATAGCTTGCCAACCGCGCCCGGCGTGCGGGCGGCGCTGGCACGCCGTTCGCAATGGGGATAGCGATCGCCAGGCCGGCAGCGCGATCCGGGCAATGTGACGACACCGCGCCGGGTTCGCAGCCCGGTCCGCCGATCCCGATAGCCCGGTCTCGAGCCGGTGCTCGACGGCCCGGTGAAGATCAGGCGCGCCCGGCGGGCGCAGGAGCAGCAGCGCCCCCTCCCGCATCGGCGGGAGGGTTGGGGACAAGGAGATTGAAATGAAAAGCGGAAAACAGCGCCGGGCAGAAATTAAGGCAGCGCGCGTCGCACGTGTGGCGGCGGGCGAGGCACGTGCGTACATCGACCCGCGTTTCACCGTATACGCCGGCGGTGCGCCATGCGACCCGAGCCGGCTCGCGCCGGACAACAGCTACGGCGTGCCGGATTTCGTGACGCGCGGCTCCTATGTCGACGTGTGTTTCCGCTGCGTCGATTGCGGCGCCGAAGGCGTGTGGACGGCCGAGCGGCAGAAGTGGTGGTACGAAGTCGCAAAAGGCGGCGTGTGGACCCGCGCCAACCGTTGCCGCGAGTGCCGGGCGAACAAGCGTGCGCAGCGTGAAGCGTCGCGCGCGGCGTACTGCGAAGGCATGCTGCGAAAGCTGGCGCGAATGGCGCAGTGATCGATCGCATCCCGCTACCATCGGGGGGCGGGCCGCCGCGAAGGAGAGGAAATGGAACATCAGGAATTCGCCGTGCTGCAGGTGGAAAACGGCAAGCCGATCAAGATGTGGACCCAGGGCGTGCCGGTCGAGGACGAGGCGCGCAAGCAACTCATGAACACCGCGAAGATGCCGTTCATCTTCCGCCACCTGGCGGTGATGCCCGACGTGCATCTGGGCAAGGGTTCGACCATCGGCAGCGTGATCCCGACGCAAGGCGCGATCATCCCGGCCGCGGTCGGCGTCGATATCGGCTGCGGCATGATGGCGGTGCGCACCACGCTCGCCGCCGCCGACCTGCCCGACAGCCTGCACGGCCTGCGCAGCGCGATCGAACGCGCGGTGCCGCACGGGCGCACCATCGGCCGCGGCCGCCGCGACGAAGGCTCGTGGGACACCCCGCCCAGCAGCGTCGACGCGCAGTGGGCCGCGCTGCTGGCCGGCTTCCAGCGCATCACCGACAAGTACCCGCGCCTGAAGAACACCAACAACCACAAGCATCTGGGCACGCTGGGCACCGGCAACCACTTCATCGAGGTCTGCCTGGATGAATCGGGCAGCGTGTGGTTCATGCTGCACTCGGGCTCGCGCGGCGTCGGCAACGCCATCGGCACGTTCTTCATCGCGCTCGCCCAGCAGGACATGCGCGTCCACATTGCCAACCTGCCCGACCGCGACCTCGCCTACTTCGAGCAAGGTAGCGAGCACTTCGCCGACTACGTCGAGGCGGTCGGCTGGGCGCAGGACTACGCGCGGCGCAATCGGGCGGTGATGATGGCCAACGTCATCGCCGCCGCGCCCCACGAGATCGGCAACCCGTTCGGGGCCGACGTGGAAGCGGTGAACTGCCACCACAACTATGTGCAGCACGAAACCCACTTCGGCGCCGACATCCTGGTCACGCGCAAGGGTGCGGTGTCGGCGCAGAAAGGCGAACTCGGCATCATTCCCGGCTCGATGGGCGCGAAAAGCTTCATCGTGCGCGGCCTCGGCAACGCAGAGGCCTTCTGCTCGTGCAGTCACGGCGCGGGCCGCACCATGAGCCGCAACGAAGCCAAGCGCCGCTTCACCGTGGCCGACCAGATCCGCGCCACCGCCGATGTCGAATGCCGCAAGGACGCCGACGTGATCGACGAGATCCCGATGGCCTACAAGGACATCGACGCCGTGATGCAGGCGCAGCGCAGTCTGGTGGAAGTGGTGCACACCTTGAAGCAGGTGGTGTGTGTGAAGGGGTAAGAGCCTTGTGAAGGGATTGAACATGAAACTCGAGGTACTGAGCGAACACCCGATAGCCGATGCCGTGCGCGCACGCGTTGATGCCGCGCTCGACGCAATTGAGCGAAGTTTCGACGTGCGCGTAGTGTTCGCCTGCGAATCGGGAAGTCGCGGCTGGGGTTTTGCTTCTCCCGACAGCGATTACGACGTTCGGTTTCTCTATGTGCATCGTCTGCGCTGGTACCTCACCGTCGAAGCCCAGCGTGACGTGATCGAATTGCCGATCGACGACGAACTCGACATTGGCGGTTGGGAACTGCGCAAGTCGCTTCAGTTGCTTCGCAAGTCCAATCCGACCTTGCTCGAATGGCTCGATTCACCGGTCGTCTATCGCGCCGACAGCGAGGTCGCAGTGCGTCTGCGCGAACTCGGGGCGCACTTCTTCAATCCGCTGAAAGGGCGCTACCACTACCTCGCGATGGCGAAGCGCAACTACCGCGAGCACCTGCGCAGCGAGCGCGTTCGGCACAAGAAGTACCTTTATGTGCTGCGCCCGCTATTGGCCGTGCGCTGGATCGACGCGGGCCGCGGCATGGCGCCGATGCGCTTTGCCGACTTGGTGGCCGGCACAGTATGCGATGCTGAGGTGATTGCCGAGATAAACGATCTGCTCGCCATCAAAATGCGCGCCGGAGAGAAGGAATACGGCGCCCGGCGGCCGCTCCTCAATGACCTCATTGAATCCGAATTGGCGCGCGCCGGACGCGCAATCGACTACAAGAAATCGGAAGGCAATGCCACGCAGCTCGACGACTTCCTGTTCAACACCGTAATGTCGCGGTCTGAAAACTGAATGAAGATGGCGATCGACACCATCCAGATCGACGGCGCCCAAGGCGAAGGCGGCGGGCAGATCCTGCGCAGCGCGCTCACGCTGTCGATGATCACCGGCACGCCGTTTCGCATCGAGGGCATCCGCGCGAAGCGCAGGAAGCCCGGCCTGCTGCGCCAGCATCTGACGGCGATCGAAGCGGCGGCCACGATCTCGGGCGCACGGGTCGAGGGCGCGGCTCCCGCTTCGCAGTCGCTCGTTCTCATGCCGGGAGCGATCCGCGGCGGCGACTACCGCTTTGCCATCGGCACCGCGGGCAGTTGCACGCTGGTGCTGCAGACGGTGCTGCCGGCTCTCTGGTTTGCCGATGCACCGAGCACGCTGACGGTTAGCGGCGGCACCCACAACCCGGCCGCGCCGCCGGCCGATTTCCTGATCCGCGCCTGGCTGCCGCTGATGCGGCGCATGGGCGCGGTGGCCGAACTCGAACTGCTGCGCCATGGCTTCTATCCGGCCGGTGGCGGCGAGGTCCGCGCGCGGGTTGCGCCGTCGCGCCTCGTGCCGCTGGAACTTTGCCAGCGCGGCGAACTGCGCGCGATGCGTGCCCAGGCGATCGTTGCCGCCGTGCCGGGCAACGTCGCCCGCCGCGAGCTGGAAGTCGTGGCGCGTGGCTTCAGCGGCATCGACACCGAGATACGCGAACTGCCGCAGCGCGAAGGCCCGGGCAACGCGCTGCTGCTCGAATTCGAGCAGCAGCAGGTGACCGAACTGTTCACCGGCTTCGGCCAGCGCGGCGTCTCGGCCGAGACGGTGGCCGACCGCGTGGTCAATGCGGCGCGCGCCTGGCTCGCCAGCGGCGCCGCGGCCGGCGAGCATCTGGCCGACCAGCTCGTGCTGCCGCTCGCCCTGGCCGGCGGCGGGCGCTTCACAACCTGCGCGCAGTCGAGCCATCTGGCTACCAACGTCGCCGTGATCGAGCGCTTTTTGCCGGTGACGGCGCTAATCGAGCCAGCCGGCGCCGGCTGGGAAGTGAGCATCGCGAATCGCGATTGATGCGCTGGCCTGAGAGCCGCATGGATTGGACCTCGCAGGCTGACATGCCCTGCAAGGCCCGTGGATGCGGGGCTCCAAGCCATGCCAGCCTGCGAGGTCCAATCCATGCGGGTTACCGGGTGCTGGATGTTAATGAGATAATTCGCCCGCGAGTCCGGGCGCCGTGTCCGTGCCGCCGCATCCAGCGGAGGAGGTTTCCGATGGCTTCGCCCACCCGCCTGCATCGCCTGAATTATTTCGACGGCCGCCTGCTGACCGCCGAGGACTTTCGCGACGAGCAGGCTTATCTGCTCGGCCGCGCGCGCCGCCACAACCGTCATGTCCATGGCTGGGGCGTGATCAGCGGACTCGATGTGCGGGTGACGGGCAATTTCGTCGAAGTCTCGCCCGGCGCGGCGATCGATTGCGCCGGCAACGAACTGGTGGTCGAGAACGGCGTCGCGCTGTCGATGCCGCCGCAAGCGCGCGCCGGCTGGTCGCGCTGCTGCGCTACGTCGAGCACGGCGCCGATCCGCTGCCAGCGCTGCAGGCCGATCCGGCTGCCGGCGAAGGCGCGCAATTCTCGCGCATCGAGGAAGGCTGCGAGCTGCATCTCGACCCTGTTTTCGTCGTCGACCTGCATCCGGCGCTGCTGCCCGGTTCGCCCGGCTGCGGCGAGGCGCACCCGGTGCCGATCGCGCTGGTGCAGCGGCAGCGCACCGTGTGGCGCGTCAAGCCGCTGTCGCGACGCACGGCCTGATGCGCCGCAGGGGCGCTCGCTCGATCCGGGTGCCGGCAGCAAGGTCTGATCGAGGCGTGCCGCGTGGCGGCAAATCGCCGTGTGGCATGCGCCTGCCGCGTTTGTCGGCGATACTGGCCCGGTTTCTTCGGAGAGCGATCCCGCCATGACCTTCCTGTTGCTCGGCCTGCTGGTGTTTCTCGGAACCCATTCGATCCGGATATTCGCCGACGGCTGGCGCACGCGGCAGTTCGCCCGTCTCGGCGAGAAACGCTGGAAGGGCCTGTATTCGATCGTCGCGCTCGGCGGATTCGCGCTGCTGGTGTGGGGCTACGGGCAAACGCGGCTGGCGCCCGTCGACCTGTGGAACCCGCCGCTGTGGACGCGCCATGTCGCCGTGCTGCTGATGCTGCCGTCGTTGGTGCTGCTGGTGGCGGCCTACGTGCCGGGCAACCGCATCAAGGCGGCGATCGGCCATCCGATGGTGGCGGGCGTCAAGCTGTGGGCGTTCGCGCACCTGCTCGCCAACGGGCGGCTGGGCGACGTAGTGCTTTTCGGCGCGTTTCTGGCGTGGGCGGTCCTGAGCTTCGTCGCCGCGCGCAAGCGTGACCGCATCGCCGGCACGCGCTATCCCGCGCTCGGGGCGGGGCGCGATGTCAAGGTGCTGATCGTCGCGCTGCTCGGCTGGGCGGCATTCACCTTCTGGGCTCACAAGTGGCTGATCGGGGTGGCGCCGCTCGGCTGATGTTCTTGCGGCATCGGCCTGCAAGCCAGTAAACACGGGCAACTTCGGCATGCCTATTCGCACGGCCAGCAACCATGCGGGTTGCAGGCTTGCCATGTCGCAGATCGCCAGCCTGTGCGGCTGTCAGGCCGATGGCCGCCGCGCGCCGGGTTCTCTGCCGCGCTGTGGCATCATCGTCCGCCATGACCGCGCCGCCGCCCAAGCACTCGATCGAGGTGTCCGAAGAAGCCGGCGTGCGCTATCTGCATTTCGGCACCGAGTGGATTCAGGGCGCGATGCGCGTCGCGCGGCCGTGGTCGCTCGAACTCGACTACACGCGCGAGATGATGGCCGCATTGCTGCTGCGCCCGGGTGCCGACTGGCCGGCGACGGCGCTGATCATCGGGCTGGGCGCCGGCTCGATCGCCAAGTTTCTCCACCGCCACCGGCCCGCGGCGCGGCTCGACGTGGTGGAGATCAATCCCGAGGTGGTGGCCGTGGCGCGCCACGCCTTTCGCCTGCCCGCCGACGACGAGCGGTTGACCGTGCATCGCGCCGACGGCGTGGCCTTCATCAAGGCCGCGCGCACCCGCTACGACTGCATCCTGGTCGATGGCTTCGATCACCGTGCCCGCCCCGGTGCGCTGGCCGGCGAGGCGTTCTACCGCGACTGCCGCAGGCGGCTCACCCGGCGCGGCCTGCTGGTGGCCAACCTGTTCGGCCGCAGCCGCAATTACGACGCCCAGTTCGCCGCGCTCGCCCGCGCGTTCGGCGGCCGGGCGCTCGCCTTTCCGTCCGGCGACCATGGCAACGTGATCGCGTTCGCTGCCGCCGGCGAGCCGGTCTCGGCCGACTGGACCAGCCTGGGCGCCGAGGCCGACGCGCTGCATCGGGCCACCGGCCTGCGCCTGCAACGGACCGTTGTGCGGTTGCAGCATGCCGGCGCCTTCGACGGGCCCGGAATCGCGCTGTGACGGCGTCGCATCGCCGGCTCGCCGGCCGCTTGCGTTCGAGTGATGTTTGCCACGGCAGCGCGAAACCAGCCGTCGGGAACGGTCGCGGCCGTGACTTTTGTCACATTGGAAGCGTCGGTAGCAGACGACAATATCCCCAGATGATGGCAAGTGCAGGAGGTCAGAACGTCAAGCCTGCAAATTAGGCGGTGCGCAACCGCCTAAATCATAAAGAAAAACCCATAGAGAGACGATGGTTTTCGGGTTTCGGGGCCGAAACGTCGAGCAGCGTATGTCACGGTTGGTTCTCGCAAACAGGTAATAAGCACGAAGAAGCGGCTACGCCGCGGTTGGTTCCTCATGCGCCCGCTTACGCGGGCGTAGTTTTTTCTGCTGCATTGCAGCCAAACGTCCCCCGCCGAAGGCCCCTGGCGGCTCGCGGCTGGCGTGCCCGGCTCAGCGCGGCGACCGGCGCGCCGACGTCATCAGCGACAACGCCAACAGGCCGAATGGCAGCAGCGACAAAGCGTCCGACTGCGGCCCGTCGAACAGCGGATTGCTGCGGCCGGCCCAGTCGGTCAATGCGCGGTCGAGCGGCAGCAGAACGCCCGCAGCAATCGCGATCACGATGCCGGCCAGCGCGCCGCCGGCAATGTAGCCCGATGCCATCAATACGCCATGGTCGTCGCCGGCCGGCGCGTTGCGCCGCTCTGCCCAGGCCCGCAGCAGGCCGCCGGCGAGAATCGGCGTCGAGGTCGCCAGCGGCAGGTAGAGGCCCACCGCGAAAGCGAGCGAGGCCACCCCCGCCATCTCCAGCACCAGCGCGATCAGCGCACCCGCGATCACCAGTGCCCACGGCAACTCGCCCTGCAGGATGCCCTTGATCAGGTAGGACACCAGCACCGCTTTCGGCGCGTCGTATTTGCGCACCTCGCTGCCGTCGGGCCGCTGGGTGTGCGTGCCGTTGATGCCCGGATCGACCAGCCACACCGCGCGGCCCTGCTCATCGACCAGATACTTGCCGGCCGGCCCGCCGGCGGTGTCGGTCTTGTGCCAGACGCGGTAGCGCACGCCATCGTCGGCAGCCTGCGGCCCCTGCAGCGATTCGCGGGACGCCGCGGCGGCATCGGTGACGAGGTTGGGCGCCACCTGCGCGGCCGGCACATAGACCGTGGCCGCGTCGTTGAGCGTCAGCAGCACCGGGCCGAGCGCCAGCGCCGAGGCGAAACTGCCGATCAGTATCGCGATTTGCTGCGCGCGCGGTGTGGCGCCGACCAGATAGCCGGTCTTCAGATCCTGCGCCGTGGTGCCGGCGTTGGCCGAGGCGATACAGACGATCGCGCCGACCGACAGCGCGGTGACGAAGTACGGCGGCGCCGTCCAGCCGAGCAGGCGGAAGATCAGGCAGGTGACCAGCAGGGTCGCGATCGTCATGCCGCTGATCGGGTTGGACGAGGAGCCGATTTCGCCGGTGAGCCGCGCCGATACCGTGCAGAACAGAAAGCCGAAACCTGCGATCAGCAGCGCGCCGAGCAGATTCATCTGCAGCGGCGGAGCGAAGGTGATGGCGGCGAGCAGCGCCGCCCAGCCGGCGAACACCCACTTGAGCGCGATTTCCTGCTCGGTGCGCAGCGACGCGTTCGCCGACGCCGCCTCGAAACGGCCTAGCGCCTCGCGCAGGCTGCGGGCGATCAGCGGCAGCGCGCGCAGCAGGCTGACCAGCCCGCCCATCGCCACCGCCCCGGCGCCGATGTACAGGATGTAGGCGCCGCGCAGCTCGCCCGCGGTCATGTCGCCGATCGGCTTGGTGGCCGGCGCGAGGGCCTGCCCGAGCCCGCCGCCGAAATAGTGGATCAGCGGCATCAGCACCAGATAAGCCAGCACGCCGCCGGCGCACATGGTCGCCGCTATGCGCGGGCCGATGATGTAACCGACGCCGAGCAGTTCCGGCGAGACTTCGATGCCGATCGACGCGCCCTTGTACGGCGCGCCGAAGCTCCACGACGCGACATCCTTCCAGCCCTTGAGCGCGACGTTGGCGATCTTGTAGGCGAGGCCGACGGCGAAACCGATGAACACGACGTGGTCGCCGCTTGCCGCCTCGCCCGGCGCGCCGCCGGCCCGCGCCGCATCTGCCGCCAGCAGCACCTGCGCGCAGGCGGTGCCCTCGGGAAACGAAAGTTCACGATGTTGCGCGACGATCAGGGTGCGGCGCAATGGCAGCATCATCAGGATGCCGAGCAACCCGCCCAGCGTGGCAACCAGCATGACGCGCCAGATTTCGAGATCGAAGCCGAGTATCAGGATCGCCGGCATGGTGACGCCGAGGCCGAAGGCGATCGATTCGCCGGCCGAGCCCGCAGTCTGCACCGCGACATGCTCGAGGATCGTCGCATCGCGCACACCCGCCCGGGCGCCGAGGCGGAACAGCGCGATCGAGATCACCGCCACCGGAATCGAGGCGCTGACCGTCAGTCCGACCTTGAGGACGAGATAGAGCGACGAGGCGCCGAACAGGACGCCGAGCAGCGTGCCGAGCATCAACGCGCGGGCAGTCAGTTCGGGCGGCGCGGATTGTTCGAGCAGGGCGGACGGAGGCGGCGAACCTGGCATGGCCGACATGTTACTCGCCCGCCCCGCAGCGGCGACCCCGTACCGGCGTAACGCGATGAACCGGTGGCGCAACCACAATGGGCGTACCGTGATCGCGATGCGCGCGCAATTGAAATACAATGATTCAAACACTAACGGAGGTCAGAATGACGTCTTCACGCCGACGCAGAGCGGCCGGACTATGCGCGTTGATTGGCGCGCTGGTCGCTGGCCCGGCCACTGCCGCACAGGTGCTGGATTTCAACCTGTCGCGTTTTCAGGTTAACGGGGTCACCACGGTTTCCGGCGAATCACCGTTGATACTGGAAGGTTATTCCTTCGCCGCCGTCGGCTCGCCGGGCCTTGATTTCTTTGCCATCGACGACTTGACCGGCAAGGTGGGAGACGGCACGCCGCGTCTGGTCGCGTTCAATAACGCGACCGTCGTGCTGGGCAATGCGACGGGCAAACCATTCGATCTGCTGAGCCTGGATTTCGGTGGATCCTGGACCAACCCGGATGATCGGTTTCGCTGGGCAGACAAAATCGAAATTAACGGCTACCGGGGAAATTCAGCAGTCGGCCATGCGTTTCTCGACCTCGATCCGAACGTGCCGATCCTGTCGACGGCTTCGCTCGGCGCGCAGTTCCGCGGCGTGTCGTCGGTTAGCTTTCATGGCCTCGGCGATATCGGCACGGGCGGAAACAATCACGAGTTCGCGCTCGACAATCTGGTCGTCAGCCATGTACCCGAGCCGGAAACCTATGCGCTGATGCTGGCCGGTCTGGGTCTGCTTGCTTGGCGTGGCCGCAGTGGCGCGAAGGGCAAGCGCGCAGGCTAGCCGCGCACGCAATCGACGAAATAGGTCGGCTTCCCGTCAACCTCCTCCGCGACCAGACCGTGGATATCGGTCTCGAAGCCGGGGAATTCCTGGTTGAAGGTGCGGGCGAATTTCAGGTAGTTGACGATCGTGGTGTTGAACCGCTCGCCCGGAATCAGCAGCGGAATGCCGGGCGGATAGGGCGTCAGCAGCACGCTGGTGACGCGGCCCTCGAGTTCATCGATCGGCACGCGGTCGACTTCCCGGTGCGCCATCTTGGCAAATGCATCGGCCGGACGCATCGCCGGTTCCATGTTCGACAGGTACATCTCGGTGGTCAGCCGCGCGATGTCGTTGGCCTTGTAGAGTCCGTGCATCGCCGCGCTGAGGTCGCGCAACCCGACTCGTTCGTATTGCGGGTTGTGCGCAACAAACTCCGGCATCACCCGCCACAGCAGCGCATTGTCGTCGTGCGCATCCTTGAACTGCTGCAATTCGGTGACCAGGGTGTTCCAGCGTCCCTTGGTGATGCCGATGGTGAACATGATGAACAAGGAGTAGAGACCGGTCTTCTCGATGTTGATGCCGTGCTCGGACAGGTAGCGCGTCACCACCACCGCCGGAATGCCGGTGTCGGCGAAGTCGCCGTCGACATCCAGACCCGGCGTGATCACCGTCGCCTTGATCGGGTCGAGCATGTTGAAGCCCGGTGCCAGGTTGCCGAAGCCGTGCCAGCGGTCATTGGCGCGCAGCATCCAGTCCTCGCGGTTGCCGATACCCTCTTCGGCCAGGTCGTCCGGACCCCACACCTTGAACCACCATGAGTCGCCGAACTCGGCGTCGACCTTGCGCATGGCGCGGCGGAAATCTAGCGCCTCCATGATCGACTCCTCGACCAGCGCGGTGCCCCCTGGCGGCTCCATCATGGCGGCCGCCACATCGCAGGAAGCGATGATCGCGTACTGCGGGCTGGTGGAGGTGTGCATCAGATAGGCTTCATTGAAGCAGTGGCGGTCGAGTTGCCGCGTCTGCGACTCCTGCACCAGGATTTGCGAGGCCTGGCTCAGGCCGGCCAGCAACTTGTGGGTCGATTGCGTGGCGAACACCATCGACTCCACGCACGGCTGGCGGTCGCGTCCGATCGCGTGCATGCCGCGATAAAAGTCGTGAAAAGTGGCGTGCGGCAGCCACGCTTCGTCGAACAGCAGGGTGTCGATCTCGCCGTCGAGCATCGCCTTGATCTCATCGACGTTGTAGAGCACGCCGTCATAGGTGCTCTGGGTGATGGTGAGGATTCGCGGCTTGGATTTGATGTCGCGCGCGAACGGATTGGCGGCGATCTTTTTGCGAATGTTATCGGGCGCGAATTCATGCTTGGGGATCGGACCGATGATGCCGAAATGATTGCGCGTGGGCATCAGGAACACCGGAATCGCGCCGGTCATCATGATCGCGTGCAGCACACTCTTGTGACAGTTGCGGTCGACAACCACGATGTCGTTCTGCGCCACCGTCGAGTGCCAGACGATCTTGTTCGATGTCGAGGTGCCGTTGGTGACGAAGAACAGGTGATCGCTGTTGAAGATGCGGGCGGCATTGCGTTCCGAGGCCGCCACCGGACCGGTGTGGTCGAGCAACTGGCCGAGTTCATCGACTGAATTGCAGACGTCGGCGCGCAGCATGTTCTCGCCGAAGAACTGGTGGAACATTTGTCCGACCGGGCTCTTCAGAAACGCCACGCCGCCCGAGTGCCCCGGACAGTGCCAGGAGTAGGAACCGTCCTGCGCGTAGTGCGTGAGCGCGCGAAAGAACGGCGGCGGCAGGCTTTCGAGATACTGCTTGGACTCGCGGATGATCAGGCGCGCGACAAATTCCGGCGTGTCCTCGAACATGTGGATGAAGCCGTGCAGTTCGCGCAGCACGTCGTTGGGAATGTGGCGCGAAGTACGCGTTTCGCCATACAGGAAAATCGGGATGTCGGCATTGCGAAAGCGGATTTCCTTTACGAATGCGCGCAACTGCACCACCGGCCGCGCGGCTTCTTCGGGCGAGCCGGAGAATTCTTCGTCATCGATCGACAGGATGAAGGCGCCGGCGCGCGACTGCTGTTGCGCAAAGCTCGCCAGATCGCCGTAGCTGGTCGTGCCGAGCACTTCCATGCCTTCGTCCTCGATCGCCTTGGCGAGCGCGCGGATCGACAGACCGCTGGTGTTTTCGGAGCGGAAGTCCTCGTCGATAATGACAATCGGGAAACGGAATTTCATGTCATGCCTCGGGGCAGGTACTTTGAGAGGCGCATAGTGTGACAGAGAACCCCGGCGCTGTGGATCGGCGCGCGCGGCACCGCGTCAGCGCAGCAATCCCGAAGCGCGAAACGATTTATCCAGCGTCTGGGCCAGGGCAAGTTGGCCGGCAGCATTGGGGTGCAGCGGATCGAGCCGCAGCCGGCCATCCGACAACACGTCGCTGACTGCGTTCTCCACCAGCATGGCGCCGCGGGACGCGGCCGTGTCGGCGTAGAAGGCCGCTGGTTCCAGGCGCCCGGTTGCCGCACGCAATGCGGAGGGCCGCGGTATCGCCAGCAGCGCAACGCGCACTTGCCGCTGACGCGCGAGGTCGACGATCGCAGCAAGGTTTGCGGCAATCTGTTTGTCCGCGGCTTGACGCAGCATGTCGTTGCCGCCGATTTCCACAATGATCATCTGGGGCTGGTGCTCGGCGAGCAGAGGGGTCAGGCGTTGCAGCGCGCCGTCCGAGGTGTCGCCGGATACGCCGGCATTGACGATCTGCCAGCCGCTGCGCCGCCCCAGCAGCTCGGGCCAGGCTTGCTCAGGCGGCAAGCCGTGGCCTGCAGTGATGCTGTTTCCAAGTGCTAACACGACCGCGCCCGGCGCGAGGGGCCTTTCGCGGTTTTCGCTGCATCCGATTGCCGGCGCCAGGCACAACAGTGCGAACAGCAGCGTGCCGATTCGGCGGTGAAACATTGCCATCCGCGCCATCATGTTTGACCGTGCGAAATGTCCTCTGATCGTCTACCTTGAGCGTTGACGAGTTGCGGGATTGCCATTCGCTGCAAGGCCGATCGGGCACGATGCAAACGCGGATCATTCGCTGTGCGAACCGACCGCGCGCGACGCAGTCTCAAACAATGAGGTTGGCGAATTGACATGGTGAAGCGGATACGAATTTCCTGGCCGGGCGGCAGCGTTGTGGCGGCCTTGCAGCATACGCCGAGTTCCGACGCGTTGATCGGCTGCCTGCCGTTCAAGTCTGTTGCGCAAACCTGGGGTGAAGAAGTCTATTTCGGGCTGCCGATCAGCGTCGATCTCGAGCCGAATGCGCGCCAGGTGGTGGAGCCCGGTACGGTGTGCATCTGGGTCCAGGGGCACTCGATGGCATTGCCGTTCGGCCCGACCCCGATTGCCGAAGGCAACGAATGCAAGATGGTGACGCCGGTCAACATGCTCGGCTGGCTCGAAGGCGATGCACGCGTGCTGGCCAAAGTGCGCGACGGCGATCCGATCGAAGTGCACTTGGCCAACGGCGGCCGCACTTGAGTTCTTCCGGTGTACCAGCGAAAACGCGCCGCAATTGCGGCGCGTTTTGCTTGTGACGCGGTGCGCTGGCCGTTGCCGCGCCCGATCAGCCGATCTTGATCGGTACGAAGATGCGCGCCTCGCCGCGTTGCACCAGCAGTGCCATCCGGTTGCCGGACGACTCGACCAGCTTGGCGAACGCGGCAACGTCATTGACCGGTTGATTGTTCAGGCCGACGATCACATCGCCGGGCTGAATGCCTGCGCGCGCTGCCGGACCCGCCACCTCTTCGACCACCAGACCGGCGCCGACACCGAGCTTGCTCTTCTCCTGCGGCTGCAGCGGCCGCACGGCCAGCCCGAGTTTGTCGCTGGCCGGTTTCTTGTCCGGCGTACTTGTTGTGCTTGCCACCTTCTCCGGGTTCATTTCAACCAGCTTGACTGACAGCTCGCGAGTTGATCCCTGACGCAAAACCTTGATCTTCGCGTTGTCGCCTGGCGACATGTTGCCGATGATGCGCGGCAGGTCGGCCGACTCGGCGACTGTCGCGCCGTTGACCCCGACGATCACGTCGCCGGGCTGGATGCCTGCCTTTTCTGCCGGGCTGCCGATCTCCACCGAGCCGACCAGCGCGCCTTCCGCTTTGGCCAGTCCGAACGATTCGGCCAGTTCCTTGGTCAGCGGCTGGATGCCGACGCCCATCTTGCCGCGGGTGACCTTGCCGCTCTTGCGCAACTGGTCCGACACCTTCATCGCCACGTCGATCGGAATCGCGAATGACAAACCCATGAAGCCGCCGGTGCGCGAATAGATCTGCGAGTTGATGCCGATCACTTCGCCCTTGAGGTTGAACAGCGGCCCGCCCGAGTTGCCGGGGTTGATCGCCACATCGGTCTGGATGAACGGCACCAGCGTTTCGTCGGGCAGATTGCGCGCCTTGGCGCTGACTATGCCCGCCGTTACCGAGTTTTCAAATCCGAACGGCGAGCCGACCGCGACCACCCATTCACCGACCTTCACCGAATTCGCATCGCCCATGCGGACGTAGGGCAGCCCCCTGGCGTCGATCTTGAGCACCGCGACATCGGTGCGGCGGTCGCTGCCGATCACCTTGGCCTTGAAGTCGCGCTTGTCGCCGAGCTTGACGGTCACTTCTTCCGCATCGGCGACCACGTGCGCGTTGGTCAGCAGGTAACCGTCTTCGCTGACGATGAATCCCGATCCCATGCCGCGCCGGGGTTGCTGGGGCTGCTGCTGGCGCCCGCCGTCGGGAATGCCGAAGCGGCGCAGAAATTCCTGCATCGCCTCGTCGGCCGGCCCGCCGCCTTCGAGCCTGGCGGCTCGCAACGACTGGGTGGTGCTGATATTGACGACGGCCGGTCCGACCGCTTCGACCAGGGTCGAGAAATCCGGCAGCGCGCGCGCATCGACCAGCGGTGTCGGGGCGCCGGCCTGCGGCGCGGTAACGACTGCATGGGTGCTTGCAACAAACGGGGTTCGATCGTTCGCGACAAAGGCGAACGCGACGACGGAAACCGCGGCGACCGCTGCGGTACGGCTGATCAATCGATTCATTGTGGGGTTACCTCCTTGAGCGCGGGTTGACGCCGCCGGTTGCGCAGAGTTCCGGGCACTTACAAAGCCTTACATACCGCAAATGCGGGCGAACCAGGCGGCGATTGCCGATCAATCCCGTAAAATTGCGCTTTGCGCGACAATTTCAAGGGCGGGCCAAGCATGCTCGAAGCTCGAATCATTCCCGTTACCGCTTTTCAGCAGAATTGTTCGCTGGTCTGGGACAGCGAAACCCGGCTCGCCGCCGTCATCGATCCCGGCGGCGATCTCGACAGCATACTGGCTGCGGTCGACGAAGCCGGCGTAACGCTCGACAAGATCCTGCTCACCCACGGCCATCTCGACCACGCTGCGGCGACCGCCGACCTGGCCGAACAGCGCAAGCTGCCGATCGTCGGCCCGCAGCGCGAAGACGCTTTCTGGATCGACGGCATGGCCGCGGCGGCCAGGCAATGGGGTTTTCCGCCGGCGCGTGCGTTCACCCCCGACCGCTGGCTGGAAAACGGCGATGTCGTGGATCTCGGCAACCTGCGCTTCGAGGTCAGGCACTGTCCGGGCCACACGCCGGGTCACGTGATCTTTTTCGAACCGCAGTCGCGAGTCGCCTTCGTCGGCGACGTGTTGTTTGCCGGCAGCATCGGCCGCACCGATTTTCCGCGCGGCGATCATGGCACGCTGATCCGCTCGATTCGCGAGAACCTGTTTCCGCTCGGCGACGATGTGCGCTTCGTGCCCGGCCACGGTCCGATGTCGACCTTCGGCGACGAGCGGCAAAGCAATCCCTACGTCGCCGATCGCCTTTGCAGATAATAGTTCTGCCGGGTGCAAGCACTTACCAGTTGGTCGTCGAACTGGCGCGCCCGGCGCGCATCGCGGTCGGCCGGCTCGGCGCGGCGGACTTCCCGGCCGGAACCTATGTGTATACCGGCAGCGCGCTGCGCGGCGTCCAGGCGCGGGTGCGCCGTCATCTGGCGCACGACAAGCGGCTGCACTGGCATATCGATTATCTGCTCGCCTGCCCGGATGCGCGGGTGACGACGGTTCGCGCCTCGCGCCTTGCCGAATGCGTGCTCAACCAGCGCACGCGCGGCGAAATCGTGCTCGCGGGCTTCGGTGCCAGCGATTGCCGCGCCGGCTGCGGCGCGCATCTGAAGCGCATCGGCTAGACTCGGGCTCTGTCGCACAACGCTGGAGGCATTGCCGGTGACGCTGACCGACCTACGCTACATCGTTGCACTGGCACGCGAACGCCATTTCGGCCGCGCCGCCGAACGCTGCCACGTCAGCCAGCCGACGCTCTCGGTGGCGGTCAAGAAGCTCGAAGACGAACTCGGCGTGACGCTGTTCGAGCGCAGCGCGGCCGATGTGCGCATCACCCCGATCGGCGAGCAGATCGTCGAGCAGGCAAGCCAGGTGCTCGACCAGGCCACGCAAATCCGCGAGATCGCGCAACAGGGGCGCGACCCGCTTTCCGGCCCGCTGCGCTTGGGCGTGATCTACACCGTCGGGCCGTACCTGTTGCCACGGTTGATACCGATTCTGCGCGAACGCGCGCCCGCCATGCCGCTGGTCATCCGCGAGAACTACACCAGCCGGCTGGCCGGGATGCTCAAGCGCAGCGAACTCGACGTGATCGTGGTCGCGCATCCGTTTGCCGAGCAGGGTGTGGTCACCCAGCCGCTTTACGACGAGCCGTTCCGCGTGCTGATGCCGCGCGGGCATCCGTGGCAGAAGGAAAAACGCATCGCGCCAGCGCGGCTGGCCGAGGAGCACCTGCTGCTGTTGTCCGAAGGCAACTGCTTTCGCGACCAGGTGCTGCAGGTCGCGCCCGGCATTCCGCGCGACGGCCTGCCCGAGGCGCTCGAGGGCAGCTCGCTGGAGACCATACGCCACATGGTGGCCAGCGGCGCCGGCATTACCGTGCTGCCCAGTTCGGCGGTCGACGATCTGCCGAAATCGCAGCCGCTCATCGCCGTGCGGCCCTTCGCCGAACCGCAGCCTTCGCGCCGCGTGGCGCTGGCATGGCGGGTGACATTTCCCCGCTACGGCGCGATCGACGTGCTGCGCCAGGCCATCATCGACGCCCGCCTGCCGGGTGTCACGCCGGTGCTGGCCGGCAAGCGCGGCAGGCGCGCGAGCGCGCGATAGCGCCAGCCGATCGGCATCATTGCGATCGGTGATTGGCACTTTGCCGGTCCGACACCTACCATAGCGTCACACACCAATGACACGAGGAAGGGAACGAACCATGGATATCGGCATTTCGGAAAAGGACCGCGAACGCATCGCCCAGGGCCTGTCGCATCTGCTTGCGGACAGTTATGCGCTCTACCTGAAGACCCACGGCTTTCACTGGAATGTCACCGGGCCGATGTTCAACACTCTGCACCTGATGTTCATGGAGCAATACACCGAGCAATGGACTGCGCTCGACCTGATTGCCGAACGCATTCGTGCGCTCGGCGTGCCGGCGCCGGCTTCCTATGCGCAATTCGCCAAGCTTGCGAGCATTCAGGAAGAAACCGGCGTACCCGCCGCGCAGGAGATGATTCGCCAGCTCGTCGATGGCCAGGAGGCGGTCGCGCGCACCGCCCGCGCACTGTTCCCGGTGGTCGAAAAAGCGTCGGACCAGCCGACTGCCGACCTGCTGACCCAGCGCCTGCAGGTTCATGAAAAGACGGCCTGGATGCTGCGCAGTCTGCTCGATGGCGAGGCGCCCGCGGCGCGGCCCAAGTCCGCGAAACGCAAGGGCAAGTGACGGCGCGGGCGGCGACGCGCCGAATCTGACGCCGGGCAGGCCGCCAACGCGCATGCCGTGGCGGCCTTGCTGCACCTGGCCCGCAGGGCAGGCATGCCGGGAATCCGCGTGTTTGCTTGCCTGCCGGCTAGGCAGCCCGGAGAGCCAGTATTCATGCGGCTCTCCGGGCATGCATGTGAAGCGAAATTGCTCAGGCCGCCTTTGAACGCTTCTTCGGCGCGGCCTTGGGCGCTTGCGCCGCGGGGTTGTCGTCAGCGGCGGCCGGCTTGGCCTTGGCGCCCGCCTTGGGCGCGCGCGGCTCGAACTCGAAGCCGACCATGCCGTCCGGCCCGCGCACCAAGAAGGCGGAAAACTTGCGCCGCGTGCGCTGCGAAATGAAGTTGCGCAGGATGTCGGTGCGGCCGGTGGCGAGCAGCTTCTCCATCTGCTCGCGCTCGACGGTCTGCTGCAGGATGATCTTGCCGGAGCGGAAATCGCAGGTCTTGCCCGGACCGACCGATTTCTCGCACACATACGACAGGGCGTGCTCGAATACCCGCGAGGCGCACTTCGGGCAGGCGCCGAGCGGCTGCTGGCCGCTGAAATCGACCGGCTCGGCGTTCGCCTCGTCTTCGCGCGATTGGCCGAAATCGAACTCCGGTTCGAGCTTGTCGTTCATCCGGATCAGCGCGTTGAACGGCCGCCCCATCTTGCTGCGAAAGCCCATCAGCGGGCCGACCTCGCGTTTTTCAAGCAGGGTTTCCATCTCCGCGATCTCGAACTCGCGCCCGGCGACGATCTTCCACAAGGCAAACTCGCAGCTCTGGCACTGGAATTTCTTGTAGTTCTCCTTGATCACCCCGCCGCATTTCGGGCAAGGGATTTTGAGCGTCGCGAAATCCCCCGGCACCGTATCGCTCTCGTGCGACTTCGCCTGCAGCACGATGTGGCGCGTCATCTCGGCGATGTCCTTCATGAACTCGGCGCGGGTGAGCCGGCCCAGTTCCATCTGCGACAGCTTGTACTCCCATTCGCCGGTCAGCTCGGGCTGGGTGAGTTCCCTGACCTGCAGGCCGTTGAGCAGGGTGATCAGCGAGAACGCCTTGGCGGTCGGCATCAGCTCGCGGCCCTCGCGCAGCAGGTACTTTTCGGTGATCAGTCCTTCGATGATCGCGGCCCGCGTCGCCGGCGTGCCCAGGCCGCGCGCCGCCATGGCCTCGCGCAGTTCGTCGTCCTCCACCAGCTTGCCCGCGCCTTCCATGGCCGAGAGCAGCGTGGCTTCGTTGTAGCGCGGCGGCGGCTTGGTGCTGTTCGCCCTGACGACAACGTCATCGGTGGAGACGGTCTCGCCGGCGGCGACGGCCACCAGTTGCGGCTTGCCGCCCTCGTCGCCGGTTTCCGCCTGCGCTTCCTTGCCATACACCGCGAGCCAGCCGGCGTTGACCAGCACCTTGCCCTCGGTCTTGAAGGCCTCGCCCTCGACGCGGGTGATGCGGGTGGTGATCAGGTACTCGGCCGCCGGGTAGAACACGGCGAGAAAACGCCGCGTGACCATGTCATAGATCTTCTGTTCGGTATCCGACAGATGCCGGGGTGCCGTACCGGTCGGCACGATCGCGAAGTGGTCCGAGATCTTGGCGTTGTTGAAGATGCGCTTGTTCGGTTTGACCCACTTCTGCCGCACGATCTCGCGGCAGAACGGCGCGTACTGATCCGGCAAACCATTGAGGATGTCGGGCACCGTGGCGAGGTAGTCCTCCGGCAGGGCGCGCGCATCGGTACGCGGGTAGGTGAGCACCTTGTGCTTTTCGTACAGCGCCTGGGCGATCGACAGGGTGGTCTTGGCCGAGAAGCCGAAGCGGCCGTTGGCCTCGCGCTGCAGGCTGGTGAGATCGAACAGCAGCGGCGACAACTGGGTCGATGGCTTGGACTCTTCTTCGACCTTGCCTGGCTTGCCCAGGCATTTGGCGCGTATCGCCTGCGCCCTGGCCTCGTCCCACAGCCGCTCGGCGCGCGCGTGTTCGTCGTCTTCCGGCTTCTTGAACTTCTGGTCGAACCAGCGGCCGGTGTAGCTGCCCGCCTTGGCGCCGAAGCTGGCTTCGATTTCCCAGTAGTCGCGCGGCACGAACTTGCGTATCCGCTCTTCGCGTTCCACCACGATAGCCAGCGTCGGCGTCTGCACGCGGCCGACCGTGGTCAGGTGAAAGCCGCCGGTCTTCGAGTTGAAGGCGGTCATCGCGCGCGTGCCGTTGATGCCGATCAGCCAGTCCGATTCCGAACGGCATACCGCGGCGTCTGCCAGGCCGCGCATCTCGCGGCCGTCGCGCAACTGGGCAAAGCCGTCGCGAATCGCCTTGGGCGTCATCGACTGCAGCCAGAGACGCTTGACCGGGTGCTTCGATTTTGCGTGCTGGGCGATGTAGTTGAAGATCAGTTCGCCTTCGCGGCCCGCGTCGCAGGCATTGACCAGGCCGTCGACATCCTTGCGCTTGATGAGCTTCATCAGCACCTTGAGACGTTCGGCGGACTTTTCGATCGGCTGCAGCGCGAAGTGCGGCGGAATGACGGGCAGATGGGCGAACGACCACTTGCCGCGCTTGACTTCGTACTCTTCGGGAACCGTGAGTTCGAGCAGATGGCCGACGGCCGACGACAGCACATAGTCGTCGCTTTCGTAATACTCGCCGCTCTTGGCGAACCCGCCCAGCGCCTTGGCGATGTCCTGGGCGACGGAGGGTTTCTCGGCAATGATGAGCTGCTTGGCCATTTGAGGTAATCCTGCCGCAGGCAAAAAACTACCCGGTGCGTTCCGCGTCCGGGTGGCGACAAACGTTGTTGGCGGGTTTGCCCATCCGCGATGGCGTCCTGGCGCCATCGCGCAGGCTGAGTGGGCACGATGATAAGAACAAAGCCGCGCCGGCCGCAAGCGCGGACCCCGGACTCAGTGGAATCGGGCTTCCTCGTCGTCGGACAACAACTCTTCCAGGATCAGTGTATCGAGCGCCTGCTGCCGGCTCCACAACACGATCAGCACGATAACCTTGAGCTTGGACAACGACAGACGGCCTTCCGACAGCGCCATCGCCCGCTCGATGATGATCTCGCGCATCAGCGGGTTGAGCACGCCCGATCCTTCGAGAAACGCGATGAAGCCGCGGCAGCCGCTGTCGAGCCGCGCGCATTCCTCATTGGCATAGGCGCGGAACGAGCCCGCCGACGGACTGGTCCGCGCATGCGCCTCTTCTGCCGGCCGATCCAGACCGGACAACCAGTCGAGCGCAGCCGAGATGTCCTCGTCCTCGAAACCGGCCGCAGAAAGCTTGCGCGCGAGCTGATCCGGCGCCGGGCAGGCGTCGACATGGGCATAGTTCTCGAACAGATAGACCAGAATTTCGAACATTGTGTCAGCGATCCCGCTCGATTCTCTGATATTGGCCGCCAGCCAGTGTGGCGATGCGACCGTCCAGTTCCATGCGCAAGAGAATGGGGTATAGCGCATCCGCCGTCAAGCCGGAGCGTTCGATCAGGGTATCGACCTCGCATGGGTCGTAACCCAGGGCGTCGAGCAGGCGGCGTTCGTCGTCGTCGAGTTCGCCGCTGTCCGCGCCGCCCGGCGGCCCGCCTGCGACGATGCCGATTTCCTCGAGAACGTCCTGCGCCGATTCGACCAGCTTGGCACCCTGTTTGATCAGTTTGTGGCAGCCCTTGGACAATGGCGAATGAATCGAACCGGGAATGGCGAATACCTCGCGGCCCTGGTCGCCGGCCAGCCGGGCGGTGATCAGCGTGCCGCTGCGGTCGGCCGCTTCGACCACCAGCACGCCGCGCGCTAGTCCCGCAATGATGCGGTTGCGCCGCGGAAAGTTGGCCGCCAGCGGTGGCGTGCCGAGCGGAAACTCCGATACGATCGTGCCGTTCTCCGCGATCGCGTGGGCAAGCGCCTGGTTGCGTGCCGGGTAGATGCGGTCGGCGCCGGTGCCGATCACGGCGATGGTCGAACCGGCGCCTTCAAGCCCGCCGCGGTGTGCGGCCGCATCGCAGCCAAGCGCCAGGCCGCTGATGATGGTAACGCCCGCCTGGGAGGCGGCTTTCGCGAACGACTCGGCGTTGGCAATACCCTGGGGGGTCGCGTTGCGGCTGCCGACGATCGCCAGCGCCGGGCACCCGAGCAGATCGGTGCGACCCTTGACGTACAGCAGCGGCGGCGGGTCGGGGATTTCTAGCAGTTGCTGCGGATAGTCCGGGTCGGCAAGTGTCAGAATGCGATTGCCCGGCTCGGCGGCCCACGCCAGGGCGTGCGCTACCTGTTTGCTGCTGTCGTGTTCGGCGAGGGCTGCGGCGAGTTTGTCGCCGATCAGCCGTGCCAGCGCACCTCGTTCGGTGGCAAAGATCGCCGGCGGCAAGCCGAAGGCTTGCAGGAGTGTCCGTTGCCGCTCACCGCCCAGTCCCGCAATCAGGGTCAGCCGCAGCCACGCGGCGAGTTCGGGATCCGGCGTCAAATCAGGGCGTGCGCACCACGTCGCGCGCCGTCACGGGGCGCGAACTGCTCATGATCAGTGCGTAGGACATCTTCTCGAACGTGCGGAAGACGAACGCCAGTCCGTAGCGCTCCTCGGGCAGCGAATAAATCTCTTTGCGCCCGCCGTCCTCGCGGTAGGTTTCCTCGCGGCCGGCGCGGTAGATCGCGAGGACATGGCCGACCTCGATATCGTTGCGGGTGCCCAGGTTGAGGGTGACGATCGAATTGGCGCCCGCTTCGCCGACACCGCTGTAGATGCCGATGATCTCGCCCTTGATGTCCTTGTCCGGCGCATGCGGGGAATAGGCCAGCAAGTCCGGCTTGGCGGCGGGCACCATGCGGTCGCCTTTGCCGATCTCTTCGACCGAGCGGGTGACTTCGAGCGTTGCCGGGTCCCCTTCGGCAAGGGTACGGGCGGTGCCGAGGTAATGCGCCTCGTAGCCGAGCACCTCGTTGGTGCCCGGATCGACCACCGGCTTGGCCGGCCTGTAGATCTGCCACATCGGGATTCCCGGCTGGATGTTCGTCGCGTAGATCTTGTTGCCGGCGCCGACCAGCACGCGCGATTCGTCGGTCGCGATGATCTTGGCCGAACCGGCCATGCCGGCTTCGTCGACCACCAGCGGTTGCGAGAGGAACGGCGCGATCTCGGCAGTGGGGATACTCGGAATCGCCTGCTGCAGCTTTTCGTCGTAGACCTGAGGCTGCATGCGGATCGGCCGCGCGATCGACAACCGGGGGCCATTGCGGTCCAGTACCACGATCTGCCCCGGATAGATCAGGTGCGGATTGCGGATTTGATCGCGGTTCATGCGCCAGACTTCCGGCCAGCGCCAGGGTTCCTTGAGGAATTTGCCGGAAATACCCCACAGGGTATCGCCGCGCTGCACGGTGTAGCTGTCCGGCGCGTTGTCGGCAATCTGAATCGGCTTGCTGCTCGCCGCAAGGGCTGCGGCGCTTGTAAATCCAAGGAGCAGCGAGAATATAATGCGCATTATCATCGATAGCCTCGCACGGCTGTGTTGTGGGCGGGCACCCGCGGCGCGCAAGCCGGTTCGGCTTTCGGCGCACCAGCGTGGCGGTACCCCTCGGGAACGGCAAAAACTTCGCGTTCTGAAGTCGTTTGCAGCAAGGATTTCATCCCGTCCGATTCAAACGGCAGCAGTCTAGCACGCGTGCAATCAGTATCACAGTTTGCTTGAGATTTTGCCAGTAATTGATTCACTATCCAAGCTTTTATGGCACTGCTACCCATACTTCGATATCCCGATCGCAGGCTCCACACCAAGGCTGTTGCGGTCGCCGTGGTCGACGATTCGGTGCGCCAGCTGGTGCGGGACATGGCCGAAACCATGTACGCCGCGCCTGGCATCGGATTGGCAGCGACGCAGGTCGACGTGCACAAGCGGGTGATCGTCATCGACGTCTCGGAGGACCGCAGCCACCTTCTGGCGCTGATCAATCCGCAGATAGTCGAGCGCGACGGCGAGCAGGTCACCGAGGAAGGGTGCCTGTCGGTGCCCGGGGTCTACGACAAGGTCGTCCGTGCCGAGCATGTGCGGGTGCGCGCCCTCGACCCGGATGGCCGGTCGCTGGAGTTCGACGCCGATGGCTTGCTGGCAGTGTGCATCCAGCATGAGATGGACCACCTTGACGGCATCGTGTTCGTCGAGCATTTGTCCCGCCTCAAGCAGGCGCGCATACGCGCAAAACTGGAAAAGCAGGCGCGCATCACCGCCTGAGTCTCCGCCCCAGATCGACCTTGCCGGCCCATGCCGGCAGTGCAGGAATCGCCCCCGATGCGTGTTGCCTTCGCCGGAACGCCCGAATTCGCCGCCCGCGCGCTGGCCGCAATCATCCGTGCCGGGCACGCCGTGCCGTTAGTGCTCACTCAGCCGGATCGGCACTCCGGCAGGGGAATGAAGCTGACCTGGAGCGCAGTGAAAGAGGTCGCGCTGGCTCACGGCCTGAGGCTGCACCAGCCTGCCGGATTGAAGACCGACGTTGCGCGCGCGCCGCTTGCCGCGGCGGCGGCGGACGTGCTGGTGGTTGCCGCCTACGGACTGATCCTGCCGCAGGCGGTACTCGATCTGCCGCGTTTCGGCTGCATCAACATCCACGCCTCGTTGCTGCCGCGCTGGCGCGGCGCGGCGCCGATACAGCGCGCCATCGAGGCAGGCGACCGCGAAACCGGCATCACGATAATGCAAATGGACGCCGGCCTCGACACGGGCCCGATGCTGTTGAAACGGGCACTCGCCATCGACCCCGGCGACAGCGCCGGCACACTGCACGACAAGCTGGCGACGCTGGGGGCCGAGTCGATTGTCGCCGCCCTGGCACGGCTGGAAGCCGGCGATCTGCCGCCGACCGCCCAACCGGAACACGGCACGACCTACGCCGCAAAGCTGGACAAGGCCGAAGCCGAACTCGATCTGCGGTTTGCGGCGCAAGCGCTCGAACGAAAGATTCGTGCCTTCGATCCGTTCCCGGGCGCGTTCCTGCGCTACAGCGAGGCGATGGTGAAGATTTGGCGTGCTGGCGTTGTGCCGGCGGGCGGTGCGCCCGGCGAGGTCCTGGCCAGCGGCCCGTCCGGAATCGTCGTGGCATGTGGTGACCGCTCGCTTTGCCTGCAACAACTGCAGCGGGCCGGTGGCAAGCGACTGTCGGCGCGAGATTTCCTGGCCGGGTTTGCGGTGCCGGTTGGCAGCCGCTTTGAGCTTCGCCACGGCTGATCCGGCCGCGCCTGCGCTTGCTGTCTTTGTGCGGCGACAGTCTTTTTTCTACGCGGGCAGGCACTTGCCGCCGCGGATTCCCGTTCCTGTCGGGCGGTGGAGACGCATTCGCTCATCATAGCGAGTCATGCTATTCTCGGACTCTCGCTATCTACCTGATGGAATTCGGGAAACAATTTGCGGCACAGCGCTTGCTGCGGATTTTTTAATTGCGGCCACCGTCGGGCGGTCACACTGTTCCAATGACCAACCTGGAAAGGACTACCGATGATCAACAAGAACTCGCTTTTCGGCAAGCGTGAGGAGACAACCCCGCCGCAGAGCAGCGTTCGGCCGGCAGGATATGGCATGCAGCCGACCACCACGGCAAAGACGGAGTCCAACACTGTGCCGATGCCCAAGCCGGAAACCACGACTTCGTCTCTCGATTCCACGACCTCTACCACCACCACGGCCGGCACGCAGATGCCGCCGCTCGAAGACAGTGCACATCAGGGAAGCAAGTTGATAGTCGGCCCCGGCATCAAGCTTAAGGGCGCCGAGATTCAGGATTGCGATACGCTTGTTGTCGAGGGCCGCGTCGAAGCGACCATGGACAGCCGCGTGATCCAGATCGCCGACCAGGGTTCGTTCGCCGGCAAGGTAAATATCGATGTCGCCGAGATCCGCGGCCGATTCGAAGGCGAACTCACCGCACGCAAACAACTGATCATTCACGCAACCGGCCACGTCAGCGGAACCATACGCTACGGCAAGATCGTGATCCAGGAAGGCGGCGAGCTGACAGGAGACGTCAAGTCCCTTTCCGCAGGCGAAGCCGGGGCCAGCGGCGACCTGCTCGACATGAACTCGAAATCGTTCGGCGCAAAGAGCGCGTAACGCCGCCACGCGATTGACTTGAGTGCCGGCGCGATGCGCGCAAATGTGCGCATCGCGGCGTTATTCATTTTCCGGCCGGGTCTGCAGGTTTGCGGGCTCCGCCGCTATGCCTTCGCTATACTGTGCGATTCGTTATTCGCCCAGACCATGGATGAAGGCTGCAACCCCCATTGTGATGCCCGCGTGGCGCAGACGGGTCCGGTAGTTCCGTGACCACGGGGCTACCCGCCGATTCTCTGGCCTTCGCCATGCTGCACGCGGCGCGGGCAGTGGAAGCGGTGATCGACGGCCGCAACCTCGACCAGGCGCTGGCGGGCCAGGCCGACGGCGCAGCGTGGCTGCCGGCAGCGCGAGGCGCGGTTCAGGATCTCGCCTATGGCACGCTGCGCGATTTCGGCCGAGGCGATTTCCTGCTCTCCCGATTGCTGGAGCGCCCGCTCGCGGCGCCGGCAGTCCGTGCGTTACTTCTGATCGCCCTGCGGCGGCTGGAAATTCATCCATCTGCCGCGCATACCACGGTCGACCAGGCCGTCGAGGCGGCGGCCACGCTGCACGGCGGCGCGTTCAAAGGGCTGGTCAATGCGGTTCTGCGCAACTTCCTGCGTCAGGCCGAGGCGCTGTTCGCGGCCGCCGAGGCGGATCCGGTTGCGCATGGCCGGCATCCGCGGTGGTGGCTCGATACGGTCCGGCGCGAGTTGGGCGCGCATGCCGAGGCCGTGGTCGCCGCCGGCAATCTGCACCCGCCGATGGCCTTGCGCGTCAATCCACGCCGATGTGCGGCCAGCGACCTGCTCGCTGAACTCGCTGCCGCAGGTATCGACGCGCGCGCCTGCGGTGCCGACATTCCGCACGGCATCCTGCTCGAACATCCGGTTCCGGTCGCTCGTCTGCCGGGGTTCGCCGACGGGCGGGTATCGGTGCAGGACGCCGGCGCGCAGCATGCGGCGCCGTGGCTGGATCTGGCGGCCGGGCAGCGCGTGCTCGATGCCTGCGCAGCGCCGGGCGGCAAAGCGGCACACATCCTCGAGCTTGCCGACGTCGAACTGACCGCGCTCGAACTCGACGCCAGCCGCGCCAGCCGCATCGGCGCCAATCTCGCGCGGCTGGGCCTGTCGGCGCAAGTCCGTGTCGCCGACTGCCGCGCAGTAGGCGATTGGTGGGACGGCCGCCCCTTCGACCGCATCCTCGCCGATGTGCCCTGCACGGCCTCCGGTGTCGCGCGGCGGCACCCGGACATCAAGTGGCTGCGCCGCGAATCGGACGTGGCGCGCTTCGCGGCGCAAGCTCGTGACATTCTCGACGCGCTATGGCGGGTGCTGGCCCCCGGTGGCAGAATGCTATTCGTGACCTGTTCCGTTTTTTCCCGGGAGAACCAGCAGCAGGTTGCCGCCTTCTGCGATCGTCATGCCGATTGCCTGCGCGTTGCGCTGCCGGGCGGGCCGCTGTGCGGGGCCGAATCGCTGACCGACCATCTGCTGCTGCCCACGGCCCTGCATGACGGCTTCTATTTCGCGTTGTTTGCCAAGCGGGTCTGAACGACACATGCGGCGGTGGATTCTGGCCGCCGCAATCCTGCTGCTGGCGCTCGCCAACCCCGTTGCCGGTGCGGCCGAACCCGAACTGCGCAATGTCGCCGTGGTGTCCACCGAGGACGGCCAGCAGTTGCAGTTCGACGTCCTTTTCGAACTCAATCCGCGGCTCGAAGAAGTGGTCTCGCGCGGCGTACCGCTGTATTTCGTCGCCGAGTTCGAACTGAGCCGCCCGCGCTGGTACTGGTTCGATGAAGATCTGGCCAAACGCACCCTGACCTACCGCCTGTCATACAACGCACTGACCCGGCAGTACCGGCTTGCGACCGGCCCGCTCTACCAGAACTTTCCGACCCTCGAGGCCGCCGTCAGGACCATCTCGCGCGTGCGCAGCTGGACAGTGGCCGAGCGCGGCGTGCTCAGGATCGGCGTCGACTACCAGGCCCGCTTGCGCTTTCGCCTCGATCTGGCGCAGATGCCCAAACCTTTTCAGGTCGGCGCGATCGGTGATCGCGACTGGAGCCTCGCCACCGAATGGCTGCGCTGGACCTATGTTCCCGGCGCCGGCAACACCGAACCGGTGCGTCAATGAGCATTCTGGTCGTCATCGCCGGCATCGTCGGCGCGATCCTGCTTTTTCTGCTTGCCGGCGCCACCGAGAATACGGCGCTGTTCGCCCAGAGCTACCCGCTGCTGATCGGCCTCAACCTCGCGATCGCCGTCGCCTTGATCGTGCTGGTCGTCGTGCAACTGCGCGCGCTGCGGCGGGAGTACCGCGAGCACCGCTTCGGTTCGCGCCTCAAGCTGCGTCTGATGGCCCTGTTCGCCCTGATGGCGATCCTGCCCGGGCTGGTGATCTACGGTGTATCGGTGCAGTTCGCCCTGCGCAGCATCGAATCGTGGTTCGACGTGAGGGTCGATGCCGCGCTCGAAGGCGGCCTCAACCTCGGACGCGCCACCCTCGATTTCCTGCTCGAGGACCTCGCCTCCAAAGCGCGCCAGATTGCGCTCGATCTGTCCGACGGCCAGGCGCAATCGGCACAGCAACTGGAACGGCTGCGCGAACAAGCCGGGGTCGACTCGGCGACATTGTTCGCGACTTCCGGCCAGGTTATCGCCAGCAGTTCGGCGAAGTTCTCCGCACTGATGCCGGAAACGCCGGGAAACGCGCTGTTGCGGCGGGCGCGGCTGGGCAGCGGTTACCGGGCGGTCGAAGGCGACGCGACCGCAGGCTTCACCCTCAGAGTGCTGGTGCCGGTAACCGGCTTTGCCTTCACGACCGAGGCACGGGTGCTCCAGCTCACCCAGCCGGTGCCCCAGCAGTTGGCGCAGAACGCCGAGGCGGTGCAAAGCGTCTATCGCGACTACCAGGAACTGTCGCTGGCGCGCGATGGCCTGCAGCGCATCTTTGCCCTGACCCTGACCCTGACCCTGCTGCTTGCGCTATTTACGGCGATCGCCATCGCATTTGTCCTGGCGCGCCGACTCTCCGCGCCGCTGGCGATACTTGCCGAAGCGACGCAGGCGGTGGCACAGGGCGACTTCACGCCGCGCGCTGCCCTGCCCGCGCGCGACGAACTGGGCGTGCTCACGCAGTCGTTCAACCGCATGACGCGCCAGTTGCAGGAGGCGCGTGCGCAGGCCGATGCCAGCCGGGCCGAGGTGGAATCGGCGCGCACCTACCTCGAAAGCGTGCTCGCCAATCTCTCCGCCGGAGTGCTGGCGTTTGACAACGAAGGACGGCTGCGGGCCGCCAACGGCGGCGCGCTGCAGATTCTGCGCGACGACCTGTCGGGCTTCGAGCAGTTGCGGCTCGAACAATGGCCGCGTTTCGGCGAACTGCGCGACACCCTGCGCGAGGCGTTTGCCCACGATGCGTCGGCCGCCCAGGGCAGCGCCGACTGGCAGCGCCAGCTCGACATGCGCGATGCCGACGGAATCGGCCAGACGCTGCTGGTGCGCGTTACGCGGCTGCCCGAGAGCGGCGGCGGCGGGTTCGTCGTGGTCTTCGACGACATCACGCACCTGATCGCCGCGCAGCGCAGCGCGGCCTGGGGCGAGGTTGCCCAGCGCCTGGCGCACGAGATCAAGAATCCGCTGACACCGATCCAGCTCTCGGCCGAACGTCTCGAAGCCAAGCTCGCCGACAAGGTCGATCCGGCTTCGCGCGAGATTCTCGGCCGCGCCACGCGGACCATCGTCGCCCAGGTGGAGGCCATGAAATCGATGGTCAATGATTTCCGCGACTATGCCAAGCTGCCCCTGCCGACACTGGCACCGCTCGATCTCAACCAACTGGTGCGCGAGGTGCTGGCACTCTACGAGCATGGCGGGGCGCGCCTGCAGTTCGTCGCCGATCGCGAGTTGAGGCCGGTCGCCGGCGATGCGACGCAACTGCGCCAGGTCATGCACAACCTGCTGCAGAACGCCGAGGACGCGCTGCACGGGGTGCCCGATCCGCTGATCCGCTTGTCCACGCGCAGCGACGGCCGCTTTGCCGAACTCCTGCTGACCGACAATGGCAACGGCTTTCCGCCGAACATCCTGGCCCGCGCCTTCGAGCCCTACGTCACCACCAAGTCCAAGGGCACCGGCCTGGGTCTGGCGATCGTCAGGAAGATTGTTGACGAACACCACGGCAGCATCGAGATTTCCAACCTGCAGCCGCATGGCGCAGAGATAAAAATCCGCCTTCCGCTGGTAGCATAGGGGCAGCTTCAGGCGCAAGCGAAAGCACATGGCACAAATACTGGTAGTCGATGACGAGGTGGGCATCCGAGAGTTGCTCTCGGAAATCCTCACCGACGAGGGTCACGACGTCGTGCTCGCCGAGAATGCGACGCGGGCGCGCGCGGTGCGCGCGGCGCAGCGCCCCGATCTGGTTCTGCTCGATATCTGGATGCCCGATACCGACGGCATCACGCTGCTCAAGGAGTGGTCGGCCGGCGGCCAGCTGTCGATGCCGGTCATCATGATGTCCGGGCACGGCTCGATCGATACCGCAGTCGAGGCCACCCGCTGCGGCGCGATGGATTTCCTTGAGAAACCGATTGCGCTGCAGAAGTTGCTGGCCGCGGTCAAGCGCGGCCTGGCGCGCCAGCCGGTGAGCGTGCCGACACACCTGACGCTCGATGCGTTTGTGCGCTGCCCGCCGCTGAAGGATCTGAAGAAGCGCATCGAACAGGTGGCGGCGCGCACGCCGTTGCTCCTGATCAAGAGCGGTCCGGGCAGCATTGCCGAACTGGCTGCCCGCAGCCTGCAGCCGCACGACCGGGCCTGGATCGACCTGGGCGCCCATACCTCGCCGCTCGACGTCTCGGCGCTCGAAGCGGCCAGTGGCGGCGTGCTGTTCGCCGCCGAACTGGCGCAGCTCTCGCGGCTGCAGCAAAAGAACCTGGCGTTCGCGGTCGAGCGCATGGACAAGTTCGGCTTGCGCGTGGTCGTTGCGTCGGCGCACGGCGCCGAGGAACTTGCCGCCGACGGCTGGGACGAGGCGCTGCTGCGCCGGCTGTTCGAAGTCACCCTGGCGCCGCCGACGCTGATGGATCTGCGCGACGAGATACCCGAAATCGCCAGCCAAATCCTGCAACACCTTGCCGAATCCGGCGAGGTGCCGCCGCGCCGCGCCTCCACCGCCGCGCTCAACGCGCTGCGCACCCGCGCCTGGCCGGGCGGTTACGCCGAATTGCGGGCATCCATCAAGTCCCTGGCGCTGGGCGCGCTGGATGAGGAGGTCGGTGCCGAGGAGGTTGCCCAGTTGCTGCACCAGGCGCCCGCCACCGCCGGTTCGCTGGCGCTCGATCTGCCGTTGCGCGAGGCGCGGGAAGCCTTTGAACGGCTCTACTTTGAACACCATCTGCACCAGGAGGCCGGCAACATGACGCGCCTGGCCGAGCGTACCGGCCTCGAACGCACCCACCTGTACCGCAAACTCAAGCAACTCGGCCTTCAGGGCGGGCGCCGCAACGACGACTCCCACTGATTGCCGCGGCGTAGTAATCCGCCACCCTGGCCGGCGCGTCCAATGGCCGCGCAAGGGGCGAAGGCGTAGAATCCCCGCTCCGCGCGCGGCGTCGTGCCGCCGTCCCGTGCGCCAGCATGCGCGCCCATTACAGGATCCGTCATGTCCCGACCACGCAACGATACGTTCCTGCGCGCGTTGCTGCGCGAGCCGGTCGATTACACTCCGCTGTGGCTGATGCGCCAGGCCGGCCGCTATCTGCCCGAGTACTGCGAAACGCGCAAGCGGGCCGGCAATTTCATGACGCTGTGCAAGTCGCCCCAGCTCGCCTGCGAGGTCACGCTGCAGCCGCTGGCGCGCTACGATCTCGATGCGGCGAT
Source organism: Candidatus Methylophosphatis haderslevensis (assembly GCA_016711925.1). GTDB lineage: Bacteria > Pseudomonadota > Gammaproteobacteria > Burkholderiales > Rhodocyclaceae > Methylophosphatis > Methylophosphatis haderslevensis. Next base: position 192,837 of record JADJSA010000006.1, read on the forward strand.
CCTGTTTTCCGACATCCTGACCATTCCCGATGCGATGGGCCTGGGGCTCTACTTCGCCGAAGGCGAGGGGCCGAAATTCGAGCGTCCGTTGCGCGATGAATGGGAGATTCGCAACCTCGCCGCGCCCGACCCGACCGACGAACTGCGCTACGTCATCGATGCGGTCGCCGAAATCCGCCGCGCGCTCGACGGTTCGGTTCCGCTGATCGGTTTTTCCGGCAGTCCCTACACCCTGGCCTGCTACATGATCGAAGGCGGCGCGTCGGACGATTTCCGGCGCATCAAGACCATGCTCTACACCCGGCCGGATCTGCTCCACCATGTCCTCGGCATCACCGCGCAGGCGGTCACCGCCTATCTCAACGCGCAGATCGAGGCCGGCGCCCAGGCGGTGCAGATCTTCGACACCTGGGGCGGCTCGCTGTCGCACGCGGCCTACCGGGAATTCTCGCTGCCCTACATGCGGCAAATCATCGCCGGCCTCACGCGCAGCCACGATGGTGAGCGCGTCCCGGTCATCGTGTTCACCAAAGGCGGCGGGCTGTGGCTGGAAGACATCGCCGCGAGCGGCTGCGACGCTGTCGGCCTCGACTGGAGCATCGATATCGGGCAGGCCCGCGCCCGGGTCGGCGATCGCGTGGCGCTGCAGGGCAACCTCGACCCGTCGGTGCTGTTTGCCGCCCCTGAGGTCGTGGCGCGCGAAGCGCGCAAGGTGCTGGAATCCTTCGGCAGCGGCAGCGGCCATGTGTTCAACCTCGGTCACGGCATCTCGCAATTCACGCCGCCGGAAAGCGTCACGGCGCTGGTCGAGGCGGTGCGCGCCGGTTCGCGGCCTTTTCATGGCGCGCAAACCCACGCCTGATGCGGCTCTCCAAGGGCCATAGCGCGACGAAAGCCGGTGCGGGCAGATTGCTGACAATAAGCGCCTACTCACCCGAAGATCGCCTTGTCTGGCCCCATTCGACAATGCCGGAAAGCGTTGACTTATTCACAGAATCGCGCTCCTCCATGTTTGGCGCCGATCCGCCGAAGGCCCCCTAGGCAAGAGTTTGCAACTGATTGAAATTACATAAGTTTTCTCGAAGCCTGCTTGTGCATAGCACAATGCGCCCCTTGTGCAAAGCAGATGGAGCGATTTGTCACGATACATTACCCACAAAGTTATCCACAGGCCGACTGAACACCTTGATTTGTAATGCAACACCAAGCGTTTGCGCGAGCAAACCCGATGCCGGTCAGTTGCGGCTCCCAAGTAATTGACTCATAGAAGAATTCTCATTTCTCTCGCTGCCCACGATGGCGATCGTCCGTGTTGCGTTGCCGGTACCGCTGCCGAGGGCCTTTGATTACCTGGCCGACGACGCGTCGCCCGCCGATCTCGGCCGCTGCGTGCGCGTCCCTTTCGGCAAGGGGGAAAAGACCGGCGTAATCGTCGAACTGCCCCAGGACGGTCAGGCCCACCCGGGCACATTGCGCGAGGTACGCGCGGTTTTGCGCGAACTTCCACCGCTGCCCCCAGATTGGCTGCGCCTCGCCAGATTTGCAAGTGCCTACTATCAGGCGCCGCTGGGCGAGGTTGTGTCGGCTTCGCTGCCGCCGGCACTGCGCCGCGCGGCGCTGATTCCGCTGCGCGACCCCACCGCCGGCTGGCCGCTCGTGCTCACCGAATCCGGCCGTGCCATGCTTGGCGCGCCCGGCCGGGCCGGCGTGGCGCGGCGCATCCTGCAATGCCTGGCCGACAACGGCCCGCGCACCCGCGCCGCCCTGCGCGAACAGTTCGCCGGCTCCGCCAGTGTCGGCCGGGCGATCGGCGATCTGCTCGCCGCCGGCGCCATCTGCCCGGTCGCGCCGCCACCCGCCGCGCCGCCCGACCTGCCGGCGCTGCTTGCGGCGCAAACCGCGGCGGTCGGGGCGATTGCCGCGGCGCTCGGCGGATACGCGGCCTTTTTGCTGCACGGGGTAACCGGCAGCGGCAAGACCGAGGTCTATCTGCGCCTGATCGACCGGGTGCTGGCGCGCGGCCAGCAGGCGCTGCTGCTGGTGCCGGAGATCGGCCTCACGCCGCAGCTCGAAGGCCGGGTCGCGCAACGCTTTCCGGACGCGCTGGTGGTCAGCCTGCACAGCGGCCAGTCGGATGGCGCCCGCTCGCGCGGCTTCGTGCAGGCGCTCACCGGCGCCGCCGACATCGTGCTCGGCACGCGTCTGGCGGTATTCACGCCGCTGCCGCGCCTCGGGCTGATCGTCGTCGACGAAGAGCAGGACGCCTCCTTCAAGCAGCAGGACGGCGTGCGCTACTCGGCGCGCGACCTGGCGGTGTGGCGGGCGCACGATCTCGGCGTGCCGGTGGTGCTGGGTTCCGCCACGCCGTCGCTGGAAAGCTGGCAGGCGGCGCGGCGCGGGCGCTACCGGCTGATCGACCTGCCCGAGCGCGCGCTGGCCGCAGCCATGCCCGCGGTCAGGCTGGTCGACACGCGACGGGTCAAGCTCGACAACGGCTTGTCGCCCGCGCTGATCGAAGGCCTCACCGCACGGCTGGCGCGGGGCGAGCAGAGCCTGGTGTTCCTCAACCGCCGCGGCTATGCGCCGGTGCTGTGCTGCGCGGCTTGCGGCTGGGTCAGCGCCTGCACCGCCTGTTCCGCCAACCGCGTCTACCACGCGGCCGACCGGCGGTTGCGCTGCCACCACTGCGGCGCCGAGGCCGCGGTGCCGCAGCATTGCCCGTCCTGCGGCAACCAGGATCTGCAGCCCTTCGGCCGCGGCACGCAGCGCCTCGAAGCGCGGCTCGACGAACTGTTCCCGTCCGCGCGCGTGTTGCGCGTCGACCGCGATGCCGCGCGCACCCCGGCGCTGTGGGCGCAAATGCTCGAACGCATCCACAACCACGAGGCCGACATCCTCGTCGGCACCCAGATGCTGGCCAAGGGCCACGACTTCGCGCGCCTCACGCTGGTCGGCGTGGTCGGCGCCGACGCCTCGCTGTTCGCCGCCGATTTTCGCGCCGCCGAGCGCCTGTTCGCGCAACTGATGCAAGTCGGCGGCCGCAGCGGGCGCGCCGATCTGCCGGGCGAGGTGCTGGTGCAGACCGATTACCCGCATCACCCGCTCTACCAGTCGCTGCAGGCGCACGACTACGCCGGTTTCGCCAACACGCAACTGGCCGAGCGCCGCGCCGCCGGGTTTCCGCCCTTCGCCGCCCACGCCATCCTGCGCGCCGAGGCGCCGCAACTGGCGCAATCGCTGGATTTCCTGCGCCGCGCCGCCAGCGCCGCCGGGCCGCTGCCCGACACGGTGGTGTTCTACGACGTGGTGCCCATGCGCCTGGCGCGGCGCGCCAACCTCGAGCGCGCGCAGTTGCTGCTCGAGTCGTCGAGCCGCACCGCGCTGCAGGCGCTGCTCGCCGCCTGGTTGCCGCAGCTCTACGCGCTCAAGGCGCCGCGCGATCTGTACTGGCACGTCGAGGTCGACCCGCTCGAACTCTGAGTCTGCAGTTTGTCAGGAGACCATGCCGGAAGCCGCATGGATAAAGGGCTTCAGACATCGAATGTCAGGAGCGCCGGCCCCGGCCGGGGTTCGCGGCGAGTCCGTCCGGCGCGGCGGCGAACCTTTTGCCCGGCCATGCGGTCTTGATGAAGTCGATTGCCGTTCGCGCGGCTGCTGTGATAGCTTGCCAACCATGATCTTCGGCCTCCCCCGTTCCTTGCTGCGCTCACTGGCCCGTAGTCTGGCCGCGCTGCTGCTGTTCGCGCAGTTGGTGACGGCCGCACATGCCTGCGCGCTGGCGGCGCACGAACGGCCCGCCGGCGAGGCAACCCATGCCGCCGCCATGCCTTGCCACGAGGCGCCGGCCGACGATCCAGGTGCGCTGTGCGCGCGCCACTGCAACGCCGACGAGCAGTCGCCTTCGGCAGCCACACCCGCGGTTGCGCCGATGCCGGCGATTGCGGTGCTGATCGTGCCGGCGATCGCGCCGGCGCAACTGTCCGCCGCCAACGGCATCGCCGGCGCCAGCGACATCGCGCCGGCTACCGATCCGCCGCCCGCCATCCTGTTCCACGCCTTTCGCAGTTAGCCCCGGTCCGGCCCGAGTCCGCTGCGGCGCATCGCGCCCGCATCGCCCTTCCATGCTGAACCGGAGCACACCATGTTTTCGTTTCGTCTCGCGGCGCACGCGCTGCTAGCCCCTCCCGCCATCGCCCTCATGCTCGTTAGCGCGCTGGCCGCTGCCGGCGAACCCCTGACGCTGGCACGCGTGCAGGCGCTCGCCCTGCAGCAGCAACCGCTGCTCGACGCCCAGTCCGCCGCGGTGCATGCGGCGCGCGAGCAATCCGCCGCCGACGGCCAATTGCCCGATCCGCGGCTCAAGCTCGCACTGCAGAATCTGCCGGTGGAATCGCTGTCGCTCAACCGCGATCCGATGACCCAGTCGATGATCTCGCTAGAACAAGTGATCCCCGGCGGCAACAAGCGCCAGTTGCGCCGCAGCCGCGGCGAAGCCGAAGCCGCGCAAATGTCGGCCGAACTCCTCGCCCAGCGCGCGATGGTGGCGCGCGATGCAGCGCTGGCGTTTCTCTCGCTCGCCGGCGCCCAGCGGCAGCTCGACATCGCCCGCGCTCTGAGCCGCGAAAGCGCCACCCAGCTCGCCGCGCTGCAGCCGGCCCTGCGCGCCGGGCGTACCAGCCAGAGCGACTACTTCGCGGCGCGCCAGATGGTCACCATGGCGCACCACCGCGAATCGGAAATCGCCGCCCAGGCCGGCCGCGCGCGTGCCGACCTGTCGCGCTGGATCGGTGCCGTTGCCGACGATGCACCGGTCGACAGCGCGCCGGTCCAGTCCGCCGCCCCGCCGCCGTTGTCCGCGCTGCGGGGGCGGCTCGACGACCATCCGCTGCATGCGGCTTCGGCCGGCGCAGTGCGGCTGGCCGAAGCCGAGCTGGCGCTGGCGCGCGAGGCGACGCGGCCCGACAAGAGTATCGAAATCGGTTACGGCAAGCGCGCGCGCGCCTTCGACGACATGATCACCATCCAGTTCGCGATGGAAATCCCGCTCTCGCCGCGCGAGCGGCAGGACCGCGCCAGCGCCGCGCGCGGCGCCCAGCTCGAACGCGCACGCGCGCTGCGCGAGGACCGCCTGCGCAGCACGCGCGCCGAACTCGGCGCCGTCTATGCCGATTGGGAATCGGTCGGCGAGCGCCTGCGGCTCGTTGCCGGCGAGCACTTGCCCGATTCTCAGGCCCGGGTCGAGGCCGCGCTGGCGGCCTATCGCAGCGGTCGCGGCGAGATGGCGGCGGTGATCGAGGCGCGCCGCAACGAACTCGAAGCGCGCCTGCTGCAGGCCGACCTCGAAACCCAGTTGGCCAAACTGCGCATGCAGCTTGCCTACTACGAATCCTTCGCCGAACAACCGATGGGAGAAGTCCGATGAAAGCCGCTCTGCGCATGACGCTGGTCGCGCTGGGCTCGGCAGCGCTCGGTGCCGGTGCGCTGGCGCTTTACAACGCGCGCCACCAGCCGGCCCCGGCGGCGCAGCCCGCCGCGCCGGTCGATGCCGCCAAATCGGCGCGCAAAGGTGCTCTACTGGCACGACCCGATGGTGCCCGGCCAGCGCTTCGACAAGCCGGGCAAGTCGCCGTTCATGGACATGGAACTGGTGCCGGTCTATGCCGACGAAGTCGCCCCCGGCGCGGTGGCGATCGACCCGCGCCTCACGCAGAACATCGGCGTGCGCTATGCGCAGGTGCAACGCCTGAGCGAGGCACCACAGCTCGCGGCGGTCGGCAGCGTACGCCTGGACGAGACGCGCACGCTGTCGCTGCAGGCGCGCGTTGGCGGCTTCATCGAGCGCCAGGCGGTGCGCGCCACCAACCAGCCGGTGTCGCGCGGCCAGGTGCTGGCGGAGATCACTTCGCCCGAACTGGTGCAGGCGCAGGAAGAACTGCTGCTCGCCACGCGCCTCAACGACGCGGCACTGATCGACGCCGCGACCAGCCGCCTCGCGCTGCTCGGCGTGGGTGCGGCGCAGGCCGGGCAGATCGCAAAAAGCGGCCGGCTGCAGCGCAGCGTCGCCATCGTCGCGCCCGCCGCCGGCATCGTCACCGAAATCGCCGCGCGGCCGGGCATGAACGTCGCGGCCGGTGCGCCGCTGTTCACGCTGTCGGCGCTCGACACGGTCTGGGTGGTGGCCGACGTGCCCGAGCGCGATGCCGCCGGCATTGCCGTGGGGCGCGCGGCGCAGGTCGGCTTCGCCGCGTTGCCGGGCGAAACGTTCACGGGCAAGGTCGAATTCGTCTACCCGGATGTTGCCGCCGCCACGCGAACCGCGTCGGTGCGCATCGCGCTCGCCAACCCGCAGGGCCGCCTGCGGCCGGGAATGCTGGCCAATGTGCGCTTCGCCGCCGGCCCGGCGCGCGAGGCGCTGTGGGTGCCGAGCGAGGCGGTGATCCAGACCGGCAGCCGCAACGTCGTCATCGTCGCCGAAGAGGGCAGCCGCTTTCGCGCGGTCGACGTGGTCACCGGCGTCGAGCGCGACGGCCGCAGCGAGATCCGCTCGGGTCTTGCCGCCGGGCAGAAGATCGTCGCCTCCGGCCAGTTCATGATCGATTCCGAGGCGAGCCTCAAGGGCGCGCTGGCGCGCATGGATCGCCAGCAACCTGCGCTTGCCGCCGCACCGGCCGCCGCCCTCGCCGAGGGCAAGGTCGAGTCGGTCGATCGCGCCGGGTCGACCATCACCTTGAACCACGGCCCGATTCCGTCAGTGGACATGCCGGCCATGACGATGCGCTTTCGCGTCGAGCCGCCGGCGCTGCTCGACGATCTGGCGGCCGGCGCACAGGTGGAGTTCGATGTGGTCAAGCGCGAGGGCGAGTTAGTCGTCACCGTGCTCAAGGCGAAGCCTGGCGCGGCCGCGGCGGCGCCGCACCGGCACTGAGGTGCGGCCATGATCGCGAATCTCATACGCTGGTCGATCGCCAATCGCGTGCTGGTGCTGCTGGCCACCCTGGCGGTCAGCGCGGCCGGCGTGGTGGCCGTGCTGCGCACGCCGGTCGACGCCATTCCCGACCTCTCCGACGTGCAGGTGATCATCCGCACCACCTACGGCGGACAGAGCCCGCGCGTGGTCGAGGACCAGGTCACCTACCCGCTCACCACCACCATGATGTCGGTGCCGGGCGCCAGGGCGGTGCGCGGCTTCTCGTTCTTCGGCGATTCGTTCGTGTACGTGCTGTTCGAGGACGGCACCGATCTCTACTGGGCGCGCTCGCGCGTGCTCGAATACCTGAACCAGGCGCAGAGCCGCCTGCCGCCCGGCGTGCGGCCGGAACTCGGGCCGGATGCCACCGGGGTCGGCTGGATCTACCAGTACGCGCTGGTCGACCGCAGCGGCCGCATGGATCTCGCGCAACTGCGCGCGCTGCAGGACTGGTTTCTCAAGTACGAACTGCGCAGCGTGCCCAACGTGGCCGAGGTCGCCACTGTCGGCGGCATGGTCAAGACCTGGCAGATCGTGGTCGATCCCGACAAACTGCGCGGCTACAAGCTGCCGCTGGCAGCCGTGGTCGAGGCGGTGAAGAAATCCAATTCGGAAGCCGGCGGTTCGGCCATCGAGATGGGCGAAGCCGAGTACATGGTGCGCGCCACCGGCTACCTGAAGACCGCCGACGATTTCCGCGCCATTGCGGTCGGCGGCGAAGGCACCACGCCGGTGCTGCTCGGCGATGTGGCGCGCATCCAGGCCGGGCCGCAGATGCGCCGCGGCATCGCCGAACTCGATGGCGAAGGCGAGGCGGTGGGCGGCGTGATCGTCATGCGCTCGGGCAAGAACGCGCTCGAAACCATCCAGGCGGTCAAGGCGCGGCTGGAAACGCTCAAGCCCTCGCTGCCGGCGGGCGTGGAGATCGTGCCGGTCTACGACCGCGCCGGGTTGATCGAGCGCGCCATCGCCACGCTGGAAGAAAAGCTGGTCGAGGAATTCATCGTCGTCGCCGTCGTCTGCGCGCTGTTCCTGATGCACTTGCGCTCGTCGCTGGTGGCCATCCTGTCGCTGCCGGTCGGCGTGCTGATGGCATTCCTGGTCATGCGGGTGCAGGGCATCAACGCCAACATCATGTCGCTCGGCGGCATCGCGATCGCCATCGGCGCCATGCTCGATGCGGCGATCGTCATGATCGAAAACGCCCACAAGCACCTCGAACACTGGCGCCGCGACAATCCGGAGTCTGCCCAACCCGACGCCGCCACCCGCGCGCAACTCATCTCGGATGCCGCCGCCGAAGTCGGCCCGGCGCTGTTCTTCAGCCTGCTGATCATCACGCTCTCGTTCCTGCCGGTGTTCACGCTCGAAGCGCAGGAGGGCCGCCTGTTCGCGCCGCTGGCCTACACCAAGACCTGGGCGATGGCCGCCGCCGCCGGGCTGTCGGTGACGCTGGTGCCGGTGCTGATGGTGTGGTTCATCCGCGGCCACATTCGCGCCGAGGAAGACAACCCGCTCAACCGCTGGCTGATCGCCGCCTACCGGCCGGTGCTGCGTGCCGCGCTGGCGCATCCGTGGCGGGTGGTGGCGATCGCCTTGCTGGCACTCGTCGCCACGGTTTTCCCGGCACGGCAACTGGGCAGCGAATTCATGCCGCCGCTCGACGAGGGCGACCTGCTCTACATGCCGACCACGCTGCCCGGCATCGGTCCCGGCAAGGCGGCCGAATTGCTGCAGCAGACCGACCGCATCATCAAGACCTTTCCCGAAGTGGCGCGGGTGTTCGGCAAGGTCGGCCGCGCCGAGAGCGCGACCGATCCGGCACCGCTCGAGATGATCGAAACCACCATCCAGTTCAAGCCGCGCAGAGAATGGCGCCCCGGCATGACGCTCGACAAGCTGATCGCCGAGATGGATGCGGCGACACGCCTGCCGGGCTTGTCGAACGTGTGGGTGCAGCCGATCCGCAACCGCATCGACATGCTGGCAACCGGCATCAAGAGCCCGGTCGGGATCAAGGTCGCCGGTGCCGACCTGGCCGAAATAGACCGGCTGGCCGCGCGCATCGAGCAGGTGGTGAAGACCGTGCCGGGCGCGACTTCGGTGTTTGCCGAACGCCTCGGCGCCGGGCGCTACATCGAGGTGCGCATCCGCCGGCTCGACGCGGCGCGCTACGGGCTCCCAGTGGCCGAACTGCAGGAGGTGGTGTCGCTCGCCGTCGGCGGCGAAAACGTCGGCGAGACGGTGGAAGGGCTCGAGCGCTTTCCGATCAACATCCGCTATCCGCGCGAACTGCGCGACTCGCTGGCAAAGCTCAAGGCGCTGCCCATCGTCACCGCGCGCGGCGCCACCATCACGCTCGACACGGTGGCCGACGTGGTGGTCGCCGACGGTCCGCCGATGATCAAGAGCGAGAACGCGCGTCCGTCCGGCTGGATCTACGTCGACCTGCGCGGCCGCGACATCGGCAGCTTCGTGCGCGAGGCGCGCCAGCGGGTGCGCGAGCAGGTGCAACTCACGCCCGGTTACTCGATCGCCTGGTCGGGCCAGTACGAGTATCTGGAGCGCGCCGAGAAACGCATGGCGCTGGTGGTGCCGGCAACGCTGGCGATCATCCTGCTGCTGCTCTACCTGATCTTCCGCAACTTCGGCGAGGCGCTGCTGGTGATGGCGGCGGTGCCGTTCGCGCTGGTCGGCGGCGTGTGGCTGCTGTGGGCGCTCGGCCACAACCTGTCGATCGCCTCGGCGGTCGGCTTCATCGCGCTCGCCGGTGTGGCGGCCGAATTCGGCGTGGTGATGCTGATCTACCTCGACAGCGCACTGCGCGAAGCGCGCGCCCGCTGCGCAGCCGAGGGCAGACCGTTCGACCGCGAGGCGCTCGTCGCCGCCATCATGCAGGGCGCCACCCAGCGCGTGCGCCCCAAGGCGATGACCGTCGCCATCATCCTCGCCGGTCTGGCGCCGATCATGGTCGGCAGCGGCACCGGCTCGGAAGTCATGCAGCGCATCGCCGCACCGATGGTCGGCGGCATGGTCTCGGCGCCCCTGCTGTCGATGCTGCTGATGCCGGTGGCGTACCTGCTGATGGTCGGCGGAGGGCGCAAGCGAGGCTGAGCGCCTGGGAGCGCAATGCCCGCGGCGATGCTGGCGCCCGGTCCCGGTTGGCTGCACCTGCGTCGGCCGGCGGGGTCGTTCCGCGGGCGATGACGCGCGACTCGCGCCCGTCCGGGCATCTGGCTAGAATGAGGCCCGCCGTTGGCACTCGTCATCCAGAGGAGAGTCCATGCCAAACCAAATCCTTCTTGGCAAGCGGGTGCTAGTCACCCACGCCGACGCGTTCATGGGGCCGGTACTGTGCGAGGTGTTCTCCAGGCACGGCGCCACGGTTATCGCGAGTACCGACCCGCTTCTGGGCGCAGATGCACCGGCCGCGGTTGTCGCCGGGGCGGGACAACTCGACATCCTGGTTGCCAACCTTGCAATACAGGCACCGTCCACCGTCGCCACGGAAGTGTCCGAAGAAGAATGGAGCAGCACTTTCGCGGCCTTAGTCCATCCGCTGCCACGACTGTTCCGCGCGGTCTTGCCGCCCATGATCGAGCGGCGCGCGGGCAAGATTCTCGTCATGGGCAGCGCCTCGGCACTGCGCGGAATGAAGCGCGCCTCAACCTATAGTGCCGCACGGGGCGCGCAGCTTGCCTACGTGCAAGCTGTCGGCGTGGAGGTGGCGGTCCACAACGTTCAGGTCAATGCAATCGCACAAAACTTCGTCGACAACCCGACTTACTTTCCTCCTGATGTTCAGGCCAATCCGAGGTTCCAGGAACGCATGAAGCGCGAGGTTCCACTGGGACGCCTGGTAAGCGCCGAGGAAGATGCCCAGTTCGCCGCCTACCTTTGCAGCGAAGCGGCGAGTTGCTTTGTCGGGCAAGTTATTCCCGTTTGCGGCGGCTGGGTGACGCGGTAGGGTGGTTTGGGGAGAGTTTCGATACCTACCCCGGCTAATCAGCGTGCCTTCATTTCCGTCGTTCGATCGGCCGCGGAAGTTGCACAAAGATCCGAAACGGATAAAGTGTCAAGGTTTGACGGCATATGACAAAGGGGATAAGGCATGGCACCCCAGCAGTTCGGAGGAGCATGGACCGAAGAGAAGCTGAATGCTTTGCAGGAATACTTGAGGCAATACCTTCAAATCTTCGATGGCAACCCGGCTGCGCGAAAGCTGACTCGCCACTACGTCGACGCATTCGCGGGTAGCGGGCTGAGAGCGTTGAGGCGACAGGAGAGGGGCGGGATCCATCAGCCGGAACTCGAAATCGAATTCGAAGAAGTTGCACGATTTGCCGACGGGAGCGTCAAGAAGGCATTGTCTCTTGAATCCGCCTTTCACCATTACCATCTGGTGGAGCGAGACCCAGATCGAGTGGCTGAACTTCGCACTATGATTCGTCGCGAATTCGCACAGCGCAGCGACCTATGTTCGGTCGTTTGCGAGGACGCAAATGCGTTCTTGTCGTCTTGGACCGACGCGCTGGGACCGCTGGAGCGAGCGGTCGTGTTCCTTGATCCGTATGGAATGGCGGTCGACTGGGCAACGATCGCCAAGCTCGGGCGCACGCAGAAAGTCGACCTCTGGATGCTGTTTCCCATGTCGGCGGTCATCCGCATGCTTCCGAATTCCGGCCCCCCGAGCGACGAGTGGGCCAAGGTTCTAGACCGCACCTTCGGCACCCGTGATTGGATCAGGACGTTCTACCCTGTGGACACGCAAGGAACGCTGTTCGACCCAGTGACGACGGTTCGTCGAGACGTCGATGTGGATCTGGTGGGCGAGTTCTTCCGTGCCCGACTGGCCGAGGCGTTCTACGAGGTGGCTCCGAAGGCGCTCACGCTCTACAATTCGCGCAGGTCGCCGCTGTTTCAGCTCGTCTTTGCCGCGGCGAATCCGAAGGGTGCCGTTCCGGCAATCCGAATTGCGAACCACATCCTTGGCAAGGCGTGAGCGCGGTGTCGACTGTATTCGACTGTACGAAACCTAAATTAAGTAATTGAGTCATGGCCTCAAAGAGCGACATTGAATGGACGGAAATGACCTGGAACCCGACCACCGGGTGTGCCAAGGTCTCGCCCGGCTGCAAGCACTGTTATGCGGAGACGATGGCAACACGGCTACGCGCGATGGGTGCCACAGGCTACGAGAACGGATTCACGCTTGCCCTTCATCCGGTCCGGCTTGAACAGCCGTTGGCACGCAAGCGTCCCACCGTCTGGTTCGTCAATTCGATGAGCGACCTGTTTCACGAGGATGTGCCCGACGCCTTTGTCGACCGTGTGTTCGACACCATCCGCGCAACGCGGCGCCATACCTACCAGATCCTCACCAAGCGCGCCGAACGCCTGCCCGATTACTTCCGATTCAGAACCTGCCCGAACAACGTGTGGCTCGGTGTCAGCGTGGAGGACCGAAAACACGGCTTGCCACGCATCGAGAAGCTCCGACAGATCGAGGCAAGCGTTCGCTTCCTCTCAGTCGAGCCGCTGCTGGAAGATCTGGGCAGATTCGATCTGCGCGGCATCCACTGGGTCATCGTAGGCGGCGAATCCGGCAAAAAGGCAAGACCGATGCACGCGGAATGGGCCGAAAATGTTCGGATACAGGCTGAAGAAGCAGGCGCCGCGTTCTTCTTCAAACAGTGGGGCGGCTGGGGTGCGGACGGCGTGAAGCGCAGCAAGAAGGCGAACGGTCGGATACTGGGCGGCCGTACATTCGATGGAAGGCCATGCGAAACTGCCCACTCCAGCCAATGCGCGCCGACTTCGTGAAGCATCGTTCAAATTCGCGAAATATGGGGTCAGGTCTTGCCATTACCCTACGCGCCATCTACACTCTTCCCATGTCCCGCCCCCTTCGCATCGAATTCCCCGGCGCCATCTACCACGTCACCTCGCGCGGCGACCGGCGCGAGCCGATCTATCGCGATGACGAGGACAGGGTGGCGCAGATCGAAGTCATCGCGCGGGCGATGGAGCGCTTCGATGCCCAGGCGCTGGCCTACTGCCAGATGGACAACCACTTCCATCTGGTGCTGCACACGCGCCGGGCCAATCTGTCGCGGCTGATGCGCCATGTCAATGGCGTTTATACACAGGCGTTCAACCGCCGCCACGGTCTGGCCGGGCATCTGTTCCAGGGCCGCTTCAAGGCGATCGTGGTCGACCGCGACGCCTACCTGCTCGATTTGTGCCGCCACGTCGAGCGCAATCCGGTGGCCACCGGGCTGGTGGCGCGGGCGGAAGAGTGGCCGTGGTCGAGTTGCCGTGCGCATGTCGGTTTGGCGGCCACCCCGCCCTGGGTCGATACCGACGGGCTGCACGGCTACCTGCTGGGCCGGCCGGTCGGCGGCGCGCGGGATCGCATGCGCGCCGTGCAGCGCTATCGCGCGCTGCTCGCCGAAGCGCAGTGTGAGCCGTTGTGGGAGCGCGGCTTGCGCCGTCAAGTGTTTCTCGGCGACGAGGATTTCGTCGCCCGGATGCAGGCGCTGGCCGCTCCGGCGCGGCGCGCCGCGGTCGAGGTGCCGCGGGCGCAGCGCAAATCCGGCGGTACCTTGCAGGATTGCCTGAAGCGTTGCGCCGACCGCCCGCAAGCCCTGCGCATGGCCTATCGCGACTGCGGCATCTCGATGACGGCACTGGCGAAAGAACTCGATCTCTCGGTTTCGCACGTCAGCCGGTTGATTGCCGGCGCGGAGCGGGACGGCGGGGGCGAGGGCTGACCCTACGATCCTCGCCCAAACGACCCAAAAATGGATACTGGCCCGAATTTGCTAACCAACGTACTTCACCTCCTGTCGGGGATAGGAGTTCTCCGACATCGCAAGATGTTCGGAGGTGTCTATATCTACTGTGACGATCTCTTCATCGCCACAATTCATGACGACACGCTCTACTTCAAGGCGAATGCCTCAACGGCAGCAGACTTTCTTGCGAGAGGGCTTCCGATCTTCTCGTATCCGAGAGAGGGGGCAATAGCCACGCTTCAGTACTATCAGGCTCCGCCCGAAGTGTTTGTCGACCGCGCCGCGATGAAGCCATGGGCCGAGAAAGCGCTCCTCGCCGCGAAGCAGGACGCAACCTCGAAGAGGCGCAAAACCGGGCGCACTCCAAAGGGCAATCCCGCTCCGAACCGGAGAGAATCGAAGGCGACGCGCGGCGACGCCTGACAGCGGGAATAGGGGCAGACGATGTTCTTACGCTCACGACGTTCCAACCGTTCCCCGTTGTCTTGGGCGCAACCCTCGAGCAATGACGCGGCAGGCAGGACTATCTCGATCGAGTGTCCACAGGAAACCCGGTGTCGACACCAGGCGGCGGCTGGCAAGATGCATCGGAGAACCTTCGGCCGATCAGTCGAGAGCAAGAGTTGGCGGCAGGCAGGCGCCTGCTGTCGGTGTCATCGTCAGAAGCTCGGGAGGCGTCCGATGAAGTTCGTTGCGTGCAACCACGTGGCTCATGCCGCGGCAATCCTCGACATCTTCAACGAGGCGATCGCCAACTCCACCGCGCTGTACGACTACCAGCCGCGTGCGCCGGAGAGCATGGTCGGCTGGTTCAAGGCCAAGGAGGCGGGCCGCTTCCCGGTTGTCGGGGCGCTCGAGCCGGACGGCGCACTGCTCGGCTTCGCGAGCTACGGCACCTTTCGCGCGTGGCCGGCGTACAAGTACACGGTCGAGCATTCGGTGTATGTCCACAAGGACCATCGCGGCAAGGGGATCGGCCGGGCGCTCATGCAGCAATTGATCGCACAGGCCGAATCGCAGCAGTATCACGTGATGGTCGGCGCGATCGATGTCGCCAATGCGGGGAGCATCGCGCTGCACGAAAAACTCGGCTTCGTCCACGCGGGAACGATACGCCAGGCCGGATTCAAGTTCGGCAGATGGCTCGATCTGGTTTTCTACCAGCGCACGCTCGATACGCCGGCCGACCCGGTCGACGGCTAGCCCGGCACCGCGGGCGCTCGCCGCAGCCGGCCGCAGCGCGTATTCTTCCGCTCATGGAGCCCTCGTCCCGCAACGGTCGCGGCCTCGCCGAAAGCGACGAGCAGGCGGCCGATCTCGGATTCACCTACCGCCTGCGCAAGAGCGGCGAGGTCGACGTGCTGCGGCGCGGCCGGGTGGCCGTTACCCTGCGCGGTGCGCTTGCGGCGGAATTCCTTGCCGAAGCCGGGGCCGGTTTTGCCGCGATGCAGCAGACGATGGCGCGGCTCACCGGCAACTACAAGCGCGGCAACGAGCGCCGCGCCAGCAAACACCCGCGCAATCGGCGCTGATCTGGCACCCACATGCGCCCGCCGTTTGCGCCGGCTGCCGCCTCCCCGGCCTTCGGCGGCGCGCCCGTGCAAGCATGTCGTTGCTCTGGCGCGGCGCCCGGCAGGCTGGCAAGATAAGCGCGGCGCCGCTTCCGGCCCGCGCAAGGAGACGCAAAATGCCACTGGTTCGCATCGCGTTGATGAAGGGTTCCTACGAGGGCTACGGCAGGAAGGTCGGCGAGATCGTGCTGCGGGCGATGGTCGAGACCATCAACGTGCCGCACAACGACCATTTCCAGATCATCACCGAGCACGATGCCGACAGCCTGATCTACGATCCGGATTACCTCGGCATCCGCCGCAGCGACGGCGTGGTGTTCATCCAGATCACGCTCAACGAGGGGCGCACCACCAGCATGAAGAAGGCGCTCTACGCGGCGATCGCGGCGCAACTGCACGAGGAACTGGCGATCCGCCGCGAAGACGTGCTGATCAATCTGGTGGAAGTGAAGAAGGAAAACTGGTCGTTCGGCAACGGTGTGGCGCAGTACGCCTAGGCAGCGGGGGGGCCGGCAGATGGGCAGACGCATCACCATCATTCAGGGGCATCCCGATCCGTGCGGCACGCGCTACGGCCATGCACTGGCGCAGGCCTACCGCGACGGCGCCATCGAAGGGGATCATGACGTGCGGGTGGTAAACGTGGCGCAGCTCAACTTTCCGCTGCTGCGCTCGCAGGAAGACTGGGGGCGCGGCAGCCTGCCGGACGCGCTGCATGGCGCGCATCAGGCGATTCTGTGGGCCGATCATCTGGTGGTGTTCTTTCCTCTTTGGCTGGGCACCATGCCGGCGCTGCTGAAGGGTTTCTTCGAGCAGGTGCTGCGCCTGAACACCAACGCCGCGGACCGCAACAGGGCCGCCCATGCGGCGCTGGCCGGGCATTCCGGGCGGGTGGTGGTGACCATGGCCATGCCGGCGCTCAAGTATCGCTGGGTGTATCTTGCCCACGGCGTGCGCGGGCTCGAGCGCAGCGTGCTCGGCTTCGTCGGCGTCAAGCCGATCCGCGAGACACTGATCGGCTCGGTCGAGGAGCCCGGCGAGCAGCACCTGCGCTGGCTCGGCCGCCTGCGCGACATGGGCCGCGCGGCCGCCTGAGGTCCGCCGGTCCGAACCGGATTGCCTTGGCGCCAGCTATGATGAACGACTACGACGCAGTCGAGTATCCGCACGCGCCGATCACTACCGCCGATCCCGATCGCATGGCGGTGATGGGCGCGCTGTTCGGCATGCAGCCGGTGGTGCCGTCGCGCTGCCGGGTGCTCGAACTGGGCTGCGGATCGGGCGGCAACCTGATTGCGCTGGCCGACCGCCATCCCGGTTCGACCTTCCTCGGCGTCGACCTGTCGCCGGCGGCGATCGCGCAGGGCCAGCGGCGGATCGATGCGCTCGGCCTGACCAATCTGCGGCTCGAACAAATGGACGTGATGGACTTTCCGGCCGCCGCCGGCGAGTTCGACTACATCGTCGCGCACGGGCTGCTGAGCTGGGTGCCGCCGCCGGTACGCGACCGGGTGCTGGCGATCGCCGGCCGCCATCTGGCGCCGCAGGGCATCGCCTACGTCAGCTACAACGCCTATCCGGGCTGTCACCTGCGTGCCATGTGGCGCGACATGATGCTGTCCACAGCGCACGGTTCGACGCGCCGCGCGACAAGATCGAGCAGGCGCGGCGCATGCTGCAACTGGTGGCGCACGGCACCGGCCGCGACGACGCGGCGCACCGGCTGGCGCAGGAGGAATCGGCACGCCTGGGCGAAACCGACGACGCGGTGATCTTCCACGACGATCTGGCGCCGGCCTGGCAGCCGTACTACTTCCACGAATTCGCCGCGCTCGCCGCAGGCCATGACATGCAGTTCGTCGCCGAGGCGACCTACAGCGACATGCTGCCCACCGCCATCGACGGCGCGGCGGCGCAGGCGCTGCGCGCCATGCAGGGCGCCGACCCGCTGGTGTTCCAGCAGTACCTGGATTTCTTCAAGCTGCGGCGCTTTCGCCGCACCCTGCTGTGCCGCGCGGCGCTGCAATTGCAGCGCACCGTCGATCCGGCGCTGATGATGCGCTTTCACTACTCGGCGCCGATCGATGCGGTGGAACCGCCGGCGCCCGGGGCGGTGGCCTACCGCAACCGCCACAACGAAGTCACGGTGACCACTCGCGATCCTGCGGCGCAGGCGGCACTGCAGTTGCTCGCCCAAGCGTGGCCGGCATCGCTGCCGTTCGCCGAGCTGGCGGCGGCCTCCGCAGACCCGACGGCGCTGGCAGCGACGCTGCACAGCTACCACGCGGCGAGTTTCTTCAATGTTCATTTCGAACCGCGCCACGCCGCGCGGCGGGCCGGCGAGAGGCCGCTGGTCTGGCGCGTGGCGCGGCTGGAAGCCGCGCTCGGCCACGCCATCCCGCACCTGCATCACGGCGTGATCCGGGTCGAAGACGCCGCCACGCGCGGCCTGCTGCAAGCGATGGACGGCACCCGCTCGCGCGACGAGCTTGCCGAAGCCGCCGGCGGCACGGACAGCGCTCGACCAATTGCTGCAGCGGATGGCGGGCGCCGGAATCCTGCTTGCCTGACCGGCCGCAGGGCTGGAAGCCGCGCCGGATGGCGTTCTCCGGCATGGCAATCCGGCAGACCGCATGGATAAAGGCGTTCAGCCCTACAATGCCGGAGAGGCCCGTGGATACTGGCTCGCAGCCTGCCTGATGGCGCGGCAAGATTGCCTGCCGCGCCAGTCGGCGGGCGGGCGACTTTTGCCGGTGAAACGGCTACACTTGCGCCCTTTTGCACCGCCGCAACCCCTCCCTTTCCGCGGCGGCTCACCAGGATTTCCGCAGTGCTGATCGCCAACAACATCACCATGCAGTTCGGGGCCAAGCCCATTTTCGAGAACGTCTCGGTCAAATTCGGCGACGGCAACCGCTACGGCCTGATCGGCGCCAACGGCGCCGGCAAGTCGACCTTCATGAAGATTCTCGCCGGCGTGCTCGAACCTTCGGCCGGCAACGTCGCCCTCGATTCGGGCGAGCGCATGGCCTTCCTGCGCCAGGACCAGTTCGCCTACGAGGACGCGCGCGTGCTCGACGTGGTGATGATGGGCCACGAGCAGATGTGGGCCTGCATGCAGGAGAAGGACGCGATCTACGCCAACCCGGAGGCGACCGAGGACGACTACATGCACGCGGCCGAACTCGAATCGAAGTTCGCCGAGTACGACGGCTACACCGCCGAATCGCGCGCCGGCGAGCTGCTCCATGGCGTGGGCATCACCACCGAACAGTGCAACGGCCCGATGCGCGAAGTCGCGCCGGGCTGGAAGCTGCGCGTGCTGCTGTGCCAGGCGCTGTTCGCCGACCCGGACATCCTGCTGCTCGACGAGCCGACCAACAACCTCGACATCAACACCATCCGCTGGCTCGAGGAGGTGATCAACGAGCGCCAGAGCACGATGATCATCATCAGCCACGACCGGCACTTCCTCAACCAGGTGTGCACCCACATGGCGGACATGGATTACCGCACGCTCAAGGTGTACCCTGGCAATTACGACGATTACATGGAAGCCTCGACCCTGGCGCGCACCCAGCAGAGCACCGCCAACGCCAAGGCGAAGGAGAAGGTCGCCGACCTGCAGGAATTCGTGCGCCGCTTCTCGGCCAACAAGTCGAAGGCGCGCCAGGCCACCTCGCGCGCCCGGCAGATCGAGAAGATCAAGGTCGAGGACATCAAGCCCTCGTCGCGCCAGTACCCGTGGATCCGCTTCGACTACGACGAGAAGGACAAGCTGCACCGGCTGGCCTGCGAGGTCGAGAAGCTCAGCTTCGGCTACGATCCCGAAGCAGCCGGTGATCCGCAACTTCAAGCTATGCGCTGGAGGCCGGCGACAAGGTGGCGGTGATCGGCGAAAACGGCGTCGGCAAGACCACGCTGCTGCGCCTGCTGATGGGCGCGGATGCGGGTGGATTGAAGCCGCAGCACGGCACGGTGAAGTGGACCGACAAGGCGCGGCCCGGCTATTTCGCGCAGGACCACGCGGCCGACTTCGCCTCGGACCAGACGCTGACCGACTGGATCAGCGGCTACGTGCGCGCCGGCGGATATGAAGGCGGCGATGTCGAAACGCTGATTCGCGGCACGCTCGGCCGCCTGCTGTTCGGCGGCGACGAAGTGAAGAAGGCGGTCAAGGTGCTCTCCGGCGGCGAGCAGAGCCGCATGCTGTTCGGCCGGCTGATGCTGCTCCATTCCAATGTGCTGGTGATGGACGAGCCGACCAACCACCTCGACATGGAATCGATCGAATCGCTCAACACCGCGCTGGAGAAATTCAACGGCACGCTGGTCTTCGTCTCGCACGACCGCGAGTTCGTCAGTTCGCTGGCCACCCGCATCATCGAGATCCGTCAGGATGGCAGGATCGTCGATTATCGCGGCAGCTACGACGAATACCTCGCCAGCCAGGGCATCGAGGCCTGAACCCGCCGTTCCCGGATTCGCGTAAGCTGCGCGAAAAATGGGAGGAGCAGACATGGCGCACACCCCCGCAGACCTGCGCGGACGGCTGGCTGGCGCGCTGTTGCGGGCGTTCGGATGGCGGGTGGATTACCTGCCGCCGCCCGGCCGCAAGGCGGTGGTGGTGGTCTACCCGCACACCTCCAACTGGGATTTTCCGATCGGCGTGCTCGGCCGCGCCGTGATCGGCTTGCCGCTGCATTTCATCGGCAAGCACACGCTGTTCCGCTGGCCGTTCGGCGCGCTGTTCCGCTGGCTCGGCGGCATCGCGGTCGATCGCAGCGTGAGCCGCGGGCTGGTCGAGCAGTTGCAGGCGCAGTTCGACGCGCGCGACCCGTTCTACCTGGTGATCACGCCGGAGGGCACGCGTTCGCGCACCGAGGCGTGGCGATCCGGCTTCTATCGGCTCGCACTTGCGGCGCGGGTGCCGGTCGGGCTGGGCTTCATCGACTACGGCAGCAAGCGCATCGGCATCGACACCTGGCTTGAACTGAGCGGCAACCCGGCGACCGACATGGCGCGCATCGCCGCGTTCTATGCCGACAAGCGCGGCCTCCACCCGGACAAGGCCGGACCGGTGCGCCTTAGGGCCGATTCGGCTACTTGACGACCGGCGGCAGCTCGCGCAGCTTCTGTTCCAGCACCACGCCGTACTTGTCGTCGAGGCCGACGCGAAAACGCAGCGGCATGCCGTCTTCCTTGCGCACCCACAGGTCGAGCGAGGCATCGTCGCCCTTCCTTTGGTCGCGCGTCAGATGTACGGCCGCCACCTGCGCCTTGCCGACCTGCACCACCTCGTCGGACACCTTCATGATGAATTCCCGGATCGCAAGTCCGTCGGTCGCGGCGATCGTCATCGCGGTCAGCGGCAGCGGCTGGCGCAAGAACAGGTAGGGCATGCTGGCGCTGTCGGCAATCCGGTAATTGACCGTCTCGACTTTGCTCTCCTTGCCGTTCTTGTAGAAGATCGCGATGCGCTTCGGATAATCGGTATTGACCCCCAGCCGCCGCTTGGTGCCGCGCGATTCGCTGAAGCGCTGCGAAGCCATGTAGCCGCCGCCGACAGCCCCTTCGCTGCGTCGCAAGAGCGTGTCGCCGCCGAGCAGCGTGGCGAGAATGCGTTCCGCCTTGCCGGTGGACGAAATCGTGTACGCCTCGTCGCCGATGCTGACGACATCTTCGATGGTGCCGGCCGCGATCGAACCGCCGAGCAGTGCCATCGCGCCCTTTGCCGCCTTCACCCGGCTCACCGCCTCGCTCGGCCGGTTGGCGTCGACGGTGATGCTCAGGTCATAGCGGGCAACGACTTTCAGCGCTGCCTGCCTGGCGGGCGCGGGAGCCTGCGCCGGCGGTTGCGCTGGCGCGGCGGCGGCGATGCCGGCCGCGGCAAGCGTGGCGACCAAGGCAGCGAGACGAACAAATCGAGACGGCATGACAAGATCCTCTTTGGCGGATTTGCCGCGCGAACGCGGCGCAATTCGACGGATGGTCCGCGGCTGGCGGGCCGCGATTACGGTTTCGGTGCCGTTGTGGCGCCGGCGCTTGTCTGGGCGGCCTTGGCCGCAGCCGCAGCCTGCGCTTCGGCGCGCCGCCTGGCATGTTCGGCGGCCTTGCGATCGATCTCGGCGCGCTGCCGCGCGGCCGAGGCGGCGCGCTTGGCGGCGCGCTTTGTCTCGGCATCCTGGCGCTTCGCGGCGTCATCGGCGGACTTGCGCCGGTCCGCTGCTTCGGCAGCGGCGCGGGCCGGCGCCTCCTGAAGTTCGCGTTCGCGCTCGGCATCGCGTTTGGCATTCTCGGCGGCGCGCGCCTGGGCCGCTTCGCTGCTGCGGGCCGCCGCCTCTGCCGCCGCGGCGTCGTGCGCCGGCGATTTCTCGCTGGCCTGCGCCTCGCGCTGGGCGTTGTCGCGCAGTTTCACCTCGCGCTGCAGGCGCTCCGCGGCGACATCCAGCCGGCGCGCCTCGAGCGTCTTGCGCAGACGCTCCTGGCGGGCGTCGCCGAGGCAGCCGGAAACCATGATCTTGTCGTAGCAGGCGGCCTCGCTGCGGCGAAACTCGCTCTCCGCCTCGCCGCGCAGCGCCTGGGCGCGCGCGCGCCGGGATTTTGCCTCGTCGAGCAGGCGTTCGCGTTCGCCGGGCGCGAGCGGCGCGAAGCCCGCCGCATGGTCGCGCGGCTCGGCGATCGCGGATGTTACGGGCAGGAACGCGGCGACGGCGAGAGCGAGCAGGCTGGCCGCATGCAGGGTTTTCATCGGACGCAAGGATACCGGAAGCGCAGCGCAGGAGGGCAACGCCTACAATAACGGGCTGCCCACAACCCTCGTTGACCGTGATCCAGCTACGCAACCTGACGCTTGCCCGCGCGGCAAAGATCCTGATCGAATCGGCCTCGCTGCAGGTTCATCCGGGGCAGAAGATCGGCCTGACCGGCGCCAACGGCAGCGGCAAGTCGAGCCTGTTCGCACTGCTGCGCGGCGAGCTGCATCAGGAAGCCGGCGATCTGGACCTGCCGCGCGACTGGGTGATCGCCCACGTCGCGCAGGAGACGCCGGCGCTGGCGATCGATGCGCTCGATTTCACGCTCGACGGCGATGCCGGGCTGCGCGCGATCGAGCGCGATCTGGCGGCCGCCGAGGCCGCCGACGACGGCATGCGGGTTGCCGAACTGCACGAGCAACTCGGCAGCATCGGCGGCTACGGCGCGCGGGCGCGCGCGGCGGAACTGCTGCACGGGCTGGGATTTCGCGACGCCGAATTCGCCGAGCCGGTGTCGAGTTTCTCCGGCGGCTGGCGGGTGCGGCTGAATCTCGCCCGCGCGCTGATGTGCCGCTCCGATCTGCTGCTGCTCGACGAGCCGACCAACCACCTCGATCTGGATGCGATCATCTGGCTGGAAAAGTGGCTGCGCGACTATCGCGGCACCATGCTGCTGATCTCGCACGACCGCGATTTTCTCGATGCGACGGTCGGGCACATCGCGCATATCGACCAGCGCCAGCTCACGCTCTACCGCGGCGGCTACAGCGATTTCGAGCGCCTGCGCGCGCAGCGGCTGGCCTCGCAGCAGGCGACCTACGAGGCGCAGCAGCGCGAGATTGCGCATCTGCATGACTACATCGACCGCTTCCGCGCCAAGGCGACCAAAGCCCGCCAGGCGCAGAGCCGCATCAAGGCGCTGGCGCGCATGGAAGAGATCGCCGCGGCGCATGTCGATACGCCATTCGCATTCCGCTTCCGCGAGCCGGGCCGCGCGCCCGACCCGCTGCTGGTGCTCGACGAGGCGAGCGCGGGCTACGGCCACAAGACCGTGCTTTCGCGCCTCGAACTGACGCTGCGGCCGGGCGAGCGGATCGGCCTGCTCGGCCGCAACGGCGCCGGCAAGTCCACGCTGGTCAAGCTGCTCGCGGGCGAGCTGACGCCGATCGGCGGCGAGCGGCGCGAGGGCAACGGGCTGGCGATAGGCTACTTCGCGCAGCATCAGCTCGAACAGTTGCGGCCCGACGAATCGCCGCTGTGGCATGTGCAGAAGCTCGACCCGGGCGGGCGCGAGCAGGATTTGCGCGACTGGATCGGCCGCTTCGACTTTCGCGGCGACATGGCGGGCGCGAAGTGCGGCACCTTCTCCGGCGGCGAGAAGTCGCGCCTGGCGCTCGCGCTGCTGATCTACCGGCGGCCGAATCTGCTGCTGCTCGACGAACCCACCAACCATCTCGACCTCGAAATGCGCGAGGCGCTGACCCTGGCGCTGGCCGAATATGAAGGCGGCGTGGTGCTGGTTTCACACGACCGGCATTTGCTGCGCACCACGGTCGACGCGCTCTATCTGGTGGCGCACGGCGCGCTGGCGCCGTTCGACGGCGATCTCGACGACTACCGCATCTGGCTGGACGGGCAGCGCGCACAGCAGAACCGGCCCGAGGTGGAAATCGACAAGGCGCAGCGCAAGCGCGACCGCGCGGCCGAGGCCGCCGGCCGCGACGCCAGGCTCGCCCAGCGCCGTCCGCTGGTGAAGGAACTCGACGCGCTGGAAAAGCAGCTCGCCGGCTGGCAGGGCGAAAAGGCGCTGCTCGATGCGCGACTGTCCGAGCCGTCGCTCTACGCCGGCACCGGTGCGCCGCAGTTGCCGGCGCTGCTCAAGCGCCAGGCCGAGCTGGTCGCGTCGATCGAAAAGGCCGAGGAGCGCTGGCTCGAACTGCACCTCGCGCTCGAGGAGATTGGCAGCATTTAATGGACGACAAGCGGCGGAAAGACTGGTCACCCAATAAGCCACCCTGCCAGGAACCGCATGGAATGGCGCTTCCGGCGGTGCGATGGCCGGAGAGCGCCGTCCCGTGCGGCTCCCGGCCGAGCGGTCAGTCGTGGCGGATCAGGTCGTAGGGCGAGGCCTGCGCGGCGACACGGGCGCGGGCATTGTTGACTTGCGCCGCAGTGCCGCTCAGGGTGGCCCGCTGACGCGCGATCACCGAGTAGGCGACCAGCGCCACCAACCCCACAACCAGCGGCATCATGCCACCGAAATCCATGACGGTGGCCGCCAGCAAACCCGCCACCCCCAGAACAACCACGATCTTGCCCATCTCGCCCTCCGTGCCCGCATCAGGAAGGATGCGGATTTTGTCCCGCGCTTCTAGTGAGTTATGGCAGGAACTTCAGGCAGCATAGTACAAAATCGTGACAACTTCATGGAAATGAAGGAAAGTTTTTCTTCTGCACCGCAACAATTCGTGGTGCTAGCAGGCTGCGTAGAGCCGCTTGGCGGCACCGGGCGCGACCGCGGTCCGCCGGCCGCGGCGGCTAGATGCCCCAAGTGACCGGCGTCTTGTCGCGCAGCGAGTATTCGAGCAGTTCGATCAGCGGCACCGCGCGTTGCGACAGGGTGATCGCCGGCGGCTTTCCTTGCAGCTCGTCATCGTCCTGCCCGGCGGATTTGCCGCCCAGTTCGGCGCGTTCCGCCGCCACAGCGGCTTTCAGCCGCGCCAGCGCATCGGGAATCTGCTCGACAGTGATGATGCCGGTGGCCGATTCGGCGTCCTTGCCCATTATCTTGAGCAGACGCTTGCCGGGCTCGCCGAACTGGATCACGTCGCCGGCGGCGCGCGACTTGAATGTGATGATCATGGCGCTCTCCTTTGATTGCATTGTAGGTCCGATCCGCGCAAGGCGGGTCCGTATAATCCGTTGATGCGCGCTGGCGCCGCGGCGGTTCACGCAATCAGGGTCCGCCGCGGCGAACTGCGCGAGCCGCCGCCAACCACTGACGAAAGAGCGCAATCATGAGCAGCATCGACCACCTGTTCGACGCCAACCGCGAGTGGTCCCGCCGCATGCGCGACGGCGATCCGCAATACTTCGAGCGACTGTCGCGGGTGCAGGCGCCCGAGTACCTGTGGGTCGGCTGTTCCGACAGCAGGGTGCCGGCCAACCAGATCATCGACCTGCAACCCGGCGAGGTCTTCGTCCACCGCAATGTCGCCAACGTGGTGGTGCATACCGACCTCAATTGCCTGTCGGTTCTTCAGTTCGCCGTGGACGCGCTGCGCGTCAAGCACATTCTGGTGGTCGGCCATTACGGTTGCGGCGGCGTCAAGGCTGCCCTGCGCAACAACCGTCTCGGCCTGATCGACAACTGGCTGCGCCATGTGCAGGACGTGCGCGACAAGCACCGTGCGCTGCTGCAGGCTGTCGCCGGCGGCGAACTGAAGGCCGATCGCCTGTGCGAACTCAACGTGATCGAGCAGGCGGTCAACGTCTGCGAAACCACCGTCGTGCGCGATGCCTGGGAGCGCGGCCAGTCGGTCGACGTGCATGGCTGGATCTACAGCCTCGGCGACGGTCTGATCCGCGACCTCGGCCTGCGCGCCAGCAGCCTCGAAGAGATGACCGAAAGCTACGACCGCGCGCTCGCCGCGCTGGGCTGAGGCGCAAACATGTTGCGGCTGGGCGTGGATCTCGGCGGCACCAAGATCGAAGTCGCGGTGCTCGACGATGCCTGCAACGAAGTGCTGCGACGGCGCATCGATACGCCGCAAGGCGACTACGCGGCCACCGTGCGCGCCGTCGCCGCGCTGGTCCGCCAGGCCGAAGGCGAACTCGGCGCCCACTGCAGCGTTGGTGTGGGCACGCCCGGTTCGCTCTCGCCCGGCGGCGAACTCATGCGCAATGCCAATTCGGTCTGCCTCAACGGCCGCCCGCTCAAGCGCGACATCGAAGGCGAACTCGGCCGCACCATCCGCATGGCCAACGATGCCAACTGCTTCGCGCTGTCCGAGGCGATCGACGGCGCCGCGGCAGGCGCCGACAGCGTTTTCGGCGTGATCATCGGCACCGGCGTTGGCGGGGGCGTCGTGCTGCACGGCCGGGTGCTCGCGGGAGCCAATCACATCGCGGGCGAATGGGGCCACAACCCGCTGCCGCGACTCGACCAGGAACCGCAGCCGTTGCCCGAATGCTATTGCGGCCGCCGCGGCTGCGTCGAAACCTATCTCTCCGGCCCGGCGCTGGCGCGCGACCACGCACGGCTGACCGGAATCGACATGGCGCCGGCCGAACTGGTGCACGCCGCCGCTGCCGGCAAGGCATGCGCCGAAGCCACGCTGGCGCGCTACGAGCAGCGCCTGGCCAGGGCACTGGCCGGCGTGATCAACCTGCTCGACCCGGATGTCATCGTGCTCGGCGGCGGGCTGTCGAACATCGAGCGCCTGTATGCCAACGTGCCGCGCCTGTGGCCGGCGCATGTGTTCTCCGATGTCGTCGCCACCCGCCTGCTGCGCAACCGCCATGGCGATTCCTCCGGAGTGCGCGGCGCGGCGCTGCTGTGGCCGGCGCACTGAATTCGCCGGGCGCGCCATGGGCGCGCCTGTTCCTGCCGTTCGCCGCCGGTTACTACCTCTCGTACCTGTTGCGCACCGTCAATGCGGTTATCTCGCCGGATCTGACGCGCGAACTCGGCCTGACCTCGGCCGATCTCGGACTCCTCACGGGCGCCTATTTCTTCGCCTTCGCCGCGGCGCAGATACCGGTCGGCATTGCGCTCGATCGCTACGGACCCCGCCGCGTCGAAGCCGCACTGCTCGCGCTCGCCGCCGCCGGCACGCTGCTGTTCGCCTTCGGCCACTCGCTCGTGCAACTGGCGCTGGCGCGCGGGCTGATCGGGCTCGGCGTGTCGGCCTGCCTGATGGCCGGACTCAAGGCGTTCTCGCAGTGGTACCCGCCGCAGCAATACGCCGCGATGACCGGCCAGATCATGGCCGCCGGGGCGCTCGGCGCCATCAGTTCCAGCCTGCCGCTGGAACTGGCGCTGCCGCTGGTCGGCTGGCGCGGCGTGTTTCTCGCGGTAACGATTGCC
Source organism: Candidatus Methylophosphatis haderslevensis (assembly GCA_016711925.1). Lineage (GTDB taxonomy): Bacteria > Pseudomonadota > Gammaproteobacteria > Burkholderiales > Rhodocyclaceae > Methylophosphatis > Methylophosphatis haderslevensis. The sequence goes on from JADJSA010000006.1 coordinate 220,016, forward strand.
TGCGTGGCGGTGCTGCTGCTGATCGCGTTGCTGGTGCCCGACCGTCCGCCGCAGGCAGCAGAGGTGCGCGGCGGCGCGCTCGCCGGCGTGCGGCAGATTTTCGCCACGCCGGTGTTCTGGCGCTTTGCGCCGCAGGCGGCACTGTTCGGCGGCGGGCTGATGGCGATGCAGAGCCTATGGTCGATTCCCTTTCTGATCAACGTCGCCGGCCTCAGCCGCATGGTCGCCGCCGAACACCTGCTGGCGATCAACCTCGGCATGCTCGCCGGACAATTGTCGATCGCCGCGATCGCCACCCGCCTTGGCCGCGCGGGCATCACGCCGCTAATGATGATGCAGGCCGGCTTCGCGCTTTCCATCGCGCTGGAGATTGCAATCGTCGCGCTGCACGGTGGCGGCCCGACGCTGTGGTTTGCCTGGGGTCTCGCAAGTTCGGTCTTTGCCCAGGTCTATGGCATTGTGGCCGGCTACTTTCCGGGCGAGTTGTCCGGCCGCGCTTCGACCGCGATCAACCTGATGGCATTCGTCGGCGCGTTCGCCGTGCAATGGGGCTATGGCGCGCTGATCGACCTGCTGCAGGGTTCGGGCGTCGCCGCGTCCGCCGCGCACCGGGCTGCCTTCATCGTTCTGGCGCTGCTGCAGGCCGGCTCGCTGATAGTTCTGCTGATCCGTCCGCGCAACCGCCAGTGACAGCGCACCGTCCGCCATGAGCCCCGAGAACCGGCCGGGCGCCGGCAACTGGCACCGCCATCCGCTCGAGCATCTGACGCGGCACTTCGCCACCGACCTGCGCAGCGGCCTCGATGCCGCGCAGGCGGCGCGCTCGCTCGAGGCGCACGGACCAAACCTGCTGCCAGAGGGCAAGGGCCGCAGCCTGGTGCGCATGGTGTTCGACCAGTTCGCCGACTTCATGATCCTGGTATTGCTGGCGGCGGCGCTGGTCTCGGGCATCGTCGGCGAGGCGACCGACACCATCGCCATCGTCGTCATCGTGCTGCTCAATGCGGCGCTCGGCGTGTTCCAGGAGTACCGCGCCGAGCGCGCGATGGCGGCGCTGCGGCGCATGGCCGCGCCGACCGCCACGGTGCGGCGCGAGGGCCGCACGCGCCAGTTGCCCACCCAGCATATCGTGCCGGGCGATCTGGTGCTGCTTGAGGCCGGCAACGTGGTGCCGGCCGATCTGCGGCTGGTGGAAGCGGCGCGCTTTGCCACCCAGGAGGCGGCGCTCACCGGCGAGTCGCATGCGGTGGAAAAGCACGCCGCTGCGATCGATGCCGAGCACCTGGCGATCGGCGACCGCCGCAACATGGCGTTCAAGGGCACGCTGGTCGCTGCCGGGCGCGGGGTCGGCCTGGTGGTTGCCACCGGCATGAACACCGAACTGGGCGCCATCGCACGGCTGCTCGCCGACACCGCAACGGTCAAGACGCCGCTGCAGAAGCGCCTGGCGCGCTTCGGCACGCGGCTGGCGCTGGCGGTGCTGGCGATCTGCGCGCTGGTGTTCGGCGCCGGGCTGCTGCGCGGCGAGCCGCCGGTGCTGATGTTCCTCACGGCAGTCAGCCTCGCGGTGGCGGCGATTCCCGAGGCGCTGCCGGCGGTGGTGGCGATCGCGCTGGCGCTCGGCGCCTACCGCATGGTCGGCCACCAGGTATTGATCCGCCGCCTGCCGGCGGTCGAGACGCTGGGGTCGATCACCGTCATCTGCTCGGACAAGACCGGCACCCTGACCGAGAACCGGATGCGAGCCGAAGCCTACGCGGTGGCCGGCGAAAGTGCGCCGCCCGCCGTGCTCGACCCGGCCTGGCGCGCCCTGTTCGAATGCCTGGCGCTGTGCAATGACGCACAGATGGCAGCCGGCGGCGGCGCCAGCGGCGAGCCGACCGAGGCGGCACTGCTCGAAGCGGCGGCGAACAACGGCATCGACATCGCCGCGCTGCGCAACCGCCTGCCGCGGCTGGCCGAACTGCCGTTCGATTCCGCGCGCATGCTGATGAGTACGCTGCACGCCGAAGCCGGCGTGGTGCGGGTGTGCGTCAAGGGCGCCCCCGAGGCGCTGCTGGCGCTTTGCTCGCGCTGGCTGGGCGGCGCGGGCGAAGCCGTGCTCGATGGCGCCGCGCGCCGCGCCGTGGTGGCCGCTGCCGATCGCATGGCGAGCCAAGGCAAACGCGTGCTGGCTGTCGCCGAGGCGCGCCGCGCGGCGCTGCCCGAGCCGCTCGATGCGGCCGAGGCGGACCTGACGCTGATCGGCCTGGTCGGGCTGATCGATCCGCCGCGCGCCGAAGCCCGCGCCGCGGTGGACGAATGCCGCGCCGCCGGCATCACGCCGATCATGATCACCGGCGACCATCCGGCCACCGCCGCGGCGATCGCGCAGCGGCTGGGGATTGCCGACTCGCCGGCACAGGTGATCGGCGGCAGCGAACTGGCGCAGCTCGACGACGCCGGGCTCGCCGCCCGGGTTGCCGATCTGCGCGTCTACGCGCGCGTCGACCCGGCGCAGAAAATCCGCATCGTGCAGGCGCTGCAGCGCGCCGGCGAACTGGTGGCGATGACCGGCGACGGCGTCAACGACGCGCCGGCGTTGAAGCGCGCCGACATCGGCGTGGCGATGGGCCGCGGCGGCACCGATGTCGCGCGCGAGGCATCCTCGATGGTGCTGCTCGACGACAACTTCGCCAGCATCGTGCGCGCGGTGCGCGAGGGTCGGCGCATCTACGACAACATCCGCAAGTTCATCAAGTACTCGATGACCGGCAACGCCGGCGAGCTGTGCGCGATCTTCCTCGCGCCGTTTCTCGGCCTGCCGATTCCGCTGCTGCCGACCCACATCCTGTGGATCAACCTGGTCACCGACGGCCTGCCCGGCCTGATGCTGACGCGCGAGCGCGAGGAGGGCAACGTCATGCGCCGGCCGCCGCGCGCGCCCGACGAGAGCCTGTTCGCCGGCGGCATGTGGCAGCACATCGTCGGCTTCGGTTTGCTGATGGGATGCGTGGCGCTGCTGATACAGGCCTGGGCGGTCGGCAACGGATCGGGCCACGCGCAGACCATGGTGTTTACCGTGCTGACGCTGTCGCGCCTCGGCCTGGCGCTGGCGATACGCTCCGGGCACCAGTCGATCTTCGCCATCGGCTGGCTGTCCAACGGCTGGCTGCTGGCGACGGTCGTCGTCACCGCGCTGCTGCAAATGGCAACGGTATATGTGCCGGCACTCAATCCGCTGTTCAAGACCGAACCGCTCGGTGCCGGGGAACTGGCGATCTGCCTGGGCGCATCGGCAGTCGTGTTCGTCGGCGTCGAAATCGAAAAGTGGCTGCGCCGCCGCCGGGCGCGTCGCGCCGCTGGAGAAAGCTGACCGGATCGGCGCCGTGCAAAGCAAGACCGGCCAAGTCCAAACCAGCGCCGGGTAGCGGAGACTTCGCCGTCCAATTCGGTTAATGGCCAAGGCTGGCATTGGGTTCAGGTGCGCAACTACCTCCAAACTCCAATAGCTTGAGTTTGAACTCGCGGTGCCATGCCTGGATTGGACGGAGAACCGCGGCTCAGTCCTTCGGCGACGCAGGCCGCTTACGACCCTTTGCCGCCTGATGCCATCTGGAAGCCGACTGGCCGGTACCAGCAGCAAAGCCGACGGGCAATGAGATCTGCCATGGGTCGCTCGGTCGGCCTGCTCGCCAGGCCGGTGTACGCCGCCCACCACGAGACGGTCCGGCAATCACGGTCACGCGCGATCCTTGCCCGGACGCCGTCGTTGATCGTCGCGCTGTAAGCCACGTGAAAGGAGACGGCACTGCTCGAGCAATACCAGGCGAACCGTGCTGAAGGCAGCCGCCTGCCGGTACCGGCTCCCGCGGCGCCGTCTACCCCGGATCCGCGCGCTTTTTGAACGCCACCTGCCATTCCGATAGAATAGCCGCGGACGTGCCTTCGGGGAGTGCTCCGGGGTCGGCGAGCGAATGGAAGAAGAATGTCCCCCGGACGAGCCAGCGAAGCCCAAGCCAGAGAGGAAATTTGCCGCCTGCAGCGGAGCGGCCTGTTCGATGCCTCCGTGGGCAGGAAACCCGCCATCTCCGAATACGAGCCCGACGCCGACCCGCGCGACACGGTTCAAGTGCTTCTGCTGGACGACCATTGCATCGTGGCGTCCATCCGCCGCGAGGGACTGCCGGATGGCTGGTTGAAGGGCGGAAAGGCGTGACGGCAAAGAAGCCCGATGCAGTCTCGCCCAGCGTCGCCACGCTGTACCGCGCGGTACGTGCGGTGCTGGAGCAGGCGCGCGCCTCCGTCTATCAGACGGTCAACGTCGCGATGGTGGGGGCCTACTGGCAGGTCGGACGCCTGATCGTCGAGCACGAGCAAAAGGGCAAAGCGCGCGCGGCATATGGCGAAGCGATGCTGGAGGCGTTGTCGCGGCGTCTCATGGCAGAGTTCGGTCGCGGTTTCGACGTCACCAACCTGCGCAAGATGCGGCAGTTCTACCGGATGTTCGAGATTCGAGACGCAGTGCGTCTCGAATCCAGCAAGCCAAAACGAGACGCGGTGCGTCTCGATTCTGCGGCGAGCACGGCTCGTCACGCGGTATGTGATGAATTGAGCTGGAGCCACTATCGCCTGCTGATGCAGGTCGAGAATCCGGCGTCGCGTGAGTGGTACATGCACGAAGCGGCGGAGCAGCACTGGTCCACGCGTCAGCTCGAACGGCAGATCTCGGTGCTCTACTACGAACGCCTGCTGTCGAGCCGCAATAGGGCACCCGTGCGCAAGGAGGCCGCCACCAAGCTAGCCACGGTGGAACCGGAGCAGTTCATCCGCGACCCGTACGTGCTCGAGTTCCTCGATCTGAAGGACTACCCGGCGCTGCGCGAATCCGCCGTCGAGGCGGCGATCATCGGCAACTTGCAGGCATTCCTGCTGGAACTGGGCAAGGGCTTCTCCTTCGTCGCCCGGCAAAAGCGCATGCGCTTCGAGGACGAGGACTTCTACGTGGACCTCGTCTTCTACAACTACCTGCTCAAGTGCTTCGTGCTGATCGATCTCAAGGTCGGCAAGCTGACCCACCAGGACATCGGCCAGATGGATTCCTACGTGCGCATGTTCGATGCCCATGCGCGACCCGAAGGCGACAATCCGACCATCGGACTGATCCTGTGCTCGAAGAAGAACGAGGCGATCGCGAAATACTCGGTGCTCAGCGAAACCCGCCAGATCTTCGCCGCCAAGTATGTGAAGGTCCTGCCGACCGAACAGGAGCTCAAACGCGAGGTCGAGCGCGAGCGGCGGCTGATCGATGCGCACCATCTGGATGAGGGAAAACGCTGATGCCGACCCGCCGCGCCAGCCTCCGGGGGCGGGCTCAGGTCGGGCGGCGGAGTGCCCGCGGAACGAAGCCGGCGCGTGATGCCGAAGTAATCGGCGGCCCATCCGGGCGGCACGAGGGACCATGCGATGCGAGACAACGAGTGAGCGTGAATTGACCACAAAGGGAAAGTCCGGCACACCGGGCACCACAGCCGCCACCGTCGGCTACGAAGCCCAGCTCTGGCAGATGGCCGATGCCCTGCGCGGCAGCATGGACGCCGCCGAGTACAAGCACGTCTGCCTCGGCCTGCTGTTCCTGAAGTACATCTCCGACGCCTTCGAGGAAAAGCACGCCGCGCTGCTGGCCGAGAAGGCGCAGGGCGCCGACCCCGAAGACCCCGACGAGTACCGCGCCCAGAGCGTCTTCCGGGTGCCGCCCGAGGCGCGCTGGCCGCACCTGAAGGCGCACACGCGGCAAGCTACCGTCGGCCAGCGCGTCGACGACGCCATGGCCGGCATCGAGCGCGACAACCCGGCGCTCAAGGGCGTGCTGCCCAAGGACTACGCCCGCCCGGCGCTCGACAAGCAGCGCCTCGGCCAGTTGATCGACATGATCAGCAACATCAAGGTCGGCGACGAGGCCAGCCGCGCCAAGGACGTGCTCGGCCGCGTCTACGAATACTTCCTCTCGCAGTTCGCCAGCGCCGAGGGCAAGAAGGGCGGCGAGTTCTACACGCCGCGCTGCGTGGTCAAGCTGCTGGTCGAGATGCTCGAGCCCTACCGCGGCCGGGTGTACGACCCCTGCTGCGGCTCGTCGGGCATGTTCGTGCAGTCGGTGGAGTTCATCCGCGCGCACGCCAAGGGCAACGGTCACGGCGGTAACACCGGCGCCAAAGCCAAAGCAGACATCTCGCTCTACGGCCAGGAGTCGAACTACACTACCCGGCGCCTGGCGCGCATGAACCTCGCCATCCGCGGCATCGACAGCGGCCAGATCGCGCAGGGCGATACCTTCCGCAACCACCGCCACCCCGACCTGAAGGCTGACTTCATCCTCGCCAAGCCGCCGTTCAACATCTCCGACTGGGGCGGCAAGCGCTTGCGTGACGACAAGCGCTGGCACTATGGCGCGCCGCCGGCGGTAAACGCCAACTTCGCCTGGGTGCAGCACATCGTGCACCACCTCGCGCCCGCAGGGGTGGCCGGTCTTGTGCCGGCCAACGGTTCGAATTCGTCCAACATGTGCGGGACGACGAACCTCTACGAGCCGAGATTCGGTACATGAGAGACTTCACCGTGGACGAAGGCTCGATGACCAGCAACTGCGCCGAGCGGCCGGGGTGACTTGATCGATGCCTGACCACAACTACTTCTCGAATCTGATCTGGCAGATTGCCGACCTGCTGCGCGGCCCCTATCGTCCGCCACAGTACGAGCGGGTCATGTTGCCCATGACTGTACTTCGCCGGTTCGATTGCGTTCTAGCGCCCACCAAGGCCAAGGTTTTGGCCGAGCATGCCAAGCGCAAAGGCGGAAAGCTAGAAGGCGACGCGCTCGACACCCACCTCAACAAGGGCGCCGGCCAACGCTTCCACAACCACTCGCCGCTCGACTTCGAAAGGCTCAAGGGCGACCCCGACAACATCGAGAAGCACCTCGTCAGCTACATCAAGGGTTTCTCGAAGAACGTGCGCGACATCTTCGAGTTCTTCGAGTTCGAGAACGAGATCGAGCGCATGCGCGAGGCGAACATCCTCTACCTCGTCGTCTCCAAGTTCTGCGACGTCGATCTACACCCGAACGCGGTGCCGAACGAGCAGATGGGGCTCATCTTCGAGAACCTCATCCGGCGCTTCAACGAACTGGCTAACGAGACCGCGGGCGACCACTTCACGCCGCGCGAGGTCATCCGGCTGATGGTGAGCATCCTGTTCATCCACGACGACCACTTGCTCGCCACGCCAGGCACCGTGCGCAAGCTGCTCGACCCGGCCTGCGGCACCGGCGGCATGCTGGCCGAGGCCCAGAACTACCTGCGTGAGCACCACGGCGCGGCGAAGCTCTACGTCTATGGGCAGGACTACAACAAGCGCGCCTTCGCCACCGCGGCATCCGACATGCTGATGAAGCAGGTGGACCACAACGGCGCCGGCAACAACGTCCGCTTCGGCGACAGCTTTACCGAGGACCAGTTCGCGGGCGAGACCTTCGACTACTTTCTCACCAATCCGCCCTTCGGCGTGGACTGGAAGAAGCAGCAGAAGGAAATCCTGCGCGAGCACGAAAAGCATGGCTTCGATGGTCGCTTCGGCGCCGGGCTGCCGCGCGTGAACGACGGCTCGCTGCTCTTCCTGCAGCACATGGTCGCCAAGTTCGAGCCCGTGCGCCCTTTAGAGCACAAGCACGGCTCGCGCCTGGCCATCGTCTTCAGCGGCTCGCCGCTCTTCACCGGCGGCGCGGGCTCGGGCGAGAGCGACATCCGCAAGTGGATCATCGAGAACGACTGGCTCGAGGCCATCATCGCCCTGCCGGAGCAGATGTTCTACAACACCGGCATCGGCACCTACGTCTGGATCGTCACCAACCGCAAAACCCAGCGGCGCAAGGGCAAGATCCAGCTCCTCGACGCGCGCGACGTGTGGACCGCGGGCGGCAGCGAGGACAACAAGCGCAGCCTCGGCGACAAGCGCCGGCACATCACCGCCAGCCAGATCGCCGAGATCGTCAAGCTCTACGGCCGGCAGGCCGACGGCGAGACCTCCAAAACCTTCGACAACGCCGACTTCGGCTACACCCGCGTCACCGTCGAGCGGCCCCTGCGCCTGCGCTACCAGATGACGCTGGACGACAAGGCCCGCTTCCTCGACGCATGCCCGCACCTGCTCGACGACGTGCAGGCCATCGACAAGGCGCTGGGCCGCGAGCCGCAGCGCGACTGGAATGCGGTGTGGAGTCGCATCGAAGATCTGCTGCACGCGGGCAAGTCGCGCTGGAAAGCGACCGAGCAGAAGCTCTTCCGCAGCGTCTTCACGCAGAAGGATCCCGAGGCCGAGCCGGTCGCCAAGGGCGGGCGCGACGATGGTTACGAGCCGGACGCCGACCTGCGCGACTTCGAGAACGTGCCGCTCAAGGACGACATCGACGCCTTCTTCGAGCGCGAGGTGCGCCCGCACGTGCCCGACGCCTGGATGGACCGAGCCAAGGACAAGGTCGGCTACGAGATCAACTTCAACCGCCACTTCTACAAGTACACGCCGCCGCGTCCGCTGGAGGTGATCGACGCGGAGCTGAAGCAGGCGGAGGAAGAGATCATGCGGCTGCTTCGGGAGGTGACGGAGTGACGCCTGCCGCTCAGAAGCAGCTGCGCCACGTGTTCGCCGTTACCAGCGGTGCAACTCCGGAGAGTGGCAATCCTGAGTACTGGGATGGCGACATTCGCTGGGCGACTCCGGAGGACATCAGCTCGCTCGATGGCTACCGACTCTGGGATACACGTCGCAAGATCACCCGCGCAGGATACGAGTCCTGCGGCACGACCACGGCGCCACCCGGTTCTATCGTGCTATCGAAGCGCGCCCCGATCGGGCAGGTCGCGGTCCTCGCGGAGGAGGCGTGTTCAAACCAAGGCTGCTTCCTACTCATCCCTCGCGAGGAGACGGACACTCGGTTCTTTTACTACGGGCTCTCTGTGCAGACCCAGTACCTCCAAGTCCTCGGACGGGGCTCCACCTTCATGGAGCTCAGCACGGACGAACTGAAATCTTTGAACGTCCCGCACCCGGCATTGCGCCAGCAACGCGCCATCGCCGACTACCTCGACCGCGAGACGGCGCGGCTGGATGCGCTGGTGGCGGCGAAGGAGCGGGTGCTCGGGCTGTTGGCCGAGAAGCGCCGGGCGCTCATCACCCGCGCCGTCACCCGCGGCCTCGACCCCCGCGCCCCCCTCCGCGACTCCGGCATCCCCTGGCTCGGCGAGATTCCCGCGCATTGGCGGCTAGATCGAGCAAAGTTTGTCTTTCGGCAGTCGGCGCTGCCCGTGCGTGACGAAGATGAAATGGTCACGTGCTTCCGCGATGGCCAGGTGACCTTGCGGCGAAACCGTCGGGAAGAGGGCTTCACAAATGCGAATTTAGAGCTCGGATACCAAGGCATCCGCTGTGGCCAGCTAGTGCTTCACTCTATGGACGCCTTTGCCGGCGCCATCGGCGTATCGGACTCCGATGGCAAGTGCTCGCCTGAGTACATCATCTGCGACCCGCAGACCCCGCAGGTGGTTGACAGCTACTACTTCGGCCATCTGCTGAGAACAATGGCGCTTGCTGGATTCATCCAGGCTAGCTGCCCGGCGGTAAGGGAGCGCGCACCACGGATTCGCTTCTCTGACTTTGGCGAGATGTTTATTCCAGTGCCTCCGCCAGGAGAGCAGAGATCAATAGTCGAACGAATTTGCATCGATCTGAGTCGAGTTGATGCTCTCCGATCAGCGAATGAGCGCACCATCGCTCTGCTCAAGGAACGCCGCGCCGCGCTCATCGCCGCGGCCGTGACAGGCCAGCTCGAAGTGGAGAGTACGGCATGAGGACCGCGACCCTGTTGGGCCTGGCGCTCACGAAGATCCATAAGGTGGAGGTCACGGCGTGAAGAAGGTCCCGCCGCCCGTTCCGATCCCTGAGCCGCAGGTGCTGCCGCCCGGCCTGGTTGCGGACGTCGTGGCGTCGGGACTTCCGGTGCATCCCGAGGACCGCGTCAGGCTCTTCAGCTCTGACCAGTGGGAGCGCTTCGTTCAAGAGTGGGTTGATTCGCTTCGCGACGAGTACGAGCTGGTCGAGCGCTGCGGCGGTGCGGGTGACATGGGCCGCGACGTCATCGCCACCGTGAAGGGCGGTATGGGCGCGTGGGACAACTACCAGTGCAAGCACTACCAGAAGGCGCTCGCGCCCGGCGACGTCTGGATCGAGTTGGGCAAGCTCGCCTACTACACGCTGAAGGCGGATTACTCGTACCCTCGCAGCTATTTCTTCGTCGCACCGCAGGGCGTCGGCCCGACGCTCTCGAACCTCTTGAAGAAGCCGCACGCGCTACGTGACGGCCTGTTCGCGAACTGGGACAAGGCGTGTCGAACGGAAATAACCAAAACGGAGGTCGTTGAGTGCGACGCTGCGATGAAGGCCCACATCGAAAGCCTCGACTTCTCGATCTTCAAGACCAAGCCGCTCCTCCGAATCATCGAGGAGCACGCCAAGACCCGCTGGTATGTGGCGCGGTTCGGCGGCGGACTCCCACCGCGTCCTGAACCGCTGCCGCCGCCGAGCGTCCCGGCCGACAACGAGGCGGCCTTCGTCGGTGAGCTTCGACGTGCGTATGCGGATCACCTCAAGCACGACGTGAAGGATCTCGACGCGGGGCTCGCGTCCCGCGAAGACCTCCGCGAGCACTTCCATGACGCGCGCGTCGAGTTCTACAGCGCTGAGGGCCTGCGAACCTTCTCGCGCGACACGCTGCCTGCGGGCGAGTTCGAGAAACTGCAGGACGAGGTGCATTCCGGCATCAAGGACGACGTGCGCGGCGATCACGCAGATGGCTACCGTCGCATCGTCGCGGTGGTGAGGACGGCCCGCTCGCTGCAGCTCACGAGCCACCCGCTCATCACCCGCATCCACAATCGTGACCGGGGAGGCATCTGCCATCAGCTCGCGAACGACGGAAAGGTCCGGTGGGTCAAATGACGATGGCAACGCCGAGCCCGTTCTTTTCGCCGTTCAACGGCCCCATCGAGATCGGGTTGCGCGCGCTGTGCGTTCTGACCACCGCCTTCCCGGCGGCGTACGCGCTGCAGCGGCTCGTCGTTTTCGACTACTTCCTCGTCCATTCCGATGACGTCGAGGGTGGGCCCGAAGGGCTGCACCCTCAGACACCTCACCGCGGTGGCGAGATCCTCGTCCGACGCGGCGTGCTTCAACATGGGCTCACTCTGTACGAGAGCCGGGGGCTCATCGAGCGCGTCTACAAGGACGGAGGGATTTTCTTCGCGGCGACCGACAGGTCGGCCGATTTCCTCGACACGCTCAGCACCGAGTATCTCAAGGCCCTTCGTGAGCGCTCCGACTGGGTCGTCGACAGCTTCGGCCTACTCGCAGACGGGGAGCTTGATGCCATTGTTCGGGAGCGCATCGGCACGTGGGGCGCCGAGTTTTCGATGGAGTCGGTTCTCTGGACCGAGGAGGCCTGGTGAGGTTCGGCTTCGCACTTCGGCGACTGGCTCTCACCGGGCCGGGAAAAGAGCCCGCCGAGGTCACATTCAGGCGTGGCCTGAACGTCATTGCCGGGCCCTCGGACACCGGCAAGAGCTTCATCGCGCAGTGTGTCGACTACGCGCTCGGTAGTGGCGACCCACCGAAGGAGATCCCCGAAGCGGAGGGCTACAGCTCAGTTGTCCTCCAGATCGAGGCCAACAGTGACCAGCGCGTGTACACGCTCGAGCGGAGTCTGCGAGGCGGTGAGGTCCTTTGCAAGACAGACGGGCAGCCCGACCGGGTGCTCGCGGCGAAGCACCAAGGGGGCAAGGAGGATACGGTCTCACAGTTCCTTCTCGAACTGTCCGGGTTGGGCACGAAGAAGGTGCGCACGAACGAGCAGGGCAAGACTCGGCCCCTCAGCTTTCGAGACATCGTGCGCCTAGTCATCATCGACGAGGAGACGGTCATCAAGGAGACCTCGCCCGTCCTGAGCGGGCAGTTCACGTCGAAGACCGTCGAGAGCGGAGTGTTCCGGCTCCTGCTCACGGGTACCGACGACTCCTCGATCATCGCCAAGGAGGATCCCAAGGTTTCCAAGGGGCGGCAAGCCGGGAAGGTCGAGCTACTCGAAAGGCTGCTCACAAACACACGCGAGCGCCTCGCTGATCTCGGTGAGATGGGCACGCTCACGGACGAGCGAGAGAGGCTCGTTCGCATCGAAGCCTCGATCCAAACTGCCCTGGCAGAGCGAAGCGCCGCCGAGGCCAGTGTCGTGCCCCTGCAAGCCAAGCGCGGCGCGGCGTGGTCCGCGCTGCGGGCGGTCGAGTCCAAGCTCGCGGTCGTATCGGAGCTGCGGACGCGGTTCGACCTGTTGCACGAGCAGTACTCATCCGACCTCCGACGGCTCGAGACCATCGCTGAGGCTGGCGTCCGGCTCGACCAGCTTAAGGAGGAGCGATGTCCCATGTGCGGCGCGCTCGCCGAACACCACGACCACGCTCATTCTGAAGTGCAACCCGCGCCGGCAGATGTATCACGAGCGTGCCAGGCCGAGGCGGCCAAGACGGCCAAGCTTCTTCAGGACCTGCAAGACACCCGCACTTCTACCGCTACAGAGATCGAACAGCTCCAAGGGACCCGGGACACGCGCGAGGGTGAACTCACTGCAATCACCGCCGACCTGAAGACGCTGATGCAGCGGCATGTCGATGTCGCGGCCAGAAAGGTCGACGACCTTCGGGCGAGCGCCGAGACCTGCCGCAAGGCAATCGAACTCCTTGAACGTGTGCAGGAGCTGGAGGAACTCCTCGAAGAGGCAAACAAGCCCAAGAGGAAAGACGGGACCGATGTTGCCGGCGCCGCGGTGAGCACGGCGCAGGCCGATCCGTTCAGCAAGGAGGTCGAGGCGCTACTGAAGGCGTGGCACTTCCCTGATCTTGATCGGGTCTCGTTCAGCGAGAACGATCAGGACGTTGTGATCTCCGGCCGCGCGCGGAAGAGCCATGGCAAGGGCGTGCGAGCCATCACGCGGGCCGCGTTTAACCTTGCGCTCCTGCGGCTCTGCGTGGAGGACGAGCGGCCGTTTCCCAATTTCGTCCTTATCGACTCGCCACTCCTCGTCTACGAGGCGCCCGATGCAGACGAGTCGTCGTTCCCGCAAGACATCAAACAGCACTTCTGGAGTGACGTGAAGACATCGTTCGCGGAGGCGCAGGTCATCATTGTTGAGAACAGCAAGCAGCTCCCCGCAGACGACACGATTGACGATGCCAACGTCGTGCTCTTCACGGGAAACGATCAGGGACGGCGAGGATTCATCCCCCAGCCGACGGGCACCGCATGAGGGTCGAGCAATGAGCATGCCCCGCCACTCCGAAGCAGCCTTCGAGACCGTGATTGAGGCGCACCTGCTCCAGAACGGCTACGTACCTGTTCCCCGCGAGGGCTTCGACCGCGAGCGCGCCATCTTCCCCGAGACGGTGCTCGCCTTCATCCGTGAGACGCAGCCCAAGGAGTGGGCCAAGCTGGAGGCGCTGCACGGGGAGAAGACCGGCGAGCAGATCCTCGGCGATCTGTGCAAGTGGATGGACCAGAACGGCGCGCTCGCGACGCTGCGCCACGGCTTCAAGTGCTACGGGCGCACGCTCCACGCGGCGTTCTTCAAGGCCGCGCACGAGCTCAATCCGGAGCTGGAAGCACGCTACGCCGCCAACCGCCTAGGGCTGACGCGGCAGCTTCACTTCTCGCCGCGCTCCGAGAAGTCCTTCGATGTGACGCTAAGCCTGAATGGGATCCCCGTGGCCACGGTGGAGCTGAAGAACCCGCTCACGGGCCAGTGGGTGGAGGATGCGCGCCGGCAGTACAAGCAGGACCGTGACCCGCGCGAGCCGATCTTCGAGTTCAAGCGCCGTACGCTGGTGCACTTCGCGGCGGATACCGAGTCGGTGCTGATGACCGCCCGCCTGGCGGGAACGGCGACGCACTTCCTCCCCTTCAACAAGGGATGCGACGGTGGCGCCGGGAACCCGCCCGATCCGGCCGGGCGGACCTACCGCACGGCCTATCTGTGGGAAGAGGTGCTGCAGCGGGACAGCCTGCTCGACCTGCTCGCGCGCTTCATCCACCTGCAGATCGACGAGAAGCGCGACGACCAGGGCCGCAAGGTCAAGACCGAGTCGATGATCTTCCCCCGGTATCACCAGCTTCAGGCGGTGCGCATGCTGGTGGATGCCGCGCGTAGCGAAGGCGTGGGGCACAACTACCTCGTCGAACACTCGGCCGGCAGCGGCAAGAGCAACACCATCGGTTGGCTGACGCACCGGCTCGCGTCGTTGCACGATGCGGCCAACCAGCGCGTCTTCGACAGCGTGATTGTGGTGACCGACCGCGTGGTGCTCGACCAGCAGCTTCAGGACACGATCTACCAGTTCGAGCACAAGCGCGGTGTCGTTCAGCGCATCGACGAAAGCTCGCGGCAACTCGCCGAGGCACTCGAGAACGCCGTGCCGGTGATCATCACGACGTTGCAGAAGTTCCCGTTCGTGTCGCGCCAGTTGCTCAAGATGGCCGAAGAGCGCGGCGAGAGCGGCACCGGCATGCTGGCTACCCGGCGCTGCGCGGTGATCATCGACGAGGCCCACAGCTCGCAGGGCGGCGAGACGGCGACCGACCTCAAGGAGGTGCTCGGCGGCGAGGGACTGCGGGAAGAAGCGAAGAAGCGCGCGGCCGAGGAAGGCCGTGACGAAATGGAGGAGTTGTTCCGCAGCATGGCCAAGCGTGGCAAGCAAGCGAATCTGAGTTTCTTCGCCTTCACCGCCACGCCCAAGCACAAGACGCTCGCCGTGTTTGGCCGCGATGGTCAGCCCGCGCACCGCTACACGATGCGGCAGGCAATCGAGGAGGAGTTCATCCTCGACGTGCTGAAGCACTACACGAGCTACGCGACCTACTTCAAGCTCCTCAAGGCGTGCGAGGACGATCCCAACGTCGAGCGCAAGAAGGCCGCGCAGGCGCTGGCGCGCTTCATGAAGCTGCACCCGCACAACATCGCGCAGAAGACCGAGGTGATGGTCGAGCACTTCCAGGCGGTCACCCGCCACAAGATCGGCGGCCGTGCCAAGGCGATGGTGGTGACGGGCTCGCGACTCGAAGCCGTGCGCTACAAGCAGAGCTTCGATCGGTACATCCGGGAGAAGGGCTACGCCATCAAGTCGCTGGTGGCCTTCTCGGGCACGGTGCAGGACGACAAGCTCGCCGGCGTCAACTACACCGAGGTGGGCATGAACCACGGCATCTCCGAGAAAGATCTGCCCGAAAAGTTCACGACGCAGGAGTACCAGGTCCTGCTCGTGGCGGAGAAGTACCAGACCGGATTCGACCAGCCGCTGCTGCACACGATGTTCGTGGACAAGCGGCTTGCGGGCATCCAGGCAGTGCAGACGCTCTCGCGCTTGAATCGGATTCACCCACTCAAGGAAGACACGTTCGTTCTCGACTTCGTGAACGACCGCGAAGAAATCCGCGAGGCCTTCAAGGTCTACTACGAAGGCGCGGAGATTGGCGAGCAGGTCGATCCCGCGCGCATGTACGCCATCAAGAGCGAGCTCGACGCCTCCGGAATCTACCTGGACGAGGAGATGGAGCGACTCTGCGACGTGTACTTCAAGCCGAAGCAGCGGCAGAGCCCGATGGACCACCAGGCGATGAACGCGGCGCTCGATCCGGCCGTCTCGCGATTCACCGTGCGCCAGAAGGACAACGAGGAAGAGGCCGAACTCTGGCGCGGCAAGGTGCAGGCGCTTCTGAACCTCTATGGCTTCCTGAGCCAGGTGATCCCGTATCAGGACTCGGACCTCGAGCGCCTGTACGTCTTCCTCCGCCACCTTTCGGCGAAGCTGCCGCGCCGCAAGAGCGGTCCGGCCTATCAGTTCGACGATGAGGTGCGGCTCGACTACTACCGCCTGCAGAAGATCAGCGAAGGATCGATCTCGTTGCAGGACGGCGAGGCCCGTCGCCTCGATGGCCCCACCGAGGTCGGCAGCGGCCTGGTGCGTGCTCAGCCGGTGCCGCTGTCGCAGCTCATCGACGTCGTGAACGAGCGCTTCGGTACGGACTTCAACCAGGCGGATCAGCTCTTCTTCGACCAGATCGTCGAAGCAGCGATGGCCAACGACGGACTGCGACAGGCGGCCGCGGTCAATCCGGGCGACAAGTTCGAACTGGTGTTCAAGAACCTGCTGGAGACCCTGTTCGTCGAGCGCATGGATCAGAACGAAGAGATCTACGTGCGCTACATGAACGATGCGCCGTTCCAGAAGATCGTGACCGAGTGGATGGCGTCGGAGGCGTATCGACGGTTGCGTAGCGCTACGGTCGATGCGTCCCAGGAGGCAAAACCCCGGGTCCTGCCGCCGAAGCTCCGGATTGTCGAGCCTGATCCAGAGAAACGATACGTCACCTGCGCGCCGCTCGTTCCACTCAAGGCTGCCGCTGGCGCCTTCGGCGACCCTCAGCATGTTGAGACCGAAGGATTCGAGTGGGTCGCCGTCGAGACCGGGCACCGTCTGCGCCCCGGCATGTTTGTCGCGCAGGTCGTCGGCAAGTCCATGGAGCCCACGATCCCGGACGGCGCGTACTGCCTCTTCCGCGCGCCGGTCGAGGGTAATCGCCAGGGCAAGATGGTACTCGTCCAGCTCCGGGACACCGCCGATCCCGAGACGAGCCAGCGTTGTACGGTCAAGCGATACGAAAGCGAGAAGGCCGCTAAGGGCGACTCCTGGCGCCACGAACGCATCACCCTCAAGCCCGTCAACCCGGACTTCGAACCGATCGTGCTAACGGCCAAGGACCAGGGCGAGCTGCAAGTGATCGCGGAGCTCGTTGAGGTGATCGGAGCGGACGGGTGATGATTCCGGCGTGCGGAGTTGCCATTGGCGCACCGCAGCCAGTACGACTTCATCGACGGCTACGCGCGCCACATGCGCGGCGCGCTGCCGCACGCCTCGTTCATCGGCTTCACCGGCACGCCGATCGAGCTGCAGGACGCCAACACGCGCGCGGTGTTCGGCGACTACATCAGCGTCTACGACATCCAGCGCGCGGTGCAGGACGGCGCCACGGTGCCGATCTACCACGAGAGCCGGCTGGCCAAGCTCGCGCTCGACGAGGCCGAGTGGCCGAAGATCGACTCGGGGTTCGAGGAGGCGACCGAGGGCGAGGAGGCCGAACGTAAGGACGGCCATCCGCCCGACAAGCAGGAGAAGGCAACGGAGACCGTGCTGGAGCAAGCCGCGCTACTCTCTTCAGAATGGACATCGGCATAGTCATGAGCGCCGACGTGAAGGACGACGCCTGCGAGGGCATGCTGCAGAAGAGCGCCTCATCAATCGCCGACGGTGCGCCTATGGGGATGACGCGGTAATGGTACCGAATATGCCCGGCCCCGAAATCGTTCGACTCAAGGATGTGGTCGCCAATTGCCGCTGCACCGGGGCCGCTTCCGTGAGCGTCGAGGCCGAACGTCTCCTACCTGACTGCGACCGGATGCTCGGCGGTGCCCTCGCGCCGGCGCGTCAGTGACCGGAAATGGCCGCCAGCCGAAGTCGTTAAACCATACGCCGCTGACCGGTTGCGCGGCATGGCCGCCGTTGGCAACGCGCGGCCCCGCCAAAGAACTGCACGTAACAGGCTATCGGAATCTTCGGTGGCACGCGCATGATGCGCGCAGTACGGCCGATTCCCGGGCGTTGCTGAATTCATGTCTCCAACCCTGGACGGCAAATGGCACTAAGATCCACGCAAATCCATTCGATCGGGCGGCGCACATGAATCTTGAAAAGGTCATCTTCGGTTTTTTCATCGTCTTCGCGGCGACGCTGAACTTCGGTTTCGTCATCGGCGAGATCGACAATCCGATGCATCACAACGCGCTCGAACTGTTCCTGGCCATCGTGGTTAACCTGATCGCCACCGTGCTCAAGTTCGGCGACCGCACCCAGGTCGGCGCGGTGCACCTGGCGACCAGCCTGGTGGCCGACCTGCAACTGGTCGCCGCGGCCTGCGTCTGGGCCTATGCAGCCTACGCCTCGCCATCCGGCGTAGACGCCCCGGCCATCACCACCGTGGTCTCGCTGGCGGCAGGCGCGCTGCTGGCCAACATCGTCTCGGTCGTGATGCTGATAATCGAGACCATGATGCTGCGCCGCTGAGCGATCGCGACCGCGATGCACTCGAACAGCGCCATTCTGCTGATCTTCCGGCGCATGCGCGCGCCGCTGATCGTGCTGATCCTGATCTATGCGGTGTCGGTGTTCGGCCTGACCGTGATTCCCGGAGCCGATGCCAACGGCAAGCCGTGGCAGATGGGTTTCTTCCACGCCTTCTACTTCATCAGCTACACCGCCACCACCATAGGCTTCGGCGAGATCCCGTATGCCTTCACCGATGCGCAGCGCATGTGGGTGACGTTCTCGATCTACCTCTCGGTGATCGGCTGGGCCTATGCGATCGGCACGCTGCTGGGCCTGGTGCAGGACCGTGCGTTCCAGCATGCGATCACCCTGCAGCGCTTCGCGCGCAGCGTGCGTGGCGTGCGCGAGCCGTTCTATCTGGTCTGCGGCTATGGCGAGACCGGGCAGATGCTGTGCCGCGCGCTGGACGATTTGAACCGCCGCTTCGTGGTCATCGACATCGACCCGGCACGAATCGACGAGCTCGAACTGCAGGATCTGCGCGCCGATGCGCCCGGCGTGGCGGCCGACGCGCGCCAGCCCGACAACCTGCTGCTGGCCGGATTGACGAGCCGGCACTGCGCTGGCGTGGCCGCGCTGACCAGCGACGACGAGGCCAATCTCGCGGTGGCCGCCGCCACGCGGCTGCTCAAGCGCGATCTACCGGTGCTGTGCCGCGTTACGCGGCCGGAGATCGCCGCCAACATGAAGTCGTTCGGCATCGCGCACATCATCAATCCGTTCGAAACCTTTGGCGAGTACCTGGCGCTGGCCATCCGCTCGCCGGGTTCGTACCAGTTGATGGAATGGCTCACCGCCACGCCCGGCAGCGAACTGGAGCCCCAGCGCGAACCGGCGCGCGGCCAGTGGATCCTGTGCGGCTTCGGCCGCTTCGGCCAGGCGATCATCGACGACCTGCAGGCAGAAGGCATCGACCTGACCGTCATCCAGCCCGAGCAGTCGGGCGCCTGCGCGGTGCGCCAGCTCGTCGGCGTCGGCAACGAGCGGCAGGTGCTCGAAGCGGCAGGCATCGACCAGGCCGTCGGCATCATCGCCGGCACCAACAACGACATCGTGAACCTGGCGATCGTGGCCACCGCCGAGGAGATCAAGCCCGCGCTGTTCACCGTCCTGCGGCAAAATCTGCAGTCGAACCGCATGCTGTTTTCGACCTTCAAGGCAGACTTCACGGTGCGGCCGGCCGAGATCATCGCCCACGAATGCCTGGGTCTGCTGACCACCCCGCTGCTGGCGCGCTTTCTCGCCGAAGTGAAGCGGCGCGATGACGCCTGGAGCGATGCAGTGGTGGCGCGCATCGTCGCGACCTGCGGTCAGCGCGTACCGACCACCTGGAACGTCGCACTCGATGCCGGCGGCGCGCCCTCGCTCGCGGGCGAGTTCGGCAGTGGCGCGCGGATCGAACTCGGCAGCCTGTTGCGCGATCCTGCAGACCGCAACGAGCGCCTGGCGGTCGTGCCGCTGCTGCTGCTGCGCGCAGCCGAACAGCATCTGCTGCCGGCCGACGACTTCGTGTTGCGCGCGGGCGACGACATCCTGTTCGCCAGCACGCGCGACGCACGCTCGCGCCTGCACGGCACCCTGGTCAATGCCAACGACCGCGACTACGTGCTACATGGCCGGGCGCAGCGCGCCGGCTGGCTGTGGCGCAAGCTGGCCGGCGAGCAACCGACTCCCGCGGCCTGAGTCCACACCACGGCAGGCCTGGAATCCGCATGGACAGGGCATCCCAGGCCGGCCCTGGCGCAGAGCCAATGTCCATGCGGTCCCCGAGCACGCCTGCCTGGAGAGCGGCTGTCCATGCGGCTTACGGGGCAGGCTGAAAACGGGCCGTCATGACTTTGCCGCATAGCCGACCGGTCTTCAGCGCGGCGCCGATCTCGTCGAGGATCACCGGGTCGTCGATGGTGGCCGGCACCTTGTATTCGACGCTGTCGGCGATCTTGTGCATGGTGCCGCGCAGGATCTTGCCCGAGCGCGTCTTGGGCAGCCGGGCGACGATCAGCGCGTTCTTGAAGGCGGCCACCGGGCCGATGCGTTCGCGCACCAGGGCAACCAGTTCGCCGGCGATCTGCCCATGGGGCCGGTCTACGCCGCTCTTCAACACCACGAAGCCCAGCGGCAACTGGCCCTTCATCTGGTCGCTGACGCCGATCACCGCGCATTCGGCCACGTCGTGATGCGAGGCGAGTACTTCTTCCATGGCGCCGGTGGACAGCCGATGGCCGGCGACGTTGATCACGTCATCCACCCGGCCCATGACGAAGATGTAGCCCTCGTCGTCGATGAAGCCCGAATCGCCGGTGGTGTAGTAGCCCGGATTCTCCTCGAAGTAGGCTTCGCGGCAGCGCTGCTCGGCATTCCACAAAGTGGTGAAGGCGCCGGGCGACATCGGCAGTTTCATCACCAGCGCGCCTTCTTCGCCGGGACCCGCGGTGTGACCATCGGCCGCCAGCACCTGCACGTTCCAGCCGGGCATCGGCTTGCTGGTCGAGCCGTATTTGACCGGCATGCGCTCGATGCCCAGCGGCACGCCGGCAATCGCCCAGCCGGTTTCGGTCTGCCACCAGTGATCGATCACCGGCACCTTGAGGTGTCCTCGGCCCATTGCAGGGTGTCGGGATCGCAGCGCTCGCCGGCCAGGAACAGCGCGCGGAAGTGCGACAGGTCGTAGCGCTTGATCAGCAGCCCGTCGGGGTCTTCACGCTTGATGGCGCGGAAGGCGGTCGGGGCGGTGAACAGCACCGGGATGCGGTGCTGGCTGATCACCCGCCAGAACGCGCCGGCGTCCGGCGTGCCCACCGGCTTGCCTTCGTACAGCGTGGCGGTGGCGCCGTGGAGCATCGGCCCGTAGGCGATGTACGAGTGCCCGACCTGCCAGCCGACGTCGGAGGCCGCCCACATGGTTTCGCCCGGCTCGATCGTATAGAAATTGCGCATCGTCCATTTGGTGGCGACCGCCGAGCCGCCGTTGTCGCGCACGATGCCCTTGGGCTGGCCGGTGGTGCCCGAGGTGTACAGGATGTAGAGCGGGTCGGTCGCCGCCACCGGCACGCAGTCGACCGCGGGCGCCGCCGCCGCCAGTTCGTCCCAGTCGTGATCGCGGCCGGCGATCAGCGTCGCCTTGACTTGCGGCCGCTGCAGGATCACGCAGGCGCTCGGCTTGTGGCTGGCCAGTTCGAGCGCCGCATCGAGCAGCGGCTTGTACGGCAACACCTTGGCGCCCTCGATGCCGCACGAGGCCGACACCACCACCTTGGGCGTCGCATCGTTGATGCGGGTCGCCAGTTCGTGCGGGGCGAAGCCGCCGAACACCACCGAGTGCACCGCGCCGAGCCGCGCGCACGCCAGCATCGCCACCACCGCCTGCGGCACCATCGGCATGTAGACGATCACCCGGTCGCCCTTGCCCACGCCCAGGCCTCGAAGCGCGCCGGCAAAGTGCGAGGTCAGCTCGAGCATCTCGCGGAAGGTGAAGGTGCGCATGGTCGCCGTCACCGGGCTGTCGTAGATCAATGCCACCTGATCGGCCCGCCCGCCGGCAACATGCCGGTCGAGCGCGTTGTAGCAGTTGTTCAGCTCCCCGCCGGCGAACCAGCGATAGAACGGCGCGCGGCTGTCGTCGACAACCTTGTCCCAGGGTTTGAACCAGTCGATTTCCGCTGCGGCTTCGGCCCAGAATCCGGCCGGGTCGGCCAGTGAACGGCGATAGAGGCGATCATAAGTAGACATACCGGCACTTCCTCCCTTTTGTTTTTACGCGCCATGATCTCGCGAACCGCGCCAGGTGCCGCGCTCGATCCGGCGCGCGACACCTGCATCCAAGATAGCGCATCGGTGGCGTTTGCCTAGCCCTCGGCCGGGTGAGAACGCCCGGGCCGATCCGGCCGCCGCGGCGACGGCCCGATCGCGACACTGCCCGGAGAGCCTCGCCAGCAGACGATCTGCGGGCTGTATGTCTGCAGATCGCCATTCCATGCGCCTCCGCAGGCAGGCATCGCCAGGCGCGCCATCCGCTGCGGCTTGCAGGGCATCGCCATGGGCGCCGCCGGTTCAAGCCCAGGCGCCCTGCAGCGGCTGCAGCGGGTCGGCGATCGATTGCCAGCGCAGCAGGCGCGCGGCGTTGCGGTTGCGGTAGCTGAGCAGCGCCATCGGGCCATTGAGCAACACGGCCTCGCCGGCGGATTCGCTCATCGGCACTTCGGCGCACGGCTGCTGGCGCGCTTCGCCATCTTCGCGAAAAACGTGGCTGGGCAGGTCGCCGATGTCCAGGCCGCCGCCCAGTTCCATGGCCCAGCCGGCCTCCATGAAAGCCTGGCCGGCCAGCAGCGCGAGCGCGAACGCCGGGCTGCCCCACAGGTAGGCCTCGTGCTCGCGCGGCGCCAGTTCCTCGAAAGCGAAGGCGCCGATCGGGTCGCTTTCGCTGCCGTAAGGCTGGCGGGCGAGGATGCGCGGCAGCGCCAGGCCGATCCACGGCGCCACCGGGCTCTGGCGGATCGCCGACCACATGGCAGCGGCATCGGCATCGGGCGGCTGCCAGGATTTCGGATCGACCAGTTGGTCGACGCCGGCGCAGCCAAGCAGCGAGGGCCGCGCGGCGGCAAGCAGCGGCGCGCCGGCGCGCCCCGCCACGGCGCCGAGCGCGGCGACCAGTTGCAGTTCGCCGAGATCGGCGCCGACCGCCAGATCGCTCACCAGCAGCGACCAGCGCTTGCCGTCGGGCGGTTCGGTCTGCGGGCCGCACAAGTGACGGTGCAGCGCCGAGCGCGACAGGTCGCTGCCATGGGCGCGGATGTCCTGCGCCAGTTCGTCGGCCGTTGCATCGAGCAGCAGCAGTTGCAGCGTCTCGCCCAGTTCGAGTTCGCGCACCAGGCGTTCGACGCCGCGCCAGTTGGCTTCCAGCGCCTGAAACGCCGGGTGGTGCAACAGGCGGCGCATTTCGGCGGCGATCGCCGCATCGACCGCGCCGATCAGTTGCGCCTGCTCGTTGGCGATATCGGGCACCACATGCGGCGCGACGATGCCGCGCAGCCAGCCCGCGATGTCGAGTCCCGGCGCAACGGCGCCGGCGGCGGGCGCCGCGGCGGCCGGCTTGCGCCCGAGCAGGCGTTCGATGTCGCCCGCGTTCGCCGCATCGGCGGGCGCAGCCGGCGCTGCGGCGGCGGGCGCGGCGCCGAGCGCCGCGGCGGCGCGGCGAAACTGTGCCGGGTCGGCCAGTTCGGCGCGCAGACGACGCAGCGCGACGAAGGGCGCCAGGCGCGCGAACAGCCGGTCGGGATGGAAGTCATCGATCGACTGAAAATCGATCGCCAGCGCGGCGCCGTCCAGGTCGATTTCCAGCCGCGGCGCGAGGCGCGCGAACACGCGGTCGAAGTTGTCGATGTCGACCGCCAGCGGCTTGCGCCCGGCCAGCGGCTGCGCCGCCCGCGCCGCACTGCCGGCGCCCAGGTCGGCCAGCACCAGAATGCGAAACGGCTCGTCCTCATCGACCCGGCGCGCGCCTTGCGGCTTGCCGAAACTCAAATCGAACTGCATCGGGCATGCCGGCGCATTTGCCATCGCGATCTCCTGCCTGAATCGGTTTTGTTCCGGCAGCCATGGTGCCACGTCGCCGTGGCGCCGGGTCAACCGGGCGAAGTCGCCGCGCTCGCGCGGCCGCATGGCGCCGGCGAAGCCACTCTGCGCGCTTCCTGCGCAAGCAGCAGCAGCAGCGAAGGGCGCCGCATAGAGCCACACATCGAGGGGCAGCGGCGCGGTGCCGAACAGCCGGTTGCCGAGCGACGTATAGGTGATCGCCAGCAGCAAGCCGACCTCCGCCGCCAGCCTGCCAGCAACAGCGGATTGTCGCGGATCGGCAAGCGCCAGGGCGGCAGCAGCGGATGGCGGCAGACGAACAGGTTCGCCACCTGTGCCAGCACGATGCCGGCCAGGCAGGCGGTCGTCGCCTGCCGGTAGAGCGGATCGTCGCGCGCCAGCTGGTCTCCATATTCCCAGCCGCCGCCGGACAGCACGAAGAAAAAGCCCGCCATCGCCGCCAGCGCCTCCAGCGGGCCGAGGAACAGGTAGGCGCGCGCCAGCACATGCCAGGACAACAGCCGCTCGCGGCGCCGGCGCGGCGGGCGGCGCATGGTGTCGGCATGGGGCCGCTCGGCGCCGAGCGCGAGCGCGGGCAGCAGATCGGTGCCGAGATCGACCGCCAGAACCTGGATCACGGTCAGCGGCAGCGGAATGCGCAGAAGCACGAAAGCCAGGTAGGGCACGATCTCGGGGATATTCGAGGTCAGGATGTAGGTGAGGAACTTGCGGATATTCTCGTAGACTGCGCGGCCTTCCTCGATCGCATTGACGATCGTGGCGAAATGGTCGTCGAGCAGCACGATGTCGGCCGCCTCGCGCGCGACATCGGTGCCGGAAAGCCCCATCGCGATGCCGACGTCGGCGGTGCGCAGCGCCGGCGCGTCATTGACGCCGTCGCCGGTAACGGCGACGATTTCGCCCTTGTGCTGCATCGCCTGCACGATGGTCATTTTCTGTTCGGCGGTGACGCGGGCGAACAGGATCTCGGGCGCATCGAGCGCGAGCTGCAACTGCGCCGCGCTCAGGTGGCGCACCTGCTCGCCGGTCAGCACTTGCGGCGCCGGGCCGCGCACCATGCCGATCTCGCGCGCCAGCGCCAGCGCGGTGTGCGGGTGGTCGCCGGTGACCATGACGACGCGCACGCCGGCCGCAAGACAGCGCGTCACCGCATCATGCACATCGGGTCGCAGCGGATCTTCCAACGCGACCAGGCCGCACAGTTCGAGGCCGCGCTCGTCCGCCGGCGCACCCTCCGCAACCGGTTTCCAGGCGAGGGCCAGCACGCGCAGGCCGCGGTCGGCCATGTCGTTCTGGGCCAGGCGAAAGCGGGCACGCGCTTCGTCGTCGAGCGGCCGCGAGGTCGATCCGTCGAACCATCCGCTGCATAAGGGCAGCACGGTTTCCGGCGCGCCCTTGCACCACAGCGCAGTGGCGCCCGACGCATCGCGCGTGATAATAGACATGCGCTTGCGCTCGGCCTCGAACGCGATCTGGCCGACCGGCTGCGGCGCTGCCCGAGCCGGGCCGGCGAACTGCCACAGCGCGATCTCCATCGGATCGCCGCTCGGCTTGCCGCCGGGGAAATTCAGGCTGTGGCAGCAGCGCGCAACTTCGCGCAGCCGCGCATCTTCGGCGCGCGGCCAGCGCTCGGCAGCCAGGTGATGGCGCCCGGCGAGGTATAGCTCGCGCACGCTCATGCGGTTCTGCGTCAGCGTGCCGGTCTTGTCGGTCAGAATCACCGTTGCGCTGCCCAGCGTTTCGACAGCGGGCAAATGGCGCACCAGTGCATTTCGTTTGGCCATGCGCTGGGTCGCCAGGGCCAGCGACAGCGTTACCGTCGGCAGCAAGCCTTCCGGCACGTTGGCAACGATGATGCCGATGGCGAACATGAAGTTCGCCCAGAACGGAAGGCCTATCGCGTAACCGATGGCGAAGAACACCACGCCGAGCCCGGCGGCGATCGCGGCGACGACGCGCGAGACGCGGCGGATTTCGCGCTGCAGCGGCGATTCGGTTTCGCCCGCCGTTTGCGTCAGGTGGGCGATGCGGCCGAACTCGGTGCGCATGCCCGTGGCGTAGGCGAGGGCGCGGCATTCGCCGGAAACGATCGCGGTGCCAGCCAGCAAAATGTTGTGCGCGGCGAGCGCATCGGCGCTGTCGTCGGGCTCGGCGCTGCGCGCCTTGGGCAGGGATTCGCCGGTCAGCGTGGCGAGGTTGGCGCGGATGCCCCAGGCTTCGATCAGCCGGCAGTCTGCCGGCACCAGGTCGCCCTCGCCCAGCAGCAGAACGTCGCCCGGCACGATGTCGGCGGCCGGCAGGGTAAGCGTTTGCCCGTCGCGCAGCATTTCGACTTGCTGCGGCAGCAGGCCGCGCAGCGCCGCCAAAGCGCGCTCGGCGCGGTAGGCCTGGAAAAAGGAAAACAGGCCGTTGACGATGATGACGCCGACGATCGCCAGTCCGAGTTCGAGCATGCCCTGGCCCGGCTCGGAATACTCGGCGAACAGCGCGAGGATCGCGGCAAGCCACAGGATCAGCGCGAAGAAGTGCGAGAACTCGCGCGCCAGGGCGATCCACACCGGCTCCCGCCGTGCTTCTTCGACGCGATTGGGGCCGAACTCGCCCTGCCGCCGCGCTGCTTCGGCAGCGCTCAGTCCTTCGGCGCGCGAATTGAGGCTGGCGAGGGCGGCGGCAACCGGCAGGCGGGCGATGTCCGATGCCCTGGCCATTCGTCGTGGACGCGCTTCGCCATGCGCCGCCGGGTCCGCATCGCCCCTCGCCGCGCGGGCCGATCGACCTCCTGCCGGCATAGAATGCAGGCTCGACGCATTGACTCGTTCGACCTGGGGTGGGGATTGCCGATGTCGCGTAGCACTTATGCCGCCCGCCTCGCGCTGGCGGAAAAACACTTGAGCAAGGCCGATCCGCTGATGCGCCGGCTGATCCGCGCCCACGGACCCTGTGCGCTGCAACCGCACTGGCGGCGCTCGCCCTACGCGGCGCTGGTGCAGGCGGTGGTGTATCAGCAACTGAACGGTAAAGCCGCCGCGACGATTTTTCAGCGCTTTCTCGACCTGTTTCCCGGCGCGCCGTTTCCGACACCGGCACAGGTGCTGGCGGCAGCGGACGAGGCGCTGCGCTCGGCCGGGCTGTCGCGGCAGGAGGTGGCCTACAACCGCGACATCGAGCTGCAGGCGCACGCTGGCGTGGTTCCGCTCAAGCGCGCGGCGATCGCGCGCAGCAGCGACGAAGCGATCATCGCGCGCATCACGCAGGTGAAGGGGGTCGGCCGCTGGACGGTCGAAATGCTGCTGATCTTCACCCTCGGCCGGATCGACGTGCTGCCGATCGACGATTACGGCGTGCGCAAAGGCTACTGCCATGCGAGCGACCGCGACACGCCGGTCAGCCCGCCGGAATTGCGCGCCATCGGCGAACGCTGGGCACCCTACCGCAGCGTTGCCGCCTGGTATCTGTGGCGTGCGGCAGACGCAGCCTGACCGCCGCGCGCCGACGGTTTGCGGCGATCGCGGTTGGCCTCAGGTGGCCTCGCCGTGCGTATCGACGAAGTGTTTGAGCGCGAGGCGCAGTGTGGCAGCGTGCTTCAAGTCGCCGCGGCCGCGTGCTGCGTCGATGTCATCGACGATCATTCTCTTGATGCGCTTTTCCCCTTCGGGCGTGTGCACCAGGTAATTGCCCATTTCGACCGCGACCATTTCGGGTACATGCTCGTGCTCGGCAATGGCCAAGATTTCGTGCTCGGTGAGTTCGGACAGTTCGATGCAATCCTGAATCGTCAGCATGGTCTTTTTTCTCCATCGCGATGAGTGACAGCTTCCAGTAGAGCATGGCTTCGCGACAGCAATCTTGATCCAGGCCAAATATGCGGGCTTTCGCGCTGCGGGCAGCGGCTGCGATGGGTTGCCCGATGGTTTTCCTGCGCGAAACGGCCGAGCCGCCCGAGGCGAATCGATACCCTTCATGGCAGGGACGACGCTCCGGTATTGATCGCCCTGCAAGCCGCACCGGCTGGGCATCTTGGGGCATGCCACGCCACGAGCCAGCAAGCATGCGGCTCTCCGGCATGGCATGCGCGAGATCGAGCATCCATGCGGTCTGCAGGCCGCATGGTCGGGGCCTATGCGGGGATCTCGTGAAGGCCGCGCGGCACGTCGCGGCGCACGCAACGGGCCGCGCCTAGGCCGCTCTCGATCAGTTGCAGCGCCCGCGCCGGATGGGCAGCGCCGCACATGAAAATATCGACGGCGGCAAAGCCGTGCTCCGGCCAGGTGTGGAT
The DNA here is from genome assembly GCA_016711925.1 of Candidatus Methylophosphatis haderslevensis. Classification (GTDB taxonomy): domain Bacteria; phylum Pseudomonadota; class Gammaproteobacteria; order Burkholderiales; family Rhodocyclaceae; genus Methylophosphatis; species Methylophosphatis haderslevensis. Next base: position 248,167 of record JADJSA010000006.1, read on the forward strand.
AGAAATATGCGATTCGGCGAGCAGCACCACGCCGGTGACGCCGCCGCCGTCGCCGAAGGCATGAAAGTGCGAGAACAGCACCCGTGCATCGGCCGCCGCCGCGGCGCGGGTGAGCAGCGCTTCTAGCGCGGCGCGGTCGCGCAGCAGCGCATCGGCGACGCCATGCAAATCGGCCAGCAGATGGGCGCCGCTGGCCACATGCTGCCAGCTCACTTGTGCCCGCCCCGGAACTGTAGCCGCCCGAACCGGACGACGAATGCCAGGAGCCGCCGCTGCCCGGCCCGCCGATGCTGCCGAGCATCGTGCCCCACGACATGATCGAAGACAGCAGCAGCACCGCGATGCCGTAGAGCAGAAACTTCATGTCTTGCCGCCCGTGCCCGGCGTATTGGCGATCAGGTCCATCAGCCAGGCCGGCACCAGGAGCGCCCCGACGCCGAACAGCAGAATCGTGAAGGTGTCGTCGGCATTGACGAAAAACGGGATGGCGTTGATGGCGAGCAGGAAATAGACGAGCCGTTTGGCGGTCGTCATGTAGCTCGATGCGGCGACGCTTTGCGCCACCTTGGACTTCACCGCGGCGCCGATCGGCGGGCTTGCCGAACCATTCCATCACCTGCTCGGCGGTCAGGCTGGCGCCGCGCGACCAGGTGATTTCCTCGGTCGTTGGCCTCCATCGACAGCTTGCGATTGCCGGCGCGGAATTCGCTGACCCGCACCGTGTCGCCGACCGTCACGCGCCAGTTGAAGGCGCCGGCGGCGTAGATCACCCGCGCGCTGTAGTCCCAGACCTTGCTGCAGCTGCCGTCGGGCAGCGTGGCCTCGGCCTCACCGGCCCATTGTGGCCATTCGTCGAGCACGTCCGCGCTTCCCAGCCTTCGCTGGTTTCGACCAGCCAGCGAAAGCCGCGCTTTCCGAGTACAGCAGGTATTCGGTCCAGCGCGAATCCTCGCCCTCGCCGACTTCCTCGCGCCGCATCAGCCCGATCAACGTCCACGGCTCGCGCTCGATGGTGGCCTTGGCGGCCAGTTCCAGCGTGGTCTTCACCGCCGCGACCCGCGCGCCGGCGGCGATCACTTCGGCGACAGCGCCGCTGGTGTCGATCTGCGCGGCGCAGGCCGGGCAGACAAGGTGAGTGCTTGCACCCGGTGTGTAGTTCGCGGCGGCGCCGCAGGCCGGGCAGGCCAGGCTGCCGACCTTGCCCTTGTAGCGCCCGGCGGTATCGCGGATTTCGTCGGCCGCGCGCAACAACTGGCACTTCATCTCGTCGAGCTTGACCGCCTTGCCGCGATAGATCTTCGGCACCTCGCCGTCCGAGTAATCGAGGGTGAGGAACTGCGGGCCGCGGCGGAAGTCGGCAACCCGCGCTTGCCAGCCCGGCCCGACCTGGAACGGCAGTTCGCCCTGCCCGGCGACGCATTTGGCCGTCCGGACATCGGCGGCGACATAGACGGCATCGCCGAGCTTGACGCGGTTGCCGGCGCGCAGGCCGGCGAACTTCGGCGGGCTGGCGATGGCCGGCGCTTCGGCGGTCACCGCATACTGGCCGGAGGCGTCCGACAGCCAGGCCGGCCGGCCTTCGTCGGACATCACGTACCACTCGTTCCAGAAGCCGGCCGCATAGCGCAACTGGATGCGCCCGATCACCGTGAACGCGTGCTGGTTGAAGATGCCGGAGACACCGATGCGGATCGGCGAGTAGTCTTCTAGCACCTCGGCCATCTTGCCCAGGTCGCGCACCGAATCGGCATCCTTGAGCACGGTGGTGCGGCAGAACTCGCACACCGCCATCACCGATGCGGCCGAGCGGAACGACACCGGCGCGCCGCAACCGGGGCAGGCGACCTGGTACATCGGCGCGCTAGTCCGCGTGGCGCGGACGCGCCGCGCCGGAGTTGACGATCATTGCGATGCTGCCTAGCCGATCAGTTTTTCAGCACCTCGGCCTTGGCCGTGTCGTAGTCGGCCTGCGAGATCAGGCCCTTGTCGAACAGGCCCTTGAGCTTTTCCAGCCGGGCTTCGGGCGCTTCGACGGCAACAGCGGCCGCTGGTGGCGCCGCCGCAGCGGGCGGTGCGGCCTGCTGCGTGGCCTGCTGTGCCGCCTGCATCCCCTGCGCCATGGTCTGGCCGAACACCATGCCCGCCGACAGTCCGGCGCCGACGCCCGCCAGCCCGCCCTCGTTCTGCGCGGCAAGCGGAATCGAATTGGCGACCTGGAACTGCGTGTATTTGCCGAGGTCGCCGGCCATGCCCATGGCGATCCGCTTGTCGAGCGCCGCCTGCAGCTCCTCCGGCAGCGAGATGCTGGAGACGTTGAACTCGTCCAGACCGAGGCCGTAGCGTTCCAGCGCAACCGCGAAGTCGGCCTTGATCTTCGAGGCCATCAGCGCCTGGTTCGCCGCCATGTCGAGGAACGGAACGCCCGAGGTGCCGAGCGAACTGGCCATGGTGGCCATGATGATGCCGCGCAACTGATCTTCGACATCGTCGCGGGTGTAGATTTCGCGCGTGCCGGACAGTTCGGTGTAGAACTTCCTGGCGTCCGTCACGCGATAGGAATACATGCCGAAGGCGCGCAGGCGCACCATGCCGAAATCGGTGTCGCGGACGGTGATGGGCTGCGGCGTACCCCACTTGCGCCCGGTCTGGATGCGGGTGCTGAAGAAATAGACATCCGACTTGAAGGGCGACTCGAACAGCTTGTCCCAGTTCTTCAGATAGGTGAGTACCGGCAGGGTCTGGGTGGTGAGCTTGTACATGCCGGGTGCGAACACGTCGGCCACCTTGCCCTCATTGACGAACACCGCCACCTGCGACTCGCGCACCGTCAGGCTGCCACCGTACTGGATCTCGTTGTCGGCCATCGGGTAGCGCCAGGCGAGCACGCCTTCGGTATCTTCGGTCCATTGAAGGATGTCGATGAACTGCTTCTTGATGAACGAACCGAGACTCATGGATGCCTCCGATTGGCAGGACGGTCAGGAAAGACAGGCGGCGTTGATCGCACCGACCGCAAGGGAAATCGCACCGAGCAGGCCGCCCATGGCAACATTGCCGGCTTCGATCTGTTCCTTGGCACCGGGCAGCAGGCGCGAACACACGGCGTAGGCGGCAAGCTGCACCAGCATCGCCCCCGCCGACCAGGCGACGAAGCCGATCAGCGCACTGTTGTGCAGGATGCCCGAGGCAACGGTGAGCGAGAAGCCGATCAGCGCGCCCGACAGCGTGAGTGCCGCCGCCGTGTTGCCGGCGCGAACCTGGGCGATCTCGTCGAACGGCGTGGTGCGCGTATAAATGACGAAGAACACCCCGAGCAACAGCACGCCCGACAGCAGGTAGATAACATAATTAGCCACGTACATCAGCATGGAACGCTCCACGGGTGGGAAACTGCCTTCGCGATCGACCGCATTCTGATCCTGTCCGTCTTCATCGTCGCCTCCTGCGGGCTCGCCTACGAGCTGATCGCGGGTGCCTTGTCGAGCTATCTGCTCGGCGATTCGGTGCTGCAGTTCTCGTCGATCATCGGCTGCTACCTGTTCGCGATGGGGGTCGGCGCCCACCTGTCGAAATACGTGCGCGACGAGGACGTGCTGGCGCGCTTCGTCGACATCGAGTTGCTGGTCGGGCTGCTCGGCGGCTTGTCGGCCACCGCGCTGTTCCTCACCTTCTCCTGGCTCGCCGCGCCATTTCGCACCACGCTGTATGCGCTGGTATTCGCGATCGGCGTGCTGGTCGGCATGGAGATTCCCCTCGTCATGCGCGCGCTCAACGCACGCTCCGCGCAGTTTAGCGAACTGGTGGCAAAGGTGTTGACCTTCGATTACCTCGCCGCCCTGGCCGTTTCGCTGCTGTCTCCGCTCGTGTTGGCGCCGCGTCTCGGGCTGTCGCGGACCGGACTGCTGTTCGGCATGTTGAATGTCGCGGTTGGACTGTGGACCATCCGGGTGTTCCGCAAGAGCCTGCCGCGGCCGGGCGCCCAGGTGCTGCGCGGCGCCGCCGTCTTCGCGCTGCTGGGCGGCGTCTTTCTGGTATCCGACCGGCTCGTCACCTGGGCCGAAAAGGGCCTGTTCGGCGACGAGATCGTGCATGCGGTCAGCACGCCTACCAGCGCCTGGTCATCACCCCGCTGGCAGGACGACCTGCGGCTCTACATCAACGGCAACCTGCAGTTCTCCTCGCGACGAGCACCGCTACCACGAGGCGCTGGTGCATCCGGCGCTCGAATCGGCGCCGTGGGCGCGCTCGGTGCTGGTACTGGGCGGCGGCGACGGGCTGGCACTCCGCGAAGTGCTCAAATACCCGAACGTCGAGTCGGTGACCCTGGTCGACCTGGATGCCGAGATGACGCGATTGTTCTCGACCTCGGCGCCGCTGACCGCGCTCAATCACGGCTCGCTGGCCGACCCGCGGGTGACGGTGATCAACCAGGATGCCGCGCAGTGGATCGAGCACAGCGAGCAGATGTTCGATGCGGCGATCGTGGACTTCCCCGACCCGTCGAGCTTCGCCCTCGGCAAGCTCTATTCGGTGCCGTTCTACCGGCTGCTCGCCAGGCGCGTGGCCGTCAATGGCTATGTGGTCGTGCAGTCGACCGCCCTATTTCGCGCCGCGGGCCTACTGGTCGATCGTCGCCACCCTGGCGGAAGCAGGTTGCGCACCTAGCCCCTATCCTCCTTCACCTGTAATCACCTCGTTCAGCCGGATGGGGTTTCGTCATTGCTGGCCTCGCTACGGAGCGTTTTCCCGCCGCCTCCGGGATACCGCATACCGATGCGCTTTCTCGGTACCGAAGTGACTCCCGGCTTATGTTCGCCCTTCGCACCCGACATAACGCGGCACGCCGGTGGAAAGCACATCTGAACAACCGGTCGCTCGTTACTTGTTCCGAGCAGGACTGGCACCACGCGTGATCCCGTTGATGGATCAGCTGACGGCTCTCTGCTCGCGGCGGGCGCTGCCGGCGCCGCCGCCGCGAGCGGTGCCGGGTTCTGGCGCTGGCTGGAAATCCCAGCTGCGGTTCGCGCGCCGGGTCGCGAACTCGGCCATCTGCTGCGCAATCCCATCCATGCCCCGCCGCCGCGCGCTGAAACCGACGCGGTGATACCTGCGGCTCGGGTGCCGCCAGGCTTGCCACCGCGGCACGGCGAAACTCGGCCACACGCAGTTCATCGTCGTGGCGGGGCCGAAACCAGCAGCAACTGTCGTCGGTCATCGCCGGCGGTATCTTCCGACCGGCGCACTACCTACCGTTGCCCTCGCGCGAATCGACGCATGTGCGCGAGATATTGCGGAAATTCCGGCATGATCTGGACGACGCGCAAAAAACCGGCGACCTTTACTACGACGGCGCTGGTATTGGTGCATGCGCTTCGAATCGCCCAGGTGCTGATCGACTGGCGAACCAGTGGCATGACGCTGCCGGCAGACGCCCTGGAAAGCGCGCATGAGTATCAGCGCTTTTTCGCGCAAGTCGACGCCAGCTCGCGCAGGCGCGCCGCGGCGCTTAACAGCCGGCGCGCGTTCGCCAGCGCCGATCGTCGCGTCTCCGGCAGGCCCACCAGCCACCGCGTGCGCTCGATACCCATGACCTTCGCCGCCACGGCTCTCAAACGCGCACGGAAACTGCACCTTTACCGCGTTGCGTTGGTACCTCGTTACGCGCCTGCTGCCAGAGACGACTATGGCCGCGCGCCTCCAGCGAAGTCTCCGCCTGCGCCGGCCTGCACTATTTTGCCAGCC